>JAOSKK010000001.1 GCA_027493615.1 Verrucomicrobiota bacterium
AAACTCTTGGTGGCGATGGCGCGCATAGCATTGGCCGATGACCTTCCCTTGGGCGACTTCCAGCGCGGCGAATAGCGTGGTGGTCCCATTGCGCTTGTAATCGTGCGTCATGGTGCCGCACCGACCCTTCTTCAGGGGTAATCCCGGCTGGGTACGGTCCAGAGCCTGAATTTGGCTCTTTTCATCGACGCAGAGCACCAAGGCCTTCTGCGGCGGGTTCAGATACAATCCCACCACATCGGTCAGCTTCTGCAGGAAGAGCGGATCCCGCGACAGCTTGAATCCTTTGGTCCGGTGCGGCTTGAGTTGATGGCTTTGCCAGATCCGGTTCACGGTCGCTTTGCTCACGCCTTGGTTCTTGGCCATCGTGCGGCAGCTCCAGTGGGTGGCGCCCGCCGGTTTGGTTTGGAGGGTCGCGTCGACAATCCGCGCGACATCCTCCGCCGAAAGCTTCGCCTTGCGTCCGCGTCCCTCGGCCACCTCCCACAAGCAATCGGGTCCCTCGCTCAGGAAGCGCCTCCGCCACAGCGCCACGGTCTTGAAATTGAGGTCCAGATCATCGGCGATGATCTGGTTCTGTTAGCCTTGGGCGGCCGCCAAGACAATCTGACAACGCTCGGAAACCTGCTGCGGGGTACGGTGGGCGGCTACCCAACGCTCCAATTCTTGACGATCCGTTTCCGTCAGATTCACAGGCGGTGCGACGCGCGGCATGGATGAAGAATACCCCAGGTACGTCATACCTCCAGTTATTTGTGAGACACTACATTAGGAGGTAGTGGGACGGAGGACGGCGTAAGGGGGAACCCACGACCCATTTCAGCGGAGAGATTCAGTGTCTTATGCGTTGGTGATTAGCATGTTGGGATTTGATCGCGATGGGAGGTTCCCTCCGGCGAGGCGCCCGTTCTGACCCCGGCACCGCGGCCTTCCACGGCCTTCCCATCTCGGCCCCCCCTGTGTCCCTCGAGTCTCTGTGGCGGAACCGCTTGGTCTGGAACCACAGAGGTGCGAGGGACACAGAGGGAGGTTGGAGGGTGAGCCGTCGGACATCCAGAACGGCCCCAGCATCAGACCGGTAGAGTAGAGAGGAGAGCACGGGATGAAAGGTCCGAGGACCAATGACCGCCGCTCCCCTCTCCCTCGTCGAACCGGACATGGAGATTTCCCCCATCCGGCTCTCGCCAGAGTCGTCTCTTCCAGAACGCATTCACAAACGAACCAGTCCCAACCGTTCCAAGTGCGCGTACAGGCTGACCCCTTGCGGGCCCGCCAGCCCCGTTGACTGCGCCGCTGCAGATGCTGGCCCAACCGATACCGCACGAAGTGGTTCAGGTGCCGAAACACGTTCCGCGGGTAGCCGAGCCCAAAGTAGTTGGCCCAGCCCCGCAGGTGACGGTTCAAGCGCCCGACCAATTCCGGCAGCGGCGTGGAGCATTGCTGCGGACTGATCAACCCCGCAACGTCTCGCGTTCCCGCGCCACCGCCTTGCGCGAGGGCACCAGGTTCCAGTAACGCTGCGGGCGGCCATACTGGTCGCGGTCCTGCCGAAACGTGTAGCCCAGAAAATCCAGGCTCTGGCCCGGTTGCCGCAGATCGAGCACGCGGGTTTTCTCCCGGTTGATCTGCAACCCCAGCCAGCCTTCCAGCTTGCCCTCGAGCCAGTCGCGCAGACGCGGACTCACGTACCGCGCCAACACCACGAAGTCGTCCGCATAGCGGACCAGCTTCGCCTTGGCCCACTGCGCCGGCCCGTCCGCCCGATGAAAGACGTGGTCGAACCAGTGCAGATACACATTGGCCAGCAGCGGACTCAGGACCCCGCCTTGCGGCGTGCCCCGGTCATTGCGCTGCACCGTCGGCGGTTTCCCGTCCTTGGGCGGCTCCACCACCGGCGCCTTCAGCCATTGTCGGATCAATCCCAGCACCGAACCGTCCACCACGCGCATCCGCAGACAGGCGATGAGCTTGTCGTGAGGAATGCTGTCGAAGTAGCCGGCCAGGTCCGCATCATACACCGCCGCCAGGCCCCCCTTCAGATGGGCCTCAATGGCTTGCAGAGCGTCGTGTGCCGAACGTCCGGGCCGAAACCCGTAGGAGCAATCTTCGAAGTCGGCTTCAAAGATCGGCTCCAGGATCAGCAACACCGCCGCCTGCACCACCCGGTCCCGCACCGTCGGAATGCCCAGCGGTCGCCATTTCCCATTCGCCTTGGGGATGTACACCCGCCGCACCGGTTGGGCTCGGTAGGTCTTCTCCCGCAGGCTGCGTTGCAGTTCGTCCAGAAAGGCGGCTTCGCTTTCCGGCGTCGCCCCGATCGGTTCGATGCTCACTTGGTCCACGCCCGGTGCCCCGCCGTTGCGCCGTACGGCCGCCCACGCGGCTTCCAGCACTTCCGGCCGACACACCAGGCCGTAGAGACTGTAGAAGCGGAATCGCTTCTGCTGCTTGGCTTTCTGGCCCAGCTTCTGTCTCAGTTCCCGGAGGTTCGGCGGCAGGATCGCTTCCCGAAAGGTCAGCTCCTCCACCACCGGTTCTGTCGTAGGCACTTGCATACCAATCAGCCCCCGGCACCTCTGACTCGGCTTGACTCTGGCCAGGGCTCCTTCGCTCCCCTCCGACTTGATCGAAGGTTCGCCGCTACTATGAGCCCATCCGACGCCGCGATCCGGCCCCGCCGACGGTTATGGCTTCCCGCCGGGAGTGGCCCTGGACAAGCCAGGACACCGAACCGGGCCTCCCAAGTTCCGACTGGTTCTGTCCGTGCGCGCTGTCTCCTTCCACCCCGGGAGTCCGGTGGGTGCACGTGATCGAGGCTTCCCCACCGGTGCAGGCTTCATCAAATCCGGCAGACTGGCCACTCCCGATTTCGCGTAACGAGGCCGAACCGAGTTCGCGGGACGCTACGGCTCGCACGTTGGCCTTCCCCAGCGTCCACGGACAGGGTCGCCCCCATCCGCGTAAGGGTCGGCTACCTGGCTCTCGACCATTTACCAGGGCTAACACGTTGCAGTTAACAAGAACCATTCAGCTTGCTTGGCGCTTTCCGGATGGCGCGGATGGCGCGGATGGCGCGCATTCGGATCGGGGGAGTGCTCTGGTCTGTTACTCCGCAGCGCCGGGCCGCTACGGCACCGCGAATCCGCCCCGTGCGTCGACCTCGCCCTTACGTCCTCGGCGCTCTTGGCGTCTCCGCAGTGGAACGGCTTGGTGCAGGCTCAAGGCCTGATGCCCACGCCTACGATGGCCGGCACCCTGCAGCTTGGCCTCCGAGACAGGCATCACGTCGCCCGGCCGCGTCGCATCGCATCGCGTCGCCAGCCCGTAGCTTGTGTCGGGATACACACTCCAAACTTATCGGAGGTAGCACGTGCCATGCCGTGCTCAGGCGCGCCGCCGCGGCCCGGGCGTGGGCTTGGATGCTTGCCGGGTGGGTGCCCCGTGTCGCACACTGCGCGCTTCCCGGCCTCGCGCTGAGGGCGGGGATGCCCATGGACCCGATCCGAATGCTGCGTGAACTGGTGGCGCTGCCCAGCGTGAACCCGGCCTTTCTGCCGGCGGGCGATCCCCTGGGTGGAGAAGAGCGGGCGACGGCGTGGCTGGCCGCCCTGGCGGACCGATGGGGGCTGGGGGTCGAACGGCAGTCGGTGTTGCCGGGTCGGGACAACCTGTGGGTGCGGCTGGAACCCTCGGGTCGGCGACGGCAGCGGGTGATCCTGGCGCCGCACCTCGACACGGTAGCGGCCATGCCGAAGCAGTTGCGGCCGGTCCGGCGGGACGGGCGGCTCTACGGGCGTGGGGCGTGCGACACGAAGGGCAGCGTGGCGGCGATGTTCAGCGCGTTGGGGAAGTGGCGCGCCGCGGGCGCAGGCCGGCGAACACCGAAGTGCTGTTTACGGCGCTCGTGGACGAAGAGCATGCCCAAAGCGGCTCAAGAGCGTTGGCCGCGGTCCGTCTCGAGGCGGACCTGGCCATCGTGGGGAGCCCACCCGGTTGCAGGTCATTACCGCGCACAAAGGGGATGTCTGGCTGCAACTCGAGACGCGGGGCAAGGCCGCCCACGGCGCGCGCCCGGAGCTGGGTCGTAACGCCGTGCTGGAGATGGCCCGCGTGGTGGAGGCGATCGAGACGGAGTACGCCGCCATGCTGCGTCAACAACACCACCCCCTCTTGGGGCGGGCCACGGTGAACGTCGGCAGCATTGCGGGTGGCACGCAGCCCAACATCGTGCCCGACCGATGCCGGATCACCGTGGACCGCCGGACGTTGCCGGGCGAGAGCGTGGCGAGCGTCGTGCGGGGAGGTGCGCGCCCTGCTGCGGCTGCAGGGGTTGCGGGCGACGGTGGCCGACCACAAAGGGGCCCCGTGCTGGCCGCTGGAGACGGACCCGGACCTGCCGTTCGTGCGGCGTTTCATGGACGGCGTCGGGCAACGCCGGCCGCGCGGGGTGCAGTTCTTCTGCGACGCGTCCGTGCTCGGCCACGGGGGCATCCCAAGCGTGGTGTTCGGACCCGGCGACATCGCGCAGGCGCACACGGCCGACGAATGGGTCGCTCTGCGGGAGGTGGAACAGGCGACGGAGGTGCTGACCGGGTTCCTGCGTTCCCTGCCCTGACCGTGATGCGTGTCGCCTTCCTCACCCACGAGCCCTTTCACCCGCCGAGCGGCGGTGGATCGGCCGAGGCCGCCTATCTCGTGCGGGAACTGGTGCGACGCGGGCACGAGGTGCACGTGTTCGGCCCGCAGGACGAACGTCCGGACGAGGTGGCCGCGACGTTTGGGATTCGCCTCCACCGGTTCACGCGGTGGCGGATGGGCCGCTACACGCGGCTGCGCAACGTGAAGTACCTGCTCTACCCGGCTGCCCTGGCCCGTCAGGTCGCCTCGGTGGCGGAGCGGACGCACTTCGATGTCCTGCTCTCGCAGCACGCGATCGCGGCCGTGGCAGCGGGCCGGCTGAGGCGGCCGTTGCGGGTTCCCGTGGTGATGAACTTCCTGGATCACCTCACCGGGTTCCTCGAGACCTGGCCCGTGTGGCGGATGCCGCCGCCGTTGCTGGCGGTGCTGAAACGTTACGAACTCTCGTTGCCGCGCCGTTTCGACGCCGAAGCGGTGCTCACCGTGTCCGAGACCCTGGCCGACCGGTTCGTCACGGCGGGCTATCCAGCGGGGCGACTGCGGGCCTTGGGCTACGGCTACGACGCGACGGCGTTTCCCTTCCGCGCCGAGGCGGTCGCCGCGCGCGCCGAGGGACCGCCGCGGATTGTGATGCATGGGTCTTTGACCATCATCACCTGCAACGCATCGCCCTGGACGCCGTGCCCCGGGTGCGGGCGGAGCGGCCGGACGTGCGCTTCGAGTTTCTCGGCAACGAGACGGAGGCATGGCGCGCGTTCCTCCGTCGGGCCCGCCGCCTGGGGGTGGCCGACGTGCTGCATCATCGGGGGTTTGTCCCTTACGACGCGGTCGCGGGCCATCTGGCCACGGCCACGGTGGGCATGGTGCCGTACGAGGAATCGGCCGGCACCCACTGCGCTTTTGTGGCCAAGGTGGTCGAGTATCTCGCGGTGGGGCTGCCCACGGTTTGCACTCCGCTGGACAGTCTGCGGCGGTACTTCCGCGACGAGCCGCTTCTGCGGTTCTCGGGGTTTGACGGGGCGAGCTTCGGAGACGCCCTGCTGGCCTGGCTGCGGAAGCCATGGGCCGACCGAGCGGCCCCTCGCCGAACCCGCGGCGCGCCGGGTGCGGGAACGCCTGATTGGCCGGTGATCTGCCGGCGGGCGGCGGACGTGGTCGAGTGGGCCGGGCGTCGCGGCGCGGTGCCGGGCGATTTGCCCCCATGAAAGGGATGTCCGGGCGGGTGACCTCGGCGGCCGACGCACCTCCACCGATGAACTCTTCCGCACCAGCCCCAGCCGAGCAGCCGGGCGAGAGCCACGCCGTGTTCTTTCGTCAAGGGACTTGGCTGGTGTTGGCCACGGGGGTGAGCGGGGCGCTGATGCTGGCCACCCAGATTGTGGCTCAGCGCTGGATGGACCGCGACGAGTACATCGTCTTCTTCGCCCTGCTGCGGTTCTACCTGCTGCTCGGCATTCCCACGATCGGGCTGCAGACGGTGTTTACGCACCAGGCAGCGGCGGCCGTGACGCCAGAGCTGCAGCGGAAGCTCACGGGGGCGAGCCGGGCGCTGTTGAAGGCGACCCTGCTGCTGTGGCTGGCAGTGGCGGGGCTGAGCTGGCTGGTGCAGCCGTGGTTGTTGGGGACGCTGGCGATTCCGAACCCGGCGGCGTTCTGGGCCACGCTGGGGATGGGACTGGGCTGCCTGTGGGGGCCGATCCTTCGCGGCGTGGTGCAGGGGCGGCAGCACTTTGTCGGGTTGGGGGCGGCCCTGATCGCGGATGGGGCGGGGCGTTTCACGATGGTGACGGTGATTCTGCTCCTCGGCGGGCAGGCGGCCGGGGGCATGACCGGGGCGCTGCTGGGCCTGGCGGGGTCGACCGGACTGTGTGCGTGGATCATCCGGGACGTGTTGCGCGGTCCGGGCGCCCCGTTCGCCTGGAGACCCTGGCTGCGGCGCATTGTTCCGCTGACGCTGGGGGCGGGCACGGTGCTTCTCTTCACCACGGTGGATGTCATGTATGTCCGCAGCGTGTTCCCGGAATCGACGCAAGAGCTCTACATGCCGGCGGCCCTGGTGGGGCTCGCGCTGATGATGTACGCGATGCCGCTGGCGCAGGTGATGTTTCCGAAGGTGGCGCGGAGCGCGGCGCTCACGCGGCGATCGCGGGCGATGCCGCTGGCGCTGGTGGCGACGGCGGGTGGAGGGGTGTTGGGGGCGATTGCCTGCACCCTGCTGCCGGAGTGGCCGTTGCGGCTGGTGTTCTTCAGCAAACCTGCGTTTTGGGCCGCGGCGCCGCTGGTGCCGTGGTTTGCTTGGGCGATGGTTCCACTCACGCTGGCGAATGTGCTGATCAACAACCTGCTGGCCCGGGAGCGGTTCCAGGTCGTGCCCTGGCTGGTGGCCGTCGGCGTGGCCTACCTGCTTCTGCTTTTCGCCGCGCGCACGTGGTTGCCGACCCTTGAGCCGCTCCTCGCCTTGCGGCTGTTGCTGGCCCTGACGGGTGTCTGCGGGATACTCCTGGCCGCCGCGGCGGCGTGGTTCACGGTGCGTGACCCGGCGCCCCTGCTCGAGACGCCCGCGGTCTGATCGACACGCCCGCGGGCCCAGGCGCAGAGGGCCGCGGCCAATCGGCTTGCTTCACGGGGGGCGGTGGCGGCAGAAACGCGTCGGTCCGGTTCATCATGTCCAGCTCAATCGATCCCCCACTCAATACCGACGAACAACTCCTGCTCCTTGGGTTGGCGCGTGAGACTCTGCAATGCACCGTGTCAGGGGTTGCTGGGCCGACGTTCGAGTCGTGCAAATTGCCTCCACGGCTCAACGTCTGCCGGGGTTGTTTCGTCACGCTGACGCTGCGGGGGCAGTTGCGGGGCTGCATCGGCAACGTCGAGCCGCGCTGGCCGCTCTGGCGGGCCGTGATCGAGAACACTCGCGTCGCCGCCACCGAGGACGCCCGCTTCCCGCCCGTGGCTCCGGAGGAACTCGATACCATCGAGATCGAGATCAGCGTGCTCACGCCTCCCGAGTTGGTGCGATTCGCGTCGCCGCAGGAGTTGCTCGACCAGCTCGAACCAGGTCGCGACGGCGTGCTGCTCAGCCTGGGCGGCCGGCGGGCCACTTATCTGCCGCAGGTGTGGGAGAAGCTCCCCGACAAGACCCGCTTTCTCAGCCAGCTCGCCCTCAAGGCCGGTGCCGGTCCGGACGACTGGCGTCGTCGTGATGCCATCGTTCATCGGTACCGGGTGTTGCACTTCGCGGGAGGGGGGTGCTCTGTCGGGGAGGGCGAGGTTTGAACGTCGCCTTGGGCGGGTGCCGACGACCTGACGGATGACCCCGTCGCTTGAAGCCGGCCCGCGCCGGGCGTAGCCTTCGGCCATGGAACTGGTCACCGTCTTCCGCTCGTTCCGGGATGCCGAGGCGCAGGTGGTTCGGTCGCGACTCGATGCCGCCGGCATTCCCGCCACCATTCGGAACGAGAAATCGAACCTCGCCGGCGGTGCCGGGATCGCCGGGATCGAGTTCCTGGTCGATGTCCCCGAGGTCAACGCCGCCGATGCCCGTTCCCTCATCGACGCCCCGAAGGACAACCCTCAATGACCGCGCTCGCCGCCCGGTTGCGATCCCTGGCCCGCGAGTTGCCCGCGGGGGAACTGCGACTGGATGAAGCCAACCGGGCCGCTCACGCGGGCGACAAGTGGTTCGCCCGGCACGAGCCTGACGCCGTGGCGTTGCCGCGCACTCCGGCCTCCGTCGCCCGGATTCTCCGCTTTGCCCACACGCACCGCATTCCGGTCACTCCCCGGGGCGCGGGCCATGGGTATGTCGGAGGCTGTGTGCCGGTCCAGGGCGGCATCGCCCTCTCCCTCGCGCGGCTCCGACGGATCAAGGAGATCCACACGGGCGACTTCGTGGCCGTGGTGCAGCCGGGGGTCCCGACCCAGGCCCTGCAAGATGCCGTCGAGGCGAAGGGATTGTTCTACCCGCCTGACCCGGCGAGCCGGGCGGACTCGACGATCGGGGGAACATCGCCACCAACGCTGGCGGACCGCGCTGCCTCAAGTACGGCGTGACGCGCGACTATGTCCTCGGACTCGAGGTCGTGCTGGCGGACGGCACCGTGGTCCGCCTGGGCAGCCGGACGCACAAGAACAAGAGCGGCTTCGAGTTGGCCCGGCTTTTCGTCGGTTCCGAGGGGCTGCTCGGCGTGATCACCGAAGCGACCCTCAAGCTGCTGCCGCTCCCGCCGGCGCGCGCCTGTCTTTGCGTGGGCTACCGCTCCATGGCCGCCGCGGCCCGCGCCTTGCGGGACATCTTCGCCGCGGGTTTCCTGCCCTGCGCGCTGGAGATTGCCGACAAGTTCACGCTGGCCGCCGCCCAGCGCCGCACGGGCAGCCGTCGGCTGGCGGGTTGCGAAGGCCTGCTCATCGTCGAACTGGACGGCCAGCCGGCGTCCGTGCGGGCCGAACTCCGACGTCTGGCGGCCGTCGCCCGCAACGCCGAGATGCGCTTCGTCCAGCGAGCCATCGGCGTGGACGAATGCGAGCGCTTGTGGCAGATCCGCCGCGAGTTCTCCTACGCCCTCCGCGACACGGGACTGACCAAGCTCAACGAAGACGTGGCGGTGCCGCGTAGCCGGCTGGAGGACCTGTTCCGGTTCGCCGAAGACCTCCAGGCGCGCTCGGGCTTGCCGATTGCCTGCTTCGGTCACGCCGGCGACGGCAACATCCACGTGAATGTGATGGTGGACCTCGCCCAGCCTGGGGCCAGGGAGCGGAGTCAGCGCGCCTTGGACGCCCTGTTCCGGCAGGTGCTCGCCTGGGGTGGGGTCGTCACTGGCGAACACGGCATCGGCCTCGCCAAACAGCGGTGGTGGCCGCTGGCCGCGGATGCAGCGGTGCGCGGCTTGCACCGCCAGATCAAACACGCCCTGGATCCCCGGGGCATTCTGAACCCGGGCAAGTTCGTCTCGTAGTGCCGGACTCCCGGCAGCAGCCACTGCCGAACGCGAAACCGCTCTCGGCCCAGCCCGGCCGGATTCCCCCGTGATCGTGATCATGGTTGTGATCATGGTCATGCGCCGGGTCGGGAGCGGGGTTTTCGAGGTGATCGTGGTCATGGGCGACGTGCCCAAATCGGCCGATGAGCACCGCGACCGCCAATCCGACAAGAAGGGCTGCGGTCAGCTTGATCCGGTCGTGCGAGTGGAACTGCAGTTCGGGCAGCAGATCGGCGCAGGCGACACACACAAACGTGCCGGCGGAAAAAGCCAGGGCCGCGCCCAACACGGCCGGGTGGGCGGCGGCGAATTCGGCCCCGCCCAGGAAAAACAGCACCGCTCCGATGGGGGTCACGAGGGCGAAAGCGGCATTCACCAGATGATGCCAGCGGCGGGGCGCGTTGCTGGCGGCCATGAGCGTGGTGATCGCCAGCGCGCTGAACGGCTTGTGCAGGATGACCGCCAGCGCCGTGCCCCATGCGAGGGCCATCCCGTGCCCCTGCTGTCCCGCCACCGCCGCCGACGCCAGCGCCAACCCGTCAAAGAGCGAGTGGACGGACAGCCCGATGGCGATGCCCACCCAGTCGAGCGGTCGGGCAGGGCTGCCCCGCTCCGGATGCGGTTGTCTCATGTTCGTGGTGGCAGCCGGCGTCGTGAGCGTGCTCGGGTTCGGTCTGCGGCACGTCGTGATGATGGAAGTCGAGGAACCGTTGCAGGATGAACATCAAGAGGAACCCGGCCATCAACCAGGCGCACGCCTGGTCCACCGAGCGCAGTTCACCCGCCGCGTGCGGCAGCAGGTGCAGCACGCCAAGGCCCAGCATCAGTCCCGATACGAAACTGATCGCCACCTGCAACCGGGTGTGGGTCAGGCGGACCAGCGTGGGGAGGGCGCCGCCGCCCATCGCCGCCAGGAACGCCAGACCACAGAAGAGAACCAGCCATACCGCCGCTGAACCAGGACTGCTCTGCATGGCGCCATCTTCCCAGATGCCCCGGAAAAAGCCAGCGCGCAGCGGTGGGTGGCCAGCCCCGGCGAGCCTCCGGGAGCGAGGGCTTGTCACCGCGCCAGTGGAGCTTTGCACGGGTCTGTGGGCGCGCCGGTCGCTGAACGCATCCGCCACGGACTCCGTCTTGAGACGGTCTGCCCCCTTCGTACTCTGCTGGGCGGTCGCGAGGTTGAGCGGGAATGAGACGGCGCGGAGGCCCGTGAATCCGCTTGCCCGTCATCGGGCGGCG
This sequence comes from Verrucomicrobiota bacterium, assembly GCA_027493615.1. Lineage (GTDB taxonomy): Bacteria > Verrucomicrobiota > Verrucomicrobiia > Limisphaerales > J093 > DSVZ01. Next base: position 10,857 of record JAOSKK010000001.1, read on the forward strand.
GCCATAGTACGCCTCGGATGTCAAGTCCCGCGCAGGGTCTGGCTTTCGAGCAGGTGCCCCCTGACTCACGGGTCGGGTGGGGGGATGCCTGTGGCGTCGGGCCACGCGTCAGGGGCGGGGAATGTGCCGGGTCAGTGAGGGACGCGTCTGCGTCTGGTTGCCCCCGTAGCTCAGTTGGATAGAGCATCTGCCTTCTAAGCAGAGGGTCCCGCGTTCGACTCGCGGCGGGGGTACCACCACATGTCGCCTTTCGACACAGAGAGAAGCCGGCGTGGCCATTGGGGTCGTATCTTAACATTTAACAATTGGCCAATGCCTGCCGTTCAGCGCGCCCCGGGCGCGCGACGATCTTCCCGTCGGCTGGTTCTATTGTTAAATGTTAAGATGCGACCCCAATGGGGCGTCGGCGAGTCAGGGATCGCGTCGCACCAACACCGGGCCGGCAAAGTGCAGGGTGCCGGTCGTCGCATCGCGCGTGCTGTCCACCAGCAGCAGCGTGTCCAGATGCAGCCAGCCGCGCGCCACGCCGTCGTTGGCCCCGCCCCAATGGCCCGCGGACTTGAGGTCCTTCAACTCGAACTCCACCCACCGCCACCCGGTCCAGTCCAGGCGCGGTCCGTTGGGCTGGAAGGTCTGGCCCGCCGAGTCCGTCACTCTCAGTCGCAGTGCGTTGCCAGACTGGTCGCCGTAGACCCACAGCCCGAGCGCTTCCCGGAAGCTCCAGCAGAATCGAACCCGCCGCGGCCATGGGGGCAACCCGCACGAAGCGCCAGCCGGCACCGAACTCGTAGTCCAGTCGCCACGCTTTGGGGTAGGGCGCTGTCTCTCCTCCTGGCGCGTCGGTCATCGACATCCGGACTTGTGCCGCCACGCTGCCATCCCCGTCGGGCACCGCGCGGAGTGGCCCCGGGTCCAGCGGGACAAAACTCCAGGAAGGTGTGTGGACCACGGGCCGGCCTTGGACATCCCAGATCTGCACCGCGGTGCTGCGAAGCTCGCTCCTCACCTCGAGCGTTACTTCCGGCTCCGCCTCGGTCAGGTGCAGGCCCTGCTCAACGTGCGCCAGGCGAACTCGCCCCTCCAGGACGCCCCGTGCAGGATTCCGTAGCTGCAGCCGGAAACCTTCGGCGACCGGAGCGAGCTGCAGATCGAGCGGATTCGCGAGAGTGAAGTGCCGTGGCTCGTGCCAGGTTTCCTGCCAGGCGGGCTCGTCCCCTATCCCCTCCAGGCGCAACTCCATCCGGACCTGGGTTTCGATCTCCGCAGGCCAGCGCTGGTCCGTCCGCGCCGCCAGCCGGAGCACCTGCGATTCCCCCGGTCCCAGTCGGCTCTCGGCCGCGGGATGGCGGGTCGGATCCAGACCCAGCAGACTCGCCTTCACCGCCAGCGGTTGCGGGAACGGGTTCATCACCCTCACCGGCACGTCCATCCCCTGGCTGCTTCCGGCTTCGATCAGGGAGGGCGTCGAGTCCACCTGCCAGGCCGCGGCAGCGGCCAGATGCGGTGGGGGGAACGCAGGGTGAGGTACTGGGGCAGCGGTCCGAGATTCCAGCGCAGCACGGCCCCGGTACTCTGCAACGCCAGTTCCAGGGGTTGGCGTTCACCCCAGCCGTCCACCAACTCGAAGGCGTGCGCGGTGATTCCGGGTAACGGAAGTTCGACGGTCCGGCTCTCGGCGGCGCTCCATCCTACTAACTTTGGGTCGCCCGCCGCGCTCACCAACAACAGCACGTACCCCTCCGCCTGACCCGTCTCGATCCGCCGTGCGATCCGGTACCCCTGCAGTTCCCGTGTCAGCGTCTGCAGCGCCCGGTAGCTTGGCTTGGGCTCCAGCGCATGCGTGACCGTCCCAAAGTTGTGCTCGGGATCGTTCGCGTCCATTCCGTCGTTCTTCCAGTCGTACCAGATTGAGAGCGGCACGCCGTGGAGGAGGTTGACCAGTTGCTGGCGGACGAGAAAAGCGGCCTGGGTTTCGAGCGAGACGCCGCCCCGTGCATGGGTTGCGTAGCCCCATTCGCCACTCACGATCGCCAGGAACCGCCTTTCGGGCGGGGCATGGCGCTCGATCAGCGCCCGTAGTCGCCGGTAGTCCCGGGCCACCGTCTCGGGTGCCTGACTGTAGCCGCGATAGGGGTGTACGCTCACGGCATCGAGATACGCAAGCACGCCGGAGCGGAAGAAGGCCTCGAGGAACTCCCAGGGAATCCCGAGCTCGCGGGCGCGAGCAGCATCGCCTCGGGATCGGCCGCCCGCACTGCGCGACACGTGGCCAGCGCCAGCGCGGTGTACTGCCGGACGTCGGGGCGCGGTCTCCAGAAGCTGATGTTGGGCTCATTCCAGATTTCCCAGAGAATGCCGCGACCCTGAAAGTGCGCGGCGGCGGCCGCTGCCCAGCGGGCGAACGCAGCCACGCTCTCCGGCCGCTGAGGCGACGCGGTGGTTCTTTCCTCGCGGCCGCTGATGGGGTTGCGGGCGACCACGGTTTCTTCGTAGAGCGGGTTCGAGTAATCCAGAATGTAGAGCGCGCGGAGACCGCGCCGATCGAGTTGCCCGGTTAGCTCGTCGTAGGCCGACCAATCGTACTCGCCTCGCACCCGTTCGGTGCTGCTCCAGACGAAATCCATGCGGATGAACCGGAACCCGGCGGCGGCGATCAGGTCCAGGTCGCGCTCGTGGCCACGGGTGAAGTGGATGTTGACCCCCACGCCCTGCGGCAGGACCAGGGGAGGCAACGAACGGGAGCCGGCACTGCCCGGCGCAGCGCTCACGAGCAGTCCGGGCAGCAGACCGGCCCAGCGGCGGAACAGGGGTTTCATAGCGCGCACCAGTCAAGCAGCCGTGCGAGCCGTTGTCTGCCCCATAACTGCCGATCCCGCCCGATCTGCGCCTTTGGGGTCGTGTCTTAACATTTAACAATCGGTCGCGGGCGGGCTCTGTCGCGCGTCCGCAGAGGCAGCGGCCGTCCCGTCGGCAGGTCCGAATGTTAAATGTTAAGATACGACCCCAAACCGGGGGAAAGGGGTGGTGGGGAGGCCGTTGGTGGCAGCGCCGGCTGCGGCGCTTGCGCGGGGGCGTCGGGTCGCGTAGCGTGACGGCGTTGTTCCGTGGGCCATCGCCTATGAAAACCAACCCGCCGCCTTCCCGGTTCACCGGCTTCACCCTCATCGAGTTGCTCGTCGTCATCGCGATCATCGCCATCCTGGCCGGCATGCTGCTGCCGGCCCTGGGCCGCGCCAAGGCCAAGGCCCACGGCATCGCGTGCCTGGGCAACGGCCGGCAGATGATGCTGGCCTGGCGCCTTTACGTGGATGATCACCAGGACAAGGTGCCCCAGTCCTACGGCCCCAACGAATGGGTCGATGGCGACTTGGACTTCACGTCGAAACCCGAAAACTGGGACATCAACCGGAACATCACGAAGAGCCTCCTCTGGCCCTACTGCGGCCAGGCGGCGGGCATTTGGAAGTGCCCGGGCGACAAGAGCACGGTCAAGGCGAATGGCGTGGTGTATCCGCGTGTGCGCAGCATTGCCATGAACGCCTGGTTCGACAGCACGGACGTAGCGGGTTTCGGCCCGGCCGGATTCCGGATCTACAAGAAGATGAGCGATCTGCTCGACCCCGGGCCGACGCTCACGTGGGTGTTTCTGGACGAGCGCGAGGACAGCATCAACGACGGCGAAATGGTGGTCGGGATGTGGGGCTATCCGGACCAGCCTTCGCAGTGGAAGATCGTAGATTACCCGGCCAGCTACCACGGTCGCGCGGGCGGCTTGTCGTTCGCGGACGGCCATGCCGAGATCAAGAAATGGCAAGATCCCCGCACCGTGCCGCCGCTGACCAAGGGTTTGTCGCTGAATGTCGCCTCGCCGAACAACAAGGATGTGTTCTGGCTGATGGAACGTTCGACCCGCAAGGCGAACTGAAGGGGTCCAATTGTTAAATGTTAAGATGCGACCCCACCGGGTGGTGGTGGGGGGGGCCGTTCATTTGCTGCGGCTCGAACGTTCCTGCAGCCAGGCCACATCCGGGTTGTTGGCGGAGAGCACGTCGAGGGAGATCGGCTGCCCTTTCTTCACGGGCGGGGTCGTCCGCGGGTCCCGCCATTTCTTGATCTCGGCATGGCCGTCCGCGAACAGGATGCCCGCCGCCCCGCCGTGGTAGCTGGCGGGATAATCCACGATCCGCGCGGCGGCGCCGCGGCTCTTGAGGTTGGTCTGGAACAGCCCGTCGTTGATGCTGTCCTCGCGCTCGTCGATGAGGACCCAGATCATCGAGGGACCCGGATCAACGATGTCGCCGTACTTGCGGTAGATCACGTAGGTGTCCTGGCCGATGTCGACGTTGAAGAGGTAGTTCATCCAGCAGTTCATCGACATGGAGCGGACGCGGGGGAGGGACTTGGTACCGAACGACGCCATGCTCCGGTCGGCCGGACAGCGGTAGACATTCGCGCTCTGGACGTACGGGCCGATCTGCGAGAAGCGGACGTCGGTGAGGTAAAGTGTATTGGTGTTGTCGGTGTTGCCATTGCTGAAATCGAGCCAGCCGGAGACCCAGGTGGTCGGGCCGGCGAAGGACCCTCCACTGACGCCAGGGAGCAGGTCCTGGTGGTCTTGGGCGTACATGAACCAGGCGACCTGGAGCTGGCGGAGGTTGTTCATGCAGCCAATGCCGTGCGCCTTGGCCTTGGCGCGGCCCAGGGCCGGCAGCAGCATGCCGGCCAGGATGGCGATGATGGCGATGACGACGAGGAGTTCGATCAGGGTGAAGCCGGCCTGCGGCCCAAACGGAGTGGGGCGTTGCTTCGTGCTCATCGCGGGTAGTCTGATCCCCTCGGGCCGCGGGTTCAAGTCGGGACCGGCCACACGCGTCCACCGGGCAACCGCCGTGCGCGATGGCGGAGGGCTTGCGGCGACCCACCGGACTCTCCATGCTCGACGGGCCATGAAGCTCATCAGCTCGCGAGTGATGTCCGTGCCGACGCTGCTGCTGTTCCAGGCGGGCCAGCCATTGGGGCCGTTGACGGCGCCGGCTTCGAAGGCAGCGATTGCGCGTTGGGTGGCGGCGCTGCTAGGCTGACCGCCAGCCATGAACGTCCTGGTCCTTCTTGTCGTGGCGGGCGTCCTGTTCTGGCTCGCGAGTCGCTTCTACTCGCGCCGGATCGCCCGGATTCTGGGCGAAGACGGAGCTCATCCCACACCCGCGGTCCGGTTCAACGACGGCCGGGACTTTGTGCCGACGAAGCGCTACGTGGTGTTTGCGCATCACTTCTCGGCGATTGCCGGAGCTGGTCCCATCCTGGGTCCGACGCTGGCGGTGCTTTATGGCTACGTGCCGGCGTGGCTCTGGATCCTGATCGGGGGATCTTCATCGGGGCGGTGCACGATTTCACGGCCCTGTTCATCTGCATGCGGGAGGGGGGCGGTCGATGGCGGAGGTGGCGCGGAAGACGCTGGGCAACTGGGGCTTCAACCTGTTTCTGGGCTTCACGATTCTGATGCTGATTCTGGTAAGCGCCGCGTTTCTGAGCGCCACGGCCATTTCCCTGACGTCGATGTGGCCGCTGGCCAAGATCGGGGTCGCCGAGGGCGAGACGTTCCTGAAGACCGTGATGAAGGACGGGGTGGCGATGGGCCAGATCGGGGGATCGCGTCGACCTCGGTCATCATCATCACCCTGGCCTCACCCTTTCTGGGCTGGCTGATGTACAAACGCGGGATCCCGGCGGTCGCCGCGTATGCGTTGGCGACGGCGATCTGTGTGGTCTCGGTGATCGTGGGCATCTGGCGGCCGGTGACCCTGGCGCCCGAGACGTGGATGATCGTCGTGTCGGTGTATGTGCTGTTTGCCGCCGGGACGCCTGTCTGGTTCATCCTGCAGCCGCGGGATTTCATCAACGTCCAGATCCTTTATGGCGGGATGGCGTTGATGGCGGTGTCCATGCTGGTCACGGGGGCGGGGGCTCCGGGTGACGGCGCCGGAGTTCAACGTGGCGGAGGGGACCCGGAACCTTGGGTTCATCTGGCCGATGATGTTCATCACCATCGCGTGCGGCGCGATTTCGGGCTTCCACTCGCTCGTGGCGGGTGGGACGACGGGCAAGCAGCTCCCGCTGGAGACCGACGCCCGCAAGGTGGGCTACAACGCGATGCTGCTCGAGTCCCTCCTGGCGATGCTGGTCCTGGTGGCCATCGGTGCGACGCTGACATTCGAGGACTACAAGGCGATCGTCTGGCCGACCGACCCGGCGGTGAAGTCGAATCCCATCCTCGGTTTTTCGCTTGCGGCCGGCCATCTGTTCCACCGGGGCCTGGGGATTCCGGTGGCCCTGGGTACGGTTTTTGGGATTCTGCTGGTCGAAGGGTTTGTGGTGACGACCCTCGACGCGGCGATCCGGCTGAACCGCTATCTGCTGGAGGAGCTGTGGTCCGTGCTGTTCCGGCAGCCGCCGGCGCTCCTCAAGCATCACTGGTTCAATGCCGGGTTGGCGGTGGCGCTCATGTGGGTGCTGGCCTACTCCAACGCCTTCAACCGGCTGTGGCCGATCTTCGCGACGGCCAATCAACTCCTGGCAGCGCTCGGCCTGCTCACCATCGCAGCTTGGCTGCTGTGCCGCGGGAAGCCGACGCTGTTCGTGCTGATCCCCGGGGGCTTCATGGTCCTCACGACGACCGCCTCGCTGCTCGTGCTGTTGAAGACCTATGTGGCGCAGCGGAACTACCCGTTGCTGGTGACGGACATTCTGCTGATCATCCTCTCAGTCGGCGTCTTCATGCTGTTTCTCCGGACGTTCCTGGCCCGGCGCCGGGGCTCAGTCCGTGATGTCCATCCGCTCAAACCGGTCGCCGAGCAGCTTTAGCGCGAGGGCGCCCTGACCTCCCAGGGCGAGTGCGGCGACGAGAGCCGCCAGCGGGAGGGCGATGGTCCAGGCGAACACCAGGCGGGTGAGGAGGAACACGGCGCCGCCGAGGGCGCACGGCACCAGGAGCGCGACGAGCAGACCCGCCAGGTGCGCCAGCATCAGGAGCAGCCGCTGTCCCATGGCGTCGATGGCTGCCGCGCTGCCGGCACTCCCGGCGTTCCCCGGGGGCCGAACCCACGCCGGGAAGAGCAGGGCGGTGCCGTTGTGCAGGAGGAGGAGGGTCAGGTTGAGGGCGGGCGTGAGTATCATGGCTGCGGCGGCGAGGCTCACGCGAGTGCCGAGCGACCACTCGCCGCGCTGACCGATGGCAGGCAGGGCGATCACCGCCGCCCCGATCATGAGCCACTGGATGAAGGTGAGAACCAGAGCCGGGGCCAGGAGTTCACCGAGGACGACCTGCCATCCGGGCAGGGGATACGTCTTGAGGAGGTCCGCCTGAGGAAGGTCCTGGCGCAGGTCGAAGCGCGCCAGTTCCGGTCCCAGGATGAACACCATGGGGAGGATTCCGGCAAGGAGGGCGGCGAGGAATTTGAGGAAGGGCGCCTCGGGCAGCGTGAACCGGAAGGCGAGCAGACCGCACAGGAGGCTGATCCCGAGCACGATCAGGAACGGGGAGGTCAGGAGGAGTTGGGCGGAGATCAAGTTCTTCCAGGTCAAGGCCAGCAGGCGAAGTCCCCGCGGGGGCAACGGGAACGGCGCGTGCCCTTCGCTTTGCTGCTCTGCTGCCAGGTGCCAGTTGCCGGTGCGCGCGGCCTGGACCAGGCGAGTGCGGCGTTCGGCGCGGTCCAGGGATTCGTCCTCGAAACCGACGGCGCTCTTGAGGGCCCAGAGATAAAGGAACGCGAGGACGCCGAGGGCGGGGAGCAACGTGATCAGGCCGGCGCCGGACGCGAGGATCACCAGCGGTCGCGCCAGGGTGCGGAACGGGAGTAGAATCGCGCCAACGATGCCGTTGCCGAGCGCGTCTTCGATGGCGACCGTCCATGGCGGCAGGCTGGGCGGCTCGGTCAGCGAGAGCCCGGCGAGGTGCGGAGCGAGGTTGCGCCAGATCAGTGACCCCATCGCGACGAGCACGCCGAGCACGAGGAGGCGGCGCGCCCAGTTGGGCAGGCCGCGATCGAGCAACCGCGTTCGGGTGAAGCCGGCAGCCAGGCGGTGCATCTCGAGGGCGCTCATCAAGATCCACCAGCCGGGGAGCATGGCCCACACGAACCGTCCGCGGGAAGCGGCGGAGGTGACCAGGGCCATGATCAACGCGCTGAACACGAGTCCCACCTGGGTCTTGAGGAGGCGGTAGTGAACGAGCATTCGACGAGGCAACGGTGCCGGGAACAGCCAGGCGATCTCGGCTTCCGAGAAGTCAAGGGCGGCCCGTTTGGAGGGCAGCAGCCAGGTGAACGCCGCGAGCAGGAACAGGCCGCCGGCGGCCAGGTGCTCGACGGAGCCGCCTTCGAGGAAGCTGGGTGGGTTTGCCGGGTTGATGCCGGCGGCCGGCTCGGGGTGGCGGGCGGTGAAGGGGCGCCAGAAGACAAGCCCGAGGTAGGCCAGTCCGGCCAGCAACCCGAGCAGGTATTGCGGGTGGCGGAGGCGCCGCACCTGACTGAGGAGCAGGTTCGCCCACGAACAGAACTGGAGGTAAACCAGGGCGGCGACCATGGCGGCGAATCAATCCGGTCGGGCGCGCGTGGCCGGGTCGGGAGCCGGGCCGGGGGGTTCGTCGGGGGCGGTGGCCCGGAAGAACACCTCTTCGAGGCTGGTTTCGGGCGAGGTTTCGGCGAACCGCCGGCGCACCTCCGCGAGCGTGCCATGAATCACCATGCGCCCCTGCTTGAGGATCAGGAGGTGGGAGCAGATTTCCTCGACCAGATGCAGGAGGTGCGAGCTGATGACGATGGCGGCGCCCTCGCGGCCGAGGCGCAGGATGGTGTCCTTCATGCGCCGGATGCCGTGGGGATCAAGTCCGGTGAGCGGTTCGTCGAACAGGATGACCTTGGGCTGGTGAAGGAGCCCGCACGCGATGGCGAGCTTCTGTTTCATGCCGCGGGAGAGCTGGCCGGGAAGCTGGCGGGCCTTCTCGAGCAACTCGAACTCCGTGAGCAACGCCCGGGCCTTCGGGGCGGCGTCGGGCACGTGATAGAGCCGGGCGGTGAAGCTGAGGTGTTGTCGCACGCTGAGGTAATCGAACAGGCGGGGTTCGTCGGGGATGTACGCGAGTTCCTGTTTCGCCGCCATCGGCGCGGCTGCCAGGTCATGCTCGCCGAGGCGGACCTCACCCCGCGTGAGGGGGGAGGATGCCTGCCACGCACCGCAGGGTCGTGGTCTTGCCCGCTCCGTTCGGGCCTACGAGGCCCATCACTTCCCCGGGACGCACCGTGAAGGACAGTTGGTCGACGGCGACGAGCCGGCCGTAGCGTTTGGTCAGTCCGTGAACCTCGATCATGGTGGGGGCGCCGCCGGTCGCATGCCTGTGCCGCGGAACGGGTGCGGGCGGGGTCTCAGTGCAGCGGGTTGCCGGGCGGCGGGTCGTCCAGCACCAGGACGCTCGAGATCGTGCGCATGGTCTGGTGGTCGGCGAAGGTCCACACGACCTCCTTGGCCGGGTTGACTTCGATGAGGTGCGGTCCCTTGCCAAGCTGCCCGTGGCCGAGCCAGTTGGACATCACCGTGTGGCCGTTCGGCAGGCGGTGGAGTCCGGCCATGAACTTCAGCGAGATCCCGGGAAGTTCGTCGCGGGCCACCTCCCAGACGGGGGTTCCCGTGGCATCCACCTCAAACACGCGCGAGCCGCCGGGGCCATCGCCGCACGCGATGAGGGTATGGCTGTTGGGGAGACGGACGGCGCTGTGCGGGCCGCCCCGCGCCGGGATTTCCCGCACGGTCTGGCCGGCCGGGTCGTACTCCCGCACGACCTGGTCACCGTAATGGCAGACCAGGTAATGGCCGTTGGCGAGCCAGCGAGCGTTGCGCATGTAAGCGTGTCCGCCGTCCTTGCCCGGCGGCAGCAGGCGAATCTCCTTCACGATGGACGCCGCGGGATCCACGTGCAGCAATCGGCCGGCGCTGCATTCGCCGACGAAGGTGTTGCCGTCCGGGAGGCGCTGACAGGCATAGATCTCGCTCGCGGATTGGTAGTCGAAGACCACCCGTTTGTCGCGGGTGACCTCGCGGACGCCGTGGCCGGTGTTGAACAGCAGGTTTCCGCTGGGCAGCACCCACAGGTCGTTGCAGCTCGGGGCGTTGTATTCCCATTCGACCTTCCCTTCCGGCGAGACGATGAAGACCTTGCCCTGGGTATAATCGGCACACGCGAACCGATGGCCGGGGCGGGTGGCTGTGGAGGCTGGGGGATCGGCGGCACGCGCGTCTGACAGGCCGGGTGCGGCTATTGCCAGCATGCTGGTGAGAAGCAGGCGCAGGCCGAGCGGAGCCTGGCGGCGCAAGGAGGGCTGGCTTGGCCGCTGCGGCGATGGCCGGGGACCGTGGGCTGCGGAAGTGCAGGGGGGACGCCTGCACCACAGGTTTACCGAGAGGGGAAGTGAGGAGTGCATAGGGACTACCCGGGGGTACCAAGGGGTCCGTGTCGCTCGCCGGCCCGGGCACCGCCAACGGGCCAGCAGGAATCGGCGGCACGGGGCATCGCCGCCCGTCGCGGCCAGGAGGTGACGGCTCCGTCAGGCACGCGGCCAGAACATCACGGCGATGGATCGGGCGCGAGCAAAAAGCCGGACGGCAGGGCGTGGGGACGAGAGGACGAAAAGCGCCGCTGGAAGTCGTCGCACTCCAAACGCGTTGCGCCGGCCCGACGCTCTGCAGGTCGCGAAGCGCATGGAGTGCGCCGACTTCCAGCGGCGCTTTGCGTAAGGACGAGGTGAACGGGTGGGGGTTGCCTTCCGCTGGTTCCGGTCCATGTTCTGCGAGGTTTGTACAACCCGAGAGACTCAGACTATGAGGACTTCACGATTCCTGCTGGCCAGCGTTGCGGTGGCTGTTTGGGCGGTTGTCACCACCCAGGCCGCCGACCGAAAGAAACTGGAGGCCGATGTGGCCGCGGCCATCAAGGCGTTTCAGAAGGCGGATTCCGGGCTGAAAGCGACCTTCGAGAAGGCCGCCGGATACGCCGTGTTTCCCAACGTGGGCAAAGGAGGCTTTGTGCTGGGCGGCGCCCACGGCAATGGCCTGGTCTACGAACAGGGCAAGTTGATCGGGACGGCTTCGTTGACGCAGGTGACCGTCGGCGCCCAAGTCGGGGGCCAGGAGTTTGCCGAGGTCATCTTCTTCGAGGACCCGGCGACGCTGGAACGTTTCAAGGAGAGCCAACTGAGATGAGCGCCCAGTTGAGCGCGGTTGCCGCGGCGGAGGGGGCCTCCCGCAACGCGAAGTACGAGCAGGGCGTGCTCGTGTTCACGCAGGCCAAGAAGGGACTGATGGCGGAGGCGAGCGTTGGCGGCCAGAAGTTCAAGTTCCGGCCGCTCGACGCAGCGGATTGAGGGTTCGGCGAGCCTCGTGACTTCGACTCCTGCCCGGGGATGGCCCACGCGGGCGATGCGCCGGTCTGGGCGGCGGGGCGGGGTCCGGTCTGGCATTTTGCTGTTGGCATCGCTCGCGTCCGGCCGCAGCATCCGCCCCACCACCCCGGTCACTCCGGAGCGTTGCGTTGCTGAAATCAACCGCGAATCTGCTGTCACTTCTCTCCGCCCCATGAAACCCATCCTGTCGCGTCGCCAGTTCCTGCAGACCACCGCCGGCACGGCCTTGGTGGCTCCGATCATCCTCCCCGGCTCCGTGCTCGGCCAGGAGGCTCCGAGCAAGCGCCTGCACGTCGGTTGCATTGGGGTCGGTCCCCAGGGGCGCGGGGTCATGGGCAATTTCCTGGCGCAGCGGGACTGTCGGGTGCTGGCCCTGTGCGACGTGTCGAAGCGCAACCTGGAGGCGGCCGTCAAGCAGGTGAACGGGGCGTACAAGGACGAGGCAGTCCAAACCCACGCTGATTACCGTGACCTGCTTGCCCGGCCGGACATCGACGCGGTGCTCATCGCCACGCCCGACCACTGGCACGTGCCGGTGGCGGTCGCCGCGGCGCGCGCCGGCAAAGACATGTACCTGGAGAAGCCCATGGGCTTGTCCGTGCAAGAGGACAAGCAGTTGCGTCGGGCGTGCCAGAACCGCCAACGGATCTTCCAGTTCGGGACGCAGCAGCGTTCGAGCCAGCAGTTCCGCCAGGCGTGTGAGCTGGTGCGCAACGGACGACTCGGCAAGCTCCGGAACATCGATGTCTGGGCCGCGGCCAGCATGCCCGGTGGCTCGACGGCTCCCATCGCGGCCCCCGCCGATCTGGCGTACGACTTCTGGTTGGGTCCCGCGCCGGAGACGCCTTACACGCTCGGCAAGGCCTACGACGAAGACGGGCGCCTGGAAGACCTGGTGGTTCAACTACGATTACGCGCTGGGCTTCATCGCCGGCTGGGGGGTGCACCCGCTGGACATCGCCTACTGGGGTCACCCGGAGATGATGGACGGTCCCCTGACTATCGAAGGACCGGGGGTCTTCCCGCTCCAGGGCGCCTGCAACACGTCGGTGGCGTGGAATGTCCGCTTCGAGTTCGCCAACCGGGTCACGATGCACTACCGCGGCACCCGCAACGGCGCCGAGCCGATTGCCCTCAACAGCTTCGAGGACTGGACCAAGAAGTACGGACCCCTGGTGGACCACGGCACGGCATTCGAGGGGACCGACGGCTGGGTGCTGGTGGATCGCACGCAGATCCGGACCTCGCCCGAGAGGCTCATTGAGGAGAAGTTCGGCGACCAGGATGTGCGACTCCCGAGGAGCGCGAACCACGTCCGCAACTTCCTCGATTCGATCAAGAGCCGCGAGCCTGCGATCTGCCCGATCGAGGACGCGGTCCGGGCCGACATCCTCTGCCATCTGAGCGACATCGCCACGCGGGTCAAACGCAAGGTCACCTGGGATCCCGAAGCCGAACGTTTCATCGACGACCGCGAGGCCAACCAACGCCTCCGGACGCGCGTCCGGCGGTCGAAGTGGATGGCGTGAGGGTGCTGGGACGACAACCTGATGGCCGGGTGCCCCGATTCGGGGGCAGGGTGCATGGCGGGGGCCCAGGAGCCGTGTGAGTGCAGGCGGGACGCCCGCACCACCGGTTGACGGGAGGCGCTGGGCGGCGCTGTGTGCCGGCGTCCTCGTTTCCTTGCAGGCTCTGGCGCAGCCGCTGGAAGCGGGGACGGTGGGGGAAAGCACGACCCCGACTCCGACGGTCGCCGGCCTGCTTGAGCCGTTGTTGCGCCAGCACGATCTTCCTGCCCTCGCGGCGGCCGTGGTCACGAGCCGTGGTCTGGAGGCCGTCGGGGCGGTAGGCGTCCGCAAACGCGGGACAGACGTGGCGGTGAGTACGAACGACCTGTGGCACCTGGGCTCGGACACCAAGGCCATGACGGCCACGCTGGTCGGAAGGTGGGTCGAGCGCGGGAAGCTGACGTGGGAGACGACGCCGGCCGAGGTGTTTCCCGAGCTCGCCGCCGATTTCCACGCCGACTACCAGGGCGTTACTCTCCGGCATCTGCTGGCGCATCGGGCAGGGGTGGAGGCGAATCTCGACTGGCCGCGGTTGGCCCGGGAAGGAACCGTGCGGGAACAGCGGATCGAGGCGGTGCGCCGGGCCTTTGCCGTGAAGCCGAAGGCCCCACCGGGGAGCGCCTATGCCTACTCGAATCTCGGTTACGTCGTGGCCGGGGCGATGGTGGAGCGGATCAGCGGGGTTTCGTGGGAGGCGGGAATGCGGACGGAGATCTTCGCGCCGCTGGGCATGACGCGCGCGGGGTTTGGCGGGCTCGGGACTCCGGGGAGATCGACCAGCCTTGGGGGCATGCCTCGGGGGGCGAGCCGGTGCGGAACAACGGTCCGACCGTGGACAATCCTCCCGTGCTCGGCCCGGCGGGGACGGTGCATGCCCCGCTCGAGGATTGGGCGCGTTTTGTGGCCGACCATCTGCGGGGTTTGCGTGGTGAACCGGGGCTGTTGCAGCCGGCGACATATCGCATCCTGGCCGATCCGCCCTTCGGGGGCGACTACGCCTTGGGCTGGGTGGTCGTCGAGCGATCGTGGGGCGGGGGCAGCGTACTGAACCACTGCGGCTGCAACACGATGTTCTACGCGAACGCCTGGCTGGCCCCGGCGCGGGACTTTGCCGTGTTGGTCTGCGCCAACCAGGGTCTGGATGCCTTCACGGGGACGGACGCAGCCGTGGGTGCGCTGGTGGAATGGTGGCGGGCCAGGAAGCCGGAAGGTCGGGGCTCTTCGCGCCAGCCGTAGGGCGTCCGTTGCGGTGGTATTTGCCACGGCGATGGGGTGATTTCCCGCGACGGCACAAAAGCGGCGCTGAAGCGCTCGCACTCCAGGCGCTTCGCGAGGTGCCCGGCGCGAGGTGGTCGCATGGCGTTTGGAGTGCGAGCGCTTCAGCGCCGCTTTTTGTACTCCCGCTCCCGGGTGGTGATCCCGTAGCCGGGAAGTCTGGGCTTGCCCGGGCTTCCGGCGCGGGGCTACAGTCCGCCCGCTTCACCGGTCGGAATCCGGGTGGGCCAATTCATCGAAACGCAATTCAACGCAGACCCAGTCTTATGGCACAACCTGTCTATCATGCCTCGATCGAAGGCGCCCAGCACGGCGCCAAATCCCTCGCCGATTTCCTCGCGTACGCGAAGCGTTCCGGCGCCGCGGGTGCCCAGCCGTCCAACTACATGTTGCAGGGGGCTTCCGGGTTCAAGAGCGCCACGGAGATTAAGGACACCTTTGGCAAGGCGGGCCTGAGCCTCGACGGCATTTCCTGCCATTGCCCGCTTTGGGTGCACACCACCGCCTGGACTGGCAGCCCGAGCATCCGCCCCTTCATTCCCGCGGACGTGGCCAAGCTCGCCCCCGAGAAGATCGAGGCTTGGGCGGAGGATTATCTGCTCCGGCTGTTCGACCTCGCCATCGAGCTGGGCGTCAAGATCCTGCCGACCTTCTGGGGCGTGGCGTTCGGGTGGGAAGTGGCCAGCGGCTATCCGTGGGGTTTCTGGTCCGGCGGGGACTTCGACCTCATCAAGGAAGGCCAGGAGCGCTTCGTGAAGAAGACCGCCAAGATCCGCAAGGCCGCCAACGACCGCGGAATCGTCCTGTGCCACGAAATCCACCCCGGCACCGGTGCCATGTGCGCCGACGACTTCAACATGCTGGTCAGCATCTGCGACGGCGACAAGTGCCTCGGGGTCAATGCCGACCCGAGCCACTGCTGGGAAGGGGAAAGCTGGGAGACCCGGTTCCTGAAGGTCGGGCCCCGCGTCTTTGCCGCGCACATCAAGAACTTCGTCATCCGTCCGGGCTTCCCACTCCGCATGATGAACGGCAACTGGCCGCAGCGGGGGATGCAGTTTGTGGACCTGCCCTCGGGCGACATCAACATGCAGCGGTACGCCGAGTTGCTCATCCACATTGGCTACCCGGCCCGCTACAAGCAGGTGATGGGCCGTCCGACCGCCCCGCTCGTGGTTGAAGCCGAGAGCGCGCACAAGGACCTGGACTACACTAGCACCAACGGCATCGCCTTCGTGCGCGATCACCTCTGCTGGCCTGCCGCCGCCGGCTCCTTCGAGGACGGCATGGGGGCCTGAAGACCCCGCGGATTCTGTTCGCCAAAAAGGGGCGCCGCGAGGCGCCCCTTTTTGCGTGGTGCTTAAAGGGCCAACGCTTCTCGCGCATCCTCCGCCTCATCTTCTGGTGCTCATCTCGGCGCGTTTGCAGGAAAGGCGTCGAATGTCCGGATCGCGCACCTATTTCCGGCTTTTCCGGTCGACCCGGCTCGATTACTTTGCGCGGCAGTCGATGGCCAGCCGGCCACGACGCCGTTCAACCATGAGCACAGTACCCTCCCCTGAATGTTGTCCCCCGTTTGATCCCGCCCCGTGGGACGGCAAGGAAGTGCAGTGGCGGGACAAGCGGTTTGTGAAGGACCGGGTCACGAGCTTCCTCCACGTCCCGCTGAATTTTGGCGCGGTCATGAAGCGGAATGTCGGCCGGATTGAAGCGGCCGGTGCCCGTCCGGAGCGCATGGTCATCCTGGCCGATGAGAATTCCCTGTGGGGCGCCGATGTGTACCTCGAGGTGACCAAGGAAATTCCCGGCGCGAACATGGCGAGCCTGTCGGGGACGTTTCTCTGCAAGGTCTTTGAGGGACCGTACCGGAACATGCGGAAGTGGATCGAGGAGATGAAGCGGTTGGTCCAGAGCCAGGGCCGGAACCTTCGGAAACTGTATTTCTACTACACGACCTGTCCGAACTGCGCCCGGAAGTACGGGAAGAACTACGTGGCCATCCTCGCGCAGGTTTAGCCTGGAAATCCCCTGCCCGCTGTAGGCGCCGACGTCAGGAGGCGTTCGGGAGAAGCACCGCCGCAACGTGGCTGACGAAAAGCGCCGCTGGAAGTCGCCGCACTCCAAACGCGTTGCGCCTGCCGGGGCGTGCGAGATCGCGGAGCGTTTGGAGTGCGCACGGTTTACCGCCGCTTTTCGTTGGGGTCGGCGCCTACAGTCTCTCGCGGTTTCCAGGCTCCGGCGCTCGCGGCGGAGTTCAGCCGCCGATGGCGGTCATGGGCCGGCAGGGACGGTACTGGTCACGGAAGGTGTGTTCCCAGGGCTTGTTGGCCAGGGCGAGGCGGAAGACCGCGCGCAAAGGCTCGTCGCTGGAGGTGTCCGCCAGGGCGTCGCGCAAGCTGACTTCGTCGTGATGGCCGAGGCAGGGGCGCAGGCGGCCGTCGGCGGTGAGCCGCATTTTGTTGCACGTGTCGCAAAAAGTGCTGGTTCGTCATCGCGCCGATGAAGCCCACGATCGCGCCGGAAGCGACCAGTCGGTAGTACCTGGCCGGGCCGTGGCCCAGACGCGCATCGGGCAACGGCACCAGTTCCTCCCGTTGCCGCAGCCAGCGAATCACCTCGCCGATCGCGAGGAAGTTCGCCGGGGTGAGGACATCGCGGGACGTGAGCGGCATCAGCTCGATCAGGCGGAGCGGGATGCCTTGTTCCGAACTGAAACGGATCAGGGGCCAGATCTCGTCCTCATTCACCCCGCGCATCAGGACCGTGTTGAGCTTCACGAACTCGAAGCCTGCGGTGAGGGCGGCACGAATCCCTTCGAGGACGGGCTCGAGCGGACCTCCCGTGACGCGCCGGTAGACGGCCGGGGAGAGTGCGTCGAGGCTCACGTTGACCGTGCGGGCGCCGGCGTGCCGGAGCGCGGCGGCGAGGGCGGGGAGTTTCAGGCCGTTGGTGGAGATGCCGATGCACTCGACCCCGGGGGTCACGGCCATGCTGCGAACCAGGTCGACCAGGCCCGGCCGCAGCAGCGGTTCGCCGCCGGTGAGGCGGAACTTGCGGAAGCCGAGCGAGGCGGCCACACGGACGATGCGCAGCAACTCGGCATCGGTGAGGGGATCGGCGCCGCCGTTCCAACCGGCGTATTGATGGGGACGACAATAGAGACAGCGCTCGTTGCATCGGTCGGTGACCGAGAGGCGCAGATAGTCGATCCGGCGTCCGAACGAGTGAAAGCTCATGACCAAGGACGCGGGCAATATGACCCAAGGGGACGCAGAGACAATTGATTTGTCTCAAGAACCTCATAACGCGTCCCGCGTTGCCTGCTTGCGTTGCCGGAGGGGGGCTCCTACGATGTCACGCGTAGCCTGTTAACCAACGTATCCTTGATTATGAAGACGCGTTTCAAGCTCCTGCTATGGACGAGCGCGGTGGCCCTGTCCGGGGCGGCAGCGTTCGGTGCCGAGAATGCCGTGGTCCTCGAGAGCTTCGAGGAGAACATCGACAGCGTTGCCCAGGGCAACTGGGGGGAACCGGATCCCGGATGGAGTCATCCTCCAGCAGTACACCAAGTGGGGGGACGGCGACATCAATGTGACGCACGGCAACAAGTCGCTGCAGGTTGAGTTGTACTATTTCGAGGGCTGGGTGCACGACTTCATGATCACCCTTTCGGAGGAGGCTTCGGACAAGGTGCGCGAGGCGGCGCGATCGGCGGACGTGGCGCGGTACATCCTGCGTTACGACATCATCTTTCCGGGAGGAACGTCCTGGATGAACAACCAGGCGTTCTTCGGGAACATCAACGATCAGTTGGACACGCCCTCGGCGGGCAGCGGCGGCAAGGCCACCATGTCCTGGGCGGTGGATCTGGTGGAGGGACTGCCAGAGGAAGGGCCGATCACCCTCCGGTTTGCCGACAATTTCGATGCGATTGAGGATCCGTTCTACGGGCCGCTGACGCTGTATGTGGACAACCTGCGGTTGGTGGACACGTACGCCCCGGGCGCGACGCCCGTGACCACGGTGCTCCAGAGTTTTGAGGACGCGAACGACCCCACGGGGGGCGCGGCGGATTTCACGGCCTGGGGTGGGACGCCGCGAACGACTTACTCCCAATACACGTCGGCGGGGGAGGGAGATATCCGGGTCACGCACGGGACCAAGTCGCTCCAGGTGGACTACACCGGGGGGGCGGCTGGAAGGCGGACTTTACGTTGCCCTTTGCGAACACCAAGCTCGCTGAGGTGCTCCGGTTGGACCTGCCGCCCGAGGAACGGCCCACCCCCGAAGAACTGGCCCGCTACACCCTCCGATTCGAGATCATCTATCCGGATCGGGACGAGAACAACCAGCCCGCCTGGGTAGTGACGAAGCAATTTGCTTATGACGGCTCCTGGATTCCTTACGGCATCGCGCGTCGTGATCAGCCGGCCGGCCGGGCCCAGACGGTCTCCGTCACGCTGGATCAGCTCCCCAACTGGGGTGCAACGGTCGAAGGTGCGCCCATGATGGTTTTCATTGCCCAGGGGGATTTCGCCGACGCGTTTACCCTTTACTATGACAACTTCCGGCTCATCGACACCGGCGGGTTGGCCGCCGTGCTACCGCACATCGATGGCATCCAGGTGAACGCGCAGGGCAAGGTGGTGATCACCTGGACGGGCAACGGAGTGTTGCAGAGCTCGCCGAGCCTGGCGGCCCCGCAGTGGGTTTCGATGGCGGGAGTCAGTTCGGGGAGTCCGATCGACCCGCCGGCCAGCGGGACGGCGTTCTACCGCCTCGTTGCCCCATGAGCTGCTTCTCGCCCGTGCTGCCCCGCCGGCCTCAGGCTGGCGGGGGAGCCGGCGCGGGCCGGCAAACACCGGCATACGCTGAATCACAGCGCCGCCCCGTGTCGGTTCGGCGAGTGCGGGTATCCGGCGGCACCCTTCGACCCATCATGACGACCATGAGCACACGCGACACCGTCGAGCGAGTTCGCCGGCTGGAGGGCCGGGCGATGCGCCTGGTGCTGAGGGTGGGCATGGCTGGGGCCTTGCTCACAACCCAGGCCCTGGGGCAGGACACACGCGCGGCAGCGCAGCGGAACGCTTCGGTCGCGCCCGTTGTGCCCCTGGTCGCGCAACCATTCGACCTCGCGCAGGTGCGGTTGCTCGAGGGTCCGTTCCTCGACGCGATGCAGCGGAACCGGCGGTACCTGCTGAGCCTGGATCCTGACCGCTTGCTGCACATGTTCCGGGTCACGGCGGGGCGGCCGTCGTCGGCGGAGCCGTATGGCGGATGGGAGGCGCCGGCGGTGGAGTTGCGGGGGCATTCGCTGGGCCATTACCTGTCCGCGCTGTCCCTCCTGTACGCGGCCACCGGTGAGGAGCCGCTCCGGGTGCGGGGTGGGTGCTATCGTCGCGGAACTGGCCCGTTGCCAGGAAGCGTCGCCGGGGCGGGGTTTCCGTCCGGGCTATCTGTCCGCCTTCCCGGAGTCCTTCATGGACCGGGTCGAAGCGGGGCAGCCGGTGTGGGCGCCTTACTACACCCTGCACAAGATCATGGCGGGGCTGCTGGACGCCTACCTGCACTGCGGCAACGAGCAGGCCCTGGCGGTCGTGAGCCGTCAGGCGGACTGGGTGAAGGTGCGGATGGACCGGTTGTCACTGGAGCAACAGCAGCTCACGTTGCGCATGGAGTTTGGCGGGATGAACGACGTGCTGGCCGACCTTTACGGCGCGACCGGGCGACGCGAGTTCCTCGAGTTGGCCGGGGTCTTCGATCACCGGGCCGTGTTCGATCCGCTCGCGCGCGGCGAGGACCGGCTCGATGGCCTCCACGCCAACACGCAGATTCCGAAGTTCATCGGCGCGGCACGTCAGTACGAGCTGTCGGGCGAGGGGCGCTATCGGGACGTGGCCCGGTTCGCGTGGGAGCGCGTGGCCCGGCACCGGTCGTACGTGATCGGTGGGCACAGCGACCGGGAGCATTTCTTTCCCGTGGACGACTTCGCGCGGCACTTGAGCGCGGAGACGGCCGAGACGTGCAACACGTACAACATGCTCAAGGTCACCGGGCACCTGTTCGGGTGGGAACCTTCGGCGCGTCTCATGGACTTCTACGAACGCGCCCTCTACAACCACATTCTGGCGTCGCAAGACCCCGTGGAAGGCATGTTCGGCTATTTCATGCCGCTGCTGCCGGGCCACTTCAAGACGTACTCGCGGCCGGAGGACTCCTTCTGGTGCTGCGTGGGGACGGGCATGGAGAACCCCTGCCGGTATGGAGAGGCGATCTTTTTCCACGACCACGACTCGCTGTGGGTGAACCTGTTTGTGGCGTCGGAACTCACCTGGCCGGAGCGCGGTCTGGGGTGCGCCTGGAGACGCGGTTTCCGGAGTCCGATGTCGTCCGGCTTCACCTGAGCTGTGCCGGGCCGGTCGAAGTCGGGCTGAAGATTCGTTGGCCAGGGTGGGTCCGGAGCGGGTTCGCGGTGAGCGTCAACGGGCAGCCACAGGAGGTCGAGGGGCAGCCCGGATGTTATGTCACCGTGCGGCGCACGTGGCAGGACGGCGACCGTGTGGAGGTGCGCGTGCCCATGAGTTTGCACGTCGAGCCGTTGCCTGGTGCCGAGGATATCGTCGCGGTGCTGTACGGTCCGTTGGTGCTGGCGGGCGAGTTGGGGCGGGAGGGGCTGGAGACCGTGTCGCCTTATGCCCGGCAGCAGTTGGAGCACCTGCGGGTGCCGACGCCCCGTGTGCCGGTGTGGGTAGGCGACTTGGAGAAGCTGGTCGAACACGTTGAGCGGGTGGAGGGGCGAGGTCTGGCCTTTCGCACGCGCGGGCTGGGCCGGCCGGCAGACGTGACGCTGATCCCGTTTCACGCGCTGCATCACCAGCGTTATACGGTGTACTGGGAACTGTTCACGGAGGGGGCTGGGAAGCCTATCAGGCGGGGCTGGCCGATGCCGAGCGGCAGGTGCGCGAGCGGGCCCGGTCGTTCCTGGACTACGTGAAGATCGGCGATCCGGATTCCGAACGGCGGCACCGGCTCGAGGGCGAGCGGAGCCAGTCCGGCAGCCTCGCGGGGCGCGGCTGGCGCCATGCGTCCGACGGTGGGTGGTTTGGCTACGAGTTGGCGGTCCATCCCGGGCGCGACACCCGTCTGCAGGCGGTGTTTTGGGGGGACGATGCCGGTGCGCGCACGTTCGACGTGGTGGTGGAGGGGCGGACGATTGCCACGCAGACGCTGAACCGCAACGCGCCCGGCCACGTGCCTCACCGACCACCGCGATCCGCGCTGGGTGGATCACACCCTCGAGCAACTCTTGGCCCAGCGCCACCACACCCTGGCCATGGCCGGCCCGGCGACCCTCAACCGGCTGGAACTGTCCAACAACCAGCACACCCGGACCCACAAACCGCCGCACGACCCCGCTCAGATCGAGGCCTGCCTCCTCGAGATGGGCGTCCGCTGTCTGCCCAAGCATGCCCGGGAGATCGTGCTGGACATGGATGCGATGGTCCAGTTGCTCCACGGCACCCAGGGCAGGGCGGCACTTCAGTGGCTACTACGGCGACTTCAGCTATCAGACCCAGAAGAGCTGGAGCCGCTCCGCCGGGTGATCGGCAAGGCCGAAGTGATGGCGGCGGGGGACAGCCCGCGCTTTGTACTGACCAACCTGCCGGAACACAACTTCCGGGAGGATCGTCGCGCGGACCCGACGCGCCTTGCGGCGCAGCGGCTCCATGAAGAACTGTACTGCGCGCGGGGGGATGGAGAACGTGCTCAAGCAACAGATGCTGGCCATCAGCGGCAACACCGCGCCCTGTCTCCACTATGCTTGCGCCCGAGTCCGCAGCATCTTCCGCAAACTGTCCGAAGCCGGCGACCGCGGGACCGCTGCCCACGCCGCCTGCGGGTTGAGCTTCGCGGACCCGAGGGAATGGCAGCATGCCAGGCGTTTGCTGAACGCTGGACTGGCGCTCGAGGCGGTGGCCCAGGACTACCGGCCGAACAACCTCTGCAATTACCTTCACGAACTCGCCGACCATCTCACCGACTTCTACCAGAACTGTCCGGTGCTCCAGGCACCCGAACCCGCGCGCTCGAAGACGGACTTGATGTACTCGGGATCGAAACGCCGCAGAGGATGTAGCGCACTCCCCCCGACCTTCGCGGGCATCACCAGTAAGGGGCCGCATGGTCAATATCGGGCGTATCTTGGCCAAGAAAGGAGTAGCGATCCCGCTCGCAAGCGGCTAGCGGTGGCACAATATCATGAAAAGGACGACTCTCTCTCTCTCTCTCTCTCTCTCTCTCTCTCTCTCTCTCTCTCTCTCTCTCTCTCTCTCTCTCTCTGCTGTAGCGCGCTTTTGACGCTCGGGCTGTTCCCCCTCTTCCAGGCCCGAAGCGACCCGGTCTCCGGTGCGGCCCGCACTTTCCTCGGCGAGACCGTTGTCGAACGCGGCCCCCATCACCGGGTCTTCGAAACGACCTGGCGCGTGACCGATGCCCAAGGCGTCGAGGCCCTCCGCCACGGCCGCTACACTGAACTTCGCAACGGCCTGCACTACCTCGTCAACGACGAGTGGGTCGAGACTCAGGAACTCATCGAGGCCTACCCCGGCGGAGCCGCCGCCATGCGCGGACCCCACAAAGTCATCTTCCCTGCCACCCTCGGACCCCGGTCCGCCAACCTCATTGAGCTGTTGACCCCGGACGGCAAACACCTCCGCTTCCGGGTGGTGGGCCTGACCTGGGAGGACAGCCAGAGCGGCGAACGCTTTTGGCTGGCTCGGCCCCGGGATTCCGTGGGGGTCATCCTGCCGCCCAACCAGGTGCTGTACGAGGACGCGTTTGAGGAGGTCCTGGCCGACATCCGCTATACCTACACGTCCGGCGCCCTTGAGCAGGACGTAATCCTGCGCGCCCCGATCCTGCCCCCGAGGGGCTTGACCCGGAATCCGGGCTGGTGCAGGTGGTCACTGAATTCCTGAACCCGCCAACTGCGGAAGTGCTCACCCCGGGCCAGGGCGAGAGCGAGGGTGAATCTGGCACGGAGAATGCGAACATCGAAGGCATGGCGGGGCTCGAGGATAGCTGGATCAACTTCGGGGCGATGCAGATTACCCTGGGTCGAGCCTTCGCCCTCGGTGAGTCGGGGAGCGGAGGTTGGAACCGTGGACAGCGCGGTGGTCGCGAAACGATGGGAGGCAGGCACGGGGGTGGCCGAACTGGTCGAGAGCGTCGAGTACCAGCGCATGCGGCCGGCGCTCGAGCGGCTCGGACCGCCCGAGAGTCGAGTGGGGCCGCAACCGGCGCCGGAAGGGCCGGAGGAGCCTGTCCCCGCGGGAGGGGACCAGAGCCGACTGATGATGACGCTCGCGGCGGATAGTTCGAGGACGCCCAAGCGCGGCTACGTAATTGATTTCCAGACGGTCTATTCGACGTCCACGTGGGTCTTCCAAACGGACCAGACCTACTTGATCAGCGGCTCAGTCAGCATTTCGTACTCCACGTCGTTCCAGCCAGGAGCGTTCCTCAAGTTCACCAGCACCGGCTCGTTAAGCGTCTCGGGGACGGCGGACTTTCCGGCGGCGACGGTACCGCGTTGCACTTTCACGCACGTGGACGACAATACGGTTGGCGAACCCATTGGGCTTGGGGAACCCAATCCCAACCCGGCCGTCCGATACCCGCGGGCGCTGAACTGGTACTATGCGACCGGGACCATTCGGCGGTTGGAGGTCCGCTACTCGACCGACGGGATTTACGTGTACAACCCGTCGTACTCGACGACCATCAACAATTGCATCTGGCGGAACTGCAAT
The DNA here is from genome assembly GCA_027493615.1 of Verrucomicrobiota bacterium. Classification (GTDB taxonomy): domain Bacteria; phylum Verrucomicrobiota; class Verrucomicrobiia; order Limisphaerales; family J093; genus DSVZ01. The sequence continues at coordinate 34,965 of JAOSKK010000001.1, forward strand.
TACGGGGTGCGGGCTTACTACTCGACCGTTTCCCTGGAGGGCCTGTTCATGTGCAACGTGAACACCCTCACCCAGAACGTCGGCTATTCGACCTTTTACGGCTTGCCCGGCCAGATCCAGACCGACTGCGCGTCCGGCAGCGCCGCGCCGGCCATCACCGTACAGCCCGTCAACCGCTCCGCCAACGTGGGCGGCAGCGCCAGCTTCTCCGTTACGGCCACCGGTTTCGGCCTCACGTACCAATGGTTCTTCAACAACGTGAGCATTCCGGGCGCCACCAGTGCGACCTACGTCCGCACGGCCATCCAGCATGAACATCCCGGCGCCTACCATGTCGTGGTCGCCAACGACGTGGACCAGGTCAAGAGCGCGACGGCCACGCTCACGGTCACCGGACCGCCTCAGATCATCACCCCACCCGCCAGCCAGACGATGTGGGTGACCGGGGGCACGGAGCTCGAGGTGCCCAAGGGCAGCATGAGCGTCACAGCGACAAGTCAATACCCACCCCAATGGGTGCCCGAGAAAGTGAAAGACAACGTGCTGGAGGACCCGGGCTGGCACAACGACGGCGCGTACACGCGGGAATTGGAGTGGGTGGAGGCGAACTTGGGCGCCAACTACACCGTGTCCAAGGTATCGTACTACCCGCGGCAGATGAACCTTCAAGGCAATCCGTACACCGACGGGAGCTGGAATGGCGTGTACCGGGAGTACGCCATCTACGTGACCCATGATCAGGCCAATTGGGGCGGCTCGGTGGCCAGTGGGAGTTGGAGTTGGCCGACGCGAGAATGGCGAGATGTGCCGCTCGTGGCGGCCAAGGGCGGCCGCCACGTCTATTTCGTCCGACTCCGGGCCTACGGATGGTGGGGTCAGACCGACTACGGAATGGCGAGCGCGAACGAGATTCGGGTCTACCGGAAAACCGGCGGCAGCGGAGGCTCGGTCTCGTTCGCCGTGGGGGCGCTGGGCAAGAACCCTACTCCGGGGCAACCGCCCTTCACCTACGCCTGGCTCAAGAACGGCAGCTACATTCCCGGCGCCACCACCTTCGAATACACCATCCCCGCCGTGAGCTGGGACGACGCCGGCCAATACCAGGTGGACGTCAGTAACGGCCAGGGCACCACCCGCAGCGCGCCCGCCACCCTCACGCTGATCCCCGCCGGCCAGCACCGCACGTACACTTCCGACACCGACTTTCAGAACGGAGTGCTGGTGAATCTGAACTACACCTCGGTCCCAAACCAACTCCAACTGAACAGCACACCTACCCCATTTCCCTACTTGAACGTGGCTTGTTCGACCCGCGGGACGATCGTGCGGATTGATGTGAATACGGGCACCATTCTGGGTGAGTTCCGGACCGCACCTGTCCGCGTCGTTGACCAAACCGAAGTTGCACCGAACCCGTCGCGCACGACAGTGGACCGTTTCGGCAATGTGTGGGTTGCGAACCGGGACGACAACTTAGATGCCAATGGGGACGATGTCCCTCCTTATGGCTCTGTAACGCGGATCGGTTTGCTCGTTGGCGGTACCCGTGGCGACAGAATCGGGCAGCCTCCAAATCACACCTTTGTACCAAACCCCAACGGCCGGTACGTAAGGCCTCCATTCATCTATAACACCTGCGTGGACCGTGATGGGGACAGGTTGATCCTGACCTCACGCGGCCTTGGCGACATCCTGCTCTGGAATAACCCCGGCGGAATTGATTCCATGGGTGGCGTCTCGAGTGCGGAGGATGAAGCCGTCGTCAACTATGTCAGAGTTCAGGCTCTAGGCGCCCGCACGGTGGCGGTGGACAAGAACAACGACGTGTGGGTCGGAGGATGGCTGAACGCAGTTCATGAGAAGCTGAATGGCGTGACGGGACAGCCGGTGGCAGGCACCCGCTTTCCAGCTAGCGGCGATGGGGACGCCGGGGGGTACGGTGGCGTCATCGATGGCTATGGGGTGCTCTGGTCCTCTTCTGGAGTGCTAGGCGGCCGCTCCTGGAGGTTGCTGCGGTTCGACACCACGACCCGCAGCTCGACGATCCTCTACAACGTAGGCAACTATGGCTTGGGAATTGATCCTCGTACTCAGCACATCTGGTACACGTGGAGTCAGCATGACCCAGGCTTGGTGACACGGTACAGTCAAGGAGGCGCTTGGCTGGCAAACTACTTCCATGGCTTCCCGTATTCCCAAGGCGTGGCCATTGACAACGCGGCGAACGTATGGGTCGCCCACCACCAGCAGTGGGGGACCACGGTAGGTCACGTGCGGGCTGACGCGGCCTGGGTGGGTAATGTCCATCTCAGCATCAGCCCCAACGTTGTGCCGGGACCCACAGGTATTGCCGTGGACAGCAACGGCAAGGCGTGGGTCGGCAACTACTATGCGAACAACGTGATGCGGATTGATCCCAACGCCGGCCCTTACAGCACGAGCGGCAACCGCATCGGTGCGGTGGACAGGATCGTGTACTTGGGGAGCGAAGCGGACCACCCCTCCGGGAAGAGCGCCGAACCCTACAACTACAGCGACATGACCGGGTTCGTGACATTGGGGAGCACGTTCAACAGTGGGTCCTGGGTGTTCGTGCACGATGGCGGGGCCCCCGGGAAGGTATGGCACACTGTTTCCTGGACGAGCGAGATCCCAGCCGGTACCGCCATCAAGGTCGAAGTGCGCGCGGCCAACCAGGTTACCGATCTGCCCGGCACCTCTTCAATCCCGAGGCCGTTTCTGGCGGTAAACAGCGGAGTGTCGTTCACTGGCGTCGCGGGAGGTACCTCGAAGTCCGGGTCACGCTGTCGCGCGATCCGCTGGTTACGGCCTGCCCAATGCTTTATGACCTGACGGTGCATTGGCCGAACTGAACGGTGCGGGAGACGCGAGGCGGAGGCGAGATGTTGAGACGTTGCGGTATCTATGAACAGGATCAGTCGCTGGGCTAGCATTTCGGCAGGGCTCGTGCTCGGAGTCGGTTTGTGCCTCGGTGAAGACAACGTTCACATCCAGTGGATTGGGGTTTCGACCAATCTCGACGAGGTCGTAGTGGTCGGAGCCACCGGCACGAACAACTCTCTGGTCATCAGTAGGGGTGCCCACGTGGCGGCTAGTGCTGCCGTCATCGGGGAAGCCTCGACAGCGCGCGGCAATCATGTGCTGCTGACGGATCCCGGGAGCCGATGGAAGCTTGACGCTGGACTCGCTGTAGGGAGAGCGGGTTCGCTCAACTCTTTGGTTGTAAGCAACGGCGCCTCGCTCCTGTCTACGGGGAGCATCGGGGCTTCTGATTCAAGCCACAGCAACGTGGTCACTATCACAGGCACTGGTTCCGCATGGACGATTCCGGGGACCCTGTGGATCGGTCCCAGCGCTGTGGGCTGTCAATTGCTGGTCAGCAAGTCCGGACAGGTGGAGGTCAAACGCTGTGTGGTGGGGGTGGGCGCGTCCAGCCGAGCCAACTCCCTCACCATCTCCGGCGCAGGTTCCGTGTTTGGCTGCGAGGGGGACCTCGAGCTCGCGGACTACGGATCAGGCAACAACCTGGAGGTGTTAGATGGAGGGCGGTTAATCTGCGAGCGACTCCGCGTGGCCAGTTTCACAGGCGCCAGGAGCAATTCCGTTTTGGTAGCCGGTAGCGGTTCTTCACTGGACATCACTGAGAGTCTGTCTCTGGGCTACGACGATACGTTCTTGACCGTCGCGGATGGCGCACGGCTGAACTGTGGATCCGCTGTTCTGTCAGGATCCACCTTTCGCGTCCGCATCTCCGGGGCCGAGACGACTTGGAGGGTGAGTTCGTCTCTTTCGATCCGGGGCAGTGGTCTTACGAACGCGTTGACCGTGGCCGACGGGGGGAGCGTGGCGGTCACCAATCACGAGGGGACCGGGTTGCTTGAGATCACGCAGCTCGGAAGGGCCCTCGGAGCGGGGGTGAAACTGGAAGGCGGTACGCTGATAGCCGATCGCTTCATGCTGACGAACGGCTGGATCGAGGGGCATGGTCGCTTGGTAGGTCCGGTGACGAATCTGGGGAGCGGCAACCTCTCGGTGCCCGGAGGGAAGGGGGCTACGCATCGCGGGGAATCTCCACCACCTCGGCACCATTCACATCGACGCCGACGCCGAATCGGCGGAGGGTCTGCAGGTACAGGGTCATTTGCTCCATCGCGGTCGCATGACTTTTGACCTCGCCGGAGAGGGGCAGATGCTGCAACCGCTGCTGTCTGTCGCCGGTTCGCTGACGCTGCCTGGGGATGGCAGCATCCTGGGGGTGACCCTACCGGCCGGGTTCCGCCCGGGCTGGACGAATGCCGTTTCGCTCATCCAGTGGGGTGGACGAATTGGCCAATTTACCAACGCCTACGCCGGGGCTCGGCTGACAGTGGGGGCGGGCAGCTTCCGCGTGCTCTACACTGACACAGAGCTTCGCCTGAGCGACTACTTCGAGGACCGGGACGGAGATCGCATAGACGATCTCTGGGCCCAGACCTACTTCGGCCACTCGCCCTTGAGCGTGGAGGAGAAGGCGGCGGACGCGGACGGGGACGGGGTTTCGAACCGGGACGAGTTCATCGCCGGGACCGATCCCACCGATCCGGAGAGTCAGTTGCGAATCGTCTCGGTCGGACGGGAGGCGGCGGGTGTTCTTTTGCGGTTCACGGCCAACCCGGTCAAGTGGCATCGGGTGTGGCGATCGGCGGACCTGGTGAAGTGGGTCGAGGTACCGGAGCCGCGGTTCACGCAGCCGGCGCCTGGGGTGTTCGAGTGGGTGGATGAAGGGGGCGCGGCCAGACCCGCGCAGGCCTATCGCGTGAGCGCGGAGTGATCGTGAAGTGGTTGTTTCACCGAGCCGGATGTCGGATCCCGTTTCTGGAACGGAGCTGTCTGGTGTCGCGAAAGCAAGCGCTTTGTACTGCGGTGGGGCTTCCGGGTGCCGGTGCCGGCTTGAACACGTTTCAAACCGTGGCCAACAATGTTGCGTTCCCCCCGTGGTTGGCCGCTGCCTCGAGGTGCGAGGGGGCGATGTTTGACCCCGTTGAATTCTTCGGGCTGGCGACCTTGAAGTGAAGCGGCCCCTGCCCGGGCCTGTGCCCATGCCTGTGCCGGTGCTGTCGCCTGTGCTTGCCACGTGGGAACGGGACTCCTAAGGTCGCGCCACGTGATGATTCCGAAGACGGTTGGAGAGTTGGCCGGCCTGGTGGGTGGGGAAGTCTTGGGCGATGCGGAGGCGAGCATCAACTCGGGGGGCGACCATTGAACTGGCGCGGCCGGGCCAGATCACCTTCCTGGCCAATCCGCGCTACGCGCTGTTGGTCAAGCAGACGCGGGCGACCGCCATTGTGGTTCCGGAGCCCATGGAGTGCTCCGCGATCCAGGTTGTCACAGGCAATCCGTACTACGCTTTCACCCGCATCCTCGTGGCGTTGCACGGGCATCGGCAGTATCTGCGGGTGGGCATCAGCCCGCAGGCACAGATTCATCCGAGCGCCACGTTGGGAACCGAGGTGAGCGTGCACCCGAACGTCACGGTGTGCGAAGACGCGCGCATTGGTCGAGGCACCATTCTGTACCCGGGCGTGTTTGTCGGGCCCGGCACGGAGATCGGAGAGGACTGCGTGCTGTTGCCCAACGTGGTGGTGTACGAGCGTTGTCAGGTGGGGAACCGGGTGTTGATTCACGCCGGGGCCTGCATCGGGCATGACGGCCTGGGTTTCTCGACCCAGGCAGGAGTACATCACAAGATCCCCCACATTGCGCGCGCTGTGATTGGGGACGACGTCGAGATCGGGGCGAACGCCAGCATCGAACGGGGGGCTTTGCACGACACCGTGATTGGTCCCGGATCCAAGATCGGCAGCGTCGTGGCGATCGGCCACGGGTGCGCCTGGGGGCGCATTGCCTCATGGTGGCCCAGACCGGGGGTGGCGGGCTCGACGCGAATCGGCCATCACTGCGTCATGGCGGGGCAGGTCGGCATCGCCGGTCACCTGGAGATCGGCAATCACGTGACCATTGCCGCCCAGTCGGGCGTGAGCCAGAACATCCCGGATGGAGGACGAGTGTTTGGCACGCCGGCGTTCGAGATGACCAAGGCTGTCGAGGCCGCAGCCATCTACAAACGCCTGCCGGAGCTGCGCCGAACCCTTCGCGAGCTGGAGCGACGGGTCGCGGCACTGGAACAGGGTCAGCCCAACGGGGCGGCCGGCCGTGCTCAGATGCCTCCGCCGGCGTAACGGGCCATGAGCGCGTAGCGCTCGAAGACGCGTCCGGTCTCGGCCTCGTGCTCACAGACGGTGGTCTCGTCCACGGGCTCAAAGAAGCACTGGGGGTCCTCGCCCATGTAATCGCCGGAGGCGAACAGCGCCATGGCCCGGCAGCCGCCGCAGGTGAACTTGTAGCGGCATCGACCGCACTTCCCACCCAGTTGGTTGCGATCGAGGACGCGCCGGAAGATCTCGGTGTTGGCGACGATGTCCCGGATCGGGGTTTCCGGACGTTCCCGGCGTTGAGCACGTCGAGCAGGATGGCGCAAGGCGCGACGTCGCCCTCGGCGCTCATGGCCAGCCAGGTGCCGCACCAGCAGCCGATGGAAGGGTTCTGGGGCACGGTCTGGTTGCGACGCCCTTGCGAGAACTTGGCGTGCAGCTCGGGGGCCAGGAAGAAGGGGGTGTAACTCACGTACCCGAAGGCATGTCGCCGCATCTCTGGATGGGCGTACCGTTCCATCTCTTCACGGGTGAGGGTTTGTTCAAGGAAATGCTGCGCGCCGGAGCCGCGCGCGGTGAACGGGGAGCGGTTCCAGGGGATGCGGCGCTGGTACAGGTAATCGAACGTCTGACCGAGCGTCTGCAGGTTGTGACGGCCGAGGTTGACCACGACATGGCGCTTGATCCCGAGCGATTCGCACAGGTCCAGTGCGCGGAGGGTCACCTCGACCTCGGCGTCGCGCGTGGCGGCGTTGTTGTCGTCGAGCGAGTTGATGCCCAGTGAGATCACGAGGTCATCGCCTCCGGCTTCGCGGATGGCGAGCAGCCGTTCCCGATTCAACTGGAGGCCGTTCGTGCAGACGCTCGAGCGGTAGCCGTGCCGCCGGGCGCCGCGCAACAGGTCCAGGGCGTCCGGGCGGGTGAGGAATTCGCCGCCGCTCCAGATGATGATCTTGACGCCGACCTCACTGACGCGGGCGAAGACGAGGTCCTCGATTTCCTGGGCGGTGAGCTGTTCCTGCCGGCTCTGGCGGACACGCTGCGGGTCGTTGCTGCCGCTCATGCAGATGTTGCAGCGCAGGTTGCAGGCGCGGGTGGCCTCGAAGTAGAGCGTCGGGAAGTTGAATGTCCTCCCCGTGGCACTCGCGGGTGTCGGGCCCGTGGTTTGCGTGACCATGCGACGGAATGACACGGAGGAAGTCCGGTGGCGTCAAGGGCAACATGGATGGACGAAAAGCGCCGCTGGAAGACGCCGCACTCCACACGCGTTGCGCAGGCCGGGCGTGCGGGGGTCGCGGAGCGTATGGAGTGCGAGCGGTTCACCGCCGCTTTGCGTTGGGGGGCGCTAACGGCGCAACGCACCCAACGGAAGAAGGCGGCCGTTGGGGAGCCGGGATTGCCCGGCGCGCCAGCCCGGTTAGGCTCGGGCCGTGCGAGCGGTCGTTTACGAGCAATTCAACGGTCCCCTGCGAGTGGAGCGGGTCCCGGATCCCGAGCCAGCGGCCGACGGCGTCGTGGTGCGGGTCCGGGCCAACTGGATCTGTCGCAGTGACTGGCACGGCTGGCGGGGCCACGATCCGGACATTCGGTTGCCGCATGTGCCGGGTCACGAACTCGCGGGCGTGATCGAGGCGGTGGGCCGGGAGGTGCGGCACTGGCGGCCGGGGGACCGGGTGACGGTGCCGTTTGTGGCCGGCTGCGGGGGGTGCGCGGAGGTGTCGGGCCGGCCACCCGCAGATCTGCGACCACCAGTTTCAGCCGGGGTTCACGGCCTGGGGTTCGTTCGCCGAGTTCGTCGCGCTGCGTTATGCGGACGGGAATCTCGTGCGGTTGCCGGAGGAGATCAGCTTTGTGGCGGCGGCGAGCCTGGGTTGCCGGTTCAGCACGGCCTTTCGCGCCGTGATCCAGCAAGGCCGGGTGACGGCGGGCGAATGGGTGGCGGTGCACGGCTGCGGCGGTGTGGGGTTGGCGGCGGTCCAGGTGGCCGCCGCAGCCGGGGGCGCGCGTGGTGGCGGTGGACATCAAGGAGGCGGCGCTCGCGTTTGCGAGGCGGGTGGGAGCCACCCACGGGGTGGACGCAAGTTGCATTGCTGACGTGCCCGCGGCCATCCGGGACCTGACCGGTGGCGGGGCACACCTGTCGCTCGATGCCTTGGGCAGCCGGGCGACGTGTGCGTGGTCGGTGGCCGGTTTGCGCAAGCGTGGCCGGCACGTGCAGGTGGGATTGCTGCTGGGCGCGGACCAGGATCCACCGCTGCCGATGCACCTGGTGATCGCCCGCGAACTTGAGTTGTTGGGCAGCCACGGGATGGCCGCGCACGCGTATCCCGCGCTGCTGGAGCTGATCCGGGCCGGCCGGCTGCAGCCGGAGCGGTTGGTCCAGCGGACGGTGACCCTGGAGGAGGCCCCGGCCGAACTGATCGCGCTGGGCGAGTTCCAGCGGATGGGCGTGTCGGTGATCGACCGGTTTTGAGGCGGCGGGTTTTCACCATCGGGATAAAGGAATGGACGAGATCCGTGTCATGCGCGAGATCTGTGGTCGGGGTTGGGCAAGACCTTCACCGCGGATGGCGCGGATGCGTTTGGAGTGCGAGCGGTTCACCGCCGCTTTTCGTCCTGCGTAACCCGGTGAGCGGCATGGGGAGGGGTCTGGTGGGCGTCTCCCGGGGGGGCGCGAGAGGCGGATGACTCCCTGCAACGTCGCTGCGGGGGATGCCTTTATGCAACGTGCCCGGCGAAAGCGACAGCCCCCAGAAAAGTCGAAAGGGCTGATTGCTCAGCCCTTTCACAAGAACAATGGGTATGAATCCGCGAGGCTCAAGCCTTGCGGCGGCTCATGAAGCTCAGCCCCAACATTCCAAGCCCCAACATCGCGGCAGTGACACCACCATCCGGGACATTGCGACCGTTATTGACGTAGGAATCGCTGCCGCCCTTTGAACCGATTGCCTGGACGTGCAATCCGATTCTCAGGCTCCCGTCATCCAGCGCGGCCAACGTGTCCGCGATGGTCTTACCGTTGATAAGATTGAACGTGATCGTCACCCACTCGGTTGCCGCGTTCACACCGTTCTGCGACACCGGCGGGTCAGAGTCCGCCGAGAAGTTCTGCGTTGTTACGAAAGCCGGGCTGGCGTTGTTCCCGCCGGGGAGATTGGACGGATTCGCAGGAGAATTGAAGGCGACACCGGCGCCGCTGGTGGTTATCAAAGCGATGCCCAGCAACGTCCCGTCATCGAAGTAGATGTCGGTGATCGACGAGGCGATGCCGACGTTGTTGAAGAACTGAAAGGAGGCTTGGGAGCCTGCCCCGGTCACCTCCACGCTCAACTGGGAGGAGACATCCTGATTACCATTGTTCGTAATCTTGAAGAACGAGTACGAGACGGCGTTCGCCATCTGGCACGTGATGAGGCCTGCCACGCAGGCTGAGGTCAGTAGGAGTTTGTTCATTGGCTCTTAGCTCTTAGGTGTTTTTCCGTTATCGTCTTCGAGTTCATATTCTACTTCCCGAAGTTACGACGCCGAATGTAAGCACCAAGCGTGCCTATTATGAGAATCACGCGCTTGCGAGGCCGCATTCGACCTCGAAGGGCGATAATATCAGCCGTTTGAATAGATACTATTCTTTCGGGATTCCGGTTTGCCTGCTGGACCCTGAACGTCAAGGTGTAAGCCCTTCCGACACGTTGCGGGGAGAGGGAGTCTAGGTGTGTGCAGGTGCATACTTATCCTATTAATAAGCAGGAAATTGACCGCGGCGCCGCCAACTGTAAGGAGAATCAGAGGCGGCTTGGACTCGTTTCGGGCTTTCTTCCCCTGCGACGGCAGCTCGAGCTTGGCCAGCCAGACCCGGATCCTCGTCGTCCAGTGGCAGCGGGTCGGCTTGACTTTCCTCAACCTGTTCTCTTGCTACGGGTTCCGATACTGCTGCTTCGGTAGCGATCCCGGTCCCGGGACTTCGGGCTGAGCTTCGTGTGCATCCAGGACTTACCCAACGAGCTCTCCTCTTGCGGTCGGCGCAACACCGTAAGCCGGGAGGGAAAGCCCCCCGATTCCCCCGGCTGCTCCTCGGCATCAGACTTCTGCTCAAGCCGTTGGTGGAGCCCGCCCGCCCGAACGTCGCCGGCGCGTTGGCCAATGCTTGGTGGCGGCCAGTCCCCGGCTGAGCAAGCCCGTTCGCCCGGCGCTGCCGCCGTCGCGCAGCGTATGGAGTGCGAGCGGTTCAGCGCCGCTTTTCGTCCGCGGATCGCGTTGTGAACCTTTGGCGTTGCGGGTGGGGCGGGGAGCCGCCACATTGCGCGGCATGAGCACCACCACACGTCGGCGTTTCCTGGTTGGCACCGCGGCCGGGGCTATCACGATGGCGGCCCTGCCCGCGCGGGCGGCCGAGGCCGGACCCGGGAAGCTGAAGCTGGGGTTGATCGGATGCGGCGGGTACGGCCAGGCGAACCTGGTCGCGGCCTTCAAAGTGGGCGGGGTCGAAGTTCCCGGCCTGTGCGACGTGGACAGCGAGCATCTGCGGTTGACCGCGGACAAGGTCGAGGCGCAGCAGGGCAGCCGCCCGCGGATGTACCGGCTGGTCGAGGACCTGCTGGAACGGGAGGAACTCGATGCCGTCATCATCGCCTCGCCCCCGCAGTGGCATGCCCTTCACTTGCTGGCGGCGCTGGCGCGCGGGCTGGATGTCTATTGTGAGAAGCCGCTATGCTACGACGTGCGTGAAGGCCAGGCGATGGTGGCCGCGGCCCGGCGCAGCGGACGCATTGTCCAGATCGGCTTCCAGCGGCGCCAGAGCCCCTGCTTCCAGGCGGTGCGCAGCTACCTCGAGAGCGGCGACGCCGGGCGGGTGGTGTGCGCCGAGGCGAACATCCATTACACCGCCGGCATCAAGGACACGACCCCGCAGCCGCCGCCGCTGTCGCTGGACTGGGATCTGTGGTGCGGGCCGGCGCCCAAACTGCTGTACACGCCCCAGATCGGGCACGTGAACTGGCGCCTCGAGAAGACCACCGGGCACGGTCATCTCGTGGATTGGGGCATCCACCTGGTGGACGCCACGCGGTTCATCCTGGGGCAAGGCGCGCCGCAGTCCGTCTCGGCCAGCGGCGGTCTATACGCGCTGCGCGGGAAGATCACGACGCCGGACGTGTTGACGGCGCATTTTGACTTCGCGTCTGCGCCGCTGACGTGGCGGCACCGGATCTGGGGCGCGGAGGAGTACACCCCGAGCGTTTCGAACGGCATCTTCTTCTACGGCGAGAAGGCCACGGTGTTCGTGACCGACGACCGTTGGGAGGTGATTCCGCGGGGGCGCAACGCCGAGCGCCAGGTGCACGAGGCCCGGGCTGACATGGGGATGTTGCAAATCGCCGAGTTCCTGCGGGCGGTTCGCGAGCGCACGCCGGCGCCGTGCAGCATCGAGGAAGGCCTGGCTTCGACGGTCGCGGTGAAGCTGGCGATGATCGCCTACGACACGGGCACCCGGGTGGCGTGGGACGCAGCGCGCGGTGAAGTGGTGGACAACCCGGCCGCCGCCGCGCTGCTCAAGCGCGAGTACCGGGCGCCCTGGAAACACCCCCATCCGTTCGCCGCCTGAGCGTCAAGTCGCGGACAAGTCCTCCCAAGTGAGGCCGAGCTTGTGGGCGGCGTAGCCGGTGGCCGGCAGCCAGTCGCCGTACACCATGAGCCAGTGCGAGTCGCGAACCTCGCGGCGCAGCGCCTGCCAGCGTCCCAAGAGCGTGACGTCCTGCTGGGAGCGGCAGATGTCGTAGAAGGGGTTGTCCTGGATGACGCCCTGGAAGCCGACCCAACGCCCGCGGGTGTACTCGGGGTTGACGAAGCTGACCCGCTGGCCCACCGGGATCTCGACCTTCGGCGCGGCACCGTACTCGGATTCGTAGTGGGTCAGGATCTGTGCAGGCTCGTAACGCCGGCCGTCCATCCGGCGGGGGGCGGTGCAATGGGCGCAGGTGGCGACGCCCTGGTGCGGGAAGGTCGAGTTGTGCAGGAAGACCGGCTGGCGGGTGAGCTGGCGGAGAAGGAGACCGGCGGGAACAACGACGAAATCGGATTCACAGAAGGCCGCGTGGCCTTCGTCGTTGAGGAGGCTGAGCGTCAGGCAGGCCGTCGTGCGGGACATGGGAATGATCGTGCCCATGCAGCTCTTCACCGTGAAAGCCGTGGCGTTGTGCTCGGCCATCTGGTCCTTGAACAGGCGATACAGGATGAAGGCGTTGACCACGAACGGCCGGTCGGTCTTCAGCGTCGTGCCCGGCAGCGCCAGGTAACGATCAGCCCAACGTTCGGCGGCGGCGAGCAAGGCCGGGTTCGATCGGGCACGCTCCAGCCGTGCGGCCAGATCTTCGTAGCCCACGTCAACGATCTCGAGGCCGAACCGTTCCCGGGCCTGTTGCGGAGCATCGGGACTGTACTTGCCCCAGGCGCCGCCGAGCGCGAGGACGCGGGCACCCCGCGTGTTGCGGACGGCGTTGAGGGCCCGCAGGCGCCAGGTGAGTTCGCCGGGGTCATCCACGACGACATCGTCCACGTGGGCCACGAAGTTACCGGCGGACGGGTCGGCGGCCGCCCCGGCGTCGCGTGTGTCGAGGTATTTCACGCTCAGGGCTTCGTACCAGTAATAGACCGGCCCCGAGCGGTGACGGACGAAGATGAGGGTGTCGCGCGCGGGGTCGGCGCATGCGCGGAGCAGGTCGCCGCCGCCGGTACAGGCATAGATCAGGGTCACATCGTACGTCTGCCGCTGCACTGCCGCCGCCTGTTCGGGGGTGGACACTTCAGCGACGGATCGGAACTCGAACAAGCCTTCGTTCGCGGCCGCGATCGCCTTGAGCTCCTTGGTGATGCGTTGGACTTCCTCGGCCACCGCGGCGGGAGTCTGGACCCCGCCCCAGGACTTCCAGGAACTGAGCTCCTTTGGCACCGGGAGGCGATACATCAGCACCGGCTGGACGACCAGTGGCCGGCCCGACTGGAGCAGGGGCCGGTCGGGATCCCACGAGTCATCGAAGCCCGCGCTGCGCAGGAGCGGGAGAGGAGGACAGAGTGCGCCCAAGCCGGCCGCGCCGGTCCAGCGGAGGAAGCGGCGTCGATTGAAGCTGAGCTCGGGCCGATCCGCGGGCGGCGGCAAGGTGCCCGGACTGGCGGGAAGGCTGAGCGGTTGCGATCCTGGGGCTGGCCGGCTGGAAGCCGGCACCACAACGTGGAGGGGAGGAGTCATCAGCGAAGGTCGGTGCGAGGTGTGCATGACGGAGTCGTTCTACTCCTCCCGGCTTGCCGGGGCGACCAAAACCTCGCGGTCCCGGGGCGAGACTGAGACGGCAGGTGCCGCGGGTTTCCGGGACGGCGGGAGGGGGGGATTGCCCGCGAAATCTGCGAAAAGACGCGAAAGGGACGGACCGCCAGCGTCCCTCAGGCTGGAAGTCTCCTGCCCGCTGTAGGCGCCGACGTGAGGAGGCGGAGAGTAGTGCCCCTGGCCCCCAACGCCTCCTCACGTCGGCGCCTACAGGCCATTCGCGGGGAGCGGCGTGATATGCCGGGAGCTTCTGGGGAGCAACTCTCGTGGGGACGTGAGCGCAGGTGACGGGCGCCGGCTCAGCGGAACGGTTCCCACTCGGGTTCGTTGGCGAAGATCCAGCGGTAGTAATTGCTGCACTTCAACTGGCCGGCGGCGGCTTCGTCCACGACGACCGTGCAGTGCGGGTGGAGCTGGAGGGCGGTGGCGGAGATCATCGAGGTGATGGGGCCTTCGACCGCCTGGGCGATGATCCCGGCCTTGTGCGCCCCGGTCGCCAGCAGGAGGCAGCGGCGGGATTCCTGGATGGTGCCCACGCCCATGGTGATCGCGCGCCGCGGCATGGTGTCGGGATCCTCGAAGAGGGTGCGGTTCTGCTCCAAGGTGAGGGGCGAGAGGGCCTTGACGCGGGTGCGCGAGTGCAGGGCGGAGAGCGGTTCGTTGAAGCCGATGTGACCCGAGCGGCCGAGGCCGAGAAGCTGGAGGTCGATGCCGTTGAAGCGTTTGATGAGTTCTTCGTACTTCCGGCACTCGGCCTCGAGGTCGGGAGCCGGGCCGTCGGGCAGGTGGGTATTGCGGAGGTCGATGTTCACCTGGAGGAACAGGTGGTGGTTCATGTAATGCCGGTACGCGTGGCGGTCGCCGGAGGGGAGCCCCACGTACTCGTCGAGGTTGAACGTGGTGCACAGGGAGAAATCGAGAGCTTCGTCCTGGTGCAGGCGGACCAGGCGGGCATAGACCGCCTCCATCGTCCGGCCGGTCGCCAGGCCCAGGACCAGGTGCGGATTGGCTCGCAGGTCTTTGGCGATGACACGCGCGACGAGGTCCGCCGCCGCCTCGGCGGTCGGTCGTATGATGACTTCCATGGCGCGAGTGTATCACATCCCCGTGGGCGTCAACCCCACCTGCCGGCGGGGGCTGGCGCAGGCGGAGGCGGTGAGCCACCTCGGGTAATCCGCGTGATCTGAGGCATCCGCGGTCAGCGTGTGACGCGTGGAGGAACCGCGGATGGCGCGGATGACACGGAGGCCATGACGCGTCGGACAGCGCGATAGGCAGGCTCAGCCCAGGCCGAACTCCTTGCGGTTTTGTTCGCAGGAGACGAGGATGGGGCGGTCGGCCAGACGGGATTTCAGGAGGGCCTGTTCGTCCGTGACGGAGGTGAGCGGCAGGGCGACCTGGCCGCCTTCCGCGGCGCTGCGCTGGAGGGCGAACATCACCTCGGCCCCGAGGCTGGCGTGCTCGAAACGGCACGGATGGGCCTGACGGTCGTCGTCGAGCCAGTCGGCCATCTGCTGGATGTAGGGAGGCATGTCGGCGTCATAGTTCATGGCGCCTTCACCGGACTGGTACCCGCCGGACTTGGTCACGGCCCGCCAACCGCCATTGGTGAGCACCTCGGCGAAGCCCTCGGTGCCCTGGGCGCCGATGCGGTTCTTGCCCCACCACTTGGCCACCTCGGGCTGATCCGGGGCACCGGCGCCGCATTCGTAGATGCCGCGAACGCCGTTGGCGAACTGGACGAACCCGGCGAGGTAATCGGGTGAGGGATGGTTGTCGGCGAACTTGGTTTTGCCGGCGGCCTGGGCCAGGGCCCACGTGCCCGGGGCGTAGTCGTTGAACCACATCGAGTAGTCGATGAGGTGACTGAGCATGTGAGTCATCCAGCCGGTGGCGCTGCCGTAGACCGTGTGGATCCGGCCCAACGCCCCGCTGGCGGCGATGGCCTTGACCTGCTGGTAATGCGGACCATAGCGATGCTGGTGGCTGACGACGGCCTTCGTGCCGGCCTTCTGCAGCAGGTCGCGCAGGGTGAAGAGTTCGGCGCTGGTCAGGGCGACGGGTTTCTCGAAGGCCACGAGCTTCGCGCCCCCTTCGATGGCGGCCTTCACGAAGGGCGTGCGCAGGTGGGGCAGGGTGCAGAAACAGAAGACGTCGGGCTTGAGAGCCCTGGCCAAGGCGGCGGCGTCGGTGCCCGTCCGGGGCCCGCCGAGTTTGGCCGCAGCGGCCTCGAGCCGGGCGGGGTCGATGTCGCACAGGCCGGTGACCTGGAAGCGGGGGTTGGCGTTGAAGGCGGTGGCGTGGTGGAGGCCGCGTTTGCCGAGGCCGACGACGAGGACGGTGTACTTGGTCATAATGAGATGCCAGAGATGAGCCGGGAACGAGACCGGTCGGGTGCCGCCGGGGCGCTCGAGCCCCGCAAGCGGCGTACGCGCGTCAGGCGCCTGGGTCGGAGTCGATCCGCGGTTGCACGGGGCGATCCTAACGGGGCCGGGTCTGCGATGCACCAACGAATCCGCGCCACAACGAATCCGCGGCATGATGGCAGGCGGAAGGGGCATCCGCGATGGGCGGGAACGGTGGGACTGAGCTCGCTCAATCCGCCCCTTCGAGAGACCAAGCACTGCCGATTCGATTCCTGCTCCCGCCCCTGCTCCTGTCGGTGCTCTTGCTCTTGCTCATGCTCTCGCCCCTGCTCTCGCTCTTACCCCCTGCTCTCCGCGGGGGAGCAAGAGCAGGAGCAAGAGCAAGAGTACCGGAGACGGACCTGCGGTACGGTTCGGCGCTCCTCCTTCCGTAGCCTGAGGTGAGTTGGGAAGCTCCGTTGGCCTCCGCGTCCTTGTCCAGGGACCATGGACCGCGGGCAGGCAGGCGAGACGCCTGCACCACCGGTTCAGCCGGCGGTGTCGGGGTCCGTGTCTCCGGGCGGCGGGAGCGGGACGGGTTCTCCGGGCGGAGGGCGTTTTTCCAGGCGCCGGAGGGCGTCGGCGGCGGCTTCGGTCTCGGCGGTCTTCTTGCTCTTGCCGCGGCCGCGACCGAGTTCGAGGCCGCCATGGTAGACCGCGCACTCGAAGAGGCGGTCGTGGTCGGGGCCGGTGGTGCTTTCGAGGCGGTACTCGGGGGGTTTGGCGAAGGTGGCCTGGAGGCGTTCCTGGAGGGCGCCTTTGGGGTTTTCGAGGTCGGCGGCGGCGGGGATCTCGGCGAGTTCGGTGGCGAACTGCCGCAGGACGAACTCGCGGGTACGTTCGAGTCCCTGGTCGAGGTAGAGGGCACCGATCAAGGCCTCGAAGGCATCGGCCAACGTGGAGGGGCGTTCGCGGCCGCCGTGCAGTTCCTCGCCGCGGCTGAGCATCAGGAAGCGTCCCAGGCCCAGGCGGCGGGCCCGTTCGGCGAGGAACCGGCGGTTGACGAGCCGGGCGCGGGCCTTGGTGAGGGGGCCTTCGCCCAGGGAAGGCAGGCGCTCGTAGAGCTCGTGCGTGAGGATCAACTCGACGA
This sequence comes from Verrucomicrobiota bacterium, assembly GCA_027493615.1. Classification (GTDB taxonomy): domain Bacteria; phylum Verrucomicrobiota; class Verrucomicrobiia; order Limisphaerales; family J093; genus DSVZ01. Next base: position 51,987 of record JAOSKK010000001.1, read on the forward strand.
CCGAATCGCCGAGGAACTCGAGCCGCTGGTTATGCTGGACGCGGGTGGCGTGTTCGTGGGCAACGGAGGGATGCGTGAGGGCCAGGTGCAGCAACGCGGGGTTGGCGAAGCGGCAGCCGAGCGCGGACTGCAAGTCGTCCAGCGGTTTCATGCAGCGGCCACCACGCCCTGTTCGAGGAGGCGGGCCACGTCGCGCTGCACGTTCTCGAGTTGGTCCAACTGGAGGTCCGGGTCGAGGATGGTCCAGACGTCGCCCGTGGTGGCGTGTTCGTAGATGAGGACGCGGCGGCCGGCCTCGAGGGCCTGGGCTTTGGCTTTGAGAAGCCGTTTGCGTTCGAGCATGACGGCGAGGATGAAGATGGCGCCGGCGTGCTGCGGGTTGTTGGCTTCGATGAGCTTGCGGAGGAGCGACTCGGCAGACTCCTTCTGGATGGGGTCGGGCGGGGCGGCGGGGGAGGCTCGTAGGTGCCCTGCCAGTGGGAGATGAAGCCGCGACGGTGGTTGCTGCCCTGGGCGTGTTCGGCCTGCCAGCAGGCTTCGCAGACATCCAGCCGGCGATAGGCATCCCGCTCCTCGAAGAGCAGCGTGTGCAGCGGTTCACCCCGGCGGAATTCGCGGCCGCACCCCTGACAGGCATGCGCGCGCGACTGAATGTTCCATTCGGCCATGCGTCGTTCGATTCGCGGTCGCAAAGTAATCGCGGCCTGTTGAAAGGGGCAAACCAAATCCCGGTTGGGGCTGGCGCCGAGTGGGGCAAGCAACTAAGTTCAGGCGCCGGTGTTACATCGGGCAATCGGATGCAACTGAAAGGCAGGCCAATGGCTGGCAGCAACATGTGGTTTTGGGCGGCGTGCGCAATCGCCGGTTCCCTGTGGGCCGCCGAACCCGTTTCCGGGCTCTCCGAGGACGTACCCGCGCCCGAGGCCCCGGCGGCGGCGGAAGACGGCGTTGCAGGCGTCGACGCCGAGACGGAGGGCGGCCGTGTAGTGCCCTCGGGCCAAGCCGGTGCGAATCACCCGTACCAGGCGATCATCCTCCGTAACTCATTCGGGCTGCGGGAACCTCCGGCGCCGGCAGCCCCGCCACCCGAGACGGCGCCGCCGGTGAATACCACGGCACTGAAGCTCACCGGGCTGACCACGCTGCTGGGCAAGCGCGCGATGTTCGTTTTCAACGACGGCAAGACCAACAAGGTGTCCGGGTTGGTGAGCGAGGGGGAGCGGGACCGATTCCTGACCGACCTCGAGGTGCTGGAGATCGACCCGGCGGCACGACGCGTGAAGGTGGTGTTTGGGGGCAAGGAGATGGAGCTGGATTTCGTCAACAACGGTCTGATGCCTCCCACCAATGTGGCCGCGGTCGCGGTCGTGGCCGGCGCGCCTGGCCGACCGGGGGCACCGCAGCTTCCCCACGCTGCCGGGACAGCGCACGGTGAACCTGGGCAATCCTGCGAACCAGCCGGGGGCCAACCCGGGCGCCACCACCGGGGGATTCGGTCCGTGCCGACCCGGCCCACGCGCCTCGGCTCCGGGGGCGTTTCCGGGGTGCAACCGATGCCGCTGGCCGGGGCTGGAAACGTCCTAGGGGCGTTCCCGTGACCGAATCCGCGCCCGCCATTCCGACCTTGACGCCGGACCAGCAGATCATGCTGTTGCGGGAACAACACATCTTTGCCCGGCAGAACAACATCGAATTGCCGCCCGTCCCGCCCGCCCCCCGGGCTCGAGGATCTGAGCGGTGGGCCGGGGATATGCCCCGATGCCGGTTCAGCCGCCGGGGCTGCCGCCAGGGTTGCGCTGATCTGGCGGGGTGCGCCCTGTCCCTCTCCCTTCCTGTGGTGCGGGCTTCCAGCCTGCACCTTTCCCAGTCAATGGCCCCCGCGCCGGTCCGGAAGGACCAGGACGCAGCCCCGGCGCCTCGCCCCAGCCGGGAGGGCAGCTTCAGGGCGCGCCGCCGGTCGTGCCTTACGCAACGACGCTCGATCCCCAGGGCAGAGGATGGACCTGCCACTGCCAACGGGAACCACCGGCTTCGAGTCGCAACGAGCCGAAGCCACCGTCCTTCAACCATTCACAGCCGCTCAACGATGGGCATAAGGTCATGCCGAACTCCCGCCAGCATCGCGCGGCGTTGAGCGCCCGGCTCATTCGGCGGACGCCGTTGCCCAGCCAGGGGATCACCGGCATCCCCACCAGCCACCGGCTCCAACGCAGGATCAACGGCGTGTGCAGGTGGCCGATCACGGTGAGGGCGAGTTGCGGCTGGCGAGCCCGGACCTCCGGCTCTCCCCCAGAGGAAGGGGAGCGCCGTCGGGTCGTGACAAAACAGCACGACCCGCTGCCCGGGTCGGAGCGAGCGGAAGGCATCTCGAACCTCCTTCAGGTGCAGTTCCCGCAACCTTTCCCATTCGGGCTGCTCCTCCGGCTGGGTTTCCGGCCGGAACACCGGCAGCGCCACGAGCGAGGAGGTCACCCCGAACAGGACCCAGGGGCCCAGTTCGCGGCGCCAGAAATCCTCGAGCCCGAGCTCCTGGATGGACCGTTCGCGGCTTCGCAGCCGCAGCCCGCCGGCGCCTCCGAACAGGCTCTTCTTTCCCAGTTCATGATCTCCGAACCCCGCCACCAACCGGCCGGGAAAGCGTTCGCGCAAACGCTCGAGGACATGGCGCGCGCTGGCGAAGGCCGCGTCGTCGCTCAGCCCCACGAAGGCGGAATCGCACGAGTAATCCCCGTTGGCGACGGCGAGGTCGGCCGGACCGGCGGCGGCGAGGAAACGTTCGAGCTGGTGGTTGTGGGCGAGGGGGTCCTTCAGCCAGATCCAGCGGCGAAACAACCCGACCGCCACGCGCTGGGTCCACGACCGCAGCGCCTGGTACTCATAGCCCCCGCGGGCCTTCTCGCCCGCACTGGCGTAATGGATGTCGCTGACGACAACGACGCGAAACTCGTCCGGCATGGATGGGCCGCAGGCCGGCCGGCATTAGTCCGTCAACGCCGCCGGAGGACAAGCCGATTCGCCGTTGCCGGCAGAACCAGGCGCCTCGGGCCGACCCGCGCCGCGCGGCTGCACGTTTTCGTTGCGCGGTCGGGCGGGACGCCGTATTCGAGGGGGCGGACAATACCACGCACCTAGCCTGCATCAAACCATGCCCAAAGCCGCCCGGATTCTCGCGCTGACCCTTTTCGTGCTCGGCTTGTTCGCCGCCCTGGGCGTCGCCTACTTGCGCCGGGGCGCCGAAGTGGAATCCATGCGGCTGGAGCGCGACCAGATTCGCGCGGAGTTCCAGCGCCTGGAGGCGGCGTTGGGAGGCACCCGGGAAGAGTTGGGCCAGCACGAGACGGTCCTCGAAGCCGCCCGCCAGCGGTTGGCCGCGCTCGAAGCTGCCAATGCCCGGCTGCGCGAGGAGAAAGAGTCCATCGCCCGCTCGCAGCTCAGTCTCGAGGCCGAGATGCGCCGGGCCCTCGAGTCGCGCGACATCACCATTTCCGAGCTGCAGGGGAAACTGACGGTGGACATCCTGGACCGGGTGCTGTTCGACTCCGGCGAGGCCGTCTTGAAGGAGGAGGGGCGCCAGATCCTCCAGCGTGTGGCCGATGTGCTGGCGCAGTACCCCAACCGCCAGATTCATGTCATCGGTCACACCGACAATGTCCCCATTCGCGCCGGTGCCCGGGGTCGGTACCCGAGCAACTGGGAGCTGTCCACGGCGCGCGCCACCGCCGCTGTCCGTTTCTTGAGCGAACAGGCCGGCGTCGCGCCGCAGCGCCTCGGGGCGGTCGGCTACGGGGAGTTCCGCCCCGTGGCGGACAACGCAACGCCCGAGGGCCGGGCCAAGAACCGGCGCATCGCGCTCGTCGTGCTGTCCGGAAGAACTCGTCGGCGCTGACACCGTGCCCACGGTCCGGGATTTGCCCGCGCTGGGGCCCATCACCAACGCCCCGCCGGAAAGCGCCACCAACACGCTGTCCCAGCCGACCACCGACGACACGGAACCGCCCCAGCCACCGACGGATGGCGCCGAATAGGCAGGCCGGCCAGGGTTGAGCCGTATTGGCCCCGGAACTCCCCATGAACCTGAAATCGCCATGTTGATTTCCAAGGACTTGCGAATTTCAGGTTCATGGCCCCAGCGCATGGCCGCCGAGGCCAAGGACGCTTCCCCTTGAGCTTTGCGCTTCGAGCCTGGAGCTTCCCCTCCCTCGCCCTTGCCCCATCGGGTCCGTCACCAAAGGCAGCATCGCCGGCAAAGGTTCCGTCAAAGTAACCCGGCGGTTTCGGGGAAGCCGCAGAGGATGTTGAAGGTCTGGATCGCCTGGCCGCTGGCACCTTTGACCAAGTTGTCCTCGGCACTCATCACCACCAGCCGTCCGGTGCGCGGATCGACGCGCCACGCCAACTCGAGCACGTTGGTGCCCACCACGTTCTTGGTGTCCGGCAGGGCCTTCCCCCTCGAGCAATCGCACGAACGGCTCTGAAGCGTAGGTCGATCGGTACGCGGCGCCCACGGCTTCCGCGAACGCCGCCCCGGCCCCGGCCCCCGCGAGGGGACGCGCCGATTCGAGATAGAGCGTCGTGAGAATCCCCGGTTCACCGGGATCAAATGGGGCGTGAACTGGATGGTCACCGGTTCTCCGGCCGCGACGGAGAGTTCCTGCTCGATCTCGGACAGATGCCGGTGCCGCGGGACGCCATAGGGCCGAACGCTCTCGTTGCACTCGACGAACAGGTAGTCGAGTTCCGCTTTGCGGCCCGCCCCGCTCACCCCGCTGAGCGCGTTGGCGATGATGCCGGTGGGCCGGACGACTCGGGCGCGCAGCAGGGGGATGACGGGCAGCAGGATGCTGGTGGGGTAACAGCCGGGCGAGGCCACGAGGGTGGCGCCGCGAATGGCCTCGCGGTACACCTCGGGCAGCCCGTAGACAGCCGTCCCAAGCAACTCGGGAGCGGGGTGTTCGTGGGCGTAGAAGTCCCGGTACACCGCGGCGCTGCGCAACCGGAAGTCAGCGCTGAGGTCGATCACCTGGCAGCCGCTCTTGAGCAGAGGCACGGCGTACTCGGCCGCCACGCCATGAGGCAGGGCGAGGAACACGACCCGTGCCTGGCGGGCCAGCAGTTCCGCGTTCGGCTCGCTGAAGCGCAGGGCGCGGGCCCGCGGGTGACTGCCGAAGCGCGGGAAGACCTGGGCCACGGTCTGCCCGGCCTGCTGGCGGGAGGTAACGGCTGCCAACTCGGCCAGCGGATGGTTCAGCAGCAGCCGCACCAGTTCTTCGCCCGAATAGCCGGAGGCGCCCACAATGGCTACGGGGACTTTGGGTCCCGTGGCTTGTGCGGGCATCGGCGACGATGTCGAATTCATGGGGTGAGCCTGGCAGGATTCCGTCCCGCGGTCGAGATCGGTGCCGGTTCCGCGGTAGGCGCCGACGTGAGGAGGCTCGCGCCGGGCTGAGTCTCGTCACCTCGACTCCCACAGCAAGCCTGACTCCCCGGGTCTATTCCAAGCCGCAGCCGGCCGACAACAGGCGCTGGAGGTCCTGGCTGCTGCGCAGGACGCCGAAGACGAGGTTCGTGCCGAGCATCAACTGGGGGAGCGCACCCCGGCCGTAACGCAGGTAGTTGGTGTGGTAGAGGCTGGTGCTCCAGGCAAGCTGGCGGTCAATTCGCGGATCGAGCAGGGCATTCGCCAGCACATTCGAACCCACGAGGCGCAACGCCTCATCACGGGCTGCTTCGAGCGAAGGCTGGCGCGGTTGGGCGAAGAACCACTCGTCGTAAGCGTGCCCTTGAACGGGGGTCGGCGCGCCAGACGGCCAGCGCGGTCCGGGCGTACTCGCAGGCGCGGGCGTGTTCGAGGATGGGCCGTTTCACCACGGGATTGCAGGCGGCGTCGAGGGGCACCGGCATGAAGGCGACCGCCAGACGATTGCTGCGGGCGTGGACTGCTTCGACCAGGCGGGGATGAAGTTGGCGGCAATGGTCGCAGGTGTAGTCGAACAGGCAAAGCATCACACACGGCGCGTCGGGCGACCCGAGGACCGGCACCGTGTCGAGATTCAGCCCGAACTCCCCGCCGTACAGCTTCAGCGTGGGGCGCCGCGACGGCTTGGCGGCTTCCGCCGACGGCGCCACCGGGGCGGGTTCGGTGTTGGTCGAGGTGGTCGGGGCCGAGGTCAGGCGGAGGGCGGGCTGATCCAGGGCCTGGATCTCGTACGTCGGGGTTGGTGCACAAGTTGAGCAGCGGCCAGCAAGAGCACGCCGGCGAACCCGGCGAGCACGGGCTTCGCGGCCGGGGGGCAGGAACGGCTTCGGCGGCCGAGTGGTGGCCGGAACCGTGGATCGGTTCGAAACAGCCGGCAGGCCTTGTCGCAGGATCAGACCTCCCGCCAAAGGCCGCACGCGTGCGCCGCCATGCAGAAGGGGCACACGGCCTTGGTCGCGAACAGTTGGAGGCCGATGAACCAGAAGGCGGCGCCGATGAGGGTGGTGGCGAGGGCGCACAGCAGCCAGGCGACCCGAGATCGGGCAACGGCGGTGGTTGCCCGTCGCCAGGCCACGGTGCCGCCAAGCAGTGCGAGGTAGGTGAGACAGGCTGGCAGGCTGACCGGGATGCCAAACAGGTAGGCCCACCGGCTTTGCAGCACCGTCCCGCAGCCGGAGTCAGGACCGCATCCGGGCAGGGGACGGTTGCCCCACGAACCCCAAAGGAGCAGGGCCGATACACCCAGGGCAGCCAGGCAAAGGGCGCGGACAAGCCCCCAGCGCATCGCGGGCACCGATTCTCCTGAGGGAGTGGAGGGAAGCGGCTTGGGGCGGACAGCCGGGAGCGTTGGGGGCGCGAGGCACGCGAGCGCTTCATGTGCCGACAGTGTTCCAGCGGCCGTTCCGTCGGGCAAGGGCCTTGGCGGTCAAACCCGGCGCCTGCGGGCCGATGTATGCGCCGACGCGGACAGCCGTCGAGGCGGATCGGATGATCGGAAGCGCAGAGTTCCTTGTCCGAAGCTCAAGGGAACCTTCCGGTTCCGACGGGACTTGCTCAGAGGCCATGCACCAGCCACGATGCCCCGCCCTTCTGCATTCCGACTCATGGAAAGCTCCAGGATGCCTGCTGCGGGTGCTGCCCCGAGAGGGCGCGCGGTGATCCGCTTGGTGCGGATGCGCATTCCGCTTGACCCAAACCGACTCAGTGGCCATAACCCCGAACGTTCCGTGGCACGATACTGGATGTGGCGTGCGCCGATCTGGTGTGACTGTGCTGCGGGACAGTTGAACCAACTCAAACGCAGCAACGATCGAAACATCAGTCCTACAACCATGAGACGATCTCTCAAATCCCTCAGCTTATCCGGGCTTGCAGCCCTGGCGTTAGGCTTGGGCTTGCCGGGCTTCACTACCCAGGCCCAGACGACAACCCCGGGCGTCACCGTCGAAATTCTCGGCGTGGGTGCCGACTTCCTGCTCGGTGGCGACCTCACCGACCCGGAGAACGACGGCATCGACGCTCTCGGCATGGCCACGGATCCGTCCTGGAACTGGAAGAGCATCAGCGCCAGCCACGAGCCGGACTTCGAAGGCGGCGAGAACGCCTTCAACATCTTCGACAACAAGGTTGGCGGCGGGAACGACAAGTGGTGCTGCGACGACCCGACCCTGGCAACCCGGTCTGGGTGGCGGTCGAGTTTCATCAGGCCTATCGGATCACGCATTTCACCGTGACCTCCGGCAACGACACCCCCTCCCGCGATCCGACGGACTGGGCGATTCAGGGTTCGAACGACGGGGTGACCTGGACGGACATCTACCGCTTCTACGACACGGTCACGCCGTGGGGCGACACGCGGAACTTGGTCGTCAAGTTCACCCTGCCCGTGGCTTCCTCGCCCTACAGTTGGATCCGCTACATTTTGCTACGACACGCCGGGCACGCTCCATCAGATCAACGAGATCGAGTACTTCGGCATTCTCGGCGACCTCGTGGACACCGACAAGGACGGCATGCCGGATGACTGGGAGACCAAGTACGGTCTCAATCCCAATGACCCCAGCGACGCCGCCCTGGACTGCAACGGCAACGGCATCAGCAACCTCAATGAGTACAAGGCCGGCATGGATCCCTGCGACACCACCAAGCCCGCGCTGATCTCGGCCGTCTCCACGGCCACCTTCAACACCGTGCGCCTCACCTTCTCGGAGGCCCTCGATCCCGCCACGGCCACCGTCGCGGCCAACTACACCATCACGCCGGCCCTTGCCGTGACGGCCGCCACCTACGCCAACCGCGTGGTCACCCTGACCACCGCCGCGCAGACCCCCGGCGGCACCGCCTACACCGTCACCGTCAAGGGCGTCAAAGACCTGTCCAACTTCGAGGTCCCCGAAGGCAGCAACACCGCCACCTTCTACTCCTACATCATGACCCGGAACGGTGTGCTCAAGTTCTCCTACTGGGGCGGTATCACGGGCACCCCCGTTGAGAATCTGGAGGCGGATCTGCGCTACCCGGCCACCCCGGACTGGACCGGCGCCGTCTTCTCCATGAACACCCGCGACATCCTCCCCACCGACATCAACGACAACTACGGGCGCCACCATGGAGGGTTACCTCACCCCGACCGAGTCGGGCGACTACGACTTCTTCCTCCGCAGCGACGACGCCTCGCGGTTGGAAATCAGCACTGACGACAAGGAAGCGAACCTGGTGTGGCAGGCGGAGGAGTACGGCTGCTGCGCGGCCTTCCTCGAGCCGAACGACGCCGGCAAGCCGACGGTGACCACTTCGATGCCGATCTCGCTGGTGGCCAATCGCCGGTATTTCATCCGCGTCATCTACAAGGAAGGCGGCGGCGGCGACTACGCCCAAGTCGCGTGGCGCAAGGTTGGCGACCCGACCCCGGCCGGTTCCCTGCAGCCGATCCCTGGCAAGTACCTCTCCGCGGCGGTGGACCTGCCCGCCCCGGCCGAAGGTGCCTTCATCACCCAGACCCCGGCGCCCAACGCCCGGGGGCGTTACGCCCGACCCGACCATCACCATCGTCCACCGGGACGGCATGGCAGCGTGGACGGCCGAGAACGTCTCCCTCAAGCTCAACGGTGTGGCGGTGACGCCGACCTTCACCAAGGACGCCAACGTGGCGACGATCACTTACAAACCTGCTGGGTTCCTGCCCAGCAAGTCGACGCAGGTGGTGACTTTGGGCTACCCGAATCCCGCGGGCCAGCCGGCGACGCTCGAGTGGTCGTTTGAAGTGGCCGAGTACCGGGGCCCCCGTGATCGACAAGGTCCAAGCTTATCCCGCCATCCTCTTGGGGGCGGCCAAGCAGACCGACGCCGGCGGTGGTCGTACCGGTGCCGCGGGGGATCTGGCCTTCGACTCCGGCGTCGTGGCCGGCGTGGGCTATGTCGCCGACGCGACCTTCCTCAACGCCGCCACCGCCGACGACACGCTGACCATTGCCTTCTTCCAAAACTGCGTTCGGTCCGCGCCAGTTCGGCCTTCTGGGCCAATTCGCCCAGCAGCAACAACGGCACCCGCGGCTACCAGGCCCACGTGCCGTGGGACAATGCGAACATCTACTTCGACACCTCGGGTTGCTGCGACGCCGACATCACGCGTATCAACCTGAGCATCGATCAGTTCCCCGGTTACACCGGCGATGCGAGTTGGTGGCAGCAATGGCACCACTTCGCCTTTGTCAAGGCCGGTGCGGAGAAGCACATCTATATCGACGGACAGTTGTTCCACTCGGGGGGCGGCGGCCCGCTCAAGACCGACTTCACCACCCTGTTGATGGGTGGCGGTCCGTCCGCGACCGAGAACCGCATGGACGGTTACCTTGATGACTTCGTCATCTACAACGGCGCGCTGACCGAGGCGCAGGCACGCTCGCTGTCCACCGGCGCGGCGCCGAGCTCGATCCCGGGCCTCATCGCGCACTGGGACTTCAACGACCTGCCGCCGGCCAACGTCACGCTCAAGGCCGTGCGCTCTGGTGCCAACGTCACCATCACGTCCGAACCAGCGGCGCTGCCGGCGGGCTGGGTGCTGCAGACCGCCCCAAGCGTCAACGGGCCGTGGACGACCCAGGCCGGGGCCACCACTCCGGTCACGGTGCCCATCGGGGCGGCGAATGCGTTCCTCCGCGCGGCCAAGCCCTGAGGCTGACCGATACAGCCGAGCTTCCGCACCGCGGAACGCTCGCTGACTCACGAGGGGGCCGGATGCGTCCGGCCCCCTTTTTCATGAGGGTCCCTGCAGGTGGTGGTGGGGCTCGCGGGTGGCGGAGCGGAACTGGACACAAACGGCGTGGCGGACGAGGGCCCCACGCACTGAGGGGGGAACCCGTTACAGCAAGGCGCCGCGCAGGACAACCTGCGCCACGCTGAAGTAGATGATCAGACCGGAGACATCCACCAGCGTGGCCACAAAAGGTGTCGAGCAGACCGCCGGATCGAAGTTGAGCCGGCGCAGCCCAAACGGAAGCAGGGCTCCCACCACACTCCCGAAGGCGACCACGCCCAGAAGACTCCCCCGACAGTCAGGCCCACACGCAGAAAGTGGTCGGTATACAGCGATGCCCGGTCGGGCCAAAGCGCGATGCGGAGGAAGCCAATCCCGGCCAGGACGGCGCCGAGGGAGAGGCCGGTGACGATCTCCCGGTACAAGACACGACTCCAGTCGCGCAGTTCCACTTCACGGGTGGCCATGGCCCGGATGACGAGGGTCGAGGCCTGCGCCCCGGAGTTCCCGCCGCTGCTGATGATGAGGGGATGAAGAGGGCGAGCACCAGGGCGTTGGCCAGGTCGGCTTCGTAATGCGTCATGGCCGTGGCGGTCAGCATCTGGCCAAGGAACAGCAGGACCAGCCAGCCGACGCGCTTGCGGATCATCGCGGGAATGCCCGTGCGCAGGTAAGGGGCTTCGAGGGCCGCCATGCCACCCATCTTCTGGATGTCCTCGGTGGCCTCCTCCTCGACCACGTCCAGCACGTCATCCACGGTGACCACACCCACGAGGATGCCCTGGGAATCGACCACGGGCAGCACGGTGCGATCGTACTTCTGGAACGCCGCGATAGCGGTCTCCTGGTCGTCGGTGGCACGGAGCGAAATGACCTGGGGATCGAGCAGTTCGGCCACGGGGGTGTCCAGTTCCGCGACGACAAGATGGCGGAGGCGGATGCCGCCGGCCAGGGTGCCGCGTGGCTCGACCACAAAGAGCTGGTTCAGGGTTTCCCGGTCCTTGCCCACGCGGCGGAGGTGGGCCAGCACCTCGGCCACCGTCCAGTGCTTCTGCACGGCCACGTACTCGGGCGTCATCCGCCGGCCAATGGAATCCTCGGGGTAGCCGAGCAACGTGACCGCGGTCTTGCGCTCCTCGGGGGAGAGGAGGTTCAGGAGTTTCTGGGTCGCGGCCGCGGGCAGTTCCTCGAGCAGCGCGGTACGATCGTCCGGCTCCATCTCGTTGAGGATCCGCGCCACCTGCTCGTTGCCCAGGGCCAGGAGCAGGCGTTCCTGGTCCTTGTGCCCCAGGTGTTCAAACGCATCCGCGGCCAGCGCTTGGGGGAGGATGCGCAGCAGCACCGCCTGATCCTCGGAAGGCAGGTCGGCCAGGATGTCGGCGACCTCCGGGGGCGGGAAGCCGCAGAGGATTTCGCGGAGCCGATTGAACTCCCGCTGCTCGATCAGTTCCGCCAGCTCGGGTTTGAGGAGATGGCCAAGCATGCCCCCGAGCCTTCCGGTTTCCGGCGCGGCGGGGAAGCCGGAACTGACAGCCGGATCAGGCGTACCGGTCGCCGCGATGCTCAGGCTTGAAGAACTCGTGCAGGAGGCGATCCACCTGGAGCAATCCCTGGCGCGTGATGGTGATGCGGTCGCCGTCGTCGCCGTTCGGCTGGAGGAAGCCCCCGTCGCGGAGCGTCGCCAGCGGGCCGGCAAAGCGGACACGCGGGTCCTCGCCAAACTTGCGGGTGAAATAGGCAGCGCTCACTGAGCCCAGCTTGAGCTGCAGGATGAACTCGCGGATGTAACGCTCGTCTTCCGTCGGCGTCAGGGCGCGGTAGACCGGCAACTGTCCTCCGGCGAGCGGGGCCACGTAGGCGTCGAAGTCATGCTGATTCTGGTAATGGGTGCCGCCGATGTGTCCGAAGCTGGCCACGCCGATGCTGAGCAGGTCGGCGCCCGCCCAGAGGTAGTCGCGATAGACAAAGCGGGTGCGGGTCTTGTCCTTCACGGCGGTGTAGGCGCTGCCAACGGTGTACCCGGCTCGTTCGAGTTCCTGGAAGGCGTAGTCCACCCAGCGGCGCTTGGTGTCCCAGTCGGCCACGGGGGCGACGAGTTTGCCCTCGGCCTTCATCTGCTGGTAGATGCCGGTGTTGAAGGGCACTTCCATCTGGTAGATGGTCACCGAGTCCGGGGCCAGTTCGAGGGTCTTGGCCACGGCCATCCGCCACTGGTCCTCGGTTTCCTCGACCATGCCGGCAATGAGATCGATGTTGATCTGCGGGAAACCGACCTCGCGGGCGTACGCGTAGGCGCGGGCGATCTCCTTCGAACGATGGGCCCGCCCGTTGATCTCGAGGATGTGATCGTCGAAGTGCTCGATGCCCAGGCTGAGACGGGTGACGCCGATGGCCCGGAGAGCGGCCAGCTTGTGGTCGGTCAGCGTACCCGGTTCGCATTCGAAGGTGACTTCCTCGACCTCGTCCCAGGGGAGCAGCCGTTTCATGCCGTCGGTGAGGAACCGGAGCTGGTCCACGCTCAGGTAGCTGGGGGTGCCGCCGCCGAAGTAGACGAACCGGGGACTGCGGCCGTGGACGAAGGGTTTGCCGGCGTAGATCGTGAGCTCCTTCAACAGCGCGTCCAGGTAAGCGCGGATCGCCTGCGAGTCCTTGTCCGTGTAAACCTTGAAGTAGCAGAAGTGGCAGCGCTTCCGGCAAAACGGAATGTGAGCGTAGACGCCGAGGGGAGGGGCGAAGGGCGAAGGGCGAAGGGCGAGGGGCGAAGGGCGAGGTTCGATGTCCGAAGGGCGAAGGGCGAAGTGGGTGGAGGGGGTGGGGGTCGGCGGACGCTCGAGCGCGGCGAGGAAACCCGGCACGAACTCCGGTTTCCAGTAGGCGAACGGCGGGTAGTTCGAGACAAAGTAGTTCCCGACCGTTGTCTGCTTGGCCAGCGGTGGAGAGGTGGGAGAAGGAGTGGCGGTGCTCATGGCTTCAGGACTCGGCCGGCGTCGGAGATTTCCAGGTCATTCGTCTCTTCGTTGCACTCGCACCCACAGTCGCGCTCTTACTCGTACTCGTACTCGTAATCGTACTGATACTCCTCATCCCGCCCCTCACCGCGTGTCCTCACCGTGCGGTTCCGTCGTCGCGTCGTGCAGGCGGTAACCCGAGTTGGTCCTGATCAACCCGACGAGCATGGAGACGATGCTCCACAAGCGGTCTCTACCCGGGCGCACCGCATTTTCCGTCGATTGCCCTTTGGCAACGAGCACATCCAGGGCCGCAGCGCATTCCAAGGCGGAGCCCCGACCGTTGTCGAGGTATCGGCAGCGATCGGCGGGGGTGTGCTTTCCGTTGCCCTCGGCGAGGTTCAGTGGAATCGAGGTGCTGGCGCGGTCCAACTGATCTCTCACCGACAAGGACTCGGGCGGTTTCTGGAGGATCGGCTCGAGCCATCCGATGAAGGCCAGCCCAGCTTGGTAGACCTCCGGTTTCTCATGGTCAAACTGGCGATGCATGGATGAGGAGGGGGGTGGGTACGAGCAGGAGGATGATGTGGAGGAGGGAGGGGGCAATTTCACGGCGATCCGGCGGCGCCGAAGCAATACACCGCACCATCCTCGCTGCCCACCACGATCCGGCCGGCGGCCACGGCGGGCGAGGCGGTCACGGCTTCGCCGATCTCGTAGTGCCACAGCTCGCGGCCGTCCGCCAGCGACACCAGATAGACCCGGCCATCGTCCGAGCCCACCACCACACGGTCGCCCGCGATGACCGGCGAACTGTCGACCTTGCCGCGGGTGGTGAAGCTCCAGAGCCGCTTACCGTCGGCCCGGTTGACGCAATGCAGTCGCTTGTCACGGCCGCCGAACACCACGCGATCCGCGGTCACCGCCGGGGAGGCGAAGTAGGGGAAGTTGCGGTCCTTGAAGGTCCAGGCCGGTTCGCCCCTGGCCAGGTCGATGCACAGAAACTCGTTGCCATAATGACCGAAGTAGGCGCGGCCGCCCGCGAGCGCGACCGATCCCGCCACGTAGGCACCCGCCTCGATTTCCTTCGCCTTCGCGCCCGTGGCGAGGTCGATCACATGGAGGATGGCGTCGCAGCCCCCGAAGACCGTCTGGCCGGCGGCGACCGCGGGGGCGCCGTTGATGTAGTTGCCGGTCTCATAGACCCAGTTGCTGCGCCCGGTGCCGGCGTCGACGCAGTAGAGCTTGAAGTCGTAGCTGCCGAAGACAATCCAGCGGCCGTCGCCGCCGGGCGGGCAAACCAGTTGGGCGAGCCCAGAATGCGGTCGTCGGTGGAAAACTTCCAGACGGGGGTGCCGTCCGCGACACGGACCGCGTGCAGGGAGTTGTCACTGGATCCGACGAACACGCGGCCGTCGAGGACGAGCGGCGACGACTCGATGGGGCCGTCGGTGGCATAAGACCACAGCTTCCGGCCGTTGGCCAGGTCCAGTGCGTACAGGCGGCCGTCGTCCGATCCGACATAGACCTTGCCCTCGGCGATGGCGGCCGAGGACTTGACCGGTTTTTCGGTCTTGAACGACCAGAGCAGTTGGGGCCTGTCCGGCAGGGACGTCGTCGCGAGGCCGAGCAGCGCCGGGTTGCCGCGGAACATCGGCCATGCATCGGGCGGTGGTGGAGCGGCCTCGTCCGCGGCGAGCACGGGCACGGCGGTGAGCAGCGCCAGGCTCAGGAGGGCGGGGCGGCTGGCTGCCGCATTCCGGGTCCGAAGTCGAATGTCGTGCGTGGTCATGTGCCAAGGTGTCCCAAGGTGTCGCCGAGGCGGCGCGAAGGGCCGCGGCCGGCGATGGGCGGAAATATCGGGCAGCCCCCGGGGGTTGGCAAACCGAACCCGGGAATGGGCGCGGCTTGGCAAGGCAATTATTGGCTATTCTTTCACAAATGGCGGGAAGCCACCCGGCTCGCGCCGGTCCGATAGTGCGGCCGGTTACTGGCAGCGGATGCGCGCGAATCATCATGGCGCAGGGCGAAGCTCGGTCGGGGATCTTTCCCCGGCGGGCGCCGGCCCGGTGGGAGCAGCGGACCCGGCGATGGATCGGCCGGAGACGCCCCATCATCGCGCGGAGGGAGGGGGCCATGCCGCGGTGCCGTTGGGCACGTCGGTGCGGACGGGCGCGGGACCGGTTCGGGAATCGGGAGGGGTGGGGTCCCGGTGGGAAACGGCGTTCGGCTATTCCCGCGATTTTCTCCGCAACCGGTTCGTGTATGTGGTGGTGTCGCCGCGGGCGCACGGCCTCTCGGTGGGCATCAACATGAATCCGGACAAGCAGTGCAACTTCGACTGCGTGTACTGCGAGGTGAATCGGCAGGTGCCAGCCCGCGAGCAGCAACTCGAGGTGCCGGTGATGGTGCGCGAGCTGCACCAGACGCTGGGACTGATCCGTGACGGCCGGCTGCATGATGTGCCGGCGTTGCGTTCGTTGCCGGAGGAGTTGCTCGAACTGCGGCACGTGGCCTTGAGCGGCGACGGGGAACCCACGTTGTGTCCGAACTTCTACGAAGCGGTGCAGGGAGTGCTGCACGTGCGGGCACTGGGTGAGTTGCCGTTCTTCAAGGTGGTGCTGGTCTCCAATGCGACCGGATTGGACCGGCCGGAGGTCCAGGCCGGGCTGCACGCACTGTCGCCGCCGGACGAAGTATGGCTCAAGCTGGACGGGGGATCGCGGGAGTACATCGAGCGGATCGACCGCCCGACGGTGGCACTCGAGAAGGTGCTCGACAACATCCTGCTGGTGGGCCGCCAGCGCCCCATCGTCATCCAGAGCCTGTTTCCCAAGCTCGGTGACGCGGAGCCGGCCGAGGAGGAGATCGAGGCGTTTGTCGCGCGCCTGCGGGATCTGCGCGATGCCGGGGCGCGGATCGCGTTGGTGCAGATCTACTCCGCCATGCGTCCGACGATGCTCCCCGAGTGCGGGCACCTGCCGCTTCGCACCCTGTCGCGCATCGCCCATGCCGTGCGCGCCGGGACGGGGCTCCGCGCCGAGGTCTTCTGAGGAGTGAAGGCGACCGCAGGGCGGTGCGGCTGTCGGGAGGGATAGCACGCGCCGCGCCGCCTCGGCCTGCGACCCCGGGTTTCCTGCGGGTTTTTCTCACTGTTCACGGCGGGTCGACGCTTGCAACCGCGGCGAACATGACCATAATTTGTCCGTGCGTCGCCAAGTATTGAATGGTTGCGGTCCTGAAGGCGGGCGGCCTGACGGAACGAGTTCCGGCGGGAGGCGCGCGAGGCAGGCGGGGCCGTGGCGGGATTCGAGCGGGGAACGGAGGGGTCCGGGCCATGACCTCGAACGGCAAGAGCATCATCGAGGCCCTGAGCAGCTCGAAGCTGTATCAGGACTATTGTCGCGCTTTCAACGACCTCACCGGGCTGCCCTTGACCTTGCGCCCGGTCGAGTCCTGGCAGTTGCCGTATCACGGCAAGCGCAACGAAAACGCCTATTGCGCAATGATGGCGATGCGGAGCAGCACCTGCGCGGCCTGCCTGCAGACGCAGCAGGTGCTTTCGGAGGGCGCGACGAAGGAGCCCCGGTCCGTGACGTGCGGCTCGGGGCTGACGGAGACGGCGGTGCCCATCCGCATCGGCGAGCGGTTGGTGGGTTTCCTGCAGACCGGCCAGGCTTTTCGGCGGAAGCCGACGGCGGCGCAGTTTGAGCGGCTGGCCAAGCAGGTGGACAAGCTGGGTCCGGCAGTCAGCGCCGGCGAGCTCAAACGCGCTTACTTCAACACCCGGGTGCTGTCCGCGAAAGAGCACGAAGGCATCGTCCGCATGCTCGCGGTGTTCTCACAGCACCTCGCCGTGGTCAGCAACCAGTTGGTCGTGCGGCAGGAACACCCGGAGCCGGCCATGGTCACCCGGGCCAAGGAGTTCATCGAGGAACGGCAGGCCGAGGATCTTTCCCTCACCGACGTCGCGCGGGCGGTCAACGCCAGCACATTCTACTTCTGCAAGGTCTTCAAGAAGAGCACGGGCATCAACTTCACCGACTACGTCTCGCGCGTCCGGATCGAGAAGGCCAAAAACCTGGCCCTGAACCCGAACCTGCGCATCAGCGAGATCGCCTTCGAGGTTGGCTTCCAATCTCTCACGCACTTCAACCGCGTCTTCAAGCGCATCACGGGGATGTCGCCTACCCAGTACCGGTCCCAACTGCCCTCGGGTTAGCCGGATTCCCCTGCCCCCGCGGCAGGCGCCACCGTGAGGAGGCGGAGTCAAGCCGCACTGGGCACACGTCCGTTAGACGCAAGCGGGTCGGGGGCGGCGCGCAGGCTGGCCCAGTACTTGAGGGGGAGCGAGCCCAGGGCGATGAGGAGGAGTTGGCTGGCGATGAAGGTGTAGAGCCAGAACGCGGCCTTGTCCATGAAACCATAGGAGTGCAGGCCCACGCCCAACATGTTGACGCCAAACCAGGAGAAGCTGGTGACGATGTTGCCGAAGATGGCGAGGTTCATGAGACCGCGTTCGCGGATCAGGCCTCCCCAGCGCGCGTGGAGGATCAAAAGCGTTCCAGAGCACGATGATGAGGGCTCCGTTCTCCTTCGGGTCCCAGCCCCAGAAGCGGCCCCACGATTGGTCGGCCCAAATGCCGCCCAGGACGGTGCCCACGAAGCTGAAGAGGGTCGCGAAGCAGAGCGTGCCATAGACCATCCGGTTGAGGGCGGCCCGGGTCTCGGGTCCCAGCCCGCGGGTCAACACGCCTCGCAGGACAAACAGGATGCCGAGGAAACCGGCGACATAGGTGGCCGAATAGCCCAGGGTGATGGTGATGACGTGCGTGGTCAGCCAGAAGTTGCTGTCGAGCACCGCCCGCATCATCTCCATGGTGTCGCCTCCGAGGGCCAGGTTGTGGGCGATGATCTGCGTGACGAAGCCGATGGTGGCCGCCATGACCAGGCCGACGCTGTCGCGGTAGATGCGCTCCAGAATGACCCCGAGGACGACCGCGCCCCAGCCCACAAAGACGGCTGAGGAATATAGGTTGGTCACCGGGGGCGGCCCTCGAGGACCATGCGGAAGACGATGCCAATGCTGTGCACGAGGAGTCCCAGCACCAGCAGGTAGAAACCGGACCGGTTCAATGGCTGTTGCCAGCCGAACCAGGAGGCGCACCCGAAAAGAAAGGCAACCAGGTAGATGACCGTGCTGAGGTAGAAGGGGTGCCAGTTCTGGTAGAGGAATTCGAGGCGGCCCTTCCGCACCTCCGGGCCGAGGCGCTCGGTGAGCCATTGCTGGTAGCGGGTCAGGGCGTCATTGAAGGCGGCGGGCTTGCCGTCGTGGTAGGCGGTGGCCATCTCGGCATACGCGAGCGCGGCCGTGGGCACCTGACGGCTCTGGACGACGTCGAAAAGCCCCGTGCCGATGTTCGACCAGTCGTCGCGTTTCTGCTCCGGGTGCGGCGGCGGGATGATCAACGGGTAAGCCACCTGCGCAAGCATCTGGTAGCGCTGCACCAGCCGGGCGAGCTGGCTGAGGGCTTTCTGATCGACGGGTTCGCCGGCCTCGTGTTGCGCCACCGCCGCCAGACCCGGGCCGAGGACCTGCTGAAACTCGCGGAGCTCGGCGTGGAAATCGTGGGTGTCCTCGGGACGGACGCTGTTCTTGAGCCGCTGATACAGGCTCAGACCGTGGTGCAATTGGAGCACGGCCTTCTGGAAGGTGTCGCGCCGGGCGGACTCGATCTTGCCGGCGCGGCGAGCCTGCTGGTCGATGGCCTCGAAGTGCGGTTCGAGCTGGGTGTAGGACGCGTAGAGCGTGCCTTCAGGAGGGAGCCCCACCAGGCTGCGGACTTCGGGATGATCGACCCGGAAGACGGGCCGCTGGTCGGCGCTCTCGCCCTTGAGGGTAAGCTCCATGAACCACTCCAGCGCGGACAGGGTTCCTCCCTTCCCATCCGGCACGGTCTGGCGCGTGCGGATCATGAGGAGCGCATTCCGGGCGACCGAATCGAGCGGTTGAACCCGCCCGTTCAGCAGCACGGGTAGCCGACCGAAATCGGTGGTCCGGAACTCACCGACGTTCGGCGGAGGGCGCAGGGCAGCCAGCACCCAGAGGGCGAAGAGGGACACCACGATCCAGGGGACCAGTCGTTTCATGGGAGGCAAAGGCGGAGGTTACGCGGTGGGGGCGAGCTCGCGCGAACGACGGGCACGGCGCTCGGCGGTCGGTGGCGCGGAGGTTGCAGGTGGCGGAGCGGGGCGGCGGCGCTGACGCACGAAACCGAGGAGATGAGCGGTGAACTGCCAGGTAAGCCCGAGACCCACGAGGATGCAGGCGATGTAGGGCACGAGCCAGCCGGGATTGCGGACCACCTGCAGGGTGGAGGTGGCACGCTGGCCCTGGCGCCGCAGGGCCTCGTCGGCGGCCATCTGGTATTGATAGAAGGTAAACCCGCCGTACCGCAGGGGATTGTTCATGTAGATCAAGGTCTCGCGGTCCTCGGTGGTGCCGGCTGGGCGCAGGCGGACACGACTGGAGAAGTTGCGCGGGATCTCGGTACCCTTGTACTTGTCGTGACGCGCCTCGAGCAGGGTGATGGCGAAGGGCTTGTAATAGCGGGCCAGGCGGAGGGCGAGTTGATAGCGCTTGCCGTCGTGCTCGAAGGTCTCCGGCTCCATGAACCACTCGCTGACCCACCGTTTGCCCAGCGATCCCTGGGGGCCGATCAACTCGATCTCGGCCGCGGGAACATTGCGACTGTCGGTCGTGGTCACCGGCGGGCGCTCGGCGAAGGGGTCGGCGACGGTGTTGGTGTGTCCGCGGATCGGAGCCGCGTTGACCCAGAACCGGAGGACCTTGATGGCAAACGGCAGTTGCGGATGACGAATCTCGGCACCCGCGCGGAGGTGGGACTCGGGGATCGCCACCACGTGATCATGGTCGGGGTGCGAGGGATCAATGATGGCGAGCTCCGTGCGACGCTGGGATTCCGAATAGCTCTTGGTCTGCCCTCGGCCAACTGCATCACGCTCTCCTGCTGGGAAAGGTCGGTCCAGAGCTGGCCCAGGAGGAGGAACACCAGACCCACGTGGATGAGGATCAGCCCCGGCCGCAGGCGCTTGAGCCCGAAACGCACGCCGTAAGCGACGAGCAGGTTGATGATCAGGACCCCCCCGATGAGGTAACCACCGGGGAAGACGGGGATGCGCAGGCCTGTGCCGGGGAGCTCCCAGAAGACGAAGAAGCTCTGGAAATACCGCGACTGCACGGCGTAGAGCCCTTGTTCGACCTGCGCCATCGTGCCCACGAAGACCAGCACCGTCGCAAGGGCCAGGCAGACCACGGTCAGCCGCAGCGAACTGAAGAACCGAACCAGAGAATCAACGATCATATTGAGTGGTCTCCACAAACCGCACAAACGCCTGCTGCTCCGCGGCGACCGCGGCGGTGTCGCCCATGCACTTGTAAAACCAGGATCGTCCGCCCCGGAGCACCCCTGCCGCCAGCATGCGTTTGCCGGTGTCGGGATTCTCAAGGTCGGCGAAGTACGTTTCGGCACCGCTGACCTGGAGTGGCTTGAGGGCGGCCAGCAGCTCGTTCTCAGCTTGCGGCGGCAACCCGAGTTGCCGGCGCCACCGGTTCACGTTGGCCGCGGTTCCGCCACCGTCGCCCGGCAGCACCGCCACAGTGATCTCGACCTTCCCGTCGGCACCGTCGGGGACGTACTTCGCCAGTTGCATGGCGCCGGGTGTCTGGACCTTCCAGTTCGCCGGGACGGTGAAGGCGGGGTCCGCGGAGCCGCCGGACGAGGGCGGGGGGAGTCGCGGCGGCCGGCGCAGCAGGGACCGGCACCGGCGGCGTCGCTTGAGAGGCTGTATCCGCCGAGCCCGCGGATTGCGTGGCAGCCGGAAAGCGAAGGGTCTGGAGGAAGGCGACGAGCGTCGACTTCTGGGCGGTCACCAGGGCGTCGTCACCGGTCATCTTGTAGAACCACGCCAACCCATCGCGGCGCTGGATGGCGGCAAGGGTGCGCTTCCGCGCCGCCTGGCCTTCGGGGCCGGCAAGGTCGAAGAGTTGGCCGTCGCGTCCGCCGATGCGCACCGGTTCGGCCCGGCGCGCGAGTTCCTCGGCGGAGAGCGGCGGGGCGCCCAGTTGGGCGAGCCAGCGGTTGACATTGTCGAGGTCGCTGCCGGCCTGCCCGAGCAGGGGGATGATGGTCAGCTCCGCCTTCTGATCGTTGTCGCCGCTGATGGCGAAGTGCCCGATACGCATCTGGCTGGCGGGCAGCGCCTGCCAGCCGGCGGGCAGGTCCCATTCGAGGGCGGGCGTGTCCGGGGTGGCGGGCAGCTCCCGGCCCGTAATCCCGGCGTGCGGATCGGCGGCCGGGGCGGCGAGGACCTTGACGTCCTTGGGGGCTTCGTAGACGCGCACATCATCGCGGCCGCAGCCCGTGGCCAAGGCCGGCAGGAGGACCCAGAGCCATCGGGGGCGCTGGGTCCCGGTCGAAGTATCGAGGCGGCGCGCGGAGCGGCCGGCGTTCGTCGCCGAAGTCATGCGAAATTGTTACGGTACAGGACAATTCTTGGCAAATGGTCTTGGTGATTCTCGTGCGTCGGTGCGGGAAGGCGGCCGGGGGATCGCCGCCGTCGCGGGGTGGAGGGGGAACGACAAGCGCCGCTGGAGGCCGGTGCACGCCATATCCGTTGCGCGGGCCGGATCGGGCGGGAATCGCGACAGCGTTTGGTGAGAGTGCGAGTGCGCGCTGGCGTAAAATGTTAGTTGACGACGCGTAGGGCGTGCGCGAAGCTGCGCGCGTCAGTGACTAACAGGTTCGGTAAACAACAACAACAGAAGGCTTGAAGATGCGAAAAGCAATAATCGCACTGGGGTTGGCGGGGCTGATTCCGGCCGTTCAGGCGGCCGCGTTCCTCACGTTGACACCTGGTACAGCGGGCGTGTTGCCGCCGGTGACGGCGGCCACGACGGGGGCGGGTGCCGCGGCTTGGGCACCGGGCGGGGCCGTTGCCGGCGTCGCCATCGCGACCGACTTGGACTCGGCCGCTGGTGGGTTTGGGTACGTTGTGAACCAGGCCACGGGTACGATCGCTGCCGCGATCCCGCCGACGCTGGTGTTGGCGTACAGCGGCATTCTGCCCGTGCCCGGCGCGCTGGCGGTCAACACGGTGTATTACCTCATCGCCGACACCGCGGTGCTCGGTGTGGGGATCCCGCCCCGATCGCGCCCTATCTGAAGACGGAGACGTTCGAACTGTTTGAGGTCATTCCGGAGCCCGGTACCTACGCCTTGCTGGCGGGGTTGGGTCTGGTGGGCTTCGCGGGTTACCGGCGCTTCCGTCGATAAGTCGGGGCAGGATTCATTCAGCAATTGCCGGAAGCGCAGGCGCAAGCCTGCGCTTCTTCGTTTGGTGCGCCCGGCAGGGCGCACACCCTTGGGGGCTCAAGTTCCCCCGGTACGCCCGACAAGGGGAAGTGCTGGCCCGACGGCAAGGCGGACGAGGAGTCAGCCGAGGGCATAGTAGGCGTGGCGACGCGCGGAGGGCCCGGAGGAAGCACGGGGCGTATCGCCGGTCGGATCCATGAGTACTGGCGACGCAGACCGGAAGGCTGAGATGCGGGAGCGGGACCTGCGTGGTGGAGCGCGGGTTCCGCGCCCATGAATGCGGCCTAGCCCGCCGCCCCGTTCCAGCGGATGGGAAGGGTCTCCTTGCTGGCGACTGTCCAGGCCCAGGCCTGAACACCAAGGTTCAATTCCAACCGCCGTGATACGGAACCGTACCTCCGGTGGTGTAGGGGGACGGCGGTGATAACCCCGCCTCCCCACCCGACGCCCCGTTCAAGAACTCAGGATGTCCGTGGCCTGATCCCCGGGCTTCCCTTGCCCGCGGATTCCGCTACGCTCCCGCGCTGATGTCCCTGTGGCGAGTCGTCCTGCGCGAGCTGGTGCATCGGAAGCTCAACGCGCTGCTCAGTACCCTGGGAATCGCGGCCGCCGTGGCGCTGTTCGTTGCGTACTTCACCACGGCCGAGGCGGCGAACCGGGAGACCACGCGCGTCACCCGTGACCTCGGCTTCAACCTGCGCATCATTCCCGGAAACACCGACATGGAACGGTTCTGGGCGGACGGGTACGCCGATCAGACGATGCCCGAGGAGACGGTCGATCGCCTTGCGAACCACCCCGGCGTGTGGGTGGTGTTCAATCACCTGGTCGCAACGCTGCAGGAGAAGGTGCTGGTCCGCGGCCGGGAGATCCTCCTCACCGGCCTGGCCCGCGCGCGCACCGCCCCCGCCCAGCAGAAGCAACCCATGGGCTTCGCCATCGAGCCCGGCACAGTCCACATCGGTCACGAGGTGGCCCGGCTGTTCGGCCTGCACAAGGGCGATGCGCTCGAGCTCGACGCGACCCGCTTCACGGTGGCGCAATGCCTCGCTGAGAGCGGCACCGACGACGACCTTCGGGTCTTCGGTTGGCTGCCCGACGTGCAGCGGATCCTGAATCGGCCGGGCCGCATCAACGAGATCAAGGCGATCGACTGCCTCTGCCTGACCGCCGACCAGGACCCCTTGACGCTCCTCCGCGAGGAACTGGCCCAGGCGTTGCCGGAGGCGAAGGTGGTGCAACTCCGGACGATCGCCGACGCCCGCGCCCGGCAACGGCAGACCACAACCCGCTACGCCGCGTTCCTCACGCCCTTCCTCCTGACCGCCGCCGCCGCCTGGGTGGGCGTGCTGTCCATCCTGAACGTGCGCGAACGCCGGCTCGAGCTGGGCATCCTGCGCGCGCTGGGTTACGGATCGTTCCGCCTCGCGGGATTGTTCCTGGCGCGGGCGGTCCTGCTGGGGATCGTGGGGGCCGCCGCCGGCTACCTGGTCGGTTCGGCGCTTGCCCTGCACTACGGACCGGCCCTTTTCCCGGTGACGGCAAGGGCAATCCAGGCTCTGCCGTCGCTGCTGCTCGGGAGCGCGATCGCGGCACCCACCCTGGCCGCACTGGCCAGCCTGATTCCGGCCGTCTTCGCCGTCGTTCAAGACCCGGCGGAAATCCTGCGCGAGGGATAGCACCATGCTGGCTTTCGAGAACGTCACCACCCTCCATCGCACCGCGCGGGGCGAGGTGCGGAGTTTGGACCAGGTCAACCTCGAAGTGCGGGCCGGTGAGTTTGTGGTGCTGCGCGGCCCGAGCGGGTGCGGCAAGACCACGCTGTTGCTGACCGCTGGCGGGATGTTGCGGCCCACCGCGGGTCGGGTTCGGTTCGAAGGCCGCGACCTTTATGCGCTAAGCCAGTCGGAACGGAACCGGCTGCGTGCCGGCACCATCGGGTTCGTCTTCCAGATGTTCCATCTCCTGCCTTACCTCGATGTGCGCGAGAACCTCCTGCTCGCGGCAGCGTCACCCCCGGCGGCGCTTCGTCCCTCCGCGAGCGTGCCGGGGAGTTGCTGGGGAAGCTGGGCCTGAAGCCGCGCGAACACCACCGGCCGGCCGCACTGAGCGCCGGGGAACGCCAGCGCACCGCCATCGCCCGCGCCCTGCTCAACCGTCCCAAGCTCATCCTGGCCGACGAACCGACCGGCAACCTGGATCCGGAGAACGCCGCGGAGGTTCTGCGGCTGTTGAAGGACTTCCACACAACCGGCGGGACGCTGTTGCTTGTCACCCACGGCGCCGCTGCCGAGGCCTATGCCGACCGTGTCCTCGCCCTGCGCGCGGGCGCCGTGGCGCTCAACGGTAACTCGTCCGCGGCCGGCTCAGCATGAGTGCCACGTGGCCGTCCAGGTAGACCACGTTCAACCCCCGGGCATGCGAGCGGCCATGCGGGAAGGGCGCGCCCTGCCGGAAGAAGTCGCACAACACCCAGCGCTCGGCAGGACCCGCGTCGGGCTGCGGCTTGTCGGGATCCAGCCAGACCACCCCGCTGGTCTTGAGCTGCCGCGGCACGAAATTCGCCGTCTCCCGCCAGTAACCGCCCGACTCGGGACAGAACTTGTTGGTCCGAAAGCTCCAATAGACGTAGGAGATGTTGCCCGCCGCGCGGTTCGTGGGCGTGTCGATCACCGAGTCGATGCCGCCCTTGGGCGTGTAAGCCGGGTCCTGGGCGTAACGCTCGGAGAACCGCGCCTGCGGGCAGTAGAGCGAGGTCACCAATCCCGGCTGGTACGCCTCCAGTTGCGCCAGCAGCTCCGGATGCGGATTGTGTTCGGTCCATTCCAGCGGATACCAGTCCGCGGAGTCGTCGGCGTACATCAGCAACGTCAGATTCACCTGCCGCAGGTTGCTCGCACAGGACTTTTCGTGGGCAAGGGACTTGACACGACTGAGCCCTGGCAGGAGCAGGCTGGCGAGCACGGCGATGATCGCGATCACCACCAACAGCTCGATCAGCGTGAAAGCCGGCAGCGCGGTCGGACATCGCCGGACGCATCCCCGCACCCGCATGCTCAGACCCCGGGACGGGCCCGCTGGCGGAAGGGGTATCACGGCCCGACGATGCAACGTTTCGTCGGACCGGTCAATCGTGCCCCTCACGCCGCTGCGGAGCGCGATGCGCCGGCCGGCCGGCGTGAGGGCGAGCGGCCCAGCCCGGGTGAGCAGGACGGCCAAAGCTGGGCGGCGGGGGAGCCACGCGGGAGTGGCACAACGGCCCAGGCGGAGGAAACACAATCGGGGGCCGAGGCAACACCACCAAGGGCCGCGGTGCGACCACCACCACCGGAGGGGGCAGGGGAGGACGGGCGCACGACCGTCGGCGGGGGGCGGCGGGCAGGGCGGAGGTGGTGGCGTGGGGACGGTGCAAGTGACGACGGGCCAGGGAAGGGTCAACCCGATCGAGATGCGCACGGAGGTTTCAGCCCGCACGTCAAGGGCGAGGAGGGAGCCGAGGCCGGCCGTTACGAGTGTCAGCCGCATTGTCGTCTTCATACGTGTCCGATTCGACGTCGGGCTCACGGGGGTCTTCGGGTTCCGGCCATTGGTTAAACCGATAGCCTCGCGTGATCCGGTTATGAAATTGGAAGGCACCCCGCCGAGCGCCCTTGGTCCAGTGACCGGGGCCATTCCCAGGCAGCGTTGACGTCGCCGCTCCCAGGCGCTTCTATGCCGACGTGATCGCGACCCGGAGCAGGATTTCCTCGCGCCGCACCGAACCGCGCCGGTGGACGTACGCCGAACTGGCTGCCACCCTGCCGGAGAACAATCTGCCCACCGAATTGTGGGACGGGGAACTTGTCATGTCTCCCGCGCCTTCCTTCCTCCACCAGGAGATTGTCGATCGTCTTCATGACCGGCTGAAAACCTGGGTGCGGTCCCATCGCCTCGGCAAGACCGCCACCGCGCCGCTCGACATGGTGTTGGCCCCGCGCCGGGCCGTGCAACCCGACCTGGTCTTCATCGCCAACGAACGGCTGGGCATCATCGGCGAGCGGATCGAAGGAGCCGCTGACCTCGTTGTCGAGGTGCTTTCCCCGGGTACGCGACGCCGGGACCGCCTGGACAAGCGGGACCTCTACGAGCAGCACGGCGTCAAGGAATACTGGCTCGTGGACCCGGAAGCCCGGACCGTCGAGGTGCTGTTCCTCGAACGCGGGGCATATCGGCTGGTGGGGCGTTGGACCAGCGGCCAGGCCGGCTCCCGACTGCTCAGAGGTTTCAAAGTCCCGGTCCCGGAGTTGTTCGCCAGCTCCCCCACAGAGTAAGACCAAGGGTAGTCCGCTTGGGAACCGCGTGGTGCGGGCGTCCCGCCTGCTGCTGCTTCCTGTCAGGTGCCGCTGGAAGCCGGCGCATTCCCTCCGCTGCGCGTCCTCCCGAGAGCAGTGACCTCCGCACCGTTTGGCAGGCGAGTCCCCTTTGGACCGGATTTGCCTCCCGGTATCCTGGAACTTCCATTGAGCTTTGAGCTTTGAGCTTCGTCCTCCGTCCTTTCCTCCACAGGTGCCTGGCCCCTGAGCAGAAGGAACCGGATGCCGCCCTCGAGGCGGTCTTCGGGGTTGCGGAACCAGGTCGGGGCCATAACTGTAGTGGCATGAAGCCTTCAGTGATTCTCACCGCCCTCGCGGTCCCGGTCCTGGCCGGCCTGGGAGGTTGGCAACCAGGTTCCGCGGAGCAGCCCGGCAGGTTCAGCTTGGTTCAGCGGACGCTCGATCGGGAGGTCGCGGTCGATTTCACCGCCCCCGCAGGGGGCATCTGGCGCGTGGACACCACCAGCGATCTGCAAGGCTGGGAGGGCTGGGTCTCCTTTACCAGCGCCGGCGTGACCCGGCATCTCGATTCCGCCGCCGCCTATCACCCGCAGCGGTTCTACCGCGCGATCGAGGTCGCCTCGGCGACGCCCCTCACCGGCGATCACTTTGCCACTCAAACGGGCGACGCCGTGATCCACCCGGTCAACCACGCGTCCTTCGTCATCGGCTGGGATCACCGCGTGCTTTATGTCGACCCCGTGGGGGGAGCGGAGCGCTACCGGGATCTCCCGCGCGCCGACTTGATCCTGCTCACCCATGAGCATGGCGATCATCTCCACACCGGGACCATCGAGAGCGTGCGCGGACCCGACGTCGCGATCGTCGCATCCCAAGCTGCCTTCAACGGCCTGTCGCCCGGCCTCAAGACGTCCGCTCAAGTGCTCACGAACGGCGCCCGGGCAACGCTGCTCGGGCTCACAGTCGAAGCCGTTCCCGCCTACAACCTCACGACCAGCAATCATCCCAAGGGCAACGGGAACGGCTATGTCCTCACCCTCGGGGGCAAACGGCTGTATATCAGCGGCGACACCGAGGATACGCCCGAACTGCGGGCGCTCCGCGACATCGACATCGCGTTTGTGGCGATGAACGTGCCTTACACCATGGCGGTCGCCAAAGCTGCCAGCGCCGTGCGCGAGTTCCGCCCGAAGGTGGTTTACCCCTACCACTATCGGAACGCGGACGGCACCTTCGCCGATCTCGAGACGTTCAAGTGGCAGGTGGGCACCGACCTCGGCATCGAGGTCCGGCTCCGGAAGTGGTACTGACCCGGGCCCGCGAACCACTCAGCCTCGACGGCTACGTCATCCAGGGACGGGGCAGTTCGCCGGGCGGTGCGTTCGAGCTCCCACCCGAATCGCTCGCGGGGTCGTTGGCCGGACGGCGGGGAAGAGTGGTGTTTCGTGGCGGCGCCCACGTTCCGGGGGGCGAATGTCGTCGAGCCGAAAACCGACATTGTCCTCAACGAGATTCTTACCACGCGCCGCCCATCCTCGAAGCCGAGGGCACTTCGTTCCGTGAAAGCCCCGGTCAGTGGATCGAGCTGTTCAACCGCGGAAGCAACCGGGTGAGCCCGGCGGGTTGGTGGTTGGACGAGGCCGTCTCCTTTCGCTCCGATCGCATCGTGCTGCGCGATGCCCGCGACAACCCGGCCGATGTTGTGCGGTACTTCGATGGCGGGGTTGGCCCGAAGCGGCCGACGGCGGCGGATCCTCCCTCGAGCTCCGCGATCCGTATGCGGACAACACCGCGCCCGAAGCGTGGGCCGCGAGCGACGAAAGCGTCCGCTCGAGTTGGCAAACCTGCTCATACCGGGGCGTGGCCCGGCCGAGCGCCGTGGAACCGGACGGTCAATGGCATGAGTTCGTCCTGGGATTACTCGGGGCGGGCGAGGTGTTGCTGGACGACTTGTCGGTCATCGAGTCGCCAGACTTCCAGCACGTCGCAATGCTGCAGAACGGCACGTTCACCCAGGGCACCCCGGGCGGACCGAACTCGAGCCGCATCCCGAATCCCGGACCGACCTTCGCCCGTCTCCGTCACGATCCGCCTGTCCCGGCGCCCGCGGCACCGGGCAGTTACCTGGCGCAGCTCTCCGGCCGGCCGGCGCACCGCTGCGGCAGTCGAGCCGGTGGAAGCAGCCAGCCCGCGCTTCTATCGCGTTCTCGGATTACGCTGAAGCCCGGGTTTCGCCCGGGTATTCCATACTCGGCAGAGACCGCGACCGACTGTAGGCGCCGGCGTGAGGAGGCGAAGGGAGCGCAGGCGCCGACGTGAGAAGGCGTTGTGGATGAGGGCCATTCCCTTCGCCTCCTCACGTCGCGCCTACAGCGGGTACGGGATCTCCAGGTCAGGGGACGCACGGGGACCAACCCCCGTTGCTGGTCCGTGCGCGCCGCAACCGATTGCACTCGGGTGTCCGTGCACAGGGTCTCGGGCGGCTGAGTGACGTGGTGGCGATGTTCAGTGGCCGCGGCGAAGCCGGGCGGATCGCGTGGTGGCCAGCGCGTCGCGCAGGACGGGAATCGTCAGTTGGTCCTTCGCCCGGTTCGTGGCGATCTTGCTGGCGAGAATGCGTTCAAGAGAGAGAACCTTGAGCTTCTGCCGGCCCAGCGGGATGTGGACGCAGTGCTTGATCTCGTCGGCAAACCCGCCCAACCCGTCCATGCGGATCACGATGTCGAACAGTTCCGCGCCCTCGCCCGCGAGCATGGGCGGATTGTTGATGGAGGGGGGCACATACGCAGCTCCGACCTCCCGCAAGGCCTGAGACATCTTGGGCTCGCCGAGATTCTCAAACCAGAGGTCAATGTCCTGCGTGACCACCGGCGCGCCTTGGAGCGTGGCGGCGGAAAGCCCGACGACCATGAAGCGCACTTTGTGCTTCAGCAGGTTCACCAGCAGACGCCGTTCACTTTCTGAGAATGGCAGTGGCGCGGCCACGGATGAGGCTCCTTTGCAGACGTTCCAGAGGCGGCTGTTCCAACAGGATCAAGGTGTGCCGCACGTTGTCGGGATCGGCTTCGGGGTGGGCGTTCAGGACCCTGCGCACCCGCGCGGTCAGGCGGGTCGCCCAGCGTTTGGCCTGAGCGGCCTTCTTGACTTCAGCACGGAGCTTCATGCGACCGGTGCAGATTAGGGGATTCGTGGCCCATTGTCACCGGTGTTTCCGATCCCTCCCCGGCTCCCCGCCGCCGATCCCTATGACCAGAGCAACCTCGCCGCAGCCCACCCGGAGAAGGTCGCCGCGATGCAGGAACGCCTCAACGCGCTGGGCCGGGAAGCCGCCAAGCCGCTCGCGCTGATACACACCGGGGAGGCCAAGCCCGCTCCCGCCCGTCGCCGCCCTGCATCTCCACGGTTGGTGCCCAAAGAGGAGAACGGATGAGGGCCAATTCATGGCATCGTTCGCTTCCACGCGTTTCCCGGTCTCTCATCGTGCGCAGGGGCCGTATCGGCTTGGCACAGCGCTCGGTGTACGCCCGCCTTGACACCCTTCGTGAGCCCGGCCGCACATGAGTGGTATGGTCGTCGGAAGCGTTCTGTTCCTGGCGGACCTGCTCGCGGGCCATGAACCGCGGCGGGTGCAGGCTGGAAGCCCGCACCACAGGTTCAGGGGGAGGACCCGACCACGCGCGCGGAACCACGGTGGTGCCCTGGCCGCCCGACGAACGGGATGCCGCCGACCTCCTTTTTCCTCGTCATTCTGCCGCCGCGGGGATAAGCAGGGCTCCCATGAAACCCCCTTCTTCCTCGGGTTGCTGCTGGCCACCGCAATGCTGCGCGCTGCCGAGACTCCACCCGGCCTTGCCGCCAACACCGCCGCGCCGGGTCCGACGCGGCGCGGCTGGCCTGGTGGCGCGAAGCGCGGTTCGGCCTCTTTATCCACTGGGGACCCGTGAGCCTCAAAGGCACCGGAGATCGGCTGGTCCCGCGGCGGCGAGCGACGTGGCTATTCGTTCGGTCCCGGCAACCAGATCCCCGTCGCCGTCTACGACAACCTCTACAAGGAGTTCAACCCGGTGCGGTTCAACGCCGACGAGTGGGTCGCCGTCGCCCGGGCCGCCGGCATGAAATACCTCGTGTTCACCAGCCGGCACCACGACGGCTTCAGCATGTTCGACACCCAGGCCAGCGACTACAAGATCACCGCGCCGGAAAGCCCCTTCCGGCGGGATGTCGTCAAGGAACTCGCCGACGCCTGCCACCGTGCCGGGCTTCGATTCGGCCTCTATTACTCGCAACCGGATTGGCACCACCCCGACGCGTTCACCGACCGCCACGCCAATTACCTCGCCTATCTCAAGACCCAGGTGCGCGAACTGGTCACCCGCTACGGCCGCCTCGACATCCTCTGGTACGACGGCCTCGGCAAGAGCGCCGCGGATTATGACGCCGTGGCCCTGAACCGTATGGTGCGCGAGCTCCAGCCCGCCATCCTCATCAACAACCGCAACGGCCTCCCCGAGGACTTCGACACCCCCGAGCAGGTGGTCGGCAAGTTCCAGTACGACCGCCCCTGGGAAAGCTGCATCACCATCGGCGACCAGTGGGCCTGGAAACCGGACGATCGTCTCAAGTCCCTCAAGCAATGCCTCGACACCCTCATCCGCTGCGCCGGCGGCGACGGCAACCTGCTCTTCAACGTCGGCCCGATGCCGGATGGCCGCATCGAGCCCCCGCCAGGTCGAGCGCCTCAAGGAGATGGGCGCCTGGCTGGCCAAGTACGGCACCACCATCTACGGCACGCGCGGCGGCCCGTGGAAGCCGGATGCCGACCTCGCCAGCCCCCGCCGCGGCAACACCGTGTTCGTCCACGTCTTGCGTTGGAAAGACGACTCCCTCACCCTGCCCGCCCCTCTCGCCGCATCGTCCGTCACACGGTGCTCACCGGCGGCTCGGCCACCGTGCAGCAAGGACCCGACGGCGTCGTCCTCTCCCTGCCCGCGGCAGACCGCGACGCGATCGCCACGATCATTCAACTGGACCTGGACGGTTCGGCGATGGACCTCGCCCCCCTTGAGCGGCCCTCGACCCACCGCGCCACCGCCTCGAACGTGTATCAACAGATGGAGGATTTTGGTCCCGACAAAGCCTTCGATGACGATCCCCACACGCGCTGGGCCACCGACACCGGCACCCGCCAGGCCTGGATCCGCGCTGGACCTCGGCAAGCCCACGCGCTTCGACGGCGTCGCCATCCACGAAGCGTACGCGGGCCGCGTCAGGCAGTTCGAGTTTCAGTCCCGGAACGGCGGTGAGTGGCAGACCGTTTTCACCGGCACCACCCTCGGCACCGAGTTCATTCGTCGCTTCCCCGCCCTGACCGCCCGTGAAGTCCGCCTCCGGATCGGCGAGGCCACTGAAGGCCCCACGATCACCGAGATCCGGCTGCTCGACACGAACTCCCCGTGAGCCTGTGGTGCGGGCGTCCCGCCTGCACTCCCAGGGTTCAGGGCCGGCGCAGCAGGCCCGGAACCCTGACCGGCGGCTCGGATGCGGGCAACCCGCACGCGCCCAGGGCCTACTTGACCCCCGCCGCCAGCACCGTCTGGAAATGCGGCGGTTCCTCCTCGCGCGCGACGACCGTGACCTCGATGGACTTGAAGGCGGCGGCTTCGAGCCAGCGCTGCAGGTGGCTCTCGGCGAAGCCCGGCCAGCGATCGCCGTAGAGCTCGCGCGCCTGCGTGAACGTGTGCTGAAGGAGATCCAGGATGATCAACTGGCCCCCGTGCTTGAGGATGCGGTGGGCACTCCGGATCGCCTTGGCGGGGTCCTCGGCGTGATGCAGCGCCTGGCTGAGCACCACCAGATCCACGCTCGCGTTCGCCAAGGGCGGGTCCTGCAGGTCCCCCAAGCGAAACTCGAGGTTCTTCAGCCCGTTCCGCTTCGCCTTGGCCGTCGCGTACGCGATGATCTTCTCGGAATTGTCCACCGCGATGACCTTGCGGCAGCGGCGGGCCAACAGCTCGCTGAGCAGCCCTTCGCCCGCGCCCAGATCCGCCACCACCAAGGGCGGCAGGATCCGCAACAGCAACTGCCCGAAGGCCTGCCAGGATCGTCCCGGGCCGTAGCTGCGGTCAAACCGGCCGGCCACCTGGTTGAAATACACCTGCTCCCGATGCGCACGCAGGTCGAGCACCCGCCGCAGATTCACCTCATCCGCCTCATGCTCCGGAAACTCCCGCACCGCCCGGCCGGCGAGCGCGAGCAACTCCTGTGCGCCCGGATCGCCGCGGCGATGAAACCGGTAGAAGGTCCGCTTGCCCGCGCGGCGGACTGGACCAGTTCGGCGTCCTGCAGCAACCCGAGGTGGGTCGAGATGCGGGACTGGCCCAGGCGGGTGATCTCCTGGAGCTCCTGCACCGAGAGTTCGTTGGCCTCCAGCAAGGCGAGGAGTCGTAGCCGGGTGGGATCGGCCAGCGCACGCAGGGACTTCAGGGTGCCGGGCATGAGGCGTTCGACCGCCCTCCGCCGCCGCAAAACGGGGATTGACGGACAGCGGCAACCATATATCTTCGCATCGCGATGCGTCAATATATGTTTCGATAACCGGGCGCTCCTGCCCGTCTTTCCATGAGCAAACACTTCATTTTCTCCTCCGAGTCCGTCGGCGAAGGCCACCCCGACAAGGTCTGCGACACCATCTCCGATTACGTCCTCGATGCCTGCCTCGCCCAGGACCGCCGCAGCCGCGTCGCCCGCGAGTGCTTCGCCAAGTCCAACCTCGTCGTCGTCGGCGGCGAAATCACGACCCGCGCCCAGCTCGACTTCGTCGCCATCGCCCGCCAGGCCATCCGCGACATCGGCTACGTTAACGACGACGACGTGTTCCATGCCGACCGCGTCTTTGTGAATTGCTACGTCACCCGCCAGTCCCCGGACATCTCCCCAGGGCGTCGACGCCCGGGCCGCCAAGGGCAAGAAGAAGGCCGAGCAGGGCGCAGGCGACCAGGGTCTGATGTTCGGCTACGCCTGCAAAGAGACCGAGGAACTGATGCCCATGCCCATCATGTTCGCCCATCGCCTCGGCCGCGAACTCACCCGCATCCGCAAGACCGGCAAAGTCCCCTGGCTTCGCCCCGACGCCAAGAGCCAGGTCTCCGTCGAGTATGCCGACGGTCAGCCCGTCCGCATCACCAGCGCGGTCATCTCCACCCAGCACACCCCCGAGGTCGAGCACGCCGAGATCGAGGAGTTCTGCATCGAGCAGGTCATCAAGAAGGTCCTCCCCAAGGCCCTCCTCAAGGACACGCTCTACCTGATCAACCCCACCGGTCGCTTCGTCACCGGCGGTCCCCAGGGCGACAGCGGTCTCACAGGCCGCAAGATCATCGTCGACTCCTACGGCGGTTGGGGACGCCACGGCGGCGGCGCCTTTTCCGGCAAGGACCCTTCGAAGGTCGATCGCAGCGCGGCGTACATGGGCCGTTACGTGGCCAAGAACATCGTCGCCGCCGGCCTCGCCACCCACGCCGAGATCCAGTTCGCCTACGCCATCGGCTACCCCGACCCCGTCAGCGTTTATGTCGATACCTTCGGCACCGGCGTGGTTCCGGACGAGCAGATCACCCAGGCCGTCGGCCGGGTGTTCAGCTTCAAGCCTGCCGATATCATCAAACAGCTCAATCTCCTGCGCCCCATCTACGCCAAGACCACCAACTACGGCCACTTCGGCAAGAACGATCCCGACCTGACCTGGGAACGAACCGACAAGGTGGCCGCTCTGCGCAAGGCCGTGAAATAATGGCCCAGGTCGGGACCAAGGACCGAGGACCAAAGACCATGGACCACGGACTACCGACCACGGACCACGGGCCGAGGATCACGCATCGCGGATCAAACCCTCGAACCCACCGTCCCACCGTCGCACTAACCCACCGTCGCACTAACCCACCGTCACACCTCCTCTCTTAACGAACACCATGCCTGCCATCCAACCGCCTCCTTCCCGCGCCCGACTCGCGAAGGACACCCCCGCCCGCAACCGCGGCAACAAAGCCCGGAACGGCAAGCCGCAGCCCGATTGCCACGTCCGCGACCTCACTCTGGCCGACCTGGGCCGCAAGGAGATCACCGTGGCCGAACAGGAGATGCCGGGTCTCATGGCCCTGCGTGAGAAGTACGGCCGTCAGAAGCCGTTCCGCGGCGCGCGCATTTCGGGGTCCCTCCACATGACCATCGAGACCGCCGTGCTTATCGAGACGCTCGTCGAACTCGGCGCCTCCGTGCGGTGGGCAAGCTGCAACATCTTCAGCACCCAGGACCACGCCGCCGCCGCCATCGCCCGCGCCGGCATCCCCGTCTTCGCGTTCAAGGGTGAAACCCTCGCGGAATACTGGGAGTTCACGCTGGCGGCACTGACCCATCCGGGAGGCCGCGGTCCGGAACTCGTCGTCGACGACGGCGGCGACGCCACCCTCCTCCTGCACAAGGGCTACGAGATGGAGCAGGGCAGCGACTGGGTGAAGACGCCCGGTTCGAGCCAGGAGGAACAGGTCATCAAGGACCTGCTCAAGCGGTGCGCCAAGACCCGCCCCGGCTGGTTCACCCAGGCGGTGAAGGACTGGAAGGGCGTCAGCGAAGAGACCACGACCGGTGTGCACCGGCTCTACCAGATGCTCGAGGCCGGCAAGCTCCTCGTGCCCGCCATCAACGTCAACGACTCGGTCACCAAGTCCAAGTTCGACAACCTCTACGGCTGCCGCGAGTCCCTCGGCGATGGCCTCAAACGCGCACTCGGGGTCATGCTCGCCGGCAAGACGGCCGTCGTGTGTGGCTACGGGGATGTGGGCAAGGGCAGCGCCCATTCCCTCCGCGGCTTCGGCTGTCGCGTCATCGTGACCGAGATCGATCCCATCAACGCGTTGCAGGCCGCGATGGAGGGGTTCGAGGTCAAGACCGTCGAGGAAACCCTCGGCAAGGCCGACATCTACGTCACCGCCACGGGCAACCGCGACGTGATCACCCTCGAGCACCTCCTCCGCCTGAAAGACCAGGCCATCGTCTGCAACATCGGCCACTTCGATAACGAGATTCAGGTCGACCGGCTCAACGCCGCCAAAGGCGTCAGCCGCGTCAACATCAAGCCCCAGGTGGATCGCTACGACGTCCCGGCGGGCCGCAGTTTCTACCTCCTGGCTGAGGGTCGCCTCGTCAACCTGGGTTGTGCCGAGGGCCACCCCAGCTTCGTCATGAGCAACAGCTTCTCGAACCAGGTCATCGCCCAACTGGACCTCTGGAAGAACCGTAACACCTACCAGGTCGGAGTGTACCGCCTCTCCAAGAAGCTTGACGAAGAGGTGGCCCGCCTGCACCTCGGCAAGATCGGGGTCAAGCTGACCAAACTGTCCAAGGCCCAGGCGGATTACATCGGCGTCCCCGTCGAGGGCCCTTACAAACCGGAACATTACCGCTACTAAGCCCCGGGCGGTGTTCCCCGTGGGTCAGGGCCATCGGGGATCGGCGGAGGAAAGCGTCATCCGGTCTTCGCCGTCGACTACGTCCATCCGTTTGGGTCCGGGCAATTCCTGAAGCTCCGGGCTCCAGCGCAAAGGGTGCTTTGTCGACTTGAACCCGGTGCGTCCGGGACCCAAGATCGGCGCATGCACACCTTGACGCGTCTCTGCACGGCGACCTTCGCGCTCGTGACCGTGGGCTGGCTCGCCCAGGCCCAGAACCTGGTGCCCAATCCCTCCTTCGAACAGGGCGACGGCCGCCGCCCACGCGCGTGGCGGACCGAAACCTGGGGCGGCGAAGGCGTGTTCGCCCATGCCAATGTCGGCCGCACAGGCAACCGCAGCGTCGAGCTCTCTTCCGAACGCGGTGGGGACCTGAGCTGGACCGCCAACGTGCCGGTTGACCCCTTCGCCCGCTACCGCCTGTCCGGGTGGATCAGGACTGAAGGACTCAAGCCGCTGGCCGGTGCCCGTGGCGCGTTGCTCAACGTCCACAACCTCCAGGGCGTCGCCACGCCCGCCGTCGCCGGGACCAGCGATTGGACGCGGGTGGAGACGGAGTTCGACACCACCGACCAGGGCAGCGTGCAGCTCAACTGCCTCTTTGGCGGCTGGGGCCAGGCCACGGGCAAGGCCTGGTACGACGACCTCGCCCTGGAGAAGATCGCGCAGCGCGAACCCCCGCCCCGAGCATCACCCTCGACGCGGCGAAGGTCGGCGAACCGCTGGCGACCGCCGTCTACAGCCAGTTCATCGAGCACCTCGGACGCTGCATCTACGGCGGCATCTGGGCGGAGATGCTCGAGGATCGCAAATTCTTCCACCCCATCACGGCCGAGTACAACCCCTACCGATCCCTCCGCAATACCCCCTACCCGGTGGTGGGCGCTTCTCCCTGGCAAATCATCGGTCCCGCCGACGCCGTCACCATGAGCACCAGCCAGCCTTTCGTGGGACGACACACGCCCGTGGTGGGAGCCGGAGCCGGCTTGCGCCAGTACGATCTTGGGGTGGTCGAAGGACGGGGCTACGTCGGCTACGCCTGGCTCAAGACCACCGGCGAGCCACGCGCCCGGGTTTCCCTCACGCTGGCCTGGGGCGATGCCGAAACGGCGTGCGCGACCGTGCAACTCGACGGCGTGGGTCGCGCCTATGCGCGCTTTCCCTTCGCGTTCACCGCCGGCGCCACCACCGACAAGGCCCGGCTTGAAATCCGGGTCCAGGAGGCGCCCGTGGCCATTGGCACCCTCTCGCTCATGCCCGCCGATCACGTCGAGGGCATGCGCGCGGACACGCTCGCCCTGCTCAAAGACCTCGCCGCGCCCATCTACCGCTGGCCCGGCGGCAATTTCGTCAGCGGTTACGACTGGCGTGACGGCGTGGGAGATCGTGACCGCCGGCCGCCCCGCACCAATCCCGCCTGGACCGGCGTCGAGCACAACGACTTCGGCATGCACGAGTTCATCCGGTTCTGCCAGTTGGTCGGCGCCGAACCCTGGATCACCGTCAACACCGGCTTCGGCGACGCCTATTCCGCCGCCGCCCAACTCGAGTACTGCAACGGCGCACCCGAGACCCACTACGGCACCCAGCGCGCCCGGAACGGGGTGGCCCAACCCTTCGGCGTGAAGTATTGGGGCATCGGCAACGAAATGTGGGGCGCCTGGCAGCTCGGCTACATGTCGCTCGACCATTACGTCCTCAAACAGAATTGGGTCGTGGACAAGATGCGCGAGGTGGACCCCGACATCTTCTGCATCTCCTCCGGCAACGCGGGTCCCTGGAGCACCGGCCTCCTGCAACACTGCGCGGATCACATGGACGCCATCGCCGAGCACTTCTACTGCCAGGAGCGCCCCGGTCTCCTGGCCCATGTCCGCCAGATTCCCGACAACATCCGCTCCAAGGCCGAGTTTCATCGACGCGCCCGCGCGGAAATGCCCCATCTGGCCGGCAAAGACATCCGCATCGCCATGACCGAGTGGAACTACTGGTACGGCCCCCATGCCTTCGGCGAGCTGGGGACCCGCTACTTCCTGAAAGACGCGCTGGGCATCGCTGCCGGCGTCCACGAGTACGCACGACAGAGCGATCTGATCCATTCCGCCTTCTATGCGCAGACGGTCAACGTGATTGGGGCGATCAAGGTCAGCCGCCGCAACGCCGCCTTCGAAACCACCGGCCTCGTGCTGAAGCTTTACCGGCACCACTTCGGCGAACTGCCTGCCGCGACGCAGACCACCGGTCTGCTCGACGCCCAGGCCGCCTGGAGCAAGGACCGAAAGACCCTCACGCTGGGCATCGTGAACGCGCGCCTGGAGCCCACCACCGTGCCGTTGAAGCTCAGCGGCGTGCAACTCAAGGGCACCGGCACCCGCTGGCAGATCGCCGGCGCCGACCCCCAAGCCTACAACGACCCCGATGAACCCGCCCGGGTGGTCATCGAGGAGCAGCGCTTGGATCGAGTCGGCGAAACCCTCGAACTGGCCCCCTGCAGCGTCACCGTCTTTGCCTTCGACGTTAGGGGTCAGTAGACAGTATGCGCCTCAGAGGGGTCAGTACACAGTATGAGCCACATGAGCGTTTGGTACGACGCTCACTTGGAGCATATGACGTACTGACCCCTCTGCTAATAGCCGGTTGGCTCTTGGCTCCCGCCGGGTTCGCCCTCGCCACGATCCCCTCAGCCACCGTACCCGGCGTCGTCGTCGCCCATCGTGCTGCCTCGACCGGCATCTACATCGGTTCCCCCAGCCTCGCCCTGCTGCCGGATGGCAGCTATGTCGCTTCGCATGATGAGTTCGGACCCCGCAGTGCGGAACATACGCAGGCGATCACCCACGTCTACGGCTCGAACGACCGCGGGGAGTCCTGGCGCCGGCTCAGCACCATCGAAGGGTCGTTCTGGTCGAGCCTTTTCACGCACCGCGGAACGCTGTACCTGCTGGGGCCGGACAAACACCACGGGAACGTTCTGATCCGCCGGTCGAGCGACGGTGGCCGCACCTGGACCACGCCGGGGAATGCCACCACGGGACTCCTGCGCGCGGACGGTCAATACCACTGCGCGCCCATGCCGGTGCTCGAACACAACGGTCGCCTGTGGCGGGCCATGGAACGGCGGGACCCCCCCGAGGCTTGGGGCACCCACTACCGGGCGGGGGTGATGTCGCTGCCGGTCGACGCCGATCCTCTCGTGGCCGCGAACTGGACCTGGGCAGAGTTCCTGCCCAGCGACCGGGCGTGGAATGGAGGCGACATGGGCGGCTGGCTCGAAGGCAACGTGGTCGCCACTCCCGACGGTCGATTGGTGAACCTGTTGCGTGTCCACGTCCGTCAACCCGACGAGAAGATGGCGTGGGTGGATATCAGTCCCGACGGGCGGAAGCTGAGCTTCGATCCTGCGACCGGATTTCTGCCCTTCACCGGGGGCGCGAAGAAGTTCGTGATCCGGCGGGACCCGCAGACATCGCGGTACGTGGCGTTGGCCACGGTGGTGCCGGAGCGGCACCGGAGGGAGTCGCCCTCGAGCATTCGCAACACGCTGGCGCTGTTGGACTCGGCAGATCTGCGCACATGGGAGGTGCGTTGTGTGCTGCTCTACCATCCCGACACCGCCCGGCACGGCTTTCAGTATCCGGACTTCCAGTTTGACGGCGCCGACCTCGTGGCGGTGGTGCGGACGGCCTACGACGACGGCGAAGGAGGGGCGCACAACGCCCACGACGCGAACTTCCTGACGTTCCATCGGTGGCGCGACTTCCGGCGGTTGACCGTGGCGGATTCGGTGGTCGGCCTGGGGGCGGGGTGGACTGAAGGGGGCGGGCTTTTTCCGGAGTTGTTCAACGCCGGGCGGTTGTGGCTTAATCGCCGCGTGCAAGAGCAGGTATTGCTGGGGTTGCTGCAGGGTGTGTCGCGGTCGTTCTACCTGACGGTCCGCATCCTGCCGCGGCCGGTGCGTGAGCCCATTGCGGTGGCGTATTTGCTCGCCCGCATTGCGGATACACTGGCGGACACGGACGCCCTGCCGGTGGAGCGCCGCATTGAGGAACTGCGACTGCTGCGCGACCGCATCGATTCGCATCACTCAGCGGCGGTGGTTCTCGACGCGATGGTGGGCAGCCGAACGACGCCCGGCGAGCGCGAGCTGCTGCGTTGGGTGGAGAACCTCATCAACATCGTCGACACCACCCCTCCGGAGACGCGCGATCCGATCCGCAACGTGCTGCATACCATCACGACGGGGCAGGAACTGGACCTGATCCGGTTCGGGGCGGCGGGCGGGGACCGGTTGATCGCGCTGCAGACGGACGCCGAGCTGGACGATTACACGTATCGGGTGGCGGGGGTGCGTGGGCGAGTTCTGGACCAAGGTGACGCGGACGCACCTGTTTCCGCAGGACTGGCTGGATTTCAAGGGGCTGATGACGCAGGGCGTACGCTTTGGCAAGGGGCTGCAGCTCGTGAACATCCTGCGCGATCTGCCGGCCGACCTTCGCCAGGGCCGTTGTTACCTGCCTGAGACGGCCCTCACCCAGCACTCGTTGGTTCCGGAGGACCTGCTGGATCCCGCCAACGCCGCGCGGTTCCGACCGTTGTATCTCGAGTATGTGGCCCGTGCCGAAGATCATCTGACCGTGGGGTGGCACTACACGCTGGCGCTGCCGTACCGCCTGCTGCGCCTGCGCCTGGCCTGTGCGTGGCCGTTGCTGATCGGTGTCCGGACCCTGGGGCTGCTGCGGGTGGGCAACGTGCTGGACCCAACGCAGCGGATCAAAGTGGGGCGCCGGCAAGTGCGGTCGATGATGCTGCGGTCGCTGCTGCTTTACCCGCTGCCGGGGGCGTGGAGCGGCCAGTTCGAGCGCGCCCGGCGGCAAGCCGCCACATGACGTCGGCGATCCAGGAGCGGCACCGGGCGTTGGTGGCGGAGATCCGCCGGCACGACCATGCCTACTATGTGCTGGCGCAGCCGCTGATCGAGGATTTCGCCTACGACCAGCTCTACCAAGAACTGGTCGAGCTCGAGCGCGAACACCCCGAACTGGTCACTCCGGATTCCCCCACGCAGCGTGTCGGCGGCGCGCCCACGGAAGGGTTCGTCCGCGTGAAGCATCTCCAGCCGATGCTCTCCCTCGAGAAGATTGAGGGCGCCACCCACCCCACGGCCGAGGAAGAGCCGGACCGTGAGAAACGGCTCCGGCTGCAGGACGAGCGCACGCTGACGGGGCTGCGTGCCTTTGACGCCACGGTGCGCAAGCACCTGGGGCGCGACCGCGTCGAATACGTCCTGGAACCCAAGGTGGACGGCGTCTCCATCAGCCTGCACTACCGTCATGGGAAGCTGGTCCTGGGCGTCACGCGGGGGACGGTCAGACGGGCGACGACATCACGGCCAATTTGCGGACGCTGCGCGCGATTCCGCTCGAACTGACCGTGCATCCGGCGCCTCCGTTGCTGGAGGTACGCGGCGAGGCGTACATCGCCAACCAGGACTTCACGGCGCTGAACGCCCAGCTTGTGGCGGCCGGTGAGAAGCCGTTTCCCAATGCCCGCAATGCCACGGCGGGCACGCTCAAGCAGCTTGATCCCCGGCTGGTGGCGCGACGCCCGTTGCGTGCCGTGTTCTACGCCGTCGGCGCCTGTGAAGGCATCGAGTTCGCCACGCACGCGGAACTGCTCGAGACGCTCGCCCGCTTTGGGTTGCCGGTGCAACAGCTGTGGTGGGTGTGCCCGGACCTCGAGGCGGTGCTCCGATGCTATCGCGACGAAGTCATCTGCGGTTACGACATGGCACGCGACCTTCGGTCGCGCGTGCCGTACGAGATCGACGGCATCGTGCTGAAGGTCAACCGCCTCGCGGACTGGCCGCGCCTGCCGGCCAAGACCCGCGCCCCGGGCTACGCCATCGTGCACAAGCCCGTGCCCTGGATCACCCCCGCCGAGACCGTCTTGCGCGCCATCACCGTCCAGGTGGGGCGGACTGGCGTGCTTACGCCCGTGGCCGAGCTGGACCCGGTCTTTGTCCAGGGCTCGACGGTGTCACGCGCCACGCTGCACAATGAGGAGGAGATCCGGCGCAAGGACGTGCGGGTGGGCGACACGGTGGTGGTGCGGAAGGCGGGGATGGTGATTCCGGAGGTGGTGGAAGTGGTGCTTGCCCGACGGCCACCCGACGCGCAGCCATTCGATTTCCTGGCGCATGTGGGGGGCCGCTGTCCGGCCTGCGGCGGCCCCGTCGTGCGGGAGCGCATCGCCGGTGGGGCGATCGAAGAAGTGGCCTGGCGTTGTCAGAACGTGGCGGGCTGCCCGGCGCAGAAGACCCGGCGCATCGAGTATTTCGCCCAACGCAAGGCCCTGGACATCGAGGCCCTGGGGGCATCGTGGCCGAGAAGCTGGTGGAGCGCGGGCTGGTGAACGAGCCGCTTGATCTCTTCGGGCTGAGCCTCGAGAAGCTCGCGACGTTGAACCTCGGCACGGAGGACGCACCGCGGATGTTTGGCGAGAAGAACGCCACGAAAGTCCTGGAGGCGCTCGAGCGCGCCCGTCAAGCCCCGCTGCACCGATGGATCCTGGCGCTGGCGATTCCCGAGGTGGGCGAGGCCACGGCCTGGCAGCTCGCGCAGGTCCACGCTTCGCTCCCGGACTTGGCCGACTCGGCGATACTGCGGGCCATCCGTGATCTCGGCCAGAAGGAGGCCGAGCGGGTCGCCTGTTCGCCGCATTCGCGCAAGGACCCGCCCAAGACACTGGCTGAACGCGAAGCCCGCCGGCAGCGCCATGCCCAACTCGCGTCGGAGATCAAGGAGCTTCGGGCGCGGCTTGACGCCAGCGGCGCCAAGGCCAGCCTCGCCGAGGTCGGTCCGGTCGTGGCGGCGTCGGTGCTGGACTATTTCGCGTCGCCGCGGGGGAAGGCGATTCTGGCCGAGCTCGGTCGGCTCGGGATCCGGCCGGCCGGGCCGGGGCGGAAGGGGGCGGGAAAGCCTGCATCAAGTCCGTTGGCGGGTCGGACGTTGGTACTCACGGGGACGTTGCCCACACTGTCGCGGGAGGCGGCTTCGGCCTTGATTCGCGAGGCAGGCGGCACGGTAGCGGGATCGGTCAGCAAGCAGACCGACTACGTGGTGGCAGGCGAGGCGGCGGGATCGAAGCTGGAGAAGGCCCGGAAGCTGGGGGTGACCGTTGTGGACGAGGCTGGTTTACGCGCGTTGCTTGCCGGGACGACCGAGCGGCCGACGCCCCGGCAGGGCGAGCTTCTGTGAGAAGCTTGTTGACGTGCCGGCGGCGTCTGGTAGTTTCGCGGGCCTTTATTTCGTAGGCTGGATGAAGACTTATCTGCCCAAAGTGGATGTGAACGCCCGCAAGTGGCACGTGGTGGACGCGAGCGGCCGGGTGCTGGGGCGCTTGGCGGCTGAGGTTGCCAATACGCTGCGCGGGAAGAACAAACCCGTGTATACCCCGCACCTGGACGCGGGCGACTTCGTGGTTGTGGTCAATGCGGAGAAGGTGGTCGTCACCGGCCGGAAAGAAACCGACAAGCGGTACATGAGCTACTCGGGTTGGAAGGGCGGCGAGAAGTACCGGACCGTCGCCGAGGTTCGGGCGCGTCACCCGGAGCGGCTCATCCTCCATGCCGTCAAAGGGATGATCCCGAAGAACCGGCTCGGGGCCAAGCTCCTGACCAAGCTCAAGGTCTATCGCGGCGAACAGCATCCGCACCAGGCCCAACAGCCGACGCCGCTCACCCTCCCCGCCTAGTCCCCGACTCGCTCTCCCATGTCAGCCGTCACTGAATACCTCGGTACTGGCCGCCGCAAATGCGCTGTCGCCCGTGTCCGGCTCGCCCCGGGCGAAGGCAAGATCACGGTCAACGGCCGCCCCATTGACAACTACTTTGTGCTGGAGACCCAGCGCATGTGGGCCACGGCCCCGCTGGCGGTGACCGACACCGCCGCGAAGTTCAACACCCAGGTGAGCGTCAGCGGCGGCGGCCCCAATGGCCAGGCCGGTGCGGTCCGGTTGGGCATTGCCCGGGCCCTGCTGAAGGCCGACTCGGCGTATCGCCCCGCGATGAAGGCCGAAGGTCTCTTGACGCGCGACCCGCGGGTCCGCGAGCGGAAGAAGTACGGCCAACCCGGGGCCCGCAAGCGCTTCCAGTTCAGCAAGCGCTGACCGACCCCAGGGGTCAGTACAGAGTATTGGCCACCGCGATCCGACGCCGCCAAGGTGCGCTGTCGGGACGCCCGCCCGATCCCATACCCATTCGAGACCATTGCGGACTGTAGGCGCCGACGTGAGGCGGCGAACTCGCAGTGCGGTTGGGGCGTGCTGAGGATCCGGGTCCGAAGGATCGGACTGCGCTGGGCGTGAACATCCTGCTGGTCAAGTTGAGCGCGTTGGGCGACGT
Source organism: Verrucomicrobiota bacterium (assembly GCA_027493615.1). GTDB lineage: Bacteria > Verrucomicrobiota > Verrucomicrobiia > Limisphaerales > J093 > DSVZ01. The sequence goes on from JAOSKK010000001.1 coordinate 96,779, forward strand.
CATCCACACGTTGCCGGCCCTCACCACCCTCCGACGCCACCAACCCCAGGCGCGTCTTACCTGGCTCGTCGAAGCGACCGCCCTCGACCTCATCGAAGGCCATCCCGCCCTGGACCGCATCCTGGTCTGGCGCCGACGCGAATGGACGCAGCGGGCGAAGTCGGGTCGTTGGCTCGGGGCGCTGGGCATGCTGCGGCGGTTTGTGCGGGAGTTGCGCGACACGGAGTACGACCTGGTGATTGACTTCCAGGCGCTGCTGAAGAGCGCGGTCTGGGTGGCCCTCTCGCGGAGTCCGCGCAAGGCGGGCTACGGGCCCGGCCTGCGCCATGACGAGCGCAGCTACCTTTTCCTGAACGAACGCGTGTCGGTGGCGGATCCCAACGCCCATGCCATCGAACGTAACCTGCGCTTGCTCGAGGGACTGGGATTCCCGCGGCTGCCGCTGCGCTACGACTTCCCGATCGGTCCGGCGAATGAAGCGGAAGCCGAAGCCCTGCTCCGCGAGTGCGGTGTCGAGCCTGGTCGCGCGTTCGTCGCCATCAACACCCTGACGCGGTGGCCGACGAAGAACTGGTATCCGGAGCGGTTCGCCGCGGTGGCCGACGGTCTGGAGGCACGCGGGCTGCCGGCCGTGTTCACCGGCGCACCGGGTGACCGCGCGGGGATCGACGCCGTGGCGGCGGCGCTGCGTTCTCCGGTGCGACGCGTGGATGGCCGGACCTCCCTGAAGACCCTGGCGGCCGTGTTTCGCCGGGCGCGGGTGGTGCTCTCGACCGATACGGGGCCGATGCACCTGGCGGTGGCGTTGGGGACGCCGGTGGTGGCGTTGTTTGGCCCGACGTCGCCCGGCTACACGGGGCCTTACGGCGAAGAACACCTCGTGTTGCGCAGCGGGGTTCCTTGCAGTCCGTGCTACCGGAGGGTCTGCCGGACGACGCAGGTTGAACCGCACGGCTGCATGCTGCGGATCGAGCCGGGGGAAGTCGTCGAGGCGGTGTGGCGACAGGCGGCGCGAGCGCGGTTCGATCGGGAAGGGACGGCCCGGGAATGAAGACTCCTCGCGGTTGGGCGTTCCGGTGGGTCCAGGTTGGCGGGGGAGCCGTCCTGTTGTTGCTCGTGCTCGTCGTCGGGTATGCGGGCCTGTTGCTGGACTGGCAGGCAAGGCCCTCCTGCCACAAACAGGTGTACCTTTCGCTGCTGCAGTGGCAGGAAGACCACCACACCTCGGCGTTCCCGACGCTCGATTTCCTACGCACCCAACAGCGTCCGGACTGGGAGACGGCGGTTGCGGAGCACCAGCGCATTATCGACTCTCTGAATCGTCATGGACACTGAGGGTCGGCTACGCCTGACATCGCGGTTGGCGCTGGCAGTCTACGGGGGCTTGGCCCACCTGCTCCTGCCGCCCGCGTTGCTGCTCGCGGCTCCCTTCCTCAGCTTCAGCCGGAAGCGGCGGAAGACGCTGTTCCCGCGGCTCGGGTTCCAGGCGTATCCCGTGTTCAAGCCCGGGACGCCCGCGCCGGCCTGGGTCCACGCCCTGTCGGTGGGCGAACTGCTGTCCGCCGTGCCGTTCCTTGAAGCGTTGAAAAGCCGGCTGGGCGCGCGGCCGCTGGTGGTGTCGGTTTCGACGCTGACCGCGCGGGAACTGGCGGAGGTGCGGCTGCGCGGGGTGGCGGATGCCCTGCTCTACTTCCCCTACGACACGGCGCTGGCGTACCGCCGGTGTCTCCGCCGGATCCAGCCCGCGGTGTTTGTGCTGATCGAAACCGATCTCTGGCCCGGTTATCTGCGGCACTTCCGGCGGTCCGGCGTGCCCTGCTGGCTGTTGAACGGACGGCTGTCGCCAGACTCGTATCGGCGGTACCGGCGGGGGTGGGCGCTGTTCGGTCCGGCCTTCGCATGTTTTGAGCGCATCCACGGCCAGTCCGACGGGGAGAATGAGCGGTTTGCCGCCCTGGGCGTGGCCCGGCACCAACTGGGCGAACCGGGCAACCTGAAGTTCGACGCGTGCGGCACCCCGCCGACGCGGGAGGCCGTGACGGCGCTGCGGGCGGAACTCGGTTACGGATCCGGCGACCGCATCATGCTGGCCGGCAGCACGCATCCCGGCGAAGAGGCGATCGTGCGCACGGTGTTTCTTCACCTCCGAACGGAAATACCCGGACTGAGATTGATCCTCGTGCCTCGCCATCCGCATCGCGCCGAGGAAGTCCGCACGCTGTGGGCGGGAGATGGTCTGCGGTCGGGGCTGCTCAGCGCTCCGGCAGGGACCGCACCGGACGTTCTGATCGTAGATCGGCTCGGCTACCTGAACCGCCTCTACAGCCTGAGTGAAGTCGCGGTCGTGGGCGGCAGTTTCGTGCCCAAGGGTGGCCAGAACCCGATTGAGCCCGCCGCCGCCGGCAAGCCCGTGTTGTTTGGGCCGGACATGTCCGACTTTCCGGATGTCGCGCGCGAACTGCTCGAGCGGGAGGCGGCCTTCCAGGTGAAGGACGCGGTCGAGCTGGAGGCACGATGTCGCCTCTTGCTCGCGAACGTCGAGGCGGCGAGCGCGATGGGTGCACGCGGTCAGGCGCTGGTGGACGAGCGACGGGGTGCCACGCGACGCATCACGGACGCTCTGATTCAGCGCCTATGCAGGTGAACGGGGTGGCCCGCTAAAGACGCGAACCGACGCCAACGGGGGAAGACTCACAAAGCCGTGTGCGAAACCTGGGCAGCGATCCTCCGCCGCGGCTCCTTCGGCTCCTTCTTACTCTTGCTCTTGCTCTTGTTGGTACCGCTAATCCGGCCCCGCACGGACCCGCTCCAGATCGCCGGACCGCTGTCACGACTCTGAGGCGGCGCACGGCTCTGCCTCTGAGTGTGCGGTTGGTTTGGACGTTCGGGTGGCCAAGGGACGATTCACGACTGATCAGGAGGAGGAGCAAGAGCAAGAGCAAGAGCAGGAGCGGGAGCAGGGACCATGTTCGGCGAGAGGGAGAGCGGAGAGCTACTTTTCGCGTCGGTTCGCGCCTTTTCGCGGGCAGGCTTCCGGTGCCTATCCAGCGCCTTGCTCGGCCCGGACGTCGTAGCAGTGCAACTGGTCGTGGTAGCGGAGGTAGAGTCGGCCCTGGTGGATCACGGGATGCGCCCAGGCATCGTTCACCCGCTCCCCGACCAGCCGGAAGCGGCTCACGATTTCCATCCCGGTCGGGTGGCGTCGCACCAGCGTCATCTCGCCTTCCTGACTCAACCAGTAGAACTGTGCGTCGGCATAGAGCAGCGGTCCCATCGCCAGGTCCGGCAACTCGTGTCGCACCTCACCCGTTCGTGCCTCGATGGCGGCCCACCCTTTACGGCTGCGGTACCAGGAGCCGAACAACAACCCATCCACGTGCACCACACCGCCCTGACCGCTGTCCAATGGCGTCACCCATGCGCGTTCGACCGTGATCCCTTCCGGGCCGCCCTGCACCCGAAAGCACCGGCCGCCCCCGCATCGGGTGCGGTCACAAAGACCCCGTCTCCCACGAGCACGGGGGTGGCCGCGATGACGGAGAAACGCGTTGGAAACGGCTGGGACCACAACAGCTCTCCCGTGTCCGCGTCCACGCCGAACACGTGACGGAGGGAGCAGTTGACGAGCTGTCGTCGCCCGGCCAACTGCGCCAGAATGGGCGACGTGTAACTCCCGCTGTCGGCCTCACCCGCCGGCGTGGCCACACGTTCATGGGCGGCCGTCCTGGCCTCGCCCAAGCGCAGGGGAGGACTCGACCACACCATCTGACCAGAGCGGACGTCAAACGCCGCCATCAAGGCGCGGCTCCCACCCACGGTTGCGATGACCCGGTCGCCATCCACCAACAACGACTCGCTCAACCCCCAGGTGATGTTCCGGCCGTCGAACTGGTCGAGCGTCTCCACAGCCCACAACTCACGCCCGGTGTCGGGGTCCAGCGCCGCGACCCGACCGTGCGCATTCTTGTGGAACAGCCGGCCCCCGGCATAGGTGCAACTGCTGCGCGAGCCGGGGTATTGCCCGCGCCAGGCCAGGCCATTGGTGGCGCGCCAGAGTTCGCGGCCCGCCAGGTCCAGCGCGATGATCTCCAGGCGTTCCTCGAAGTCCCCGGTGAGGTACAGCCGGTCACCCACGACGATGGGGGCCGAATAACCCCGGCCCATCCCCTCCGCGGTCCACAGCCGCGGCGGCCCGCCCTCCGGCCAGCTCGGCCGCAAACCCTGCTCGTCACAGATGCCGTCCCGCCGCGGTCCCCGCCACTGCGCCCAACCCGGCTCGGGCGAGGCGATCAGTCCAGGCTCGGCGGCATGGCCGGCTGGCTGCCATGGGCTCCCCGCAGCGACGCTTACAGCCAAGGCCACGAACCCGGCCCGGAGGCCGGCCGTGTGGAACAAGTGCGGTTGCACGCGCAGAGAGTTCTCCGGGAGACCCCAACCGTCAAATGAAGGTCCCGAATCTGACGTCGCTGGCCACGGAGCCCGCCGGTTGCGGCGTTGACATCCTCCGTCGCGTGACGGGGAGCGCGCAGCCTGGAGAATTCCTGCGTCCTTTTCCCCGGATGTTCGTCTTCATGGTCGAACCGGGGCCCCACAGGGCCACCGGTGAAAGACAGCGACACAAGAATGACGATGAACACAATGACGACGAACCCAACTGCATGGGAACAGGACACGATCAAGAGCGCTGTGCGCCAACGCTACGGTCAGGTCGCCACCAACGCAGCTTCCGGCTGCGGCTGCGCGCCCTCCTGCTGCGGCACCGACACGGCCACGGGCACCGCCGCCACCAGCCCTGCGGCGCTCGCGCAACGACTGGGCTACAGCCCCAGCGACACCACGGCTGCCCCCGACGGGTCGAACCTCGGCCTGGGCTGCGGCAATCCCGTCGGACTCGCCTCACTGAAGCCGGGCCAGACGGTGTTGGACCTTGGCAGCGGGGCCGGGTTCGACGCGTTCCTCGCGGCGAAGGCCGTCGGTCCGACCGGCCGGGTCATCGGCGTGGACATGACTCCTGAGATGATCAGCAAGGCCCGCGCCCATCAGGCAAAGGGCGACTACGCCCACGTCGAGTTCCGGCTCGGCGAGATCGAGAGTCTCCCGGTGGCGGATGGCACGGTGGACGTCATCCTCTCGAACTGTGTCATCAACCTCTCCCCCGACAAGGGACGGGTGTTCCGCGAAGCGTTTCGCGTCCTCAAGCCGGGCGGACGCCTGGCGATCTCGGACATCGTCGCGCTGGCGCCGATCCCGGAGGTGCAGCGTGGGAACTGGGAGCTGTACACCGGTTGTGTGGCGGGCGCGGCCGAAGTAAGCGAGGTCAAGCGTTGGCTGGCCGAGGCCGGCTTTGAGGACATCCGGGTCGAGCCCAAGGCGCGCAGCCGGGCGGTCCTGCAGGAGTGGTTTCCCGGGCAGGGACTTGAGAACGCCGTCGCCTCGGCCACTATTCAAGCGGTGAAGCCCGACCGATGACACCGTCTCTGGAGCAGATCTGGCAGGAGTTCTCCGAACCGCTGCGGCAGTTCCTCCTGAAACGCGTGTCCAACCCGGTTCTGGCGGAGGATCTCCTTCAGGAGGTCTTCCTCAAGGCCAGCGCCGGGTTGGCGCGGTTGACCCAAACCTCACGGCTTCCGGGCTGGCTTTTCCGGATCGCCCGGAACGCGGTGATCGACCATTACCGCACCCGCAAGGAGACCGTTCCCATGCCAGACACGCTGGCTGCTCCCGAAGCAGCGCCCGAGTCCGGCGAGACCGAGGCGTTGCAAGCGGCGTTTCGGCGGATGATCCACAGCCTGCCAACGCCCTACCATGAGGCGATTTTGCGCACCGAGTTCGAAGGGCTGACCCAGGCGCAGTACGCCGAGCAGATGGGCATTTCGTTGTCGGCGGCCAAGTCCCGCGTGCAACGGGGCGGGCGGAACTCAAGAAGCGGTTGCTGGAATGCTGCCGTTTCGAGTTCGACCGGCGCGGTCATGCCTTCGATTGCGAACCACGCCGCGCCGACACTTGTCCGGAGTGCGGGCCGGCCTCCGGGGTCTCGAAACCTGGCGGGCTCCAGCCGCCCCGCGGCCACATGATTGCCGGGAGGCGGGACAGGCCATGCATTTGCAAGCCGCGCCGCGACGGGTGGTTTGGGACGCCTGGCCCTGCCTGAAGCCATGAAGGGGTCGCCCCTGTGAGCGGACGTCCCCCAGATCCACCTATCCAGGTGCGTTCGCGCGGTTCCTGTGCCGGCGGGGTCGTGGCGGATCGAGGGTCGCGGCGCTGGGTGTCACGTGGTGAGCCCGGGGAATCCAGCAGACGCCCGGCTTCATGCTTAAGGGCTGACCCCGCCGTCGGGGGTGCTCCCCGGGAAATGCCTTGCCTGGGGCGGGCGGGGAGACCGTACATTCGCGGCACCATGAAACGCCCTTGCAGACGCTTCACCCGCCGGACTTCCAACGGCCTCCGGATGGCCCGGTCGCTCGGTCTGGCGCTGGCCGTTGTGAGCCCGGTGGCGATGGCCGCACCGGTCGAGGGTCGCATCGACGCCCGGCTCATGCGCCAGGCGGACGTGTCTGACACGCAGATCGCATTCGTATATGCTGGCGACATCTGGGTGGCCCCCAAGTCCGGCGGCACGGCGGTCCGGCTGAGTTCGCCCCGCGGCGAGGAGTCCTTTCCGCGCTTTTCGCCCGACGGCACCCAGATCGCCTTTAGTGGGAACTACGACGGCAACCTGGACCTCTACGTCATGCCGGCCACGGGCGGGTTGCCGAAACGCCTCACCTACCACGGCGCGCCCGATCGCCTGCTCGACTGGTATCCGGACGGGCAATCCCTGCTCATCGCCACGTCCCGAACGAGTGAGAAGGACCGGTTCAACCAGCTCTACCGTGTGCCGCTGGCCGGTGGGTTGCCCGAGAAACTGCCCATGCCCTACGGCGAATTCGGCAGCTTGTCGCCAGACGGCCGTTTCCTGGCCTACACGCCCATCAGCATCGATTTCCCGCACGTGGAAGCGGTACCGGGGCGGCATGACCCCCGACATCTGGATCTTCGATCTTCTCCAGGGCAAGGCCGAGAACATCACCCGGAACGACAGCGACGACGCACAGCCGCTGTGGCACGGCGAGACGATCTATTTCCTGTCCGATCGCGACGACCACAAACGGGCGAACCTCTGGGCTTACCACGTGGGCACCAAGGCCACGCGCCAGCTCACGTTCTTCAAGGATTTCGACGTGCGTTTCCCGGGGATCGGCCCCAGGGAACTGGTCCTCGAGAACGGGGGGCGGCTCTACCTCCTTGACCTCGCCACCGAGCAGTTGCGCGAGGTGGACATCCGCGTCGTGACGGACCGGGCCACGCTCAAGCCCCGCGTGGAAAACGTCGCCAGCCTGATCCGGGGCGCCTCGCTCTCCCCCACCGGCAAGCGCGTCGTGTTCGAGGCGCGCGGCGATTTGTTCAGCGTTCCCGCCGAGCATGGGGTGGTCCGCCCACTGACGCGCACGTCGGGCATAGCCGAGCGTAGCCCGTCCTGGTCACCGGACGGCCGCTGGATCGCCTTCTTCAGCGACCGATCGGGCGAGTACGAGCTGACGCTGTGTGCCGCGGACGGGACGGGTGAGGAACGCCGCCTGACGGCGCTGGGCCCGGGGTACCGCTACGCGCCCGTCTGGTCGCCCGACAGCCGGCAAGTGGTGTTCATCGACCAGGCGATGAAGATCTGGTTGCATGACGTGGAGCACGCCGAGACGCGGTTCATCGACCAGATGCTCTGGCAATACCACGGCGGGCTTTCGGGGTTCCGATTCAGTTGGTCGGCGGACAGCCGCTGGCTGGCCTATGCCGGCGACCTGGATCACCGGCAGTCGGCGATTGTCCTGTACGACACACGCGAGCAGGCGCGCCACCAGGTGACGTCGGGCTTCTACGACGATTCCTGGCCGGTGTTTGATCCGGACGGCAAGTACCTCTACTACCGCACGGGCCGCCATTTCGCCCCGGTGTACAGCGACCTGGACAACACCTGGATCTACGCCAACACCACGCAGCTTGTGGCCGTGCCGCTGCGCCGGGACGTCGCCTCCCCGCTCGCGCCCCGGAACGACGAGGAACCCGTCAAGGACAGGGCCAAGTCCGAACCTGGGGACAAGGACAAGGAAAAGGAGAAGGACGAAAAGAAGGATCAGGATGGCGGGAAGTCGAAGGAAGGAGACGAACCCGCGAAGGACACCGGTGCCGGGAAGAAGGTCAAGGCCGTCGAGATTGACCTCGCCGAGTTCGAGCGTCGCGCCGTGATCCTGCCGGCGGCGGCGGGGCGATATGCGGAGCTGGAGGCCGTCAGCGGCAAGTTGCTGTACCGACGGCTCCCGCGCACCGGGTCGGCGGACGAAAGCGCCACGCTGTTGTACTGGGACCTCGAGAAGCGCGAGGAGAAGACGGTGTTGAGCGGCGTGGACAGCGTCGAGCTGTCGGCCGACCGGCAGAAGCTGCTGGTCCGGAAAGGGCGGGACTATGCGATCATCGAGCCGAAGGAAGGTCAGAAGATGGACAAGAAGCTGGCCACGGGGGGGCTGGAGAGCGCGGTGGATCCGGTGGCCGAGTGGCGGCAGTTGTTCACGGATGCGTGGCGGTTCCAGCGTGATTACTTCTATGATCCGGGCCTGCACGGCGTGGACTGGCCCGGGTTGCGCGAGCGCTACGGCCGGCTGCTCGAGGACGCCGTGACGCGTTGGGACGTGAATTACCTGATCGGCGAGTTGATCGGCGAGTTGAACGCTTCCCACACCTACCGGTCCGGAGGCGACCTGGAATCGGCTCCGTCGCGCGGGGGTGGGCTATCTCGGCGTCGACTTTGCCCTGGACCAGGGCGCGTACCGGATCCAGCGCATCCTCGAACCGGCGGCCTGGGATCTGGACGTGCGCTCGCCGCTGCGGGCGCCGGGGGTGGACGTGAAGGTGGGCGACTACGTGCTGGCGGTGAATGGCGTGCCGGTCGACACGGCCGAGGAACCCTGGGCGGCCTTCCAGGGTCTGGCCAACCAGCCCGTCTTTCTCAAGGTCAACAGCCAGCCCAACCTCGAGGGCGCGCGGGAGGTGCTGGTGCAGACCCTCGAGAGCGAGGCCCGGCTGCGGCATCTCGACTGGATCGAGGCCAAACGCCGACGGGTGGACGAGGCCTCGGGCGGGCGCGTCGGCTACGTCTATGTGCCGGACACGGGCCAGGGCGGACAGAACGAGCTGGTGCGGCGGTTCCGAGGTCAGGTGACCAAGGACGGCCTGATCATTGACGAACGGTTCAACAGCGGCGGGCAGATTCCCGACCGCTTCGTCGAGCTGCTCAACCGCCCGCTCATCAACTACTGGGGGTGCGCGACGGCCGCGACTGGCCCTGGCCGCCGGCGGCGCATTTCGGGCCGAAGGCGATGCTGATCAACGGCTGGAGCGGCTCGGGCGGCGACGCCTTCCCGTACTACTTCAAGCACGCGAAACTGGGGCCGCTGATCGGGACACGCACCTGGGGCGGGCTCATCGGGATGACCGGCGTGCCGGCGCTGATCGACGGCGGTTCGGTCACCGTCCCCACCTTCGGCATCTACAGCCCGCAAGGCGAATGGATCATCGAAGGGTACGGGGTGGACCCGGACATCGAGGTGGTGGACGACCCGGCCCGGATGGCGCGGGGCGAAGATCCCCAACTCGACACGGCCGTCCGCCAGGTGCTCCAGGCCCTCGAGACCCGGCCGCCGCCCACGCCGCGGAAGCCGCGCTACCCGGACCGTTCCGGCACGTGGTGAGGAACCCGTTTTGGCGCGCCTATGCGGGTGGCAGTGACCGGTGCGTTTGGCTACTCGGGGCGGTACATCGCCGCACGCCTGCTCGAGGCGGGCCATGACGTCCTGACGCTGACCCATTCACCGGGCCGCGCGAACCCTTTCGGTGACCGGGTCCGGGCGTTCCCATTCCATTTCGAGGCGCCGGCCAGACTGCGGAGACGCTGCGCGGGACCGACGCGCTCATCAACACGTACTGGGTGCGGTTTGACCACCGGCTCTTCAACCACGCGGAGGCGGTAGCCAACACGCGGACGCTGTTCGCCGCGGCGCGCGACGCCGGGGTGCGGCGGGTGGTGCATGTGAGCATCACCAACCCCGACGCCGCGTCCGATCTGCCGTACTTCCGGGGCAAGGCCGAACTCGAGCACGAGCTGCGGGGGCTGGGCATGTCGTACTGCATCCTGCGGCCCACGGTGCTGTTCGGGAAAGAGGATGTGCTGATCAACAACATCGCGTGGTCGCTCCGGCATCTGCCGGTGGTGGGGTTGTTCGGCGCCGGGGATTACCGGCTGCAGCCCATCTATGTGGATGACCTTGCCCGGGTGGCGGCCGAGCAGGTGGGCGGAGAGGAGGACCAGGTCCTGGAGGCAATTGGACCGGAGACCTTCACCTATCGCGAGCTGGTGACGCGGGTGGGCGAGGCGATTGGCGTACGGCGACCGCTCGTGGCGCTGCCGCCGGTGCTGGCTTATTTGGGCTGCCGGGTGATTGGTTGGTGGTTCCGCGATGTTGTCATCACCCGCGAGGAGATTCGCGGCCTGATGGAGGGGCGTCTTTACGTCAACGCTCCGCCGCTCGGGACCACGCGGCTGACGGAGTGGCTCGCGCGGCACCGTGGGACCTTGGGAAGGCACTACACCAGCGAGCTGGCACGGCGGCTGGATCGGGTGTCGGCCTATCGCTCGAACTGAAGGTCGGCCGACGATCCCATCCCCCGCTGGAAGCCGCGACGGATTGTAGGCGCCGACGTGAGGAGGCGTTGGAGGCCAAGGGCAATACCCGACGCCTCCTCACGTCGGCGCCTACCTCACGTCGGGCGCCTACGGCCGGGCATTCGGGGCCTGCCTGGCCCGTGGCTTCACAACGCTCGCCAAACCCGGGACAGCCGTCTATTCTGGCACGCATGACGCCACGTCTGCGGCGGGTGCCCGGGACGTTGTTCCGGCTGCTGCTGCTGTCGGTGATCTTCGTCGTGCTGCTGCGCTGGTTCGAACATCGGAATGTGTTTCAGCCCACCGCCACGCTCTGGGCGGGCCCGGACCGTCTGGGGCGGCCCTTCGAGGAAGTCTGGCTCGAAGCGGGCGACGGGCCCCGATTGAACGCGTGGTTCTTCTCCGCGGCGACGAACTCGCCGCGTCGCGACCTGGCGCTGCTGCACTGTCATGGGAACGGCGGCAACCTCAGCCATCGCCTCGAGGTGTTCGCAGCCCTGCTGGAGACCGGGGTGAACCTGCTGGGCTTCGACTACCGCGGCTACGGACGCAGCAGCGGGCGTCCGAGCGAGGCCGGCACCTACGTGGACGCACAGACGGCCTATGCGTGGCTGCGCGGGCGGGGATTTGCCGCTACGAACATCATCGCCCTGGGCGAGTCGCTCGGCGGCGGCGTGGCCAGCGAACTGGCGGCGCGGGAGACGCTCCGGGCCCTGATCCTCCAGAGCACGTTCACGAGCATCCCGGACATCGGCTCCGAGATCTTTCCCTGGCTTCCGGTGCGAACCCTCGGCACGATCCAGTACGACACGCGCGCGAAGCTCTCGGAGCTGAGGATCCCGGTGTTGGTGCTGCATGGCCGCGCGGACACGGTGGTGCCCTTCCACCACGGGCAGCGGCTTTGGGCGGCGGCCCACGAGCCGAAGCGATTCCACGAGCTGGCCGGGGATCACAACGACTTCATCGAAGTCGGGCGCGCGGAATTTCTCGCGGGCATCGAACGGTTCCTGCGGTTCCTGGAAGCGCCGGCGACCTGGCCGGAGGATGCGCCCCTGTGAGCGGTCTTGGGGTTGGTGCCTGGGGTTTTTGGCACGCAAAGCGGCGGTGAACCGCTCGCACTCCAAACGCTTCGCGATAGCCTCACGCCTGCAACCGCGCGGAGCGTCTGGAGTGCGCTGGCTTCCAGCAGCGCTTTTCGTTGTCCCCCTCTTACGCAAAGCGGCGGTGAACCGCGCGCACACACCGTCCCACCGTCCCACCGCCCCACCGTCCCACCGTCCCACCGCCGCACCGTCGCACCGTCCCACCGTCCCACCGTCCCACCGTCGCACCGTCCCACCGTCCCACCGTCCCACCGTCGCACCGTCCCACCGACGCACCGTCCCACCGACGCACACCGACGCGACGCACCGACGCACCGGTACGCCCCGCAAGCCCGTTGCCTCGGCGTGCCACCCGGCGTAATCTCGAAGGCGCCTTGAAACCTGCCGCCTTGTCCGCATTGGGGGAGCGCACCGCCGCGCCGCCGATCTCGTGGCTCATGGAGCTCACCTTGCGTCATCCGGACCTCATTTCGCTGGCGGCCGGTTTCACCGACAACGAGACCTTGCCGGTGGACGAGACGCGCGCGCTGTTCGCCGAGTTGCTCGAGGCCCGGCGCACCGGCGAACGCCTCCTCCAGTACGGCAACACCACCGGATTGCCGGCGCTGTGCGCCCGGACGGCCGCCCGGATTCTGTCCCAGGACGCGGCCACTGGCGAAGGGATCACGGTCGAGTCGCGCTACGCCCCGGACCAGATGCTCATCACCCACGGTTCGCAGCAGTTCCTGTATCTCGTGGCCGAGACCCTGCTCGATCCGGGCGACATTGTTGTGGTCGAGGACCCGACGTACTTCGTCTTCCTCGGCATCCTGCAGAGTCGGGGCGTGGAAGGCCGCGGCGTCCGGCTCGAACCGGACGGGCTCGACGTGGGGCAACTGGACGCCGTCCTCGGTCGGCTGCGACGGGAGCGCCGTCTGCACCGGCTGAAGCTGGTGTACCTCGTCACGTACCATCAGAACCCGACGGGCACGACGACCTGCTTCGCCAAGAAGGCCGCCGTGCTGGATCTGCTGCGCCACTACGAGCGCGCCGCGGGTCACCCGCTGTACCTGCTCGAGGACGCCGCCTATCGCGAGTTGCGGTTTCAGGGCCCCGATACCGCATCCGCACTCACCGCGTCGGGCGGCCTGGGGCGGGTTCTGTACACCGGTACCTACAGCAAGCCGTTCGCGACGGGGGTGCGCGTCGGATTCGGTTTCCTGCCCGAACCGTTGCGGACCGCCGCCATGCGCCTCAAGGGCAACCACGATTTCGGCACCTCCAGCCTGCTCCAACATCTCGTGGCGCGGGCGCTCGAGAGCGGCGTCTACGACCGGCAGGTGCAGCGGCTGCAGGCCCGCTATGCGCACAAAGCCAGGGTGCTGACCGCGGCGTTGCGCCGCCATCTGCCGCCGCACATTGAATGGCGCGAGCCCGCCGGCGGCATGTACGTCTGGGCGCGCCTTCCGAAGCGAGAGCGTTCCGGGTTGAAGTCCCCGCTGTTCCGCCGCGCGCTCGATCGTCGGGTCCTTTATGTGCCGGGACGGCTGTGCTATGTGCCGGACCCGACCCGCCGCGCGCCCGACCACGAGATGCGCCTCAGTTTTGGCAACGCCACCGAGCGGGAACTCCGCACCGGAGCCCGCCGCCTCGGCGAGGCCCTCGCCCCGCCGGATCGGGTTCAGGGTGACTGCGCCGCGAGCCCCAGGACACGCTCGACCAGCAGCGTGGCGCCAGTGCCGATGGTGAGTGCCGCCTCGAACTGGAGTTCGAGCCCGGCGTGGTCCTGCCGAGCGGTCACGGCCACGGGCTGACCTTCGAGGGTGACCCGGATCTCGGCTGGTGCATTGCCCGGCCAGGAGCCCAGGACCAGCCGACGCAACCGGAGGTGCCCCCACCGCAGGGTCAGAGTGGCCGAGGCCCGGCCCGCGGCGAGGCGTTGGGCGAAGGTTCCCCAGCCGGTTGCCGTGGTGAAGGCGCAGCGGAAGTCCTCGGGCGTCAGCCGCGGGGCGAAGGCGAGGCGGCCTTGCGGGCCGTCGTAGCCGTAGCCGCACGCCGCCAGAAACACGCCGTAGCTGGCCATGCTGCGGGCATAGTGATCGCCGCACTCGACCTCGTTCCAGGGGTTGCGCCGGGAGGGGTGGTAGCGATCGTGGACCATGCGGGTGACGGCGAGGCCTTCCTGCACCAGGCCCTCGGCGATCATGTGCCACGCCGCCTGGTACTCGAAGCCGTTCATGCACTCGTTGAAGTAGCCTGCCGCCCAGTCCGCTCCCTTGCCCTTCGCCTGGGCGTAGTCCCAGCCCTCGCGCGGAAACGAGCACATCAACAGGCCGCCTTCGCCGGGCATCGCATACCAGCGCCCGGCCGTGTAAACCGCGCGGTAGGGCCCGACGTCCGGTGTGAAGTTGTAACGCCACAACGCTTTCAGGGCGGAGATCGTCTCGGCCGCGGGCAGGATGCGACCCAGGCCGACCTGCCAGGCCCAGCTTTGTCCGAGGACCTGGTCGATGTGGCAGCCGGTGCCGGAGTTGATCGTGTCCGGGCGCGCCGGGTCGGGCCGGTTGATGAAGTACTCGCCGTCGAACAGGTCCTTCACCAGGCGGGCCTGTCCGCGGTCGAAGATGGCGCGGCACTGGTCGGCGAAGGAGCCGTCGCCCACGAGGCGGGCCATGGTCTCCCCGGCCCGCAAGGCGGCGAGGTACAGGCCGCTGAGCCAGGCCACGGGGCCGTACCAGTCGGTGTCGAGGGTGTTGTGCTGCGCGCCCTCGAGCAGGCCGTCGCCGTTGCCGTCCTGCGCGATGAGCCACGCCACGGCACGGCGGATGCCGGGCCAGTTCCGCTCGAGCCAGGTGTTGTCCGTGGTCATCTGGTGCTCGCGCAAGGCGCGGAGCACCGTGCCCGCCTGGCCGTCCACGGCGGGGATGTTGTTGAACTCGGCGCGGAAGAAGATCGCGCCGTCCGGTTGCTGGGCGAGGCCGAAGTCGACCCGTTCGCGGGTGTCGCGTTCGAGTTCGGGAAAGAGGCGGGCCACCGCCTGGGCATACTGCCAGACATGCCCGCAGGTGCCGTGGCAGCAGCCCACGCCTTCCCAGCCCCAGAAGCGGCCATTGGCAAACCGGAAACTGGTCGAGGTGGCCAGGATCGAGGTGTTCAGGAACGTGCGGTCGAGGAACCAGTACGGCAGGGTTGAGTCGTACCAGGTGTCATGCCAGCGGTGCGTCTGTTCGCGCAGCGTGCCCAGGTGTCGCGCCACGTACTCGGCCACCGCCAGGGCCGTGGGAAAGCGCGTGCCGTAATACCGGCCGGGCGGGAGCCGGTCCATCCGCAGATTCGGAAAATGCCAGGTGATCAGGAAGGTCACCACCTCCGCGGCGCCCGGAGCCAGCGTGACCCGACGGGAGACCGACCCGATCAACGGCTCGCCGAAGGGCCGCGTGACCGTGGCGGTCACGTCCGCCGGCGCTGACGGAAAGGCCGCAGCGGGAAGCGCGCGGTCACCCAGCGCGGCACGGATTACGTCCGACGACGCCGCGGGGCCCGCGCCGACGGCGGGCGCGGCAGCAGGGCGTCCCTCCGCCGCGGCTTCCAGCAGCGCGAGCGTCAAGGTGCCGAAGTCCGGCGCGTCGGCGAGTTCCCCGAGCGGACGGCGCGGCTGATCGCTGAACACGATGTGGTCGAGGCCGATGTTGCCCCAGCCGCCGGCGACCTGGTCGACGACCTGAAGGCGTGCCGTGCGCCCGGCCCACTTCCGCACATCCCACGAGTGCGGTCGCATGCGGTTGTCGTTGGCGCCGGTGGCGGAGAGCACGACCTGGCCGTCGATCAGCAGGTTCACGCAGGTCTTGTCCCGATGGCTCCCGCCCCCGATGAGGAACGTCACGTAGTTCCGTTCGATCGTGAAGGCCGGACTGAGCAGGGTGCCGGTCTGGGCATCGCGGGCTCCGACATCGCTGCCGGGCGCGCTGGCGTGCGAGTTCACGGCGCGTTCCCCCTGCATTCCGAGGTTGCCCTGGTACTCGGGGACCTGACTGCGCTCGACCGGTCCGCTGCCGAAGGCCGTACCCTCGGCCTGCCATGGCGCGTAGGTCGCCCGCTCGAAATCGTCGAACAGGATGTCGGGACGGGGCGGCGCGGCGGCGTCCAGCGGCGGGGGCTCGGCGCTGCATTCGAGCGCGACCAGGCCGGGTCGGTGCACGGCGCGATTGCGGCGCTGGACGGGTTGGACCGCACCTCGATGCAGACCCACGGGATTCTCGAGCCAGCCGGTCAGGTCCGCTTCGACTGGGTCGGTTCCGCGGTTCTCGAGCGTGAAGCGCATCACGGTGACCGGCAGCGAGGAGTCCTCGACGTTGAGGGGGATGAACGGGGAGAAGGCCTCCAGCGACACCGTCACAGGCGAGCCGGGGTCGCGGTAGGTCAGGAAGGCGAGCGGGTACTCGCCGTTGAAGGTGATGTCGGACCACCCGGCGCGCGTCAGCGGACGAACCGTGGTCTGGCCGCGCACGGTGGTCCGCAACGCAAACCCCTGCTCGAAGGGGGCGGCGGGTTTCAAGGGCTTGGCATAGTGCTCCGCCCCGGTACCGATGTGCTGGTTGAAGATGTCCCAGTGCCAGAGGCGGCCGTCCCCGCCGAGATAGACCTGTCCGCAGCACAGGCCTCCGACCGGCATCCCGATCAGCTCAAGGTCCGCGCCGCGATACACCGTGCGGGTGCCGCGCTCGAACAAGGACCGGATCCACTCCGGGCTGAGCTTCTTGTCCTCGGGCACCAGCCGGTGAAAGTCCGCGCGCGTGAACGGTCCCGCCACGGCCGGACCCCGGGTCAGAGCCAGCCCTGCCACCGTGAGGCCGCCCGCGCGGAGGAAATCGCGGCGGGTCAGGCCCGCGCCGATCCGGGTCGGGCCGGGCGCACCGGCGCGGTCGTCGGCGCGGACCGCTTGAGTTGGGGGAGGCAGCCGCGAGGGGGGCGGCCGGCGAGGGGAGGGGAGCGAGGGGATCAGCTTGCATACGTGCGGTCGTTGTAGGTCACGGGGAACGAGCTGCCAAGCTCCGCGACGGCAAAGGCAGAGCGCCGCCGCACGCAAACTGGATTGACACCGGGGGCGAGTTGACGACGGTTCGCCCATGCATTCGCCCCGCCAACCAACGTCCCACCCTCATGCCCGGGTGCCCTACAATCGGCCGCTCTCGCGCCGGGAACTGCTTGCGCTCATGGTCGGCTCCGCCCCGCTGGGCGTGGCGGCGGGTTGCGCGGCGCGTGGGGGAAGGCCGCTCCGCGGGTGCGCGTCATCCCCGCGACACCGGCTTGATCCGGCGCGAAAACGAGCGACCCGGCACTCGCGACTGGTTGTTGAGCAAGACCGGGGTCGACGCCGCGACCAAGTACCGGTGTCCCCGGATCGAAGGGTATGTCTCCCGCACCAGCCTGCGCGCCGGGGAGACCCTCACGTTCCATGTCAGCACGCGGCCGCCCTCGCCCTTCACCATCGAGGTCTACCGCCTCGGTTACTACGGCGGGACGGGCGGACGGTTTCTGACCCGCCTCGGACCGTTCCCCGGTGTGGCGCAACCCGACCCGCCCGTGGGGTCGCGTCGCCTGCGGGACTGTGAATGGCCGGCAGCGGCGGCGCTCCGGATTCCGCACGACTGGCTCAGCGGTGTGTATGTGGGCAAACTCACGGCTGAGCGGGAGGGGTGGCAGAGCTATGTGATCTTCATCGTGCGGGATGATCGCCCGGCCGACCTGCTTTTCCAGTGCTCGGACACGACGTGGCAGGCCTACAACCGCTGGCCGGACCAGTTCTCGCTCTATGACGATGGGCACAACGTCTGGTACTGGGGCAACCAGGTGGCGGTGAGCTTCAACCGGCCCTACGGCAAGTACTGCCAGATCCTGGATGCGCCGCTCTCGACCGGGTCGGGTGAGTTCTTCCTCTGGGAGTTTCCCCTGGCCTACTGGCTCGAGCAGCACGGATGGGACGTCGCCTACCTCTCGAACCTGGACCTGGACACCGATCCCGCCGGCCTGAGCCGCGCCCGCGGTTTTCTCTCGGTGGGCCACGACGAATACTACTCGCTGGCGATGTTCCGGAACCTGCAACGCGCCATCGCCGGCGGTCTGAACGTCGCCTTCCTGTCCGGCAACACCTGCTGCGGTCGCATCGAGTTCCAGCCCGACTTCCGCGGTGAGCTCCGCACGTTCGAGCGAGTGGACTTCTACGGGCCGCGCGATCCGCGAGCCATTGCGGGCATGGAGACGTTGCCGCACCAGAGCCCGAGTTCGGGCGAACTGGTCGGCGCCCGCAACCTGGGCCCCTGGACGGGAGGTGCGGACTGGATCTGCGTGCGGCCCGAGCACTGGCTCTTTGCGGGCACCGGGATGCAGCACGGCGACGCCATCCCCGGCTTGGTCGGCTGGGAATGGCACGGCGATCCCGCGCCGATCCCCGGGCTCGAAGTCGTGGCCACGGGCCCGACCCAAAGTGCTCCCGGCCAGCCGAACGGCGGGGTTTACACGGCCACGCTCTATCCGGGTCCGCGCGGCAATTTCGTGTTCAACGCCTCGACTTGCTGGTGGGCGGACGGCCTGAGCGAACCCCCGGGCTACGTGCGTCCCTCGGTCTACACGACGCCGCGGGGTCCGGACCTCCGGGTCCAACGCATCACGGCCAACCTGCTCCGGCGCATGGTCGCCGCCTGAAACCCGCCGGAGCGCCGGGACAAGGGAACCGGGCTGAATATGTCAGTCCACGCGGCCCGTCGGATTGACAAATCCGATCGAGCCGGAAACAGTCCCGCTCAATCTGAAGCTGCTATGATGCCAATGAAATTGATGGGTTTACGTGGCGGGTTGTGGGCGCTGGCGACCGGGATCGGCTGTGGGGCCGCCCTGGCGCTGGTCTATGAGACGGAGCGGGAGTTCTTCAGCGCCGGTGACTTCGACGGTGACGGGCGCGCGGACGTGGTGGTCGTGGACCGGGCCAGCGGCAAGTACCGCCTGGGCTACGCCCAGTCCGACGGCACCTACCGCTGGGTGGACAACCGCGTCACCGGCGTCAAGGACGTCAGCGGCATCACGGTAGGGCGGTTGTTCGATCCGCAGCGGGACGCCCTCGGGGTGACCGCGGCCGACGCCAACCTGATCGCCGTCGTGGAAGCCGCCAACCCCGGCCAGGGAGTCGGGCCGAACCGGTGACGTTCGAGTCACTGGGGCCCGCCGCGATGTTGGCGGTCGAGATTGGCGGTGACGGCAATACGCCGCTGGACGACCTGCTCATCGTGAGCATCTACAACGACCCGGATCCCTTCAAGGCCACGATGGTGCGGAATGTCGGCGTCGACTTCGGCGGATCGGTGATCGCCGAGGAGACCGTCCAGCGGCAGCCGACGCGGCTCAATCGTGTGGTGCTGCAGCGCAACGGGCCGGCGCGAGCCGCGGGGGTGTTGGTCGGGCCGGATGATGCTGTGTTCGCGGTGGCCAGCTTTGCGGGGGGCGCGCCGGAACTGGTGCTCGAAGTCCCCGGGTTGCCGGTGAACAGCGCCTACGCCATGGCGCACTGTCGGGGCGAGGCGTTGGCCGAGGTGATCTTCTATCGGGCCGGCCAGGCCAGCCTGCAGGTCGCGCCCATCACCTCCGCCAGCGCGACCAGCGCGACGGCCGGCCCGCTGAAGACCTTTGCCCTCGACCAGCCCATCAAGCTGGTTGTGCCGGTGCCCGGCGGCAAGGCCGACCGGTTGTTGGTGCTGTTCGGCAAGGGGGAGAGCGCGGGCCTGTTCCAGTTCGATGCCACCAATGCGCCGAAACTGCTGGAGACTGTGACGCCACACTCCGGCGAGTTGATCTTCGGGGCGTTGCCCCTGGCGGAGGGCTTCCTTCTCTTCCACGGCGCCGATTACTCCAAGTACTCGACCCACGCCCAGGTTTATCAGCTCCAGGACGGGGCCTACGCCGCGGGCACCTACGTCAAGCTGGGCTCCATGGCGGACAACGACGACGCCACCGTCCCGGACATCTGGAAGCGGATCATGGCCACCCTCGAACAGGAGATGCTGAAGGCGCCCACCGACATGCGGCCTTACACGAACACCATCCCCGGCACCCGCGTGACCTATGTCATGATCCCCGTCCCCGGCGGTGAGTATGAGATCGGCAGTCCCGAGGGCGAGCCGGGCCGCAAGCCCGATGAAGGCCCGCGGCAAAGGGTCAAGATCTCGCCGTTCTGGATCGGCCGTTGCGAGGTGACTTGGAACGAGTACGAGCTTTTCATGTATCCCGACGACGAGAAGAAGCTCCGGAACGAGTTCCCGACCACGGACGAGGTCAACCAGGTGTCCGACGCCGTCAACCGGCCCTCCAAACCCTACACCGAGATGAGCTTCGGCATGGGGCGCGACGGCTACCCCGCCATCTGCATGACCCAGCACTCGGCCAACAAGTACTGTCACTGGCTGAGCGCCAAGACCGGCCACTTCTACCGGCTGCCCACTGAAGCCGAGTGGGAATACGCCTGTCGGGCGGGCACCACCACCGCCTACTCCTTCGGCGATGATGCGAACCGGCTCGAGGACTACGCGTGGTTTGAGGAGAACGGGGATTTCAAATACCAGAAGGTCGGCCGCAAGAAGCCCAATCCGTGGGGGCTCTACGACATGCATGGCAACGTCTGGGAATGGTGCCTGGACGAGTATGTGAGCGACTACGCCACGCTCTTCGCCAAGACCGGCCATGTGGACCCCTGGTACAAGGCCACCGTCCCCCTACCCGCACGTGGTGCGGGGCGGCTCGCTACGATGACCCGCCCGACCGCCTCCGCAGCGCCGCCCGAAGGGCGTCGGACCGGACCTGGAAGATGCGCGACCCGCAACTGCCCAAGAGCATCTGGTGGCACTCGGACGCGCCGTGGGTCGGTTTCCGCATCGTGCGTCCCTTCCACGTGCCCGAGGCCGAGCAGCTTCGGAAGTACTGGACCAGCGGCGTCGAGAAGGATTAACTCCGCCCCATGAAAACCCGCACCGCTCGCCTGGCCGGCTGGGCTTGTCTCGCCGGCGTCCTCCTGATCCCCTCGGCCCTGGGCGCCGACAACGTGGCGCCCCCGGGCTTCACCGCCTTGTTCAACGGGCGGGACTTCACCGGCTGGAAAGTCCCCGCCGGCGACAACGGTCACTGGCGCATCGTGGACGGCGCCATTGACTACGATGCCGAGAGCGAGGCGCGTGGCGACAAGAACCTCTGGTGCGAACGCGAGCTCGGTGACTTCGTCCTGCTGGTCGACTGGCGCATCAAGTCCACCCCGTACGTCAACCCCGGCGTACCCTACATCCTGCCCGACGGCACGCACGCCCGGGACGTCACCGGGAAGGAACATCGCCTGGCCCTGCCGGATTCCGACTCGGGCGTGTTCCTCCGCGGGGACGGCCGCTTCCAGGTCAACATCTGGTGCTGGCCCATCGGGTCCGGCGAGATGTACGGGGTGCGCACCGACCCCCGCACCTCGCCGGAGCTGCGCGCCGCGGTCACCCCGCGCCACCAGGCCGACAAGCCGGTCGGGGAGTGGAATCGTTACGAGATCACGGTCAAGGGCCAGACCGTGCGCGTGGTGCTCAACGGGGTCACCGTGATCCCCGAGGCCACGATCCCGGATCTGCCGGCCCGCGGGCGCATCGCCTTCCAGCATCACGGCGGCAAGGATGCGCGCGGCAACTGGAACAGCCCGCCAAGCCTGGTGCAGTTCAAGAACGTGTTCGTCAAGGAGCTGAACTGAGGGAGGACGGTCTCCTCGGGGGCGTCATGACGGCCCTCTTTGGCTCCGCGGTTGACGGCCTGTGGTGGTGGCCGTTCGTCGTGCTCGTGGTCAGCGTCGCGCTGATCGTGGTCTTGATCACGGTGGTGCGACTGCACGCGTTCCTGGCGCTGATCCTGGCCGCCATCGCGGCGGGTCTGCTTGCCGCCCGGTTGCCGGGCGGAGCCGGCCGGAGTCACTGGGTGCAGGCGGTTGAGTTAACGACCCAGGAATTCGGCGTGATGGCCGGGAAGGTGGCCGTGGTGATCGCCCTGGCCTCGGTCATCGGGCTCTGCCTGATGGAGAGCGGGGCGGCCGACAAGGTGGTGCGACGGTTCCTGGCCGTGTTCGGCGAACGGCGGGCCGGGTCGGCCATGTTTCTCAGCAGCTACGTCATCTCCATCCCGATCTTCTTCGACACGGTCTTCATGTTGCTCCTGCCGCTCGCGCGGGCCATGGCGCTGCGCACGGGCAAAGACTACCTGCTGTATGTGATGGCGATCTGCACCGCCGGGATTGTCACGCATTCGCTGTGCGCGCCCCACCCGGGGCCGCTGGCGATGGCCGAGGCGTTGCAGGTGGACCTGGGCCTGTCGATCATCGTTGGCGTGGTCCTGGGGATCGTGCCGGCCTCGGCGGGCTGGGTGGTGGCCAACTGGTTGAACCGGCGCTATCCGATTCCCCTGCGCGAGACGGCCGGCGCCCCGCTGGCGGATCTCCAGACCATCATGCGGAAGGACGAGCGTGAGCTGCCGGCGTTCGGCTGGGCCATCACGCCGATTGTGCTGCCGATCTTCCTCATCTCCCTGGCGTCGCTGTTCGAGGCGGCCCTCAAGCAGCCGGACACCTTCCCGTGGCTGATCGGGCTCTGCGGGGGACGTGCGGCGTTCCCCACGGTGGCGCTCTGGGTCGAGTTCATCGGCAATCGCAACGTCGCGCTGTTGCTGGGGACGGTGGTGGCCATGGGTTTGCTGATGCGGCAACGGCGCGTGACGGTGGCCAAGGTCTGCCAATGGATCGGGCCGCCGCTGGAAACCGCCGGGGTCATCATCCTGATCACCAGCGCGGGCGGGGCGTTTGGCCTCATGCTCAAGAACGCGGGGGTGGGCGACGCCATCAAGACGGCGGCGGAGGGCCGGGAGATCAACCTCATCTTCCTGGCGTGGCTGGTGGCGGCGGTGATCCGGTTGGCGCAGGGCTCGGCCACCGTGGCGATGCTGACCACCTCGGCCATGGTGCTGCCGTTGATGCAAGCCGGGTTGCCTTACCATCCGATCTACATCTTCCTGGCGATCGGGTTCGGCGCGATGATCTGCTCGTGGATGAACGACAGCGGGTTCTGGGTGGTGGGCCGGTTGAGCGGCTTCACCGAACAGGAGACGCTGAGGAGCTGGACCGTCATTGCGACAGTCAACAGCGTGGCCGGGCTCGCGGTGACCTGGCTGGTGGCGGTCCTCCTCCCGATGGCGGCGCGGTAGCTTGGAAACCTCGTACCCGCTGTAGGCGTCGACGTCAGGAGGCCTTGGGAGCGTAGGCGCCGACGTGAGGAGGCGAAGGGTATTTCCCCTGGCCTCCCAACGCCTCCTCACGTCGGCCTCTGCGCTCGGTCGCGGTTACATGCCGGGTATGAAGTATCCGTGTGAGGCGACGCCGCGGGCTTGTCGCGGGTTTTGACAGGGTCCGGCCCGTGCGTCATGGTTCGGCGGAGAACGTCATGGAAGAGCATTATCACAACATGGTGCCCGCCTCGGGGGATCTGAGCCGGGAACGGCTGGCGGAAGATCTGCGCGCGCTGGTCCGGGACGCGGAGCAGTTGCTGAAGTCGGGAGCGGGGGAAGCGGGCGAGAAGGCCACCGAGCTGCGCGCCCGGCTGCAGGCGTCGCTCGACCAGGCCAAAGAGACGTGCCGGCGGCTCGAAGGGCGGGCGCTCGAGAGTGCGCGGGCGGCCGACCGGGTGATTCGCAGCCACCCTTATGAGTCGATCGGCCTGTCCTTTGGGGTGGGCGTGCTGTTGGGCGTGCTGATCAACCGCCGATGAGCCATGGGCTGGGGTGATCCATCCGGGAGCGGGTTGGTCGGCTCGTTGCGGCGACTGCTCGAGACGGCCGTGAGCCTGGCCCAGCGCCGGCTGGAACTGATCGCCCTCGAGGCGCAGGAGGAGAAGGTTCGGTTGCTGGACCTGCTCTTCCGCGTGGCGGTCGTGGTTGTGCTGGGCTGGATGGCCCTGCTGACCGCCACGGCGACCCTGGTCGTGGCGTTCTGGGACACGCACCCGGTCATCGTGCTGGTGGTGGTGACCGTGCTTTATGGGGGCATGGCCGCCGCCATGGCGTTGGGGCTGCGCCGCCGCCTCCGTGACGGTCCCCGCCCGTTTGCCGGGACCATCGAGGAATTCCGCAAGGACCGCGAATGCTTTGGGAAACGGAACTGAGAACGCTCGCCGGGCGCAAGCACAGCCTGGCGGCGGAGAGCGACCAGTTGCGGTTCGAGCTCCAGCGTCGCCTGGAGCGGCTGGCCTATCAATGGCGCTGGGTGGATCGGGTCCAGCGGGCGGTAGGACTGATCCGGCCCGCGCTGGTGCTGGGCGCGTCGTTCCTGGGGCTCCGCCGCACGGCGAAGCGGGGCCGTTTGCTGCAGATCGCGGGCGCAGGCTACGCGCTGCTGCAGGGCGGACGCCGGCTGGTGCGTCGGTTCTGGCGTTGAAGAGGCCATCCGTGCGGCCATGTCGCGCAAGCGCATCCTGATTGTCGAAGACGACGACCTCCACTACGAGCTCTACCAGGAGGCCCTCGCCGACTACGACCTGTACCGGGCGACGACGGCGTCCGCGGCGCTGGCCAGCCTGCCCAAGGAACGACCCGACCTGATCCTCCTCGATCATGTCCTGGCCCGACGCGAGAAAGGCCTGGCGTACCTCCCCGAGATCAAAGATCTCTTGCCGTACGTCCCGATCATCGTGGTGTCGGGGGCGCTCGAAGCCCACCAGCAGATTGATGCCCTCACCGGGCCGCGCCGGGCGCATTACTGCCTCACCAAGCCCGTGGACCTTGAGGAGCTGAAGCGGACCGTCGCGACCGCCCTCGAACAGTGTGGCGAGGCCGAGATCGTCCGGCAGTTCGAGGCGCTCGAACGTTCGAAGCGCGTGGACATCGAGGAGCTGCTGAGTCGCTCGACCGACCGGCTGCGACGTCAGACCGAGATCCGGACCCAGCTCACCGGGGCGCATGACCGGCCCAACATCTCGGCCTTGGCCCGCCAGTTCCGCGTGGCCCGCCGCACCATCATCCGGGACCTCCAGGAGCTCATCCGGCGCGGCGAACTGCCGGCAGAAGTTTACCCGCGCAACGAGCCGGAGGAGGAAGAAGGAGGCGGCGATCCGGGCAGCGAGGAGCCCGCGGCTTCCTGACGCCCGCGGGGTGCGCGGCAGAGGAGGCCCCGAGTTGGAGGGGGCGGTTTGGCCGCGCTGTGGCAACCGGGGTTGCAGATTGGGGACGCGCTTGTCACACTCCGCGCATGTCCATCACCCCTTCCGTCGCCGTGTTTCACGGGCTGCTCCTGGCCGCGGGGCTGGCCGGATCCGCCCAAGCAGCCGCCTCGCTGGCCGAGCTGGCCCGGCCCCACGAAGGCCGCTCGATGCGGGCCACCTCCACCATGCGCGTGGGCGAGGTGCGTCGGGGCGGAGCCGAACGACGCCTCGACCCAAAGGCCGACCCGAAAGGCGACCTCGAGGAAGCCAGCAACTGGGACAACTTCCGCGTGCCCCCAGGCGAAACCCACGTTTTGCTCGATGCCCAAGGACCAGGCATCATCCAGCACCTTTGGATCACCTTCCTCGGACCGGAGCCACAGGCATGGGCAAAGGACGGCTCGGCCAACCACCAGGAAATGCTGCTCAAGATCTACTGGGACGGCCGCGAACGGCCGGGCGTCGAGGCGCCGCTCGGCGACTTCTTCGCCAACTGCTTCGGCAAACGCCGCGAAGTGCTCAGCCTGCCCGTCGCCGTCGAGGATGCGGACTCTTACAATTGCTTCTGGCAAATGCCGTTTCGGAAGTCGGCGCGGATCGAGATCGAGAACCAGAGCGACAAGCCCATCGGGCTGCTCTACTACAACGTGGATTGGCTCCGGCTCGAGACCTTGCCCGAGGACACACCCTACTTTCACGCGCATTACCGGCAGGAGTACCCTGCCAAATCAGGCCAGGACTACCTGGTCCTCGACACGGTCGGCAAAGGGCATTACGTGGGCACCGTGCTCGCCGTCCGCAGCCGGAGTCCTTCGTGGTTCGGAGAGGGCGACGAGAAGATCTATCTCGATGGCGAGACCAAGCCCTCGATCTGGGGGACCGGCACCGAGGACTACTTTCTCTCGGCCTGGGGGCTCAAGACCACCAGCACGCCCTACTTCGGGGTGCCGTACTTCGACCAGTGGGGGATCGTCGGCGGTCACACCAGCGCCTACCGCTGGCACATTGCCGACCCGATCGTCTTTCAGAACGGCATCCGGTTCACGTTCGAGCACTTCGGGTGGATCTCCCCGGACGAGAACCCCGACTACAAGAGCATGAGCTGGAACGAGCGCGAGGACGACTACGCCAGCGTCGCGTTCTGGTACCAGACCGGTGAACCCCAACTGTCGACAGGCGGCCTTGCCGCGCGTGCCGCACGCCCGCGAGCGCCGACTTCCCTCCCTGGAGCGTGTCACCGTCTACGCCCGGGATTTCACCGGGGACAAGCACCACGGCACGGGCCGGGTGACGACGCAACAGCTCGATCTGTACGACGGGCCGCAACTGCTCTATCAGCCGGACCAGCCCGCGGGGGCGTGGCTCGAGTTCCCTCTCGAGGTGACCAAGTCCGAGCCGCTGCGGCTCTTGTTACGGCTGACGAAGTCGTACGATTTCGGCCGCTACCAGGTCTGGCTCGACGGCGTGAAGCTGGGCGAGCCCTTCGATGCCTACAGCCCGAAGGTGGTGGACGAGGAGCTGCACCTGCTGGATTTCTGGCCCGAGCCCGGCACGTACACCGTGCGATTGGAGTGCGTGGGGCGGAACCCGGCCTCGCAGGGCTACTTCCTGGGAATCGAGTCCGTGCAGTTGCGCGAACGCCGGCCGCGGGTGGTCGCCTGGGGACACGAGAAGGATCGGGATTGGCGGCAGGAACCCATCCTGCATCGGTAGTGGCCTTCGTCCGCCGGTGCAGGCGGGACGCCCGCACCACCCACCCGAAGCGCCGCCCGTACCACCTGCGCAACGAAAAGCGGCGGTCAACCGCACGCACTCCAAACGCTCCGCGAGGGCAGCGGGCGTGTGGGGGTCGCGCAGCGTTTGGAGTGCGTGTGCTTCAGCACCGCTTTTCGTCGGTGAAGACAGCAGAATCGGTCTGGCCAAATCGCTGCGGATCGATTATGGACTCCGGCATGACAGTCCACCGGGCATCCTGGTCCGGGTCCGGGCGGCACGGAGCCGCTCGCACGGGCGCTGTCTCGTCGCATCCTCACACCTGATCCCCTGCATGAAACCTCCACACCCGTTCCCCGCTTCCTCCGGTTGTTCCTGTGGCTGTTGCACCGCCGTGGCGGCCACCCGCACGAATCCACGTTGGCAATCGCTCTCGACCGCGGCTCGCGCGCAGACACCCGCCGGGGGCGCCTTTGAACTCGACCGGCGGCATTTCCTGGGCGGGATGGGCGCCCTGGCGGCGCTGGCGGTGACGCTGCCCTCGGCCTCGGCTGCCGAGGCGAAGGCGTGGGCGCCGGAGCGGGCACGTCAGGTCCTCCCCCGTCCGGCCGCTGAGGGTGCAGCCGGTGCTGACGTACGATCTTCCCCAGCGACGCGAGGCTACGAGCTGGCGCAACTGGGGCGGCGTTCAGACCGAGGAAGCGGCCCAACAGGAGCAGGACCGCATCACGCAGGAGTTGAAGAAGCTTGCCGCGCAGGCCGAGTTCCCGCTCGAGATCCGCCCGGTGACCCGCCTCAGGTCGGCCGCGCAGGCGGCCCCCGTCGCGGAAGGCGACCACGATGTGATGCTGATCTACGCGGCCGGTGGTGGGTTGGATGTCCTCGAGACGCTCACGCGCAAGGACAAGTGGAATCTCATGTTCCTGCGCCACCTGTCCGGTCCGGCGTATCTGTGGTACGAGATCGTGCACCCGCGCTTCCTGCGCAAGACCGTGGACGAGTACGGCCAGCCCGGCATGGATGTGAACGACCTGGTGACGGACCGCTACGAAGAGTTGCTCTGGCGGTTACGGGCGTTGCACGGGCTGCGCCAGACCCTGGGCAAACGCGTGGTGTGCATCGGCGGGGCCTCCGGTTGGGGCGCCGGCGGCCAGAAAGCGCCCGAGATTTCCCGGGACCTGTGGAAAATGGACCTTGTGGACTTTTCCTACCGGGAACTGGAGCCCCGACTCGCCGCGGCCTACCAGGACAGCGCGCTGGTCGCCCGGTGCGAACGGGCCGCGCAGGCCTACCTCGGTGAAGCGGGCACGAAACTGGAAACGGGTCGTTCCTTCGTGACCAACGCGTTCGTGCTGCGCGAGGTGTTCCTCGACGCGATGGAGAAACACGAGACCGACGCCCTCACAGTGAACCATTGCATGGGCACAATCATGGGCATGTCCAAGACCACCGCCTGCCTGACGCTGAGTCTGCTGAACGATGACGGCTACCTCCTGTTCTGCGAGTCCGATTTCGTGGTGATCCCCTCGGGCATCCTGCTGCACTACATCTCCGGCAAACCGGTGTTTCTGAACGACCCGACCACGCCGCACGACGGCGTCGTGACGCTCGCCCACTGCACATCACCGCGGCGGATGGACGGCCAGCGGCTCGAGCGCGCCCGCATCCTGACGCATTTCGAGTCCGATTACGGGGCGGCGCCCAAGGTCGAGATGAAGCTGGGCCAGATCACGACGAACCTCGTGCCGGACTTCAACTGCCAGAAGTGGGTGGGTTTCGCCGGAACCATCGTGGGCAACCCGTTCCTCGAGATCTGCCGGTCGCAGATCGATGTGAAGGTGCACGGCAGCAGCCAGAAGCTCCTCGAGGAAATGAAGGGCTTCCACTGGATGTTGTCCTATGGCGACTACCTCCAGGAAACGGGCTACGCCCTCAAGAAGCTCGGGGTCGACATGCTCAATCTCAGCGCCCAGCCCGCGTAGCCGGACCCGCGTCAGTGCTGTAGGCGCCGACGTCAGGAGGCGGCGTCCCGTCTTCCCGGCCCGCCGGCAGCCCGTTTACTACGCCTCCTGACGTCGGCGCCTACGAGCCTTCTACGACGCCTCCTGACGTCGGCGCCTACAGCCGGAATCGAACTCCGGGCTACAGCCGGAACTGCGGGATCTTCATCCGTTCGCCGTCCCGCAGCGCGGACTCGTGGGCGACAATGCCGGCGGCGGTCATGTTCAAGGCGAGGGCCACGTCGATGAGCGGGCGGCGGTCCTGGAGGATCGCCGTGACGAACTCGTTCATGAGATAGCCATGCGAACCGCCGTGGCCGCCCGCGTCGACTTTGGGCGGCAGCGGCGGACGCTGGGTGTTCGGCAGGTTGCGCTCCAGGCCTTGATAGCGGCCATGAAACGCGCCGCGCTGCCCGCGGACCCGGCCGCGTTCGCCTTCGTCGCCCGGCGTGTCCCAACTGACCGCCATGCGCGAGGTGCCGCCTTCGCTGGTGCGGAAGAGCGCGATCTCGGTCCCGAACGGGTTGCGGTACCGGTTGTTGGCCGGCTGGAGATGGGGGATGCGGCTGGGCATGCCCAGACAGGAGACCTCGGTGAAACTGCCGCCGGTGACCCCGACCTGGTAGGCGTTCGAGTGGGTCGGGTACCACTGGGGCGGAAGGCCCACGCGCCAGTCGTTGAACGACGGGATGGGTGTTTCCATGTAGTGGTAGTACTCGCCTTCCGAGTACACGAGTTCGCCCAGCGCGCCGGCCCGGTAAAGCGTTCGCATGGCGTGAAGGTCCTCGTGGAAGCAAGAGGTCTCGAACATCATGTACTTCAGCCCGGTCCGCCGGACGGTGGCGAGCAGTTCGTCGGCTTCCTCCAGCGTGCCATAGATGGCCGGGACGGCGGTGGCGACGTGTTTGCCGTGGCGCAGCACCTCGAGGCAATGACGGGCATGGCTCGGGGCGTCGGTGGCCACAAACACGGCTTCGACGCGGTCGTCTTGCACGAGCTTCTCGAGGGACGGATAGGTCTTCTCGCAGCGGACCGCCTTGGCAAGCGCGGCACAGCGATCCGGCACCAGGTCGCTGACCGCCACGATCTCGACGTTCGGGTGGTCTTGGAAGCTGAAGGCGGCGCCGAACTGGCAGACGCCGAAGCCGACGATCCCGACCCGGAGGCGGCGATCCGAGACGGGCTGCCAGCCCTGGTGCGCCGCGGGATCGGTGGGCGTGGATTCGAAGCCGGCGATCGGCACGTTCTGCGCGCGGCTGGGGCCCGCCATGCCGAAGGCGAGGGCGCCGCCGCCCAGCGAGCGGAGGAAGGAACGGCGGGTGGGGAGCGGAACCGGCGGGAAGGGATGACGGGAAGTGCATGGCCATTCTGCTACCGGGGGCGTCGCGTTTGTCACGTCTGGAACACCGGCCCGGAAAGCGATTCCGCCCGACCTGGCGGCCGGGCGGAACGCGAAGAGAGGGATGGAATCAGGCAGCAACCGCCTCGGCGACGGGCGCGGCGCGGCGTCGACGGGGGGCGCGTTTGGGCGGTTCGGCAGACAACAGGGGTCGACCGCCGTTTCGGCGGGGGCCACCTTGAGGTAGCGGGCGCAGTTCTCACACACGCAAATGTCGTCGTCGCGGAGGAGTTTGGCGTACAGTCCGGACGGCAACTGCATCTGACATCCGCTGCAAACCGAGCGGCGGACGAGGGCGACCGCTTTCTTGCCCCGGGCGACCAGGCGATCGTAATGGCCCAGCACCTGGGGAGGGATATCGGCGCGAAGCACGGTGATTTCGCGACGGGTGGCCGGCGCCTTGGCCGCCGGACCGAGTTCCAGCTCTTGCAGCTTGAACAACTGCTCGATGATTTTCATGTTCGTCACGGGCAATGCACCCGCGTAACCGGGACGTTGCCGGACGGGAACGGGATCGCCAAGACAAATTTTTTCTGTCAAATTACAGAAAATTAGGAACTCTCTTAGTCAGTCCTCCCGGTCTGCCCGCACCCCGTAGGCGCCGACGTCAGGAGGCGGGATCGTGGGACCCGACGTGAGAAAGCGTTGGGGGCCGCGGTTCACCTCGACCGAGTAGCCCCTTGTGCAGCCATATCATGGCGGGCGCCGGCGATCGACTGCGGCTTTGCCGCAAAGAGCCGCAAGACTCGCAAAAGGTTCTGATTTTGAGCCTTCTGCGCCTCTTCGCGGCTCGATGGAGATGGCGTCCTCATTTCGAGCCACTCAGGATAGGTCCTCCTTCCCGTCGCGCTTCCTCCGGAAGAATCGCAGCAGTGACGGGCAGGGGGTGGCGATTCGAGGGGCGGTGTCATTCCGGCTGATTCCATTGTCTAACGCCCCGTTCGCCTCCTCACGTCGGCGCCTACGGCCGCGAGGGGGGCGCCTCCGAAGGTGAGAGGGTCGGGTCCTGGGCGTCGACTGCGCGGCGCCAGGCAGCGAGTCGCGCGCGGAGTTCGGCGACCTGCTGCGGCCATTCGGGCTCAGGGTTTGGTCAAAGCCACCAGGTAACGTTGCACGGAGCGCGCTTCGTCCTCGTGACCGAGTTCGTGGTAGATCTGCTGGAGATTGGCGCACATGCGCGACCAGGTCTGGGCGGGGGTGACCGGGCCGAGGTTGCTTTCCTTGATGCCCTGACCGATCTGGTGCAGGAAGCGGATGCAGTCCGCACGGGTGAGCAGTTTGCCCCGGTTGAAGGCGTCGATGTAAACGGTGTCGGTGACGGTCTGGTAGCGGCAGAGGAAATGGCGGGGCATGCCGATGCCCACGACGGGGAGGCGCAGGCGGCGGGCGACGAGCCAGTAGAGGGTGCAGAGGCTGATGGGGTTGCCGGTGCGGCGGTCGAGGACGCGGTTGAAGTAGCTGTTGTCCGGGTCGTAGTAATTCTGTTCGTTGCCGCGGAAGCGCAGTTCGTTGAACAGGTGGTCGTTGATGACGGCCAGGCAACCCAGGGACCGGACCTCGTCACCGAGGCGCTCCCGGATGTCGCTGGCGAAGCTGTCGAGCAAGGCCCGGTAGGCGGCGGGATTGATCTCGGGGTAGCGGGTGCGGGCGAGGAGCCAGACGCCGTCTTCGAGGTCGCCGTCGTCGCGGTGGCGCAGGCAGAAGGCGAGGAAGGCGTTGTCGGCTTCCTGGCGGGCGAGCAGGTGGAGGATGTCGGCGAGCCGGCGCCGTAAGAGCGGGTCCGGGCTCAGGGCGTGTGGCTGCAGCCAGGCGCGCGCGGCGGGGCCGCAGGCGAGGATGCGGGTGCGGACGGCCTGATGGACGGCCGGGTCTTCGTCGGCGAGCAGATTCAGGAGGGCGGCCTTCTGGCCTTCACTCAGCTCACCGGCGGCGGCGGTGGTGGTGGCGGATGCCATGCGCGCAACTGCGGGTATTGACGCTGCGGGGGCGGGAATCTTCAAGCCTGACCGCACAAAAAAAAGGGCGCACCTGGCGGGTGCGCCCCTGGGAGAACCGGTTGCGGGGCTAGTTGGCCCGGGCGGAACTGACACTGGCGATCCAGTTGACGTCGATCTTGTTCGCGGGGGTGTTCGAGGGCAGCGCCTTGTTGCGCGCGGGCGTCCCGATCGAGTCCTTCCACTTGTGAACCTCGGAGTGGCCGTCCGCGAAGGCAAAGCCGCAGGCCAGACCGTGGAAGGTGGCGGGGAAGTCCACCCAACGGGGTATCGAGCAGGAGGTGCCGAAGCCGCCGTCGTTGAGGCTGAGGGGTTCTTCATCCACAAGCACGAAGGTCTGGGACGGCCCGGGGGCGGTGAAGTCGCTGGTCTTGCCGTAGGTCATCCAGGGCCGGTTGCGCACATGGGTGTGGTTCCCATCCAGCCAGGGGCCATTGGTGGCAAGGCGCGGGGCGCCACCGTGACCGCCGCCGCTGGAGAACGAGGGGCAGACGGTGCCGACCGCCTGGCTCATCGAGAAGGTACGGGCGGCAGGGACCTTCTTGCCGCGCATGTTCACATCCGGGCCGTTCGCCGGGTAGTTGCCCATGCGCTTGTCGGACGGGCACTTGTAGATGTCCACGCTGTTGCCAGTATAGGAGGCCATGATCGCCACGCTGGGGTCCCGGAGAATGTCCTTGTTGAACTCGTGAGTTCCGCCCACGCCGGCCTGGCCGGGCAACCAGTTATGACCGGGAACGGTGTTGCCGTCATCCGGGTTGGGCGGCAGGAAATCCTGGTAATCCCCGGTGTACATGAAAATGGCTTTCATCATCTGGTTGCCGTTGTTCATGCACAGGATGCCTTGGGCCTTGGCCTTGGACCTGGCCAGCGCCGGCAGGAGCATCCCCGCCAGGATGGCGATGATGGCGATCACCACCAGCAGTTCGATCAGGGTGAACCCCGACCGGGCGGCGCGGTTTCGTGTTTCGATCACTTTCATTGTCACAAAAGGTTGACTGTTGCAGTTCTGCAGCGAACGGGGTGTTGGTACCGTCCCCGCGTTGCCAAGTCAAATCGTAATGCCCCCAACGGGCCCGGCAACTGTGCGTCCCTCGGCACAGCGGAGGGTGGGATGACGAAAGCGGCGCTGAAGCGCAACGCACTCCATACGCTTCGCGACCCCCACACGCCGGCAAGCGCGCGGAGCGTTTGGAGTGCGCCGACTTGCAGCGGCGCTTTTCGTGGCCGAGCGGCACCGCTGCACGGCCAGGTACGGGATCGAATCAAAGCGAAGGCAGGTCGCAGGCGGCCAAGCTTCGGTTGAGAAGCCGGGTGTCAATCCAGATGCCTTCGGCGAGCAGCCGTTGATAACTCGCGCGCAAGTCCGGCAGGAACCCACGCCGAAACGCGGTTTCGAGCAGGCCGACACAGCCCATGACTGCCACGCCGGATGCGCGGGCCAGCCGCCGCGCGGCGCGCTCATCGAGCAGCGCCAAGTCTGCCGGGAGCGATTGCGCCAGACGCACGGTTGCCAGTTCGCCGGCCCCCAAGGGATACAACCCGCGCCGGCGGAGCAGTTCCGTAGCCGGCATGGCTGGGTGGACTTCGATCCACGACGCACATGGGACGGCTTGGGCAGCCGGACGCCCAGCTCCGCGCACGACCACCTCCTGCCAAACTTCTTCCGCGAGGTGGATGTGTTCGAAAAGGGTCCGCAGCAGATCCAATCTGCCGATTCGCGCGAGGCAAATGAGCGGCGAGGAGTTGGAGACGACGATCACGGCTTGAGGCGTGCTGCGGTCGCACGATCCTCCTCAAGTTCTTCCGGCGTGTAATGAAGGGGCACCTCGCGATGTGTGGCAAACTCCATGAATTCCTCGACGCTCAGGCCGGCCAGTTCGGCGGCCCGACCGAGCGAAGCGCGGCCCTCCCGAAAGAGCTCCAAGGCCAGCAAGCGACGCGTTCCCTCCGAGGCAGGCTGGTCATCCAAGCCGGCCAGCGCCAGGGCTTCCTCGGGGATCTCCACGGTCACAGTGGTCATGCCGGGAACCTAGTGACCGGCGGGGCGTTCGCAAACCAAAACCGCGGTCCAGGATCTGGGGAGGGACATCTTGCTTCGTTCCTGAGTCCGGTCATCGCCCAATGCCCGCCGCCGATGCGCTTCCGCTTCCCCGAGACCGGCCTGCTGACGTAAGCTCGCGGCCCTGATCATGATTGCCCCGTCTCACGTTTCCCACCGCCATTGCCGCGACCGCTTTCGGACCCTGGCCCTTGCCGGCGTTCTCGCCGCCAGCCCGAACACCGCTATCGCCCAAAACCCGGCGCCTGCCCTCATGCCCACCTCTGCTCCTGCCGCCCGACTCGTGACCCAGGCCGTTCCGCTGGTCATTGCGCATCGCGGTTTCAGCGGGCAGGCGCCGGAAAACACGTTGCCGGCCTTTCGCCTCGCCCTCGCCGCGCGCGCTGACCTGGTCGAGTTGGATTACCACCACACGGCGGACGAGGTGCCGGTCGTGCTCCACGACAGCACGCTCGATCGCACCACCGATGCCCGTGCGCAGTGGGGCGGCAAGGATCTGCCGGTTCGGACCCGGAAGGCGAGTGAACTGCGGGTCCTGGACGCCGGTGGTTGGTTCGGCCCCGCGTTCGCCGGGACGCGCCTCCCGACGTTGACCGAGGCGCTCGAGACGATCCAGGCCGGCGGTGTGACGCTGATCGAGCGCAAGGGCGGCGATGCGGCCACGCTCGTCCGGTTGCTGCGGGAACGAGGCTGGCTTTCGGACGTGGTGGTGCAGTCCTTCGACTGGACCTTCGTGCGGGACGCGCACGCCCTGGCGCCCGATCTCGTGCTGGGCGCCCTCGGTCCGCCTTCGACCTGGAACGGACGCAAGCTGGAGGATCCGGAGAAGGTGTTGTCCCCCGAGTTCGTTCAGGCGGTCGAACAGCTCGGCGCCCGGTTGGTGGTGTGGAACCGGCAGGTGACCCGCCCGGCCATCGCTCATGCCCACGAGCGTGGCCTGCGCGTCTGGGTTTACACCATCAACGACCCGGACGAAGCGGCGGCGCTGGTACAACTGGGCGTGGACGGGATCATCACCGACCAGCCGCACGCGATTCGCGCCCGGCTGCATCCGGAGCCTGACGAATCGGCCAGCCTGCCCGCGACGCGTACGTTACCGGCGCCGCTCGAGGGGCATCCGGGCAACATCTTCCTGGCCGGTGAAGCCGTCGAAGTCCGGTTGCCCGAGTCGTTGCCGGCGGAAGCCGTACCGTGGCGTCTTCTCGATGACCGGCATCGCGTGTTGCGGTCGGGAGAGCTGTCGGTGGCGGCGAGCGGTTCGCGGGAAGCGTTGCCGCTCGGCGCGCTCGGCGTGGGCTGGTACCGGGTCGAGTTCGGCCCCGCGGAGGCGACCGAACCGGTGGCGTGGACGACGGCGGCCGTGCTGAACCCGCTGCGGGCCCCGGTGCCGGGCGACTCGCCGGTTTGTGTAGATTCCGCCGCGGCTTGGTTTGCGCGGGACGACCAGGTTCACCAGAGGAAGCTGGCGAACCTCGCGGCGTTGGCCGGTGTCAACTGGGTGCGGGATCGACTCCGCTGGGGCGATCTTCAGCCCCGCCCGGGCGCCCTTGTGCCGGGACCGACGACGTACGACACCGCCGCCGCCGTTCAGCACGCCGCCGGGCTCAAGGTCTTGCAGGTCTTCCACGACACGCCGGTCTGGGCGCGGGGAGAAACGCGAGCGGGCGGTCGTTTCGCCCCGGACCTGCGCCATGTCTACGAGCTGGGCCGCGCCCTGGCGGTTCGTTTCCGGGGACAGGTGACGGCCTGGGAGCCGTGGAACGAGGCCAACGTGGCGACCTTCGGCGGCCACACGGTGGATCAGATGTGTTCGTGGCAGAAGGCGGCGTGGCTCGGGTTCAAGGCGGGCGATCCGGCGGTGATCGTGGGCTGGAATGTCACGACGACGGTGCCGACCCCGGCCCAGACGTTCGGGATCCTGGCCAACGAGACCTGGCCGTACTTCGACACGTACAACCACCACACCTACGACTGGTCCCATGCCTACGCGGATCTGTGGGGGCCCGCCCGCGACGCGACCAGCGGACGGCCGCTCTGGATCACGGAGGCGGATCGCGGGACCAAACACCTGAACCGGGCCCCGTGGTACGATCAGGATCCGGTGCTGGAGCGGCTCAAGGCCGAGTGGATCGCCCAGTCGTACGCGAGCAGCCTGTTCGCGGGTGCGCGGCGCCATTTCCACTTCATCCTGGGCCATTACCACGAGCCCAACGGCGTCCAGTTCGGCCTGCTGCGCCTGGATCACACGCCCCGGCCGGCCTATGTCGCGCTGGCGGCGGTGGGGCGTTGTCTGGCCGGGGGCGCGGGTGCTCGGCCGCTGGCAGCCCGCTCCCCACGTCAACGTCCATGGCTTCCGGGCGTGGCCGGACGGTGAGGAGCGGGATGTCCTGGTGGTCTGGGCCGAGCGGGAAGTGGATTGGGAGGGACGCGGGCAAACGACGTCCGACTGGCACCTGCCCGGTCATCTGCAGGTGCTGGGCGTGGTGGATTACCTGGGGCGAACGCTTCCGACCGGTTTCCCGGCACCGCTGAGCTCAGCACCGGTGTTTGTGATGCTGCCCAAGGGACAAGCGTTGACGCTGCCTTTGACGGCACCGCCGCCGCTGGCGTTGCTGCGGACGGGAACGGCCTGTCCCGTGGTGTTGCAGGTGTCGCTGCCGCGTGAGGTGACGGTGAAGGTCGAGGACCTGCCGTGGTCGGAAGGGTACGCGTATGTCGTCCGTCCGGGCGAATCGTTCACGGTGCCGCTGCACCTGTACAACCTGGGGTCAACAGCAGCGCGAGTGCGGCTGGCAGTTACGGACCGGCCCAAGGACTGGGAGCTGGCGTTGGCCGGGACGGACTTCGCGTTGGACGCAGGGCAACGTTTGGCCACCGCGATGACGCTGCACTTGCCCGCGGGAGCGGTCACCCAGGACGGTTGGGTCACCTTGCGGGCGGACGCCGGCACCCTGGGGCAAGCGGCGCTCGCTTTCCGGGTGCTGGCGCGGGAAGACCCAGTGGCAGCGCAACGGCCGGTTCCGGCTGGACCTGCTCAGGAGCCATGAACCGCGGAGGGGGCAGGCTGGGAGCCCGCACCACAGGTTCATGGAGCGCCTCCCTCAGCCCCATCCCCGATGTTCGTAACCGGCGGAGAAACTCCCCGTTCCTGGATTCCCCGCCGATTACGAACATCGGGGACTGGGGAATTGCCTGGTTCTCTTCCATCGACTCAGGGGCCACAACTTCAACCGACTCGGATGCCTTGAACCCGGCGCCTCCCCACCGTAGTCTCCCGCCATGCCCCCGGGCATCCACCCCCCACCGCGGGACCGCGGATGAAACTCTCCGCCATGCGTCAACTGCTTGCCGAGCGCGGCATCCAGCTCACGCGCTCGCTCGGGCAGAACTTCCTCCACGACACCCATCAACTGGACCGGCTGATCGCCCTCGCGAACGTCCGCCCCGGCGACCGCATCCTCGAGATCGGCCCGGGTCTCGGCCCGCTCACCGAGCGCCTCCTGGCCGCCGGGGCGCGTGTCCTGGCCATCGAAAAAGACGCCCGGCTGGTGGCGGTGCTGCGCGAACGGTTCCCAAACGCCGCCGCCCGCCCGTCCGACACCGCCGAGACCGTGCTGCCGCCCGACAACGGGTTGGCGAGTCGCCTTTCCTCGTCGAGGCCGATGCCCTGGCCTGGCTCCGCCGGGAGAACCGGGATTGGCGGGGATGGAAGCTCGTTGCGAACCTGCCGTACTCCGTCGCGTCCCCCTGCTCGTGGACCTCACCCAGCCGGAAACCGGACCGGACGAAGTCGTCGTGACGCTCCAGCTCGAGGTGATCCACCGCCTCACGGCCGCTCCGGGCGGCAAGGATTACGGTATTCTCACCTTGCTGGTCCAACTCGGCTACGAGCCCACGGGCTCGTTCAAGATCTCGCGCTCCTGTTTCTTTCCCGAGCCCGACGTCGACTCGGGCGGACTGGCTCTGCGCCGGCGCCCGTCACCCGAGCTGACGCCCGCCGAGGCGCGGGGTGTTCCGACGCGTCGTCAAGCGGGCGTTCTCGGAACGTCGGAAGAAGGCCCTCAAGCTGCTGCGCTTCGACTGGCCCACCGAGCTCGTCACCGGGGCCTGGAACGACCTCGGACTTGCCGAGGATCTGCGCGCCGAGCGGGTCAACCGCGCGCAATACATCGGGCTCGCCCGCCGACTCGCCCCGGTGGATGCTCCGAGTCGCTCATGAGTGAAGAACTGTTCGACGTGGTGGACGACCGCGACGAGGTCATCGCCCGGCGCCCGCGCCGCGAGGTGCATCGCCTCGGGCTCAAGCACCGTGCGGTTCACGTGCTCGTGTTCAACCGGCGCGGGGACCTGTTCCTGCAGAAGCGTTCGCTCACCAAGGACTGCTTCCCGGGTACCTGGGATTCCTCGGCTTCCGGCCACCTGGCGCCCGGCGAGAGCTACGACGCGTGCGCCGTGCGTGAAGTGGAGGAGGAACTGGGCTGTCGGCTCGCCCAGCCCCCCCAGCCGCTCTTCAAGCTCGCGGCCTGCCCCGAGACCGGGATGGAGTTCGTCTGGGTTTACCGCGCGGAGGCCGAGGGGCCGTTCACGCTGCATCCCGAAGAGATCGCCGACGGCGGCTGGTTTTCACCCGACGCCATCAGCCGATGGCTGGCGGAGAAACCCCACGAATTCGCCGGCGCGGTGCCGCTGATCTGGCGTCGCCTCCTCGAGGCCCCAGGCGGAAACCTGATCCTTAAGGGCTGACCCCAGGAAGTGCTCGCCTTCCGCCCGCACCCCGTCAATCAATAGCCCATGTCTTCGCCCACCTTGTTGCCAACACGAGCCGCCCTGGCGACCTCGAACCACCGGGAATCCACAGCCCGGCAACGCCCGCGGTCCCTGTCCCTCCTGCTCCTCGCGTGCTGGGCCGCCGCCAGCCCTTTGAACCACGCCGGTGACCCCGGACCCCTCGTTCTCCATGCCCGCCATCGCGCCGCCCCCCGCCGGGCCAACGCAGCGACGTCGTCGTCGAGGAGGTGCTGCGTTGGGAGCCGCAGCAGACCGCGGTGATCATCTGTGACATGTGGGACCGCCACTGGTGCCGCGGCGCCACCGAACGCGTCGCCGAAATGGCCCCGCGCATGAATGCGCTGATCCAGGCCGCCCGGGCCCGGGGCGTCCTCATCATCCACGCGCCCAGCGATACCATGTCCTTCTACGAGGGCTGGCCGCAGCGGTTGCGCGCCCAGCAGGCCCCCACGGTCACCGCCCCGGCCGGCATCAACCAATGGAAATCCCTCGATCGCGACAAGGAACCGCCTTTGCCCATTGATGACTCGGACGGCGGCTGCAACGAAGACCCGCCCTGCCCTCAGGGACGCGCCTGGAAAAGCCAGATCCCCACGCTCGAAATCGCCGATGCCGACGTCATCAGCGACAGCGGCGAGGAGATCCATCGCGTGCTCGAAAGCCGCGGCATCCGCAATGTCATCGTCCTCGGCGTGCACACGAACATGTGCGTGCTGGGCCGCCCCTTCTCGATCCGCGCCCTCGTCGGCCGGGGCAAGAACGTTGTGCTCATGCGCGATCTCACCGACACCATGTACAACGCCCGCCGCCGGCCTTACGTCAGCCACTTTGCCGGCACCGACCTCGTCGTCGCCCACATCGAGCGGTACTGGTGTCCCAGCGTCACCAGCGCCGACCTCCTGGGCGGCGAGCCGTTCCGTTTCCGCGCCGATGTGCGGTCCCGCATCCTGTTCCTGATCGGCGAGGACGAGTACCGGACCTGGGAAACCCTGCCCGCGTTCGCCCAGGACGACCTGGCCTGGCGCGGCTTCGACGTGCGCGTGCTGCTCGAAGACGCGCAGGACAAGCACGCGTTCCCCGGCTTGGACGAGGCCCTTCCCACAGCCGACCTGCTGGTGGTAAGCACCCGGCGCCGAGCCCTCACACCCCCGGCCCTCAAGGCCCTGCGCGCCCACCTCGAACAAGGCAAACCTCTCGTGGGCCTGCGCACCGCCTCCCACGGTTTCGCCGTCCGGGGTGACGAACGCAGCGTCCTGGCACAACGCGGCCTCGTGGAATGGCCAGAGTTCGACGCCGAGGTGCTCGGTGGCAATTACCGCGGCCACTACGGCGTGGGACCGGTCACGACCCTGGCCATCGCCGAGGGAGCGGCTGGTCATCCGGTGCTGACCGGCCTCGACCTGGATGCGTGGCAGGGACACGCGAGTCTCTACCGTTCGGGTCCGCTGCGCCCCGGCTGCCACGCGCTGCTCCTGGGCTCGATCCCCGGTCAGGCCGCCGAGCCCGTGGCCTGGACCCGCGCCTACGGCCCACGCGCTGCGCGTGTCTTCTACACCTCGTTCGGGCACGTGGATGACTTCGCCGAACCCGCGTTTCGACGACTTCTGTTGAACGGCATTCTTTGGGCCCTGGGCCAACCGATCCCGCCCGCGGGGTGAGCACTGGCCAAGCCGGGAGGCCCACGCTACTTTCGCCGCCATGAGCGCCGGACCTCATCTCTCTCGCTGGACCCTGGCTGCGTTCGCGGCCGTCGTCGCGCACCTGCTTCCCCTCACAGCCCAGGAAGCGGCGCGCACCCCCAGGAGATCCTGGGCGCCACGGTGGCCAGGCTGGCCGCGGTCATTGAACCTGCCGCAGCCGCGTCGCCCCAGACACTCACCGCCACCCTCCGCATCGTCGAGGCCGAGGGTCTCGGCAAAGGCCTGACCGGTCACCAGGCCCAACTCGCGTTCCAGGCCCCGGATCGCCTCACCCTCACCACCACCATTGAAGGACGGGAACTGCAGTTCGGCCGCGATGGCCAGCAACTGTGGCTCTTCGCGCCCGGCAAGAAGTTCGGCGTCATCGGTTCGCCGGAGGTGCCCCGCTTCCGCACCCGACCCGACAGCGTGGACCGCTCGGTGTTGCCCCCCTTCAAGCTGCCCCTCAGCACTGAGCAACGGCTGCTGCTGCCGCTGATGCTCCAGCTCGAATCCCTTCCCGCCGAAAGCGTGGGCGATGCCGCCTGCTGGGTGTTGCGCGGCCGCCCGCAGCCGCAAGCCATCGAGGCGCTCAAGTTGCCCCAGGGTGAGTTCACGCTCTGGGTTCGCCAGACCGATTCCCTGCCTGTGCGCTTGCGCCTCGAGGATCCGCGGGGCCGGCGGCTCGTCATCGAATGGCCGGATCTCCGGCTCATGAACCCCTGGCCGGCGCATGCCTGGCGGCTCCAATCCGCCGGGGCCTTCAAGATCGAAACCGTGGCCCGCGCTCACCTCGAACGATTCCTCCCGGCCGCCTTGTCCTTGCTCCAGGTCCGGATCCCCACCCTCGGGCCGGCGACCGGCGAGCGGCGGGTGCTTGCCGTCGAAGGCGCCGGTCGGCTCGAGGACCACGACGGCACCAAGGTGCTGTTCCTCGCCGGTTCGCCCGAGGCCATGGGCCACCAGCACGGCGTGTTGATGCGACGTGAGGTGCGGGACCTGGTCAGCAAGATCCTCTACGGCGTCGGGGTCGGCAGCTCGTTCGAGAAGGGCCGCTGGTTCTTCGGCGAAATCGAGGAGGCGCAAAGCCGGATCGCGCCCTTCGTCGACGAACGGTACCTGCGCGAGATGGACACGTTGGCCGTGGCCGCGGGGCTCGACCGCGAGGAGGTGCGCCTCGCCAACTTCTTCCCCGAGCTCTTTCACTGCAGCGGGTTCGCCGTGTTCGGCCGCGCCACCGTCGACGGGCGGCTCTACCACGGGCGGGTCCTCGATTACCTGCGGGGCGTGGGGCTCGAGCCGAACGCCGTGGTGATCGTCCACCAACCGGACCAGGGCTACGCGTGGGCGAACGTGAGCTACGGCGGCTTCGTCGGCTCGGTCACCGCCATGAACGAACGCCGGATCTCGATCGGCGAGATGGGCGGACGCGGCGAGGGCAACTGGGACGGCAAACCCATGGCCCAGCTCGTCCGCGAAGTCATGGAGAAGGCCGCCACCCTGGAGGAAGCCGTCGCGATCATTCGTCGCGGCCCCCGCACCTGTGAGTACTACTACGTGATTGCCGACGGCAACTCGCGGCAGGCGGTGGGGATCGCGGCGACCCCGGACACCTTCGAGGTGGTCCGGCCGGGCGAAGCCCACCCGCGGCTGCCGCACGCGATCCCCGACGCCGTCTTGTTGAGCGCCGGCGACCGTTACGAGGCCCTGGCCGGGCGGGTCCAGCAGCAGCACGGGCGGCTCGGCGTCGAGGAGGCGCGGCGCTTGATGGACCGGCCGGTGGCGATGAACTCGAACATCCACTCGGTCCTGTTCGCCCCCGAGACGCTCGACTTCTGGGTCGCGAACGCCGACAGCCAGAACGTGGCCAGCCATTGCCGCTACACCCACTACAACCTCGCGCAGTTGCTGAACCGCCCGTTGCCTTGACCTGCTCGGGGCCGTCCTGTCCCGCCCCATGAAGCTCTCGTGGAACCAACTCCTGCGTCTGGCCCAGGAAGAGGTGCGCGGCACCACCCGCCGCCTCCCACGCGCTCTCCGTCCCCACGCCGAGGCGTTGCCGGTGTGCTACGAGCCCCCCGTCCCAACGACGCCATCCTCGCCGACGGCTGGGAATCCGACCTGCTCGGTCTTTTTCGTCGGCAAGGCCTACGGCGAGGAGGAATCGGGGTACGCAGACGTGCCTTCCCAGATCCTCCTGTTCCTCGAGAACCTCTGGGACTTCGCGGAGGAGGACGAGGACATCTACCGCGAAGAAGTGCGTACCACGTACCTCCACGAACTGGGTCACTACCTCGGCCTCGATGAAATCGACCTCGAAGCCCGCGGCCTCGATTGACCCCGCTCTGGCCCGGCGACTGCCTGCGCCCCATGAACCCGCGACCGACCGTAGGCACCAGCAACCCTGTAGGCGCCGACGTCAGGAGGCGAAACCGTAGGCGCCGAGGTGAGGAGGCTCCGGACAAGGGCCTCGCACTGCGCCTCCTCACGTCGGCGCCTACAACCGCGGGTCTGCAGTGCCCAGGCTGTCTCCGCGGTTGACTCCCCCCTCCCTCCCCTCGGCTGCATGGCTGCTCTCCTTCAACGTGTGGTGCAGGCTTCCAGCCTGCCTTCCCTGTCCCTCTGGGTCCTCATGATCGCCGGAACCTCCACTCTCGCCTCAGCGCCACCGGTGCCGGTCGTGCCAGCCGTGCAGGCCGTGGTGGACAACGCCGTGCATTCGGCCGTGGCGCGGTTTGCCGCGCGATCGCTCCAACCGGACGCCCTGGCCGTCACGCTCGTGGACCTCGCCCGTCCCGATTGCGCCGGACGCGGCAGTCACCGGGGGGATGTGCCCATCTACCCGGCCAGCGTGGTGAAGCTGTTCTACCTGGTCGCCGCCCATCGTTGGCTCGAGGACGGTCGGCTCGCGGACACCCCGGAGCTGCGCCGCGCCTTGAGCGACATGATCGTGCTGTCTTACAACGAGGCGACGCACTACGTCGTGGACCTCCTCACCGACACCACCAGCGGGCCGGAATTGTCCGAGGCCGAGCTCGAGCGGTGGTTCGACCGGCGCAACGCCGTGAACCGCTACTTCACCTCGCTGGGCTATGTGGGCATCAACGCGAACAAGAAGCCGTGGTGCGAAGGCCCTTACGGCCGCGAGATCCAGGCCATCCGCGCCTTCGAGCCCAAGCGCAACCTGCTCACCACCGACGCCACCGCCCGTCTCCTGTTCGAATGCGCCACCGGCCAGGCCGTCACCCCGGCGCGCTCC
The DNA here is from genome assembly GCA_027493615.1 of Verrucomicrobiota bacterium. Classification (GTDB taxonomy): domain Bacteria; phylum Verrucomicrobiota; class Verrucomicrobiia; order Limisphaerales; family J093; genus DSVZ01. The sequence goes on from JAOSKK010000001.1 coordinate 140,752, forward strand.
GCCGCCATGCTCGAACTCCTGCGACGCGATCTCACCAACATCCCCAGCGATCCGGATGATCAGGCCCGGTTCAGCGGTCCGGCGTTGCCGGCGGGGGCAAAGCTGTGGTCCAAGGCCGGCTGGACCAGCGAGACCCGCCACGACGCGATCCTCGTGGAACTGCCCAACGGGCGGCGGTTCATCCTGGTGATCTTCACCGTGGGCCACGCGAACGAGCGCAGCATCCTTCACCACCTCGTCCGCGAAGTCGTCGCCGGGCTTGAGCAGGTGCCCACTTCCTGAGGGCCGGCCGGGTTCACGCCCGGCCCGGAGATACCCGACTCCGCAGGAATCGCGACGGACAGTAGGCGCCGACGTGAGGAGGCGTAGTGTCGTTGTCCCTGGCGCACTTCGCCTCCTCACGTCGGCGCCTACAGCGGGCATGAGATACGCGCGCTGGGCCCATCGTCGGGCCAGCATTCGGCGTGGGCGCCGTTCAGCGCAACGCGTGTTCGCGCAGCACCTGGTCCACCCAGGCCGCGTCCTCCGGAGACAAAGGGGGATCGAGTTCCCGGTGGTAGTCCAGCAGGCGGTATCGACCCCGGTCGTGACTCAAGTCGATCAAGGCCTGGAGGTCCACCACGGCGTCAGGTTCACCCGGTCGCAGCGGCACCCGGAAGACCGGCAAACGATCCCGCAACCGGACGGGATACACTTCGTGCTCCGAGGTCCGGCCCGCGCGAACGACACCAACCGCGTAACAGGCTCCCGCGCCGACGAAGACCTGGCGCACCCCTCCGGAAAGAGCGAAGCACCCGCTCGCACCAGGTCGATCTCCACCAGATTGGCGCCGCCGCCGAGGAAGGCGCGGCGTTGGCGCTGGTACCGGTCTCTTTCCTCGCCCTCGATCTTGTGGGTCGGGCTCAGTAGTTCGAGGACTGTGACCAGGCGACCGCCCGTGTCGCGGATCTCGAGCCAACGTTCGATCTCATCTTCCAATCGCACCCGGATCGGCTCAGTGGCCGGCGGTCCCGTGGCAGGTGAGGGCGCCGGGGTTGCTCCTCCCGGTTCGTGCAATCCCCATGGCTCGCGGACCTGCACATCGGGACGGGAAGCGACTGCCGCCCCGCCGGACCCGACGGCGACGACTTCCGTTTCGGTACGGACCAGGAGATCCGGCGGGAGCCCCTTTTTGCGTCGCCTAGCCGCGCAGGATCTGCCAGCCTGATCCCGCAAATCAAACGACGGTTGCCCGATGAAGCCCCGCGCTTTCCAGATCCACGCTGCCGACAACGTGGCCACGATGCTCGAGGACGCCGAACCTGGCCCCCTCCAGGTGCTCGGCACCGCGACAGAACCTGTCGCACTCACGGCCGTGGAGAAGATCCCGCGGGATCACAAGGTCGCTTTGCGCGCCCTGGCGGAGGGCGAGCAGGTGATCAAGTACGGGGTGCCCATCGGCATCGCCACCGAACGCATCCGCGCCGGGGCCTGGGTGCACCTGCACAACGTCGCCAGCCGCCTCGATGAGCGTTCCTCGAGCCTGGACCACCACACCGGCGCCCCCACCGACACCGCTGCCGCTTATGTCTGAACCGACGTTCCCCACGTGGACCGGCTACCTGCGACCCGACGGTCGAAAAGGGGTCCGCAATCTCGTGCTGGTGGTTTACACGGTCGAGTGCGCCAAGCACGTGGCTCACGCCATCGCCGCCGAGGAACCCGACACGCACGTGCTCGGTTTTCCCGGCTGTTACGACAACGTGTATGCCATCCGCCTGATGCTCGCCCTGGCGCGGCATCCGAATGTCGGCGCCGTGCTCGCCGTGGGCCTGGGCTGCGAATACACCCAGCCGGCGAAAATCGCGGAAGTGGTCCGTGCCTCGGGCCGCCCGGCGGAGTGGTTCTTCATCCAGCAGAGCGGCGGCACGCGCGCGTCCGTGGCGCGGGGCAAGGCGCTCGTCGCCCAGATGCGCTCGCGGATCGCCGAGGAAACCCCGCGCGTCCCGATGGCGCTGGGGGACCTCACCGTGGGCTGTGAGTGCGGCGGTTCGGATGCCACGTCGGGTCTGGCGGGCAACCCGACGGTCGGCGCCTTCTTCGACCTGCTGGTGGATGCCGGGGGCGGGCGGTGATCGAGGAGACAATCGAGATGATCGGGTTGCGGGACCATCTGGTGGCGCGCGCGGCGTCGGCCCAGGCCGCGAACGAGCTGGCCGCGGCTTATGACAAGGCGGTGCGCTATTGTCGCGAGGTCCGGCAATACTCGGTGGCGCCGGGTAATTTTGCGGGCGGGCTGACAACCATCGAGGAGAAGAGCCTCGGGGCGTTCGCCAAGAGCGGTTCACGGCCGATCCAGGGCGTGATTCGCGTGGCCGAGCCGCCGCGGGGTCCCGGGCTCTGGGTGCTCGACAGCGTGCCGGACGAGCATTTCATGCAGTTTGGCTACACGAATCCCAACGACACCGAGGGGCTGATGGACTTGATCAGCGCCGGGGCCCAGGTGCTGCTGTTCGTCACCGGCCGCGGCAGCGTGATTGGGAGCGCGATCGCCCCGCTCATCAAGGTCACCGGCAACCAGGCCACCTATCGCGCCCTGGCGGACGACATGGATTTCGACGCGGGCCGCGTGCTGAGCGGCGAGCTCACGCTCGAACAGGCAGGGCGCGAACTGGGAGCCCTCGTGGCTGCGGTGGCGGCCGGCCAGCCCAGCAAACCGGAGCAGTTGGGGCACCGCGAGTACTTCATCATGTACAAGCACCAGGACACACCGTCCCTGGCCGCAGGCTGCCGCGCATGAACCCGCCGGCTGTCTCGTCCGCCTTCGACCTGACCGGCCAGGTAGCCTTGGTGACGGGCGGCGCGACGGGTTTGGGCCTCGGGATGGCACGCTGCCTGGTCGCGGCCGGCGCGCGGGTCGTCCTGGTGGGACGCCGGGAAGGCGAGTTGCAGCGGGCGTGCGCTGTGTTGGGGCCGCAGGCGACGGCGCTGCCGGGGGATGTGACCCGTCTGGAGACCGCGCCGGCACTCATCGAGCAGGCGGAACGTCTGGCCGGTCCGCTCACGCTGCTCGTCAACAACGCGGGGGTCCATCTGAAGCGCCCGGCGATCGACACGGGAGACGCTGACTTCAGTGCCGTGTTGCAGACCCACCTCTTCGGGGCTTTTGCCCTCACCCGCGAGGCGGGGCGACGGATGCTGGCCCGCCGATCGGGCTGTGTGCTCTTCACGGCCTCGATGGCTTCCTTCCTGGGAATCCCACAGGTCGTCGCCTACACAGCCGCCAAGACCGCCTATCTGGGTGTGGTGCGAGCGCTGGCCGTCGAGTGGGGTCCCCACGGCGTGCGGGTCAATGCCATCGCCCCCGGCTGGATCGCGTCGGATATGCTCGAACGAGCGCTGCAGGGGGACCCGGACCGACGCGCGAAGATTCTCGCGCGTACCCCGATGGGCCGGTTCGGGGAGCCGGATGACATCGGGTGGGCGGCGGTCTATCTGGCGTCACCGGCCGCGAGATTCGTCAACGGCGTGGTGTTGCCTGTGGACGGCGGCGCGTCGGTGGGGTTCTGAGCCTGTCCCGGCAACGAGCCCGGACGGGCCCGGCGCGGCGCCTTCGTCCAGCGGGGCGCACCTCGCTAATCCTCCACACTCACCGTGAGGAACCCGCGGACGACCGGGCTGGGAAGCGGGCCGCGCCACGTGGCGGGGGATTCGCTCGCCACGATCGGTTCGCTCAACGGGTGCCAGACGGGGTCTTCCAGCGCGGCTTTGTGCCAGACGCGATAGGTGGCTCCCGCCCGTGCCAGCCAGGTGAGTTCCACCGTGTCGCCGTCGAGATGGGCCGCCAACACTCGGGGCGCCGCTTCCCCGGAAGGCAGGATGAGAATGTCCACCGCGGCCGTCTCCGACTCGGCCCGGCCGTCACTCGCGCGAAACCGGAAGCGATCCGAGCCGTCATACCCCGGCGTGGGTTGGTAGATCAGGTCCGGCGGTTCCCCGAGGAGCTGGCCATGAACCGGTGGTTCGACGATGAGGTAGGTCAGCCAGTCGTCGTCCTCGTCCCATGCGACGAGCTGTAGCTCGAGCGACTCGTTCGCGTGGATCGTGTGGCTCTGATCCTGCGCCACCGGCGCGTGGTTGGGCGGCACCACCGCGATCCAGACCCGCGCGAAGGCGGTTTGTCCCCGCGAATCCCGGGCCGAGAACGTGAAGCCATCCTCGCCTTCGAACGTGGGGTTGGGAACATAGGTCAGCTCGGGCGGCTGGCCCTCGAGTCGACCGCCGGAGGGAGCCTCCGTGACCGTAAGGGTCAGGGAGGGGTCCTCGGCATCGTGCGCGCTGAGGCGAATGGCCACCGGGGTTGCCATGGTGGTGGCCACGAAATCGTCCCACGCCACGGGTGGCTGATCGGCAACGGCGAACCGGACCAGCGCCGCCGTGGATTCCAGCACCCCCGTCCTGCACGGTGAACGTCAGCGAATCCTCCCCCTCGAAACCCGGGTTTGGTGTGTAGGTCAGGTTGGGCGGATCGCCGCTCAGCAGACCGTGTGCGGGCGGGCGCACCACGTGGTACACGAGCGGGTCCCCATCCACATCGGTGCCACGGAGCCGCACCGAAACCGAGGTGTTGGGCGAGAGTTCGAGCGAGGCTCCCTCAGCGCGGGGGGTCGTTCACCGGCGTGACAACCACCCGCAACGTGGTACGAACGACCTGCGCCCGGGCGTCGTACATCACCACTTCCCAGATCTCTTCTCCGTGGAAGTCCGGTCGGGGCACGTAAGTGATCTCCGGGTAGCTGCCGGTCATCGAGCCGTGCGTGGGCGGGACGCGGACGAGGAGGGTCGTTGAAGCCGCTTCGAGGGTCCGGGTCTCGAGCGGCAGAATCGCCCGGGTATCCTCGGGGATGTGCCGGACCACCGACATGCCCCCTGGCGGTGGGTCGCCGGGCAGGACCGGAAGGTCGTAGGTGACCTCGTTCGAGTAGTCGCTCTCGATGCCATCGACCGTGTAGGCCGTGGCGGCGAAGTAGAACGTCATCCCGGGAATGGCCGGGAGGCGGATCGTGGCGTTGGTCACGTTGCCGACGTCTTCGCGGAAGGTGTAGTAGCGAGGTCCCAGCCCGTAGTGGATGCGATAGCCACCGATGTCGGGTTCGGAGTTGGGATCCCAGGCCAACCGCACGGTGGGCGCGGACTCCGCCGCCCCGGCCGAGCGCGCCGCGAGCCAGCAGGCGACGCCCAGCCAGCCCAGCCGCGCCATCGTGTTCCTGGCAAACGTCCGGCGCGGCACCGCACCCGCGGACTGCCCGTGTACCTGTGGTGCAGACCTCTCACCGGCCCTTGCGCGGTTCAGGGTCGTGGGGCATGACCACGGAGGCCGGGGGACTCTCCCTGCCTCGAGGAGAACGTCGACCCGCGTTGAGCTTCCTTTTGCACTCCGGTCCGGTTCCACGTGCTGCGCTATTCCGGAGTGCAAGATGACGGCAAGACCCCCAAAGATCAAGCGCCCGCACTCCTCGCTGCCGCGTCAGGTCGCCGGGACAAACCGCTGGAGCCCGACCGCCGCGATAAACAGCAGCACGAAGGCCGGCACCACGCCCCAGGGTTCACCGGCGGTCGCCAGCAAATCCACCAGCACGATCCCCGCCAGCAGATTTGAAACGGCAAACCCGATCTGCCGGGGCTCCTTCCGGAACACGTACCGCAGGCTGGGCAGGATCCAGATCACCAGCAGCAGGCTCAGGTAGAACGCCCGCTCGCGATACCCAGGCCCATTGACCAGCAGCGCCAATCCCACCGGCGCCGCCAGCGTGAGGATCGGCCAGACTTGCACCGGACCCAGGATGCTCTCCTTGCGCGCCAGATAGCTGAGCCCACCGACGTACAACCCCAGGGCCAGCCCACTCCAGATGGCCAGCCCGCTGATCTCCGTCGCCGAGGCCGCCCCCAGCAGGTAGAGCAGGAAGCGACACAACCCCATCAGCACCACGGCCAGCGCGGTGCGCTTGTGGATCGCGTTGTACAAGACGGTGACCAGCGCCAGCAGCACCGCCACGATGAAGCTGCCCCAACCGACCCACAGAAACAACGCCGTGCCCAACCCGAGCCAGAGCCAGCCGAGCCGCCACACCAGCGCCAGACTGATCTGCCCGGACGGAATCGGTCGTTCGCGGCGTCGTTGCCGGTCGAAATCGGCATCGAACGCGTCGTTCAGGTAGAGCCCCCGGTGTAGAGGGAGGGCTGCGCCGAGGTTCAGGAGCAGGAAATGCCCCACACTGCCGCCACCGCCCAGCACCCAGGCGGCCAGACAGTTGGAGAAGATGGTCGGCAGATTCGAAACGCGCCCCAGTACGAGCAGGGCGCGCACGCTCCAGACCGTTGTGTCCGCAGAGGGCCTCATGCAGGACGCCACTCGGAGCGGATGGCGACCGGCCCGGTCAACGGAAGCGGATCTGGCGGAGGTTCACCACCCCGGCGCCGGGCTTGCTTAGGGCCTTCACCACCACGGTGTAATCGCCAGGTGCCGGCACGGTAATCTGCCCCACCACCACCGTGCGGTAATCAGCCCAACCGTCCGTGGGCTCCACGGTTGCCCGGAGTTCCTGCTCGCCCAGCACCAGCACGCACTCACTGCCGCCCGACGCCGGGTCGCAGGCGTAGTCCGCCTCGACGTCGAAGGTTCCTGCGCGTCCGAACGTCACCGGCCATTGCACGTGATCCCGGGCATCGGTCCAGAAACCCAGGTTGGCCCGGCCGTCCCGATGCTCGAGGCGCAGCGTGTGCCCGATGATCTCAGCCTCCTCGGGCTTCAGCGTCACCGTGCCGTCTGCTGCGGGGCGCACGCGCGGTTCGACCGGCTGGGGTTGTCCACGGATCTCGAGAACCACCACCCCCGCGTGGGGCGTCGGGGATGTCGTGGGTACCAGCACGGTTTGGCCTTCCTTGCCGGGCTCCACGGTGAGTGCGCGATCCGGCGCGGCCAGGAGGTAGGCGCGCTGGATGGCCGAGGCGAGCGGGACGTCGAGCCGGCCCGTCGCCGGCCAGTCGAACACGTGGAGGTAGAGTCGTCCCGGTTTCTGCGTCGCCCGCCCCCAGGCCAGCCGGCGGAAGGGACTGGCGGTAGTGCCGTAGATGGCCTCGTGATTGACATGCATCCACTCGCCGATCTCGCGCAGCCGGACCACCGACGGCTCCGGGAACAGACCCTCGGCCGTGGGCCCGACGTTGAGCAGGTAATTGCCACCCTTGCTGGCGCAGTCGATCAGGTTGCGGACCAGCACCGTCGTGGATTTCCAGTTCTGGTCGTGCCGGTTGTAGCCCCAGTGGTTGTTCATGGTCATGCACGACTCCCAATCCACGCCGGGGCCGAAGCCGGTCGGCGGGATCTCCTGCTCGGGAGTTCCGTAATCGCCGACCCCCTGGCCCTGGTCCATGCCGCCCATGCCGGCGCGGCCCTTGCCCACCCGGTTGTTGATGATGATGTCCGGCTGGAAGCTCCGCACGTAGTGGTAGAGGTCCAGACCAAGCTCGTGCGTCCAGGGCGATTCCCATTCACCGTCGAACCACAAGATCCCGAGCGGGCCGTAACCGGTCAGGAGCTCCTTGAGCTGGGCCTTCAGATAAGACAGGTACCGGTTCATATCCGGAGGCGTGGACGGCGCGCGATCGTTCCAGGCCCGGCGCGTGCCCCAATCCGGGTGATGCCAGTCCATGATCGAGTGGTAGAAGCAAAAGCGGATGCCTTCGGCGGCGCAGGCGTCGGCGAGTTCCTTGAGCGGATCCCGTTTCCACGGTGTGGCGCCGATGTCCCAGTCCGAGACCTGCGAGTTCCAGAGCGCAAAGCCGTCGTGATGCTTGCTGGTGATCACGATGTATTTCATGCCGGCGTCCTTCGCCATCCGCACCCACTCGCGCGCGTTGAAGCGGACGGGATTGAACTGGGCGGCGAACTTCTCGTACTGGGACACCGGCATCTTGGTTTCCTCCATGAACCACTCGCCGTAGTTGGTCTTGCCGTCCCATTCGCCGGCCGGAACGGCATAGACACCCCAGTGAATGAAGAGTCCGAAACGGGCCTCGCGGAACCACGCCATGCGGGCATCGCGTTCGGCAGGGGTCTCGGCGCCGGCGGGCACCGCCGCGAGCCAGCCAAGAGCCACCAGGGCCGCCAGCGCGCCCAGCCGCCGTCCCACATTGGTTTTCAGGGTCGAAGTGTTCATGTGATGCCGGGCAGGCTAATCCAAGGCCCGCCGTGGCGACAATCCTGGATTATCCCCATCCAAAGGGGTCAGTCCCACAGATCGCAATATCTTGATGGCCCCCTCACGGTCGCCGTCCGCAGCCCCTGTCAGGGCGACAAGGCCTGACCGTGATCCCGTTCGTGGGCGGCAATCTCCGCAAGCGAGGGCGCCGAATAGAAGCGGACGTAGTGACCCGGCAGGGCCATGTAGCCGACTGCCAACGTGCGCCCGTCCGGAGCAATGCAGAGCGAACGCAAGGCGGTGCCCAATGGAACCGCGAGCGTCAGGATTTCCTGGAACGTGGCCAGGTTCCAAAGTTTCACCCGGCCATCCAGGCCGCCGGTTGCCAAGGTCTGTCCATCCGGAAAGAAACAGGCGCGCAAGACCCCCATGACATGACCCTTGAGTTCGGCGACCCGCCCTCCCGAGGAGAGCTGCCACAGCTCCACATCGCCGTTCATGCCGGCCGCGGCAACCAGGTGCCCATCTGGCGAAAACTCGAGCCACGCGACCCAGTCCTGATCGCGGGGGAATGGCAGAGGATGGCCGTTGGCCACATCCCAAAGCTCGACTTCGGACCGCCCCCACCCGACCGCCGCTGCCAGCCGCTTTCCGTCTGGAGAATAGGCCAGCGCCGTGACGGGGCCCGCGGCCGGCCGGAACCCCGCCACTTCCGCGCGCGTGCCGACATCCCAGATTCGGACGCCACCAGCCGCACTCCCGGTGACCACCTGCCGTCCGTCAGGCGAGAAGGGGACGCTGCGGATCGCGTTGGTCTCCGCCTGCCATCGGGTGATCAAGGTACCCGCGGAGAGATCCCAAAGTTCCAGGAGCCCTTCGCTGTGCCCCAGGGCGCCCGTGGGCTTGCCTCCGAACACGTCGAACGGCTTGTTCAGCAGGTCGCCGGGGAGGGCCAGGTTGGTCGCAACCGCGACGGTGTTCGTGACGGGGCCGAGGAGCTGCCAACGGCAGTCGGCGTTGCGAGGGCCAAGCACTAACGCGCGGCTGTCAGCCGTGAAGCCGGCGATCAGGCTGCCCACGGCCGACCGGTCACTGGCATCGGTCAGGTCGGTCCGCCAGACGCGGGTGACGCCGTCCTGGGCGCTGCCGGTCAGGACCGTCTGCCCGTCGGGTGAGATCGCCAGGCCGTAGATCTGGTTCGTGTGTGCGCGGATCCGAGCCAGGTGCCGGTAGGTCGCCCGTTCCCACAGGTTCAAGGTTTGGTCCTCGCCGACCGTGGCGACCACCTGCCCGGCGCGCGAGACGGCGAGGCGGGTCACATGGGTGGAGTGTTCGCGGCGTTCCCCGATCAACTTGGGTGCCCCCTCCGCAAGATCCCAAACCAGTAATCGGCCGTCCCACGTGCCCGTGAGGAGGTGTCTCGCCCTGGCGTCAAAGGCGGCACAAGCGCCCAGTTTCCGGCTGGCGACCCAGTCGTCCAAAGGGTTCAGGGACGGGACTTGCCAGAATCGCAGCCCGATCGTGTCGTCTGTGAAATCCACCCATAGAGTGGCCAACTGCCTGCCGTCGGGTGAGAACGCCAACCCGCTGGGCACGTGGTTACGCACCTCCGGGGTGTTGGGGCAGTCGGCCCGCGGTCTCCAGGTTCCGCGCTCCCAGAGGACGAGGCGCGCCTCGTTGGTCTGGCCCGTGATGAGCCAGGACCCATCGGGGGAGAAGAGAACGGCCCCTGCCGCGCCGGGGAGTTGGCACACCTGCTGCCAGGTGGCGGTGTCCCACACGCTGGCGCTCCTCCCGTTGGCGGTTGCCAGCAGGCGTCCGTCCGCAGTGCACGAAAGGCTCAGGGCGGAAGTCGGGAGATGGGTGATGACCTGGTACGACGCGGCGTCGCGGACGACCACCTGGGTCCAGCCACCGTAGGCAAACCAGCGTCCGTCCGGGCAAAACTCAATGGCGTGGGCGCCTTCATCGTGGAAATCCATCAGGGAATCACTCCGGCAGAGCTGCCAGAGGTAGCGCCACTCGAAGCCGCGCAGATCAGTCTGATCCCCCTTGGGCCGGTGGCGGTCGAGGAGTTGGAGGGCGTGAGCCAGATGGTTTTCCGCCAGCGCCTGCTGGGCAACATTGACCTCGGAGACGTAGGCGTTGCGGCGCGCCTGCTCGAGATGACGCCGGGCCCGGTACGCCTGCCAGGTTGTGGCGATCAGCCCCGCGACCAGCGCGATCACCAGCGCACCCACCGCGGCGACGGCCACCTTGTTCCGCCGCGCGAGTTTCCGAAACCGGTAGAGACGGCTCGGCGGCCGGGCGGTGACCGGCTCATCGTCGAGGTAGCGACGCAGGTCGGCCGCCAGGCCGTTGGCTGTTTCGTAGCGCCGTGCCCGGTCCTTCTCGAGCGCCTTGAGGACGATCCAATCGAGGTCAGGATCGATCTGTGAGGCGTGATCCGTGACGCGGGAGGGAGGGGGCTTCGCGGTTCGGGTCGCCAAGAGGGACTGACGGAGCCGTGTCGAGGGCCTGAGGGGCTCGACTTCGCGGATGGTCTTGAGCACCGCTTCATGGCTGGCGTGCCGCATCGGACCCAGGTCCAACGGGGGCCGGCCGGTCAGCATCTCGTACAGCAACACCCCCAGCGAATAGATGTCGCTGCGCGTGTCCACGTCGAGGCCGCCCAGTCCGGCCTGTTCCGGGCTCATGTAGGTCGGTGTGCCGAGGAACTGATGGAATCGTGTGAACAGCGTCTTGTCTGTCAGCGGCTCCTCGATCGCCTTGGCCACGCCGAAGTCAATCACCTTGGGCACGGCCTGCCCGTCTTGCTCGGTGACCAGGATGTTCGAGGGCTTGAGGTCGCGGTGGATGACACCCTTCTGGTGCGCGTGCTGGACCGCCTGGCAGACGGGCAGGAACAACTCGATCCGCCCGCGGGTCGTGAGCTGGCGGGCGTCGCAGAACTCGGTGATGGGCAGGCCGCGCACCAGTTCCATGACGAAGTAGGGCCGGCCGGACTCGGTGGCGCCGGCGTCGAACACGCGGGCGATGTTCGGGTGGTCCATCAAGGCGAGTGCCTGGCGCTCGGCCTCGAACCGGGCCACGACCTGCCGGGTGTCCATGCCCAGCTTGATGATCTTGAGGGCGACCTTGCGGCGCACCGGTTCCTGTTGCTCGGCCATCCAGACCGTGCCGAAGCCGCCTTCGCCGATGTTCTCGAGCAGTTTGTAGCGGCCGATGCGGGTGGGCGTCGTCTCGCCTGCGCCCGGGTCGGCGGCGGGGCTCGAATCGGCGGGCGCTTCCTCGCCCAGACGCAGCAGGCACGCCGGGCACAGGCCGGCGGGCGCGTTCGCGGGCAGTGTTTTGCCGCAGTCGGGACAGATGGCGGCGGTCTGCGTCATTTCGTTCCTTCCCACAGGGTACGTTTGAGCCATTTCCCGTGGCAATCCACGGGTTGACCTGCTCGTAATCAGGGACCACACCCGGCGCAGGCCGGAACTCGAACGTCACCGAGGCGCCTTGGCGTCCGAGTTGACTGGTCCCGGTCACCAGCGTCCCCAAGCCAGAATCCACGTGGTTGGCCACAACCGGAAAGGATTCACGATGCCGTCATGCCTTCGGGTCATGGCCGCTTCACTCCGGCGTGGCGCGGAAGAACTGCGCCGGCCCGTTCCCCGCGGGCGTGTGGGTGTGGGTGGCCGCCCCGTCTTGGTTGGTAAGGGTGAGCGCCGCCACGGGCGACCAGGCCGTCAAATTTGCGGATGCTTCCAGACGGTAGCGCTGCTGGCGTGGGCCGGTGAGCGACAGGTCAAAGGCGTTCGCACCCGTGGGCGCGATGGCCAGCTCGGTGCGCTCGACAACGACCAGCTTTCGTTGATTCTCACAAAGGAACCGTCTCCCTGATTCCGGTAGAGCCGGTTCTTGATCCCCTTGGCAGTGTTGTTGACGGGGTCAAAAACGGTCGCGAACAAGTCGAGCCGCCCGTCATTGTCGTAGTCGCCCCAAGCCGCCCCGCCGGACATGGCGGTTTCCGTAGCGAGAGTACCGTTGGCGATGCGAACGAAGGGCGCTTCCAGGGCGGGTTGGGCCGCGGCGTTGAGCGCAAGGGCGGTTCCGAACGCGGCAAGGGCGCGGGAAAGCCCGGGGATGCGCAGCGCCGAAGGGGTTGGTGAGGAGCTCGTGCTCATGGTCATGGCATCGGCCTTCTCGAGGCATGCATTCTTTGCGAAGTCCTCGTCACGAGCGTCCGGCTTCACCGCCGGGGTGCGGGTGTCAGGGAGCCTTGAAAATTGTAGGTGTTACTGTCGCCGGGGCCGATCTCCTCGAAGGTGAATTCGAGTTTGCTGTCTGCAAACGGTCCGCGGCCGCTGAGGGTCATTGTGCCGACGCTGACCAAGCCCACGGTGTCCGCGGAGCCGGAACCCTGGAAGATGATCGTTTTGGCGCCGCCGATGGTCGCCGTGATGACGGTGGTGCCCCACACGACCCCGGTGCCTGTGCCGTCCAACTCCCCGTTGAGATCCACGTGGATTTTGGCGTCCAGCGCGACGCCCTTGCCCGCGAGCGTGAAGTTGCCCACCAACGGGAGGTGACGGAGGTATAGGTCTCCGTCTGTACCGGGCGTGATGAAAGGCCCCAGATTGGGCGGGACGATGGACCAGTCGAAGTTGCCGGTCACGGCCATCTTGCGCGGGACGCCCTGGGGCTGGTCTTCGGCGCGGAGTATGCCGGAAGAACTGAGGAGCAGGGCGAGGGTCAGGCCGGCGAGACGGCCGGTGTGGTTTGTTGCGGTCGTTTTCATGCTTTGGATCGGATGTTGTTGTTTCTGTTCTATTCGCGGCTCGCGTCGTGCGGACCGCCTTCAACTCCTTTCCAAAGGAATCCCGATGAAAGGTTACAGGGAAACGTCGCCCCAAGCCGACATCACGCAGTTGAGCGGGGAGCGGGCGCGAATCACGTGCTCTCGTGGCCGGCGCGGCCACCCACAGCCTGTCGGCAGCAGCGCCCAGCGCCCGGCACCGCCGAACCCAATGAAATCAAGCCTGCGGACCGCGTTTCACGCCAGAATCCGGCTTCCGGTATGAAATATCCGGGTTAGCGGGCAGCGGTTGGCCGCAATCAGGGCAGGTTGCGTTGCTCATCTGCTCAAGTTCTTTAGCGCATCGGGCGTGAGGTTACCGGGAACCGCGGCGCGTGGCGATGACGCGGGGACGAAGCGCAAAGCCGCCGAGGGCACAGCATCGACTTCACAGGGCGGGCGCGAAGGGACCGACAACGGGAGCGCGACGGGTAACCGGAGGAATCCGTCCCTGACCTGGCACGGTGGACGGCCTTGTTTGTATTGACACCGACCAATTCGTTGACTGGTCCAAGGCCGAGGTTGGCCTGCCGCCCCGCAAAAAGCCGGTCACCTTGCGGCTCGATGCGGACGTGCTGGACTCGTTTAAGTCTTTGGGCAAGGGCTACCAAACCCGCATCAACGCGGTCCTCCGCACCTACAAGCGCACAGCCGAGCGCCCCTCACCGTTCGGTGCCTCTCCCACGGCGTCCGCCGTGCCGTTGCCCTCGAAGATGATCGTCTGCTTGCCCTGCACGGTGGCGGTACCGGGGCCCTCGTGAATCGCGCCGCGGCTACTGAGTGTAATCCAGGAAGCCCACGAACATTTCCATCCAGGATGGGTCCCGCCAACCGACTCGTGCCGTGGGGTCGGGATTGGGGCGGTTTGTCCTTGTGGTACCAGAGGGCCAGCACTGGCTGGTCACTCGTCTCCACGCCGTACGGATTGTAGTGGCGGTTGAAGGTGATCCGGTTGGACCGCGCCAGGAAGATGCCCGCATCGGGAGGAAGCCGGAAGGGTTCGTAGCCGGGCACAAACTCGGCGATGTGCGACTCATAGGTCGAGTTGTCCCTGCTGCCGCTGTTGCCGATATGACCCAGCCAGGCCGATCCCAGCAGGCAAGCGAGCCAGAGAACGCCGCGGAGCCGTCGGGCTGGGAGAGGCGGTTTCACAGGGCGGCTGTTTCGATGTCCTGGCGACCGCCTTCACGACGGGTCACCGTCCACTCCTTACCAAAGCGGATCGGGTCGACGGTTCCAGGGAAGCCGGCGCACGCGAGGGCCGGCGGTGCCGACCTCCGCCGGCAACGATGGCCATGGGTGCGGAGAAAACGGGCGTGCAGGGACGCACTGCCCGGCTGGACATGCTCCAGGTTGCAGAACACGCCGCCGGGCTTCAAGGCGGCGTGGACCTCCGCGTACAAGGACCGCTTGCGAGCGTCCGACACGTGGTGGATGGCGAAGCTCGAGACGATCCGGTCGGCATGCGCCAGGTACCGCAAGGCGTGTTCGGCGGTCGCGTCCTCGTTCAGACTGGGATGAGCTGTCATCGATTGTCCGCGGCGCATCCAGCAGGGTTACACAGGAAGACCCAGCAAGAGTTACAGAGGCGTCCGGGGATGGACCACAACGCGAATCGCCGCAACAGGCACGAGAAGCGCAAGAGGCCTGACTTCTTGCGCTTCTTGCGCCTTCTTGCGGCCCGTCCGGAATCCCAGGTGTCGTCCAAGTTGTGACCTAGTTAGTACACACCGCGGCGCTTTCGATGCCCCTTCACGTGGAGACGATCTCGATGAGGTGGCGGACCTCGTCGGCGACTTCCGCCTCGGTCTCCACGGTGCGGGCCACCTCGGCACGCAGCAGTTCGCCGTAGCGTTGGCGGAGCCGGTGTACGGCCACCTTCACCGCGCCCTCGCTCACCCCGAGATCCGTCGCGATCTCGGCGTAAGGTCGCCGGTTGCGATCTCCCTGCAGATGGGGGCGCAGGTGCTCGAGGAGCTTCGCCTTGCCGGCGGCGCGCATCTCGGACTCGAGCTGCTGCATGGCGTGTTCAAGGACCGCGAAAGCCCACGCCCGTTCAAAGCTGATCTCTGGCGCCCGTTCCGTGGGATCAGCCAGGAAGCGGGATTCAGCGTCCACGTCATCCAACGGGACGAGGGTGGATCCGCCGCCGCGCTTCCGTGCGGCGGCGCGGTCCCAGTCGTTGGCGAGGAAGTTCTGCAGGGCCTTGAGTAGAAACGACCGGAACCGTCCCCGCCGCGCAGCCGCTGATGTTGGAGCAGCGACAGGAAGAACTCCTGGGTGAGGTCCTCCGCCTCGTGGGGACTCCGGCCTCGCCGACGCACGTAGGCATACAGGGGATACCAGTAATCCCGGTACAGCCGGGCGAAGGCATCCACGCTTCCTGGTGTCTCCGGGCGGGCCGCTTCCAACACCACCGACCAATGTGTGGTCGTGAACCGCGCCGGGCCCCTCGGCGATTCCGTTGCTCCGCCCTCAGACGAACCATCCGTCATTCAGGGGAGAGGATAGTCGGACTTGGGCCCGTATTCCAGCGAAGGGCAATGAGGTCAAACATAGACTGTCAAATGTCAATGTTTGACCCCATTGTGCGTTCGATCTGCGGGCGGGTGGGCGCCGAGGGTTGCGCCCCGAGGCGTGTCACGGAAAGGGCGGCGGCGGCGTTGGCGAAGCGCACGCATTCGAGCAAGGGCCGGCCTTCACTGAACGCCACCGCCAGCGCGCCGTTGAAGACGTCGCCGGCCGCGGTGGTGTCGACCGGCTTCACGCGGAAGGTGGGGACGTGGCGGCTGAGTTCAGGGGTGGCCACCCAGGCGCCACGCGCGCCCAGGGTGAGGATCACGCCGCGGACGCCGCGCGTCAGGAGCCGGCGGGCGGCCCGGGCGGCACTCGCATCGTCGGTGACCTTCACGCCAGTCAGCGTTTCCGCCTCGCTTTCGTTCGGGGTCAGCAGGTGGACGGTCTGGAGGAGGGTGTCCGGGAGGGCTTGGGCCGGGGCGGGATTGAGGATGACCGGCACACCGGCCCGGGCGGCGAGCCGGGCGGCGGCCTGGACGGTGGGCAGGGGGGTCTCGAGCTGGAGGACGAGGACGGCGGCCCCGGTGAGGGCCGGTCGTGCCTTGCGGACATCGGCGGGGGACAAGCGCGCGTTGGCGCCGCTGGCGACGGCGATGCTGTTCGAGCCATCGCGAGCCACAAAGATAAGGGCCACGCCGGACGGGGCGGTGGGGTCGCGGAAAACGTAGTCGGTGTTCAGCCGGTCGCGTCGGAAGCCGGCGAGGGCCTGGTCGCCGAAGATGTCCCGGCCGATGCGGGCGACAAAGGTGACGGCGCCGCCGGCGCGGGCGGCGGCCACGGCCTGGTTCGCTCCCTTGCCGCCGGCAGCGGTGGTGAAGTTCCCGCCGAGCAGGGTTTCGCCCGGTCGCGGCAGGCGCTCGAGCTGGATGATCATGTCGGTGTTGGAGCTACCGAGGACGACGAGGGAGGGGGGCATGGTGGGGGGTGGAGATGGGGGAGTCAGGGGCCATGAACGTGGTGGGGCACAGGCAGACCGTGGGAAGTTCAAAGTTCAAAGTTCAAAGTTCAACGTTCAACGTTCAAAGCTCAGAAGAAGTTCCAGTGCTTCGGGGGGCGATTCCGGCCCAGCCATGGCCGGCCTGCCAAGCGGTGCGGCGGCCAGAGCCGTGGGCGGGGCGCGCAGCGCAGGGAGTGCGCGGACTTCCAGTGGTGTCTGACGGGACAAGGAGGCAGGCGGGACGCCTGTACCACAGGGCTCATGGAGAACGCCGGGCGTTCAGCCGGTGGCGGTATTGATCGAGGATGACGGCGGCGACGATGACGGCGCCGGTGACCAGCCGTTTCGTTTCGTCCTTGGCGCCGATGGAGGCAAGCCCCGAGTTGAGCACCGCGATGATCAGGACGCCGAGGAAGGTGCCGAGGACCGAGCCGCGACCGCCCATGAGGCTGGTACCGCCGATGACCGCCGCGGCGATGGCCTGAAGTTCGAAGCCCGTGCCGGCATTCGGGTTGGCGGACTGAAACCGCGAGGTGTCGATGATCGCGGCCGTGGCGACGAGCAGTCCGGCCACCAGGAACACGATGAGCTTGCGGGGGCGCGGGTCGATGCCGCTGAGCCGCACGGCTTCTTCGTTGGTGCCGATGGCGACCAGGTGGCGACCGAACACGGTCCGCGTGAGAACGAGCTGCGCGAGGATGACCACGGCGAGCGCCAGCAGAAAAGGCAGGGAGAGTCCGACGAGATGGGTTTCGGCGATGCCGCCGATGGTGGTGCCGATGTACTGAGTTTGGGATTGGGTGACGGCATGGGCGCCGCCGCGGGCCATTTCGAGCATGCCCAGCGTGACGATGAAGGAGGGAAGGCGCCAGCGGAGCGAGACGGCTCCGTTGAAGGCGCCACAGGCCAGGCCGGCCAGCAGCGCGGCCAGGAGCCCGAGGGGGAGCGGCCATTGCCACTGGGTGAGCACGACGCCCAGCACGCAACTGCAGAGGCCCAGCACCGAGCCGACGGACAGATCGATCTCGGCGATGACCAGCACATAGGTCATCGCGGTGGCGATGAGCAGCGCCGCCGGGATCTGGTTGGCGATGGTGAGAAACGTGGTGCGGCTGAAGAAATGCTGCGTGCTGAGACTGAAGACCAGCACCAGCACGCCCAAAGCCGCCACCAGTCCCAGGTAATCCCCGGCCCAGTCGCGCCAGGCCGGACGCCGTTCGCTTGCACTCTGTGTTGTGGTCATTGCGGAGGGACGACGAGCCCCGTGCTCCGCCCGCGGGCAGGCAAGTTCGGCCCGGTCGCACGAGCGGTGCCGCTTGTGTACCGGTCGGGACGGGCGATGACGATAGGAAAACTTGTGCGGCCCGAACCGTTGCCCCGGTCCCCAGCCGCCCGGCCGTTGTTCCCCGCGTGGGGATCGCGAAGCGTCTGGAGTGCGTTGCGCTTGAGCGCCGCTTTGCGCAGGCAGGGCCCGGCGGACGAAAAGCGCTGCTGGAAGCCCGCGCACTCCAAACGCTCCGCGTCCTCTCACGACCGGTTCTGCCACGCCGCGCCGGGGCGAAGCCGGTGACGTCGGCCTTGCCTGGGGGCGTGTCGGACCTATGGTAGCGGCATGGCAACACCGGCGACGGTCACGGTTCCGCCCGGGCGATCCGTCCCCGAGGGCTCGGCGCCGCTCCTCGAGGCGGGCGATCGCCTCCTCCGCGAGGAGTTCGAGAGCCGGTACGCGCGCATGCCGCACGTGAAGAAGGCCGAGTTGATTGAAGGGATCGTTTATCTGCCCTCGCCCGTCCGCTTGCAGCATCACGCCATTCCCCACCTCCGCCTCGCCACCTGGCTGGGGACCTATGCCGCCGAGAGCCCGGGCGTCGAGTGTGCCGACAACTCCACGGTCCGTCTGGATCTCGACAACGAACCGCAACCGGATCTGGTGTTGCTGAGACGCGCGTCCCATGGGGGGCAGACCCGGGTTTCGGCTGACGATTACATCGAAGGCGCGCCCGAGTTGGTGGTGGAGATCACGGGCAGCTCGCGCGCTTACGATCTGCACCAGAAAAAAGGGGCGTACCGGCGCAACGGCGTCCGGGAGTACCTCGCGTGGGTTACCGGCGAGCAGCGGGTGCTCTGGTGGGAGCTCCGTGGAACGGAGTATCACGAGAGGGTGCCCGATCCCGACGGCCTGCTCCGGAGCGGGGTCTTTCCTGGTTTATGGCTCGACGTCGCGGCGTTGCTGCGCGGGGACATGAAGGCGGTGCTGGCCGCGCTCCGGCGGGGCCTCGAGAACTCCTCGCAGGAGCCTGTCGTCCAAGCGCCGTGACCCGGTAACGCGTCGTCCTTGCGGGCTACGCCTTCGCGGCCAGGTAACCGCTCAGGGCGGCGGCCATGATCTTGTCCTCGGTCCACTCGCCGCGGGCGAAGGTCGCGGTGAGGCGGCCGGCGGACATCACGGCGATCCGGTCGCAGAGGGCCATGAGTTCGGGCAGGTCGGAAGAGACGACGAGGAGGGCCTTGCCTTGGGCGGCGAGTTGATCCAGCAACTGATAGATCTCGAAGCGGGCGCCAACGTCGATGCCGCGAGTGGGTTCGTCGAAGATCAGGATGTCGCAATCGCGCAGCAGCCACTTGGCCACGACGACCTTCTGTTGGTTACCCCCGCTGAGGTCGCCCACGCGCTGCGCGGCGTCGCGGCACCTCACGCGGAGGGTATCGATCCAGCGGCCGCTGGCGGCGGCTTCGAGGCTCGGGCGTACCCAACCGGTACGCGTGCTGAAGCGGGGGAGGGAGGGGAGGGACACGTTGGCGCGCACGTCGAGGGGGAGCAGAAGACCTTGTTCCTTGCGGTTCTCGGTCAGCAGAGCCAGGCCCTGGCGGACGGCGTCGCGGGGGGAGCGGATCCGAGCGGGATGGCTCGCGCCGTGCAGCCGGATCTCGCCGGCGTCGGGCTGATCGGCGCCAAAGAGGGCCCGCATGGTCTCGGTACGGCCCGAGCCCATCAGGCCGGCGAAGCCCAGGATTTCGCCACGGTGCGCGGTGAAACTGACGTGGTTGACGACGGGGGGCGACACAGGTCCCGGACTTCGAGGGCGACCGGTCCCGGCGTGCGACGGGGACGCGCGGTCTCCTGGCCCAGTTCGCGTCCGACCATGAGCCGGACGATTGCGTCGAGGGACGTCGCGGCGGCGGGTTGGGTGGCGACCAGGCGGCCGTCGCGCAGGATGCTGACGCGGTCGGCGATGCGGCGGATTTCCTCGAGTCGATGGGAGATGTAGAGGATGGCGGTGCCGGTGGCCTTGAGGGAGGCGATCTGGGCGAAGAGATGGTCGATCTCGGTCTGGGTGAGGGAAGCGGTGGGTTCGTCGAGGATGAGGACATCACAGCGGCGGGCGAGGCCGGCGGCGATTTCGACCATTTGCTGTTGTCCGACGCCGAGCGAGGCGATGGGGCGGTCGGGATCGAGGCGGGCCAGGCCGACGCGCGCGAGGGCTGCGTGGGCCTGACGGCGGAGGACGGTGTGGTCGATCCAACCGCCGCGGTGGGGGAGGCGGTCGAGGAAGAGGCTTTCGGCAACGGTGAGGGTGCTGATGAGGTTCAGCTCCTGCAGGACCATGCGCACGCCGTGATGTTCGGCGTCACGGCGGTCGCGCGGATGGTAGGGTTGGCCGGCGAGTTTGAGCGAGCCGGTGTCGGCGGGCGTCAGGCCGGCGAAGATGCGGGAGAGGGTGCTCTTGCCGGCGCCGTTTTCACCGACCAGCGCGTGGACCTCGCCGCGGCGCAAGTCGAAGGCGACGTCGGTGAGGACGCGGACGGGGCCGTAGGACTTGGAGAGTCCGGACGCAGCGAGCTGGGGCGTCGCGTCCATCAGGTGGAGCGGTGCAGGCGGGACGCCCGCACCACCGGGGTCGATGGCCAGCGCAGGCGGGACGCCCGCACCACCGGGGTTGACGGAAGCGCGGTTCGTTGACCTGGGAACCCCATGCCCACTGCAGGCGCCGACGTGAGGAGGCGTTGGGAGCGTAGGTGCCGACGTGAGGAGGCGTTGGGGGCCAGCGCTAGTACGATTCGCCTCCTCACGTCGGCGCCTACAGTGGGGTCGGCGCCTACACTCAGTCGCGGTTTCAGGCCGGGCATGAAGTATCCGCGCTAGGGGGTCCGCGTGTCCTTGGTGATCAAGTCGACGGGGGTTTCGCGGTCGGCGGGGGCGGCGCGAGTCTTGAGCATCTCGAGGGCATACTCGATGCCGAAGACGGCGAGGCGGTCGGCGTGCTGGTCGATGGTGGCGAGGACGCGGCCTTCCTGCAGGAGCTGCTTTACGGCGGCGATGTTGTCGTAACCGACGACGAGGACCTGATCGAGCTTGCCCGCGGCGCGCAGGGCGGCGACGGCGCCGAGGGCCATGCTGTCGTTGGCACAGAGGAAGGCCTTGAGGTTGGGGTTTTCCGTGATCACCGCCGCGGCGACGCGGTTGGCGCGGTCGGTTTCCCAGAAGCCAGACTGGGAGCTGACGAGCTTGAGGCCGGCGGCGTTGATGGCGTCCTCGAAGCCGAGCTTGCGCTGCACGGCATTGAAGGCGTTGGGAGCACCTTCGATGATGGCGACGGGATCCCCGGGCTTGAGTTGCCTGGCGAGGTACTCGGCGACGGTCCGGGCGCCTTTGCGGTTATCCGGGCCAACGAAGGGGAACTTCACGCCAGCCTGGGCCAGGACGGTGGTGTCGAACTGGTTGTCGATGTTGATGACGATGATGCCGGCCTGCTGGGCCTTCTTGCAGACGGGGACCAGGGCCTTCGAGTCGGCGGGGGCGATGACGATGGCATCCACCTTCTGGGCGATCATTTGTTCGACGAGTTCGACCTGCTTGCCGACATCGAGCTCGTCCTTGATGCCGTTGGCGATGAGGTCGTACCGGTCGGGGTGGGCCTTTTGGTGAGCGCGGGCGCCGTTCTCCATGGTGAGGAAGAACTCGTTGGCCAGGGACTTCATGATGAGGGCGATGCGCGGCCTGGCGGCGGGGGGTGTCGGCGCTCGTTGCCTCGGGACGGCAACCGGAGGAGAGCAGGCCCAGGCAGGCGACGGCGAGGGCGAGGAGAGACAGGCCCGAGGGAAGCGACCTTTTCCTTACGGGCCTGCTCAGGGCGAATGAACCTGAAAGCGCCGGTAAACCGGACGCACTCCAGACGCTTCGCGCGGGACGCACGAGCTCCGCGCATCGTGGAGCGTCTGGAGTGCGGGGGTTCACCCCCGCTTTTCGTGCGCGGTTCATGGGAGGGGAGCCGGGGTGCAGGGGGTCTTGGCGAGGTTTCATGGGGGTGAGGAAGGGCGGCGTGAGGGGCGAGCGCCTGTCATCGGATGCACTTCCAGGGTGGATCAGCGGGCGGCGCGGTAGATGCAGGCCTCGCGGATGGCGACCTGTTTGCCCTGGGACCGCTCGTCGGCCGTGCCGCTGGTGACGATCCGGAGGGTGTGGGGGCCGGGTTTGAGGCCGTAGACCTGCCAGAGGACGTTGTCGTGGGTGTTGGGGACGATGTAGGCATCGACGCCCACGCTGTGCTTGCGCCCGTCGAGGTAGACCTCGGCGCGGCCGCCCTGCTGGTTCAAGGTGCCGATGATGGCGACGGCGACGCCGTGGAACTGAAGGACGGCCTCGCTGCCGGCGGTGTCGCTGATGCGGGTGCCGCGGTCCTCCCGCCATGCGCCGTTCCAGGTCCAGGCGGCGTCGTTGCTGGCGAGGCGGCGGTCGGGGATGCCGGGGGACCACTGTTCCAGCTTGGGCGCCCTGGGTTTCTGGGTCTTGACGACGACCTGGGTATCGGTGACCTGGCCGCCGGTGGTGCGGATGAGGTGCAGCGCGCGGGCCTCGGTGGACCTGACGATGTCGTTGAAGGAATAGTCGGTGTAATCGAACTTCCGGTTCTCGAGGAGGGGCATCTCGGTGAGGAACCTGGCCGGGATGCGGTTGTAGCCGAGCATGACGCCGAGGACTCCGGCGGCGCTGGAGGGATTGCAGTCCGAGTCCTGGCCGCAGCGGGTGCTGATCTCCATGGTCTTCTCGAAATCGCCGCCGCCGAAGAGGAGGCCGAAGGCGATGTAGGCGCCGTTGAGCTTGGCGTCGATGTTGAAGTCGCGGAGGAAACCGTCGGGGCAGGGATCGTCCTTGTTCCATTTGTCCTCGACGAGCTGCCAGACGCGGCGCCAGTCGTTGGGGTGCTGCTGGTGCCAGCGAAGGAGGTCGGCGATGAGGCGTCCGTACTCGCTGCGGGCGGGGATGCACGCGAAGCCGGCCTCGACCACTTTGCGGGGGTCGTTTTCGAAGTAGGCGGTGGCGTACATGCCGCAGACGAACATGCCGCCGTAGAGGCCGTCGCCGTAGTTCATGACGCGCCCGACGCGGTCGCAGTACTTGTTGGATTCGCGGGGCAGGCCGGGGCTCATGAGGCCGATGAAGTCAGCCTCGATCTGGAAGTCGATGTCGTTGGCGTGGAAGTTGTACTTGGGATGGCCGGACCAGGGGGCGGCGATGCCCTGGTTGAGGGCGCGGCGGGCGCCGGCGTTGGCATGCCAGAGGTGGTACTTCGAGGTCTTGAAGGCCTCGCCGTATTGCACGGAGGTGGCGTTGAGGCCGAAGTCATCCATGACCTTGGCGAAGGTCATTTCGACGTAGAGATCGTCCTGGTGGATGGTGTTCTCGAGCATGCCGGGTTTCCACTCGAGGTTCCACTCGCCGATCTTGGCGTTGGACTTGAACTCGGTCGGGGCGCCATAGGCGACGCCGATCATCTGGCCGGCCCAGCCGCCGCGGATCTTGTCCAACAGGTCGGCGCGGGAGAGGGTTCGGTTCTGCGCAAGGGCGGTGGGGGCGAGGACAAGGGCGCCGGCCACCAGGGGCAGGAGTGTGCGGGAGACCAGGGGTTTCATAGGTGGCGGGATGGTGTGCGCGCCGGCTGCCGGGGGTCAATCCGGTTCGGCAGGGCGCCGGCGACTGCCCTTTGGGAACCCCGAAACCCCCGCTTGCCAACCCCCGGCCGCTCCCTTTAATCGCCCGCTGTGGTGCAACAACAAACCCTGCGCGACAGCACATCCTTTTCGGGCATTGGCCTGCACAGCGGTCATCGGGTGAACATGACCTTCCTGCCGGCCGCGCCGAACACGGGGATCCGTTTCCGCCGGGTGGACCTGGACGGGCAGCCGGAGGTGCCGGCGCGGCTCGAGCAGGTGGCGGAGACGACGCGGTCGACGACGCTGGCGCACGACTCGGTGAAGGTGCAGACCGTCGAACACGTGCTGGCCACGTTTGCGGGGTGTGGCGTGGACAATGCCATCGTGGAGCTGGACGCCAACGAACCGCCGATCGCCGATGGCAGTGCCCGCGAGTACTGCCGGATGGTGGATGAGGTGGGATTGATGCCCCAGGGGGAGCCGCGGGAGGCGTACGCGGTCCACTCGCCCATCGAACTGACAGTGGGCGAGTCGCTGATGACGGTGTTCCCGCACGACCGGCTCAAGCTCACCTGCACGAGCGCCGACCGCCGCGGCCGGTACACGCAGTTCTGTTCGCTCGAAGTCACGCCCGAAACCTGGCGACGGGAGTTGTCGCACGCCCGGACCTTCTGCTTTTACGAGGAGATCGAGTACCTGATCCGCAACGGGCTGATCAAGGGGGGAGTCTGCAGAACGCCATCGTGATCCGTGACGATGCGGTGTTGACGACCGAGCCGCTGCGGTACGCGGACGAGTTTGTGCGGCACAAGCTGCTGGACGTGCTGGGCGATCTGGCGTTGCTGGGACAGCCGCTGGTTGGGCATGTGGTGGCGTTGTTGCCCAGCCACGCCGCCAATGTCGAGCTGGGCCGGCGGATCGCCGCCCAGCGGCAGGGGTTGTTGACAGCCGTCCGGGCCTTTGCGCCCCCTCCCCCGTCCCCGCCCCGGAGACGGAAGGGAAGCCGGCCGGCGGAGAGTCCGCCATCGTGGACGGGGCGACGCTGGACGTCGAGATGGTGATGCGCATGCTGCCGCACCGGTATCCGTTCCTGATGGTGGACCGGGTGACGCGGATTGCGGGCAACCAGATCACCGCCCTGAAGAATGTGACGGTGAACGAGCCGTATTTTGCGGGGCATTTCCCGGCCATCCGATCATGCCCGGGGTGTTGCAGCTCGAGGCCATCGCGCAGGTGGCCGGGATCCTGATGATGCGGCAGGCCGAAAACATGGGCAAACTGGCGTACTTCATGTCGGCGGAGTCGGTGAAGTGGCGGCGGCCGGTGCGTCCGGGCGACGCGCTGGTCATCGAGGTGGAACTGACGAAGGCGCGAGGGAAGATCGGTCGGGCGCGGGGCACCTGCCTGGTGGACGGCGAAGTGGTGAGCGAGGCGGAGGTCACCTTCATGTTGGTGGACCGCTGAACGTGCCGCCAATGATTCATCCCACCGCCATCATCGAGCCCGGCGCCCGGCTGGGGGCGGACTGTGAAATCGGTCCCTATTGCGTGGTGGGCTCCCAGGTCGTGCTGGGGGATCGCTGTCGCCTGCACGCCCACGTGGTGGTGGGGGGGCACACGACCCTGGGCCGGGAGAACGAGATCTTCCCGTTCGCCTGTCTGGGGATGCAGACGCAGGATTTGAAATGGCAGGGGGGCACCCCGCGGCTGGAGATCGGCGATCACAACACGTTTCGGGAATACGTGACGATCAATGCGGCCACGCGCGACGGCGATGTGACGCGGGTGGGTTCGCACAATCACATCCTCGCCTACGCCCACATCGCGCACGACGTTCAGCTCGGCAACCACGTCATCATGTCCAACGTGGCCACCCTGGCCGGCCACGTCTTGGTCGAGGACCACGCGGTCGTGGGTGGGTTGGCGGCGGTGCACCAGTTCTGCCGGATTGGCCGGCGGGCCATCATCGGCGGCTGCTCGAAAGTTGTGCAGGACGTACCGCCCTTCATGCTGGCGGATGGCAACCCGGCGGTGACCCGGACGGTCAACAAGGTGGGGCTCGAGCGGGGCGGGGTCAGCGACGCGGCTCAGGCCGCGCTGAAGCAGGCCCACAAGCTCCTGTTCCGGGAAGGGCTGACCGTGAGCACGGCGCTGGGGCGGATCGAGGCGGAACTGCCGCGCCTGCCGGAACTCGAGCATCTGGTGGCGTTTGTGCGCGCCAGCCAGCGAGGGTTGTGCCGGTGAACCGGGCGGGCAACCCGTGCGGCCGATGACTACCGGGGGGCGTCGTCTCGAGGCCGCGGGCTTTCTGGTGCTGGCGACCGCCTTCTGGTCGCTGAGCTTCCCGGTGATGAAGACGATCGGGCTGGCGCAGGCGGCGCTTTTGCCGGGCGTGAGCTCGTGGTTCACTTCGGCGTTGGGGGTGGCCTATCGCTTTGGGGCGGCGGCGGTGTTGCTGGCGCTCTGGGCGGCGCCGAAGTGGCGGGGGCTGACACGGCGGGAAGTGACCCAGGGGGTGGGCCTGGGGCTGTTCGGAGGGCTGGGTTTGCTCTTCCAGATGGATGGGCTGAACTACACCGCCGCGAGCACATCGGCCTTTCTGACGCAGTGTTACTGCCTGCTCATCCCCGTGTGGCTGGCGTTGTGGGAGTGGCGGCGACCGTCCTTGCTGGTGGGGGTGCTGCCTGCTCGTGCTGGTGGGGGTGGCGGTCCTGGCGGGATTCGACTGGCGGACGTTCCGGCTGGGGCGGGGCGAACTCGAGACCTTGATCGGGTCGGTGCTGTTCGCCGGGCAGATCCTCTGGTTGCAGCGCCCGAGGTACGCGGGGAACGATGTGAGCCGGTTCAGCGGCGTCATGTTTGCCGTGATGGCGCTGGTGTGTCTGCCGGTGGCGGTGGCAACGACGCGGGAGCCGCTGGACTGGCTGGTGGCCTATCGCACCGGGCCGATGCTGGGTCTGCTGGCGGTGCTGGTGTTCGGCTCGACCCTGGGTGGCTACCTGCTGATGAACCACTGGCAGCGCTGGTGTCCGCGACCCAGGCCGGGCTGATCTACTGCGCGGAGCCGGTGTTCACGAGCCTCCTGGTGTTGTTCCTGCCGGCGGGTCTGGCGCGACTGGCGGGCGTTCCCTATGAGAACGAACTGGTCACCGGCCGACTCGTGGTCGGCGGGGGGGCTGATCCTGCTCGCCAACCTGTTGCTCGCGCTCTCGCCGCCGCCCGCACCGAGCGTGGGGGAGAAGGCCCCGACGCCGTTGCCCGACTTGACCGCGGGGCCCCGGGCGGTTAGCAGTTCGCCTTCATGAACCCGGCCGGCAAGCCCCTGGCGGAACTGCGCATCGACCGCGACGTGACGGGGGAAGACGCGCCCCGTCGCCGCTGGTGGGTGTGGGTTCTCCTGCTCCTGGTGGGCGCAGGTGTGTCCTGGGGGTTCTACAACCGTCCCGCGGAAGTGCGAACGGCAGCCGCCCGCGCGGTCGAGGGGGCCGGGCCCCGGACCTTGCTCAACGCCTCGGGCTACGTCACCGCGCGGCGCGAAGCCACGGTGTCCTCCAAGGTGACCGGCCGTGTCGTCGAGGTGGCCATCGAGGAAGGGTTGAGCGTGGAGGAAGGCCAGGTGCTGGCCCGGCTCGATGCCACCAACGCGCGCGCGGCGCTGAGTCTGGCCGAGGCCCTTTTGGCTTCGGCCCAGGCGGCGCTGGCCGAGACCCGCGTCCGCCTGGACGAAGCGCAACGCGAACTCCGGCGCGTCACCGCGCTGGTGGCCGGCCGGATCGCGACCGAAGCCGACCTCGACCGGGCCGAGGCTGAGGTGCGGTCCCTGGAGGCGCGGCTCGGCAAGCAGGCGGCGGAGGTCACCGTCGCCGAGCGCGAGCTCGCGGTGCGTCAGCAGGATCTCGAAGACACCATCATCCGTGCGCCGTTCCGGGGCGTGGTCACGGTCAAGAGTGCCCAACCTGGGGAGATGATCTCGCCCATCTCGGCCGGCGGCGGCTTCACGCGGACGGGGATCTGCACGCTCGTCGACATGACGTCGCTCGAGATTGAGGTGGACGTCAACGAGAGCTTCATCCAGCGCGTCACTCCCGACCAGCCCGTCGAGGCCACATTGGACGCCTACGCCGACTGGCGGATCCCGGGCCACGTCCTGGCCGTCATTCCCACGGCCGACCGCCAGAAGTCCACGGTCAAGGTGCGCATCGGCTTCGCCCGGTTGGACCCGCGGATTCTGCCCGAGATGGCCGTGCGGGTGGCGTTCCAGGGCGGGCCCGACCCGGACGCTCCCACGCAGGGCGTGCTGGTGCCGCGGAACGCCGTGCGCCGCGAGGACGGACGGAACTACGTCTGGCGGGTGGAGAAGGGGGCGGGCGATGCGCCGTGCGGTGAATGCCGGGACGGTCGTGGGGGAGGATCAGGCGATCCTGGAAGGGTTGGAGCCCGGAGACCGCGTGGTCATCGAAGGCGCCGAGCGGTTGCGGGAAAGCGTGCGGGTGCGCGAGCCCGGACGCCCGGACGCAGGCCGGGGATGAGCGTGGTGAATGACGTGCTCGTGCGGGTGCAGGGCGTCGAGAAGTACTACCGGCGCGGCCAGGAGACCGTGCATGTGCTCGAGGGCATCGAGCTCGAAGTGCACCGCGGCGAGTTCCTGGCGTTAATGGGACCGTCCGGTTCCGGGAAGAGCACGCTGCTGCACCTGATCGGGGGCCTGGACCGTCCTTCAACCGGAGCGATCGCGGTCGAGGACCGGCGGATTGACCGGTTGGGAGAGCGGCCGCTGGCGGCCTGGCGGGCGCGCCACGTGGGGTTTGTCTTTCAACTGTACAACCTGCTGCCCGCGCTGAGCGCCGAGCGCAACGTCGAACTCCCGCTCCTTCTCACCCATCTGAACGCCGCGCGTCGCCGACGCCAGGTGCGGCTTGCCCTCGAGGTGGTGGGGCTGGCCCACCGGGTCCGGCACTACCCGCGACAGCTCTCCGGCGGCGAGCAACAGCGGGTGGGAATCGCCCGGGCGATCGTCAACGACCCGACGCTGATCCTGGCGGATGAACCCACGGGAGATCTGGACCGCAAGTCGGGCGACGAGATCCTGGATCTGCTGCAGGGCCTGAGCCGCGACCACGGCAAGACGATCCTCATGGTCACGCACGACCCGCACGCCTCCGCTCGCGCCAGCCGGACGGTGCATCTCTACAAGGGCCGGATCGTCACGGAAGCGCCCCCGTAGCCCGCGGAGTCCCCCGACTCCCGTAGGCGCCGACGTGAGGAGGCGAAGGGGTGCTCATCGCCGTCTGGCAACGCCCCCTGATGTCCACTCCACACGACGCCTCCTCACGTCGGCGCCTACGTACGCCTCGCCTCCTCACGTCGGCGCCTACGGGGGAGAACAGCGGACTGGGTTGGCCGCGCGGGGCGGCCGCCGGCCTTAAATGAGATTGTGCAATGCGCCGGCGTCGGTACGCTGCACGGCTGTCATGACGCTTGCCGAGAAAGTCAAACGCGCCGGCGTGGTTGGGGCGGGGGAGGCGGGTTTCCCACGCATGTCAGGCTGGCCGCCCAGGCGGACACCGTGATCGCCAACGGGGCGGAGTGCGAGCCGCTCCTGCACAAGGACGCTGCCGTCATGGAGCACCACGCGCGCGAGCTGGTGCGCGGCCTCGAGCTGGCCATGGACGCCGTGGGAGCCAAAGACGGCGTCGTGGGGATCAAGGCGAAGAAGAAGCACGCGGTCGAGGCCTGCCAGGCCGCGGTGCGCGGTTCCCGGGTCCGGGTGCAGTTGCTGGGCGACTACTATCCGGCCGGGGACGAGTACGATCTGGTGTACAACGTGACGGGGCGCCTGATTCCGCCGGCAGGCATCCCGCTGAACGTCGGCGTGGTGGTGGGGAACGTGGAGACCTTCGTGAATGTGGCTGCCGCGGCCGAGGGGCACCCGGTGACCCACAAGACCGTCACGCTGGCGGGGGCGGTCAATCGGCCCGTGACTGTCACGGTGCCGGTGGGGACCACGTTTCGGGAACTGATCGAGGCCACGGGAGGGTTTGCCACGGACCGACCGGTCCTCTGCCTCGGCGGCCTGATGATGGGCGAGACCACCGAGAATCTGGATGCCCCCATCACGAAGACGGCGACCGGTGTGGTCGTGCTGCCGCGGGACCATCACGTGATTGAGCGCAAGCTCCGCCCGGCCAGCGCGCAGAACGCGATTGGCAAGTCCGCTTGCGACCAGTGCCGGTACTGCACCGAGTATTGCCCGCGCTTTCTCCTGGGGTACGCGGTCGAACCGCACCAGGTGATGCGCAGCCTGGCCTTCACGGCCACGGGCGCGGAGTACTGGAACCAGTGGGCGGCGTTGTGTTGCTCGTGCGGCTTGTGCACGCTCTACGCCTGTCCCGAGGAACTCTACCCGAAGGAGGCATGCGACCAGTCCAAGGCCGAGATGCGCAATGCCAACCTGAAGTGGAGCGGCCCGATGAACGTGAAGCCGCACGCGATGCAGGACGGCCGCCACGTCCCGATCAAGACGCTCACGCGGAAACTGCACGTCGAGGCCTACGACCATCCGGCGCCGTGGGAGGCGCTGGCCTTTGAGCCGCAACGCGTGGTGCTGCCGCTCAAGCAGCATGCCGGGACGGCCACGGTCCCCTGCGTCAAGGTGGGGGACCGGGTGGAGGTGGGTCAACCGATCGGGGAGTTGCCGGAGAAGGCACTGGGCGCACCGGTGCACGCGTCGATCCGCGGGCGGGTGGTGTCGGTGACTGATCGCATTGTGTTGGAGAGGATCCCATGAGTGAGAAATCCATCGGTTTGATCGAGCTGTCGAGTGTGGCCAGCGGGTTCGAGGTCGCGGACACCATGCTGAAGGCGGGGAACGTGCGCCTGCTGCTGTCGCGTTCGATCTGCTCCGGCAAGTACATGGTGCTGATCGGCGGCGACGCGGCGGCGGTGCAGAGTGCGGTGACGGCGGGGGCGGAGGTGGCCAACGGCTGCCTGATCGACTCGTTTGTCATCGCCAACGTCCATCCAGACGTCTTCACCGCGCTGGGCCGCACGCAAACGCCCGAGCCGAACGGAGCGCTGGGAATTCTCGAGTCGTTCAACGTGGCGACGCTGATCCAGGCGGCGGACGCCTGCGCCAAGGCGGCCCCGGTCCAGTTGCTGGAAGTCCGCCTGGCCATGGCGCTGGGCGGAAAGGCGTTCTGCACCATGACCGGTGATGTGGGCGCGGTGCAGAGCGCCATGGCGGCTGGTCGGCGGATCATCGCGGATGCCGGTGTGCTGGTGAATGCCGTGCTGATCTCCCGCCCGCACCCCGAGGTCTATCGGGAGGTGATCTAGCCTGACTCGACTTCCCCTTCGCTTCGGCCGAGGTCGTTGGGTTGTAGGGCCCCCGCCGCGGACTACTTGCTGCGCGGCCGCCCGGGAGGGCGACGAGGCGAAGAGCGGGAGCAGACCCAGCTTGTCCAAGACCTCAGTCAATTGCTTGGGCACGTCGGTCACCAGCGTCTTGAGCGGCTTGCCCTCCAGCGCCAGATGCCGCAGCCGAATGGCCTGCAATTGGCGCCGCAGGTTATGCGCTTCGAGCTTCTGGCCCTTCGCCCGGACGGAACTGGTCCCAGGCTTGGCGAAGCACCGCCAAGCCCCCGTAGCTGCGGGCACCGGGCCTGGAGAGTTGCTCAGCGTCGACGAAGCGGTGGCCCTTGAGGGACTGGGCAATGAGCTGGCGGGTGGGCTCGGGCAACGCGGTGATGTTGCAGACGGCGCGGCGGAGGCGGTTGCCTCCGGGAAGGCGGGTGTTCCGTCTGGCCCCGACGTGGGGCGCTGAGTGCGTACGAGCTGCCACGCGCCGGAATCGTGTCAGGACGTGCCCCAGACGCGATGGGCAATTTCCGGCCTCCTCAAGCGGGCGACGGGGTTCGCGCCAAGGTTTTCGTGGGTCTTGGCGGAGAGGGGGGATTCGAACCCCCGGTACGGCTTTTGACCGTACAACGGTTTAGCAAACCGCCGCCTTCAGCCACTCGGCCACCTCTCCAACCTGCTCTCCACCAATAGTTTTCGGACCACGTATCTGCTTGATGGGTTCGGTCTTTGCCACACCATTACCCCATCAGAGCAAATACGAACCTAACACTGCATCGCCGAGGATGGCCCCGGATCCGTGAGCGGGTCAAGTCCGGGAATCGTTTCTACGAAGTTGAAGTTGACCTGCGAGGGACCGGCTACGTCGGGCAGAGGCGGCGCACTTTCTCCCGACTCACGGATCCCTGGCACTTTGCCGCCCTAACTGCGGCCAAGGAGGCACGAAGCGATCTCCCCTGGATTGAATCGGCTCCTGCAACGTCGGTGCTATCCTCGTGGTTCCAGCGGCAGTTCGCAGGGCAGGATCACACTGCCTTCCGGTGACAATGGGCCTGCCAGATTTGTTCTTCGCAGCGCTCGGGAGTCCGCAGAATTGTTTGTCCCCAGAACGTCAACACCAACCAGCCCTGGCTCTGAAGGTGGTTTCGCTTGTGGGCATCCGCCGCCAGTTTCCCGGGCGTGCCGTGGAAGGCAAATCCGTCGCAGTAAATCGCGATCTTCTCGGCCTCGTAGGCAAAGTCGGCGACGGTGATGAGCACATCGCCTGACCGGAACTCACGCTGCTTCACCGGCGCGGGCAGCCGACCACCAGCGGCAATGGCCTCCGCCAACTTACGCTCGATGGCGGTGTCGTTCGTCGGCGTTTCTGTTGGCGCAGGGACGTTACCTTCGATCCACTCGTTCGACAGCTTCAGGCCTTGGTTGGCGGCTGCCTCGAACGGCTCGCCCAGGCGCTCATGCGTCGAGAATTGGAACAGTGCATCCCGCACCAGGTTCTTGTTGAGCAGATGGTGGAACGGCTGATTCCGGTAACTCTTGAGGCAGCCGTAACACGCTCCTGAGCAATCATGGGCGAACAACCGGTCCACGGATACCTTTGCCCAGTCGGGCAATCGCGACGCAAGCGTGGTCAGATAGCCAGCGCCTCCGGGAACGGTTTCGTAGAGGGTGATCGTCGCACCCGCTTCTGGCTCTGGATGACTGAAGAACGCAATCTCGTCCGCCTCCAGCTCCAGCAACTCGGCAGCGCCCGCAACGAGGGCTGTTCCGAGCGTCCGGCAGAAGGCTTGTGTCATGCCATCGGGAATCAGCCGCTTGGCCACGGGGAGCACCAGGGCGTCGGCTGCGAACTCGTACCCGAGAACGTAAGCCCTGGGACGACCGTTGCATCGTTTGGCGTGATCGTCATCCCACCGTTGGGATTCCCGGCTGGTCATGTGTGCCGGTCGGTGTTTGCCGCAACTCGGGCACAACTCGAACATTTCACCTTCCCCCATCAAAGCCCGCCTTTTTGCCCCAGTTGCTGACAAGGAGTCGGCTGTGCTTACGATATTCCAGGTGCGCGAATGGGTAGGGGTGGATGACGGCCTTGCTGGCGTCGTCCCGAACGAGGTTCTCCTTGCGCTCGAAATAAACCCGCTGCCGGGCCTCCTCGGCAGACGTGATCTGCGTGTTTTGTTCGGCCTCAAATGACTCAATGAACGCTACGTCCCGCTTCATCGGGTTCGGCGCACTGCAATGCGGGCACGAGTTGACGATTTCCTCGCTTGCGAAACTGCACTTGGCGCAGAAGCAGAAAGGGCGGACGCGGCCCGATGCTTCCAGATTGCCCGCCTCGACACCGGCAGCAGCGGCCCGGTTGCGCCCCTCGAAGTAGGCCCGGATACTCTTGAGCTTGTGGCCGTTCGCATAAACCAGGTTGCCGGGCGCGAACTCGAAAAGCGCAACCCAGGCAGGCGCCGCCGGAGCGTGGGTGTGTCGTTGACGCCCGGTTCAAGGGAAAAGGTATCGGTTGGAAACTGGTACGATGGCAAGAGGCCGTCATTCGACAGGTAATTCAGGGTGTACGCCGTCTCGTTGTCGGTCGTCAGTTCGCGGTAGGCCCGTTCCCGAGACGCCGCCTTCTGTTTTGCCTGGCGATCTGCCGTGATGCGGCGATAGAACTCGAACTCCTCGAATATCCGCCTGATCCGCTCAAACCAGTTGGCCAGCGTGCGGTTCACGTCGTCGGGCATCCGGTGGACGACGCCGGTGAAGAACTGCTGATCCACTTCGTCGTGCTTGCCAAAGGTCTTCAGCGAGGCCGAAACCAGTGCGGTCTCCTTGGTCCGTATTTCTTCGAGCAGCCCCTTGATCTGCTCCGTGGTCAGCGCCGTAGGCCGATCCAGGTCGTCAACAAACTCAGCCATCAACCGGGGGAACTCGTGGGTCAATTCCTCCAACACGAAGGAACGGACGTGCCTTTCGAGGATGCGCCCGTTGTCCAGCTTGACCGTTGGCGGTCGGAACTCGCCCCGCACCAGCCAGGCCGGGTCATCAAAACAGTGGCGGTCGTGCTGACCCGCACCGCAGAAAGTCGAGACGAATCCGATCCGAAGCGTGCGTCCTGCGCGTCCGGCACGCTGCACGTAGTTGGCGGGGGCTGGCGGGCAGTTGCGGAGCAGCACCGTCAGCAGGTCGCCAATGTTGACGCCGAGTTCGAGCGTCGGGCTGCACACCAGCGTCTCAATCTTCCCCTCCTTAAAGGCGTTTTCCCGCTTCGCCCGCTCGGCTTGGTCAATCTGCGCGGTG
Source organism: Verrucomicrobiota bacterium (assembly GCA_027493615.1). GTDB lineage: Bacteria > Verrucomicrobiota > Verrucomicrobiia > Limisphaerales > J093 > DSVZ01. The sequence goes on from JAOSKK010000001.1 coordinate 174,871, forward strand.
TGCTCCTTGGCAATCAACCGGCGCGGCACGTCGGCGGTGTAGAGGCGTTCGTAATAGCCGTCGGTGTTGACCGTGGACGGCTTCAGATCGTCAGCGCCGCCTGAACAACGGCTCGTGGCGTAGCACGCCAGGCCCTGGTAGGGACGCCAAATCTGGCACTTGGCACACTTGAAGCCGGTCGTGGCCGGTACGAGCCGGATGACCCGCGACGCGATCTGGAGCGGGATGCGACCCCCGATAGCGCGTCGGGTCGAGGCGGGGAGAATGGTGGGCGATTCCAAGATGTCGTATTCCCGCAGCAAGTCCACGAGCGTCCGAACCCATTCATCCGCCTGAACCTCCGGCACTCGGGCCTTCTTCACGACCAGGCACATGATACCGCCAAGCCCGCCGCGATCCGAATCCTTCACCAGCGCATTGAACTTGCACCCGCCGACCGATGCGCTCCGGAACGGCTTCGGGCCGATCCACCATGAAGTATTGGGCCGTCCGTTCATGCTCACTGATCCCCACGGAGTATGGCTCGCTGACCAGCACCGACCACGGTTCTTTGGTCGGGTCGAGGTAGCGTTGATAGAAATCGAAAGCAACCGCCCGATGACGGCGCATGTGATCGAGGATGGCGCGAACCAAAATCGCGCCGTCGTCCAACTTCAAGCCGACCTGTTCGCACGCTTTACTGAACCGGCTGTCCCTGGCCAGTTGGTCGAGGAACTCATACTGGACTTCCACCAACGCCAGGTTCTCCAGCGAAATGCGCCGATGTGTCGCCAGGCAAAACTCGTTGGCCGCCTCGAATTCCAAAGCCTTGCGCCACCATCTCTGCTCGTCAGAAGTGAGCTTGCGCCGAACAAGACCCATGTCCTGGAACTTCTCCAGCAGCTTGTGGGTAATGTCGTTCAGGGCGAGACCGGCAGCGCCCGCAGCCTGCACCACTTGCTCGATGGCGTGGCGCACGGCAAATTGCCGATGCCGGTCGCCCATGTAACCGGCCTGATGCGCCGCCTCCTGCCGGTTGTCGGCGAAGATCAACAGTTTCCGCTCCTTGGCGGGCAACTTGTCCAGGTGGTGCGTCGCCAGCACCGAGTTGGACGACGCCGCGCCGGAGCGCAACAGCGTGAGGATGTCCCCTTTCGGATAGGTCGAATTGCAGACCGGGCAAGTGTTGCCTCGACCGCGCATGACCTGCTGGACTGTCACCGTCGCTGCTGCCTTCCCGTCCGGCATCTCGTCATAGACCCTGCCCGTCTGATGGCAGACGAATTTCGGCATCAACTTCAGCCGGGACTTCGTGTGCGCCTGGCGCTTGCGCGGCTTCTTGTTCTCACCGTTCTCCTCGTCCTCCCCATCGTCGTCGTCACCGGCCTGCTCAACGTGAACACACGGAGTGATAAAGCCCGTGTTCTCGTCGCTGATGAAATCGTCGTTGGGATAGGTCTTGGTTGGGTCGGCCTCGTCGAATCGCACTTTGACGAAATCCTGGCCGCAGGTGCGGCACAGGGCGGCGGGCCGGACGGCACTGCCGCACTTCGGGCACGTCTCCGAACCGTCGCGCACGAGCATCCGGCACGCGGGGTTCATGCAAAGGCCCACGTCATACACTCCCTGGAAGAACGTGTGCAGTTTCGGGCGCAAGCTGGGCGGGTCTTTCTCCGTCCCCACTGACCCCACCAGCAGATATGCCTCGATCAGCGTTCGCAGCTCCAGATCGGTCAACGCCTTCGCCGTCTCAATCCCAGCCTTGACCGCTTGCACCAACTCCGCCATCGAACGCGGCTCTCGACACTCGCGTTCCAGCAGGGCGACGAGTTGATTGCCTTCAAGCGCAGCACGAATCTTCTGCGGCATCGAGCCGGACGAACCGAGCGATTGACCAGTTATCCTGGCGACCAGGTCCGACAGCTTGGCGTCGTCCTCGTGGTCAAAGGTCTGGATTTCCTCCGGCGCGAGCTTCACGAACGGCGGCTGATACGTCCGGCTGGGCGGCGGCTTCACAACCAGCGTCTCGCCAATCACGTCTTCCCGCGAAAATGGTTCGCCATATAACGCGGACACGAACTCCGCCAGGGCCTCGTCTCCACCGGCGTCTTTCGAGACCGTGGCCGACGTGCCAACGCACCGCAGCTTGCCCTCGCCCACACCCGCTCGCGCCTTGAGCCTGCGAATCAGGCAGGCAATTTCCGTTGCCAGTGCGCCACGATAACTGTGGATTTCGTCCAGAACCAAGAACCGCAGGCTCGGGCTGAACAGCGTGCGGTCCTCCTTCCGCACCAGCATGAACTCCAATTCCTTGTAGTTTGTGAGCAGGATGTCGGGCTGGTGCTGCCGGATGTCCGTGCGGCGGATGAACTCGTTGCCTTCCACCGGCTCGCCCAACGTCGCGGCCACGCTCTCGCTCTCCCCGGTGTACATCGCGAAGGTCACTCCCACGCCCGAATCCCGGATCAAGGTCCGAAGCCGTCCCAGTTGGTCATTCGCCAAGGCGTTCATCGGATACAACAGAATGGCCTTCGTCCCCTTCACGCCTTCCGCACGCATCCGCAACACGCCCGACATGACGGCCAGCAGGAAGGCTTCGGTCTTGCCGCTGCCCGTCCCGGTTTTCACGATGACGTTGCGACCGAGTTGCTCCACGCGGCGGAGCGATTGCTCCTGATGCAGGAAAAGCCGCTGGTCGCCAAAGCTCCATTTGAGCCGCTGGAGGTCTTTGTGCCCGACGCCCTGTTCGTGAAGCTGTTTCAGCGTGTGCTCCCGGGCGAAATCGTTGGCCAGCGTCACGTACGGGCCTTTGACCAGCACGTCGGCCTGCTTGATGTGCGACTCGAACTGCTCGCGCAGGCGCGGATCGGCCAGCCGATAGGTGCTCAGCAGGAAGCGCCGGTACTCGGCGACCAGATGGTTGACACTGCCGACGACGGAGAAGCTCATTGTGTCCCTCCCATCAGGATGTCCGTCCGCAAGGCGCTCAGCCACTTCTCGGTGAAATGATTCTTGAACTGCGGCGAGATACCCACCGCCCGCGCCAGGGCCTCCAGGGAGACAAACCGCTCCAGGAATCCCAGTTCATTCCCGGCCCGCACCGCAGCCCGGTCGGATGCGCTCAAATACCATACGCCCGGCCTGGCGATGGCGTGGGCCAGCAGATGCTTTTCGCCCATGTCAATACGGTCAGGCTCGGCGAGCCGGGTTTCGATTTCGGCCAGCTCCAGAAGGCTGACAGCGTGGACTGCGACCCCCTTCTTCATTTCCTCGACATCCACCGCCACGTAATCGGCGCGGCGTCTATCGCCGGTCGCCGCCTCCTCGCTGCACTTCTCCACGGTTTCCACCTTGAAAAAGTTTTCCATCGCCCGCCAGCACCGGACGCGATGCGCCTCGATGATGACGTTGGTGTCAACCAGAACGATGTCCCCTCTGGTAATCATGCGGTTTCCTCATCACAAGTCGAACGGCACGCTGAACCCGTAGCTCTTGAACAGGTCTTCGAGGTCTTCCACGGTCATGTCCAGCAGTCCGGCAGCACGGCGCACCGAAAGCTCGCCGCGCTCCAACGCCCAATGCAACCGTTCAACAAAACGACGAGAAAACAGCTTGGGGAGCGTCTGCTCCGAAGGGGAACGCCCGTTCCAGGTCAGGCGCTCTTTAACCATGTCGAGTGAAGCGGCCTGCGTCAGCCAGCCGAGCTGGCGCAGCCGCCAGTAAAGGGCCTCCGAGGTCACTTCAAAGTCGGAAGCCGTTGCGTTCAGCCAATCGTGGAGGTCTTGGTCGCCCCGCTTCTCCCAGCGTGGCTTCAAGCTCGCAGCGGGCATGAGCAGGGCTGCCGCGAAGTTGTTGGCCAACTGCTCGACGCGCTTGACCTTCGTCCCCTCGAACTTGTCCGCCGCGTCATAGGGCCGGGGCGGCATGGCGTTCCAGGTCAGGACGTGGAACGTCTCGTGGGCGAAGTCGTAGTTCCGCCGACCGTCCGGCTCGCGGCGGTTCACCAGGATCGTGTTGAACTGCGGAAGCTGGCAGGCCGCGCCCGAGATACCCACCGGCGCGTCCACGTACAACACGAGAATCTTCAGCCGATCCTCGACGACCTCTCGGAGCTTCTGCGCGGGGATGTCGCCCAACTGCCAGTCCGCCACGAGGGCTTCCCCCTGCCGCCTGCGCCTCCTCGAACGAGCTGCGCTCGGTGAGGTTCAACTGCTGCAACAGCGGGTTGTACGGCTCACCCTTGATTTCCCCGAGACGACGGTACGTGGCAATCCACCTGCCCGCCTTGGCCTCGAACTCGTCGAGCGACGCGGGCGCAGCCCCTACCGCCCGCCACGAGAACGCGCCTTCGCCGACCAGCGAGAAGGTGTCAGTGAAATACTCCAGCTTTTTCCCGAGCACCTGGATCAGCTTCACCAACTCCTCGGCGGTGAGCTTGCGCTTGCCCGCTTCAATGTTGGAAAGCGTTTGGCGGTCGTTGAAACCCAACTGGGAGGCCAGTTCGTCCTGACTCAGGCTGGCGTCTTCCCGAGCGAGTTTCACCCTCTGCCCGACGATCCGCTGAAACTGTTCCTGTGAGGTCTTGTTCATTCGTTCGCCAAGAATCTACTCCGCCTATCGAGGAATGCAAGAATTATTTGCGGTTTAGGTTTTGCAATAATAGATCACATCGCGTTTCCTCATATAGTTGGTTTCCAAGTAGTTAGAAGCGAGACGCCCACTACCAAACCATTTGGACGCCGCGAATTGCTCCTTGCCAAGGCGTTCGGAAATGGGCCTACCAAGCCTGGCTGTCCAGCTTGGCGGTCAGGAACGCGAAGAACTCCGCGTGCTTCTTTGCGAAGACTGGGAACGAAGCCAAGACGTGCCGGAAGTCGTCCTGGGAAAGGCCGTACGCTTTGGCCACGGCCTTGTTCGCGATCCACAGACCTTCCCAATGCTCCTTGAGTTCGGTGATCCGCTCCACGCCGTGTTCCCAAGCGCAAACGACGGGAACACGCGGCAGGGCGTTGGTCACCGACGCAGGCGGCACGGGCATCGGGCGCATGTAGGTGAAGCTGATGTGCGTCCCGGCAGTACGGAGGCGGAGAGCATAGTCGAAGCAGAAAGAGTTCAGTACTGTCTGGGCTGCCAGTGGATCGACTCCTCGAACGAGGACACCACACAATGTGTGGGAGGCAGCAGACCCGCGAGGAAGCATCACAGCAATGCAAGTCCTCTGGTTCGTGTTGCTCGCGGTTTCGCGGTACACGAGGACTTCCTCGTCGAGCGGTGGTCGCTCATGCTTTGCTACGGCGAGCGATTTCTTTAACCACCACCGGAACGGCTTGATCCCATAAATGAACTGCTCGATGTGCTTCCCCTCATAAACCGGGACAAAACCCTCCGCCGCCATAGCCGCTACAAGGTGGGTAGTATCGGTCGGCGGGTTCGTCAGTACATTCTTCGGGCTGAATAGGCTTCCGGTTGCTGGGTCTGTCCAGAGGTCTTTGTCTCGCGTCGCGTTGTAGGTGAACTTGTGCGCGAAGTCCGTGAACAGTTCAGCCCGCCAGCCCGCTGCGTCGTCGCTACCGAGCACGACGGAGTGGCGATACATCTTGTGGACGATCTCCTGATCGCGAGGCCCGCGATACTCCAGCAGGGCGTAGCTTTCGGGCGAGAGTTTCGCAACCTCCTCCGCCGTGATGGTGACCATCTGGACGGACTCATCGCCCATCAACTCGCGCACGTCATGGCGCATGAAGATGGCGGGAAACCGCCTTTTGCTTGGCGTCTTTTTTCGACAGACGAAGCAGACGAACTTGTAGCTGGCGTGAATCGGGAAAATTTTCTGTCGGTTCTCAAATCCAAAAACCGATGCGATGCTGGCCTCCGTGACCAACCATTTTCTCAGCGTGGCGCAGCCGTCTCCGTTGTAGAACACTGAAGGCAACAACAGGCCGACGCTGCCGCCGTGCCGCACTACCTGAATCGAACGGTCGGCAAAATACTTGGAAAGGTCTTCGTGCGCGGCTTGGGTTCTCCCTTCGGAGAGTGGGAAATCGCCGCCGCCACGCAGCATCTGCATGGTGGTCTTGACCCGATTCTCGTAAGCCTTGAACTCGCCCGCCAGCGCCGGATTCTTCTGGTGAAGCTCGCCGATGCGTTGATCGAGTTCGTTGCCGGACAAGGCGCGGATGAAGATGTCGTAACGACCATAGAACTCCTGCCGGTCGGGCAGCACCTTGTCCCACGGCGGATTTCCCACGATGACGTGAAATCCCTTGTGTTCACCGAAGAAGACTTCGGGGAACTCCAGTTGCCAGTGAAAGAACCGCTCGCGTTGGCGAGCTTCCTCGAATCTGTCCCACCACTTTTGCTTCTTGGCGTACCCTTCGACATCGTCGGTCGAGAGCAACGTGGCCCACGCGCCCCAGATTTCGGGCACAAACGCCGCCGCGCTCCGCAGATCGAACAGCAGCCGCGCCTGAGCCAGAAGTTCGTTTGAACGCTTCAGCCGGTCGGCTTTGTATTCGTACTCCTGGGGCGTGTCTTTGCGGATGTCGGGCGGCAACGGCTTATCAATGAGCAGGCGTTCGTCCAGCGCCTCGCGGATCAGCCGCTTGAACTGAATCTCGAACAAGCCGCCCTGATCCCGGCCCTTCTTGTCGTCGAGCGACGGATGGGGCGGTTGATGCAGCCGATCCAGCCATGTACCGAGGAGCGAGTTTCCAGGCCGGATGTGGTGTGCGAAAAAGCTCAGCGGACGATCCCCGGCCAGCGACTCGATCCAGAGCGCGACCTGGGCGAGCTGCACGGCGGTCGGGTTCAAGTCCACGCCGAACAGGCATCGCTCGACAATCCGGCGCTTGCACCAGGCTTCGCCTTCGCTCTGCCAGCGTTGGCGGACTTCCGGCGTCAGCGGACGGTCGGGGGTAGAACTCGGGCGGCGGGTCGTCTTTGAACTCGCGGTGATAGGCGTCGAGAAGCTTGCGGCCCATGTACCGGGCCGCGCCGACCAGGAAATGCGCCGAGCCGCAGGCCAGGTCAATGACCCGCAGCGACTCGATCTCCGCCGCTGATTTGTCCTCGACCAACCCCTCCAACGCCTTCCGCACGAGGTACTGGACGATTTCCTCTCGCGTGTAGAACGAGCCGCTGGACTTGCGGGCCGAGCCGGGAACGAAATAGAACTCGTCCTTCTCCAGTCGCCGGATCAGCCGGGCTGCCGCGCCCTTCTTGACACCTTTGTCTTCCTCCTCCTCGCCCTCGCTGCTTTCACCGTTCTCGTCTTCACCTTCATCCTCGTCCTCGGTGTCGGCGGCGTCTTCGTCCACCTCGACGTTATCGGGGTGGAGATTGGCGGCTTCGGTGTCCGCCACGAGGGCGGCATCGCCCTTGAGCGTGAGTTGCTTCTGCTCGCACAGCCGTTTCAATTCCGCAGGTGTAAGCACGAAACCGCGGCCCTGGACGACGACCTCGATCATCGTCTGGTCGGCGGTGCGCGGCTCGTATTCGAGCAGGCCCTCATAAACCGAGCCGAGCTGCTCGATCTCCAGTTCACGGTAGGACACCCGCTCGCGGCCCACGCCGCGCCGGGGCTTGGTCGTGGCCAGGGTCATCACCAGCTTTCCGGCGACGCGGTCGGACAGCTTCAGTTTGGCGATGAGCTGGCCTTCGGGCGTTTTGTCACTGAACAACCGACCGCCCCGAGGCGGGATGTTCTCCAGATCGGGCGTCGGCGGCAGACCCTCGTCGTAGATGCGGAACAGGGCCTGGAGCGCCTGCCAAGTGCCGAAACGATTGCCGGGGAGTTCCTCCTCGGGCACGCGCAAGAGCCGATCCACCAGTTGCTCCAGCGAGTAGGATTTTTGGTAGAGCCGATGCCGCTGCAACCGTTCGTCTCGGGCCTCGGCGTAGAGGATGAACAAGAGTCGGTAGAGTGTTTGCAGGGCGGTGTCGCGCAGTTGGCCGAGCGTGGGCTTGGGATTGAACGCTTCGGGCCTGCCTGCCGAAGCCCCGGCGCAGGCAGGGCGGGCCTGGATGTCTTCGAGGAATCCACGGATCAGGATTTCAGCGGCGCTGAAGACGGCAGCCTTCAAATCCTCCGACACCCGCGCACTGTGTTTCCGCGACTCGGCTTCCAGCAACTCGATGGGCCTGGGCGAGCCATCTGCCGCCACGAAGTTCTCCGCGTGCAGCACGCGATAGGCGGCGGTGAGGGAGTCAATGTCCTCGGTTTCGACGGCGCTGGCGATGGAGAAGTCGAAAGACGCCCCTTCGGGCCATCGCCCAAGCGCCGGATCAAGCGCAGCAGGCTCGGGGTGATGATGAAGCCGTAACTCAGGCCCTGGTCGGCCAGGAGACGCTCCAGCGTCCCTCGGGTCTGCCTGCTTTCGATCTCGTCGTCGTCCGGGCAGAGGTAGAGCGCGGCAATCGGAGCAGTGGCCGCGCCCTGTGCAGCTTCCTCCGGTTGCCGCGTCAGCAGTCGAACACGGGTTTCTTCGGGATGCTCCTCGATGTTGAACCCGAGCACCTGGCCGAGCAGTGGCCGGGCGAACTGTTCACGGAAGCGCGTGAGGTCGGGATGCTCGAAGCCCTCGATCCGATTCCTGAGCTGGGTCAGACGCCAGAGCGTTTTCTCGGCCTGTGCCTTCGTCAACTTCGAGCCAACCCCCTTCTTGGCGCTCAGGATCGAGCCGAGCCAGTAGTCGGAGAAGAAGCCCCGGATGTTGCGGATCGAGTTAAGCGCCATGCTTGCCCTCCGGTGGGAAAACAAAGAGGACGCCCAGCGGCTGCGGTGTCCCCGGTTTCACGCCTTGCTCGAATTTCGCGATCTCCTCCAGGCGGCGCTGGTGGAAGGTGTCCACCGACGCCCGCTTGGCTTTGAAGCCATAAACCTCGCGCCGATCAAACAGCAACTGCCCCTGTTCCTCGACGGCCAGCGCCTGCTTTTCCTCCAGGTCAATCTCCGCCAGGCGGTCGGCGCGGTATCGCGCCGCGTCCTCACGAAGCACGGCGGCGAAGTCTTGCCGGGTGCGCGTTTCCTCTGCCGCCTTTTCCTCCAGCAATTTCATCGCGGCCTCGCCTGCCGCCGCCTGCAACTGCTTGAATCGCTCGCCAAACACCTTTTCGACTTCTGCCCAGGGCACTTCTCCTGGCGGGAAGGTGGTGTCGAGGGCGGCAATAACCTGATCCTGCGGGAGCGTTTTGCCAGAGGCATCAATGGCAACCGCAAGGAATTGCCCGTGGTCGTGATCGTCCTGCCGCAGGTAGGTGAACACGGCATACGGGCCTTCGTCCGCGAACGGGTGACGGCGCACTGCCAGACGGGCCGAGGAGGCGTTGGGATCGCGGGGCGAGGTCAACTGGCGGTGAGCATCCTGCGCCATCGCCTGAAAGAGCGGATGCAGCCGTGTGACGAACTCGACATCCCGCGCCGGGTATTGGATGGCGACGGTTCGACGGAACGTCAGGCATGGGTACGACTCCGCAACCTGCGGGCCTTGAAACTCCCGTGGTGTCCGCAGCGAAAACGTGCCGGGAATCTGGCCGGGTTTCAGGTGCGTGCGAAGCCGGGCGAGCATGAACCGCTCGAACGACTCGTCATCCTGCATCACCTGGTCGGCAGACAGGCTATTGGGATCAATCTTCGCGCCGTAGCCGGGCCTGCCACTCATGAGCAATGGGGCAACTTCGCGCAGGAATGAATCGCGACCCTCGTCCAGCTTGCTGAAAATCCTGTCAGTTGCCGTCGTGGTGTCGCCTTCGGCGTCCAGTTCCGTCAACGCCTCCTCGATGCGCTGGCCAGCCAGGATGCCAAGGATGTCCGGCGTGGAAACCTTGTCGGACTGCATCTGGACGATCCGTTTCACGAGGCGGTCGAGGACGTTGTCCTCCGGCGAATCGGGGTAGAACAGGTAGCGGATGATCGGATTCCGGGTCTGTCCGTGGCGATCCACGCGACCGTTGCGTTGTTCCATCCGGTTGGGATTCCAGCTCAGCTCGAAATGGTAAACACGGCGGCAGAATCGCTGGAGGTTCAACCCTTCGGACGCGGCGTCGGTCGCCAACAGCAGTTTTTTTCCTGGCTTCTCGAAATCGGCCAATCGCCCCTGGCGTTTTTTCGAGGACAGCCCGCCTGTCAACTCAACGTAGCAGTCCTTGAACTCCGGGCGTGCGTCGAGGGCAGCCTTGATCGCGCCCAGCGTGTCCAGGTATTCGGTGAAGACGATCGCCTTTTCGTCGGGCTGCGAGAGGACATCGGCCTCCAGATCGGCGACGAGCGCCCCGATCTTGGGATCAGGCAGAGTCTTCACCTGGTCGATCAACTTCTTAATTTCCTGGAGTTGCTTCTTTTCGGCGCTGCGCCGCTTGGCGTCCTTCGACACCGTCGCCTTGACGATCCGGCTGGCGATGCGTTCGTGGGTCTTTTCGTTCAGCGGCAGGTCGCCCTGCAACTCGCGGACTTCGGATCGCGTGGGAGCTTCTTCCTGCTGCGTGCGGCTGGCCAGGGCCTCCAGGCGCTTTTCCACCGTGTTGGCCAGGGCCGTCCGGCTGGACAACATCCGCTTCTTGATGATCTGCATGGCGAACGACACCAGCTCGGCGTCGTCGGTCTGCCGGGCGGCTGCGGTGGTCTTGGCGCAGTAGGAGGAGACCTTCTTGAAGATGGCCTTCTCCGCGTCCGCCAGCGCCGACACGCTGATGGCCTTCACCGGTTCGCGAACCTTGAATGCGGGGATTCTGCTGCCGTCCGCCCCGGACTTGGAGATGTCGCCTTTCAGGCGGCGGATCATGCTGCGGCCCACGCGACGGGCGACCACGGTCTTGTCACCGGTGAAGCTGGCATCCGTGGGTTCGACGATTTCGAGTAGTGACCGGAAGCTGTGGCTGTAGCCGTTGTGCGGCGTCGCGGACAATAGAATCAACGACTTGGTGTGGTCGCGCAGCTTCGGGCCAAGTCGAGCGCGAGCGGTGAGGTAGGGCTGCGCGGCGTGCCGGATTCCGCCAGATAGTGTGCTTCGTCAACGACAATCACGTCCCAGCGCGGCTCAAGGGCGCTGGCCAGAACCTCCCTCTTTTTCAGGTACTCGATGGATGTGATGACCCGGTTCAAGAAGACCCAGGGTTTGATCCCTCCGACAGACGGGTTTGTGCCCGTTCCAGGGCCGCTGCGTTTTCGATGGCCTCGAACTTGAGGCCGAATTTGGTCAGCATCTCCTCCTGCCACTGCGGGATCAGGCCGGGAGGGACGACCAGGAGGATGCGTTTCCCGCGCCCTCGGGCCAGCAGCTCCAGCAGGCAAATGCCCGCCTCAATGGTCTTGCCAAGGCCGACATCATCCGCGATCAGCAGGCTCGGGCGTGGGAGCTGGAGCATTCGGGCCACGGGCGCGAACTGGTAATGCTCAGGCGAGATGCGCCCGCCGTAGAACGCGGCGAACTCGCCGGAGTCCACGCCGGACATCTTCAGGGCCAGGTTCGCCGACTGCCAGGTTTCAAACGGAGCAACCGCATGCCTGGCGAACACCGGCGACTCCTCCGGCAACGATTCGTAGATTTCGGGCGGGCACAGGGCTTCGAGCCGCTCGGCGCTGCTCGGGTCAAAAAGCCGGAAAAGGGTCTTGTTCTCGGCGACCTTCGTCGCCGTTTCCACCCGCCAAGCTTTGTCACGTAGAAGAATGCGTTGCATGGGCCGCCGTACGCCGCACTGGGCGGTAGTCGTATTCCAGACAAGCAGGGCTGACAATTCGGGATTTGGACCCCAAGGCCGATTCACCTGGATTTGGGGAAGGGGTTGCGCAGCCTGCAGAACCGGCTGCTCCCAGAACTCTGCGCTGAGAGCCAGCGTGCGGTGGGCTCGAAAGCCTTCTGCGACGCCCGAGGCCCTGCCCGGGTCGATGAGGCTCCCGGCTAACGTTGCGTCCTGGCCCAGGGCCAAGTGAGGCGGGCCGATTGCGATCGCCGGCCAGTGGTCGCGGATGACCTTGAGCACCCCCGCGTCGTCGTATTGATCGAGGGTCGGACTGCTTGCGCGGAGGCCGATGTCCTCCGGCGTGACCGCTACCCGGGCCAAGACGCCGGTGATCAGTCCGTCCGTGGCCTTCTTGCCACCGGCCCTGAGGGAGGGGAACCCTGCGCGCGCAGAGCCAGACATCCGCCTCGCCGTCGTGATCGTCGATGACCAGCCGGCGGGGGTGGGGGGAACCGTCCTGTCCCTGCCGGACCTGCTCGGTGACCATGAACCGCGGCGGGTGCAGGCTGGAAGCCCGCACCGCAGGTTCAGGGAGCGCCTCCCTCAGCCCAATCCCTGATGTTCGTCATCGGCGGAGAATCCAGGACGGGGCGTCCCTCCACCGATGACGAACCTCGGGGATTGGGGAGTGACGGGTCGGGCGGTGCATGGCCAGAAGGCGCCGCTTGCCCAGGGGTTTCTCATCCCCTCCCCGGCATCACCCCGCCCGGCAAAGGGCGGTCGCCGCAGCGGACGGCAGAATCCGCGCTTGACACACCGGGATGCAATGGATTGTCTTCTGCGCATCGTTAGGCGAGGCGTTTCCCACAGGTCCCTTGTGTTGAGGCTTGAAAGCGAAGAGAATCCGCGAGCAGAAGGGCTTGCCTGACCCGGACAAACAAACGGCGCCGCAACTTGTGAACACCCAGTCATTCGTCCTTTCGTTGCCTGCCTGGCCGTGGCGCTGCCGTCCGGACTGCACGGCCCCCGTGATCGTCGTGCCCGAGGTGCGTGTTCCGCCGCCCCCGCGTTTCCCGGCGAACCTTCCGGTCACCCTCGAGGCACCGGCCCGGCGGATCGGTGCACTGGCCAAGGTGGATCCTTCGCTGCTGACGAGCCAAGGCCCGGTGACCGTGGTCATCCGGTTCATGGATCCCCCGCTGAGTGTGGCGGCCGGGCCCAACGCCAAACGTGTGGGTCCCCGGCTGGATGCAGTCCAGCAAAGGGCCTACCACCGCCGGCTCATGGTGGGACAGGGTGCCGTGGTGAACACGGTGACGCGGAACGGGGGACGGGTTATCGCACGGTTGACGCGGTCGCTGAACGCAGTCATTGCCACCGTGGAGGCGACGGCGATCGTGCGGCTGGCCGAACTGGCGCCCGTCGTCACCATCCGGCCCGTGGGCAACTACGAACTGGACCTCTCGCAGACCGTCCCGCACGTGGGCGCCGCGGCGGTTCACGGGCTCGGTGTGGACGGCACCGGCGTGCGTGTGGCGGTGCTCGATTCCGGCGTTGATTACACACACCGCAACCTGGGCGGCGCCGGCACGGTCGAGGCCTATCTGGCGGCCTACGGCGAGAGTGCCGAAGCCGACGCGAACAAGCGGCTCGACGGGCTCTTTCCCACACCGAAAGTGATCGGCGGCTACGACTTCGTGGGCGAGATCTGGCCGTTGGGCCCGGACGGTCTGGCTGGACCGCTGGCACCGGATCCGGATCCGATTGACCGGGAAGGTCACGGGACCCACGTGGCGGACATCATCGCCGGGGAGAGCCTGGACGGGTTGCATCGGGGCGTGGCGCCCGGCGCGAGGCTGTATGCCTTCAAGGTGTGCAGCGCCGTTGCGACCTCCTGCAGCGGGGTGGCCATCCTTCAGGGGCTGGAGCGGGCGATGGACCCGGATGAGAATGGCGACCTCAGCGACGCCGTGGACGTGGTGAACCTCTCCCTGGGATCGTCTTACGGCCAGATCCAGGACGACAGCGCCGGCGCGGTGCAGAACCTGGTGGATTTTGGCATCGTGGTCGTTGCTTCCGCGGGCAACAGCGGCGACAAGCCGTATGTGGTCGGGGCGCCCGCGATTGCGCCCGGCGTGATCAGCGTCGCCCAGACCCAGATGCCGTCGGCCTTCGCGATCGCCGTCCGCGCCACGCAGGACGGCGTCACGACCTTCTATCCAAACACCGTCATGGTGGATTGGGCCCCGGTCGTGGACGAGGTGACCGGGACGCTGGTGCTCGCGGGACGTGGGTGTCCCGGCGATGCCTATCCGGAGGGGGCAGATCTGGCCGGCAAGATCGCCCTGATCGACCGCGGCGTTTGTGCCGTAAGTCTGAAGGTGGACCAGGCGGCGAGGGCCGGGGCCGTCGGCGTGATCCTCGCCAACAACGTGCCGGGTGACCCACCGGGTTTCTCCTTCGGCGGCGGCGACACCCTGGTTCCGACCCTCGTCATCAGCCAGGCCGACGGCAACGCGTTGAAGGCTCTGCTGGCCTTGCCGAGCCCGGTGACCGTCACGTTTTCCCCGGACGTCGGCACGCCCTTGAGCGGGAGCCTGGTCGCGAGCTCCTCCCGTGGTCCGGCCCCGAGCAACCAGGCCATCAAACCGGACGTGGGCGCTCCGGGCGCATCGGTTTCGGCGGAGGTGGGCACCGGCGGCGGCGAAACCGCGTTCGGCGGCACCTCGGGCGCGGCGCCGATGGTGTCCGGGGCGGCGGCGCTGCTTCTGGAGGCCTTCCCGACGCTGGCCCCGCATGAGGTCAAGGCCCGGCTCATGAACACGGCCGAGCGGGACATCCTGGTGAATCCGGTCGCCCAGCCCGGCCTGTTGGCCCCCATCACGCGCATCGGCGCCGGCGAGGTTCGCGTGGACCGTGCCCACGCCACCGACACCATCGCCTACGACCGGGATTCGAGGATCGCGAGCCTCTCCTTCGGCTACCGCTCGATCAACGCGGCATCCCCGGTCACGACGCTGCGCAAGACCGTCGAGATCGCCAATCTGGGTTCCGCCCCGCGGACGTACACCGCCGAGAACTTGTTCCGCTACGCGGAGGACGCGGCGACGGCGGCCGTGACGGTGACCTTCACCCCGCCCTCGATTGACGTGCCGGCGGGTGGGGTGGGCTACCTCCGGGTTTCCCTGACGGTGAACCCCGCGTTGCTGCCGGACTGGTTCCTTGCGGGAGGCGCCCGCGGCGGCGACGGCGAGGCGCTGCGCTTGAACGAGTTCGACGGCCATGTGCTGATCCGCGGCGGCGCGGAGACCATCGCGCTTCCCTGGCACCTCCTCCCGCGCAAGGCGGCCGACATGCGTCCCGATACGAGACACTTGTGGCTCGTCGGAGATCCCGGCGAGGAATCGGGAGTCGTCACGGTGGGCAACACCTGGGGGAGTACGGCGGGGGTGACGGAGGTGTTTGATCTGCTCGGCACCAGTCCTCTCGACTACCCTTCCCCGCCACTGCCGGGCGCGGATTACGCGCTGGTCGACCTCAAGTCGTTTGGCGCGCGGACCTTCATCGCCGGGGACGTCCCTTATGTGGAGTTCGCCGTCGCCACGCACGGCGAACCGGCGCATCCAAACTACCCGGCCGGGATCGAAATCGACATCGACGTTACCGGGGACGGCGACCCGGACTTCGCCGTGTACCATCGGGAACTGACCGGGTTTGCGCAGACCGGACAGAACGTGACGGCGGTCTACAATGTCGCCACGAAGACCGAGCTGCCCGTGCGGTTTTTCACGGACTGCGATCTGGATGCCAGCGTCATGGTGTTCCGGGTGCGCCTTTCTGACCTGGGCATCGGCCTGGGCGACCCCATGCAGATCATTGTCTGGGGCTACGACAACTATTTCACGGGTTGGACCACGGACTACATCGCTGACGGGGCTTACCTGATCCTGTACACGCCGGGGGTGCCGCGGTTCGATGCCGGACCGCAGAGCCTGTCCGCGGCTGCCGGGGCCCGCGCGGCGCTGGCGGTTCGGCGAGACCCCGTCTGGGGCCCGCTGGCAGATCTCTATTCGCCGTCTCACACGGGCCTCCTGCTGCTCCACCGTCAGGCCGCCTCGCGTCGTTGGACGGACGAGATTGAGGTCACCGTGCCCTGAGCCGAGCCACCGCAAGGCCGAACCGTGGACAACTTCCATTCATGCTGCGCCGAGCCGCAAGCGGATTGCCCCTCACCCTGTTTGCACAGACGCCACCCCATGAAAGCCATCCCCACCCGCATCGCCGCACCGTGCCGCCCGGTCAGCCGCTGGATCCTTGCTGCCGCAGTGCTGGGCGCCGCCCCGCGACTGCGGTCGCGCAGGTCTTGCTCGACTTCGAGGGGATCCCATCGAGCTACAACTACGACGGTGGTGGGCTGAACCTCGGTGGCTACTATGCCGGCCAGCCTGGCGGACCGACCTTTGGCCCGCAGGCCACCGTCCTCGAGGTGGGCGGGAGTTTGAACGACGCCCTTTACCCGCCGAAATCGGGGACGGCCACTCTTTGGGGTGAGGGGCAGGACATCGAACTCACCTTCACCACCGCCCCGGCGCAAAGCGTCCGCTTGTATTACCGCTCGAATGCGGAGGTGTTCCTGTTCGCGTACGACGGCTTGAACGCGCTGCTGGGGTCCACCAGCGGAGCGGCCAGTCTGGGCGGTGATCCGGAAGGGCTCCTCGATTTCACGGCGTCGGGCCTCGACGGCATCGCCCGTGTGCTGATCCTGGGGCCGGCCGGTGCGTTCATCGTTGATGACGTGGCCTACCACCCCGTGCCGGTCGTGCCGGAACCGGCCCACGTCGCGCTGGTGTCCGGCCTGGGGCTCCTGGGATTTGCGGTGTGGCGACGCCGGGCTTGACCGCCGCGAGGGCGGGAACCGCGCGCCTCCTCTGGCTTCGGCGTCCCCGGTGCAAGCCGGCCCGGGCCTTCAGCGCGGACGATAGCTCAGGGCCAGCGCCCGGCGCAGCTCTTCGCGGTTCAACGCGTCGTGGAAGTCGATGGGGTTGAAGTCGTCCGTCAAGACGCGGCCGCGGTCGGGCGCGGTGTGACGACGGCTGGCGAACGCTTCTTCAACCCGACCCCGGATCATCCAGGGGACGCCGGCGAAATCGGGCGTCTGGCGCAGCGTCAGGTCCGGGCGATCCGACGCCACGAAGAACACGTTGCCGTTGCCGGCGGCGTGGATGCGGTGTTGGGCGAAGACCGCGGCCAGCGTGCGTGACAGTGAACTGATCAGGAAGTCCCGGCCGGGGGTGAAGTCGCCGAACGCATTCATCACCAGCACCCCGCCGGGCTTGAGGCAGCGGCGCATGGCGGCGAAGGCCTCGCGGGTCATCAGGTGGGAGGGCGGGGATTCGCCGAGGAAGGCGTCGAGCACCAGCACGTCATACCGCTCGGCCGTCGTCATGAGGAACTGCCGCCCGTCACCGAGGTGCAACCGCACGCGGGCGGGGTCGAAGTCGAAGAACCGTTCGGCCACCGGCACCGCGGCGGGATTGATCTCGACGACGTCGACGCGGGCGCCTTCGCGCGCGAACTGCATCGGCACAATGCCGATGCCCAGGCCGATGCAGAGAACCGTCTGGGCTTCGGGCGCATAGCCGCGCCCCAGACCATGCAACAGGTAGGTGAACAGGGACAGGCTCTGACCGGTCTGCGGGTTGTAGGTGTTCTGGCTGAGGAGGTCGTTCAAGTAGTACCGCGCTTGGCCTTCCTCGCTCTCCAGCACTTGCAGCATCCCAAAGTTCGAGTTGCCCCGATAAAGCTCACGCCACCCGGTCTGCGGCGCGAACGGCGGGCGCATCGCCCCGAGGAACCCCAGGAACGCGGTCACTCCGCCGAGGACCAGCACCGGCGCCAGCGTGCGGCGCTGCCAGACGGCAAAGTACCCCACGGCCACCAGCAGCAACGCCACCGCGCAGGCGTACAGGGTCATCGAGTTGGGCATGCGCGGGATCAGCACATACCCGGCCAGCACGGTGCCCGCCACGCTGCCCAGCGTGCTCAAGGCGGTCAAACGCCCCACGTTCCAGCCCACCGCAGTCACTGCCGACGTGAGCACCCGCGCGAAGAAGGGCCCGACCATGGCCAGCAAGGCGAGGGGCACGAAGAACAGGAACAGCGCCCCCAACACCGACCCGGATTCGATCCCGAAGCGCAGGCAGAAGAAGGCCGCCGGTTCCGCCGCCAGCACCGCCCCGCACAACCACGCGCTCGCCCCCGCGATCCCGCCGTACACCCACGCCGGGCGCGGCGACTTGTCCGCCACCCATCCCCCGGCCGCGTACCCCGCCGCCAGCGCCAGCAGCGTCACGCCAATCTGCGCGGTCCAGACAAAATGCGAGGTGCCGAAGTACGGCGCCAGCAGCTTGGCCCCGACGATCTCGGACGACCATGATCACCCCGCCGGTGAGGGCGGCGGTCACGAACAGGAACCGGCGCAGACCCGTGGACAGCGTTGAACCGGCCGGCGCCGCGGTGCGGAATGGTTTCACCCGCTTGTTGTAGGGGGACCGATCCCTGGCGGCAAGTCGGGGCAATCGTCGCTTGGCAGAGCCCCCTGGCCGGCCTAGGCTGCGCCTGTGCAATCCGCGCTCCGTTTCGCCGCGATCCTTAATGCCGCGGTCTGGCTGGGGGCCACGGTGTTCTTCACCGTGGGCGCGGCGCCCGCCATTTTTTCCGAGGCCATGGCGTCCTTCCTGCCGGCGCCTTTACCGGGCGCGCGTGGCCGAGCTGGTGATCGCCCGGCTGATCGTGGTGCAGCAGGTCTGCGGGCTGGTGGCGCTCGGGTTGCTCGTGGTTGAGTTCATCCGTGCCGGACGAGTGACGCGGCGGGTGACCCTGGGGGTGGTGTCAGGTCTCTTTGCCGCGAGCCTGCTTGCCGGGTTTGCCTTCGCGCCCAAGATGCACTCGCTCCAGCAAGTCCGGTATTCGGCCCGGTCGACCCCCGCGGAACGGGAGGCCGCCGAACGCACCTTCAGCGTGCTGCACGGCCTTTCGCAGGCGTTGAACGTCTTCGTGCTGGCCGGCCTGGTCTTCCACCTCTGGCAGGTCACGCGTCCTCCCGAGACGCCGCGTTGGAACGTCTTCCGTTCCGCCGCGCCCTCCGACGGGACGGTCCCGCGAATGTTGTGAGTGCGTGAGCTCCGCCGGTGCGCTTGACGCCCCGACCGCACCCGATAGTGTGGCCGCCTCATGAAGCGTCCCTTCTCTGGCCGCGCCGAGCCGCGCGCGCCGCTCCTGGAGGCATTCTCCCGCGGCTTCACGTTGATCGAGTTGCTGGTCGTGATCGCGATCATCGCCATCCTCGCGAGCCTCCTGTTGCCGGCGCTGGCCAAGGCCAAGGAGAAGGCCCACCGCACCGCCTGCATCAGCAACCTCAAGCAGATCGGCCTCGCCATGCATTTGTATGCCGACGACAACCGGGATCAGATGGCGCCGCCGAACTGGGGCAACGCTGCCCCCGGCTGGCTCTACACACCCGTCGGAGGCCGCCCCCCGCAACTCAACCGCACCAACGAGACCCTTCCCTACCAGACCGGCCTGTTCTGGCCTTATGTCAACGCCACCCGCGTCTACATCTGTCCCACTGACCGCACCAACGCCGTCAACTGGAAGGCCCGCGACAACAAGCTCTCCACCTACACCATGAACGGTGCCGTCTCGAACTACGGCGCGCTCGCCGACCGCAAGCCCAGCACGTACAAGCTCGGCCAGTTCAACCCCGCCGCCTACGTCCTCTGGGAGCCGGATGAAGATCTCTACATCAAAATGTGGGGCTTCAACGGCGTCTACAACGACGCCAGCAACGAACCCGACCTCGCCTGCGGCGTGGGCCGCCGCCACATCAAAGGCGCCGACCTGCTCGGCTTCGGCGGTCATGTCCTCTTCATCCAGTTCCTCGCCTTCGAACGCGAACGCGAAAACAAACCCGGCCTCCTGTGGTGCGTCCCCGGACGACCCGCGCGGTGGCGCCACCCGCTAACCCGGTCGCTCCTTGGACCGCCCGAAACCGCCAGAGACGACGGTAGGCGCCGACGTGAGGAGGCGCCGTCGCGTCGCCCCCGAACCGCAACGCCTCCTCAGGTCGGCGCCTACGTCGGGTCTGAATTGTCCGCGCCAGCCAACTATCTCCCTCCCCGCATGCGTTCCTCCCCTCCCGTTCCCCGAACCCGCCAGGCGTCGGCCGGCACCTTCGCCCTGTTGACACTCCTCGTTCTCCCCAGCCTCCGGGCTCTGCCGCCCACGCCGGCGCCTGAGCCTGATTGGCTGTTGGCGGCCGACACCGGACCCGCCCGGGTCGTGGAATCCCCTGCTGGCAACGAGCTGCGACTCGAGAATGGTCTGGTGCGCCGCACCTTCCGGCTGGCGCCCGCGGTGGCCACCGTGGGGTTGGACCACCTCCGCACCGGGGTCAGCTTCCTGCGCGCCGTCAAACCGGAGGCCCTCCTGACCCTCAACGGCCAGGAATACCCCGTGGGCGGACTCCACGGTCAACCCAACCACGCGTACCTGCTCCCCGAGTGGATCGCGGCCCTGCGCCCCAATTCCAACGCCTTTTCCCTCCAGCACTGGCGCGCCGGCCAGCCCGTCGCACCGTTTGCCTGGAAACGCAAACGCCACAGCGCCGACCTCCCCTGGCCGCCGCCCGGCGCCACCCTGGACTTCACCTACACCGGACCCGATGCCGCCACCCGCGGCGTGGCCGTCACCGTCCATTACGAGCTCTACGACGGCCTGCCGGTGCTGGGGAAATGGCTCACCGTCAGCAACGGCACCAGCCAACCCCTCACCCTGGACCGCGTCACCACCGAAGTCCTCGCCGCGGTCGAGGCGGAGTCGGCCGTCGATTCGCGCCCCACCAACCGCTGGCGGCTTCCCCCGCTCGCGGTGCTCAGCGACTACAGCTTCGGTGGCATGGACCCGGTCACGTCGAGTCGCGTCACCGAATGGGTGGCCGACCCCGAGTACCGCACCCAGGTCCATTACGCCCGGCTGACACCCTGCCTGTTGCTCTGCCGGCCGCCGATCGGTCCCGGCGTGACCCTGGCCCCCGGCGAGGTCTGGCGTTCCTTCCGCGTCTGGCTCGTCCTGCACGACAGCGACCAGCGGGAACGACAGGGGTTGGCCTTGCGCCGCGCCCAGCGCGTCCTGGCGCCCTGGATCACAGAGAACCCCATCATGATGCATGTGCGCAGTGCCGACACCGCCACCTTCCGCGCCGCCGTCGACCAGTGCGCTGCCGTCGGGTTCGAGATGATCATCTACACGTTCGGCAGCGGGCTGAACATGGAGAGCGAGGACCCCGCATACCTGGCCCGCATCAAGGCGGACGTCGATTACGCCCACGCGCACAGCCTCGAGGTCGGCGCCTACTCCCTGTTCAGCAGCCGCCGCATCGACGACGCCAACGACGTCATCCACCCCGACACCGGCAAACCCGGCGGCGCCATCTTCGGCAACGCCCCCTGTCTGGCCAGCGTTTGGGGCACCCACTACCTCCGTCGCGTCCGGAATTTCATCGAGCAGACCGGGCTTGATCTGCTGGAACATGACGGCCCGTACCCCGGCGACGTGTGCGCCTCGACCTCGCACCCGGGGCATCGCGGGCTGGCGGACTCGCAATGGGTGCAATGGCGCATGAGCGCTGACTTTTACGCCTGGTGCCGCGAGCGCGGGGTCTACGTCAACGCGCCGGACTACTACTTCTTCACCGGCTCGAACAAGACCGGCATGGGCTACCGCGAGGACAACTGGTCCCTCCCGCGGGCGCAGCAGCTCATCCACGGCCGGCAGAACATCTTCGATGGCACCTTCGAGAAAACCCCTCGATGGGCTGGATGTTCGTCCCGCTCACCGAGTATCACGGCGGTGGGGCGGCGGCGACGCTCGAACCGTTGCGCGACCATCTCGCCGACTACGAGGCGCACCTTGCCAACAACTTCGGCGCCGGCGTCCAGGCCTGTTACCGCGGGCCGCGCCTCTATGACTCGGACGAGACACAGGCCGTCGTCCGCCGGTGGGTGAGCTGGTTCAAGGAATACCGCGAGATCCTCGAGGCGGACATCATTCATCTCCGCCGCGCCGACGGCCGCGATCTCGACTACTTCCTCCACGTCCATCCCGGCCGACCCCGTTGCGGGCTGGCGATGATCTACAATCCGCTCCCCGAACCGGTGCGCCGGAACCTCACGCTGCCGCTGTATTACACGGGACTCACCGAGGCCGCCTCGATCCGGCAGGAAGAAGGCCCGCGGCGCCGCTACGAACTGGACCGCTACCACCAGGCGAGCGTCGAGGTCGAGGTCCCCGCCCACGGCCGGACCTGGTTGTTGATCGAACAGCCTTGAGAGCCGGTCGGCGAAGATCGCGACAGATGGCGACAGACGGTAGGCGCCGACGTGAGGTAGGCGCCGACGTGAGGAGGCGACGTCGCGTTGCCCCCGAACCGCAACGCCTCCTCACGTCGGCACCCTACCACGCCTTCTCACGTCGGCACCTACAGCGGGTAAGCGATTCCCGGGCTAGGCTCCGGGCGCCACGTAGGTTTCCTCCGGCGGCAGTTGGCGGACGATCATGTCCACCGTGCGCTCGATGGCGCCGGTGCTGGACTTGACCACTCGCAGGGCGTTGGCCCCCAGCACGCGCCGGCGACCCGCATCCGCCAGCAAGGCGCCCACCACCCGCTCCAGCTCGGCGGCGTCCTGGACCTGTACCGCCCCGTCCTCGCGCACAAAGGCCGCCGCAATGGCCTCGAAGTTCTGCATGTTCGGCCCAAACACCATCGCTTTGCCCAGCGCCCCCGGCTCGATGGGGTTCTGTCCTCCCCGCGCGGTCAGGCTCTTGCCCACGAAGATGACGGTTGCCTCTTCGTAGAAAGACCGGAGCTCGCCGGTGGTGTTGACCACCAGCGCCTGCAGCGAGCGCTCGGCCCAGCGATTCGCCGCCGTGATCTCGCGACGGTACACAAACGGGATGCCGCGCTGCTCGAGTTCGCGGCCCACCTCCCGGCCCCGTTCAAAATGCCGGGGGACCAACACCAGAAACAGGTCGGGAAACCGGGCGCGCAGACGCAGGAACACCTCCGCCAGAATGGCCTCTTCCCCGGCGTGCGTGCTGCCGCCCAGCAGCACTGGGGCGTTGGCCGGCACGCCGAGTTGGCGCAGAATCGCCGCCACATCCAGCGCGCAGCGTTCCTCGAGTCGCGCTCCCTCGAACTTCAGGCTTCCCAGCACCTGCACGGCTTCGGGACGGCAACCCAGCTCCACCCAGCGCGCGGCGTCCGTCTCGGTCTGGGCCCCCACACCGGCAAACGTTCCCAGCAGCGGGCGGAACAGAAAACCGAAGCGGCGGTAGGCCCGGTAGGAGCGTTCAGAAAGGCGCGCGTTCACCAGCACGACCGGCGTCCGGCGGGCGCGCAGGCTCCAAAGGAAGTTCGGCCAGATCTCGGATTCGACCAGTACCACGATTTTCGGTCGGATGACCTTGAGTGAGCGCGAGACCCACCGGCGCAGGTCCAACGGCCAGTAGATCTTCTCGATGCGACCCGGGAGCCGCCGGTGCAGTTCCTCGCGCCCCGTCGAAGTGTACGTCGAGCAAACCAGCTTGAGATTCGGCACCCGTCGCTCCAAGGCCTGCAGCAGGGGCAGGGCCAGGTTGACTTCACCCACGCTGGCGGCGTGCAGCCACAGCACCTGGCGGTTCGTCAGCCCCACCTTGATCCGGGAGCTGAACCGCCCGAAACGCTCGCCCACACCCGAGCGCCAGCCCCCCCGCCGCATCATCTTCATCAGATAATACGGCGACGTCAGTACCAGCAGGATCGCAAAGAGGATGTTGTAGCAGGCGCGCATCACTCAGGCCGCGGCCCGCGATTCTGGGACCCCGCCCGAGCCGGTGCAACCCGGCAGTGGGGTCGATCCTCGATTTCCCGTTGACGACATGGGCCGGGTTGTGAGGACATACTGAATTCTTAATGTGGTTGGATGCTTGAAACGATGCCTAGAGGACGAAAATCCGTCGCCCCGCGCCCGGCTCAGGTCAACAAATACGACGCCACCCATACGGCGCTCAAGACCGCGTATGGCGAGTGGGCGGACCTTCGCCGGGAACTTGCCGATTCCCGCGCCGCCGTCGAGGAACGCACCCAGTTGCTGGACCTCTTCGCCGGCTGCCAGGACTCCCAGCGCGCCTGGCTCCTCCTCGAGGACTACTTCGGCAAGCTCTCCCTCGCGCGCCGCGACTTCGCCGGTAACGAGTGGTGGGCCCGCCTTCTCGCCGTCCAGGGCCGCGCCCGCCTCGAGGAAACCGCCCTCCTCTTCCTGCGCAACAACCGGCCCCTGCCCAAGGAGCTCTCCGGCTACGCCAACTTCGAACGCCTCGCCGAACTCGAACGCGCCGAGAAGGAACAACAGCGCATCGCGGAGCTCGAACGCTGGCTGCTCCCCCAACTCGATCACCTCGACTCGCCCCGCGCCCGGTTGCGCGTCCTCGCCAAAGCCGTCCCCAGCGCCACCGCGCCCGGCCGCCATGAACTCGAGCTCGACTTCCTCCTGTTCCGCCCCCGCTCCGGCGAGAAGGGCCGGACGTTGGCCGAACTGATCGAGTTGACCACCCGGGCCATGCATGAGCAGGAGCTCTTCGCCCCGCGCGACTGGGAGTTCCTTCGCTGGCTGGCCACCTTCTACACCAACGTCACCCTTCCGGAAGGCCCCTTGCGCCTCGCCGGCCTCGACCTGCTCCAGTGGCTCGCGCACTGGGGCAACCCGCCCTGGATCGAATGGTCCGGCCGCGCCGAGAACGTCTTCTTCACCGGCCAGATGGCCGAGTTCGTCCCCCACCTCGAGAACGGTGACCACGAACTTGCCTTCACCCAACGCCTCCGCCTCCCGGGCAGCCAGGAACTCGACCTCACCCAGGCCCGCTTCTTCGCCGGCCAACCTCCGCTCATCGCCGTCGAACAGACCTTCTACCTTCTCCGCAACGCCCCCGCCCCGGAATTGCTCGACTCTTTGCTGGCCCAACCCCGGGTCCCGGTCCGCAAACTCAGTCACCGCCTCCTCACCCACCTCCGCAAGACCCGCACGGGCAATGGCTCGGATTGGGGCAGCCTCTGCCGCGCCCACCACGCCCGCCCCCAGTTCACCTTCGAACTGGAAGACGAAACCGTCCGCCTCCGCCTCCGCGCCGTCAGTGACCTCGACCAGAGTCGTTGGCAGTGGAACGGTCACGAATGGCAGCCCAGCGAGCCGCCCGCTACGACACCGGACAAACCCGAGGTCCTCGACGACCCCCGCCTCGACGCCGCCACCCAGTGGCTCCGCCGCCTCGACTGGTTCACCCCCGAGGCTGGCCTGTGGGTCGGCGATGCCAACGACGCCTTCCTCAGCTCCCTTGCCACCGCCTGGCCCGACCGACCCGCGCAGGCCGATTACCTCGCCAACGCCGCCTTTCAGCGCCTCTTCCTCCAGCCCCGCCAGCTCAAACCCAAGATCATTGTCCAGGGTAGTGGCATCGACTGGTTCGCCGTCTCCGCCGCCTGGGAACAGGAAGGCCTCAAGCTCACCAAGGCCGACCTCGAACGGCTCGCCGCCGCCACCTCGCGCTTCGTCAAACTGCCCGACAGCGGTTGGGTCCAGCTCGACCTCGGCGCCGTGCAGCAGGCCCACGAAACCATGGCCGACCTCGGCCTCGACACCCTCTCCGCTCTGCCCCAAAAGGTCGACATGGTGCAGGCCGTGCACCTCGGCGAGGAAGGCCTCCAGCGCTTCGCCGATCTCCCCGAAACCCGCGCCCTCCGCGAACGCCTCGGCAACTTCCGCGGCGTTGCCTCCGTCCCCCTGCCCGCTGGCCTCAAGGCCGAGATGCGTCCCTACCAGAAGGCCGGCTTCGACTTCCTCTGCCACCTCGCCCAGGTCAAGCTCGGGGGCATCCTGGCCGACGACATGGGCCTGGGCAAAACCCTCCAGACCCTGTGCTGGCTTGCCTGGCTCAAGGAACAGCATCCCAAGCGACCCAAACCCGTCCTGGTCATCTGCCCGGCGTCCGTCCTCCATAACTGGCGTCGCGAGGCCGAGAAGTTCACCCCCCATCTCAAAGTCCTGGTCTTCGAGAGCGGCCCCGCCCGGCACAACCTCCGCAAACTCATCCCCCAACACGACATCGTCGTCACCAACTACGCCCTGCTCCGACGCGACCTCGAGGGCCCTCAAGCGTTTCACGTTCCGCGCCGTCATTCTGGACGAGGCCCAGTTCATCAAGAACCCCGCCGCCCAGGTCAGCCAGTCCGTCAAACAACTTGAAGCCGACCACCGCCTGGCCCTCACCGGCACCCCGCTCGAAAACCGCCTGCTCGACCTCTGGAGCATCGTTGACTTCGTCCAGCCCGCCTACCTCGGCACCCAGCAGCAGTTCCACGAGACCTACGAACCCACCGGCGAGGACGCCGAATGGAACCAGCGCATGGCGCGCCGCAAACTCTCCGCCAAGCTGCGCCCCCGTCCTCCTCCGCCGCCTCAAGAAGCAGGTCGCCCAGGACCTCCCGGACCGCATCGAGGAACGCCGCGATTGCGAGCTCGAGGAGGCCCAGCGCAAACTCTACCTTGCCGAGCTGCGGCGCAGCCGCGAACAGGTCCTCCAAACCGTCCAGGAAAAGGGCCTCGCCCGCAGCAAACTCCAGGTCCTCGCAGCCCTCACCCGCCTCCGCCAGATCTGCTGCCACCCCACGCTCGTTGGCAGCGACTGCCCGTCGGGCAAGACCGACACCCTCTTCGAGCTCATCGAGCCGCTGCTCGACGAAGGACAGAAGGTGCTCGTCTTCAGCCAGTTCGTCCGGATGCTGCTGCTCCTTCAGGAGGAATGCCGCAAACGTTCCATGCCCACCCATCTGCTCACGGGCGATACCAAGAACCGGCAGGAGGTCGTCCAGGCCTTCCAGGAGGATCCCAACCCCTCGATCTTCCTCCTCAGCCTCCGCGCCGCCGGCACCGGCCTCAACCTCACCACCGCCAGCTACGTCGTCCTCTACGATCCCTGGTGGAACCCCGCCGTCGAAGCCCAGGCCATCGACCGCACCCACCGCATCGGCCAGACCCGCACCGTCAACGCCTATCGCCTCATCACCCCCGGCACCGTCGAGGAAAAGATCTGGGAACTCCAGCAGCGCAAGGCGCAGACCATCGCCGACGTCCTCGGGGAGGAAGGCTTCGCCCGCAGCCTCACCCGCGCCGACCTCGAATACCTGTTTGCCGAAGACTGACCGCCCGGCTCCCGGGGTCGGACCACGACAAGTCGTTGATGGATGGAGTGATACGACTGCCGCCACCCTTCCCGGAAGACCTTGGGGGCAACTTCTGACGCCGAATCCTGCCTCCAAGGCCAGGACGGATGACCGGGGGGAGGGTGCGGTGGCCTGCCCGGCTTGTTGCAGGTCAAAACCACCGCGAGAAGTTGGCCGTAAGGGTATCCCGCGGCTCGAAGATCTCGCTAACCGACTTCGCGCGAAGCGCTTATCGTGATCCGACCTCCTCCTCAACTGGGCCCGCTTCGAACCGGGAGCGCGGGGTTCGCCATGCGGCCGCCAGCACCAGCAGCGCCGGCACAATCGTCACGCCGAAGAACAGCGGGAACCTCGGCCCCGCCTTGTCCACGAAGAAGACGAAGGCGGCGACGATGACCACCAAGCTCGCGACGCGTTCCCAGCGCCACAACGCGAGCAACCCGAGTAGCAGTACCAGGTGCAGCCCGTGCGCCCACCAAACCGCCAGCGGCGGCGTCCGGGGCAGGGGGCCGTACAAACCACTCGATCGTGTGCTCGACGAAAAAACTCCCCCAGAACAGGAAGAGCAGAAGAGCCAGGATCCGGCCCGCCCAACGCAGGACGGGTACAAACTTCAGATTCATTGCCAGCGTATGCACGGCGGAATCTCTACACCCCCACCGCCGCCCGGCGTGAATCGAAAGTCACACCCCCGCTATCGGTTGTCTCGATGGCTCCTCTCCGTGCCTTCGCGAGTACCCATGCTTACTCGATGACGACCTGCATCCGAAGCTCGAGCGGTTCCCGGTCAGGGCCGAGGCTGATGAGCTTGGCCGTGTAGCGGCCGGGCGTCGCGTACACGTGAGTCGCTTCCGCCTCGACCTGCATGGCGGGGGAACCGTCGCCGAATTCCAGGGTCACGGGTGCGGTCGTGCCCCACAGCCGGGTCCAGAAGCGCACCGGCATTCCCGGCCGGCCCCCGCGCACGGGTGAGTGGTAGAACCAGCCTGCACCCATGCGCCCGCCCCGCTCCCGGTCCCATACGCGGAGTTGCACGTAGTCGCGATCCTCACTTCCATCATCAGCCCAGACACGCAGCTCTTCGCTGTACAGCCCGGGCCGATCCGCCCGGACCACCGCCTGCGCCGCGTCGACCTCGCGTCCATCATGGAGCAACCAGCGGTGGCGGACGATGCGTCCCCGGGCCGTGCCACGCTCCGCGAGGCGTCCAGCTCCACCGGTTCGCCCGGCATCGCGTAATGGTAGCCGCCCGCCACAGCGAGGACCGAATCCGGGTAGTCGCGCAGGTAGGCCTCCAGCGCGAACGGGTAGCTCGCCAGCGGTTGGCCATCGCGGAACACACCCCAATGCAGATGCGGATCATTGACCTGGGATCGCGGCCCGTCCCACGTCATGCCGGTGCGGCCGAGCCGTTGGCCAGTCCCGACGACGACCCCCTCGGTCAGCCCGGCGGGAATCGTCTCCAGGTTCATGTGGTAGTAGGCGAACTCGAGACCGGAAGCATGGCGGATGCGCAGATGGTTCGAATCCCCGTCGCCCTCCGGTAGCGGGGACTGGATCACGGTTCCGCCAAGGCTGGCCACGACTTCGAGCTCATCCGGGATCGCTCCGAAGTCTTCCCCGCGATGGTAGTAGAGCTTGTTGTAGGGAACGAGGGCCCCCCACGTGTTGCCATAGGTGTTCGCCTGCCAGCGAAAACGGGCGATGGGGAACCGCAGTTCCGGCGGGCCCCAGGGCATTCCCTCCGCCACGCAGGACATCTTGACGTGATGGGTCATCCCGACCAGCGGATCCAGTTGCGGCGTGGTGGCCCACGTGTGCGTGCTTTCCACGTACAGGCGCAGACCGTCCACCAGCCGAGGCGGCTCGAACGGACGCGCCCAGAGCGTGGCGCGAGTGCTCCCGACCTCGACTTGCACCTCGGCCGCACGCAGAACCGCGTGGCCGGGGGCTTCGGCGAGATGCCAGTTCGGCCAGCGGGATTCCTCCACCTGCAGCAGCCGGACTCCGCGCCGGACCTCACCCCCCGGGCCCGGGACACGGATTTCCTTCGCCTGACCGATGTCCAGTTCGAAGACCCGCGGCAGAGAGTCGCCGTGCTGCACCCAGGCGGTCCCCAATGGCACGAGCAGGCGGAATGAAAGGAAGCGCATGGGGGTAGAGTTCCTGCTGGCCTGATCCCGTGAGAGTTCTGCTGGCACCTGGACGGGGTCGTTGCCCGCGGGCAAAGTCCTCCTTTGCGCACCCCGCGTAAACCGAAAAGGACGCGGGCGCGGGGCCTGCGCCGTCGGGGCGCCGAACCCCAGGCTGGCACGGGTCCCGCCTGCCCCGAGGGATCCGTATTGCCTCCGCGAGCCCCCGGCGTCACCCCTGCTCCCCACCGGTGGCTATGGCCACGGATTCTCGACGCGGTAGAACCGCCGGCTGTCCTTTGCCGGTTGGCTGTCGGTGAACTCATACCAGCCGGGGCAGAACTCCGTCGCCATCCCGCTCGGTGTCCAGTTGACGGCTGGCCCATCCAGGTCCGCGGTGCTGAGCACGCGGAAACCCAGGCCTGGCGTGTTGCGCAACCTGAAGTGAACGGCGCCCTCCGCCGACACCTCCACGCCCTCGATGACCACTGCCGTCGCGACCTCTGGTGGTGCGTCATACCGCTCGACGCTTGCGAATGCCGGGTCGTCGCTGACCCCGCCCCCGAGGATCAGTACCTTGCCGTCGGCCAGCAGCGTGCCCGTGTGCCACTCGCGGCCGACCCCGAGCGGGGCGGGCGGCGTCATACACCAATCGGAGCCGAAACAAGGTGCTCGTTGTGCCCGTGCAGACCCGGGACGTCCAGCCGGCCGGGTAATGCCACCAGCTTGTGCCGACCAGGCCTTCGCTCTCCTTGTTCATGCGGCCCAACACGAAGCCGTGGACCACTCCAGTCTTCCACGCCTCCGTGTTGACGACCGCGAACTGCAACTGGCACGACGTATTCGAGCCCCCTCATCCCGTCGCAACCGCACGCTCCTGTACGTGTTTCTCCCGATGCGGCCGGGATCGCTGCCTGACTCGGACCGCGCCCCTCAGAGCAGCTCCAGCACCCGGCCCAGTTCCGCCTGGGTGTTGTAGTAGTGCGGCGAGAGACGGAGATAGGCGCGGCCGGATCGGTCGCGGCGCAGCGACGTCACCACGCCGGCCTCGCTGAGCCGGTGATGCAGCGCCGGCAGGTCCGCGCCGGGTCGGTGGAAGGTGGTGATGCCGCCCGCGTTCTCCGGCGGTGCATCCGCCGCCAACACCTCATACCCGCGCTGCAGAAGCTCGCGCACCAGCCAAAACCGTTTCTGCTGCAGGTCCACCGTGATCGCCGGGAGCCCGACTTCAGCGAGGAGATCGAGGGCGGCGCGCAGGCCCAGGAGACCCAGCAGATTGGCGCTGCCGGCCTCGTACCGGCGGGCG
Organism: Verrucomicrobiota bacterium; assembly: GCA_027493615.1. Lineage (GTDB taxonomy): Bacteria > Verrucomicrobiota > Verrucomicrobiia > Limisphaerales > J093 > DSVZ01. The sequence continues at coordinate 205,280 of JAOSKK010000001.1, forward strand.
TCGTTGCGGAACATGAGGTCCTCCTGGGCGACGAATTCCGGGCAACGCAGATTGTGCCAGCCGTAGACGCTGGGAGCGATCCGATCTTGCACCGCCTCACGGACGTAGAGGATTCCCGCCGCACACGGGCCGAGCAGCCACTTGTGCGCGTCCGCCGCCAGAACGTCCACGTGCTCGACGGTCGTTGGGAACGCACCCAGTGTCTGGATGCCGTCCACGCAGAACAGGATCCCCCGCGAACGGAGGGCCTGCCCCAGCCGCGGCAGCTCGAGGCGCCAACCCGAGATGAAGTGGGCTGAAGCCAGCGCGACGAGCCGGGTGTTTTCATCCACCTGCCCGAGGACCTCGGCGGCACGCAGTTCACCGAGGCGCCGGACGTTCAGGAAACGGACCTCGACGCCGCGGTCGGCCAGCGTCATCCAGGGATACACGTTGCTCGGGTAATCATCGAAGTAGATCACCGCGTTCGTGTTTCGCCGGAGATCGAGGCCGTTGGCGACGAAGCTGAGCGCCAGCGACGTCGGGCCCACCAACGCGATCTCGCCCGGTTGGGCGCCCAGCAAACGGGCGGCCGCAACGCGGGTCTCGGCCAGGAAATCCCGCGCGACCGCCGTTTCCTGATCGTCACCCGCACCCGCTTCCGCGCCCTGGGCGACGGCTTGGGCCACGCGTCGGGGCAGGGGACAGACCCGGCGTGGGCCAGGTAGATGCGCTGGCGGGTGACGGGGAACTCGTGGTTCCGGAGTGCTTCGTCGTTCTGGATTTCGGCGGGGGTCACGGTCGGGGGGCGGCTGGCGGCTTCAGTTGACGACGTTCTGCGGGCGGCCGGCGAGGAACGCGCGGACGTTGTCGACGGCCTGCGCGAGGAGGCGTTCGCGAGCAGCGCGGGTTGCCCAGCCCAGGTGCGGGGTGATGAAGCAGTTGCGGGCGGTGAGCAGGGGATGGGTGGCCGGAGGCGGTTCGACGCTCAAGACGTCCAGGCCGGCGCCGGCCAGTCGCCCGTCGTTCAGTGCCGCCGCAAGCGCGGTCTCGTCCACGAGCGGGCCGCGCCCGGTGTTGAGCAGGAAGGCCGAAGGTTTCATCCAGGCCAGACGTTCAGTGTTGACCAGATGCCGCGTCGCGTCCGTCAGGGGACAGTGAAGCGAGACCACATCGCTGGCGCGGAAGAGGGTTTCGAGGTCCACGAATTCGAGTCCCGCCGGCGCAGGGATCGGTGGCGTCCGTGTGTGGACGAGCACGGAGCAGCCGAACGCGGAAGCCACGCGGGCCACGTCGCGACCCACGTGACCGAACCCGATACAACCGAAGCTGCAGCCGGCCAGTTCGAGGAGGGGCGTTTCCCAGTAGCAGAAGTCCGGGCTCCGGCTCCAGCGTCCGGCCCGCACGCCGTCGGCGTGGCGACCGACGTGGTGGGTCAGTTCGAGGAGGAGCGCGAAGGTGAGCTGGACGACCGACGGCGTGCTGTAGCCGGGGACGTTGGTGACGGGGATGCCACGGGCGTGGGCGGCGGCCAGGTCCACGACGTTGGTGCCAGTGGCGAGCACCCCGATGTAGCGCAGGTCGGGCAGGGCAGCGAGGCTGGCGGCGTCGAGAACGGTCTTGTTGGTCAGGACGATGGCAGCGCCGAGGGCACGGGCGACGGTGTCGGTCGGGGCGGTGCGCTCGTAGATCCGGCACTTGCCGAGAGCTTCGAGGGGGGCCCAGCTCAAGTCACCCGGATTCAGGGTATGGCCGTCGAGGACAGCGATCTTCATCGCGGTTGCGGGCCGAGCCTCGCGGTTGAGTGGTGGTTGTCAATCCAGGAGGCCATCGGCAGGACGGCTCTCCTGTGGGTCTCGGGCCGGGATGGGCTAACCGCGCTGTAGGCGCCGACGTGAGGAGGCGTCGTTGAGATGGGACAATTGTCACTTCGCCTCCTGACGTCGGCTCCTACCCCAATCACCCGTAGGAGTCGAGGTGACGAGACTCTGCCTCCCGCGTGAGCCTCCTGACGTCGGCTCCTACGGTCGGTCGAGGTCTCGCGGTGTCGCTTGGCGTTGGCGTTGCCTGCCGGCCGTGGCCGGGTAAGGTGGGGTCATGCATACGCCTCGTACGGCAGGAGAACACCGGTGGTCGCGCGGTTTTGGGTCCTGGTTTCTCGCCCTGGCCCGGCAAAGGGGAGGGTGGGCCGCTCTCGGGCTGGTGACCGCGCGGCTGGTCGGCGGTGACGCCCCCGTTGCTGGGCTGGGAGACGTTGGCCCGGCCGGATCGACTGGCGGAGTTCAAGCCGGCGCTGGAAGTGGGGTGTGTGTCGAGCTACGACCGCACCGGGGGCAACGACGACGGGTTTTCCGGCAAGTACTCGTTCGTGCGTCGCGAGGGGGACGGTTTGGTATTGGCCGAGCTCCAGGGGCCCGGGGTGATTTACCGGGTGTGGACGCCGACGCCGACCGACGACTGGATGGAGTTCTACTTCGATGGCGAGGCGGCGCCCCGGATCCGGGTGCGATTCCGCGACTTGTTCCTGGGGGCGACCGCGCCGTTCCTCAAACCGCTGGTGGGCTACGGCGTCGGCGGTTTCTTCAGTTACGTGCCGCTGCCCTACGCGCAGTCGTGCAAGGTGGTGGTCCCGACCGAACGGGTGCAGTTCTACCAGATCAACTACGCCCGCTACGCACCGGACGTCGGCATCCGGAGCTACCGGACCGAGGCCGACGCATCGGTGGCGGCATCGGCGGAGCGACTGAGTGAGTTGTTCGGCGCGGCGGGACAGGACCTGACGCGCTGGACCGCGCCGCCGGGGAGCCGGGTCGAGGTCGCGCGTCAGCGGGCGCGGGTGGCCAGCGGGGAGACGGCGGTGCTGTTCGCACGGGAATCGCCGGGGCGGATCGTGGGCTTGCGGCTCAGTCCGGTGACGGCGTTGGAGGGCAAGGCGCGGGACCTGGTGTTGAGGATCGCATTCGACGGCGACGCCCGGTCAGTGCTTTGCCCGGTTGGCGATTTCTTTGGCGCCGCCTGGGGAACCGGCGATGCGTGGGTTGTTCGTCGGGACGAATGCGCGCGAGGCGTACTGCTACTACCCGATGCCGTTTGACCGGTCGGCGAAGGTGGAGTTGGTGTCGGAACAGACGGGCGGGCCGGCGGTCGATGTCGACGTCGAGGTGGCGTACACCGACGTGCCGCGGAGGGCGAACGAGGGGCGGTTTGGCGCGGTGTGGCGGCGCGAGAACCCGACGCGGGTGGGCGTGCCCTTTACGTTCTTCGAGGCACAGGGGCGCGGACACCTGGTGGGGTTCGTGCTCCAGTCGCAGGGCTTCGAGTCGGGCAAGACCCTGTTCTTCGAGGGGGACGATGTGACGTGGCTGGACGGGCGGTTGGCGGTGCACGGCACGGGCTCGGAAGACTTCTTCAACGGCGGCTGGTACGACGTGCCGGATCGCTGGGAGAAGCGGCTGAGCTTCCCGCTGAGCGGCTGTCTCGGCTATCAGAAGCACCTCGGCCGGACGGGCGGGTACCGGCTGCTTCTGGGCGATGCCTACAGCTTCCGCGAGAGCGTGCTCCAGACGATCGAGCATGGTGGAACAGGCAACGACATCCCGACCGATTACGCCGGGGTGACGTACTTCTACCACGAAGCCCCCGGGCAAGCCTCGCTGCCGCCCGTGGGCGAGCGGGGCGTGGTGGACTTGGACGAAGTGATCTTCCCGGCGTGGTGGCAGATTCCCATCCGCGCGTTTCCGTTCGAGGGCACCACACTGACGCGCAAGCTGACCCGGTTGGGGAGCGACGAAGTGCGGTTCCTCTCCGTGCGAGGCGGGGCACCGGACTGGGTGGGCCCTCCGTACCTCTACGTCACCTGCCATGTGCCGGTGGCCGGGCGCTATGGGATTGCCATCGAGGCGTTGCGGGGGCCGGAACAGGGACGGGTGCAGTTGTTCCAGGACGAGGTGCCGGCCGGTGAACCGGCGGACCTGTACGCGGAAACGCCGGCCCGGAGCGGCCAGATCCCGCTCGGCACGGTGGCGCTGGAGGCGGGCGACAATCCCGTCATGCTGAAACTCGTGGGGAAACATGAGCAGTCCAGCGGGCGCGGCCTGGATCTGATCCAGATCCTCTGCCGGCGGACGGAGTAGCCAGGCGCTCCGATGTTCACGGTCGGTCGCGGACCCGGTCGATCCGCCAGGAAGTGGTTGAAAGCCGGGGCGGGCCGCGGAATGCTCCCGCCCACCGCGGGCTTTCTCGCGCGTTTGCCTCATGTCCAGCAACCGACTGCCGAACCACCCGACGCCGGCTCGTTCCTTAGTGTGCCTGGCGGGCGTTGCCATTGCCCGGTGCGCCGGCCGTCCCCGCCAGGCCTGGTTTGCCGGTGCGATGCTCCTGCTCCTGATGCTGTCCGGCGCGGGCTGTTCCGGCCCGCGGCTGATGCCGACACCCAACGTGTATCGCGGGAGGGCCGAGGACCCGTTTGCCTCCGTGCCTGCGGTCTTTCAGACCAACGTGGTGGACTTGCTCTATGTCACCGACCGCCGGCTCGAACCCGGAGCGGACGCCCGCCCGGCCTACACCCATGGCCGCTCGCCGCACTTGGTCTATGGCACGGGTCAGGTGCGGTTTGGAGACGAGGTGACTTGGGAACGCTTAGTCGCGGAGAGCCGGAGCGCCTCCCGCACCACGCGGTTGCCGGTCCGGGTGGTCTGGGTGGAGGAGCTCGGGCAGTTCCCCCCTTTGCCTCCCGCGCCGGAGCCGACGCCGCTCGGGCTGCGACCGAGCCCCGGGAGCGTCGAGCGGAGTCAACGGGCGGTTAGCGGGTTCCAGCGCGAGGTGGAACGGCGGCTGGCGTTGACGCCGCGCAAGGAGGCGTTCGTCTACGTGCATGGTTTCAACAACGATTTCGAGTGGGCGCTACAGGTGGCGGCGCAACTCTGGCACTTCCTGCCCCGGGCGGGCGTGCCCATCGTCTATAGCTGGCCGGCGGGCCACGGAGGGGTGCGCGGCTACACCTACGACCGCGAATCGAGCGAGTTCACCGTGTATCATCTCAAACAGGTGCTGCGCGCCCTGGCCGCCTGTCCCAACCTCGAACGGGTCCACCTCATCGCACACAGCCGCGGGACCGATGTCGCTTCGAGCGCTGTGCGGGAGTTGTTGATCGAGGCCCGGGGTTCGGAGTCGGGTCTGACGCGGGTGGCGAAGCTCGAGAACCTCGTGTTGATTGCCCCCGACTTGGACCTGGAGGTCGCAGCGCAACGCATCGCGGCCGAGGGCGTGCCGCTGGCCGTGGGGCGGTTGACGGTGTACGTCCGGGAGAAGGACCGCGCCATTGGTCTGGCCAACTGGTTCTTCGAAGGCATCCGTCGCCTCGGCCAGGTGCGTGTGCAGGACTTCACCGAACAACAGCGCTACTACATGCGCCGGGCCCGTTCGGTGCAGTTCGTGGATGCCCGGGTGAAGGCGGACTGGCTTGGGCATGGCTACTTTCACAGCAGCCCGGCCGTCAGCTCCGACCTGCTCCAGTTGCTGCGAGAGAACTGTGACGCCGGCAGCGACTGCCGTCCGCTGGTCCGCGCTGAGGATCTGCTCTGGAAGATCAAGGACGACTATCTCGCGCCGCTTCCCCGCTGAGGGGAGACGGCCGTGCGGGTGGCACGTTTCAGAGCGGGTTTCCGGCCTTTCGACCCCTCGCGGGGACCGTGTTTCTGCGCTTGCCTGAATGAAGGGCCCGGCGAACACTTCCGCTCACATTCCTCCGCAAACGATTCAAAGCATGCCATGAAAGCCGACGCGAACACCACCCGCCGCGAGTTCCTCAAGACCTCTGCCACCGCTGTCTCCACCCTCCCGCTTGCCGGCCTGAGCATCGGCCGGTTCGCCCATGCGGCCGGGAGCGACGTCCTGCGAGTGGGGCTCATCGGCGCGGGCGGCCGGAACACCGGTGCCGGCGCCCAGGCGTTGAAGGCCGATCCGGGCACCCGGTTGGTGGCCATCTCGGACATCTTTCTCGACCGGGTTCGGAACGCGCGCGAGTACATCCGGAGCGAGTTGACGAAGAGCGGCCGTCCGGATGCCGTGCAGGTGCCGGACGCGAACTGCTTCACCGGCTTCGACGCCTACAAGCAGGTCATCGAAGCCGCGGATGTGGTGTGCATCGCGAACGCGGCAAAGTTCCATCCGCTGCACAGCCTGGCGGCCATCGAGGCGGGTCGGCATGTGTTCGTCGAGAAACCGCACGGCATCGACCCCTACGGCGTGAAGATGATGCAGCGGGCCTGTGACCTGGCGAAGGAGAAGAAACTCGGCATCGTGTCCGGCCTCCACAGCCGCTACCACCCCGGCTACGCGGAGACCGTCCAGCGCGTCCAGGATGGCGCCATCGGCGACATCGTCACCATCGAGGAGAACTTCCTCCGCGCCCCGTACGGGGTCACCGAGCGGAAACCCGGCCTGTCCGAGCTCCAATGGCAGTGCAGCACGCAGTACCATTTCCGCTGGCTGTCCGGCGACGATGTGCCGCAGTCGCTGGTGCACAACATGGACCGCGCGAGCTGGGCCATGCGCAACGCCGTCCCGATCAAGTGCCACGGACTGGGCGGCCGTTCCTCGATGGTGGAACCCATCTACGGCGACGTCTTCGACCACCATTCCGTCGTGTACGAATTCCCGAACGGGGTCCGGGTCTATGCGTTCTGCCGCACCACGACCGGCTGTTACGACGAGGACTCGAGCCTGATCTTCGGGACCAAGGGCCAGGCCAACGTGAAGGCCTGCCGCATCCAGGGCGAGACGCGCTGGCGCTGGCAGCCGGCCAGCAACGATCCCCATCAGGTCGATCCCTACCAGATCGAACACGACCGCCTCTTCGCCGGGATCCGCTCGGGCAAGCCCGTCAACAACGGGGATTACCTCGCGCGCAGCACGATGATCACCGTCATGGGCCAGATCTCGTGTTACACCGGCAAGGAAGTCTCCTGGGACCAGATCAACGCCTCCGACTTCTGTTACGCCCCCAAACCCGAGGATTGTCACGACGGCATGGAACCGCCTACCAAGCCGGGTCCCGACGGCAGCTACCCCGTGCCGGTGCCCGGCCGGACCCGGATGATCTGAGCGGATTCTCCCTGCCCTTCGTAGGCGCCGACGTGGAAGTCAGGTTTGGTGTCGCCAGGACATCTTGTTCTGAACCGGTGGCTTACGCACGAAAATGCCTTGCAAGCGGTCCTTGGGGACGGTTTTGAAGCCTGTTTTTCCTCGGAGCGTTCGGGGATCACCGGGCGACGCCGAGGCGATGGCCTTCCGACACTCAGCCGCCCAGGTCTCGCCGGAGCCAGGCGCGGAGGCCGGTCGGCGGCGGCTTGTGTGTTTCCTGGACTTGAACACCCTGAGCCGCGAGCAATTGGCGCAGGAACAGATGGCGTCCGCGTAGCCTATGCCGCAGGCGCTCTTCAGCAGATCCACGTCCTGCGTGAGTCGGGGAAATCCGGCCTCGATTATGGCAAAGCCGCCCACGACCAGGTAGCGGGCACCCAGCCGATTCAGCTCCGCGCAAAGGCGGGTCAGGTCGTCGCGGTCCGCTGCGCGCGGGCTTTCTTCAGGGCCCCCTGAAGAATGTGCTCGTTGGTCCATGCGTTGGCTTCGTCAAAAGCGCCGAACCGAAAGACGCCTTTGGGAAAAGGCAGCCACCGCATGATCGCGTCGGCGTTGCGCACTAGGCGGCTGTAATCGGTCGCCCGCACGGCACGACGCCCGACAACCTTGTCCGGTTGCTCGTCGAGGTTCACGAAGGCCTGCATGACGCTGGCGTGGTAGGGGTGTCGGTTCCGGACCGCAAGCGCGCTGAGATGAAGCGGGGCCGTCGTCCTCGCCCAGGCCGCTCGCCGATGGCTGCCCGCCCGTCGCCGCGATTCATCCCGGGCGGACCGCGCCGGAACACTCGATGCAGAGCATGGGCGCCTGCGCCGGCGGGTATCCGGCAGGGACGCAAAGAGGATCTGCCGAGAGATCTCTTCCCTCCGCTGGGTTGCGTATTGCGGACTGATTCGGACGGGGATCGCGGCGTTCCTCGGACACTGAACTCGGAAACCGTTTCGTCGGGCAGCGAGCAGCGGACGGCGCGGTGTCGGGGCGACTTCAGGGGGCATGGGGCAGGCGCGACGCGGCTCAAACGCCGGGCGCGAGGCGGTTACAGATTACATATCAGTAGATCATGATGTGATGATTTTAGACTTGCCCAGCCTCTCCACCTTCACGATGGTCCGCCCGTGCGCGGCTACCGGTGCCCCGGCACGGTGTCCCCGCGCACCACAAACCGATGTTGAACCGTTGCGAACTGATCGAGGGTTGGCTCCGCCAGCGCATCCTGGTGCTGGACGGCGCCATGGGCACCATGATCCAGCAGTTCAAGCTGGGCGAAGCCGAGTACCGCGGCAGCCGCTTCGCCGACTGGCGCGGCAAACCGCTCCTGGGGAACAACGAACTCCTCCAACTCACTCAGCCGGCCCTCCTCACCGACATCCACCGCCAGTATCTCCTCGCCGGCGCGGACATCATCGAAACCAACACCTTCTCCGCCACCACTCTCGGTCAACATGACTTCCTGTACCCCGCCCCGGCAGGCGCACGGAAGGACCCGGGGTTCTACGATGCCGTGGTCAACGATCCGGCCCTCCGCGAAACGGTGCGTGACATGAATCTCGCCGCCGCGCGCCTGGCCCGTCAGGCGGCCGACGAAGTGGCCGGCCAAACCGGCGTCCCCCGCCTCGTCGCGGGCGCCATCGGCCCCACCCCGGTCACCGCGTCCCTTTCGCCGGAAGTGCAGGATCCCGGCTTCCGGGCCGTCACCTTCGCGCAACTGCGCCAGGCCTATGCCGACCAGGTACGGGCCCTCCTCGAAGGCGGCGTCGACCTCCTCCTGGTTGAGACCATTTTCGACACCCTCAACGCCAAGGCCGCCCTCTTCGCCATCCTCGAGGCGCTCGAGGACCACGGCCGGACACCCCCTGGCCAGGACGGCGGACCCGATGGCAGCGCCGCCGAGAAGCCCGCCGCTTCGCCTCCGTCTCCCGTGCGCCTGCCCGTGATGATCTCCGGGACCATCACCGATCGATCCGGGCGCACGCTCACGGGCCAGACGGTCGAGGCGTTCTGGAACTCGGTGGCCCACGTCCGGCCGCTGACCATCGGCCTCAACTGCGCGCTCGGGCCGAAGGAAATGCGGCCGTTCGTCGAGGAGTTGGTCGGCCTCGCGCCCACGTTCACTTGCTTCTACCCGAACGCCGGGTTGCCCGATCCGCTTTCGCCCACCGGCTTTCCCGAAACCCCCGAGACGCTGACACCGCAGTTGACCGAATGGGCGCGACAAGGGTGGCTCAACGTGGTGGGCGGCTGTTGCGGCACCACGCCGGCCCACATCCGCGCCCTGGCCCGCGCCGTGCGCGAGTGCGCCCCCGGGCCATTCCGCGGGTCGAACCGCGCCTGCGGCTCAGCGGCCTGGAAGCGCTGACCATTCCGGGTCGAGGCACCACCGCGGGGGAGGGGGGCGGTGCGCCGGAGAGCCCCGACGTCCTTTCCGCGGCCCAAAGCCTGGTCATGGTGGGCGAGCGCACCAACGTCGCGGGTTCGCCCAAGTTCGCCCAGTTGATCAAAGCCGGGAACTTCGAGGCGGCGGTCAGCATCGCCCGTCAGCAGGTCGAGAACGGCGCGCAGGTGATCGACGTGTGCATGGACGAAGGCATGCTGGACGGCGTGGCGGCCATGACCCGGTTCCTGCACCTGATCGCTGCCGAACCGGACATCGCCCGCGTGCCGGTCATGGTCGATTCCTCCAAGTGGCCGGTGCTTGAAGCCGGGCTGCAATGCCTGCAGGGAAAAGGCCTGGTCAACTCGATCTCGCTCAAGGAAGGGGAGGCGCGGTTTCTCGAGCAGGCGCGGTTGGTCCGACGTTACGGCGCGGCCGTGGTGGTGATGGCCTTCGACGAACGTGGCCAGGCGGACACCTTCGCACGCCGCGTCGAGGTGTGCGCCCGCGCCTACCGGCTGCTCACCGAAGAGGCAGGCATGCCGCCGGAGGACATCATCTTTGATCCCAACGTCCTCACCGTCGCCACCGGCATCGAGGAGCACGTGAGCTATGCCCTGGACTTCCTGCGGGCCACCGAGTGGATCAAGGCCCATCTCCCGGGCGCGAAGGTGAGCGGTGGCATCAGCAACGTCAGCTTCAGTTTTCGCGGCAACAACACTGTCCGCGAGGCGATGCACAGCGCGTTTCTGTATCACGCGGTCCGGGCCGGCCTGGACCTCGCCATCGTCAATGCCGGGATGCTCGCCGTGTATGAGGAAATCCCTTTGCCGCTCCGGGAGCGGGTCGAAGACGTTCTCCTCAACCGCCGTCCCGACGCCACCGAACGTCTGGTCGCCTACGGCGAAGGCTTGAAACGCCCTGCGAGCTCCGCCGCCGCCGCGCCGGCCGAGGATCTGGCCTGGCGCCAGGGCACGGTCGAACAGCGCATCGAGCACGCGCTCGTCAAAGGGATCGCCGACTTCGTCGAGGCGGATGCGGAGGAAGCGCGGGTCCAGTACGGGCGGCCGCTCGCCGTGATCGAAGGGCCGCTCATGGCCGGGATGAACATCGTGGGCGACCTCTTTGGCGCAGGGAAGATGTTCCTCCCGCAGGTGGTGAAGTCGGCGCGCGTCATGAAGAAGGCGGTGGCTTACCTGCACCCGTTCATGGAAGCGGAGAAGCAGGCGGGCACGCGCAGCGCCGGCAAGGTCCTGCTCGCCACGGTCAAGGGGGATGTGCACGACATCGGCAAGAACATCGTGGGGGTCGTGCTGGCCTGCAACGGGTACGAGATCATCGACCTGGGCGTGATGGTGCCGGTCGAGAAAATCCTCGAGGCCGCGCGGCAGCACACCGTGGACATCCTCGGGTTGAGCGGCTTGATCACGCCCTCCCTGGACGAGATGGTCCACGTGGCCCGCGAGCTCGAACGGGCTGGTGTTGCGTTGCCGCTCCTGATTGGTGGCGCGACGACCAGTCGGGCCCACACGGCGGTCAAGATCGCCCCGGCGCGAACGCATCCGGTGGTTCACGTGCTGGATGCCAGTCGCGCCGTGCCCGTGGTCAGTCGTCTGCTGAACCCCGAGCAACGTGACGCGTTCGTCCAGCAGATCCGGACGGACTACGAAGCCCTGCGCGCCCAGCACGCGGGCCAGCGCGTGCCGTTGCTCCCCCTCGAGACAGCCCGCGCGCGACACCCGTCGTTCGCCTGGGATCAATACGCCCCGCCCGTGCCCGCCTTTCTCGGCATCCGGACGGTCACCTCCGAGGCTGGCACGCCCGGCGGCCCCGGTGTTCCCGATCTCGCGTCCGCCGCCACGCGGCCTCCCGGCCCCGAGAGTCGCTTCTCTTTGGCGGACCTGGTGCCGCTGATCGACTGGTCGCCGTTCTTCCACACCTGGGAACTGGGGGGTGTTCCCGGCGATCTTGAACCACGAGAAGTATGGTGAACAGGCTCGCAAGCTGTACGACGACGCCCGCGAGTTGCTCGACGAAATCGTCCGCCAGCAACTGCTCGCCGCCCGCGGGGTCTACGGTTTTTTCCCGGCCAACGCCACCGGCGATGACGTCGAGGTCTACGCGAACGAAGGTCGCGTCGAAGTCCTCGCCCGCTTCCATTTCCTGCGCCAGCAGATCGAGAAGGGCGACGGTTCTCCGAACTGGTGTCTGGCGGACTTTGTCGCCCCCGACCTCCGGCGCCGACGGTCCCGACACCCGGCACGCCGGGGTCAAGCTGCGATTACGTTGGCGCGTTTGCCGTCACCGCCGGCCTGGGCTTGCGCGAACTGGTCGAGATGTTCCGTGCCGACCACGACGATTACCGTGCGATCATGGCCGAAGCCCTGGCGGACCGGTTGGCCGAGGCCTTCGCCGAGTACCTGCACCGGCGTGCGCGCGAGGATTGGGGCTTCGGCCGGACCGAAAACCTCAGTCCGCTGCAGCTCATCGACGAGCAGTACCGGGGCATCCGGCCTGCGGCCGGCTACCCGGCCTGTCCGGACCACACCGAGAAGCGCACGCTTTGGCAACTGCTCGAGGTGGAGCGCCAGGCGGGCATCCATCTGACCGAGAACTATGCGATGTGGCCGGGCAGCAGTGTCAGCGGCTTGTATTTCAGTCACCCCGGCGCGAAGTACTTCGCGGTGGGCAAGCTGGGCGGGATCAGGTTGCAGACTACGCCCAACGCAAGGGAATGCCCCTGGCGGAAGCGGAGCGTTGGCTGGGCCCGCACCTGGCCTACGATCCGGCCCGGCCGGCGGCTGCCTCCGCTTAGGACGGCGGGGGCTCCGGGCGGCTCCTTGGGCGGCGGTGGCAAAGGAGGTGTGGGGCGATCCCCCGCGGGCCGGGCGTTGATGGGCGGACCCGGTGGCTTGTCGGTCGCTGCCGGTGGCCGGGCCGCACCGGGTCCACCCGGTGGGTCGCCGTTGACCCGCGGAGGGGCGCCGGATCCGGCGGGTGGCGACAGCGAACGTCGCTGCAAGATCTCCTCGGTGATGGCGCGGAGACGGCGGTGTTTGGCATTCGCCTCCCAGATCTCGATGCCACCCTCGCTGGGACAGAGCACGCACAGCGCTCCGCCGCCGATGCGGCTCAAGGCGGTGAGGGCGGGCGGCAGGTTCCAACGTCCGCCTTGCTCGAGCGTGATGGTGGCGGCGGGTTGGACGATGGCCTCCTCGACCCAGCCCTGCAGCCGGATCTCATGGAGCTGAGCGCAGACCTGCTCGAGGTAATCCTGCCAGAGGTGCTCGGGCACTACCCGGAGGCAGCCTTCGCACCAATACGAGATGACCCACGGGACCTCGAGCAAATTGCCCAACCGCCGGCGCAACTCGACCGGCACGTAGAGGCGATGCTCGTTCATCTGCGAGTTCAGCAACCCAAAGCCTTTGAGGCTGTCGAGGAAGGGTTCCCAACGCACGGGCCACCCGTTGGTGGGTTTGGCCACGGGCCTCCGCGGGTCGGGACCAGAGGGGCGTTTCATACCAGGTTTCTCCTTTGGTTCGGTTCGGCACCCGCCGGCGGTCGGCACGTCGCCTCCCCACGGTCCGTTCCAGAGTCCATCCCCGTCCTCCGAACGATCCACCCTTGCCGGAGGAACAGTTCGCGGCCGGGGTGGAGCGCTGCGTGCTGACGTTCGCCCGGGTCCTTGGCGGCGCATTATCCGCGCACTTCCGCGCACTGTGAACTTTATTTTGACTTTTTTTAGTCCGTCCGTGTAGTAGGATAGCGTGCGCAGGGCCGCTTACCGGAACTTCCGAATCGATGCGCGCCTCGCGGCGCGGGCGGAGAGAATCGCCACCGACCTGGGTCGGCTCTCCGCAAACGCGGTCATTGAGGCTTGTGTCGAGGAAATGCTCGACTTGGTCGAGCAAGCCCCCCACGAACGACACGTCCCCAAACTGGCACTGCTCGTCGACGAGTTGCGCAGCTACGCGCAGAATCCTCCCCGCCTCCCACCGCCGACCTCCAACCGACCGGTGGCCGGCGCGTAAGGCGCTCCGGACCTGATGGGGCAACGCCGAGCCCCAGCGCCGGAAAGGCGGGTTACCCGGCGAGGCGGAACTTGGGGCAGGCCGCGCCACGCTGCCCGCGGCGGGGAGGGAGGGGTGCCGAGAGGGGGTGACCGCGTTTATAGGTCTTGGATCTGGGCCCGACGTTGGGGGACATATCCTTGGGCCTGAAACCATTGCATCGCATCAGCCAGGGCCCGCCGCGGGGGTGTCTGGGGCAGGCCGAGTTCCCGAATGGCCTTGGCAGGAGTGAAGAACATTTTGTACCTCGCCATCCTCACACCCGCGAGGGGCGCGCGCGGGGGGCGCCACGTCAACCTCGACTTGAATTCGTCAACGTAGGCGGCCGCCAGCGCCAGCCCGTAGGGGATCTTCCATCGCGGAGCCGGTTGCCCGCTCAGTTCCGCCAGCACCGCCAGCGCTTCCTGCAGCGTCCAGTTGCCCTCGGCATTGCCCAGGATGTAACGCTCGCCTGTCCGACCGTGTTCAGCAGCAAGGACATGGCCGGCGGCCACATCGCGTACGTGCACCCAGTTCAGTCCGGTGTCCAGGACGGCCGGCAAACGCCGGTTCAGAAAGTCCACCACCACTTGACCGGTCGGAGTGGGCTTCACGTCCCGCGGACCCACCGGCGCCGTGGGATTCACGATGACGACCGGCAAGCCCCGCTCCGCCTGCTCGCGAGCGATGCCCTCCGCGAGCCACTTGGAGCGCTTGTAGGGGTTGGTCATTTCCTCGAGAGTCGCCGAGGCCGTCTCGTCCACCGGTTGGGGCTGCGCCACGCCCGGGGCAGGCGGGCGCAATACCCCGACCGTGCTCGTGTACACGATGCGTCGGCAGCCAGCGTCTCCGGCCGCCCCCAGAACTGCCCGCGTCCCCTCAACGTTGGCGGCGTACAGCGGCGCGTAGTCCGGCAGCCACAGGTGGTAGCTCGCGGCCACGTGAAAACACCAGTCGCAGCCGCGCAACGCCCGCGTCAACTCGCCGCGATCGGTCAGGGCCGCGGTCACCGGTTCGTACTCGGCACCTGCCAAGCCGCGCGTGTCCGCTCCCGGCCGCAGCAGCGCCCGCACCGCATGGCCCCGCGCGTTCAACTCATGCACCAAATTGGCGCCAACAAAGCCCGTGGCTCCGGTGACAAAACAAAGCATGCGCCGCGTTATGCGGTCGACGCACAAGCGGGGGCAACGAAAAACCCGACCCCTCGCCGCAGGGTGCCGAAACTGTGACCCTCGCCCTGGCCGGGCCCTGAGCGCCAGCACCGAACACCGCAGGCTCGCCGGCCATCTCGTTCACCAGAGCGGCGACGGCGGGTGAACTTTACGATTGGCCACGAGTGTATTTCACGATAGAACACCGACATGTTACTACGAGAAACACTGGTCCAGGTGCTGGCCGCGCCCACTGTGACCCGCCCGCCGCAGGTCGAGGTGCCCCGGGCGGTGCTGGATTCGTTGCGGCGCCCGGCGGACCACGCGCTGGTGCTCACCGGGGTGCGGCGCTGCGGCAAGAGCACGCTGCAGCAGCAGCTTCGCCGGCGGGAAGGCGGCCCGGCGGTCTTCGGCAACCTGGAGGATACGCGGCTTTACGGGCTGGGGCCGGACGATTTCCCCTCCTTGCTTTCGGTCTTGGACGAGCATCATCCCGGCGCGGCGGTGTTCCTCGACGAAGTGCAGGAGGTTCCGGAATGGCCACGGCTCGTCCGGGCCCTGCTCGAGGCCGGGCGGCGTGTCTGCGTGACCGGCTCGAATGCCTCGCTGCTGGGCCGGGAGTTGGGTGCCAAGCTCACCGGTCGCCACATCTCTGCCGAGGTCTATCCCTTTTCCTACGGCGAATACTTGGAGTTCCGCGGCCGGGAGCGCGGGCCGGCGACACTGGCCAGCTACTTGGAGGAAGGCGGTTTTCCCGGTGCCTTGCGCGAGGGCGAGGCCGGCCCGGCGTTGCTGCGGGAACTGCTGCGCGACGTGGTGCAGCGCGACATCGTCTCGCGCTACGCGCTGCGCGACACGCGCCACCTGATGAACCTTGTCCTGCACCTGCTGGCGCACACCGGCCAACCGCTGTCCTTGCAGGCGCTGGCCAAGGGGCTGGCGATTCCATCGGTGGCGCAGGCCGCCCGCTACGTCGAGTATCTGAAAGACGCGTGGCTGCTGCTGGCGGTGCCGAAGTTCAGCGCCTCGTTCAAACGGCGCGTCGTCAGCCCGCCGAAATACTACGCCATTGACCCCGGCTTTCGCGCCGCCAACACGCCCAACCCCACGCCCGACGTTGGCCGCCGCCTGGAGAACGCGGTCCTGCTCGCCTTGCGCCGCCAGGGTGCTGCGCCAGCTTACGCGGCGGAACCCCACGATTGGGAATGTGACTTCGTGACACCGGAAACCGCCATCCAGGTCTGCGCCGAACTGACGCCGCAAAACCGCGAGCGCGAACTGCGCGGATTGCTGGCCGCGGCGGAACTGCCCGGCGCCCGCGGTCGCAAGCGCGAACTGCTGCTGCTCACGCTCAACCAGCGCGACGCGCTCAAGGAGGAAGGCCGCAGCATCCGAGTGCAGCCCGCCTCGGATTGGTTGGATTGATTTCTCATGTCAAAGCCTGCCACCGAACACCGCAGGCTCGCCGCCATCATGTTTACCGACATCGGGGGCCAACACGCCGGACCCGCAGGAACCCGGGTGGGCGCTTCATGCAGGCCTTTGGTGCCTCGGGCATGGGCCTCCGGTGGCCGCGTCGGACACCACGGCGACCCCTTGACTTGGAACGGGCGGCGACCATGATTGCCCCCGCAGTTATGGCGCGTGGTTCCAACAAACCCCTCAGTCCCCAGCAACGTCGCGATCTCGACATCGAGATCAGTTTTCTCGCCGGGTTGACCCGGCGCGATCCCGCCTTCGTCGAAGCCCTTCAGTTGCTGGGGGATGACTACATTCAGCGCGGCCAGCTCCATGAAGGCACGGCGGTGGATGAGCAGGTCGCGCGGCTGCGGCCCGACGACCCGTCCGTCCAGTACAACCTGGCTTGCAGCTACGCCCTCACCCATCGACCCGAGGCCGCGTACGCCGCGCTGAACCGGGCCCTCGACGTGGGATACCGTGACTTCCGCCGGATCTCACGCGATCCGGATCTCGCCGCGTTCCGCAAGCACCCGCTCTACCGCCAACTCCGCTCCCGCATCCGTACCCTCCGCGTCGAGATCTTCTGAGGGCTTCCGTGCGTCCGGTCCGGCCCGCCTTCCCGCCATGAACGTCACCGTCCGCGGCCGCCGCCGAGCCTGTCGCACCGTCGACTTCGACACCGCCATCAACGCTGTGCGGTTGATCGATCAGCGGCTCCTGCCGCACCGCTTCGTCATCCTCCCCTTCACGGACTACCAGAAGACCGCTCGCGCCATCCGGGACATGGTGGTTCGTGGCGCACCCGCCATCGCTGCCACCGCCGCCTACGGGCTTGCCCAAGGCGCACGGGCTTTTCGCGGCCGCGACCTCGCACTTTTTGGCGCCCATCTCGAGCGGGTACGCACCACGCTCGCAGCGGCCCGCCCCACCGCCGTGGATCCCGCGAACGCCCTTCGGCAGGTGCTCGAGTCCATGCGCCAAGGCTCCACCGTCGCCGAACAGCAAGCGACAGCCCTGGCCGCGGCCCGCGCTTTCGCTGATGCCAGCGTCGCCCACTGTGAAGCCATCGGTCGGCACGGCCTCCCCCTCATCCAGGACGGCGCCCGTGTCCTGACCCACTGCAACGCCGGTTGGCTCGCCTGCGTCGACGTCGGCACTGCCACCGCCCCGCTCTACGCCGCCCAGGCCGCCGGCCGCCCGTTCCACGTGTTCTGCGACGAAACCCGGCCTCGCTGCCAGGGGGCGTCCCTCACTGCGTGGGAACTCGCCCACCAGGGGGTGCCGCATCACGTGATCGCCGACAACGCCGCCGGCCACCTCATGCAGCGCGGCGAGATTGACCTCGTCATCGTGGGCAGCGACCGCGTGCTCGGCCGCACCGGGCATGTGGCCAACAAGATCGGCACCTATACGAAGGCCGTTCTTGCCCACCGCCACCGCCTCCCGTTCTACGTCGCCATCCCGCTTTCAACCCTCGACTGGGAGTTGCGTGACGGCGGCGAGATCCCGATCGAAGAGCGGAGCGAAGACGAGGTGCTGGGCGCCTCGGGCGCCGTTACCACGCCCGGCCGGTGTTCCTCCTCCTCCGCGGCACGCCCCGGCCGTCCTGCCTACGTGCGCATCGCCAACCCTTCCAGCCACGCACGCAACCCCGGCTTTGACGTCACTCCGCCCGAGCTCATCACCGGCATCATCACGCCGGTCGGCATCTTCAAGCCGCGTGAGTTGTGGCGCCACCGCCACCGCCTCGGTGGGCCTGCCTGAACTTCCATGAAACTCCTCTTCCCGACGGGGCGAGGCTGCGGGTCGTCGGTCGTGCGCAACCGCAGCTTTGCATCACCCACTTCATGGCCGCTGCGGAGCCTGGAAAAAGGCATCCCGCCCGGCTTGCTCTGCGCCCTCGGCATTCTGATGGTAGCGACCCCATGCTGCGTGGCGACCGCCGCCGAGTTCCACGTGGCCCCTGCGAGTTTGCCGCTCCCCAACATCGACCCCCCCCACCGCTTCACGTCGTTGCGCGAAGCCCGGGACGCCGCCCGCCAGATTCCTGCGGCAGAGCCGCGTCGGATCCTGGTCCACGGCGGCGAGTACCGCGATGTCGGCCTGTCGCTCGAGCCCGAGGATTCCGGGCTTGAAATCCTTGCCGCACCCGGCACCCGTCCGGTGCTCTATGGCGGACACCGGCTGACCGGCTGGGAAAGTGAAACCGGCACTCCCTGGTGGTCTGCCCCGTTGCCTGCTCTGTCTCCACGCGAAGAGGACGTGAAGGCCGGTTTGGCCAGTCCCGGGTGGGAGGTCCGACTGCTGCTGGTTGATGGCCAGACCCGACCGCGCGCCCGGTTCCCGGCCCAGGGTGCGCTTGAACACACCACCCGCTTCGACGTGCCCTGGATGAGCACCACTGGCGGCGGCTGGAAACGCCCGCCCACCCAGGAAGAACTCACCACCCTGGAATACCGACCCGGCGACTTGGGCGACTGGCCGGACCTCACGCAGGCCGAGATCACCGCTTATCACATGTGGGACGAATCATGCGTGGGCGTCGCCCAACACGATCCGGCCAACCACCGCCTCACCCTCGCTCCCCCCTGCGGCCATCCTCCCGGAGCTTTCGGCGTCCGCCGCTATGTTCTCTGGAACCTCCGTGCCGGTCTTACCCAGCCCGGTCAATGGCTGCACGATCGCGAGCGGAACCGCATTCTCTACTGGCCCCTGCCCGGCGAGGATCCGACAAGCCTGGTGGCGGTGGCGCCCGCGCGGTTTACCCTGCTCCGCCTGGCAGGACGCCCGGACGCGCCCGTGAAGGACGTGATGGTGCGCGGCCTGACCTTCAGCGCCACCACCGTTCCCCTGGTCGCCGGTGGTTTCGCCGCGACCCGACTCAGCGGGGCCATCAGCCTGGATCGTGCCGAGGGTTGCACCTTCGAGGACCTGACCATCCGCGGCGTCGGCGGCCATGCAGTGAAGGCCACTGGTCGCGTTCAGGACATCGTTGTCCAACGTTGCGAGATTCACGACTGCGGCGCCGGGGGCCTGTATGTCGGCGGCCAACGCGCCATCCTGCGCGATAACCACGTCCACGGCATCGGGCGCAGCTATCCCAGCGGCATCGGCATCTTCAACGGTGGCACCGACTGCCTCGTCACTCACAACGAGGTCCACGACTGCAGTTATTCCGCGATCAACTACGGCGGCCGCGGCAACGTCGTTTCCAGCAACCTCCTCTACGACTGCATGAAGGTGCTCCACGACGGCGCGGCCATCTACATGTTCGCCGCCACCAACTGCATCCTCCGCGGCAACTTCGCCCGCGACATCACCGACACCGGCGGTTACGGCGCCTCGGCTTACTACCTCGACGAGCGAAGTTCCGGTTGCGTCGTCGAACACAACGTCTCCCTCCGCGTCGGATGGCCGGCCCACAATCACATGGCCACCAACAACGTCATCCGCAACAACCTGTTCCTCGTCGAAGGCGACGCCAAGCTGACCTTCCCGCGCTCCACCGGCTTCACCCTCGAACACAACATCCTCAGCGCCACCGGCAAGATCCGGATCGAAGGCGAGAACGCCGTCACCCGCTGGTCGAAGAACCTCTTCCACAGCGGCGCCGACCGTATCGAGCGCGTCCGACTCGACCAATACGCCGCCAAAGAAACCCTGCTGGGTCCGCCCGGCGATACCGTTGTGGCCGACCCGCTGTTGGTGGACCCGGCCCGACTCGACTTCCGGTTCCGCACGAACTCGCCGGCGCTCGAGTTGGGCATCGAACCTATCGACATCCGGGCGGTCGGAATCCGGCGCTGATCGCCGGGTGCCTGGCCGGCGCCGCGGAGGTTGGACGCGACGCGGGATTGGGTTTGACACCTGCATCGAGGCGGATCAATAGTATCACAAGTGACTTACTTATGATTGCAACTGAGAGTGTTTCGGCTTCGGCTTCAGCTTCGGCCACGGTGACCCACAACGAGGTTATCAAGGCCGCGGTGCCGACCTTGGCCGGTCAGATCGCCGCCACTCTGGCCGATCCCACTGCCGACCGGTTCTCCGATGACGACGCCCAGTTCCTCAAGTTCCACGGCATCTATCAGCAGGACGATCGCGACCTGCGCAAGACGGGCAAGAGGTACATCATGATGATTCGCGGCCGCATCCCTGGCGGCGTCATGACCCCCGCCCAATGGATCGCGTTCGACGACCTCGCCACCCGTCACGGCAACAACACGCTGCGGATCACCACCCGCCAGAGCATCCAGTTCCACGGCGTAGTCAAGAGCCATCTGGGCCCGCTCATGCGGGGCATCCACGACTGCCTCTTGTCCACGCTCGCCGCCTGTGGTGACGTGAACCGCAACGTCCTCGCGCCTCCGACACCCGCCTACACCCGCGCCCGCGACCAGGTCCACGCCGACTGCGTCCGCGTGGCCGATGCCCTCAAACCCCGCACCCGGGCCTACCACGCCATTTGGGTCGACGGCGTGCAATTGGACCTTGAGGATCCGGCGAACAAGCACTTCGTCGACCCGCTCTACGGCGCCACGTACCTGCCCCGGAAGTTCAAGGTGGCCTTCGTCATCCCGCCGGTGAACGATCTCGACGTGCTGGCCAACGACCTCGGCTTCATTGCCATCGTCGAGCGGGACCAGCTCCTCGGCTACAACCTCTGCGTCGGTGGCGGCCTTGGGCGGAGTCACGGTAACGACGCCACCTATCCGCGTCTGGCCGATGTCCTGGGGTTCTTCACGCCCGAACACCTGGTACCTATCGCCCGGGCGGTGCTGACCATCCACCGCGACTTTGGCGACCGTACCGATCGCAAACACGCGCGGCTCAAGTACGTCGTCCAGGAACGCGGACCTGACTGGATCCGGGCCGAGATCGAGCAGCGCGCCGGACTCGAACTGGAACCGCCGCGATCGTACGCGTTCACGACCACCCAAGACTTGTTGGGCTGGCATGCGGCGGTCGACGGCACGTGGTTCCTCGGTCTGTTTGTCGAGAACGGGCGGGTGAAGGACGACGCCGAACGGCGCTTGAAGTCTGCCTTGCGCCAGGTCGCCGGGCGATTCTCGGCCATCGAGTTCCGGCTCACAGCCAACCAGAATGTCCTGCTCGCGCGCGTCCCGGTCGGCGAGCGTGACGCCATCACCGCCCTCCTGGCCGAGCACGGTGTTCGCACCACGCAACAGGCCTCGGTGCTCCACGCCGCCGCCATGGCCTGCGTGGCCCTGCCCACCTGCGGCCTCGCGTTGGCTGAATCGGAACGCTGTCTGCCCGGCATTCTGGACCGCATCGAGCGGCTGATGGCCGACACCGGCCTGGCCGGCGAAGAGATCATCATCCGCATGACCGGTTGTCCGAACGGCTGCGCGCGACCCTACCTGGCGGAAATCGCGTTCGTCGGCAAGGCCCCCGGCCGTTACCAGCTCTGGTTGGGGGCAACACCTCCGGCACCCGGCTCAACCGGTTGTGGAAGGAGATGGTGAAGGAACCGGAGATCGAGAACGAACTGCGCCCCCTCCTCGAGCGTTTCCGCCGCGAGCGGCAGGCCGGCGAGCGTTTTGGCGATTGGGCGGCTCGGACGTTGTGGGAGGCCGCCACCCTCAACGCCTGATCCGCCATGGACCCCGACCAACTCCGACTCGCCAACGCGGAACTCCGGAACGCTCCGCCCCCGACCATCATCCGGTGGGCCCTCACCCGGGCCGAAGGCCGCGCGCTGGTCTCGACCAACTTCCGCCCCTATGAAGCCGTCCTCCTCCACCTCGTCACCCGCCTCCAGCCGGACATCCCGGTGCTCTGGGTGGACCACGGCTACAACCGCCCGGCCACCTATCGCCATGCCGACGACCTCTGCCAGCGCCTCAACCTCAACCTCAAGAGCTACGTCCCCACGTTGACCGCGGCGCACTACGACGCCCGCCACGGCGGCCCGCCCGAGCCCACGCCGGAGAACGAGCCGCAGATCCGCGCCTTCAGCCGGGTCATGAAACTCGAGCCGTTCCAGCGCGGCATGCGCGAACTCGCCCCACGCGTCTGGTTCACCGCCCTGCGCCAGGTGCAGAACCCGCAACGTGCCCAACTCGACATCGTCGGCTTTGATCCCGCCTTCAACACGCTCAAGGTCTCCCCCCTGTGCCACTGGAGTGACGCCCAGATGGAGGCCTATCTCGAGGAGCATCACCTCCCCAACGAGTGGGATTACTTCGATCCCGCCAAAGCCAGCGAAAAACGCGAGTGCGGTCTGCACGCCGCCTGGGGCACTCCGCCCGCCTCTCCTTCCCCGTGAGCAACTACCACCTCGACCACCTCGATCACCTCGAATCCGAGGCCATCCACGTCCTGCGCGAGGTCGCCGCCGAGTTCGAGCGCCCGGCCCTGCTCTTCTCCGGCGGCAAGGACTCCATCTGCCTCCTGCGCCTGGCCGAGAAGGCCTTCCGCCCCTCCGACCTCCCCCTGCCGCTCCTCAACGTCGACACCGGCCATCACTTCCCCGAACTCAACGAATTCCGCGATCGCCGTGCCGCCGAACTCGGCGCCCGCCTCATCGTCCGCAAGGTCGAAGACGCCATTGCCGCCGGCATCGCCGTACCGGTCCCGGGCGAGATCAGCCGCAACCGCCTCCAAATCCCCACCCTCCTCGCCGCCCTCGAGGAGTTCCGCTTCGACTGTGCCATCGGCGGGGCGCGTCGGGACGAGGAGAAGGCCCGCGCCAAGGAGCGGTTCTTCAGCTTCCGGGACGCGTTCGGCCAGTGGGATCCCAAGAACCAGCGGCCCGAGCTCTGGAACCTCTACAATGCCCGCCTCAATCCCGGCGAGCACATGCGGGTCTTCCCGCTCAGCAACTGGACCGAGATGGACGTCTGGGAATACATCGACCGCGAACATCTCGAGGTCCCCAGCATCTACTTCAGCCATCGCCGCGCCTGCGTCCGCCGCCACGGCCAGTGGCTCCCCGTCACCCCCCTCCTGCCCCCGCGCGACCAGGAAACCGTCCGTGAACTCGTCGTCCGCGTCCGCACCATCGGCGACATCATCAGCACCGGCCTGGTCGAAAGCCCGGCCAACACCGTGACCGACATCATCGCCGAAATCGCCGCCGCCCGGGTCACCGAACGTGGTTCCCGTGCCGATGACCGGACCAGCGAGGCCGCCATGGAGGATCGCAAGAAACAAG
Source organism: Verrucomicrobiota bacterium (assembly GCA_027493615.1). Lineage (GTDB taxonomy): Bacteria > Verrucomicrobiota > Verrucomicrobiia > Limisphaerales > J093 > DSVZ01. Next base: position 228,611 of record JAOSKK010000001.1, read on the forward strand.
GCTACTTCTAACCTTCCCCCGCTCACCCCCCGTCGCCTCCCCCTCAGCCGCCCCGCCCGCATGACTCCCACGCCTCCCATCGACATTCTCCGCTTCAACACCTGCGGCTCGGTCGACGACGGCAAGTCCACCCTCATCGGCCGCCTGCTCTACGACTCGAAGTCGCTCATGGAGGACCAGATCGAGGCCCTCGAACGCAGCGCCGACATCACCGGCGGCGGCCAGATCAACCTCGCCAACCTCACCGACGGCCTGCGCGCCGAGCGCGAACAGGGCATCACCATCGATGTTGCCTACCGCTACTTCGCCACCCCCCGCCGCCGGTTCATCATCGCCGACACTCCCGGCCACGTGCAGTACACCCGCAACATGGTCACCGGCGCCTCCACCGCCAATCTCGCCATCGTGCTCGTGGACGCCCGCAAGGGTGTCGTCGAACAAACCCGCCGCCACATCTTCCTCGCCGCCCTCCTCGGCATCCCCCACCTCGTCATCGCCGTCAACAAGATGGACCTCGTCGGCTGGAGCGAAGACCGCTTCCAGGAAATCCGCGCGGGCTGCGAGGCCTTCCTCCCCCGCCTCGACGTCCTGCGCGACGTCAAGTTCATCCCGCTCTGTGCCCAGGACGGCGACAACGTCGTCGCCCCTTCCCCCCGGACGCCGTGGTACCAGGGACCCGCGCTCCTCGGCCACCTCGAGACCGTCCACATCGCCAGCGACTACAACCTCAGCGCCTTTCGCTTTCCAGTTCAGTGGGTCAACCGCCCTGCCCGCCCCGACCACCCGGTCTGGCATGACTTCCGCGGCTTCAGTGGCCAGATCGCCGGCGGCATCGTCAAGGTCGGCCAACCCCTCCTGCTCCTCCCCTCCGGTCTCCGCTCGACCGTGCGGGGAGATCTGGACCTACGACGGCGCCCTCCCCGAAGCCTTCTGCCCCCAAAGCATCACCCTCCGCATCGAGGACGAGATCGATTGCAGTCGCGGCGACGTCTGGGTCAGCCCTGACGCGCTTCCCGGTTGCGCCACCGACCTCGAGGCCCGTCTCGTCTGGATGCATCCCAAGCCGCTGACGCCCGGTCGCAAGTTCCACCTCAAGCACACCACCACGCTCTGCCGCGCGGTCGTCACCGCCCTCGAGAACCGCGTCAACTTCGCCGACCTCGACCTCGAACCCGACCCGCCCGCTCATCTCGGCCTGAACGACATCGGCCGGGTCCGGCTCAAGACCACCCGCCCGCTCGTCTTCGACAGCTACCGCAGCAACCGCCTCACCGGCTCCTTCATCCTCATCGAGGAAGGTTCCAACCACACCGTCGCCGCCGGCCTCCTCGAACCGCCCCGCGAACTCTACAAACCGGAGTTCGAGGATTTCGCCATCTGATCACCGCCGGGCCGAACTCACGGGTTCGGCCGCGGCGCGTCCGGGGTCGCCGGCAACGACCGCGACTCAAGATACTTGACGAGCTTCTCCCGGCTCGCGGCGAACGTGAAAGCGTCGTACACCACGTGGTAGTTCCACGGGTCCACCACGCTGTCGTAGGCGGCCTTGGCCAACTCCAGGCGGCCGTCCTCGAACGTGAACAAGCCCAGCATCTCCCGCACCTGCCGCGAGGTGATCCGCCCCCTTGCCCCGGCCACCACCTGCCGGGCGATCGCCAACCGCGTGTTGTCGAAGTTCTCCTTGCCCACGGTCCGCAGCAGGTCCGCCCACTCAGCCTCGCTCAGCGGCGCCGGCAGCATGCCACCGGGCGGCGGCCCTTCACCCCGGGACAGGAGCCTGATCCGATCATGCAGTCGGAAAACCTTCGAGAAGGACTGAAACGCGTCGTACACCTCGTAGAAGTTCTCGGGGTCCACCGTGCGCGGATACGCCGCCACGGCAAACTCCAGCCGCGCCTCCTCGCTGCGGATCGTCCGCGCCAGCGCCTTGACCTGCAGACTCGACACCGCGTGCCGCGAGACCAGCGAACGCGCCGCGTCCAACCGCTCGACGTCGTTCCCCGCCGCCTCGAGACGGCGGACCCGCGACTCGAGTTCCGGCTCCGCCAACCGCGGCGGCGGCTCAGCGGCCCGGGCGGACGGCGTGCCCAGTCCGCCCAGCCAGCAACCCGTCGCCAAGACCCACATCCCAACACCCGCGCAGCGTCGCCTCCCGGACTTCAGAACGGTTCTGCTGTTTCATATAGCCAGCCTGCTGTCTTAACAAACTCAGCCCTTGGACGCGCCAGCCCCTCGTTTCTTCAGCCCCCGAAAAGCAAACGGCGGGGCGCAAGCGCCCCGCCGCCAAGACCGCGTGCTCCGCGGCCACCCCGTCAGTTCATCCAATGGCCAGCAGTCGCTACTTCCATCGCCCCCGCGCCAGCGACCGCACGTTCCTGCCCCCGCCCTACCCCGCGCAGCGGGGCCGCATCTTTTCGCGATGCAGGAGCGAAAAGATCACGACTTCTTCTTCTCGGCAGCCGGCTTGGCCGGCTTCGCAGGCCCCGACTTGGCCTCCGCAGGGGCCGCCGCCTTCTCCCCGGTTCGGGCCGCGGCCGCCCCGCGCGCCGGACGTTCAAACCGCCGTCCACGCCCCTCGGGCTTGGCCGCTTCCTTCGGTTCCTCCACCACGGGAGCCGGCGGTGTGCTGCTCTCGATCAACACCTTGAGCTTGGCGTGAACGTCGGGGTGCAGCCGCATCTCCACCTCGTGCTCCCCGAGCGAACGGAGCGGTTGCTCGAGGTGGATCTTCTTGCGGTCCAGCGCAATGGCGAACTGGCTCTTGAGCTCATCCGCAATCGTCCCGGCCGTCACGGCCCCGAACATCTTGCCGTCATCGCCAGTCTTCACGACGATCTTGAGCAGGAGTTTGCCGAGCGAAGCCGCCAGTTCGCTCATCGAGTTGAGGTCGGCGGCCTCCCGCTCCGCGCGGCGCTTGCGGAGCGCCTCGAGTTGCTTCTTGTTGGAGGCGCTCAGCGGGATGGCCAGGCGCTGGGGAAACAGGAAGTTGCGCGCGTAACCCGCGGCCACCTTCACCTGGTCGGACTCACCGCCGAGGCCGACGATGTTCTGTACGAGAATGACTTCGGTCTTTGGCATAACAATCGGAGCAATCGGAATTCGCAGCGGTAAACAACAGCGGACACGCCGGCACGCGCGCCCTAGAACGGCACGTCGTCTTCTTCCTGCGGGGGAACCTCCGGCTCGGCGGCGGCGGGCGGCGGCGGCGCTCCCGGTGGCGGCGGCGTGGGGCGTGAGCCCCCCGAGGAAGTCCCGGGCGCACCTGCCTCGGCGGCCTTCGAGTCCAGAAAACTGAATGATTCGAGGACCACCCGGAGCTTGCTCTGCTTCTGATGGGTGTTCTTGTCCTCCCATTGATCCAGGCGCAACCTCCCCTCGATCAGGATCGGTCGGCCTTTCCGCATGTACTGGCTGATGACCTCGGCCTGACGACCGAAGGCGTCGACGTCCACAAATGTGACTTCCTCCCGCTTCTCCCCGCCCTCCGTCGTGAAGGACCGGTTCAACGCCAGCCCGAGCCGGGCGATCGCCGTCCCTTTCGGCGTGTATCGCAGTTCGGGGTCACGGGTGAGGTTCCCCGCGAGGATCACCTTGTTGAAACTGGCCATAGGCTACGCAGCCGCCGCCGGCGTGGGCGCGCTGGCCGGCGCGTGGGAGAATTGGACCCGGAACACATCCGGACTCAGCGCAAATCGCGCACGCAACGTCTCGAGCGCCGTCGGCGGGGCCGCGAAGATGACGTTCACGTAGAACCCCGAGGTCACCTTCTTGTCCGCCGCGCGGGCAAACTGCCGTTTGTCCATCTTCTGCGTGGTCTCGATCCGGCCACCCTGCACGGCGATCTCCGCCGCGATCTTGTCCACCAGCGCCGGAACGCCTTCGTCCTTGCCCGCCGTGTTCAGAATAAACAGACCTTCGTAACGTTTCACTCTGCTTGCCTTTGTTCAGGGGGCGCCACGGCCCCGTTAAATCGGTTCATCGCCTGGCCCAGGCCGGCTTCGAGCCAGCACTCGACCGCTTCCACCGCCCGGTCCAGAACCCGGGCAAACCACTCGCTCTCCGCCGCCTCGAACGCCCCGAGCACATGGCCGATGATCTCCCGACCCGCTTCCCGCGCGCCGCCCAATCCCCAGCCGCATCCGGGCGTATGCGCGAGTGCCCAGGTGCTGCTCGACCGATTGCAGCCCCCGGTGCCCGCCGCTGCTCCCGTCGGGCCGCAGCCGCAGTGTGCCCAGCGGCAGGTCGGCGTCGTCCACCACCACCAGCAACCCGCTCGCCGGCAGCCGATGGTACCGGAGCACCGCGCCCACCGACTCACCGCTGATGTTCATGAAGGTTTGCGGCTGACACAACCAGCACACCCTCGCCCCGAACCTGGCCTGGGCCAGTCGCGCTTGAAAGCGCCGTTCCACCCGCCACGCCGCGTTCCATCGCTCGGCCAACCGGTCCGTCAGCATGAACCCTGCATTATGCCGCGTCCGCGCGTATTCCGCACCCGGGTTTCCCAATCCCACGATGAGCGCTGCATCCTGCACGCCGGCTCGTCACCCGCCACCACCGCAGCCCCGTTCACCCGGAGCCGTCCGCCACGGCTATTTCTTCTCCGGCTTCTCGGCCTTCTCCGGCTTTTCCACCTTCTTTTCGGCCTTTTCGGCCTTCTCGCCCTTGGCCGGAGCGGTCTCGGTCCCCTCTTCCTTCTTCTCGGTCAGGACCTCGGGCTCGGCAGCGCCCGCCTCGGCGGCTGCGGCCTCGGCCGCCTTCTCTTCCTCCTCCGTCACCGGCGCGGCGACCGCGACGACGGAAATGTGTTTGTCGCCGAGGATCTCGGTGCCCGGCGGGGGGGTGATGTCCCCGATGTGAATTGCCTGACCGATCTCGGAGGTGGGACACGTCCAGGCGGATGACTTCCGGCAGTTCTTTGGGCAGGGCCCGCACCTTGAGCTTGAAGAGAATCAGCTCGAGAATGCCCCCGCCTTGACCCCGGCTGACTCGCCGGTCGTTTCCACCGGCACGGTGATCACCACCCGCTCGTCTTCCGCCACCTCATGGAAGTCCACGTGCAGGATGTCCCCCGCAACGGGTGATGCTGGATCTCCTGCACCAGGGCCAGTCGCTTGTCGGCCCTTCGCCTTCGACGGTCAGGTCCACCAGGATGTTCTCCGACGCCGACTGGTGCACCAGCTTCTCCAGTTCCTCGAGCCGGAGTTCCAGACTCTGCGGGGCACGCCGGCGGCCATAGATCACCGCTGGCACCCGCTCGTGGGTCCGCAGCTTCTTCACGGCGGACCGGCGCCGGGCCGTCCGCGGGAAACACAGTCAAAGGCAACGATTTCATTTCACTCTCACCGCGCGTGGCGGGCAACCAGGCTCATTCCGGCCGCCCACCTTTGAACTCGAAGAGCGAAGTGACCGACGAATTCGTGTGAATTCGCTTGATCGCTTCGCCCAACAACCCCGCCACCGACAGCGTCGTCAGGTTCACACCGCGGATCGCAGGGCGGGCAACGCTATCAGTGGTGATCAGTTCGTCAATATTCGATTTGCGCAGCCGGTCCAGCCCCATGTCCGACAGCACCGCGTGGGACACCGCCGCCAGCACCCGCTTCGCCCCCCGCCGCTTGAGCAGCTTCGCCGCCGAGGTCAGCGTCCCGGCCGTCTCCGTCAGGTCGTCCACCATCAACACGTTGCGCCCCCGCACCTCGCCGATCACCGTGTCGTGCTCGACTTCCGTCGCGCTCTTGCGCCGCTTGGCCACGATGGCCAACCCCGCCGCCAGGACCTGCGCATAGGCATGGGCCATCTTCAACCCGCCCACGTCCGGGCTCACCACCACCAGATCCGCCAAGTCCTTCTGCTTCAGATAGTCGAACATCACGGGCGCCGCGTACAGGTGATCCACCGGGATGTCGAAGAAGCCCTGAATCTGCTGGGCGTGCAGATCCATCGTCAACACCCGGTTCGCGCCCGCCGCCACCAGCAGGTTTGCCACCAGCTTCGCCGTGATCGGCACCCGTGGCTGGTCCTTGCGATCCTGCCGCGCGTACCCGTAAAACGGCAGCACCGCCGTGATCCGCTTGGCGCTCGCCCGCCGCAGGGCATCAATCATGATGAACAGCTCCATCAGATGATGGTTCGTCGGCGGGCTCGTGGACTGCACCACAAACGTGTCCTCCCCCGCACGTTCTCATCAATCTTCACGAACGTTTCGCTGTCCGGGAACTGGCTCACCGTGCACTTGCCCAGGGGCATGCCGATGGCCTGGCAAATGGCTTCCCGCCAAAGGACGGTTCGAGGTGCCGCTGAAAACTTTCACGGAATCGGGTGGTTGAACGCTGGCGAATCGAGGCGCCGTCGGCCCGCAGGGCGGTTGCCAGCGCAAAATGTGTCGGGACGGTAACAACCACCCCCCACCAGGCAAGCGGGAAGTTGCCCCGCCCCGACGCACCGACGCGCCCGACGTGCGAAATCCTGCTTGCGCGGCGAGGGCTCCGGTGCTATGGAGTCCACCGTCGCGCGGGTGTGGTTCAATGGTAGAATGCGGGCTTCCCAAGCCTGAGGCGAGGGTTCGATTCCCTTCACCCGCTCCAACTTCCCAGGCTCAACCACAAGCACTTACGAGAGGTCCGGCGTCCATGGGGGGCAATGCCGTCAGGCAATTCAGCCCTCGACCGGCGCGACCGTGATGGCGACCGGCTTCCTCGGGTAGCTGTTGCGCTTGAGTCGCGGCCAACGGCCCACTGGCCGCCGGGATCGCAACCGGCCCAGTCGCCTACAGCAGCTTTCGGTCGTAGCGGTCCACGACGACGACGGCCCGGGTCGGCTCCGGTGCGGCCGTGAGGGGCTATACGGACGGTGCCCTAAGAAGCGGAGGGGAGGGAGCGATGGCTCGTGGGCATTACTCTCTCTTCTCCAATCCCAGGGGTGAGAACCGAACAAGCGACAACAACGATGCGCGCAGCGACCCCCGCAGGCCTAACTTAAATTCGCGCTTCCGTGGTCCAACACTTGGGGTCCACCTCACATCCGCCATCTACCAGACCAAGTGCGACGCGGTGTACCAGCACGTGTATGACATGTACGGGGGCGCGAGGCTGGCGTAACACCGCACCTTTCGGTAGCATGGATCCGCAACGACGAGCATCCGAGTAAGAGTTCACCGGCTCTCAACCGCCTCCCCGCCGGAGAATGCGAGACGCTAATCGAGCATCTCCGTCGCACGCAAACGGGAGAATCGTTTGTCTACGAAGAAGCGATCGACCTTGTGCTTCAGCAGGACTCGGTTGACACCCGGCGGCTCTCGCGCTCTGGGGCGCACGCACTTTGAAGCTGAATTGAACACACCCTGGACAACGGTCGCCGGGCGGAGGTGGATCCCCGTCCTGGTTCTGGTCTCGCTGCTGTCTCCCCTTGGCGGGTGGGCCACCGCCGAGGAGATCACCGTGGACTTCTCCCGAACCCACGGCCTGTTCCGGCCCCTGCACGGCCTCAATCAGGGTCCCCTCTGCTATCGCGGCACGGTCGACCTTACCGCCTGGCATCGCGAGTTGGGTCCGCCGTTGACCCGCCTGCACGACGTCGTCTGGGTCCACGCGGACGCCGTGGATATCAGCACGATCTTCCGCGATTTCCGCGACGACCCGGCCGGGCCGGACAACTACGACTTCGCCACGACGGACGATTACGTGGCCGCCGTGGTGCGTGCCGGATCCCCGATCCTGTATCGCCTGGGAGAAAGCATCGAGCACACCCCGAGGAAGTATCGCGTGCACCCCCGCCGATGCGGCCCGGTGGGCGGAGGTCTGTTGCCAGATCATCCGGCATTACAACGAGGGGTGGGCCGACGGTTTCCGGCACCAGATCCGGTACTGGGAGATCTGGAACGAACCCGAGAATCAGCCGGCCATGTGGACCGGCACCGACGAGCAGTTCTTCGAGCTCTATGAAATCACCGCCCGGGCCATCAAGAACCGCTGGCCCGACCTGAGGATCGGGGGCCCTTCCCTCGGGCACACCGGGACCTTTCGTGGCCGGTCCGTTTCAGCCGGGCGAGTTCCTCTTGCGCTTCCTCCGTCGTTGCCGCGACCGGGGGCTGCCGCTGGATTTCTTCTCCTGGCATCGCTACGCCGACGATCCTGCCGACTTCGCCCGTTGCGCGCAGGCCGTGCGGCAGTTGCTCGACGCGCACGGGTTTTCCCGGACCGAAAGCCACCTCAACGAGTGGAACTACCTGCCCCGGAGAGGATTGGCGCCCATGATGCCCGAAGGCCAGGGACCCATTCGCGAGGCCTGGAGCGCCGAACTGCGCGGACCGAAGGGAGCCGCCTTTGTGGTCTGGACGCTGCTCTCGCTGCAGGATGCCCCTGTCGACATGGCCAACTTCTACGCGGCCGACATCCAGGCGTTCGGCCTGTTCAACTTCCACGGCGTGCCGCAGAAGACCTTCTTCGCCTTCCGGACGTTCCGCGCCCTGCTCGACACGCCACGACGCGTCCAGACCCCACCGTGCATCGCCGGCGGGGTCGCCGTCGGGGCTGGCTTGGATGGCTCTGGAACCCGCGCCGCGGTGCTCCTGAGCAACTTCCACACGACCCTCGGGCTGCCGGATCTGACGCTCCGGCGGCTCCCCTGGAGCGGACCCACCGCCTTCGAGGTGTGCATCGTGGATGCGACCGGCAACGGCGAGGTCGCGCGGGCGGGGATCCTGGGACCCGAACTCCGCCTGGCGCTGTCCGAACACCGCGGTCCCGCGGTGGCCTTTGTGAAGCTCCGCCCGGCACCGCCGTCCCCTCCTTGAGCTGCATGCCTCCCACTCCCCAGCCGACCGCATTTGCACCTGCACCCGTACCCGGCCGTAGGCGCCGACGTGAGGAGGCGCCGGGTCCGGGGCAACGCCACATCGCCTCCTTACGTCGGCACCTACTACGATTTCGCCTCCTTACGTCGGCGCCCACTGCGATGTCGCCTCCTCACGTCGGCGGCTACGGGCGGTAAAGAAGATCCGAATCACCCCTTGAACCTGTGAACCACCCCTTCGCTCGAATCTCCGTTCCCCTGGCGGCACCCGGGTTCGCCCGGTGGCCGGCCTGGTGATGCTTGCCTGGTGCCAGGCTGCGTTCCCGGCCGGGGGAGGTCGCGGCCGACGCCCAACTCGAGCCGCTGCCGCTCGCCCGGGTGGAGCTCCGCGATTCCTTCTGGATGCCCAAACACCGCGTCTATCGGGAGCGGACGATTCCGCACTCGTGGTTTTACCTGCAATGGGAACTGCGCGCCCTGCGTCGGGCGGCCGGTCAGCCGGTCGAGGGCGAACTGAACGGCACGTGGGGCGAGGCGAACCTGTACAAGTTCCTCGAGACCGCCGCCTATGCCCTGGCACAGGAGCGAGATCCGGTCCTGGAACGTCGGATCGACGAGGTCATCGCGCTGCTGGCCGCCGGACAACAACCGGACGGCTACCTCCACGTTTACGTCACGAACAACGGCAAGATCCCGTGGGACCCGGACTTCCTGGACGGTTCCCACGACGGCTATGTGCTCGGCCATCTTATCGAGGCCGCGATCGAGTATCACGCCGCCACCGGCAACCGCGCGCTGCTCGACGTCGCCTGCAAGGCGGCCGATCAGGCCTGGCGACATTTCCTCGGCCCAGGTGGCCGACCGGGATTCTGCGGGCATGCCGAGCTCGAGATGGCGCTGGTTGAGCTTTACCGCGTGACCCGCGAACCGCGCTACCTCGAGCTGTCCCGCGCTCTTGTCGGATGGCGCGGTCGAGGCAAGGTGAAGCCCTTCAGCGACACCCCCCGCGCCTACTTCCAGGACGCCGTCCCTCTCCGCGCCCAGCGCACGCTCGAGGGCCACGCGGTCCGCGCCCTCTTCTTTGCCACCGGTGTGGCCGATCTGGCGCGGGAGACGGGCGACGGCGATTACCGCCTGGCCGCCCATCGTTTCTGGGACAGCACGACCTTGCGTCGGATGACGGTCACCGGCAGCGTGGGGCCCCGCCGGGAACACGAGGCCTTCGGTGAGGATTACGAACTGCCCCACGACGGCTATTACGAGTCCTGTGCCGCCTGCGGACTTGTGGACTTCGCGCACCGCATGTTCCTGCTGGAACGTCGGGCCGACAGCGCCGATGTCCTCGAGCGTGTGCTCTACAACGCGGTGCTCCACGGCATCTCGCTCGGTGGCACCAACACCTACTACTGCAATCCTCTGCGCGATCGCGATCACCTGCGGGACAACTGCTGGGTCTGCTGTCCCCCGAACCTCTCCCGCACACTGCTGCAGGTCGGCCGGTACGCGTACGCCCGCGGGCACACCGGCGCCCGACCCGACCTCTATGTGAACCTGTTCGTGGGCGGGAGCGTCCAGGTGCCTTTCCCCGCCGGCGAAGTGACCGTTCGGGTCGAGACCGACTATCCGTGGGACGAGCGGGTGACCTTCCGTGTGGCCACACCCGCGCCGGTCGCGTTCGCGCTGCACGTCCGGAAACCCGGCTGGTGCGAGCAGGCCCGGCTCGAACTGAACAGCGCCCCGCAGGACACACTCCCGGACGACGCCGGCTACTGGTGTTTCGATCGGACCTGGAAGGACGGCGACTCGCTGCAACTGCGCCTGGCCATGCCGGTGGTCCGGCTGGTGGCCCATCCGAACATCGCCGCCTGCCGGGGCCAGGTTGCGCTCCAGCGCGGCCCCTGGTCTACGGCGTTGAAGGACTCGACAACGACGGCCACCCGGCCGTGACGCTGGGACCCGATCCGGCGTTCACGGTCGAGCACCAACCGGAACTGCTGGGTGGAGTCTCGGTGATTCGTGGGGTGGCGGCCGACGGCCGGTCCATTCTCGCGATCCCGTTCTACGCGCTCGCAAACCGCGAGCCATCGGCCCAGGAAGTGTGGGTGGAACAGGCGGGACTGAAATCCAGCGATGCCTGGTGGCTCGGGGCCCTCTACCGGCCCATCGGGCCGCCGTGATCCGCGCTCTCGGCTGCCTTTTGCGGGACCCAGGCCGAGGCGTGCCTGACCAAGCCAGAGGGTTCAAAGCGTCGCCAATGGACCTCGGCGGCTGGTCCCGCCACGCACCCCGTGTGAAATCGGGGACCGCCACCGGGGCGCTGCCCTGCGCGACGGACGCGATGCTCAGCGGCACGAGGCAACTCCAGGCGGCGGCATCGTACACCGTCAGGTCCAGCGGCCGTCCCTCGCGGAGGCACTGGATCAGGCGCCAGTTCATCACGTAGTCCATGCCGCCATGGCCGCCCGAGGCCCGGGCCGGGGGCGTTCAACTGCTTCCAGAGCGGGTGGCCATAGCGTTCGTGATACGGGGAGAGGTCCGTGACCCACCCCTCCGGCTGGCCATCCAGATGCAGGCGCGGCGGGTAATCGCAGAACGTGCCGGTGGTGCCGGCGACCATGTTGATGCGGCTGTAGGGTCGCGACTGCACCATCGAGAACTGCACCAGGATGGTGCGGCCCAGCGCGGTCCGCACCAGCGTGGTGTTGATGTCGCCACAGGCGAAGGACTCGCGTCGGCGGGGATCACCCGCGGGCAGGGCGTCGCGTCGCCGGCCAAGCGCCAGCTCGCGCGAGCTCATGGAGACCAGGTGATCCAACCGGTCACCGGCATGGATGCCGAGGTAAAGCGCCACGGGACCCAGGCCGTGGGTGGGATAGAGGTTGCCGTCCAGCGTGGCCACGAAACGCCGTCGCCAGTTGGCCCCGGGCAGGTCCTGGAGGAGGTAATCCCGGGCCTCGTGCAGATAACCGGCCTCGGCATGCGTCAGTTCGCCGAAGACACCCTGGACCACCATGCGGAGGACGAGCAACTCGATCTCGCCGTAGCAGCAGTTCTCGAGCATCAGGCAGTGGCACCGCGTGGTTTCGGCGGTGTCCACCAGCTCCCAACATTCCTCGATCGTCAGGGCCGCCGGCACTTCGAGCGCGGCGTGTTTGCCCTGCCTCATGGCGGTGACCGCCATCGGGACATGTGAGTCCCAGGGGGTGGCGATGTACACGAGGTCGAGATCGTCGCGCCGGCAAAGGGCTTCGAACGCCCGCTCGCCGGAATCATAGCCCGCGGGTTCGGCCTGGCCTTTCGCCCGCACCTGCGCCTGGGCGCGTTTCACCCGTTCCGGCACGACATCACAGACGGCGCTGACTTCCACGTGGGGGATGTCCAGGAGGTTGCCCAACAGGCTCATCCCACGCCCGCCCACGCCGATGAAACCCACCCGCACGCGCTCGAGCGGCGGGTGCTTCAGCGCCGAACACGTGTTTCTGGCCGGGCCTGGGCAGGGGGCCTTCGCGTCGAAGCCAGTCGCGAGGGCGCCCGCCGTCAAACCCAGGCCCGAACTGGCGGCGCCGGCGGTGGCGAGGAATCCGCGGCGGGAGTAGGAACGGGAAGAGTGGGGGCTCATACGGAGTGGTTACCCTGAAGGAGAGGGAAGGTCAGGGCGATTGGGCGGCAATCTTGATGACGTGGTTCACGGGGACGCGTGCCGCCGCGAGGGTCTCGACGTAGCGCTGGCGTGCTTTCTCGGTCAGCGTGGCGGTCATTTCCATGTCCGCCTGCCCTTCATCGCCGTGGAAGAGCATTTTGATCTGGCGGGTTTCGTAAGCCTGTTTGGCGGCGACAGCGGCATCGACGCGGTTGAAGGCCTCGGTGAAGGGGTTCAGCGGGAAATCGTCGGCGAGGTTCACGCCTTTGGCGAGCTGCTCGCGGGGGTAGCTGCGGTAGCCGGTTCCCCAAGTGACGACATAGCGGGGGGCAGCGGCGTTGGTGATCACGAGGTGCAGGCGGTTCAGCTCGGCATTAAAGGGCACCAGGGTCATGGCGGAGCGGATGGTGTTGGCCTTGTTGATCTCGCCCGTGGCGCAGAACGGGTAACGGTGGCTGACCAGGCGCACCTCGCCATCCGCGAATCCTTGCACCTCGTGGCCGGGCGTGGCGGTGGCGGTGATGGCCTGGAGGTCCACGGTGATGGTGCCGATGTGGCCGTCCAGCCCCATGGCCTTGAGAAACGCGTAGGCCATGACGAAACTGCCGGCCCAGTCCGGGTGGACCCCATCCTGCCCGGCCAGGAGATACACGTCGCCGTACCGCTGGGTCCCGAAGAAGCTGGCTTTGAACATGGTCCAAAAGACGTCCGCGAAGCCCACCCCCTCGGCGGCGGCAATCTCGATCCCGAGGTTGCGGAGTTCATTGAGGCTGAGGTTGAGTTCCTCTGAGGGGGCCTTTGCCCACGGCACGGCCGGTCCGACGCAGCTTGGCGAGCCGAGGATCACGCGCGCCCCTGCGTTGGTGAAGGCGCGGACGATGGCGACCATGGCTTCGCGGTAGCGCTGGCCGATGGCAGGCTCGTAGGCCTGATAGCCGTGGTCGTTCATCCCGTACGCCGTCGTGGCGAGGGTGGGCTGGAAGCGCAGGACGTCGTTGGTCATGCGGGCGAGGAAGCCGGGCGCCGTTTCGCCGGACCAGCCGTACTGTCGGACCGTGACGGCGAGTTCCGGCACACACACGGTCAGGTAGGTCTCGATGGCGCGCGTGTACATGCGCTGTTCGGTGATCGAGTCCCCGCACAGGGCCAGCCGGTCCCCCGGCTTCAAGAGCAGCCCGCAGGGGCCGGTGCCTTTCGCGGGGCGAACTTCTGGAAGAACGGATGGTCCGGCTTGGTCTCGTAGGCCGGGGCCTCGGCGGCGGACAAGGGCCCCCGCAGAAGCAGACCGGCGATCACGAGGAACGCCGCCCGGAGATGCGTGAGACGTGGGGTGCGGTACATGATGAGCGGCAGTGTTCGGAGTGGGCGGGCGCAAGGTCAAGCGGGTTGTGCCGGCCCCCGAACCACCGCAACCTTGTTCGCGCCCGGGGGTTTGTTAGATTCCGACCCGATGGGTTCCCAGCACGAGGACGACGTGGCGTTGATGCAAGGTGTGCAACGGGGGGAATTGCGTGCCTTCGAAGCGATCGTCCAGAAGTATCGGCAGCCGGTGGCGAACCTGATCTACCGCATGCTGGGCGATGCCGCCGAAGCGGAAGACCTCACCCAGAACGTGTTTGTGCAGGTCTACCGGTCGGCCGACCGCTACCGCGTCTCTGCTCGCTTCACGACGTGGCTCTTCACCATTGCCAAGAATTTGTGCCTGAACGAACTGCGTCGCCGCTCGCGCCATCCCGCCGACTCGCTGGACGCGCCGCACCCGTTGCACGAGGAAGAACCGCGGCACTCCTTCGCGGATGGGCGCCAGCCCGGGCCGGTGGCGGCTTTGCTGGAGGAGGAACTGGCGGCGAAGATCCAGGAATCCCTCCTGGCGTTGCCCGAGAACCAGCGGCTGGCCTTGCTTCTCTGGCGGGACGAAGAGCTGGCTTACGAGGAGATTGCGGCGGTACTGGGCTGCTCGCTCACTGCCGTGAAGTCGCTGATTCATCGCGCCCGCGAAACCCTCAAGCGCCGGCTCAAGCCTTACTTGCGGACCGGGGTTTGGGAACCTACCCCGGGACCGCCGCAACTTTGATGCAACCCCGGGGTTTCAACCCCCTGACAGGCCATGAACCAAAGCCACATCGAGCGACTGGTCGAAGCGAGCCGGCGCCGGGTTCTCCCTCCCCGGGAACGGGAGGAGCTCGAGGCTTGGCTTGCGAGTTCCTCCGAGGCGCGGGCGGCGTGGACCGAGGAAACCGCGCTCAGCCAGGCCCTGCGTGTTCTGCCGGACGCGCCGCTTTCCCCCAGTTCGACCAGCGCGTACTCGCGGCCGTGGAACGTCTTGGACGTCCGGCGGCGACGGCGCTGCGGCGCTCCCCGTCGGCGTGGTGGTCACTCCTGCTCGGGTGGCGTGGGGCCACCGTGGCGGTGCTTCTCCTGGGTGCGGGGATCGCCGTTCCGCTCCAGCAACAGGCCCAGGCCCGTGCCCGGCTGGCCGAGAGTGTGGCCGCCCTGTCCGAACTCGCAGCCTGGCCCGATCTCGCGGCTCTGGCGGACTTCGAGGCGGTGTATTACCTGCCCACCGGCCCGCTGCCCAAGGAAGCCGAGCTAGCCCAAGCCTTCGAGTGACGCGGCATGAAAGCCCCTGCCGGTCTTTTTCCTCGCGTTCGCCCTCTTGCCGGCCTTGACCGGGTGGTCCGCCGAAGAGCCGTCCCTTCCGGCGGGACCCCACGGATTGGCGATAGCCCCTTCCCCCGCACCCCCGACTCTCCCCCGCGTTTGCCACCGGCCCCCACCCCCATCGACCGGTTGCGTGCGCTGCTGGCGCTCGATGCGGCCGAACGCGAGAAGCAGTTGGCCGACCGGACCCCGGCGCAACGCCGGTATCTCGAGGCGCGGTTGGCCGAGTTCGACCGGCTTTCCCCCGCGGAGCGCGAGTTGCGGCTCCAGTTGCTGACCGTGCGTCACTACCTGCTGCCGCTGCTTCGGACCCCGCTCTCGCGGCGGACGGAGGAACTCCGGCAGGTCCCACCGGATTATCGGGGCCTGATCGAGGACCGGCTGGCGGCGTGGGACCGGCTGACGCCCGACCAGCAGCAAGCCATGCTCCAGAGTGAATCGCTTTTCGCCGGGCTGGGTTTGACCACCCGGCCGGTGGGTTTTGAAGGGGAGCCGCCGAGCCTGCCGGTGCTGTCCCCTGAGCAGCGGCGCCAGCTCGAACAGGACCTGGCGCGCTGGCAGGCGCGTCCCGCGGAGGAACGCGAGCGAATCACCCGTCAGTTCCAGGCATTCCTGAACCTCAACGAACGCGAGCAGCAGAAGACGCTGGCTCGCCTGGACCCGGCCAGCCGCGAGCGCGTGGCACGTCTGGTCGAGCGTCTGGAACAACTCCCGCCCGAGCAACACGGGAAGTCGGTGGAGGCGCTGAAGCGCTTCCAGGCCCTGCCGGCTTCCGAGCGGGAACGGTTCTTGCGCAATGCGGCTCGTTGGCGGGCCATGTCGCCCGAGGAGCGGTCGGCCTGGCGGCGGCTGATCACGGAGCTTCCGCCGGCGCCTCCCGGCTTTAGGCCCGGCTTGCTGCCACCGCTGCCCGAGGGCGCGCAGTCGGCTACTGGCGCGGGGACGGTCCAGCGGCGACCCCGTCGTGCCGGGGTGGCGTCCCGCCGTTGAGGAGGGTCAACCCAGGCGGAAGGAGATCCTGTTCACGAGCTCGCGGCCGAAGCAGTGCTGGAGGCGTTCGAGGATTTCCTGGCGCCGGTAGCGCACGATTTCGGAGAGCCACACGCTGCTGTCCACCTTGACGAACAGGGTGCCGCGGCGCAGCCTGGCGGGCTGGGCATGGGCGGTGACACTGGGGTCCACCAACCGGTTCCAGGACTTCAGGACCTGGGCCTCGGAGTGGCGTCGGGGTAATCCCAGCTTGCTCACCAACTCGGGGATCAGGTCCCCGACCCGTCGTTCGCCCTGGCGCGCGGCCACCTCGAGCGGCGTCAGGTCCACGCCACGCCACTCGGCCAGGACCGAATCGCGGGCGGTCCAGTCCGGGGGCCGGGTCCGGGGCGGGGCGGGGGTTGGGCGGCGCATGACCTCCGGAGATTACGGCTCGACCTCCGGCCGACAAGCCCCTTTTCCAAACCCATTGGGGTCGCATCTTAACATTTAACATTCGCCGCCGCGAGTTGCGTTCGGAGCCGTCGGCGCGTGCGGAGTCAGGCCGGTTCGTGTGGGGGCGGTGATTCCCGCAGAAAGTCTGTTACTTTTTTGGAACTTTCCCTTTTGTATAGTCATGGACCAAGTGCGGTCGAGTGTGCCGGTCTGTGAGCGCTGCGGTCGGGAGGTGCCTTTCGAAGGCCCGCTCCCGCTGTGTGTCGCTTGCGCGCTCGAGCATGCGCTCGAAGAGCTACCGGAGGAAGCCGCCCTGCCGTTGCGGCTGGATGATCTTCCTGAGCCGTACGGACCGCTGCCGGAGATTGCGGGGTTTGAGTTCCTGGAGATGATTGGCCGGGGGGCATGGGGGTGGTGTATCGGGCGCGGCAGACCCGCCTGAACCGGATCGTGGCTGTCAAGCTGCTCCTGCCGGGGGTACTGGCCGACGAAGCGACCCGGCGGCGCTTCCAGCAGGAGGCGGAGGCCGTCGCGCAATTGCAGCATCCCGGGATTGTGCCGGTGTACGAAGCGGGCGAATGCCGGGGGCAACCCTGGTTTGCGATGGAATACGTGCCGGGCAGGGACCTGGCGCACCTGAGCGACCCCCTTCCGTTGAGCCCGACGCGGGCGGCCCGGCTCATTCGGTTGGTATCGGATGCCCTCCAACACGCCCACGAGCAGGGGTGCTGCACCGGGACTTGAAGCCGTCCAACATTCTGTTGGGCGCGGATGAGCGTCCGCGGCTCACGGACTTTGGGTTGGCCCGTCGGCTGGATGTGGATCAGGAACTGACGCTGCCGGGTCAGACGCTGGGCTCTCCCGGGTACCTCGCCCCCGAACAGGCCGCGGCCGACAGCAGCCCGGCTGGTCCGACCAGCGACGTGTATTCCCTGGGAGCCGTGCTGTACTACTTGCTGACCGGGCGTCCGCCGTTCCTGGCGTCGACGTTGGCGGAGGCGCTGGCCGAAGTCCTGCATCGGGATCCGGTGGCGGTGCGGGTGCTCAACCCCTCCGTACCGCGCGACCTCGAGACCATCACGCTCAAGTGCCTGGAGAAGCGTTCTGCTGACCGCTACCCGTCGGCGGCGGCCCTGGGGCAGGATCTGGCCCGGTTCATCGGCAACGAACCCATTGCTGCGCGGCCGCCGTCACGCTGGACCCGTCTCTTCCGGCGCACACGTTCGCAGCCGGCGGTCGCGACGCTGGGCGTGTTGGCGGCGTTGGGGCTTTCGGTGGCGACCGGACTTGGGGTCTGGCTGGGGCAACAGGGCCGGGAGGAGGCGCGTAGCGCCCGGGCGGCGCAGGCGGTCGCGGAGGCCGATCGGCTCGCCAAGGAAGCCGAACTCCGCCGTAATCGCATCGAGTTGTACGGCACGCGGATGGCGGGGGCGCACTCGGCCTGGCGACGTGGCGATGCGCGGCAGGCATGGGAGCAGTTGGACGCGGCCGAAGCGGAGGCGTCCGGGTGGGAATACCGCCATCTCCACGCGGTGTTCATGCGCGGCCAACGGATTCTGCGCGGCCACGGCGCCTACGTGTTCACGGTGTCGTTCACGCCGGACGGTCAGCGGCTGGCGTCGGGCGGCAGTGACCGGACCGTGCGATTGTGGGACCCGGCGAGCGGCGCGCTGCTCAAGACCCTCGAAGTCGCCCGGCCGCGGGTGTCGCAGGTCGTGTTCGGCAGCCCGCCCAATCTGCTCTGGCTGCGCGGCACCGACCGCAGCGTCGAGGGTCTCGATGTGGGAACCGCGGAGGTTCGCTATTCGATTCAACTGGGTTCCGTGTCGGTTCGCGGGATGGCACCGCATCCGGATGGCCGGCGGGTGGTCATTGCGTTGTCGAGCGACGGCGTTCGGGTCTGGGATGCGGTTGCGGGGACGCAAGTGGCGGCGTTCCCGGGCTTGGGCGAGGAGATCAGCGAACTGGCACTTGATCCGCAGGGCCGCTGGTTTGCGCTTGGCGGGATGCAGGGCGCGGTGACGGTGCGGGACAGCGAGACGGGCGAGACTCGTTGGCAGGTGAGGGCGCATCCGAATGCCCTGTGGCGGGTGGCGTTTGATGCGGCGGGCGAACGCTTGCTGAGCGTGGGCGCGGACGGGCGGGTGCGGGTCTGGGCCGCCACCGACGGTCGGGAGCTCCTGACGGTGGTGGCGTCGGGGAGTCCGCTCCGTGATGGGGGTGTTCAGTCCGGATGGGCGGTGGATAGCGACGTCGGGGCCGGATCTGGCCATCCGGCTGTGGGATGCGTGGACGGGCGAGGCGGTGGGCACCTTGCTCGGGCACACGGAGACACCGCTGGCCCTGGCCTTCACCCCGGACGGCCGGAAGTTGGCGAGCGCCGGACGCGACCAGACGGTGCGGCTCTGGGAACTGTCAGTCGCGTTCGAGGAACCACGGGCCGTCGTTCACGAAGGGGCCGCTGAGGTGGTGGCCGTGAGTGCCGATGGGCGGGAATACCTGAGCTGGGGAGCGGATCAACGCTTGGTGTGGGGATCCACCGCGGCGCGAGACCGCCGGGTGGTGCTGCCCCGAACGGCGGGCGCCGGCGTCACCGCGATGGCCTTTGCGCCGGCGGCGAGGGTGGCCGTTGTGGGCACGACCCAGGGCGTCGCTGAACTGTGGGACCTCGAAACCTCGACCGAACGGCGTCGCTGGAGCGATCACAGTGGCGCCATCCGTTGTGTGGCGTGGAGCGCGGACGGTTCACGGTTTGCCACGGCGGGTGATGACGCCGTGGTGCGGGTGCGCGAGGCGGAGACGGGAAACCTGGTCGCCGCGCTCACCGGACACGCGGAAGCGGTGCGCCATCTGGTTTTCAGCCGGGATGGCCGGCGGTTGGCCAGCGAAGGAGGCGATCGCGCGGTGAAGATCTGGGACCTCGGCGAGCGACGGCAACTGCTCGGAAGGCCGGTCCTGCCAGGGCGGGTGCTCGACCTGAGAGAAACGGACCGCGGGTTCGTCATGGCCACGCAGTTGCACGCGAAACTGACGCTGGTGCTGGAGCGGCTCGAGGACCCGGGCGGCGCGGTCGAGATCCCGTACTCGTCCGCCGTGCGGCTCAGTTCCGGCAGGTTCAGTGCCGATGGCCGGCGCTTTTTCGGTGCCCGGGATCGCACGTTGATGGTGTGGGAGGCGAGCGAAGGGGTGTTGCTGCTCACGCTGAACGATGCGGTCCCGGCGCCGTTCTCCGGGTTCGACTTGAGTGCCGACCAGCGGTGTCTGGTGGCGGGGGATCGCCAGGGGGCGTCACGGTCTTCGAGGCTCCCCGGTGCTGTCCCGGTGAACTCGGCAGGCACGTGGCCCGGACGGCGCATGGGTCTGTCGGTTGACGGGTCTCCGTCCTCAGGCAGAATGGGCTGCGATGAAGCGGTCGCGTCCCGAGCTCTCGCGGGTCCGGCGGTGGTCGCGGGTTCTGGTGTGGGTGACTTTCGCGGTGGTGCTGACGTTGCGATGGAAGTTCCCGCCCGAGCCCCAGCCCGCGTTGCCGGCAGCCTGGGGCCCGGGCGACCGCGGTGGTTGGCGGCAACCTCGGCCCCCGACGCCGGTGGCGCCGCCGCAGAGCGAGGTGCCAGGCGATCTATGGCGGCTGCACATCGAAATCGCGGCGGCCGACGTGGAGACGCTGCGGGGTTATTTCTGGAACGGCCGGAGAGGACTCCCGCCGGGTGAAAGGCCCGAGGTGCTGGCGCGCGTGCGGGAAGGGGGTTTGGTGTACGAACACGTGGCGGTGCACTTGAAGGGGGCGGCGGGCAGTTTCCGGCCCTTCGACGACAAGCCGGCGCTGACGTTGAACTTCGCGAAGCA
Source organism: Verrucomicrobiota bacterium (assembly GCA_027493615.1). GTDB lineage: Bacteria > Verrucomicrobiota > Verrucomicrobiia > Limisphaerales > J093 > DSVZ01. The sequence continues at coordinate 248,976 of JAOSKK010000001.1, forward strand.
CGTCCCGGGGCAACGGTTCCACGGCTACAGCAAGGTTTCGCTGAACAACTCGGTGCAGGACCCGACCTATCTGTGCGAGGCGATCTCCCGGGAATTGTTTGCAGCGGCCGGAGTGCCCGTCCCGCGTGTGGATCATGTCACGGTGCTGATCAACGGGCGGGACCTGGGCTTGTATGTGCTGGCCGAAGGATGGGGACGTCCCTTCCTACGCCGGCACTTCACGGACGCCGACGGCAACCTCTACGACGGCGGTTTCCTGCAGGAGATCACGGCGGCGCTGGACACAAACTCGGGGCGGGACCGGACGGACCATGCGGCGCTGGACCGGTTGCGGGCGGCGGCGTTCGAACCGGACGTCGCCACGCGGTCGGAACGCCTGGCGGCGGCGCTGGATCTGGACCGGTTCTACAGCTTTCTGGCGATGGAGATCATGACGTGCCACTGGGACGGATATGCGATGAACCGGAACAATTACCGGCTGTTTCACGATCGGGAGCGTGATCGAATGGTGTTCCTGCCCCACGGCCTGGACCAGATGTTCGGTGTGCACCGGTCTTCGCCCACCAGTCCAATCCTGCCGGCGATGCAGGGGTTGGTGGCAAATGCCGTGCTCACTCTGCCCGGGGCACCGGAGCGGCTGCGTGAGCGGATCGCGGCGCTGCGGAGCGAGGTGTTTCTGCCTGAGCGATTGACGAACCGGGTGCAGGCGTTGTCCCGGCGCCTCCGCCCCACGCTGGCGGCCTATGCGCCGGAGTGGGCGGAGGCTCACGACGTGCACGTGGCGGCGCTGTGCCGGCGGATCGTCGCGCGGGCGGCGAGCATCTCCGCGCAGTTGGCCGGCGAAGTGCCGGTGATGGCGGAAGAGCCGCCGCGGCGGCGGATGAGCCGCTGGCCCGCGGGGGATTAGCCTGGCAAGCTCAGACCCGCCGTAGGCGTCGGAGGGAGGAGGCGGTTTGGGCCAGGGCCATACTTCGCCTCCTCACGTCGGCGGCTTCAGTCGGTCCCGGCTTCATGCCGAGCATGAAGCACCCGCGTCATCGCCCCAGCGCGTCCCGTTCCAGCACGGCCCTGGCAGACAATCCCTGGTGCTCGAAGGTCACGCCGAGGTTGACGAAGGTGACATCCGCGAATGGGTTGGCGGGGGCGGATTTCGGTGCGCCCGGGTGGCCGAACACGGTGGATTCAAAAGTCTGCCACTCGGCGTTCCAGACATACGCGCCCCCGCCGGGGCAGAGGAGTTTCGTGCCCCACCAGGTTTCGTGGAGCCGGACCGGGTCCTGGTCTGGAAAGCGGCGTTTCCACTCGTTGAGGATGGGGAGGTTGCCCCAGGCGAGGAGTTGCCGGCTGGCCTGGAGTTCGCGGCGGCTGAGGGACTCGAGGATCTGGAGGAAGCGGCGTTCGGCGGTGAGTCCCAGGTTGCCGCCGAGCCAGAGCCGTTCGGCGGGAAGGGCGGGTGGCGTGGGGGAGGCGTTGGTGGACTGACGTTCCAAGGCGCGCTGGAGCAGGGGTTCGCTGAGCGTGACCGTCAAGGCGCCCGGCGTGACGGCGTAGAAAACCGCCCACGGCTTCTCGGGGTCGTGGGCCTGGACGGAGGCGCTGACCTTGACATACGCGCGCCCCTGGTGTTCGCGGTTGGCCCAGGCGGTCATCTGCGGCGCGGTTTGTTCGATGTAGGCGCGGACGGCGGTGAGGAAGGCGACGACCCCGAGCGGGTTCTTCACCTCGAAGTGCAGGGCGACGGGCAACTGCGCGTAGCGCTCTTCGAGGAAGTTCTCGGCGTCGGCGGACGCCAGGACCCCGTCCCAGAACGGGTCGTCATCGGCGTAAAGGGTGACGGCGGAGCCGAGCCAGCCGAGGGGATTGGCCTTGAGTCCGGGCGCGAGGTTCACGAGGAAGTTGCCGGCGTCCTGAATGCGTTCCGACTTGGGGTTGAGAGCGAGGCCGAGGCGGACCAGGGCGTTGGTGTGCGGATCGCCGGCGGCGGGTTCCATCCGGGCGCCGAGCGTCGTGTCGAGGAACCACCGGTAGTCCGTCGCGGCGATGAGGGGCATGACGGTGACTTCGGCCGCGAGACGTGCGGGGGCGACCGAAAAGCGGATCGCGATGGGATCGAAGTACCGCTGCCAGTTGCGCTGGTAGTTGTCGCGCCACATCGCGTAGGCCTCGGCTTCCGCCTTCGTGACGTTCGTCAGGCCCAGCTCGGCGATCGGGGTCATGAAGTCGAGCGTGCCATAGGTCGCGGAGCGCACGCCGGTGCGGGTCAGGCGCAGCTCACCGGCGTCGGGCAGCGGGAACGGCGAGTTCAACGCGGCTTCGGCGACGCTGCCTTTGGCCAGCGCCTCGAAATGGGTGGCCTGCAACTCCGCCAGCACCGCCGCCGCGCGCGTGCGTCGGGAGTCTGCGATCCGCCATTCCGGTCCGCACCAGCGGCGGATGGTGGCGTCGGTGAGCACCAGGAATGCGGTCTCGCCCGGCTCGGTGCGGGGGTAGCGCTGGCGGAAGTAACGGTATTCGTCCAGGGCTTGGAGCGCCGGGGCCTGGCCTGGGCGGTGCGGATCAGGCGCTCGAGTTGGGCGCGGGAGTTGCTGACGAGGACGACGTTGGTCAGGGACGCGACGTACGAGCTGATTGAACGGTCCGCGGCCAGCACGCCCGCAAACTCGACCCCCGCGATCGTGCCGTTGACCGCCTGGACCGCGGGGTCGGCGGTCCGCGCCGCGTTCTGCTGCGCCAGGATGTGCGTGCGCAACAAGGCCGGGTTCTTCGCTTCAAACAGCACGGCGACATCCGTGCCGACACGCAGAAACGGATCCGAACCGGTGAAGGCCACGCTGCCGATGACAAACGGACCGAGCACGCGCGAGAATTCGGTCAGGCCCAGACAGAGCTGACGTTGATAGCGGCCGCGCACATTGGCGTCTTCCGCCCGGGGTTCGAGCCACTGGAGCACCGGCGTCCCGTTGGTCTCCGCCTCGTCCATCATCCGGATCATGGCCTCGAAGCTGGGAAAGAAGAGCGCGTGCTGATCCGCAGGAACGGTCCCGGCCAGCGGGTCGAGGGCCGGAGTGGCCGCGTCGAGCAGCGGCTTCCAATCCATCTCGCGCACGGTGATGCCCGGGATCGAATCCAGCGCGACGAGTTCCGACCGGCTGCCGAGGGGGGCAGGGCGCGTTCAAGCTGGAGGTTCTCGCTCAACGCCCGGCCCCCGGTGAAGAGGTCGTAGGTGTCTTCGAGTTCCGAGGCGCGGGCCTGACCTGGAAACCAAGGCGTGTCGGCGTCCGTCGCTGGGTCCGCGCCACGTTCCCGCGCGGCTGAGTCCGCCTGGTGGCGGAACCAGGCCGTGCCGGGAAGGCCACGACGCTGGAGCGCGCGGAAGTGCGCCTGTTTCGCCGCCAGGAAGCGTTCGCGCGCTTCCGGCCTGGCCGCCGTGGCGGGGACCTTGAACCGGAGCGGTACCAGACCCATCAGGTCGTCGCGCCGGACGAACAGCCGCCCGGTGACGTCCTGGCCGGCCGGGGCGCAGATGGCCAGAGACACGGGTTCGGCCGGTTCGCCAGCCCATGGAAAGGCGGTTTCCCCGTCGAAGTAGGCTTCGCCGGGGCCGTCGAGCACCGCGTAGGACTGGAGGGCCCAGGCCGTCCGCCACTCACGCAAGCCGGCGTCGCCCGACTCGCCCGGCCACGCGCCGTCCGTCAGCGTGAGCGCCGCCGTGGGGAGATGGTAGTAGACATCGGCGGCGCGGGCGGATTGCAGACCGAAGCACCCGACACCACACAGCAGACCGAACCAAGCCGCGAGTATTTTCATGACCTGACACCTTTCACTGGGGACGGACCGCCCGAAGCCGATCCGAAAGACGATGCTCGTCATAAGGGAAGGTGGCGCAGGGTACCAGCGAAAACGCGGGTGGGTCGGGCGCGGTCCGGGCGGCCGGAGCGCTCTCTGCGGAGCCGAATGTTCAATGTTAAGATGCGACCCCAAGGTTCGGGCTTGCTTTGGTGCGTGGGCAGTTCCGAATGCGGGCGGTACGAGTGAGTGATGATCACTGAGCTTTCCACGCAACCGTCCACCGGGCACCCGCAGGCCAGGGCGACTTCGGCCTGGCAGGTGGTGCTGGGAGGTGCACTCGCCGGCGGGATGGGGTGGGGGATCCGCGGCCAGTACGGACATGAGACGGGCGCCATGATCGCGGGCTTGCTGATCTCGCTGACGCTGGTCCTCTTGATGCGTCCCCACGCGGTCTCGCTCCCGGCAGCGCGGGCCGTGGCCTGGGGGACCGTCGCCATCGGCTTCGGAGGCTCGATGACCTACGGCCAGACGATCGGATTGACGCAGAACCCGACGATGATCGGGAACCACGCCGCACTCGCCTGGGGTCTGCTGGGCCTCGCGATCAAAGCCGGACTCTGGATCGGGTTTGCGGGTGCGTTTCTTGGGATGGGTTTGAGTGGGACCCGCTACCGTCCGCGCGAAATGCTCATGGTCCTGCTGGGCTTGCTGGGCTGTTACGCGTTCGGGGTATGGCTGTTGAACACGCCGTTCGAGCCGGCCGAGCGGGTCCTTCCCCGGCTCTACTTCTCGGCAGACTGGCGGTGGGAACCGGAGGCGGAACTGACGCCGCGCCGGGAGGTGTGGGGAGGACTGCTGGTCGCGTTGCTCGGCTTGTTGGTGTACGTGGGAACGATCCGGGGGACCGGCTCGCCCGGTGCGTGGCTCTGTGGGGCGTCCTCGGGGGTGCGGTGGGGTTTCCGCTGGGTCAGAGTCTGCAGGCGTTCCGGGCTTGGCGTCCGGAGGTGTTTCGGACCGGCTTGTGGTCGAGTCTCGATCCTCACTTGAACTGGTGGAACCTGATGGAGATCACCCTCGGCGCCACGGCGGGGGCAGCGCTGGGCGCGGGCTTGTGGTACCACCGGACCCGGCTGGCCGCGCTTGACCAGCCGGAGACACCGCGGCTGGGTTGGGCGATGGAAGGCGTTTTGCTGGGCCTGCACGTCGGGCTGCTGCTGGCGGCGGAGTTTTCCGGTTGGTCGGTCGTGGAAGCGGTCTATGACCCCGGCCTTGTGATGGGTCTCCTCCCGGTGGTGGCGATTGCGGGGGGCGTTGGTGGCCGTACCTGCAGGTGTTGCCGGTCACGGTGTTGCCCATCGCCGTGAAGACCTGGCTGCGAGTGGCCGCGACGGGCGGTGTCGGTTCTCCCGTGGCGGGCGTGCTGGTGTATTGGGTCGTGCCGTTGGGGGTGACGACGCTGGTGGCGACGTGGTTTGCGCGGAGCGATCGGGTGAGGCAGGGCGCGGACGGATTCCTGCGGGCCACGCTGTTGTTGGCGGTGTGGCTGTACTTCGGGTTGAACTTCGCGCTTTTCGGTTTCCCCTGGCCCTGGGCGCCTTGGACGACGCGCACGCCCAGCGCCCTCATTTTTCTGGCCTGCGCCCTCGGGTTGAGCGCGCTGGCCCTGGCTTCGCGTCGGGGGAGCGGGGTGGGCGTTCCTGGCAGGCTCATTCTGGTGGATTGACGGCGGAGGACAGGTGCTGCCAATTTCGACGTCTGTTTCGTGAGCGATCCCTTCGCCGCATTCGATCGGTCCGAGGTCCAGGATTACCTGGCCGTGTTCGATCGCCGTACCCGCAAGCAGGGGGAGAGGCTGTACCAACTCGGCCGGGTCGGCCAACTGAAGCCCGCCGCGGACGGGCTGAGCCTGGAGGCTCAGGTCCACGAGGACGGAACCGTGCACGAGGTCAGCATGGTCTTGGACCCGGACTTCGGCTGGGGCGGTTTCTGCACCTGTTCGGGGGTCGAGGATTGTGAGCACGTCTATGCGGCGATGCGGGCCGCGATGGCGGAACTGAACGTGGCGGCGGTCCGCGACCTCAGCGCCGGGCAAGCCTCGCCGACCCGGCCGGTTCCGGCCCGCGGTGCCCGGGCCCGGACGCCGTGCCATCCCGAAGTACCGCTTTCCGAGTTTGGCGAAGAAGTGGCCGCCCGTCTGGGGCGGCGGTTGCGCCCGCCCGAGCGCGCTTTCCTCCTGAGGCTGCAGGTTGGTTACGAGCACGTGCGTGCCGGGCGCCCTTTCACACGGTGGAACCTCGAGCAACTCGGTTTGGGCCTGGGCGGAAACGGCTGGGAAGCCGTGGAACTCTGGCCCCGTCGGCCCGCGAGCGAGAAGGAGTTCTGGCACTACGTCGCCAACGCCGCCCTCGAACACGGTCGCGCAATTCCCGAGTTCCTCGCCCCCTCACCGACGTGACCGAGGTTCGCCAGCAATTGGCGCGCTGGCGGCGTCAACGCGCCATCGAGCAGTGGACGAACCGCTTCAGCAACCCGGTGCGCTGGGGCATCACCGGTGCGGAGATGGCCCGGGGGACGCATGATCTGCGGCTGGTGCTGCGCCCGGTCGATGTCATGCCCGAATGCCGACGCCCTGGCCAAGCCACCTTCGAGGTCCTCAAGCCGACGCAGTGGCAGCAAGTGGCCCAGGAGTACCGCGCGGGCCAACTGGAGTTCACCCCGGAGGCCGAACGCATCTGGCAGGGGATGCAGCTTCACATCCTCTACGGCCGGCGGATGCCGATGCACTACACGGACCCCGACGCCCCCGGATTCCTCGGTCGTCTCTTGCGCACACCCGGCCTCGAGGATCGGGTGGTCACGGCCGCTGGCCAACCCTTCCGGCGTGTCCCCGAACCGCTCCGGTGGGAGGTCCTCTCGCCGGCCGATGAGACGGGCGATTACACCTTCCGATTGTGCCAGGCCGACGGTCAGCCTCTGCCGCCAGTTGTCTGTACCCTGGACGGCCATCCCGCCCTTTACATCACGGAAGACACCCTCTATACCGGCCCGCGTCCGGTTCGCGACGCACTCGATCCCAACCGCGAGACGGTCATCCCAGCCCCCGCCCTCGAGACCTCGCCCGGCCTGAGCTTCCTCGAGTCTCTCGGGGTCGATCTGCCCGCGCGCATCCGCGACCGGATCCGGCGGGTGCCCTTCGACATCGCGATCCGCTGCGAGTTGCGTCCCATCTACCCCGGCAGCCCCACGGAGAACTGCCTTCTCGAGGTCTTCGCCGAAGCCACGGACGGCGGCCGTCGGGAGCGATGGGATGGCCACGCTTGGCTCGTCGACAATTCCAAGCAACCGGCCAAAGCCGCGAGGGGCTCGACGATCGTCCTCTACGACCGGTCCGCGCTGCGCGAGGTGCCGTCGTGGCTGGAGCCGCTCGGACTCAAGCCGGATCCCTACAACGGCCGGCTTGCGGTGCGCGTCACGAAGAAGTTCCCCGAGGTGTTTGTCCCCTGGCTCAAGTCCCTGCCCCCGCACGTCCAGGTGCAACTGAAAGGGGAACTCGCCACCTTGGCCGAGGACGCCGTCGCGGGTCGGGTTCGCCTCGAAGCCACCGAGGCGGAGATCGACTGGTTCGACCTGCGCGTGGTGCTGGACGTCTCGGACACCACGCTCACCCCGGCCGAGATCAAGCTGCTGCTCAACGCGAAGGGGCCGCTTCGTCCGCCTCGCCGACAAGGGCTGGCGCCGCCTCCAGTTCGACCTCAGCGCCGAGGAGGACGAGCAACTCGCCCGCCTCGGCCTCAGCCCGCACGAGCTCACCGCCGAGACGCAGCGGCTCCACGCACTCCAACTCGCCGATCACGCCGCCCGCAAGTTCCTTCCCGAACCCCAGGTTGAGAAGATCGAGCGCCGTGTCACCGAGCTGAAGACCCGCGTGACCCCGCCGCTCCCGAACGGCGTCACCGCGGCGCTGCGCCCGTACCAGCTCGAGGGTTTCCACTTCCTGGCCTACCTGGCCGCCAACCGCTTCGGCGGGATCCTGGCGGACGACATGGGGCTGGGGAAGACGCTGCAAGCGCTTGCCTGGCTGGTTTGGCTGCGGCAGGGACCAACCGTTGACGCGGCTTCCGGATCAGCCCCGCTCCTGTCGGAGGGCGTTCCCGCGGCTGGGTCCGCGACGGCGTCCCAGGCTTTCTCGTCCCCGCCGTCGCCCGGTGCGTCCTCCGTCCCCGTCGCGGTTCCCGCAACGCCGCCCGTCCTGGTCGTTTGTCCCAAGTCCGTCATGGACAACTGGCGGGCCGAAGCGGAGCGCTTCACGCCGGGCCTACGGGTCCGGGTGTGGCGGCCCGAGGAGCTGCCGGCCTTCCGCGAGCGGCTCGACGAGGCGGAGCTGCACGTGTTGAACTACAGCCAGCTCCGGCTCCTGGGCGAGAGTCTGGCGACGGTTCACTGGCTCGCGGTCATCCTGGACGAAGGCCAGTACATCAAGAACCCCAGCTCGCAGACCGCTCAGGTCGCCCGCGCCCTGAAGGCCAGCCATCGGCTGGTGCTGTCCGGCACCCCCATCGAGAACCGCTTGCTCGACCTGTGGAGCCTGCTCACCTTCGCCATGCCGGGCGTCCTCAGCAGCCGCCACCACTTCGCCCGGGTGTACGACGCCAAGGGCGATCCGCTCGCCCGCCGTCGCCTCGCCGCCCGCGTCCGGCCCTTCCTGCTCCGGCGCACCAAGGGTCAGGTGGCGCAGGACCTTCCCGCGCGGGTCGAGGAAGACCTGTTCTGCGAGATCGAAGGCGAGCAGCAGGCGCTCTACCGGGCCGAGCTCAAGCACGCCCGCCAACTGCTGCTCCGCATCCAGACGCCCCAGGAACTGGCCCGGCAGCAGTTCCACTTCCTGACCTCGCTCCTGCGGCTCCGTCAAATCTGCTGCCACCCGCGCCTGGTCAAACCGGATTCCATCGCGGAGAGCGCCAAGGTCACGGCCCTGGTCGAGCAACTCGAGCCCCTCATGGAAGAGGGGCACAAGGTGCTGGTGTTCTCCCAGTTCGTCGAGCTCCTGGGCATCCTGAAGCCCGTGCTCACCGCGCGCGGTTGGCCGCACTTCTACCTCGCCGGCGAGACCGAGAACCGCGGTGAACTGGTCGAGAACTTCCAGACGGCGGAGGGCGCCGCCATCTTCCTCATCTCGCTCAAGGCGGGCGGCTTTGGCCTGAATCTCACCGCCGCCAGCTACGTGGTGCTGTTCGATCCCTGGTGGAACCCGGCCGTTGAGAACCAGGCCATCGACCGCACCCACCGCATCGGCCAGACGAACCCCGTCATGGCCTACCGCCTGCTCATCAAGAACAGCATCGAGGAGAAGATCCGCCTGCTGCAGAAGCAGAAGAAGGCGCTGGCCGAGGACGTGCTGGGCGAGGAGCGGTTCTCGCAGAGCCTGACGCTGGATGACTTCCGCTTCCTCTTCGCCGAGGACTGACCCGGGCTCGCCGGCCGGTCCGGCTACGGAGCGAGCTTCGGCTTGAGCTTCTTGACCTTGGGCGCAATCACTGCCTGGCAATACCCCTGGGTGGGGTTCAGGCGGAAGTAGTCCTGGTGGTAGGCCTCGGCCACGTAGAACTTTGTGAGGGGCACAATCTCGGTGACGATGGGGCGGGTGAACTCGGCGGCGGCGGCGGCCTTTGACTTCTCGGCCTTCGCCTTCTGCGCCTCGTCATGGTAAAGGATGATCGAGCGGTACTGGGTGCCCACGTCCGCGCCCTGCCGGTTGAGAGAGGTCGGGTCGTGGCACATCCAGAAGACCTCGAGCAGGCGCTCGAAGCTGATCTTCTTCGGGTCATATTCGATCTGCACCACCTCGGCGTGGCCGGTGGTCCCGTCGCAGACTTGCCGGTAGGTGGGGTTCTCCGTCTGCCCGCCGGCGTAGCCGCTGACCACGGATTTCACGCCGTCGAGCAGTTCGAACACGGCCTCCACACACCAGAAACAACCGCCGCCGAAGGTGGCGAGTTCGTGGCCAGGTGCAGGCGCAGTTGCGGGGCTCATGGGCTTCTTAAGAGTGTCGGCGCGGGTGCCGGTGAGGCACGCCGCCGCGAGCAGGCTCAGGCTGAGTATCCAGGGTTTCATGGACTCGAGGTCGCGTCGAATCGTAGGCCCGGCCGGCGCGAACGCAAATTGCCGAGGCGCTCGACCAGGTCCTCGGGGGTCCAGTGGGCGCGCCGCTGGCTGAGTTGGTCGGCGACCGCACCGTGTTGCCAGACGGCGTAACGCACCGCGGCCAGCGGTTCCGCCTGCCAGGCAGGTTGGGCAAGGCACCCGGCCAGAAAGCCGGCCAGCACATCGCCGCTGCCGCCCTGACCGAGGCCGCTGTCGCCCGAGCCGTTCACGAAGACGGGTCCGTCTGTCGTGCCCACCAGCGTCTGGTACCCTTTCAGGACGACATGGCTGCCCCGGTAACGAGCGGCCAGCTCGCGCAACGCCCCCACCCGATCCTCCTGCACCTCGCGGGTGGTCACGTGCAACAGGCGCGCTGCTTCGCCCGGATGCGGGGTGATGACCCGCACCGCGGGGGCGGGTTCCTCCCGGGCGGGGAGCCAGTCGAGCGCGCTGGCATCCACCACCATTGGCATGGGCCCCCTGCCACAGCTCGACCACGTGCTCGCGCCAGGCCGCTTCGACTTCGCCGCCGGCCAGCCCCGGACCCGCCAGCAGCGCCGTCACACCGGCCAGCTTGCCCAGCGCCGTCCGCCAATCGTCCACCATCACCGCCTGCAACTGGGCGGCGACGGGTGCGTAGACGCCCGGCGAGGTGCCCAGTGTGACCAGACCGGGCCGGGCCCGCTGGGCGGCGCGCGACGCCAGCACGGCGGCCCCGTGATAGCCCCGCGCACCGGCCAGGATGAGCAGGTGCCCGAAACTGCCCTTGTGCGACGCCACCGGGCGCGGCGGGGGGTAGCCGGCGAAATCCTCGGGCAAGCTCCACCAGAGCTCGCTCGTGCCGGGACAGCGCGCCAGGCCGATGTCGCTCTCGACTTCCAGCCGGCCCGTGTACTCCCCAGGCGCCAGGTCGCAGCAGGCCGGCTTTCGGGGCCCCGACGGTGAGCGTGTGCGCCGCGCGGATGGCAGCGCCGAGCGGTTGGCCGCGGTCGGCGTCGAGTCCCGAAGGCACATCGACCGCGAGGACGGGGACACCGGAGGCGTTCACGCGTTCGACGAACGTGATCCAGTCCGGGCCCAGTGGCCGGTTGAGGCCGATTCCGAAAAGGCCATCCACGAGGAGGACGGGTTGCCGGCCGAGAGCCGCCTCGAGTGCGGGCAGTGCGGAGGCAGGGTCGTGGACGTTCAGCACCTCGACGGCGCGCGGTTCGAGGTGCGGTTCGGCGGCGCGCACGTCGTCGCCGTTATGACCCCGCCCGGCCAGCAGCAGGACGCCGTCGCGGGGGCGGGTGAGGCGACGGATCCGTTGGGCCACACACTGGCCCACGCGCTCGATCACCGCGGCCTCCGAGCATCCGGCTTTCCAGGACGCGGCTTCCCACGCGCGCATCGCCGCCACGTTCAGCACAGGCACTGGCATGGCGACAGCGTGCGCTGCGAGGCGTCCCCCGGCAAGCAGACAGCTCCCTCATCCCCCCGTAGGAGTCGAGGTGACGAGACTCACCCCCCGCCGCCGGGCAGAAGCTCCAGCGGTGGATCGAACGTGCGACCGGTTCGCCGGCGACGAAACCCATGCAGCCGGTGGCGGTTCGGCGGAGCGAATGGCCAGCCGCTCCGCTCCTCATGGCCACCTTCTCGGCTCATCCCGCAGGGCCCCTGCCCCCGAGCCGTAGTCCGATTGGCCTGCCAGGCTCAAGTCGACGAGCTTCGACAGCCGCGCGACCAACGTCGGCCCGTGGCCCGCCCGTCGGAAATGCACAACGAACTCGTACTCGTCGATCAAGCCCAGCTCCGCCAACGCAAGCGGCAGCCTCACGCTGCCGACGAACAGTCCTTTGCCCGACTCTTGCTTGAGCTTCTGAAAGGCCTCCTCCAGATCTCGGCGCACGAGCTCCGCGCTGCAGTCCATCCGCGAAATCCGTGACGTCGGCGGTGCATGGTAGCCGCGGTAATCCCTGACCACGGATTACTCGGATGGCACGGATGAGGCCTGGTGCCAATGCGGTTCCACCGCGATGGCATCGCGTTCTGAGTGGTTCGTGCCGCTGTCATCGTCTCATCCCCGATTGGTCCGTTACCGCTGTTGTCGGTTCCATCGCCGATGGCGAACGACAGAGGGGGAGCGACCGCCGCCGGGAAGGACGGTTGGGCTCGACTTGACGCGTTAGACGGCGGACGTGGGGTGTGTCGTTGGCTTCGACGCTGGGGGGGCAGGAGCCTCGGCCTGCTCGGGAACCGGATCAAGTTCGATGCGCAGGCCCGCACTGAAGAGATGAGAACCGCCAGGAACTTTCGGCTTGCGAGCGGATTAGAATCAGAGATAAGGGGGGCATGAGCAACCACGCCGCAGAGAACTCGTCGCAACTCCCCGCGTACATCACCGGGGCTGTCCCGAACCCGGCATCCAACCGCGCTCCGTGGTACAAGAACACGGCGCCGACCTACGCCGGCATCTTCCTCTGGTTCGTTTTCTGGCAGGACGCGGTCCTGGCGAACTCGAAGGGTGGCGGCCTGGCCCAAGGCGTCGGCGTGGCCCTGCTGGGTCTGGTTATCGCCGCCCTGATCTGCCACTTCCTGTTCTACTTGGTGCCGGGGATGTTGGGGCTGAAGACGGGTCTGCCGCTCTACATTGTAGGCACCTCGACCTTCGGCGCCACAGGAGGTTTCATTCTCCCCGGCTTTCTGATGGGTCTGCTGCAGTTCGGGTGGTTGGGCGTTAACGCCTACTTCTCCTCCCTGCTGCTGGCTCCCACCCTGGGGGTCAAACCGGAAATCCTCATGGTGATCTGGGGTGTGCTGGCCGCTTTCGTCGGCCTCAAAGGCATCCAATACGTGGCCAAGGTGGCGACCTATCTGCCGCTGATTCCCGTAGCGGTGCTGCTGATCATGTTCTTCAAGACCATCGGCGGGTTGGGCGGCTTTGACGCCACGGCATTGGCCGACCACCATTCCGCCATCGCCGGCTATGCGAACCCGGCCATGTCCACGGTGGACATTTTTACGGGGGGTGTGCTCGGGTTCCTCGCCGTCTACGTGGTGGGCTTTTTCGCCACCGCCGGCGCGGCCGGCGTGGACTTCGGCACCAACAGCCGCGACAAGAAAGACGTCAGCATGGGCGGCCTGATCGGCATCGCCCTCGCGATCGTCCTGACCGCGGGCATCTCGACGTTGATCGTGGCGGGCGTGCACGGCCACTAGGAATACGGTCCGAAGGCCATCCAGGCGGCCGAGCAATCGGCGGAGAAAGCTGTGGCGGACGTCGATGCCCGGATCGAGACGCTCACCGCCGCCGGCAAGGCTCCCAGCGGTGATGCCGCCGACAAGATGCGCGAGTCCGCCCAGGTGGGCGCCGCCTCGCAGGCGCTCCTGCGGACCACTTCTCTCCTGGGCATCGTGGTCGGTGAGGGTGCCGCCAAATGGATGATGTTCCTGCTGGCCCTCGCGGCCTTCCCGCCGGCGTGTTTCTCGTCTTTCATCGCGGCGAACAGCTTCAAGACCACCCTGCCGAACGTGAACCCGTTCATCTCGGTCGGCATCGGTGCCGCGGTGAGCATCATCCTGGCCGTCACGCACGTTGTGGGTGACGCCATCGGCGTGTTCGTGATCATCGGCGCATCTTTCGGCCCGATCTGCGGTGCGATGTTTGTGGACTACTGGCTGTCCGGGAAGCGCTGGAGCGGGCCGCGCGCGGGCTTCAACCCGGCTGGCTGGATCGCCTGGGCCATCGGCTTCTGCGTGGGCATCTTCGACAAGCTGACCGGCTACACCGTGCCGGCCGCGCCCGTCGCCGCCTTCGTCGTGGGAGCCGTCGTTTACTTCATCTGCATGAAGGTTGGTCTGGCCTCGAAGGTCCTGCCGCTGCCGGCGGCCAACCAGCCCAGCAACGTGTAACACCCGTCCCGCCCCGCTTTCGTACGTCGCAGGCGGCCCGCCGTGGGCCGCCTGTCGCTTTTCCCGATTGACGGCCGTTCCGGGCCAGTCGAGCATTTCGCCCATGACAAAAGCCCCTTCGAACGTGACTTCACGTCGTGAGTTTCTTAAGGACACCGGTTGTCTCGCCGCGGCTTCCGCCCTGGCGGGCGTGGCCCTGCCAGCCGTGCATGCCGCCAGCAGCGACCTGATCCAGGTCGCGTTGATTGGTTGCAGTGGGCGGGGCACCGGCGCCGCCGTCAACGCCCTTCGCACCAAGACCGGCCCGATGAAACTGGTGGCCATGGGCGACGTTTTCGAGGAGCGGCTCCAGGGCAGCCTGGGCCAACTGCGCCGGGATCAGAGTCTGGCACCGCAGGTCGACGTGCCGCCCGAGCGTCGGTTTGCGGGTTTTGACGCCTACAAGAAAGCGATGGACTGCCTCAAGCCGGGCGACATCGCCATCTTCGCCACGCCACCGGCCTTCCGCTGGGTCCATTTCACCTACGCCATCCAGAAGGGCCTGCACGTCTTCATGGAGAAACCCGTGACCGTCGACGGGCCGACCTCCAAGCGCATGTTCGCGCTGGGCGAAGAAGCCACCAAGAAGAACCTCAAGGTGGGCGTGGGGCTGATGTCGCGGCACAGTCGCGCCCTGGGTGAGTTGGCCAAACGGGTCCACGACGGAGAAATTGGCGAGATCATCCTCCAGCGCGGCTACCGCATGCACGGCCCCATCGGCTACTTCTCCTCGCTGCCCAAGCCGCCGGGTGCGAACGAACTGCTCTACCAGATCCAGCGGTTCCACAGCTTCCTGTGGGCCAGCGGCGGGAACTTCAGCGACTTCTACATCCACATCATCGACCACCTCGGCTGGATGAAGAACGAGTGGCCCGTCAAGGCCCAGGCCCTCGGCGGCCGCCACTACCGCCAAAGCCCCGAAGGCATCACTTACGTCGACCAGAACTTCGACATCTATGCCGTCGAGTACACTTACGCCGACGGCACCAAGTTCGACTTTGACGGGCGTTGCATGACCGGTTGCCTGGACCAGTATTCGAGCTACCTCCATGGCACCAAGGGCATGGCCATCGCGTCCCGCAGCGGCGACTGCGGCATGCCCAGCGCCATCTTCACGGGCCAGACCGCCAAGCGTTCCGCCATGACCTGGGAGTCCAAGGTCGATCCCGCCGAGGCCGATCCCTACCAGAACGAGTGGGAGGACCTCATGAAGGCCATTCGCAACGACCAGCCCTACAACGAGGTCCGCCACGGCGTCGAGGCGAGCCTGGTCACTTCCATGGGCCGCATGGCCGCCCACACCGGCCAGGAGATCACCTTCGACGACATGCTCAACTGCGAGCATGAGATGGCCCCGGGCCTCGACAAACTCACCAAGGATTCGCCCGCCCCGCTGGTGGCGGATGCCAACGGCCGCTATCCCGTGCCGAACCCGGGCATCAACCGGAACCGGGAGTACTGAGAATTCCGCGAACCGTGCGGGACAGGCGTCCCGCCGGCCTCTCCGAGGCTCGCGCTCACTCGACCTGGCCCCCAGGCCGGGGGCCTCGTCCAACCACCTCAAGCCGGGCGGCGCAACGCTGCCCGGCTTCTTCATGAGGGGCCATCCGTTCCCGCGGATCGGCCGCGCGGTCGCCGCGTCGTCAGCGGCTCGGTTCAGGGGTACACCCCACGATACGCGGCGTGAGGCTGGGTCTTGGAAGTGGGATCCAGCAGGCGCACCTCGGAGTCCATCCCGGCTCCCGACACGGTCATCCAGTGGTGCCACTGGCGGAGGTCGTAGGAGCGAAGGATCGAGTAGTCGAAGCCGCGTTCCGCGAACACATCCACGCGCACGCCATCATCCGTGTTGCGGATCGCGAGGCGAAACGCCGGCGGTTCCGGGCGGGGGTCCGTGTGGAGGCGCGCCACATAACGTCGCGTCAAGCCGGCCACGGTGGTGAACTGGCCGCCGATGATGATCTTGCCGTCGGGTTGAGCTACGACCGCCTGCACGGTGTTGTTTGGCCCCCGGCTGGATCGAGCTGCGTGTCAACACTGCCATCCGCACCCAGAAGCCGTGCCGCCCGGGTTCGGGTCAGCCCGTTGGCGGTCGTGAACGCGCCTCCCAGGATCACTTGGCCATCCGGATCAAGCGTCAGGGCATGCACCGTGTTGTTCGGTCCCACCAGGGTGTCAAGGCGCGGGCTCAGTCCCCCGGAATTGTCGAGGAACGCCAGCCTCTGGGCCCCAGCACCCCCGTAGCTGAGGAACGAACCACCCACCAGCACACCACTGCCCGACGCCGCCAGCGCGTAGACACTGTTGTTGAACCCGGTGCCGACCACAAAGCTCTCGTCCAAGCTCCCGTCGGAGTTGAGCCGTGCGATCCGGTTGCGGTCCACTCCCGCGAACCGGGTGAAGTCACCGCCGATCATGATCTTGCCACCGGGCAGGATGAGCAGCGCCCGCACCCGACCGTTGGCTCCGCCGGGCGGGTTGAAGCCGGCATCCAGCGAACCATCCTCGTTGAGGCGCGCCACGTAATTGCGCGTCTCCCCGCCGACGGAAGTGAAAAGGCCTCCGATCAGCACCCGGCCGTCGCCCTGCGCCGCCACGGCGTCCACCGCATTGTTCGCCCCCAAGCCCGGCGCAAACGAGCCATCCAGAGAGCTGTCCGCCAGGATGCGGGCAATCCGGGACCGGGGTGCCCCCGTTGTACGTGAGGAACTCGCCTCCGAGCAGGATCCGGCCGTCGGGCAGCAAAGCGAGCGCCGACACTTCATGACTGGTTCCGCTGAGGGGCGCGAAGCTGGGGTCGACGGAGCCGTTGGCCAACAACCGGGCGACGCGACTGCGCCCCTGCCCGTCCACCGTCGTGAAAGCGCCGCCGATCAGCACCCGGCCATCGGGTTGGAGGGCCAGGGCCCGCACGGCCCCGTTGGGACCTTGAGCCGCGTTGAAGTTCACATCCAGCGAGCCCGCCGCCGGAGCCTCCGGCAGGATGGTCAGAGCTACCGGCCCGCTCGCCACGCTACCGGCGGCGTTGGACACCGTGACCACATAATCACCGGCCTGCGCGGGCTGCACGGCCGGCAGCGTCAGGGTGCTGTTCGTGCCTCCTGGCACCGGGTTGCCATTGACCGACCATTGATAGTGGGGGGCGGGCTGCCCCCCGCCACCACCGTGAAGCTCGCCGAGAGCCCGGCATTCACCTGCTGGGCGGCCGGGGACACGACCATCTGCGGCGCCGTTGACGTCGCGCTGCCCCCGTCCGCGTTCAACCGCGCCACGTATCGCCGGTTCTGACCTGCCACGCTTGTGAACTGTCCACCGATGAGCACGTTCCCGTCCGACGGCGCGGCCACCGCCAACAGCGTGCTCGAGGGACCCGATCCCGGGTCGAAGCTCAGATCCACACTTGCGTCCTCGCCGAGCCGGGCGATCCGGACGCGCCCGATCTGGTTCACGGTGGTGAACGCGCCGGCGGCGAGAATCCGGCCATCCGGCTGGATCGCCAGGGCGTTAACCGTGTTGTTGAAGCCTACGGCCATGTTGAAGAAGGGATCCAACGCACCCGTGGCAGTCAAACGCGCCAGATACCGCTGCGTGGTGCCCGCCACTTGTGTGAACTGGCCCCCCACCAGGATCCGACCACTGCCGTCCACGATCACATCCTGCACGTTGTTATTCATGCCGGTGCCCGGCACAAAACCGGCGTCCAACGACCCGTCGGTGTTCAGGCGAGCAAGGCGATTGCGCGTGATCCCATTGTAGGCGGTGAAGTCCCCGCCAATGACCAGCTTGCCGTCGCTCTGCAACGCCACGGCCCGGATCACACCGTTGGCTCCCGTGCCCGGATCGAAACTCGTGTTAAGGCTGCCGTCGGTGTTCAGACGCGCGATGCGGTTCTGGGACACCCCCAGGATCTCGGTGAAACTGCCCACCACCACCACACGGCCGTCTGCCTGCAATGCCAGATCGTGCACCGTGCCGTTGGCGCCCCCGGTACCTGGAACGTGTAGTCCACCCGCCCGTCCGGCAGCAGACGCGCCAACCGCCGCCGCGGCGCACCGTCCAGCGTCGTGAAGTCTCCACCCACCAGGATCCGCCCGTCAGCCTGCACCACGATGGCGCGCACGTCATCGTTGGCTCCTCCCCCGTCCGAAAGGACGCATCCACGGTCCCCTCAGGGTTCAGGCGCGCCAACCGGCTGAGCGACACCCCATCCACCGAGCCAAAGTTGCCCCCAGCAAGATCCGGCCGTCCGGTTGTAGCGCGATCACATTCACCAGGGCGTTAGGTCCCGATCCCGTGTTGAACGTCGCATCCACGCCCCCGTGCTGCCCCCAAGCACTCGTCCCCAGTCCCAATCCCAGGACCAGCCCGGGCCAGTGACCCCGCCACCCTCGCCGCGCGACGCCTGTTGGGCGGAGAGTTCGGATCGCATTCATCCTAATGACCATCCGTGGCACCTCTTTCGATTCTTGCATGGCAGGACCTTACGATCCGACCAAGCTCGGGTCAAGCAGACCCTCCCCCGTCTTGGCGCCCAAGCACCCTCGGTCCCGCGCGACCGGCACCGAGCCTCCCCACCGGTCGCCGCGCGCACGAGGGCACCACACCGACGGCCGTGCAGGGCCCTCCGCCGCTCCGCCTCGCTTCAGGCTTGGTCGCCCGCCAAACGCCGCTAGACTCCCGGCCGTGACCTACAACCAATTGAAGGCTCAAGTCCGGACAGGCGCCGTGGACACCGTGCTCGTCGCCATGCCGGATCCCTTCGGCCGGCTGGTCGGCAAGCGGTGTCACGCCGGGTATTTCCTGGATCACGTCGCCTCCCACGGCACCCACGGCTGCAATTACCTGCTCGCCGTCAATCTGGACATGGATCCCCAGACCGGCTTCCGCCTCGCCAACTGGGAGTCGGGTTTTGGCGATTTCGCGTTCCGCCCGGACCTCACCACCCTCCGCCTGCTGCCCTGGCAGCCGGGCGCAGCCCTGGTCCTTTGCGACACCGCCCATCACGACGGCACGCTCGTCGCCGAAGCGCCCCGCACCGTGCTGCGTCGCCAGGTCGAACGCCTCGCCGAGCAGGGGCTCACGTGCTACTGCGCCAGTGAACTCGAGTTCTACCTCTTCAACCAGACCTACCACGCCGCGTTCCAGAATGGCTACCAGAGCCTCGAGCCCTCCAGTGATTACCGCATCGACTATCACCTCCTCCAGCCCACCCGCGATGAACCGTTGATGCGCGCTATCCGCAACGGGATGACCGCCGCCGGCATCCCGGTCGAGAGCAGCAAGGGCGAATGGAGCCGCGGCCAGCACGAGGTCAATTTCGCCTACACCGAGCCGCTCCCCATGGCCGACCGCCATGCCCTGTTCAAACAGGGCGTGAAGGAGATCGCCGAACAGCACGGCAAAGCCATTTCGTTCATGGCCAAGTACGCGCCCACTGAGGCGGGCAACTCCTGCCACCTCCATCTCAGCCTGTGGCGAGCTGGCCAGAACCTGTTCGTCCTCGAAGCGGGGGAGGCGCGGAAGCCAAACGTCCGAACCCGCTCCTCCCGCAGCGCCCGCCGCACCGCCGCCTCCGCGTCACCTTCCCCCGGTGCTTCACGCGATTCCTCCCCGGGCTCGGACCTGTTCCGCCACTTCCTCGGCGGCCTCATGAAGTACTCGCCGGAGCTGTCCCTCTTCTACGCCCCGACCATCAACAGCTACAAACGCTTTCAGCCCGGCAGTTGGGCGCCCACCCGCATGGCCTGGGCCACGGACAACCGGACCACCGGCTTCCGCATCGTCGGGCACGGTCGCGCCTTCCGCATCGAGAACCGCATGCCGGGCGCCGACGCCAACCCCTACCTCGCGCTGGCGGCGATGATCGCCGCCGGTCTGGCCGGTGTCGAAGAGGGTCTGGACTGCGGCGCCGAGTACGTCGGCAACGCCTATGTGGATTCCAAGCTGCCGCACCTGCCGCGCTCGCTGCGCGACGCCACGGACCTGTTCGAGGGGTCCAAACTCGCGCACGCCGCCTTCGGCGATGCGGTCGTCGAGTACTACGTCCACCACGCGCGCCTCGAACACCAGGCCTTCAGCGATGCCGTCACCGATTGGGAACGCCGCCGGTATTTCGAGCAAATCTGATCCCCCATGACACTCCGCCCCGCCTTCCTCCTCCCGTTCCTGATGCTGACCGCGGCCGCGCAGAGCCCGCTGGACGCCTGGCTGCCGGTGCGCGGCTTGTGCATCGGGGCGCCCGGTCCGGCGCAGATCGAGACGTTCGTCCGCTTCATCCACGACGAACTCGCCCCCGCACCGTCAACACCCTCATCCTCCGGGTGGACTACAACTATCAATACCGGAGCCGCCCCGAACTTGCGAACCCCCGCGGCCTGTCGCTCGCCGACGTGAAGCCGTTGGTGGAAGCGTGCCGCGCCCACGGCATCCGGCTCATCCCGCAGATCAACCTGTTGGGCCACCAGTCCTGGCAGCGCTCGACCGGCAAGCTCCTTCAGGTCTACCCGGAGTTCGACGAGACGCCCTGGGTGAAGACGCCCGAGACGTACACCTGGCCCAACCCGGACGGCCTTTACTGCCGCAGCTACTGCCCGCTGCACCCGCGCGTCCACGAGGTCGTCCTCCCGCTCGTGGACGAGCTCTGCGATGCGTTCGAGGCCGACGCCTTTCACGCCGGTATGGACGAGGTGTTTTACCTCGGCGAAGCCCGTTGCCCGCGGTGCGGCGGCAAGGACAAGTCCGAGCTCTTCGCCGGCGAGGTGAAACGGATCCATGCCCACCTGCAGGCGCGCCAACGTGAGCTCTGGATCTGGGGCGACCGGCTGCTGGACGGCCGCACGACCGGCCTGGGTGAGTGGGAAGCCAGCTTCAACGACACCCATCGCGCCGTGGACCTGATCCCTCAGGACGTCGTCATCTGCGACTGGCACTATGAGCGGCCCGACCCCACGCCCGTCTATTTCGCCATGAAAGGCTTCCGGGTGCTTGCGTGTCCCTGGCGCAATCCCGACGCCGCCGTGCACCAGTTGCACGACCAACTCCGCTTCCGCGAGCGTTCTGCGGCCGCGATGAAACCCCGCTTCCGCGGCATGCTGCAAACGGTGTGGTCCGACCCCGGCCCGTTCCTGCGCGACCTCCGCGGCCACCAGGAAAGCGCGGACTACAAACAGGGGGAACTCACCGCCGCCCGGTGTTTCCTGCGGTTGTTCGACGAAATCCAGCGCCTCAAACCCGGAACCGACGCCAAGCCTTGAGGACCGCGCCGGCGGGCACGGGTGACCTGTTGTGGAGCAGGCTTCCCGCCTGCAGGCGGTTCGGTGGGGGCTTCCGGGCCGCTTCGCCACCTCGAGAGATTGCCGGGCGTGCCGCAGCTCAATCGCCGGCCCGGTTGGTCCACATGCCGAGGCGGGACTTTTTCACGAACTCGGCGTGGCCATCGCAGAACGAGGCGTTGAACCCCGCGCCGTGCCGTTTGGCAACGTGCCCGCCGGTCGGGTTTTGGGTGCTCGCGCTGTTGCCGAAGAAGGCGGGGCCGAAGCCGGCGTTGTACCACGCGTCCACCTGTTCCAGCCGCCAGATTTCGAACACGTTGGTGGCGCCGTCGCAGATGGCAATCGTGCCGACGGTATCCTCGATCTCGGAGAGCAAGCGGCTGGGATTATCCCAATTGTTGATGAAGGGCCCGTTGGCATTCACCCAGGCGGGCTTGCCGCTTTCGGGATAGGCGCCCCCTTGGGCGTTGCAGAGATAATCCTTGATGAGCGGGTTCGGTGTCCCGGGGGACGCCGATCGGTCCATTGCGCGTGAGGGCGGGCGCTGGGGCAGCTATAGACGGGCTCGCTGTTGATGTAAGGCCGGCAGAGATCCTGCCACCACCAGAGCTGCTGCTGCCCGGGCCAGGTGTAGGCGTAGCCGTAGGGAGGTAGCCCCGGTGATCGTCCGCGTACATCATTACCCCCAACCCGATCTGGCGCATGTTCGAGTGGCAGACGGTCTGGCGACCCTTCTCCTTCGCGCGGGCCAGCGCCGGAAGGAGCATCCCGGCCAGGATGGCGATGATCGCAATCACCACCAGCAGTTCGATCAGGGTGAATCCGACCCCGGCGACGACCGCTGGGGGTGCCGCGACGGAGCTTCCCCGGTCCGATGCGCGATCCGTGCGCATAGCGCCCTGATACGCCGGTGCCCCGGTTCCGTCAACCTGTCGGTGGGCAAAGGTGAAGGGGGAAGGAAGTGGTGCCGGCGGAGGGGGTCGAACCCACACACTCTCGCGAGTACCAGATTTTGAGTCTGGCGCGTCTGCCGATTCCGCCACGCCGGCTGCCGTGACAACGACGGTGTGAGTTTCGTGAAGGTTCGTGATGCCCGCAAGCGAAAGATGCGAGGTCGGGCCTCCGCTCACGGCTCGGTGAAAAGGCGGTCGAGCGTGTTGAGCGGTCCTTCCGCGACAGGGGCCGGATTCAAAGCCTGGCGCAGATAGACGAGGGCGTCGTCGATCCGTTGGACCGACCGCGGAAGGGTCGCTCCCGCAGCGTTGGGGTGTCCACCGCCCTGGAGGCGCTCGGCCACCTTCAGGGCTTCGCCCCCATGACTGCGCAGGCTGGCAATGATGGTCCCGTTCCCCTTGCGGAAGAGGGTGAGCAACACCGGTTGCGGAGCGGCCCGTTCTTCGAGCAGCCGGTGTACAATCAGGTTCACGTTCCCGATCACGGTGCTGACGTAGCCCACTTCCGGGCTCAGTGGCCGGATGTTGTCCCGGCTCCACTCGAAGCCCAGCGGGTCCTCCACGCGCCGCTTAACCGCCATCACCTCGAGCAACGCGTGCCCGAGCAGACCCTCGAGCTCGCCACGAATCACCGCGTGGAGGTTCCAGAACTGATAGGTCTTGACCAGGTTCGCGTAGTCGCAGGCCAGAGCGAAGTCGGGGTCGTCCAGCCGGAACAGGTCCGCGACGTCGTTCAGGTGCACGATGCGGTCGAGGGTGGGATTGCCCAGGCCTGCCTCGAGGCACAGATCGTAGCACAGGCGGCCGGCGGACTTGGTGAGATCATGGATCAGGCGCGCCCGCATGGGTCGGGTCTCGGTGGGATGATGATCGAGGATCACCCAGTGGGGGCGGTCGAGTCGTGCGTCAAACGTGAAGTCCGCCACCCAGGCGCATTTCTCGCGCATGGCGCGCTGGCGCCACTGGTGGTTGTGATAGCTCTCGAGAGGCACGTCGACCCCGAAGCGGTGACGTGCCAGGCGCTGCAGGAGCAGGCCCGACACCAAACCGTCGAGATCGCTCTCGTGCACACAGATGACTTCCGGTTGCGGCAACTCCGTCATGGGGCGCGCAGCCTACGCGGGACGCGAAGACATGGCCAGCGAGCAGTGCACTCCGCCGCACGTTGAGCAGGCTGAGGCGGCGCGGCTTCCCGGCGGGAGCGAATCCTGCCGGTGGAGGCGACGGGATTCAGGTTGCCCGACGCCGACCCAACAACACGGCAGCGCCGAGGACGGCCAGCGTCAGAGTCGTGGGCTCCGGGATCAGGGTGAGCGATTGCAGGCCAAGCATGTCCGTGGGGGCGCCGGGAGGTTCGCTCAGGGTCAGCGACAGCGGCGCGCTGGCGCCGTAGTAGCCGCCGGCTGCCACGGCGGCTTCGTAGATCCCGCCCTTGGCCGCCTCCCACGCGCGCATCTGGACGAACACCGTTGTTCCGCCCGGGATCCCGTCGACCTTGATGGCCGTGGAGGTGATGTAGCCTGCGGCGGCGCCGGTGCGAAACGGGAGGACCGGTCCCACCGGGCCGAGGCTTCCGGTTTCCAGCCCGAGGTACGCCTGGGCCAGATAGGCGGGACCTTCGAGCTTGACGAGGGTTCCGTCCTCAAGCGGCCGAAAGAACGGTGCGTCGATGCCGGCTGCCGTGACGCGGTTGCCGAAGTTGAATTGGCCCTGGGCCAGCGCGACTCCCGCTGCACCCCCGAGGAGACAGGCGAACAGTAAGGCTCTCATAGGCGGTTGTAGCCGGACCCGTTCTTCATGGGTGGGCCGGCGGACCTCACACTCCGCGGGGCCCCGGTGTTGTCAAGTGGCAACGTGGCCGCGCGGCGGCTGCCTGGAGCGCGGCCTGCCGGAGAGTGCAATGGGGTCAAACATTGACATTTGACAATTCGTCGGCGCGGACGGATGCGCCGCGTTGCCCGCGGTCCGAAATGTCAATAGTCAATGTTTGACCCAGGGTTGAACCAAGCCAGCTCCTCACGGTGCAGGTAGTACGTCACCCCCAGAATGCGGGCGGTGACGACCAGCAGATAGAGCGAGAGCAAATGCACGGCCAGCGAACTCACCACCGGAATCGACAACGCATCTGCGAACCGGCCCCCCACGAACTGCACCAGCACGAGGATCGCGGCCAGGCTGACGGCCGCGGCGTAAGGGCCAAAGAGACGCAGGATGGACGGGACGATGACCAGCGGGTTCAGGCCCGCGACGGAATCCGCCAGGGCGAGTCCGACCAGAGCCATGGGACAGTAAAGAACCCCCAGCCGACCAGGACCCATGGGATCCAGCCGCCTCCCACCTCCGGCCCCCACATCCGCCACAGCAACCACGGCCCGAAGCTGACCGCCATCAGGGCGAGGAAATGGAGGAAGGGCTCGACAAACTCGGCCGGACTGAGGATGTCCGGCCAACCGGGCAGCGTGCCGGCGCCGCTGGCCGAGGTCACGACCACCTGCTTGAGGAACGCAAAGAAGTACCCGACCACCCCGACGGTAAGGATGACCAGGGCCAGCAGGCCGAGGAGAAAGGCGTGGCTCGCCAACCATGCGGCGTATTGCGCCAGCAACAGTGCCAGCGTCCCCGACACGAGCATCCCGACGCCGCTGCCCCGCAAGGGATATGCGAAGGCGTCCACCACGCGCCGGCCGAAGGTCTTCGGCGGCCGGTCGCCCGGGTCGGGGCTGAGCGCTGCCGCAGGTCCCGCACACGGCCGTCCGCACTGGGGGCAGAAGTGCACGACGGCCAAACCCGCCCGTTGTTGCCGGGTCGCGCTCGGGGCCCACCACCGACCACACGAGGGGCAATGGACCGGGTCAGCGGACGCGGCGGCCGTTCCAGCCGGTCCGGACAGTGTCTGTCCGGGCGATGCACCGGGGGTCGCGACGTCGACCCGCAACGGCACTTGCAGGGCGAACGGAACCTCACCGACCAACAAGGTCTGACCGGCGTCCAAACGCCCTTCCTGGATCCGCGCGGCATCGATCCACGTGCCCTGGGCCGAGCCGAGATCGCGGACCACCACCCCGGACGCCGTCAGTTCGATCTCGCAGTGATGGTCGGACACCGAAGCGTCATCCACGCTCAGGTCGTTGTCCGGGCTGCGGCCGACGGTGTTCACGCCGGGTTGGAGCGGGAACTCCCCGGTGACACCGGATTCGTGCAGGAGGATCAGTCGAGCCATAACCCCGGTGCATCGTTGATTGCGGCCAGGAGGGTACAAGGATCGCCGCTGGGTCACATTACAATTCCAGCGGCGGTTTTCCCCGCGTCGTGTCGCCATCCGCACTCAACCGGGGGGAGGCGCGCGCGCCTCCGTGTCAGGGTTTGACCCGCTTGGAGTGCGTGTTACTCTCCCTAATTATTGACGGGCGGCTGGCGCGGGCCGGGGAGGTTCGGGCCGGTCGCCTACGGGTTTTTGAGCGCAGATCGGAGCCTGGAAATGAGCGAGACCACCGTGATTCCCCCGAAGCTGCCCCCGCGGGTGCAGCAGGTGCAGGACGTCGTCATCCGCATTGCGGGCAACTCCCAGGACGGCATTCAGGCGATCGGCGGTTTTCTGGCGCGGCTGGCCGGCCGCAGTGAACAGGACGTCATGACGTTCATGACGATCCCGTCAACGATCTCGGGAGGGCCGTCGATCTTCCAGGTGCCGGATCGGGTCGGGGAAATCCTGAGCTCGGGGACGAGGCCGATGTGCTGCTGGCGTTCTATCAGCATTCCTACGAAGGCCACATTGACTCGCTGCGCAAGGGGGGCTGGTGCTCTACGACTCGGATCACGTGGAGCCGAAGCCCGAGTGGCAGCGGGATTACCGCCACGTCGGGGTGCCGATTTCGGGGCTGACGGTCGAGGCGATTGGGGGGACGGCGCGGGACAAGGGCAAGAACGTGTACGCGCTGGGGCTGATTGCCAAGCTGTTCGATCTCAATGTGGAAAAGCTTCGCAGCCTTATCCAGGAGCGTTTTGCGGGCAAAGACGCCAGCGTGGCGCAGAATGCGCTAAACGCCTTCGACGCCGGTTATAGCTACTCGCTGGGGCATCTGTTGGAAACGTTCCGGTTTGCCGACAGCCAGGTCCGGGGTGTCCGGCAGGTGGTGATGAACGGCAACGAGGCTCTGGCCTACGGCTTGTTGGCTGCCGGGGTGCGTTTCGGCGCGGGTTATCCGATCACGCCGTGGTCGGACATCATGGAACTGCTCCGGCGCGAGTTGCCGAAGTACGGGGGTACGTTTGTGCAGTGCGAGGACGAGATCGCGGCGGTCAGCATGGCGCTGGGCGCCAGCTACGCCGGGCGGGTGGCGGTCACGGGGTCGAGCGGGCCGGGGCTGTCGTTGAAGGTGGAGGCGCTGGGGTGGGGGGTGATGGCGGAGATCCCGCTGGTCATCGTGGACGTCCAGCGGGGTGGCCCCTCGACGGGCATGCCGACGAATGTCGAACAATCCGACCTCAACCTGGCCTGCTTTGGCGGTCACGGGGATTCTCCCCGCGTGGTGCTGGCGCCGGCCAACGTCGAGGACTGCTTTTA
Source organism: Verrucomicrobiota bacterium (assembly GCA_027493615.1). Classification (GTDB taxonomy): domain Bacteria; phylum Verrucomicrobiota; class Verrucomicrobiia; order Limisphaerales; family J093; genus DSVZ01. Next base: position 275,624 of record JAOSKK010000001.1, read on the forward strand.
CATGGCCATTGAGGCGGTCAACATCGCGCGCCGCTACAGTGTCCCCGTGATCCTGCTCAGCGACCAGGCCATCGCCACGCGCATTGAGGCGTTCGACGAGCCGAACCTCCAGAAGGTGTGCCAGGAACTGCCCCTGGACTTGTCCCCGGCCCGCGCGCACAAGCCGTATGACCTGGCGGCGCCCGAGGGGGTCGCGGCCCATCGTCCACCCGGCACGCCCATCGTGGATGGCATCTACCCCGTGGTCACGGGGCTGGAGCATGACGAGTTCGGGCATCCCACGAGTTCCCCCAAGCTGCACACGCAGATGGCGGCCAAACGCCGGAAGAAGCTGCAAGCCCTTGCGGCCACGCTGCCGCGGCCCAGCGTGTACGGCTGCCGTAGCGGCCAGCTTCTGCTCATCGGCTGGGGCTCGACCGCCGGTCCCATCCGCGAAGCCGTCGACCGCGCCCGCGCCGCGGGGCAGACTGTGGCGGCGCTGCATCTCCGGCACCTTCACCCCCTGCCCCTCGGGCTCGAGGAGATCTTCGACGCGTTCGACCACCTGCGCGTGGTGGAGATGAACGATGATGGAGTGTACGGCTATGGCCAGCTCGCCGGCCTGCTCCGGGCCCGTTACCGGAACCAGAAGATCCGTGGCATTAACAAGGCCGACGGCCTCGCCTTCAAGGTGCGCGACATCGTCGAGCGCATCCGCCACGACGTCGAGGAAGCCATGACGAAGAACTAGTCCACGCCCCCGCGCCCCTTGACGTCCACCCCCGTCCCCGCCCACCTATGAGCTCGCCCTCCCTGGCCACCCCTGCCCAAGCCGCCCCGACCGCCCCGGCCGCGACGCCGTTGCCGGCCCCGATCGTCGCCCCCGCCGAGGGGGAGTCGCGACCGCCGCTGACCAAGAAGCAACTCGCGGCCGATCACCCGACCTGGTGCCCGGGGTGCGGGGATTTCTCGGTGCTCGCGCTCTACTTCAAGCTGATCGAGAAGCGCCGGCTCTGGCACGAGAAGATCGTGACCATCTCCGGGATCGGCTGCTCGAGCCGGTTTCCCTATTTCGTCCAGGCCCACGGCGCGCACTTCATCCATGGTCGCGCCCTGCCCTTTGCCACGGGGGTGTCGCTGACGCGGCCGGATCTGCACGTGTTTGTGTTCAGCGGCGACGGCGACGCGTTCTCGATCGGGGGCAACCATTTCACGCACACGGCCCGCAAGAACGTGAAGCTGACGTTCGTGGTCATGGACAACGAGGTCTATGGCCTGACCAAGAAGCAGACTTCGCCGACCTCGCGCACGGGGTTTCGAAGCAAGACCGACCTGTGGGGCGCGGTGGACCAGCCCATCAACCCGCTGAAGCAGGCCCTCGCGGCCGGGGGCGACGTTTGTGGCTCGCAGCAGCCACACCAATCCCGCGCACCTGCTGCAGATGATGGAGGCGGCGATGGACCACGACGGCTTCAGCTTCATCCATTGCCTGAGCGAATGCGTCGAGTTCTATCCCGGCGCCTTTGATGCGTCGAATCCGCGCAAGGGCGGCGCCTTTCCGCTGGTGCCGGCGGATCACGACGTGACCGACGAGGTGGCGGCCTATCGGCTGGCGGGTCTGTCGTTCCCCGGAGTGTTCGGGATCCTCTACCAGGTGCAGCGGCCGACGAAGAACGCGCTCGAGGGGCGGATCATGGCCGAACACCAGGCGCGGGTGAAAGGGGCGGAGAGCTGGCAGATCCTTGCCCGCACGTTCGAGAAGCTGAAGTGAGCAGGACCATGGGGTCAAACATTGACAATTGACATTCTTCGAATTGTCAAATGTCAATGTTTGACCCCATTGCCTTTCCAGACCAGGGCGTACTCGATGGCGTCCTCAAGGGCCTGCAAGGAGGCGGTGATGATGTTCTCGCTCACCCCCACGGTGCCCCATTCCCGCTGGCCGTCGCTGGAGGTGATCAACACCCGCGTCCGGGCGGCGGTGCCGGCCACACCATCGAGGATGCGGACCTTGTAGTCGATCAACTTCACGGTTTCGAGCTGCGGGAAGGACCTGGCGAGGGCCGAGCGCAGGGCGCCGTCGAGCGCGTTCACGGGACCGTCGCCGTCGGCGACCGTGTGGTGGGTGACGGAGCCGACGCGGACCTTGACGGTGGCCTCGCAGACGGAGCTGGTGCCGTTGCTGCGCATCGAGACGTGGTAGGAGTCGACGCTGAAGAAGAGCTCGGGGTTGTGGTCGAGGATGCCGCGGATGAGGAGGGCGAGGGAAGCTTCGGCGGCTTCATACTCGTAGCCCTGACTTTCGAGTTCCTTGACTTTGGCGGTGATGGCGCGGGTTTCGGGCGCGTCCGGCGCGAGCTTGAACCCCAGTTCGGCGGCCTTGACGAGGATGTTCGTGCGGCCGGACATGTCGCTGACCAGGACGCGGCGGGCGTTGCCCACGGCTTCCGGGGCGATGTGTTCGTAGCTGCGGGCGACGCGGTCGATGGCGTGGACGTGCATGCCGCCCTTGTGGGCGAAGGCCGTCTGGCCCACCCAGGGCTGGCGGGGGTCATGACGGAGGTTGGCGATCTCATCGACGTACTCGGACAGCTCCTTGAGCCGCGGCAGGAAGCGGCGGGGACGCCGCGGCGCTGCAGCTTGAAGTGGATGAGGGGGATGATGCTGGTGAGGTTGCAGTTTCCGGTGCGTTCGCCGTAGCCGTTGATGGTGCCCTGGACATGGGTGGCGCCGGCCTCGAGGCCGGCGAGTCCGTTGGCGACGCCGAGGCCACAGTCATTGTGGGTGTGGATGCCGATGGGGATGCCGAGCCGGCCGGCGGCGAGGCGGACCACGTTGGCGATCTCGCCGGGCAACCGTCCGCCGTTGGTATCGCAGAGGCAGACACACGCCGCGCCGGCCTGGGCGGCCGCCTGCCAGGTGGCGAGGGCGTAGTCCGGGTCGTCCTGGTACCCGTCGAAGGCGTGTTCGGCGTCGTAGATGACCTGCTTCCCCTGGTCCTTGAGAAAGCGCACGGTGTCGCCGATCATCGCGAGGTTCTCGTCGGGTTTGGCACGCAGGACCTCGCGCACGTGGAGCAGCCAGCTCTTGCCGACGATGGTGACCACGGGCGTCTGGGCCTCGAGGATCTGACGCATCAGCTCGTCCTGCTCGACCCTCACGCCCTTGCGGCGGGTCATGCTGAAGGCGGCGATGCGGGCCTGTTGCCACCGGCGCGTGGCGGCCAGGCGGAAGAACTCGAGGTCTTTCGGGTTTGAGCCGGGCCAGCCGCCCTCGATGTAGTGGATGCCGAAGGCGTCGAGCTTCTCGGCGATGCGCAGCTTGTCGGCCACCGAGAAGTTCACCCCTTCACCCTGACTGCCGTCACGCAGGGTGGTGTCGTAGATCTCAACGTCGGGTCGCGTATGCTCCATAGCGCGGAACGTTGGTTTGTACCGGAAAACCGCGGGTTCGCAATGGGGAAAAGTCCGCGTTCGCGGGTCAGCGGGTCAGTTGAGCGACAGGTTGACGCGGCTCTGGCCGGCGGCGGCGGGTCCGGTGGGTTTGGGGGCGGTGAGGAAGAGGCGGTCGGTGGTGACGGCGCCGCTGCGGAGGAGTTGGTCCTGGACCCAGCGGGCGCGGGCGGCCATGAGGGCGCGGAACTCGTCCTCGGTGACCTCGATGTGGCGCGCGAGAAGCGACTCCATCAACTCGGGGGTGAGCTCGTCGAGGGCGGCGCGGTCGGCCTTGCCGAGGCGTTTCTCGATGGGGGAGGGCTTGGGTCGGCCGCCGCCGAAGAGCCCGAGGCCGAGGAAACCGCGTTTGGCTTTGGGCTTGGGCTTGGCCTCGGGTCGAGGCTCCGGCCGGGTCTGGTCTTCGGGGGCAGACGTTGCGGCGCGGGCCTGGGCGAGGGCGTTGGTCTGGAGGATGGCCGTGAGATTGGTGCCGAAGCGTTCGACGAACTCGGCGCGCAAGAGGCGTTCGGCCTCCTCCGGTTCGAGTTCAAGGGATTCGAGGGGCGGGGCCGGCCGGCCGCGGGCCGAACGCTCCCGCAGATAGCGGGTCTTGAGCTGGGACTCGAGCTTTGCGAGGGCGAGGGCGTCACGGTCCCGGGTACGGTCGACGGAGCCTTCGATCTCGAGGTTGACGGCCGGACGTTCGGTGAGGGCCTTGGCGAGCTTGTCGAGCTTGGAGAGTTCGCCCTCGACGAGGTTGGTGGTGCCGGGCTCGAAGTCGAGGAAGCTGAGTTCCTCGCCGCCGCCGGCGAGCTTGCCGAGCAGGGAGAAGGGGGAGAGAGCGGTCTTGACGATGAGGTTGGCGATGACCTTGAGCACGGCACTGCCGATGCGGAACTCGGGGTCATCGAGGCGGCCGGCGATGGGGACGTCGAGGTCGATGAGGCCGTTGCGGTCCTTGAGGAGGGCGACGCCGAGTTTGACGGGGAGGCTGGTGGCATCGGGGCTCTGGTTGCGGGGGCCGAGCATCAACCCATCGATGAGGAAGCGGTTGGCGGCCTGGAGTTGATCGCCCTGGACCTGGTAATGGAGGCCGAGGGTGAGGCGCCCCTTGTTGAGGGCATGGCCCAGGTATTTCTCGGTGTAAGGGGTGAAGGCGGTGAGCTGGGTGTTGCGGTTGGTGATTTCGAGGTCTACAAGCCGCTCGGCGGCGAGCGGATTGATGCGGCCTTTGACGGCGAAGGGGGCTTGCTCGTCGACCTTGCCGGCGAGATCCACTTCGGCCGTGGTGTTAAGGGCGGAGGAAAGGCCCTTGACGGTACCGGTGAGCTCGTGGAGCCCGACCTGGACGGCGGGCTCGAGGGACAGGTCGGTGAAGGCGAACGAGGCGTTCTCGAGCTGGAAGGTGTCGATCTGGATGGGGAACGTGCCGGCGGCGGCTTCCTTGGCGGGCGGGGCCGGGGATGGTGTCGAGGGTTCGGCGGCGGTCTCGCTCGCGGGGGCGGGAGCGGCGGAGAGCGAGAGCAGATTCAGTTGGCCGTCCGGTGCGCGGAGGAGCTGGGCGGCGAGACCCCGCCACAGGATGGTCGCGAGTTTGAGCCGGGCGGGCTCCAGGCTGAAATCGATGCCGGTGAGGGCCAGTTCGTCCCAACGGACGAGGTCTTTGAAGGCGACGAGGTCGGTGGTGGCGAAGTTCGTGATCTGAACGTCACCGGTGAACGCGAGCTGGAGAGCCCCCGGGGCGTCGGTTTCGAAACGGACCTTGGTGGTGGTGGCGAACGCGCCGCTGACGATGCCGAGCCGCACGTGTTCCTGGACGTACGACTGGAGGCTGCGCAGGTCGATGTTGGTGAGGCCGAGCGCGAACTCGCCGGCCGGCGGATCGAGCTGGGCGGTGCCCTGGACGTCGAGGGTGCCGGACTCGTTGGATCGCAGGTGCAGCCGGACGCTGACGGGCGGGTTGCTGGTGGTCCGGAAGCCCTGCACGTTCAGAGCCACTTGATCGAGGGTGAAACTGGCGGGCTTGGCGGGTTGTTGATCCTCGACGGCGACCGCATAGTTCTCGAGCGCGAATTCTCCCACCGCGATGTCCCAGGGCGGAGCGGAGGAGGCTTCCTCGGCCTCCGCGGCCATGCCCGGCCTCCCTGAACCCCCGGGAGGCAGGCTGGAAGCCTGCACCACAGGTTCGCTGGAAGTCTGCACCACAGGTTCACGGGAGGGGCCGGGCGAGCCCGGGCTGGTGGGTTCCGCGGCACTTCCCAGCAGGGCACCGGCGGGTAGAAGGTCGAACCAATTGAGCGAGCCGTCCGGCTTGCGTCGCACCAGCAACGTGGCGTCCTGCGAACGGACCTGGCCGACTTGGGCGCGTTGTTCGGGCAGGCTGGCGGTCACGCCGTCGAGGGTGACGGCGCCGACTTTGAGGACGGTCTCGGCGGGGTCGGGAGTCTGGAGTTCGAGCCCGGTGAGCCGGACGGCGAGGTTCGAGACGCCGGCGTGGAGTTGATCCGGTGCGAGGGCGAGCTGGTACGGGACACGGACTTCGAGTTGACCGGCCGTGAGGCGCCCGCGGAAGGCGTCCTCGGCGTAGGGCAGGTACTTGGGCAGGGTGAGCGCAGCGAGGAGGACTTCGCCCGATGACCGGATGGGGTCGAGAGAGAAGGCGCCGGAACCCGACAGTTTCTCGGCGGCCTCGGTGGTGAAGCTGAAGGTGTAGCGGGCGTCGGTGCCGGGTTTGGTGGAGAAGCCGTCGACAGAAAACTCGATGGGTTCCAGGGTGGTTTGGAAGGGGGAACGGCGGGTGTGATCGGCGAACGTGACGCGCGTCTGGTCGAGCTTGAAGGCGTCGATGTTCACGGTCCAGGGGGCGCGGGTGCGGCGGTGGTGTTGGTGTCGGGCGAGGCCGTCGGTGCCGCGGGCGCGTTGGTGAGCGCGGGGCTGAGGAGGGCGAGGAGGTTCAACTGGCCGTCGGCTTCCCGGCGGCCGAGGACGGTGGCGCCGGAGGCCGCGACGGTGCCGAGCCGGGCCGTTTGCTGGCGGAGATCGAGGGCGACGTCGTTGATGGCGAAGCTCGCGAGGGAAAAGACGGTCTCCTGCGTGGCGGGGTCGACGAGGGTGAGGTTGTCCGTGCGGAACGCGGAGTTGGTGGCGACGAAGTCGACGCCGTTGGTACCGGCCTCGAAGCGGTAGGCGACATCGAACCCGGAGCACGCCGTTGGTGAGGTGGGCGCGGGTGAACTGGTCGAGGTAGGGCTGGTAACGGCGCAGCGGAACGCCCGAGATGGCGAGTTGGCCGCTGGAGCGCAGCGGTTGCACGGTGAGATTGCCGGCCCAGCGCACCTGGCTGCCTGTGTCCCCTTCGGCGTGGAAGGCATAGGGACTGTCGGTGTCCGGACGCGTGGTGAACTCCGTGAGCCGCAAGTTGATGGGCTGGTATTCGGTACGGAAGGGCTGGCGGAGGGTCTGGTCCTCGAAAGCGACGAAGCCGTTGGTGATGGTGAGGTGCCAGATGCCGAGGCGCGGGATGGCAGCCGGGGCTGGCGGGGTGGGTGGCGCAGGTTCGGCGGGGGCGACGAGGTTGGCCAGGTTCAGTTGACCGTCGGGAGCGAGGAGGACTTCGAGGAACGGGCGGTCGAGCCGGATTTCCTTGAAAGTCCAGGCCCAGCGGAAGAGGGAGGAGGCCTGGAAGTTCACATAGAGTTCCTCCCAGGAAGCGAAGGGGTGACCGTCGGCTTCGTTGAGGGCGAGGCCGCGGATGGTGAGGGAGAGGGTCCAGGGATTAAACTTCACCTGGCGGACGGCGGCCTGGCGTTTCGTAGCCGCAGGAAGCTGCTTGACCAACTGCCACTTGACGAGGGCGGGAACGAGGAGGAAACCCAGAAGCGTGTAGAGCAGGAATGCGACGGCGAGGCGGAGGCCCCACTTGCGCCAGCGGAGCGGGAACCGTTCGAGAAACGAGGTCGGGTTGGCTTTCATAGCGGGACGCGAGGGGGCGGGCCGCGGGGCCACGCGGACGGTTCAGGGCTTGAGCTTCCGCTCGAGGATTTCGCCGGCGAGGGCGGGATTGGCCTTGCCACGGCTGGAGGCGCATCACCTGGCCTTTGAGGAAGTTGAGGGCGGCGGCTTTGCCGGCGCGGTAATCGGCCACGGGCCCGGGGTGGGCCGCGATGACCTGGTCGCAGAGGGCCTCGAGGGCGTTGGGATCGCTCACCTGGGCCAGGCCCTTGTCGCGGACGATGTCGGCCGGGGGGCGGCCAGTGTCGAACATTTCGGCGAAGACCTGTTGGGCAGCGGAGCTGCTGAGGGTGCGGTTCTCGACCAGGGCGACGAGTTCGAGGAGGGCGTCGGGCGGGAACTTGAGGCGTTGGAGGAGCGGTGCAGGCAGGATGCCCGCACCACCGGAACCGTCGACTAGCGCAGGCAAGATGCCTGCACCACTGGGAGGGTCGGCCTGTGCAGGCAAGATGCCTGCACCACCAGGGGCAGGGGCGGGGGCTTCGTGCTCGGCGGCCTCGGCGAGTTTGGCGCGGAGGTTGTTGATGATCCAGTTGGCCAAGGTTTTCGGGTTGGCGGAACGGCGCGCGAGGGGTTCGAAATAGTTGCCCAGTTCGAGATCCTGCTTGAACACCTCGGCGTCGCCGGCGGGAATCCCGTAATCGCGCATGAAACGGCGTTTGCGTTCGAGCGGACGCTCGACCAGGCGTGCGCGGACTTCGGCGAGCCAGTCGTCGGTGGGCTCGAAGGGCATGAGGTCCGGATCCGGGAAGTAGCGGTAGTCGTGGGCGTCCTCCTTGGTGCGCATCTCCTCGGTGCAGCCGGTGGCGTCATCCCAGCGGCGGGTGGACTGGACGAGGGGGCGGCCGGCGTTGAGGGCAGCGATCTGCCGGGGGATTTCGTATTCGAGGGCGCGGCGGACCCCGGAAAAGCTGTTGAGATTCTTGATCTCGATCTTGGCGCCGAGCCTGGCGGTGCCGACGGGGCGGACGCTGACGTTGACGTCGCAGCGGACCATGCCTTTCTCCATGTCGCAATCGCTGATGCCGCCGTGGACAAGCAGTTCCTTGAGGGCGTTGAGGAAGGCATAAGCCATGTCGGGGCTGGTGAGCTCGGGCTCGGAGACAATCTCGAGCAGCGGGACGCCGGCGCGGTTGAAGTCGACGCCGGAATGGCGGTCGAAATGGAAGCTCTTGCCGACATCCTCCTCGAGGTGGGCGCGGGTGATGCCGATGCGGCGGTCGGCGCCGGCGAATTCGAACTCGAGGTAACCGCCGAGGGTGGAGGGTTGGTCGTACTGGGTGATCTGGTAGTTCTTCGGCATGTCCGGGTAGAAATAGTTCTTCCGGTCGAACTTGGCCCGGGCGGGGATGGTGCTGTGGAGGAGCAGGCCGGTGAGGATGGTGAGGCGGGAGGGCTTCGTCGTTGGCGACGGGGAGCACCCCGGGGAGGCCGAGGCAGACGGGGGCAGACGTGGGTGTTGGGCGGCGCACCGAAGGCGTTGGCGCAACCGCACCACATCTTGGATTTGGTCCGGAGCTGGACGTGCGTTTCCAGGCCGATCACCGCTTCGTAGTCCATAATGGCTTGCCCCGATTCAACCACGGCCAGGCGGGCTTGGACATGGATTTGTGGTCCACCAGCGTTCCCAGCCATCGCCGCGGGCAGGACGGGGTTCTGGGGTGACGCGGACGTGCAGGAGCGTGTCGGCGTCCTCGCCGTACGGCCCCAGGAGGACCTGCTGGCCGTCGGGTCCCACCACGAGCGAGCACCCGATGCACTTGCGGCCGGCCCAGGGACCGGCGGTGAGGGGGCCGACGTTGCTGCAGCCGGCGATCCAGAGGCGGAAGGCGCGGGCGACGGGGCCGTAGTGGTCGCGCCAGAGCTGCCCGTAAGGTTCGCGGGTTTGGTCGTGATCGGCCGGGACGGCCCAGGCGCAGGGGGAGAGGATGACGTCGGCGCCCATCAAACCGAGCGTGCGGCTGACGATCTGGCCGGGGGCAAAGGCATCGGCGCAGATCATGAGACCGAAGGTGCCGAGCGGGGTGGGGGCCACGCCGAGGCGATTGCCGAGGTCGTAGCAGTCGTGGCCGATCCCGAGTTCATTGATCTTGCGGTGGTGGAGCAGGATGTCACCGGCGGGGCCGATGAGGAGGGCGGCGTTGTAGCGGGCGGGGCCGGCTTGCTCGACCAGGCCGGCACAGACGTGGACATGATGGCGGCGGGCGGCCTCGCGCAGGCCGGTGGCCGTCTCCCCATCGGGAATGGGGCCGGCATCCGTGGTGGCTGACGGATGCGTCCAGCCGAGGTCGAGGGCTTCCGGGAGAAGGACGACCTGAGCGCCCTGGTCGGCGGCCTGGCCGATGCGGGCGACGGCGCGGGCGAGGTTGGCGTGGCGGGCGCCGCCCTCGACGCGCATTTGGGCAAGTGCCAGGTGGAACGTCATGGGCCGGGTCGCTTTCAACGGCGCAATCCCAGTACCTGCAGCAGGCTGCTGTGGTCGTCGGTCCAGAGCACGTGACGGACGGGACCTTCCTTCCCGCTCGCTTCCTGCACCAGGACCGGATCCTCCATGAGGGCCGCGTTGTTGCTGACAATCATCCAGACTGCCTCGATGGGCGATCCGGGTCGCGTGGGGTTCCTCGCGGCCAGCGTCAGGGTGGACAGCCCGCGCTCGGCCGCCAACCCCTTGACGACCGGCTCGAGATCCAGGTGCCGATTGGTGATGTGGAACAGGAGCGCCCCGTCCGCTCTCAGGTGACGCGCGTACAGGGCGAACGCCTCGCGGGTCAGGAGATGGACCGGGATGGCGTCGCTGCTGAACGCGTCGAGCACCAGCACATCGAACGCCTGGGGCGGTTCGTTTTCCAGGGAGATCCGCGCGTCGCCCAGCACGATCTCGACCTTGGCGGGCGTGCCTTGCAGGAAGGCGAACCTCGTCTCCGCCAACCGCTGCACCTCCGGATTGATCTCGTAGAAGCGGATGACGTCGGTGGCGCGCCCGTAGACCGAGAGCGTTCCGATCCCCAGCCCGACGATTCCGATCCGCCGCTGTTCCTGCCGGGGAAACGGGACAGCGCCAGTTCAACGCCCGTTCCCTGGCGGTAGTATCCCAGCGGGACCAGCGGGTTCTGCGGCGGCAGAAGCTGCAGCCCGTGCAACGTGCTCCCGTGAAAGAGTGCGCGGGTCCAGAGCTTGGCGTCCGGAACATAGCGCTCCCGGACACTCAGCACGCCATAGAAATTCCGGCTCGCGTGCACCGTCTCGCTGCCGCCCACCCACGCCAGCAGCCCGAACAGGCCCGCCACCAGTCCCGACCCCAGGCAGGCGAGCACCCACCCCGGGAATCGGCGCGATTCAGGATCAGCGCCGTGCGAGCCCGCGCGTGAACCGCCACCAGCAGGGCGCTCAAGAGCCACAAGCCCCACGGCAGTTCGGCGTAAGACCGGAAGATGAAGGGCGCCACGAGCGCCACGAACATCCCGCCCGCCGCCCCGCCGCCGGCAATCCACAGGTAGAACGAGGTCAGATGGGCCGGTGCCGGCTTGAGCCGGTACAGCTCGCCGTGACACAGCATGCAACCCGCGAAGAGGGCGAAGGAATACACCGCCACCTGCAACAGCAGCGGCATCCGATGCACATCGTACTGGGCCCACCCGACCAGGCCGATGGCCGCAAACAGCGCGCAGGTGAACAGTGGCCGGGAATACCAGCGGGGACTGTCGAAGCAGAGCATGAAGCTCAGCAGGTAAAGGCTCAGCGGCAACACCCACAGGAAAGGCACCACCGCCACGTCCAGGCACATCGTGTTCGTGATGGCCAGCAACAGAACCGAGGCGCAAGCCGGCAATGCAAACCACAGAGTCTTCGTGGCCAGGTCCGGTGCAGGCTCCACCCGTTCGTCGGTCCCTTCGCTCCTCCCGGTCCCCGGGTTCTCCCGCGCCGCCCGCAACACCTGCCACGCACAGCCTCCCGCGACGATCGCGAATCCGGCCAGCCCCCAGCCCCACCAGATCGCCTGTGCCTTCCGCGACAGGAGCGGCTCGAACACCAGCGGGTAGCTCAGCAACGCCAGCAGCGAACCCGCGTTCGAAAGCGCGTAGAGCCGGTACGGTGACGTCCCGGGACGAACCCGGCTGAACCACGCTTGCAGCAAGGGGCTGGTGGCCGACAGGACGAAGTACGGCAGGCCCAGGGACACCGTCAGCAGCCCAAGGATGCGGCCCACCGGCGCGTCCGGCGAAACGGGCCTCCAATGCTCGCCGGGCGTGATGGGCAAGGACAGGCAAGCCGCCGCGATCAGAACGACGTGCACCCCCGCTTGGACCCCCGGCCGGGTCAGCCGCGACAACCCGTGGGCATAGGCGTACCCGGCCAGCAGCAGCACCTGAAAAAACAGCAGGCAGGTCGTCCAGACCCCCGGCCCCCCGCCGAACCAGGGCAGGATGTACTTGCCCATGAGCGGCTGGACCTGAAACAGCAGAAAAGCCCCGCTGAAGGTCGCCAGCACGAAGAAAATCATAACGCCGTGGTGTCCTGAACCGCCGAGGGGTCGCCCGCCCGAACCAGCGTGCCGGGAGCCTGCGAAGGAACCGGGAACGCGGCAAGTCGGGATTGCCGGTGGTAGAAGGCCGCTGTGTCCTGAGAGCGCGGCGTAGGCGCCGACGTCAGGAGGCTCAGCCGGGCGTGAGTCTCGTGACCTCGACTCCTACCGGGGGGTGGGCCAGCTCGTCGCGGATCCCACTCGCCTCGCGCCCGGAGTCTGCTACGCTCACGGCCGTTCCATGCGTTTCTCTGCCCTGCTTCTCCTCGGACTGGTCGGTGGCCGCGCGCTTTGCGCCGTGGGCCCGGCCAGCGGTTTCAACCCCGGCACCCCTTGGCCCGCCACCGACACGCTGGGCCGCACCGTCCCCACAGCCGCAGAGGTGGGGCCGCTCCGGACCAACCGGTTCGTCGGGATCTTCTACTTCACCTGGCAAAGCACCGAGGTCCGCCAAGGCCGACCCGACGGCCACCCCCTTCGACGTGTCGCAGATCTTCACGCAGGATCCCGACGCGCTGAAGAAGCCGGCCTCGCCCCTCTGGGGCCCGATTGGCGTTTACCATTTCTGGGCCGAACCGTTGGTGGGCTATTACGCGAATGACGATCCCTGGGTGCTGCGGGCGCCACGCGCACTGGCTGGCCGACGCGGGCGTCGACACCCTGCTCTTCGACGCGACCAACGCGCAGACTTATCGCCACATCTACGAGCCCTTGTGCCGGACCTTCGAGCAGGTGCGACGCGACGGCGGGCACACGCCCCAGATCGCTTTCATCGTCAACACCGCCGCCGGTCAGACGGCCGACACGCTCTATCGCGAGCTCTATCAGCCCGGGTTGCATCGCGACTTGTGGTTTCATTGGCGCGGCAAACCCCTGCTGATCTGCGATCCGGCAGAGGCCCGGCCGGAGTGGAAGGACTTCTTCACACTGCGTCGTGCGCACTGGCCCTTCACGCTCACCAACACGCCCTACGCGTGGCATTGGGAGGCCACCTTTCCCCAGCCCTACGGTTACACCGACGACCCGGACCAGCCCGAGCAGGTCAACGTGTCGGTGGCCCAAAACCTCCGCCAGTCCGACGGCCAGGTCACCAACATGAGCGACGGCAACGCGCGCGGTCGCAGCTTCCACCAGGGCCGCCAGGACACGCGTCCCGGGGCGGTACTGCACGGCCACAACTTCCAGGAACAATGGCAGCGGGTGTTCGAGCTCGACCCCCCTTCGCAATGGTGACCGGTTGGAACGAGTGGATCGCCGGCCGCTGGGGCAAGCCCGATGGCCCGCTCGTCTTTGTGGACCAACTGGACCAGGAGTTCAGTCGCGACATCGAACCCATGCGGGGCGGGCATGGCGACAACTACTACCTCCAGCTCGTCACCAACGTGCGTCGTTACAAGGGCGCCCCTCCGCTGCCACGGGCCAGCGCGCCGGTCACCCTCCCGCTCGACGCCGGTCCCATTCCCTGGGCTGCTGTCGAACCGGTCTTCACCGATGCCGTGGGCGACACCGGAACCGCGCGACCACCGCGGCGTGCTCGCCCTGCATTACACCAACCGCAGCGGCCGCAACGACATCGTCACCTGCCGGGTGGCGCGAGACCGCGACCACGTCTTCTTCCAAGTCCAGACACGCGAGCCGCTCAGCCCCCCGACCGATCCGGGCTGGATGTGGTTGCTGATCGATGTCGATCAGAACGTCGCCACGGGTTGGGAAGGTTATGACTTCATCCTGAACCGGACCCGCGACGACGCCGGTACGACGTGGCTCGAACAGCACACTGCCGGCTGGGACTGGAAACCGCGGGTGCGCGTTCCGTTCCGGGCGTCAGGCACGCATCTCTGCCTCGCCGTCCCGCGCACCGCGCTGGGCCTGGAAGGGGGCCAGACGTCCGTGGCGTTGGATTTCAAATGGGCCGATAACCAGCCCGAACCGCCCAGCCTGCTCGAGGCTTACACGACGGGGGAGGTCGCGCCCGACGGAAGGTTCAAGTACCGCTATCGGGCGGAGTGAAAGAAGCCCTACAGATCGTCAAGAAAGGGGCGGAGGGGCCGCCTGCCCGAGCCTATTCCCGCTGTCCGGAATCGGCGGAGAGAACGGAACGGGACGAGGTGCTCCTCCACCGATTACGAACCTGGGGGATTAAGCGGCCGTAACTGCCTCTGCCGCGGGGCAGGGGGCTGGTTCGGGGGCCGGGGGTGCAGAGACGGCGTCGCGCGGCGGCAGCTTGGTCTCGACCGGGCTGGCCTGGAGGACGACGTACTTCGGCAGGCCACCTTCCATCGGCGGGCGCACCTCGCCTTCGATGAGCGGGGCGGCGTACTCGATGAACTTGTCGGTCACCATGAAGCCGTCCGCCGAAATCCAATCGCGCGGGACGAAGTGCTCGACGTTGGCCACCTGGCGGAGGTCCTGGAGCGCGGTGCTCCACTTGTACGGACTCGAGGACTCGCGCACGATTTTCACCATGTAACCGCTTTGGCCCGACACGGCGGCGCGGACGGCGGATTCCCCGCAGGAAGCGGCCTCGGTCACGTCCATCAGGCTGGCGCAATGCGAGGCGGCCCGCTGGGCATAGCCGAGCAACACGGTGCGGGTCTTGGTTTTGAGGGTGGCCTCGATGTATTCCTTGAGCTTCCACGCCGCGCCGGCGAGGACGGGGTGGCCAAAGGCGTCGCGCTTGGTTTTGTCGGCGCCGATTTCCTCGCCCTGCCGGTTCTTGATGCCCTCACCGACCACGATGATGCAGTAGCGATGGGCGTTGATGACTTCCCGGACCTTGGCCAGGAACAACTCGACGTCGTACTGGACCTCCGGGAAGAGGATGATGTGCGGCGGCGCGGCCGGGTTGCCGCGCTTGGCCAGGGCCGTGCCCGCGGCGATCCAGCCGGCCGAGCGGCCCATGACTTCGATGATGCAGACGGACCCGTCGTCGGTGGCCATGCTGCCCACGTCCAGGCCCACCTCGGCCACCGTGGTGGCGTTGTACTTGATCACCGAACCGTAGCCCGGGCAGTGATCGGTGTGGGGCAGGTCGTTGTCGATGGTCTTGGGGATGCCGATGACGCGCATGTCCCAGCCGCGTCGGACGGCTTCCTCGTGGATCTTGAGCGAGGTGTCCTGGGAATCGTTACCGCCGGCGTAGAAGAAATAGCGGATGTTGTGGGCCTGAAAGACTGCGAACAGGCGGTCCATGTCGCGGGCGGCCTGTTCGGGCTTCTTCTTGAAATCGATCTTGTACCGGCATGTGCCGAGGGCGGCGGCCGGGGTGTACCGCAGGCCTTCGATGGCGCTGCGTTTCTCCTCCTGCAGGTCGATGAGGTTCTCGTTCAGGATGCCCAGGATGCCGTTCCGGCCGCCGTAAATCTCCTCGATCAGGTCCGGGTGACGCCCGGCTTCCTCGATCGCCCCGGCAATGCTGGCATTGATGGCGCAGGTCGGGCCCCCGGACTGGGCAATCAGCATGTTTCCAACGAGTTCAGGCATAAAAGAGTTCTTCTTGCCCGACCGGGCATGATTTGTGGTCGCGACACCTTGCCGCCGGGCAGCGAAAACCGGGGGACACTGCCAATCGGCTGGGGCGATGTCAAAGCGGATTTCCCCGCGAACGGCCGGTTGAACGGCCTCGCCGAATCCCACCGTGCGCTTCTTGTCCCGCCTTGCCAGGTCCTGCCTGGCTGGCACTCTCGCCTTCGTGCGCCTTGCCTGCCTTTGCGTCGCTGCCTTCCTGGCCGCCGCTGCCGACGGTCAGTTGGCGGTCGCCGGTGAACCTCCCGCGGACTTGGTCCAACCCCTGGCAACGTTGCGGCGCGTGGGTCCCGAAGGCCAGGGCCACGCCGAAGCTACCCGCGCGTGGTCGCAGCTCGCGCATCGTCCCGCCGCCGATCTTCCCGCCCTGCTCGCCGCCATGGACGGGGCCAATCCTCTCGTGCGCAACTGGCTCCGCGCCGCCGTCGATGCGGTGGCGGATCGGACCCTGGCCAGCGGCGAAAGCCTGCCCCTCGCCGCCCTCGAAGCCTTCCTCCGCGACACGCACCACGACCCGCACGCCCGCTGGCTCGCTTACGATTGGATCGCCCGGGTGGACGCAGCCCGCGCCCAACGGCTTGTTCCCGGCCTGCTCGACGACCCCAGCAACGCCCTGCGCCGCCTCGCCATTGAACAGCGGCAAACCGAGGCCCAGATGCTGCGCACCAACGGCCAACTCGACCAAGCCCGCACCGTGTACCAAACCGCGCTCCGCGCCGCCCGCGATGTGGACCA
Organism: Verrucomicrobiota bacterium; assembly: GCA_027493615.1. Lineage (GTDB taxonomy): Bacteria > Verrucomicrobiota > Verrucomicrobiia > Limisphaerales > J093 > DSVZ01. The sequence goes on from JAOSKK010000001.1 coordinate 291,830, forward strand.
GATCGAAGCCCTCGCAACCGCCCTGCGCGAACTCGACGTCCCCGTAGACCTCCGCGACGTCTTCGGCTGGATCACCCGCTGGCAGGTCATCGGTCCCTTCGACAACACCGGCCTCGCCGGTTTCGATCGACCCTTCCCGCCGGAGAGCGAGCAAAGACTCGACGCCGAGTACGACGGCAAGGCCGGCAAGGTCCGTTGGCGTGAGTGGATCGTGGCCGATCCTTACGGGAGGCTGGACTTCAACCGTGCCCTCGGGGCGGCCAAGGAAGTGACCGCCTATGCCCTCACGGAGTTCGTGACCGATCAGCCACAGCCCGCCGAGATCCGCCTCGGGTGTAAGAACGCCTGGAAGGTCTGGTTCAACGGCCAGTTCCTGTTCGGACGCGACGAGTACCATCGGGGCGCCGAGATCGATCAGTATCGCCTCCCCGTCACCCTCCAGGCAGGCACGAACTCCCTCCTCGTGAAGGTCTGTCAGAACGAGGAGGTCGAGGACTGGACCGTCGAGTGGGAGTTCCAAGTGCGTCTCACCGACCCGCTCGGAACGCCCCTCCGGTCGCCCACGTCTCACGCCGCAGCGCCGAAACCGCCGCCGTCCCCCAACCCGCAGAGCGAGCCGTCGCCATGAAACGCCCGGTTTACCTCCTCTCTCTTCTCCTGGTCGCGGGGCGCGCGGCCGCGTGGGGCGCCGACTGGCCCCAGTTCCGCGGACCGCACGGCAACGGCGCTTCCGACGAAACCGGCTTGGCGTGGCGACTGGACGCGGCGGAGAACCTCGCGTGGCAGGTGGCGTTGCCCGGTCGCGGGCTTTCCAGCCCGATCGTGATGGGCGATCGGGTGTTCGTGACGGCTGCCAGCGGGCCGCGCCAGGAGGAGCTCCGGGTTCTGTGTCACCGGGTCGCCGATGGCAAGCTGTTGTGGGAAAGGCGATTCTGGGCCACCGGGCGAACCATGTGCCACCCGAAGACCTGTGTGGCCGCGCCGAGCCCGGCCAGCGACGGCGAACGGGTCTATGCCCTGTTCTCTTCCTGCGATCTCGTCTGTCTGGACTTCGACGGCCGGCTCGTCTGGTTGCGCGGTTTGACCCACGATTACCCGAATGTCAGCAACAGCCTCGGCATGTCCTCCTCGCTCGTCGCGGACGACGGCGTCGTGGTGGCCCAGGTGGAGACCGACACGGAATCGTACGCGCTTGGCCTGGACGTGCTCACCGGCGTGAACCGCTGGCGGTTGGACCGGCCGCGTCTGGCCAACTGGACTTCCCCGTCCTGCTGCCCGCCCATGCCGGCCCGCGTCAGGTCGCTCTGCAATCCGGCCGCGGTGTCGCCGCGGTCGAAGTCCGCACCGGCCGGGCTGTTTGGAACTACGGCGAAGGCGCCTCCACGATTGCTTCGAGTTCACCGTCGGGACCGCGCCTGCTCGTGCCATCCTTCGGCCTGACCGCGCTCGAGTTGGACTCCGCCGGGGGACCACCCCGCCAGGCTTGGCGCGCCACGAATCTTCGGCCGGCCACGCCGAGTCCGGTTGTCTTGGGCGATCGCGTGTATGTGATCAACGACGCCGGGGTGTTGTCCTGCGGCGACACCGCCAACGGACGTCGGCTTTGGCAGTTGCGCTTGAAAGGGCCGATCAGCGCCAGTCCTGTGGCGACCGAGGGGCGCCTGGTCGCGATCAACGAGAAGGGCGTGGTGCAGGTGGTGGACCTTTCCGGGCCGGAGGGGGGAGGTCGTGGCGGAGCGCGATTTGCAGGCAACGATTCTGAGCACACCCGCGGTGGCCGACCGGGCGCTGTATGTGCGCGGCGACGGCTCGCTCTGGAAGTTCACGGCGGAAAACGCGTTGACGACTCCGCGGGGGCAAGACTAGCCTGCCGCCTCGGTCGGTGACTGTAGCTCAGCCTGGTTAGAGCTCCAGATTGTGGATCTGGCTGTCGCGGGTTCAAATCCCGTCAGTCACCCCACTCCCTCCCGGCGGCCCTCTCGCGAGTCCGGATCGCAACGTTGAGGGCACCAGCTCGTCTTTCCTGGATGTTCGTCGCGGTGCGGGGTCGGGCTGGTTCGCGACGCTGGAGCGAAAGGACCGGGACGTGCCTCCCGTTGGGCATGGGCTGGACGGGAACCTTGCACCGGCGGGTTCAGGACCCCGGCGCGGGGCGAGCAGGGTGGGGGCGGCCTGGTCAAAAGGAGAACTGCTGAACTCCTTGGGCGCGAAAGGTCTTTCTTGACAAGCCACAAGGCAGCGCGCAGAATCTTGCCCGCTTAGGAGGACTGGCTAATGTGTGCCAGCAGGAAAGACTTGATCATCACATGCTCGCGCCTCGCGATCGAGGTGGAACTCACGTACACGGAGACGCCCGCGCCTCCGGCCCCGGGGGTTCCCTTCCCCCTGCGCGCACAACCTTGCTGCACCGGTCAGTATCAGTGCCCGGTCGCCCCCGAGGATGCCTGGGGAGAATGGAACTGGCACCTGTGCCCCCCACCTGCCCCGCGATCTCTGAGCGTGCGGAGGTTCGCGGGGTCCAGGGGCCGCTTCCCGCCGCCGCTCAACCTGGCGGCCACTCGAGGGAGCGCCCGCCCAGCACGTGACAATGCAGGTGCGGCACCGACTCGCCGGCGTCGGGGCCGCAGTTGATCACGAGGCGGTAGCCGCCGGCCAGGCCGAGTTGACGGGCGACCTCGGCCGCCTTGAGCATCAGATGACCCAGCAGGGCCTGGTCGGCCGCGGTGGCTTCGGACAACCGCGGGATGGGGCGGCGCGGCACCACCAGGACATGCGTCGGGGCCTGGGGATTGAGGTCGCGGAACGCCACGACGTGCTCGTCTTCGTAGACGATGTTCGCCGGGATTTCCCGGGTGCAGATGCGCTCGAAGATGGTCGGCTTCATGGAGGGGGGGGCGCGGTGGAGGCCGGACCTCGCAGGTCTGCCTCGAGGAATTGGATGACGTCGTGAAACTTGGCGGCGTTGGCCGCACAAGCCTCGATCAGGGCGCGGTGGGCCTCGAGACACACCCGCGTGTTCTCGGCCTTGCTCGCCGCACTGACCGGGAGGGCCTCGAACCGGACGCCGGAGGCATCAGCCTCGGCCAGGTCGAAGCGATCCAGCACGCCCAGCGTATCGATCTGCCGGCGCACCTGTTCGCCCGCATTGAGCAAACAGACGCGGCCGGTCTCCGGGGCGGCGCGGCGGGCGGCCTTGGTCACGAAGAGCAACACGCCGATGAAGGTGCTGTCCACCGAGGGGCAGTCCTTCAAGTCCACCGTGAACTGCTGGTGGCCGGAAGCCAACAGGCGTTCGGTCACGCCGCGCAGGTGGTTCGAGACGTCCAGGCTGGGCTTGCCCGTCAACCGCAGGAGGGCTGCGGTCCCAGAACTGGCCAGCAAGAGACGAGGCGGTGAGTTGGGCATGTCGGGCTGCGGCCGGCAGCGCGCTCAAGGTGGGCCGCCCGCCGCGCAGCGTCAAGACGTCAAGCCCGGCGCATGAAGAGGCGGGTTGACTTTCCTGCGGGCTCGTGGCTTGAGTGGGCGGCGAAGCACTCACTGAAAGTCCATGAAGATCAATAAGATTCGTTGTGCTAACAGCCTTCTGGCCGCGGCCTGTCTGGCCGCCACCACGCAGGCCGCTGTCCTCACGGTTGCCTATTACCGCCTCGGCGAAGCTGATCCGGGCGCGGTCGCGGGTCAGGAGGCCGGTGAGACCACGGTGGATTCCGGAGGCAGCGCCAGCCTCACCCGCGTTGGCGGGACCGCCCCGGTGTACTCCGCGGACACGGGGGTCGCCGGCAGCACGCTGGCGGTCCAGATGGCGGGTGGCGGCTTTGTGAAGGACACACCGGTCGTGACGCTGACGGACAACTGGGGCATCGAAGCCTGGGTCCTGGCCGATTCGGCCGAGGGGATCAGTGCTTTGGTCTATAACGGGAACTCGGGCAACAGCGGCATGGGACTCTACAAGTACGGTGGCGGGTTCATCGGGTTGCTGGGTGGGCTGGCCTTCGTGGGGCAGGGAGCGGCTCCCATCAACCCTGGTGTCTGGACACACCTTGCCATCGTGGTCGCAAACGGCGAGACCACCCTCTATGTGGACGGCACGCCGCTGGCGACCGCCGGCGCACCGCGGGCGCCCGCCGGGACCTTCAATGTGGGGATTCGGCCCGACCTGGGCGAAGCCTTCCAGGGCCGGATCGACGAGGTGCGGGTTTTCAGCTTCGACCCGGATCAGTTTTCAACGGAGGATCTCCTGCTCACGAAAGTGCCTCCCCCGACGCAGCCACCCACCCTGGTGAGCGGCCCAACGGCCAATCCGGGCAACCCGGTGATGGCCGGCGATAATGTTACCCTCAGCGTCGTCGCGGCGGGCACGCCCCCGCTCTCCTACCAGTGGCGGAAGAGCGGGTCGGCGATCGCTGGCGCCACGACCTCCACGCTCTCGTTCACCCCGGTGACGGTCGGGGATGCGGGTGAGTACAGCGTGGTCGTCACCAGCCCTTACGGGACGGCGACCAGTCCCGCGCTCAACCTCGCCGTATTGCCCCCGGGCTCACCGGGCGTGGTGGCGACGGCTTACTATCGCTTGGGTGAAAACGACCCGGGTGCGGCGGCCGGCCAGGCTGCTGGCCTGACCACCCAGGACGCCGAAGGGGATCGTCATCTCAACCAAGTAGGCACCCCGCCGGTCTACTCGTCGGACACCGGGGTAACCGGGAGCACCCTCTCGCTGGCGGTCGAGTATGGCGGTTACGTGTTGGAGACACCGCTCATCACCGCCACCGACCATTGGGGGCTCGAGGCCTGGGTCAAGACCGACTACACCGAGGAGAACCACTGCCTCGTGTACAACGGCAACTCGTCCAACAGCGGCATGGGAATCTATCAGTTGGGCGACCGCTACGCTGGCCTGGCCGGCGGCGTCGCGGTTGTGGGGGGTGCCCCGATCACCCCCGGGGTTTGGACGCACCTGGCCATCGTCGTGACCGGCGGCACCACGACCTTTTACGTCAATGGCGTTGCCACGGGCACCGGCGGCCGGCCGAACGCGCCCACATCGGAAGGCAGCGGGTTCTTCGTGGGCATGAAGCCGGATTTCGGCGAGCCCTTCTTCGGTCGGATCGATGAGGTCCGCGCGTTCACGGTTGTGCCCGGTCACTTCTCGGCCGGCGATCTCCTCCTGTCGCGGGTGCCGCCGGATGCGCTGCCGCCCTTCGTGGTGAGCGGGCCGGCGGCGAGTCCGGGCAACCCGGTCCTGGCGGGAAGCACTGTCACCCTGCGGATTGTGGTGGGTGGCACCGTCCCCCTCGAGTACCAGTGGCGCAAAGGCGGCGTGAATCTGCCGGGCGCCACGGCGGACACACTGGTATTAAGCAACGTGACCCCCGCCGACAGCGGGGCGTATGATGTGACCGTGAAGAACGCCTACGGTTCACTGACCAGCGACAGCCTCAATCTAAGCGTTCTCCCTCCGGGCACTTCCACGGTCAGCACCCTCGCCTACTACCGGCTTGGTGAAGCGGATGAAGGCGCTGCCGCCGGCAACCCATCCGGCGACACGACCACGGACAGCGCGGGTTTGCAGAACCTGACCCTGGCCGGTTGGGCACCGACATACGCCGCGGAGACCGGTGTCACCGGCAGCACGCTGTGCCTGGCCGTGGATGGCGGCGGATACCGCCATGAGAGTCCGCTGTTCGAAGACGCTGACAACTGGGGCGTCGAGGCCTGGGTGCGGAGCGACACCACGAGCGAGAACCGCTGCATCGTCTACCAGGGCAACTCGGCCAACAGCGGCATGGGCATCTACCAGATCGGGGACCGGTACCAGGGGTTGATCGGCGGTGTCGCGTTCGTCGGCGGGACCCCCATCGTCGCCGGCCAGTGGGTGCACCTGGCGCTCGTCACGGAGAATGGCGTCACGACCTTCTACGTCAACGGCACCGCCAGCGGCGCGCCGGCCGGACGCCCCAATCCCCCCACCACCGCCGAAAGTGCTTTCAGCCTCGGGCTCAAGAACGACGGCGTCGAGATGTTCAGCGGCCGCGTGGATGAAGTCCGCGTTTTCCGCGTCCGTTTCCCCGGGCAGTTCGCGCCGGCCGATCTGCTCCTGACGCGCGTGCCGCCGAGCGCCGCGCCGCCTTCCCTCACCTTGAGCTGGACGGCGCAAGGCGTGGTGATCACGTGGACCGGCGGTGACCTCCAGCAGGCCGAGGCGGTGAACGGCCCCTGGACGCCGGTGGCGGGCGCCACCTCGCCTTGGACCGTGACGCCCGCCGGTGCGGGCCGGTTCTTCCGCGCAGTCGTGCCTTAGTCTGGAATCCTCATAAGCGCTGTAGGCGCCGACGTCAGGAGGCGGAGTGGGCGTTGCCCCTGACCCGCCACGCCTCCTCACGTCGGCGCCTACAGCCTGGGCGCATGCACGAACTCCTCGACGCGGGCCGCGCACGGCGTAAGTTCTCGCCGTGCCTAAAAAAAAAACGGATCGAGCAGGTGTACCAACGCTTGCAGTCCGTGCGCGGCCTGAGCGTCGACGAAAAGTGGCTGTTCGCCCGGTCGCTGAGCGCGACGCCGGACGAGCGCTGGCGGATGCACGAGAACTTTCTCCGCTCGCACGGCTTGTACACGCGCTCCGCGAGGCGGGCCTACGGTTTCAAGTCGTCGGCATGAGCGCGGCGATCCTGCAGGGGGTTCCGGCCACGACCCTGGATACGGATCTTTGGATCGACCTTCCGCCACGACAGTACATCCGCGTGCTCAACCTGTGTGTCGGTTTGGGGGCCACCATTCGCGCCAACACCGTGGTGGAACTGACCGATGGAGCCCAGGTCAACTTCCTGTACGAGGTTCATGGGTTGCGGGGTTTCCAGGCCGAGTACCAGACTGCCCGACGTCTCCGTTGGCTGGGCCGGTGGGTGCGCGTCCTGCCCCTGGAGCGGATCCTGGCCAGCAAGCGATTTGTGGGGCGGCCCAAGGATCTGGCCCACCTGCCCCTCATTGAGGAGACGATCCGGCTGCGGCGCCGGTTGGCCCGCCGGGACTGACGGGGCCAAGCCCGGCAGGAGGACGGCGTCCCGCGGTTGCGGGAGTGCCGGAGCCACAATGCCTCCTCACGCCGGCGCCTACAGACGCCACGAGACACTCCGGCCAGGCGCATCCGCTGGCCCTTTGCCTCAAGGCAGCAACACGGCGCGGTAAAGTCGGCTGGTGCGAGCGCTGGCGGGATCTTCGAAGTCCAGCGCCATCGCGTCGGCCGCGCGCGCCTCGCCGAGCGGTTGCCAGTCCGCGGTTCCCAAGGCGTTCGTGAACTCGATGCGATAGTGCCGACCGGCCTGCGTGCGAACCGTCAGACGGACGCTGCCCGAGGGCAGAAGCTGGATCGCTGTGAACTCGGGCGCGACCGGTGGTTGTCCGGCGTTGGCTCCGCGGGGCGTGGGAGCAGGCAGGATCTGGAGGGTCGCGGCACCATCCGGCACGCGGCCCTGACTGACGTTCTCGCTCTGCGGACCAAACGTCACCTGGTCGGACAGGCTGCCGTCCGGCCGGGTCAGCAGGATGGCTTCGCCGTCCTGGCTCAGCCGGAAGTTCACGTGAAGATCGGCGCGGCCCGGCTGGTTTTGGCCGGTCTCCTCGTCCGCCCAGACCAGCAGGAAGCCGCGGGCCGGGACGACATAGCCGGCCGGGATCCGGAACTTGAAAGGCCGGGCAGGGTCATCACTCAGACCCCAATCCTGCAGGGACACGTCGCGCGCCGCCGGGTTGTAGAGCTCGAACCAGTCCTGGTAGCGGTTGTCGGCCGGATCGGCGATGCCGCTGGCGAAGGTATTGGCCGCCATCCATTCGTTGATCCAGACGATCGCCGGCGGCGGCGGTGTTTGGTTGGAGACACCCGGCGTGGGCCCGGCGAGGAGGCGCCGCCCGTAAGGCTCGCCGTCCGGCAGGCTCCCGAAGCTCTGATCGGCGGCGAGGGACTCGTAGGGAAGGTAGTCAAGGATCTCGGCGCCCTGCTCCCCCTGGCGGAACAACACCACACTGCCCGCCGCCCCGCCGGGTCGAAAATCCGTGTGCAGCGCGGACGCCGACGACTCCTGCGGCTCACCGTCAGCCCAAATCAGCAGGTAACTCCCTGGTTCGATCGTGGTTTCCGGCGGAAACGCCCACGGCTGGACCGGGGGAATCGCGGCCGCCAGGAGGAGACCCGCGAGGTTCACTGGATCGCGGCCAGCGTTGAACAGTTCGATCCAGGGCTCGCGCTCGCCTGCGCGGTCGGTCGGCCCGGTCAGGTTGCGCGACTGGATTTCGTTGAGCCAGACCGGTGCAAATGGTGGCAGTTTCCGCGCCACTGTATTCGCGGCTCCGGGTGAGTAAGGGCCGGATGTCGCCGGGGCTGGATCCACGGTGACCGTGAGGCCGCGGCCAGACAAACGGGCGGTAAAGGGCCCGCCGTTGGTGCTCTGGCGGTACCAAAAGCTGAGCGTGTAAGGCTGCCCCTGGACGAGTGCGGGCGTGAGTTCCTGGTAGATCGAACTGGCGCGCGTGCTGCCCCCGCTGCTGGCGACCAGATGCAGGCTGGCGTTGCCGCTCCGTTTGATGGTGTCGCTCAAGGTGGACGCGGCATGGTTCGGCGAAACCACCCACGCGCCGCCCAGGGGGGCTTCGAAGTCCCCGTTCCGCACCGCGTTCACACCCGCCTCCGCGACCGCTCCCGGCACCAGCCAAAGGTCATCGAGGTAAAGGTCGCCGGCCGACTCGAGGTACAGGTACAGACTCGAACTCGACGCCGTGCCCTGGACGATCACCTGCACCCAATGCGGCTCGACCTGCTGGCCCGGTTCGGCCGCCGCCCAGTTGGCGACGCGCCGGTTGTCTTGCCCCGGATCGATCAACTGCAGCGACGGGCCGCGGCCATCGGCCGCCACCGGCCACGGCAACCGGTTTTCGTACCCGACCTGGTTCACAACCGTTTCTTCGCCCGCGCCGGGGCCAGGTCGCAACAACGTGAGCACCTCGCCGTCGTTGCGGAGGTTGCCGGGGTACACCGCCGCCGGCAGAGGCGCCCCGGCCCCGTAGGCGTCGGCGAAGCCGAGCCGGTCGCCGGCCAGCAACAGGTACTGACCGGCCCCCAGGGTCGTCCCGGGCGGGAACGTGAACCCGAGCCCGTCCACCCGCCAGCCGGACAAGTCAAAGGCCGTGTCCGTCGAACGGTTGAACAGCTCGACAAACGAAGCGTTGGCGGCGGCCGGGTGGTACATGATCTCGTTGAAGACCACCGCGCCTTCGGGCACGACGGGAGGCCCTGTGTACACCACCGTCCGCGTGGCGACGGCGTTCGCGAGCGGCCGACCGCGCCCGTCGAAGCCAGCCAACTCGAGCACGTTCGTGGCCCCGGCCACCGGCAACTGCAGCGTCCATTGGTTGATCGAGCTCCAGGACAGCGGCCAGGCGACACCGTTCACCCGCAGCGTGTGCAAGGTCACCGGGGCGGTGCCGGTGAAGGTGACCAGGTTGGCGGCTGTGGTGACCTGGGGGGGCCAAGAACCGTGAAGGGCGCGTTGCCCCCAGCAGCGTGGATGGTCGCGACCGCGTAATCCCCGCGCTGCCGGATGTATTCGGTGATCGAAGCGAAGTTCTGTTCGGGCACGAACCGGTTGTAGTGCGTGATCCATGGTCCCATGTAGGCCGGGTTGAAGCCGGCCTCGATCAAGTCGAGCACGTGCGCGTAGAAGCGCCGCAGGTTGGCCGGCAGGTTGAAGACGCGCGTGAGGTTGCGGTCGCCCAAGAGCCCGGACGTGGCCCCACGGACAAACGAGAAATCCATGTCGACGAGAAAGGGCACGAACCGCCCGTCGTCGGGGCGCAGGTAGACGAGCAGGTTGTGGTCGTTCCCGAAGGTGTAGCTGTCGCCGACGCCGCACAGGCTGACGAGGGCCCAGGCGCGCGTCCAGGCCTCGAGATCCATGGCGTCGCGGGTCTGCGCCTCGAACGTGGGTCCGGCCAGACCGAGCGTCCGCCCCAGCCGCATCAGCGGGCGATAGTCGTCCGCGTCGCGATGGTTCTTGATCATGAAGTTGTAGCGATACAGCTCCGGGTCCCCGCCCAGGTCCTGGAAATCCACCCCGAGAACATTGTCCGGTTGGGGCTGCTTGTAGCCGGCGGCATTCGCGGTGGTGGGATAGTAGATGAGTTCGAGCTCGAAGAGTGTGCCGTCGCCACCGTTCGCGTAGGCGCTCTCGAGGAACTCGTCCTCGTGACGGGGCGCGAGGAGGGCCGAACTCGAGTGACTGGTCCGGGGAGCGATCACCTTGCAGAGGTCAACCGGCGGGCCGGGGATGCCGCCCACGCGGGTGAGGAGGTGTTTGATGAGGATCTCGAGCTGCTTGTTCCCCGTGGCATCCCCGGCGCCGGAACGGTCGATGAGCATCACGGGGGTGCACGTCGCGGAAAAGGTCGTCCGGCGGGAAGGCGAGGTGGAAGCTCACGCGGGTGTCGCTGTAGCGGCCGCGCTGGCTGCCCTTGAGCCGCACGCCCACGTCGTAGTAAGCCCGGCGATCGTTGTAGATGACCGTCGCGGGGAGCTCCTCGTTGCTCATCACATTGGTGAACGCATGCAGCAAGTCGCGGTTGGCCGGCGTCAGCAGGAGCCGCAGGTTGTGGCCGCGCCGCGAGTCGATCTGGTTGTCCTTGACGACATACAATGCCCCTGCGTTGCGGCCCCCGGCGGGCAGGTGGCGGTCGCGCCGAGCGCATCCGCGGCCTCGACATAGAACTGCACGACAGTACCCGCCGTCGCCCCCGGGAGGTTGGCCGCGTGAACCCCGGCGTCGTTCCGGACCATCGTCGTGCTCGCCCAGGCACCGCCGTTGACCGACCACCACAACGTGACCGCCGCCACGCCCTGCGGATCCTGCACCGGCACGGACACGGTCACGGGGGTGCCGGGATTCGGGACCACCGGCGTGTGTTGCAAGGGGCCGAAGGTCGGACCGAGGTTCGGGGTGAACCGTGAGTTGGGTGCGCCGGGCGTGCCGGTCTTCGCGGGCCGATTCAGCACCGTGGTGCGGGCCGCGCGGTTGAAGTACAGGCGGGTGTTGAGCCGCGGGTTGCCTGTGAGCCAACGCGCCCGGAAAGAGATCTCGTACTCCCGCCCATCGACGACGCTCCGCCCGTTGCGCAGCGTGGTTTCCAGGTGGTTGTGCATGTGCTCCTGCGGACCGGTGGCGACGAGATGAAGGACGTGGTTGCCCGGCTGGTCGGGGTCGGGAATCACACGGCTGTGGCGATGGGTACCCAGGGCTCGCCACCCGGCCATGCCGTTCTCGAAATCGCCGTTGCTCACCAACTCGACGGGTGTGCCCGCGGGTGTTTCCACGACGCGGAGGTCATCGATCAGGCACTCGCCGGCATCGAGCAGGCCGAGGACAAAGTCATTCCATTGCGTGGGCTGCGTGCCGGAGGGGAAGCCAGCCACACGGCGATAGCTGACCCTCTCCCAGGAGGACTTGCCGGACTCGTCGCTTGCGGCCCAGGCTTCCGGACGCGCGTTGTCGGCGAACGGATCCCGGAGCTCCAGGCTCGACCCGCCTCCATCGGCCGCGGCCGGCCAGGGGCTGCGATCGTAGTAGTGCACCTCGTCGGCGGGATTGCCGGCGGCATCGCGCAGCCAGATCCGCTCACCGCGACGGGAAAGGCGCCCAGCGAAATCGCCCACGATGTCGATCCCGGGGTATTCCGCCCGCAACACCGCGGCGTCCCGGGCCACCACCAGGTAGCCGCCTGGCGCGAGGTGCTGTCCCACCGCAAAACGGTAGGCAATGCCGCCGCCGAGTTCCCAACCGCTCAGATCCACAGCGTCCGTGCCACGGTTGTACAACTCGATCCATTGCTCATCCGAGGGCACCGGTGCCCCGGTCACCGCGGCCACCCGCAGCGCCGGGTGATACATGATCTCGTGGATCACCACAGCTTCGTTGAACCGAAAGCGGTTCGTGGCCCCCGGGGATGGCTCCGCCGGGCGCCACCAACGTCCGTGCCCGTCCGGGAACCGTGCCCGCGGCGCCGCCTCAACGACCATGCCGTCCGCCACCCGCGTGCGATCCGGCGTGAACAGGAACAAGCGGTCGCCCGGCATCGGCCGGAATCCCAACGTCCCGGCGTCGAGGACCTGGAACCCGCCCGCCTCGACCCGTGTGCCTTCGGGCAACACGAAATCCGCGTTGGTCGCACCCGCGAGGCGCAACACCCAGCCTTCGAGCGTCAACGGCTCCAGGCCCCGATTCATCAGCTCGACCCAGAACGTTGCGTCGGCGGTCCCGCTGGTCTCGGTGAAGCCCACCTCCAACCCGGGGGCGGCCGGCCCAGGGAAGTTCTCCCGGCCGGGCGTCCCGCCGACTTCGGCGCTGGCGGCCCAGTGATCCGGCGCGGCACTTCCCCAGTCCCGATCGAGCTTGGCCAGGGAAACGCCGGCGCCGTCCGGGGCCACGGGCCATTCGTCGCGCGTGGCAAAGCGAAGCCGGTCCATCAACCGACCGTCCGCGTTGCGCAGCTCGAGGGTTCCGCCGGCGTTGGAGAGCCGGTTCGTGTACGGGCCGAGCAAGGACGTCAGGCCGGTCGCCGCGGCCAGCGCCTCGGGGTTGATGCCCACCACCACATAACCCTGCCCGACGACGCGGGTGCCCTCCGGAAACGTGTATGCGATGTCCCCGGTGACGCGCCAACCCGACACATCGAGGTCCACGGCCATCTGGTTGTAGAACTCGACCCACTCCATCGCCGGCTCGTTCGTGGCCGGGTGATACATCACCTCGTTGAACACCAAGGCCGTGTCGGCGTGCAGGCGCTTGGCCAGTCCGCCGAGGAGCAGGAGACACAGCCCGAGGCGAAGAATGGCTGCCAGCCGCCCGCCAGGCCGCCGCCTTTCCTCTCCCCCGTAGGCGCCGACGCCAGGAGGCCTTGTGGAACACCGCCACCCCGCCGGACGCCGCACGCGAAACCCTCGGCTCGCCGTGCTGATGATGAACGCGGAGTAACCCGCTGACGCGCTGCACATCGGCCCAGGCTAACCGAAAGGCGACTCCGGTAACAAACCCTTGTCGCAACGAGGTTGGGTGCTCGACGAGCTGCCCAGGGACTGGAATTCAAATGGTAGAGTGCAGACTGCCGAAGGGACGTCCATCCAGGTCCGCTCGCTGCCCCTGAGCGGATCCAGGAGAACCAGCTCGCTTCTTCAATCCCCGATGTTCGCAATCGGTGGAGGGACTCTTCGTCTTGGATTCTCCTCCGATTGCGAACATCGGGGATGGGGCTGAGGGAGGCGCTCCGTGAACCTGGGGTGCGGGCTTCCTGCTTGCACCCTCCGTGGTTCATGGCACCTGCGCAGGCGACACGGTTTCGGGGGTGACGGACGTTCTCGGCCCGCTATGCTGGGCCCATGATTACGACCACCGCTCGCTCTTACGCCGCCCAGAGTGCGACGTCGCCCCTCGCCCCGTTCACCATCAACCGTCGGGAGCCTGGCGCCACCGACGTCGAGATCGAGATCCTCTTCTGCGGGGTGTGCCACTCGGACCTTCACCAGGCCCGCAACGAATGGCATAACACCCTCTATCCTTGCGTGCCCGGTCATGAGATCGTCGGCCGCGTCACCCGCGTGGGCAGTCAGGTCCGCAAGTTCAAGCCCGGCGATCTCAGCGCCGTCGGGTGCATGGTGGATTCCTGCCGCACCTGCGTGCATTGCCAGGCCGGCCTCGAGCAATACTGTCTGGCCTTCCCCACGTTCACATACAACGGCGAGGACAAGTTCCTCGGCGGTCCGACCTTCGGCGGCTACTCCACCAGCATCGTGGTGGACGAGGCCTTCGTGCTGCGCGTGCCGGCCGGCCTCGACCTGGCTGCCACCGCCCCGCTGCTCTGCGCCGGGATCACCACCTACTCGCCGCTCCGCCACTGGAAGGTCGGCCCCAACCAGAAGGTGGGCGTCGTCGGGCTTGGCGGCCTGGGTCACATGGCCGTGAAGTTCGCCCGGGCCTTCGGCGCCCACGTGGTCCTGTTCACCAGCTCGCCCGGGAAGGTTGCCGACGGCCTGCGCCTCGGGGCCCATGAGGTGGTGCTTTCGAAAGACGCCGACGCGATGAAGAAGCACGTCAACAGCTTCGATTTCATCCTCGATACCGTGTCGGCCCAGCACGACCTCAACACGTATCTCAGCCTGCTCAAGCTCGACGGCACCCTCACGCTCGTCGGGGCGCCCGAGCATCCGCTGCCCGTGTCGGCGTTCACCCTGATCCTGCCCCGCCGCAACTTTGCCGGGTCGGCGATCGGCGGCATCGCCGAAACCCAGGAGATGCTCGATTTCTGCGCGCAGCACCGGATCGTGTCGGACATCGAACTCATCCCGATTCAGCAGATCAACGAGGCCTGGGATCGCCTGGTCAAGCAGGACGTGAAGTACCGCTTCGTCATCGACTCGTCCTCCCTGCGAAAATGAGCCCGGCCCGCTACCGCTGGCTGGCCGGCTGGTACGCCGGCGCTGCCCTCGCCTCCGCCGCCGCGGCCGCGGAGACCCCGACAGCGTCCGCGTACGTCGTCGTGGTCTCGCAAGCCACGGCCGCAGAGCCGGCGTGGCAGGCGGTCGTCGACGCCCTGGCCACCCAACACCAGGCGCGCGTCCTCGTTTTCACCGAGGCGGTGCGCGAGGTGTTGCCCGCGCTGCGAACCTGGTTCCCGCGCCACGTCGGTTTCGTGGCCCGCCCCGAGGAAGCCAGCCGCGCGTTCGTTCATGAGATTCATCGCCTGGCGCGCCAGCTCGATGACGATCCTTACACCGATTGCTTCTGGGGCGTCGTCACCGGCTACGACGCCGCCAACGCCCTCCGCCTCGCCCAACACACCGAGCCGCTCACCATCCGCAAGATCGCTTCGGGCACCGAGCTGGCCATGGAGATGGTCGAGGCAGGCGTGTGGTACTGCGAGTTGAACCAGAACAAGATGGTCCGGAAAGAACCGGGCCAGCCCGCCGTCGAGCTCCAGGCTCCGGACGACACCACTGAGGCCCTGGTGAGCGCGCTCAACGATTACCAGGCCGACCTGTTTGTCACCTCGGGCCACGCCACCGAACGGGATTGGCAGATCGGCTTCCGCTACCGGAACGGCTACTTCCGACACGCCGATGGCCAACTCTTCGGCCAGGACACGCAGGGAGGCGGTGGCCCATCCACTCGCCCAACCCGAAGGTCTACCTGCCCATCGGCAACTGCTTGATGGGTCACATCGACCGCCGCGACTGCATGGCGACCAGTTGGCTGAACAGCGCCGGCGTCCACCAGATGCTCGGCTATCTGCAGCCGACTTGGTACGGCTACATGGGCTGGGGTGTGCTCGATTATTTCGTCGAGCAACCGGGACGCTACACGTTCACCGAGGCGTTCTTCGCCAACCACCACGCGCTCGTCCACCGCCTGGCGACCTGCTTCCCCGAACTGGCGGCCGCCGAAACCGACCTGAACGGTCGGACCACCACGCCGGTGAGGCTGAGCGACCCGGCCCGCGCTGCCGGCCTCACGCTCCAGGACGCCCGGGGTCTCCTCTTCGACCGCGATCTGGTGGCATTCTATGGCGACCCGGCCTGGTCCGCACGCCTCGCCGACCGGCCCCGGGCCTTCGAACAGACGCTCCGCGTCGAAGCGGACACCTACGTTTTTGAAATCACACCCCGCCGCGGGGCGGACAGCTTCGCGCCGGTCAACCGCAACGGCTCGCAACGCGGGGGACGCCCCTTCATCGCTTACCTCCCTCACCGGGTGCGCGAGGTTGCCCTCATGGAAGGGGCGGAACTCCGTCCCGTCGTCACCGACGACTTCGTCCTGGTGCCCAATCCCGGCACCTGTGATCCGGCCCGGCCGTATCGCGTCCGGTTTACGGCTACCCCGATACTCTCGAAATGACCCGGTGGTGTGGGCTTCCAGCCTGCACCCTCCGCGGTTCGTGGTCACTGAGCAGGTCCGGCAGGAACAGGACGCTTCCCTGGAGCTTTGAATTTTGAGCTTTGAGCTTTGAGGCTCCCAGAGCTCCTCTGCCCCCCAGGTTCGCCGCGTCTGGGAAGATCCAACACGAACCGGCGGCTTCCCACGTTCCCAGGCGTGCCTTAGACTCCCCGGCATCGCCATGAGACGTCGCGACTTTCTTGCCTTGGCTGGTGGACTCACCGGGTATTCGGTGGTGGTGAAGGTGGACGGGTTGGCTGCCGCCCCGCCTTCGACCCGTGAGGCGCTCGCCGAAGCCTTCCAGCGCATCGCCCCTCCCCGGGCCCTCGAACGTCGCCTCGCGGCCGAACCCCATCTGACGTTGGTCGACCTTGATTGCGACGTCCTCGTCGCCGGCGGTGGCATGGCCGGCGTGTGCGCCGCCGTGGCCGCCGCCCGCAACGGCGCCCGCGTGGTCCTGCTCCAGGACCGCTCCCGCCTCGGGGGCAACGCCAGCAGCGAGGTCAAAATGCACATCGTCGGGGCCGATTGTCACGGCGCACGACCCGGTTGGCGCGAGGGCGGCTTGATCGAGGAATTCCGGCTCGATGACGCCGTCAACAACCCCCAGCGCAGCTTCGAGTTCTGGGATCTGCTCCTTTACGACAAGGTCCTCAGCGAACCCAACATCACGCTGCTCCTCGACACCGTCCTGTATGCCGCCGAGACCGAGAACGGACTCATCCGCCGCGTGCCGGCGCGCTGCGACAAGACCGAGCACCTTTACCGCGTCACCGCCCGCCTCTTTCTGGACTGCACCGGCGACAGCCGGCTGGCTCTCGAAGCCGGTGCCGAGACCCGCTGGGGCCGCGAGCCCAAGAGCGAGTTCAACGAATCACTGGCCCCCGCGCTCGGTGACCGCCAGACGCTCGGAAGCAGCATCCTCTTCACCGCGCGGGACTACGGGCGCCCCATGCCGTTCCGCCCGCCGAAATGGGCCCGCCCCGTCACCAAGGAGATGCTGAAGTTTCGCTCGGTCGGCTCGTGGGAGTACGGCTACTGGTGGATCGAATGGGGCGGTCAGCTCGATACGATCCGCGACAACGAACGCATCCGGTTCGAGCTCCTCGCCATCGTCCTGGGCGTCTGGGACTACATCAAGAACTCCGGCGATCTCCCTTCCAGTGCCACCTGGGCCATGGACTGGATCGGCGCTCTGCCTGGCAAACGCGAGAACCGACGCGTGATCGGCGACTACCTCCTCACCCAGCACGACCTCGAAGGCAGGAACGGCGAACCCGTCGACGCTGTCGCCATCGGGGGCTGGCCTTTCGACGACCATCCCCCAGCGGTTTCGACGAGTGGCAGAAGCCGCCGTTCCGCTCCATCCGCATGCCCGAGGTTTATAGCATCCCCCTGCGCTGCCTCTACAGCCGCAACGTCCGCAACCTCTTGATGGCCGGCCGCAACATCTCCGCCTCCCACGTCGCCCTCAGCTCCACGCGCGTCATGGCCACCTGCAGCGTCCTCGGCCAGGCGGCCGGAACCGCCGCCGCCCTCTGCGCCCGCCACGGCCTTCTCCCCGCCAGCTCTGCGAAGACCGCGCCCGGCTGCGCGAGTTGCAGCAGACCCTCCTCCGCGATGACCAGACGATCAAGGGCCTCCACAACGAGGACCCGCTCGACCTCGCCCGCTCCGCCACGGTCACCGCCTCCGACGCCCACGACCTTTCCCGTCCCTCCCATGTCACCAACGGTCTCGTCCGCGACCTCGGCGGCCAGTGGACCAATCGCTGGGGCGCCCCCTCACCGAGGACGGCGTCTGGCTCGAGGTCGCCTGGGATCAGCCCCAGCCCCTCCGGCACGTCCAGATCACGTTTGACACCGGGTTCCACCGCGAGCTCACCCTTTCCGCCAGCACGGGCGTCAGCCAGCGCGTCATCCGCGCGCCGCAACCCGAGACCGTCCGCGATTACACCCTCCTCTACCTCGATCCGGCCGGGAACGGCTGGCGGGAACTCGTGCGCGTCCAGGGAAACCACCAGCGCCTGGTCCGCCACTCCTTTGACCCCTTGCAGACCCGCGCCCTCCGACTCCACATCACCGCCACCAACGGCGAGGCGATCGCCCGCGTGTACGAGCTCCGCGCCTACGCCTGACCCGACCGATGGCTCAATAGGCCGCCGCCCAGTGCCGGTTCGAACCGCCGCGGGGCCGACGTCGTCACCGGCACGGCTCGCGCCAGGGGCCGCGCTTCCTCTTCCTCCGGCCCGAACAGGTACTCCGCCAGTTCGTTCAGCAGCTTCCCGGACAGCCGCACCTTCAGAACGTTCCGCACCCAGCCCCCGCGCATCTGGTTGTCCTGCGAAAACCCCTCCAGCTCCGCGCGGAACGCCAGCCACGAATCCGTCTCCCCCAGCCGCTGGATGGCATCGAGGTCCGGCCGGAAGAACGACGGTCGCAGCAGCCGGATCAGCCGCCGCAACATCCGTCCCTGGGGCGTGAGACATTCCTCCAGCATTCGCGCCGGATACCGCGCTTCCGGACACTGAAGGCGTTCGCAAAACGCTACTCTGAATTTGGATGGCCAAGCCTTCATAGGACTCGAAGCTGGCCCGACCCCGCATGATCAGCAAGAAGATTTCAAACTTTCTCTATATGTATAACTACTTAGCAAGCCTTGCGGGACCGGGCGGAGCGTCGCCGCCTCCCGTGAACCGCCCGGTGAGGGCACCGGGCCTGCAAGCTGTGGGCCGGATCCCCGACCCGGCGGGGACGGTTCATCGCTCCTGGGTCTATCCAAGTGGACCACGTCATTCCCCCAATCCCCGATGTTCGTAATCGGTGGAGGGACGCCCCGTCTTCGATTCTCCGCCGATTACGAACATCGGGGATTGGGCTGAGAGAGGTGCTCCCTGAACCTGTGGTGCGGGCTGCCAGCCTGCACTCTCCGTGGTTCATGGCCCCCGAGCAGATCCGCAAGGTATAGGACGCATCCCGCGCGCCACGGCGGATCTCCCGGGCCGCCCATCCCCGCTCAGCGCCCGGGCCGCAGGAGATCCCGGAGGTCGAGGGTGGCCCAGCGCTCGGCAATCCGGCCGTGGGCGATCCGCCAAAACACCATGCCGGTGAGCGTGATCTTCCGGCCCGACGGTGCCACGCCTTGAAACGAGCCCTGATGTGTTCCGCGCCAGGTCGCCCGCACGGCCACCCGATCGCCCTCAGCCACCATGTCCTCCAGGGTCACCCAGACGTCGGGCAGGGCGTGGTGCAGCCGCGCCATGGCGAGTCGGGCCGCCTCCGGCCCGCGCGGCGTCCCTGGCGGAGCGGCGTGATCGATGAAGTCGGACGCAAGCTGCGCGTCCGCCGCCGCCAGGTTCTTGCGGTTCACCAGTTGCTCGTAGTGCTCCCGCACGAGCTGTTTGTTGGCCTCGGTGGTAGTGCGGCAACCGGGTTCCCGCGGCGGCACCGTTCGCTCCAGAGTGACAGGCATCATAGGCTTGTGGTCCAACGGCTTCCTGTAGGAGTCGAGGTCACGAGACTCACGCCTCCCGACCCCGTAGGAGTCGAGGTGACGAGACTCAACTTCTCTTCTCCCACTCACTCGTACAAGGGCAGCGTATCCGGTCCGAGTGGATCCGGCACCCGGTTCCGCACCGGTGGCAGCGAGCGGAGGTACGCGAAGATTGCGCGCAGATCCTCGTCGGTGAGTTGGGCCAGACCCTGCCATGGCATGGGCGGGAGAATGTCCCGACCCGTCCCCATGTGGCGACCGGTGCGCATCGCCTCGAGGAACATCGCCTCGGTCCAGATGCCCAGACCCGTGTTGACGTCCGGGGTCAGGTTGGCGGCGTAGCTGACTCCCCAAGGACCGGCCCAGGCCGTGAGTCCCGCCGTCACGGCGAACCACGGCCCGGGCTTCAGCTTGGGCGGGGGCGGCAGTTCCAAGTCCTCCGGATGGCCCGCCAACCACCTTGAGGTGTCCGGGACGGGGCCCTGAGGACCGAGCGTGCGCGGTGTGTGGCAATCGGCGCAGCCGCCGTACTGGACGAGGTAACGTCCGCGCTCGACCGGGTTCGATGAGGGCGCCCGGCTGGCGGCGACGAGGACGGCGAGCGCCAGGGAAGCGAGACCCGCGGCGGGCAGCAGGGCGGGCCGCATCGGCAGACGAATGAACGAGGGTTTCATGGCAATGGTTCTTCGGAGGATCAGAGGCATTGGCAGCGCCGAGAGTGTCTTGTGGCGGACACCGAAGCGTCGCGGCGCTCGCTTCAGCCCAGCAACCGGTGCGCGAGGGCAAGGAACCGGTCCCAGTTCTGGAACAGCCATCCGGTGGTCCACAGCCCGTAGGCCACCGTCCCGGCGCCGATCAGGCCCAGCACGACAAACCATCGCCCCTCGGCAACATCCTCGGCTTCGAGACGCGGGGTGGTCCGAACCTTCGTCCGGTCTTGGGCCTCCCAGGCAGCGGCTTCGGCGGCGCGCAGAGCACGCAGGTAGGCGCGGTTTTCCGGCCGGGGCGGTGTCCGCAGGGAGGGCGGCACCACGGGCCAGCGCTGGCCGAGCAGCCCGGCGAACTCGGCGCCGGGCGACGAGCGGTGGGACAGAAGCAGGGTCGTGTTCATGGTGCGATGCTGGTTCGTCGTTTCGCGTCCGGCGGCGGCCTTGCTCGCTTCTCACCCGGCCCCAGCGTTCGCCGCGGGCCGGTTTCTGAGCTAAGCTGCCGCGAACGCGTTCATGAGTACCTCGATCCACGCGGACGGACAATGGACCGAAAGGTGTACCGGCCAGCCGGACCCCTCGGCGCTCGAGCCGCAAGCCTTCCGCCGGTTCTTCGAGCGCAGCGTCGATCCCATCTGGATCCTCGATCCCCACACGAGCCGCGTTCTGGAGTGCAACCAGGCCGCGGTGGAACTCCTGGGGGCCGACACGAAGGCGGCCCTGCTGGGACTTCGGCCGGCCGACGTGTCACCGCCGGTGCAGCCGGACGGCAGCCGCTCGACCGACCGGGCGGCTATCCTGACCGCCCTGGCCCGCGCGCAGGGCGGGGCCCGCTTCGAGTGGGAACTCCAACGGTTGGACGGCCGCACCGTGCCGGTCGAGGTCGTGTCCACCCGCATCCCCGTGGGGGATGGCGACGTCTTCTTCGTGGTGTCGCGCGACATCCGCCAGCGCCGCGAGACCGAGACGGCCCTGGCGGAACAGGAACAGTTGCTGGCGTCGGTCGCCGACCACGTCCGCGAGGCCATCTATCGCAGCGGGCCCGACCATGAGCTGATGTTCGTGAATCGCGCCTACCGCCAGTTGTTCGGTTACCCTTCGCTGGAAGCGCTCCGGCAGATCCCGCGGGAGCAGCTCTACGCCGATCCCACGCGGCGGGCGGCGCTTCTGCGACGGCTCACCGAGGAAGGAGGTTTCGAGAATGAGGAGGTCGAGTTCCGCCGCCGTGATGGCTCCACCTTCTGGGGCCTCGCCAACGCGGTCGTCATCCGCGATCCCCGCAGCGGCCGCCCTCTCTACCACGTCGGCTCGATCACGGACATCACCGAGCGGAAACAGGCCGCCGACGCCGTGCGGGCGCTCAACGCGACTCTCGAGGAACGCGTGGCCGAGCGCACCGCCGCCCTCCAGGCCAGCGAGGCCCGCTTCCGGACCCTCGTCGAACACGCCCCGGAAGCCATCGTCGTCTTCGATGGCGAGACCGGCCGGTTCCTGGACGCCAACGAGAAGGCGCTCAGGCTTTACGGAATCACCCGCGAGCGCCTCCTCGCCTGCGGCCCCGCCGACGTCAGCCCCGGGCGACAACCTGACGGCCGCACCTCCACCGCCGCCGCGCGCGACTGGATCGATCGCGCTCTTGCCGGCGAAGCCCCCTGTCTTCGAGTGGGTGCATCGCCGCCCCAACGGCGCGCTCGTCCCCTGCGAGGTGCGACTGGTTCGCCTTCCCGACGCCGGCCGCAGCCTCGTGCGGGGCAGCATCACCGACAACACGGAACGTCGCCGCCGTGAGCGCATCCAGCAGGCCACCTTCGAGATCTCCGAGGCGGTCCACACCACCGAGGACCTCGGGAGCCTCTTCCGCCGCGTGCACGAGTCGGTCATGAAACTCATGCCGGCTCATAATTTCTATCTGGCCCTCCTCGACGCGGCGAGTGGCATGTTCGACTTCCCGTACTTCGTCGATCAACGCGACACCAAACCCGCCCCCATGCGGCTGACGTCCGGCCTCACCGGCTACGTGCTCCGCACCGGCAAGCCCCTGCTCGTCAATCGCGCCTCGCCCATCGAGAAGCCCGAGGCCGGGCTGGCCCACCTCCTTGCCGAGGGCCAGGACGCGGTCTACGCCGAGAAGGGCTCCCCGGCGGCCGTCTGGCTCGGCGTGCCCCTGCGCGTGCGCGGCCAGCTCATCGGGGTGATGGCCGTCCAGGACTACGAGAACGACCAGGCCTACGGACCCGAGGAGATGCAGATCCTCGGTTTCGTGGCCGAGCAGACCGCGCTGGCCATCGAGCGCAAACGCGCGGAGCAGGCCTTGCGCGAGTCCGAGGAGAAGTTCCGCGCCCTCTTCGCCGCCACCGGTCAGGGGGTGATGCTGCACGACGAAGAACGCTTCCTCGAGGTCAACCCCGCGGCGGTCCGCATCATGGGACACCAGAGTGCCGACACGCTGGTCGGCCATTACCCCCACGAGTTTGCCCCCGCCCTGCCAACCCGATGGCCAGCCGTCCGACCTCGTCGCCCGCCGCCACATCGACGCCTGCCTGGCCACCGGCACGGCTCGCTTCGACTGGGCCATCCTCACCCCCAGCGGCGGCACCGTCCAACTGGAGGTCTTGCTCACCCGCATCCCCATGGGCGGCCGTCAGATCATCCAGGCGGTCGTCAACGACATCACCCAGCGCAAGCAGGCCGAAGCCGAGCTGCTCCGGGCCCTGGCCCGCGAGAAGGAACTCGGCGAGCTCAAGAGCAACTTCGTCTCGCTCGTCTCCCACGAGTTCCGCACCCCCCTCGGCATCATCATGTCCTCCGCGGAGATCCTCCGCGATTACCTCGACCAACTCGCGCCCGACGAGCGTGCCCAGCACCTCAACTCGATTCAGAAGAGCACGCGTCGCATGGCCGAACTCATGGAGGAGGTCCTGCTCCTGGGCCGCTTCGAGGCCGGACGCATGGACCTGCGCCCCGAACCGCTCGACCTCGCCGCCCTCGCCCGCCGCCTCCTCGAGGAAGTCGCCGCGGCCACCCACCGCGTCTGCCCGATCCGCCTCGACGTCGGCCCCGGCTTCGACCACGTGACCGCCGACGAACGTCTCCTCCGCCACATCTTCACCAACCTCCTCTCCAACGCCGTCAAGTACTCGCCTCCCGGCCACCCGGTGGACTTCACCTTCCACCGCGACGGTCCCGACGCGGTCGCCGTGGTGCGCGACCACGGGCTCGGCATCCCGTCCGAGGACCGCGAGTGGCTCTTCCGCGCCTTCCATCGCGGCCGCAACATCGGCGACCGCCCCGGCACCGGCCTCGGGTTGGTGATCGTCAAGCGCTGCCTCGAGCTCCACGGCGGCGGGATCGATTTCCAGAGTACCGTCGGCGAAGGCACCACCTTCACCGTACGCCTCCCCCTCTTCGCCTCCGCCGCCGCCCCCACGCCCCGGTCCCCGTCCCGACCACGGTCTCCGCCCCCCTTTGATATCCGCCGAACCCATGCACAAGATCCTGGTCATCGAAGACGAACCCGACATGCGGCGCAACCTCCTCACCATCCTGCGCCTGGAAGGCTTCACGGGCATCGGCGCCGAAAACGGCCGCGTCGGCCTCGACTCTGCCCGACGCGAACGCCCCGCCCTCATCCTGTGCGACATCATGATGCCCGAGCTCGATGGACACGGGGTTCTGGCGGCCCTCCGCGCCGACCCCGCCCTCGCGGTCATCCCGTTCATCTTTCTCACCGCCAAGGGCGAACGCCCGGACATCCGCGCCGGCATGAATCTCGGGGCCGACGATTACCTCACCAAGCCGGTGGCCAAGGCGGACCTCCTCCTGGCCATCCGCGCGCGCCTCAAACGTCAAACCGAGCAGGCGGTACCCACGTTCCAGCCTGACTTCCGTTCCGCCCGCCCGCTCGAGCTCGCCCTCGGTCTGACCCCGCGCGTCGCGGAGACACTCCTTTGGCTCGCCCAGGGCAAGACCAACCCGGAGATCGCCACCATCCTCGGCATTGCTGAAGCCACCGTGAAAAAGCACGTTCTCGACATCTTCGCGGTCCTCGGCGTCGAAACCCGCACGGCCGCCACGTTGCGGGCCCTCGAGGTTCTCAGCGTCCCGCCGCCGCCGTCCTCCCCCGTCGTCTGCGTAACCCGCATCAGGTTCCGCGTCTGGGCTTCACGGATACCCTGGCGGACGTGGACAGTTCGACAGCCACCGCGAAGAGTCTCAAGGCAGCGAGCGCAGGAAGGGTGCGTCGGCGCGCAGGCGCAGGAACACGCGCGGCTCGTCGCGGAGGGGAGCCTTCACCTCCCAGGTCACCTGCTCCTGGCCATGGCCCAGAAGCTCACGCGCGACCAGTTCAAGATGAGGCGCTGCGTCCTGCCAGATGATCAGGTTCGTGGAGAACGAGACACCGGGGGTCGCGCCTTCCGCGGTGGCATTCACCGCGCAACTGAGCCGCAGCAGCGTGGGTTCGCTCCCCTGGGCCGGACGGACGGTCAGCCGGGGCGCCAGGGGCGGCCGGCCAGGGTCGTTGCCCAGCAGGTAATCGAGGAGGTCGGGTTCGCCGTTGCCATCCGCATCCCCCGTGGGATCCGCCGGGAAGCGCGGGTCATCTGGCCAGCCGGGACTGCCGCCCCGGCGCGCGCTTGCCCGCCAGTTGGCAGCCAGGCTGTGGTCCGGATCCGTCTCGGGCGCGATCAGCACGAGGCTCCAGCCGGCATCGGCCTCGGTGGGCCAGGGAGCCGCGTCGTCATAGGTGAATTCGCGAATGATTCCGTGCCGGACATCCTCCAGCCTGATCAACTCGCCGCCGTTGCTCAACGCGGTGTCATTCTGGAACACACCGGCCACGGGCAGATGCGGGCCGTACACGGCCGTGAAGGCGGCGAGGTTGCGAACCACCAGCACCCGTCCGCCGGGCGGCAGCGAGGTGATCGCGCCGTCGGCAAAGTCAAACTCCACTCCCTGCGTGAACCGCACGCTGCGCAGGTCCAACGTGACCGAGCGGCTGATGTTCAGCAGCTCAAGGAACTCCGCCAGCCCGTCGCCGACCGGATGATAGAGCAGTTCGCTGACCACGAGAAAGCGTTGGACGTCCGAAGGATCTCCCGCGAAGCTCGCCGTGCTATTGACGGCTCCCGCGGCGTCGAGAAGCGTCAGCGTGCCTCCCCGGCTTGAGAGGCGGCCCTGGTACCCACCCTGCACGAACAACCCTCGCCCCCTTTCGGTGACACCCGGCGTGCCCGGAACGCCGCGGCGTTCGGACAGACATAAATCGTGCCCTCCGCAGGCAGCACGGTCCCGCCCAGGAAGGTGTGCTCCACCGCGCCCGTCAACCGCCAGCCGGAAACATCCACGGCCAGGGAATGGGGATTGCGCACTTGAATGAACTCCTCGTCCTGGTTCCCGGAGGTGGGACTGAACTCGATGGTCCCGAACTCAAGTTTCGGCTCGCGGGTGGTCGGGGGCAGGACCTTTCCTCCGTAGAGCTCCGGGACGATGATCATGTCGCTGCTGTCCACGTTGTCATTGAGACCTTGAATGGCGAGGACGTTCGGGCCAGACCGAAGCGCCGACAGCCCCTCGCTGACATCATAGAGGGTGTAGGCGGCCGGGTTGGCCTCGCGCGAGATCGTCGCCGCGGAGTTCCATTGGAGCGGGGTCGGCGCATTGGCGGCGGCCACGCGCGTGCCGTTGAGGAACGCCACGAACCCGTCGTCGAACTTCATCCGCAACTGGAGGCGCTGGAAGGCGGCGGGATCACTGACTTCGAACCGGATGCGAAGGTAGACGCTGTTGTTGTTCCGCATCGCGTCGTTGACGTCCGTGCCGATCAGCGACTCGTAGCCGGTCGCGCGCTCGTAGCCGACGCCGGTCGTGCCGTTCCGCCAACCGGCCGTGTCGAACGGTTCGAAGGCCGGATCGCCGGTCCATGTGGTGCCGAGGGTGCCAGTGGTCGGGACCAGCACCTGGACCGGCGCGCCGGCGGTGACGAACGCGGCGTAGTTGGTGAGGGGTCCGGGGTCGGTTTGCGGCAGGGGATCTCGCCGCCGCGGCCGACCACCTGCGTGTTGTAGATGTACCGGCGTCGGCCAGGCAGATACTCGGTCTTCCAGCGCTGGATGGCCTCGGCCATGGTCTCCACGGCCGGATGCGAGTTCGTGTACCGCACCATGGTGCCCCCCTGCAGCCAGGAACCCCCACTTCTCGAAGTCCAGCCGGGCATCGGAGGGCACGATGGACGGCGGATCAATCAACGCCGACTGCTCGTTCAGCCGCCGTTCATAATACAGCGCGGTCTCGGGCGTGCCGGGCGCGGGCAGCGGCTGCAGGAAGCGGTCCGAGAGGGTCCGGATGCGGCGCAGGATCATCGCCCGCATGGCCGGGTTGGCGAACATCAGGGACACCAGCCGGATGGAGGTGCTGTTGACGACATAGCCATCGGTGTACAGGGCGTTGTCGAAATACGTGTTCTGCGTGTTCCAGACACGGCCGTGGGAGAGGTCGAGGTCCCAGGGCAGGATCGCCCATTCGTCACTCCGTCCGGTATCGCGGTAGACATACCAGTTCTTGCTGTGCATGTCGATGTTTCGGATCACGGAGTTGACCGCCAGCAGGTTCACGCACCGCGGCAGATCAATGTGGTCGTACAGGTAGCGTTCGAGGGCCGGACCGCTCTGCGCCAGCCCGTTGATGAGCGCCTGCAGATCGCTGTTGCTCTCCCACCGGCGGGTCTTCTTTTCCACCCCACTGGTCGCCGTGTTCCCTGCGGCCTTGCTCAGGAGATTGTCATAAACCTTGTAGAGCGCGCCGTCCGGATTCAACCCGGCCCGCTCGAGGTAGATCTCGTCGGCGTCCTCGACCAGGTCCGCCGTGCTGAAGAACCGCCCGTTCTGCTGAACGCGCACCGTGAAGGCGAAGTGGGCCGGCACACCCGCCTCGCGCATGACTTCATAGGCCAGGACATGGCGTACCTTCGACTTGTCGGCCCAGTTCGTGAGGAGATCGATGTCCGCGACCCGTGGCGCCGTCGGGCTCCAGCGAAATCGCTGCGGCCGGTTGAAATCCAGGTTGTAGCTCTTCTTCGGAAAGCCGGCGGACGACTGGCCGTGCAGCGTGAAGAGCACGTTGTCGTAAAACTCGCCCTCGTAGTAGACCGCACCGCGCGAACCCGTCGAGGTCCCGGCGCCCGCCGGATTGCTGGTGAACCAGTGCAGGACCGGCAGCAGCGTCTGGATCCGGTCGTCGTGCGCCACCGTGCCGAAGTACTGCGGCGAGTCCAACGGGGCGCGGAAGGGCGGGTTCCGGGTTTCCGCACCGTCGTCATCGGTGGCGACGAAGCGCCACCGCGTCATTTCTGCGGGCCCGAACGCCTCCTCCGGGATCACGGCGGTCCAGACGCCGTCGCCCGCCCGGGCATCGCCACCCGTGCCGTCGTCCCGCATCGACAGCATCGCTTCGGCTGCGAACATCCGCCGGTAATGCAGTTCGACCGCGGCCACGGGTCCGTTCACCGGCAAGCCCCGCACCGCGACCGTCAGGGGACCCTGCACCGGTTGCGGCGGATGCGGTTCGAGCGGCTGGAGGATTGGTCCCGCGCGCAGGCCGCGGCCGTTGGGTCGGCCGGGCGTGGGCGTGGCGAAGTAGCTCCACGCCGGGGAGGCCCCCTCGGTGTCGAGGCCGTACGATGCATTCTCGAATTGGGGCGGGTAAACGGGGGTGAAGGCGCTGAGCACCGTCGCACCGTCCGGCGCCACCAGGGCGAGGTACTCGCCGTCGGCGGCAAGCTGGAAGTTCGTGTGCAGGGGGGCGGCCGGATCGAGACGGTTCTTGCCCGAGGCGAAGACCACCAGATACTCCCCGGGAGCCAGGGTCACGGCAGGAAACGTCCACTTGGTGAGGTTCGCCGCGTTGTCGGTCAAGTGATAGCCCGCCAGCGCGAGCGGCACGTCCTCCGGATTGTGGATCTCGATCCAGTCCGCGAACAGACCGTCTTCATCGGCCAGCACGGAACGGTTGGCCGCCAGGAACTCGCTCAGAATCGGACCGCCGAGGCCCGACACCCCCGCCGTCAACGCCAGGCCAAGCGCGAACCACCGCCGCTCTGTGGACCGAGTTAAAATCCGCATCGAAAGACCCTACCGTCCCAGGGGGTCGAAGGCAAGGGCAGCTTCCGATCCGCAGGTGGTGGATCGGGCTTTTCCAGGGGATGTTCGAGAGGAACCTCCTCACGTTCAACCCCGGTTGGGGCGGCAACGCCCAACGACTCTCCTCTTTCACGGACATCCGCGAACTCCAACGCCAGCTCAGAGCTCAGGGCGTTTCGTTCCAGCAGGAGGCCGACGAGCAGACCACCGGGCCGGCGAGCTTCCTCGTCGTGGACCAGAGCAGGATTCCCAGCTCGTCGTCGCGGAACTCTCGTCCCAGGACGAGGTAGGCCGCGATTCCGAGTCAGGTCCCGAAGCGGAGCACCTTGACCGCCACGCCGAACATCCGTGTCCAGATGTCCGTGGCGGGTGTGCGTTTGGTGTCAGCGTCCACTCGCTGCCGGTGGTTGCTGGGCTGCGTTTTCGGCGATTCGGTACTTCACGATCTTACGGACCAGCGCCGCGGGCAGAGGTCTGGCAGGATCAAATCGAATCGTTCCCTTGCTGGTGCTGAAACCCGCGAGATCGCCCGCGTGCGCCTTCACCGCCGTCCCGCTTCCCGGGAAAAATGAACAGTGCTTCGCCGCCGCGCCATACAACACGAGCACCTTGCCCCCGAGACGGAAGGCCGGGAGCTGATAGCTCAGGCATTCCTCGGCCTTCGGCACTGCGGATCGGATGGCCTGGCGCAGCTTTTCGAGAGCCGCCCGCTGGTTTTCCGGCACGGCCGCCAGATACTGGTCATGGGTCGCGGGTTTTCCCTTGCCTCTTATCATCGGTCCTCCGTGGGTACTGAACCCGCTTGTGCCGTGGTGCGTGCACCGGCTGGTCAGCTCCTTGCCAAGTGAACCCTGAAGGCATCCTCACCGAATGAGTCAAAGATCTCCACTCGCAGCACATACGCGACTCCGGCGTGAGTGATCTTCCGCGGCTTCTCCGCGAGCGCATACAACTGGGTGCGCAGCTCTCCCGCGGCATCGGAGTTCGAAGGGAGGTTCATGACCTCAGAGCCCACTGTCCCATGGAAAGCCACCACATGCTCCTCCCCGGCCTTGTAGTCCACTTCGAACTCGGCGGCACCAACGGCGAGCACCCGGGAGAGCACCTCGGCGAGCACATCCGGATTTCGAGCGGGGCGACCATACGCGTCACGGCTGACCCCTCGGATTGCCGGCCAGGGCGGGAGCCAGACTTGCCATCAACCGCTCCACCCGCAAGCCCCAGGTCTTGCGGGGCAGGCCAAGTGCCTCATCGGCAATCTGCTCCACCCTCAGGTTCATGGCTCCACGATAGCCGCTCGGGCCGATAGCTCAACTGGAATGTGGACACGGCCGACGCGATCCTGCTTGCCGTCGTCCGGACTTTTCCCGGACCTTCCGCCCCGAGTGAACCAGCCGAAGCAGGTGCAGACGACGCAACCCGCAGGGGGCACGGACACCGGGCCGTGTCTCTCGGTTGTGATGCCCGTCTTCAACGAGCGGCCCACCGTCGGCCTGGCGATCGAGCGGGTCCTGGCCCAACCGACGGTCCGGGAGGTCATCGTCGTGGATGACGCCTCGAGCGACGGCTCCGCGGAGGTGGCGCAGCGCTGCGCCGCGACCGACCCGCGGGTGCGCACGCTGCGACTGCCGCGGAACCAGGGGAAGGGCGCGGCGGTGCGGGAGGGCTTCACCCGGGCGACCGCGCCGTTCATCCTGATCCAGGATGCCGACCTCGAATACGACCCGCAGGAATACGGTCGGCTGCTGGAGCCGCTGCTCACGGGCAAGGCCGACGCGGTGTTCGGTTCGCGCTTCTTGGGTGGGGGAGCGCACCGCGTGCTTTATTTCTGGCACGCCGTGGGCAACCGGTTGCTGACGCTGTTGTCGAACATGTTCACGAACCTGAACCTGACGGACGTGGAGACCTGCTACAAGGTCTTCCGTCGCGAGCTGCTGGACCGGATGCGGCTCGAGGAATGCCGTTTCGGGTTCGAGCTCGAGCTCACGGCGCGGCTCAGTCAACTGGGGGCGCGGCTTTACGAGGTGCCGATCTCCTATCACGGCCGCACCTACGCCGAGGGCAAGAAGGCGAACTGGCGGGATGGCGTGAGCGCGCTCCGATGCGTCCTCAAGTACAACGTGTATCGCCGTCTCTGACGGGGGAGGCTGAGGTGATGGCCACCTTGGGTGGGGACGCGTTTGAGTTCGCCGCCCTGGAGGGCGCGGTGAACTACCGGCGGGCGCTGGCGCGCGAGTTTGCGCCGCACCTGCGGGGACGCGTGCTCGAGGTGGGGGCAGGCGTGGGCCAGTTCACCGCGCTTCTGGAGCAACTGCCCGGCATCGAATCGCTCGTCGCGGTCGAGCCGGTCCCGGAGTTCTGCCAGGTCCTGCGTCGGTCGCGTCCGGGACCGGTGGTCGTGGAGGGCACGATCGAACAGGTGCAGCCGGGCACCGGCTGGGATGCGCTCGTCAGCGTCAACGTGCTCGAGCACATCGCGGACGATCAGCGCGAACTGCACGCCTACGCCCGGGCACTGGCCTTGCGGCATGGGGTGCTGTGTCTGTTCGTCCCGGCGAGTCCACGCCTTTACGCGCCGATCGACCGCGCGCTCGGACACCATCGTCGCTACGGGCGAAGCGAACTCCGCGGCAAGCTCGAGCGCGCCGGATTCGATGTGCTCCGTTTGGACCGCTTCAACAGCGTCGGCTATGTGCTCTGGTGGCTGAACTTCCGGGTGCTGCGGCAGCAGCATTTTGCGCCGCGGGCCGTGCGCTGGTTCGATCGCTGGATCTTTCCCTGGGTGCACTGGCTGGAATCACGGCTGGTCCGGCCGCCGTTCGGCCAGAGCCTGATCGCGGCCGCGCGCGCCAGCTAGAATCCTCGAAACCCGACACTCCTCGTGGTCAGGTCAGGTTGCTGGAGCCCACCGCCACGGGTTTCGAGGATTCTACGGCGGAACCGCTGGGTTACGGCTGGCCGGCGTCGTGTCTGCTCGTGGCAGCCGGCCGCTCCACATCCCTCCCAGGGTGTGGTGCCATTCGAGCCCGGCGATGGGGGTCGGTTGCCGGCCTCCCCGCGGACGAAGAGGCGGTCTTCAGCCCGCATCTTCTCCACCCAAGGTTGGAAGGCGGCGGCGGCACCGAAGTTCCACAGGATCCGGTAGAGGATCCGGAAATCCTCGGCCGGCATCAGGGTCATCTCAAACCCCAGGATGTAGCGCCAATCGGCCGTCGGGTTCTTGAAGAATGTGTCGTAGAAGAACCCCGGGTCGGCCGCGTAGAAGATGCCCTCTCGCTCGGGCAACCAGCCGGCCAGGTCCGGATCATCCGCGACCAGGAACTGTCGGGTGAGGCTCTTGGTCCAGCGGCTCTCGGTATCGCTGGTCACCGCTCCGTAGAGCGCCACCGCGAGGCAGGCGGTGACCACCAACCGGCGCGGCGATCTGGCCGTCAGCCGCTCGTGCAAGAACCGGCTGACGTCGCCGGCCGCCAGGACCATCAGCGCTGGCAGGCCCCAGTCCTCCCAAAACCGCCGGGCGACAAACCCCAGCACCCAGCCGAGGCCCGCCAGCCAGAAGGCCGGGTCGGCGGTCAGCGCTCGTGCCTCGATCCCGGTCAGGCGGCGCAGCACGAGCATGGCCCCCAGTACGAAGAAGATGAGCAGGCCCCCCGAGGCCGGCTGGAGTTCCGACACGAGCGTCCGCGACGTCGAGTGCAGCTCGGTCGCGCGCCAGGCGGTCTGGACCGCCTCGGCCAGGTAGTCCCAAGGATGGCCGGTCAACACCGCTCCGACGAGGGTGCCGACGACCCAGCTTGCCGCCAGCGCACGGGTCCACGCATATTGTCGGGCCAACCCAAACGCGACCACCGGCAGCACCCACAGGTACCAGACGCCATGGAGAAACACTGCCGCGGCGATGAGGCCGCTGAGCGCCGCGATCATCGGCCACCGCGGCGGCGCGAAGTCACGCCGATGCCCCAGGCAGAGGAGCATCAGGAGCACCGCCGAGGACACCAGCAACGGGCGGCCGATCAACAGCCGCGTGGTCAACGGTGGCCAGGCGACCGCGAACAAGAGCAGCACACCCAGCCACGCTTCAGGCCGCCTCAGCCCGATCAGCGGAACGCACCCGAACAACACGAAGAGACCGAGCACCGAGAGATCCACCAGCCGTTCGGCGTCGGCCTGCGTGCCCAGGTGAACCCACCGCAGCAGCAGTTCCCAACCGAAGTTGTGGTCCACGCTGTAAGGCTGGCCCAGGACCAGGATCTCCGACCATGGCTTGCCACTGACGGCCTTCGCCGCGTGCCGCAACGCGTCGTCCAGTGGCAGGTACCCATACATGATGATCCGGGCCGGCACCGCGATGAGCACCAACACACAGGCCCAGAGCACGACTCGCGACACCACGCTCGGATCCGTTCCCGGGGTGCTGGTGGGACCGTTGGGGGTGGTGGTGCCGGGTTCCATACAGACGCAAGCCCGCTCAGCGTGCGGTCGTGATGGAGGCGGATCAAGGTGAAACGGGCCGCGTGAAAGGAGGAGGGAGGATCTGCGACCGGATCACTCTTCCCGCCACAGCGACTCCATCATATCGCAGAGTTCCGGCTCGGCTGTACGCAGCTCGGCGCGGTTGAACGGGTGGAAATCGTTGCTCCCGAAGTACGCCTCGGTCATCTCGGCGAAGAACTCCTTCGGGTCGGTCAGGCCGTAGTGTCGGGTGCGGGTGCCGTCGTGCAGCAGCGCCTGATCGCCATGCCCACTCCGGCGGAAGGCCTCGTACGCCTCGAGGATGCGGGGCTCGTCGAAGCCCAGCACCTGATCATGGTAGGCGTGGGCCAGCTCGTGCAGCACCACCCACGGCTGCTCACGGATGTTGCGCGGTGTCGGGAGGTCGGCGGCGACCGGGATGTGCACGCACCGGGCGAGGTTCGTGTCGTAACCGTGATCGGCCAACCAACCGGCGCTGGGATGGTACTGCATCGAGGTCAGGTCGCCGTGGCTCAGGTCGAGCACGAGCACCACGCGTTGCAGCCGTGCGAGCGGCCCCTTCGGCACCACCGTCCGGAGGTCGAACAGCCGGGCTTCGAGAAAGCGCAGCGCCCGGCGGCCCGTCTCCTCGTGCGGCGGTGCCAACAACCGGTCGTCCACTCGCACCGTCCAACCCTCGACCGCGCGGGTGACATGGCCGGTGGGCTTCGCGGCTTTCGACGGGAGCGCAGTCTGGCCGCCCTCCAGCAACGCCACCATGGCCCGACCCAGCGCTACGCCCACCCGCAGGCCCGTCTCGGCGTTCCCGAACTCGTGGTGGCCGTGGCCGGGATTGGGCGAATCCTCGGGCCGACGCACGAACTCGTGCGTCGAAACGAAGGCCACGGTGTTCGCGAACTCCGGTCGCTGTGCGGCGGCGGCCTGGGCACGCCGCAGTGCCGCCCATTCGCCCGGCGCCTCGACCCAGGGACCGGTGAGTTCGCCGATGACGACCGGCAGCCGCGGCACGCCGAGTTCCCGCCGCACGTCGCGGATCAGGTTCACCAGGTTGGTCTCGTACTCCGGCACGGCCGTGGTGGGCTCGCATCCGTCATTCCAGCCTTGATACCAGACGAACCCCGCCAGCTCGACGCGGCCCGGATGATCCGGGAACTCCGTCGCCGCGGCCGCCAGCCCGGCCCGGATCTCCGCGAGCATTCGGGTGTAGTAAGGCCCCACCGTGCCGCCGGAGCTGGGCGGGCGGAAGTCGCGATAGAGGCTCTTTCCGCCCCAAGCTGTCTTGACCAGCACCACCGGACCGGCGCAGTGATCCCCCACGACGTGTCCCAACCCGAGTTCGGGCCCGAAGTGATGCCGCCCGCCGTACGGTGAGAATCCCAGGCTCAACGCCCCGGTCTTCAGCGGGCCGTCCTCCAGTTGGTAGCGGACCCGGACGTCGTCGCGGACCGCCCATGCGTCGCCGGGCCCGCGCAGGAACCCGAACTCCTGACGGAAAGCCGGGTCTTGCCAAAGCCACCGCAACGTTCCCCGACCCTCGTTGTAGTCCGGCCCGTCGAGGTCGGCGACGGACTGCCCCTGCACGTTCGACTGCCCGGCGAGCACGAACACCCGGATGGGTTCCGCCGCTGCGTCCGTCGGGCCAACGGTTGGTTCGGCCGCAGGTGAAGCCGCGACCGGGCGGCTCAGGACCAAGCCGCTGAGGAAGACCAGGAGCATTCGCATGGCCTGAGCATGCACGGTCCGCAGCGCCGTGGCGACCTCCCGGTTGGACACCGGCGGTGGGCGGGTCATCTCGCGATTTTACACGTCGAGTTCCCGCGGCCTTCCGCTACAACTTGGGCCAAGATGAGGAAGGCCACAGTGTGCCGTTGGCCCTCGCCTGTGAAGGCCGAACCGACCTCCTGCGGTCTTCCGAGGTCCCAGGGATCGCCAGCCCTTGTACGGCGCGGGGGTCGTGGGGCGTGGACTGCGGGTGTTGCCCCGGGCTAAGATGGTACAGGCCGGGGCCTGGCCAGGGGAAGGCGGAAAGGCTTGGCTCGCTTTGCGTGGCGCGAGGTTGCATTCTGGGGGCAGCGATGAACACGGACACGGCGAACCTCTTCCGGAACGGCAGTCGCTGGGTGCGCGCCGATTTCCACCTGCATACGGTGGCCGACCGGGAGTTCGAGAAACCGCCTGCGGACGTTTTGTTTGCCCAAGCCTTCGTCGAGGCGCTGGCGACGGCCGAGGTCGGCCTTGGGGTGGTGACGAACCACAACAAATTTGACCAGGAGGAGTTTAAGGCGCTGCGCAAGGCTGCCTTGCAGAAGGGGATTCTGCTCCTCCCGGGGGTCGAACTGAGCGTGCAGGGGGGGCCACGGGGGTGCATATGCTCGTGGTGTTCGACGACCAGAGTTGGGTGTTCAACCGGGAGAACGAGCCCTGGATCAACAAGTTCCTGGACAAAGCATTTGACCAGATCCCGAACCGCGAGAGCGAGAACACGACCTGCCAGTGGACGGTGCGACAGACGCTGGATGAACTGGACAATTGTCGGCAGCATGGCCGCGATGCGTTCGTCGTTGCCGCTCACGTGGACCGGGACAAAGGCATCCTGAAGGAGTTGGGAGCGGGCATTCACGGCCAGTACGGCGAGTTGTTCCGCCAGTTTGTGCTCGGCTTTCAACGCGTCGAAGAGGGGGGTGGCTGGCGCCATCTCGGGCAGTGGTTGGGAGACGACTGGCGGCCAGCGCGTGTCGAAGGCTCGGACGGCAAGGCCCTGTCGCAAGTCGGCCGCGCTCACGAGGAAGGGGGCGTCGAGAAGCGTTGCTGGCTGAAGCTGGGCGACTTGAGCTTCCAGGCGGTGCGCCTGGCGCTGATGATGAAGGACCACCGCATAGCTGCGTCACCACCGGGACCGGGAGGTGCGCGCATCGAGTGGGTGTCCTTCTTGGGCGGCCTGCTGGACCGGCAGACGCTGCAGTTCAACGGCGACCTGAACAACCTGATCGGGATCCGCGGTAGCGGGAAGTCATCCATCCTCGAGTGCATCCGCTACGCTATGGACCACCGGCTCCGGGGCGAGACGGAGGACGCGGACTACAAGGAGGGATTGGTTGCGCGCACGCTGGGTAGTGGCGGTAGCATTACGGTGGGAGTGGTGACGGCGGAAGGCCACAGGTACTCGATCCATCGGATCTTCGGGGACAGCCCGAAGGTGTACCGTGACAAGGAGTTGATCCCTGGCCTGCGCCCGGAGGGGTGTTGAAATCGCGGTATTTCGGGCAGAAGGACCTGGCCCAGTTCAGCGAGCAACGGTTTGCGCGGGAACTGGTCGAGCGGTTCACCAGCAGCGGTCGGCCGGCCTCCGACCGGGCGGAGGCGCTAAGCCACCGGATCGAGGAGAAGCTCGTACGCCTCGCGCAGGACGCGAAACGACTCGCCGGGCTGGATGACGTGGTCGCCAGGATCGCCGAGATCAGGGAACTCCTGAGGAAGTTCGACGACGGGATCCGGGAGAAGCTCGCGGCACAAGTGGCTTTGGAGAAGGAGGTTGTCCATGCGCACGACCTGATGACGCACCAACGGGATGCCGTGGCCGCGTTGCGCCGATGGCTCGATGACTATGAATCGGCAGCCGAACGGCTGGCCAAGCTCCCCGCGGCTTGTGAGGAGCCGAAGGCTCGAGCCGTGCGCATGGCCTTCGACCAATTCCGGGCCGGCTACGCGCGGGTGCGTGAGGCCCTGCAGTTTCTCGAAGCCAGCCTGGCGGCTTCAGACACTGCCCGCGAGACGTTGCAGGCCTTCCAGGAGGCCAGCAAGGAGGCGTTTGCCGAGGTGCGCCGAGGCTTACAACTGCCCGGCAACCTGACTGCCGATACGTTCGTCCAGTTGACCAAGGATAGGAATCTCCTCGAGGCCAAGCGGTCCGAGTTGGAGCTGCTACGGCAAAAGGAGACGGAAGTCCGTCGCTCACTGGAGGGGGACCTGGCGGCCCTGCAACAGGAGTGGCAGGCCGGCTACCAGAGCATGGAAGCCGAGGTGCAACGGCTCAACGAGGACTCGCCGGGGCTCTCCATCCGGCTACAGTTCAAGGGAGACAAAGGTGCCTTCGTTGATCATCTCGCCGGTCTCGCGAGCGGCTTGCAGCGAAAGACTCTGCAGAAGGTTGCCCACGCATTTGCGGATGGCGTCGAGCTCTATCGTGCCCTGTCGGGTGATGGTTCCAAATTGCAGGATGAATGCGGGTTAAAGGCGGAGCAGTTAACCAAGGTCCAGGAGAGCCTGGATGGACGCTGGAAAGAGCTTCTGACTTGGCGGGTGCCTGACACCGTCATCATCGAGTACCAGGGCAAACCGTTGCACGAGCACTCCCTTGGGCAACGGGCCACCGCGCTCATGCTGTTTCTGCTGACCCGGAGGGAGTTCGATGTGCTGATTGTGGATCAACCCGAGGACGATCTCGACAACCAGACCCTGTTCACCGAAGTGATTCGCCGGCTGTTGAACTTGAAGGGCCATCGCCAACTGCTCTTTGCCACCCACAGCCCCAACATCCCCGTGTTGGGCGACGCGGAGCAGGTGGTGCGGTGTCAATACGCCCCTGACCGGATCGCCCTGCTCAGCGGCTCGATCGACTGCCCACAGATCCAGCGTGAGATCGTCGCCGTCATGGAAGGCGGTGAGGAGGCGCTGCGGCGACGCAATCAGATCTACTCGGTATGGACGCGCTAGAACTCCTCGAACTCGTAAGCTTGGGCGAGACTTCCACCGTCCAGTTCAAGCGGACGGTGGATACGCCGGACCAGTTGGCGGCGGAATTGTGCGCGTTCGCGAACACATCCGGCGGCCGACTGCTCATCGGCGTTGAGAACGACGGCACGATTGGCGGCCTGGACCCTCAGACCTTGCGAAAAGTCAGTTCGCTGGTGGCCGATGTGGCCTCCAACAGCATCCGCGAGCCGCTGTATCCACTGGCTGAGGTCGTCAGGGTCGAAGGCAAGAACGTACTCGTGGTTAGGGTCACCGAGAGTGAGAGCAAGCCGCACTTCGATCGACAGGGGGCGATCTGGGTCAAGAACATGAGCGACAAGCGGCGGGTCACCTCACGCGAGGAGTTGCGCCGGTTGTTTCAGGATTCCCACTTTCTTTACGGGGACGAGCAACCCGTCAACCGGACCAGCCTGGCGGACCTTGATCGCCCGCTGCTGGAGGAGTTCCTGAGGAAGGAGTACGCCCGGTCGCTGCCGGAGGGTGAAGAACTGGCAACCCTGCTGAACAATCTGAACGTTGCGCGCGGGGGAACCTGACGCTGGCCGGGCTCCTGTTCTTCGGCCGTGCGCCCCAGCAGTTCCGTCCTGAACTGGTGCTGAAAGCCGTCGCGTTCAGAGGCAACAGCGTCACCGACTCCCACTACCTGGACAGCGAAGACTTCGCGGGCACGCTTCCCGGGCAATTCGCCCAGGTGCTCAGTTTCTTGCAGCGCAATCTCCGGAAGATCCAGAACGGAAAGTCGTTCAACACGGAGGGCGATTGGGAAGTACCCCGGGAGGTCTTCGAGGAGCTGGTGGTCAACCTGCTCGTGCATCGCAACTACTTCATCACCGCTTCCTCCAAGGTCTTCGTCTTTGCCAACCGCATCGAACTCCATTCCCCCGGGACTCTTCCGAACGCCCTGACGGTCGAGCAGATCAAGTTGGGGAGTTCGAT
This sequence comes from Verrucomicrobiota bacterium, assembly GCA_027493615.1. Classification (GTDB taxonomy): domain Bacteria; phylum Verrucomicrobiota; class Verrucomicrobiia; order Limisphaerales; family J093; genus DSVZ01. The sequence continues at coordinate 330,287 of JAOSKK010000001.1, forward strand.
CTCGCGGAATCCAGTCCTCGTGAACCTTGCCTCCAAGCTTCTACCGTATCGCGGCATCGGCTCCGGGGTGAGGAGAGCCCTGGAATTCCATCCAGGTATCGAGTTCGTCAACGACCTCGAAACCAACTCGTTTCGAGCGGTGATTGCGCGGCCACCGGAGGCTTCGACCCCGCCACCCTCAAGCTCCCGCCTGACCGACACTTGACCCAGAGTTGCCCTCGAACGGGACGGAACATTAGCCTGAAACCATGGCTACGCGACTTGGTCGAGCGTCCGTTCTGCCCGCAAGAAGCCGCCGCGGAGTTGGTCCGCGGCGGAGTGCTGCTCAAAGGGTGGCCCACTGTCGACCGATGCTACGTGGACAAGATCCTACCCCGTCCCCTGCGGGCATTGAGCCTGGTGACGCGGCTTCACGATCAGACCACCTCGATCACCGCCAGGAGGTTGATGCCATATAACCCAGGCGATCCTGGAGGTGCTCGAACTGGGTGCGCGTCACGGGTTGCGCAAACCCATCCTCGAACCAGCCATCACCGACGGGCATCGCGGCTTGCCGCAGCGAATCCGGACTGAGGGTTGCGCTCAGCCAATGGTCAATCGAGTAAGGTTGGCCTTCCCGCTCCGAGTAACTGTGCGCGAGGCTGAAGCTGCTGTAGTGATGCAGGCGCATCCTCACCGCCGCACTCCGGACCGTCCACACCCTTGCCGCGGGCCGCCTTGCCGTCGAAACCTTGGTCCGACCAGAACAGTTCACCGTCCACCGGTACAAACGCGCTCTCCCGGGTCATGGAATAGAATTCCGGGTTCCCCGGCCCGCCGAAGTGCGGTGGTTCGGGCCAGGTGCCACCGTCCGACGGGCCCGCCAGAAACCCGTCGTTGTGAAAACCGATCCGGGCCGCGCTGTGCCATTCGCCCCAGGCCCCGATGAAGCCCGTCTGCAGGACGTAGATCACGTCCACGTGGCGGCGCGAGAGCGGCTCGAGTTGCTCCATGTGGCGCAGGATCCAGTCCACCGTCGGGCCTTCCTTCAAACCCATGTCGCGCTCGTAGGCGAAGCGCAGCACCGCCTTCAGACCGCGATGCCGCAAGTTGTCGAGGCTCGCCTGCAGGAGCGCCAGCTTCTCGTCCGAGATCGCCCGGTCGGCGAATTCCGTGAGGTAGCAGTAGGCTTGTACCAGCGTCAGCCCGAAGGGCACGAAGCGGCCGGCATCGAGCATCCACCAGTCCTCGTGGTAAAGCGGCGCCACCTTGCCGCTCAGGTGATGGGCCGGGCCGAAAGTCTTCCTCGGCGGTTCCGCAATCACGGTCTCGATCCGCCAGCCCCGCTCCGGATTGCGCAGCCCGAGTCGCCCGCCGGGTCCGTGGGGCGAAGGCCGCGGTAGCTGATCAGGCGGGTCGGCGGCGTGTCCCCGCCCACGGCAGTCCAACCCCAGCCAGTTGTGCCCAACGTGAGCGATCCACCGATCCCGGTTACCGCTTCGAGGAACTTGCGTCGTGTGGTCTTCATCGTCAGGTGCTGGCAGCGATCCGCCATCCTCGCCGGGGCACGCGTCACCGCGCTTTGGTTTCACCGCGTGCAGCGACCTCGGCCGCGGTGGCCTGCAATGGTCCCAGGCGCAGCGGGATCCTCCGTTCGCCGTCGGCCAACGTGAGGGTGCGTGCTTCGGCGCTGAGATTCCAGACCATGACCTTCCGGACGGTCGGGAACCACGCGCACACGGCCGGTTCATCTTCCTCGACATGTGGCACGTCGCGGAGTTCGGGCTGGATCCGTCGCTTGAGGGCAAACAGTGCGGGCAGGGATTCGGCGACCACCTCGGCCCGCGGCGGACGGGAAGTGGCTGAATCCCTAGAGACCAGCTTCGCCGCCGCACCCGCGGGTGCCGCGGCCAGTTCACCCGCATCGTGGTCCGACACGAAATGCCATCCCTCCGGGGACAGCTCCTCGACCACTTCGAACGGCACGCCGGCGGCGAGCCAGAGGCTAAAGGGGTTGTCCTGGCCGATCAGCCGTTGGGCCTCGCCCCAGACGTGCTTGAACGGACCGCGCGGACGATGGCCCGCAATCTCCGCGTGCCGTCGCGCCTGCTCGCGCATCGCCGGCGCCAGCACGCTCCAGTGTTCGCGCGGGAACGGCGTCAGCCCGCTCATGAACATCGTGTGGCGGACATCCGCCAGCGTGGAGATGACGAGTTTCGCGGCCAGGTGCACCCCGGACAGCCGGTCGGCCGGATAGGCGGTGGTCTCGCTGAAGGCGAACTCGGGACGCACGAAGCGACGATGAAAGAGCACGCTGAACAACTCGTCGGTCTTTCCTTTGACCGGCGCGAACGCCGGGTCGTCGAACATCAGTTCACCCACGCGGAAAGGGACGTCGGCATAGTCCCGGAGGCGGATGCCGGCCTTCTCCGCCCCGAGGTACATCACCATGATGCCGAGGTCGCCGGCGAACGCCTCGCGTTGGCGCCGAAACGAAGCGCTCAGTTCATCGCAGGTGAAGTCCAGCCAGGCCCGCAGCAGGGCCGTCGGCCGCCGCTCCCGGACATCGTTCAACAGTTCCTCCCAACGACCCGGGGCGAATCCGCCGGACTGCAGGAACGCGGCGCGATGGCGATCGCAGAAACAGCCGCCGATCTCCCCGGACCGCGCGCGAGGCGGAAATCGTCGTCGAGGAAACACCGGCGAAATCCCAGTTCGCGGCTGGTGCGCAGGGCCGCGACGTTCTCCGCGGTCGCCGGTTCGTGCAACGAAGTGCCGGCGAAGGTCCCGCCGTCCGGTCGCAGGCCGCTCCGCCAGTGAGGCGGCGGCGTGAGAGGGAAATCCCGTCCTTGGCCCCGAGCGAATCGCCGGGATGGCCCAGCGGGACATTGACGAGGTGAGCCTCCAGTCCGGCCTCGTGCAGCCGCTGGCGTGCCCGGCGCAGTTGTTCCGGCGGGAACGGCTGATGCCCGTAGAAGAAGCCGGCCAGCCAGACGGCGCTCACGCCCGCGTCCCGGATCATCCGCAGCAACTCCAGATCCTGCTCGACCACGGCCGGGGTCAGGCAAAGGTGATAGGCGCGCACCTGGCCACGGTCTGCGGCCAGCAGGGGAAGTGCGGGCAACAGTGCTCCGGCCGCAGCCGAAGCCTTCAGCCAGTCGCGGCGGCTTAGCGGGACTCCGGACGTGAACTTTCTCATCGCAGCCTCATCTCATCTTGGGGTCGGTGATGACGGCGGTGCCGGGCTGCGTGCCCAGCACAACGCCGGTCACGCGGTGTGCTTTCATCTCGCTGAGGAAGGAATACCCCGAAGGCACGGGAATGCACGCGAATTGCAGCCACGACAGGGTCACCTCCGCCGTTGCGTGCTCGATGCCCTCCAGGCCTTCGATCAACGCCTCCCGAATGGCGGCAACCTGCCTTGTCTGGCCCTGACTGACCAGACACTGGTTCGGGCCGCGAATCGAGAGGCCGCGAGGAAGCGCAAGAGGCTCAGGACTGGGGACCCTTTGAGGCTGTTGTGCCTTCTTGCGGCAACGGAATCGTCGTCTATCCCGCACGGATCACGCGGTCGCGCCCCAGAACTCTGGGAGCAGCGAACTCGGCGCCGCCAACACCGGGCGGATCGGCTGCCCTCACACCCGGCCCAGATCCTCGTCGCGCGCCCGGTGGAACACGCCGCGGTCGAACACGTTCGCCTTCCCTTAATCCCCAATGTTCGGAATCGGTGGAGAAACCGCCCGTCCTGGATCCTCCGCCGATTCCGCACAGCGTCTCCTGTCGCCAGGACAACACATTGGTGATGAGAGGCTTGGCGAGGATCGTCCCGCGTCTTCCGCCCTTGGGCGCGGTTTTCGGGCCTTGTTTCCGGCTGGTAAACGCCTCTGGTTCCCGATCACAAGTTCGCCCGTAGCGCCAGGCCAACCGGCCCGAGCCTGTTGCCTTGCGGCGCAGAAGCGGTGGGCAAAAGGCTGGGCAAGGACCAGAACTGGGCTATGGAGTTACGCAACATACTACGCTCAAACCATTTGCTCCGGCGACAGCAAACCGGGAAGGCGGGGAGAAGTGGAGCGAGCGAAGGGATTCGAACCCTCGACATCAACCTTGGCAAGGTTGCGCTCTACCAGACTGAGCTACGCTCGCAACGCTCCGAACGGCGCGAACCATAGGCCCGCCATGGTTGAATGCAAGCCCGGATTTTCGGCCCGGATCTTCGGATTTCGGCCATTCGGGCGCGGCCGCCGTCGCGTCCCACGCAGTTCAGGATGATCCGGCAAGTCAGGGAGCGACCCCTCCACCGCCGCGCTGGGAGGAGCGGACGAAGGCTCCGGTTCGGCCTGCCCTTTGAGCTTGGTTCCGTAGCCGATGATGACCGTCGAGAGGATCAACGTGCCGATGCCAGCGGCGATGAGTCGGTGAGCCTTCCGGCTCGAGCCTTTCCACTCGTGCAGGATCCAGCCCCACATCGTGCTGAAGATGATGATGCTGGCCATGTGCAGGGTCCAACTGGCAAAGCCGTACTTGCCCATCTGCGTCTCGCCCATCGTGTAGAAGAAGAATTGGAAGTACCAGGTGCTGCCCGCCAGCGCCGAGAAGAAGTAGTTCCCGAGCCGCGGCACCCGCAGCTCCGCCGGAGCGACGGCACCCGCGCCCCCCGCACCCGGCCCGGCTTCGCCTCCCGCCGCTTTCAGACCGGCGTGTTCAGGGCGGACCTGCGAGGCCAGGTACTGGTAACCGGTCCGGTTGCGGATGTTGAGCAACACGCACCAGATGAAGTTGGTGGTGAAGCCGCCGAGCAGGACGACCACGAGTTTGGGCAGGCCGGTCCACAACGTCGCCGTGCCAGCCGCCTTGGAGGCGTCGCCGATGGGGTTCCCGGCGGTGAGGGCGAACGAGAAGCAGGCGCTCATGATCCCGGAGAACGTGGCGACGAGGATGCCCTTGGTGAAGTTGAACTCCGCGATCACCTTCTTCTTCTCGGCCTCCGGCATCTCGCGTTCCTTGGTCAGCCCGGCGTAGGCCGCGACGGCAATCCCGAGCAAGCAGACCGCAACGCCGGCCAGCGTGACCTGGCCCGGCCGCGTCGAGGCGATCTCGACGATGGTCTCGCCGACCGGGATGGTGGGGATGAAGAGCTTGAAGATGGGCGGCAGCAGGGTGCCGAAGGCGGCGCAGTAACCCAGGGCCACGCCCATGCCCAGGGACATGCCCAGGTAGCGCATGGTGAGGCCGAAGGTCAGGCCGCCGAAGCCCCACAGGGCGCCAAAGAAGTACGTCCACCAGAGCGTGGCGGCGGTCTGCTGGCGCAGTACGCCGAGGAGGTCGTTGGTCATCGTCGAGGCCAGCACCCACGGACAGATGATCCAGGAGAAGAAGCCGCCCACCAGCCAGTAGGTCTCCCACGACCACTTCCGGACCCCGCGGTAGGGAACGTAGAAGGAGCCGGAGGCCAGGCCGCCGAGCCAGTGAAAGAAGACGCCGAGGAAGGGATTCATATGAGTTGGGACAGAAAGGCCATCGGGCGGTGGCGCGGGAAGAGATCAGCCAGGATCACCTGATGCGCGCGAGGCCGCTTGCTGGGCACGGGGCCAGATTCACGATGGTCGTAATACGGTCCAGACCATTTTACGAGGTTGCATGGGGAATGGTCGCGGGCGCTCACCGGTGACTCAACACCTCGCGCTCGTACCGTTTCACCTCCGCCAGCCAGGCGTCGCCCACGGGTACGTCCTGCTGCACGCAGTGGTAGTCCCAGACCGCGCCCGCCGGCAACAGCTTGACCTCCTCGAGCAGCGCCAGCCGCGTTGTGTAGTCGCCCTCGAGTTCGGCCTGCTTGAGCTTGCCAATCGGGGCCAGCAACGCCAGGAGCAGGGCCTTGAGCAGGTTGCGTGTCCCGATCACCCAGGCGGCCACGCGGTTGATGCTGGCATCGAAGTAGTCCAGGCCCAGGCGGACCCGCCCCAAGTAGCCGCCCCACACGATCTCCTGCGCGATGGCCTGCAAATCGTCGGTCAACGTCACCACATGATCGCTGTCCCAGCGCACGCCGCGGCTGACGTGCAGGGCGATCTCGGGCAGGTAGCACAGCACGGAGGAGATCTTGTCCGCGATGCCTTCGGTCGGGTGATAGTGGCCGGCATCCAGCGTGAGCAGTTTGCCGCGGCTGACCGCGTAGCCGAGGTAGAACTCGTGCGAACCCGGCGTGTAGCTTTCGGCGCCGATGCCGAAAAGCTTGGGCTCGACAGCATCCACGTTCAGCTTCGGGTCGATGCGTTTCTTGAAAACGGCGTCCAGCGCCTCGACCAGGCGCTCGCGCGGCCCTTTCCGGTCGGCGGGCGTGTCCTTCATGCCGTCGGGGATCCAGAGGTTGGTGAGGCAGGTCTGGCCCAGTGCCTTGCCGAAGGCGGCGCCGATCTCACGACACCGGATGCCGTGGTCGATCCAGAACCGGCGCACGGCCGGGTCGGGAGAAGTCAGGGTGAACCCGCTCTTGACCTTCGGATGGGAGAAATAGGTCTGGTTGAAATCCAGGCCGATGCCCAGCCGCTTGGCCCAGGCGATCCAGCCTTGGAACTGGTCGGCGCTGAGGGCATCGCGGTCCACCCGTTTCGCACCCATCTCGGCGTAGCTGGCGTGCAGGTTGAAGCGGTGCCGACCGGGGATCAGCGAGGTCGCGAGTTCGAAATCCGAGCGCAGTTCGGCGGGGGTCCGGGCCTTGCCGGGGTAATTGCCGGTGACGGCGAGGCCGTCGCCCAGGGTGCCGCCGGCGGTTTCGAAGCCGCCGACGTCGTCGCCCTGCCAGCAGTGCATGGAGATGGCGATGCTGGCGAGGGTTTCGAGGGCTTGATCGGTGTCCACGCCCAGCGCTCCGTAGCGCTCGCGGGCGAGGGTGTACGCCGCCTGGATGGATCGTGTTGTCTTGGCCATAAGGTTCCCGTGCCGCCCAGCTCCGGCCGGGCCCGGAAGGGGACCCGGCTTTGGTTTCCAGTCAGGCGGCGGACCGGAACATGGCAGCCCGGCGACGGGCGTCAACATGACTTCGGTCAAAGGTGCGGCGGCCGCCGCGGATGATTCCTGGCTGCGGCTCGGAGTCTTCCCGAGGTGCGCGCCGGTGGTGCCCCCAAGGAGGTTGGCGGGCGGTTCGTGGGCCCGCGCCGTCACCACGGGAGCGCACCTCACCGGGATTTCCCCTTGTCAGGCACAGTTGTCAGACGCACGATGTCAGACATGAAGACGCTCATGATGCGTGATTTGAGCCGGAAGACGGCCAGCGTCTTGGACGCGCTGGAGCGGGGCGAGAGCTTCGAGGTGCACCGGAACGGCAAGGCCGTGGGCTACCTGACACACACGGCACCGTCCCCCGAACGGAAGCCGGATTGGACGACCCACTTCCAGTGGCTCCGGCGGCAGCCAAAAGCCCGGGGAAGCGTTGCTGGCGGAGTTTGAGGAGGCCCGTCGCCGCCTGCGCGAGACCGAGGTGGCGGTGGGAGATCCCCCATGAGATGGGCCGCCGACTCGAGTGTCCTGGTCCGGCTCTATCTGGCGGCGGAGGGAACGGATGCCCTGGAGTGTTTTCTGGCCGAGGACGCCAAGCTCCTCAGTGTCTCCGAGTTGGCGGAGGTCGAGGTGCTGAATGTGTTGCTCCGCGACCCGGAGCTGGGAGCGGCCGCACGATTCGAGGCGGACTTGGACGAAGCGGTCCGGCTCCGGCTGGAACCGGTGGACTGGCCGGACGCCTTTCAGCGGGCGGAGAGCCTGGCGCGGCGCTTCTCGCGTACGCTCCGTCCGGGCGGTCACGACCTGGTGCTGGTGGCGGCGGCAGTGGCGATGGGGGCGACCTGGTTTCTCTCGCTGGACCGAAACTCCCGTCAACGCCCGCTCGCCGCGGCGGCGGGCTTGCGGGTCTGGCCGCCGCTCGACAAGGACGAGAAGGGGCTGGTGCGACATGCGCTCCGAGCGGCACGCGGCTGAGCTCAGCGCTCTCCTGCACCCGGCTGCCGTACCGGCTCCCCGGCGGGGGCGGGCGGGGTCCCACGGCGGGTTGGTGGCCGACGTTCCCCGGATTCTTCCGGAATCTGCCATTGTTTCCGGCGTGCGGCTTCGGCTAGAGGTGAACGCGTGACTCGGCTGACGCGATCGGAGCGGCAGGTGTTAACGATGTTGATCGCGCTGTTGCTGGTGGGGTGGGCGGTGAAGGCCTGGCGAACGGCGCAACCGCCCCGCCCGGTGCCGGTGGCGCAGCCTTGAGGCGTATGCAAGCGCAGAATTTCGACGACGTGCTGGAACAGGTGGTGGCCGCCGACCCGCGGTATCGCCGCGAGGCCTACCACTTCCTGCGCGAGGCGCTGGACTACACCCAGCGCGCGGTGAGCAAGGCCAACCAGGGCAAGCTCCGCCACGTGACGGGTCAGGAACTGCTGGCCGGGATCCGCGCCTTTGCGTTGCAGCAGTATGGGCCGATGGCGCTGACGCTCCTCCACGAGTGGGGCGTGCGGCGCTGCGAGGACTTTGGCGAACTCGTGTTCAACCTGATCGACCGCGGCGTGCTCAGCCGGACCGAGACGGACACGCGGGCCGATTTCGCCGGCGGCTACGACTTTGCCGAGGCCTTCCACAAACCGTTTCTTCCCACCCGCCCGGCGCGGCCGCCGGCGGAAACTCCGAGATCGGCAACCGCCTGAGGCGTCGTTGCTCTCCCAACCCCGCTGGTTCTGCATGACGTCCTTGCCCGCCGCGTTACCCGCTTCGTCGGATACCACCCTTCACCATCTGCCCAACGGCCTGACCCTCATCGTCCGGGAGGACGCGAGCGCGCCGGTGGTGTCGGCGCAGGCGTGGTGCCGGGCCGGGAGTGTGCACGAAGGGCGTTGGCTGGGGGCCGGTCTGTCGCATGTGCTCGAGCACATGCTCTTCAAGGGAACGACCACGCGGGCCGGGAGCCGCATCGACCAGGAAATCCAGGCGGCGGGCGGGTACATGAACGCGTACACGTCTTTCGACCGGACGGTATTCTGGATCAACGTGCCGAACACCGGCACGCGGGTGGCGCTGGACATTCTGGCCGACATTGTCCAGCACGCCACGGTGCCCGAAGCCGAGCTGGCGAAGGAACTGGACGTCATCCGGCGCGAGCTGGACATGTGTCAGGACGACCCGGGTCGGCATGCGGGCCGGCGGCTGTTCGAGACGGCGTACACCGTGAGCCCGTACCGTTACGCCATCATCGGATACCCGGACATCTTCAGCCGACTCGAGCGGGCTGACATCGTCGGGTATTACCGCGAACAATACGCGCCGAACAACCTGTTCTTCGTCGTTGTGGGTGACCTCCAAACCGACGAGGTGATCGAGCAGCTCACGGCCGCGTTTGCCGGGGCGAAGGCGCGGCCCTTGCCGCCCGTGGTGTTGCCCACCGAACCGCGTCAGGTCGCCCCCGTGAAGTGATCGAAGAAGGGGCGGTGGAGCTGGCGCACGTGCATCTGGGCTGGCACATCCCGGACGTGCGGCATCCGGATGTGCCGTTGCTCGATGTGCTGGCGGTGTTGCTCGGCCGGGGGCGCAGCTCGCGTCTGTACGAGCAGGTGCGGCAGCGGCGGAATCTGGCGGTGGCGGTCGAGGCGTGGACCTACAACCCGGGCGGGGAGGGGCTGTTCGGGGTGAGCGCCGTGCTCGAGGCGGGGAAGCACGCCGAAGCGCTCGCGGCGATGCTGGCGGAGGTTGAGCGACTGCAGGCGGGGCGGGTGAGCGAGGCGGAACTGGACAAGGCGGTGAAGCAGTTCACGGCAGCCACGCTGGCGGCGCGCAAGACGATGCAGGGGCAGGCGCAGGATCTGGGCGGAAGCTGGATGGCTGCGAACGACCTGGACTTCTCGGCCCGGTACCTGGAGACCGTCAAGCGCATCACGCCGGCCGATTTGCAGCGGGTCGCCGGCGAGTATCTCCGGCCCGAGAACCGGACCCACTACGCCTACGTGCCGAAGGGGACCGTGACCGCCCGCCAGGGACGGCGTGCGCACGCCGGGGAACGGGCGGTCGAACGTTTCGAGCTGGCCAACGGGCTTCGGCTGCTGGTGAAGGAGGATCACCGGCTCCCGTTCGTGGACGCCCGGCTGGTGTTGCGCGGCGGCGTGCTCGAGGAGACCGCGGCCGAATCCGGTCTCTCGCAACTGCTGGCTCAGATGCTTCTGCAGGGCACGGACCGGCGAACCGCCGAGGAGATGGCCACCGCCATCGAGTCGGTGGGCGGGAGTCTGGACACCTACAGTGGCAACAACAGCCTGGGGATCACGGCCGAGGTGTTGAGCGGGGACCTTGCCCTGGGCCTCGACCTGCTTGCCGAGGCGTTGCTGCAGCCGGCGTTCCCCGGCGAGGCGTTGGAAAGGGAACGACAGGCGCAGCTCGCCGCGATCCGGGCCCAGCGCGATCAGGTCTTGTCCACGGCGTTCCGCGCGATGCGGCGGACGTTGTTCGGCGCGCACGGGTACGGGTTGGATCTGCTGGGCGAGGAGACGACCGTGACCGGGTTCACGGCGGCGGACTTGCGGGCTGGCCACGCCCGCCTCGTCCGGCCCGAGAACGCGGTTCTGGCGATCTACGGGGATCTCGACACGGCCACGGTGCGACGGGCGGTCGAGGCCACGTTCAGTGCCTGGACGCGCGGTTCCGGAGCGCCGGCGTTGCCACCGCCCGCACCCCGGCCGGGACGGGTGTGCGAGCCGCTCGACAAGAAGCAGGCGGTGCTGGTGCTCGGTTTCCCCGGGGCGACGCTGGATGCCGACGACCGGTTTGCGCTCGAGTTGATTCAGGAGGCGTGCAGCGACCTCGGGTCCCGCCTCTTCCTGCGGATCCGCGAGCAACTGGGCCTGGCCTATTTCGTGGGGGCCCAGAACTTCCTGGGTCGCGCCCCCGGCTACTTTGCGTTCTATGTGGGCACGGCGCCCGAGCGGGCGGGGCGGGTCGAGCAGGAACTGCTGGCGGAGGCGGCCCTGTTGCGGAGCGAGGGATTGACCGCCGAGGAGCTTGAACGTGCGAAGGCCAAGGTGGTGGGCCAGAAAAAGATTGCCCGCCAGGACTTGGGCAACCTGGCCATGACCCATGCCTTGGATGAACTGTACGGGCTGGGTTACCGCAACGCCGACACCGAAGACGCGCGCTTCGAAGCGGTCACACGCGAGCAGACGCAGGCGGCGGCGGCCCGGTATCTCCGGCCGGAAGCGGCGGTGCTGGCGGTCGTGCGTCCCCCGGCGGGTTGAGCGATGGCGCGCTTCGGCCCCGGAGGGTCCCACTGACTGTAGGCGCCGACGTGAGGAGGCGTTTTGGGCCGAGGGCAACGCCCTTCGCCTCCTCACGTCGGCGCTCCAGCGGGGGGTTGTAGACCGCGCGGGTAGCAGATCGCCGGGCTAACCGGGCGTGAGGGTGCGTTGGGCGGGGTCGTAGCGTTGTCGCCGGCCCGTCTCAAGCGCCCGGGCGGCCATGACGGTGGCCACGGTGTGCTGGTGGCCGAACTGAATGTCGGCGTTCGGCCGTTCGCGGGTGCGGAGGCACGCGAGCCAGTTGTCCATGTGCGACTGGTCCGGTTCGGCGGGGACCGGTCCGGGCTGGAGTGGGGTGTTCCGGCCGCCTTCGGGGCCGAGGCGCCAGCGTTCGAGGTCGAGGGTCCCCAGGGTGCCGTGCAGGGTGAAGTGAACGCCGGTCGAGTTGCCCAAGCCCATGCCCCAGTCGAAGAGGAAACCCTCGGGATACTCGAGCAGCGCGTGAAACGTGTCGGTGGTGTCGCGTCCGTCCTTCCAGACGTACACGCCGCCGTGGGCAACGGCGCTGGTCGGGTAACGGGCGCCGGTGACCAGGTGCACGGCATCGGCATAATGCGTCATCCAGAGCCCGGGCAGGCCGTTGGAGGTGTCGCGATAGAGCTGCCATTGGCGAAGGAGGCGGGCGTCAAAGGCACGCGGGAGCAGGTGCAGCAGGAACGCGTCCCAGTCCACGTCCGCGGCGTGACAGTCGCTCACGTCCCGCGCCCAACGGGGTTCGTGAAAGTACATGGCGGCCGAGACGCGGCTGAGCTGGCCAAGGACGCCGGAGGCCACGAGCTTCGCGGCGCCGCGGAAGCGGCCCTCGCTGCGGCGTTGGGTGCCCACCTGGACCACCCGTGCGCCGGCGCGCGCCAGGTCGAGGGCCTCGTTGGCGGAGGCCACGTCGATCGTCATGGGCTTCTCAATGTAGACGTCCTTGCCGGCGCGCAGGGCCGCCAGGAGGATCGGGCCGTGACTGAAGTCCGGCGTGGCGATGGTCACGGCGTCGATGTCCGGACGTCCCAGCAGTTCGTGGAAGCGGGTGTATTGGCGGGGCGTCTGGCCGGACTGATTGGTCACGCGTGCGGCGGCCGCGGCGAGGTTCTTTTGCCAGACGTCACACACGGCGGTGACCTGGACGTTGCGGGCGTCGGCCAGCGACAGAATCTGGTTGAGGAGATCGGTGCCGCGACCGCCCACGCCGATGCAGCCGATGGCGAGGCGTTCGTTCGCGCCCGGTGCCCCGCGCAGGGATGCGGGAACCGCGGTCAGGAGCGCCGCCCCGGTGGTGGTGGTCTTCAGAAAGTCCCGACGAGCCATCGGGCGGGTTGTGATGGGACGCGTGTGCATGGCGGAAGCATGCGCGGGCTTTACAGCAGAAGCAACCCGGGTGGCAATGAGAACACGGCCCCGGGCCAGACCGGTAGGCCCGGTGACGCGCTACCACCGGGCGCCTCGCCAGAAGCCCAGCACCGAGAAGATGCCGGCCGGGAGATGGCCCGAAAGCCATTTACGGGCAACCCCGGCCTGGCGCTCAAACCAATCGAGTCCCCCGGTCACCTGATCCTCGATCGCCGACCATTCGACACCGCCGATGCCCAGGTACTTGGCGGTGGCAATCAAGGCCGCGGCTCCCCCGGCGACCCAGAGGGCCGCGCGCAAGGATCGGCGCCACGCCCAACCAATCAGGAAACCGCCCACGTAACCCGCTCCCAACCGGAAGGGGAGTGGGGCGTCCTTGCCCACCAGCGGCACGCGGGCTGCCGGTGCCGGTGCCGGTGCCGGTGCGGACGGATTCTCGGCGAAACGGGTCAGGCCGGAGGCACTCGCACCCCCCGGCGGTGAGGGCGCCGGCGCCGGGGCGGGCGCGCGCCACCACAGGACGAGTCCAAAGGCCGCCGCGACAGCGGCGAGCAGGAAGGACGGGGCCCGCCACAGCGGCCGGCGACCCGGCCGGCGTGCGGGCGAAGTGGTCGGGACGGGGGAAGAGGGGTGAAGCTCAGACATGGGGGCGTCAACGGGCGGTGATCGGGTTGGTGGGGGCTTCGTGGTCCTGTGGGACGTGGTCCGGGGAGAATCGGGCCCTCAGAAGCGCTCGACGAGCTTGTCGATGAGGAACGTGCTTTCGCGCATGGCCTGTTCACAGAAAGGCCCGAACCAGCGGGCGATCCGCTCGAACTCGCGGTGGAAGGGCTCGGAGTCTCCCTGGTCCACGAGTTCGGAGTGTGCGGTGGAGGGAGGCGACGTACTCCTTGAGCAGCGCGCGCCGCTCGGCGGATGCGGTGATGATGCACCCGTAAAGGGCGGCGTCCTGCGCGAACATGCGTCCGACCATGCCGAGTTCGAGCCGGTAGATGGGGCTGCAGAATTCGAGCGTGCGACCGAGGTTGACCTGGCGTTCGGCCAGAAAGCGGCCGAAAGCGAACGTGGCAAAGTGACGCACGCCCTGCACCAGGTCCATGAGCTCATCGTGCTCCGCGGCCGGCAAGGTGAGCACGATGTTGCCCCAGGCCACGAGTTGGTCGATCAGCCACTGGCCGGCGGCGGGGTCGCGGCCCGGTGTGGCCACGACAATCTGCTGGTCCATGCTCGAGGCCGAGGGACCGAAGAGCGGATGCAGACCCAGGACGGGCCCGGGATGCGCGGCGAGCATGGCCGCCACGGGTTCGCGCTTGATGCTGGTCAGATCCGCCAGCAGGCAGTGCGCGGGCAGGTGCGGACTGAGCTGCCGGATCACCTCCAGGGTGGCATGGATGGGCACGCTGACGATGGCCAGGTCCACGTCACGACACAGGGCGTCGGCGGCGGGCCAGTCGTCTTGATCGAGGATGCGGACGTGGTAGGCAGCCTCGGTGAACCAGCGCGCCAGGTACTGACCCATGGCGCCCGGCCGCCCACCAGCAGCACGGCGGCGCCGGGACGCACGCCGGCCTGGGCCACATGGGCGGTCTGGCGCATGCGGGATTGGCGGAGGATGCAGCGATAGAGTTCCTCGACGTGATCCGGGTCGAGGCCGGCCTCGCGGGCCTGTTCGCGCCGACGGGAGATGAGGTTCTCCTCCCGCGCCGGGTGATAGATGGGCAAGCCCTGTTCCTTCTTGAGCGCCACGACCTGCTTGACCTTCTCGAGGCGGCGCGCCAGCAGGGTCACAATCTCCTCGTCCAGACGGTCGATCGCGTCGCGCAACGCCGCCAATCCCGCGGGGTCAGTCCTCATCCTCCACCCTCCTCTCCGGTTTGCTCGCGGGCCCTTCGACCTCCAGCGAGGGCCAGATCCAGACCAGGGTCTCGGCAGCCGCCAGGGCTTCGGCCGGCGTGGCAAACCGCGCCGCGGCCCCGGCGAAAAGCCGTTCCCGTCCGCTCGCCCACGCCCGGAACTCCGGACGCACCACGAAGACGAACGTGCCCTCGGCGTCCTGCGCCAAGCCGAGCAACCCCGGGCCGTGAAACTCGTCCGGATCGGCGGCCGCCGAGATCTGCAGCTCGCAGCGTTGCACGCCGAACTCCACCCGCCGTCCCTGATTCGCATACACCAGGAGCACCCGCCCGTTGCCCAGGTGCGCCAGGTAGAAACCGGCGAAGTCCGGCGCGCGCAGATCCTGCATTGCCTCGATGATCTGGCCGGTGAAGGCCAGCACCTCGAACCGCCGGTCGATAAAGGCCGGCGGCAGGCTCAATCGCACGTCTTGCACCTCCAGGCCCGAGCGCTCCGCCACGGTCCGAAACACCTGCTCCAACGTCGTTGCCGGGTCCGCGACCGGAAAGACCCCGGCCCCACCGGCGTCTCCGGTGGCACCCTCGGTCGTGGCCGGCGCCTGGGGAACGGGGTATACCTCCTCGCGGGCCGCAGGCGGCGGTGCTGCCGGCATCGGCGGGAGGGGCGTGGCTGCGGGCGATGCGGCGACGGGAGGTGCTGCAGCCGCAGGGGCAGGCGGCACAGCGGGAAGGGGAGCCGGGGGCGATCCGACCGACGGCGGCGGGGATGAAGGCCGGACGTCTGCGCCACGGATTCCTGCCAGGCCCACTGCACCCGGTGGGGCCGCCCCGCCAGGTTCAGGGAGGGGTTCGGCTGAGGGCGGGGGGCCGGGCAGTGGAGGTCGAAGGGCCGCGGTGAGCATCTGGCTGGCGCGAGCCAGGTCCTCCTCGGGGCTTTGGGGATTCACGACGAGTTTCTCCGCTTTGTGGGTCGCCTGATTGAGCACCATGAGGGTCTGATGATCCAGGGCGAGGGTGACGTCGAGGTGCGGCTGGAACAACCCGCGACGCTGCAGTTCGGCGACGTTGTGATGGGTCAAGGCGCAGCCCTCGACGACCTCGCCCTGCCGGGTCACCGCCTCAAGCCAGAGCGACACACGATTCTGGGGGTTACGACCCACGCGAAGCGCCACCACCTCCGCGAAGCGCGCCGTCGGAGCCGGCGCCGCGGTCGGCACGGGGCCAGCGCCGCGGCGGAGGAGCGGATGGTTGAGGAATTCCTTGAGCTGGGCGGCCGTCGCACGGAGATAGTCAAAATCGGGCAGTTCGGGAACCCGTTCCTCGCCGCCATCGGGTCGACGCCGGCGCACGAAGAGCAGCGGGGGCACGAGGCGCAGCAGCATGCCGGGCTTGAGCAGGTTGGACTTGGCCGGGTCCTGGAGGATGTCGAGCTTCTCCTGGTCGAGATGCCCCTTGACCTCGAAGCGGGCGCCGGCGTGCGTGACGACGAAGCGGAGGTCGAAGCCGGAGGGGGAAGCCGGGTTTTCGCGGACCTCGATGGGGGTTTCGCTGCTGTCGGCGAGCCGGGGGCGTAGCGGGCGTTGAGGGGCGGCCTCGAGTTCGCGGGCGCCGGCTTCGCTGCATTCGAAGCGCGCTCCGTCGATCTCGACGTGGCGCTGGAGCGGATCGACGTGGAACTGGGCGGGCGGGAGCATGAGCCCGTTGTGGATCAGAGACGGGAGCCCGCGCAGGCTCGTGCTGGTGTGTTCCTCGCCGGCGTGACAATCGATGGCGAGGTGTCCGAAGCGGTCGAGTTTGACGCGGAACACCACGTGGTCGGCGACGGGGGATGCGGGGGTGGGGGCGACGGCGGCCGGTTGGCTGGGAACGGTGCGGGCGGGCGCGGGGAGGTCGTGGTGCTTGTTGATCTCAGTCTCCAGGCGGCGGGTGGCGTCCGGGGCGTCGAGGCTGAGTTTCTCGCCGTTGATCTCGACCGTGCCGTCGGCGTGGACGTGGAAGGACTGGGGCTGCTCGATGAGGCCGCGGGTGACCCATTTGTAGGTATCGGCCTTGATCCAGGGCAGGCCCGGATCGAGGGAGACGGTCTCGCGGCCGAGGGTAAGCGTGAACCGGCGCGGTTTTCCTTCGGAGTCGCGCTGGATGCCGGCGGTCACCTGGCCGGCCGATGCAGTCCGGGTCGGCATGGCACCCAAGGGTTTTACGCTCAGGAAGGGGATCCGGCCAAGGTTTTCCTTGGGCGGGCGGACGAGCGGCGAGGACGGCTGAGAAACCGCTTGCCTCGCGGGGGTTTCGGCGTAGGGTGCGCGGCTGCCTGGGCCCCCATGTGTGTGGCGGCCCGTTGAGGCTGAGAAACGAACAGTCAACCCGTACCTAACCTCAACCTCCGTTGCCGTTGCAACGCTCGGTTCGTTAGGCAATGGAGTCTTCGCCGGGGCCTTCGCCTGACCAAGTCTCCCGCAGGATCCGTCCCAATCGAAGTATGCTGACCATGGAAGAGGCCCTGAAGCAGACCGCGCAGCGGTTTGTGCCCGGGGAAATCGTAAAAGGCACCGTCATCGAAGTTCGTCCCCGGGAGGTCCTGGTGGACATTGGCTACAAGAGCGAAGGGGCTTCTCTCCGCGCGGGCAGTTCGAGGACCTGCCGGACCTCAAGGCCGGCGATCAGGTGGATGTGATGATCGAGCGCCTCGAAGACCGCGAGGGCATGGTCGTCCTGTCCCGGGAGAAGGCCGAGTTCAAGAAGAACTGGGAGCGGATCCTGAGCATCTGCAACGAAGGCGGCACCATCGAAGGCAAGGTCAAGGCCATGGTCAAGGGCGGCCTGATCGTGAACATCGGCGTCGAGGCGTTTCTGCCGGCGTCCCAGGTGGACATCACCCCGCCGCGCAACCTCCAGTCCTTCGTCGGCAACAGCTACCGGTTCAAAGTCGTCAAGCTGAACCAGGAACGGCAGAACATCGTGCTCTCCCGGCGCGAGCTCATCGAGCAGGAACGCCAGGAACGCCGCAACAAGCTGCTCACCGAACTGGTGCCGGGCGACGTCATCAAGGGCACCGTCAAGAACCTCACCGATTTTGGTGCGTTCATCGATCTGAACGGGCTCGACGGTCTCCTGCACATCACCGACATGAGCTGGGGCCGCATGAATCATCCCAGCGAACTCCTCCGCGTGGGGCAGGAGCTCGACGTCGTCGTGCTCGATGTCAACCGCGAGAAGGAACGCGTCAGCCTGGGCCTCAAGCAGAAGAGCGCCAACCCGTGGGACAAGATCGAGGAGAAATTCCCCGTGGGCACGAAGATCAAGGGCAAGGTTGTCAACCTGGTGCCCTACGGCGCGTTCGTGGAACTGGAGCCCGGCGTCGAAGGCCTCGTCCACGTCACCGAGCTCTCCTGGACCAAGCGCATCGCCAAGGCCAGCGATGTCCTCAAGCAGGGGCAGGAGGTCGAGGCGGTCGTGCTCGGCATCAACCGCGAGGAGCAGAAGATCTCGCTCGGCACGCGCCAGCTCGAGCTCAACCCGTGGGAGCAGGCCCGCGACAAGTACCTCGTCGGCACGCACGTCAAGGGCAAGGTGCGCAACCTCACCAGCTACGGCGCCTTCATCGAACTCGAAGACGGTCTGGACGGCATGGTTCACGTCTCGGACCTGTCCTGGACCCGCAAGATCAATCATCCGTCCGAGGTGCTCAAGAAGGGCGACGAGGTCGAGGCCGTCGTGCAGGAGGTGGACACGGTCAACCAGCGCATTTCGCTCAGCGTGAAACACCTGGTGGAAGATCCGTGGGAACACATCGACAAGTACTACCGCGTCGGCGACCTGGTCACCGGCAAGGTCACCAAGCTGGCCAGCTTCGGCGCCTTCATCGGCCTCCAAAACGAGATCGATGGGCTCGTCCACATCTCGCAGGTGAGCGAGGAGCGCGTCGAGAAGATCAAGAGCGTGCTCAGCGTGGGCCAGGAGGTCACCGCCCGCGTCATCAAGATCGACCGGGGCGAACGTCGCATCGGCCTTTCCATCAAGGCCGCCAACTACTCGAACGAGCAGCTCAAGGCCGAGCAGGCCCTGCTTGACCAGCTCAAGCCGGGCGAGGATCTCGTGGCGCTCCAGCACGCCTTCGACGCCGCCGAGGAGATCGTCAAGGGCAGCGACGACGGCCGCTAATCACGCCCCCGCCGGCGGCGCTCCCGCTGGCCACGTCTCGATTCCACGACGGGCGGACCTCCCGGGGTCCGCCCGTTCTGCTATCCGGGCCGCGCGCGTCAGGCACTTCTTCGTACCTCAATGCTCTCCTCAGCGTCCCTGCGGGATCAGGAGGCGTCCGTCTCCGCCAGGCCCCGGCGGTACGCGGGATTCGGCTGGCAAAGTCCGCCCAGCGCTTCCCGCAACGGGTCGGCGGTGGCGGCGCAAAACCCCAGGTGAGCATGGCGGCGCCAGCCTTCGGCGAAGCGGAATCGCCTGGACATGCGCCCCACGACCCGCGCCATGTCGTCCATGGCGTCGAGGTAGGAATCCATGCCTTGGGTCGCGTCGAGCCAGGCCTTCTGGCTCTCATGCGCGGCCAGCGCCTGACGCTTCGCGGCCTGTACCGAGGTCGTGTTCACGAAGCTCTCCGGGAGGACGGGCCGGCCCAGACCATCGCACAGGCCGTGGGGCAAGGCATGGTACACCGTGCACTCCCCGCTCACGGCCGGCCGCGCCGGTAGCGTGCGATAGTTCGGCATCCCGCGGACAAACGCCGCGGTCACGGCCACCCGGCTCGCGTTCATGTGGTCTTCCATGTAGTCCTGCGGCGAATGCGTGAGCACGATCGAGGGTCGCACCTCGCGCACCAACGCTGCCACGCGCCGCAGCAACCGGTCTTCGTAGAAGATCTCCGCGTCATCCACCAGCGGCGGGTGCCACTGCGCCCCCAGACGCCTGGCTGCCTCCCGGGCTTCGCCGCGTCGGACCCGCCGCGTCCGGGCCGGACTGAAGACGTGGCTGCCGCAATTCCCGGTGGCGAGGTTCGCGTAATGCAGCTCCCAGCCGGCGTCGCCGAGCAGCAGCAGCGTGCCTGCCATCAGGAACTCGATGTCATCCGGATGCGCCGCGACGGCGAGCACCACCCGGCGCGGCTCAGCGGCAGGGTTCGTGTTTCGGACTTTCTTTTTCACATCACTTCTCCGGCTCGACATCTCTGCCGGGTCACGCCGGGGTTGCTTCGGCGCCGGCCCCTCCGCCTCGCGCCCCGCGCGACGCGGGTTCCACCTGGCGCTCGACAAGCCAGTCCAGGATGGCCTTTTGGGTGTGCAAGCGGTTTTCGGCCTGGCGAAAGATCGTGTCCGCGTGCGCCTCGAACGTGGCTTCCTCGATCTCCTTGTCGCGGTAAGCGGGCAGGCAATGCATCACGAGCGCTCCGGGTTGGGCGAGCCGGACCAACCGCTCGTTGAGCTGATAGGGCGCCAGGGCCCGGAGGCGTTGCGCCTGTTCGGCCTCCTTTCCCATCGACACCCAGACGTCGGTGTAAAGCAAGTCCGCGCCCGCCGCGGCTGCCGCCGGGTCCGCGGTGATCGTCACCCGTCCCCCGGCGCGCCGCACCGTCTCGGGGTCGGGCTGGAATCCGGCGGGGGCGGCGATGCGCAGTTGGAAGTCGAGTTTGGCAGCAGCGAACAGCCACGACGCCGCCACGTTGCACGCGCCGTCACCGAGGAAGGCCACCACGCGGCCGGCCAACGAGCCCTGTTGCTCGCGGTACGTGAAGAGGTCGGTGAGGATCTGGCACGGATGCTCCTCGTCGGTCAGCGCGTTGATGGTCGGGATCCCGCTGTAGGCCGCGAAATCCTCGACGTCCTGCTGGGCGTAGGTGCGGATCACCGCCCCGTGCACCATGCGGCCGAGCACACGCGCGGTGTCCTTGATGGGCTCCCCGCGGCCGAGCTGGATGTCACTTGCATTGAGGAACAGCGGTCGCCCGCCCAGCTCATGGATGCCCACCTCGAACGAGACGCGGGTGCGCGTCGAGGATTTCGCGAAGATCATCGCCCAAGTCTGACCGCGCAGGGGCTGCGGGTGCGACGGCCGTTTCGCTTTGAAGGCGGCCACCCGCCCGAGCACGTCCTCGATCTCGTCGGGCGTCAGTTGCTCCACACTTAACAGGTGTCTCATGGTCCACGAAATACCCCACCCCGCCAGTGTGCCGGGTGGGAAAAGGCGAGGATATACGCCCTCGACCGGCCCTTTGTCCACCAAGATCCCGTCACGATCTGATGGCGATCGCGTCGGTCCCCCGGGGCGGGGCCCGTTGCGGCTTGCGGCTGACGCGCCGCTTAAGAGTTCCCATTTCTCGGCGGGCGGGTACCTTTTCCGCCATGCCATTTTGCCCAATTGGGTTTGTCTGAACCGGTGTTGGCGGGGGTGCGTGCGGCCGGTTACGTGCAACCGACGCCCATCCAACTTCGCGCCATCCCGCTGGTGATGGAGGGTCGCGACCTCATCGGCAGCGCGCAGACCGGCACGGGCAAGACGGCGGCGTTCGCCCTGCCGATCCTGTCCCGGCTGGGGCCCCAGCGCCGGGGCCGCGGTGTCTGGTGCTTGAACCGACGCGCGAGCTGGCCGCGCAGGTGGAGACCGCGTTCCGCGACTACGCCCGGTTCACCAAGCTGCAGGTGGCGGTGGCCTACGGCGGGGTGGGTTATGGGCTGCAGAACGAAGCCCTGCGCCAGGGCGTGGACATCCTGGTGGCGACGCCCGGCCGGCTGCTGGATCATCTGGGACGCGGCACGTTGCGGCTGGATCGCGTCCAGTACCTGGTGCTGGACGAGGCCGACCGGATGCTCGACATGGGGTTTCTGCCCGACGTGAAGCGGATCATCGAGAAGTGCCCGCGCAAACGGCACACCTCGCTGTTCTCGGCCACGATCCCCCGGAGATCGAGACCCTGATCCGCTGGGCCATGCACGCGCCGGAGGTGGTTGAGATCGGGCTGCGGCGTTCCCCGGCGGAAACGGTGCGGCACGCGATCTACCCGGTGTCGTCCCGGCAGAAGACCGACCTGCTGCTGGCGATCCTGAAACAGTTGAATTTTGATTCGGTGATTGTGTTCTGCCGCACGAAGCACGGGGCGGACCAGGTGGCCGGCACGCTCAAGCGGCATAATCACGCCGTGGCGGTGCTGCACTCCAACCGCACGCAGCGGGAACGGGAACAGGCGCTGCGCGGGTTCCGGGACGGCCGCTTCGAGGTGTTGGTCGCCACGGACATCGCCTCGCGCGGACTGGACATCGAGGACGTCAGCCACGTGATCAACTACGATGTGCCGCAGCACCCTGAGGACTACGTGCATCGCATCGGGCGCACCGGGCGGGCCCAGGCCACCGGGGACGCCTTGACCCTGATGACGGCCGAGGACGCGATGCACGTGATGGCCATCGAGCGTTTCATCGGGCGGAAGGTCGACCGGGCGAAGCTGGACGATTTTCCCTACGTGTACACCGCGCTGTTCGAGGAGCTCAAACCGGGGAGCACCCCGCTGCACCAGCGCCGTGCGCGGGGGTCGCATCGGACGCGGCTACCATTTCGGGCCGGCACGACGGTAGCCAGCCCGCACATCGGGGCAGGGCGGGCCAGATTGGGGCGTGCTGTTTTCCGCCAGCACCTCGAATTTTCGGAACCGACACGCCGCGACGGAGTGCAGGCTGGAAGCCCGCCCCACAACGCCCACCGCGCACGGCCCGGCGACCGGGCGTCGCGCGGCAGGGAGCACGGGGCGTCGCTACTTCAGACCGGCGTAGACGCGGTGCACGTCGTCGTGGTCGTCCAGCGCATCCAGGAACTCGGCGACTTCGCGGCGCTCGCTCTCGCCGAGCTCGACGGGGTTCTTCGCCAGGTAACGCAGCTCGCTGGCCAGGATCTTCCAGCCCGCCCTGGCAAGCCAGCCGCTCACCGCGGTGAGATCCTTGGGGTCGGTGAGAAACCGTGCGCCGACTTGCCCGGCGGGGGTCTCCTCGGCCTCGAGCGCCTCGAGGTTCTGCGCTCCGGCTTCGATGGCATCCGCCTCCGCATCGCGAGTCGCGTCGGGATGGGCGGCCTCGACGACGCCGGCGCGGTCGAAGAAGAAGGCCATGCTGCCGGGTTGGCCGAGCGTGCCGGCCCGGAAAAGGTTGCGGATCTCGGGCGCGGTCCGGTTGCGGTTGTCGGTGAGGCACTCGACCACCACGGGGACCTTGTGGGGCGCGAAGCCCTCGTAGATCAAGGTCTCGAAGTGGACCATCTCGCCGGTCTGACCGCTCCCTTTCTTGATGGCCCGCTCGATGGTGTCGCGCGTGACCGAGGCCTTCTTGGCCTTCTCGACCGCCGCGGCCAGGCGTGGATTGAGGTCCGGATCACCGCCGCCGAGCTTGGCCGCAACCATCATTTCGCGGACCAGCTTGCTGACCAGTTGACCCTTCTTCTGCGCGGCCGCCTCGCGACCGGCCTGTTTCCATTGGGCGCCCACAGGCGGAGGTTTACCCGTCCGAAGGCCGCGGGTTCAAGGCGGAAGCAGCAGGCGGATCGGGCGCTCCACGGGTGCCGGCGGCGGCCAGGAGCCGGTTCCGGTAGTGCAGGATCGTGAACTCCGGCGTGTCCCGGAGCTCCCCAACCAGGTCGAATTGGTCTTCGAACGGCGGGAAGAAGGCGTCGCCCTCGACGGTGCGTTTCACGAGCGTGAGGTAGAGGTCGGAGCAACGTGGCAGGGCTTGCCGATAGACGTCCGCGCCGCCGCAGATGAACACCGTCCGGGGATCGTCCGGGGCCAGGGGCAGAGCATTCAGATCGGGCGCGGTGAGCACCTGCGGGTGGGTCCAGCCCGAACGTGTCAACACGATGGTCTGGCGCTGGGGAAGGGCGCGGCCGATGGACGCGAAGGTCCGCCGGCCCATCAACAGGACGTGGTGGAGCGTGAGCTGCTTGAACCAGCGGAAGTCCTCGGGCAGATGCCAGGGAGGCGGTTGCCGCAGCCGATGACGCGGTTGAGGGCCATGGCGGCGATCGCCTGGAACGGCAGGCGAACCAGCGCGGGCTGTGTTGAAGCGCCGGCTGGCTGAGCCGCGTGGGCGGTCTCCGCGGCCGCGGGAGCGGGTTGCGGCGGGGCCGGTTCAGTCACAAGCCGGAGGGGTGATCCAGGAAGCTCCAGGGAGGTTGAACCTGCGACTGAGATGATCGGCGAGCGCCTTGACCCCGAACGTCTCGGTGGCGTAGTGGCCGCCGTAGAAGACGTTCACGCCGAGGGCCTCGGCCTGCGCGAACGTCCAGTGCGGTCCCTCGCCCGTGATGAAGGTGTCCACGCCCTCGGCGACCGCTTGAGCCAGCTCCGCGCCGGCGCCGCCGGTCACGACACCCACGCGCCGGCAGACCCCGGGGCCGCCCGGGAGGAGAATCGCGGGTTTGCCCAGCACTTGCTCCAGGCGTTGCGCCAGGGTGGTCCGAGGCAGGCGCACGCGGGACTGGAAGCCGATGGGACGGCCTTTGCACTGAAAGAAGGGGGTGCGCGACGGGAGGCGGAGCGCAGCACAGAGCCGGGCGTTGTTGCCGAGCCGCGGATGCGCGTCGAGAGGCAGGTGCGAGCTGTACACCGCGACGTCGTGGTCGAGCAGAAGGCGCAGCAGCCGGTAGCGATGGCCGGTCCACGGATGGGTGGGGCTCCAGAAGAGGCCGTGGTGGGCGAGCAGGAGGTCGGCGCCGGCGGCCACCGCCAGTTCCACGGTGGCAAGGCTGGCGTCCACCGCCGCGGCGAGGCGCGTGATGGTGCCGCGGTTTTCGACCTGCAAACCGTTGCACGCGCCGTCCCAGTCGGTGAATGCTCCGGGGCGAAGCAGGGAGTCGCAGTGGCGGGCCAGCGTGGCGAGGGCAACGGACGGCATGAGGCGACAGAATCCGATCCCGAGGGGGTGCCGTCACGAAGATTTCGTGGGCGGCGTATTGAATTCTTCCGCGGCGGCTTCCTATAGTGCGGCCAACTTGGTCCGAGCATGAGCCAACACTCCGACGACGCGCCTCCGTGGGACCTCGCCGCGGCGCGCAGCCTCTACAACATCGACCGCTGGGGCGCGGGCTATTTTGACATCAACGCCGAAGGTCATGTGGTCGCCAAGCCGCTGCAGGACAAGGGCGCCGCGGTGGATCTCACGGACGTCGCGGAGGAAGCCCGTGGGCGGGGGTTGCGGTTTCCTTTGCTGATTCGGTTCCAGGACATCCTGCGCCACCGGGTGGAGGCGATCAACCAGGCGTTCCGGCATTCGATCGAGGAGTTCCAGTACCAGGGCCGGTACCGGGGCGTGTTTCCGATCAAGGTGAACCAGTTGCGGGAGGTGGTGGAGGAGATCCTGGATGCCGGGCGGCCGCATGATTTCGGGCTCGAGGTGGGGAGCAAGCCCGAGCTGTTTGCCGGGCTCGCGCTGCAAGGGCAGCCGGGCAACCTCATGTTGTGCAACGGCTACAAGGACGCCGCCTTCATCCGCATGGCGCTGCTGGGGCGCAAGCTCGGCAAGGAAGTGATCCTCGTCGTCGAGAAGATCGAGGAACTCCGCCATATCCTCGAGTTGGCCCGGCAGATGGCCGTCGAGCCGATGATCGGCATCCGGGTCCGGTTGGCCAGCAAGGGCCGCGGCAAGTGGGCGCAGAGCGCGGGCGAGAACGCCAAGTTCGGTCTGAACACGGCCGAGTTGCTGGCCGCCGCCGAGCTGCTGCGCGCCGAGAACCTCGTCGGGAGCTTCCGGCTCCTGCACTTCCACATTGGATCGCAAGTCCCCGACATCCTGACCATCAAGAAGGCGGTCCAGGAGGCGGGGCGGTTCTACGCCAAGCTGGCGAAGATGGGTTTTCCGATCCGGTACCTCGATGTGGGCGGGGGCTTGGGAGTTGACTACGACGGCAGCCGCACGGCGTTTGACAGCTCGACCAATTACACGCTCCAGGAGTACACGAACGACATCGTGTACTACCTCGGGGACGTGTGTAACGCCGAGAAGGTCCCGCATCCCGACATCATCAGCGAGAGCGGCCGGGCGATCGTGGCCCACCACAGCGTCTTGATTGTCGAGGTGTTTGGCGCCATCGCGAAGACCCAGTCGCCGCGGCTTCAGGAGACGAACGGTCAGGAACATCGTCTTGTCCGGGAACTGCTGGACATCCAGCGGAGCCTGCCCCGGCTCAACAAGCTCGAGGCCTACCATGACGCCCAGGAGCACAAGGAGGACGCGCACGCCCTGTTCGCGCTGGGCCTGCTCGAGTTGCCGGACAAGGCCCGCATCGAAAACCTCTATTGGGAGATTGGCGCGGCGGTCGTGCGCTCCTTCCGGGGTCAGGCCTATGTACCCGAGGAGATCCGCCAGCTCGAGGACAGCCTGGCCGATCAGTACCTCTGCAACTTCTCCGTGTTCCAGTCGCTCCTGGATCACTGGGCCCTGGACCAGCTCTTTCCCATCATGCCGATCAGCCGGCTCCTCGAACGGCCCACGCGGGAGGCCACGCTGGCGGACATCACCTGCGATTCGGACGGGCAGGTGAACCGGTTCATCGATCTGCGCGATGTGCGCGACACCCTGCCGCTCCATGCGTTGAATCACACCGCCGCGCCGGGGAGCGAGCCCTACTACCTCGGTTTCTTCCTGATGGGGGCCTACCAGGACATCATGGGCGACCTGCACAACCTGTTCGGCCGGGTCAACGAGGTGCATGTGTTTCTCGACCCGGACGAGCCGGCCGGCTACTACGTCGAGGAGATCATTCAGGGCGCCACCATTGTCGAGGCCCTGCAGGCGGTGCAGTACGACGAAAACGAGCTCAAACGCCAGATGAAGGCCCAGATGGACGCCGCGATCAAGTCGGACAAACTCAAACCCTCCGAGGCCATGCGGCTGCTCGATGAATACGAGAAGGGCTTGAAGGAATACACCTACCTCTCCATCACGTGACCGCGCGCGGTTTCTTCACCCCGCCGCCGGCCCCGCGCCGCCCCGTGCCTGACGCTGGTTGTCCCCCTGACCCGATGGCTCCACCGCCCAGCGCCGACGCGAGTCTGATGCCGTCGCTGGGCCGGCTGGTGCGGGGTTTGACGCTGCTGTTCTGGGGTCTGCCGCTCGCGCTGGTGGTCTGCGTGCAGACGGCGCGCACGGGGGTGCTGGGATCGTTCGGACTGTTGCCGCCGGTCGTGGCCAACGCCCTGCTGCTCCATGCGCTGATGCTGACCGGGAGTTTCCGATCCAACGAACGGGTGTGGCGGCAGGCGCTCGAACGGGTGCGCCTGCTGGCGGTGATCAACCTCGGACTCTCGCCGTTTCTGCATTGGTGGAAGCTGTTGCCCGACGTCCCGCATTACCAGGTGGCCGTGGCCGTCATGGGCTGCACCGGCCTGCTGTTTCTGTTCTGCCTCAATCTGGCCCTGCGGCGCTTGGCGGCCATGCTGCCCGACCAGACGTTGCGGTTGGAGGCGCGGTTGTTCACCAGCCTCAACCTCGGTTTGCTGGCGACCACGGCCGTCCTGGCGCTGGTGGGCGTGGGACTCGGACGCGTGGACCCGCTGCCGCCCGAGCTGGTGCCGGTCGGGCGCCTGGTGGTGCACCTTGGGTTGGCAATGCTCCTGGTCCTGGTGCTGCTGCCGCTGGCCCTCACCATGACGCTGATCTGGAAGATCAAGGAGACAATCCTGGCGGGGGTGTTCGGGCCGGGGAAATGAGAGGCGGTTCGCGCCGAGGTTTCGAGCACCTTGGGTTGCCGCAGGGGGCGCAAAAAAAGTTCAGCAAACCTCTTGACACTGGGGCGTGGGACTGCTTTTATACGCGCGGGCTACGAAACCAGCTTTCGGGCACACTGAGTAAAATGATCTTTGAATGCCCACTCAATTTCCGTCGCTGGCTATGTACCGGTTGGTGACGGAACTTCCCCGTAGTCCCACAGTTGTACTCTGAAAACTCCCCGGGTCCCAGATCCTTCCTCAGGATCGGGACCCGGTTCTCTTTAGGCAACGGGTCGGTTGGACCTCCCGGTTCAACCGACCCGTTCTTCTTTTCCCGGGGCCGACTTTAACTGCCAGCCCGCCGCGAGAGCTCAGACCAGTTTCCAGCCCTGGCGGTACTCGCGACGCAGGAACTCGTTGGCTTCGGGCAGGTTCGTGAATCGGAATGCGACCGGATCCCACTCCAGTTTGCGCCGGGTCAGCAGTTCGCGGACCTGGACTCGCAAAGCGACGTTGCCGAGCAGGACGGTCTCGGCCAACGGACCGGCCCAGTCAAAGTTCGAGCCGGCCGGCTTGCCGCTCTTGCACGCCTCCACCCAATCCCGGTAGTGCCCGTTGATCCGGGGCAGCGTGCGAGGGATTTCCCCGGCCTCCTTGCGCACGCTGGCGGGATAGATGCTGCTCCCCAGGATGAAGCCCCGTTCCCCCACCAGCATGCGTCCGTTGTCACCCATCATCTCGCCGTCCGGAAGTTGTTCGGGGCGCGGCGGGCGCAGGCCGCCGTCGTACCAGACGAGCTTGAGCGCTGGCATTTCGACCTCACCCGCCCCGGGACCGCTCAGGCCGAGGACGTGGGGGTTGTTTGCCTGGACCGAGCGATCACGCGCGGGGAAGTAGTAGGTGACCATCGAGCCCAACGGGTAGGTCTCCTCATTGACCCGTGTGGAGCTGGCCTGGACGCTGAGGGGCGCACCGAGCTTCAGGGCCCGGAAAACCGGGTCGAAGGCGTGGCAGCCGATGTCGCCCAGCGCGCCGGTGCCGAAATCCCACCAACCGCGCCAACGGAACGGCAGATACGCCGGGTGGAAGGGCCGCTCCGGCGCTGGACCCAGCCACAGGTCCCAATCGAGGGTGTCCGGCACAGGTGGGGTGTCCTTGGGCCGCGGAACGCCCTGTGGCCAGTACTCGTTGAAAAGGCCCTGCGAAGGGCGATCGGTCCAGATGTGCGCTTCGCGGATCGGGCCGATGGCACCGGACCAGACGATTTCGCAGAGCCGCCGGGTTTCCTCGGAACCCGCGCCCTGGTTGCCCATCTGGGTGGCGACGCGGGCCTCGCGGGCTGCGGTGGCGACCTGGCGGGCTTCCCAGACGGAGTGGGTCAGGGGTTTCTCGCAGTAGGTGTGTTTGCCGCGGGCGATCGCGGCGATGGACGCGAAGGCGTGGACGTGGTCGGGGGTGGCCACGACCACCGCGTCGATCTCCTTCACCTCCTCCAGCATCTTGCGGTAGTCCTTGTACGGCTTCGCGTCGGGGTAGCGACGAAACGTGCCGGCGGCGTGGCGCCAGTCGACGTCGGCGAGAGCGACGAGGTTCTCGCCCGGGCTTTCCTTGAGGATGCTGCCCAGGTCGGAAGCGCCCTGTCCGCCGACGCCGATGCCGGCGATGTTGAGGCGGTTGCTGGGAGGGGTCTGGCCGCGCAAGCCGAGCACGGAACTGGGGACGATGAGGCAGGCGGCGGTGGTGGCGCCCGCGGAGCGCAGAAAACCGCGACGGGTCAGTTCAAGGCGAGGGGACGGATGTTCGCGAGGCATGGGGAGTGGATGGCCCGCCCGCGCCCGGCCATGACAGGGGAGTGGACCACACGCACGGCGGTACACCGCCGGCAACGGCCGGGCGCGGGAGCGCGGCCGGAGCAATCGCGCATGGCTGATTCAATGGGCGTTGGACGCGGGGGTGCGTCCGGGCCTTCAAAACAAATTGGACCAAAACAGGTCTTGCCAACGCCGTTGGCCTGCCGGTAGTGTCCGCCCCCTTGCGCGGCCTGCCACCCCGGTGGCCGGCCCGCCAGCAGAGGGCGCGGACACCCGTGGTGGCGCGCCTCCCGTTTTATGGTCAAGATTCGCCTGAAGCGTGCCGGAACCAAGAATACCCCGGCGTATCGAATTGTGGTGGCGGACAGCCGCAGCCCTCGGGATGGCCGGTTCATCGAGGAGATCGGCTCGTACACGCCTTTGCAGAAGGGCCTCGATTACCGGCTCAAGCTCGAGCGGGCCGAGTACTGGCTCAGCAAGGGTGCGCAACCCACGGAGACGGTGGCCAGCTTCATCCGCGCCGCCCGCAAGCAGACGGCCACCAACTAACCTCTGCTCCCATGCAGGCGTGGCTCGAATTCGCGGCGCGCGGTCTGGTGGATCGACCCGAGGCGGTGCGTGTCACCGCGATTGAGCGGGGCGGGCAGACGCACTACGAGCTGCGGGTGGATTCGGCGGACGTGGGCAAGGTGGTGGGCAAGCAAGGGGCCACCATCAAAGCCCTGCGCGCGTTGCTGCAAGTCGGCGCGGCCCGGCAGGGACGGCGTTGTTCCGTGGACATCGTCGAGGACGCGCCGCCGGAATAGCGGCCCCGGGGTCGGAGCCGGGACGCGGCAGGAACCACGAGGTACGAGGTCCGGCGCCAGGCGGAGGGTTGGGCATGAGAATTGACGTTCTCACGTTGTTCCCCGCGATGTTCGCCGGCCCGCTCGACGAGAGCATCATCAAGCGGGCGCGGGACCAGGGGCTGCTCGAGCTCAAGTTGCATTCCCTGCGGGACTGGACGCATGACCGACATCGGACGGTGGATGACCGACCTTTCGGTGGCGGCCCGGGCATGCTGCTGAAGCCGGAACCGATCTTTGAAGCCGTCGAGAGTCTGCGCCGGCCGGACAGTCGGGTGATCCTGCTCAGCCCGGCGGGGCGGTTGTTGACCCAGGCGGTGGCGCACGAGTTGGCCGGGGTGCCGCACTTGGTGTTGCTTTGCGGCAGCTACGAAGGCGTCGACGAGCGGGTGCGGGAGTTCCTGGTGGATGACGACCTGTCCATCGGGGACTACGTGCTCACGAACGGGGCGCTGCCGGCGATGGTACTGATTGACGTGGTGACGCGGCTGTTGCCGGGTGTACTGGGTGATGACGCGAGTTCCCGGGACGAGTCGTTCAGCGCCGGGGGCCTCGAGTACCCGCAGTACACGCGGCCGGCGGAGTTTCGGGGGCTGAAGGTGCCCGAGGTGTTGGTCTCGGGGCACCATGCCGCGATTGCGCAATGGCGCGCCCGGCAGGCGTGGATGCGGACGCTCCAGCGCCGCCCGGACCTTGCCGCGAAGGCTCCGCCCGGGTCCGGATCGGTGTGAGAGAAAGGGCTTAGCGATATGAACCAGGCATTATTGGACAAGATCGAGTCGGCGCAGTGGCGGCAGCAGCCGCTCCAGTTCCACGTGGGCGACACCGTCCGCGTGCACACGAAGGTGGTCGAGGGGGACAAGGAGCGCATCCAGGTGTTCACCGGTGTCGTGATCGGCCGGCGTGGCCACGGGCTCAACGCCACGTTCACCGTCCGGCGGATCAGCTACGGCGAGGGGGTCGAACGCGTCTTCCCGGTCCATTCGCCGCGCGTAGAGAAGGTCGAGGTCGAGCGGGCCGGCCGCGTGCGGCGCGCCAAGCTGACTTACCTGCGCAAACGCATCGGCAAGGGCGCCATGGCGGTCAAGGAGCGGGAGACCCGCCTGCGCACCGCCCCGGGCGAACCCGCATCGGCGGCGTCCGGAGCGTCCCCGGAGACAGCGACGGCTGCCGCGGGGCAACCTTAGGCCTGGCAACGTGCCGGGCTTCGATCGCCTGGCAGGTTGCTGACGGCGCTTGGCGGTGAAGCCCAACCGGCCGCCACCGGCGGGTTTCACTTCGCGCGACGTGGATCGACTGGCCTTCGAGCGTCAGCTCTGGTGCGCAGGACGGCGCCAGATCGCGGGCGTCGACGAGGCGGGACGGGGCCCGCTGGCGGGACCGGTCGTGGCTGCCGCCGTGGTGGTTCCCCCGGGCTGGATCGAACGGGGATGGCCGGCAATGCTCGCCGGCCTGAATGATTCGAAGCAGCTCACCGCCACCGAGCGGGAACGCTTCTTCCGCGAGCTGACCGGTTGCGCCGAACTCCGCTATGGCATCGCCGCGGTGGAGGCAGGCGAGATTGACCAGCTCAACATCCTGCGGGCCACGCATCGGGCAATGCGCGAGGCCATGGCGCTCCTGACGCCCCCCGCCGATCATGCCCTGGTCGACGGTCTTCCCGTGCCGGCGTTGCCTTGTCCGCACACGGCCCTGGTGAGAGGGGACGCACGCAGCTACGCGATCGCCGCGGCCAGTGTGCTGGCCAAGGTCACGCGGGACCGGCGCATGCTGGAGGCGGACCGGGCGTATCCGCCTACGGCTTCGCCCGGCACAAGGGCTATCCCACCCGCGAACACCTCGCCGCGATCGAGCGTCACGGGCCCTGTCCCCTTCACCGCCGCAGCTTTGCGCCGCTGCGGAGTGCCGGACCGGAGCTGTGGTGAACTGGCGGACGTGGTGGCAGCGGTGGCGGGCCAGGTGGAACCCACCCGCGAGGGCGCCGCACCTGGAGCGAGGCCGGTTGGGAGAACACGCCGCGCGACGCCATCTGGTCGGGCTGGGCCTCAAGTTTCTGACCGCGAACTTTCGCACGCGCCGCGGCGAGATCGACCTCGTGTTCCGGGACGGCGCGTGCCTGGTGTTTGTCGAGGTCAAGACACGGTCGTCCGAGGATTGGAATCGTCCGGCCGCGGCGGTGGATGCCGGCAAGCGCCGGCGTCTGACCCGCGCGGCGCTTGATTATCTGGCCCGGATCAAGCAGCCGTCCGTGCCCGTGCGGTTTGACATCGTGGAAGTGCTGCTCGAGGACGAGAGGGTGTGCGAAGTGCGGCACCTGCCCAACAGTTTTCCGTTCGCGCCCCCTTATCGCTACGGTTAGCCGATGCCGGAATTGCCCGAAGTCGAAGTGCTGGTCCGCCACCTCGATCCGCTGGTGCGCGGGGCGCGCATTACCGGGGTGGAGGTGCGTCGCGCGAAGGTGGTCCGGCCGGGCTCCGTGGACGCGTTCACGGCGGCCGTGCAGGGGGCGCAGTTCGCGGGCGTGCGGCGGCGCGGCAAGTACCTGGTGTTCACGCTGCGTCGCCCGGCGACCCGGGACGAGCTCCCGTTGGTCGGGCATCTGGGCATGACCGGGAGGATCCACGTTCAAGCGGCCGGGGCACCGCTGCCGAAGCACACGGCCGTGGTGTTGACGCTGGGCACCCGCTGGCTGGTGTTCGAGGACACCCGCTGCTTTGGCCGGCTCACACTCGACGCCGGGGTCCTCGCCGGGCTCGGTCCCGAACCGCTCAGCGACGACTTCCAGCCGGCGACGTTCCGGGCGGGACTGCGGGGTTCGCGGCAGCCGATCAAGGTGCGATTGCTGGACCAGGCGCTCGTGGCGGGGGTGGGCAACATCTACGCGAGCGAGGCCTTGTTCCACGCCGGGATCTCCCCGCGCACGGCGGCCGGGCGACTGACGGCCGTTCAGGTGGCCCGCCTGGTCGACGCGATCCGGCAAGTGTTGAGCGAAGCCCTCCGCTTTGGCAGCACGGTGCCGCTGGACTGGGCCGGGCAAGGCCGGCGTGACGGGCTCTTCTACTACGGCCGCGCCCCGGGGCGCCGGACTCGTACGAGGAACGGCTTGCCGTCTACGACCGGGCGGGTGAGCCCTGCCGGCGTTGCGGTGCCCCGATTCGTCGTTTGGTGCAGGCCGCCCGCAGCACGTTCTACTGTGCCCGCTGCCAGCGCTCTTGAATGGTCAACGGCCGGTCGACCTGCTAGAGATACCCGCATGACTTCGCCGGGCAGCAGTTACCTCAAGGGCCTGGATTACTCCGTGGTGCAGCAGTGCATGCACTGCGGATTGTGCCTGCCGACCTGTCCCACCTATGACGCCACCCGGCTCGAACGGCACAGCCCCCGCGGACGCATTGCCCTCATGCGCGCCATCGCCGACGACCGGCTGGAGCCTGGCCGGACCTTCGCGGACGAGATGTACTTCTGCCTTGGTTGTCTCGCGTGCATGACGGCCTGCCCGGCGGGCGTGAACTACGCCGGGCTCTTCGAACACGCCCGCGCGGAGGCCGAGCGGGTGGGGACGCTGAACACTCCCTGGCGGCGCCTGATCCGCTGGTTCACCGTGAAATGGCTTTTCATGGACCTGCGCCGCCTGCGGGCCTTCGGACGTCTGCTCCGGGTCTACCAGTGGCGCTGGCTCGGCGTGCAGTCCTTTGTCCGCAAGTGCGGCGTGCTGCGGTTGCTGCCCCGCCGGTGGCGCGAGCTTGAGGCCATGACCCCCACCTGCCGGCGAAGTTCTCGCAACGGCTCATTGCGGAAGTCACGCCCGCCGTCGGTCCGCGTCGCTACCGCGTGGCGCTGCTCACCGGTTGTGCCCAGGACCTGATCTTCAGCGACGTCAACCGCGACACCGTCGAGGTCCTGGCGCGCAATGGCTGCGAAGTCTTCACGCCCCGCCACCAGCATTGCTGCGGCTCGCTCCATGCCCACAACGGCGAACTGGAGCTGGCCCGCACCCTCGCGCGCCGGAACCTGGACCAGTTCCCGCCCGGGCAGTTTGACGCCATCATCACCAACGCCGGCGGCTGCGGCTCGCACCTCAAACACTACGGTGCGCTGCTGGCCGAAGACCCTGCGTACCGCGAGCGCGCCGCGTTGTGGGACCGCCGGTGCCAGGACGTGCATGAGTGGCTGGTGGCCATCGGCTTCGAGAAGCCTCCGCCCACCGGCGGGCCGTCCCTCGTGGTGACCTACCACGAATCCTGCCACCTGAGCCACGCGCAGAAGGTCGTCCAACAACCCCGACAGCTCCTGCAAGCGATCCCGAACCTGCGGCTCGTCGAGTTGCCCGAGAGCCAGTGGTGTTGCGGCAGTGCCGGCATCTACAACCTGATCCAGCCGGCGATGGCGAACCAACTGCTCGAACGCAAGCTGGCGCATGTCCGGTCCACGGGCGCCACGGTGGTGGCCACGGCCAACCCCGGCTGCCAACTGCAGTTGGTGAACGGTGCGCGGGCTCGGGGCCTGTCGCTGCGCGTCGCGCACCCCGTCACGCTGCTTGCCGAGGCGTACCGCCGGACCTGGCGCCCGCCGGTGACCTTTTCCCCATTTACTCCGCGACCGGCCGCCTTATAGTCGCCGCCATGATCCATGTCGGCATCGGCTACGACGTGCACAGGTTGGTGGAAGGACGGAAACTGGTGTTGGGTGCGGTCGAGATCCCGCACGCGAAGGGCCTGGAGGGGCACTCGGATGCCGACGTCCTCATCCACGCGCTCTGCGACGCGCTGTTCGGCGCCATGGGCGAGGGCGACATCGGCCACTTTTTCCCCAACACGGATCCGCGCTGGAAGAACGCCCCGAGCCTCACCTTCCTCCGCGAGGCGGTGCGCATGGTGCATCTGCACAGCGGGCGGGTGATCAACGTGGACAGCACCCTCGTGGCCGAGGAGCCCAAGATCGGGCCCTATGTCAAGACCATGCGGCACCGGTTGTCCGAGGCGCTCGAGATCCATCCCGAGCGGGTTGCCATCAAGGCCACCACCAACGAGGGGTTGGGCTTCCTGGGGCGGGGCGAAGGCATCGCCGCGATGGTGGTGGCCACGGTGGATCTGCCGCGTTAGGCCGCCCGGTTGCCACCCCCACCGGACCATGTCCGCCAAGAGCGAAATCGGCTGGAAACACCGCACCGCCGAAGGGGAGCGCCGTGAGGTCTACGCCCGGCACACGGGCGGCCGCTGGTTGTTTTTCGAGCGCGGCCGCCGCTTCGACGAATGGCAGCCGTTGCCGGATCCTCCGCTCGAGGACTGGCTCGAGTTGCTCGAGGCGGTCGAGCGACGCGTCCAGCGTCGCCTGCTGCGGCCGGAGGAGCCGGCGCGGATCCGGAAGCGGATTCGCGAGTTGTTCCCGGAAAGGTCTTGAAATCCCGGGGCGGGGTTCCTAATTTCACGCTGCTCGTGGCGCCTGCCGCGAGCCCGGATGGGTCGGGACGTAGCGTAGCTTGGTAGCGCGTCTGAATGGGGTTCAGAAGGTCGTGAGTTCAAATCTCACCGTCCCGACCATTCCCCAAGCAGGTGTTTCAATGGACGCTTCACCCGCGCCTTCGTCGGCTCGGGGGCCTTGAACCGCGGAGGGTGCAGGCGGGACGGCCGCACCACAGGCTCAGGGAGCGCCTTCATTAGCCCAATCCCCGATGTTCGTAATCGGTGGAGGGATTTCCCGCCTTGGATCCTCCGCCGATTACGAACATCGGGGGATTGGGGAAGCGACGTGGTTCTCCTGGATCGGCCCAGGGGCCATGAACCTGAAAGTGCCGGTAAACCGGACGCACTCCAGACGCTGCGCGCGGAACGGACATCCAGCGCCCATCGCGAAGCGTATGGGGTGCGGGGATTCACCCCCGCTTTTCGTGCTCGGTTCATGGGAGGCCAGCACGAACGAAGGTCTTCTGACTGGGCTGCGTGGACCATGACCAATCGCCCAACCGGCCGCGCTGTCCCGTCGGAACGGGGCGGGTGGCAGCCAGCAGCCTGGCGGCGGCTTGACGACGGCGTCCTGGACTTCACCCTCGGGCGCCGTCGCGTTGCCCTGCGCCCTGCGCCCCTGCGCATCGCTGCTTACGCAGCCATTGACAAGGCGGCCAATCGACATTAGTATCCCCGCGTAATTAGGGACGAAACGGCTGGTCTTCTTGTTGTACGTCTTGGCGTACGCGACTTCTGACCTTGAGGTCAAAGGCCGAGGACCGGGAGGAGGGAGTGCAGGGGTGAGAGGAGAAGAAGACGAGCGGTGCTGCGGATCGCCAAGGAATCCGCGGGACGTCCTGTCGGCAACTCGCCAAACCTATGAGATCCACCTCGACTCACCTCAGCACCTGCCTGCTCTTGTTAACGACCAGCGGTGGGGCCGCCGTGCTGGTCGACACCACGCCGGGCACCGGCGCACCGCCGGGCACGCTGGGCGGTTACTTCATGACAGCCTTTCCGGCCGATCCCTCGACCGAAGGGACTATGATCCTCCAACTCACCCCGCCGGCGGCCGCGCCGGTGGTCGGCATGCTCAGCTTCGCCACCGAGGTCGAGCACATGCAGGCCGGCTCGGTGTGGGACACCTGGAGCCACGGGTACACGGGTGACGTGTACTTCAATGAAGACCACGACCTGCTGATGGGGTTGCCGGTCGGGACGCAGGCGTTTTCGCTCTACGTGCAGCCGAATCTCAAGGATGACTTTGAGTTTCAGGTCGTCTCGGAAGCGACGGTCACGACGCTGACAATCAACGGGAACAAGGGGGCGCGCTACATCGGCTTCTACAGCGACAACCCGCTGGACCCGCTGCAGTTTGTGTATGTGCGTCAGAGCTCGATGGACTCCGGACGGATTTGCGGTGGGCGAGTTCATGATCAACGCGATTCCCGAGCCGGGCCTCGCGACGCTGGTCACCGGCCTCGGTCTCGGTGCCCTGGCGGGGGCGCGGCGGTTCTTCTCCCGGCGTTGATTTCCCGCCCAGGTCCCGAGACAGAAAGGAGTCTTTCCATGAGAACCCGGTTGCAGCGAAGCCTTGGCGTTCTGCTGGCGCTGGTCGCCGCGTCCGCCACGACGTTGGCCGTCCAGCCCACGGTCAAGACCGTGCCCTGGGTGGCCAGCAATCCGCTAATTCCGCACGACACCTACGAAGGGAAGCAGGTGACCCTCAAGGGGACCTGCGACCAGCAAGGCGCCAACTTCGAGTGGGTCTGGGACTTCGGCGACGGATCCGCACCCGCGGTGGGTACGGTGTCTGACCCGTACGTCGTTGAGGCACGCCACACCTATACGGGAGCCGTGGGGACGATCTTCACCGCGCGGCTCACGATTCGCGACACGAACACGGGCGATAGCGCCAGCAAGCCGTACTACGTCAAGATCGAGCCGAAGGAATTGCCGTTCGAGGTGAACGTGGCCATCGATGAAGGGCTGTGGTTCCTCCACAAGACCCAGCGTCGTCTGACGAGCGGCGGCATCGCGGTCGGCGACTGGGGGGAGGCTCGCCTTATGGCAACCAGGCGGTCTCCTCCTGGCCCAGCGTCTGGGCGGCCAACGTCAACGCGTTTGAAGTCAACGGCCACCTCGAGACAGGGAGTGCCGACAACCCCTACACCGAGACTGTGCAGCGAGGGTTGCGTCGGATCTTCGAATACCTGTACGCGGCCACCATCGGCCCGCAGTCCAATCCCATGTACCCCGGCGGGGTGAATCCGGACAGCAACGGGAACGGGTACGGGGTGTTCATCAACAGCAGCTACCAGTTCTACCAGGGCGGCATGCTGATGGACGCCATCATCGCCAGCGGCACACCCGCCGCGGTGGCGGTGACTGGCCCGGCGCCGTCTGGCGCCAATCCGGGCATCCTCGGTCGCACCTATGCCGACATCATCCAGGACATGGTGGATGCCTATGCCTGGGCGCAGTACGACGGTAATCCGGGGGAGGCTGGCGTTACAGTGCCAACCAGTATCCTGACAACTCGGCCTGCCAATGGGCCGCCATCGGCATGATCCCCGCCGAACGCAACTGGGGATTGACGGTCCCCCAGTGGGTGAAGCATTGGAATGTGCCCTGGCTCGCGGCCACCCAGGCGGGGAGCGGTGCTTTCGGGTACACCGACTCGAACCCGATTTGGGGACCCTATGCAACCACTCCATCCGGCATGGTGCAGATGGTGATGGATGGCATCGGTCGCGGCCAGACCGGGCCCTCAGGTCGCCCGAGTTGGGATCTGGCTGAGACCTTCCTCCGCAACAACTTCGGCAACACCGGAAACGCCGGCAACGCGATCAAGAGCTACTATTACGGCCTGCTCTCGTTCGTGAAGTCGATGGTGCTCTACCCCTATGACGGCGACGAGGATCCGCTGACACCGGATCCAACGCCCATCAAGTGGCTGCGGTCCCAGACCGCTGGCGTCCCGCCCTTGGACTGGTACGCCGCGGAGGTGAGCAAAGGCGCGCCCACGGACGGCGTGGCACGCAAGCTGGTGAACGACCAGTCCTTCAGCACGCAATGGGGCTATTGGTACGGCCACAACTACACCGGAGACCAATATCCGTTTGAGACGGCCTGGGCGATCCAGATGCTCAACCGGACCGTCGTGGATCCCGGCGCCCCGGTGGCGGTGGCCAAGGCCCTCCCCAATCCGGGCATCGTCGGGCAATTGATTACACTCGACGGGTCCGACTCCTACCATCAGTCCCCGGTCTCATGATCGACTCGTGGGAGTGGGATGTGGACAACAACGGGACGTTCGACGCCAGCGGACCCTTCGTTACAGCGACCTTCAGCGCCGTCGGCAATTACCCGGTGAAACTTCGGGTCACGGACAACGGCACGCCGGAGAAGTCCGCCGAGACCATCGTGGTGGTTCGCATCACGGAACCACCCGTGGCGCCGACCGCCGATGCCGACGGGCCCTACGTGTTCTGCCCACAGGCCAAGCCTTGGTTCCTCGACGGCCGCTGGTCGCGCAATCCCGACGACGGCCACAGCGAAGCTGGCCGGCCGGGCGATGCGATCCAGTCCTACGAATGGGACCTCGACGGCGACGGACAGTTCGACGACGCCGCGGGTCCGACTCCGGACGTGACGGCTTGGTTCCAGGCGTTGGGCCCGGGAAGCCATCTGGTGCAGTTGCGGGTCACCGACACCACGGCGACCTCCTTCCCCAGCAGTGGCTTGGGTGATCTGTCAGACACGGCGTCGGCGCAGGTCATTGTGCTGGCGGAAGACGATCCGGCCTGCAGGTGCGTGGACCTGGCTGTCACCACGGCAGGCAAGCTCGTGAAGTTGAACTGGTCGGCCCACGCCACCGCGGCCGGTTATAACGTTTACCGCGGCACCGCGGCGGGTGGGCCCTACCTGTGGATCACCGCAGTGGCGGGCACGGCTTACGACGACAA
This sequence comes from Verrucomicrobiota bacterium, assembly GCA_027493615.1. Lineage (GTDB taxonomy): Bacteria > Verrucomicrobiota > Verrucomicrobiia > Limisphaerales > J093 > DSVZ01. Next base: position 369,531 of record JAOSKK010000001.1, read on the forward strand.
CGACTGCGTCTCCGGCACCACCTACTACTACGTGGTGCGGCCGACGGCGCTGAACGGCGATGAGTTGTGCCAGTCCAACGAGGTCGAGGTGACCCCGACCTGCGATCCTCCGCGCGTGGGCTGCGCGCCCACGACGAAGTGCTCGAACCTGGCACGGTATTACCGTGAGCTGACCGCCTCGAGCGACTGCTACGGGCGCATGCAGCTCAAGATCTGGGTGGGCGACTCGGCCACACCGACGTTCGTCGCCGGCCCCTTCAAGTCCGGCGATGTGATTCGGATCAGCAAGGCCACCGTGGCCACTGTCCGGCCCGGAACCACCGACTGTGTGGCGGCGATCATCACCGTCAAGGGACAAGGGCTTGTTTGGGCACAGGACCCGTTCGGGCAGACGACCGATCCGAAGCTGGTTTGTCCGTAGCCTGGCTCTCACCGTTGTGAGACCAGGAGGAACCGAGCCCCCGGGCGCTGGCCGCTCGGGGGCTTTGTGTGCGGTTGCCAACAACCAGCGGGGGGGCGCGAAGTCGAGCCCGGAGCGGGGGACTTCACTGAGCCGGCCGCAGCTCGAACACGGCCACGCGACGAAAGAAGACTTCCGAGCCTTCACACTGGAGCAGGATTCTGCCGCGGTCGGGGCGGAGGTCGAAGGCCTCGTTGACCAGGATGCCGTTGAGCCGGATGGCGAGGCGGTTGCCGTCGCAGGTGCACTCGACTGTGTTCCACTCGCCGTAGGTTCGTTCCGGATCCAGGGGCCCGCGGAAGTCGATTTCGTCCCGCCAGGCGCGGGACTTGCCGAACCAGTTCAGCCGTCCCCAGGTCTCGATGGTTTGGAGGCGACCTTCCGCGTCCCAGAACCACCAGCCGTCTGCGTCCCGCTCCGGCGCCACCCGGGCCGTGAGGCGTGGGGCGATCAGCCGTCCGGCCTCGTCTTTCCCGCGGATGAGAAGGATGTCGCCCGTGGCTCCCTGGAACAGGTTGCATTCAATGGCGGCCATGAAAGCGCCGTCGCCGTCGTGACTGTTGCCGTCCGGACCGGTGGCATGGAGGAAGATGCCGGAATCGCGCGCCCGTCCGACGCGGTCGTTCCAGGGCGTGTTGCGGGTCCCCCACTTGAACTCGACGACCAGCCGGTAGTTGGCGAAGGACTGGGTCGTGGCGAGATAGCCGAGACCGTCGCCGCTGATCCGAATCCATCCGTTGGTGACGGTGAACACGCCACGCGGATCTTCGTGGCGCGTGTCCCGCAACCAGGTCGAGAAACCGGACAGATCCCGGCCGTTGAAGAGCTCGGCGGCGTGGCCATCCCCAGCCCGGCCCCGGCGAGCCACGCACACCACGCGAAGAACCCGATCGCGTTACGCCGGCCCATACCCGTTGCTCACGACGTTTGGGGCTCAGCGATCCGACATGACGGCCACCCGCCGGCGCGGCGGCGGGTCCTCGAACCGGACCGGCAGGGTTTGGCTTTCCGAGGCGTAGCCATTGACCGACTCTCGCCATGCCTCGGGTCGCGTCGGCACCCGCAAGCCACGGCGTGCTGCCAGCCGCAGCTCGCGCAACCAGGAGACGATACGCTCGGCCACCCGCTCCCAGCCCGGCTCGAGCATCAGGTCATGGCCCGCGTCGTCAAAGAACTCCGCCTGGACACCATAGGACCTCGCCACCCCTTCCGTCACGTGCCGGGGCACGCTCCGATCCTGCCCCGCTCCCAGCACGAGCACCGGCACCTGGAGCTCCGGCCGCCAGACGATCTTCGGTCGCAACAGAAGTTCGAGACAGACCCGATACGACTCCTCCTCCAGACGGGCAAAACAGCCCTGCACCACGTGGTCCGGAGTGGTTGGGGAAAAGAACCGCTCCCGGCACGCGCCCGGGGAGGGAATCGAGAGACGGGGCGCCCGGCGCCGGTGGACGCGCAGAAAGAGGCCCGGTTGCCGGCGGAAATGGTGCCACGCGGACCATCGGAAGGCGGCGGGCTGGGTGGGTGCCAGCAGCACCACGGCCGGCGGGTTGAGCTGGCGCAACCGCATCTGGATCAACAGCGCCCCCAGCGAGTGTCCCACAAGGATGGGGCACGGATGATAGCCTGCCGCCATTTGCACCACGGCATCCGCATAATCGTTCAGTGACGTCCAGCGGTGACTGGACCTCGCGCTGGCGGCGGCGCCGTGTCCGGGAAGATTCCCCACCTGGGTCCTAATCCCCTGACGGTGGAAGTACTCACGCCACGCCTCCGACCAGCACCAAGAGCCGTGCAACAGCCCGTGGACAAAGAGGATCGTGCGCCCGCCCGACGGGGATCGTTCATGATCCAAAGTCATCGCGAGCATTTACCTGAGCAGTAACCGGGCCAGGATTCAAGCATCCCCGCTAAGCAATAATCCTTGCTTCGCAACCGACCCTGGGATGGTTCTCCGGGAAGCGGCCTGCGCCGGGAGTTGAGGGCCACACAGGGCATGCGGATGGGCCGGTGCCCCCGGTGCTACGGCGGAGCTGGCGGGACGGACTCTCGCTCCTGCGGGTGAAGCTGGTCGTGATCCTCGGCACTCTCGAGGTGGGTGGTCACATAGGCCCGAGGTTCGAGGGAGGTCTCGAGCGACTGTTCAATGCGCGTGGCTTCCCGATGGGCTGCGGCCAGCGACGTGCCGGCGGGGAACACCAGATGCACCTCCACCCAGTGGGCATCGCCGAGGTGGCGGTGGCGGAGCCGGTGGAAGGTGAGGCCCTGTGGGGCCGTCTCCCGGGTCAGCACCTCGTTGAGCCGTTGCTGGGTGTCCGGATCGGCCCGGTCCATCAATCCTCCAAATGAGGTGCGCACCAGGCCGGCGCCCGAGACCAGGATGTTCAAGGCCATCAGGATGCCACAGATGGGGTCGAACGGGAGCCAGTGGGTGAAGTGGACCAATCCAAGGCTGACCAGTACCGCCAGGCTCGTCCAGCAATCCGTCAGGACGTGCCGGCCGTTCGCAGCCAGAATGATCGAGTTCTTTCGTCGGCCCAGCCAGACGAGGTAGCCGCCCAGGCCCCCGTTGATCAGCACGGCGATCGCGGTGAGGGCTGTTCCGAGACCGAGGTTCTCCAGGCTCAGGCCCCCGATCCATTTGCGGACTGACTCGAAGATGATGTAGACCGCCGCCAGCATGATCATGGCCCCTTCGAACCCGGCGGAGAAGAACGCGATCTTCGCGTGACCGTAGGGGTGGGATTGGTCGGCCGGCTTGTAGGACAGCTTGAGGCTGTAGGTGGCGAAGAGCACCGCGGCGACATGGACGACGGACTCGGCGGCGTCGCTCAAAATGGCCGCGGAGCCGGTGAGCAGATACGCACCCACCTTGAGGAGGAACATGACCAACCCGATGCCCAGCGAGAGGGTCATCGCGAAACTCAGGGCCTTCCGGTCGGCGTCGCTCTGCGGGGCGGGTCCCATGGGGGCGTGGGGCGGTTCGGCGGGCTAGGGTTCCCGACGCAGTCGGAAGTACTGTTCCGCGGCGGCGAGGGGCACCGAGACCGTGAAGTGGTCGTCAACGACCACCGGCGTTTGGGGTTCCGGTTGCCAGAGCGGGACGTCGAGATGCGGCTTGGACTCGAGGAGATAGCCGACGGCGTTGGTCGACCAGGCGAGGACCACGTTCGCCCCAGCGCGGGTCAGGCTGAGCGAAACGGGGGAGACGGGCGCAGCCTTCACGGTGATGACGCCGGAGCGTGTTTCGGAGGCGTTGCCTACCCGGGCGCGCACCTGCCAGGTCACGTCCCCCGGGGCCGCGAAGCTCCGACAGGCTTGCGCGGAAGGGGAGGGGGCCCACGCGTCTCCCCACGTCCATTCGAACATCGTCGGTTCGCTGCAGCCGGCCACGGTGGCGCTGGCTCGGAACGGCACCGCGGCACCCACTTCCACTTCCGCCGGGGCGATCGCCGCGAGCGTGATCCCGCAGTCTCCCGGTGTGACCGTGACGTCGACAGTGCCCAGGTCCGAGTCGGTCGAGCCGTCCCACGCGGCGAAAGTGAACCGGTCGGTCCCCACGTAGGCCGGATCGGGGTGGTAGGTGGCGAGCCGGTCAGCGAGGCCGACGGTGCCGTGGTGCGGCTGGGACACGATGCGGAGCGTGAGCGCGTTGGCATCCGGGTCGGTGGCTGTCAGCGTGACGGAGGCGGCGGCCCCGGCGGTGGTTGTGAGGCTGGTGCTGGTGACGGTGGCCGGGTGGTTCGCGGTGGCGTCGTCGCTGGTGGGGCCCCGGTGGCAGTTGTAGCAACCCACCTGAAAGCCCCGCCACCACTTCTTGGTGCCGAAGGCCGAAAGGGTCCGGTCCGCCAGGAGGCGGGAAAGCACCGTACCGCGCAGGTCGGCACCGTGGCAGGACCGACAACCGTCGAGGTTGGCCTTGGCGGCGTTGTCGTGGCGGGAGATCCAGCTTGAACCGAGGGGGTGCAGGCCGTGCGGGCCGCCGGCGGTCGTGGTCGGTTGGACGGTGTGGCAGGCGGTACATTCCGCGATCATTCCTTCGTGCCCTTGGAGCTGCTGGCTGTAGAGGTTGTCGTTGGGCTCCGTGCTGGGGAACTCGGCGTGGGTCGAGCCGTGGCACGCCGAGCAGTAGAGTCCGCCGTGTCCCCGGGAGAACCGGAACAGCGAGGCGCCGGCCACGGGCACATCCTGGTCGGTGGCAAAGGTCAGATCGGCGGCCACCCGCGGATTTCCCTGGGCGTCGAAGGCGGAGGTGTACCGAATCGCGCCGCTATTCTTGGTGGCGGTGCCGGTGTGGCAATTCTGGCAGTTGGGCTCGTCCAACCAGCCGCGCCGAGCCTCGGTGCCGACGTGGGTCATGTTGCCATGGCAGGACTGGCAGTCCATCGTGCGGCTTCCCATCGAATCGACCGCGCTACCCATGGCACCGCGCAGGCAGCGGGTTTCGGAGCCGGGATGGCAACGGTAGCAGGCGGCGCGGCTGTTGAGGTCGTCCAACGACAGGCCGCTGACGGGGTCCGCGACATGGGCATGCCAGCCGTGCATCGCCCGGGTCAGCGGGGGGACGTCCGGCAGGCCTGTGCCGGGCAACGCGTTGGAAGCGTGACAACGGGCGCAGAGCACCGGCGTGCCCTGCACCCGCACCGTGTCGTGGAGGCCCGTGGCGGCATACCCGGCCGCGGCGAGTGCCTCGCGGTACTTCGGCGACCAGAGATTCAGATCGTCGTGCAGGCGCAGGATGTTGAGACGGTAATCGCGCTGGGGATCGCAGTCCCACGTCCACCCCACGAAAGGACGGGTGCCTTCCCGCGCGCCAGACGCATGGCAGGCACGGCAATCCATCTCGTCCGACACGGGCAGCACGATGTCGGCACTCGCCAGCACGGCTCCGGTGTTCTGGCTGCGTGCCACCAGGCGCATCATGGGGTAGGGGTTGTGCTGGCCGGAGTCGTCCACGGGGAGGATGGGGATGCCCTCGGCGGTGAACCAGCCCTCGGCGGCGTCGAACCGCATGGCCTGCGGCGTGTTGGCCGTTCCCGGCATGGCGAAGCCGGCCAGCCCGGCATCGGTTGCCAGCGGAGGTGCCCCGGTGGGAGGTAGAGGCTGCCGGCGTGTTGCCAGAACGTCGTCTTCCCGGCGCTGGTCCGGTTGATCGAACCGGCGGCATCGGTCACGGCTTCGTACGTGACAAGCACCCCGCCGCTGGTTGTCACGAGCTGCCCTGCGCGATCAGTTGGGCATGGATGGTGTTGAACGGCGGGAGCAGGGAGAACACGGAGAAATCGGCATCCAAGCAGTGCATGCCGAGGTCGTTCCAGCCCACCAGGGCATGCGTCGCGCCGAAGGTGAGAGGGAGGATGGGGAGGACACCCGCGAGAAAGCAGCCCGCCAGCCAGCGAGGCAAGTTCATGGGGGCACCGTCGGGCGCGGCGGCGAATCCGGAAAGCCCTCCTTTGGCGAAGGCGCACCGTTTCTTGCGTGGTGTTTTTCTTCTCGCACCCCCGCCGGTCTCTGTTTGAATGCCCGCACTCCGCGGGTACGTGGTGTGCATGAGTCGAAGCCTGGATACGGAAGTGCTGGTCGTGGGCGCGGGTCCCACGGGGTTGGTGACGGCTCTCCTGCTGGCCGAGGCCGGCGTGGAGGTGGTAATCATCGACCGCGAGCAACGGCCGGCGACCCACAGCTACGCCTGCGGCCTGCACCCGGCCTCGTTGGAGTTGTTCGACCGCCTGGGCTTGCTCCACGGCGTCCAGGCCCAGGCCCGGCGCATCGACCGGGTGGCCTTCTATTCACCCGACGGGAAGCGCGAAGCCGAGGTCAGCCTCGCGTCGTTGCCCGTCAAACATCCCTTCGTCCTGGTGTGTCCCCAAGACCAACTGGAGGCGCTGCTGGCCAGCCGCCTGGCCGAACAGGGTTGCGCCGTCCGCTGGCATCATCGGCTGGCGACGCTGGAACCGGGGTCGGAGGGCATGACGGCCGACGTGGACCAACTGGTGGGCACCGCGACCGGCTGCGCCGTGCCGCGCTGGCATTGGGTGGTCGGCCGCACGATCCAAGTGGCCGCGAAGTACGTCGTGGGCGCCGACGGCCACTACTCCGTGGTGCGGCAGGGACTGGGGATCGCGAACGAGACGCTCGGGCCCACCGAGCATTACGTGGTGTACGAGTTCGAACCGGAGCGGGAGCTCGCCGACGAACTCCGCGTCGTGCTCACCGACCGCACCAAGAGCGCGCTGTGGCCGCTGCCCGGCGGCCGTTGCCGATGGTCCTTCCAGCTTGCCGGGCACGCGGAAGCCGACGTCTTCGAAAAGGACCGGGACCCGTTCTGGGGCGAGCCGCCGGCCCGGGCCCAACTACGCGGCAGCGCCTGGAGGAGCGGTTGGCGGCCCACGCCCCCTGGTTTGATGCCGGGATACGCGCGTTGGATTGGGCCGTGGACATCCAGTTCCAGCAGCGGTTGGCGCGGCAGTACGGACAGGGGCGCTGCTGGCTGGCGGGCGATGCCGCCCACCAGACCTCGCCGGCGGGTATCCAGAGCATGAACCTCGGCCTGCTCGAGGCCGAGGATCTCGCGGGCAAGCTGGCACAGGTGCTACGCGGGGAGGCATCCGAAGCCGTGCTGTCAGGCTACGGACAAGCGCACCACAGCGTCTGGCGACGGCTGTTGGATCCCGCAGGACCGCCCGCGCCGGATGCCGCGGTCAAGCCCTGGGTTGCCGCCCACCGCCGCGCGATCCTCTCCGCGCTTCCCGCGTCGGGTTCCGCGCTGGCCCTGCTGCTGGCCCAACTGGGGTTGGGGTCGCCGTGAACCGGCACGACGAAACCCGAACGGCGCTCCGAACGGTTCTCAACCGTCGAACCTTTGGAATCCGCGGTGCATGATGGCCGTGGACTTTGACCGCGGATGGCACGGATACCACGGATGGGGCCGGGGGCGCGGGCGTGGCTGGCCAAGGAAGGCCGGAACTACCGTTTCCCGACCGGTGTTTGGTTTGTGGTGGCCGGCGCGGGTGCGGGAGCGAGCTTCTCGACGCTACCCAGGTAAGCGGCCACACGCCGTTCGTCGCGGAGTTGGCGCGCCAGCGGCAGGGCCTCCCGGTAGAACCGGATCAGGTCCGGGTAATCGGGGTGCGCGTCGAAGAAGGCGTCGTAGACTTCCAGGGCCTCGGCGGGCTTGCCCTTCTCGATCAGCAACTGGGCCAGGAGCAACTGCAGCGCCACAGCCTGATGCGGGGACGGGGCCAGTCGCAGGGCCGCCCGATATTGTGCGATGGCTTGGTCGATCCTGCCCTGGGCTGCGATACAGGCGGCCGAGCTTCTCGCTCAGCAACGCGCTGCGTCCGGTCAGCTCCAGCGTCTCCAGATAGGGCGTGAGGTCCGGCACCGGGTTGTGGTTGGCCCGGTTCAGGTTGACGATCCGCAGATGCGACCACTGGAGCCACTCGCTGTTCTGCCGTTCGAGTTCCGCGTGCAGTTCGGCGGGCGGCCGGGCCATCGGCCGGTACAACGGGTCGCCGATCACCGTGGTCTGCCACGAGACCACGGGTTGGGACACGTACGCGGCCTCCCGCGAAATTGCACCCCAGACTGATCAGGAACGTGAAGAAAATGCCCACGTTCGGCGAGAGATCCAGGTATGGCTCCGCCACCGTGCCCAGGGTGGCGGTCACGCCCCGCTCCAGGAACGGTCCCACCCAGCGGCTCCCGGGTTCGCGCACCGTCTGCGCGCTGAACGAATGCAGATGATACGCCACCGCCCCGGGCTGGAACTCCACGGCGTCGCGCGCGAGCGGCCCCGACACGTCCTTGTCGTACCACCCCGCGTACAGCGCGATCTGGGGCATGGGAAACCAGGCCGGAAAGGTTGCCGGCCGTTCATCCAGCACCACCTCGAATCCCTGCCGCCGGGCCGTCTCGTAAGCCGTCCGGATCCACTCGTCGCCCTTCACATACGCCGTGTTCGTCAGCCCACGCACGTCGAAGAAGGCGCGCCCCCAGAGGCCGTTGGTTTCCGCCTGCAACGCCCGGTCCACCAACCGCTGCGCCACCGCCGCGGACGGTCCGTCCAGGCGGCTGACCAGGAACAGTCCGTTCGTGGGATGCAGCGCCGCTACGTTCGTCGAGCCGTGGAACGGGTTCAGGATGGGACCGGTCAGCAGCGCCCCGCGCTCGAGCAGCGGCAGACAAGCCAGCTCGTTGTCGACCGCCGCTTCGTTCCGTTGCAGCGGCGCGGGCAACTGTTCCGTGCCAGGCTCCTTGAGGGTCTTGTCGGGGGTGATCCGCAGGGGCACGCCATAGGCCAGCACCAGGTAGCGCACCCGGCTCGCCGTCAGCACCCGGACCTTGCCGCCCGGCACCCCGTCCTGCGGCGGCACCCGCTGCTGCTCGAACTGCACCAGCCCGCGCTTCTCGAGCTCCTGCACGAGGGGCCGGTACAGTTGCTTGCGGAACGCCGCCCGCGTGATCGTTTCGGTCGAAGGCAGCGGCAATCCGATCAACTGTTCCGGCGGCACCCCGCGCCGCGCGGCGTAATGCTCCGCCACCAGCCGGGAGTCGGGGGCCACGTTCAGGTTGTACACCACGGCCACCTCGCTGCCGGGCGACGACACGGCCGCCGGCGCCGCGGTGGCCTGCCACACCCCGCCCAGTCCCAGGAGCACCGTCCCCAATGCCAATCTCATGCGCTTGCGACCTTCTCCTCGACGACAACGTTCAATCCGTCGTACGCAAACCACACCCCCGCGGGCAGCTCGGCCTGGTCGCGGTCATGGTCAAAGTGATGCGTCAGATGGGTGAAATAAGTTCGCCCGGCCCCGATGCGCCGTGCCGCCGTCAGCGCCTCGTCCAGGCACATGTGCGTCGGATGCGGTTTGGGCCGGAGCGCATCGAGCACTGCCACCGGCGCGCCGCGCACCCGTTCGAGCACCGAGGGCGGGATCAGTTGGCAATCACTCAGGTAGGCTAGCCGCTTCTCTCCCCCCTGGCCGAAGAGGAAACCCGTCGTGGTCATCGTCCCGTGCGGCAGATCGAGCGGGGTGATCTCGAGGTCTCCCAGCACAAACGGGCCGTCGATCAGATGGGGGTCGGGCCTGAAATAGCCCTTCGGAATCGGCCCTCCATTGAACGCGTACGCAAACACCCGTCGCAACGCCGTCATCGTCGCCGGCGCCGCGTAGATCGGCAACGCGCCTTCCCGCAAGTCGCAGAACCGCCGGCAGTCGTCCATGCCCATGATGTGGTCCGCGTGGCCGTGCGTGACGAGCACCGCGTCCAGCCACCGGATGTTCTCCCGCAGCATTTGGAGCCGGAATTCCGGCGCCGTGTCCACCACCAGCTTCACCGCGTCGGTCGCCACGTAGATCGACGTCCGCGTCCGGTGATTGCGCGGGTTGGCCAGGAACGCTGGCGGGTGATCATACCCGATCAGGGGCACGCCTTGCGACGTGCCGGTGCCCAGGAAGGTGAAGCGGAAGGCCATGCTCGGTGACGCTGCCTGTTTCGGTTTCTTTTTGCCTCACGCTACCTGAGCCGCCAGATTCGGCGCGAACGAAATCTGCCCATGCTCACCACGCTGCGGATCCGGAACCTGGCCCTGGTGACCGAGCTCACCCTCGAGTTCCCGCCGGGCCTGGTGGTGGTGTCTGGCGAAACCGGCGCGGGCAAGTCCATCATCCTGGGTGCCCTCGGCCTCCTTCTCGGCGAACGCGCCGAACGCACCCTTATCCGTGCCGGCGAAACCACCTGCACCGTCGAGGCCGCCTTCGACGTCCGTCGCCTCGCCGCCCCCGTCCACGCCTGCCTCGAGCACCACGGGCTCGAACCGTGCGAAGACCAGCAGCTCCTCCTCAAGCGCACCTTCACCGTCGCCGGCGTCAATCGGCAGTTCGTCAATGGCAGTCCCACCACCCTCGCGGTGCTCGCCGAACTGGGGGACGTCCTGGTGGATGTCCACGGACCTCATGATCACCAGTCCCTCCTCCATCCCGCCCGGCAGCTCGCCATCCTCGACGCCTTCGGTCGCCTCCAGCCCCAGGTGACCGCCTTTGCCGAGCAACTGCGCGAACGCCGGGACCTCGCGGCCCGGAAGGCCGCCCTCGTGGTGGACGAACGCACCTACGCCCAACAGCTCGACCTCCTCAGGTTTCAGGTCGGGGAAATCACCGCCGCCCAGCTCCGGCCCGACGAGGAAGCCGAAGTCGAGCACCACCACCAGCGCGCTCAGCACGCTGCCCGCCTCCTCCAGCTTGGTCAGGCGGCGCTCAGCGTTCTGGGCGAAGACGAGGCCTCCGTCCTCGCCCAGGCGGGTGCCCTTGGTCGCCTGCTCCAGGAACTCCCGCGCCTGGACCCCGAGACCCAGGGCTTCGTCACCCTCCACGCCCAGGCCATCGCCAGCCTCCGCGAGCTGCAGACCGACCTCGGCCGTTATCTCGAACGGATCGAGCTTGATCCGGAGCGCCTCCACGCCCTCGAGGAACGTCTCAACCTCCTGCACAGCCTCAAACGCAAGTACGGCCCCACCCTCGAGGCCGTGATCGCCTTTGGCGACGACGCGCGCCTCCGCCTCCGCCAGCTCGAATCGCGCGACAGCGAGCTCGAACGCCTCAACGTCGAGCTGGCCCGCTGCGATCAGGCCCTGCTCACCGCGGGCCAACGCCTCTCGGCCGCCCGACGCGAACTCATCCCGCGCCTGACCAAGGCCGTGGGCCGGCAGCTCAGCGACCTCGGCTTCCGCCAGTGCCGGTTCGAAGTCACCCTGGTCGACGCCGCGGCCGGGGCAGAAGGCGGGACGGGCCTTCCGCCCGTGGGCGCGACCGGCTTTGACAGCGTCGAATTCCAATTTGCCCCCAATCCCGGGGAGCCCGCGCGTCCGTTGCGGGCGATTGCGTCCTCGGGCGAACTGGCGCGGGTGATGTTGGCCCTCAAGACCGCCCTGGCCAACGAGGACGAGATCCCGGTGCTCGTCTTCGATGAGGTGGATGCGAATGTCGGCGGCGAAACCGCCCACGCGGTCGGCGACAAGATGCGCCGGATCGCGCGGCATCGGCAGGTCTTTTGTGTGACGCACCTGCCGCAGGTGGCGGCGGCCGCGGACGCCCATTTCGCCGTGACCAAGGAGACGCGCGAGGGCCGCACGTTCACCCGGATGCAGCGGCTCGACCCCGACGGCCGCGTCACCGAACTGGCGCGGATGCTGGGAGGTCAGACCGACGCCGCCCGCCAGCATGCCCTGGCCCTCCTCTCCCCGTAGGAGACGACGTAAGGAGGCTCTGCTTGCTGAGTCTCGTGACCTCGACTCCTGCGGTGCCCTTACGTCGTTTCCGGGAAGAACAGATCGTCCTCGGCGATGTCCGGAATGCCCACGACCAGCACCTTGACCCGGCCCTTCGCGCTGTGCACCACACCGGGGGATCTGGACGATGCTCCCTTTCCGCACGACGTGCTCCACGCCGTCCAGGCTGACCGTCCCTTCGCCCTCGAGCACGTAGTAAAGCTCGGTGCTGCGGCGATGGTAATGGGCCCGCGAACCGTCGATGTCCACGACATGCACCCAGGCGGCCAGGCCCAGGTCGCGGTCGGCCCGGCTCAGCAACAGATGGCGCCAGCCGCACGTGCTCCGTTCCTGCGCGGTCTCGCCTTCGTGCCGCACCAGGGCCGCCAGCCGACGGGCCTCGGTCAAAGGAGGAGGAGGAGAGGGCATGGGAGATCTTGATTGGTACGCGAGGCGGGGGTCGAACCCACAACCTTCGGCTCCGGAGGCCGACGCTCTATCCAATTGAGCTACTCGCGCACGCGACGCCGAGCGGAACTCCGCACCCTGCACCAGCGAAACCCGGGAGGTACCGCGGCTTCCTGCTCACACGCGGGCAGCATCCTATGTCCCGCCCGAAGCCTGCGGCAAGCAAATCTACAGGACGCCCTGGGGCTTCGAGATGACCACGTTGGTCGTGCCTGCGGCCAGCGCCGCGCTGATCTGGTCGCGCAGGGCAAACGTCCCCAGGCGCCGCACGCTGCCGTCGGGGAAGGCGAGGTAGCCGCGTTCGCCGTGCACCTCACCGTCCCAGGCGGCATCGATTGAGCTGCCCAGAAACGCGTTCCAGTGCGGATTCAATCCGCCGCCACCGCCCAGGATGTTGCTGTCGCCGGTGACCAGCGTCTCCGGCTTGTTTTCCTCCGCGGTCAGGCCGACGAAATAGCTCACGTTGTCGAAGCCGGCCACCGACACCCAGTCCGACGCCGGTTTCCGGGCCTTGTCCAGCGGGCAGACCAGGATCTTGGGCGTGGCGAGCTCGTTCGAGCAGACGCGGAAGTGGTTCACCCACTCCCGGGTGGCCAGGGTGCCGCCCTGGTCCACGGCGATCTGCCAGGGGTACTTGGCGTTGTTGTCGTTGGCCCACATGCGCAGGGCCACGCCCACCTGCTTGAGGTTGTTCAGGCACACCGTCTCCTTCGCCCTGGCTTTGGCGCGGGCCAGGGAAGGCAGGAGAAGAGCCACGAGGATGGCGATGATCGCGATCACCACCAGCAGCTCGATCAGCGTGAAGCCTCGGCGGTGAGGGAAGTGACGGAGGTGCGGGAGACGGGTGTTCATGGGAGAGGATCCGGGGGGCAAGTTGCGGGCGGCCGGGAGCGAAGGAAGGCGTGGTTTAGCGGCGGAGACGGTAGAAGGCGGTGTGGGTGTTCGGCACAACGACGGGGCTGCGCGTGATGGGCCCCGGAACCTCCGACCAATCCGCGTCCTCACCGAGCAGCGTGGCCTGTTCCAGGGTGAAGCCGGTGCCGTTCCAGAACAGGGTGGTGACCTCTCCCTCGCGCCACACGTTGAGCCGGGGCGCCTGGAGGGCGGGTGTGTGCAGGAACAGGGCCGTGCCGAATACGATGTCGAGGCTGCCATCGGTGTAGTTGTGCACCTCGACCGCGAGGACGTTGTCGCCTTCGACCAGGCTTGTCAGGTGCTCAGGGCCGAGGGTGAAGACGTCAGGGCACTCGATGTTGGCATCCCCCGATCGGGGCGAGTCGGCGCAGGCAAAGCCGTCCGCGAGCGTGCTGTTGAGGATCACCTCCGGCGGCGGCGGCATGCGGAGGCGGTAGACCTCGACGCCGTTGAGATAGAACACCGCGGCGTCGTCCACGTAGTTCGAGAAAGTCAGCGACACACCGGCGGGATTGCCGGCGAGGCCGAAGTGGGTCCGGAAGTAGTAGGTGCGGGGAATGCGCGTGCCGAAAGCCGGCGGGAGAACGGTGTTGCGCGGACCGACGGCCGGGCTGTCCTCGACGGCCAGGAGTCCCGGGCCGCGGCCGAGCCAGTCGGCGTCATCGTACTCGGGGGCGGTCCAGTTCACGCCGTCGAGGTTGTTCGTCGTGAAGGTCCATTCCTGGGTCAGGTCGAACAGCAGCGTCGCGACGAGATCGCTGGTGGTGGTGAACCGGCAAGCCTGTTCGGCAGTGGTTCCGTCGGCGGCGGAGGTGGCACGATAGGAAGTACGTCGTGGCCGGCTGGAGATCGGCGAGCGTGGCGACGTGGCGTTGTGCCGGCCGGGAGTCGAGGGCCGTGGCGTTGCCGTAACTGGCGCTGAGGCCGTGCTCGACCTGGGTGGTGGCGGGGGCCGCAGTCTCCCAGGTCAGACAGGCGGTCGTGCTTCCGGGCTCGACCGTGAGTTGGTGGATGCCGGTGTTCAACGGCGGGGCGCGGACACCGAAGTTGTGGCCGATGATGCGTTCACGTCCGTAGGCAGCGACGTAGCTGGGACGGTTCAGGCGTTCGGCCGCGCCCAGGCAATCGGCCATCACCATCGTGGTGGAACCGCCGCCGTCCACGTTGATGCCGTCGGCGGCGCCAAACCGCTTCAGCCATTCGCCCGTGTCGCGGTAATCCGCGCCGTCACTCCAGCCCGGCTGTCGGCCATCAATGGTCAGCAGGTAGAGGTAACGCCGATCCGCCGACACGCCCAGGGCGGTGCGCGGGTCGAGGTCCGACGGGTTGGCGGCCTGGACGACGCTGCTGTTGACGAGCAACGCGCGGTTGCCCGACACGGCGGTGTGGATGCCCGCGGTGTTGGTGGGCGGGTTGTTGTTGGCGAGAAAAAACGCTTCGTTGCCCTCGGTAAAGAACAGGGCCGCGGCGTACCGTGAGTCCGCCACGGACACCCTGACGCCCTGGGAAATGGCGAGGCCCAGGACGTTGTCCGGCGTGCCCAGCGCGGTGTCGCTGGCCCCGCCGCTGCGGCCGTAGAAGGCGCCGTTCACCGCCACCTGCAGCCCGTATTGCTCGAGGAAATGGCTGGTGTTCTCCGAAAGCGTGTCCAGCGCGCAGTCCGCGCACTTGGGCGTGCCGAACAACTCGATGCCCGGCTCGGTCAGGTCCACCCGCAGACAACGGACCTGTTGAGCCGGCGTCGCCGTGCCTTCGCTGAGCTGTTGGCCCGACGCGAACTCCACGCCCTGAAAGAGCGGGGACCACGGACCCACGCTGACGCTCGCCGCCTGGAGGATCGGGCCGACGAGCGCCAGGATGAGTCGACCTGTCACCAATCCGGAACGACCGTAGGCGCCGACGTAAGGAGGCGCAACGGTACGGTCTCTGACTGCCCACGCCTCCTCACGTCGGCGCCGGCCGTGGGCAGTCGACAGCCGGGCGAGGAGGCGTTTCAGGGTATTCCGTTCGATGACAGCCGTTCGCATGGGCGGGAGAGGGGGAGAGGGCGGAGGTGGCGCCGGTCATTCACCGCTGTAGGTGTAGTCATAGCCCGGCGCCGGATCCCGTGTGTAGGCCGCATTCAGACCGTCGTAGTAGATGCGAATCAGCGCCCCGTGTCCATCGACAAACCCGACCACGCTTTCCGCATCGTTGTAGAAGGGTGTGTTCGCCCGGCCGGTGCGGCTGCGATGCCAGGAGAGCGGGGCGTGGGCCGTCCATTCCATCACGAGCAGGGCAAGGGCCGGACGGTTCACCGAGGCCAACAACCGGCCGGCCAGGTGAGGAACCCCGGGAGGTTCACGCCGTTGAAGACGTAGCTCGTGTAGTCGTGCCGTTCACTCCGACAGAAGGGCGTGGGCGTGGCCGGTCCATCCGCGTAGCCGCGGTCATCGGGGCAAGCGAAAACGCCATCGTTGGTGGACGACGCGCCGCGGAGACCGGCGTAGCCTTTCACCAGCTCCTTGTACCACCACCAACCGCCCGGCGCCGGGCTCCGGATCCAGCAGCGGTAACCGCTGGTTGTGGTCGGCGGCGTATTGCAGGACGGCGCGGTTGACCTGTTGGAGATTGGCCACGCACTGGGCCAGACGGCCCTCAGACACCGCCCGAGCGCGGGATGTGAGGAGGATCACGGCCAGTACCGATCCAACGGCCAGGATCACCAGCAGGTCCGTCCGCGTGAACCCGTGGCGGGAGGCGGAATGCGAACTCGACTGGTCCATGGCGACCCGCCGGTTTCCTCCGGACCTGCTCGGGGGCCATGCACCGGAAAGCGCCGGTAAACCGGACGCACTCCATACGCTTCGCGCGGAACGCACAGGCTCCACCGGTCGCGAAGCGTATGGAGTGCGGGGGTTCACCCCCGCTTTTCGTGCTCGGTTCATGGGGAGGGTCTTGGCATGGCGGACTCCGGCAGGTCCTGCAGGTTCGCCGTGGTGACCCACTGGAACCTCTGCGCAAAGCCGCTTTCTCGCGATCCCGGAGCGGCCTGCGCCGGAGCGTCTGGACGACTCAGGACCACGGCCCGGAGCAGGCCGCGCTCGAACAACTCGCGCAAGTTCACCTGGGCGGGGGCGTTCGGTGAACAAACGGCCAGGACCTGCGGCGGCTTGGGAGGCAGCGCGTCTTGTTGCGCAGGTTCGAGCACCGGCGGGCCGAGGAAGGACACGATGACGTCGTCCGCCCCACCCAGACGCAGCAGATCGAAGAAGTCGCCGGGCGGCACTGCGGCGAGCCGAAGGGGATCGAGCCGGATGGTGCGCAGTGCATCCACCCGCCGGCCGGCCTTGCGGACGGCGCGGAGGAACGCTTCCAACTGCGCTTCGGCCGCGGGCACTGGAACGTCGCCGCATCCCGCGCGATGACAATGAGGCGCGCGCCCGGCCGCAGATGTTTGACCGCTTCCTGGGCGAGCGCTTCGCCCAAGGCCTCATGCGGACGACGATCGATCCGGGGCGGGCGGGGATGGCAAACCCGGCAGAACGCAGCCCACGCGACCAGCAGAGTCGCCACCGCCACCACATTGATTGCGGTCCGATTCTTCACAGCCCCGCGGCGTTACTTCTGCCATCCAGTCCTAGCAGATTCCGCGCCGGTACCCTCGGAAGGCGTCCCGGCGTCCCGGACGGTAGCCGGGGGTCGCCGCCCCGCGGCGACCCCGGGCCCCGCGGGCCAAGCCGAAGGCTCGCGTTCCGGCCCAAGTTCATATGAAGCATACTTTTCCCTGCGGATCTGCCCGGGAGCCATGAACCCCGGAAGGTGCAGGTTGGAAGCCCGCACCACAGCTTCGTGGAGCACCTCCCCGGCCCCATCCCCGATGTTCGCAATCGGTGGAGGAACTCTTCGTCCTGGATTCTCCGCCGATTCCGAACATCGGGAATTGCGGAGGTGATGTGGTTCTCTTGGACCTGCTCAGGGGTCCAGGAACCCCCCGCCGGGTCAGGGGACCCGGCCTACAGATTGTAGGCCCGGTGCCCTCACCGGGCGGTTCATGGGTAGCGGCCCGTTCGCGAGCTTTGTGAGCGGTTGCCGGATGGCTCGCTTGTTGCTTAAGCTTAAGCCGCTGCATGAGAATGCTGGTACGTCGAGCCCTGGCGGCGTCCATCCGCACGCGGACGCGACGCCTCCTTTGTCTCGCCGGCCTGCTCTGTCTTGTCCCGCTGCTCGTCCGTCTGGTGGTCTTGGTGCTCTGGACCGTGCCCGTTTTCGGCGGTCGTCTGGCCGCGATCCTCAATCCGAACCCGGTGCGGGGTCTGGCTTACTTCCACGACACCGTGCGCGAAGTGCCCTGGTCGATGCACGTCCTCAAGCTGGACCGGGCGAGAAAGGACCTCGAACTGCACTCCATCCTGGGGCACGGGCGCCGGTTCGCCATGGCCACCGTCCCCGAGCAAATCGGGTTCCTGCCCCCCGAATGGGGTCGGCCCATCGCGGCCGTCAACGGGGATCTGTACAACGATCACCCTGATTACCAAGGAGATCCCAAAGGGTTGCAGATCGTAAACGGTGAGCTCGTGAGCGGCCCTTCCCCCAGCCGCGTATGCTTCTGGCTCGACGCCGCGGACCAGCCGCACCGGGACGATGTGCGTGCGCAATTTGAAGTGACTTGGCCCGACGGGGCGAAAGTTCCGTTCGGCCTCAATGAGGCACGGCCCGATGACGGCGTTGTCCTCTACACGATGGCGGTTGGCGACCGCACGCGGACCCAAGGCGGGCTCGATCTCGTGCTCGAGCACGAAGGGGACGGCGCCTGGCTGCCCCTCGCGATCGGCCAGATCTACCGTGCCCGGATCGCCCGGTGGCACGAAGGCGGCAATGCCCCTGACGCCGGACACTCTGGTGTTGTCCCTGGGTCCCGATCTGAAGGAACTGCGGCCCAAGGTTCAGGAGGGTGCCGTCCTCCAGCTTTCCACGGCCACCTTGCCCCCTCTCGTAAATGTCCGCACGGCAATCGGCGGAGGGCCCACGCTCGTGGCTGAGGGGCGCGCCAAGGAGTGGACCGGGCTTCGCCTCCGCCATCCGCGGACGGCGGTGGGCTGGAATGACCAGCATCTGTTTCTGGTGGTGGTGGACGGGCGGCAGTTGCGCGTGTCGGCGGGAATGACATTCCCGGAACTGGCTGACTACATGGTCAAGCTGGGATGTCGCGAAGCGTTGGCCCTGGACGGGGGAGGTTCGGCCACTTGTTGGGCTTATGGCAACGTCATGAACAGCCCCTCGCAGGGCCGCGAACGCCCCGCTGCCAACGCCCTGGTGGTCGTCCAGAACCGAGCCGGGCCAAAGCAGACTCCACCAGGGAAGTAACATCGCGCATCCCATGACCCGCCTCCTGACACCGTGGTGGCCGGTGCTCCGTGGCATCACCGGCACCCTCGCGGTCGCAAGCTGGGCTGTTGCCGGCGATGTGACCCGCGACGCGGCACCCGCACGGGACGCGGTCGCCGGGCCTGCAGGTGTCCAGGCCCCGGATTCCGAGCTCTTCACCAGCGGCACCATCCCCCGGTTGGCTCTATTCCTCACCCCCGAGGACGCCGATCGGTTGCGTCAAGACAGCCGGCAAGATGTTCTGGCCCACGTCGTCGAGGATGGGCAGCGAACGTACGATCGCGTCCGCCTGCACCTGAAGGGTTCGACCGGCAGCTTCCGTGGCCTCGACGACAAACCGTCCATCACGCTGCGGTTCGACGTCGCGGACGCCCCGGCTGGCTTCCACGGATTGAGGAAACTCCACCTCAACAACTCCGTTGAGGATCCCGGCTATTTCAACGAGTACGCCGGAAGCGCCCTGTTCCGGGCTGCCCAGATCCCCGCGCCCCGAGTGACCCACGCACTCGTGACGCTGAACGGTCGGCGCCTCGGCTTGTATGTGTTAAAAGAGGGGTTCACCGAGGCGTTCCTTGGCCGGTACTTCCGGGATCCTCGCGGCAACCTGTACGACACCGGCCCGGGACACGACGTGGATGAAGCGCTCGAGAAAGACGCCGGGGAGGGGCCTGACGACCGGAGCGACCTGGCCGCATTGACGGCTGCGGCGCGCGAACCGGACGTCGCCGTTCGCTGGATTCGGTTGGGCCAGGTGCTGGATTTGGACCGGTTCGTGAGCTTCATGGCGACGGAGGTGATCACCGGTCACCGCGACGGCTATTGCCTGGCCCGAAACAACTTCCGGATCTACCACGACCTGGACACCGGCCGAATGGTGTTCCTGCCGCACGGCATGGATCAGCTCTTCGGGCGACCCGACGCGACTTTTCGTCCCGCGATGCAAGGACTCGTGGCCCGGGCGGTGCTCGAAACGCCTGAAGGTCGGCAGGCCTACCGCGCGCGGCTCGAGCAACTCACGCCCCACCTCCTCGACCTGCCGTGGTTGCAACGGGAGGCGGATGGTTTGGTCCAACGTCTTCGCCCCCTGCTTCCTGCGGGCGAGGTGCGCGAACTCGAGACGGCCATCGCCGACAGCAAGCAGCGGATCGCCCTGCGGCGTGCGTCACTGGAGCGCCAAAGGAACGAACCGGAGCCGCGTCCGGCCCCGTTCGTCCATGGCCGGCTTCGTCTTCGGCAGTGGGAGGCCTTTGACGCGCCGGCGGGCGGTTCCCTGGGACGAGGCACGGCTCCGGGCGGCGGCGAGGCCTTGCATATCCGCGCGGGACCGATGACGTCGGCCTCCTGGCGTACGACGGTTCGCCTCGGCCCCGGCCACTACAAGTTCCGAGGCAAAGTCGTGACTGAGGGTGTGCTGTCGCTGCCCTTCGGCCGGAACCACGGTGCCGGGCTCCGGGTCGTGGGAGCCTCGGAGATTCCGCCTACGAGCTCCTGGGTGACCATGCCGGAGTGCTGCTCGAACAACCGTTCGAGGTTGAGAAAGAACGAGACATCGAACTGGTCTGCGAATTGCGGGCCCGGTCCGGGTCGGCTTGGTTCCTGTTGGGATCGCTCGAGCTTGAGTCTGTGGTGCGGGCTTCCAGCCTGCGTCCTCCGTGATTCATGGCCCTGGGGCGGGTCCGCAAGGAGGAGGACGCTGCCCTTGAGGTTGGCGCTTCGGAGCTGAGGCTTCCCCCAAGCTCGACAGTCGCCACGGAAATGCCCACGCTCCCGCGCCAGTCATGAACACATCCGCTCCGATGCCCGCCGGTTTCCCGGTGACGCTCAATCCGTCCCTGGCCAGTCTGCCTGTCTACCAGCCGGGCCGTCCCATTGAGGAGGTCGCGCGCGAACTCGGCCTGCCCGCCGCGGACATCATCAAGCTTGCCTCGAACGAGAACCCGCTGGGTCCGTCACCCAAGGCGCTTGAGGCGATGCGCGCCGCGTTGCCCCAGCTCCAGCTCTATCCCGATGGCAACGCCTTCTACTCGAAACGCCGCCTGGCTGAGACGCTGGGGCTGAGCGCGGACCACCTCATCCTGGGCAACGGCTCGAACGAGGTCCTCGAGTTCATCGGCCACGCCGTCATTGCGCCCGGCGCCGAGGTCGTCGCTTCGCAGTACTGCTTTGCCGTCTACCCGATTGTCACCCACCTCTTCGGCGGCCAACTCGTCGTGGTGCCGGCCCGCGACTACGGCCATGACCTGCCCGCCATGGCCCGCGCCCTCACACCGCGCACCCGTGTCGTGTTCGTCGCCAACCCAAACAACCCCACCGGCACCCTCGCTCCCGCGGACGCGGTCCTGGCCCTTATCGACGCCATCCCTCCGCACGTTCTGCTGGTGATCGACGAAGCCTACCTCGAATACCTCGAGCACCCCCTCGACCTGCTTCCCTTGATCCGCGCGGGCACCCGACCCAACCTGGTGCTCACCCGGACGTTCTCGAAGATCCATGGCCTGGCTGGTCTCCGCATAGGCTATGGCATCGGCCATCCGGACTGCATCGCCGCGCTCGAAAAGATCCGCGAACCGTTCAACACGAACACGGTCGCCCAGGTCGGTGCCTTGGCGGCCCTCGACGACACCGAGCATCTGCGTCGCACCCGCGAGAACAACACGCGCGGGCTGCGCGAGTATGGCGAGGCTTTCCGGCGCATGGGCCTGTCGTTTCTGCCTTCCGCCGCGAACTTCATTCTCGTGCGGGTGGGTGATGGCCAGGGGGTGTTTGCGGCCCTGCAGCAACGCGGCGTGATTGTGCGGCCGATGGGCGGCTACCAGTTGCCGGAGTGGGTTCGTATCTCGGTGGGGACCCCCGCCGAGAACCAGAAGTGCCTCGCCGCCTTGTCTGCCGTCCTCTGAACGTTGAACGTTGGGCGTTGAACGTTGGATGTTGAACGTTTCCCTTCGCCCTTCGCCCTTGGCCCTTCGCCGTTTGAGCTTTGAGCTTTTCTGCGCAGCCTGCCCGTCCCAAGATGCCTCGCGCCATGAGCACGCCGAGTTCGTTCCTTGTCGCGCCGCGCATTACTCCGGTTCTTGACCCCGCGTTTCGCCCGCCCGCACTCGCCACCCGCGCTTTCCGCGCGGCCGTCCAGGCCTCGGGTCGACCGGTACCCGTGGCGGTGGCCCTGGAGCAAGCCGACGGTTCGGTCTTCCGGTTCCGCACGGAACTGCTGCCGGCCGACCATCCCCAAGCCGGCGCCAACCCGCGTTTCCTGGAACGTTGGCTCAAGTTCCTGTTGTGGTCGCGCGGCGGCTACCGCGTTCACTTTGCCGGTCCGGCCGACCTCGTGGCCGGGTTGCAGCGGCATTATCGGGAACATCCTGCCGGCCGGTTTGACGCCGAGATCATGGGCGACCGGATTTACGAGCGTCCGTTCGAGATCAGGGGCCTGCGCAGCGGAGGACCTGCCGCCCGAGCGTGCCTCCACCCAGCCGCTGGGCCGGCATCTCGAGGGCTGCCGGATCGGTTTTGACCTCGGGGGTAGTGACCGCAAAGTGGCTGCCGTGCTCGACGGCGAAGTCGTGTTCAGCGAAGAAGCCGTCTGGGATCCTGTCCAGCAAGCCGACCCGCAGTACCACTTTGACGGCATCATGGATTCGCTCAAGCGCGCCTCCGCGCACCTCCCGCGCGTGGATGCCATTGGCGGCAGCGCCGCCGGGGTCTACGTCAACAATCGTGTCAAGGTGGCGTCCCTGTTCCGCGGCGTTCCCACCGAGCTTTTCCAGAAGCGCGCCAAGGATCTCTTCCTCGAGATCCGCCGCGCCTGGAACGGCGTGCCGTTCGAGGTGGTCAACGACGGCGAGGTGACCGCCCTCGCCGGCTCGATGGCGCTGGGGACAACGCCGTGCTCGGCCTCGCCCTGGGCACGAGCACCGCCGGCGGTTATGTCACGCCGGACGGCCACATCACGTCCTGGCTCAACGAACTCGCGTTTGTCCCGGTCGACTTCAACCCCGCCGCCCCCGTGGATGAATGGTCCCAGGACGCCGGGACCGGCGCCAAGTACTTCTCCCAGCAGGCCGTGGGTCGCCTCACCGCCGTGGCCGGCTTCGAGATGCCGCCCAACCTGGGCCTCCCGGATGTTCTCAAGCGCGTTCAGGATGCCATGGCGGCGGGCGATTACCGGGCCCGCAAGATCTACGAGACCATCGGCGCGTACCTCGGCTACACCATCGCCCACCTGGCCGACTTTTATGAGTTCCGGCATCTCCTCATCCTGGGGCGCGTCACTTCCGGCGCCGGTGGGAGCGTGATCCTTGATGTGGCCCAAGCCGTCTTGGTGGCCGAGTTTCCCGAGCTCCCGCGCCGCATCGCCCTGCACACTCCGGACGAAAAGGAGAAACGTCATGGCCAGGCCATCGCCGCTGCCAGCCTTCCTGCGCTGCCCTCGGCTTGACCTCGCGCTCATCCTGATCGCCAGCGTCTTCCCGGCTGTGGCCCAGCCGCCCGTCGTGGAGCACCTCTTCCCCGCCGGTGGACAACGCGGCACGGTGCTCAACTTCAGCCTCGGCGGATCGCTTGGTTCCACCCCGCTTCGACCCTGGTCGGATTCCGCGGGACTCCATTTCGAAGCCGACGAAAGTCCGGGCCAGTTCCGGCTTGCCCTTGCCCCCACGGTTTCGCCCGGCCCGCACCTGGTCCGGTTCTTCAACGCCCAAGGCTGCACTGCGCCCCGGTTGTTCATCGTGGGCGAGCTGCCCGAAACGATCGAGCTCGGTTCGCCCGAGTTCAGCGGCATCGGCGAGGAGTTGCGCACCCTCCCGGTCACCGTCAACGGCCGCCTCAGCCAACCCGGCGAGGTCGACACATACCGGCTCCGACTCGAACCGTCCCAGACCTTCCGTGCCGAACTGACCGCCCTCGGCTTTGATTCTCCCCTCGCCGCCCGCCTCACGTTGCTCGCTCCCGACGGCGCGGCGGTCGGCGAATCCACGAACGCCCCCGTACAAGATCCGGTCCTGGTCACCACGATCCACCAGCGTGGCGTCCACCGGTTGCTGGTGGAATCCGCGGCGCGAACCGCGGCGACCGCGCGCGTCGAAGCGGCGGGTGAGGCCCGCATTTACCGCCTGGCATGCACGCTCGTCCCGCCTCTGCCGGCTCCCAGCGTCACCCCGGAACCCCCGGCTTCGAGATCCCGGGCCTGCCCGACACAGGATCCTCCCTCGTGGTCCGGGCGCCCGCGGACTCCTCCGCGCCACTTCACCCCGAGATGTTGTCACCCACGGCGGCGGTCCCGGGCACGTTCACCGGCTTCATCAATCCGGCCGGCGACGAAGACCGGTTTGGCTTTCTGGCGACACGCGAGGAGGTCTATCGCTTCGCGGCCCGCGCCGGCAGCCTCGCGTCTCCTCTCGCGCCCGTCCTGCGTGTCCTCGACGGGGCGGGGACATCCTCGCCGCCTCAGCGCCCGGCCCGGACCCCACGCTCGAGTGGATCGCTCCCGCTGATGGCGCCTATGCCATCGTGATCGCCGATGCCCGCGGCGAAGGCGGTCGGACTTCCGCTACGAGCTGGAGATTCTTGCCCCCGAACCCCGTCTGCTGGCCGAAGTGGACGAGCACACGTTTCGATTGCGGCCGGGCGAGAGTGTGTCGCTGGAGATTCGTCTGCACCGGCCGGACACGCATCGGGGGTTGGTGACGGTGGTGACCAGCGGGTTGCCGGATGACGTGACCGGCGCGGGTGCCGTGATTGCCCCGGACGGCGCCGCCACCCGGTTGCACCTGACCGCCTCCCCCAACGCCCGCCCATCCAATCAACCCTTTCGGGTCGTGTTGGTCGATCCCGGCGCTGTCCCGCCGCGCGTGCTGGTCGCCC
This sequence comes from Verrucomicrobiota bacterium, assembly GCA_027493615.1. GTDB lineage: Bacteria > Verrucomicrobiota > Verrucomicrobiia > Limisphaerales > J093 > DSVZ01. The sequence continues at coordinate 393,869 of JAOSKK010000001.1, forward strand.
AGGCGCCCTTGCGGGGCCGGTTCGCCCCGCCCGGCACACTGTTGCGCAACGAAACGGACGCTCTCTGGCTGACCGTGCTGCCGCATCCATGAATGGGAATGCAGAAGGAGGATGGAGCAATGCGGAAGGGGCATCCATCGCGGTCGGTTCGTGGCCCCTGCACAGATCCATCGGAACCACGCGCTTCCCAATCCCCGATGTTCGTAATCGGCGGAGAATCCCAGACGGCGACTTCCTCCACCGATTCCGAACATCGGGGATGGGGTTGAGGGAGGCGCTCCCTGAACCTGTGGTGCGGGCTTCCAGCCTGCACCCTCCGCGGTTCAGGGCGCCGGGGCGGGACCACGAGGAACGGGACGCATCCCTGAACCCGGATCTGGGACGCGAGCCCACGCCTCCGGCTGCCGTCTGGGACGTCTTCGGCGTTGACGCCGCGGTGACCCGGGCTCGACTGGCGTTTTCACCGGCGATCAGGCATAGTCTGGGCCCGGTTCGGTTCACCGAAGTATGAGCGTGACCTTGTCCTTCCATCCGACCGTGCCCCTTCGTTGGGGCGCTGTCGTGCTGGCCTTCTCCCTGGCCCTGCGGGCAGCCGGCGCCGAACCTGCCACGCTCGACGCCGTGCAGCCGTACCTCCGGACGCAGCGTGGCACCAACGGAACCACCACTCTCGAGGTGGCTCTTCGCCGGCTCACGCCCACCCGGGGCGACGGGCCCGAACTCTGGCTCGCGGCCGTGACCCACCTCGGCACGCGCGAATACTACGCCGAACTTCAACGCTTCCTGGAAGCGCGGTCGCTGGTCTTCTACGAGGCCGTCCAGTCTTCTGACAGCGGCCCGCCCGTTCGCGACGGCAGCTACTCTCTGCAGGCCGACCTCGCCCGGGCCTTGGGCCTGGCGTTTCAACTCGACGCAATCGATTACCATCGCGCCCATTTCCGCAACAGCGACCTCAGTCTCGAACAACTCACCCGCATCTTCGCCGCCCGACCCGAAGCGTCGGCTGCCCCCGCGACCGACCGTCCTCCCGCTGAGGGCACCGTCGAGTTCGATGCCCTCCTGCAGGCGATGACCGGTGAAGGGTTGTTGGGCGGTTTGGCGCGGCTTGGCGTGTCGGTGCTCGCCGCCAGCACGCGCCTCCAGGCCGCCACCAAGGTCGCCATGATCGAGGTCCTGGGCCAGTTGCCCAACGACATGGCCGGCATGGCAGGACTTCCCGCCGGCATGCAGCGCCTCCTGCGCGTCCTCATCGAGGAGCGGAACCAGGCCGTCGTGCGCGACGTCAGCGCGGCCCTTCACGCCCATCCGCCGCCGGCTTCCGTGGGCGTTTTCTACGGCGCCGGCCATATGGCCGACCTCGAACTCCGCCTCTGCCAAGCCCTCGGTTACCGCCCCGTCGAAGATCGGTGGTTGACTGCCTTCGACGTCAACCCTCGCCAGATGGGCGTCTCGGAGATGGAACTCACCTTGATGAGCCGGTTGGTCCGCGCCCAACTCAAAGGCCTCGAGCGCACCGAACCAGCCGCGTCGCCGACGCGTGATTGACTTGGCCGCCGGGGGTTGCAAGTTTGGCCCCGGCGGGCCTTCCAGACCGCTTCCTATGCAGATTCAGTTGCTCAAGTCCAAGATTCATCGCGCTCGCATCACCGGCGGTAACGTGGCCTACGAGGGCAGCCTCACCATCGCCGAGGACCTCATGGAACGGGTCGCCCTCCGTCCGTACGAACGGATCCTCTGCGGCAACCAGGCCAACGGCCAGCGCTTCGAAACCTACGCCATCCCCGGCGCTCGTGGCGCGGGCGAGATCATCCTCAACGGCGCTGTCGCGCACCTCGGTCAAGCCGGCGACCTGCTCACCATCATGAGCTTTGCGCTCGTTGAAGAGGTGGACGCCCACGGCTGGGAGCCGCAGGTCATCGTCCTGGGCGAAGGCAACCGCATCGAGTCTGAACGCGGCCTCTGAGCCCGCGCCCCCTCCGGGTGCTCACCGGCCACCCCATGCCTCACTTCACCGCCGCCGAAATCGCGGAACGGCTCGACGGGCAGGTCCTCGGCGATCCCCACGTGGTCCTCACCGGCTTCGCCCCCGCCGATACCGCGCAGCCGGGCGACCTGACCTTTGCCGAGAACGCCGAGTTCCTCGCCCGCGCCGCCGCCGGAGCGGCCAGTGCGATTCTCACCAACCTGGAGATCGAGTCCTGCAAGACGCGGATCCGCGTGCGCAATGCCCGCCTCGCCTGCGCGCGCGTCCTGCCGCTCTTCTTCCCGGAACCGACCTTCGCACCCGGCCTTCACCCAACGACCGTGGTGGACCCGGCCGCGCGGATCGCCCCCACCGCCCACGTCGGACCTCACTGTGTGATCGGGCCGGACGTCGAGATCGGGGCGGGCACCGTCATCGAAGCCGGGACCGTCGTGGGCGCGGCGTGCCGGATCGGCAACGACAGTCATTTGTTCCCCCACGTCACCCTTTACCCCCGCACGCAGGTGGGGAACCGGGTCCGCATCCATGCCGGCGCCGTGATCGGCGCGGACGGCTATGCCTACGTTTTCGAGGGCGGTGTCCACCAGAAGGTGCCGCAGGTGGGGCACGTGATCCTTCACGATGACGTCGAGGTGGGCGCAAACGTCACCATCGATCGCGGTGCGCTCGGCGCGACGATCGTCGGTCGGGGCACCAAACTCGACAACCTGGTCCACCTCGGCCACAACGTGGTGGTGGGCGAACATTGTCTGCTCGTCGCCCAGGTCGGCATCGCCGGCAGCACCCGGGTCGGCAACTACGTCACCCTCGCCGGTCAGGTCGGCATCGCCGATCACCTCCGCATCGGCGACCGCGTGGTGGTGGGGGCGCAATCCGGCGTCATGCACTCCATCCCCGACGGCGAGAAATGGCTGGGCGCTCCGGCGCGCTCGGCGGCGCAGATGAAGCGGCAATTTGTGGCGCTCGCCCAGCTCCCGAGCCTGCTGAAGCGCCTGGCCGAGCTCGAACGGCGGGTGGCCGCGGGAGCTCCGTCACCTTCCGTGCCGACTCACTGACCGGTCGGACTGGGCGGCAAGGGCGGCAGCGCTTTGGTGGCGTCCTGCACGGCCTTGTTCGCCGCGTCGCCCACCTTCTTTGAGGCGTCTTGCAACACCTTGCTCGCCGTGTTGGTGGCCACCTTCGAGGCCTGCTCGATCGCCTGCTTGGCGGCATCACCCAGCTTGGCCTGCACCTGGGTTAGCAGCCCTTGCAGGGCCTGCTTCTGTTCAGAGGTCACCTTGGCGTTGGTGGCGAGCGACTTCAGCTTGGCCGTGGCGCCCGCGTAGTCGCCGGCCTTCACCGCCGCCACGGCGGCGTCCAGATCCGTCTTGATCGCGCTTTCCGCGCTCGCGAATGCCTGGGTGACCGGGCGGGTATCGATCGCGTCCGGTTTGGAGCATCCGGCAAGGACAAGAACACCGGCGGCAGCCAGGCCGAGAAGGCCCAGGCGGAGATTTGTCATGTTCATGAGATCTTCTTTCTGTTTCTGCGGTTTGGGGCAAGCCTCCCTATGGTTGGGGAACCTCAGGATCAAGCCCGGCCCAGCATCGTCGGTCGGCGGCGGAAATCAACGCACGATTCCCACTCTTCGAACCTCGAGCCCGGAGACTTCGAGCTTTGGACTTTCAACTTCGCCCTTCGCCCTTCGCCCTTCGCTCGTTTCAAAGCCAACCCCGCCAGCGGTAGACCCAGTACCCCACCACTTCATGGACATAGCGATCCAACTGATCGAAGCCCGAGGTGCCGGGAATCAGGTACAAGCCGCGACGTCCTGCAAGGGCGCTCAGCCCGTCAAAGTCACAGGCCCACGGCGTCACCTCCAGCCCCAGCCGCCGGAACGTCGCTTCCGCCCGCCGCATGTGCGCCGCCGAGGTCACCAGCAGAATCCGTTTCCAGCCGTGCAACTCCGCCAGCGTCCGGGTCCGTTCGGCCTCGTCCCGTGTGTCCCGGCACACGCCCAGCAGGAATACCGGCGTCCGTGGCACGTTCCAGGCCTCGACCCAGCGGCGCAGCAGTTCGCCCTCGCCCGGATTCGGCGTTTGCGGAGACTGCCCGCCACCGAGCACCAGCACCCGTCCCTTGCGCTGCCGCACCAGCTCAACGGCCGTCACCACCCGGTCGGCATCCCCGCCGAAATGAAAGCCGAACACGTCGTGTTCCGACGGTGTCGTCATCCCTCCCAGCATCACGACGGCGTCGGCCGGCGGCCCGGTCGCCGTGTCCACGACCGCGTAGGGCCGCTCGAGCGAGGCCAGCCAGGTGGCGGGAAGAGGGGTGGCTCCGATCCCCCACACCAAGGCCGCGAGGAGTGCCGGACACAGGGACAGACGCCATTGACGTTGTCCCCATCGCCACAGCGTCAGCAGCACCAGCCCCAGCCACAGCGCCGCCAGGGGCTGCAGGCAATCGCTCAGCAACTTCGCCATAACACCGCGACATCCTAGGTCCTTTCGCCTCGGCGTCGCGAAAAAACGTGGTCCCGCCCCACGGCGAGCGAACCGAAACAACGCCATGCCGCAGGGGGTGGTCGGACCGGCAACCACCTCGTTTGGGCCCGCCGCAAGCCCAGCGGAAATCAGGATGGACGTTGCTCCACCCGGTCGCCACCTTCACAGCGTGCAACTGATCGGACCCCTTCTCTTCGCCCGCGATGCCCAGGGACGTCTCAAAGCCGGCATTGGCACCCTCTTTCCCCGGCACCAGGTGCTCGTCACCGAGGACCGCATGCACTTCATCCAGCGCGGCCTCTTCCGCGCGTGGTTGCAGCGACAGGCCCGGCCTCCCGATCAACCGGTGCCCACCGATCGCCACCTCGACTGGGAGTGTGGCGAGAGCGTCGACCTGATCTTCACCGAGGACGGGCTGGTCCTGATCCGGCCGGATCTGGATCGCCTGGACCTGGCCTTCGAAGCCGACAGTCAGTTGCAGGAGGATTGGAAAGTTCCCGAGTACCACGTCCGCTTCCTCTTTGCCGACAACCCGCGGGTGCGTCAGGCCCTCCGGGAACGCGGCGAACTCTGGCGTCTGGCCACGCCCGCGGTCGACCGGGAAGCCTGGGCCCGCACCATCCGGCAGAGCCGCACTGCCATCCACGAGGCCCCCATCTACTACTACAACCCCCACACCGGTACGCGCTGGGTGACCTGCGAGGCGTTCCAAGGGCTCGCCGCGCTCAACGACGCCGTCCTTGCCCGTCAGCTCGACGAAATCGCCCTGCACAGCGCCACGCGCAACCGCCATCGGCATCCCGAGATCGCCTTCTTCGGTGCCGATGCCCTGAAGTTCGGCGCTCCGAGCTTCTTCGGCCCTGCCTTTGCCAGCCTCGCGCCCGAGGCGCTCCGCGCCCGTTACACCGAGCTGGCCCGCCAGTTCCACGAAGCCACCGAACCGCTCCTGCGCCGTGACGACCCCGAGCTTGCGGCCTGGCGTGATGCCCTTCTGGCGACGCTCTCCGGTGGCGACCAGGACCACGCGCATGACGAGTCGCCGTTTGGGTGGAGTTCCGACGTCCTCCTGAAGACCCGCTGGCTCCCGGGAGGACGCATCGAGGGCGGCGAGTTCCTCCTCGCGCAGGTGCTCGAGACGCCGCTTGAGTCCGCCACGGATCCTGCCCTGCGCGCCCTCCACGACCCCCTGGCCCGGGGTTTCACTGCCAACCTGATCCGCGAGTACGGCAACCTCGAATACCTCAACCTCGGCCGCATCGAACCGCGCGGACCTGCACCCACGGGCCGCCGCGGCCGTCGCGGCGTTTACCTCGCCGAAATCAAGGTCCGCGGTGAAAAGGACCCGCGTGTGCTCTTTCTCCGCGTGCAGCGCTGGGGCATCCGCGAGCGGCTGGAAGAGCTCGACGAACACGGCCTGCCCAAGGACATCGTCCGGGCCATGCTCGATACGGACGAGTACACCGACTACACGCTTGACCGTCGACTCGGCTGTCTCCAGTTCGGCATGCGTCTCCCACCCCGCGTCACCATGCGGCGCGTGTCCGAGCCTTACGCCGGGTCCCGCGCCGAGTTCCGCGGCCGGCTCTTCCCGGTGGTTTACTTCGAACGCGATTACCTGCCTGGCATCCCCACTAACCAAATCTCACCGCGCAAGCTGGGGACCCTCGCTACGCCATCGCCCTCGCCCGGCTGCTCGGCAAAGCCGCCGCCCCGAACCTGATTGTCGGTCGCACCGTCAACCCTGCAGCCCCCATGTGTCCGGCGAGGTCCTTTTCGATGATGGCGACGAGATCATCGTCGAGGGATCCGACGGGCTTCCGGGCGAGCTGGTGCTGACCGACCATGGCGGGGCCTTCGCCGATTGGCGCACGCCTTCCCTGCTGGCCTTCGCCCGGGCCTATGCCAAGCCCGCCAACGATCGGCACGCCGACCTCCAGGATCCCCGGGCTTTCGCCGAGACCTACCTCACCGCGCTGGGCGCCGAGTTCCGTCGGATCCAGGCGGATTGCCGGCGGCGCAAACGCGCCTTCGACGCCCTGTTCAAACATCTTCCTTTCAACGAAGAAGGCAGCTTTGCCTGTCGCTGGGTCCGGGTCCTGGCCCGCCTCGATGGCACCGACGAAGCCCAGTTGACCGCCGAAATCCGCCGGCACGTCGTTGCCCTCGCCCCGGGGTCAGCCCTTGAGAATTCACTGTAGGCGCCGACGTAAGCAGGCGACGTGAGGAGGCGAAGTGGGGAGGCGAAGTGGCGCGGCCTCCAACCCCCAACGCCTCCTCACGTCGGCGCCTACAGCGGCCTACAGCAGGTAGGGGGCACCCGCGGCTACGCCAGCCCCACCCGGGCACGGCCTGCCGGCGTCATCATCGCCGGATTCCACGGCGGATCCCAGACCACGTCCACTGCAACCTCGCGGACGCCCGCCAGGTCCAGCAGCACGGCGCGGACCCCCTCCACCAGGCTTTCGTGCATCGGACAGCCCTGCGTGGTGAGCGTCATCGTCACTCGCACTGTGTCGCCGGTGATGTCCGTGCTGTAGATGAGGCCCAGATCCATCAGGTTGCAGCCCAGCTCCGGGTCCACCACCTGACGGAGCGCGTCTTCGACTTGTCGGGGATCGATCGAGGTCATGCGTTCAAAGGTTTCACGACGGGGTATGCGCCGAACGGCACCACGCGGGGGCGCACCCCATGGGCCAGCATCCGACCCAGGTTCCAACCCAATCCCGCCAGACTTAGCAGGAGAATCACCGCCCCCGCCCGCGCCAGCGGGCGTATCCCGCCGCAGCCCCCGCGGCGGCCGCCAGCAGGCCCGCCAGGTAGCTCCAATAGCCCGCCACCTGCAGCCTTTCCGAGTACAGGTCCGCCAGCGTTGGCACCCGCGCCCGGCCCACGGCTCGACTGTAGCTGTGGTACCAGACCAGGAACGGCACGATCTTGTACAGAAAGCCCAGGACTGTGAACGACACGACGCCCGCGATTCCCAGCCAGCCGTAAACCGTCTCGAGCTGCGCCGTGAACATCGTGACCCGCAGCCCGGGCCAGCCCAGCACCAACCCCAGCACCGCCACGAGGCCCAGCAGCCCTTGCGCCGTCAGGTGGTGCCGCAAGCCCCAGTCAATCACCCGCCGCCGCCGGGCCCGTAGAATCGCCCGCACTTCGGCGAAGTAGAGACCCAAACCGGCGATCAGGACGAGCGCCGCCACCGGCTGCCAGGTACGACGCCAGGCCAGCGCGAGGAACACTCCTGCCAGCCCGGCATTCAGCAGGCGCACCGACCACGCCGCCCGTCTCTCGCTCTGCACTTCGCTCAGCAGAAACATGGGCAGCAGCTTGTACGACACCGCCACGATCATCATCACGAAGAACCCCACGACGCCGAGATGCGCGTGGGCGTGCATCACGCCCAGCGGATCGAACTGATTTACCCAGGTCGCCAATGCCGCCAACGCCGCCAGCATTCCCCGGAGCGGGTTGGCCGTTGTCAGTCGTTCCACCGAGTCGTAGGTGCACTTCCCGGTCACGACGATCAAGCCCACCACGACCGTAAGGCTCAGCCAGGCCAACGCTGAAGCCACCCCAGCGGCCACGACGTTCCAGCGCGGCACCCGCCGCAGCGTCCGGCCCAGGTTGTAGACAAACAACCCCACGCCCACGGCGAAGGCCGAACCGAAATGCCCGACCTGCTTGAGGTCCCAACGCCAGAACATCGCCACCATTCCCACCCAGCCCGCCAGGTGAAACACAAACTGCCACTTTGCCAAACGTTCGCTGTGCAGCCGGACCTCCAGTGCCACCGGGACGAGTTGGTACATGGCTCCCATCACCACCGAGCTCAGGAAACCCAGCACCCAGAGATGCGTCGCCGCCACCACATACTGGTTGTAGTGGTACGTCGCCAGCATGTCCGGTCGGACCACCAGCAACACCACCCCCACCAGCCACGCCGCGAAGCCCGTGGCCACAAATCGCAGCGGCAGCCCGACCGACGGCGCCAGCCCGCTGGCCGGACCTGGCGGCATCGCGGTACCCGGCAGTGACGGTCGGGCGGCGGTGCTAGGCATGACGAATGAAGGTAACAAAGCTGCCATCAGCTTCGGGTTGGCTTTCTGCCACCCATCCCCGCTCCTCGATCAGCGGGTACAGGTGCAACGGTCGTCGATCGGTTCGCGCCCGCAGGATCGCACCCGTCGGGAGTACCGTCAGCGCTTCAAGGATGCGCACCATCGGTTGCGGCGGTTCCAGTCCGCGCGCGTCCACTTCGACAAATTCGTCGCTCATCGTGACGCCCAGTCTCGTCCCGGAGGCCCCGTGCCGTCCTTGATAGAGGTCAACCGAACCTCCCGGGGATCCGGGGTGTGGGGGTCCAGGCTGCCCTCGCTGATCTGCTGCAAGGCGGTGCGGTTCGTTCAGCTCCTTCCCCGCCTACGAACAGCGGCGGTGAACCGCACGCACTTCAAACGCTTCGCGAGCCCCCGCCGTCCGGCTGGCGCGACGCGTTTGGAGTGCGCCGACTTCCAGCGGCGCTTTGCGTTCGCCACGGGCGCGCTTGACTTCAACGGGGGACGGACCGAGCCTGCCGACCGGGCACCCGGCGGAGGCAGCACGCGCGGGATGATTCCTTCGCCGGGGTGGGGGCGACTGGCAATTCCTGCTCTATCCTCCTATGAAGACAATGAAGCGAACCGTCGCGGCCTTGGCGGGGGACGGGATCGGTCCCGAGGTCATGCGCGAGGCGATCAAGGTGCTGCGCGCGGTGGAGAAGGCCCACGGGCTGCGCCTGGACATCCAGGAAGCGTTGGTGGGATGGGACGCCATCGACAAGGAGGGAAAGGCCTTGCCCGACCGAACCCTGGCGCTCTGCAAGGAGTCCGATGCCATCTTGTTCGGCGCCGTCGGTCTGCAGTATCGCGACTCCGAAGTGCCGAAGGAGAAGCGTCCCGAACGGGCCGCGTCGCTCCGTCTGCGCCGGCAGTTCGGGCTCTATGCCAACTTGCGTCCGATCAAGCTGCCCGCGGAGTTGGCGTACGGCTCTCCGTTGCGCCCGGAGCGGCTGGGTGACGGGATCGACCTGCTGGTGGTGCGCCAGGCGACCGGTGGGCTCTACAACACGGCGCGCAAGAAGACCGAGGCAGTGCTCGAGGTCCGGGGCGAGGGCGCGCCGATGCAGCAGGTCCTGCGGGCGGTGGACACGCTGTCGTTGACGGCTTCCGAGATCGAGCGTGTCGCGCAAATGGCCTTCCTGGCGGCGACCCTCCGGCGGCGCAAGGTGACCAGCGTGGACAAGGCCAACATCCTCGAGACCAGTATTCTCTGGCGGCAGGTGGTGACCGAAGCCAGCCGGCGGTTCCCGGACGTCACGCTCGAGCACATGCTGGTGGACACCGCCGCGATGCAGTTGGTGCTGCGGCCGGACCAGTTCGACGTGGTGGTATGCGAGGGCATGTTTGGCGATATCTTGGCGGATGAAGCCGCGGCGTTGGTGGGTTCGCTCGGTCTGCTGCCAAGCGCCTCCCTCGGGGCGCGCCACCAGGGCCAGGTGTTTGGCCTGTACGAACCCGCGGGCGGCACCGCGCCGGACATCGCGGGAAAGAACGTCGCCAACCCCATCGCCCAGATCCTCGCGGCGGCCTTGATGCTCCGGTATAGCTTCGGATGGCAGCCGGCGGCGCAAGCCATCGAGGACGCCGTCCGGAAGGTGCTCGCCGCCGGCTATCGCACCCCCGACCTGCGTGGCCCCAGCACGGCCGGTTTCCGCATGGTCAGCACCTCGGAGATGGGGAGCGCCATCGCCGAGGCGCTTTAGTCGCGGACACGCGGCGAGTACCGCCGCTCTCAGATTCGATTGCGGGCGAGGATCCCGATGCCCAGCACGCCCAAACCCAGCAAGACGGCAGTCGCGCCCCCGTCTGGTATCCTTCTCCACCCGGCGGCGTCATGCGAAAACGGGGCGAACTTGTCGGCATCGATGTCGGTACCCGATTTGATGACCTCGCTGTAGAGGTCGAAATGGATGCCGTATCCCGGGGCCAGACCCGACAAGTCCACCAGGAACGGCTGGTAGTACATCGTTGCGGGTGTGCCAGCGGTTGGCAACGCGGGGTGGGTGCCCTTTTGGACGTCGTATCCCTGGGTCTTGAGGTTGGCGTTAAACTTGAAACTGAATTCCGCAAAATAGGTCTCGAAAATGCCGTGCTTGCTCAGGTCACCGGCATCGAATCCCTGGTTGCCACCCAGGCTTTCGAGGGGCGGAACGCCGTAGGTCATCCCGCCGACCACCTGCACAGTGTGTACGGCATCGCCCGCATCCACCACACCATCGGCATTCCGGTCCACGACCAGCGTGAAGTAGCCCAGGTTCGGTGGCGGGTTGGCCGGTGCCACCATGGGAGTAACCGCCGCCGAGAGGTAAAAGTTCCCGCTGATCGGCAGGCCCGCGTTCAGGGCGTAAAGCGTAAATGCATTGGCCGGGGCGAACGTGGTCTCGTCCTGCGGATCGTAGACGCCCCCGGCGATGTCCAGTTGCAACTTGGGCACGGCATTGGCCACTGGCACGACGACGCAGGCCACCAGACTGACCGCGACCCATTGGATGACTTTCATTCGGCAAACCTCCTTTGCTTACCCCCGTTCACAATCCCGATCCCCAACTTCAATGTTCAACCTGAGCCAACCGGCTCCTCACGCCTCCCCTGGGAACGCCCAGTCTCAGCAGCGCTTGGCGGAAGCAGATAACTTGCCAGAACCAAGTTCGCCCGCTGGTCTGACCTCATCCTATGTTGTAACATGTTGTTCCACAGTATTATGTGAATCATTCTTGCAGGCTGGTTGCGTGCATTTTCGTCCCCATCGAGCGGTGCGGAGTGTAAGGAAATACGACAGTCGGGGGTTGGGAGGCACCCGCAGGCGGATGTCCAGTTCCTATCATTCTCGAACTCAAGTTACTGAAGGTCCGCTTCGACTGTAAGGAGAACGGACATGTCGGTAGACGATGGTGCGCCTCCGGGTGCCCCGGCTCACCTTCCCGCCGGCCGCTCCCGGGCGAGAGGCCGGAATCAAGTCCAAGTGCGCCAGCCGATGACGCCCCAGTACAGGAGGTACAGGGCCACCACCAGGTGCAGCAGCGAGGCAAACAGCGCATGCCACCGCACCAGACGGCGGGTGGACACCGGCGGCCGGCGCAGCGCGGTCAGCACCCCCACGACCGCCGCCAGCAGGAACAACACCGTCAGGACACAGAACCCGATGGACCACAGGGTCGGTTCACCGTACCGGGCGAACAGCAGCGACGTGTTCCGGGTCGACGCCACGAACATCCCGGCGGCCGTGGCGCAGGCCAGGGCGGCCACGAGCGGGCAGCTTCGCAGAAAGACGCCGCTGTCGGGTTCGAGGCGGCCGCGCAGCCAGCGGGGCACCCAGACGAGGCCGAACAGCAGGGTGCTGAGGCTCAAACCCAGCCACAGCCCGCCGACCACGCGGGGTGTCCACACGGTCCATGTCGGGACCTGCTCGAACGTTGCCATGCCCGCCCAGTACAGGCGGCGTCCCTCCACTTCGGTGAAACCGCGCGTGGCAGCAGGACCCTCGGGCGATCGGAACGTGCGGGGGGTGACGGCGGGGAGAAGGCGTGCCGGGCCCAGGAGGGGGTCGGCCACGAGATGCGTGGGGTTGAACGACAGATGCGCGTCGCTCAGGAGCCAGTCGAGGAACCGCAGGTTGGCGTTACGCGACGCGGCCAGCTTGTAGAATCCGGCGAAGCGGGGCGGTAGTTCCGGGTCCACAGTGGCCGGGGGCGGCAAGGGCGGTTTGGGGTGGTCCCGAGTTACATATGCAGCGAGGAGTTCGGCGATCGGCTCGAAGCCGGCGCTGTTCTCGGAGTTGATCATGAAGGCGTAGCCCACGCCCAAGTCGGGGGAGTAGGCCATTTCGGTGAGCCCGCCGTTGACCCCGCCGTTGTGGCCGTGCCAGAGCACTCCGCCCCGTTCGGAGGTGTAGTTGCAGAGGCCATAGCCGGTGGTCAAACCGAGGCCTACCCCGAGGCCGGTGCCGGGCCGTTCCATGCGTTCGAGGGACTCCGGCCGGAGCAGGGCTCGCGAGTCGACCTCGCCGCGATTGAGGAAGAAGCGGAGATATGCGGCCATGTCGCGGGCCGAGGCGTTGATGGCGCCGGAGGGCCGGACGAGGATGTGCCAGTAGGGTTGCGGAGTGACACCGTCCTTGGCGTAAAGGCGCGCCAGTTGTTCCGGGTGGTCGGCGGGGTAGAAGTAGGTGGCGGTGTGCATGCCGATCGGCTGGAAGAACTCGCTGGCCACATACTCCTCGAAGGGGATGCCGGTGACCTGTTGCACGATGTACGCGGCCATGGGGGGCCGGCGTTGCAGTAGGACATCAGGGTGCCGGGGCGCCACCGGGACACGCAACTGGTGGCGCAATGGGCCAGGCCGTCGGCGAGGGGGATCGGGTCCGGATCGTTGTGGGCATAGTCCTTGAGGTGGAGATCATCGAAGCCGGCCGTGTGTTCGAGGAGGTGGACGATCCGCACGGGATCGGATGCCTCCCAGGGATTGCTGAAGGCCAGGCCGGGCGCGCGGGTTCGCACCGGATCGTTGAGGTTCAGGCGACCCTCCTCCTGGAGCTTGAGGACCGCCAGGGCGACGAAGGTCTTCGAGGTCGAGCCGATGCGGAAGAGGGTGTCGGGCGTGGCGTCGCGGTCCGCGGTGAGATGGGCTTTGCCGACGCCGGCGATCCAGACGTCCTGCGTGCGGGTGACGAGGGCGACGCCGCAGCCGGGGATGCGGTGTTCGGCGAGGAGGTTTCGGAGGGCTTGTTCGAGCTCGGTGGTGTTCTGGGGTGGCGGGTTGGCAGGGGCGGCGGCGGCGGTCAGGACAGGCAGGAGGCAGGCCAGCAGAAGTCTCATGGGGTCAGTCCCTGAATTCTGAATCTTGAACACCGGATGAAGGGGAGCTGCGATCCGCCCGGCCGGAGGGACTAGTTGGCGTCCGGCGTTGCCGCCTTCCCCCCGTTGATGAGGTAGAGCGCGGCCATGCGGATGGCGAGCCCGTTGGTCACCTGTTCGAGGATGACCGAGCGTTCGCCGTCGGCGACGTCGCTGTCCACCTCGACGCCGCGGTTGATGGGGCCCGGGTGCATGATGAGGACGTCGGGCTTGGTGTCGGCGAGGCGGCTGCGCGTGATGCCGAAGAGGTGAGTGTACTCACCCAGACCGGGGAAGGCGCTCTTGCGCTGCCGCTCATGCTGGATGCGGAGGAGGTTGATGACGTCGGCATCGGCGATGGCCTGGTGGAGGTCGTGGACCACGCGGCAGCCCATGGCTTCGAAGGTGCGGGGCACAAGGGTGGGGGGCCGCAAAGCGTCACCTCGGCGCCCAGTTTGCGGAGACCCCAGATGTTCGAGCGGGCGACGCGGCTGTAGAGGATGTCGCCGAGGATGGTGACATGCAGGCCGGCGAGGCGTCCCTTCTTCTCGCGCATGGTGAAGAGGTCGAGGAGTCCCTGGGTGGGGTGCTCGTGGGCGCCGTCGCCGGCATTGACCACGTGGGCGCCGAGCACCCGCGAGAGGAAGTGCGGCGCGCCGGCGGCGCTGTGGCGGATGACGATGAAGTCGGCGTTGAGGGCTTCGAGGTTCCGGGCGGTGTCCTTGAGCGTCGCCCTTGCGCAGGAGGAGACTTCGGCGTTGAAATTGATGACGTCGGCGCTGAGGCGGTGGGCGGCGAGTTCGAAGCTGATGCGGGTGCGGGTGGAAGGTTCGACGAAGAGCGTGACGACGGTCTTGCCGCGGAGGGCGGGGACCTTCTTGATGTGGCGTTCGCCGACAGCTTTGAACTCGCGCGCGGTGTCGAGCACGGTCTGGATCTCCCCGACGCTGAGCGACTGGAGGTCCAGGAGGTCCTTGCGGTGCCATTTCATGGGGAGCGGGGGGGGGGGGCGGGAGATTCGATGAACACCTGGCTGCCGCCGTTGCTCTCGGCCAATTGGACGTCCACCCGGTCGTCCGGCTGGGTGGCCACGCGTTCACCGACGAAGTCGGCCTGGATGGGAAGCTCGCGGTGGGGACGGTCGATGAGGACGGCGAGTTCGACGCGTTGGGGACGTCCCAGGTCATTCAAGGCATCAAGGGCGGCGCGCGAAGTGCGTCCGCTGCAAAGGACGTCGTCGACGAGAATGACGTGTTTGCCGGAGATGTCGAAGGGGATCGAGGTGGGGTGGACCTTGGGGGCGAGCCGTTGATCGAGGTCGTCGCGGTGCATGGCGACGTCCAGTTGGCCGACTGGGACCTCGTTTCGCCAGGCGCGGGCGAGGTGGCCGGCCAACTGGCGGGCGAGGTGGATGCCGCCGGTCTGAATACCGATCAGGACCACCCGGGAGCCTTCGGCATAGCGTTGAACGATGCCATCGGAGAGGCGGGCGATAGCGGCTTCGACTGAGGCGCCGGACATCAGGACACGGCGGGAAGGCGAGGAGGACATGACAGAAGATCGCAACGGGTGCCGGGCAACGAGGCCAGCGGAAGGCAGGCGATGGGGTCAGGTGCAATCGAGGGGACTGCCGGCGTTCGCGGCGGAGAACGGTTCGCGAAGGCTGCGTCGCCACCGCCGCCAGGCGGCGCTGTGGTTCACCAGCCAGTCGAGCAAGGCGCGCTCGAACCCGATGTCATACCCGGCCTTCTCCGACTCAATCCACTTGTGTTTGAGGATTTCATCGCGCTCGGCCAGGAATTCCTGGTAGAGCGTGCTGTGCTTCAAGAGATCGTCCATCGAGATACTCGCGAGCGTCATAAGCCGCGTCGCCGCCAAGCTCATCGTACCGGGCGTCGGCACCGACGCCGAACCATAGCAGGGCAGAGACGGCTGACAACCGGATATTCCCGTGGCTTGGGTTCCGGGGTTCCGGAGGCGGGTTGTGTCGGGATCCCCGGCGGGCGGCGGCCGGGTCGGCACCGCACACGCTGCGCGGGGCGGCGAGACCACGCAATTGGTTTGCCCGACGGGGGCCACCGTCTAGCATCGCGGCCACTGCTCATGAAGCTGCTGTTTGTTCACGCGCACTACGACGACTTTGAGTTCACGGCGGCGGGCACCTTCGAGCTCTGGCGGCGCCGGAGCGGGGAGGCGGTCCGTCGGAAGGTGATCGTATGCACCGATGGCCGGGCGGGGCACCACGCGCGGCCACGCGAGGAACTGGGGGCGATCCGGCAGCGCGAACAGGAAGCCTCGGCACGGCGGGGTGCATATGAGTTTGCGCTGCTGCGCTTGCCGGATGGAACGGTGCCGCGGGAGGGCTGCCTCGAAGTGGGCGGTCCCTTGTTGGCCGCGCTGTGGCACGCCATCCGCGAGTTCGAACCGGACTATCTTTTTTGCCCGCCGCTCCCGGCCGATCCGTTGGCAGGGGTGCACGTGGATCACCTCGTGATCGCTCAAGCCGTGCGACGGGTGGCGTACCTGATCAACGTTCCCCACGCCTTCACGCCGGAGTATCCGGCTGACGAAACGCGGTCCCGGCCGTGCAAAGTGCCGGTGATCTTGGCGGTTTACGACGGTTACCAGTCGGGCGCGAACACGCACGACCTGGCCGTCGAGGTCGAGCCGGCGTTTGACCTGATTGCGGAGCTGACTTGGTGCCACCAGTCGCAAGTGTGCGAGTGGTTGCCCTGGGTGGGACGGCATCGCATGGAAGCGCCCCGCAGTTTGGAGGAGTGGCGGAGCACGTTGCGGGCGCGGTTCGACCGGAAGAACCGGGAGCTCGGACTCGCTTGGACGCGCGCGCTGGAGGTCTTCACCGTGACCGCATGGGGAGAGGTGCCGGACTTCGACGCCTTGGCGGCGGACATCCCGGGACTGGTTCCCGAGGCGAGCCACTTGGACCAACTGCGGGCGCGGCTCCACCGTTGGCGTGCCTAACCAGCTCTCTCTCGACCCGCGCTGAGCGCTCGCTCCCTTCCTTCCGGTCATGTCGCGAAGCCTTCGAATCGAATACGCCGGCGCTTGTTATCACATCACGGCGCGCGGAGACGGCGGTGAGGCGATTGTCCGGGACGAGGACGATCGCCAGCGGTTCGTGGCCACGTTGGGCGAGTCCTGCGCCAAGGTGGGCTGGCAGGTCCACGCATACTGCCTGCTGGCCGGGCATTTCCACTTGGTGATCGAGACGCCCCAGCCTGCAATGGTGATGGGCATGAAGTGGTTGTTGGCCACGTATACCACCCGCTTCAACCACCGACATCGCCTGGCAGGGCACGTGTTCGGCGGGCGGTATCGGGCCCTGCCGATCGCCCTTCATGGGGACTATCTCCGGTGGGCGGGTGAGCACGCACATCTGAACGCCGTCCGGGCCGGCTCGGTGCGGGAAGACCAGCCTTTGGAGACGTTCCCGTGGAGCAGTTACCCGGATTACCTCCGGTCGCCCGCCGAACGCCCCGGCTGGCTGCGCGTGGACCGTCTGCTGGCCGGAGCAGGGCTCGAAGACGATCCGCGGGGAAGAAGGGAGTTCGCGCGCACGATGGAGGCGCAACGGACGGTGTCGCGCGATGCCGAATGGGCAGAGCTGCGCCGGGGGTGGTGCTTCGGCGATGAGCGCTTTCGGCTCCAATTGCTGGACCGCTTGAAGTCGGCCGACGATGTCGTGCGGTACGGCGCCAAGCCACCTGACTTCGCCGTCAGCCAGGGCGAGCGGATTCTGCGGGAGGAACTGAGCCGGTTGGGCTGGACCGAGGCTTCGCTGACCCGCAGCGCCAGGACCTCCGCTGAGAAGCTTGCCATCGCCCGCCGGTTGCGGCGCGAGACGGGTTTGTCCACACGGTGGATTGCCCGGCGATTGTCCGCGGGCAGCGCGAATACCCTGCGGCGCGCTCTCCAGAAGGCCGAGGCAGGGTTGACGCCCCCGCGCACGGCAAGGGCGGATAGCAGGAGGGAGCCCGACGAGTTCAGCGTGGCCTGGGACTAAGGTGGAATCGGAGCATACTAGCTACTGACCCCTCTGTTGTGGATCACATGATGAACCGACCCCTTTGGATAGCGATTGGGTTGTGCGTGTTCGCGATGGGGGGGTGCCATGACTCGGCCCGGCGCAACCACGAGCCCGGTCGTGGACCGGAAGGCCGGGGGGAGGGCCCGGGTACCGAAGCGGGACCCCTACGCGTCACGCCCACGGTGATCGCCGGGCCGCAGGACCAGTTCGAGGACGTCACCGCGGCGGCGGGACTCGATTTCGTCCACCAGTTCTGTGACGTACGCATCGCCAATATCCTGATGTCCAACGGCGCCGGAGCCGCCGTGCTGGACTTCGACCAGGACGGCTGGATGGACCTCTACTTCGTCAACTCGGGTCCCCTCGAAGGGGTCACCGGTCACACCCCGGGCACCGCGCGACAGCCCAACCGGCTCTACCGCAACCGCGGCAACGGCACGTTCGTCGACGTGACCGAGCGGGCCGGTGTGGGAGGCACAGGCTATGGCTCGGCCGTGGCTGTGGCTGACTATGACCGCGACGGGTGGCCGGACTTGTACGTGGTCAACGTCGGACCCAACCACCTTTATCGGAACCTGGGCGATGGCACCTTTGCCGAGGTCAGCGTGGCCGCCGGCGTGGGGGACGCCGGCACCGGCATCGGCGCGGCCTGGGCGGACGTCGACAACGATGGTTGGCTGGACTTGCTCGTGGCCAACTACCTCACCTACGACCCGAGTTCGACCCTTTACTTCAATCCGGACGCCTACCCGGGCCCGCTCTCCTACGCCGCCGAGTCCAACGTGCTTTACCGGAACCGGGGAGACGGGACCTTCGAGGACTGGAGCGAGCGCTCGGGGATCCGCGTCCCGGGCCATCGCGCGATGTCGGTCTGCGCCTTTGACTACGAACTGGACGGCGACAGTGACTTCTACCTGTGCAATGACTCGACGCCGAACACGCTCTTCGTCAACGACGGCCAGGGCCGGTTCACCGAACAGGCCGTGGCGGCGGGCGTGGCCTACAACGCGCTGGGCGAAGCCGCCGGTTCCATGACGGCCGCGGTGGGGGACCTCAACGGCGATGGGCTGCCGGATCTGTTCGTGTCGCGGCTCGGCTACGGCTCGCTTTACCTGGCCACGTCGGCGCGCCGCTTCCGCGACCAGATGATGGCCAGCGGGTTGGGGCAGATCACGGCCCGGTACGTCGGCTGGGGAGTGAACTTCCTCGACTTCGACAACGACGGTGACCTCGACATCTTCCTGGCCAACGGGGATGCGCACCGCTTGGTGGGACGCGAGAGCCTGTTGCTCGTGAACGACGGCGCGGGTCGGTTCACCGATGCCCGACAGGCGGGCGGGGCGGTCTTCGGAGCGCGCCTCAAGGCCCGGGGCAGCGTGGTGCTGGACTTTGACAACGACGGCGCGCTCGACGTGCTGGTCACGGTGATGGGCGACCGCAGCTTTCTGCTGCGCAACCGCCGGCTGGCAGGCGCCTGGTTACGGCTGCGGCTCGAGGGCGTCCGGTCCAACCCGCACGGGTGGGGGGCGCACGTGCGTGTCAGCGCCGGCGGACGGACCCAGTTCGCCGAGGCGCGTTGTCCTTCCGGGTTCCTGGGGCAATCGGACCCGCGCCTGCACTTTGGCCTGGGCTCCGCGTCAGTGGTGGAGCGCCTCGAGATCCGCTGGCCGAGCGGTGTGCAGCAGGTCCTCCAACAGGTGCCGCTGAACCAGGAACTGCGGATCCGCGAACCGTGACGGTGTCGCCTCCTCACGTCGGCGCCTACAGCCGGAGCGCGTAGGAGTCGAGGTGACGAGACTCTGCAACCCCCTCGTCGGCGGCTACAGCGGGGGGTGACCTCCGGACCTGGATGGCGCGGTTCGACGCCGAGGAGGTGGCGCACGAAGAAGTCCATGCGCCGGCGGCTGGCGTACGGGGTTTCGGCAGCGCCATGGTTGGTGCTGGTCATGATGAGCAGGTCAAAGTCCTTGTCGGCCCGGATCAGGGCGTCGGCCACCTGGAGGGTTGAGGCCGGGTCTACGTTGGTGTCGACCTCCCCCACGATGAGCAGCAGCTTGCCCTGAAGCTTGTGGGCGTCGGCCACGTTCGAGCTGCGCACGTAGCCGTCGTTGATCGGCCAGCCCAGCCACGCCTCGTTCCACCAGATCTTGTCCATGCGGTTGTCATGACAACCACAATCGGCGACGGCCACGTGGTAGAAGTCGCCGTGGTCCAGCAAGGCGCGCAACGCGTTCTGGCCACCGGCCGAGCCGCCGTAGATGCCGACGCGGGAAAGGTCCATCCAGGCGCGGGTGCGGGCGGCGGCACGGAGCCAGGCAATGCGGTCGGGGAAACCGGCGTCGGCCAGGTTCTGCCAGCAGACGTCGTGGAACTGCTTGCCGCGATGGTTGGTGCCCTGCCCGTCGATCTGGACGATGACGAAACCGGAGTTCGGCCAGCGCATGTTGGCGGACGAGGCGGCCGGAATTCTTTGGGCACATGCGCGCCGTGGGGCCCGGCGTAAATCTCCTCGATGACGGGATAGCACCGGGCAGGGTCGAAGCGCGACGGCCGGATGAGGATGCCGTGGATCTCGGTCTGACCGTCGCGACCCGCCGCGACCAGGCGCTCGGGCACGGTCCAGCCCTCGGCCAGCAGGGCCGACCAATCGGCGCGTTCAAGTTCGCACACGCGGTGGCCGTCCGCGCTGCGGCGGAGTTCGATGACGGGGGTTGGTCCACGCGCGACCAGGTATCGATGAACCAGCGGCGGTCGGGGGAGAACTCGACCCGGTGCGTGCCGTCGCCCTCCGTGAGCACGGTGAGGTTCGCACCATCGAAGTCCACCCGGCACAGGTGCAGGTGGTAAGGGTCCTGTTCGGGGCGGACGCCACCGGCGAAGAACCACACCTGGCGGGCGGTCTCGTCGATGTGTTCGACCCGGCGCACCACCCACGGGCCGCGGGTGAGGGGGTGGCGCGGCTGGCCGGTGGCGACGTCGTAAAGCCAGAGGTGCGCCCAGCCGTCGCGTTCGGACATCCAGAGCAGCTCGTTGGTGGCGGGGAGCCAATGGCGCCAGGTCTTGTTCGAGTAATCGACGAAGGTGGCACTCGACTCCTCGACCACGACCCGGACGGTGCCGGTGGTGCTGTTCACGGCCAGGATGCGATAGAGCTGGTGGCCCCGCTGGTTGTAGTCGAAGAAGAACTCGCTCCCGTCCGTCGCCCAGCGGATCTCGAGGTCGCCATTCTCGGTGAAGGGGTTGGGGAAAAGGGCATCGTCCACGGGCAGACAGCGGCGGTCAGCGACCGTGAAGAGGACCGGGCGGGGGCGGGGGAGGACATCGCCGGGTTTGAGGTAGTCGCGGGTGTGGAGCTTGGGTTGGAGCTGGTCGGGGGGCGCGGCCTCGACGAAGTGGACCTTGTGTTCCTGGCCTTTGCGGACGCGCAGGGCAACGAAGCGGGAGGAGTCCGGCGCCCAGGCGATGGCGGAGGCATAGGCGTCGTCGGCGGCGCCGTCGCGGCTCAGGGTCCAGGACTCCCCCGAGCGCGTGTCGTGGAGGTGGACGTTGAAATCGCGGAGGAACACCAGCCATCGCCCGTCGGGTGAAGCGGTGCCTTCGGGCGGACGGCGGCGGGTGGCGCGACGTTCCGATTCGGTGGCGCGGCCGTCGATCTCGGCTTCGAGGCCGGCTTCGTCCGCTTCGAACACTGCCAGGGGTTGGCCCAGCGCATTGGTGACCAGCCAGACATGGCCGGCAAAGGTGTGTTGTTCGCGTCGGGCGCCGGCATGGACGCGGCCGTAGCTGCGCCGTTCGCCCTCGCTGTCAATCCAGAACACCTCGACCGGGTCGGCCAGGCGGTTGATGAACGTGATCGTGGTTTCGTCGCCCGTACGACGGCTGGGTCGGATGTCGAGGGAGCCTTGACTGCTGCGCCGGGTCGTGGGTTCGGCCGGATCCTGCGTCAATGTGTTGGCGCGGCGGTCCCAGCGCCAGAGCCGGCCGCCATGACGGAAGCGGACGGAACCAAGGTCCGGAGCGAACTCGAGTTGGTCCACGCCGAGGCGATCGGGCCGCAGGGGTTGCTCCGTGGCCTGTCCCAGAGCCTGGGCCAAGGCGGCGTGGTCAAAGGCGGGGGCGCGCATCGCGTTCTCGGCATCGACGAGCACGAACTCTTGGGCGTCCGGGCCGGTGGCCACCCGGTACCAGAAGTGCGGTTGATCCGGCAGCCAGTTCGCTTTGACGGCGGCGCGGAAGACCTTGTTCTCGGTCCTCTTGGCCAGGGAGAGGGCGCGGTCGTAGTCGGCCCGGCTGCCTTGCGCGTGGGCGGGCAGCAGACCGCCGAGCGCCAGGAGGAGGCTCAGGCAACAGCCACGCAGCAACACGGGCGCGGCGAACGAGGAACCGGATTGCATCGGCTGAGCCTACCGGGCGAAGTCGCGCCGCGTCCAGCGCGCGGGCGGCCGTGCGGTGGAGCGTGGCGCATGCCGGAGATGGTGGTCCTGGGGGAGCCCGGTTGTTGCT
Source organism: Verrucomicrobiota bacterium (assembly GCA_027493615.1). Taxonomy (GTDB): domain Bacteria; phylum Verrucomicrobiota; class Verrucomicrobiia; order Limisphaerales; family J093; genus DSVZ01. The sequence goes on from JAOSKK010000001.1 coordinate 415,822, forward strand.
TACCCGCTGTAGGCGCCGACGTGAGGAGGCTCAGTCTGGCGTGAGTCTCGTGACCTCGACTCCTACCGCAGGACGCGAGGTCAGCGCGAGCGCAGCCGCAGCCGCTTGGGTGGCGGAGTTTGGGCTTTGCGAGGCTCCGCGGGCCGACTAGTTTGGCGCGGTGCCAGTGCCTAACAAGATTCCGGATCGCGCACCTGTTCATTTCACCAGGCCACAATTATTTCGGACACCATGGCCGCCCGCCGGGCGACCACCCGATGATCGAGGTCGAGCAGATCGAGTGTGTGGCGGGACGGGGCATCCGTGGGGATCGGTTCTTCGATCACCAGCACGACTACAAGGGCCAGATCACGTTTTTCTCACTCGAGGTGTTGGAGGCGGTGGTCTTCGAGCTCGAGTTGGGCGAGGTGCGGCCGGAGGCCACCCGGCGGAACGTGTTCACGGTGAGGGCAAACTTGGACCGGCTGATCGGGGCCGAGTTCGAGGTGCAAGGGGTGCGTTTTCTCGGGACCGAAGAATGCCGACCCTGCTACTGGATGAACCGTGCCTTCCGGGACGATCGGGTCGAGCGGCGATTGCAGGGGCGGGGTGGGTTGCGGGCGCGGATCCTCACCGACGGCGTACTGCGGCGAGAGGTCATCGAAAGCCGGTACGCAACGATCCCTTAACACTCTGGCCATGCGCGTTCTGTTCTTCGCCCAACTGAAGGAGGCCGTGGGCCGGTCCGAGATCGAGCTTGAGACCGGCGCGGTGGATGCGGAGGGATTGTGGCACCGCCTCCTTCAGGCCTACCCGGTCCTGGAGCGTTATCGCCGGTCGGTGCGCCTGGCCCGAAACGCGGAGTACGTCGGCACCGATGCCCGCTTCAGTGACGCCGATGAAGTGGCGTTGATCCCCCGGTGTCCGGCGGATGAACCCGGTCTATGCCCCGGCCCGCCACCTTTTCTCATCTTGATCCCGCCGGTGCTGCGCGGATGGTGAACGTGGGTGAGAAGCCCGTGCAGCGACGGCGCGCGGTGGCGGCGGGCCGGTTGGTCTGCCAACCCGCCACGATCCGGGCCTTGAAGCGTCGGGCGTTGCCCAAAGGCGACGTCCTGACGGTGGCGCAGATTGCCGGGATTCAGGCGGCCAAGCGGACGGCGGAGCTGATCCCGCTCTGCCATCCCCTGCCGCTGGGGCACATCGAGGTGACCTTCCGGGTGCGGCGTGACGCGGTCGAGGTCACCTGTGCCGTCGAGACCGCTGCGCAGACCGGGGTTGAAATGGAGGCGCTGACGGGCGTGAGTGTGGCGGCGCTGACGCTGTACGACATGTGCAAGGCGGTGGACAAGACGATGCGCATCGAGGAGGTCCGGGTCCTCGTAAAGACCCGACAGTGAACGTGCAGGGGCTTGTGTGTCCGCCTGGCGGCTGGCGGCCAAACGGCACTCGACTTCGCCCGCGCCCCCGGGAACGATGTCCGCGCCATGCGGTTGCTCGACCGCTATCTGCTGCGCGAACTGTTGCTGCCGCTGGGCTATTGCCTCGGCGGCTTCCTGGTTTTCTGGCTCGCCTTCGATCTGCTCAGTGAGCTCGAGGATTTCCAGGAGGCCCGGTTGGGCGCGGTGGAGGTGGCGGAGTACTACGCGGTCACGTTGCCCGAGTTCCTCGTCACCGTGCTCCCCCTCGCCCTGCTCCTGGGCCTCCTGTACGCCCTGACCCAGCACGCACGGCACCACGAGTTGACGGCCATGCGCGCGGCAGGGATCGGATTGTGGCGCCTGTGTCTGCCGTACTTCGGGGTTGGATTGCTCTTCAGCGTGGGGGTGTTTGCGCTCAACGAGCTGTGGGTGCCCCGCAGCCAGGAGCTGGGCCAGCGGATCCTGTCGCGCCATACTGCCGGGACGGATACGGGCAGCAAGGGCCGGTGGGTGCGTAACCTCGCCTTCCACAACGAACGGCATCGGCGGCTGTGGAACATCGGCCTCTATGACCGCGAGCGCGGCGCCCTTTGGAACGTGAACCTGGACTGGGAACTCGAAAACGGCATGCGCCGGCGCATCGCCGCCCAGCAGGGCGTCTTCACCAACGGCGCCTGGACCTTCCTCGGCGTGCGCCAGATCTTCTTCACCCCGTTCCCGGAACCGAGCTGGGAGTCCGGCGAAACCAACCGGCTCGAACTGCTCGAGCTCAGCGAAACCCCCTCCCAGATCAACAGCGAGATCCGCTTCGCCTCGCTGAGCGGCACCCGCGCGGCCAAGCGCGCCCGCCTTTCGCTGCGGGAGATCCGCGAGTACCAGGACCTCCACCCGAACCTGCCGAGCCTGGCCCGCTCCAAGCTCGAGACCCAGTTTCACGGGCGGCTGGCCGAGCCCTGGACCAGCCTGGTCGTGGTGCTGGTGGCCCTGCCCTTCGGGGCGCCCTCGGGGCGGAGGAACCTCTTCGCGGGCGTGGCGGCCAGCATCTTCATCGCGTTCGGTTTCTTCTTCGCCCAATGGCTTTCGTTGGCGCTGGGGACGGGCGGCTACGTCCCGCCGTGGGTGGCCGCCTGGGCCCCGAACGCCGTGTTCGCACTGTTTGGCTTGCTGCTGACGCTGCGGGTGCGGTAGCGGCTGCGCCGGGAGTGCCGCGGTTTTCCGGTGCGCGCCGCCCTCGGCCGGCTATCGTGCGCCGGTGCCGGACACATCTTCCGCCTTGCGCGAACTCGAGGCCCGCTACCAGCGGGTGGCGCAGCTCTACCAGGTCAGTCAGATCCTGCACTCCACGCTCGAACCGCAAGAGGCGTTGCGCCTGATCGTGCGCGAGGCCGTGCGTCTGGTGGGCGCCAGCAGCGGCGCGGTGGTGCTGGTCAATCCGACCACCGGATTCCTCGAGATCCAGACCGCCCACGGCCTGCCACCCCACGCCCTGCAGCTCCGGCTTCGCGTCGGGGAAGGCCTCACCGGATGGGTCGCCCGCCATGGCCGCCCCGCGCGCGTGGGAGATGTCGCCCGGGATCCACGCTACATCCGCGTGCACCCGGACGCCCGTTCGGAACTGGCCGTACCGCTCGAGGTTGGCGGAGAGGTGCGGGGGTGTTGAACGTGGATTCAGACCGCCTCGACGCCTTCAGCCCCGAGGACCAGACCTTGCTTGAGGAAGTGGCCGTCCAGGCGGCCCGGGTCATTCACCATACCTGGCTCTACGAGCAGCTTCGCCTCAAAGCGCGCCTCTTCGAGGCCCTCGTCAGCGTGGGGCAGACCATCAACTCGACCGTCAATCTCGATGACGCCCTCCAGACCATCACCCGCGAGGCCGCCCAGCTCATGAGCGCCAAGCTCTGCGCCCTCCTCCTCCTCGACGAAGGCCGGGAATGGCTCCACCTCCGCGCGTCCCACGGCGCCGGCGAAGCCTACCTCCGCAAACCCCGCCTGGCCGTGGCCGACAGCCTCCTCGGCACGGTCGTGCGCCGCCGCAAACCCCTCCAGCTCGAGAACGTCCAAACCTCCAACCGCTATCAGCACGTGGACATCGCCCGGGTGGAAGGTCTGGTGTCGCTCCTCAGCGTCCCCCTCCTCTTTCGCGGCGAGGTCCTCGGCACCCTCAATGTCTATTCCGCCACACCCCACAGTTTCTCGAACGAGGAGATCGCCATCCTCTCCGCGCTCGCCGACCTTTCCGCCATCGCCATCGAAAAGGCCCGCCTCTACGAGCGGGTCGTCGACCTCGAAGAGCTCCTGCGCCAGAACGAGAAGCTCTCCGCGCTCGGCCTCCTCGCCGCCGAAATCGCCCATGAGATCCGCAACCCGCTTACCGTCATGAAGCTCCTTTACCACTCTCTGGACCTCCGGTTTCCCGCCGGCGATCCCCGGGCAAGGGATACCGCCGTCATCAGCGAGAAGATGGACCATCTGAACCGGATCGTCGGTCAGGTGCTGGACCTGGCACGACATAACGAACCCAAACGCGCCGTCGTCGATGTCAACCCGTTGGTGGCTGACCTCGCCCTCCTCACCCGCCATAAACTCCGCCAGCAGGGCGTCACGCTCGTCCAGCGCCTGGCCCCGGAACTTCCGCCCTTGAGCGCGGACGCCACGCAGCTCGAACAGGTCTTCCTCAACCTCGCCCTCAACGCCGCCGAGGCCATGCCGCAGGGTGGATTGCTCGAAATCGCCACCCGCGCCGTGCGCCTGCCTCGCACCCGGCCGCAACCGACCCACGTGGCCGTCAGTTTCAGAGATACCGGCCCGGGCATGACTCCAGAGCAGCGCCGCCGCGCGTTCGGTTCACTCCTCAGCTCCGACAAAGCCGGTGGCACTGGGCTCGGACTCCGACTCGTCGCCCGCGTCATCGAGGCACACCACGGCAAGGTCAGGATCGCGTCGCGCCGCGGCGAAGGCACGACCATCACGCTCCTCCTGCCGGTCTGATTGGCGCCCCGCCCTCCCGTGTGCCAAACTACGCACCTTCGCCTCCGGGCCCGTGTCCCGCGACCCTGGCGGGTTCGCGCCGGGGCCGGCGGGGATCCCTGGCACACGGAATCAACTATGAAGCCAATGACTGAACCCGCGATGCGCCGGCCCTGGTTGCCGGTACTGCTTTGCTCCGCCCTCACGCTCACCACCGCCGGCGCGGCGCTCGCCGAGGATGCCGGGCCCGCCCACTGGCCCAATTGGCGGGGACCTTCCGCCACGGGCAGCACGTCCGTCGGCGATTACCCGGTGCGCTGGACGCTCGATTCGGTCACGTGGAAGCTGAGCCTTCCCGGCAAGGGTTCCTCCAGCCCCGTTGTCTGGCAGGACCGCATCTTCCTGACCACGCCCGCCGATGGCGAGGATGCCGTAATGGCCCTGGACTTGACCGGCAAGGTGCTGTGGCAGACCAAGCTCGGCCCCGAGAGCCGGCCCAAGCACCGCACGCTGGGTTCGAGCTGCAATGGCTCCCCGGTTACCGACGGCCGCGGCGTGTTCGTGTACTTCCGAAGCGGGCATTTCGCGGCGCTGGAACCGGACGGCAAAGTCCGCTGGCAGCACAACCTCACCGAACGCTTTGGCGCCGAACGGCTCTTCTGGGACACCGGCACCTCTCCCGTGCTCACCGATACTCACGTGGTCCTCGCCCGCCTGCACCAGGGCGAGTCCTGGATCGCCGGCTTCGACAAGGCCACCGGTGAGCTCCGCTGGCAACAGGCGCGCAATTACCGCACCCCCACCGAGAACGACAACGCCTACACCACCCCCGTGCTCTACCGCGAGGGGGCACAACCCGCCTTGCTTGTCTGGGGCGCGGAGCATCTCACCGCGCACGACGCCGCGGACGGACGACTGCTTTGGTCCTGCGGCGGGTTCAACCCCGAGGGCACGGGGTTCTGGCCGGCCATCGCTTCCCCCGTGATCCATGGCGATCTGGCCATCGTACCTGTGGGCCGGGACGATCGCGCCGGCCAATCCCGCGTCCACGCCATCCGGTTGGGCGGACGTGGCGACGTCACCGAAACCCACCGGGTCTGGAAGCGCGAGGACGTCGGGGTCTTTGTTGCCAGCCCGGCCGTGTACGACGGCCGCGCCTATCTCCTGCGCCATCAGGGCGAGATCGTTTGCCTGGATCCAGCCACGGGCCAGACGCTCTGGAGTCACGCCCTGCCGCAGCACCGGACGCCCTATTACGCGTCTCCCACGATCGCCCGCGGGCTTCTCTACGCCGCCCGGGAGGACGGCACCGTGTTCGTCGGGCGCGTGTCCGACCGGTTCGAGTTGCTCTCCGAGAATGCCATGGGCGAGCGCATCGTAGCCTCGCCCGTTCCAGCCGCCAACCGGCTCCTCCTCCGCGGGGACGCGCACCTGTTCTGCATCGCCGCGAAATAGCCGCTCCGCTCTCCGCTCCTGTGCCACGTTCGACAACTGGAGGCGCTGGCGTCTGGCGGGTGGCCACAGAAGGCAACGGAGGAAACGAAGGCGCGAGGCGAGAGGCCGGCTCGGCCCTTCGTTTCCTCCGTTGCCTTCTCTGGGGAAGAAGATGGTCAGTCGGGCTGTCGAGCGTGTCACCGGGTCGAATCATCGGCTAGCAGGCCATAAGCCAGCTTGACACCTTGGAGGCGTTCACTATGCTCTCACGGTGTTCGCGCGGTCGGAAGGGTACCCCCAACACCCCGCCGCGCCGGCTTCCGCACCACGACCATGGCGCTCATCGTTCAGAAATACGGCGGCACTTCGGTGGCCAATCCCGATCGCATCAAGAACGTCGCCGCCCGCGTCGCCGGCTACCGCGCGCGCGGCGATCGGCTGGTCGTGGTGGTGTCCGCCATGAGCGGGGTCACCGACAGCCTGCTCAAGCTGGCCAAGGAAATCCTCCCGCTCCCGCCCGAACGCGAAATGGACATGCTCCTGGCCACCGGCGAGCAGACGACGATCGCACTCACTGCCATGGCCCTCCAGGCCCTCGACGTGCCGGCGGTTTCCCTCACCGGCGCCCAGGCGGGCATCGTGACCGACCGCGTCCACACCAAGGCCAAGATCCAGAACATCACCCCGCGCCAGATCCACGCCCTGCTGGACAGCGGGCAGGTCGTGATTGTGGCCGGGTTCCAGGGTCAGACGCAGGAAGGACAAATCACCACCCTGGGCCGGGGCGGTTCCGATCTCACCGCCATCGCGTTGGCGGCCGCTTTGAAGGCCGATCTGTGCCAGATCTTCACCGACGTGGACGGCGTGTACACCGCCGACCCGCGCCTGGTGCCGAGTGCCCGCAAGCTCGACGAGGTGGCCTACGACGAGCTGCTCGAACTCGCCGGGGCGGGTGCCAAGGTCATGCAGCTCCGGTCCGTCGAGTTCGCCAAGAAATTCGGCGTCGTCTTCGAAGTCCGCTCCAGCCTGAATGACAACCCAGGAACGATCGTGAAAGAGGAAACCAAGAGCATGGAAGGCATCGTCGTCCGCGGCGTGTCGCTCGACAAGAACCAGGCCAAGATCACCGTGGTCGGCGCACCGGATCGCCCCGGGGTGTCGGCCCGGATCTTTCACGCCCTGGCCGACGCCGCCATCAACGTGGACATGATCGTGCAGAACGTCAGCCACGGCAGCGCCCGGCCCATCACGGACCTGTCGTTCACGATCGACAAGCCGGACCTCCTCAAGGCGCGGAAGGTCATGGACGGGCTCAAGCCGGAGATCGGCTTCAAGGAAGTGATCGCCAACGAAGGCGTGGCCAAGCTCTCCATCGTGGGCGTCGGCATGCGCAGCCACTCCGGAGTGGCTGCCAAGATGTTCGAGACCCTCGCCCGCGAGGACATCAACATCGACATGATCTCGACCAGCGAGATCAAGATCTCGGTGGTGGTCGACCTCGCCAAGGGCGAAGCCGCCACCCGCGCCGTCCACGAGGCGTTCCTGGGCTAACCTCAGGCGGCCTTCACGCCGGTCTGCTTCGTCGGGACCAGCTTCTGGCTGGGATAGCCCTCCACGGTTTCGCCCCGGACGCGGAGGCTGTGGGCGAGAGCGTACTTGAAGGCCTCCGGGGCACCGGCCATCGCCTGCTTCAGCGCCCGGGTGGCGGCCGGGCCGGGAATCCGCTCGAGGGCGCAGCGCGCGTCTTCCTTGACCGCACCGTCGGCTAGCAGCGCCGCCAGGGGCGCGACCGCGGCGTCATCGCCGATTTCCGACAGCATCCACGCGGCGTGCGAGCGGACGGGGGCGGCGGCGTGGGTGAGGAGTTTCACAAGCTCCGTCTGGACGGCCTTGCGATCGGCGTCTGCGCCAGGACGGCCGGCGTGCCGGACGATGCGTTCGATGGCGCGTTTGGCGGAACGGGCGATTTCAAAGTCGGCGTCGGTCATCACCTGACCCAGCGGGACAACGGCGGGGGCGCCCACGGGGCCGGCGCCCTGCCAGGCGGGGCCGCGGACGGCGTCGTCGGTGCTCTTGATCTTGGCGATGAGTTCATTGACGTCGGCGGCTTCGGCCGCCCGGGCGGAGAGGTTGAGGACGGTCGCCGTGGCGGCTGCGGCGGCAACCGTGGCGGGGAGAGGCGAGGGCTTCATGGTCGGATCGGGAGCGGGGTGTGCGGTTTCGGGTTGAGTGGATTCGGATCAGAGGGTGTACGGGTAGCGTTGCGGGCGGCTCATCAGCCGGCGGGCGGCTTCGTCGCCCACAATCTCGCGTTTGACGGGGTCCCAGTGGAGCTTGCGGCCCAGGATCAGCGAGAGGTTGCCGAGGACGCAGAGGTTGGCGGTGGCGACTCCGCCCTCGATGTTCATGATGGTCTTGCGGCCGGTCTTGATCCCTTCGAACCAGTCTTCGTGATGGTCGAAACGCGGGCTCTTGGGCACGTCCACGCCCCCTGCGGGTTTCTGGAACTCAAGGGCCTTGGTCTCGGTGTAGACCTGACCGTCGCCGACCCAGACGACGAGCTTGTCCTTGTCCCCGTAATACACCGCGCCGTAGCCCTCGCGGATGCCTTCCCGCTTCAGGCGGTCCCGGTCGAAGTACGGCACCATCTCGCCCGGCTGCGCCCAGATGAGGGTCCAGTCGGGGTTCTTGAACTGGTAAGTGACCTCCATCTCGATGGCCGAATCCCAGAGCCCGCGGGTGGGGACCCGGCCCTTGGTCTCGATGGTCACCGGGCCGGTATTGTCGGCGTTCATGAAATGCAGCGCGTTGCTCATGACGTGGGCGCCGCGGTCGCGGATCTGGCCGCCGCCGGACTCGAGGAGCCAGCGGAAGACGCCGTGGAGATAGCGCTGGTTGAAGGGGCGCCAGGGGAGCGGGCCGAGCCAGAGGTCCCAGTCCAGATCGGCGGGGGGTTCGCTGTCGGGCACGGGATTGTCATCGGACGGCGTGGCGTAGTGCCAGCACTTGACGGTGTGGACCTTCCCGAGCATGCCGTTGGCGATGTACTGGTGCGCGAAGAAGGCCTCGCGCTGGGAGCGGCCCTGGGACCCGACCTGGACGCAGATCTTGTTGTCGCGCGCGGCCCGGATCATGGCCTTGCCTTCCTCGATGGTGCCGCAGGCGGGCTTCTCGACGTACACGTGTTTGCCGGTCTGGCAGGCGTGCACGGTCTGGCAGGCGTGCCAGTGGTCGGGGGTGGCGATGACGACGGCGTCGACGTCCTTTCGCTCGAGGACATAGCGGTAATCGCGGTACGGGGGTGGCCTTGCCGCCGGTGCTCTTCACCGCGCTGGCCAGTCGTCCCTCATCCACGTCGCACACGGCGACCACATTGACGTCGCCCCGGGACTGGCGGGCGAGCATGTAGCCGAGATGGCCGTTGCCCATGCCCCCGACGCCGATGTGGGCGATGTTGAGCCGGTCTTTGGCGGTGGGCGTGGTGTAGCCCGCGCCGAGGACCCGGGCCGGGAGGATCTGGGGAACACCGAAGGCGGTTAGACCGAGGACAGCGGTGCCGGAACGTTGGAGGAAACTGCGGCGGGGATGGCAGGATGTGGCATAGCGTTGGGGACGAGGTTGCCGGCCGACGGCGCATCAGACAAGCCCCTTGAGGTAGTCGCGGGATTTCGTGAGGGCGGCGGCCATTGCGTCGGGTTCGACGTGGCCGTGCATGAAGGGATTCACGTGACCGCGGTACTTCGCCGCGGCGAGGGCCTGGATCCAGGGGCGGAAATCGGTGGAGCCGTGGCCCGGCAACTGCTGCATGCCGTCCTGATTCTGCCAGGCGTAGAAGAAGAACAGTTGGGAGCCGGAGATCCGGATGGCCTCGACGACCGATGCGCCGAGCGCCTGCAAGTGGTAAGGGGCGAGGGCGATGCCGAGGCGGGGCGAGGTGTTGAGGTCGGTGAATGCCTTGAACGAGTCCAGCCCATCGAGCAGCGCGTGACCGTGGTTCTCGATGGCCAGATAGGAATGGTGCTTCTCGGCCAGTTCAGCGAGCGGTTTCAGGCTTTCGAGGAAGTCCTTCATCCGGCGCGCAAGTTCTTCGGGCGGACAAGGACCGGCGCTGCCCTGGACGGCCACCCCCCTCCGGCGCCGCCCAGCAGTTCCGCATACTTGGCGTAGCCGCCGACGTAGGTCGAGAAAGCGAACAGGCTGAGTCGATGCTGAGCGAGCAGCTCGCGTAAACGGTCGGGACCGAGGCGGTTGAGGGCGTCATCGAGGTGTGCGCAGTTCTCGTAGGCCGACCAGATGTCCACGCCTTCGAAGCCGAGGGCCGCGATGCGGGCGCAGGCGGCTCCGAGGGGGAGATCCTTGAAGTGGATCGAGGACGTGGAGAGGCGCAGGCGCCAGCGGGAAGCGGGGTCGTCGGCGGCGGCGGCGGGGTGGAGGGGGAAGCGAAGGGCCAGCGGCGGCGAGGACCAAGGGGGTGCGCTGGAGGAATTGGCGGCGGTTCATGGGGATGGCCATAACACGGTGCGGCAGGGGTGGGGAGAAAAAGTGGAGGGATCGTGGGGTCGCAAAATGTTCAAAAAAAGTTGACAGGGAGGCAGTGAATCGAGAATTTCGCGCTGCACACGGATAAACAACTGCAAAACCATGAGAACAAAAACACTGCTCATCACGGCTGCACTGGGTGCAGCAGGGGTTGCCTCGGCGATCGCCCAGGTGTACTCCGTCAACGCGGTCGGCTACGTCAACCTGACGGCCCGGGCCGGTTTCAACCTGTGGAACAACCCACTGGATGCGAAGGCCGATAACACCGTCGCCAAGCTGCTGCCAGGTCTTCCTGAAGGCTCCATCGTGTACACGTACGATGGCGCGAACTTCAAGTTGAACACTTGGGAGTTGGACGAGTGGAGCTTCCCGAACGACACGCTGGTGCCTGGCCAGGGCTTCTTCCTGCGTTTGCCCCCGGTGCTCCCAACACCACGATCACCTTCGTCGGTGAAGTGATGCAAGGGGCGCTGTCCACGCCGCTTGTGGCAGGGTTCAACCTGGTTGGTTCCAAGGTGCCGCAAGCCGGCGGGATCCAGACCGACTGGGCTTTGTCCCCGGCGACGGCGATGTCGTCTACAAGTTTGACACGGCAACCGGGAACTACGCGATTTCCACGTTCGACTTGGGCGAGTGGGATCCGGCTCAGCCGAACATTGGTGTGGGCGAAGGCATCTGGCTCCGCAAGGTTGCCGCCGGATCTTGGAATCGCACCTTCTCGGTGAACCCATAACGGTGTAACGGTGTTTTGCAGGAACCGCACAAATAGTAACTGACCAAAGTCCACACAGCACAGTACACATATGAAAAAGCTAATCGTAGCAGCAGTAGTCGGGCTGACCGCCTATGCGGCGCTGGCTCAAGGGCAGTTCAACTTCGGCAACCGGGTTACGGCCGCGGGCATCGACGCCAAGGTGTTTCTGCCTGGCGGAGTGACGCCGCTTGACGGGGGCTGCCTATCTGGCGCAGGCCTATGTCGGCGCGGACGTGAACAGCTTGGCCCCGGTTGGCACGGCGCTGCCCTTCCGCACCGGCACCGCTGCTGGCTATATCACCTCGACGGCAATCACGACCGGGATCGCGGCGGGGACTTCCGTGACCGTCGTGATGCGCGCGTGGGAAGCGGCCAAAGGCGCGACCTACGAAGCCGCCGTGGCGGGTGGTGGCATTTACGGGAGCAGCAATCCCGTGACGCTCACCCTCAGCAGCCCTCCGGCTGCCCCGACCGACATGGTGGGTTTGCAGTCGTTCAACCTGATCCCTGAGCCGTCGACCATGGCTCTTGGGGTTCTGGGCGTTGCCGCGCTGTTGCTGCGCCGTCGCCAATAGACTGAACGTCTGAGATACTTCACAAGCGCCGCCCTTCGGGGCGGCGCTCTTTTTTTCGCCCCTGAGTTGACAGGTCCCCGCCGGACCGTTAGACAGACCGGGTCCGTGCGGCGCGTTCGTCTATCGGTTAGGACGCGGCCCTCTCAAGGCCGAAAGATGGGTTCGATTCCCATACGCGCTACCAACCCGCGTGGCCGCCACTTCGCAGCCGGGCCTTGAGCATTTTCCAGATCATTTTCAATCCAACCAGCGCCGCTGAACTGGCGGGCATGCCCAAGGATCTTCAGTTGCAGATCCTCGGCGAGTTTCGGGGTGTGCCCTCCGAGGTGCTCAGCAACGAGCTGGATCGGTTCGGCAAACTGCGGCGGGGGAGGCAAGACCCTGCACCGGTTCCGGATTGGTGATTTCCGGGTCTACTTCGAGCGCCACGAGCTGGGCTTGGTGGTGCATCGGATCCTGCACCGGAACACGCTCAAGGATTTCCGCTTCCGGTCGAACCTGCCGATGGCCGAGGACGAGGCGTTGCAGGAGAACCCGCGCTTCTGGGAGCTGATCGACGCGGCGACGCGGTCGTCGAGTTGACCGGGCGAGCTCCGGCTGAGGGCAGGCGGCCTACGAGGCCACAAGGCCAAGCCGGGAGCCCCTTGGGCTTTGCTGCCAGGTTCCGCTCCGCGCTCAGCGGACGTCTTCGCCGAGCTCGACGTTCCAGTAGGCGAGGTCGAGGAAGTGCTTCCAGCTATCGTGGTAGGGGAGCTCGACGCTGACCTGCACGAAGGGCCGCCACTTCGGTCGCTTGGGTCGGCGAACCAAGTGCATGCCGGCCTCGGTGGGCGTGCGGTTGGCCTTGCGCGTATTACAGGGGATGCACGAACAGACAATGTTCTCCCAGGAAGTAGGGCCGCCGCGATCGCGCGGGATGACGTGGTCGAGGTTGAGGTCCCGTCGCTCGAAGGTGCGGCCGCAATACTGGCAAGTGTTCTTGTCGCGCTCGAAGATGTTGTGGCGGGTGAACTTGACTTCCTTCTTGGGCAGCCGGTCGAAGAACAGGAGCAGGATCACCCGGGGAACGCGGATCTTGAACGAGATGGTGGCGACCGTTTCCGGGTGAGGCTGGGCCTGCGAGAGATCGCGCCAGGCATGGAAGTTGAACGTCTGGAAGGCGCCGTCCTGATCGGACAGCACGACGTGGGCGTGGCCTTCGAAGACAAGCGTGAGCGCCCGGCGGACCGAGCAGACGTTGACGGCCTGCCACAGCCGGTTGAGCACTAGAACCTGCTGATTGAGGAAGGAGTTCATGCCCACACCAACGCGCGCAGACGCTAACACGAAGCCGAAAAGCGTGTCAATTCGCCGGACCACGTCGGCAAACCCATTGCCAACCCCCACGACCGGGCCTTACCATCCGGCCATGAAGCGAGTGGTATGGCTGCTGACGTTCGGCCTGCTCATTTGTCTGATGCCGGTCGGGGCGGTGGGTCCCGATGACCGGTTCCTCGGGATTTACACCCTGATCCAGCAGGGCGACGACCTCATGGCGGCCAGCCGGCCGGGAGACCGCGCGCGAACGCTATCGCGAGGCCCTCAACCGTCTCCTCGAGTTTGAGAAGGAGTACCCGCGTTGGAATGAGTCCATCGTCCGCTTTCGGAAACAGTACCTGCAAGATCGCGTCGGCGCTCCGCCCGCCGCACCGGCCGCTCGCACGCCCTCCACCGGCGCCGCGGCGGAGCCGCAGGGGGATCCGCGGGTGAACGCCCTCGGGGAGCAGGTCAACCAGCTCCGTGCCGAGCGGGACTTGCTCCAGGCGAAGCTGCGTGAGGCGCTGTCGGCGCAGCCGGCGGCGGTGGACGCGCGGGAGCTCGCACAAGCCACGGAACGCATCGCGTCGCTCGAGCGCGAAGTGCAGTCGCTGCGGCAGGCCGCCGTCGGGCGCCCGGAGGAACCGGTCCCGACCGTCTCACTCGAACGGTGGGAGGAAGCGCAGCGGTCCCTCGAGGCGGTGCGGAACGACCTGGCGCGGCAGACCGACTTGCTGGCCAACCTCACCCGGGAGAACACCACGTTGCGCGAGCAACTCCGGACGGCGAGCGAACCCAGGGCCGTGCCGGCGACGTCTGCCCAGCTCGAGCAACGGGAACAGCAACTCCGCAGCGGCCCAGGTCCAGCTCGGTCAGTTGCGGGATCGCCTGGGCAGGCTTGAGCAGGAACTCGCCGGCGAGCAGACGCGCGCCCGCACCTTGGCGGCGGAAAAGGCGACGCTTGAGCAACGCGTGGCCGATTTGACCGCCGCCGCGGCCCGGGTGGCGCAAGCCCCCGCGCCGGTTCCGGCACCGACTCCCAGCCCCGCTCCACCCACGCCGGCCCCGACCGTGGCGCCGGTTCCGGCCTCGACCCCGGAGGTGGCGGTGAAAGAGAGCGAGGACACTCGCCAGGCCAAGGCCATGGCCAAGTACCAGCGCGAGGTGGACCGCGTGAAGATTCGTCAGCTCGAGCGCGAGCGGGACGACCTCACCCGGCGGACGCGCCTGCTGACGCGGCAGCTCGAGGATGTACGGCGCCAGACCGGTATCACCAATGTATCCGCCGGCGCCGATCAGTTGGCGATTCTGCGGGCCCGCCTCGAAGCCTATGAGGCCCGCGCGGTGCCTTTCACTGCGGAAGAGAATGCCCTGATGCAGAAGACGGCCGCAGTGACGCTGCAGGCGGACACGCCGCGCGCGCAACGGCAGCTTCGGCAGATCCCGGCGGGCGCGGCCACCCTCCTCTCGGAAGCCCAACGGGCGTTTGTGCTCCGGCGCTATCCGGAAGCCGAGGCCAAACTGCAGCAGGCGCTCCAGCTCGATGAGCGCAACGCGGACATGCTGACATACCTGGCCGCGAGCCAGCTCGAGCAGGACCGGCTGGAACAGGCGGAGGCCAACCTCCAGCGGGCGCTGGCGGTGGACCCCCAAAACGCTGACGGGGTCTCGCTCATGGGCCTGCTGCGGTTCCGCCAGGAGAAGTACGAGGAAGCCTTCGACCTGCTCAGTCGGGCCGCACAACTGAATCCGGACAATCCTTATACGCAGAATTACCTTGGCGTGACGCTCAGCCAGCGCGGGCAGCGCAAGGCGGCCGAGACGGCCTTGCGCCGTGCCGTTGCGCTGGATCCGAACTACGCGGGAGGCCCACGCAAATCTTGCAACGATCTACGCGGTGCAACAACCGCCGTTCCTCGAGCTGGCCCGCTGGCATTACGACAAGGCCCTGGCATTGGGTGCGGGCCGGAGTCCCTCCCTCGAACAGCGGCTGGGGGCGGCGACCGCAGGGACGGGAAGCGAGGTGCCGGGTGAATAGGCGGGGAAGCGGGGGGACCGAAGGGAGGGCACCATGAAGACAGAGCTGGGTCGCGGTTCACGCCGGACCGCGAGCGCCCTGATTCTGGGCGTGCTGGCGGGGGTGACCGGGTGGTGGGGAGGGCTGGCCCAGGCGCCCGGCGCGCTGCGGTTCGGATTCGGGGGCCGGAGATCTTCCCGATCGACAACCTGATCAGTCATCTGCGGCACGCCGATTTGGACGGCGATGGCTGGGAAGACTTGATCGTGGTGAACAACGCCCGTTCGAAGATCAATCTGTTGTTGAACCAGTCCGGGCGTCCCGACCGCCTCGAGGACCCCCTGGTGAAGCTGCGGCTCAACGAACTCCCGCCGGATGCCCGGTTCCGCATCGAGTCGGTGGCCTCCGAGAAGCGCATCGCCTCGTTGGTGGTGGCCGATCTCAACAGCGACGGGCGTCCGGACCTGGCATACTTCGGCGAGCCCAAGGAGCTGGTGGTGCAGTACCGCGAGGGCAAACAGGGCTGGAGTGCGCCGAAGCGCTGGTCGCTGGACGACGGCTTGCTTGACATGAACGCGCTGGCGGAGGGCGACCTGAACGGGGACGGTCGCACGGACCTGGTCTTGGTGGGGGAGACGGCGCTGTACTTTCTGGCGCAGGACGCCGATCACGCGCTGGCGGAGCCGGAGCGGATTCCCTACAGCGGCACGGTCAAGGCCGCCCAGATCCTCGACATCAACGGCGATGGCCGGCAGGACCTGCTGCTCGTCAACTGGGACCAGGCGAACCCGTTCCGGTTCCGGCTGCAGAGTTCGTCGGGCCAACTCGGGCCGGAGATCCACTTCACCCTCCCCGCCATTCGGTCCTACTGGCCGGATGACTTGGACGGGGATGGCAAGACGGAGGTCGTGACCATCGCGCAGAGGTCGGGGCGGGCGCAGATTTCGACGTTCCGGCTGGTGCCCGCCGAGGGTCTGGCCGGGGACTACCTGCAGGGGCAGTTCCAGCTCCAGCCGTTGGCCCGGACGACCAAGAGCTCGGCGGGGGACGGTCTGGGCAGACGTGAACGGGGACGGCCTGGTGGATCTGCTGGTGGCAGATCCCGATGGCGGTCAACTAAGCGTGTTCCTGCAGCAGCCCGACGGCGGGCTGGCGGCGCCGCGGACCTTCCCGGCGTTCACGGGCGTGGCCGAGCTGGCGGTGGCCGACTGGGACGCCGATGGACGGCCCGAGATCTTCCTGCTCAGCGCCGATGAGCGGATCGTGGGTGTGACGCGCTATGAGGCGAACGGGCGGGTGCCGTTCCCGACGCCGCTCAACATCGAAGGGCGGCCGCTGGTCCTGGCGGTGGGGGCCTGACAGCGGACAGCCTGCCCGTGCTGGCGGTGGTGGTTGAACCGGAGAGCGGGCCGCGGGAGTTGGTATGGCGGAGCGCGGACGGAGAGGTGAAGCGCCAGACGTTGAATGCGGCTTTCAAGTCGAATCCAAGCGCGCTGGTGGCGCACGACGTCGATCAGGATGGGCGCCTGGATTTCGTGGTGCTCGTGCCCTATGAGAAGATCAAGGTGCTCCGCCAGGCGGAGAACGGTGCCTTCGAGGAACAGGACGTCGCACCACCTGGCGGCAGTGCCGATCAGCCATGGGTGAGCCGGGCGGACGTGGACGGCGACGGCCGGCCCGAACTCTTGATGGCGCAGCGGAACTTCCCTGCGGGCCGTGGTGCTCAGGATCGAGACGCCGGCGCCGGGAGGCGCCGGCGCGGGCGACGTAGGGGGTTCCGGGTGAAGGAACAGATCAACGGGGCCTCGACACGTTCACGGATCGTCGGTGCGGCGCCCCTTGCGACGGAGGACGGGAAAGTGGCCGGCTTGTTCCTGCTCGACGCCGAATTGAAGCGGTTGACCTTCACGCAACGTGACGAGGCGGGGGGTGTGGCAGGTGGTGCGTAACGTGACGCTGCCGGTGAGCGAGTTCCAGGCCGTGGAGATCCTCGCCTTGGGCGGGAAACGGCCCAACGCCGTGGCGTTGGTGGGACTGACCGGCGTGGCTTGGCTGCCGCTGTTCGGGGAGGTTTGGGAGTTCCAGGAGCTCGACGACTACGAGACGCCCATCCGGGACGGCTTTTTGCACGACGTGGTGTCAGGCGACCTCAACAACGATGGCCGGAAGGACCTGGTGTTCCTGGAGACCGCCAAGAACCACCTCGACATCGTGACGTTCGAGCCTCCGCACCGGTTGGTCCCGGCGAACCGCTGGCAGGTGTTCGAGGAGCGCAGCTTCCGGGCCGCACCGCGGTGCTGCCCGAGCCGCGCGAGGCGTTGATCGCGGACTTCACCGGCGACGGTCGCACCGACCTCGTGGTGCTGGTACACGACCGGATTCTGCTCTACCCGCAGGAGTGAACGGTGGGGGCGCGGGGGAGGTTTCCCAGGTTGCCGCGGGCCATGCCTCCGGAGCCTGGGTTTGTGGGCGAAAGCTCAAAGCGCAAGGAAGCGCCAAGATTCCAGGGGGTCGAACCGACCCGACCGTGGGCCAGACGCTTGCGAGCCCCCACACGTCGAGCGACCGCGCGCAGCGTATGGAGTGCGGCGACTTCCAGCGGCGCTTTCGTAGCTGCTTCCCACGCAAAGCGGCGTTCTGCGTGGCCTCGGTTTGATCATGCTCGGTCGTCTGTCGCCGGCGCCGCACGGTGTCCTTGCTTCAGCAGCACGACCAGCAAGGCGGCGGCGAACAACAGACCCGCGAGGCTGGTGAGGAACGGGAGAGGTGAGACGCGGAAGGTGAACTCGAGGGTGTGTTCTCCGGCCGGCAACGCCACGGCGCGCATGAGGTAATTCGCGCGCAACAGCGGTTGGGGGTTGCCTTGCGCGTGACGCGCCAGCGTGGGTCGTGCTTGTCGTTGAGAAGCAGCACGGCCGGCGTGCTGGTTCGGGCCCGCAGGGTCAGGTGTTTGGGCGCGTAACTGAGGAACTCGACCGGTTCGAGGATGGCGGCAGCGTTGGTGGTGACTTGTGAGGCGGGGACGTCGGCTCCGGGCGCCAGCAGCAGGGATTGGGTGGGGTCAAAGGCGGGGTCGGCCAACCGCGCGAGCGTCTGGGGATCGTCGAGGACCTCCCAGTGCGTATAGAGCCGGGCGCGGGGCAGCGCGGAGGTGAATTCGATGAGGGCGAAGGGGCCGGGCACGTTGGTGACCACGCGGATGGCGCCCCCGGCGTGCTCCTAGGCGAGGCCGAAGGGGAGGACCTCGCGAAAGGGCTTGCGGGCGGGGTCCGCCTGCTGGTTCAGGTTCTCAGCCAGGCCGCTGAGCCCGAGCAGGTAGCGGGTGTTTGTGAGTTCCCAAAGCCGTAGCAGACCGGTGAGGTTGTGGCCGAGGAAGGCGGCACGATAGGCGAGCTTGTCTGCGGGCGGGCGTGGGTCCTGGACGTCATCGAGGGACTGAATGTTGTAGTAGCGGAAGCCGTGCTGCAGCCATTCGGCGCGGTAGAGTTGCTGGAGCAGCGCGTGTTCACGGCCGAGTTCGAAGGGGAGAATCGCGAGGCGATGTTCGTGGGCGCGGTCCCGCAGGCGTTCGGACACGGGCTGGGGAGCATACTTGTCCGCGAAGTTCCAGTACTCCACCCACGGCAGGTTGGCCCGGACGAGGTCGAACGCCAGCAGCAGGCCGAGCGCCCAGCCGGCCCAACGCGCCTTCTCTCCTCCGAGGAGCCCGGCAAGCCCCAGCGTGAGCAGCGCGAGGCTGACGGCCAGGAAGAACACAAACCAGCCAAACTCGACGAGACTGAAGCCTGCGATGGCTCCGGCCAGATCCGGATTGTGGACGCGCGCCAGGTGGGCTTCGAGTTCGCCGCGGGCGGAGGCGTACACCAGCCAGGCGAGCAGGCCTGTGCCGAGGAGCAAGACGCCGCCTCCGACCGAGCGACGCTCGAAGCGCGACGCGCCTCGCCACCACGCCTGGAAACGTTCCCAGGCCGAGCCGATCGCGGCGGCGGTGGCGCGGGCGTGACTCCGCCACCAGGCCTCCGCCCCGTAGGCGAACAGGATCACCAGCGACAGACTGAAAGGGTGCAAAAACTTGACGGGGTTCCGAATCGTCGAGGCATACGGCAGGGCGTAAAAGAGCTGATAGAAGGGCGCGTGTCGCCCCCACGCCAGCAGCAGCGACACCGCCGCCGCCGCCGCCCAGAACCACACCGCACGACGCTCGTGCGGGAGCAGCACGGCGCGGTTCGCCGGGCGGAGTGACTGGAGGAATCCCCAGAAAGCCAGCAGCACGACGAGGACGCCCGCGTAGTGGCCGGCACCGGAATGGCGGGTGCCGGGAACGCCGGGGGTTTCTCCCACGCGCCCCCAGTAATCGCTGCCGTCCATCGCGTACATGCGGTAGCCGAACAGGCCGGGAATGACCGTGCGGAGGGTTTCGATCTTGGGCAGGCTCCAGGTCGTGGCTTCGTCCCAGCGTTGCTGGCGGGTTTGGGTGTCCTGCTGCATGCCGGCGACGCCCTGGATCTGGGTGCCCACCAGCGTGGTGAGCGCCTGCGCGGCGACGAAGGCCGCGGCCGCCGCCACCAACGCCGTGTGGAGGATGCCCGCACCAACCCGCTGCCCAACCGATCCGCGCTGTCCCCACCACGAGAACACGACGAAGGCGGCAACATACAGGCTCAAAATGGCGCCGCTGTCGTACCCTTCCATCACCCCAAGACCCACGCACGCGCCCGCCAGCAGCGCCTTGAGCCAGGCGTGCCCGGTGGCCGGCGTGACCAGCGCGGCCAGGGCGAGGAACGTCCCGGCGACGCTGAGGGTGTGCATGCCCAGGCCCCAGCAGGCGTAGGAGAAGAAGTCCGTGTTGAGGGCGGCCGCCAGACCGCCGAGAAGGCAGACGACGGGTCGGAACCCCAGTTGGCGGAAGCAGAGCCAGGCACAGAGGCCCAGGAGGCCGAGGGCGAGCGGGGCATAGAACTTGGCGAACATCAGTGGGCCGAGCAGCCAGAGGAGCAGGAAGGTGGTGCTCGGGAAGGCGCTGCCGCTGTAGCCTCCAACCCAGTTCAAGTCCTGCCACATGCCGAAGAAACCGGCGGGCAGGGCGGAGCAGGCCGCGGCGTTCGCTCCGAGAGGGCCGTCGCTCGAAAAGAGGATCTTGCCCGGCTGGAAGCTGGGGTAGAAGCAGACCAGGAGCACGGCCAGGAGGGCCAGCACGATCCCCAGCCAGGCGCGGCCGGCGGGCGGGGAGGAGGAGACCAGGGGGGCTTGGACTTCATGGCGAGGGAGCGGAAGCGGCCGGGGGTGATGGGCTTTTCGAGCTCGAAATACACGCCGTCGTAGAGGTTGAACAGGAAGTAGCGCAGGACGGACTTGAACGGGATTAGATTGCGCAGTTTCTGGCGCAGGTTGCGTGCGTCGCCGAAGAGACGGGCCTCGATGAGCCGGAAGCGGAACGGCACGTAGTAACTGTACGGCCAGCCCTCGCAGAAATAGTGCATGGTCTGCTCGGTGAAGAAGTGGCGGTGGGTGGGATCCTGAAAGGCCCAGTCGCTCTTGGCGTACGGCACGAAGATGCGCACGCGGCCGCCCGGCTGGAGCAGACGATGGACCTCACCCAGCACGCGCCCGACGTCCTCGAGGTGCTCGAGCACGTTGTCCAGGAGCACCTCCTCGACCGAGTCGGCTGGAAACGGGTAGGGGACGCGGTCGAGATCGAAGTGGCGGTCGGCCCGGACGTGGGGGAGCACGTCGCAATTGACATAGCCGGGCAGGTACTTCTGCCCGCAGCCGAGGTTGAGTTTCAAGCCCATGGTGGTTCGGGGCGCGCGGAACCGGGACGGAGCTTAGTCGGGTTCGGGCCGGCGAGGGAACCGCGAAACACGCGAAACGGGGGAAAGCCGTGAGCCAGGCGGAGACGGTGAGGCGGAAGGAGGGGGCCCTGCGACCGGTATTGGCCGGGGGATGGAAGTCGTGGCGGAGGATCATCGCCGGAATGTCACCTCGCCTCCTCAGGTCGGCGCCTGCGGCCGCGCGCGTTGCGCCGCCGAAGAATCGCGGCTTTTCAGTTGTCTTTGAGGCGGGCTCCCGGTGAGATGCGGGGCGCGCGTATGGCGGAAGCCGCGAATCAGAATGGCACGGTGTTGGACGGCATTCGGGAGGAATTGCCGGGCGTGTGGCGTGCGCTGCCGGACAAGGGACTGTTCTTCGGCCTGCTGGGCGCCTGGATGCTGCTGTTCCATTTCGTGGGCAACTCGACCTTCGGCTACATCGACACGCCGTCGCTGTTCGGTTGGTTGAACATGGCGTACAACGCACCGGGCTCCGAGGACGGGCACGGGAACCTGATCCCGCTGGTGGTGCTCGGGCTGATGTGGTGGAAGCGCGAACGGTGGTTGAACCTGCCGAAGGCGGTGTGGTGGCCCGGGCTGTTGGGGTTGGCGGCGGCGGTCGTGCTGCATGTCCTGGGCTACGTGGTCCAGCAACCCAAGGTGTCGGTGGTCGCGTTCTTTGGCGGCGTGTATGCCCTGACGGCGACCGTCTGGGGTTGGCGGTTCGCGCGCGAGATCATCTTCCCGTTTGTTCTGTTCGTGTTCTCGGTGCCGCTGACGGGGCATACGGATGCGCTGACCGTGCCGCTGCGGCATGTGTCGACGGACATCACCGTGGGATTGGTCCGGCACGGGCTGGGCATCCCGGTCCTGCGCGAGGGGTCCAGTTGATGGATCCGCGCGGGACTTACCAGTACGAAGTGGCGGCGGCGTGCAGCGGCATCAACAGCCTGATCACCCTGATGGTGCTCACCTCGGTGTACGGGTGCATCACTTTCACGCGAAACTGGAAGCGCCTGCTCATCTTCTCGCTCGCGCTGCCGCTGGCGCTGACGGGTAACGTCATCCGCCTGACCAGCATCATCGTGGCCTCGGAGGCCTTCGGGCGCGGGGCGGGTGAGTTCGTGCATGAATGGTTCGGCTTCGTGACCTTCGGCCTGGCGATGGCCGCCCTGCTGGCGGTGGGGCACTGGCTGCGCGAGCCCGCAGAACCGACCGTGCCGGGCGGCTTGAGCCCGCGGACCGCGTGAGGGATCCGGCATGAAGCTCCTCCACCTGCTCGTCGCAGCGGCGGCCCTGACCCTCATGGGGGCGGGGGCGGCCGTGCTGCTGCATCTCAAGGCCATCCAGCGGTTGGGTGAGCCCGGGGTGAAATGGAGTCCGCGGACCACCGACTTGCGGCTGGACATTCCGCTGCCTGCGCGCGTCCTCGACTACGAGTCCAAGGCCATCGATCCCGAGGCCCAGGAGCTCGAGATGCTGCCGCAAGACACCAGCCTGGCGCGGCGTCTGTACGAGGCGCCGGACGGGTTCAAGATCATCGTGGGGGTGGTGCTGATGGGGACCGACCGCACCAGCATCCACAAGCCGGAGTTCTGTCTCCCGGCCCAGGGCTGGCAGATCGTGGCGAAGGAAACCCGGAGTCTGTCCCTGGATCGCCCGCGGCCGTACGTGTTGCCCCTGGGCAAGTTCGTGACCCGACGGCTGGTGCCGCTGCCGGGCGGAGGGCACGCGACGCTGGAAGGGGTGTACATCTACTGGTTCGTCTCGGGAGACCGCATCACTGCCAGCCACTGGGGTCGCATGGGATGGATCACCTGGGACCTCCTCCAGCGAGGCGTGTTGCCGCGCTGGGCTTACTTGAGTGCCTTTGCCGAATGTCCCCCCGGGCAGCAAGCAGAGGCAACCGAGCGGGTCGAGAAGTTCCTGGCTGCGGCCGTGCCGGAATTCCAGGTCACGACCGGACAGCCGGCCGTGCCGGCGACGGCGGACGACGGCCGGCGTTGAGGAGAAGCCCCAATTCAGGATTGCTGGCGCGGGGCAGGGACTGTCACCATGCGCGGAAGGCGTCGAGTCATTACGTAACGGAACATGCTGCGTCAACGTCGAGAAGTCCGGCAACGGATCCAGATGATCGTGGACGCCGGGTTGTTCATGTTGAGCTTCTACCTGGCGCACGCGGTCCGGACGCGTTGGCAGTTCGAGATCTTCGGGGGGCGCGCCAGATTTATGAATGGGCGGAGTACGAGTGGCTGTTGCTGTTGATCCTGCCGTTGGCGCCGTTGACGCTGCGGATGTGCGGGTTCTACCGGCGGCCGTGGATCCCGATGCGGGTGCAGACGGCGTGGAGTCTGCTCCGGGCGTGCGTGGCGCTGGTGGTCGGGTTGATCTTGTTGCTCTGGATCTTCCGCGAGACCCAGGTGATCGCCCGGTCGGTGCTGGTCTTCTTCGGGTTGATCAGTTTCGCGCTCGTGTCGGTGAAGGAGGAGATCCTGCTGCGCTGGCGGCGGAGCCGGGTGGGGGATGCCAAGGCCAAACCGCGGATCATCCTGGCGGGGCCGGCGGAGGAGACCGAGCAGTTGGCGCAGGACATGGAGGAGGACGCCGGCGGGGGCTTCGAGGTGGTGGCGCGGCTGGACCTGAACACGGCACCGGTCGAGCGGTTGGTCGAGTTGATGCACCAGCATTCACCCAACGGGGTGTTGCTGGCCGCGCAGCACACGCTCTTCGGCCAGATCGAGCAGGCGATCGCCGTGTGCGAGCGGGAGGGCGTCGAGGTGTGGCTGCTGGCGGATTTCTTCAAGCCACAGATTTCGAAGACTTCGATCGCGCTGTTTCTGGGTCGGCCGGTGCTGGTGTTCCGCTCGGTGCCGGCGAGTGTGTGGCCGCTGTTCGCCAAGCAGGCCATCGATTTTCTGGGGGCGCTGGCGCTGTTGGTGCTGCTCGCACCCCCTCCTTCTGGCAGTCGCCGTGGCCATCCGCCTGACGTCGCCCGGGCCGGTGCTCTTCCGCCAGCAACGGAGTGGTTTGAACGGGCATCCGTTCACGATGCTGAAGTTCCGTTCGATGGTGAGCGATGCCGAGCAACTGCGGCACGAGCTTGAGGCGCTGAACGAGATGAGCGGGCCGGTGTTCAAGGTGACCAGGACCCGCGCATCACGCCGCTGGGGCGGTTTCTGCGCAAATACAGCATTGATGAACTGCCCCAGTTGTTCAATGTCCTCGCCGGCGACATGAGCCTGGTGGGGCCACGGCCCTTGCCGGTGCACGAGGTGCAGCGGTTCGATGATCCGGCCCACCGCCGGCGCCTGAGTGTCAAGCCGGGGTTGACGTGCTGTGGCAGATCTCCGGGCGCAACCAAGTCAAAGACTTTCGCGAATGGGTCAAACTGGACTTGCATTATATCGACAACTGGTCCCTCTGGCTGGACCTGAGCATCCTGCTGCGCACCGTGCCGGTGGTCCTGGCGGGCACAGGAGCCAAGTGACACGCGCCTGACCGGGAGGATCGTCCCTCATGCCAACCGACCTTCCTCCTCGCCGCCGGCCACGGGCGTCCCGGTCCCCGGTGTCCGTGGTCACGGGCGGGGCGGGGTTTCTGGGGTCGCACCTCGTGGATCTGCTCCTGGAGCGGGGGCACCGGGTGGTGGTGCTGGACAACCTCGTCACGGGGAACACGGACAACCTGGCGCATCACGCCGGCGACGCGAACTTCCGCTTCGTCCGCCAGGACGTGACCGAGTACCTGTACCTCCCCGGGCGGGTGGATTACGTCTGGCATTTCGCGTCGCCGGCCAGCCCGGTGGATTATCTCGAGTTGCCGATCCAGACGCTGAAAGTCGGGTCGCTGGGCACGCACAAGGCCCTGGGCCTGGCCAAGCACAAGGGGGCTCGGTTTCTGCTGGCCTCGACCTCGGAGGTGTACGGGGATCCCCAGGTACATCCCCAGCCGGAGACCTATTGGGGCCACGTCAACGCGGTTGGGCCTCGCGGTTGCTACGATGAAGCCAAACGCTTCGCCGAAGCTTTGACCCTGGCTTATTGGCGCGAGCACCGCCTGCCTGTGCGCATCGCCCGCATCTTCAACACCTACGGGCCCCGGATGCGCCTGCGGGACGGCCGGGTGGTGCCCTCGTTTCTGGCCGCGGCGTTGCGGGGGCGACCCCTGACGGTCTACGGGGAAGGCCAGCAGACGCGGAGTTTCTGTTACTGTGCGGATTTGATCGAGGGGATTTACCGGCTGATGATGAGCGGGTCCGCGTTGCCCACCAATCTGGGCAACCCGGTGGAGATGAGCGTGCTGGAATTTGCGCGCGAGGTGTTGCGGGTGACGGGTTCGCGGAGCCGGATCGTGTTCCGGCCGTTGCCGCAGGATGACCCGCGGCAGCGGCGGCCGGACATTACGCGAGCACGGAAACTGCTTAAATGGGAACCTGAAGTCTCGTTGGCGGAAGGTCTGAAACGAACCGTTGCCTGGTTCCGGAAACGTTTGGACGGCGCCGTGGATGCGGCAACTGAATGAACCTATTCAGGAGACTTTTCTGTTTGACCGTCGGATTCATTTCCAGTAACCAGCAACAGAATTCTCGCCCTTGCCTCGGGCCGTGGTTGGCCACCGGCGGATCCGGCACGAAGCGGGGCGGGCTGAAGCAATGCTGAACACGTCGAAATCCTTTCTATGCATCGACTTCGGCGCCGGGACGCTGAAGCTGGCGGAGTTTGACGCCACGGAAGCCGGTGCCCTGCGATTGCTGCGTTATGCCGTCAAGCCGTTGGGCTTGGCCGGGGGGCAGGACGCGGCCCGCGAAGGGGTGCTGCTCCGGGGTTTGCAGGAACTGATGGGCGGCAAGGCCTTCAGTGCGAAGAACTGCAATGTCTGCGCCCCCGGATTCCAGGCGTTTTCGAAGTTCATCAAGCTGCCCCCGGTGGACGCCTCGAAAGCGACGCAGATCATCCAGTACGAGGCCCAGCAGAACGTCCCTTTTCCCCTGGATGAGGTCGTCTGGGATTACCAGATCCTGGGCAACCTGCCTTCCGGCGAGCTGGAAGTCCTGCTGGTGGCCATCAAGACCACCCTCGTCGAAGGCATGTTCAAGTCCGCCGAAAGCCAGGGCTTGCGGCTGGACGTGGTGGACGTGGCGCCGGCCGCCCTGGCCAACGCCTTCCGCTACAATTACGGCGACCAGGAAGGTTGTTCGATGCTCCTGGACATCGGGGCCAAGACCAGCAACGTCCTCTTCTTCGAGAAGAACAAGATTTACTGCCGCACGATCAACATCGGGGCCAACTCGATCACCCAGGAGTTCGCCGCCGAATCCAAGCTCCCGTTCAGCGAGGCGGAGAAGCTCAAGATCGCCGAGGGCTTCGTGAGTTTGGGAGGTGCCTACGAGGAACCGGACAACCCCCGCCAGGCCGCCATCTCGAAGATCGCGCGGCAGGTGATGACCCGGCTGCACATCCAGGTCAACCAGACCATCCAATTCTACCGCAGTCAGCAGGGGGGCGGCCCCCAGCGGGTCTTCCTGGCCGGTGGCGCGTCCATCATGGCTTACACCGCCCAGTTCTTCGCCGAGAAACTCAACGTCTCCGTCGACTACTTCAACCCCTTCCGCAACGTCGAGATTGATCCCTCGGTCAACATCGAGGAACTCGCCAAGGTGGCTCATGCCTTCGGCGAAGTGGTGGGCCTGGGCCTCCGGAACCCGACCCGCTGCCCCGTCGAGCTGAACCTCATCCCGAGAGCCATCCTCAAGCGGCAGCAGCTCAACCAGAAAAAGCCGTACTTCATCGCCGCTGCCATCAGCTTGGTCGCATCCATTTTCGCCCTGGGACTCTTCTTTGACCGGGTCGCCTACGCCAAGCAGGAGGAGTTCAAGAAGCGCGAGCCCAAGGTCACGCAGTTGGACATGCGGGCACGGGCGTTCCGCGAGGCCATGAACAAGCGGAACGAGATCCAGCGCACCGTCGATCAATACACGGAATGGCTCGAGACCCGGTTCGCGTGGGCGGACCTGCTCACCGCCTTGCGGGATGCCTTGGTCGAGGCCGAGCGCAACACGAGCCAACCCGGCATGCCCACCGCGGTTTGGATCGAACGGATGTTCGCCGACAACCTCCAGGCCCTGCCCGAGGAGGAACAGACGCAGGAGTCTTCTCCACGGCCGATGATGGACATCCGTATGATGATGCGCTACGGGCTGCTGCCCAAGGGCATGAAGATTGTCCAGACGGAGACCGAGGCCGACGCTGGGACCGGCGACGCGGCGGCCGATGCTTCGGCTGGGGCTCCGGCGGATCCCTACGCGATCTCCTCCGCCCCGGCCCAGACGCGAAACACGAACGAGGTGTCCTCGATCAAGGTGACCTGTCGGGCCATCAGTTGGGCCCGCGTCCGGCCGGCCGTCGACACCCAGCTTCAGATCAACCTCCGCGACGCCTTGCTGCGCAGTCCGCTGTTCCTCTCCGGGACCAATGGTACGCAACTCTCGGGAGAAGTGCGGACGGACGAGGGCACCAACACCTTCCGGTTCGACGTGCTGCTCAAGCTCGCCAAGCCCATCAAGCTGTAACTATGGACTGGATCAAGAAGAACCTCGGCCTGGTGATCAGCGGGGTGGTGGCGCTGGTGCTGCTCGGGCTCGCCGGTTACTACCTCTATTCGAAGTACACGCTCTCGGCCACCCAGTCCGCCCAGCTCGAGGAACAGGAATCCAAGCTCCAGGCACTGATCAACCTCCGGCCCAACCCCGGACGGGGGCAAGGTCGACAACATCGCAGCGGCCCGGGAGCAGGAGCAACGGCTGCGGGAGTTTGCCGAGAGAGCGCGCAGCCTCTTCGTGAACGTGCCCTATCCCACCAACCTGGATAGCGGCTCCTTCCGCCTGCTGCTCGACGAGACGCTCGAGGACCTGCAGCGCACCGCTCGCAATTCCGGGACCAAGCTCCCCGACAACTTCGCGTTCACCTTCTCGGTTCAGAAGTCGCTCGCCGCCATCAAGGCCAGCACCATCGTGCCCCTGGCGCGGACCCTGATGGAGGTCCGGGCCATCGCGGACGTGCTCTTCGACGCCAAGGTGATCGAGGTGGACCGTATCCGGCGCGTGTCCGTGCCGGACGAAGACACACCCGTGTCGATGATGATCGGCGGCAGCACGGAGTATTGGACGCGCAAGCCGACGACGAATGAGCTGGCCATCGTGATGCCGTACGAGTTCACCTTCCGCTGCTTCAGCAGCGAGCTTCAGCCCGTGCTCGAAGGCCTGGCCCGCAGCCCACACAACTTTCTGGTGAAAAACCTCACCGTCGATACGGGCGAGACGAACACCTTCGACATGTACGACCCGAACGCGGGGGGAGGCGAGATGAACATGCCGCGCATGGACCCCCGCATGATGATGATGATGCGTTACGGTCTCCGACCGGGCATGGGCCGCATGATGATGCCCCCGCCCACGGAGCCAACCGACCCTTCCCAAGCGCCCACCGACCCGACCCGTATTGTGGGCGAGAAGCCCTTCCGCGTCACGGCCTGGATCGACGTGGTCCGGCTGCGCAGTCCCGAGGAAGCCCCGGCCGGCCGGGGCGGACGTCCTTCCCGCGGGCCCGCGGCCCCTCCCGGGTGAAGCGCCCGGCGACACCGCGGGGACGATCCAACCGCCGCCACCGGAACCGCGGGAACCAACTGACGCATGGAACTGCTGAAGAATCACTACGAGAAGGTCATCTTGGGGGTGGTCCTCCTGCTCCTGGCCGTGGTGGCCGGATACCTGCCGTTCGAAGTCGCCAACGTCCGCTCCCGCCTCGACGAGGGGACCAGCGGGATTGAGCGGGGACGGGTCGATCCCATCCCCGATCTGAACCTGTCCACGAACGAGACCGTGGTCGCACGCCTGAACCGCGAGATCCGGTTTGGCTTCGGCACCGGCGTCCACGGCCTGTTCAACCCGGCCGGCACTTGGCGGAGGCGGCCCGACGGTCTGCCCGAGCCGCCGCCGCCGGCGGGCATCGAGGGGCTGATGGTGACCAAGATCAGTCCGCTGATGTTGCAGATCGATTACCAGGGGCTGTCCACCGGTGGAGGATCGCAACAGCGGTACCGTTTTTACATCAAGGACGAGAGCTCCACGAACCGCGCCCTCGAACGCGGCCGCATCGTCATCCTGGGACCGGGCTCCAAGCCAGAGGGTTTTGTTATCAAGGAGATCATAGGTCCTAAGGAAGATCCCGAGCAGTTCCGACTTGAACTGACGGATTCCCGGCAGGGGGTCACGGTGACCAAGGAGCAGGGCTACAGCGAGGTCGCCGGGTACGCCGCGGACCTCCGGCACGAGCGCGAAACGCGCAATTTTTTGCGGCAGAAGAAGGGCAGCAAGATCACGGTCGGCGGCACGACTTACAATATCGTTGCCGTGAGTGAGACCGACGTTACAATCGAGGACGACAAGACCAAACGCCGCACCGTGGTGCCACTCAAGTCCGCGCCGTAATCTGCATTGCTTTATGTCTTCCGTTTCGAGAAAACCAAGCCCCATGATTCGTTTCGTCTTCACCGCCGCCGCCGCGGCGGTCTTGTTGGTGGCCGTGCCCTCGGTGCAGGCGCAGGCCAGCGCGGCTCAGATCGCGGCGGAGGAGGCCGTCCGGCGTCAGGACATGACGATCTCGCTCCGCAAGACCCTGCAGGATGCGCAGGCGGCGCGGACCAAGGGTGATCTGGCGCTGGCTGCCCGGCTTTACGAAGAGGCCTGGCTGCTCGTCCAGCGGATCGGGGACGCGAGCATCGAGAAGGAACGACAGGCCACCGTGACCGGTTTCTCCGAGACGTATCTGATCCTCGCCCGGCGCTCTTATGCCAGCGCGGACTACGAGGAGGCCAGTCGCCAGGTTGCCCGCATCCTGCGCATCAACCCGCGCAACCCGGATGCCCAGGCGCTCAAGGTCAAGGTGGACGCCGCGCTCAAGGAACTCGAGGGCATGCGCCCCAGCAAGGAGATCGTTGCGCTGTTGCCCGAGGCTGAGAAACAGAAGACCGACGCCGGAACGTTGGTGCAGGACGGCAAGCTGCTCTACGAGATGGGCAAGCTCGACCAGGCCGAGGCCAAACTCCGCGAGGCCGCCAGGCTGGACCCGAACAACCGTGCCGCCGGCTATTATCTGACGCTCGTCCAGGAGTCGCGCTATGCCCAGGACGCGGTCAAGCGCGAGATCATGGCCAAGAACAAGATCGTCGAGGTGGAGGAGGCCTGGAATCCGCCGGTGGCCCGCGAGAAGCTGCCTTCGGCCAATCCCTTTGCGCGCACCAATACCGTCCATACCGGCCCGGGACGGCGGCTGATCTATTCGAAGCTCGAGAAGATTCGCCTGGACAAGGTCGAGTTCCCGAACCTGCCTCTCAGCGAGGTGGTGAACTATCTGGACGAGGAGACCCGGCTTCGGGATCCCGATCGCCGCGGCATCAACTTCATCATCGCCCCCAACGTCGATGGGGGGTGGCCCCCTCCGCGGCGGGATTCGGTCCGGGTGCCTTTCCGGGGACGCCCGGGACGGTGGATCCCTTCACGGGCCAACCGACGCTGGCGACGCAGCAGCAGGAGCATTTTGAGTTGAGTGAGGTGCTGATCAAGATTGAGCCTGCGCTCCGCGATGTGCGCCTGGCCGATGTGTTGGACGCGATCGTGAAAGTGGCCGAGAAGCAGATCAAGTACTCGGTAGAGGAGTATGCAATCGTGTTCAGCAAGAAGACGATTGAGGCTGAACAGCTTTTCACGCGGACCTTCCGCGTCAACCCCAACACGTTTGTACAGGGCTTGGAAGGCGTTTATGCCATTGACTATTCCAGCGTGCTGGGTGGCGGAGGCATAGGCGGTGGAGGTGGCTTGGGCGGGGGTGGCGGCGGCTTCGGCGGCGGCGGCTTTGGCGGTGGCGGTGGCGGCTTTGGCGGTGGCGGCTTTGGCGGCCAGGGCGGCGGTGGCTTCGGCGGTGGCGGCGGCGGTTTGGCCATCGCACGCGTCACGGTTGGTGGCGGTGGTGGTGGCGGCTTTGGCGGTGGCGGCGGCTTCGGCGGCGGCGGCTTTGGCGGTGGTGGTGGCGGCTTCGGCGGCGGCGGCGGCGGCTTTGGCGGCGGCGGCTTTGGCGGCCAGGGCGGCGGTGGCTTCGGCGGTGGCGGCGGCTTGGGCAGCGGCGGCACTCCCAACGGGGTGGCGGGTTCGACGCTGATGTCCTATGTGAACGATCTGGTCCGCGCCTACTTCACGGCGGCCGGTGTGGATCTGGGCGGCGCCAATCTCCTCAAGGCGGCGCGGGCGGTCTGGGTGGGGGTGGCGGTGGTTTTGGCGGGGCGACGGTCGGAGGCGGCTTCCAGAACGCCGCCGGCAAGGCCGTGTTCTTCAACGACCGTACCGGCATTCTGCTGGTGCGGGCGACGCTGCAGGACCTGGACATCATCGAGCAGGCCATTCAGGCCCTGAATTTCACGCCGGACCAGGTGACGATCGAGGTCAAGTTCGTCGAGATCGGCCAGGACGACGCAAAGGCATTGGGTTTCGACTGGTATCTGGGCAACGTGAACACGGCGAACGGCCGGATCGGTTTGTCCGGCGGCACGGCGCCCTCCTACGCCGGAGCACCCTCGGGAGCCAATCCCTACGGTGTGTTCCCGGCAACTTCGGGGTGCCGTCGGTGGCGGCCAATGCCACGACGGACCAACTGCTGACGGGCGGGTTACGGGGGACGGAGATTGGCGGCACCGCCATTCCCAGTCTGGCTACCGTGACCGGCATCATGACCGACCCGCAGTTCCGGGTGGTGATCCGCGCTCTCGAACAACGGGGCGGGGTGGATGTGCTCTCGGCGCCGAAGGTCACCACGGTGAGCGGGCGCCAGGCGCAGATCCAGATCATCGACTTGCAGACCGTTATCACCTTCAACCAGGCAGGCGGGATTGGTGGAGGCACCACGACGACCGGCGTCGGGGGCGTGGGGGGTGTCACCGGCGGTGGTGGCGTCACGGGAGTCGGGGTGGTGCAGTGACCGGGTTTTGGATTCAGCATAGAACACTTCGATCATGAATACTCGAGTACGCAGACTGCTCGCGACCGGTTCCGCGCTGGTGGCCTTGAGCGGGACGACGGCGCTGGCGCAGGTCGTCAACCAGGCCGCGGCCACCCCGGTGATTCAGCCGACGACGGTCCCGGTTCCTGTGGGACCAACCCTGGACGTGATCCCGCACGTATCCTCGGACGGGTACACGATCGAGCTGAACCTGTTGCCGACGGTGACGGAGTTTCTGGGGTACGACGATCCAGGCCAGTTCCGGGCGGTCGTAGGTAGCCTGGCGGCGCCCGTGCCGTTGCCGCGCTTCCGGATTCGGCAGGTGGTTACGAGCTCGATCGTCTGGGATGGCCAGACGGTGGTGCTCGGCGGGCTGATTTCCGAGGCGGTCTCCAAGCGCAAGGACAAGGTGCCGGTGCTGGGTGATCTGCCGTTGGTGGGGCGGTTGTTCCGCAGCGAGGCGAAGTCCAGTTCGAAGAAGAACCTGGTCATCTTTGTCACGCCGACCATCGTGGATCCCGCGGGCAACCGGGTGCACGACGAGGACCACCTGCCGTACGACCCCAACAAGCTGCCGGCCCAGTCGGCAAACTTCGCACCGCCGCCCCAGTGAGCTGCGGGCCCGCTGTGAAGCTGTCCCGTTGGGGATTCATGGCAAGAGGTTTGCTGCCTAATCACGGATGAGCCGCGGACGACGGTGAGCAGCCCGCGCCGGGCGAGCGGACCGGCGCACGATGATGAACTTGAGCGTCTCCTTACATGCGCGGAAGAATGCATAGTCAACCGTCCCCTGCGCTCCTGAAGCGCCTCACGCCTGCCCGGTGTTGCCGTCCGGGTGAAGTCCTGGCCCTGGCTGTCGGCCTCGCGGGTGCCGTGGCGGTGACGGCGGCGGAACCCGCCGTCGCGCCTGAGGGGGGCGAGTACGCCCTGAGCCGGTTGCTGCCCGGGGACCAGACCGCGCCGCGTCTTAGCCTGACGCCTCAGGGGGGGTACGTCGTCTGGCAGGACAACGGCATCGACGGCGACGGTTCTGGCATCGGAGCCGTGCAGGTGAACGGTTCCCTCTCACCGATTCCCACCCGGCTGTTCCGCGTCAACGAACAGGCGGCGGGCGAACAGGAGAATCCGGTGGTGCAAACGCTGGACGGCGGTGGCGCCGTGTTCGTCTGGCAAGGCGGGAAGCTGGGCCAACAGGACATCTGGGCGCGATTCCTCAGCCCGGCCGGTACGTTCGCGACCGGCGATCTGCGGGTGAACACCTACGTGGCGGGACAACAGATGGACCCGGCCTTGGCGAGGCTGGCCGACGGGTCGCTTGTGGTGGTCTGGAGCAGCGTCGAGCAGGACGGGCACATGCAGGGGGTTTTCGGCCAGCGGCTGTCCCCGGCCGGCGAGAAGCTGGGTCCGGAATTCCAGGTGAACCAGTTCGTGGCCTACAACCAGCGAACCCCCGCCGTCACGGCCCTCGAGGGCGGGCGTTTTGTGGTGGCCTGGGTGAGCGAGCAGCAGCGCTTCGAGAACAGCGTGGATGTTTTCGCGCGGCTCTACGACGCGAGTGGAGCGCCGATGGCGGGCGAGTTCCGGCTGAACGCCACTCCCAACGTCTGTGCCACCCCGGACCTGGCGCCGGGTTGGGGCGGGGGGTTTGTCGCGGTCTGGAGCGAGCGCGCGCTCAGCAACCTCACAAACATGTGGGACGTGGTGGTGGGCAAGTTTGACGCGGATGGCCAGTCAGCGCCCGCTCAGCCCCGTCTGAATGTCTACGAACCGCACAACCAGTTTGCCCCGCGTCTGGCGGCACTGGGCGGCTCCCGGCTCGTGGTGTGGACCAGCCTGTGGCAAGACGGCTCACGGGAAGGCGTCTACGGACGATTGCTCTCGGAGAACGGCGCGGCTGGGGATGAGTTTCTGATCCCCACGACCACCGTCAGCCAGCAGATCCAGCCGGCAGTGGCCTCGGACGGCGCCGGACGTTTTCTGGTGGCGTGGGCGGGTTTCCTTGGGGGCAGTGCGAGCTTCGAGATCCTGGGTCAACGCTACTCGGGTGAGCAGGCCATCCACCCCCCGCCGGCGCCGGTCCTCTCGGCGCTGGATTCCTATTCGTTGATGGCGAGCTGGGCGCCGCTGGCCGGGTACACGGATGTCGCGGGCTATCGGGTCTATGTGGACGGATCGGCCACGCCGGTGGTCACGACTGAGAGCTTCCACGTCTTGTCCGATCTCGACCCGGCGAGCACCCACTCGGTGCGGTTGGCTTACGAGCTGGCGGATGGCCGGGTGTCGCCGCTCTCGGAGCCCGTGACGGCGCGGACCTGGGGACGCGACCGGAATCACGACGGCCTGCCGGACGACTGGCAGACGACCTATTGGGGCCCGGACGTGAAGGTCTGGCCGGCGCCACAGGCGGACTCGGACGGGGACGGCGCTTCGAATCTGGCCGAGTTTCTGGCGGGCACGGATCCGACGGACTCTGCCAGTGCGTTGCGGATCAGCATCCAGCCCACGGCAGCGGGTCTCCTGCTGCAGTGGAATGCGGTGGCCGGTTCCATTTATCAGCTCCAGGTCTCCGGCGATCTGGCGAGTTGGAGCGACGCGGCGGGTCCGGCGTTCGCGCCGGGCAACCTGGCCTCCTCCGTGATCGCCGGGACCGGCTCCACGGCGTATTATCGTGTCATCCGTGTTCGGTAATGTTATGCGCTCTCTATTTGCTCGAGTTCTGCTGCTGATCGCGCTGGCGGCCGCCGTGCCCGCGGGGCGTGCTTTCTCGCTCTTGGGCACGTTCGACACCTGGCAGACCGTCGAACTGGGGTACCAGTTGGGGAGCGACCTGGGTGGCCCCATGAACCTGGGTGAGGAATACCGGCTCAATCTGCCAATGCTCACTTACGGGTTCGATGAGTCTTTCCTGAACTATTTCGGCACGAAAGGCGTGGAGGAGATCGAGAAGGCGCTGAAGACGTTCAACGACCTCCCTGCGTTTTCGAGGATGAGCGTGGAATTGTCCGAGTACCCGCTGGATACGCGGCGGATCAACCATCGCGCCTCGGCGCTGTATCTGTATGACCTGCGCTCTTACGTGACGGCTGTGATGCTGGAGTTTCTGGGTTTGGCGCCGCCGGAGCGGTATGTGTGGACGCTGCGTTCGCGGGTGGTGATCAACGACATCCCGTACTACTCGGTGATCAAGCGCAATTTCGACCCGGTGACCTGGGAGCCGAGTTCCTATGTCAATGGCACGCTGTATACCTATCTGATCCTTCAGACCTACACCGACCCCGTGTATGAGGCTGTCGAGTTCGAAGTGGATCCCAGCCAGCCCAGCGTGAGTTCGGTGGCCGGGTTCAACATCAACGCGGGTACCGTGGCGGCGGCGGGCTACTTCGCGAACATCAGTCCTGGGCTCTTCTATACGGGTCTGACCCGGGACGACGTCGCGGGTCTGCGTTACATGTATCGGCCGGACAACTACAACATCGAGTCGATCGCCACCAACGCGGTGCTGGCCCCGGTGGCGGCGCAGGCTGGCAATTACATTATCGGGCCCGGCGGCTCTGGCGGCGGCGGCGGCGGCGGCTGGGGTGATCCCGGCGGCGGCACCAATGTGGTCGGTGCCACAAACCTGGCGGTGAACGTGGCCCTGCGGGGCGGCGTGGACAAGATCACTTTCGTCCGGGCCGACTACGACTCGCTGCTCGGGTCTTGGAGAGTCATCACCAACCGTTTTGTGGACCGTTACATCACCAACTTCGCCCTGCGCAGCCAGCAGTTGGAACGGGTTCTGGCCCAGCCTGACATCCTGTTTACGGCCGCCGACCTTGGGCCAACACCGGACGGGGATCAGTTTGTGTTCGTGCGCACCATGCCTTTCGTCAATCTGGATCCCTTGAACGGCACCACCACGCTGGGCGGGCCGGGGTTGATCGATGTGCCGCTGGTCATGACCTTCTCAAAGGTGGGGCAGTACCTGTTGAACGTCGGCGACGGCGGGGAAGTGGATGGGCTGCCGAATTTTTGGTGGGGGTACGTATGACGGGACACCCACCGAGCCGATCGTCTATCCACAGGGGGCGAGCATCAAGACCCTCGAGCGGTTGATCCTTGAGGGCGGGATCCGTGACTCGACCCAGAATCCCTGGCTGGCGCCGCCCATCCTGACGGCCACCAACACTGCCACGACCGGCACCGGCACGGGTGCGGCCGGGGGCGGAGCATCCTTTGGTGGCGGCACGACCCCTTGACCCCCCGCCGGCCGACATGAAGACCAAGCTATGAAGTCGATTTTGAAGTACCTCATTGTCCTGGGGTTGGTGAGTGCTGCCGCGGAGGGGCTGCGCGGCTCCGAGATCGCTCCCATCTTCATCAACCCGGGCAACTCGACTGCCGCCAATCCGCCCCAGATCAACGCGACGGCGTTTCTGAACCTGGGCACTTTCACCGTGCAGTCGGAGCTGTCCTACGACTTCCAGAACACCCGGTTCTTCACCAACCGCGGCACGATGCAGGCGGCGCCAGGATTTCGGTTCGATTACACCGACGATTTCGGTACCAGACGTCCTGCGGCCAACTTCGTAAACGAGGGACCTGGAGTCATCTCGGCCGTGGACGGGAATGGTTACTACGGCTACAGCAACATCTTCTTCCAAAGCATGCTGCATGTGCGGGCCACCAACGTGCTGAATGCAGGTTACATGAGCGCGGGCAACCAGGGCACCATCCGGATCCAAGGCCAGAACGTGAATCTCACGCGCGGCGCACTCGAGGTGGAAGCCATCGGAGGATCGTTCTTCGCGAACAGTTACGTCGAGTTGACAGACAGCGAACCTACGCCGGACGCCTTCTATCCCGACAACGCGATTTACGACCAGTATTGGGGGCGGGCGTTCAGGAGATACCCATCCCCGGACCCATCAACACCGTCAACGTGCTGCGATTCCAAGGCGCCAGCCTGCGCGCTACCGCGCCCACCCACCGTGTGCTCACGTCCGGACCCGGGGATGGGTTGAGGGATACACGTCCTTCTTCACCGAGGTGCCAGACAGCTATTTCACGGCGTGGGGCAACACCGGCGTCGTAGGAGCCACCAGCCTCGTGTTGACGAACGCGGACGGTTCGATCTCCAACCTGTTCTTCGTCCCAACCAACATCTTCCGCCAAGCCATCGCTGTCGGTGTGCGGGACACCAATTTCACGGTCCGGGCTCGGTTCGGACCGTCCAGCCCGATTGGCGGTTTGGGCTTTGGGATCACGGCTGTAGAGATCGCGTCGGGCACAACCAACGTGGCGCTGGGGGATTCGGAGCGGAGCACGCTGTACTTCGTCGACCGCCTCGGAGCGAATACAAACACGCTGCTGGTAACCAACCTTGCCCCCTGGATTCCCACAGGGCGACCTTACGCCTATGAGATCTACCGGGATGACCCCGGCTTCACAGGCATCGGAAACAATGGCAACACGCCACTCTTCGCGGGCTTTCTCTACGACACCACGTTCTCCAACACGTTCGCGACAAACTTCTACGCCGGTTACCGGGCCTCGATTGATAGTCTGCAGTCCCGGCCGCCGAACGTGCCGGGTTTGAGTGCCACCAACACGCCCGGCCGGATCGAGATCGTGGGCGATACCGTGGATCTCACCCGCTCGCGCATACGCGGAATGACCACCGTCCAGATTAGCGCCGGCCATCTCAAGAGCAGTTCGGGCGCGATCATTGATGTGGAGAATCTGGTTTACGACCTGGCCTCCACCAACGGTCTTCTGACAGTCCAGTCCATGGCCAAGACCGCGACCCACCAGGTGCGAGGCGATCTCCGGGCTTGGACGGGG
This sequence comes from Verrucomicrobiota bacterium, assembly GCA_027493615.1. Classification (GTDB taxonomy): domain Bacteria; phylum Verrucomicrobiota; class Verrucomicrobiia; order Limisphaerales; family J093; genus DSVZ01. The sequence continues at coordinate 453,482 of JAOSKK010000001.1, forward strand.
ATCTGGTCCAACCAGTTTGCCCTGGTGTTCTCGAACTGGTTCATCGACGCCAACACGAACTACTTCAACCCGGTCACCAATCCGGTCGACATCAACCTGTACTGCCTGATCCTCAGCGCCGATTTCCTGACCCGCACGCAGCAGGTGCGGACCCATACGCTGGCGCTGAAGAGCACGAACGTGATCATCAACGACCCCTTCGTGCTTACCAACCGGGTGGACATCCAGGCAGAGAGCCTGACAGTGAACGAGGTCCTCACCCTGCAATCGCCCTTGCGCAACTGGACCTATGCCTTCACCCCGGGCCTTCGGTACTTCACCAATACCGGTACCATCAACGTCCCCAACGTGGCCTATTTCGGCGCGGATTCCCCGCGCGGTGCGCGAATCGAAAGGTTCGTCAATAGCGGCACCCTCACCGCGGCCGCACACGAGATCGTCGTCGGACAGTACGAGGATTCAGGCACGGTTCAGACGGGTAACGACCTCCGCCTGGCCGCCGACACGGTGATCTTGGACGGTGCCGTCCATACCGTCTCGGGAAGCGCCCATTACGCCGGCCGGGACTACAAGCTCTCGAACATGCGCTTGGTGGCGGGACAAGCCCTGTTCATCAATGCCACCAACAGCTTCACCGACAGCGGCGAGCAGGCGGCCAACTATCTGGATGTCCAGGACGGCTTCCATCTGATCCGGAAACCCGTCTTCGGCGACTTGCTGGGAACCACCCTGATCACGACAGCTCCCCGCTTTGCCAGCGTGGCTCATACCTGGGCCGCGGAGGATCGGGGTGCCGCGCCGAATGGTTTCAAGGACAACTTGGCCGTCGGACATCTGACTCTCGCCAGTCAGCAGGAGGGCGAACTGCGATTGGGCCCACCGACCGACGGGATGGGCTTCCCCCTGCCCGGCAGCTACGGCCTTTACGTCGACTACCTCGAGTTCTCGACCAATCGGCCGAGCGGTGCGCCCAGCGTGGCGGATGACCCGGAAGGCCGGGTGGTGATCGAGCCAGGTCTGACCGTGTACTTCGGCTACTCGAACCTTGATCCGGAAGACTTGGACGGACGGTTTGAGGGGCGGTTGCGCTGGGTGAAGGACTATGCCGGACCAGCCAGCGGGGTGGACGTGGCGCTGCGTGACGGGCGGACCCTTCGGGTGAATCTCGGTTTGGTGCAGAGCAAGGAAATCGACTCGGATGGTGACGGCTTGGTCAATGGCTTTGACGTGTTTCCGTTCGACGACCTGCTGATCACCGATTTCCGGATTGTGAGTGTGAACCCGTACGTCACGGAACTGTCATGGCGGGCGGCCGCGAACACGGCCTACGAGGTCGCCTACAGCACCGATTTGCTGGCGGCCAACTGGCAGGTGTTCGCCACGGCCACCAACCCGCAGTCGTCGGTCCAGATCCTGAGCGTGCGGGACAGCGTCCCTGCTGGGAGTTCCGCGGCGGGCGGGTCCGGACGGTTTTACCGTGTGAGCTATGAGCCTTGAGATTCTTCCAGTGGAGTGGAACCGCTTTCTGAGCGCCGGGGCGCAACGACTTGCCCGGGCCGCGCGGGGGATCTGTCGTGGTGGGTTGCCGCTCGTGCTGGGATGGCTGGCTCCCATCGCGTTGTCGCAACCGGAGACTGTCACGTTGGACGGCCAGAAGGCTCACCCGACACGGGTGTTGGCGAAGTTTGCTGAGCCTGCGACGCGTGCGGGGATTGCACCGGCGTCGGTGAACGCTCTCGGGGTGAAAGTTGAGCGGCGGTATGAGCTGGTGCCCGGGTTGGTCCTGCTCGAGGACACCAGCGCTCGTGCCCCGGCCAGCTTGGCGAACCCCGATGAAGAGTGGAAGCGTGAGCGGCTGTTGGATCGTATCCAGACCCTCAAGGCCTCCGGGCTTTTGAGTACGTCGAACCCGACTACTACCGTCAGATTTTCCTGACGCCGACGGACGCGGCGTTCGTGGATGGCCGGCTGTGGGGGTTGCAGAACCTGGGTCAGAACGGCGGCGTGCCGGGGGCTGACATTGCAGCACCCGCGGCCTGGGATTTGACCACCGGCTCGACGAACGTGATCGTAGCCGTCGTTGACACCGGCATCCGTTACACCCATCAGGAGCTTGCCACCCAGATGTGGCGGAATCCTGGCGAGATCCCCGATAACGGCATCGACGACGACGACAACGGCTACATCGACGACGTCTTCGGGGTGAATGCGGTGATGAACACCGGCGATCCCATGGATGACAACGACCACGGCACCCACGTGGCCGGTACGATCGGCGCCGCCGCCAACGATCGTCACCCCCACGTCGGCGTTGCATGGCACGTCCGGTTGATGGCCTGCAAAGTGTTTGACGAGTTCGGCTTCGGGGCCACGGCGGATGAGATTGTGGGGATCGAGTATGCCGTCCGCCATGGTGCCAAAATCCTCAATAACAGTTGGGGCGGCTACTCCTTCTCTCAGGCTTTGTTCGATTCGATCCGGCGGGCGCGTGACCAGGGTGTGCTGTTCGTGGCGGCGGCGGGCAACGAGTCCAATAACAACGACCGCATCCCTGCGTACCCTGCAAGTTACCAACTGGACAACATCATTTCCGTCGCGGCGCTTGATCGGGCAGACAATTTGGCCTCGTTCTCCAACTACGGTGAGCGCACCGTCCATCTCGGTGCGCCCGGCGTGAGCATCTTCTCTTCTGTCTCGGGTTTTGATGCCGACTACGACACGTTCGACGGAACCAGCATGGCCACGCCCCACGTGTGCGGCGTGGCGGCGCTGGTCATGAGCTATCATCCGGGCGCGGACCTCGACGAAGTCCGCACCCGCATCTTGTCCAGCACCGTCCCCATCACCTCGCTGACGCGGCGCACGGTGACGGGCGGGCGGCTTAACGCCTACAACGCCCTGACCCTGAGCGGCGACGGTCTTCTGCAAGTCAGCGTCGATCCTCCCTCCGGTGCGGTCTTGCTCAACGGTTCCTCCCAGCCCGTCGTGGTGCGCGTCCGTGACCGCTTCTCCGTAAGGGACGCGACCGTGACGGGTCAGGTGGCGGGCGGGGGCACCCTGGTGTTTCTGAACGATGGCCAGGACCCCGACGCGGTCGCCGGAGACGCCTTGTACACTGCCACGCTCCCGGTTCCCCTGTCCGTGGATACGCTGTCGATGACCTTGGCGGTCACCGCTCCGGGTAAGGTGGGGGTGACCAACACCGTCACCTACAGCCTGGTCCCCATGCCGCTGAATGATCCGTTTGCCTCGCCTATTAAAGCGCCGGCGCAAGGGGGGCTGTACGTCTCGAACAACCGCTTCGCCACGCTTGAACCCGGGGAGCCTCGGCACGCAGGCAACACCAACGCGGTGGCTTCGCTCTGGTGGACCTATACCGGACCCACTGCGACGAACGTCCTGGTGGATGCCACCGGCACCACGTTCAACAGCGTGGTGGCGGTTTACACCGGCAACACCCTCAGCAACCTGCAGATGGTCGCCAGTTCGACCAACGCCGCCGGTCAGCGCCCCCATGTCTTCTTCGACGCGCAGGCGTCCCGCATCTACTCCATCGCGCTGGCAGGGGCCAACAGCAACGCGCTGGGTTCGGTGCGGTTGCGGATCGCGCCGGGAGGCAACCTACAGACGGAGCCGCCGGTTGTGGCCATCACGAGTCCCCGCAGTGGGATGGGGACCACGAACTCACTCCTCACCGTGATTGGCACGGCGGCGGACAGCGGTCCCAACGCGGCCGGGGTGACCGAGGTGCTGGTCAGTGTGAATGACGCCATCGCGTCGCCCGCGAACGGCACGACGACGTGGGATCGTTCGGTTTTGCTACGGCCTGGCCTCAACCGGGTGCGCGTCCGGTCCGTGAATGCGGCCGGTCTCTTCTCGGAGACCAAGATGGTGGATGTGCATTACCTCGCGCCCCGTCCGGCCAACGACGATTTCGGCAATGCGACGTGGCTTACCGGCACCGAGGGGACGTCCGAGGGCGCGAACAGCGGCGCCACCCTTCAGTTGGGCGAACCGCAGCACGTCGGCAACACGGGCGGGCACTCGGTTTGGTGGCGCTGGACCGCGCCGGCGGACGGGTCGTTGCTGCTGAGCACCGAAGGCAGCTCGTTCGATACGTTGCTCGGGTTGTACACGGGCAGTCTGGTTAACAACCTGACCACCGTGGCCTCGAATGACGACGCCTTCGTCGGTTCGGGCTTCAGCAAGATCCAGCAAGCGGTGCGCGGCCAGAACGTCTATCAAATCGCGGTGGACGGCTACAACGGCGCGACCGGCGTGGTGAAGATCGCCTACAGCTTCGTGCCCGCCACGGTGTACAGCGTGGCCTTGAGCCACACCGACGGGGGAGTGACGGTGCCACCCGCGGGACAGGTCGATGTGGAAGCGCAGTCCGCCGTTCAGCTTCAGGCGACGCCCAACCCGACGTTCGAGTTCGTGCAGTGGGAAGGCGACGTGAACACGTCGGAGAACCCGGTCTCCGTCGCGGTTCCCAGGAACCTCCAGGTCCGGGCCGTGTTCCGGGCCCTGCCGGTGGCCGACGATTTCGAGACCGGCAACTTCTCGCGTCTGCCGTGGCAGACCTCGGGCGCGGTGCCGTGGGCGGTCACCAACCAAAGCGCGGCGGGCGGCACCTACAGCGCGCGTTCGGGGGCCATCAGCCACAACCAGAACAGCGTGCTGCGCCTCACCCGGAATTTCCGGGCCGGTGCTGCGGCCTTTGACTATCGCGTGAGTTCGGAGGCCTCCTGGGACGTGCTTGAGTTCTACGTGGACGGCGTGCGCCGCGAGCGTTGGTCGGGCGAGGTCGCTTGGACCCGGTACAACTTCGACCTCACCGCGGGCCAACACACGCTGGAGTGGCGCTACACGAAGGACGCAGCCAACAGCCAGGGCTTGGATGCGGCTTTCGTGGACAACGTGATGCTGCCTCTGGAAGTCCCAAGTGACGGCCGGCCTTCCACTCTGAGTGTGGGGCGGGCCTTCGCGGGGGTGTCGAGATCCGGCTCAAGGGACAGACCAACCAGATCTATCAGATTCAGGCGGCCGAGAGCCTGCCGCCGCGCTGGCGTACCATCCACACGGGCGAGGCCCGTGGCGGTGAACTCCGTTACATCGATCCCGAATCGGTGACGTTGCCGCAACGGTTCTATCGCGCCGTCGGACCTTGAACGGCTGACCGCTGAGTCGATCGTGGTGCGGGGGACGTAACGGGCGGCCGCGAAAGGCGCAGAAGGCGCAGAAAAGGAACGTCTTGCGATTTCTGCGCCTTTTTGCGGCGAGGAGTTCGGCGTCGGTTTCACGATCCACATCGGACGCCCGGTGAGGGCACCGGGTCCAGCTTGGACAAACTCATACCCGCTGTAGGCGCCGACGTGAGAAGGCGTTGCGGCTCAGGGGTAATACCACTTCGCCTCCTCACGTCGGCGCCTACAGTGTGTCGCGGTTTTATTCCGAGTATGAGATATGCGGGCCAGGCCATGAAACTTCTGGGTCTCACGGGTGGCGTGGGTATGGGGAAGTCCGCGGCGGCTGCCTGTCTAGCCGAAAGGGGGCTTCCCGTTGTGGACACTGACGAGTTGGCTCGCCAACTTGTTGCCCCTGGCCAACCCGCCAACGCCGAGATCCGCGCGGCCTTCGGCGACAAATTCTTCGACTCGGGTGGTGCGCTTCGTCGGGAGGCGCTCGCCAGGGAGGTCTTTGGGGACGAGACGGCGCGGCGTCGGCTCGAAGCGATTCTGCATCCCCGGATCCGCGACGCCTGGCAAGCGCGGGCGGCGGTCTGGCGCGCCGAAGGTCGACCGGCCGGGGTGGTGGTGATTCCGCTGTTGTTCGAGACGCACGCGGCGGACGCGTTTGACGCGACGATCTGCGTGGCGTGCTCGGCTGCGAGCCAGCGCGAACGGTTGGCGGCCCGCGGATGGTCGCCGGAGGCGAGCGCACAGCGGATCCGGGCGCAATGGCCTATCGAGGACAAGTTGGTGGCGGCGGATTTCGCGGTCTGGGCCGAGGGCGGGCTCGAGCGCACGGCGGAGCAACTTCGCTGCATTCTCCGGGAGTTGGAGCTCGCGCCGGTCGTTCAGTGAACCTCCGATTGCCGAGGAGTCTGGCTCGGGTTCTGCTAATCACAACCGCGTTCGTCGTGTGACTTGAATGCCCTTGCGACCGCGTCGCCTGCCGCCTTAGAGTCGCCCCATCTGAATTCGCCATGAAAGTCTTCAAGTGGTCCCTGGCTGGATTAGCCATCTTCTTCGTCTGCCTTTCGTTTTGGCCGACCGGCGGAAAATCCCCGGCGCCGGCTCGGTTGGCGACGCGACCGGCCGAAACCACGGCGGCGCAGGTTGTGCCGGGTCCCGCCCTGCTTTCCTACAAGGCCGCCGAAGCCAACGCCTGAGTGTGCCGCAAACCGTGACCACGCCGGACACGGAGGTACAGGCGCCACAACCGGGGTCGGCGGGCGGGCCGGTCTCACCGCAAGCCGCCTTTGCGGGATGGGTGGAGCGGTACTTCGAGCAGGGTTGGGCCGGAGACCAAGCGGCGCTGCTGCAGGAGGGGGAGGCGCTGGCGATCGCGCGGCGCACGGCGCTTGAGGAGACAATCCAGACGAATCCGCGGGCAGCGCTGGAACAGGCGGTACCCTATCGGTGGCGGCAGCTCCTGCCGGAGAACATCACGCGGCATTTCGAGGAACGGGTGAGCGGCCTGGCCCGATACGATGTTTTCATGGCGTGCCCGTTGCCCGGGGCCGACTATCACCTGTTCGAACACACCAGCTACCGGTATGCGACGCTCGCGGGGCGCACCTACCGGGCTTATGTCTATGGCGGTCGCACGGCGCAGATGTCGCATCCCAGCCTGCCGTTGCACGGCATCGCGGTGGGGGATGTGCTGGCGGTGCACGAGGAGCCGGCGCGGGTCGTCGAGAGCGACGAGGCCCAGGCGCGCGTTCAGGCAGGCGGCCTGACCGGAGGAGCGGTCTGCCTGGTGTGTGGCGACACCCCGGACGCGCCGAAGCACCTCGAAGTTGCGGGCAGCCTGGTTCCCGTGTGTTCCGGGTCCCACGCCGATGCGGTCAACCGCGCGTTGATGGGGCCCGAAGTCGCGTCGGCCGCCTTGTTTGCCGGCTTGCCGACCTGGACGACACCTCCGCCGGAACCGCCGGTGCCCACATACGGCGTGCGCCGGGCGTTGTACATGCGGCTGGTGTTCCGCGACGACACCACGATTCCGATCAGCGAAGCGCAGGCGTTGGCCGAGATGGACGAGGTCAACAACTTCTACATCGAGAATTCCTACAGCAAGACGGCGGTCATCACCACCGTTACGCCCGTGCTGACCCTGCCGCATCCGAAGGCGTGGTACTCCAAGAACGGTCCGGGTAGTCTGATGGCGGACGCGACGGCCGAGGCGGCCAAGGCGGGGTACGCCCAGGATAATTTCGAGCTGGTGCTTGCGCGCTTCACGCCCGTGCCCGGCTACAACTGGGGCGGGTTGGGCGGCGGCAAGAACGCCTGGCTGCAGTACAACGGCGCCGGCCTGGCCATCCATGAGATCGGCCACTGTTACGGCCTGGGCCACGCGAATTACTGGGAGACACGCCGCGCCGCCTTGCCGAACCCGCCACCGGACCGCTTCGACGTGGATTCGGTCATCGGCCACGACAGCATCATCGGCGCCGGCGATGACATCGAGTATGGCGATCCGTTTGATGTGATGGGCGGCGGCGGCGGCGAGTATCAAGGGGCCGGCACCGGTACGGGCGAACTGAGCGGCTTTGCCGGGCACTTCAACCCGATTGGCAAACGCAACCTGCAATGGTTGCCGGCTGCTGGCGTCCGGGAAGTCACGGCCAGCAGTACCAACCGCATCTACGTGTTCGACACGCCGGTGCTGGGTGAGGATCGGGCCTATGCGCTCACGGTGCAGAAGGACGCCCAACGCACCTACTGGGTGAGCGCGCGGCACAAGATCCAGTCCAACCCGCGGTTGACGAACGGCGTGTCGTTGCACTGGGGCAGTTGGCCCCAGCTCCTGGGCAGTTACAGCGCACTGCTGGACACGACGCCAGGCACGGCCGCGGGCAAGGACGATTCACCGATCGCCGTTGGGCGCACCTATGCTGACGAGGAGAGCCGGCTGTACATCACGCCCACGGCCCGGGGCGGAGCGGAGGGCGACACGTGGTACGACATCGTCGTCAACTTTGGGGCGGTCGAAGGCAACGCGCCGCCGCAGGCAACGTTGACCGCGACGACGAACCGGGTGGCGCGCAACCGGCCGGTCACCTTCACGGTCAACGCGGTCGATCCGAACGACGACCCGCTCGCCTACTACTGGGATGTGAGCGACGGGTCGTTCGGGGCGAATGGTCCCACGCTGACCCGGACCTGGGCTATCGATGGCGATTACCGGGTGCGCGTCGAGGTGAGCGACATGAAGGGGGGCAAGGTGAGCCGGCACATGGTGGTCCGCGTCGGCACGCCCACCAACAGCTTCCGAATCAGCGGTGTGGTGCTCGATGACAAGGGAGAGCCACTGGCCGATGTGCGGGTGGCCAACGGAGCGATCACGAACAACACCGAGCTGGATGTGGATTTCCAGTCCACGTTCACGGACAGCGACGGGCGCTTCACGCTCATCAACCAGACGCCGGGCGACAAGGAAGTCACGGCGTTTCTGCACGGCTACGTGACCACGGCGCAGAACTTCAACCAGATCGTTACGGTCGACCAGCAGCACGTTGAGGGCCTCGAGTTTCTCGCCCTCGCCCAGCCGCGGGTCACGGTCGAGGTGCTCCAGCACGCCAACCTGGGCGCGAAGACCCCGGGCACCTTCCGTTTCACCCGCACGGGCGACACGAACACCGATCTGCGGGTGGTCTATGCCCTGGGGGGGACCGCGACCACAAACGACTTCATCGCGCCCACCAACCGCACGACCCACACCAACGCGCTCCAACGGTTGCTGGGCGACGCAAGCGTGGCGGTGCCGTTCTACCTGCTCTACTTCCCCACCGGCGTGCTGCAGACGAACCTCACCATCACGCCGGCTCCGAGCGCCACGGGAGCGGAGGAGAAGACCCTCCGCGCCTCGGTCATGTACGCGCTCCAAAAGCAGTTCACGTACATGACCAACGTGGATGACGGCGAAGGCGGCCAGGTCGAGGCGCTCGCCACGAACTACACCTTCCTCACCGGGTGGGAGGTGCTCCCCGTCAACGGCCAGGACACCTGGGTCCAGACCTACGGCGAGTACGTCGTGGGCTCGCCCGGTGACGCCACCATGCACCTCCAGGGTGTGCCCGCCGCCACGCCGACCATCTCCATCCTGGCCGTGGATGCGGCCGCGAGCGAGAACCGCGGCGATTCCGCCCTCTTCCTCCTGTTGCGGTCGGGCCGGACCAACGTCCCGGTGGACGTGCGGCTCGCGTTCGGCGGCACGGCCGCGTATGACGCGGACTACGTTCCGCTCCCGGTCTTCGTGACCATCCCGGCCGGGGTCACCGTCGTTCGCCTGCCGCTCTATGTGCGGCCGGACCTTTACCTGGAAGGCAATGAGACCGTCGAGATCACGATTCAATCTGACCCGGCGTACCGGGTCGGGACGGCATCCGCCAGCGTGGTCATCGGGGACAACGACCTGCCCGTCCTCACCGTGGTGGCCAGCGACGCGGTGGCCTCCGAGCTGGGCAACGACCGGGGCGCGGTGACGTTCACGCGCATGGGCGACTTGAACCGTCCCCTCACGGTTAACTACCTCGCCGGCGGGACGGCCGTCAGCGGGCGCGATTACCGTTCGCTGCCTGGCACCATCACCATCCCGGCCGGGCAGCCGTCCGTCACGCTGGCCGTCGAGGCCCGCAACAACGGACTGCAGGATGGCGGCAACACGCTTGACATCATCCTCTCCGACAGCCCGACCTACAACATCGGCTCGCCCGGCGTGGCGACCGTCTTCATCCAGGACGGCGCCCTGCCGACGGTCTTCATCCGGGCCATCGACGACACGGCGGCCGAGCCGAACGATCCCGGCGAATTCCTGGTCTTCCGTGCCGGCAGCACCCAATCCGAACTCGCGGTCGGCCTGGCGGTGGGCGGCACGGCACGGCCGGTGGCGGATTACGGCCCGATTACCTCGCTGGGACGGATCCCCGCCGGCGCGACGTCGGTGGTGGTGCGCGTCTCGCCGGTCAACGACCAGATCCGCGAAGATCCCGAAACGGTCATCTGCGAGATCCTGCCGAGCACGAACTACAACCGGTCGGTGATCGTGACCAACCTGCAGGCGACGATCACGATCAACGACGACGACGGCAGCGGGCCGCTGGGGGTGGGCTTCACCTTCCTCAACTCGTCGGTGGTCGAGGGTTCGCTCACGGGCCTGGTGGCCGTGTCGGTGAGCGCCAACCCACCCGATGGCCAGGAGGTGACCGTGGACTGGAAGGTGACCGGTGGGACCGCGATTCCCGGCGTGGACTTCATCGCCACGAACGTCGCGGGCCGGCTCCTGTTCTCGAACGTGCCGGACCCGGCCATCAGTAACCGGGTTCAGCTCATCGCGTTCCCCGTCCTGGACGACACCGTGGCCGAGCCGAGCCGGACCGTGGTGTTCACGCTGGTCGAGCCGGCTCCCTTGATCAGCAATGAATTCGTCACCAACGAGATTACGTTGACCAACGAGCTGGGAGAGACGATCGGCACCACGAACGTCATCGAGACCAATGTCGTGGTCATCCCCATCCCCATGAACGCGGTGATGGACGTGTACCGCGCCCACACCCTGACGATCCTGGATGATGATGTGGCCGAAGTGAGCCTCGAGGTCGTCGAACCGCTCGCCTACGAGGAAGGCCGGCGCGAGGGCTTGATCCGGATCCGCCGGGTGGGCTCGCTGGCCCAGGATCTGGAGGTCAAGATCGGGGTGGCCGGGACCGCGAGCAATGGCAGCGACTATGAGACTGTACCGGGGAGGGTGGTGATCCGCGCCGGGGAGGACGCTTACGAACTCCGGATCATTCCCGTGGACGATCCCATGCAGGAATTCATGGAGTCGGTGGTCATCACGCTGATCGAAGCTCCAGGGGCCCGGCTCGGTGCCGCGGTACAGGGCGTGGTTGAGATCGTGGACAACGACGGCACGGTCGAGTTCTCGAGCCCTTCGTACACGGCGTTCGAGAGCTCCGGTCAGGCCGAAATCACGCTGCGGCGCACCAGCGCCACGAACAGCGCAGCCAGCGTCGCCTACACCGCGGTGGCGGGCACCGCGACCCCCGAGGACTTCTACCCCACCAACGGGATCGTCACCTTCGCCCCGGGCGAGATTCTCAAGTCCTTTTACGTGGACCTCATCGACGACCGGATCGTCGAATTGCCCAAGACTGTCGAGCTCACGCTGCGGAATCTGAGCGACGGCGTGCCGCTGGGTGGCCAGAACACCGCCACGCTGACGATCCTGGACGACGACACCTTGGTCGAATTGCGCGCGACAAGGATCCACGCGATCGAGAACGACGCTGTCGCCGAGGTCACCGTGTACCGTTTCGGCATCATCACGAACCTGCTGCAGGTCGAGCTGGTGGCTACGACCAACGGGACGGCGCTCGACGGTGTCGATTTCACCGCCACCAACTACGCCCTGGTTTTCCAGCCGGGCCAGACCAGCGTGGTCGCCCCGGTCGCGCTGCTCGATGACATCGAGTTCGATGGCGAGAAGATCCTGCCCGTGGTGCTGACGAACCTGGATCTGGCGGCCACCTATGGCACGAACATCCAGGGTGAAATCGTCATTCGCGACGATGAGTGCGCCCTGCAATTGACCGCCACCGAGTACTCTGTGGACGAGTACGCCCGGACGCTGACCGTTCAGGTCGAACGAACCGGCAGCACCGTCCATCCTGTCCAGGTGCGGATCGACACCCAAGACGGCACGGCCATGGCCGCGCGTGATTACGCCGGAGTCCATGAGGTGCTCACCTTCACGGGTGATGAACTGACCCGCGCGCAGGATGGGACCGGCGTCCTGGTGTTGCAGCCCGGCGAGGCGCTTCAGTCCGTGGACATCCGGATCCTCGACGACCGGATCGGCGAGGGCAACGAGGTGTTCCACGTGCAGCTTCGGGATGTGCGGACGGTGGGGGGTGTGGGCCAGCCCGGCACGGTGGTGCTCGGCACCAACGTCCTGGCCACCGTCACCATTGTGGACAACGAAACGCCCGGCAGCGTGGACTTCGAGTTCAACCCCGGCACGGGCGCCAACGATACCGTCCTCGCCCTCGCCCTCCAGGTCGATGCCAAGGTCGTGCTCGGCGGCCGCTTCACCGAGGTGGATCAGGTCTCGCTCAACCGCATCGCCCGCCTGCACGACGACGGTTATCTGGACACCTTCCTCAACCCCGGCGAGGGTTTTGACGACGAGACCTATGCCCTGGCCCTCCAGCCGGACGGCCGCATCCTCGTGGGCGGCCGCTTCACCCGCTTTGACACCACCGCCGTCAACCGCCTCGCCCGGCTCAATGCCGATGGGGCGCTCGATCCCGACTTCGCGATCGGCAACGGCGCCAGCGCGCCGGTCCGCGCCCTGGCGGTCGAGAGCGACGGCACGCTGCTCGTGGGCGGTGAATTCACCACGTTCGGCGGCCAGGCCCGCCAGCGGATGGCGCGCCTGCGTCCGACCGGCGCCCTGGACCCGGACTTTCGCCCGCTCTTTGATGGCACCGTGCGTGCCCTGGCGGTGCAGACCGATGGCCAGATCCTCGTGGGCGGCAGCTTCCGCAATGTCAGCAGCGCCAACCGGCCGTACCTCGTGCGCTTGAATCCCGACGGCACCGTCCAGACCGGGTTCGCCTCGGGCAACAGCCCGGATGGCGAGGTGCACGCGATCGCGCTCGAACCGAACGGGCGCATCCTCATCGCCGGCGCCTTCCGCAATCTCGGCAGTGTGCCGCGGCGCGGCGTCGCGCGGCTCAACGCCGACGGTTCACTGGATACCAGCTTCAGCCCCGGCTCCGGCATCAACGGCACGGCCTACGCCGTGGGGGTGGCGGGCGATGGGAAGGTGTTGCTGGGCGGCGAATTCACGACCTACAACGAACTCAACCGTAACCGCATCGTGCGCCTGAACCCGAACGGCACGGTCGACACCGGCTTCGACGTCGGCAGCGGCGCTAACGGCACGATCTACACGCTCGTGGTCCAGTCGGACACGGCGGTGCTGATCGGCGGGGATTTCACCCAGGTGAAGGGGCTTCCGCGCCACCGCATCGCCCGCTTGCACGGCGACGAGAAATTCACCGTCAACGTCTTCGAGTTCTCCGCGTCGCTGTACCGGGTGAAGGAAAACGAAGGCCCGGCGATCATCACCGTCCTCCGCAGCGGGGATCTGACCGTGCCTGCCCAGGTGGATTACTTCACCTCTGACGGCACCGCGACCGCCGGCCAGGACTATGAGACCGCCCGGGGCACGCTCGCGTTCGCCGCGGGCGTCACGGAGCGGACCTTCGAGGTTCCCATCCTCAATGATCAGGTGGGCGAAGGCGACGAGACCGTTTTCCTGACCCTCACCAACCTGCCGCCGAGCTTCACCACCGTGGCCCGGTTGCGGGCGACGCTGGTCATCGAGGACGACGAGAGTGCGGTGGCCTTTGCCCTGGCCCACTACACGGTCAAGGAAGATGAAGGCCGGGCCAGCATCTCCGTCCGCCGCACCGGTCCCACCGACACCGTGGTCACCGTGGACTACGCGACTCGTGACGGCACCGCGCTCGCCGGCCGGGATTACGTGGCCGCCGCCGGGACCCTCACGTTCGAGGCCGGCGTTGTCGAGCGCTCCTTCACCGTGGCCGTCGTGGACAATCCGGTGGTCGAACCAGACAAGACGGTGCTGCTCGAGTTGAGCAACCCGCAGGGTGGGGCGGTGCTGGGGAGCCTGGCAACCGCGACCCTGACCATCACCGACAACGATCGGGTCGAGAGCTACGCGCTGAACATCACGCCGCCCATCGGAGGGACTGTGACTCCGCCTTCGGGATCCTACCCGGCCGGTTCGTCGCAGGTGGTCACGGCGGTGGCCGAACGCGGTTTCCGCTTCCGGGCCTGGGAGGGTACGGTCAGTTCGACCGTCAACCCGCTGGTGCTCACGATGGACCGGGACTACGTGCTCACGGCCGACTTCGTGCCGACGCAGTACACGTACACGTTTGAGCCGCCCTTCAAGGCGGGCGACCTGACGCAGCCTCCGTGGATCAGCAGTTCGACGCGTCCCTGGCTCCTTCAGTCGGGCGTGGCCAGTGCGGGCAGCTTCGCCGTTCGCTCGGGCGTGATTGGAGATGGCCAGGAGAGCACGCTGCAACTGGTGGTAAACTCGCGCGGAGGTTCGGCGGCGTTCGATGTCCGCGTCAGCTCCGAGGCCAACTGGGACTTCGCCGAGTTCTACGTGGACGGGGTCCGCCTCCAGCGTTGGAGCGGCAACGTGCCCTGGCGCACCTACCGCTTCAGCCTCACACCCGGCACGCACGCCCTGGCCTGGCGCTATGTGAAGGACAACAACTACGCCAGCGGTCTGGACGCCATGTTCGTGGACAACCTCTACGTCCCCGACGCCAGCCCGGATCCGACCGATCCGGCGGCGCAACTGCGCTTGGTCGCCGTGCCGGGCGCCCTGCAGCTCTGGATCACCGGCAAAGCCGGGCTGACCTACACCCTGGAACAAAGCCCGGACCTCGCCGCCTGGACTGCCGTGGGGAGCTACCCGAATCCGACCGGCACCGTGGTGGTTCCGCTGACTGTGGACCCCACCAAGGGCACCGTGTTCTATCGCGCCGTCACCACGCCTTAGCCGGGGACCTCGTACCCGCGGTAGGCGCCGACGTGAGGAGGCGAAGTGGCGTTGCCACCGGCTCACAGCGCCTCCTCACGTCGGCGCCTACGGCTGTCGGCCAGGTCCGGCCCCCAGCCCTGGCGCGCCGTTGGATCCCGGTGGTTTCACTGGCCGGTTCGTCCTCAACCTGTATCGGAACCATGAATTCGATGGGGCGAGGGACGCAGGGAAACGGGCCAAGGTCGAAGGAGGAGGGACCAAGTGTGAAGGGCGAAGGGCGAAGGAGGAGGGACGAGGTTAGAAGGGCGAAGGGCGAGTTCCGCACCGCCCTGCCGTCGCGGAGCGTGTGGAGTGCGGCGTCTTCCAGCGCCGCTTTTCGTTCAGCCGTCCCCACGCAAAGCGGCGGTCAACCGCACGCACTCCAAACGCTGGCGCGAGGTCCGCACCGTCTTGCAGTGCGCGAAGCGTGTGGAGTGCGGCGTCTTCCAGCGCCGCTTTTCGTTCAGCCGTCCCCACGCAAAGCGGCGGTCAACCGCACGCACTCCAAACGCTGGCGCGAGGTCCGCACCGTCTTGCAGTGCGCGAAGCGTGTGGAGTGCGGCGTCTTCCAGCGCCGCTTTTCGTTCAGTCGCCCCCACGCAAAGCGGCGGTCAACCGCACGCACTCCAAACGCTGGCGCGAGGTCCGCACCGTCTTGCAGTGCGCGAAGCGTGTGGAGTGCGGCGTCTTCCAGCGCCGCTTTTCGTTCAGTCGCCCCCACGCAAAGCGGCGGTCAACCGCACGCACTCCAAACGCTGGCGCGAAGTCCGCACCGTCTTGCAGTGCGCGGAGCGTGTGGAGTGCGGCGTCTTCCAGCGCCGCTGTTGGTTCAGCCGCCCCCACGCAAAGCGGCGGTCAACCGCACGCACTCCAAACGCTGGCGCGAGGCCTGGCCTCATGGCCTGTCGTCTTTCCACGTCTTTTTCCTGTTCAAATGGCTGGATCCATGAAAAGGAAGCACTTGGGGTGCGGCCCGAAGACCGTGACCCCGGCACGCATGCGCACCGCACGATCGCTGGTTCGACATCTGGATGTCCGCCCCTTGCTGGCGCGGGGGGAGGAGCCCTTTTCAACGATCCGCCGGGCCGTGGATGCCTTGCGTCCCGGCGAGGGTCTGGCAGTGACGGCGCCCTTTCTGCCGTCGCCGCTGATCGAGAAGCTGGGGAGCGAAGGGTTCGAATCCGAGGTCGAGCAGGTGGGCGGCGGCGCCTGGACGGTGGTGTTCCGGCGCGCGCGCGATTGATACGCTCCCCATGACTCCCGCGCAATTCGCCGAACTCAAGCAGATCGCCGTGGTCAGTGCCTTGCAGGCCTGCCAGCTCTTTTCCGGACTCGCCAGCGCTGATCTGCGCAACGTGGCGGCGATCACCGTCCTCAAGCCGTTGCGGAAAGGGGACTATCTGTTCCGCGAAGGGGAGCCGTCGCGCGGTTTCTATGTGGTGCAACAGGGCGCCATCAACGTGCATCGCGTGGGGGCTTCGGGGAAGGAGCAGGTCATCCACGTGTTCCGGGCGGGGAATCGTTTGCCGAAGCGACGCTCGCGACCGAGACGGGGTATCCGGCGGACGCGCGGGCGCTGGAGCCGAGCCAGGTGTTGCTCGTGCAGAAGCAGGAGTTCATCGGGCTTTGCGGCAGCACCCGGGTCTGGCCCTGCGCATGTTGGGGGCGATGAGCCAGCATCTGCGCGTGCTCGTGGGCCTGCTGGATGACCTGACGCTCAAGGACGTCGAGACCCGCCTGGCCAACTGGCTGATCAAGCGATGTCCGGACCGGGAGGGCACGCGGCCGGTGGTGATCGAGCTGCCCATGACCAAGCGGGTGCTGGCAGCCGAGCTGGGCACGGTGAGCGAGACGTTTTCGCGGACGCTGGCGAAGTTCCGCGAGCAGGAACTCGTGGCGGTGAAGGGCCGTCGTCTGACGGTGCTGTCACCGGCGCGGCTGACGGCGCTCCTGCGGAAGCACCTGGGCGAGTGATCCGCCGAGGCCGGTGCGGGCACGCCGCTGTGGCGGGGACGCGGCTTGCCGGGGGACCGTGGGTCGGGGAAACTTTTGGTGGAACGCGGTTTTGTACTTCCAACTTTGCGGTATGCCGAAATTCGCCTACAAGGCCCGGCGCCGTTCCGGCGAGCTGGTGCAGGACGAGATTGACGCGGCGGACCGGCCGGCGGCGGTGCTCAAGCTGCAGCAGTCCGGGCTGTTCCCGCTGATGGTCGAGATGGCGCGCGGGGCGGCGGTGACGGCGCGGCGGGAGCGGGCGGCGCGTGGCGGAGGCACGGCGAGTCTCCTGCCCGAGGCGTTGCGGCGGGTGCTGCAACGGCAGCGCAAGCCGCGCCTGGCCGAGCTGGCCACGTACGCGCAGCAGCTCACCAACCTGCTCAAGGCGGGGATGCCGCTGACGCTGGCGCTCAACAGCATGTCGCACCTGGGTTCGAAGGGCATCCCGGCCGAGGTCAGCCGCCAGCTCAAGCAGGATGTCATGGAGGGGAAGAGCCTGTCCGAGGCGATGTCGCGTCAGCCACGGGTGTTCTCGGATCTGTTCGTGAACATGGTGCGGGCGGGCGAGCAGAGCGGGGCCATGGTGGATGTGCTCGAGCGGTTGGCCCACCACTTCGAGCGCTTCTCCGAGGTGCGACAGAAGCTGATCTCGGCGATGATCTATCCGGCCGTGGTCTGCTGCGTGGGGGTGGTGATCATCTTCTTCTTCATGACCGTCATGCTGCCGAAGTTCCTGGTGATCTTCGAGGGCATGAAAGGCGTGACCCTGCCGGCGTCGACGCGGCTCCTGATCGGGCTGAGCGATTTCTTCAAGGGCTATTGGTGGCTGTTTCCGGCGGTGGGGCTCGTGGCGGTCGTCCTGTACAACCGGTACAAGGCGACCGAACCCGGCGCCCTGGCGATCGACCGGCTCTACATGCGCGCGCCGGTGCTGGGGCGGGTGGTGCGGCTGACCCTGTTCAGCCAGTTTGCACGCACCCTCGGAACGCTGCTGCAAAACGGTGTCCCGGTGCTGACGGCGCTGCGGATCACCGAGCAGGTGATCAGCAACCGGGTGATTCGCGCCGCGATCGCCGGGACACGCGAGGCGGTGACCGATGGCAAGAGCCTGGCGCAGCCGCTGGCGCGCAGCGAGGTGTTCCCGCAGTTGATGATCGACCTGGTGCGCATCGGCGAGGAAACCGGGGACGTCGCCGGCGCGCTGCGCAACGTGGCCGAGACCTACGAAAACGAACTCACCATCGCGCTCCGCGTGATGACCAACCTGATCGAACCCGCGATGATCATCCTCATGGCCGTGGGCGTGGGCTTCCTGCTCTTCAGCGTCCTGTCCGCCATGTTCCAGATCACCGCCAACCTGGGACGCTGATGCGAACCCGCCGACCTCCGTCCTGTCGGCCACGCGGTGCCCCCGGCCGCCGGGCCCGGGGCTTCACGTTGTTCGAGATCATGATGGTCCTCGCGATCCTCGTGATCATCGTGGGCGTCGGCTTGCCGGCGATGATCTCGACCGTCCGCAAGGGGCCGATGCGTCAGGCGCTGGCGGACCTTGAGGAGGGCTTCCTGCGCGCGCGCATGCGGGCAATTCTCACCGGTCAGCCGGCTGAGCTGGTCATCCGCGCCGCCGACGGAACGCTCACGCTCCGTTCGGTGAGCGAAGGGGTGGCCCCGTCGGTGGGAGCGGGCGTGTCCTTCTCGACAGCGGATCGGGGCGAGGAGTTCCGCGAGACGGCCGGAGGTTCAGACCGCTCCACGACCAGTGATCTGCCCGAGTTCTCGGCCAAACTCGACGAGAGCGTGGCCTTCAAACAGCTCACGATAAGTCTACGGGATGTGATGGACGAGACCGAGGCGGCGGTGCGGTTCTACCCCCAACGGCACGTGCGACGCGTTGACGGCGTTGCTGGTCTCGGAGGCGGGGCAGGAACGCGCGGTGACGCTGGAGATCACGACCGGCCGGATGGGTCTGGAGGTGATCCGATGAGGATCGAACGTGCGACCACCGGGTGCGATGGCGTTCGGCGGATGGGGACAGAAGGCCGCGCAGCGAACGAAGGGCCCGCGGCAGCCCGCCGACCGGGCCTTTCGTTCCCTTCGAAAGCCTTCACGTTACTCGAGGTGATGATTGCCATGGCGATCTTCTTCATGGCGGTGTTCGCCATCCTCGGGCTGGTGGCGCAGAACCTCCAGATTGCGCGAAACCTGAGCCTGGGCGAGATCGATGTCAGTACCGTGGCCGTGGAACTGACGCTGCAGACGTTGACGAACCGGGAGATGAGCGAAGGGTTTGTGAGCGGCGATTTCGGCGAGACCTACCCGGGGGCGAGCTGGACGGCCAGCCTGTACCTCGTGTCGTCGAACGCCGGGGGCTTGCGCACGCGTTCGTCCGGGGGCGGCCTGTACCAGGCGGACATCACGATCAATTGGCCGCAGAACAATCTGGTGAAGGAGAAGAAGGCCAGCCTGCTGCTGTACCGCCCGAATCTCGGCGGCGTGGCCGGGAGATGACATGGAGCAGACCCACCAGCATCGAGTCGGACATCACCGCGGTCGGGGCGCTGTGACACGGTGGCGAACCTCGTCGCGGGTGGCTGGCTTTTCGCTGCTCGAGTTGATGCTGGCGCTGGCGATCTTTGGGATGGTCATCACCGCCATCTACTCGACCTGGACGGCGGTCCTGCGCACGGCGCGGGTGGGGAATGATGTGACGGCGGCGGCCCAGCGCACGCGGATCGCGACGCGCACCCTCGAGGACGCCCTGCTCTCGGCGGTGATGTTCCAGGCCAACGGACGGCTCTACGCGTTTGAAGCGGACACCAGCGGCGACTACGCGCTGTTGAGCTTTGTCTCCCGGCTGCCCCGGTCCTTTCCCGGAAGCGGTTACTTCGGCGATCTGGTCGTGCGCCGGGTTGAGTTCGTCGTGGAAGGGGCCCGCGACGGAACCAACGACCTCGTGCTGCGGCAGCTCCCGATACTGCAGGAGGACCGCGACGCGGAGGACCTGCATCGGATTGTGCTGGCGCGTGACGTCACGCGGTTCACGGTCGAGTTCCTCGGCCAGCCGGGGACGCCGGCGGCGTCACGGACCGGAGAGTGGCTGACCGAGTGGCCCTTCACCAACGCGATGCCCTGGCTGGTCCGTTTCCAGCTCGCCTTCGGCCGGTCCGTTGACCGGAACGGCCGCCCGCACCAACTGGCCGTCCGCACCGTCCACCTGCCGAGCATCACCGTGCCCACGGCGTCCTCGGCGGGGGCGGCGCCGCCGCCGCAGCAACCCCCGGGGGCGCCCCCAGGAGCCCCGCCGGGGGTGTTGCCTCCAGGCCAGCAAGCGCCGCCGGGGCAAGTCCTCCCGCCCGGCGCGGTTTCGCTGGGACCGTCGGGATAGAGGAGGCGACCATGCGTGTTCCGACGAGTCCTCCGCGCGGGTTCGCGTTGATCCTGGTGATGACCATCATCTTCGTGTTGGCCATCCTGGCGGGGGGCTTCGCCTTCTCGATGAAGGTGGAGAGCCGGCTGGCCGCCAACGCGAACGACGAGTCCGAGCTGGAATGGATGGGGCGTTCGGGGGTGGAGCTGGCCAAGTACGTGTTGGATCAATCGGCGCGGCTGGGCGCCCGCTACACGTCGCTCAATCAACTCTGGGCAGGCGGGCCGGGGGATGGACAGGAGACCAACAGCCCGATGATGGGCGTGAACCTCGCCCACTACGAACTGGGCTTGGGCCATCTGTCCGTGCGGATCATCGACCTCGAACGCAAACTGAACATCAACCGGCTGGCGGCGCTCGGCCCGGCGCAGTCCGGTGGCCAGGACCTGTTGCAGCGCGCGATGATGGTCATGCAAGTGGACGCCAGCGAGTCCGCCGTGATCGTGGATTCGATCCGTGACTGGTGGGATCCGGATGATCGGACCGGGTTGAGCGGCGCGGAGAGCGACTTCTACCTGGCCCGGCAGCACCCGCACTTCGCCAAGAACGGACCGATTGATGATCTGGCGGAGTTGTTGCTGGTGAACGGGGTCACCCCCGAGCTTTACTGGGGCCCGCGTTGGGGGGCGCACCAGCGCCAGTTCATCGAGTCCCGGCGGGGGCGTCGCGCCCGGGAGGAGGGGCTGACCGCGACGTATCCGGTCGGTCTGGTCGATCTGTTCACGGCGTTGTCCAGCGGCGCTGTGAACATCAACACGGCACCCGTTCCCGTGCTGCAGGTGGCCCTCGGCGTGACCGACGACATCGCCGCCGACATCATCCGGTTCCGGTCAGGATTGGACGGGGCGGAAGGGACGGAGGACGACACGCCGTTCCAGAACACGGCGATGCTGGCAGTGCCGGGGATGGAGGCCCAACCCCCAATGCCCGTGCGCCCTTGACGGTGATCAGCACCCACTTCGAGGTCACCGTCGACGTGTATCTGGGACGGACGCACCGGCAATGTGTGGCGATCCTGGGTCGCAACGTGCCGGGCGCAGCCGGGGCGCTGGCGGGTGAGGGCGGGGTGCGGGTGTTACAGTTCAGTTGGCGTTAGCTGAGGCAGGCCAGATGACGCGTGAGAATGCGACTGCTCGTAGGCGCCGACGTGAGGAGGCGCCATCGGCCGAGGCCCGCGCCGCTTCGCCTCCTCCCGTCGGCGCCCACGAACGGCCGGAGATCTGCGGACTAGCCATGTTTCCGTCTTTGCAGGCTCCGGTTTTCATCACCGGCACGGACACGGGTGTGGGCAAGACCGTCTTGACCGCCCTGTTGCTCGCGCGCTGGCGTGGCCGCGGTTGGGACGTGCGGGCAATCAAGCCCTTTGCCACGGGTGCACCCACCGACGCGCGGTTGCTTGCTCAACTCCAAGCCGGGTTGGTTCCCCTTGAGCGTCTGTGCCCGTTTCGGTTTCGGGAGCCACTGGCGCCGTTGGTGGCGGCCCGACGGGAGAGACGTTGGGTGGAGTTGCGCGAAGCCGTGGACGCGATCCAGCGTGCCCGGCCCGCGGGCCAGTCTGTGCTGGTGGAGGGTTGTGGTGGGCTGCTCACGCCGCTGGGTCCGGGTTACAGCCTCCGGGAACTGCTCCTTGCGATGGAGGGGCGGGCGGTCGTGGTGGCTCCCAATCGGTTGGGGGTGTTGAACCAGGTCCAGTTGGTGCTGGAGGTTCTCAACACCGCCCGTATTCCGACCGTCGCCGTGGTCTTGATGGGGGCGCGCCGGCCGCCACCTTCGGCCCCCAGCAACGTGCGCACCCTGCAGGAGCTGGCCGCCCCGGTGCCGGTGTTCGAGTTGCCCTGGCTGGGGCCGCGGGTGGACACGCCCGAACGGATACGTCACCTGGCGGACGACCAACGGGCACGGCTGGATCGACTCGCGAGGCGGGTGCTGCCGGTGCTGCCAAAAAGGGCGCGCATTCGACAATTCCAGCAAAGTGAGGGACGGGTGGCGTCGCTAAGCTGGCGGCGTGGCGGCGTCCGGGCCCATCTCCTTCCCGCGCCTCGAGGCCTGGCGGTGACGCCGGTCCGGCCCGGGGCTTGGAGGAGAGGGCCGCGGCAACGGGCGCCCACCGTGGTTTGTGAACACCGACTCCTATGCTTGAGACACTGCTTTATCCTCGGACCGTGGCCGTGATCGGGGCCTCGCGTAATCCGGAGAAGGTCGGGTACGCGTTCATGCACAACCTGACGCGCACCGGCTTCGAAGGAACGATTGTGCCGATCAACCTCGAGGCGCCGGACATCCTCGGGGTGAAGTGCTACAAGAGCCTCGAGGAGTTCGGTGGCAAGATCGACCTCAGTGTCATCGTGGTGGGCGGGAAGTACGTCAAGCAGTCGGTGCAGGATTCGATCCGGGCCGGCGCCAAGACGATCATCGTCATCACCGCCGGGTTCAAGGAGGTCGGGGCCAAGGGGGCGGAGGCAGAGCAGGAGTTGGTGGCGCTGTGCCGGGCGGCCGGGGTGCGGATGATGGGGCCCAACTGCCTGGGCGTCCTCAACACGCACCACAAGATGAACGCCACGTTCGCGCCGTCCGTCCCCCGGCCGGCCAGATCTCGGTGATCTCGCAGTCGGGTGCACTGTGTGTGGCGATCCTGGACTGGGCGGCGAGCCAGAAGCTCGGCCTCGGCAAGGTCATCAGCTTCGGCAACAAGGCCGATTTGAACGAGGTCGACTTCCTGCAGGCGCTGGCCGCCGACACCCAGACCAAGGTGATCGCGGGCTACCTGGAGAGCATCAAGGAAGGCGACAAGTTCCTGCGCGTGGCGCAGGAGGCCGCGTCCGTCAAGCCCGTCGTCATCCTCAAGGTCGGCATCACCTCCGCCGGCGCCAAGGCGGCATCCTCCCACACCGGGAGTCTGGCGGGGGCCGACATCGCGTACGGGGCGGCCTTCAAGCGGTCCGGAGTGATCCGCGCCGAGAACTTCGAGGCCCTCTTCGACTATGCGCTCGCCCTGGCGACGCAACCCCTGCCGGCCGGCGACCGCGTGGCCGTGATCACCAACGCCGGCGGCCCGGGCATCATGGCGGCGGACGCCGCGGAGGGCATGGGGCTGCGGATGGTCAGCCCAAGCGAGGCGACCAAGGCCAAGCTGCGCGAGGTGTTGCCGCCAACCGCTGCGTTCGGCAACCCGGTGGACGTGATCGGCGACGCGGAGCCGGACCGCTACATCAAGGCCTTCGAGTTGCTGCAGCAGGACGAGAACGTCGACTCGATCATCGTCGTGGCGACCCCGCAGAACATGACCCGGCCGCTCGAGCTTGCCGAGAAGCTGGCGGCCGCGAACCTGGGCAAGAAGCCTCTGCTGACGGCGTTCATGGGCGGCGAGGAGGTGCTGGCGGGCAAGGCGCGTCTGATGGAGTTGGGCATTCCCAACTACCCGGCGCCCGACCGGGCAGTGGCGGCGCTCAAGGCGATGGTGGATTACGCGGCCTGGCGCCGGCGGCCACCGCGGATTGTGAGCCGTTACCCGGTGAACCGCCGGCGGGTCGACCGGGTGCTGCAATGGCACATCCGCAGCGGAACACAGCAGGTGGGTGAGGTCGAGGCCAAGGAGATCCTCAAGGCTTACGACTTCAACATCCTGGCCGGCAACCTGGCCACAAACGCGGACCAGGCGGTCGAGACCGCCAACCGCATCGGGTATCCCGTGGTCCTGAAGATCAGTTCGCCGGAGATCGTGCACAAGTCAGACTTTGGCGGCGTCCGTATCAACCTGGCCAACAGCGAACAGGTGCGGGACGCCTTCGACCTGATGATGCTGCGGGTGCAGCGCCGTGCCCCGAATGCGTACATCCGGGGCGCGTACGTGGAGAAGATGGGCAACCGGGGGCGCGAGGTCATCCTGGGCATGACACGCGATCCGCAGTTCGGGCCGCTCCTCATGTTCGGGTTGGGCGGCATCTTCGTGGAGGTGATGAAGGACGTGACCTTCCACCTGGCGCCGATCACGGCCGAGGAGGCCATGCAAATGCTGAAGGGGACGCGCTCCTACGCCCTGCTCAAGGGCGCCCGCGGCCAGGCCCCGGTGGACCTCAATGCCATCGCCAGCGCCCTCCAGCGCATCAGCCAGCTCGCCACCGACTATCCAGAAATCAAGGAACTCGACATCAACCCCTTCATCGTCGGGGGAAGTCGGCGCGGACGCCTATGTGGCCGACGCGCGCATGACCCTCGAGCTGCCCAGCACCCAGTAGCCGCCATGAGCACCCACGCCCTCAGTTACGACCCCCGACTGGCAGGCCAAGTACCAGTCGTCCCTGGCCACCCCGGAAGCCGCCGTCAAACGCATCCGGCCCGGGCAGCGCATCTTCATCGGCACCGGCTGCGCCGAACCGCTCCGGCTCGTCACCGCCCTCACCCAGCGGGCCACGGAACTGCCCGACACCGAGATCGTGCACCTGCTGACCTTCGGCGAGGCCCCGTACGCCCATAAGGAGATGACGCAGTTCTTCCGGGTGAACAGCTTCTTCATCGCCGAGAACGTTCGGGGCATCATCCAGGAAGGCATGGGGGACTACACCCCCATCCATCTCTCGGATATTCCGGGCCTGTTCAACTCCGGCCAGTTGCCGCTGGACGTCGCCCTCATCCAGGTCACCCCGCCCGACGCGCGCGGCATGTGCAGCCTCGGGGTGTCCGTGGACGTCGTAAAGAGCGCCACCGAGAATGCCGGCCTGGTCATCGCCCAGGTCAATCCGAACATGCCCCGCACGCTCGGGGATTCCTTCATTCACGTCTACGACATCGACGTGCTCGTGCCCGTCGACGATCCCCTCATCGAGGTGCCGTCGCTGCCGCTGACCGACGAGACCAAGCAGATTGGCGAGCACATCGCGTCGCTGATCGACGACGGGGCGACCATCGAGGTGGGTATTGGCCGCATTCCACAGGCGCTCCTGGGCTTCCTCAAGGACAAGCGCGATCTGGGCATCCACACCGAGATGATCTCGGACCGGATCATCGAGCTGGTCGAGGCGGGCGTGGTCACCGGGACCCGGAAGAGCGTCGACCGTGGCAAGATCGTCACGAGTTTCTGCCTGGGCACGCGGCGGTTGTACGACTTGATCGACAACAACCCGGTGTTCGCCTTCCACCCCACGGAGTACGTCAACAGCCCGTACGTGATCAGTCAGCAGGAGAAGATGGTGGCGGTGAACGTCGCCCTCGAGATCGATCTCACCGGCCAGGTCTGCGCCGATTCGTTGGGTTCGAAGTTCTTCTCGGGCGTGGGCGGGCAGGTCGACTTCAACCGCGGCGCGGCCAAGGCCCACGGGGGCAAGGCGATCATCGCGCTGCCCTCGACGGCGCGCGATGGGAAGGTCTCCCGCATCGTCACCCGGCTGAGCCCGGGAGCGGGCGTGGTCACCACCCGCGCCGGCTTGAACTACGTCGTGACCGAGTACGGCGTGGCGTATCTGCACGGCAAGAGCATCCAGGAACGGGCGCTGGCGCTGATCTGCATTGCGCACCCGAATTACCGGGCCCAACTGCTGCGAGAGGCCATTGAGGCCAAGTACATCTCGGCCTCGATGGCGGACATGGAAGGCAAGATCCTGGTGGGTCCCAAGGAACTGCGGACGACCTATCTGCTTGAGAACGGCACGCAGATCAACTTCCGCCCCATCCACCCCACGGACGAGCCCCGGATGCGGGACCTGTTCTACGCACTCTCGCAGCAAACGATCTACTACCGCTTCATGAGCTTCACGAAGATCATCCCGCGGCGGCAGATCCAGGACTTCGTGTACATCGATCACCGCAACGATGTGACCATCGTGGCGACCGTCCCCGAGGCGCACGGCGAGGACATCATCGCCGTGGGCAGCTACTATCTCGATGCCAAGACGAACATGGCCGAGGTGGCCTTCGTCGTGCGCGACGACTGGCACAACCGCGGGATCGGGACCTTCCTGCTGCGCTACCTCATCCGCATCGCGCGGCGGAACGGCATCCGCGGCTTCACCGCCGAGGTGTTGAACGACAACAAGCCGATGCAGGCCGTCTTCAACAAGAGCAACTGCAAGATCACGACGAAGTTCACCGGCAACGTCGTCAGTTACCAGATGGCCTTCGAGTAGGCGCTGCGGGACCAGGCCTACACCACGGGACGGCACGACCACCTCGACTACCGTCAGGCGCTCGACCCGCCCTTGTCGGCCGAAGATGCGGCGTGGGCCGAGGCGCTGTTGCGCGCGGCGGGTAAACGTTGAACCGCCGAGGCGTGAGGTGGACCCCAAGTGTCGGACCACGGAAGCGCGAATTTCAGTTGGGTCTGCGGGGGTCGCTGCGCGGCTCGTGGTCTGGGAACCAACGCAACTCTATGCGCCCTGCGCCCGCCGGGTGGTGTGGACGCCGCGCCAGCGTGTGGAATGCGCGCGCTTCAGCGCCGCTTTTCGTCCGCGCCGCTGGCCTGCCGGCCACGGTGGCTCTTGGCTGCCCAGCGATCCTGCCCGCCGGCTTGAGCCACGCGGGGAGACTGGTACTGTGACCGCGATGTGGCGCATTTCTTGGGTGTTGCTCTCGGTGCTGGCTGCAGACGCTCTCCAGGCGGCGGAGCTTGTCTTTGACTTGGGCGCGACGCCGACCGCGGGTCCTCCGCCGGGCTGGCGTTCGGCGCTGGCCGGCGAGGGGTTGCCGGGCGATTGGCGCGTGGTGCTGGACCAGGCGCCGGAAGCCGTGGAGGTGCCCGCACCGGGCGCCGCGGCGGTGGCCCAGCGCACGGTGATCGCGCAGGTGTCGCCGGATCCGACCGACGAACGGTATCCCCTCCTTATCTATGAGGGAGAGCGTTTGGGGGATTTCCAGTTGCGTCTGCGATTCAAGACCGTGGCCGGCACCGTCGAGCGCATGGCCGGCGTGGCCTTTCGTTTGCAGGACGAAAAGAACTTCTACGTCGTGCGCGCCAGCTCGCTCGGGAACTCGTTCCGGTTCTACCGGGTGCAGAACGGGGTGCGGGACGCGCCGATCGGTCCCAGCCTCCCGATTCCCTCGGGGGTGTGGCATGAACTCGTGGTGACTGCGACGGGCAACCGTTTCCGGTTCGAGCTTAACGGGCAGGAACCGATCCCCGAGCTGACAGACAACACGTTCGCCGAGGGGCAGATCGCCCTCTGGACCAAGTCGGATTCCGTCAGCCATTTCGCGGATCTGCGGCTGACCTACACGCCGCGTGAACCGCTGGTGAAAGAGTTGGTGCGCGACGCCCTCGAACGTTATCCCCGTCTGGTGGACTTGCGTGTCTATGCCACCAGTCGCCAACGGTCCGAGTTGCACGTCGTGGCGGCCAAGCACGCGGCAGACGTGGGGAAGCCCGGAGGGAGCACCGAGCAGGAGGTGCTGGCCCAGAATGTGCCCTTCGCGGGCAGGGGCCGGCAGAGCTACCTCGTCACCCTGCCGCTCCACGACGTCAACGGGGACCCGATTGCGGCCGTGCGCGTCGAGTTGGACACGTTCTTCGGCCAGACGGAGCAAAACGCCGTGGCGCGCGCCCAAGCCGTGGTGCGACGCATGGCACGCCGGGTGACGACGCTCGAGGAACTGACCCGCTAAGGTCAGGGGGCCTCGCTTGGCCTCCGGAGCGGCGGAGGGCGCAGGGAGGGCTGGAAGTTCCACGGGCGGCAGCGGGTCGGCGGTGTCGGACGGGGCGGACGATTCCAGGGTCTCCTCCGGCGGCGGCGGCGGGATGTCGTGGGCGGACTTGAGCCGGAAACCGCCCATCACTTTGATCTGGCCGCCCTGGCTGGAGCGCAAGCGGGGCCGGGAGTCGGTGATCTGATGCATCTGGCGGACGAGCACTTCGCCGTCGTACTGAATGACGTAGTAGGTGAACTGCCGGGCGCCGGTCTGGAAGAGCACGTGCAGCCGGCCGTCCCGGTCCACCTGGGCTTCCGGCCGGCCAAAGGAGATCACGTTGCCGAGGGAGAACACGCGGTGAACGCGGGTCTCGCTCTCGTCGGTGATCCG
This sequence comes from Verrucomicrobiota bacterium, assembly GCA_027493615.1. Taxonomy (GTDB): domain Bacteria; phylum Verrucomicrobiota; class Verrucomicrobiia; order Limisphaerales; family J093; genus DSVZ01. The sequence continues at coordinate 481,761 of JAOSKK010000001.1, forward strand.
GAGATAGAGAGCCAGGCCCTTCCGGTTGTTGGTCTGGAGGAGGGCGTAGCGGCGGACGTCGAAGGGTTGACCAGCGGTCTTCGAGGGGATGCCGAAGTTCTGCGCCCAGAGTTCCACGCCCGCCATGATATGGAAGACAGCGGGAACGCTGCTAATGTCCACGTTCAATTCGGGGATGCGCACGAGGGCCGTGACCTGATACCGTCCGGGCCGGCCCAGTTCGAAGCAGGGGGCCAGGTCCACGCGCCACTTGCCCCGGGCGGCGGAGGGCACCTCGAGCACCTCGCCCGAGGGCAGTTCCTGCAGTTTGCCGACGAAGTAGCCGTCGTTGGATTCCACCGCGAGGTCCAGCCATTCGGAGCCGGGTCCAAACCGGAGGAGGCGCCCCGAGAAGTTGGTGATGCGGACCTCGGCTACGCAGCGTTCCTGGGCGAGGTAATACTCCTGTTCCAGGGCGACCTCGACGGTGATCTGGGCGTGGGTCGCAGTGGCGGCGAGGGCGAGGCCGAGGGTGGCGGCGAGGCAAGGGAGGCGTTTCACGGCAGGGGAGGGTGGAGGGCGTGGGGCCGTCGCTCGCCGGTCAGGCGGGGAGCAGCCGAGGGGTGTTAGCGGCCGACGGCGAGACGGTCGGCCAGACGCGCGGGCAGGCCGGCGGCGATGATCTTGGCCTGGGTGGCAGGCATGTCGTAATCGAGCCGTCGCAATTCGATGGTCTGGCTGTCCAGATCGTAAAGGGCGTACGTCGCCTTCGGCACACCGTCCCGGGACTGGCCCACGCTGCCCACGTTCACAAAGTACTTCTTGCCGGGCTCGACGCGGAACTTCGAGTAGCTGCCGCCCCGGACCAGGCTGTCGCGCACGAACGCGACGGGCACGTGGGTGTGACCGAAGAAGCAGACCGAGGTGTTCTGGTAGGTGAAGCTGGCCGCGGCGGCGAGCTTGTCGAAAACGTAGCCCCAGCGTTGCGGAGCATCGAGGGTGGCGTGGACGATGGAGAAGCTCGTCACCAACCGCATGTACTTGAGATCGCGCAACCACTGGCGGTCCTCCGCCGTGAGCTGGTTGCGGGTCCACTGGACCGCCAGAGCGGCGGCCGGGTTGAAACCGTCCAGGTTGCCTTCCGAGGAGCAGTACTCGTCGTGATTGCCCTTTACGCAGGGCATCCCCATTTCGCGGACGATGTCCAGGCACTCCTTCGGGTTGGCGTTGTAGCCGACGACGTCGCCGAGGCAGGCGTAATGGGTCACCTTCTCGTTCCTGGCATCGGCCAGCACGACCTGCAATGCCTCCAGATTGGCGTGGATATCGGCAATGATCGCGAACTTCATCGGTGCGCTGCTCTATCGCTGAGGATCTCGAAACCGCTCAGGTTGCCTTGGGCGTCGGACCAGGACACACTCTCGTGCCGGATGCACGGGGCGAGACCGGACTCGCGAACGGCATCGCGAAAAGCCTCCAGCTCGTCGCGGTCCCCTTCGGCGACCAATTCGACGCCCCCTCGGGCAGGTTTCGTACCCACCCGGTCACTTCGAAACCGCGGGCAACCTGCCGGGTGGTATAGCGAAAGCCCACGCCCTGAACGGTTCCCGAATAGAGCACCTGCATCCGGCGGCGGTTCATTCCTGGGCGGTCATCCAGGCCACCCTTCCCGGGGGTCGGCGGGTCGCGTCACCTGGTGAGCTCGCTTGTCGTTTCACGTCAGGATCAAGCCACAAGCGTGCCGGCACACGCAATGTTTTTGTGCCTTGCCTGGTGCGTTCACAGGCTCACCTTGAACAGTTCGTTGCGCTTGAGTGACCACGCGAAGGCGGCCAGCAACCGCGGGATGAGCTCAAGGTCCCTCAGGTTCACCAACTCGACAGGCGAATGCATGTAGCGGTTGGGCAGGCTCACCAGGCCGCTCGGAATCCCGCCGCGCGTCCAGAAAATGACGTCGGTGTCCGTGCCGCTGGTGGAGGACATGGCCTCGTGCTGGAGGGGATGTCGGCCTTGGCGGCCACCGCCTCGAGCCGGGCCACGACTTCGGGATGGTTGCAGCCGCCGTGGGTGAGGGTGGGCCCTTTGCCGAGCCGGATGTCGCCGTGCATCGCCTGACTGACCGTCGGGTAGTCCGTGGCGTGGGTGACGTCCACGACCAGCGCGACGTCCGGTTTCAACGAATAGGCGATCTGCCGGGCGCCCAGCAGACCGACCTCCTCCTGGATGTTCGACACGGCGCAGACCTCGGCTGCGAGCTTGCGGTTACCTCCATGGAGCAGGCGCAAGGCCTCCGCGACGGCGAACGTACCCACCCGGTTATCGAAGGCGCGCGCCACCGCCACGTCCCCGTCCAGCAAGTCAAACTCGTCCGTCAGGGTGACTGGATCCCCGACCCGCACCCGTTTCTCGGCGGCCCGGCGACTGCCGGCGCCGATATCGATGAACAGATCGCTGATCTCCGGCAGCTTGCGGTCCTTCTCGGCCCGCGTCAGGTGCGGTGCGACGTTGCCAATCACGCCCTTCACGGGGCCGTTCCGGGTGTGGATGACCACCCGTTGCGCCTTGGCGACGATCGGATCCATGCCGCCGAGCTTGCGCACGTAGAGGAAACCGTCCTTGTCCACGTAATTCACCGTCAGGGCGATCTCGTCGGCGTGCGCGGCCAGCATCAGCCGGGGGGAACCGCCTTTGTTCAGGACGGCCACGCAGTTGCCGTAGGCGTCCGAAAACGTCTCGTCGGCGTAAGTGCGGACGTACTCGAGCCACACGCGTTGGCCCCGGGTCTCGGCGCCGGACGGGCTCGGGGTGTTGACGAGCGTCTTGAGGAATTCGAGCGACTTGTCGCGCATGGGTGGAGTGTGGAGGCTGGGCGGGGAAGGAAAGCCGCAACGCGGGGAAGCTTGAAATGCCCCGGTGCAGTCCAGACTGATCTTCCCCCTCGGCGCAGGTCTCCCCGAGCGCCCGGTCCAGCGCAAGTCATTGCTTTGGCCGACCCTTACGCGGGTTCCGCAACCGGCGAACGTTGGGTTTGAGTAGAGACAACATCGGCGCGGGCAGTTTGGGCAACACCGCCAGTACCTCGCTCTGCGCCGCCACATAGCGCTCGGGCAGCCGCCACAAGCCCAGACCCGCTTCGCCCAAGCGCACCAACCGCACCCCCTTGAGCCGGTCCACCGCATCCGGTACCGTCAGCCCCAGGGGCGCCACCCGACGATCCAGTTCCCGCGCCAGCTTCAACGCCAGCAGGCTCACCAAGGCGTGTCCCCATGTCCGATCCGCTTTGCGCAAGAACACCGGCCGGATCTTGAGCAGGCCCGTCTTCAAGGTCCGAAAATCCCGCTCCACGGCCGTCAAGCTCACGTACCGGTCATGCACCTGCTGCGTCGTCGCCGCGCGGGCCTCCGCCTCCTCCTGCCACACCAGTTGCCGCCCCTCCAGCGCCACGCTCACCCACCCGTTCAGCCGATACTTGGGTGGCCAAGAACATCGGCGGCTTCGAACGCGACCGCCGCCGCGGATCGTTCAAGGCCTGGCTGCGGTACCAAACCCGCTGGCGCATCCTCGATCAGTTCCGCAAACGCCCGCCGTGCCCGAACCACCGAACCCCCGGTCCCGACGACACCGCCGCGAGTGCGACCGTCGACCTTTGCCGGACGCGGGGACGGATCCGCTCGAGGCGGTCTGGGATGCCGAACGCCACCCACACCTGCCGGCCGGAGCCATCCAGGCCGTCAAATGCCAGGTGCCCCCCCGCCAGTTCCAGACGTTCGACTTCGCCGTACTACAGAGGTTGCCGGCCAGGCAGGTCAGCGAATTGCTGCAAGACCACGGACCCGCGAGGCATCTCTGCCCTGCAAGGGCGAACCAGGTCGTTACTGGTCCGCGGAGCGTGGGGCACCAGACCCTCGGGGTTGGACCACGCCAAGTGTTTCGCCTGGAGCTGCATGGGGACATCTTGTTGTCGCAAGCCGGCCTTGCCGCCCCCTTTTTCGAGTGCGATTCTGCTTGCGCAAGACCTCGTCGCCATCGCGGTTTCCGGGACCGGTCACCTCCCGATCCAGATCCGCGCCCATGGCTTCGAACCGGGCGGCGGTGTTGAGGAAATGGGCGGTGATCCAGAAGGCCGTCCAGCCTTCGTTGTAACCGCCGCGGAGGCGGAAGACATCGGTCATGTCGCCGGACTGGCCGAAGTTGGTTTGCTGGATCTGCTCGCCCTGACTGCCCTCCGGGTCGATGAGCTGGCCGCAACTGCGGTACATGACGGCGGCGAGACGCTTGAGGTCCGGTCGACCGAGGTAATCGCCCATGCGCCAGATGTCGGGGGCGAAGAGGACGGCGTAGCCATCGAGGTGCTGGTTCTGGGCGGAGACGATGGTCCAGCCGCGGATCCTGAGGGCGTGATCGCGGAGCCGGCCGGCGGGCAGGTCGATGTCCCAGAGCACGGTTCATGGGTGGCGGCGATCGTGGATTCCTGGTGGCTGCGTGGCGCGGAGTATCGAGACCCCCGGTCCGCCGGATCAAGGGCAGAGTCTCGTGACCTCGACTCCTAAGGAAGGCCGCAACGTAAGAGCCGACGTTAGGAGGCTGACGCCCGCATCAAAAGCCCTTGCCTTGTCCCCCGGCGTGGTTTCACCTTTCGCCCAAGGATTCAGCCGTCATGGACGCCGCGACTGTGCATCCGCGTGAGCAACTGGCTCGGGACCGTCCCCTTCTGCCCTTCTTGCCGCGCTGTCGCCGCGGAGACCGTCCTCTTTCCCAGTGACCGAACCAATGAATTACGACGACATCTTCAAGGCGGCGACCGGACATGCCACCGGGCCTTTCGACTATCAGCGCCGACTGGCTTGTGGCGAGCGGCGTCCCGGTGACGCGGAGGGTATCTGGCTGTGTCGCGGTACCCGCTGTGAGTCGAGGTTGATCAGCATCCCGACGGGCTTGGGAAAGACGGCGGCGGTCGTTCTGGCATGGCTGTGGAACCGGTTGGTTCGCCCTCTGGACGCTCGGCACTCAACCTCGACCTCAGCTCACAATCCTTCGCTCTGGCCTCGTCGCCTGGTCTATTGCCTCCCCCATGCGAACCCTGGTCGAGCAGACAGCGTCGAGCGTGGAGACCTGGTTGGGCAACCTGCGCACGCGCGCTGGCGAGTTCGGTCTGGGTGCCGGGCCCATGGCCGAAGTGGATTGGCTGGGCGGACACTCGCCTGAGATCCTGATGGGCGGCGAACCCCCTTCGAGCTTGGGCGCTCTGCCCTCGGGCTTGCCCTGGGACGTGCATCCGGAGAAGCCGTGCATCCTGATCGGGACGCAGGACATGCTTCTGAGTCGTGCGTTGAATCGCGGCTACGGCATGAGCCGTTACCGCTGGCCAATGCACTTTGGCCTGTTGAACAACGATTGCCTCTGGGTGATGGACGAGATGCAGCTCATGGGCGTGGGCGCAGAAACGAGCGCTCAACTCGACGCCTTCCGCGTCCAGTTCGCCACTGCGGGTGGCAACTGCCGGACTTGGTGGATGAGCGCCACTCTGGACGAAACGCGTCTTGCCACGGTGGACCGCTCCGAGTCGGCGGGCGGCGGGACGAGTGTGGAACTGGAGTCCGCGGACCTTGATCTCCGGACGGTGAAGGACCGTTTCGAGGCCAGGAAGCCGATCAGCGCGGCGTCGGTCTCCTTGTCCCATGACACTCGAAAGACCTACGCCTCCCAACTCGCGCGCTTGATCTCCGAGTACCACCAGCCCGACAGTCTCACCCTGGTAGTTGTCAACCGCGTGGACCGCGCCCAGGAAGTCTATCAACAGCTCCTGAGGCTCAAACCTTCGGCGAGGCTTTCCCTCATCCACGCTCGTTTCCGCCCGGAGGACCGGCAGCGCCAGGAGACCGCCCTCCACGCCGAGGGCAGCCGCATCGCCATCGCCACGCAAGCCGTCGAGGCGGGCGTGGATGTCTCCGCGCGCACCCTCATCACGGAGCTCGCTCCCTGGCCCTCGCTGGTCCAGCGCTGTGGCCGCTGTAATCGCCGCGGCGAATTCAAGCAGGGTGAGGCCCGCGTGTGGTGGGTGGATGTGTGTCCCAAGGACGATGACGATGACCTCGCACGGCCCTACACTGCCCCCGAACTCCACGCCGCTCGGGGAGCTCCTGCGTACACTTCAGGACGCCGGTCCGGCCACCCTCAAATCCCTTCCGTCGCCGCCGGAACCTCCCGTGGTGCGCCCGGTCCTGCGCCGCAAGGATCTGGTCGAGCTCTTCGACACTACCCCCGACCTGGCCGGACACGACCTCGACATCTCCCGCTTCATCCGCGATGGCGACGACACCGATGTGCAGGTCTTCTGGCGCGAACTGGACGGTGAGCCTCCAAGTCCCCACGAGCCAGAGCCCGTCCGCGCCGAGTTGTGTCGTGTCTCGCTTCCGCGCTTCCGCGCGTTCCTCGAGAAGTCGATCCACACCAAAGCCAAGACTCGTATCTCCAAGCCATTGGCCTACGTCTGGAACCTACTGGCCGACCAATGGGAGCCCGCCACTTCTGCCCGCCCCGGCGTTAGTTACCTTCTCGATGTGCGCGCCGGCGGGTACTCCGCCGACCTTGGCTGGGTCGGCCCTGCAGCCCTCGAACACCCCATCACCCCGTTCACCCCTAAGAATGCCCAGGTCGCGAACGGCTACGCTGGCGATCCCGCGACCTTCAGTCGTGCTTGGATCACGCTTGCGGAGCACACCCGCGCCGTCGTGGACGAAACCACCCGCCTTGCCTCCGCGCTCGTACCCGAACTGGTCTCCGCGTTCGTCGCCGCCGCCCGGTGGCACGATGTCGGCAAAGCCCATGAAGCCTTTCAGAAGATGCTTCGTGGTGACGATCCGACACGCTCCCCCCAGCTTTGGGCCAAGTCCGCTCAGTCCTGGCGCCGTTGCGATCGTCGCTTCCTCCGCCACGAACTTGCATCTGCCCTTGGCTGGCTCCAAACCTCCCCGTCCGATGCCCCCGAGCGCGATCTGGTCGCTTACCTCATTGCTGCCCACCACGGCAAAGTCCGTCTGTCCCTCCGCTCACTCCCCGGTGAGGAACCCCCACCCGACCGTCCCGACACCCGCGTCGCACGCGGGATCCTCGACGGTGACCCGCTCGGTCCGGTCGAGCTTGAGGGCGTTTCGTTCCCCACCATCACGCTCGACCTCTCGTTGATGGAGATGGGCTGGGACGCGGAGCGCGAACCGCAGCGCGGCCCCTCCTGGCTCGCCCGCATGATTGCCTTGCGCGACCACCATGGCCCCTTCCGACTTGCGTGGTTGGAGACCCTGCTTCGCGCCGCCGATGCCCGCGCATCGGCGGTCGCTGACGCGGTCTCGCCTGCCAACGCCCAACCAAAGCCCCTCGCCATGAACACGCTCGAGTCTTGGGGCGCGGACACCGCCGACTACAACCTCAGCATGCTCGGGAAACCGCAGCTTTACCAGCAGGAGGCCCAGCGCCTCATCACCCTTTGCCCGGACAACAAATCGCGGCTCGACGCCGTCCTTCGCTCCAAACTCGCCTTCTTCGCCTGTCCCGTGCCCCCGGCCAGGTCACCCGGACGTCAGTAGGCGTTAGCCAGTCAGTTCCAGCCCCTCCTCCCATGCCCATTCTCCCCCTGCCCGGCTGCGCTCCCATCCCCCTGGCGCACTACCTCAAAGCTCTCGGTGTGCTGCGCCTGGTGGCCGAGGATCGCGAGCACGGCGACCCTGCCGCCACCGGCCGCTGGGAACGCGACGTCTTCCTCCTTCATAGTCGCTTCGAGCGGCAGGGCCTGCTCGACTTCTTCCTCCATCAATACCAACCCACGCCGATTCTCGCGCCGTGGAATGGGGGCAGCGGGTTCTACCCAAAGGACAACACCCACGCCCTCTCGGCCATCGAAGCCAGCCAAGCCGACAGGTTGGTGCAGTATCGGGCCGCCATCACAGCCGCCCGGGGCGTGCTTGCGCAACGTGCGTTGAAGGACAAGCCGGGTCCAGGGGCCAAGGAAGACCTGTTGCGCGCCTGCCGCAACCAGTTGCCGGACGCGGCCCTGGCTTGGCTCGACGCGGCCTTCGTCCTGACGGCCGAGGGAGCAAAGTACCCTCCGCTGCTCGGTACCGGCGGCAACGATGGCCGGCTCGAGTTCACCAATAACTTCATGCAACGGCTGGTCAAGGTTGTGGATCCCACCACTGGTGCGCCTGCCGGAGCAGCTGCTGACTGGCTGTGCGCCGCTCTGTTTGGCGGGTCGCAGGCCGTCCCGTCCCATGCCGGCCCAGCCGGCCAGTTCCTGCCCGGGGCGGCGGGGGGGGCGAACACCACCCGTGGCTTTGCCAGTGACTCGGCCGTCAATCCCTGGGATTACCTGCTGATGCTCGAAGGCGCGCTGCTCTTCGCGGTCGCTGCCGTGCGCCGGTTGGAGGGAACGGAGCCAGGAGCTTTGGCGTATCCATTTTGCGTCCGCCAATCGGGTGTGGGCTACGGCAGTGCCAGCGCGGCAGACGAGCAGTCCGCGCGGGCCGAGATCTGGCTGCCCCTCTGGCACCAGCCCAGCGGTTTGGCGGAACTGGCTGCCGTATTCAGTGAAGGCCGCGCCCAAGTGGGCGCTCGCGCGGCCCGCCACGGGGTGGACTTCGCCCGAGCGGTGGTCAGCCTCGGCGTGGATCGGGGCATCGCGGCATTCCAGCGAATGGGCTTTCAGGTCCGGAACGGACTCGCGTACTTCGCCACACCCCTGGATCGCCTCGAGGTCCGCCGCAACGCCCGCGCCGACCTGCTCGGCGAGACTGACCTTTGGCTCGATCGCTTCCGCCGCGCCGCCGGACCGAACGCCAAGCAGGTCCCAGCCGCCGTCAGCCGCGCCCTGCATCAAGTGGAGAGCCGCATCCTGGAACTTTGCAAGGAAGGCCGCCCGGCGCGCGTGCAGACCTTGCTCGTGGCACTTGGCCAGGCCGAACGGACCCTTGCCCGGAGCTTCGCCTGGACGACCGGCCGCAATGACAAACCACCCGCCCAGAAATGCGCCCCGCTCTCCGCCCTCTCGGCACGCTGGCTGCATGCAGCCGACGACGGCAGCCCGGAATTCCGCCTCGCCGCTGCGCTGAGCTCTGTCAGCGGAGTCTATCAAGGAAGGAATGGCCGTCCGGCGGTCATTCCCTTGCGCCAGCATCTCGAACCCGTCGCTCTTCGTCCGAGCCAGGACCACTACGGGTTCGCCTGGGATGACCCGCCCTCCAGCGACGTCGTCTGGCACGAGGGCGACTTTGTGGACGTGCTCAACGCCATCTTCGCCCGCCGGCTGATCCGGGCGGCGCAAGCCGGCCATACCACCCTCCCTGACTCCGCCCAACACCTTGCCCCGCTGGCGGACGTGGTCGCGTTCCTCCAAGGCCTCACCGACGACGATCGTCTCGCCGGTCTGGTGTGGGGCCTCTGCTTATTGGGCTGGCCGGGCGAGGCCCGCCGCGAACGGACCGCGGCCCCCTCGGTCCGTCTCGGCGCGCCAGCCGCTACCGAAACGGGTGAAAGCATCTGTGCGCCCGCGGTGCCCTCTGTCCTGTTCAGCCTGCTCCGCCTCACCTTCCCTCGCCCCGGCGAGCGGGGCGAGGGACCTGAAGTACCCGCAAACCCCATGATCCACCGGCAGGCCAGCGCCGGCCACGGGCTGGAGGCCTCGCGCCTCGCGATACGACGTCTGCGCGGGTCCGGCCTGTCTCCCGCGCTGGGAGCGGTGACGGTCACGGGCGAAGTCGCCCGCCGCGCCGCTGCCGCCCTCCTCTTTCCGCTCTCCTGCCGGGACTTCGCCCGGCTGGCTGACCTGGTGTTGAAACCGCAAACTGAAAACCGGACAAACGCATGAACCTCGATCCCCTGAAAGACGAACCGCGCCTACTCTTGGAGGCCAAGCTCAAACCCATCGCCGGCACGCGCTTCCAACCCACCGGTTTCCCCGACCTCGGCCCCGCGCAGTACCTGTTGCCCGATGGCACCCCCATGCTGCTCGTCGAGTCCGCCCAGAGCATGGCAAACCGGCTCGAAGCCGTCTGTTGGGACACCGTCGCCAACGACTGGGCCCCAGCCCTGCGCGGCCTGCCGTGCGTCGTTGTCGTCGACAAGGCCGGGAACGTGCTGACCAACTCGGTCCTCGAAGCCCACCGGCTCAACAGCCCGTACATCCTCGAGGGAAAGGACAAGTCGTTTCTCGAGAAGCTGAAGCAGGAGTTGGCGGTTGGCCGCCTCGCGCCGGCAAATCTCAGACTCCTCGCCAAAGCACTGCTGAAGTATGATGTGAACTCACTCCTGCACGGTGTCTTCCTTGCCAAGTCCGACCTTGCCGGCGGCCGTATGCGCCTGCCACGCGCGCTCACCGCGTTCATCGAAGCCACCCGCATCACCGTGGCGGCCAGCGGCGGCGTAAAGAACGACGTCCTCAACCCCAGCGGCGACACCGCCAAGGGCTTTGGCAACGTGCCCTTCCACCGTGAGGAGTTCTGTGGCGAGATCACCGCCTACTTCATTCTGGACCTGGCGCTGATTCGCGGCTTCGCGCTTGACCCTGCCGTCGAGCCGCTCCTGATCGCGCTGGCGCTGTTCAAGATCCGGCACTTCCTCCGCGAAGGGCTGCGCCTGCGCACGGCATGCGACCTTGACCTGGACGGTCCGCTCGCGGTGAGGCGTCCCGCGGACTTCACGCCGCCCGACCTCGACGAGCTGGAGGAGGCCCTGCCCGGCCTCGTTCAGAAGGCCAAACCCGGCTTTGCAGACCCGGCGAAAACCACCGTCAGGTTCGAGGAGTGAGCCATGCTCTTGATCGAACTTCATGTCCTCGCGGGCCGGTTGCACACGACGCCGTGGGGCCGGCACGTTAACGAGGGGGCGGTCGAGTGGCCGCCCTCGCCCTGGCGGTTCCTCCGGGCGCTCGTGGCCACCTGGTATCTCAAGGCGAGAACCGAAGTGCCTGAACCGCACCTGAGGGAACTCCTGGCGGCTTTGGCCGACCGTCTCCCGGTCTTTCGGCTTCCCGCTGCCACCCAGGGTCACACTCGCCATTACATGCCGGTCATCGAGGGCAGGAATCAGAAGACCACCAAAGTCTTCGACGCCTTCCTCCACGTTGCCGGCCCCGTGCAGATGGCTTGGGATGTGTCGTTCCCTCCCGAGCTCAGCCGCGCGCTGTCGCTTCTGTGCGAGCGTCTCGGCTATTTGGGTCGGGCCGAGAGTCTCGTGGAGGCCCGCCTCGTCACCGCGCGCGCCGACTTCACTCCCAACGCTCGACCGCTCCCTCCAACGTGCCCGTACCGGAAGGCTGCGAACTGGTCCGCCTGCTCTGTCCCCTGAGCCCGGAGCAGTACGCCGCATGGCTGGCCAGGCAACCCCCGTGCCGACCGCAATCGCCGTCAAGGGCAGCCGCAAGAAACCCTCCGTACCCGTCCCGCCGCACGTGCCAGCCGACTTGTTCGAGGCACTCCATGCCGACACCAGCGATCTGCAGCGTGCGGGCTGGTCCATCCCTCCCGGCAGCCAGTTTGTGGACTATGTCCGCCCGGCCCATTGCTTTGACCTCGCGCCCGCCCGGCCGAGGCGCAGCGCGGGGACACTGCCCACCGTGGCCCGCTTCGCCGTTTCCAGCACCGTACTGCCGCGCCTGACGCGCGCCGTCTCTGTCGCCGAGCGCATCCACCAGTCGCTGGTGAAGTACTCGGACCAAGCACCGGTCTTCACGGGCAAGGCCGGGGGCCAACCGCTGCAAGGCCACCTGCACGCCTTCATCCTCTGTGAGGCCAACGGCCCGCGCGACGCCATTACCCACGTCACCGTGTTCGCGCCCATGGGCATCGACCAGCAGGCCCACCGCGCGCTGGAAACCCTCACCGAATCCGGCGTCTGGGGCCATGGCGGTCACGACCTTCAACTCATCCTCCTCGGCCTTGGCGACGCCCGCACCTTCACCGACTGCGCGTTGTTCGGGCCGGCCAAGGCCTGGGCCTCGCTCACCCCCTTTGTCGCCACGCGCCATCCCAAGACCCATCGCGATGGTCGGCCCAAGCTGGACGCCGACGGTTGGCCCATCGGTTCCCCTGCCCATGACCTCCGTCGGCTGCTCACCGAGGCCGGCAAGCCCCTGCCGGTGCGAATAGAGCCCTGGGAGGTGATACCGGTAGGATCACGCCGACTGCGGCCGTTGGAATTCCAAGCGGATCGCTTTCACGGCAAGGGCCGGCAGGGCGGGCAAACCGGCGCGGCTTTCAAGCTGACTTTCACCACCGCGATCCCTGGCCCTCTCGCCCTTGGTTATGGCGCCCACTTTGGCCTGGGCCTGTTCGTCCCCGTCACCACGCATGGAGTCATCGCCGGGCCCGGCACGCAGGAATCGACGGCCGGCCGGACGCCCCCGCCCCCGCCGACGCCGGCCACCGAACCACTCGAGGCGTGACGCCCCCTCATTACCCCCCCCTCCCCAGCCCGCCCTCCCGCATGAACGCCCCCGAGGAACAACGCCTGATCGAGAAGCTCCGCCGCATCGAGTCCCTCTGGCCGGAGTTCACCGAACTCGACCGCACGCTCCAGCAATACCTCACTGAGGAAACCAACCGCGTCATCGCCGAGAGCATCCACCGCGACACCTCCGACGTCGAAGTCCGCACCGGCCAAGCCCTCCCCGGCCGGCACCCCCCGGGAAGAGGCGGGGGACGACACACCGTGAGCCGCTCCGTGCCCCCTGAATCCCACCTCCCATGAACCCGCAACCCTCGGCCGCCGAGATCCAGGAACGCGCCCGCGAAATCCTCCGCCGGACCAGCCCGTCGCCTCCCGCCGCACCTTCCCTTGGCACCGCCGAGGCGCCCCGGTTCACCGATCCCATCCCCGCTCGGATGCTCAACGAGTTCGTTTATTGTCCGCGCCTTTTCTACTACGAGTTCGTCGAGGGGGTCTTCGCGGACAACGCCGACACCATCCGCGGCCGTGCGCTGCACCGTCGCGTGGATGGGGGCAGCGGCGAACTTCCCCCTGCCACTTCGCCGGCCGCCGTTGTCCCCGAGGTCATCCATTCCCGTTCGGTCCAGTTGGGCTCCGCCCGGCTGGGCGTCACCGCCAAGTTGGATCTGGTCGAGGCCCGCACCGATCCCGAGGACCTCTTCAGCACGCTCGAGGTTTGTCCGGTGGACTACAAGGCCGGGGCGCCCCGCCCGGGTGAAGACGGCAACGAGCTCTGGGACGCCGACAAGATGCAACTTGGCCTGCAGGCGCTGATCCTGCGGGACAATGGCTATACGTGCCATGAGGGGATCATCTACTATCGCGCCACCAAGCAGCGGGTCCGCCTCGCCGTCACCCCTGAGCTCGAGCAATGGGTCAGGACGCAGATCGCACGCGCCCGCGAAACCGCGGTGGGCGCGATCCCGCCCCCGCTGGTGAATTCGCCCAAGTGCCCGCGTTGCTCCCTGGTCACCATCTGCCTGCCCGATGAAACCCGTCTCCTCTCCGCCCCGGGCACCGACGAGTCTTCCCTCCCCACCCCCGTAGGCGCCGACGTCAGGAGGTTCACGCCCGGGGCAGAGTCTCGTCACCTCGACTCCTACCCGCACACCGTAGGAGCCGACGTGAGGAGGCTCACCCCCTCCCCAACCGCCATAGAACAGCGAATCCGTCGCCTCATCGCCGCGCGAGACGACACCCGCGCCCTCTACCTGAACACGCCCGGCCTGCGGATCGGTCGCAAGGACGAGGTCCTCCAGGTCAAGCAGGAGAAACAAGTCCTCGACGAGGTGCGCGTCAACGACCTCTCCCACATCGCCCTTTTTGGGAACATCCAGATCTCGACCCAGGCGATTCAGACTCTGTGCGAGGGCGGCGTGCCGGTCACCTACTTCTCGATGGGGGCTGGTTCTACGGCCTCACCCGCGGCCACGAACTCAAGAACGTCTTTCTGCGCATCGAACAGTTCCGCCTCGCCCGCGACCCGGCGGCAGCCCTTCGCCTGGCCCGCCAGTTCGTCCAAGGCAAGATCCGCAACCACCGCACGCTCCTGATGCGGAACCACGTCGAACCGCCGGCATCCACCCTCCTCAAACTCAAGCAGCACGCCGATGCGGCCCGGCGGGCGCAAGCGCTGGACGAACTGCTCGGCATCGAAGGCGGTGCCGCGGCCGCCTACTTCGAGCAGTTCAGCGGGATGCTGAAGTTTGAAGAGGAACGAGGCGACGACGGCCCTGCCCGCGAAACACGCGAAGGGCGCGAAAACGGGAGGTTGACGGAGGAGGGGGAGCAAGACCGGAGCCCGGACGCGGCTCAGCCGGTCGTGGGGGATCCGCCAAGCCCGGCTGCGCGCGGGACGGGGAGCGGGGCATCTCCCTTCCGATTCAACTTCCGCTTCACCCATCGTCACCGCCGGCCCCCGACCGACCCGATCAACGCGCTGCTGTCCCTCGCTTACAGCCTGCTCGCGAAAGACTGCACGCTGGCCGCCCTGGCGGTGGGTTTCGATCCCTATGTCGGCTTCTACCACCAGCCCCGCTTCGGCCGGCCGGCCCTGGCGCTGGACCTGATGGAAGAGTTCCGGCCGCTCGTGGCCGAGTCCGCGGTGTTGAGCTGCGTCAACAACCGCGTGCTTGGCCCAACGGATTTCGTGCGGGCGGGCGACGCGGTCAACCTCACGACCCCGGGCCGGCGCCGGTTCTTCCAGATCTACGAGCAACGGATGAGCGCGCTCCTGACGCATCCGGTGTTTGACTACAAAGTCAGCTATCGCCGCGCTCTCGAGCTGCAGGCTCGTTTGCTGGCGAAGGTCCTCACCGGCGAAATCCAAGACTACATGCCTTTGATGACGCGATGAAGTGGGTAGACCGGGGAACAGCATTGACGCGTTGGTGACTGGGTACCAGAATGTTGTCATGATTAACACCCTCCTTTGCACCGTGGGGACCAGCCTCTTTGGCAACCTCCAGCGATTGCAGCCTGATCAGTCCCCCATCCCGGCGGCCGCCGGGTTGAAGCAGGCCTTTGTCGCTGGTGACTGGCAGAGGCTGGGCCACGAGTTGGCGACCGTGCCGCCCTCCGACTCCCTCTGCGGCGCGGAACTCAACACGCTTGACCAACTCCGCCGCCGAGCCGACCTAGCCCTGCACCGCCTCACTTTGTTGGTCTCCGATACCGACGATGGTCGTCACACCGGTGAAGTGTTGCGGCGCTACCTCGTCCAACGTCGAGACTTTGAACTGGACGAACCCGAGATCGAGGTCGTGAGCGGTCTGCAGGACCAGCACCCCCGCGATTTCAAGAATCACGGCCTGCGCAATCTGGTCCGCCTCATGGGCAAGCACATCCAGCAGGCTGGCGGCCCGAACCTTGTGGCGATTGACGCCACGGGCGGCTACAAGGCCCAGATTGCCGTGGCGGTGGTGCTCGGCCAGGCCCTTGGCATCCCCGTGTTCTACAAGCACGAGCGGTTCAGCGAAACGATTGCCTTCCCTCCGCTGCCGATCTCCCTCGACTATGCTCTCCTGGGCCAACATGCCGACCTCCTGGCGGCTCTCGAGCGCAACGCTACGCTTAGCGAAGCGGATTTGTCCGACACCGATCCGCGCCTGCTGGTCCTGCTGAACGAGGAATGCGTTGACGGCACGCGACTCTACGAGCTGAGCGCCATTGGCCAGATCTACCTGACGGGATTCCGGGTGAGCCGCGGCCGTTCGCTCCAACTCGTACCCGCCCAGAGTCGGAAGGCACCGACCTTTGGCAACGACCACCACTTCCCGGACGGTTTCAAGGAAGCCGTACTGAAGGTCTGGCGAGAGAATGACTTCATCGAAACCTGCCACTCTTTACCCAACGCACACGGCGGCCGGCCGGGGTTGACCTTTCGGGTGGCGCCGGAGAAGAACCAGCTCACCTTGATAGGCACGTACGGGTGGAACAACTGGTTCCCCCGGTTCGCCATCCTCCTTGAGGGGATGTCCACGGACGTCCTCACTCTGGCTGCCGACAGGCTGAATCAGAAGTATGGGGGATGAGAACATGCAGACGCTGACCGCCACCTACCGCATTGTCACCCCCATGTTCCTTGGGGGAGCTGACCCGACCGCCGAGGCCGAGCTCCGCCTGTCCAGCTTCAAAGGCGCCCTGCGGTTTTGGTGGCGAGCGATCATGTGGGGGATGGTGGGAGATATCAATGAGCTGCGTCGCAAGGAGTCAGAGTTGTTTGGGAGCAGTGAGTCGGGCCAGAGCAAGGTGTTGATGCAACTTGACAAGCCGTTGATCCAGGCGAACGCCGTTCAGGAACGCTGGTCGCCAGCATCGTGGGAGTGCTACACAGGCTACGGCATCCAGGATCCAACCAGAGGGGATCGTCGCTTCCTCAGGGCTGGGCTGGAATTCGCAGTGCATCTGAGCCTGCCGCGATGCTCGGAGGAGCAAGCCCAGGCCATCGCCGGTGCTCTCAAATTGTTCGGGCTCGTCGGGGGCTCGGTTTCCACAGCCGGAAGGGTTGGGGCAGCAGCACGCTCACGCACCTCGAAGGCGCGGACTGGACTTGGCCTGCCGACGGTGCAGCGTGGGAGACAGCGGTCAAAGCGCTGGCAGTCCAACCAGCCGCAACCCAACCACCGTTCACAGCTCTCACGAGCGACAGCCTCTGGAAAGCCGGCCCTGTGCAGAAGGATGCCGAGCGCGCCCAACGCTGGCTCGGCCTACGTTACCGCGATCATGTCAAAGCGACTCAGCCCAAAGACTCCCGGGCACAGTTTGGGCTGCCCCGCCTCTTCCAGAAGGGAGCGCGCCCTCGCTCTGAACGGCGCGCCAGCCCGCTGTTCCTTCACATTCACGAGTGCCCGGACGGCAGGGCGCTACCATGTACCGTCTTCTTGCCGGCCGACTTTTTGTCCGACCAGGCGGTCATCCCGGGCAGCGGCGATCGGGCCAGGCGGTTTGTGCGGGACCTCAACCACTGACATGTCATGACCCACCTGCACTTCACGTTCGGCCCGGTGCAAGGTTTTGTGGCGCAGGCACGGCGCACACGCGACCTGTATGCCGGCTCCTTCCTGCTGTCGCATCTGGCGCTGGCGGCCATGCGGGAGGTCAAGTCCGCGGGCGGGCGCGTGGTGCTTCCGCACCTCGCGACACTCGAGCGGCTGGCTGTCCAGAGCCAACACGCCGTTGCTCCGAACCGGTTTATCGCCGAATTCGCGGAGTCTGCTGCCGCCGTGGCGGCTGCTCGGAGGGCCGAGAACCGACTCAGGCAGGAATGGAAACAAATCGCCACACAGGTCTATCAGCGATTCCTCGCCCCTGTCGCCGCACAGGGCCAGGAGACTCTGCATATCTGGGACCGTCAGATTGGCGACTTCTGGGAGATCGCCTGGGCTGTCGGTAGTGAGCGTGAAACCGACCTGCTGGACCGGCGCAAGAACTGGCGCACCCCACGCACCACCGTCGAGCCGGGCGATCATTGCGCGCTCATGGGCGAGTGGCAGGAGCTTTCGGGCTTTGTCCGATCCAAGCAACGGATACGCCAGGACGCCTTCTGGATGGCCGTGCGGGCTCAGGTTCTGGCTATGAGGGGGTCCGAACTCGACCTCGAAGAGAGCGAACGCCTCTGTGCCATCGCCTTCGTCAAGCGCTTTTTCCCGCTCATTGCCAAGGACGCCGTTGGCCGCGACTTGGGGATGGAAAGCTGGCCCTCGACGGTTTCCATGGCCGCCCTGCCTTGGCTGCGGAAGATCAAGGCGTCCGGCCCCGGCGTCCTCCAACAGTGCAAGTGCTACGCCGAGTTGGTTCGCGGCGAACCCGGCGCCCGGGTGAGCAGTGCCCGGCGCCTCCAGGCCTTGCGAGAGTTTCCTCCTGAGGCGGGCGAGTTCCCCTGTCTGAGCGGGAACTTCCTCAACCGCACCGCGCTCAGGAACAAGCGGGGGACGCGACTGCGGACCGAGGCGTTGCGTCCGAGGCTGCTCAGCGAGTTGAAGGCGCTGGAAGAGGCCAGCGACGACCGCGCGAGCTGTTTCTACGCCCTCCTGCTGATGGACGGCGATTCGATGGGGCGGCTCCTGCAACTCTATCGCCCGGAGAAGGTCACTCGGGCGTTGACCGCGTTCGCTGAGCGGGCGCCCGATCTCGTCGGGACGAACGACGGCGTCTGCGTTTATGCCGGCGGCGACGATGTGCTGGCCCTGCTGCCGTTGGACCGCGCCCTGCACGCTGCCGCTGCGTTGCAGCGCGCCTATGGTGACGCCTTCCGCGCTGCAGAAATCACCGGGGACGCGGATGGCACGATTTCCGCCGGTCTCGTGTTCGCCCATTACCGATGTGCCTTCAGCCATGTGTTGGGCTACGCCCACCGACTGCTCGATGTCGTGGCCAAAGACGGTGCGGGTCGTGACGCCATCGCGGTGGGCGTTCTTAAGCCTGGCGGGGTCGCCTGCGAGTGGTGCGGCAAGTTCGGTACGTTCGTTACCGATGGCGCCCACTGTTTCGCCCCCGCTGATCGAGGCCTACAGGAAGGACCCAGACGGCGACGGCGACACGCTTTCAGCGAGCTTTCTCTACAACCTTCGCGAGCGCCTTGCCGATCTGGTCGGCGAGGAATCGGAGGGCACGGCAACGTCGGCGTCGGTGCCGTTCAACCGCGACACGCTCTCGAAGCTCATCCTGGCAGAATACCTCCATGACAAACTCGACCGAAAGGACGCAAGGAAGGTCGAAACGCAGCGTCTCCGGGCCACGCGACTCATCGAGCGTCTCCTCAACGTCTGCGAACAACCGGGTGGACGCTTCAAGCTGGATGGCGCTCGTTTGGTCAAGTTCCTCGCCTGCGCTGGAAAGGAGGGCACCGAGTGACCATGCAATACTACGCACTCACCCCGCAGGACGCTTGGTTTTTTCGCGACGGGCGTCCCTACAACCACGGCGAGTCGAACCAGACCGACGTCGAGTCGCGCTTTCCACCGCCGGCTCGCACCCTCACCGGCGCTCTGCGCGCGGCGCTCGCTCGTGCCAGCGGTTGGAATGGCCAGCCGGGCGGTTGGCCAAAGGACGTAACCGAGGCCTTTGGCCACGGCCCGAATGACCTCGGCACGCTTCAGTTTAACGGCCCGTTCCTGGTCCGCGGGCACGGAGCGGGTCACGGTGACGCACTCTGGCCGCTTCCACGGCATCTGCTTGGCAGGACCGAGTCTGGCAGGTGGGTGCCTGCGGCCTTTCTCCGTCCGGCGGACCGGCCAACCGAGACTGACCGAGGCACGCTCCACCTCCCTGAGATCTTGCTGCCTGCCAACGAACGCAGCGGCCTCAAGCCCGCCGAGACGGCCTGGGTCACCTGTGGCGGTTTGACCGATATCCTTGCTGGCCGACTGCCCGATGCTAACGCCGTCCTCAAGACTCATGACCTGTGGCGAGCCGAGTCGCGAGTCGGGCTCCGGCGAGACGCGAACACGCTCACTGTCGACGAGGGCAACCTGTACAGCCCTACGTACGTGCGCCTCTGCCACGGCGTTTCTCTCGGCATTGGGTTTTCAGCCTCGTCCGACCTCCGAAGCAGGCTGCCCGACTTGTTTCCGCTTGGGGGCGAGTCGCGGCTGGCCCAATGCGAGGCCTGGTCCGGCGAACCACTGCCGGCGGCGCCAGACGCATCGGCCCTGGGATCCGACGCTAAGGGCGTGACCCAATTCATCGTCGTCCTATTGACCCCGGCCAGGCATGCAACCACCCGGTCACCCGTGGACGGTGCCGAAGTGGTGTCGGCCTTGCCTGGGCAAGCCGGTGTTCATCGGTGGTTGGAATTCGCTCACACGCGAACCGCTCCCGCTGGAACCATTCCTGCCGGCCGGCTCCGTCTGGTTCTGCCGGGCGGGTGTGGGCACAGTCCGCCAAGTCCTCAGCCGTCAGGGCGGCTGGATTGGCCGATACACCCGGCACGGCTTCGGCCGGATCGCCATCGGCTGCTGGCCACAACCTCACTCTGACACCCCCGCATCATGAAGACCTGCCTTCTCGGCCTGTTGGCCGAAACCTCGATCCATCCCGGTGGTTGCGAGTCCTCCGGGATCGTGGACCTGCCCGTTGCCCGCGAAGCTGCCACCGACTATCCCCTGATCCCCGGTTCCAGCCTCAAGGGGGCGCTGCTGGCACTGGCACGGGAACCGGGAACAGACGGCAACGAGGGTGTGTCGGAATCCGACCGCCTCCGCATTTTCGGCCAGCAGGAGAACGCCGGTGCGCTGCTTGTCTCCGACGCTCGGCTGCTTCTCCTTCCCGTGCGGAGTCTCCAGAGCGCCTACAAGTGGCTCACCTGCCCGCAGCTGCTCGAGCGCCTCAAGCGCGATCGCCAACGCGCCGGTGAACGAGATTTCGGGTTACAGATTCCTCCGGTCAGCCGCGACGAATACCTCGGAGTCGATGACGGCACGCTCTACCTCGAGGAACGTCAGTTCCAGCGTCAGGGCGAATTGCCGGCGGACTTGGTAGCGACCGTTGAGCCGCTGCTTCGGCACGCCGAAACAAGGAAGCGTCTTCCGCAGCAACTGGTCGTCCTCCACGACGACGACTTCGTCTGGTTCGCTCGATATGGTCTGGCTGTCCAAGCCCGCAACGTCCTCGATGTGGAACGGAAGACCAGCAAGAATCTCTGGTATGAGGAAACCATCCCTCCCGACGCACTCTTCTACGCCCTGCTGGCCGAGCGTGGACCGAACGCCATCGAGCCGGTGACCAGGCTTTTCTCGGATCGCCCCTATCTCCAAGTCGGCGGCAATGAGACCGTTGGCATGGGCTGGTTCGCCGTCACCATCCCGAACTCCCATCCCGCCACCGCATGAGCACGCAAACCATCGCGCAACGTCGCGCCGCCCACGCGCTGGCCCGCATCGAGAAGCACGAGCAGCGAAACCGCGGCCACCCGGAACCCGACTACGGCAACTACATCGGTTACGTCGAAGCTCTGCCCGCCACCATCCTTACGAATGGACTCGGTCAAGCCTGCGCCACGTTGCTGTCCAAGGATGCGGGCAGGCTCGACCGGCCTCATGGCCTGCTGTATGCAGATCTGCAAGACTGGCTTTGTGGCAACGACGTTGCCGCGCCGTTCCGTGACAGCCAGTACCAGGGTGAGGGCCGGCTCATGGAGGCCCTCTGCAACTCCAGCCAGAAGCGCTACCTCCATGCCCAGACCGAGGCCATGGCCTATCTCGTCTGGCTCAAGAAGTTCGCCCGGGCCTATCTTCAACACGGGGAACGGGGAGGCGACGAATGAACCGCCCGCTCTACCAAGGCCATGCCGCACCCGATGCGTGCCCTGCGGAGGCCCATACGGGCCTCTGGTTCGACAAGTTCTGCAACCAATGGTGCCGCGACTCCGAGAAGACTGGGCTCTCGACATGGTCCTTGCAGGCCTTCTCCAGCGGACGCGGGAAGCAACGGCAGGACTTCAACCCCAAGATCGAGTGGATTCGCACCGTGACTCAGAGGCCGTGCGGTCGGGCCAACCTCCTGGCCGAACACGCCACCCGTCTGGCGAAACTCGCCCAGGCGCTTCATGGCCAGTCGCTGGTCTTGCTCACCACCAGCCGTTTCGCCACCGGCCTCGGGCGAGAGCACCCGATCGAGAATGGCTTCGTCTGGCATCCCATCCTCGGCGTACCCTACCTGCCGGGGTCCTCCGTCAAGGGCCTTGTGCGCGCCTGGGCCACCACCTGGGCGGAACCCAAGCCCACGGATACCGTACGCAACCGCATCCTCGGCGGGCCCGGAGACCAAGGGTCAGTCCTCTTCCTGGATGCAGTGCCCACCAAACCAGTTGAACTGAAGGCCGACGTCAGTGACTCCGCACTATGGTGCGTACTATGCGGGCAAAGGCCCTCCCGCCGACTGGCTCAGCCCCAATCCTATCCCGTTCCTCACGGTGGCTCCAGATCAGCTCTTCCAGTTCGTGTTGGCTCCTGCTTCCCGCGCAGCCCAACTGGATTGCACGACCGCCGCCCAGTGGCTGACCGACGCCCTCGCTTGGCTGGGGGCCGGGGCCAAGACCGCGGTCGGGTATGGAAGGTTCGTCCGAGCCGACATCCCCAGCGAACCCGCAGGTGAACCGGGAGGTTCACCGCCCGCCGCCACGCCGTCTCGCGGGCCCCGATTCAAGCCGGGTCAGCGGGTCACCACCCGACGGGTTGATGATCCCAAAGCGCGTGGTCGGGTCTGGTTCGAGGCGGAGGACGGTTTTGGTGGCGTGGTCACCGCGGGCCCACCGCCCACGGTCGAGGTGGGTCAGCCCTTCGAGCTGGAAGTGGCCAGCGTGAACCAGGGACTGGGTTACAACTTCCGGGTTCCCCGGCTCGTGACACCACCCGCAAAGCCCAAGTCTAAACGCCGACGCTTATGACCTCCCGTCTTCTTGTCGCCACTGTCGGGGGCGCACCCGAGCCCGTCGTCACCAGCCTGCTTCACTGGCGCCCGGCGCGCGTTGTGTTCACCGTGACCGCTCAGACCTGCGACACCGTCGCGCGCGAAATTGTGCCGCGCGCCCGCCAGGGTGGCTGGGGCGACTTCGACGCAGGCCGTTACGACCTCTGCGAAGTCCCCGATCCCCAGGACTACAATGGCATTGTGAACCGCCTCCGGGGTCTGGACGGCTTCGCTGTAGCCTGGCGCCGCGATCATCCTGGCGCCGAAGTCATCACTGATCTCACCGGGGGTACCAAGGCGATGAGTGCCGGACTGGCCCTGGCTGCGATGCGCTGGCCCTGTCGGTTCTCCTATGTCGGCGGCATCGATCGGACCAAAGGTGGCGTTGGCATCGTCGTCTCTGGCAGGGAGCAGGTTTTTCAGACCCTCAATCCCGCCGACACCCTGGGCCTCCTGAGCCTGGATACCGCTCTCGGACTGCTTCGACCCACGCTTTCGCCGCCGCGGAGGCCGTCCTCCAAGAGGCGATGCGCCGCGTGACGGAGGCGGCGCGCAAGGCGGAACTCAGCGCCGTGACCAGCCTTGCCAGTGCACTCGCTGACTGGGACTGTTTTCAGCACCGCACCGCCCTGAACAAGCTGCGGGAGTTGCCCCGGCACACCCACAACCTGGAGGCCGCGTTGGGGGTCGAAATCATGCCGAAGGCGCGGGCTGCTGTCGACCGGCTGGTCCTCCACCTCGAGGCTATCCTCGCCGCGGGTCCTGGAGGACCCAGCCGTCCCCTGATCCTCGACCTGCTTGCCAACGCTCGCCGGCGCCTGGCCGAGCGGCGTTGGGACGACGCCACCGCCCGCCTCTACCGGGCGATCGAGGCTACCGCGCAGTTCCACCTCGCCGAAGCCGGCTTTGCGAACACGAGCGCCGTCGCTTTGGCCGACCTGCCGGAAGCCCCCTTTGCCGCCTTTGGTCCTGGGCTCTCAACTTCCAGACCGCCGTGAGAACCACCTATCTTGTGTGCTACGACGTCACCGACGAGCGGCGATTGCGGCGCGTGTTCAAGCTC
Source organism: Verrucomicrobiota bacterium (assembly GCA_027493615.1). GTDB lineage: Bacteria > Verrucomicrobiota > Verrucomicrobiia > Limisphaerales > J093 > DSVZ01. Next base: position 505,186 of record JAOSKK010000001.1, read on the forward strand.
TGCAAGAACTACGGCGATCACCTCCAGTACTCGGTGTTCGAGTGCGACCTCAACCTGGCCGAGAAGGCCAGCCTCGAAGCCCGGCTTGCCGAACTCATCAAGCACGACGAAGACCAGGTCCTCTTCGTGTCTTTGGGCCCGGCCGAGGGGCGGGGCGACCGCGTCATCACCGCCCTGGGCCTGCCCTACACCCGGATGGACGCCCCCTGCTATGTGTTCTAGCCGCCCGGCGGCCAGTTCCTTGACAGTCGAATCCCCCGCGAGCGGCGAGGTCACGCCGAAAGGCCGGGACCCGCTCGCGCCCCCTGAACTGCCCGTGCCCGACTGGATTACGCATGGCTCTGCTCCAAGTCTCCACTCCGGACTTGCACTCGAGCCCGCGCCGCTCGCAAAGTGCCCCGCGCTGGCCCGTCGAATCAGGCTGGAGTGCGGCCGGCCCTTCCGCGCTCACGTGAGCGCGGCCCCGTTGAAGTCGTGAGGTGTGATACCTACCAGTATCACCCCTACCGTACCTTCCGCGCTCACGTGAGCGCGGCCCCGTTGAAGTGAGTCGGGTGATTGCCCTCGCCGAGCGCACAGTGGAGCCTTCCGCGCTCACGTGAGCGCGGCCCCGTTGAAGTCAGTACGTGCCAGCATTCGAGGCAGCGCAGACCGTGCCTTCCGCGCTCACGTGAGCGCGGCCCCGTTGAAGTACGCCGAGCAGTGTTCCGTAGGCATTGCCGCCAACCGCCTTCCGCGCTCACGTGAGCGCGGCCCCGTTGAAGTGGTGACGGTCCATTCGCGGCAGATCGGGGCGAAGAGCCTTCCGCGCTCACGTGAGCGCGGCCCCGTTGAAGTCTCGGGTTCGTAAACGTGACCAGCTCGATGCGCCCACCTTCCGCGCTCACGTGAGCGCGGCCCCGTTGAAGTGCCCACGACCGCCCACGGATTGAGCCCCGCAAAGCTCCTTCCGCGCTCACGTGAGCGCGGCCCCGTTGAAGTGGTTTCGAGGGTCTGGCGGTCTTCGCGACTGTTTGGGCCTTCCGCGCTCACGTGAGCGCGGCCCCGTTGAAGTGGGGTCACGTCCCCGCAGCTATTCCTCGGGCCCGGTCCCTTCCGCGCTCACGTGAGCGCGGCCCCGTTGAAGTGTTCCTGTCGGGGTTGTGATTAGCGGAGCAATCGCCCCCTTCCGCGCTCACGTGAGCGCGGCCCCGTTGAAGTGGGATGAGTGGGCGTTTTGGCGGGCGACGGCCCCAAAGCCTTCCGCGCTCACGTGAGCGCGGCCCCGTTGAAGTAAGCCGTCCTGAGCACCATGGTAGGCGGCGCAGTTGCCTTCCGCGCTCACGTGAGCGCGGCCCCGTTGAAGTCGGCACGTCGGGTGCGGGTATGATGTCGGGGGAGCCTTCCGCGCTCACGTGAGCGCGGCCCCGTTGAAGTCGGGCAGCTCCTGCAATCCCCGGAGTTGATCCAGGCCCCTTCCGCGCTCACGTGAGCGCGGCCCCGTTGAAGTCACTCGTGGACGGTCCGGCCCTTGTAGTGCTCCCGGCTTCCGCGCTCACGTGAGCGCGGCCCCGTTGAAGTTGGTTCTGAGGACATGCCGGAACCGCCTGGCGGCGCCCCTTCCGCGCTCACGTGAGCGCGGCCCCGTTGAAGTGATCCGATCCCTCGGGACTGGACGGTCGCTCGCCTCCTTCCGCGCTCACGTGAGCGCGGCCCCGTTGAAGTCTACTTGTTCTGTTGTGGTTTCTGTTAGGCTTCCTGCCCTTCCGCGCTCACGTGAGCGCGGCCCCGTTGAAGTAGCACACCCATGCGTCGAATCGTTCCGGTCGCGGCGCCTTCCGCGCTCACGTGAGCGCGGCCCCGTTGAAGTTCTACCAGTTTGCCAGCTTGAGTATATGGATCCAACTGCCTTCCGCGCTCACGTGAGCGCGGCCCCGTTGAAGTGCTTCCCGGCGACACTGAATGGCTGGCAAGGAAATCCCTTCCGCGCTCACGTGAGCGCGGCCCCGTTGAAGTGTGGCAAAGCGAGTCCACCGTGCCGCCAGTGCGCTCCTTCCGCGCTCACGTGAGCGCGGCCCCGTTGAAGTCCACACGTCCGAGAACCCCTTGGTGTTCGTCCAGTGCCTTCCGCGCTCACGTGAGCGCGGCCCCGTTGAAGTACCTGACTGGGCGTGCGCTCGGCTTTGGCGAGCTTGCCTTCCGCGCTCACGTGAGCGCGGCCCCGTTGAAGTTCGATGCCGTTCTGCCATTTGACCCGCCAATCAACCACCTTCCGCGCTCACGTGAGCGCGGCCCCGTTGAAGTTTGATGGCGCATCCGGTGCTGGTCAGGGCGGCGAACCCTTCCGCGCTCACCGTGAGCGCGGCCCCGTTGAAGTGATGGACAGGTTTCGGAATTCAGGGATCGGGAAAGCGCCTTCCGCGCTCACGTGAGCGCGGCCCCGTTGAAGTATGAAGAATGTGGTATATATATAATGTAAGGTTTATCCTTCCGCGCTCACGTGAGCGCGGCCCCGTTGAAGTGCACTGGACCAGTGACATTTCGGTTATGTCCCGCAACCCTTCCGCGCTCACGTGAGCGCGGCCCCGTTGAAGTGATAACACGTTTTTATAGGTTCGGACTGGATATTTTTCCTTCCGCGCTCACGTGAGCGCGGCCCCGTTGAAGTGACGTGCCGAAGTTGACCTCCGTGATCAGCGCCGCCACCTTCCGCGCTCACGTGAGCGCGGCCCCGTTGAAGTCCCGTCGCGCGAGCGACGCGCGCCGCGTCGCCCATCCTTCCGCGCTCACGTGAGCGCGGCCCCGTTGAAGTGCTGATGACGTTCCCGCCAAACGCGCCAGGAACCCGCCCTCCGCGCTCACGTGAGCGCGGCCCCGTTGAAGTTAACACGCCATCTGGCCGATCAACCGGCCGGGTGGCCCTTCCGCGCTCACGGTGAGCGCGGCCCCGTTGAAGTCCCATCCTCCCCCTCCTCCATCTGCTTAAACTCGAACCCTTCCGCGCTCACGTGAGCGCGGCCTGCGTTGAAGTTCGGTAACGACGTTACGCTCGGAGCCAAAGCTGACACCTTCCGCGCTCACGTGAGCGCGGCCCCGTTGAAGTTCGGCGAACCGCACGGTTTGTGGCGCGACGACATCACCCTTCCGCGCTCACGTGAGCGCGGCCCCGTTGAAGTGCTGATGACGTTCCCGCCAAACGCGCCAGGAACCCGCCCTTCCGCGCTCACGTGAGCGCGGCCCCGTTGAAGTACCGCCTGGCCCAGCACGGCCAAGGTCTTCGAGCTCCCTTCCGCGCTCACGTGAGCGCGGCCCCGTTGAAGTTGGCAGCATCGAAGACCGGGTGCTCGTTGATCGCCGACCTTCCCGCGCTCACGTGAGCGCGGCCCCGTTGAAGTGGATGGACCAGCACCAGTTCACCATCGGACCGTCCAACCTTCCGCGCTCACGTGAGCGCGGCCCCGTTGAAGTCGCTCGACCGCGGCGCTGCAGTCGTCTTCGGCTCGACCCTTCCGCGCTCACGTGAGCGCGGCCCCGTTGAAGTGGGGGTGACCTACGCCGCCACAGGATCCGACGGCCAGCCTTCCGCGCTCACGTGAGCGCGGCCCCGTTGAAGTGGATGGACCAGCACCAGTTCACCATCGGACCGTCCAACCTTCCGCGCTCACGTGAGCGCGGCCCCGTTGAAGTCGCTCGACCGCGGCGCTGCAGTCGTCTTCGGCTCGACCCTTCCGCGCTCACGTGAGCGCGGCCCCGTTGAAGTGGGGGTGACCTACGCCGCCACAGGATCCGACGGCCAGCCTTCCGCGCTCACGTGAGCGCGGCCCCGTTGAAGTGAGGACCTGATCTGGCTCAAGAAGGCCCCGGACGTTCCTTCCGCGCTCACGTGAGCGCGGCCCCGTTGAAGTACCGGAAGCTCCAGTGCCTTTGGTCCAAGTGCCAACCTCCTTCCGCGCTCACGTGAGCGCGGCCCCGTTGAAGTGCGAGTTGGTTGACGCGATTGCGTCACAAGGGGCGCGGCCCTTCCGCGCTCACGTGAGCGCGGCCCCGTTGAAGTTCGGAAACAGCACAGTCACGCTCAACGGCCACGGCATCCTTCCGCGCTCACGTGAGCGCGGCCCCGTTGAAGCCAGGTTCCCTTCACCCATCGCTCGCCGATACTCCGCCCCTTCCGCGCTCACGTGAGCGCGGCCCCGTTGAAGCGCGGTCGTTAACTACGCCGAGGCGTCCCAGCCGGCCGCCCTTCCGCGCTCACGTGAGCGCGGCCCCGTTGAAGCGCGATGATAATGCCGCGCTCGCGCTCCATCTTGCGCCGCCTTCCGCGCTCACGTGAGCGCGGCCCCGTTGAAGCTGCCTGACGGGCTGTCAGTAAGCGACTGGAAGGATGCCCTTCCGCGCTCACGCGAGCGCGGCCCCGTTGAAGCCTGACAGTGATTGTCTGAAGCCGAGCCACAAGCGCGGCCCCGTTGAAGCTCGTTCTGGCAGGAGCAGATCGAGGCCTTCGATGTCCCTTCCGCGCTCACGTGAGCGCGGCCCTGTTGAAGCAAGGTCACTTGGGCGGCGTTGCCGTGGCACCCTGCCTGTAGGCGCCGACGTGAGGAGTCGGAAGCTACTGCCCAGACCCGCAGACGCCTCCTCACGTCGGCGCCTACAGGCGGGTATGAGATGCCCACGGTTGGATGGCGCCGGCCATTGGCCCGGCTAAGGTGCCACCCCGTTGAGCAGGAAGCGGTCAATGGTGACGTCGTAGAACTCCCGCTCGCCCCGCGCACGACGACCACCGAGCGCGGAGAGGCCCTTCGGGATCCGCGAGTCCAGCTTCTCGCACACGGCCAGAGGGGTCGAGAGATCCGCCAGGTCGAACAAGGCGAGGGTCAACTGCTTGCCCACCGCACAGAACCGCAGCCGGTACTGCTTGTCCGGGTCCAACAGCGGCAAGGACTTGTTGGCGAGCGTGGTGTCGCCCGGGCCGAGGATCGTGATGACCGACGTCGGATCGGTAGCGGACCGCCTGAAGGTCAGCATCCCGCCGTAGTGCTCGGGCGGGAGACCTTCGGTGGCCACGAACCAGAGGTCCTGTTCAGACTTCACGCGCAGGTAGATGCCGAAGGAGGCACCCACCATGGCGTCGTCCCAGTCCAAGATGTCCACGGAAGCCGCGCAATCGGTGTACCAGAGGCCGACATCCGCACCATAGCGCATCACGAAGTCCTCGTTGGCGAGGCCGCTGCCCCGGATGCGACACCGGCCTCCCGTGATGCTCAGATTGGGCTTGAACACGCGCCCGGCGATCAGGGACGCCGTGGCCCAGTTGCCGCTGGTGTCCGTGAAGAGTTCGAGGACGTGACGGCCGGGAACCACCCGGAAGAACCGTGCCGCCCCGTCACAGGGCATCGCCGCGCAGCGTTCGGTGGGGTCCTGGGTCAAGGCGGCGGCGCAAGGAGTCCAGGGACCCGCCAACGACGGAGCCTCGACCGGGATGCTGAGTCCCGACCACGCGACGGCCATCTCGGTATCGCCATGGCGTCGGATGCTGGCCTGCAAGGGCGTTGCGTTGACGGAACAGGTCAGGTTGTCGAGGACGGCGGAGGAGGGGTTGCTGATGGACCCGGAACTGATCAGTTCATAGGAGACGGGCGTCTGGGGTGGATTGCGATCGGTCACCTCCCGCATGAGGAGAACGGTGCCCGCGTTGTCGCGCAACACCACCCGGGTTTGAATCCGCATGGTCGTGCCCACACGGGTCAGAATGAGCGACATCGTCTCGGGCTCGGACAGGGGAGGGGCGGCTTGCTCGAAGTACATGGAGCCACCGTCGTCCCACGCGCGGTACAGCAGGAAGCCCGTGTGCTGCCGGTACAGGATGTATCCCCGATCGCCGCCTCTTGGCAGAAACGGGGCGCCGGCGAAGCCTGCCATCAACCCGGCGTACCCGTCCCCGGGCGCGAGGCTGAGCAGGTCCATGCGGAACTCGATCGGTACGCCTTCCCGCATCGCATAGTTCCGGAGATAGTAGAGTCCGCTGAACGATTCCGGCTTGGCGTAGCTCACGTGCAACTGACCCTCCACAATCTGCCAGCCGGCGTTGTCATCCCCGCCGTGCATGATGAACTTCCGGCCGTTGTTGAAGTCATCAATGACATCAGCCGTCAGCAGTAGGTTGAGCCCCGCCAGCAGGGGCAACGCCGCGAGGAGCGGGCGGGCGAGCCGGCGACCAGGCGCCGGGCGATGAGGCCGCAAAGGTCTGCAGTTCATGTTCGAGTCCTCTGGTTGGGTAGGCTGTGGTTTCGCGGACATTACTTCGGCATGGGCCGTCGGGCCGCTCTCCGGCCCTGCCTGGGCGGTCCATGCTTTCCGTTTCGGCGCCTCTGCATCGGGTGTGCCAACCTGGCGAACCGCCCAAGCTGGCGGCCGCCGGTGCGCGGAGGGGCATCGGTTTCCCGCCTCGGCCACGGCGGTTTCGAGACGCAGGGGGGACAAGGTGCGGCTCCTCACGCCGTTGGTTGCCAAGGCGTGTCGTCCTTTCGAATTGCGGGAACGGTGGAGGCCGCCCGGAGCGCTTGGACGACCGTTTCTGCACGACGTCCGTCGCCAACCACGTTTGTAACCCGGCAACTGGGGCAGGGCTGGGCACCCTGCTTTCGAAGTCTATTCAAGCTATTCAGGGAGGATTCCGAATGGAGTTTGAATAGGTTCGAATAGGCACGCAGGCAGGACGAGCGGGTGGCCGAGCCGCGGTTCGGGAGGACGTTCGCCCCGCGGGCTTGCCGGTCGGCAGCGGCCGCACCCCGCGCCGGCCGGCGGGACGCCTTCACCCCAGGTTGGCCGAGGCGGCTCTTACGGGTCCAGCCGGCCTTCGGCAGCCCAGCTCACGGTCCAACGGATCTCGGGGTGCGGCTGATTGTCGTTGTTCCAGCGGCGGCGCCAGGTGTCGTTGGCGGGGTTGATGATCTCACGGCGCAAGGCGGCTTCGGCGTGGCCGTCGGCGAACATGAGGTTGGTGCGGCGATTGTGCCGGTTGGACGGGCGGTCCGGTTCGTTGACCGGATCCATGTTGGCGTCCCAGCTCCCGTTGGCGTTGCTGTCACCGAGCATGATCATGTCGGCGGGGGAGACGACCATGCTGTCGGTGACGACGCCCTTGTACCAGCTCCCGTTGATGTCGCCGCCCAGGCCCAACTGCGGGTTGTGCGTGATGTCGAGTCCCCAGTCGTTGTAGGCGAGGGAGAACTTCGAGGTTTCGCGGACGCCGAAGGGGTCGTAGCGCCGATCGGGGTCGGTCGAGCCCAGGGTCTTGTTGACATTGGTGTCCCAAGCGCTGTCACGGGGTCCGGCGGGGCAGTGGAACACCTGGCGGTTGGTGCCCATCTGCGTGAAGAGCCGGACCGGCCAGACGGCGTAGACGGCAGGCACGACCGAGTAGCAGCCCGGATAGCCCTTGTAGTCGCCGACATACATGACGGTGGCGATGCCGAGCTGGCGCAGGTTGTTGAGGCAGGCGGTCTGTTTGGCCTTGCTCTTGGCTCGGGCCAGGGCGGGCAGGAGCAGGCCGGCCAGGATGGCGATGATGGCGATGACGACGAGCAGCTCGATCAGGGTGAAGCCGGGCGACCGCCTCCGGGCCCGCACCGGCTGGGGTGGTTGGGAAGGACGCGGCATACGGGCCAAAGCTCGCGCATCCGTCCGGGCCGTCAAGGCTTTGGTTCCTTCCGCGGCTGTGGGAACGGTCGGGTTCCCTGACCGCGGAGGCCACGGATTTCGCGGATGAGCTCCGGCGACCTTCCGTGGCTTCCGAAACGGCTCAAGGGAGCACGCGCAACTGGTAGTAGCGGGCGTCGCCCGCGGGCGTGAGGTCCTCGTAGGTCGATTCGACGCCCGTGCCGGGCAGGATCGCGCTTGCCGGCGTGAAAGGTTCGTTCAGGTCGCGGGTGGACCAGATCTGGACGCTGCGTCCGGTTGGACCCACGAAGCGGATCAGCCGGCTGCCGTCCGGTTGTCGGATCAGGCTGAGCTGCGGCGGAAGCGTTGGCCCCTCCGCGTTCGCCCAAATGGCGAACCCGTTGGCTTGGGCTCCCCCGGCCTGCGCGAAGGTGCCGGCGACGTGCAGCCGGCCGGAGCGGGCCGCGAGTCCGTAAACGGCGGGCGGGCTGCCCAAGGCCGTTCCGGATCCGAGCGGAGCCCAGGTGGTGCCGTCCCAGCCCGCGATGTGCGCGGCCGGTGCACCGTTCCCCAGGGCGGTGAAGACCCCGCCGGCGTAGAGGCGGTTACCGTCCACGGCCAGGGCATGGACGAAGTCGGCGGCGGCGGTCCCGATCCCCTCGCCCAGGGCCGACCAGTTGGAACCGTTCCACCGGGCCACGCGCCGGGCGGGAACGCCGCCGGCCTGCGTGAAGTAACCCGCCGCGTACAGGTGCTCGCCGTCCGTGGCCAGCGCGAGCACGGTCTGGTTGAGGCCCTCACCGACCGCGGACCAGGCGGATCCATCCCAACGGGCGATGCCCGGCGTGGCGAGACCCCCGGCGCTCGTGAACGCGCCGCCCACGTAGAGGTGGTTGCCGAGGGTGACGAGGGCGCGCACCTCAGGCGAGCCCGACGCCGCGTTGAGCCCACCAGCCAGGCCTGACCAGGCGGCGCCGTCCCAACGGGCGATGCCGCGGACATTGCCGGCCGCGGTGAAGAAGCCGCCGGCGTAAAGGGTGCCGTCGGCTCCCACCGCCAACGCGCGGACCACGGCGCCGATGCCTCCCAGCCCGGCCCCCAGGGGCGACCACGTGGCTCCGTTCCACTGGGCGACGTTCAGGGCAGCCACGTCGCCGGCACGGTTGAAGACCCCGCCCGCGTAAACGTCTGTCCCGCGGACCGCCACAGCGTGGACCTGGCCGGAGAGGGGATCTTGCCGGACGCCGCCGCCCAGGGGTGCCCAATCGTCGTTGTTCCACCGGGCAATGCTGTTGACGGGGACGCCGCCCGCGGTGGCGAAGCTGCCGCCGACCAGTACGTCCTCGCCGAGAGGATGGACGGTGAAGGCGGGGCCGCTGAGGCCGAGCCCGGCCGGCCGCCACGTTCCGTCCCGCCACGTCGCCAGGTTGACCGCGTCGCGCGCCCCCGCCCGGGTGAACGCCCCGCCGACGTGCAGTTGTCCGCCCGTGACCGCCATCGAGGCGACCGTGGCCGGCCCGATCACCACGCCGCCGATGGTGTTCACGACGCCTTCGCCCAAGGCGCTCCAGGCCGAACCGTCCCAGCGCGCGAGGGCGTTGGCGGGCAACCCTCCCGCCGTGGTGAACTGCCCGCCGGCGTAAAGGTGGCCATCGATCAGCGCCAGCGTGTGCACGGCATCGGTGAGGCCGGCGCTCAGCCCTCCGCCCACCGCCGACCAGGAAGCGCCGTCCCAGCGGGCCAGTTTGTTGAGGGAACGCCGCCCGCGGCGGTGAACATGCCGCCGACGTAGAGCGAGGGGCCTTCGGGCAGCAGCGTCTTGACCTGGTGGTCGAGGCTGGCGCCGACGGCGGACCACGACTCGCCGTTCCAGCGGGCCAGGTGGGTGATCAGCACGGGGGGCCAGTGAGGGTCTGCAGCAGGAAGAACAGGCCGCCTGCGTAGAGGTGGCCTTGCCAGGCGACGAGGCTGCGCACCGTCCCGCCCGCGCCCACGCCTCCACCCAGGGCCGACCATGTGCTGCCGTTCCAACGGGCGACCCCGTTGACGGTTAATCCGCCGGCGGTGGTGAATTGGCCGCCGACATAGACCTCGCCCGCGTGCACCGTCAGGGCGTACACCGGGCCGTCGACGCCTCCGCCCACCGCCGACCAGGTCTGGCCGTCCCATTTGGCCAGGCGGCTGGCGTCAACCCCGCCCGCCCGGGTGAAGGCGCCGCCGACGTAAACCTCGCCTTCGTGAAACGCGAGGGCGTGCACCGCCCCGTCCAGTCCGGCCCCGAGCGGTGTGGGATGGCCGTCCCGCCAGCGGAAGATGTGGTTCACGGGGATCCCCTGGTCGGCCAGGGGCGGCGCCAGCCACGGTGAAGGCGCCACCGACGTAGAGGTCATCGCCATTGGCGGCCAGCGCGGTCACGCTGCCATTCAGGAAGGGGAGGCTGAACCGGCGGTCCCAGCTTGCGTCTTCCCCGGCGGCCATCGCCAGGGGCAGGGTGAGGATACCGACGAGGCCGGCGGCGAACAGAGCGAAGCGCGAGCGGAGCCGGGCCGGCCAGCGGCCACCCGGCGCAAGACGAATGGAGGCAATTGGTTTCATGGATAACAGCAGTGCACCTTCTTCGTGACGCGGCGCAGTGTCCGGGAGCGGCCGGAGGGGTGTCAAGAGGGCGTTCCTTCGTCCGGCGGATTTTTTCGCCACGCCGCGCACCCCCGCCAAGACCCTGGGCTGCCGGGATCCCGTCCCCGACGCGCCCGTGCCGTCGTCGGGTGCGATGCGGGATCCGCGAAACCTGCGGGGATGGGGCCGGCTACTCGAGGCGATCAGCCTGAGCCTTCGGTCTCAAGGGCGCTCGTTCAGGGGGTTGGCGGCGAAGGCGAACTCGGTGACCACTTCGCCGGCGAGGAGGTGACGCTGGATGATCTGCTCGAGAACGGCCGGGGTGCACGAGTGGTACCAGACGCCTTCGGGGTACACGACGGCGATGGGGCCGCGCACACAGACCCGCAGGCAGTTGGCCTTGGTCCGGTACACGAGCGGTTGCGGCCCCACCAGCCCCAGTTCGCTGAGGCGCTGCTTCAGGAACGTCCACGCCTCGAGTCCGGCGTCCTTCGCGCAACAGCGCGGCTCGGTCGGGTCCGCACAGAGGAAGATGTGACGGCGAAAGTGCTCGAGGCCGAGCGGCGCCGCGGCGCGGGCGAGCTCGGACCGGATCGGGTTGTCGGTGTCGGGCAGGGTCAATGGCGTCGGAGCAGGAGTTGATGGTCCACGCGGCGCTGCTGGACATATTCGAGCGGGGGGAGGTCGGTGAGCGTGGGGGACTCCGTCTCCTGCAGCATGTCACGGGCGCGCTCCTGGAAGGCGGTCCAGCGGGGCCATTCCAGGGGTGGGGCATGGGCCACGCGCCGGAGCAGGCTGCGCCACTCGATGAGGACGCGGTCCAGGTCGCCGGGGCCGACGAGGTCGGTGACGAGGGTATGCCGCAATTCGGGGCGCTGGTGGGCGGTGGCCACCACGAGTTCGGCGCCGGCGCCGTACTTCGGGGGAGACCGTTTTCGAGGTAGCCGGGGACGGATTGCAGGCCGTAGGCGCGATGGCAGGCGAGCGCCAGCCGGCCGGCCCAACGGTTGTCGTCGCCAGCAAAGCGGAAGCCGGCGTCGAGGTTGGCGAGGTCGTAGATCATTTCGTCGAGGGGATACGATTCCTCCTCGAGGCCGGCGGCGATGGCCAGGCCGTCGCCTTGGGCGAAGAAGCTGACGATCCGTCCGCGACGGGTGGGGACGCCACGGGCGTCGACCAGGCCCAACCGCCGCCAGAGCATCGCGGTGCCCGTGCCGGTGGGCAGTGCGCGGCAGGTCTCCACCAGTTCGCAGCGGGTGCAATCGGCGGGGAACACCTCGCGCTCGCGCGGACGCCAGAGGGCCTTGCCCAGGGAATCCACGGGCACGCGCACCGTGAGTTCGGCGAGGCTGACTTGGGCGGTGATCTTCTCCGGCGTCTCGACGATGCGGACGACGGGGGTGTGCCGTCGGGCGAGGCCCTGTTCGACGAGCGGGCGGATGCGCTCGCGCCAGAGCTCGAGCGTGGTGTGGCGACCGTGCCAGTTGATCAGGCGGCGAACCCACTTGACCAGGAGGACACGGTCGCCGGCGATGCGGTCGGCCACGGTGAAGGTGCGGCCGTAAACGGGGAGGCCCTCGCGTTCCTCGAGCACGCAGAGCTGGCCGAGCCCGACCTTGTCGAGGGCGGCGGGTTCGCTGAGGGCGGGGCGCAACCGGTCACTGCCGGCGGGGTCGGGCAACCAGACCTCACGCAAGGGCCGGCTTTGCGTGGCGGGGGAAGCGTTCCCATTCGCCGCGGCTGTTGGCCATTTCGCGGAGGCGCTGACGGACGTGGCGGGCGCGTTCGGCGTCGGTCTTGAGGCCGCAGGGGGTGTGGGGGTGCTGAAGGGACGCCTCGACGCCGAGCAGGATGGGTTTGCTGGTGAAGAGGCGTTCCTGGACCTGGACGGCCTCGGTGAAGGGATCGCGTCCCTGCTCGGCGGCGGCGGTCATGAGCCCGAGGAGGGCGCCCCAGTCGACCATGCCGTTGCGGGCGAGGTGGCGCGGGTGGGCGTCGAGCAGGCGGAGCTCATTGGCGGTGATCAGGGCATAGCCGATCTCATCGATCCCACGCCGCCCCGCGCGGCCGAACATCTGAAGGATCTCGTCGGCTCGCAGGGGCTGCTCGGCCTGATCGCGACGGTACGAGTCGCCGGCGAGGGCGACGCTGCGGAGGGAGAAGTTGATGCCGGCGGCGAGGCCCATGGTGGCGACGACGACCCGGAGCTGGCCGGCCTTGGCGAGGGGTTCGACGACGCCGGCGCGGGCGCCGTAGCTGAGGCCGCTGTGGTGATAGGTGATCCGGGTCTTGAGCAGGCGGGCGAGGCGGTCGCCGACGAGGGTTTTCTGGGTGGGCGAGAGGGTGAGCGGGTGGGGATTGGGGAGCTGGCGGGCGAGGTCCTCGGCCAGGTCCTCGGCGGCCAGGCGCCGGGGGGCGAAGACGAGGAGGGGCCCGAGGTTCTCGGCCAGGGCTTTGGCGACCAGCCGGGGCCAGTACCCGCGGATCTCGGCCGGGACGTAATAGCTGAGCTGTTGGGCGTAGACTTCCTCGAGCGGCACCGGCCGGTCGTCGTCGCGGACCAGGGTGGCGTCGCGGCCGAGGCGGCGGAGCCATTTCACGACGTCCTGCGGGTTGCCGACGCTGCCGCTGAGGAGGAGGAGCTGGGTGCGGGCGGGGGCGAGGGCGATGGCCAGCTCGTAGTTGAGGCCGCGGTCGAGGTCGCCGATCATCTGGTATTCGTCGACGACGAGCAGGCGCGGGCCATCGCCCTGGAGGAGCCGGTGCTTCTGGGTTTCAAGGGTGGCGACGAGGATGGGGGCGTGGAGGTTCTCGGCGAGGTCGCCGGTGGCGATGCCGACGTTCCAGCCGCGGGCGCGCCATTCGGCGAGTTTGTCATTGGCGAGGGCGCGGGTGGGGACGGTGTAGATGGCCTGGCCGCGGGGGCGACCCTGATTGGACCAGAGCTCGAAGATGAGGGTCTTGCCGGCGCCCGTGGGGGCGTGGACGACAACGTCCTGTCCGGCCCGCAACGCGCTGACGGCCTGCTGCTGCCAGAGATCGGGCAACAGGATCTGCTGGAGGGAAGGGGCCGCGTCCAGCGCATCAGCGAGCGTCTGCACGGGCCCAAGGTAGCGCGAAAGCGCGGGACGGAAAGGGCGAAGGGCGAAGGGCGAAGGGCGAAGGGCGAAGGGCGAAGTCCGAAGTTGGACGTTCGCAGTTGGATGGTCTCCGTCCCCGGTCGGGCGACCTTCCCTGACGACTCCGGCTGTCGGCAGTACCGAAGTTGCATTGAGATGCCCCGCAAGGTACGCCAACTGGTTGCTGACCTGGCGGCCGCCGGGTTCGTCAACCGGGGAAGCAAAGGCAGCCACCGGAATCTCGCGCATCCGAGAGGCGTGCGGGTGACCTTGAGCGGCGGTTTGGGTGACGACGCCAAGACCTACCAGGAGTCTGGACAGCTTCTGCGTCAAGGCCCTCCGCAAGGCCTGATTCAGTCTTGGCTCGTCGCCCAGAGCATGGGCACGGCGGCCCACCGCCGGATCCGCGTGTCGTCGCTGACCAGGCGCAAGCCGTGCACCAAGGCCGTGGCCACGATGAGCTGGTCGGCGGGATCGCTTGTGAAACCCCGCGGCCTGAAGGGTGGTGACCCGAGCCGCGATGGCCGGCGTGATGGGGAGCACCGTGAGTTCCGGCGTCAGGGCCAGACGGAAGAATTCGTCGAGTGGCACGGTGAGCTGCAGCCGCCCCAACTCGATCAACTTCGCCGCTTCCCAGAGCGAGATGTCCGCGAGCGCAAGGGTAGCGGCGTGGGCGGTCAACGTCCGGTCCACCAATGGCGGCAGTCGTTCGCCGCACGCGCGCTGGATCCAGGCGTGGGTGTCGAGGAGGTGGGTCACGCGGAGGCCTCCCAATCGAGGCCCGTGCTGTGGAGGTCGCCGGTGATCTTGACCTTGCCTTTCAGCGCGCCTTGCCACGTCTTGGGCTGGACCCGCTGGAAGACGAACTCCTGACTGCCGGACTTCACATAGACGGGTTCCCCGGCAGCGGCGGCTTCCCGGATGCGGGCGAAATCCCGCTGGAACTCGCGAGAGGTCACATTCATGCCTGACAACGTGTCAGACAACCTCCGGAGTGTCAACCGCTCGACCGGGACACGCCTGGCATCACGGCACCGTCTTCAGCGCCGTGGCCGCGGAACCGGTAGGCCGGCGAGCCCGGCCCCAGGAGCAACAGGAGCGAGGGCGGGGGCTCCGGAACGAGGCAGAAGCTTGTCTCTGTTGCCCGCGAAAGGCGCGAACGGGCGCGAAAGCGGGCAGGGGTCGGAGGAGACGGGCCGGCGCGGGTAATGGTGGCGCCGGACGTGCCGGGTCGGCCTTTCGGTGAAGATGCCCTCGAAGGTCTTGCGCGAGGCTTGAGGATCCTCAGCCCAGTCGCCTGCGGATACGCTTCGGGTCCTGTCGAAGATCGAGCACGGTGTGGACCAGAATTCTCTGGCCTTCGAGGCTGTAAAACCCTCCGTGAGGAAACCGCCGCAGAACCAAACGCCGGATCGCCTGGTAGTAAACGGGGGCCATCTGGGGGAAGCGGGAGAGGGAGGTGAGACTGCCGTCCACCGTCAGAATGAACTCTGACCCGAGACCTTCCGCTCTGTCCTCGTACGCATCGAAGGCTGTCTGGAGGTCGTCTTCTGCACCCCGAAGCAAGACGACTTCGAGGTTCATCGCGACGCGAGAATGCGCTGCTTCACGTCTTCCCAAGCGGCAACCTCGCCCGGGTTCTGTTTGTATCCTGCCAAGCGCCGCTGAAGGAGACGGACGTGGTCTCGACGCGGGGGGAGGCATTCTTCGGTGGTCGTAACCTCGTCCCAGAGCTCCCCCGCCAGCGCCAGCTTTTTCTTGCAGGGTCAGGTCTTTAAGGGCAGGGATCTTCTCAGCAATCATCGGCAGGAAGCTAGCGCCGTGCCTCCCTTCCATCAAGGCTGCGGCTTGGGAGCCCGGGGGTCCCAGCATGTCGCAGCGGGAATGACCAGCCGGCGGTCGTGTCGGCTGCCCGCGACAGGCCCGGACGGGTGCGAAAAGGGACCGTTCTCGCGGGAGGTGCGCCGGCGCGGGCGATTCTGGCACCGCCATGTTTTCGCGGCGCAGCCGCGAAAACATTCAGGGATCCTTCGGCATGCGGATGGTGGCGTCGCCCTCGGCAGGCGGCTGGTCAGGCCGGGGAGGCGGTTGCTGCTCGATGACCTCCCAGATCTTGCGGAGGGTGTCGCTGGTGATGCGGACCTCGCGGATGCCGTCGGTGACGCTGACGGCGGTTTCGGGTGCAGGCGGGACGCCCGCACCACCGGCCGGAGACGGAACGGGCGCAGGCGGGACGCCCGCACCGCCACCAGAGGAACCACGAGAAGAAGGAGTTGCCGGCGCCGTGGTGCCGGGAGGGGTGTCCGGCGAAGGCGAGGGCGGCGGGGGAAACCGGCACTGGGCGCGGCGGGCGTGATGATGAGCGTCACAGGCGGCGGCGGGGGCAAGGGTGGCGGGGAAGGCGGAGGTGGCGGCGAGGCCAGCGAGCGCGGGAGTTCGCGGAGTCCGTCGGCCAGGACGTCTTTGATGTCTTCGAGGCCGTGGGAGAAGGTCGCGAGCTGACCGACGACGCGGCCGATGGGGTCCTGATCGTCGGTCTGGTGGAGGAACAGGTTGCGGCGGAAGGTGCGTTTGATGTCCTCCCAGCGCGCGGCTTCGTCGGGCGTGAGGGTGCCGGTGAGTTCACGGAACTTGGAGGGAGGTTGGACTCGGCGCCTTTGGAGAGGGTTTGGGCCTCGTTGCGGTAGTGGTTCTGGAGGAGGGTCTCGAGCTCGGCGTCGTTCATCAAGGGCGCCACCTGCTCGGCCAGGCGATTCATGTTGCGATAGGAACCCTGCAGGTGGAAGGGCGGCTCGGTGCGATAGGCCTCGGCCTGGCTGGCGGAACGGATGTACTCGGCGTTGACGCGCAGGACGATGTCCCGGATCCGCGTGAGCTTGCGCAGGACGCTGACGGCGTCGGCGAGCTCCTCGGGCGAATAGCTGCCGGCGAACTCGAGCCCTTCGCGCGAGCCGGAGCCGGCGAGCTGGAGGAGAGGATGCAAGTCCTGCGGGTGGCGGGCGAGGAGCCGGGCAAGCAGCGGGTTCGAGCCGGAGGCGTTCTCAAGGTAGCTGAGGTGGAAGGCGGCCTCATGTCCGGCGAGGACGTCGCCCAAGTTGTAGGTGTCGGCACGGTTGGCGAGCATGTCCGGGAGGCGGAAGCGCTCGCCGCTTTCAGTGTAAGGGTTGCCGGCCATGACGACGGCGACCTGTTTGCCGCGGAGATCGAAGGTGCGGGCCTGGCCCTCGTACACCCCTTCGATTTGGCGTTGCGCGTCGCAAAGGGGGATGAACTTCTGGAGGAACTCGGGGTGGAGATGCTGGATGTCGTCGAGGCAGAGCATCAGGTTGTCGCCGAGGGCGAAGGCGAAGTTGAGCTTGCGGAGTTCCTCGCGGGCGGCGGCGTTCGGGGCTTCGGCGGGATCGAGCGAGGTGACGCGCGGACCGATGGCGGGGCCGCTGATCTTGACGAAGACGATGCCCAGGCGATGGGCCAGATACTCCATGAGCGTGGTCTTGCCGTAGCCCGGAGGCGAGAGC
Source organism: Verrucomicrobiota bacterium (assembly GCA_027493615.1). GTDB lineage: Bacteria > Verrucomicrobiota > Verrucomicrobiia > Limisphaerales > J093 > DSVZ01. Next base: position 522,074 of record JAOSKK010000001.1, read on the forward strand.
AGGAGGAGCAGGCCCATGCGGTCGGTGCGCTTGGTCTCACCGGCGGCGCCGAGTTGCTTGGCGAGGTTGTCGCCTACGAGGGGCAGATAGACCGAGTCGATGAGGCGGTTGCGGACGAAGGAGGTCAGGACGCGGGGCTTGAGGTCGTCGAGCCGGAAGCGGGTGGTGGCGGCGGCGACCAGGTGGCGTTTGCGCGCCTGACATTGTTCAAAGAGCGGGACGACCTCGGCGAGATGTCGGGCAAGGCGACGGGTGAACTCGTGGTAGTGCAAGGGGAGCCGGCCGGCGCTGATGCGGGGGTGGCTGCCGACCAGACCCTCGATGGTGCGGGTGGGGACGACGTCTTGCGCGGGGGAGACAGGAGGGGTGCCGACGAGCAGGAGCCAGGCGGCTTCGTCGGTGAAGTCGGTGGAGTCAGATAGAGAAGAGGAGAGGGGGCCGAGTGCAGGCTGGAAGCCCGCACCACCGGCAGGCGAGACGCCCGCACCACCGGGAGGCGGGACGCCCGCACCACCAGGAGACGGGCGGGCGAAGCCGCGGACCCAGTCGCGGACGAGCACGTAGCGGGCGACCGGGTCGCGTTCGACCGCCTGGCAGGCGGCGGTGAAGGCGTCGCCGGCATGACGGCTTTGCAGGTGACGCTGGAAGGAGGTGGCCAGCGCAGCCGCGGCGGGGCTGGCGACGAAGGGGGCGCCCTGGGTCAGCCGCGTGTGCAGATAGACGGCCGCTTCGGCCGCCCATTCCGCGGCAAACAGCCCGGTGCGCTCGAGGAAGTCGGCCAGGCGGGCCTGAAGCTCGGCGATCTGAGCGGAGGCCGGGTGTCGGCCGGGGAACAGGCGGTCGATCTGTCCGTAGCTTTCGAGGCGGGCGCGAAGCAGGGCCTTTTCGTCGCCTTCCGGGAACAGGGCCCAGAAGACGGCGGCGCAGGCGCGGGCGGGGGGCGGATGTCGGAGCGGGCCGAGCTTCTGATGGAGTTCGACCAACGCGGCGAGGAGCCGTGCGGCGTCGAGGTCGTGGACACCTTTGGCGTAGCCCTCGGTGAAGCGGGTGGCCATGAAGGCCCGGACGTGGGCGAGGCGTTCTTCGTCGGTCCAACCCGCCGCGGCGGCCACGGTGCCGGCGGTTTCGAGGGCGTTGAGGATCTGGTACGCGAGGAACTCGCCGCGGTACATGGCGGGGGTTTCGGAGACGGAGTCGAGTCCCCAGACGGAGCGGGTGGCGAGGAGCTCGGGATCGGTGGCGGGTTCAAAGAAGCTGGTGCCGGTGAGGTGCAGGCAGAGGGCATCGCCGCGCGGCACCATGGTGAGCGCAAGTTCCTGGGTGTTGACGCGGAACTGGTGGCGGCCGAGCTGGAGGAGGTTCGGGCCACCGGCGAAGAGGTCCTGTCGGTCCTTGAGCTGGCGGACGGCGTCTTCCTGGACGGTCTTGAGACGGGTCTGGAGGTCCTCAGCCTTGACGGAGTCGCCAAGTTCGAGGAGTTGGCGGATCAGATCCCGGACCTTCTCGACCATGGCGTCGGTGGCGAAGTAGCCGTTGAGGTCGGGCAGGGTGGTGAGGCTGCCAGCGCGGTGGGTGATGGCCTTGAGGATGCGCTCGGCGGCGGCGAGGAGGCCGTTGGCGCGGCGGTTGCGGGCCTCGACGAGCTCGAGTTTGCGGGCCTCGAAGGCGGCGGTGAAGGCGGTGCGCTGTTCGGCGAGCTGGACGACGAACTCCTCGAAGTCGGCGAAGCGGGCCTCGAGCTCCTCGACCTGGACGAGCAGGCGGTTGAGGAACTCGTCGCACTTGGGTGGCGTGGTGGCGAGGTCGAGGTAGTTGGCGAGGGCCTGTTCGAGGAGGCGGGCCTGGGAGGCGAACTCAGCGTGGGCTTCGACGCCGCGGAGCTCGCGCAGGCGCTGTTTGAGGGCGGCGCGGGCCTGGTTGAGGACGGCGTAAAGGCCGGAGAGATCCTCGACGATGCGGGTGGCTTCGGTGGCGTCCTGGACTTTGAGGTTGGTAACGGTCTCGGTGAGGAGATCGAGTTCGGCGGCGGCGGTGTTGAGCTCCTGTTCGAGGGCGGTGGCGTCGGTGACCTTGGCCACGCCGGGGACGGCGGCACGGAGCTGATCGACGCGGGCGCGGGCGGGGTCGAGGGCCTGGGGCTGGAGGAGGAAGGTGACGGCGCGTTCGGAGAGGCGGGTGGTCTCGGCGGCGAGTTGTTGTTCCTGCTGGTCGAGGGTGGGGCGGTCGAGATAGCGGACGTCGCGGAGGAAAGGAGTTCGCCGCGGAGGGCGCGGAGTTCGTGGAGGCGCTGGACGAAGTCGGCGAGGCGTTCGAAGCGGGTCTGGCTGATGGCGCGGAGGAGGTCGGTGACGCGCCGGACGGCCTGTTGGAGGGTTTGGGTGGCGGTGCGGCGTAGGCGGAGGACCTTGTCGAACTCGGCGAGGGCGGCGGCGGCGGTCTGGTGGAGGCCGTGGAGCGGTTCGCGGAGGCGGAAGGTGTCGGGGCGGTCGAGCCAGAAGTAGGTGTCGAGGATGTCGGCGGAGCGGCGGACGAGGTCGAGGTAGAGGTCGCCGTAGGTGTCGTCCTTGCCGAGGAGGGTGAGGACCTCCTGGCACTCGGCCATGGCGCGGACGAGCTCGGGGTTGCCGATGGTGTGGAGGTAGGAAGTCGAGGGGACATCGGGCTGCCAGGCCTGGGCGAGGTAGGGGGTTTGCCAGATCTGGAGGGCGTGGTGTTTCTGGGGTTCGTCCTCGACGCGGAAGAGGGCCATCTCGCCGTTGTCGAAGAGGGAGAAGCCGCCGCAGATGATGGGGGTTTCGACGGTGCGGGCGATGAGGTTGTAGGAGAGGAGGACGTAATGGCCGCTGAGGCGGTTGTAGAAGGTGTAGAGGACGTCCTCGCCGTTGGGGGAGACGATGCGCTTGTAGAAGACCATGTCGGTGAGGGCGGTCTCGAAGAGCTTGCACTCCCCGCTCTGGAGGTAGTAGCCGCGCGGGAACACGATGCCCTGTTGGTCGGGCAGGAGCACGCAGGCCTCGGCCAGGGCATCGATGCGGCGGACCTCCTTGAGCTTCTCGTTGAAGACGAGGTAGCGGAACCGCGGTTCCTGGTAGGGGCGGATCTTGAGGAGGATGAGCGAGCCGACGATGGCGTAGTAGATCTCGGCGTCGTCGAGGGTCTGGTCCTTTTGCTCGACGGGCTCGGAGTAGATGCCTTCGCCGGACGCGGTGTTGTCCTCGACCTTCACCGTGAGGTCACCGCCGACGCATTCGACGAAGACGCGGTCGTCGATGGAGATGTGGGGGTGGAGGCCGCTGCGGTGGAGTTCGCGGTGGGTGCGGGTCCACTCGAACTCGTGCGTGGGCGGGTAGTGGTATTCGTGGTCGAACCGGTTGCCGACGTAAGTGAGCCGGCCGTTCTGGCAGTGCCACTTGAAGGTCTTGATGTCGGGGATGGCCTTGCCGACGCGGAAGACCATGAACAGGAAGGGGCCGTCGAGGGAGAACTTGGCGAAGACGGTATGGCGGTAATAGTGGTACAGGCTGCGGAAGTCGGCGAGGAACCGCTCATCGGCGAGCGGGGTGAGGGGCAGTTCGGCGAAGCGGTGGTCGCGGAGCTCGTAGAGGCCGAAGACGTCCGCGAGCTGGATCTCGGAGCGCAAGCCGAAGTGGACGTTGTAGCCGAAGAGGAAGCGCTGGCCGCCAAGCGGGATGAGGTCGCGCGCGAGGCAGTTGTTCGGGGTGGTGATGCGTTCGGTGGCGAGGAGGGCGGTGGGGATGGCACCGAAGACCTCCTGGCGGGCGCGGTTGAGTTGTTCGAGGCGGGTGCGCAACTCGGCGCCCTGGGCGGCGAGCCGGGCCCGGAGGATCTCGTAGGTGCCCTGTTCGAGGGCCGGGGCGCCTCGGGGGCGCGGTGCTCGGAGTGCCTTCAGCCATGGACGGTCAAGCGCGGGCGGGTGGGAAACACGGGCGACAGAGGCGGGCCTCCGACGCGCTTGGGGCGGTCGGAGACCCGCGGGCGTGGAGGTCACTTGGCCGCGGCGACTGCGGGCGTGGACGTGGGCAGGACCGTGGCGGCGGGTTTGTCGGCGAGGCCCAGGCGCTGGGCCTGGCCCAGCAGGTTGTGGAGCAGACCACGAGTCTTCTCGTCCTCCACGAGGCCGAGCATCCGGGCGACGGCGGCGGAGATGGAGAGGTTCTTGAGGTCCTCGGAGGTGAGGCCGAAGCGCTGGACGAAGGTCTTCAACTGGGTCTGGAAGTGTTCGGGATCCGAGTTGAAGAACGTCTGTTTGACGTCGCTGAGCGTGGTGCTGGACTGGACGAGGCGATCGACGGCCTTGCCGCCGGCGACGGCGCTGACGAGCCGGTCGAAGAACTGGGTCTCGCCGCCGACGATGTCGATGCGGGCGTGCTTCATGGCCTCGCCGAGGACCTCGGCCTGGCGGCCGGCGATCTCCTGGCGGGCGCGGATCTCGGCCAGTTCGATGTCGCGGTCCTTGTTGAGGCGGAGCTTGAACTCCTCGTGTTCGCGGCCGACGCCGTCGAAGAGCTTCATGGCCTCGGCCTTCTCGGTGATGCCGCGGGCCTCGGCGTTGAACTTGAGGTGCATGACCTTGGCGTCGGTCTGGCCCTGCTTCTCGGTGGCGGCGGCCTTGGCTTCGAGGACGCGGGTCTCGCCCAGGCCCGCGGCGGCGGCCTCGGCGGCGGTGGCTTCGGCGAGCATCTGTTTGGCGGCGGACTGGCGCTTGGCGGCGGCCTCCTGGGCCTCGGCCTCGATGAGGATCATCTGGGCGCGACGCTCGACGGCTTCCTTCTCGGCATCGGCATGGCGGACGGTGGTGATGACATCCTGCTCGGCCTTGAGCTCGGCGGCCTTCTTGGCGGCCTCGGCGGCCTTGATGTTCTTGACGAGGGCCTGCTCGGCCTCCTTTTCGGCGGCGGTGATGGCGACCTTCTTCTCGCGGTCGGCCGTGGCGAGGGCCTCGGTATCCTTGATGCGCTGCTGTTCGCTGACGACGGTCTTCTCGACCTCGAGCCGTTCGCGGATGACGTTCTGAATCTCCTTCTGCTGGATCTCGATCTCGCGCTCCTTGGCGATGCGGGCGAGGGCGACGACGCGCTCGCGTTCGGTGGCCTCGACGAGGCGGTCCTTCTCGACGCGTTCGCGCTCGACGCCGTCGGTGCGTTCCTTGTTGCGCTGGGCGACGATGATCTGACGGTTCTTGTTTTCCTCGGCGACCTGGATTTCCTCCTCGACGCTGATGCGGGCCTGTTCGGAGCGGAGGCGTTGTTCCTGCTGGACCTTCTTGGCTTCGGCCTCTTCGCGGGCGGTGATGGAGGCGATCTCGCGCTTCTGCTTCTGCTCGGCTTCGGCGAGCTGGCGGTTGAGTTCGAGGATGGCCTCCCTGGGTGTCGACGTTTTGCTTGGTGATGGTCTTCTCGCGTTCGCGGTCGATGTTGTTGGCGAGGACCTTCTGGGCGGCAGTGAGCTCGGTGATCTTCTTGATGCCCTCGGCGTCGAGGATGTTGTCGGGGTTGAGGAGGCTGACGTCGGTCTGTTCGAGGTAATCGATGGCGACGTCCTCGAGGACGAAGCCGTTGAGGTCGGTACCGATGGTCTTGAGGATGCCTTCCCTTGAGTTTGTCGCGGGAGTTATAGAGGTCGACGAACTGGAACTGGCGGCCGACGGTCTTGAGGGCCTCGGAGAACTTGGCGTCGAAGAGTTCGACCATGGCGGCCTGGCTGGAGGCGCGTTCGCAACCGATGGCCTGGGCAACCCGGAGGACGTCTTCGGGGGTCTGGTTGACGCGAACGAAGAAGGCGACCTTGATGTCGGCGCGGAGGTTGTCCATGCAGATGAGGCCGTTCTTGCCCTGGCGGTCGATCTCGACGCGCTTGACGGAGATGTCCATGTACTCGGGTTTATGGACGATGGGGAAGACGACAATGCCGGAGAAGGACACCTTGGTGCCGCCCATGCCGTTGCGGACGAGGGCGCGGCCCTGCTCGACCTTGCGGTAGCAGGTGAGGACACTGATGGCACCGGCAATGAGGATCAGAACCAGCAGGACGCCGGCGATGGCGAGCAGCGCATCGAGGTAGAGGAACATAGTCAGGTCTCCAGGTTTTCCGGGGTGATCTTGCGGACGTGGTAGGTGTGAGTGTCCTTGTCGTGGCGGATGACGAGAGCGGTGTCGCCCCGGCGCAGCGGTTCCGCGGCCGAGGTGCGCACCTGGAGGACGAGCGGGACGCCGCGGGTGGGCATTTCGGCCTGACCGAACCGGTCGGTGACCTCGCTGGTGGTGATGCGGCAGGTGCGGCCGATAAGGGGTTGGTGCTCGGCGTATTCGCGGTTCAGGGCGCGGAAGAAGCGGGCCAGCGGCCAGGTGACGTAGCGGGTGATGATCGCGCTGACGAGAAGGTTGGGGAGGAGGAAGACGGCGGCGCGAGTCAGCGAGTGATCGTTCCAGTAGTGGTTGGCGATCATCGAGAACAGCCACATGCAGAGCGCCTGGACGCTGACGACGATCATGGCCGGGACATCGCCCAGGTGTACGAACTTCAGGATGCCGGAGAGGAGACCGGGGCCGTGGGCGGCGCCGGCGTGAGACTGGTCGCCGGTGTCGACTCCCTCACCGGCGGACGCGGCATCGGTTCCGACGTCGGTAGCGACGTCTGCCCCGGCATCCACCGACGCGTCGGTGACGGCGTCGAGATGAGCGTCACCGCCGACCGCAAGGTCGGCTTCCCCCCGACGGCCAGGTCGCCTTCGCCGCCGACCTGGAGGTCGGCATCAGCGCCGGAATCGAAGTGGAGGAGGCCGATGGCGACGAGGAGCCAGTAGCAGACGAGGCCGCCCAGCAGGACGGTGAAGGGCAGGTTCACCAGGCGGATGGATTCGGAGAGGATTTCCTGCATGGCGACGTTTGCGTTGGCGGCAGTGAATCACCGGGGCCGGAGGCTGGCTCTTACAGGGACCTGGGGCATTTGTAAATCCGGGGAAGGCGAAGACGGCGGCGGGGATATCTCTGGGCCGACGCAGCGGGGGATGACGCAAAGCGGCGCTGGAAGTCGCCGCACTCCAAACGCGTTGGGCCGGTCCAGCGGTGTGGGGGTCGCGGAGCGTGTGGAGTGCGGCGACTTCCAGCGCCGCTTTTCGCTCCGGAGCGGCGGTCGCGGGGGCGGCAGGCGATGGAGAACGGCGTTTCTGGAACGGGGGTGTTCACGCGGACTTCCGTTGCGCGGGCAGCCAGCGATCGAGGAGGTCCTGGCAGTTGAGGACCTTCTCGGCGAGGTCGAGGGGCACGTAGTAGTACTGGTTGGAGGCTTCGAAGCCAAGGCGGGAGTCGACGCTTTGGAGGGCGTGGAGGCGGACGGCGAGGTCGAGTTCGCGTCGCAAACAGCTCTCGAGTTGCTGGGTCAGGCTTTCGCGGTCGGCGGGGCTGGTTGCTCCGGTCAGGGATTGTCGGGTCTGGACGAAGCGCGCCTGGTTGGCGGTGCTGCGGAAATGGAGGGCGGCGGCTTCGGCCACGCGGAGTTCGGCGGCGAGGGCCGCCCACCGGGTGCTGCCGACATTGGCCTGGAGGCCGGCGATGCGCGTCCGGATGCTGGCGAGGGCCTGGTCGAAGCCGTCGGCGACCTTGTCGAACTGGGCGATGAAGACGGCGGGCGGATAGACCTGGCGCCAGCCATCGAGGTCGTCGTAGGGGAACCCGACCATGGTGGCGCGGTAGCCGGTGGGCTCGCCCCACAGCAGGTTGGCGGGGCCGAGTTGCATGGGGGCGTTGTAGACGAGACCGCCGTGGTAGGGAAACTCGCTGAAGGCGGTGCTGAAGGCCTGCCAGGCATCGACGAGGGCGGGGGGCGAGCGCGGGGCCGACGCGTCGCTGGGCCACGTGGTGCAGGGCCTGGGACACCCGTTCGGCGTCGGTGGTGCCGGTGGTGGTCGCGACGGCGGCCACGACTTCGAGGTTGGGCGAGGGGTAGCCGCCGAGGGTCCAGCCGAGCATCAGGCCGTCGACCCGTTCCCGCATCAGGTTGAGGAGGTGCTGGGCGACGTTGGCGACGGCGGGGATGTAGGGGACGGCGGAGAGTTCCCACGTGTTACCGGCCTGGATCTTGGCATTGACGCGAAGACCGCGTTCCCGCGCCCAAGCCCAGTGGCGTCGGGCGCGCGGGCCGGGGCCGATGCTGGAAATGGAGTATTCGCCGACGGTGGTCGGGATGCCGCCCCGGTTGAGGGGGCAGACTCCACTCGCTCACGCTTTGAAGGATCACGTCCTGGGGTAGCAAGCCGATGGCTTCGCTGGCCCAGTCATCGGCCCAGCCCCAATCCCAGGCGATGAGCCGGGCGGAGGCGTTGGCCTGTCGGATGCCGTCGCGGATGAGAGTGTTCACCTCGGCGATGACGGCGGCCGGGGAGCGGCCGGCGCAGCGGGGGCAACCCTTGCCGGCGTGGTGCGACCAGCAGTTGGTGAGGTTCTCGGAAGCGGTGATGGTGACGAAACCGGCGAGGTCGGGCACGGCGCGACAGAGCGACGCGATGCTCTCGCGGAGGTAAGCCTGGACGGCGGGGACGCTGGTGCAGAGGGTGGCGTGGTCGCCTTCGGTCACGCCGCGGAGGCCCGGGTGGGCCGCGTGGAAGCTCAGCGGCATGGCGCGGGGTTCATTCAGGTAGAGCCAGACCCCGAGGCCCTGTTGGCGGGCTCGTTGGACGAGGCGGCGCAGGCCGGCGCGGCGTTCCTCGGCGCGGGCGCTTCGGGCGGGATCCCAAGGGAACGGCGCCAGTTGGTACAGGACGGCCTGGAGCCAGACGCCCTCGACGCCCGAGGCCGCGAGGCGGGCCAGGTAACCGTCCGGGTAAGGGTCCAGTTCGGGGTCGAGCAACGGATCGCCGTAGAGGGCGAAATAGGAGTAGCAGAAGCGCGGTTCGAAGGGCGGTTTGGGCAGCGGAGCGGCATCGAGCGGTGGCGCGGAGGAAAGCTCGGCCACGAAGCGGAAGAGGGGTTCCCGGGTGCGGTTGGGAGGTGCCGGGAAGTGGCGGCGGACGAGTTGGGCGATGCGGGCTTCGCGTTCGCGGGTGGGGGGCGTCCGAGAGGCGGAACCGGATGGGGTCGCACTGCGGTTTGAGGCTGCCGAGCTTGATGTACAGGAAGTCGTCCTCGCGGAGGGCAAAGGCCAGTTGCGCGGGTGTCCAGTCGAGGAGGGCCAGCAACTGGTCGTAGGGGACGAGGTGCCAGTTGCGGCGGATGACGGTGAGGGCGGAGCGACGTTGGACGTCGCGGGAGACGCGGGGAGGTCCGGACAATCCCATGGCACGGCCGAGGCGCCGGATCTGCGTGGGAGTGGCGCCGGTGACTCCGGGCGAGCCGCTCCAGAGGCACGAGCGACCAGTTGCGCCAGACCAACGCGTGAAGGGGGAGGGGAAGTGGGGCAGAGGCACGGGCGGGGGCGGCGCCCGCCGGCAGATCGTCGACCGTAAACGAGGACGTACCCGGGGACTCGACGGCGGCTGGGAGAAGGCGGGGGCGAGGGCGAGTGAACTCGTGAAGAGGCCGGCGGTCTGGAGGAAGCGACGACGCGAGGGATGCATGGGCACCGAGCTTCGCGTTCAGGACCGGAGGGTCAAGCCAGTCTTTCCGTCGCAAGGACCGGGCGCAGGAAGGGCGAAGGGCGAAGGGCGAAGGGCGAAGTTCGAAGCTCAAGGGAAGCGTCCTGTTCCGGCCGGACCTGCTCGGAGGCCATGGACCGCGGAGGGTGCAGGCTGGAAGCCCGCACCACAGGTTCAGGGAAGCTCCAGGGTTCAAGGGGCGCAACCGGCCCAAACAGGGCCGGCATGCTGGGCGGCGCGGGGGTCGCCGTTGGAGGGGGACGCGCAACGCGGGGGAAACCCCTCGACCGGAATTCTCCGCAGATTGCGAACATCGGAAATGGGGAGGAGGGGATCTTCAGCCTCCCGTAATCCCCTATGTCTGAATCGCTGGTGCGCCGCCTTCCCGCGGTTATTCATGCCGGGGCGCGAGGCTTTTCGTGTTGCGAGGTTTTCCGTTGGCGGCGTGGCCGGGGGTTGGTACGGTGCGGCCCGTTCACAAATCCATGGTCCCGCCTGCGTCAGCCCGGAGACTCCTGGCAACGTCGTGCCGGCGTGGGGGACCGCGTTCCCCGATGTCTATGAGCACCCAGAACAACTTCCCGAAGCTTCACAACGCCATGTGGCCCGGCCTCGTCGGCAAGGGCAGCCCCGGCGCGGAACCCTGCATCGATCTCGACACCATGCTGGACCTGACCGCGAAGGCGGAGGTCGAGGGCACGCGGTTCGACGGGGTGGACATTTTCCTGTTCGAGCCGCACATCAACATTGACTCGAGTGACGACGACCTGAAGCGGATCGCGGACAAGATCGCGGGTCGCAACCTGGTGGTGGGCTCGGTGGTGGCGCCCATCTGGCCGCCGACCGGCGGCGGAAGCGCCATGGGCGACGAGGCGGAGCGGAAGAAGTTCGTCGGGCAGGTGGCCAAGGGGTGCCGGATCGCCCGCAAGTTCCGCGAGCTTGGGATCCGACCTCACGGCGTGGTGCGGATCGACTCGGCCTCCAGCGTGACGGATTGGGACAAGGATCCGAAGGGGAACACGAAGAAGATCATCGCCACGTTCAAGGAGGCCGCGAAGGTGGCGAAGGACCACGGGGAGCGGCTTGCGGCGGAGGGCGAGATCTGCTGGGGCGGGATGCATTCGTGGAAGGTCATGCTGCAGGTGCTCGAGGGTCAACCAGCCGAAGTACTTGGGCTTCCAGGCGGACATGGCGCACACACTCCTCTACGTGCTGGGCTTCAATGCCCCGGAACACCGTCTCGTGCCGCCGAAGTTCTCCTGGGAACCGGAGGTGTTCCACAAGGCGATGAAGAAGCTCACCGCGGCGCTGCGTCCCTGGACCATCGACTTCCACGTGGCGCAGAACGACGCCACCGTGAAGGGCTCCGGCGAACACGAGAAGACCGGCAAGCACTGCATGGCCACCGATCCGAACGGCAAGCTGAACATCCCGCGCGACGCCGGCTATTGGATGCGGGACGACGCCGGCAAGGTGACGAAGAAGTTCAAGCACATTTGCTGGGACGGCTGCATGTTCCCGAACGCCGTGATGCTCCAGCAGCAGACCTGGAACGACATCCTCGCCGCCATGATCCAGGTGCGCGAGAACCACGGCTGGAAGGCCTGAGCCTCCCGCGTGACCCGGCGCACGGGCCGGTGCCAACGCGTCCATGCAAAACCACGCCTGGTCCGCCGCGGTCGCCGCCTGCGCCGATCCTGCGCGGGCCCGCCATTTCGAGGCGGCGCTCGTGGGGGCCGGGCTGCAGCCGCAGTTGCGGGGCCTCAGCGAAGCGGCCGCGCAGGCCCTGGCGGCGCTGCTCAGCGGCTCGCAGGTGCTCGGCGAATGGCTGGTCCAGCATCCGGACTGGCTGGAGGTTCTGCTCGAACCGGAGGTCCTGGCGCATCCGCGCTCGGCGCGGGGTCTTCGCGCCGAGTTCGAGCCGCAGCTCAAACCCCGGCTCAAGGAACGGGATTACGCCGGGGCCCTCGGGCGGTTGCGGGGCTTCCAGCAACGCGAGCTGACGCGGATCGCGTTGCGGGATCTGGCGGGGAAGGCCGACGTGGCCGAGGTGACGCTCGAGTTGTCGGATCTGGCCGATGTCTGCCTGGAGACGGTGCTCCGGGTGGTCTGGCAACAGCTCACCGAGCGGTTTGGGGTTCCGTACGAGCTGACGCCCGAAGGGCGGTGGCAGCGGACGCGGTTCTGCGTGCTGGGTCTGGGCAAGCTGGGGGGGCAGGAGCTGAACTACAGCTCGGACGTGGACGTGCTGTTCGTGTACGGGGCGGAGGGCTGGGCCTTCAAGGACCCGCCGCGGGAAGGTTCCCAGGCGGGCAAAGGCCTGGGCAACCACGACTTCTTCCGGCGCGTGGGCGAGGCGTTCATCGCCGAGGTGGGCCGGTCCACCGAACACGGGGCGTTGTACCGCATCGACCTGCGCCTGCGGCCGGAAGGCAAGACCGGACCGCTGGCCCGCTCGCTTGAGGGCTACGAGAACTATTACGCGCAATGGGGACAGACGTGGGAGCGTCTCATGCTCATCAAGGCGCGCGGGGTGGCCGGGGATTCGGTGCTGGCCGGGGAGTTCCTGGACCTGATGCAGCCGTTCCGCTTCCCGCGTTTGCTGGGGCCCGGGGTGGCGGAGGAGATGGCCGCGATGAAGCAGCGGCTCGAGACCGAGGCGGTGCGCACGCCCGACCAGAACCGGAACGTGAAGCTGGGCCGGGGCGGGATCCGCGAGATCGAGTTCATCGTGCAGACGCAGCAGGTCCTGAACGCCGGGCGGCAGCCCTACTTGATGGACCGCCAGACACTGCCCACCCTGCGGAAGCTGGCGACCTATGAGCTGCTGACCCCTGCGGATGCCGACACGCTCGGCGCCGCGTACGAGTTCCTGCGGCGGGTCGAACACCGGCTGCAGATGGAGAGCCACCTCCAGACCCACACGCTGCCGACGGAACGACGCGCCCGGGAGCGCCTCGCCCGGCTCATGGGCTTCGCCCGGCTCAGCGAATTCGAGGCGGCCCTCGAGCAGCATCGCGCCGGGGTCCGGCGGGTGTATGAGGCCATCTTTGCCCCCGCGGCCCCGGTGCGGGCGGGGGCCGGGGCCGGCACGGCGCTGCCGGAGTTGACGGGGCACGACGACTTCTGGCGCGCGCATCTGGCCGAGCGTTCGTTCCGCGATCCGGAGCAGGCGTTGCGGCTGGCGACCGCGTTGGTCCATGGTCCGGGCTTCGGCCATGTGTCGGCCCGCACCGAGACGTTCGCGCGCCGGTTGTGGGAACGGTTGCTGGCGCTGTGTCCCGCGCGAAGCACGCTCGAGGAACGGCGGGCGGCGGCCGGACCCGACGGCGATCCGGCGGCGCGCTGGCTTTCGGATCCGGACCGGGTGCTGGCGCGGCTGGACACGTTCATCAGCGCGTACGGGACGCGGGCGCCGTTGTTCGAGACGTGGCACGCGAAGCCGACGCTGTTCGACCTGCTGGTGCTGCTGTTCGACCGGTCCGAGTTTCTGGCTGAGACCGTGATTCGCTCGCCCGATCTGGTGGATGAACTCGAGTACAGCGGCCGCTTGCACGAGGTGCGCAACCGCGAGCGAACGCTGACGGATCTGCGGCATGGGCGCGACGACGACGATCAGCGGCTGTGGATCCGGCGCTACCACGAGACCGAGTTCACGCGCATCGGGCTGCGCGAGATCCTCGGGCTGGCGCCGCTCGAGCAGCACCTCCAGGAACTGACGGCGCTGGCCGAGGCTTGTCTCCAGTACGCCCTGGAAGTGGCGCTGCGCAAGTGCCGGCTCAAGACGTGCCCGGTCGCCATCATCGGCCTGGGCAAGCTCGGCGGTGCGGAGCTCAACTACGGGTCGGATCTGGACGTTGTGTTCGTGGCGGACGACAGCGTGCGCAACCTGGCCGGGCTCCAGCGGATCGCGGTCGAGGTCCTGGACCTGATTGCCAGCCAGACCGAGCGCGGGGGTGGCCTTCCAACTGGATGCCCGGCTGCGGCCGGACGGTGAGAAGGGCCTGCTCGTCAACCAGCTTCAGGCCTACGGCGATTACTATCGGCAACGCGCCCAGCTCTGGGAGATCCAGGCGCTGTCCCGCTGCCGGCCGGTCGCCGGAGACCCGGAACTGGGCGCGCGGTTCATTGAACTGGTCCATCCGCTGACCGATTTTCGGCGCGCCGATCCGCCGTGCGCGGCCTGGACGCCGGAGTGGAAGACCGAGATTGCCCGGATGCGGCGCAGAATCGAGCTCGAGCGTACGCCGAAGGGCAAGGAGGCTTTGGCCATCAAGACCGGTGCCGGCGGGTTGGTGGACGCCGAGTTTCTGGCGCAGACGTTCAACCTGGAGCGGGGTTGGCACGAGCCGAACACCCTCCGCGCCCTCGAACGCGCCCAGGCCGAGGCCCTGCTGCCGCCCGCCGAGGCCAGCGCCCTCCTCGAGAACTACGCGCGGTTGCGGCGCATCGAAGGCATCCTGCGCCGGTGGAGTTACGAAGGGGAGACCGAGTTGCCCGATGACCCGGCCCCGCAATACCGCGTTGCCGTGCGGTGCGGCTTTGCCACCGCGGAGGATTTCCTGGCGGCGGTGGCGCGCTACCGCCAGGAGCTGCGAGCGGTGTACGCGAAGGTGCTCGGGGGAGAGTTGGAGGAGTGAGCCAGGAGGCAGGTGCGATGACGTTGCTTCACACGCTGGATTCCGGGTTGGAGCGGGCGATCCGCGAGATGAACCCCTGGTGGCGGGGTGAGCCGGTCCCCGGCGTCGCCCCCTTTCGGCGCTGGGCGTTCGAGCCCGTGCTGAAGGGCGTGCGCGCTGGATTGGCACCGACGGTCCTCCTGCGCGGGCCGCGGCAGGTGGGGGAAGACGACGCTGCAGTTGCAGGTGATTGATCAGCTCCTGCGAGACGGGGTGGTCCCGCAGCGAATTCTCCGGCTTCAGTTCGACGAGTTGGCCCCGCTGCGCGCGATGCCGACGCCCGTGCTCCAGATCGCGTACTGGTTTGCAGAGCAGGTGAGATGCGAAAGCCTGACCTTGGCCGCGAGCAAAGGTGAGCCGGTGTTCGTCTTTCTGGATGAGGCCCAGAACCTGCCGGACTGGGCGCCGCAGTTGAAGAACTTGGTGGATGTCAGCGGCGTGCGCGGTCTGGTGACCGGCAGTTCGGCGTTACGGATCGAGGCGGGCCGGGACAGTCTGGCGGGACGGGTTTCGACGGTCGAGATGGGTCCGCTCCTGCTCCGTGAGATCGGGCAGTTCCGAGGGCTGGGCGATCTCGGGTCCTACCTGCCGCCGAATGGTTTCGGGTCGCTGAAGGAGAAGGGTTTTTGGCTCGGTCTGCGGGCGTTTGGGGAGACGCACCTGGGGTACCGCCGGGAAGCGTTTCGCGCGTTCAGCGAGCGCGGGGCTTATCCCGTGGCCCACGTCCGAGCGGACCGATCCTGGGAGGAGGTGGCGGAGTTTCTGAACGAGACGGTGATCCGGCGAGCCATTCAGCATGACCTGCGCTTGGGACCGCGTGGACAGAAGCGCGATGCGGCCTTGCTCGAGGAAGTCTTCCGGCTGGCGTGTCGCTACATCGGCCAGTCTCCGGCCCAGAGCCTGTATCTGGACGAGGTCCGTCGGGCGATGCACGCGAGCATTGGATGGCAACGGATCCTGGCCTATCTGCGGTTCCTCGATGGCACACTGCTCCTCCGACTCATCGAGCCGCTCGAACTGCGCCTGAAGAAACGGCGGGGTGCCACCAAGCTGTGTTCTGTGCGACCACGCACTCCGCGCGGCGTGGCTGCAGGAGTTGGTGCCCCTGGACCCGGACGCCCTGGCGGTCCAGCCGCATCTTGCAGACCTTGCCGGTCGGATTGCCGAGAGTGTCGCCGGCTACTTTCTACGGTCGATGGTGGGCCTGCAGGTGGCGCACTTCCCCGAGCGGGCCGCGGAACCCGGAGGTGGACTTTGTGCTGACCATCGGCGAGCAGCGGATTCCGCTCGAGGTGAAATACCGCCGGCAAGTCTCGCACAACGACACGTTGGCGTTGCGTGCCATGATCGAGAGGAGCGTTTATCGCGCCCCCTTCGGCATCCTGGTTACCCAGCAGGAGGAACCAGGCACGGACGACCCGCGCATCGTCAGCCTGCCTCTCTCCACCTTGCTCCTGCTGCGTTAGGGGGAGGCGGGCCGGCCCCGTCGCCCTCAAAACCGCGCGCCCTCCGGCCGGAGCAGGAAGCCGGTCCAGTTGAAGTTGCGGTTGAAGTAGTTGGTGAGGCGCACAACGACTTCGTTGCGGCCGGCGCGCAAGGGCAGGGCCACCCAGGTCGAGGCAAACCCCTGGAACTGCGGGCCGCCGGCGTACACCCGAGTGCCGTTCACCCAGAGCTCGATCGGGTCGTCGTGCGCGAAGCGGCAGCGGACCGTGCGGGCCTCGGGGGAATCGACGAAACGCCGCGCGAGGAAGGCATGCCCGTTGCCGCCGAGCTCGGCTTCGTAATCGATCTTGGTGCCGTGCCGCGCGACGTAGGTGAGGTTCAGCATCGGGCCCACGGACCATTCCTTCATCCAGCCGCTGGTGAAATGTTCCTTCACCAGCACGCATTCGAACTGCCCGCCGGCGTCGAGTTCCGCCACCCGCGGCAGCCCGGCATACAACGGGCCGGTGGCGCGGCCCGCGGCATCGTGCGGAATCGGCACCGGCCCGAAGACGTCCCACTCGACCGAATCGGCCCGGGCGCCGTCCGGGACGGTGGTGTCGGCGGGCGTGTCCTGGTACCACACGGCGACGCTCTCGGGGCTGAGTCCGGCGAAGGCGCCCCATTCGAGGGCGAAGGACTCGCGGAAGGGATAGACGTTCTCGAAGTGATGGCGATAGCGGCCCTCGTCGTTCGAGTGTGCCACCGCGTAAGGGTGATGGGGCGCCCTTGCCGAACCACGCGAAGGTGAAGTAGTCCTCGCCGTTGATGCCGTGCAGGAAGGCCGGGTCGTTGCCCTCGCCGTCAATCACGGCAAAGTCGCCGCCGCCGTGGTCGTGGCCGGTGTGGTAGAGGGTCATGCCCAGCCAATGCCCCCGGCCGCGCACGTAGAGGACCTGATGCGGCCGATGGCCGTCGGTCAAGGCGGTGCGCTGGTGGCGGGCGTGAAAGTACCCCCAGCCAGGGGAGAAGGCCGGCACGCGTTCGACCACCGCCTGTCCCGCCACGTCGAACGATGCGTCGCCCGGGTTCTCGATCACGATCTCGGCGCGCTCGCGGAACGGCATGGGCAGGTAGCACGAATGATCGTTGGTATCGTGCGCGAAGAAGGAGACGCCTTCAAATGGACCGAAGAAGCGGGCCGCCGGGGCGTCGACCGCGAACGACGACGCGTCGTCGAAACGCACCTTGAGCCGGGGATGGCCACCGGCCGACCAGCGCAACCGCAGTTCCCGCACAATGCCGGGGCCGGTGAGCCGGGCGGAGTGTCGCCGAGGCGCCGGGCCCGAGTTGACGCGGCTCGAAGACGACTTGCTCACGCGGAAGCCGCGATGCCGGGCGCTCGCGGAGTTGGTGGGGCAGACCCACGTAAGAGAACGCCAGGTTCTCACCCTCCCCTTCGGAGAACAGCCGCACGCCGCGCAGCGAATCGTCCTCCAGCCGGTAATCGAGCTGGCAGAACCACAGCCAGAACGACGGTTGCCGCTGGACCACCTCGACGCGCAGGCTCCGCTCGAACGGCACCGGCAGGAAGAAGTTGAAGGCCCGATTGTGCACGGGCAGCGCGTTGGCCGGCGCCACGGGCACGGGGTAGGCCGCAGCCGCGCGGACCATCGATTCGTCCGTGAACCGCACGCTCGGCGTGGTCTCGCCGTCCACGAAGCATTCCCAGTCGAAGTACGGGTCGCCGTCACCGCGCGTGGTCCAGATGTGCCGCAATGAGCCCCGGCCTTCCAGGGCCAGCAGCGGGTAGCGGAAGCCCGTGCCCGTCCAGACCCCGGCGTGGCGTTCGGGGCTCTCAACGAAGCTCGCCTTGCCGGCTCGATACTCCTGCAGCACGAAGGCATCCTCCAGCGTCACGCGTCGCAACGGGTCGAGGGCGGAGGATTCGGCGGCGGTGAGTCCCAGGCAAAGGCCCGCCAGCGCCATCCACGTCCCCGCACGGCGACCGGTGCTGGCCAGGGACAACGGCGGGAACGACGGCGAAGAGGACCAAGGGGCTCGCGGTGGTGCAGTGTTCATACGGGCTTTACGGCCCGAGGATGGTCCCGGCGGAACCCCTGGCAAACCGAAAGACAACCGGCGCCGTTTGGCGAGAGCCTCCTGACGTCGGCTCCTACGGGGGTGGGCCACGTAGGAGTCGAGGTAACGAGACTCAGCCGAGCTTCCAGGGCGAGTGATACTCGCGGCTGAGAAGCTGGCTTGCCGCCGCATCGTCCACGATGATCTCCTGCCGCGGATCCCACTTGAGCTTCCGGCCCACGAGCATGGCGATCAGTCCGAGATGGCCGGGCACGGCGGAGCGATGGGCGGCTTCGACCGGCGTGATGGTTGGCTGCCGCGACTTCACGCAGTCCAGGAAGTTCCGCATGTGGTCGCGCGAATGGTAGACCTTCACCTTGCGCAGGTATTCCGGGAGCCGCGAGACGTCCTTGAGCTCCTCGTTCGAGCAATCGAAACCGCCGCGGTCCACCCACACCCAGCCGTCGGCGCCGTACCATTTCGTGCCGCCGCGGATGTCGCCGTGGCCGCCGGCGATGGTCATGGTGACCCCCTCGGCGTAGGTGCAGGTGATGCGATACTTCGTGCAGGTGTTCCAGACGGCGTCCTTGGCGGGGAACTCGCCCTGCCCTTCGACCTCGACCGGGCCGGTGCCGTCAAAGCCCAGGCCCCAATGCGCGATGTCGCAGTGGTGCCCGATCCAGTCCAGGAGCTGGCCGCCTCCGACGTTGTAGTTCCAGCGCCAGTTCATGTGGACGCGGGTCTTCACGTACGGCTCCATCGCGGACGGACCGAGCCATCGGTCGTAGTCGAGTTCCGGCGGCGGTGCCGAGACGGCTTGGTCCCAGCCGGGGGTGGAAGGCGTGAGCCGGGCCAGGTTTCGCGGGGCACCCGCGATGCCCTCGAGCTTCTTGAGCAGTTCCGGGGCCGTGCCGGCGAAGTCGTGGTGGCCGCTGGGCAACCCCACCTCGACGCGGGTGACCTTGCCGATCAGCCCGTTCTGGACGATCTCGACCGCCTTGTGGAAGTTCTCGACCGACCGCTGCCAGGAGCCGGTCTGCCAGATGCGCTGGTGTTGCTGCACGGCTTTCACGATGGCCTGCTGCTCGGCGATGGTGCGGGCGAGCGGTTTCTCGCCGTAGATGTCCTTGCCGTTCCGGGCCGCCTCGACCGCCGCGAGCGCGTGCCAGGTATCCGGCAGCGCGAGCATTACGGTGTCGATGTCTTTCCGGGCCATCATCTCCCGGTAGTCGTGGTAGGCTTTGCAGTCCTCGTTGCCGTACTTGCGGTTCACGGCATTGACCGCGGCGGCGAGGTGTTGTTTGTCCACGTCACACGCCGCCAGGACCTGGCAGTCCTTCTGGTTGAGGAACGCGCCGGTGTTGCCCGGCCCCTGCATACCCCATCCCACCACGCCCATCGTGATGCGTTCGGAGGGGGCCGGCCGGCCTTCAGCGCCCAGGGCACTGGCGGGGATGAGGGTCGGCGTGGCGAGTGCCGTGCCGGTGGTCACGAGGAAGCGGCGGCGGGAAAGTCCGGCGGCGGAGCGTGTCGTATTCATGGGGTGCGAGCCTGCGCCGGGCCGGCCGGCATTTCGAGGGAAAAATCACCGGCGGTTGAGACGCTGCACGGGGCGGTTCCGAGGTCGGGCTCGTCGAGCGGAGAGGCCGCCGGTGACCGGGGTGGTCCCGGGATTACAGGACCGTGATTGGACGTTCCGCCGGGTCGAGGGCGCCGCGGGTCACGCCGAGTTGGTGGCGGAGCTTGAGTTCACGGCCGAGTTGCAGCGCGGTGACCTGGCCGGCCAGGAGTTCGCGGTAGCACTGGATCGTGCGGGTGACCACCGCCGGCGGTTCGTCCAGGAACTCGAGCCGGAACCAGCGGGCGCCTGCAGCCAGGAGACGCGGCACGTAGGCGGCACCGGTCTGCGCTTGCCCGTGGAACACCGTGTTGCGACAGCCCGCGTCGGCCTTCACCGGGTGGAGCGCCCCGACGCGGTCGCGCAGCCGCACGTCGTGACGATCACAGGGCCGGCCGCAGTTGGTATAGTCCGTGCCGCGGGAGAGGAAGGCGCAGAACACGCAATGCTCCATGTGAAACATGGGCATGTGCTGGTGGATGGTCAGCTCGAACCAGGCGGGTGGCGCGGCGGCGAGCAGCGCCTCGAGTTGGACCCCGTTCAGATCGTAGGAAGCGGTCAACCGCTCGAGATTGAACCGTTGGACGTAGTAGGCGGCGGCGAGCGGATTCGCCACGTTGAGCGAGTAATCCCCCACGCACCGGCACCCGGCGAAGAATCTCAGGTGCTCGTGGCAACGGACCAGATAGCCGTCCGCCCCAGCCGAGCGCACCTGCTGGAGCATCCACGTTTCGCCAGGCTTGCTGATGCGCGGCGGCGCGACGAACAGGGTGGGGGAGGGTGGCGGGGTGGAGGTCGGTTCGGGGCAGGGGGGCTGTCCGGGCTGGGCCGGCGCGAAGGTGGCAAGCCGGCCTCGCTCGGTACCCCTGCCACCATCCGGTTCATGAGAAGCGTCCGGTTCCTTTTGGGCCTGCTCAGAGGTCGTATGCCCGGAAAAGTGCAGGCGGGACGCCCGCACCACAGGTTCATGCAGGCGGGACGCCCGCACCACAGGTTCATGCAGGCGGGACGCCCGCACCACAGGTTCATGCAGGCGGGACGCCCGCACCACAGGTTCATGCAGGCGGGACGCCCGCACCGCAGGTTCATGGAGGGCACCGCCGACGCGGCGCGCGTGGACCAGGGCCACGGCGTCGCGATAACGCTTCGGATCCTCCAGCTCGCAGTAGATCGTGGCCACGCCGGCGGCCAGCGCGGCTTCGAGCTGGGCCAGGCTGCGGACGAGCACCACGACTTCGGGGGCCCGCGTGGCGGCGGGCTGCGGTTGGTCCGTAACGGCCAGATCCTGCCGCGGTTCGTGGAGCTGCCAGCGACGGGGCGCGACGCGCTGGTGTTCGAGCTGGGCGACGAGGGCGCGGCGGATACGGTTAAGATCGCTGACGGGCACCATGAGTTCGCCTTCGAGCTGCGTTTCCAGCCGGCCCAGGCGGAACGGGGTCCCGCCCAGCCTTCCCAGTTGGTCCCGCAGCCGATGCGCCGTGAGCGGTTGGGTCGCGGCCGCCGCGAGGGGATGATCGGAGGCTGCCTCGGCCGTCAGACCCCACTCATCGCGCGCCACCACGCGGAGCGGTTGGCCGAGGGCACCTTCGACCACGAAATCCACCGGCCGCTGGAACCGGACGGCATCTCCGGCGTAGGTCTGGCGCAGACGACGTTCAAGGCCGGGATCGCTGGTCTTCCAGAGCTTCTGGCCGGGTCGCAGCCGCCGAAGGTCGAGGTCGCCGCGGCCGAAGCCGAGGACCACTTCGCGCGCCGGCGCAGCCAAGGCCTGTTCCCGTGCGGCGCGTTGGGGGGGGTGACGGCGCGGGTCCTCGCGGGGCGGATTTCGTAGACGCGCCCGCCCTCCTCGGGTTCGTCCGGGCGACCAGCGTCGAACACGACGCCGTCGCCGGGCTGGAGGGGGCCGGCCAGCCGCACGTGGATCTGCTGCCCCGAGACGCGGGTCACTTCGCCGAGGAACACGCCGCGTTTCTTGGGGAAGCGGGCATGGACCAGTGCCTGGTTGTTGACGCCGCGGAACCAGCCGGTGTAGAGCCCGCGGGGAGAAGGCCATCTCCATCTCGTAGCGCGCTTCGTGCGGGACGGGGGAGCGGAGCGCGGTCCGCGGGCGGCGCGGACGAGGACCCGTCGGCGGCACCGTGCGCTTCTTCGAAGAGCGCATCCAATGCTTGGCGGTAGAGCCGGGTGATGTTGGCGACGTATTCGGGCGACTTGAGGCGGCCTTCGATCTTCAAGGCGGCGATGCCCAGGCGGACCAGATCCGGCAGCACTTCCAGGCCGGCGAGGTCCTGGGGGCTGAGCAGATAGCGCCGGTCGCCGAGGGGGACAGTCTGGCCGTCGGCGACGAGCTCGTAGGGCAACCGGCAGGCTTGCGCGCACTCACCGCGGTTGGCCGAGCGGCCGCCCAGGGCCTCGCTGGTGAGACACTGCCCGGAATAAGCGACACAGAGCGCGCCGTGGACGAAGACCTCGAGGGGGAGGAATGTCGGCGGGGCCGGGACCGGTCTCGCCCCCTCGGCCCCTGCCGAAGGCGGGCGATTTCCTGCAGGGAACATTCGCGGGCCAGGACCACCCGACGGCAGCCGAGTTCACGGGCGAACTCGAGGCCGGCCCGGCTGGTGATGGTCATCTGGGTGCTGGCGTGGATCGGAAAATCGGGTGAGAGCCGGCGGATGAGGCGGCAGAGGCCCACGTCCTGGACAATGGCGGCATCGACGCCGGCGGCGATGATCGCGCGGAGGAAGGTCTCGGCTTCCGCGAGTTCGTCCGGTGAAGACCAGCGTGTTGAACGTGACGTAACCGCGCACCCCGCGGCGATGCAGGAAGGCCATGAGCCCGGGCAGGTCCGCCGTGGTGAAGTTGCGCGCGCGCATCCTGGCATTGAAGCGGTCGAGCCCGAAGTACACAGCGTCGGCCCCGTTCTCTACGGCGGCCTTCACGCACTCCCAATCGCCTGCGGGCGCGAGTAACTCGGGGATGCGAAGACGGCATCGGTTCGGCGGAGGCAGCGGTTTCCGCCGCGACCGGGCGGGGCGGCGGCGTTGGCGGGTGGGCGGGTGAGCACGGGCGGTTCACGCGACATCGAGGGGCGAGTCCCGGGACGGCGGCCGAGTTGAGCGAGGTCCAGGGCCAAACCCGGACGGAGTCTAGCGCAGGAGAGGGGGCCAGGTCATCCCTGGGGATGGGAGCGGTCGCCTGTCCATGCCTTGTCGGGGACGGGGGCGCCGGCTGCGGAGATCGCGACGCCCGGGTGGCGGCCGGGACAGGGGAGCGGAGGGAGACGGGGTTGTCGCGCGGGGAGCCCGAGCGCGGCGTGGAGGTGGGGGGCCGGGGGCGGAGGGGGCCCGGGGGTGACCGGTGGGGAAGGCGCGGGAGGCGGTCTAGTGGGAAGCCGTAGCTGGCTTAAGATTCTTCTTGCCAAGAGTTAGCCAACTTGGTTTGTTGGCGTCACAATTTGTCTGGAATGCAACCACATCACCAATTGAGGGAAGCCATGAGGACTATCCACAACTGCACCCGTCGTCTCGAGCGATTGCTGGTTGGTGCGTTAGCCGCAGTGACATTTGTGGTGTCAGCCGTTGCGCAGTTCAGCGTGACGAACAGCGACGGCATCACGGTCAACGATTCGGGCCCGGCGGCGCCCTACCCCTCAACGGTCGTGGTGCCCACGAACATCACGCACGCCGTGGAGAAGGTGACGGTGACCCTGGCCAGCGTCACCCACGGCTATGCCCCCGACATGGCTGTGCTGCTGGTCAACACCAACGCGGCCACGCCGCGGAAAGTGGTGTTGATGAGCGACGCGGGCACCGGTGTTCCGGACGCGAGCTTGAGCAAGGTGACGTTCACGCTGGACGACGCGGCGGCCAACGCGCTGCCCCAGTTCAGCCGCCTGACCGACGGCACCTACAAGCCGGCGAGCTACAAGGGGAACAACTTCCCCTTCCCGGCGGGTGCGCCGGCGGGTCCTTACGCCACCACCCTCAGCGAGTTCATCGGCAGCGGCGCCGCCGGCACCTGGCAGCTCTACGTGATGGACGACAAGGTCACGGACGCCGGCTCGATCGGCGCCTGGACCTTGAATCTCTGGACGCCGCCGACGATCAGCCTGGCGACCAACGTGGTCGTCGTGGAACAGAACAAGTCCGCGACGCTCAACCTCACCGTGGGCAGTCAGACCGTCGCCCCCGAGGCCCTTACGGTGAGTGCCACCTCCGGTGACACGGCGCTGGTCGAGAATGCGGGCCTGGTCCCGGGCGGCGCGGGCGCCAACCGCACGCTCACCATCACTCCCAAGACGAACGCTTACGGGACCAACACGATGACCGTGAAGGTGACCGACGGCAAAGGACCTGACGTTACCGCCACCTTCGAGCTGCGGGTGACCTTCGTGAACCAGGCCCCTTCGATTGTGCTGAGCACCAATCAGGTCACCACCGTCGCCGGCGTCGCCGCCAGCCTGAATGCGCACGTGACCGACATTGATACTCCCGCGGCCAACCTTGTGCTGAGCGCCACCGCCTCCTCGAACCCGGCGGTCGTTCCGCTGGACCACGTGTTCTTTGCAACCGCGGCGCAAGCCACCAACCGGATCGTCACCGTCGCACCGAGGGGTGCCGCGACCGGGTCGACCGCCCTCACGATCCAAGTCATCGACGGCGCGGGCGGAACCAACACGGCGACGTTCAACGTCACGGTCAACGCGGCCGGGAACGCGGTGTTCGCGAGCACCGATCCGGTCGCCGTCGAACTGGAGAACCGGGCCACCAAGTACCCTGCGTCGAACACCGTTGCCGGCGTCGTTGGCCAGATCGGCAAGCTTACCGTGGTGCTGGCGAATCTGCAGTTCCCCGATCCCGAGAACGTCGACCTTCTGCTGGTCGGGCCGGCGGGGAACAAGGCCTCCTTGATGCGCGGCGCGGGCGGAGTGACGCCGGTTTTCGACGCCCGCCTGACCTTGGATGACGCCGCGGCGAACGCGATTCCGGACGACGGACCCATTGTCACGGGGACCTACCGTCCCTCCACTTACCGCACCGGCAACCTCCTTTCGCCCGCGCCTGCGGGTCCGTACGCCACCAGCCTGAGCGAGTTCATCGGGACCAATCCGAACGGTGTCTGGGAACTGTACATGATGAACCAGACCACCCTGAAGACCGACCGGATCCAGGGCGGTTGGTTGCTCAACATTTTCCCGGCGCCCGCCATCCTCAATCTGGTCAACATCACGAACAACGAGGACGTGGTTGTAACCGTGCCCTTCAGCGTCGCCAGCACGTACAGCGAGGTCACGAACGTCGTGGCCCGTTCCGGGTCGGCCAACGTCACCGTCGAGACCACCCTCACCGGCACGAATGCGACGCTCAAGCTGACGCCCGCGTTGAACTTCTTTGGCACCGTCCCGATCACCGTGGAAGCGTGGGCGAAGGATGGTTTCCGGGCCACCAACGTCGTCCAGTACGTGATCAATTCGGTGAACGACGACCCCACCATCTCGGTCATTCCCAAGCAGGTCACACCCGCGGGCGTGCCGGTGGGTCCCATCGGGTTCACCGTCGCCGATGTCGATCATGACGCGGCGGACTTGGTCGTGACGGCAGCCTCCACCAACACCAAGCTGCTCCCGGCCGAAAACGTCGTCCTGCAGGGCACGGGCGGTTCGCGCACCGTGACCCTGTACCCGGTCGGCAACGTGCCGGGGGAGGCGGATGTTCTGTTGACCGTTACGGACCCTCTGGCCGGCAAGGCCTCCACCAGCTTCCGGTTGAGCGTGCTCGCCTCGAACAACCCGCTCTATGCGAACGGGGTGCCGATCACCATCTATGACACCAACGTGGCCGACCCGTACCCGTCGAGCATCGTGGTGAGCAACCTCCTCGGGAAGGTCGCCGAGGTGAAAGTGTCCTTGTTCGGCTTCAACCACCCAGTCCCACGTGACGTGGACATCCTGCTGGTGGGCCCTTCGACCAACGTAGTCCTGATGAGCGGTCGGGGTGGAACGACCGCGGCAGCGAACATTAACCTGGTTCTGGCCAACACGGACTTTGCTGGCAACGCCACCGAGGCTCTGCCCAGTCCGCTCCGCTCCGGCGTCTTCCGGCCTTCCGTGACCGGCACGGTGCCCACCTTCCCGAACGCCCCGTCGGTGCATGCCCAGAATCTGAGCGCCTTCACGGGAACCGATCCCAATGGTATGTGGTCGCTCTATGTCATCGACTCGGTGGCGACTGACGGGGATGTCAAGGGCTCCATCGCGAACGGCTGGCAGCTCGACATTCTGACGCAGCCGACCATCCAGCCCATCGCCGACGTGGCGACCGATGAGGCCACGCCCGTCAACGTCGTCGTGACCATCGGAGACGTCCAGTCTGCCGGCACCGTCACGGTGACCGCCAGTGCGGTGAGCAACCCGACGCTCGTCGAGAAGATTGACATCGCGGGCAGCGGTGCCACTCGGACGCTCACCATCACCCCGCGGAAGTACCTGAACGGGGATGCGAACATCCAGGTCACCGTGGCCAACGGCCCGTACAGCGACAGCCGGACCTTCAAGCTGACGGTGCGCCCGGTGAACAACCCGCCGGAGTTTGTCCAGACCGTCCCGAACTCGAGCATCCTCAGCGCGACCGTTTTCGGGCCGGTCGAGTTCAAGGTCTGGGATCCGGAAACGCCCACGACCATCGTGGTGACGGCCAGCTCGTCGGATCAGGATCTGCTCCCGGACGGCAACATCACGATCACCAAGATCGGCGTTGATGCCGGCGGCACCAACACGTGGAGTGTTCGGGCCGTCCCTGCCGGGGTGCGCTCAGGCCAGACGACCATCACGCTCAAGGCGGACGACGGCACGGGACAGAAGGAATCCAGTGCGTTCGTGTTGACCGTCCTGCCGAACCTCGCGTTCGAGAACCCGACGGCCATCATCATCCCGGAGGGGCTCAGGGGCTTGAACGACCCCGTGACCGCGAATGGCACGGCCACCCCGTATGGGTCCAAGATCACCGTCAGTGGCGTGGGGGGCGTTGTCCGTAAGGCCGAAGTCTTGCTGTTCGGTCTGACGCATCCGTTCCCGCAGGACCTGAACGTGCTGCTGGTCTCACCGGCGGGCAAGAAGGTCATGCTCATGGCGCACGCGGGCGGCGGCACGGCCGTGAACAACGCCAACATCACCTTCAGCGACAGCGCCGCCAACGCGATCCCGCAAAGCGGTGCCATCACCAGCGGTTCATACCGGCCCGCCCAATACGGCACACCCGTGCCGATGCCCGCTCCGGCACCTGGCACGCCTTACGCCGCGACCTTGGCGGGTGTGAACGGTGATCCGGCCAACGGCACTTGGGAGTTGTTCGTGCTCGACGACACCTTCCCGCAGGGCGGACAGATTGCCGGCGGGTGGCGGTTGCTCCTGGATACGGCCCCGGTGATCATGCCGATCGGTGCCCAAACAACCCCTGAGAACACGCCGCTCGAGGTGCCCATCCTGCTCAGCGCAGGCTTGGTGAACCCGACCACCCTGGTGGTAACGGCGGCCGCCTCGGGCAATCGGCCGGCGGACTTGGTCGTGCCTGCGGGCTTGGTGGTCAGTGGCACGAACCTGAACCGGAGCCTGGTGGTCACCCCGACGACCAACTATCCGTCGGCGGTCAGCGGCGAACATGGCACGAACCTGATCACGCTCACGGTGACCGACGGTACGTCAACGAGTTCCACTTCCTTCCCGTTGATGGTGACCTACGTGGATCAACCCCCGTTTGTGTCCACAATCACCAACGTCTTCACCATCAACCAGAACGGTGAGGCCAGCATCGAGTTCACCTTCAGCGACGTGGATTCCACGGTCGGGACCAGCAACGTCGTGTTTGGCTCCTCGGTGCCGGCCCTCCTGCCGGTCGAGAACATCAAGTTCGCTGCTGCCGCCAATGCGGTGCGGGTGCGCGACGGAGGCACAGGCCAGGCCGTTGCGACGGTGATCGCGAAACCGGCTACCAATGCCTTCGGCAGCACGGTGCTCTCCTTCTCCATCACGGACCGCACCAACACCACGACGCACTCGGTGACCTTGAACGTGAACCAGGTCAACCAGGCGCCCGTGATCCTCGCCGCCGACTTCGGCGACAAGACCGTCACCGCCGGTACGGCGACGACCAACATCACATTCATGGTGGCGGACGTGGAGACGCCCGCCAAGGACCTCGTCGTCACCGCCGTCTCCAGCAACCAAGACTTGGTGCCCAACAGCAACATCGTGCTGGTGAACAACGGTGAGAACCGCACGATCCAGTTGATCCCCGTCGGCATTCGTACCGGCGTGGCCGTGATCACAATCACGGTAGAGGATGGCGGTCTGGCCGGTGCCGGGAAACTCACGACCACCGCCACGCTGCGACTGACCGTGACACCGTCGCCGGAGGCCGTCTTCGCGAACACGGCCCCGATCACCATCCGTGACGCCAACACCGGTCAGCCCTATCCCTCGGTGATCAGCATCAGCAACATCGTGGGCGCCGTGCACCGGGTCACCGTCACCCTGGCGGGTCTGACCCATAGCGCCCCGGGGGACGTGGACGTCCTGCTGGTGGCCCCGAGCGGACAGGCGGTGATGCTCATGTCTGGCACGGGCATTCGGAACCCGGCCGAGAACGTACAGCTCGTCTTCGACGACGGCGGCGCCGAAATCCCGATCCGCGGGAGCCTGGTGTCCGGCACCTACAAGCCGTCGAACTACAACCCCAATGAAAGCATGACGCCGCCGGCGCCGGCGCGGCCCTACGGCGAGACGCTGGCCACGCTCGGCGGCGTGAATCCCAACGGCGACTGGAAGCTCTACGTCCGCGATATCGCGGCCGACCACATCGGGCAGATCGCCCAGGGCTGGGTGCTCAAGATCACCCCGCGGCCCACGATCCTCGTCAGTTCACCGGCACCCGGCACGCCGCTGATCATGGCGCAGGACACCCAGGCGACCATCTCGCTGTCGATCTTCGACAGCTCCACGGCTGCCAGCAATCTGACCCTGCGCGCCGAGTCGTCGAACCCGACGCTCCTGCCGAATGCGAACGTCACGTTTGCCCCGGTCGCGACGGGTTCGACCAACTACACGGCGACCGTGAGGCCGGCCTTGCATCAGTACGGCACAAACAACCTGACGCTGATCGTGAGCCGATCGGACGGCGCGAGCGCCCGGACCGTCGTTCCGATGAGCGTCACGCCGGTGAACGTGCCGCCCACGTTCTCGCGGCTCCTCGATCAAGTGACCGACGAGGGCGTGCCGGTCACGGTTTCCTTCCTCGTCCAGGACGTGGACACCCCGCTGGCGGGGTTGACGATTGAGGCCACTTCCTCCGATCAGAACGTGGTCACGAACGCGAACCTGAGGTTCTTCGACACGGTTACGAACAGGCTGGTCGGCCTGCCGAGCGACCTGTTGGAGCTTAGGCTGATCCCGAATGCGGACGTCCAGTCCGGCACGGTTACGATCCGACTGGTGGTAACCGACCAGTGGGCGAACGTGGGTACCAACTACGTGACCAATCAGTTCAACCTCCAGATCCGCCCGGTCAACCAGGCGCCGACCATCAGTGCGATCGCCGACCAGGTCACTCCGGCGGGCACACCGACGCCGGCGATTCCGTTCGTCGTTACCGACCGCGAACCCGGCGCACTGACGGTTACCGCCACGTCTTCGGACCAGACGTTGGTCAAGAACGCGAGCATTGTGGTGACTCCCGCCGGTGGGACGACCACGAATCGAACCGTGCAGATCACGCCGGAGAAGGGGGTGAACGGAAAAGCCGTCATCACGTTGGAAGTCAAGGATTCCGGCAACAAGACGTCCACGACCTCGTTCGTGCTGACCGTTCGCCCGAGCCCGGAACGGGTGTTTGCCAACACCACACCGATTGTCATCAACGACAACTCCTCCGCGACACCGTATCCGTCGTCGATCCAAGTCAATGGGTTTAACGGCTATGTCTCGCGCGTGGTGGTGACCCTCAACGGGTTTGCGCATCGGTTCCCGCAGGACGCGGGAGCGCTCCTGGTCAGCCCGGGCGGCCAGAAGGTCGTACTCATGAATCGCACCGGCGGCGGGACCGCGGTCACCAATGTCACGTTGACGTTCGATGCGAGTGCCGCCAGCGCCGTCCCACAGGGTACCGCCCTGACGACCGGCACGTACCGGCCGGCGGATTACAAGATTCCTGCCGGCTACAATCTGCCTGCTCCAGCGCCTGCCTCGCCGTACAGCACGAACCTGACGAGTTTCAACGGGCACTCGCCCAATGGAACCTGGTCGCTGTATGTCGTGGACGACACGCCGTCGGATGCCGGCGTGATCACCGGCGGTTGGTCGCTGGCGATCACGACCGATCCGGTGATCATGGGCCTGCAGAATCTGACGCAGGAGATGAACACCACGGCGCAGCAGAACTTCACCATCGCCGACGACTCCATCGGCGATCCGGGCTTCACGTTCACGGCCACTTCGACCAATACGGCCCTGGTGGCGAACACGAACATCACCTTCATTGGCAGTGGCACGAACTTCGCCGTGGCGGTGAAACCGAATGCCAATCTGGCTGGTCAGACCGAGGTCACGGTGAACGCCACCAATGCTGACGGTCGCACGGCGACCGGCAAGTTCCTGGTCACCTTCACGGTGGTGAACTACCCGCCGGTCATCACGCCGATTGCGGACCAGACCATCGCCGCGGGTACTGTGGCCAGTGTGACCTTCGACTACAGCGATCTGGAGACACCGAAGAACAACCTGATCGTCAGTTACACGTCCTCCAACACGAATCTCGTGCCTCTGAGCAACATCGAACTGGCTGGTGGACAGTTGTTCGTCGAACCGGTGGGTGCGGCCACGGGTGACACGGTGATCACGATCAGCGTCGCCGAGCCGGCACCGCCTGCGGGCGGGGGGTTGGTATCGAGCGAGAGTTTCGTGTTGAGAGTTGCCGCGCCTGCCCTGGCCGCCCTGGGTGCCAACGTCGAGGGCATTGTCATCAACGACAACGCAGCCGCGACCCCGTACCCGTCCGTGATCAATATCGCGGGCGTGCAGGGCGATGTGGTTGGCGTGTCGGTGTCCCTCTCGAAGTTTGGACATCGGTTCCCGGATGACGTGAGCATCTTGCTGGTGGGTCCGCAGGGCCAGAGCGTGGTGCTCATGAGCCGGGCCGGCGGTGGTGCGCCGGTCAGCAATCTCCGCCTCAACTTCGCCGATGACGCGTCGGCAAGCCTGCCCGACAACACCCTGATCGCGGCCGGCACCTATAAGCCGACGAGCTATCGCACGACCGAGACGTTCTTCGCCCCGGCCCCTGCGGGTCCTTACGGCAAGACCCTGTCGGTCTTCAACGGCACCAATCCGAACGGTGACTGGTCGCTCTATGTGCAGGACGACCAGCAATCGGAAGCGGGTGTCATCGCGAGCGGCTGGCTCCTCCGCATCCTCACGGATGTGCCGGTGATCGCCCCGATCGAGCCTCAGGTCACCGACGAGAACGTGACGCTGCGGGTGCCGGTGAATGTGTTTGCTCCGGGCATTGACCCCAATGACGTGGTGGTGAAGGCCGAGAGCAGTCAGGTGAATCCGGCCGGGCTCATCCAGTCGCTCGAGCTTACCGGCAACGGCGCGGGCCGGACGCTCGTGATTACGCCGCGTCCGAACTACCCGTCGGTGGTAAGCAAGAACGATGGCACGGCGGTCATCACAGTGACCCTCGAGACGCCCACAGCCACGAATTCCGTGGTCTTCCCGCTCACGGTGCGGTACGTCAATCAGCCGCCCACGGTTACGGGCCTGGCGAACACCTCGACACCGGTCAACATCCCGCTGGCGATGATGTTCAGCGTCGCGGACGTTGATTCGCCCGCCACGGCGCTGGTGGTGAGCGCCGCGGTCACGGATCCCTCACGCGGTCGGGTCACCCTCCAGCCGGCCGGTGCCGGCAACTGGCGGTTGACCTTCACCCCGTCCGGCCCGTTGGGTGCGGCGGAGGTTGCGGTGACGGCCATGGACGAGACGTCCTCGACCCGGGTGCCGTTCGTCGTCACCGTCGAGCCTGCCTCGTACCCGATCATCTCGACCATCGCGGCGCAATCCACGCCCAAGAACGTGGCCCTCGTGGTGCCTTTCACGGTGACCAACACCCGGACCCCGAACGTGACTGTCAGCGGCTATGCCGAGAGCACGACACTGGTTCAGAGTGTGGTGATCGCCGGCGCCAGCGGTTCTTACACGGCCACCATCACGCCGGTCCTGAATGCGGTCGGGCAGACCAGGATCATCCTCGAGGCGGACGACACCCAGAGCAAGGGCTTCGCAGCCTTCGACCTCACGGTGACGTTCGTCAACTACCCGCCTGTGCTGGCCGCGATTCCGAATCAGACGGGCCCTGCCGGTACGCCGGTGGTGGTTCCGCTCACCGTCAGCGATGTGGACAACGCGCTGACCGAGCTGACCTACCGCGCGGAATGGACCAACGAGGAGCTGATCTCGGGTGTGGAGTTCACCGTCAGTTCCACGGCCGTGAGCGCGAGGGTCAACCTCATCGATGAGGAGACCGGCACCAGCGTCGTCACGGTGATGGTGAGCGATGGTGTCAGCACCGTCGTGCAGAGCTTCAACCTCGAAGTCACCGAGGCCACGCCTCCGCAGTTCACGGCGATTCGCCGGAATGCCAATGGAACCATCACGGTGGAATGGACCGGGACCGGCACGTTGCAGGCGGGCCCGACCGTGCTGGGGCCGTGGCAGGACGTGACGGGTGCCACCAGCCCGTACACCTTCACGCCGAGCGAGGCGATGCTGTTCGGGCGCATCAAGCGGTAAGCCTTACCGCCAAACAGACTCACCGAGGGACCGGGTGCACGCCCGGTCCCTCTTTTCTTTGTGCGCCCGGCAGGGCGCACACACTTGGGGGTTCAAGTCCCCTGCACGCCCGACAAGGGGAAGTGCTGGCTGGACGGCAACAGGGCCCTGTACGAGGCGGAGGTTGTTGTGGTGGTTGTCCGCGCTGGGGCCTCGCGTGTGGTGGAGCGGAACCGGCCGCCAACGCGTGGCGGGCGCGGCGGCTTCAGCAATCGCATGGGAAAGGACGGTTCCAGCACGATGTCGAGCATCGGCCGATGGATTGGCGGAGGGGAGTGTGGGGCTCTACTCTGTGCGGGTTATGACCGCCGCCATCGATGGCGCGCAAGCGCAAGACCGGCAACACCTCATCCTCCGGCGGGAGGACCGGGCGTTTACGTTGATCGAGCTGCTGGTCGTCATCGCGATCATCGCGATTCTCGCCGCGCTGTTGCTTCCGGCGCTGGCCTCGGCGAAGGAGCGGGCCCGCCGGGCCGCCTGCCAGAGCAACGCGCGCCAGTTCATCATCGCGGCCCAGACCTACGCCGTGGACTTCCAAGACTGGCTCCCCCGCGGGCTGACGGACGCCTTCGATCCGGACGATACCCACACGCCGATCCTCTCGACGAACAGCCGGGCGCTTCTCATCCAGTACAGTGGCGGGATTGATGTCTTGGACTGCCCAAACCTGGCCCCTTCGTTCCGCACGAAACGTGACTGGCGGGTGCATGAGGGGTTCGGGTTCGCCATCGGCTATCACTATCTTGGCGGGCACACGAACACCCCCTGGGCGATGGTCAGTCCGGCCAACGCCACCTGGATCTCGCCGCAACGGTCGGCCGATGATCCCACCCTGGTGTTGGTGGCCGACCTCAATGTCTTCTGCCATCCCTACCTGCGAAACCTGACGCCGCACGGGGCGGCCGGACCCGTGGTCCGGGAGGATGCCTACTACGAGACCCACGACAACGCGCCGAACGAGACCTGCGCCGACCTCGGCGCGCGCGGAGGCAACGTGGGGCGGCTGGATGGTTCGGTGGCCTGGAAGGACATCCGCGCCATGAGGATCTATCGTGCGTCGCAGAAGTACGACACCTATGGGATGTGGTGAGGCGGCGTCCGTCTCGGATTACGGCCGGGCAAGCCGGTGGGAGTCCCGGGCGGCCAGCGGACCGCCGTGGCGTTCGCTGCACGAATTGGGTGGCACGTGCGCGAGGATCCGTGTTTGATCACCGCCGGCTTTGCGTCCGGTGGAAGTTGCCCCGGCGGTGTGCCCCCAGACGGAGAATCGCGGCGGCGCGAGGGGGGGCGCCACGGGTCCCCCGGCGTGCAGGGCCATGCCTGAACTCGCCCCATGCCTAAGCGCACGGACATCCACACGGTGCTGATCATCGGAGCCGGGCCGATCATCATCGGTCAGGCCTGTGAATTCGACTATTCGGGCACGCAGGCCTGCAAGGCGCTGCGGGAGGAGGGCTACCGGGTGGTGCTGGTGAACTCGAACCCCGCCACCATCATGACGGACCCGGAGTTCGCCGACCGCACCTACCTGGAACCGATCACGCCGGAGTGCGTCGAGAAGATCATCGCGCGGGAATGCGAAGAACTGCGGCGTCTGGGTGTGCCGCTGCCCGATCCCACGGCCGGGGATGCGCCGGCGCCCGGTGTGCCGCACAAGCTGGTGCTGCTTCCGACGCTGGGTGGCCAGACGGCGTTGAACACGGCGATGGCGCTGCACCGCAGCGGCGTGCTGGCCCGGTACGGGGTGGAAATGATCGGGGCGAACGCCGCCGCGATCGAGAAAGGCGAGGACCGATTGGTTTTCAAGGAACTGATGTTGTCGATTGGGCTCGACGTGCCGGTGAGCGGGGTGGCGCACTCCCTCGACGAAGCGCGGGCGATTGCGGAGCGGATCGGTCGCCTGCCGCTGATCATCCGGCCCGCCTTCACCCTGGGCGGGACGGGGGTGGGATTGCGTACAACCGCGAGGAGTTCGAGGAGTTGGCCAAGCGGGGTTGGACCTGTCGCCGGTGCGGGAGATCCTCATCGAGGAATCCTTGCTGGGCTGGAAGGAGTTCGAGATGGAGGTCATGCGCGACCAGTCGGACAACTGCGTGATCATCTGCTCGATCGAGAACCTGGACCCGATGGGCATCCACACGGGCGACTCGATCACGGTGGCGCCCATCCAGACGTTGACCGACAAGGAATACCAGATCATGCGCGACCAAAGCTTCGCGGTGATTCGGGCGGTGGGGGTCGAGACCGGCGGTTCGAACATCCAGTTCGGCGTCCACCCGGACATCGGCCGGCTGGTGATCATCGAGATGAATCCGCGCGTGTCGCGCAGCTCCGCGCTGGCCTCGAAGGCCACGGGCTTCCCCATCGCGAAGATCGCCGCCAAGCTCGCGGTCGGGTATCGGCTCGACGAGATTCGCAACGACATCACGCGCGAGACGCCGGCGAGCTTTGAGCCCACGATTGACTACGTCGTCGTCAAGGTCCCGCGGTTCGCCTTCGAGAAGTTCTCCCAGGCTGACCCCACCCTCACGACGCAGATGAAGAGCGTGGGCGAGGCGATGGCCATTGGACGGACCTTCAAGGAAAGCCTGCAGAAGTGTCTGCGTTCGCTCGAGATCGGCCGCCACGGTCTGGGAGGCGATGGCAAGCCTTGGCGTCTGGGAACCGAAGCATACGAGGACCGCGCGATCCTTCCGCGCGACCTGATCAGCCGGAAGCTGACGGTGCCGAACGCCGAACGAATCTTCTTCTGCGCCATGCCTTCCGGGCCGGCTTCACGATGGAGGAAGTGTTCGAGCTCACGAAGATCGACCGCTGGTTTCTGGCGCAGATCCGCGAAATCGTCGAGGTGGAGGAGGAGCTGGCGGCCACGGCCGCACGCACCGCGTGAGACCGCAGGCCCGTCATCCCTCCGCTGACGTCACGACCGGTTCACAGGGTCAGTCGAGTCCGTTGACACGGGGATGGCGGGGCTAGAACGCGGGGGACTCTTCGCCTCGAGGAGCTCGCGCACGAACCGGCCGAGGGACTCGTTGGTGGGGCCATAGCCGCCGTGGTAGATGCAGAACTCGAGGTCGTGGAGGAGTTCGCCGGCGGTGGCGTAGCGCTGGGGGGGGTGTGGGCGAGGGCGCGGCGCAGGATGGCATCGAGGCGGTCGTCGATGCGCGGATCTTCGGCGCGGAAGTCGGGGAGGATTGCCTGCACGACGTTGGCACGGGTCCGCTCCGGTGTGGCGGCCTTGAAGGGGTTTCGGCCCAGCAGCAGTTCAGCGAGGACGATGCCGGCGGAGAAGAGGTCCGAGCGGAGATCGGTGATCTGGAAATCGGCCTGCTCGGGGCTCATGTACTCGGGTTTGCCCACGGCGACCTCCCCTTCCTGGTGGGTGAGGAAGCCGCGGGCCTTGGCGATGCCGAAGTCGGTGAGTTTCACGTCGCCGGCGTAGGCCACCATGACGTTCTTCGGGCTGACGTCGCGGTGGACGATGCCGAGGGGGT
The DNA here is from genome assembly GCA_027493615.1 of Verrucomicrobiota bacterium. Lineage (GTDB taxonomy): Bacteria > Verrucomicrobiota > Verrucomicrobiia > Limisphaerales > J093 > DSVZ01. The sequence goes on from JAOSKK010000001.1 coordinate 557,841, forward strand.
GGCCGTCGGGGTCGGTCTTGGCGTGGGCGTAGGCGAGGCCGCGGGCGACGCGGCTGGTGATGAACACGGCGAGTTCGACGGGCAGGCGGCGCTGGCGCCGTTCCAGGAGTTGCTGGAGCTGTTCGAGGTTGAGGCCCCGGATCAGTTCCATGGCGATGAAGTACTGGCCGCGGGTTTCGCCGAGGTGGTAGGTCTGGACGATGTTGGTGTGGATGAGATCGGCCACCAGCTTCGCTTCGCCGATGAAGTTCTCGAGGAAGCGAGGCTGTCGGGCGAGGTGCTGGTGGATGAGCTTGATTGCGACCCGCTTGACGAAGTTGCGCGCGCCGTGTTGTTCGGCCTCATAGACCACGCCCATGCCGCCGCTGTAGAGCTTGCGGACGAGGTCGTAGCGGCACCCGGCCTCGAGGGTCAGCAGTTCGCCCATGCCGCGAAGCTTGGGGCTGGGTGAGGGCGCGTCAAGGCCGGTGGGGCTGGCGCTGGCAGGTGCGAAGGCCGTAGAGGGCGATCACGACAAAACAGACGACCGGGAGGACGAAGGAGGCGCGCACCGCCGGGAGCGGTCCGACCTGGCCGAGGTCGATGATGGCGCCCTGCAGCGGGGGCAGGACCGAGCCTCCCAGGATGGCCATGATGAGGCCGGCGGCCGCGAACTTGGCGTCCTGGCCGAGCCCCTGGAGCGCGATGCCGTAGATGGTCGGGAACATCAGCGACATGCAGGCCGAGATGCCGACCAGACAGTAGAGACCGGCCATGCCCGGCAGCAGGATCGTGCCGACGGTGAGGAAGAAGCCGCCGATGGCGAGGTACATCAGGAGGCGGCCGGGATGGAAGAAGCGGAGGAGGAAGGTGCAGATGAAGCGGCTCCCGCAGAACAGGGCCATGGCCACGATGTTGTAGCCCTGGGAACGCGCCTCGGCGTCCTGCTCCGAGAGTCCGCGCGCGGTGAACAGCTCGGTGCCGTAATGGATGATGAACGTCCAGCACATGATCTGCGCGCCAACGTAGAAGAACTGCGCCACCACCCCCTCGAGGTAGCGGCGGTTCGCGGCCAGGCGCCGCAGCGTGGGGCCCAGATCGAGGTGATGATCCCGCTGCTCCTGTCGCGGCATCTTGACGAGCGCGATGAGGACCAGGACCACCAGGATCACCACGGCGATGCCCACGTAGGGTGCGCGAATCACCGCCAGATCGTGGGCGGCCACTTGCTGGAAGGTCGCGGGGTCCATGGCCTCGCGAGCCTGGCGTGAGGCTTCGTTCATCCGGGCGAGGATCAGTTGCTGCGCGGTGAACATGCCGAGCAGCGAGCCGATGGGATTGAAGGCCTGCGCCAGGTTGAGCCGGCGCGTGGCGGTCTCCTCGGTGCCCATCGAGAGCACGTACGGGTTGGCGCTGGTTTCGAGGAAGGACAGTCCGCAAGTGAGGATGAAGTAGGCCACGAGAAACGGCCAGAAAACCATCATCCAACTCGCCGGGATGAACAGGAGCGCCCCACCGGCATACAGGCCCAGTCCCATGAGGATGCCGGCCTTGTAGGAGAACCGTTTGATGAACATGGCGGCGGGGAAGGCCATGGCGAAGTACCCGCCGTAGAACGCGAACTGGACGAGTGACCCCTCGAAGTTGCTCATGAGCAAAATTTTCGAGAAGGCCTTCACCATGGGGTTGGTGATGTCGTTGGCGAATCCCCACAGCGCGAAGCAACTGGTGATGAGGATGAACGGCAGGAGGATGTCGCCGGCCACCAGCGGGGCCGGGGACAACGCGCGGGGCGCGGGAGGAGTGGAGGCGTTCACTGAGGCGGACCTTCCGGCTCGGGGTGTGGCTTTCTGTGACCCGGCGGGCGGCTCAGTCGAGTCGCTCCCACTGGCCGCTTCGGACCGAACGCTCCTCGGCCTCGCAGATTTCGACCGCGCCAAGGCCGTCGGCGGCGGTGACGACCGAAGGCGGTGTACCGGCCTGGATGCTTTCGATCAGGTGGCGGACCTCGCCGACATAGCCGTCGCCCCCTCGACCTTCACCGTTTGCGGGGGTGATCGGGGGCGAACACTTTGAGGGCCTCGGGGCCGCGGGTGCTGTCGTAGTCCACTGTGGCGCGTTCGAAGCCGACGCGGTAGGCCATCTTGAAGCCGAAGCCCGGCCCCATCAGCCAACTGCCTTCGGCCATCACACTGGCGCCTCCGGCGACATCGTACAACGTGAAGACGTGGTCGATGGCACCGCTCAGCCGGGACTGGCCGGTCGCCATCACGGCTCGTGGCCGGCCGAAGCAGAACTGGACGAAGTCGGTGTCGTGGATGTGGAGGTCGAACAGGGCTCCGCCGGACTCATCGCCCTTGAGGTAGGTGCTCTGGCTCCACGCGGGCGGTTCGGAGAGGCGGGTGAACTTCGCCGTGAGGACCTTGCCATAGCGCTGCTCGGTGATGGCGGTCTTGAGCCAGGCCCATTCGGGCCAGAACCGGAGACAGTGCGCCGGCATGAAGTAGCCGCGGGCGGACCGGGCGGCGGCCAGGATTTCGCGGGCGACGGTCGTGCGACGGGCAAGGGGTTTCTCGCACAAGACGTGTTTGCCGGCGGCCAGGGCGGCCAGGGCGGTCTCGGCGTGCAACGGAGTGGGCAGACAGATGTCCACGAGGTGCACATCGGGATTGGCCAGGAGTTCGCGGTAGTCGCGGTAGGCCTTCACGACGGACAGATCGAAGTGAATGGCATCCGTCGTGGCGATGTTGCCCGCCACGCCGGTGAGGTTGCCGTCGGCGGGCAGGCGGACGGCGTCGCAGATGGCCGCGATGTGGGCGCCGGGGACTTGGCGGTAGGCCTTGATGTGGGTCTGGCCCATGAAGCCGAGCCCGATGATGCCGACGTTGACGGTTTGGCTCATAAAGGGGGACGAGGGTTGGATCGGGGGTTTGGCGGTGGAGAAGGCGCCGGGCGAGAGGGCAGGCGAGTTCAGTGGATCGTGTTCCGCGCGCGGGGCTAGCCCAGCAGCCGCTCGACATACTCGCGGGCGGTGCGGATGTCGGCGACGCGTTGGGTGCCGGCCTCGCGTTCGATGGCCAGGTCGCCCGTGTATTGGAGTTCACGCAGGACGGCGAAGAACGCGCGCCAGTCCACTTCGCCCGTGCCCAGGACGACCTCTTCGCCCCAGGTGCCGGGGATGCGCGTGCGGGTGGCGTCCTTGAGATGGCATTGACGCAGCCAGGGTCCGAGCGTGCGGAGGGCGGCGATGGGATCGCCCTTGTCGTAGAGGAGCATGTTGGCCGGGTCGAAGTTGATGCCCACGTTCGGGCGGTTGAGCTTGCGCAAGAAGGTGGCGAGGGTCTCGCCGGTTTCCTGGCCGGTCTCGAAGCCGATTCCAATGCCGCGGGCGGCGAAGAGCCCGGCGATCTTGGCCAGCCGGTCCAGGAGCTTGGCGAAGGCGGGGTCGCGCTCCTCGTGCGGCAGGAAGCCGGCATGGAACATGACGAACTTGAGGCCGAGACGCACGGCGAGGTCGGCATTGGCTTCGAAGTTGCGCCAGTTGCCCTCCCAGTGTTGGTCCGGCACGACCCCGCCGGTGCGTTTGATGGACTCGAGAGTCGAGTAGTCCTCGCCAATGGCGGTCATCATGCCGGAAACGCAGGTGATCCCCTGCTGGGCGCAACGCTCCTTGAAGTTCGACCAGGCGCCGTCGCGGTTCTCCCGCACCGGGTCAAGGGCGAGCGACACGCGCGGAATGCCGGTGGCGGCGAGTTTCTGGAACAAGTCATCGGCCGAGGTGGGCTGCAGCGACCAACTGCAGACGGCCAAACGGTCAGTGAGCGAGCGATCAGGCATGGCGAGGGAGGGGGCTGGGAGATTAGGGGAAAGAGGTGCCGCCGAAGCAGGGCCGGCGTTCTGACACGACGGCTCGGGAGCAGGGTACCCGGTTGACATGGGGCCGAGGATAACGGGTGGCGGTGGCGAGGCAAGCCGGAGCTGGGCGAAGCATCGGGGGAATCCGGTTGGCAGGCAGGCGGACCGGACGGCATAGTCGCGCGATGCGCATCTTCTCGAACCTGTGGGTCCGGTATGGGCGAGGTGTGATGGCGAGGGTCGGAGGCCCGGCATGGCGGTGGTGCGGGGCTCTCGGCCCGGCAACGGGTCTGCAGGCGGGGACCAGCCCGCGTGGGGCCAGCTCTGGTCTCGCAACCTGGTATCCGCCGAACGCGGTCTGCCCGCCGGCTTTGACCCGTCCACGGGACGGAATGTGCGGTGGACAGTGCCGTTGGGCAGCGAGACCCACGGCACGCCGGTGATCGGCAGTGGCCGGGTCTTGATCGGCACGAACAACCAGAACCCGCGCGACCCGAAGCACGAGGGGGATCGGGGTGTGTTGATGTGTTTCGATGAGCGGGACGGTCGCTTCCTGTGGCAGCTCGTGGTGCCCAAGCGGGTCGAGGACATCTATTTCGACTGGCCGAACAGCGGGATCTGTTCGCCGGCGACCCTCGAGGGGGATCGCGTCTATGTGGTCGACAACCGTGGGGTGGTGCTGTGCCTGGACCTGCACGGCATGGCCAACGGCAATGACGGCCCCTTCCTCAACGAGGCGATCTACTACGCACCCCAGCCCACGAATACGCTGGCCCGCGGGGCGCCCGAGGCGTTTCTGCCCGACGGAACCCTGATCCCGAGCGCGCCGACGCCTCAGCGGATCGAACCCGGCCCGCTGGACGCTGACATCCTCTGGATGTTCGACCTGAGCAGCGGGGCGGGGATCTGGTCGCATGACGCCGCGCACAGTTCGATTCTCATCCACGGCAACCACCTCTACCTGAACTCGGGCACGGGGGTGGATAACACGCATCGGCGCATCCGCCGACCCGAGGCGCCAGGCCTGGTGGTGCTCGACAAACGCACGGGACGCTACCTGGCGCGCGACCGTTCGGTCCGGGGCGACTTGATCTTCCATTGTTCGTGGTCGTCTCCCGCGCTGGGGGTGGTCGACGGACGCCCCTTGATCCTCCTGGCTGGCGGCGACGCGGTCATCCATGCCTTCGAACCGCTCGCCCAGGATGCCGTGGGGGCGAGGAACCGGCCACGTTGAAGCTGGTCTGGCGGTTTGACTTCGATCCGCAGGCTCCGAAGGTGGATATCCATCGGTACCACCAGAACCGGCGCGAGAGCCCGAGCGATATCTTCGGGATGCCCGTTTTCCACGAGAATCGCGTGTACGTAGCCGGGGGCGGCGACTTGTGGTGGGGCAAGAACGACTCGTGGGTGACCTGTATCGACGCGACCCAGACCGGGGAGATCACGATGACGGGCGAGGTTTGGAAGTACCGCCTGGGCAAGCATGTGTTCGCGACGCCGGTGGTGCATCACGGCCTGCTGTTCATCGGCGATTGCGAAGGCGGATTCCACTGCGTGGACAGCCGGACGGGTGAGGGACTGTGGACGCACGCGGCGAGCGGCGATTTCTGGGCCTCGCCGTTCGTGGCGGACGGCAAGGTGTACGCTGGCACGCGGCGCGGGCAGTTCCTGGTCTTTGAAGCCTCCCGCGAGAAGCGGTTATTGACCGAACTCGAGCTGCGATCGCCGATCAGCGCCACCTGCACGGCGGCGAACGGGGTGTTGTACCTGACGACGATGAGCCGGTTGTACGCCCTGGCCGAGGAAGCGCAGGCGCGGTAGGGGTCGCGGGCAGCGCCGACCGGTCTCCCCACGCAAAGCGGCGGTGAACCGCACACCCTCCACACGCTTCGCGACTCCCACACCGCCCGTCCGGCGGGACGCGTGTGGAGTGCGCCGGCTTCCCGCGGCGCTATGTTGGTGGCCATGCGAGTCTTGATCGTCGGTTGCGGGTATGTCGGGCTGCCTTTGGCGGAGCACCTCGCCGGGCAGCGGCATGAGGTGTGGGGATTGCGCCGCTCGTGGTCCGGCGTGTCAGGGACCGCGCCTTCGGAGATCCGACGGGTGAGCGGGGACGTGACGGATCCGGCGAGCCTGCGGGGCATGCCACCGGCGTTCGATTGGGTGGTGAACTGTGTGTCGGCTGGCGGGGGCGACGCGGCGGAGTACCGGCGGGTTTACTTCGACGGCACGCGGCATTTGCTGGACTGGTTGAGCGGGGCGTCGTCGTTGCGTCGCTACGTCTACACCAGCAGCACGGGGGTCTATCCGCAGAACGACGGATCGGAGGTGGACGAGACCAGCCCGGTCGAACCGGCCTCACCCACGGGACGGATCCTCGTCGAGACGGAGCGGCTCCTGCTGGAGGCGGCGGGACAGCGAGGGTTCCCCGCCGTGATCCTCCGGCTGTCGGGGATCTACGGGCCGGGGCGCGGCTATTGGCTGCGGCAGTTCCTGGCCGGCGAGGCGCGGCTGGAAGGGGACGGAAGCCGGGTGCTCAACATGATCCACCGGGACGACGTTGTGGGGGCGATCGAGGTGGCGCTTGAACGTGGCCGGAACGGCGAGATCTACAACGCCAGCGATGATGAACCGGTGACACAGCGCGTTCTGTTCGAGTGGCTGGCCGCGCGCACGGATCGCCCCGCCCCGACAGCGTTGCCGGCCGGCGGGGGCGGCGTCGGCCGCGAGACGGGGTGCGACGAACAAACGGGTACTGAACCGGAAGCTGCGCCGCGACCTCGGCTATCCCCTGCGTTTCCGGACGTTCCGGGAGGGGTTTGCGGCGGAGCTCGAGGCGCGAGGTTTGTAGAATCCTCGAGGACGCTGCGGGCGCGGGTTCGTGCTGCGGAGTCTGGCGTGGGAGCCTACGCAAGCGACCCTTTGGCCTGGTGGCGGCGCTGGCGGGCGGTGCCCGGCGAGTGGGCGGCGGGCGGAGTTGCATCGCGCGCAAGACACGAACGCACGCGTTCGAGGGGCAGGAGGCGGACCTCGGTCAGGTAGTGCTCGAGGGCGCGGGTGAGCCGGGGCAGGGCGATGGCGTGGTGTTGGCCGAGGCTGCCCAGGAGCCAGTCGCTGCACGCCAGGAAGGCGTGGAAGGGTGAGGGAGCGCCTTCCCAGACCAGTGGCACGGTGTGGGTGAAGCGGCCGCTGTTGGCCAGCAAATCCCAGAACCGCGCAAACCGGCGGAGCCGCTGGACGGTGGCGAAGTCGAGCAACCGATTCTCGAGCAGTTCGTAGGGGCGATCGGCGAATAGACCATGCGCCACTCGGTGTCGTGGCGGACGATCGGGGTCCCGCGAAGGCGCTTCAGCAGTCCCACCTGGATCTCGTGGGGTCGCAGGGCCAGGAGCCGGTCGAAGCCGGCGGCGAAGCTCTCGAGGGATTCTCCGGGCAGGCCGAAGATGAGGTCGGCATGCAGATGCACGCCGGTCTGCTCACGGAGAAAGCGCAGGTTGGCCTCGAGCCGGCCGAAGTCCTGGCGACGATGGATGCGGGCGGCGACCTCGGGGTTGAACGTCTGGATGCCGACCTCGAACTGGAGCGCTCCGGCGGGGAAACGGGCGACGCGGGCGCGGAGGTCGGCCGGGAAACGGTCGGGCACCATCTCAAAGTGCAGGAGCAGACCGGGCCGCCAGCGGTCGGCGAAGAAGTCGAGGATGGCCGTGCTGGTTCGCAGATTCAGGTTGAAAGTGCGATCCACGAACTTGAAGTGCTGGAGGCCCCGTGCGAGGAGACGTTCCATCGCGGCCAGGAAGGTTTCGAGAGGGAAGGCACGCACCGGAATGTCGAGCGAGGAAAGGCAGAACTCGCATTCGAAGGGGCAACCGCGCGAGGCTTCGACATAGACCACGCGCTGCGCGAGGTCGCGGTCGTCGTACTCGTCGTAGGGCAGGGCGAGCCGCGCGGGATCCGGGAGAGGCGCGGGGAGGATCCGTGCGGCGGGTCGTTCGCCGGCCAGGCAGGCACGGCAGAAGTCGGCGAAGGCGAGGTCGGCCTCGCCGGGGATCACATGATCGGCGAGGCGCACGATCTCCTGGGTGTCCGTTTCGTAGCTGACCTCAGGACCGCCGAGCACAATCACGATTTCCGGGCGGAGGCGTTTGAGCAGGGTGACGACCTCGGTGGTCGGACGGACGTTCCAGATGTAGACGCCGAAGCCGACGATGCGGGGTTGGAGGGCGAGCAACCGCTCGACGACCTCGACGGGGCGCTGGTCGAGGGTGAACTCGGCGAGGGCGGCGCGCGGCCGGAGTTCCCCCAGGTTCGCGAGGAGAGCGCGCAACCCGAAGGCCGCGTGGAGGTACTTCGCGTTCAGCGTGGCCAGGACGATCTCAGGCATCGGGACGCGGCGCGCGGCTACTCAGCGCGGACCATGTCCATGTCGCGTGTGTAGAAGAGGATGCGACCGCAATTGGGGCACTGGGTGAGCTCCTGGCCGGAGCGGCAGCCGATGATGACCTGGGCAGGGAGGCTTACGTGACAGCCGCCGCAGGCGCCGTGTTCGACGCCGCAGACGACGCGGTCGCCCTTGGTCTTGCGCAGGCGTTCGTAGCGGGCGAGGAGGCCGGGTTCGACGGAGGCGGCGAGTTCGGCGCGGCCCTGCTGGAGGGAAGCCAGTTGTTGCCGCAGGTTCTGCTCGCGCGCGTTGAGGTCAGCCACGACGCGGTCGGCCTCCTGCTGGACGTGGGCCGCGGCCTCCTTGGCGGCGAGCCAGGCTTTCTGGGCTTGCTCCAACTGCTCCATGATCTCGAGTTCCTCGTCCTCGAGCTTGACGATGGCGGTCTGGCAGGTGGTGATTTCGTGGGTCAGGGCGCGGTACTCCTCGTTGCGCTTGGTCTGGAACTGCTGGAGGGAGTACTTCTCGATGAGCTGCTTGCGCGACTGCACCTCGAGTTCGAGGCGTTTGCGTTCCGCTTCGAGTTGGAGGGTCTTCTGGCGGGCGGCCTCGAGAGTCGTCTGGGCGGCGTGGGCCCGGCTGGCAGCCCCGGCGCGCTGGGGGGCAACGGCAGCCAGCTCGGCTTGGAGCTGGGTCAAGGCGCGGTCCCGGTCCTGGAGCACGAGCAGGTTTTCGACGACGTTCAACATCGGTTGCGATTCATTTGCCGTGCGGCAGATTAGGCGGCGGCGCGGCGGGCGTCAACGTGAGGGCCGGGGCTGCCGGGGATTGAACGTTCGGCCCGCATGAGCATCGAAGGCATCAAAGAGTGCAGTGGCAGGAATCATGACATGAAAGCGATGAAGCAGGTGTGGAACTCGGCGGTGGTGGCACTGGCGGTGGTGCTGGGCGGGGTGGCGACCGCCCCTTCGGGGTGGGCGCAGGAATCGGAGGCGATGGGCCTGGCCCGGAAACTGAACCAGGCGTTCATCGAGGTGGCGGACAAGGTTTCGCCCTCGGTGGTGGTGATCCGCGTGGCGTACAAGCCCGATTACTCGGGGGCTCAGATGCAGGAGAACCCGCTCTGGGGAGTGGCTGCCGCCGGAGTTCCGCCGCGAGATGGAGGAGCGCTTCCGCGACCGTGCCGAGCCCCGCCGCAACCGCCCACCGGTGTTCAGCGGGCAGGGTTCCGGGGTCGTGATGCGCGAGGACGGCTACATCCTCACCAACGGCCATGTGGTCGAGGGGCGGAACGCATCAAGGTCCGGTTCAGCAACGGGAAGGAGTACGATGCCGAGATTCGCGGGGTGGATTCACAGTCCGACGTGGCGGTGATCAAGGTGAATGCCCAGGGACTGCCGGCGGCGAAGTTCGCCGATTCGGACAAGGTGCGGGTGGGTGAGTTTGCGATCGCGATCGGCGCGCCCTTCGAGTTGGACTACAGCGTGACCTTCGGGCACGTGAGCGCGAAAGGGCGTTCGTCCATCATCCCGGATCCTTCGATGGACCAGGACTTCCTGCAGACCGACGCCAACATCAACCCGGGTAACAGCGGCGGGCCGCTGGTGAACATCGACGGCGAGATCATGGGCATCAATACGCTGATCCGGGGTTGCGCACGGGCATCGGATTCGCCATCCCTAGCAATCTGGCCCGCGAGGTGGCCGAGCAATTGATCGAGTCGGGCAAGTTCACACGGGCTTGGCTGGGCATCGAGATCCGGGCGCTGAGTGACGATGCCGAGTATCGGGACTTGGTGGAAGGTGTCCGCGACGGGGTGGTGGTGCGTGGGATTGTGAAGGAGGGGCCGGCCGCGAAGTCGGAGTTGCGTCTGGGCGATGTGATTACGGCGGTGGACGGCAAGCCGGTGGCCACGGCGCAGCAGTTGCGGGGCGAGATCCGGGCCAAGAAGATTGGTGCGCCCGTGACCCTGGAGGTGGTGCGACGGGGCAAGCCCATCAAGGTGAGCGTCAGTCCGGCGGAATGGCCGGAGGAAGCCACCCCGGCCTCCAACCGGCGCGGCTCGCCCTCGGCGCCCGAGACCACGGACTTGGGCATCTCGGTCCGCCCGCTCACCCGCGACCTGGCGCAGGAGATGGGGTTGGAGTACGCCGAAGGTCTGGTGGTGACCAGCGTGGCGCCGGACAGCATCGCGGCGCAGAAAGGCGTGCGCAAGGGCGACATCGTCACCGAGATCAACCAGACGGAGACGCGGACGCTGCGGGATTTTCGGCAGGCGGTGCGCGACGCCGACCTCAAGCAGGGCGTGGTGGTGAACCTTGTCCGCGACGGCGTGAGCCGGTTCGTGATTCTGAAAGAGACCGCGGAGTAACGCACCGGGCCGTTCCCGCACCTCGGCCGCCGCGGCGGCCAGGCGCGGGAACCGGGAGGCGATGCGAGCCACTGACGTTCGGCGGGTGGCGGAGCTTTGGCTTGTGTCCGGGGGTATCCTGCGCGAGTGTGCGGGGCGTGACACACCTTCTTCCAGCGGAGCAGGATCGGGTCGGAGCACCGCTCATTCACAGACCGATTTGTGGGGGCTTGGTTCCTTGGGGGAACACGAGATTGAGGGACGTTGTTCCCGGGGCAGTCCTCGTCCTCGCGACGGTTCTGTCCGGCATCCGGACCTGCGCAGGGGATGCGCCTGTCCTCGCGCGTGATGACGCGGCGGTCGAGGTGAGGCCGGCCCGAGAGGAGGACAAGTCGCTTCCGCCGACGGTGGACTTGCGGCCCTGCTTCGATCGCTGGGGTCTGGAGCGGCGCCGGCAGGGGGAGCGGCCGACGTGTTCGGTGTTCACCGTCGTGGGCGGGATCGAGTACGCCTTGGCGAAACGCCAGGGAACGGAGCCGCGGTTGAGCGTCGAGTTTCTGAACTGGGCGGCGAACCAGGCGACCGGCGAGGCTGCGGACGGCGCGTTCTTTTCCGATCTCTGGAAGGGATTTGCCCTGCATGGGATTTGTCTGGACGACCTCATGCCGTACCGCCCCCAGCTCGACGGGGCGGCGGTCCCATCGCCGGAGATACAGGCCGAGGCGAGGACCCGGTTGGCGGTGGGGTTACGGTTCCACTGGATCAAGGAGTGGGATGTCCACACGGGGTTGACCGACGCGCAGTTGCTGGCGGTCCGTCGCACCCTGAACGCCGGTTGGCCGGTCTGCGGCGGCTTTCGTTGGCCCAAACAGGAACAGTGGGTCGACGAGGTGCTCCAGATGTGTTCACCCGACGCCGTTCGGGATGGGCACAGCGTGCTGCTGGTGGGGTACCGGGATGACCCGGCCCAACCGGGCGGAGGCGTGCTGCTGTTCCGCAATACCAGCCGGGACGGGCGCGATGGGTTCATGCCCTATGCCTACGCGCTGGCCTACATGAACGACGCCGCCTGGATCGAGTAGCGACGCGCATTGGTTGACGGGTTGGCTCGGCCCATCTCCTCTTGCTCCTCATGATTTCCCATTCGTTTGCTGAGATGGCATCGCACCGGACACACCCGGCCCGGTTTCGGAGCGGCCAGTTCGCCCTTCCCGGCCTGTTCGGAGCCCTGCTGGGCTGGATTGCGCTGACGGGTTGCACAACACCAACCGGCCTGCGGACGGCGGACCCGTATGGTCTGACCCAGCCCAAGCAATTCACGGCGCATCGGTCGTCCTCCAACCACCCGGACTGGAGTTCGAATGACGACAGCCTGCGCCCCATCCCGGGCGAGACCGTGGTGCTGGCGGATCTTGAGGGGCCGGGTTGGGTTACTCACCTGTGGATGACGATCGCTGACAACGAGTATGGCTGGCCCCGGCTGCTGCGTCTGCGCATCTATTACGACGGCAGTGAGACACCGAGCGTGGACGCGCCGGTCGGCGACTTCTTTGCCGTCGGCAACGGCGTCGAGGCCGAGGTCGAATCGCTCATGGTCCGCAACAGTTCGGGTGGTCGGGCGCGGAACTGCTATTGGCCGATGCCCTTCCGCAAGTCCTGCAAGATCACCGTCACCAACGAAGGCCGGCGCCGGGTGAGCATGCTCTATTATCATGTGGATTGGGCGCGGTGCCCTTCGCTCCCGGCGCGCACGCCCTATTTCCATGCTCGTTACCGACAGGCCTTGCCCGCGCCGGCGGACGGGTCGCCGTACGAGTTGCTGAACGTGCGGGGCAAGGGTCACTACGTGGGGACCGTGCTGTCGGTGGTTCAGGCCGAGGCCGGCTGGTTCGGGGAAGGCGACGATTTCTTCTGGGTGGACGGGCGGCCGCCCTCGATCGAGGGCACGGGGAGCGAGGATTACTTCAACGACGCGTGGGGCCTGCACGTGAACGACGGACCCCACTACGGCGTCACCGTGGCGGAAGGGACCGGGCTGGGGGGCGCGGATGACGGCGTACCGCTGGCATTTGGTGGATCCGATCCCCTTCAAACGATCGCTGAAAGCCGAACTCGAGCACCGCGGGTGGACCTATCACGCGGACGGCACCGTGAAGTCGGCTTTCGGGGAACGCACCGATCTCATGTCGAGCGTCGCGTTTTGGTATCAGGAAGGCATCGCCCAGGACCAGCCGTCGGCGCCGTACGGGGCGGCCCGGCTGCCGCACGGCAACGCGCGTCAGATCGAGGTGGAGACCGCGCTGGCGGGTTGTCGCGCGGACGGCGGGCGGGTTTCGGTACTGCCGGAATTGTTTTGGTCGAAGGACGTGCTGTTCTTCGCGGCCGAAGGTCCGGGTGCGAAGCTCGAGGTGCCTTTCGAGGTGACGGAGGACGGCGACTACGAGCTGTTCACGGAAGTGGCGCAGGCCGCCGACTACGGCATCTACACGGTGCTGTTGGATGGGCAACCACCCCAACCGCCGCAACTCGAACACGAGCCTGGCGCGGATGTGCGCCCACCAACGCAGTTCGACGGGTACGCACTCGAGACCTACGTCGGACTCGCGCATCCGGTGGGCTGGGTGCGGCTGGCCAAGGGCGGCACACCTTGACCTTCGTTTGTCAGGGAAGCGCGAGGCTTCGTCCGGCTATCACCTGGGCGTGGACAACCTCGTGCTCGCGCGAACGGGGGCCGAAGCCTGGGCCGCGGCGGCGCAGGTGCGCGAACCAGCGGTCCCGCGCGGTAACGTCGCCGCGCTCGCCCAGATCCTGACGACCGACCCCGACCCGGTGCGGCGTGGGCTGGCGGCGGTGGCGTTGCGCGACTTGGGGAGCAGGGCGAAGGCGGCTCTGCCAGCGCTCGTGGCGGCGCTGCAGGATTCCGAGGTGGCAGTGCGGATGATGACGGCGAACGCCGTCGGCGGCTTGGGCTCCGACGCCGCGGCTGCCGTCCCTGCCTTGATGGCGGCGGGCTCGGTGAAGGGTGAGCAGGTCCATGTGCTGCGTGCCGTGGCGACGGCGCTGGGGAACATCGGCAAGCCCGCCGCCACGCCCGCGCTGCCGCTCCTGCAGGAGTTGGCCCGGATTCCGCGGGTGCAGTGGGCCGCCGAGGCCGCGCAGCGCAAGCTGGAGTGAGGAAGGAGGCTTGAAGCTGCCGGCGTGACCGCGGCAGGAGGGGTTTGCGCAGGTATCGACGACGTGGCACCAAGCGAGTAAGACAGCCGTGGGCCGTAAGAACGACCGGAGGCATGCATGATCCGAAGTTTGGTACTGAAGAACTTCAAGAGCTTCGCGGCGGGGCCGCCACCGGTGCAGGCGGTGCCCGGGGTGACCCGTGTCCCGAGCCTTTGGCCCGGCGTCACCGTGAACTTCGGAGGCTTGAGCCTGATCATCGGGACGAACGCCAGCGGCAAGAGCAACATCCCAACCGGGCCCACCTGCTCATCGATCTGCTCCAAACCTCCACGCGTGAGGGGAGGATCCAGGTGAAGGGGACCACCCATTCGCCTGCGCTCCTGAACTTCCTGGACGAACGGAGTCTGAAGGACGCCTCGCTCGTTTTTCGCGTCGACGCCGTCTCGCGGGTCCGACGGTTGGCGGACATCCCCGAGCTCTGGCAGATGGCCCCGCGAGCGAGCGCCGGCGACCTGCAGAGCGCTGGATGGTTTGAAGACGTGATGGCGTTCCTGGAAGGAGACACGGCACCATGAGCCTCAAGGTGCTGGTCATTCCGGAGGATTTCACGAAGGACGAGCACATCCTCCTCCCGCTGGTCAGCCGAATCGTCGAAGAGTGCGGACGGAAAGGGAAGGTGCGGATTTGCCGGGATCCAAACTTCCAGGGCGTGGATGCGGCGCTGGATTTGGAACGACTTCGCACGGAGGTGATCGGCCGCCAGGCGATGGTTGACTGGTTTCTGCTCATTGTGGACCGAGATGGACAGAAGGGCCGGGAGGACACCGCAGCGCGGCTCGAAGCCGCACTCGACGCTCGGTTGGGTCCGAGCGAGCGTCGATTTGTGGTCACTTTGGCGTATCAGGAGGTCGAGGCCCTGCTACTCGCTGGCCATGAGCTCCCGCCGGACTGGAGCTGGCAGGAGATGCGTGCGGACGCAGATGTCAAGAACACCTACTTCAAGAAGTTTGTGGCCCTGGGAGGAACCAAGCGAAAGCCACACGAAGGTCGGCAGAAGCTGATGGCCGAAGCCATGAGGAACTGGAACCGGATCAAGGCCCGCTGCCCTGAGGACGTTGGAAGGCTGATCGCGCGACTCCGAGGCTGAGATTACGCCAGCGTCAGCGGTCCCCCTTCCGAGTGCGTCCGGTTGCCGAAGGTCTCAAGGGGATGGCCGACGGCGTGGGCAAGGGCGAGCCAGAGGCGGTTGTGGGCGGCACGCTCGAAGCGCAGCGACTGGCCGAGCTTGAAGCTGAGCCCGCCACCGACGAGTACGAAGGGGATGTTGTCCAGCGTATGGGAGTTGCCTTTGCCCAGCTCGTTGGTCCAGATCAGCGTGGTGTGGTCGAGCAGCGTGCCGTCGCCGCCGGGCTCGGGGAGGGCATCCAGCTTGCGGGCCAGGGCGGCGAGTTGTTCGCACAGCCACGCGTTGATCTTGACGAGCTTCTCCTGCGAATCGGTGTTCAGGTCCGGGTCGTGGGAGAGGGAATGGTGGCCCTCCTCGATGCCCAACCAGCGGAAGCGAGCCTGACCCACCGAATTCGTGAACTGGAGGGTGGCCACGCGCGCGAGGTCGTTGGCAAAGGCGTTGACGAGCAGATCGGTCTGCAACTCAAAGAGGCGCGGAATCTCGTCGTTCTGCGAACGGACGCCGGGTTCGATGACGGGGACAGGGTGGGCGAGGGGTTCCCGGTCGGCGGTCCTGAGTGCCTGTTCCATCTCGCGCACGAAGGTGGCGTGCTGATCGAGGAGGGTGCGGTCCGCCGCCTCGAGTTGGCGGGCGAGTTGGCGCAGGTCTTGGGTCACCACATCGAGGACACTGACCAGGCTGTCGCGGTCGGTCATCTGGCCGTAGAGCTTCTCGAAGACCTGATAGGGATCGCTCAGAGGGGCGACGGGCTGGTTCGAGCCGGCGTACGTCCAACGGGTCCAGGGATCGGCGCGGTTGGGGACGTCGACGCCGAGTTCGAGGGAACCGAAACGGGTGCGGGTCTCCGGGCGGCTCTGGAAGAAGTTCTTGAGTTCCTGGTCGATCGAGATGCCGCCGGCCCAGCCGGCGGGGGTGTCCGAGCCGCCTTGGATGTTGCCGGGGAGGAGTTCGATGGCGGTGAGCAGGCAGCTCATGCCGCGCATGTGACCATCTCCATCCCCGCGGATCTTGTTGGCAATACCCTTGAGAATCAGCAGGCGTTCCTGGAATGGCTGCAGGGGCGCGAGAATGCGTTTGAGGTGAACGCAGACCCGGTTTCGTCAGGCCAGAAGTCGGGCGGGACGGTGCCGTTGGGGGTGAAGAGAAAGACCAGGCGTTGTTTGGGGCGCGACGATTCACCGAGGGCGGCGCGGAGGCCGGGCAGACCGGAGAGCCAGGGGAGGGCGGCGGTGGAGAGGCCGAGGTGGTGGAGGAACTGGCGGCGGGAACTGGTCTTCATTGGCGAGCCTGGGGTGGGGTCGCGAGGCCGTGAGTGGCGGCGACGAGGTTGATGTCCAGGAAGAGCCGGCGGAGATGGAATGCGGAGCGGGCAAAGCCGTCGGTGAGCTGGGATAAGGTGTCGGGACCGTACGCCGCCGGGGTCTGCTTCACGGTGTGCTGGAACATCTGGCGGACGAGTCCGCGGTGGGCATCGGGGCTGTTGGCGGCGTGGCGGGCGAGATCGCGCGGACTGTGGAGCGGGATCACTTCGCCGTCGGGCGTGGTGTAGTCGGCGGACGCGTCGACGGGCTTGCCGTTGTCGATGGTGCGGAAGCGGCCGGCGGCATCGAAATGTTCGAGGCTGAAGCCCAGGGGGTTGATGGTGGTGTGGCAAGCCATGCAGGTGGCCGAGCGGGTGAGTTCGGTCACCTTCTCGCGCATGGTGAGGGAGGGATCAAAGCGGTCGTCCATGAACTCGATGGCCATGGGGGGCGGTTTGAGGAAGCGCCCCAGGATGTTGCGGGTGAGGAAGACGCCGCGGTGGATGGGCGAGGACGACCGATGATACGAGCGGGCGGCCAGGAGGTAGGGGTGGGTGAGGAGTCCGGCGCGATGCCCGGGTTCGAAGGTGACCGGCCGGAAGGAGTCTTCCGGCGGCGGGGTGGCGCCGTAGAAGCGGGCGAGCCGGGGGTTGAGGAACAGATAGTCGGCGAGCAGCAACTGCCGGTAGTCCGAGGCTTCGCTCCACACGACCTGGTCCAGGAAGCGGTCCACCGAGTCGCGCAAATCGGCCACCAACGCTTCATCAAAGCCGGGGTACTTCGCGGGGTCCTTGTCGAGGTGATCGGTCTCCTCAAGCGAGAGCCAATGGTGGAAGAACTCGCGGAGCTTCTGGCGGGCGCGCGGGTCCCCCGCCATGCGTTCCGCGTGCTTGCGCACCTGCTCCGGTGTACGCAGGGCGCCCCGCGCGGCGTCGGCTTCGAGTTCGGCATCCGGCAAGGAATCCCAGAAACCGAGCGCCAGGCGGCCGGCGACGGTCCAGTCGTCGGGCGGTTCACCGAGTTCGGGATAGAGGAAGCGGGGCGAAGTGAGGACGAGGAGCACGACGCGTTTGACGGCGGTCTCGAGGTCGGGGGCCGACCGGAACGGTGCGCGGACATAGCGGGCGTGGAGTTCGTCGCTGAGAGGCCGGCGAAAGCCACGCGCGGCGAGCGTGGCGGCGAACTGCTCGAGGCGGTCGGCCCGATCATCCGCATGCTCCGGAACACCGCTGAGGCTGGGCAGACGGGCGACCACCTGATCGGCCGCCTCGAGGGCCGCGCGGGTGATGGCTTCCTGCCAGTCCTTCGACACGCTGGATCCGCGCAGGTAACCGAGGCTGCCATCGTCCGGGGGCATGGGCGTGGCGAGGACCACCACCGCGGGGAAGTGTCCGGGGAG
This sequence comes from Verrucomicrobiota bacterium, assembly GCA_027493615.1. Classification (GTDB taxonomy): domain Bacteria; phylum Verrucomicrobiota; class Verrucomicrobiia; order Limisphaerales; family J093; genus DSVZ01. The sequence goes on from JAOSKK010000001.1 coordinate 575,466, forward strand.
AGATGCTCGCCGGTCAGGACGGACCAGACCCCGTGCGGGGGCCGCCACTCGAGGCGCACGGAGGCGCGCGGTTCCTTGTACTTGAAGAAGTCGAGTCGCAGGGGATAGCTGCGGCCGCCGAGCAGGAACACGCGGATGGTCGCGGTGCGGAGTTCACCTCCGGAACTCACCCAGAGATCGAGGCTGGCGGAGTGGCGGCGGGCGTCGCTGTCGTCGCGGAGATTGGCGTCGCCGGCGCGAAGGTCGGTGTTGACGTACAGGCGGGCCCCGTTGGGTGTGCTCAGGCGCAGTTCGTATTCGCCCGTATCAGGCGCCCGCAGCGAACCCTGCCAGGCGATGGAGAACTGGTCCGGCTCAATCCCCTCGCCGGGGGCGCCGGCACCGAAATCGAAGTCCACCGTCGCATCGACGCGGTCGAAGACGCGCTTGTCCTTCTTGTTCATTCCTTTGGACTGGTAGTACTCGGCGCGCAGCCCGCCGGAGGTCGTGGCGGGTTGTCCCCGGCCGAAACTCCCGGCCAGATCCGCTACGGACTCGCGGTACTGCCGATTGGTCAGGCGGGCCAGTTCGACGCGGGACGGGCGCAGGCGGGCACGGGCTTCGGGAGAGTAGAACGCGCCGTGGATGTAGGCGGCCACCGCGCGAGCGTCTTCGCCCACGCATTGCTCCGGAGCCGGTTCGGGCATCGTGCGGTGGATGAGCCGGGTGAGAGACTCCACGGAGCGGGTGCCGTGCAGCGTTTCATCGTATTTGTCTGCGACCCCTTCGCCCTGGGGGCCGTGGCACTCGACGCACAGGCTTGCATAGATCTTCGCTCCACGCGCGACGAGTTCCTCCGGTTCCGCAGAGACGGCGAGGGCGGCGACCAGAAGCCCCAGGGCCAGCAGCGGGAAGGCCGGCGGCCGTGCTTCAAGGCCGGGCCGGGCCTCGGCGAGAGGCGCGGCGGTTCGGTGGGCGGGTCCAGGCTGCATGGGGGAGAATGTGGCCGTGGGACGGGGCCAGTGCAACTCCGATCCATGGACGGTATTAGGTGGACTCGGATCTCTGGAGCCATGCCGGTTCGGGGCTGGCCGGAAGGCGTCGCGCAAGCGATGGACACCGACCTCGACCACCCCACCCCCGCAGCCGCGCCCGCGCGAGGGAGGTCGACATCAGGGCGGCGGTCCGTTGGGCCGCGCCGGGGATCTTCCGGCTCGGATGCTGGGAGGCATGCGGGCGAGGACGTCCTCCCAAGCCACGGCGGGTTTTGGACCAACCGACTTGGGGGCTGCAAACGGGACGGGCAATCGCTTCCAACGGCGGTTCAGCATATGACAAAGTCAAGAACTGACCCCTTCTGCAACGGCGTTCATGGGGGCCCCGGGCAACTCGCGGGCCGGATGGGAGTGAGTTAGAATGGGCTCATGTCGGCCGCAGGTCCCGACCAAGACCCTTCGTCCGCACACCCGGCGTGGTTCACCACCACCCACTGGAGCGTGGTGTTGGACGCCGGGCATTCGGAGCCGCTCCGAGCCCGAGCGGCCCTCGAGCAGCTCTGTCGCCCCTACTGGTACCCCCTTTACGCCTTTGCGCGTCGGCGCGGCCAGAGCGAGCACGACGCCCAGGATCTGGTGCAGGAGGCAATGGGGTCAAACATTGACATTTGACATTCCACCAGATCCGCAACGCCTGCCACCGCGCGGCGGGAAATGTCAAATGTCAATGTTTGACCCCATTGCCTTCCCAGGAAGAAGGTGCGCCGGTCCAGCGGCAGAGGTTTGTGGAGGACATCGGCCGCCGCGTGTGCCACTTTCATCACCGGATTGAGCCAAACCAATGAGCGAGCATGCAGACTGAACTGACCGAGCGAAAGTGCGGGCCGTGCGAGGGGGCATGCGCCCCCTCAAAGGCGAGGCGTTGCGCGCGCTGCACCAGCGATTGGGTGGGGGCTGGAAGGTGGCCGACGAGCACCACCTCGAGTGCGAGTACGCGTTTCCTGATTTTCGCACTGCGCTGGCCTTCACGAACCGGGTGGGGGAACTGGCCGAGCGCGAGGGGCATCATCCGGACATCCACCTGAGCTGGGGAAGGTGCGGCTGGTGATCTGGACGCATGCCATCGACGGGCTGAGTGAGAACGATTTCATCCTGGCGGCGAAGGTGGACCGGTTGCGTTGAAGGCCTCGGGAGAAGCAGCGGTGGGGCGGGAGGACGCGGCGTTTGCCGACACGACGCTGCTGGTGCTGGCCCATGGTTCGCGGGCGAACGAAGGCTCGGCGGAACCAGCGCGGTGGCATGCGGCGCGGTTGCGGGAACGGGGTTTGTTTGCGGCGGTGCGCGAGTGTTTCTGGCAACAGGAACCGGGTTGGGCGGAGGTGTTGGCCTCCAGCACGACGCCGCGGGTGATCGTGGTGCCCCTGTTCATCGGTGAGGGGTACTTCGTCGACGACGTGATCCCGCGGGCGTTGGGCCTGAAGTCGGAGGGATCGGTGGGGTATGCGCGGGTGCAGGTACGGGGGCGTCGGTCCTGGTCTACGCGCGGCCGGCGGGGACGCACCCCGGGATGACGGCGGTCTTGCTGGCACGGGCCCGGGACGTGGTGACGCGCCATCCGTTTCCGCGAGTTCCCCGGCCTGAGGAAGTCTCACTGATTGTCGTCGGGCACGGCACGGGGCGGACGAGTGCTTCGCGGAACGCCGTCGAACGGCAGGTCGCGCTGATCCGGGCACGGGGTGAGTATGCCGAGGTGCGTGGGGCGTTCATGGAGGATGACCCGCGGATTGGGGACGTGGTGGCGACGGCGCGGAGTCGGCAGGTGGTGGTGGTGCCGTACTTCATCAGCGACGGGCTCCATGTGGTGGAAGACATCCCGGTGCTGCTGGGGGAGTCCGCGGCGACGGTGCGCGGTCGGTTGGAGGCGGGCCGGTCCACGTGGCGCAACCCGACGGAGCGGCAGGGAAGACGGATCTGGTACGCGCCAGGGATCGGGTTCGAGCCCTTGCTGACGGAGGTGATCCTGGAGCGGGCGCGGGAGGCGGTGAGTGGAGGGCCGCCCGTTTAGCGTGGACCGGGCGAGGCGTCGTGAACGTGGTGGGGCGAAGGAGGAAGGGGGTTGCTCAAAGCTCAAAGCTCAAAGCTCAAGGGAAGCTCAAAGCTCAACGGGAGTTCAAAGCCCCGGGGAAGCGTCCTGTTCCATTCGGACCTGGCCGGTAGCCATGAACCTGAAAGCGCCGGTGAACCGGACGCACTCCAGTCGGTTCGCGCGGAACGGAAAGGCTCCGCCGATCGCAGAGCGTATGGAGTGCGGGGGTTCACCCCCGCTTTTCGTGCTCGGTTCATGGAGGGTACCAAGATCCGAGGGAAAAGAACCGGCCCAACCGTGGCCGGCCGGGTCAGCCGCGGAAGCGTTTGACGATGACGGAGGCGTTGTGGCCGCCGAAGCCGAAGGAGTTGTTGACGGCAGCTTCGACGGGCCACTCGCGGGCCGTCTGCGGGACATAGTCCAGCACGCACCCGGGGTCCGGTTTCTCGAGGTTGATGGTGGGGGGCACGTGGCCGGTCTGGATGGCCTTGGCACAGACGGCCATTTCGACGGCGCCGGCGGCACCGAGCATGTGGCCCGTGGCACCCTTGGTGGAACTGACCAGGAGGCGGTGGGCATGGTCGCCGAAGACGGCCTGGATGGCCTGGCTTTCGCAGAGGTCGCCGTGGGGCGTGGAGGTGCCGTGGGCGTTGATGTAGGCGATGTCCGTGGGCTGGAGACCGGCCGAGCGGAGGGCCATGCGCATGCAGCGGGCGGCGCCCTCGCCTTCCGGGGAGGGGGCGGTCATGTGGTAGGCGTCGGCGGTGTTGCCGTAGCCGGCGACTTCGCAATAGATGCGGGCGCCGCGGGCGCGAGCGTGCTCGAGTTCCTCGAGGACGAGGACGCCGGCGCCTTCGCCCATGACGAAGCCGTCGCGATCCACGTCGAAGGGGCGGGAGGCGCGTTTGGGCTCGGCGTTCCGGGTGCTCATGGCCTTCATGGCGCAGAAGCCGCCGATGCCGAGGGGGTGATGGTGGCTTCGGCGCCGCCGGCGAACATGACGGTGGCGTCGCCCATCTTGAGGGTGCGCCAGGCTTCGCCGATGGCGTGGGAAGCGGTGGCGCAGGCGGAGCAGGTGGCGAGGTTGGGGCCGCGGAGGTTGTGGAACATCGAGAACAGGCCGGAGGCCATGTTCAGGATGAGCATGGGGATCATGAAAGGGGAGAGACGGCCGGGTCCACGGTTCAAGAGGATCTTATGTTGTTCCTCGGTGGTATACAGGCCGCCGATGCCCGAGCCGAGGAAGACGCCGATCTCGTCGCGGTTGGCGCGCTCGAGGTCGAGGCCGGAGTCGCGGAGGGCGGCGACGGCGGCGCCGATGGCGAACTTGGTGTAGCGGTCCGTGCGGCGTTCCTCCTTGGGGGAGGGGAAGCACGGGACGGGGTTGAAGTCGCGGACCTCGGCGGCGATTTGGGTATCGAAGGGGGAGGGGTCGAACAGCGAGATGCGGTCGACGCCGCAGGCGCCGGCGAGGAGGTGCTGCCAGAAGGTGTCCAAGTCGTGGCCCAAGGGGGTCACGACGCCCATGCCGGTAATGACGACTCGTCGATCGGTCCAACCCATAAATGAAAAGGGCAGCGCGCTGCTGCCTGCCAGCCGTGGCTGCCCGAGGAAAACCGTCCGCGGGTTACTTCTGCTGCTGGTCTTCGATGTACTTGATGACGTCGCCGACCGTGGTGAGCTTCTCGGCTTCCTCGTCGGGGATCTCGTTGCCGAACTCCTCTTCGAGGGCCATGACGAGTTCGACGACGTCCAGCGAATCTGCGCCGAGGTCCTCAATGAACTTCGCTTCCGGCGTCACCTGCTCCGCCTTGACACCCAACTGTTCCACGACGATGTCGCGGACCTTTTGATCTACCGATTTCTCTGCGGCCATGTTGTCTCCGATCTCGTGTTGCGGGTGTGTCTATGCAAGGCACCCGAGGGCGTCAAGCCCCGATTACCTCCCGTCGGCTTTCCGAGCGAAGGCGTGAGGCGGCAGCCTGGGCAAAGGCTCGAAACGGGGTTTCCGGTTGTGTGTCCAGGACGGTTTTCACATCACCATGCCCCCGTCCACGACCAGCACTTGGCCCGTGATGTAGCTCGCCTGGGGGCTGGCCAGAAACACGGCGGCGTGGGCGATGTCGTCGGGCTGCCCGAAGCGACCGAGAGGCACCTGGTGGAGGATGCGCTGCTTGATCTCGTCGGCCAGCCCCTCGGTCATGTCGGTCTCGATGAATCCCGGGGCCAGCGCGTTGACGGTGATGCCGCGGGTGGCGAGTTCGCGGGCCACCGACTTGGTGAAGCCGAGCAGGGCGGCTTTGCTGGCGGCGTAGTTGCATTGGCCGGGGTTACCGATGAGGCCGATGACCGAGGCGACGTTGATGATGCGGCCGGCGCGCTGCTTGATGAAGGCGCGGCTCAGGGCACGGGTGAAAAGGAAGGCGCCTTTGAGATTGGTGTTGAGGACGGCGTCCCAGTCCTCGTCGCTCAGGCGCATCAGGAGTCCATCGCGGGTGATGCCGGCGTTATTCACCAGGATGTCGACCCGACCGGCGGTTTCGAGGACCTGGGCGACGGTTGCCTGCACCGCGGCGGCGTCGGCCACGTCCAGCGCATGAGCCCAGGCGCGGCGTCCGACGGCGCGCACTTCGGCAGCGACCTTCTCCGCGTTCCCTGCGGTCCGGGACACGCAGACGACATCGGCACCTTCCGCGGCGAAGCGGAGGGCGATGGCGCGGCCAATTCCGCGGCCGGCGCCGGTGACGATGGCGACTTGGTTGGCAAGCAGACTCATAGGTCGGAGGATTCTGGCGGGGAACCACGCGAACTCAAGTCCGGTTCCGCGTACCGGTTCACCGCGCCGTGCCGGGCGTGGCCGGGACGGCGGGTGGAGCGGTCAGGCGATCGGCCGCGTCCGGGCCGGACGCGCGGTGGAACCGTTCCTTGACCTCGAAGAGGAAGCTCTCGAGGGCGAGCGGGTCTGGCGGTTCGCCGTTGAAGGTGAGTGTGAGGGTGGGCAGGCCTTCACGGGCCGAAGCATGGAACAGTTGGGCCTCGGCGATCTTGGTGGGCAGACACTCGAGGGGACCCACATTGATCGCACCGGCGATGTGGCGGGCGCGCCAGGCCTCGAGCGGGGCGCCGATGGTAAGGATGGCCTCACCTTCGAGCTCGGGCTGAAGGTAATCCCGCGCCGCGGTGACGGCCGCGGCGGCGCGCAGGCGGGGGGGCCAGTCCAGGCGCCGCGCCAGGAGGGTGTAGGCCCGGTCGTAGAGGGTTTCCTGCAAGGTTTGACTGAAGACGTGACGGAGCCGTGGCCAGCCGGCGCGCGGGCGTACGAGCTGGTTTGAGTATTCGAGGTTCTCGCTCAGCGGGGCGAGCAGCGCGCGGACGCCGTGCCGTTCGAGCGTGTCGGTGAGGAAGTGGTTGGCGAACGGGTCCAGCCGCACATAGATCTCGCCCACGACGAGGACCGTGGGCACGACGCGCGGGGTGCGGAGGGACGCGAATTCGTCGGCGGCCCGGGCGAGCAGGCGGCGGACGCCGAACCAACGACCGGTCAGCACTTCGGCCAGGCACCGGCGGGAGGACAGGAGACCTTTCCGGCGGCGTCACAGAGGCGGATGAGTTCGCCCAGGTACCGCTGGTAGGTGGCCTCGGCGCTGCCGCGAACCGACTCGACGGGCGCGACATCGAGGCGGGCGGCCTGGAGGAGGTCGTGGGCCATGAGGGCGACGACGGCGAGCCAGGCGAATCCGGGCGGGGTGCCGGCGAAGTACTCCTCGTCGCAGGGCGTCACGAGGTGGACGCGGTCGCGCCAGCCGAGTTCATCGAGCACGAGCCGGTCGAACCAGTGATACATGCCGAGCCGGCAGGGGCCCTGGCTGCGGGCCAGGGCGAGGGTGAAGTGGCGGTCCGGTTCGGCATAAAGCCGCTTGAGGAAATTGCCGAGGGTGAGGCACAGCGGGAGGCATTCCTTTCCGGACGTATGGCGGCGGCCGAGGCGAAGGGCTTCGGTGTCCGGGATGGGGAGGCTTTCGGCGGCCAGCCCGAAGGCCCGGAAACAGGCGGCGAGGACCGAGGGGCCGTGGCCCATCCAGGGCAGGAGGAGGGTGTCGCCGCGCCGGCGGACGGTCTCGAAGCAGGCCGGGCCGGTGGGCTCAGGCAGGGCCGGTACGGGCAGTGAACAGGGCCTGGCAGAGGGGAAGTCCTGGTGGACGCAGTGGAGGAAGGCTTCGACGCGGGTGCGGGTGCCGGCGTCGCCGGCGTGGCCGTCGGTTTCAATGATGAGAAAGGGCTTGCCCTGCATCAGGTGGCTGCAGAAGGGCAGGCACAGGCTGTCCGGGCCGCAGGAGTAATTGCTGCAGAAGACGGCATAGGCGCCGGGTTGATGGCGGACGGCATGGGCGGTGCGCAGGATGCGGCGGCCGTGGCCCCAGTAGAGTTCGGTGTACTCGGGGGTGTCCGGTGGCAGGGGAAGGTCTCGCCGGGGAGGGCCAGGGCGCCTTGCTCGCGCAGGATGACGGGGACGTTCGAATTGAGGACCGGGTTGTGGATGGTGTAGGGACGGCCGAGGATCACAACGGCGGGGATCTGATGGGAGCGGGCGAAGGCCAGGGCGCGTTGTCCGATGGCTTGGACGCGATCATCGAACGTGCGTTGTTCCTCGACGGCCTGCCGGTGCGCGCGGTGGCAGGCGGCTTCGTCTGCGCCCAGTCCCCGGGCGATCTGGCGGCAGGCCTCGAGGAGCGCAGGACCATGGAGGTGGTCGGGGCCGAAGTCCACGGGAGGCGAGAGCAACCGTCCGCCAAGGTCTGACTGCAGGTCCCAGCCGACGACGTCGGCGCCGGCTTGGGCGACGGGGCAGTTCACGGCCGGGAGACCTTCGCGGGCCGTCGGGAGGTGGCGGAGTCGCGGGATGAACACCCGCTCGGCGTCGGTGGCGGCAAGGGCGGCGGCGATGCCATGGAAGAGCTGGAGTGGGGCGCAAAACGGGACGTTGGACAGTTGGATGCCGCGTTTGAGCATGGCCCGGTCGGCGCGGCGGAGGATGATCAGGTCCTGGCCGAGCTCGTGGAGGAAACGGGCGAAGAAGGGGAAGTGGGTGGGCAGGAGGAATTCGTCAGTCACGGCCACGCGTGGTTTGCCCCGGCGGACGCCCAACCGCGCCGCCAGTTCGGCCATCAGCTCCTCGCGTTCGCGGAAGGGGTCAGGTGCCTCGGCCGGCAGGCGGCGGCGTTGGAACGCGCGGTCGTGCAGCCCGCAGGCACCGCCCCAGGTGAAACGGGCGGGCTGACCCGCGACGAGCGTGTGGAGCCGCTCGATCCGGCAGTGCTGGCTGGTGCCGCCGCAGCCAACCGTGGCGCGGCACGGGAAGGCGTCACGACTGGTGACGCGGGCGGACAGGAAGCGATCGAGCTCGAGTCCTGCTCCGGCGTGGGAGGGCAGGGCGGTGCGGGCCAGAAGGGCGATGCCGAGCGCGCCCACGAGGCCGGGATGCGGGGGACAACCACTTCGACGCCGGTCTGGCGCGCCACCGCGGCGGCGAGGGCGTCCGAGGCGAACGGCATGCCTTGGCAGAACACGACGCGGCCCACGGGGCGGTTTCCCTTCACCCGGTGCAGGTAGTTCTGGATCACCGAGTCGTACAGGCCGGCGATGATGGCGGGTTGCTCGACGCCGCCGAGAACCGCCTGGTCGATCATCTCGGCCATGAACACCGAGCAGTGTTGGCCAAGGGAAACACCGTCCCGGGCCCGCAGGGCTTCGCGTTCCAGGTCGCGGACGCCCGTGACGCCTTGGAACTTGCGGCCCTGCTCCTCCAGGAACGAGCCAGTCCCCGCGCTGCAGGCCTCGTTCATGGCGCAGTCGATCACGCGGCCGTTGGCGAGCCGGATGTACTTCGCGTCCTGCCCGCCGATCTCGAAGATCGTGTCCACCCGGGCGTCGTAGGAAACGGCGCCGGCGGCGTGGGCGGCGATTTCGTTGAGGAGGAACACCCGCTCAGCGCCATAGCAGGCGGTGAGGAGGGCGCCCGCGATTTCCCGCCCGCTGCCTGTGACGCCGAAGCCGCGGACCGGGCAGCGGCCGGCGGGGCTGGTGGCCCACTCGCGCACGAGGGCGAGGGCCGCGCCGACCGGGTCCCCGGCGGTGGGGCGGTAGTCCTGCCAGACAGGGGTGCCGTCGGGGCACGTGATGGCAATCGCTTTCGAGCCTGTGGACCCTATGTCGAGGCCGAGGCAGACGGGAGGCTGGTCGCCGTTGACCGGCGGTTGGGGCGGTTCAGCGGGCAGGCGGCGCACCCGTTCAAGGGCGGTGGCCAGAGCGGGCACCCGCTCAAGGCGACGTGGTTCGGCGGGGCGAAGCAGTGGACCGGAGAGAGGTTGTGGGTCGGGATGGGTGGCCGCCACGAGCGCGCAGCCCAGCGCCTCGAGATAGAGACCGGCGTCCTCGGGCAGTTCGGCAAGGGTCATGCCCGATTGCTCCAGGTGCTGGCGGAAGCTTCGACGGATCCGCACGGACTGGGCGACGCCGCCGATGAGCACGACGGGGTCCGGGCTGCGGCCGGGCTTGAGGAACGCCTGGACGTTCTCCCCCACGGCGTCGAAGCAGCCGGCGACGATGCGGGCCCGCGGCTCGCCGCGGTTGGCCAGGTGGGTGACGTCGGTCTTGAGAATCACGGGGCAGCGCGCGGACAGCACGGCCGGGTGAGGTTCATCGGCGCAGAGGGCGTCCGCTTGCTCGACGGACAAGGACAGACGTTCGAGCAACTGCCGCAGGAAATTCCCCGTGCCCTGCGAGCAGCGGCTGTTCTGTCGCCAGACCTCGACGCCGTCGGGGCGGAGTTCGAGGACGGAGAACCCCCGGCTGCCGAGGGACACGACCGTGGCCGGGCGGTCGCCCAACAGGAAACGGCAGCCTCGTGCTTGCGCTTGTTTGACGGGGACGGCCGGCCAGCGGACCAGGCCTTGATAGGTGCCGGTGACCGCCGCGGCCGTGGCCTCGGGCCAAGCCCAGTCTTCAAGCAGCGTTTCGAGGGCCCGCGCGGGGTCCTTGTGGTGCTCGAGTCGCTGGCGTCGCCGCCACTCGAGACCCCGAGGGCCCGGACCTACCTCGACCAGTTTGATGGTTTCGCTGCCCACGTCCAGGCCGAGGAACCTGCTGGACGATGATGCCGGCCCCATCGTCCGAGGGTCGCGGCCCGAAACGGCCCGCCGCCGAGGCTGCACCATGGTGTTCACGGGCGGCAGTGTAAGGGTAAAGGGTCCGGAGAGGGAATTGATTCTGCACGCTTGCCTACCGTCCCGGCTTGATGGGGGGATCCCGTCCACAGGCTTCGTGGCGCCCACACTGCCGGCCAAGCGCGGAGCGTGTGGAGTGCGCCGACTTCCAGCGGCGCTTTGCGTTCTGTATCCCAACATGACAATCTTGATTGACATAGTTGTCTTTACCTCTAATTTTCGAGGCGTGCCCGTTGCGGGCCATGCCCTGGGTACGAGCGACAAATGCGTTGCGTGAGAGAGTCCGTTTCCTAAGCTAACGACGTCTTCTGTGCTAACGGATGGCTGTACGATCGTTCAACGTCCTGCCCGGCTTCGGCCTCAGCCTGGGTTACACGCTCAGTTACCTGGGCGTCATCGTGCTGTTGCCCATCGCCGGTCTGTTCTGGAAGCTGCTGGACCTGTCGTGGTCGGAGTTCTGGGCCGTCGCCACCCACGAAAGGGCGTTGGCGGCCTACAAGCTGACGTTTGGCGCCTCCTTGATTGCGGCGCTTACGAACGCGGTGTTCGGGACGTTGGTGGCGTGGGTGCTCGTCCGGTACGAGTTCGCCGGCAAACGGTTCCTGGACGCGCTGGTTGATTTTCCCTTTGCGTTGCCCACCGCCGTGGCGGGCTTGACGCTTTCGGACCTGTTTGGGGCCAACGGCTGGCTGGGGCGGTGGCTTGTGCCCTTGGGGATCGAGGGGTCGTTCAGCCGGCTGGGGGTGGTGATTGCGCTGACGTTCATCGGTCTGCCCTTTGTGGTGCGCACCCTGCAGCCGGTGCTGCAGAACTTCGAACGCGAGGTGGAAGAGGTGGCGGCCACGCTGGGGGCCAGTCGGTTGCGCACGTTCCTGAGCATCATTGCCCCCACGGTGCTGCCGGCGGTCCTGACGGGCTTTGCGCTGGCGTTCGCCCGGGCCATTGGCGAATACGGCTCGGTCATCTTCATCGCCGGCAACCAGCCGTACCATTCGGAGATCGCGCCTCTACTGATCGTCATTCGCCTTGAGGAATACGACTTCGCGGGCGCCATCGCCATCGCGGTGGTGCTGCTGGTGATCTCCTTCCTCCTGCTCGGGGTGCTGAACCTCCTCGAACGGTGGACCAGTGCCTGGCAACACTGACGCGGTCGCCCATGGCTGGACTACTCCCCTCCCGAATGCGCGCTGCCGAGACCGCCTCCCGCGGTCCGGAGGAGGTCGGCTGGGTGCGGCGGGTCCTGATCGGCCTGGCCACGGTGTTCCTGGCGGTCTTTCTCCTGCTGCCGCTGGTGAACGTCTTCTGGCAGGCGCTGGCCAAGGGCTGGGGTGTCTACGCCGCCGAGCTGGCCGAACCGCACACGCTCGCGGCGGTCAAGCTGACGCTGCTGGTGGCGGTGATCACGGTGCCGCTCAACACGGTCTTCGGTGTGGTGGCGGCCTGGGCGATCACCAAGTTCGAATTCCGCGGCAAGGCCTTCCTGGTCACCCTGATTGACCTGCCGTTCTCGATCTCGCCGGTGGTTGCGGGCTTGATCTATCTCGTCATGTTCGGGCTCCAGGGCCACCTCGGGCACTGGCTGCAGGACCGCGGCATCCAGATCGTGTTTAACGTCCCTGGCATCGTGCTGGCCACGCTCTTCGTGACCTTCCCGTTCGTGGCGCGCGAGCTCATCCCCGTCATGCAGGCCACCGGCGCTGACCAGGAGCAGGCGGCCCTGACGCTCGGGGCCAGCGGATGGACGACCTTCTGGCAAGTCACGCTCCCCTCGGTCAAGTGGGGCTTGCTCTACGGCATCATCCTCTGCAATGCCCGGGCGATGGGCGAGTTCGGGGCCGTTTCGGTGCTCTCCGGCCACATCGCCGGGAAGACGGACACGGTGCCGCTGCGGGTGGACAAGCTGTACCACGAGTACAACGCCACCGGCGCCTTTGCCGTGGCCAGCCTGCTCGCGATCCTGGCCCTTCTGACGCTGGTCCTGAAGTCGTTCCTCGAATGGAAACAGCAGCGGGCTTTCGCCCTCGCCCAGCGTGTGGTGCCGGCGGAGCCCGCGCCCGCGGAACCCCGGGAGCCGCGCGTCCGGCCTTCCCCTGATCCCTCGGTCCAAACCCCAACCCATCCAGAAAGGAAATCCATGGCTCGCATCTACGACGACATCACCGGCACCATCGGCAACACCCCGTTGGTGCGCCTGAACCGGGTCGCCAAGAACCACGGCGCCCGGGCCGAAATCCTCCTCAAGCTCGAGTTCTTCAACCCGCTGGGCAGCGTCAAGGACCGCATCGGCGTCGCGATGATCGAGGAAGGTGTGCGCACGGGGCGGATCACGCCCGACACCATCCTGATCGAACCCACCAGCGGCAACACCGGCATCGCCCTCGCTTTCGTCGCCGCCGCCCGCGGTCTCAGGCTCATTCTCACGATGCCCGAGACCATGAGTCTGGAGCGGCGGAAGCTCCTCAAGATCCTGGGCGCGAAACTGGTGCTCACGGAGGGCGCGAAAGGCATGCGCGGCGCCGTGGCCCGGGCCGAGGAATTGCGGGCGCAGATCCCGAACAGCGTCATTCCCCAGCAGTTCGCCAACCCCGCCAACCCGGAGATTCACCGCCGCACGACCGCCGAGGAGATCTGGCGCGACACCGATGGCCGGGTGGACATCGTCGTGGCCGGCATCGGCACCGGCGGGACCATCACCGGCGTTGCCGAGGTCCTTAAGCCGCGCAAGCCCACCTTCCGTGCTGTTGGCGTGGAACCGGCCCGTTCGCCCGTGCTTTCCGGCGGCGCTCCCGGCCCGCACAAGATCCAGGGCATCGGGGCCGGCTTCGTCCCCGACGTGCTCAACACCGCCATCCTCGACGAGATCATCCAGGTGAAGGAGGAGGATTCGGGCCCGATCTCGAAGGCGGTGAACCAGCTCGAGGGCATCCCCGTGGGGATTTCCAGCGGTGCCGCCATCTGGGCCGCCCTGCAGCTTGCCCAACGACCCGAGAACGACGGCCGCCAGATCGTCGTCATTGTCCCGTCTTGCTGCGAACGGTACCTGTCCTCCTGGCTGTTTGCCGACCTCAGCGTCGAGAGCGATCCGGTGCCCTGAGCGATGAGCCTCCCTCACTCCGGCGGCTTCACCACGCGCGCCGTCCATACGGGTCGCGGTTTTGCCGGCACGACCGGCGCCGTGATGCCCCCTGTGTTCCTCACCGCCACTTTCGCGAGCGGGAACCCGGATGGCTTCGACTACACCCGGTCGGGGAACCCGAACTTCCGTCTCCTCGAGCAAACGGTCGCGTCGCTGGAAGGTGCCCGGCACGCCACTGCCTTTGCCAGCGGCGTGTCCGCCATCACGGCCGTGGTCTCGACCCTGCGGAGCGGCGACCGGATTGTCGCGGAACAGAACCTGTATGGCTGCACCTACCGCCTGTTCGAACGCGTCTTTGCCAAGTTCGGCCTCGACGTGACCTACGCCGATCTGGCCGAGCCGGCGAACTGGGACGAGATCCGTCGTCGCCGCCCGCGTTTGGTCTGGCTCGAAAGCCCCACCAATCCGCTGCTCAAGGTCCTGGACCTGGCGGGTCTCAGCGCCGTGGCCAGCGAGGTGGGAGCGACCACTGTGGTGGACAACACGTTTGCGTCGCCCTACCTCCAACAGCCCCTTGCCCTGGGTGCCACCCTGTCCCTTGCCGCCACGACCAAGTACCTGAACGGTCACAGCGACTGCCTGGGGGCGTGGTGGCCACGAACGATCCGGTGTGGCACGAGCAGATGGTATTCGCCCAGAAAGCCCTGGGCCTCCAGCCGGGGCCCTTCGACGCCTGGCTGACCACCCGCGGGGTCCGGACGCTCGCGCTGCGCATGGAACGGCACTGCGCCAACGCGCTCGCCTTGGCCGCGTGGCTCGAAACCCGTCGCGGCGTCCGCCACGTCCGGTACCCGTTCCTCTCCAGTCACCCGCAACACGACCTTGCCCGCCGCCAGATGCGCGCCGGCTCGGGCCTCGTCACCTTCGAGCTCGAGGCGTCGGTCGAAGCGACGCTCGCGTTCTGCCGGCGCCTCCGCTGCTTTACGCTCGCCGAGAGCCTCGGCGGTGTCGAAAGCCTGGTGTGTCACCCGCCTTCGATGACGCACGCCTCCGTGCCCCCGGATGTCCGCCGTCGTGTCGGCATCGCCGACGGCCTGGTCCGGTTGTCCGTCGGCATTGAAGACGTGGACGACTTGCGTGCCGATCTCGAGGCCGCCCTCAGCGAGGTGCTCGGGTGAAGCCGCGCGACCTCCTCACGACGCCGCGTTGGGAAGGCGCGGATCTGGGCGAGCCGTTGCCGGATTCCGTGCACGCGGTCTCCGTCGCGCTGCCACGCTGGCAGGACGTGGTTGGTTATGAAGAGAAGCGGCCCGAGGTGCTGGTTCACCTGCGCCAGGATACCCGCGTTTCCTCATCCATCCGCTGGTCCTCGAGGCGGGCCGGACGCTCGCGCCCGACCAGCCCTGCCTCCCCTTTCCCTCACCCGCCAAGGCCCACGCCGGTGCCGCGTTCGTCACCCGGACCACGGGCGCGCCGGCGGAGGTCGTCCAGCAGCGGGTCTCGCCGGGGTGCGCACCAACCTGGCTGGCGAACCCGCCTTGCGCGCCTTCTGGCAGCACACCGGCTGGATCGTCTCGAGCCGTCAGGCGGAGGCCTGGCTGGCCGGTGAACCGGCCCCGGCCGAAACCCCGGAGATCCTCCGGTCCCTGCGCCGGCAGCTTGCCGCCTGGTACGACTGCGCCGAGGACGACGTGTTTCTCACGCCGACGGGGGATGGCGGCCCAGGCCACCGCTCTCGAGGCGGTCTGCCACCGCACCCCTGGGCGGCCCACCGCACAACTGGGCTTCCCATACGTGGACACCCTCAAGCTCCAGGAGAAGTTCGGGCACGGCGCCCATCTGTTGCCCGCGCTCGAACGGATTGCCGAGGACCTCGAGGCGAAGCTGCGGCGCAGCCCGCTGGCGGCCTGCTTTTGCGAAATCCCCGGCAACCCGCTGTTGGGTTCGGCTGACCTGGCGCGCGTCACGCCGGTCGTGCGTCGTCATCGGGTGCCGCTGGTCGTGGACGACGTTGTCGCCACCCCGTTGAACGTGGACCTCCGCCCGCATGCCGACCTCATCGCGACCAGTCTGACGAAGTACATCGTTGGCACCGGCGACGCCATGGGCGGGGCCGTGGTCTGCAACCCGCGCTCCCCGTATTACGCCGCTCTGAAGTCGCGGGTCCAGGCCGCCCACGAAGAGTTGATGTGGGGGAGCGAAGCCCGTGTGATCGAACAGCAGGCCCGCACGTTCCCGGAGCGGATGCGGCGCCACAACGCGAACGGGCTGTTCATCGCCGAGCGTCTGCGTCAGCATCCGGCCATCGAGCGCGTCTGGTATCCCCGCTGGGAGTTCCAGGACCGTTACGAGGCGGTGCGGCGTCCGGATGGCGGCTGGGGGTCCCTGGTGACGTTCCTGCCCCGGGAGGCCGTGGTGGCTTCGCCGCGCTGCTACGATCAGCTCGCGCTGTGCAAGGGGCCGAGTCTCGGGACGGTGTTCACGCTGGCCTGTCCGTTCACGCTCCTGGCGCACTACGGCGAGCTCGCGTGGGCGGAGGCGTGCGGTGTGTCGCGTCACCTCATCCGCCTCTCGGTCGGCCTGGAAGAGCCGGAGTGGATCTGGGCCCGAGTCGCGCGCGCTTTGGGCGGGGCGGCCGTTGCGGCGGCCGATCCCCGCGCAGCGTCATGAGCATCGAACTGCGCAATGTCAGCAAGAAGTTCGGCCCGACGGTCGCGGTCGAAGGGGTGAGCTTCAGTGTGGCCGATGGCGAGCTGATGGCGTTGCTGGGCCCCAGTGGCGGCGGCAAGACCACCGTGCTGCGCATGATCGCGGGGCTCGAGCTTCCGACCGGCGGCGACATTTTCATCCGCGGCGAACGGGTCAACGACGTGCCGGTCCAGCAGCGCAACATCGGGTTCGTGTTCCAGAGCTACGCGCTGTTCAAGAACATGAGCGTGTTCAAGAACATCGCCTTTGGACTGAAGGTGAAAGGATGGAAGCGCCGGCAGATCAAGGACCGGGTCATGGAGCTCCTCCGGTTGTTCGGTCTCGAGGGTCTCGAACGCCGTTACCCTCACCAACTCTCCGGCGGTCAGCGCCAGCGCGTCGCCATCGCCCGCGCCCTCGCCCCGAAACCCCGCGTGCTGTTGCTGGACGAGCCGTTCGGGGCCGTGGACGCCAAGATCCGGCAGGAGCTCCGCGAGTGGCTTGTCAAGTTGCACCACGACCTCAACGTCACCACGCTCTTCGTCACGCACGACCAGGAGGAGGCCATGGAGGTGGCCGACCGCATCGTCATCTTCTCCCGCGGGCACCTGGAGCAGATCGGTTCGCCGCGGGAGGTCTATGAGTCCCCGATCAACGAGTTCGTGGCCCGCTTCATCGGCGTCATGAATGTCCTCGAACTCGAGGTCTGGGGGGGATGGCCAGCCTGCACGAGATCCAGGTCCCCGCCCTCGGTTTGCCGGACGGACACCGTCTGCGCATCGGCTTTCGGCCCTATGCGGTCCAGGTTTCCCCGGACCTCTCGCTCTATCGCTATCTCGGCACGCTGCGCCGCACGTACTTCCTGGGCACGATGCTGCGGCTGGAAATCGAGCTCGAATCCGGCCTCCTCATCCGCGCCCGCATCACCAAGGAGGAGTATGCCCAACTGGGACTCGAGGACGGGCAGCGCATCTCGCTCCAGATCCGGAACTACCGCGTCCTGGCCACCGAGACCGGTCCCCTCGAACCGGAAATCAAAGTCGCCTATCCCTCTGAGCCCAGCATGGGCGAGAACATCTGACACCTCACCGGTCTGCCCCGCTCCCCGCCGCGCCCGGATCGAGGTAGCAGAGCGCCCGCTGGTTCATCGAGTCCACATTGAGACACAGGGACGGTCGGCCGTCGCGGCCGGGATCGATCACCCGCAGGGCGTCCGCCAGCCCCTGGGAGGTCGGCAGCAGCTCCGCCAGCCGGTTGGGTTGTGCACACAGCCAGGCTTCGTTGAGCAGGTGTCCCGGCTTCCCGGGCGACACGGCGAAGTAGAGCATGTCCATTTCGACCAGGTCGTTGAAGAAATGCGTCCCCAGGGAGATGTCCGGCACCAGGCCCTCGTGCATCAACGCCAGTTCGCAGATCACCGAGACGGTGTTGATCTCGGCAAAGGACACGGGCACGCCGAGCGACGGCATCGAGGTGCCCCAGCGCCCCGGGCCCACCAGCATGATCGTCCGCTGGCTTGCCCCGTCGTTCAGATGTGTCAGCCGCCCGATCGCGCGCGCCACCGAGTACCGCTGGCTCATCGAAAGCTGCGCATACACCGCGGGCACCACGTAGATCAACCGGTGAATGCCCGTCGCCAGGCTGTGCCCGACCACCGGCCCTTCGGACTCGATCAGCTTCTGCTCGGCCGTCAGGGACGCCGGGATCTTCGCCCGGCTGCCCGTGCCCAGGATCTTGACCTGGAACGGCCGGCACTGGAGCAGGTTGATCCGGTACTGGCCGTCCGGCAGGAAGTTCGCCGTGAACTCAATGTCCACCGGATTGTCGTACGCCGTCTCGAGCGTCCGCAGCAGTTCCCGCATGTCCGGGGCAAACCGCGTCTGCGCCAGCATGCGGTCGAAGTCCAGCACCGGCGCCGCCGCCCCGCCCTCCGTCGGCGAGCCCGAGGCCCGGCTGCTGTTCTCCTCACTGAACAATTCGAGCAGGTCCGGCTCGAGTTCACGCGCCACCTCCGCAAACTCGCGTGTCACCAGCGCGTTGGCCTGCAAGTCCAGCACGTCGACCCGGCGTTGCCCGTACTGCCGCGCATCCGACCCGGTCCCCTCGGGACGCAGGGCCGGTTCGTTCAACGCGACCAGCCGGGTGTAATCGTCGTCGGTCCGGTCCACGGCGCGGGTGCCCAGACCGAAGACCAACCGCAGAAAACCCGCCTGCGGATCGATGGTCTTCTTCCAGACGAACGGGTTGAAGGAGAAGCCCACGCCTGCTACTTGCGGGAAGAAGTGCCGCCCGTAAAGCTCGCCCGAGACCCGTTGCACCAGCAACCCCATCTGCTCGTCCTGATCCAGCAGCCCGTGATGCTGCCGGTACGCCAGGCTCTCCGGCGACATCGTGCTCGCATACACCGTCCGCACCGCCGCCATGAACGCCTCCAGCCGCTGCGCCGGTGAACCCTGGTTCGCGCAGAAGACACTGTCGTACTTGCCCGAAAAGGCGTTGCCGTAGTTGTCCTCGAGCAGACTGCTCGACCGCACAATGATCGGTGACTGCCCGAAATACTCGAGCATCTCGGCGAACTGCTCCTCGACGCTCTCGGCGAACGTCCCGCGCAGGATCCGCTCGCGTGCCTCCGCGGCCTGCTGCAGATAGGCCTCGAAATCCCCCTGCCGCCGCCGCAGCCACCAGCATCCGTTCTCCACCAGGTACGTGTAGAACACGTCCGAGCCGATGTAGAACGAGTCGTGACTCTCCAGCCGGTCGCTCCACCGCGGGGCCGCCCGCCGCAGGATCGCCCGCGCCAGCAGCATGCCGAGCGTCTTGCCGCCGATCTGCCCGGTCCCGATCATCCGCTTCATGATCTCGATCAGGTCGCCGAGATCAAAGTACCGTTGCGCCAGGGCCGAAAACCGCACGTCGCGCGTCACCACCATCTTCAACACGCGTCGGAACCAGACGTCGGCTTCGCTGGCCGGCTGCCGCCCTGCCTTCACTGCCTGCCACGTGGCTTCCGCCTGCCGGAACGTCTCGAGCCACACGCCCGGGCGATGGATGCTGAAGTCCATCCACGGCTGCGGCACGTCGGCGAGGGTCTCCGTGATCACGGCGCTGTTGGTCACGGGCGTGAACTCCGCCCCCTGCCAGCGGTGCAGCAAATACAGCGTGGGCGAATAGCGCTGGTCCACCTTCTGTGGATGCACGTATACGTGCCCGGGCTTGCGGTAGACCTCGAGGATCACCTGCGCGGTCCGGTGAATCGCTTCGGTCGCCTGGAACGAGTGCGAATTCTTCCTCAGCCCGAAGTACGCAATCGTCTTCAGATCACAGAGATACGGGCAGGTGATCCGGAAGAAGTTCCCGAGCATGTGATCGCTGTACCAGTCCGCCGCCAGATCCGAGAGCCAGTCGAACACGTAACACGCCCCGATCCCCTCCCGCTCGATCACGCTCAGGATGCCCCCAGGAACCGCTCGAATCCGTCCTCCGGACGCATCACGTACACCTTCCCCCGGTCGGGTCCGCAATCAGCTCGCGGTGCCGCGCGAACCGGAAGTACACCAGCTTGCGATCCTGCCGCCGCGCCTCTTCCCAGAATGGCGTCACGAACGGCAGGTAGTCGTCGACCGTGTCCACTTGCCACACGACGTTGTCGCCTGCCACCAGCCCGCAGAGCATCCGGTCCAAACCGGGCAGCCCGGTGCTGAAGGAGTTCAAATCGGTATTCATCGTTTAAGCCTGCCGCCAAGCACGGATGCCATTGCCCGATTCGTGCCGCCCATGCAATCCCCAATTTGCGGAAATCCACGGGGGGCGGCGAGCCCAACGTAGGCGCCGACGTGAGGAGGCTCTGCCACCACCGGGTAGGCGCCGACGTAAGGAGGCTCTGCCCGCACGGGGTAGGCGCCGACGTAAGGAGGCGTTTTGGTCCGGGGACAACACCCTTCGCCTCCTCACGTCGGCGCCTACGCTCTGTCGCGATTTCGCGCCGAGTAGGAACCCCCGGGTCAGGGCCGCCCGAAGACCCGCTGGAGCAAGGCCGTCGTGCGTGCCGCCGGGTCCTGCCGGATTTTTGCCTCCTCCTGGGCCAGCGTCGCGAACAGCCCATCCAGGGACTTGCTCGTCACGTAGTCCGTCAGATTGAACTCCGGTTTCCGCGTGAAGGGGATCGCCGTGTACCGATCCATCAAGTCGTTGTACGTCCGCACCACCCCCAGCTCGCCCAGGCGCTTTTCCACGATGGGATCGAACTCCCCTTTCAACCGGGCTTCGGTCGTGCGCCGGAAATAATCCGTGGCCGCCGTCGGGCCGCCGTTCAGGATCCCTTTCGCGTCCGGCAAAGGTCATCTGCTTCACCGCATCCACGAACACCGGCGTGGCGCGCGCCGAAGCCTGCTCCGCGGCCAGGTTCATCTGGCCCTCGAACTGGTCCACCAGCCCGCCCAGGCCGACGGACCGCAGCCGGCTGGCGACCGATTGGAGCTCCGGGGGTGTGACCAGGCGCAGGGCGGGGTTCTGGGCAAACCCGCCTTGTTTGGACGTGGTCGCCACCGCCTGCTTCGTGCCGACCGTCAGCGCTTCCTTCAGCCCAGCCACGACGGTGTCGAGCGACAACTCGCCCGTCGAGGCGGCCTGCGCACCCGAGAGCATGCGGCTGAGATCGGTGTTCTGGCAGGCGGTGAGGCCGCCCAGGAGCACGACGCTGAGGGTGAGTTGGAGAAGAGCTTTCATCGAGTGTTGCGCCGGGTTCGTCACGGCTTGAGCAGCATGGCGACGTTCGTCGCCGATGTCCATCCGCGACTCCCGCCGTGCGAGAGCCCCCCGCCAGCCGCTCGTAGGCGCCTCCTCACGTCGGCGCCTACAAGGGGTTCGAAATCCTCGGCGTTCGGCGGCGGCACGAAGCATCCGCTCGCGGAAACCGCACTTTCCTCTTGGACCCGGCCGGTGCCCCGGCATGCTTTCGGCATGCGTTTGTTGCCGTTCGGGGAACTGCCGCCGTATCAGCCGCGCCGCTTCGTGCCAGTCCAAATCGACTTGGGCGACTGGCCGGCGGTCGCGCCCTGGTTCGACCAGCTCGAGGCCCGGTTGGCCCGGGTCGCGGATGCCGCGGCTCTTGAGGATTGGGTGCTGGACTGGGGCGAGTTGACCGCCGCCTGCGATGAGGAAGGCGCGCGGCGTTACATCGCCATGACCTGCCACACCGAGGATCCCGAGGCCGAACGCGCCTACCTCCACTTCGTCGAAACGGTCGAGCCCGAGCTGAAGCCGCGTCAGTTTCGTCTCGAACAGCTCTATCTCGAACACCCGATCCGGCCGTCCTTGAACACCACGCGCTATGGCGTGTTTGACCGCGTGACCGCCGTCCACGTCGAACTCTACCGCGACGCGAACGTCCCGCTCGAGACCGAGGAAGCCAAGCTCGGCCAGCAGTACCAGAAGTTGACTGGCTCGCTGACGGTCCGTTTTCGCGACCAGGAACAAACGCTGGTCCAGATGGCGCGGTACCTCGAGGAACCGGACCGGGCCTTGCGCCAGACGGCGTGGGAACTCACCACCGAACGGCGCCTGCGGGAGGCGGCCACCTTCGAGGACCAGTTCACCCGGCTTTTTCGCCCTGCGCCAGCAGATGGCGCAGAATGCCGGCTGCCCGGATTACGTGGGGTACGCCTTCCGCCGGATGTGCCGCTTCGACTACACGCCGGCCGACTGCCTGGCGTTTCACGGGGCCATCGAGGAGGTGGTCATGCCGGTCGTGCGCGAGCTGCAGGCGGCGCGCCAGGCGGCGATGGGCCTGGACTCGCTCCGGCCCTGGGACCTGGCGGTGGATCCGCAGGGCCGGCCGCCGCTGAAGCCGTTTCAAGAGGCGGGCGAGTTGATCGCCCGGACCCAAGCCGTCTTCGACCAACTGGATCCGGCGCTGGCCGCCGACTTCCGTCGCTTGCAGGAGCTGCGCCTGCTGGATCTGGAGAACCGGAAAGGCAAGGCGCCGGGCGGTTACCAGTACTCGCTCTCGGAGGCCCGACTCCCGTTCATCTTCATGAATGCCGTCGGCGTGCATCGGGATGTGGAGACCCTGCTGCACGAAGGCGGCCACGCCTTCCACGCCCTGGCGACACAGGGCGAACCGCTCTACGCCTACCGCAGCGCCCCCATCGAGTTCTGCAGAGGTGGCCTCGATGGGCATGGAACTTCTCGGCAGCGAGTTCCTCGGCGAGTTCTATACGGCGGCCGACGCTGCCCGTGCCCGACGCGAGCAACTCGAAGGCATTCTCAAAACCCTCGGCTGGATTGCCCAGGTCGATGCCTTCCAGCACTGGCTCTATGCCCATCCGGAACACAAGGAGAGCGAGCGCGACGCGACCTGGCGGCAACTGTCCGACCGTTTCGGGGGTGCCGTGGACTGGCACGGCTACGAGCCGGCCCGCGCGAAGCAATGGCATCGCCAGCTCCACATCTTCCTGCACCCGTTTTACTACATCGAGTACGGCATCGCGCAGCTCGGCGCTCTGCAGGTCTGGGCCAATTACCGCCGGGACCCGCGCCGGGGCCTCGCCGCCTATCGTGCGGCGCTCGCGCTCGGCGGCGCGCGGCCATTGCCGGAGCTGTTTGCCACCGCCGGATGCCGCTTCGACTTCAGCGCCGAGACGCTGCGACCGCTGGTCGCCCTGGTCCAGGAGGCGCTGGACCAGCCGTGACGATTTCTCCCCCCGTAGGAGTCGAGGTGACGAGACTCACTCCTGGCAGAGCCTCATTCCTCTGTGTCTCTCGTGTCTCCATGGTGCCTTGCCGGTCTTGGGTCGGGTGCGGTGGGGATGACTCGGGGGAGGGGCACCACAGAGGCGCGAAAGACACAGCAGGCCGGGAGGAAGGCGGGCCGATGGGTGGAGGCGTCGAGGTGACGAGACTCAGCCCGGGCAGAGCCTCCTGACGTCGGCTCCTACCACTCTGGCCCCGTAGGCGTCGAGGTCACGAGCCCCCACCGACTCAGCCTGCCCCCTGCGTCCAGGTTGACGGTTCCGGGGAGCGCGCCTACTCTGCGTCACGCTCCAACGAAACTACTGCCCCCCGGGCAGAACAGGACCAAAACCTATGACCAGTGCTCGAATCCAAACGCCCCGCCCTCCCAGAGGCGGCGCTCCTGCATTTCTTGCGGCCTTGGGACTCGCCCTGCTCGCCGCTCCCGCGGCCTCCGCCCAACTGGCGCCCAAGTGGGCCATCGAATGGACAGATCACACGGCCAACCCCGTGGACCTGCAAAGCCCTGGCTCGCGCGCCTACATGCCTTACGTGCTCCACGATGCCACTTGGCCGGCCGCGTCGCGCTTCCGGGTCTGGTACGACACCGAGAGCATCAACGGCATCGCGTACTCGACCAGCGCCGATGGGATCACCTGGGCCCCCGGCCAAGCTTTGGTGGGCCTCAATACCGACGGCTCTTCCTCCAACGGTCGACCCGTTGTGTTGTATGACGCGGCCTGGGCCAAACCGTACCGCCTCTACTACTACGGCAACCCGGGAGGTGTCTGGCAGGTCCGCGTCGCCGAGAGCGCCGACGGCGTCACGTTCGAGAATGACCAGGTCGCCCTCGAAGGCGGACGACTCGGCACGTTCCCGGATGGACACGCCGTGGTGCGGATTCCCGGACGCACGACCGACCCGACCGACCCGACGGCCGAGCAGCCCTTCGTGATGTACTTCCGCGCGAACACCGGCATCGCCTACGCCACGTCGCCGGACGGCTACTATTTCACCGAAGCCCTGGACGATTTCTCGACCGAGGACCGAGACGAGGGCCTGATCACCATCACGGGTCTGCCCGAAGGCACCTCCTACAACGGGCAGCCGGTCCAGGTGCTCGCGCTTGCCCAGAACGACTTCCGCATGCTGGCCTTCACCGACAACACGGCCAACCAGTACTTGGTCTCGGCCAACGGCCTGACGTGGGAAGTCGCGGAGAATCCGCAGGCCGTCGTCGGCAGCCTGGGGGAAGCGGGTTCGTGGAATGACCAGCGGAATTACTACGCCACCATGGCGTACCTCGGGGAAGGCCGCTTCTTCCTCATGCGCGGTGGGAGGGACAACGCCACCGGCCTCTACCGCACGGGCGTGGCATTCGGCCAAAGCCCCTTCTACGCCGCCAATGATCTCGGCACCTGGGCCGTCTACTCACCGTTCAACAACTTCGAAGCCGAGGGCTGGACCGCCTTCAGCAGCACGGACACCGTCCCTGACGGCACGATCACCGCCCTGATCCAGAATCCCGACGGGACCGTCTCCGTGCGCGACCGCAAGGAGAGCGGCAACTTCTATCTGGTGCGCGACGCCGCGCTCGTCGTGCCCTTCACCTTCGAGTTCCGCGCCCGCCTCGATGACGCGACCGGAACTGGCGGCGATGCCGACTATCCGAAGTACATGGTCGGTGCCTTCCAAACCGATCCGTTGCATCCAGGCGGCGAGGCCTGGCAGCCCGCCTTCGCCGCCTCCCGCTTCGGCGGTTGGGCGCTGGCCACGGACCCGTCGGCGGAAGCGGACAACTTGCAGTTCCAGACCTACACGGTCGTTTGCCGCTTTGACGAATACGCCCGTGCCCGCCTCATCGCGAACCCGAACGACGCCACAGCCAACGTCGACCTCTGCGTCTTCGACATCTACCTCAACCGTGATTTCAGCGCGCCCAGGGTCACCTTCCACAACACCGGCTTTTACGGCTGGGATTCCGTCGATGCCGACGGCCGCATCGACATCGGTTTCCCCGGACCCAGCGCCGGTCAAGTGACCCTCGACTGGATCCGCTGGGGCAACGGCATCATCCTCGACCCCTGGATCCTGGCCCCGCTGCTCCCACGGTCCTCACGGCCGCACACGGCGCCGGCGGCATCACACTGGGTTGGGCCCCCGCCGGCGGCCGACTCCAATCCGCCGAGAGCTTGGGCGGACCGTGGACCGATGCCGGCACGGACAACCCTGTCACGGTGCCCGCCACGGGGAGCGCCCGCTTCTTCCGTGTGGCTCGCTGAGGCCACCTGGAGGTTCGTCGGACCGACTGTCGCCGTCCGACCGGCGGACCGGCGCAACCTCCGCGTCGCGCCTTACAAACAGCCCAGGTCTCGATAGCTGCAGGGGCCGCTGGAAACGCGGATAACCTCCGCCATCGGACCGGTGCGCCGTCCGGCGGAGATCCACGGAACGTCCGCGTGGGCCAGAATCCGTCGTTGCCGGCGGCGCCAGAAACGCAGTAGAAGAAGCAACGCTATGAGCTACATGCCGTGGTTCGTCGCCTGGACACTCGTGGGCTGTGTGGTGGGCGCGGAGGTTCCCCTCAACAGCGGATCCTCCAACGAGGGGGTCGCCCTGGCCGTGGTTTACGACACCTCGGGCAGCATGAACGAACCGGTCCGGGATGAGGCCGGCAAGCTGACTTCCAAGCACGTCATCGCCCGCCGCGCCCTCCAGGCCGTGCTGCAACGCCTCGATGCCTTCGTCGCTGGTGCCACCCCGGAAAACCCCCGGAAGCTGGCCGCCGGCCTCTATCTCTTCCGTGAAGGTCGGGCCCGCGAGTTCCTCAAGCTGGCCCCCTTCGAGCCGGCCACCCGAGCGGCCTGGAACCGCGACCTCCCGGCGCCCTCTGGCGGCACGCCGCTGGGTCAGGCCCTCGAGCTCGCCGGCCGCGCAGTGCTCGAATCGCCGCTCCCGCGCAAGCATGTCCTCGTGGTCACCGACGGCCTGAACACGGTGGGCCCCGATCCCAGCCGGGTGTTGCCAGCGCTCAAGCAGCAGGCGGCGGACAAGGGCACCGTCCTGGCCGTGCACTTCATCGCCTTTGATATCGAAGCCAAGCTGTTCGACCCGCTGCGAAAGCAGGGCGTGACCGTGGTGGGCGCAGCCGACGAACCGCAGCTCAACGCCCAGCTCGAGTTCATCCTCGCCAAACGCATTCTGTTGGAAGACGAAGAACCGCCCCGAACCCCCTAAACCCGAAAAGGACTCCTATGTTCCGCGCCCTCAAACGAGTGTTCATCTGGCTGGGGCTGATGGCTGAGAAAGCCACCGAAACCGACGCCATCAACCAGGCCGTGGTCGAACGCGGCATTCGCGATGCCAAAGTCAAGGCCGACAAGGCCCATTACGCGAACGGCCAGCTCGCCGGTCAGATCGCCATGCTGCGCGACCAGGTCAAACGCCAGGAACGCCAGCGCGAGGACCTCCAGGCCACCCTCCAGGCCGCCGCCGCCGCCAACGACGAGGCCAACGGCGCCCATTACGCCGAGGAACTCGCCACCCTCGAGCAGGATCTCAAGGACAACCAGGCCCAACTGCAAAGCCTCGAGGACCTCTACCAGCAGAACACCAGCATCATCGCCGAAAGCCTCCGCCAGATCCAAAAGTTCCAGCGCGAGTTCGAGGCCACCAAGGCCCGCGTCGCCATAGGCCGTTCCCTCGAAAACCTCGCCGGCATGATGAAAAGTTCCATCACCGAGCTTCAGGGCATGATGGGCGGCGAAATGGCCCAGTCCATGCAACAGCTTCGCAAGTCCGCCGCCGCCGGCGAAGGCCAGATGCGCGCGACCCTCGACCTCGCCAAGGAGATGGGCTCGGGCATCGCCCGCCAGCAGGAGGCCCGCAAGGCCCGCGGCAAAATGTTGTTCGAAGAGTACAAGAAGAAGATGGGCATGGTGCAGCCCGAGATGGCCGCGACCTCACCCGCCGCCGCCAAACCCGCCGAGCGCCAGAAGATCGCCGAGTAACCCGCCACCGGCTCCCCCCGACGTGGCTCCTACACCTCCAATCTCAACCCCGCATTCACTATGACTGCTCGTGGAAAACTCGTCCTCACCCTGCTCCTGCTCGGCGTGGTCGGCTTCGGCCTCTACCGCTGGAAGGACAAGATCATGCCGCCCGCCCAGCCGACCCAGCGGTCAATCAACCCGGACGAGGTCAAACGGCAGCTCGACGCTGCCAAGCCCACCCCCCCGGCCACCACGGCCGACGTGACCGCGCGGCTGCTCGCCGGCACGAACACCGTCTCGCTCGTGGACGGCTCCGCGATCCCGCAGGTCGCGGGCGTCAGCGATTACGTCAAGCCAATGAAGGACGGCAAGCTCGTCGTCCAGTTCCCCATCAACATCTGGCCCGGCTGGGCCCCCATCATCGTCGCCAACAACGGCCTCGCCGCCAACGACGCCAGCCTCTTCACCCGGGAATACGGGTTCTATCTCCAGCTCTCCATCGTCGATGATCCCGTCAAGGCCCGCGACCTCTTCGCCAGCGGCCAAAGCCACATCCTCTGGGGCACCCTCGACATGATGGCCCTCTTCGCCCCCGAGCTCGTCAAGGATTCCCGCACCGTCCCGGTCATCTGCCAGCAAGTCGACTGGTCCGCCGGCGGCGACGGCGTCGTCGCCCGCGGCGATATCCGCTCGATCAACGACTTCCGGATGCAGGCCGGCAAGCGCAAGAAGGTCGTCCTCGCGCAGAACTCGCCCAGCCACTACTTCATCATGTCGCTCCTCATCGACGCGGGCATTGACCCCGCCGAGGTCGAGTTCAAGTGGGCTGCCGACGCCCCCGCGGCCGCCAAGATCTTTGTGCAGGACCCGTCCTTCGATGCCTTCGTGGGCTGGGCCCCGGACATCTACACCGTGTCCGAAGGCGTCGCCGGCACGCGCCTCGTGGTGAGCACCGCCAGCGCCAACCACCTCATCGCCGACGTCTGGGCGGTCCGCAACGACTTCTATCGCGATCACCCCGACATCGTCGCCGGCCTCGTGCGCGGTGTCTTTGAGGGCATCGAGTTGGTCCGGAAAGATCCCGCCGCCGCCGCCCGCCTCCTCGCTGCCGCCTACCAGCTCCCCGTCGAGGACTGCCAGACCATGATCGGCAAGGACGGCGGCATCGCTGAGGGGGATGCCCACCTCACCAACTACCGGGAAAACGCCAACTTCTTCCTCGACCCGTTCAACCCGGCCAACTTCGAGACGGTCTGGAATCGCGCCTCCACCATCTACCAGTCGCTCGGCGCCATCAATGCGCCCGTGGCCCCCGCCAAGGTTAAGGCCGCCACCCTCCTGTCCAAGCTCGCCGAGGAGTACAAGGACTCCCGCGACCTCTCGCAGCCGACCTTCAAGCCCGGCGCCCTCTTCCGCAACGCGGAGGCTGAGGTGGGCCAGATCCTCACCAAGGCCGTCATCATCTCCTTCGAGCCGAATGCTTCAGTCCTCAATCCGCAGTACGACCCCACCATCCCCGACACCCTCGCCGAGATCAGCCGCCTGGCGGGCACCTTCGGCAACGCCTACATCGTCGTCGAGGGCAACACGGACGCCAGCCGCAAAGGCGTCGTCCCCGCCGACCTCGTCCGCCAGCTCTCCTACGACCGCGCCGACGCCGTCCGCCGCGCCATCATCGAGAAGTACAAGTTTGACCCGAACAAGTTCAAGGTCCTGGGCAACGGCTGGGACAATCCGCTGCCCAACTGCACGGATCCGAGCAACCCGGACCATAACAAGCGCAACCGCCGCGTGGAGGTGAAGGTCTTCCCGCTCGAGAACGAATAGGCCGGCCATGCTGGGCTTCTTCCTCTTCGCCGCCAGCTTTGTCGCCGTCCTCACGCTCGTCGTGCGCCTCGGCGGCCTGGGTGTCCGCCGCGAACTGCCCGATCCTCGGGCCTTTGGACTCACCGTCGGGTTCGTGGCGCTCCTGTTGCTGGGTTGGTGGTTCGTGACCCGCGGCGCGACCGTCGAACAACGGGTGCTGTCGCCGCTGATCCTGCCCAGCCCTGTCGAGGTCTTGCAGGCGTTCCCGAAACTCCACTTCGAACAGGGCCTGGTCCGCAGCGCGGGCGTCTCCTTCCTGCGCGTGACCGCGGGCTTTTTGCTCGCCGCCATCGTCGCCGTGCCCCTCGGCGTGTACATGGCCACCTTCCCCCCATCGCAGCCTTCTTCCGGCCGCTGGCCCTCCTGGGCGCCTACGTGCCCATCGTGGTGTTTATCCCGCTGACCCTGGCCTGGTTCGGCCTTACGGAAACCCAGAAGGTGGGCTTCCTGTTCATCGGCTGCTTCGTGGCGCTGCTGCCCCTCGTCATCAAGGAAATCGCCGGCGTGCCCGCGGCGTATCTGGACGTGGCAGTCACCAAGGGCGCCTCCCAGTGGCAGCTCGTGCGTCATGTCCTCTTCCCCGTGGCTCAGGCCGGCATCTGGGGACACCTGCGAGGCGTCTACGGCGTCGGCTGGGGCTGGATCATCCTCGCCGAGGTGGTCAACGCCGAGCGCGGTCTCGGCTACCTGATCGACCTCTCCAACCGCCGCGGCCATACCCACGCCATCTTCGCCGTCATCATCGTGATCGTCGCCATCGCCGTGGCCTGCGATCAGTTGTGGCGCCTGGGGGGGCAATGGCTGTTCCCCTACACGAAACAGAAGTGAGTCATGGACGCCTCTGCCCCCCTCACGCTGAGCCGCCGCCGTCCGCGGCCCCCACGTCCGCACCCGGCCACACCGCCCCTGCCGAGTTGCCGGAACTCGTCGCCTTCGAGGGCGTGACCAAGACCTTCGGCGAACCGCCGCACGCGAAGGTAGCCATCCAGGACGTTTCCTTCGTTGTCCACGACCTCCCCGACCTCGGCGAACTCATCGCCGTGGTCGGTCCGTCCGGCTGCGGCAAGTCCACCCTCCTGCGCATCATCGCCGGCCTGGGCCCCCACTTCCCCCACCCGCGGTCAGGCCCGCGTCTTCGGCAAACCCATCGGCCAACCGGGCGCCGACCGCGGCCTGGTCGACCAGAAGTATTCCCTGCTGCCCCACTTGACCGTGGTCGAAAACATCACCTTCGGCCTCAAGCTCCGCGGGGTCCCGCGCAAAGAACGCGAGGACCGCGCCCACGCCTGGATTGCCAAGGTCGGCCTCGAAGGTTCCGAAGCCAAGTACCCCTCCGAGCTTTCCGGCGGCATGCAGCAGCGCGTCGCTATCGCCGCCACGCTCATCCTCGGCCCCCGCATTCTGCTGATGGACGAGCCCTTCGGCGCGCTTGACCCCCGCATCCGCCTGCGCATGCAGGAGCTCCTCGTGCAGTTGTGGCGCGAACAGCAGGGTACCGTCTTCCTCGTCACGCACTCGGTCGAGGAGGCCGTCTACCTCGGCGACCGCGTCTTTATCATGGCCGCCAACCCCGGCCGCCTCGTCGAAGTGCTCGAGGTCCCACGCCCGGACGAACCGCCCGAACAAGCGCGCCGCCAGCGCTGGTTTTACGAACTGACCCAGGAACTGCTGCGGCGCCTCGAACGCGAGCACCCAGCCCCCCCGATCACCGGGTATGATCTGAGCCCAACCGCAGCCCGCGGAATCCGCGCCCCGAGCGCTCATGGAAGCCCCGACACGCAATTACCACCGCGAGTTCCTGAAGAGCCCGCACCACGGGGTCTTCGGCTTCCTGACGCTCGGCCTCGGCTTCATGAGCGGCGCTTGGCTGCCCCTCATCGCTGGCGGAACCCTCTACGCTCTCGGCTGGATCTACCTCCCGGACCTGGGCTTCTTCCGCCGTTGGGCGGATCGCCGCGCCGAGGCCACCCGGCAGGCCGAGGAAGCCCGCAAGGTCGCCGCCTTCGTCCAGCGCCGCGAAGCCCTCCTCGCTTCCCTCTCCCCCAGCCGCCGCGAACGCTATCGCCTCCTCGCCGACGTCTGCCGTGATATCGAGGCCGCCAGCACCGACAACCCCTTCGCCACCGCCACCACGGCCGGTGACCCCCCGCCTCCGCAAGCTGGACGAGCTCATGTGGACCCAGTTGCGCCTGCTCGGCATCGAGGAATCCTCGAACGCTTCCTCGAAATCGAACGCCGCGAAAACCTCCCCACCCTCGTCGCTGATGGCGAGGCCGAGGTCGGCCGGCTTGGACTCGAGATCGAAAGCCTCAAAGCCCAAGGCCCGAGCCCGACGCTCGAGACGAAACAGCGCTTCCTCAGCTCCCGCCTCGAACGCCTCGAGGTCCTCCGCAAACGCCAGCAACGCCTCGAACAGGCCCAGGCCAACCTCGCCCTCGTCCGCTCCGAACAGGAACGCCTCGACCAGCAGATCAAACTCATCCGCGCCGACGCCGTCGCCCGCAAGAACGCCGACGCCCTCAGCGCCCGCATCGACGCCACCGTCGAACACCTCGATCAGACCAACAAGTGGCTCGCCGAAATGGACGAGTTCAAGGACCTCGCCGGCGACCTGCCCCCCACCGAAACCCGCCTCGGCTACGAGTCTCCCGTGCCGCCGCGACTGCCCCAGCCCGAATCCGGTCCCCGCGCCCGCCCCGTCGCCGCCAACCGCCAGCGCTGATGCAGGCACCTCTGCCCAACCCGTGCTCCACCCTCCCGTCCCCGGTGCGGACTGCGCGCCAGCGTCTGGAGTGCGTGCGGTTCAGCGCCGCTTTGCGTGATGACGAGACAACGGGACGAAAGGCGCCGCTGCAAGCCGGCGCACTCCAAACGCTTCGCGCCGTCCCATCGCTCGGCGCAGCCTGATCGCAACACCCAACCATGCCCAGAAAAACGCCCGACCGCCGTCCCGTTCCCACCCCCGCCGGTCCCTTACCCACCGCCTCCCGACGGCGACGGACACGGCCGCGCCTCCCCAGCCCCGCCCACCCGCCTCCCCCTGCGCGGTTGGGCCTCGAACTCGCCCGTCGCTGGAACGCCGGTACCTACTCGCTGTTCGTCCTTCACGGGAACATCTTCGACCTCTTCCCCGTCCAGGAACCCGCCGGCCCGACTTACGTGCCGCTCAAGACGTTCCTCGCCCGACGCCTCTTCGCCGAACGCGGTTTCCTCCTCTTCTACGACATCGCCGACGGCCTCACCTTCGGCTCGCCGGAGATGCAGCGCCGTTTCTTCGAATGGCTCGAGGTCTTCGACCAGGTCGAACACACCAACTACCGCCAGACCGGCCCCCCGCGGGAGTTCATCCGGCTCACCCCGCTGTTGCGCCGCTTCTTCCTCAAGATTGCCGACGACCCCGGCCCATGGAAGGGCGTGACGCTCATCCTCGACTTCCCCGAGAAGCTCGTACCCGCGCAGGAAGAGGCCGGGTCCTCGAACGAGGAGCGCGTCAATCTGGTCACCTTCCTCAAGTGGGCCGCCGCCCCCGAGCTGGCCCACCTGGATGTGGGCATCCTCCTCGTCACCGAGTCGGCCAGCGCCCTCCACGCCAGCCTGCTCCAGAATCCGCACGTCGCGCAGGTGCGCATCGAACTTCCCGACACGGACGAACGCCTCAGTTTCCTCGAATCCGGCGGTCCCGAACACCTCGCCGGCGGCCGCCCATTGCGCGAGTGGAGCGACCTCGCCGCCCCGGATCTGGCCGCCCGCACCGCCGGTCTGAACCTCCTGCGCCTCCAGCATTTTCTCGCCGAAACCGTGCGCAACGGCGCGCGCGTCACCCTCGAGAACGTCGCCGCCAGCAAGAAACGGCTCATCGAGGAGTACTGCCAGGGCCTCGTCCGCTTCAAAGATCCCCGGCCCGGCGTGACCCTCGACCGCGTCGCCACCCACACCGCCGCCAAACAGAAGCTCCGCGAGCTCGCCTGGCTCATCCGCAACCACAAGGGGGACGTCCTCGAACGCGGCATCCTCGTCCCGGGCCGCGTCGGTGTCGGCAAGTCCTTCCTCATCGATTGCTTCGCCAGCGAATGCGGCCTGCCGGTTCTCGAGATGGGCGATTTCCGCTCCAAATGGGTCGGTGACACCGAACGCCAGCAGTCGCGCATCCTCATGACCGTCCGCGCCCTCGGCCCGGTCATCGTCGTCGTGGACGAGGCCGACGCCGTCTTCGGCACCCGCGAGGCCGACGGCGACAGCGGCGTCTCCGGTCGGGTCTTCGCCGCCTTCGCCGCGCACATCGGCGACTCGACCCTCCGTGGCCGCGAGGTCTGGGTCGCCATGACCTCGCGCCCCGATCTGCTGGCCATTGACATGAAACGCCAGGGCCGCTTCGGCCTCTGCCTTCCCCTGTTCCCCGCCCAGGGCCCGGAGGACGTCGCCGAACTCTTCACCGTCGTGGCCCGCGTCAAGGGCATCACCCTGACCGACCCCGTCCAGGCGTTCATCCGCGAACACCTCGGCAACCAACCCCTCACCGGCAGCGACGTCGAGGCCATCCTCACCCGCGCCAAGGAGCGGGCCGTGCTCGCCCGCCGGGATCAGGACGTGCAGAAGACCGACCTCGAGGAAGCCGTCCACTCCTTTATCGACCCTCTCGATCCGCAACTGCTCGCGCTCCAGGAACTCGCCGCCGTCCTCGCCTGCTCCGACCGACGTTACCTGCCGGGCCGCTACCGCGAGGCGGACCGCGCCCAGTTGCTCGAGGAGTTCACACGGCTCAAACACCGACGTTGGTAAACCCTGCCCCAATCGCGCCCGTCACGCTGCGATTGCGCGTCACCGCCGCCGCAGAATCCCGCCTCCGCGCCGGTCATCCCTGGTTGTTCGCCGACAGCGTGCGCGCGTCGAACCGACCCGGTCGCCTCGGCGAACTCGCCGTCATCTTCGACCGTCACGACCGCTTCCTGGCCATCGGCCTGTTCGATCCCGATTCCCCCCTGCGGGTCCGGGTGTTGCACGCAGGGAAACCCCAAACACTGGACGCGCCCTGGTGGCGGACCCGCCTCCGCGCGGCGCTCGAGCGGCGCACCGGCCTCTTCGACGCGGAAACGACGGGTTACCGGTTGATTCACGGCGAAAACGACGGCTGGCCCGGTCTGGTCCTCGACCGTTACGCCGCCACCGGCGTCCTCAAAATCTACACGGCCGCCTGGCTGCCTCGCCTCGGGCTCGACACCGCACCGGTCACCGACGCCGTCCTGCCGCTCTTCCGCGCCGAACTGCCGGGGCTTGAAACGTTCGTGCTCCGCCTCAGCCGCAACCTCCAGACCCTCGCACCCGAGAGATTCGGCCTCACCGATGGCCAGGTGCTTTCCGGACGCGAACCCGGCCCCGCCGTCCGCTTCCTGGAAAGTGGCCTGACCTTCGAAGCCGACGTGCGACGCGGGCAAAAGACGGGGTTCTTCCTCGATCAACGCGAGAACCGCCGCCGCGTCGGCACCCTCGCGCGAGGTCGAGGGGTGCTGAATGTCTTCAGCTTCTCGGGCGCCTTCTCGGTCTACGCCGCACGAGGCGGGGCCACTTCAACCACCGACCTCGACCTTAGCCTGCATGCCCTCGAAAGCGCCGCCCGCAACCTGGGCCTCAACCGCCACCTGCCCGCCGTGGCGGCCTGTCACCACGAGCGCGTCCAGGCCGACGCCTTCGCGTGGCTGGCCCAACGCCCCTCGCGGCCGTTCGACCTGATTGTCCTCGACCCGCCTTCGCTGGCGCGCCGCGAGTCCGAGCGCGCGGGCGCCATCCTGGCCTACGGCCGGCTCGTCGCCAGCAGCCTCCGTTGGCTCGCCCCCGGAGGTGTCCTCGTGGCGGCCTCCTGCTCCGCGCACGTGTCCGCCGACGAGTTCTTCGGCACCGTCCGCGCCGCCGTGCGCGGGACAGGAAGGCGGTTCACCGAACTCGAGACGACCGGTCACCCGCCGGATCACCCGGCCACGTTCCCGGAGGCACATTACCTCAAGGCCATCTACCTCCGTTGCAGCGGCTTCACCCCCGTCCGCCCGAACACGGCCCAGCAGACGGCGACCGACGCGATAACCCCCGCCAGGTCTGCGATCAACCCGGCCGGCACGGCATGCCGCGTCCGCTGGATGTTCACCGCGCCGAAGTACACGGCTACCACGTACAGCGTGGTTTCCGTGCTCCCGAGAATCGTCCCGCCCATCCGGCTCACCAGGCTGTCCGGCCCGTGCACACTCACCAGCTCGGTGAACAGCCCAATCGTCGCGCTCCCGCTCAGAGGCCGCATCAGCGTCATGGGCAGCAGTTCAGTCGGAAATCCCACGAAGTCGAGGAGCGGTCGGAGCCCCCTGCGCCAGCAGATCAATCCCGCCCGCCGCCCGGAACATCCCCACCGCGACCAGCATCGCGACCAGGTACGGAATGATGCGCACCGCCACCTGAAACCCCTCCTTCGCCCCCTCGACAAACTCCTCATAGACAGGCACCCGCCGTAGCGCGGCATACAGCGGAAAGAACGTGAGAAGAAAGGGGATCGCCAGCAGTGACACTGCGTTCATGAACCGCACGAACGCACCCCCAGAAACCCCTTCGGCCGGTGGCCCGCTGAGCAACCGCCAGAGCAGCCAGACAAACAGGCCCAGCAGAGCGGCGAGGACAAGGCCCGCTCCCTCGATGGCCGGGGGCGGGGGCGGCGCCGTGGACGTCGCGCGCCTCCTTCCCCGAGTCGGGTGGTGGTGCCGGGGTGGGGGGAGGCGGTAGCCGCGCAGGCGCTCAAGCGACTTCACTGCGAGCAGGCCGGCCGCGCTTGACGCCAGGGTCGCGAGGAGGGCGGTGCCGACAATCGCGGTGGGATGGAGCGAGCCCGCGGCGGCCATGATGCCGATCGCAGTGGTCGGGAGGAGTTGGACCGACCCGGTGTTGAGGGCGAGAAACGTGCACATCGCGTTGGTGGCGGTCCCGGGATGCTGATTGAGTTGCTCGAGGTCGTTCATGGCGCGGAGGCCGAGCGGTGTGGCCGCGTTGGTCAACCCGATCATGTTCGCCGAGAGGTTCATCAGCATGGAGCCCATGGCCGGGTGCCCGGAGGGGACATCGGGGAACAGCCAGCGCAACACCGGCTGCAGCAGGCGCGCCAGGTTCTGGACCATGCCGGCGCGCTCCGCCAGCCGCATCACCCCCAGCCACAACGCCGTGATGCCAATCAACGGCAGCGCGATGTCCAGCACGGCGGTCTTGGCCGCGTGGAAACTCGCGTCCGTCACCTCCTTCAGCCGGTCACCGAACCCGCCGAGGACGACCGCGGCGAGCACGAGCCCA
Organism: Verrucomicrobiota bacterium; assembly: GCA_027493615.1. Classification (GTDB taxonomy): domain Bacteria; phylum Verrucomicrobiota; class Verrucomicrobiia; order Limisphaerales; family J093; genus DSVZ01. The sequence continues at coordinate 611,417 of JAOSKK010000001.1, forward strand.
AGCCAGATGAAATTCAGCATGTGGCGTGTTTACACCCCTGCCCCCCGCGCGCAATCGGGAACCTGCCCCAGGGGTCAGCCCTTAATTTAATACTTAACGAATCGGCGTCAGTTCCCTCCCCTCGTCCCCACCCCCCCTCGCCCTCCCCCGCGCCCGCCGCCCCGGCGCGGAACGTGCCGGGTCGTCTTCCCCGTCCGGCCGGGCAATTGTTGAATGTTGAGATCCGACCCCAAAGCCGATGCGTTCCCCCCTTGACGGCGGTCGCCACGCCCGTTGGACTCGTCCCGCCTTATGCACGCGCCCCGGCCGCTTCGAATCCTCCTGTCCCTGGCATGCGCGTGGGCGGCTCTTGCTGTCCTCCCGCTCAACGCCGCAGAGCCCACAACGGAGTCCGATGCCCTCCGCCAGAAGAACCAGGAGATCGAACGGCTCCGCCGCGAATTGGAGCAGGCCGAGCGGGAGCGCGACCAACTCCAGCGCGACAACGAGCAACTCCGGCGCCAACAGCAGCGCGCCTCCTCGCCGGCCCCGACCCCGCGCGCCGCCCCCAAGCCCGTCACGCCCATTGCCGACCGCCCCCGCTGACCGCCGACACCCCGGTCGAGGTTGATGAACTCGTGTGGCACTTCACGAACGAGCCGGCCGCCGCCGCCAACCGCTACACCGACCAGGGCTTCCGCATTCTCGGCCACGTCGAGCGCTTCAGCCGCAGCATGGTCGCGCGCGAGTTTGTGGTGCTATTGGCTTCACCGGATCCGAACCTCACCGTGCGGTGCCGCTTCAACTACGTGGACCGCTACCGAAGCGTCTTCCTCACCCGCGACGGTCGCCAATTGACCGCGCGCCACCCCAGCGGACGTGAGGAAGCCCTGCTGGAGGCCGGGCAGGGCGTCACCATCACCGGTCGCTGCCGGGGGCTGAAAGACGGAACAATCACGTTCACGCACTGCGCCCTCGTCCCCTGAGACGGCTCGGCGCGGCCCCGCCCGCCCTGCCGGTTTGACACTGCCAGACCCGCTCTCTAGTGTCGCGTCCAATGACTGGCTTGCAGGCTTCCCTCCTCGAACTCATCCGCCGCACGTCCGCCGAGATCCCCGACGACGTTCAGCGTACGATTCTGGCCGCGCTTGAACGCGAGAAGGCGGGTACCATCGCCGCCTCCGCCATGGAACTCATCCAGCGCAACATCGAACTCGCCCGGAAGAAGTCCCAGCCCATCTGCCAGGACACCGGCAGCGTGCTCTTCTATGTGGATTGCCCGGTCGGTTTTGACCAGATCACCTTTGCTGAGACCGCCCGTGAGGCCGTCCGTGAAGCCACCCGCAAGGGCTACCTCCGCCAGAACTCCGTCGATGCTCTCACCGGCAAGAACGACGGCACCAATGTTGGGCCCGGTGCGCCGACCCTCCACTTCCACGCCCATCGCGGCGCCGACGTGCAGGTCCGCCTGATGCTCAAGGGCGGGGGCTGCGAGAACGTGGGTGCCCAGTACTCCCTCCCCGATGAGGCCCTGGGCGCGGATCGCGACCTCGCCGGCTGCCGCAAGGTGATCCTCGATGCCGTCCTCCAAGCCCAAGGCAAAGGGTGCGGACCGGGCGTCCTCGGCGTCTGCATCGGGGGCGACCGCGCCACCGGATACGAGTTCTCGAAGCAGCAACTCCTTCGCAAGCTCGATGACAGCAACCCCGTCCCGGAGTTGGACGCCCTCGAGCAGGACATTCTCAACACGGCCAATGAGCTGGGCATCGGGCCCATGGGCTTCGGCGGCAAGACCACCTTGCTCGGAGTCAAGATCGGCACCGCCAACCGCGTTCCCGCCTCCTATTTCGTCAGCATCAGCTACATGTGCTGGGCCTACCGTCGCCTGGGCGTGACCCTCGACGCCCAAGGCAACCTCCAAGACTGGCTCTACTGACCCGTGACCGCCATGACCACGCTCACCCCTCCTCTTTCCGATGCCCAAGTTCGCGCCCTCAAGGTCGGCGATCCCGTCGAGATCACGGGGACCCTCTTTACCGGTCGCGACGCCGTCCACAAATACCTCGCCAAGGGCGGCGCACTCCCCCGCGGGTTTGGATCTGCGCGGCGGCATCCTCTACCACTGCGGTCCGGTCGTGATTAAGGACGAGGCCGGCCGATGGAAGGTGGTCGCCGCCGGCCCCACCACGTCCGCCCGTGAAGAACCCTACCAAGCTCGCATCATCGAGCAGTTCGGGCTCCGCGGCGTGATCGGCAAGGGGGGATGGGGGAGCGGACGTTGGCCGCCTGCCAGGCGCACGGCTGCGCCTACCTCCACGCCGTGGGGGGTGCCGCCCAGGTGCTGGCTGCGTGCATCACTGCCGTGCGCAACGTTTACTTCCTCGAGGAGTTCGGCTCCCCCGAAGCCATCTGGGAACTCGAGGTCCAACGCTTCCCGGCCGTGGTCACCATGGACGCCCGCGGCGGGTCGCTCCACCGTGATGTGTTTGAGGCCAGCCGGGCCGCGTTGGCGGAGCGGCTCTGAGTTCACGCAGCCGCGGCCCCGCTTGGACGCCTCACGCCCTATTGACTGACCCCTGGGGTACGCGCACGGCTCGCTCGGCCTGACGGGTACTTTTTCGGCCGGCTGGCTGGTCGCTCCGCCCTCGCGGGCCTGCCCCCCACGGCCGCCCCGCCATCCCGATGGCGCTGCAGTTCCCGAATCTGGTCCCGCAGCAGCGCCGCTTTCTCAAACTCGAGCTGGTTCGCCGCTTCGAGCATCTCCGCCTCGAGCTCACGCAGGGTCTCGACCACGTCGAAGTTCCCGACGGCGTCCTTGAGGGCGTGGGCCGCCGCGGACTGGCCTGCCTGCCGCACGACCAGGCTGGCCTCGACGGCACGGGTGACGCTGCGCGGGGTGATGCCGTGTTCGCGGTTGTAGGCAAGCTGCTTCTCGCGGCGATAGTTCGAGATGGCGAGGAACTTCTCGATGCTCTGGGTCCGCACGTCGGCATAAAGGATCACTTCGCCGTTCAAGTGACGGGCGGCCCGGCCGGCGGTTTGGATGAGACTCGTGGTCGAGCGCAGGTAGCCTTCCTTGTCAGCATCCAGAATCGCCACCAGCGAGACCTCGGGGAGGTCGAGCCCCTCCCGCAGCAGATTGATGCCTACCAACACGTCGCAGTCCCCCTGGCGCAGGGCCCGCAGGATCTCGACACGCTCGATGGCGTCGATCTCGCTGTGCAGGTAGCGGACGTTGATACCGATGTCCCGCAGGTAATCCGTCAGTTCCTCCGCCGTGCGCTTCGTTAGTGTCGTCACGAGCACCCGCTCCTTCCGCTCGACCCGCCGGCGGGCCTCCTCGATGAGGTCGTCGATCTGCCCGCGCAGCGGCTTGACATGGACCGGGGGATCCACCAGCCCGGTGGGTCGGACGATGAGCTCGACCTGGTGGGCCCCCGACCACGCCAGCTCCTGGGGGCCGGGCGTGGCGCTCGCGTAGATCGTTTGTCCTTGAAGCGACTGGAACTCCTCGAACTTGAGCGGGCGATTGTCCAGGGCGCTGGGCAGCCGGAAGCCGTAGTTCACCAGGACCTCCTTGCGTGCGAGGTCCCCCGCGGACATTCCCCCGATCTGAGGCACGGTCGCGTGTGATTCGTCGATGACGAGCACGTAGTCGGAGGGCAGGAAGTCCAGCAGCGTGCAGGGGCGTGAACCCGGCGGACGCTGGCCGATGTGCCGCGAGTAATTCTCGATCCCTGAGCAGAACCCCATCTCCTCCATCATCTCGAGGTCGTACTCGGTGCGCATTTTGATCCGCTGCGCCTCGAGCAGTTTGCCGCGGGCCTCGAACCACGCGATGCGCTCGGTGAGTTCCTCGCGGATGGAGAGGACGGCGCGTTTGATCTTGTCCGGTGGCGTGACGAACTGCTTCGCCGGATACACAGTCACGGCGGCGAGGTCCTCGAGCGGGTGCCCGGTCAGCGGGTCAAACCGGGTCAGCCGCTCGATCTGGTCGCCGAAGAACTCGATCCGCAGGGCGTCCTCGGTGTAAGCGGGACAGAGCTCGAGGGTGTCACCGCGCACCCGGAACTGGCCACGTTCGAAGGCCACGTCGTTGCGGTTGTACTGGAGTTCCACGAGACGGTGCAGCAGGTGTTCGCGGCTCATGGCCTCGCCGACGCGGGCGTGGACCACCATTTCCTCGTAGTCCTCCCGGCTGCCGATGCCGTAGATGCAGGAGACGCTCGCGACCACGACGACGTCCCGGCGGGCGAACAGCGAGCTCATGGTCGAGAGCCGCAGCCGTTCGATATCGTCGTTCCGGCTCGAGTCCTTCTCGATGAACGTGTCGGTGCGCGGGATGTAGGCCTCGGGCTGGTAGTAGTCGAAGTAGCTCACGAAGTACTCGACCGCATTGCGTGGGAAGAAGCCCTTGAACTCGGCGTAGAGCTGGGCGGCCAGCGTCTTGTTGTGCGAGAGCACCAGCGTGGGCCGGTTCACCTGGGCGATCACGTTCGCCAGCGTAAACGTCTTTCCCGATCCGGTGACGCCGACGAGCGTCTGGTGGCGGACCCCCTGCCGGAGGCCCTCGGTCAGCTTGGCGATGGCCTGCGGCTGGTCGCCTGCCGGCGGGAACGGTGAGACAAGCTCGAACATGCGTGGTCGGGCCGGACGCCGTGCGACCGGTTCATCGCGGGAAGCCCGGCGGAAGGCCCGCCAAGCTTCGCCACCGCCCGGACCCCCGTCAACCGGCGTGCGGCGGTCCCCGACGTTCGGCCGCAAGACAGAATCCTCCCTCGGACGACCGCTGGCTGTGGCCCAGCGTGCCCGCCGTCGTCGTCTTCGTTCCCTACCTTACCTTTTGTGAATCGGTGGCCCGCCCTGTTCACCCCTCGGGTTTTCACCGCCGCGAGGCCGGTTCTCACAGAAGCGGCGGTACCTGGCCGTCTTGGTGCAAGACCCCTCCAGGATCAAGGTCGGTCGGCTTCTCCGAGTCATCTCTCGGGCACCCGGGCCGATCGGGCGTTTCTCGCCGCCCGTTTCACCTTGCACCGGGTGTCCATGCCGACCATGCTGCTCCGCCAACATCTAATCCTTATGAACCCAAGTCGTTACTCCCACCTGCGCTTGCTGGCGCTCCTGCTGGGCTGCTGGGTCGGCGTGGCCATCGGCCAGGCCGAAATCACCCCGGTGCTCGACTACCGCCTCGGCGAGGATGACTCCCCGAACACCCTTGGCGGACCTGCCACGGATCCGACGCGCGCCCGACTCGGCGATCAGCACCTGACCCGACGGGGATCGCCGCAATACGTTCCGGGCTACGCGGCCATCGGTTCAACCCACGCCATCCGCCTCACCAACGGCCCCGGCATCGTCCCCCAGTCCTACGGCACGGATTTCGACTTCGATCCGACCGAGTCCGGCCAGTGGGGCTTCAGTTGCTGGGTGAAGTTCGATGCCCTGCCCGACCCGGACAAAGCGCCCGAGGCCGCCATCGTGCATATCGGCGACATCAACGCGGGCTCGATCATCCTGCAGACCCTCGCCCGCGACGGCCGGATCGTGTTCGGCACCCACGCGCCCGGCATCGCCATCAACGCCGGCGAAACCGAGGTGCATCTCGGTCGCTGGACGCATCTGGCGGTCGTGTTCGACAACGGCGGTCGCATGTATGTGGACGGCTACGATGAAGCCGCGGTCGGGGGCGGACAGAATCCGCCCGCCGGCATCACGCTGGGCGCCATTCGCTCGACGGCGACGAGTTTCGGTTCTCACGCCAACATCACCATCGACCAGGTGCGCGTGTTCGAGGTCCCGCCGTGGGGATTCCAGGTGAGCGACCTCGAGATCCCGCCTGTTACCGGGCCCTACATCGTGTCGAGCACCGGCGGGCCGTTCGGCTTCACAATCGAGATCGCCGACAACTTCCCCGCCACGCTCGACCCGGCCACGCTGAGCCTGAAGGTAAACGGCGCCGACCTCACGCCCACCTCCGTCACCAAACCGGGCAACACGCTCGTCGAGTACCAGCGTCCCGTCGACAATCCGTTCCCCGCCGGCGTCTATGGTATCGAGATCGGCTACCGCGACACCGGCGGACAATCCTACACCGACGCCCGTTCGTTCCGCGTCCGGTCGTACACGCTGCTGCCCGCGGATTTCCTCACGGCCGCCGGCACGGTGAACAAGACCCAGCCCGGTTTCCGGATCCGCCCGCACCAGGTCGCGGCCGGCCAGCCCAACAGCCTCAAATGGACCGAAGAGCAGTTGGCCGGGGTGCACGGGCCCAACCTCGCCAACCTGACCGGAGCCGTCGAGGGCTACTTCGTCTGGGACAGCATCATCGACTTCAAGAACGAAACCGGCCAGACCGCGAACTTCTTCAACGACCTTCCGTTCTCGGCCATCGGCATCCCCGGCACGACCCTCGCGAACGAGGACAACGCGGCGATCGAGGTTCTCACCTTCCTCGAGTTCCCGGCGGTGGGCTTCTACAGCCTTGGTGTGAACAGCGACGACGGCTTCCGGCTCAGTACGGGATTGAACGCCCGCGACCGGCTCTCCGTGGTGGTGGGCGAATACGACGGCGACCGCCTGGCAGCGGATTCCATCCTCCGCATCTATGTGCCCCAGGCCGGCATCTACCCCTTCCGCCTCATCTGGGAGAACGGCACCGGACCTGCGTCGCTCGAATGGTTCTCGGTCCTGGAAGACGGCACCCGCGCGCTCATCAACGATCCCGCCGTGCCGGGCGCCATCCTGGCGTACCGCGCCGGTCCGAACCCGGCGTATGTGTCCGCCGTCTCGCCCATCCCTGGCGAAACGGCGGCGCGCGCCGACGCCGCGATCACCGTGGAGATCACCGATGGCGAAACGACCGTGGCCGAAACCTCAGTGCAACTCGGACTCAACGGTCCCGCTGTGGCGCCCACCAGCGCCACCAAGACGGGCGGCGTCATCACCGCCACGCTGGTGCCGCCTGCGGCCCTTGCCGCCGGTTCCACCAACACGATCACCCTGGTCTACGCCGACAACACCGGGAAGAACTTCACCCACGCGTGGACGTTCCGGGTGGCCGAGGCGGCGGGCGGTGTGCAGCTCATCACCCCGTCTGGCATCACGCAGAAGGCGGGTGACACGCTCGGCGGGTTCCCGGTTGCCAACCTCATCAACAACTCGGGCTTCTCGACCCCGCCGGATGCCGGCAATTACGCCACGACCAGCCACACGGCCAGCGGCAACACCTGGGTGACCGCCACGGCCGCGAACCCCAACTACTTCACCGCCGGCCATCCTGCCCCGCAGTTCGACCTCACGCTGGGCAGCCTCTTCGACCTGAGCCACCTGGTGGTCTGGGGCTATGGCGGCAACAACAACGAAGCCACCGACTTCACTGTCGAGTTCTCCACCGATGGCGGCGCCCCCTTCACCGGCAGCGAGAGTGTCCAGACCAGCGCTCTTTTGGGAGGGAACTCGGAAGCGCTCGAGTTCACCCAGAAACACACCGCCAACGCCGTCCGCATCACCATGACCAACAACGGCGGCGGCCGCGGATTTGGTGGCGCCGGTACCGGCGACCGTGTCGGGCTCGGCGAAATCAAGTTCCTCGGGACGGCCGTGGTCGTCGAACCTCCTGCCCGCCCGACCCTGTCGGCAACCCGTGCCGGCGGCAACGTGACCTTGTCGTGGCCCGCCAGCGTGACGGGGTTCACCCTGGAAACCAGCGAGCGTCTCCCGGCCACCACTTGGACGCCCGTTCCCGGCGTGGCCAACAACTCGGTGACCCTGCCGACTTCCACCGCCGCCAGCAGCTTCTATCGCTTGCGAAGCCCGTAGCGACAGCCGGTTGCCGCTGGGACAGACGCCGCCCGTCTGGGGACACCCGGGCGGGCGGTTTCTCCTTTACTGCGCTGATCCCGGCCGATCCGCTTGCCCCAGCGGTCGTCGCCGACTAGCCTGTCGGTCCATGAACCCCGCGTGGCTGCTCGTCGTCACTCTACTGGCCGGATCGGTCCTCGGGAGCACTCAGGCTGCTCCGCGCCCCAACGTGGTTGTCATCCTCGCCGATGACCTGGGGTACTCCGACGTCGGCTGTTACGGCGGCGAGATCGCCACTCCCAACCTGGATGCGCTGGCCCGCGGCGGCTTGCGCTTCACCCAGTTCTACAACACCGCCCGCTGCTGGCCGTCGCGTGCCGCGCTGTTGACTGGTTACTACCCCCAACAGGTTCGTCGCGACACCCTCTACCCGGCCAAGGGCCAGTCCGGTCAGGGCACGCGTCCCGCCTGGGCTCCGCTGCTCCCCACCCTGCTCAAGCCGCTGGGCTACCGGTCGTATCACTCCGGCAAGTGGCACCTGGATGGTGCCCCTCGGGCCAATGGCTTCGACCGCGCCTACACACTCGACGACCACGACCGCTACTTCTACCCGAAGCAACACACCCGCGACGACCAACGCCTGCCCCCCGTCGAGCCTGGCACGGATTACTACGCCACCACCTTCATCGCCAGCCACGCCATCGAATGTCTGCGCGAACATGCCCGTGACCACCCGGACCAACCCTTCTTCCTGCACCTCACCTTCACCGCGCCTCATTTTCCCCTGCAGGCGTCTCCGGACGACATCGATCGCTACCGCACCCGCTACCTGGCGGGCTGGGAGGTCCTGCAGGCCGAACGCGCCGAGCGCCTGAAACGTCTCGATCTGCTCTCGCATCCCCCGGCCGCCATCGAACGCGAACTCGGTCCGCCCTACCACTTTCCGGCCCATCTCGACACGCTCGGGGGCGGCGAGGTTTTCCGGCCGCTGCCCTGGGAAACGCTCACGCCGCAGCAACGGGAGTTCCAGGCGACCAAGATGGCCATTCATGCCGCCATGGTGGACCGCATGGACCGGGAAATCGGCCGGGTCCTCGCCCAACTGAAGGCGATGAACGCCTTCACCAATACGCTCATCCTGTTCGCCTCCGACAACGGGGCCAGCGCCGAAATCATGGTGCGTGGGGATCTGCACGATCCGCAGGCCCCGGCGGGATCGGGCTCGACCTTCCTGTGCCTGGGACCCGGTTTCTCGAGCGTGGCCAACACCCCCTTCCGCCGCCATAAGACCTGGGTGCACGAAGGCGGCATCGCCACCCCGTTCATCGTGCATTGGCCTCAGGGCATCCCGGCCCGGGGCGAACTGCGCCACACGCCCGCGCATTTCATCGACATCCTGCCCACCCTGCTGGAACTGGCCGGCGCAATGCCCCACCGCCCCACGACCGACAGCCCCACCACCGCTCCTCCCTTGCCCGGACGCACCCTCACCCCCGTCTTCACACGGGATGCGGGACCCTGCACGAGGAACTCTGGTGGTGCCATGACGACCACCGCGCCATCCGCGTCGGTGACTGGAAGCTCGTCGCCCCGAACCACGAACCGTGGGAGCTCTACGACCTGCGCCGCGACCGCGGCGAATCCCACAACCTGGCGGCCGAACAACCCAACCGCGTGCGTGATCTCGAGGCGCGCTGGCAACGCCTGGCGGCGGCCTTCGCCCAACATGCGGCCACCCCCTGATATGTCGCGTCTGACTCGCTGCCTGATGGCCGTGGTCCTTGGGACCGGCGCCCTCGCTTCACTCCCGGCCCATGCCGCGTCGCGGCCGAACGTCCTGTTCTTACTGGCGGACGACCTCGGTCAGCGGGACCTCGGCTGTTACGGCAGCACCTTCTACGAGACCCCTCACCTCGACGCCCTGGCGCGCGATGGTGCCCGCTTCACCGACGCCTACGCGGCGTGTCCCGTCTGCTCTCCCACCCGCGCCAGCTTGCTCACCCGGCCAATGGCCCCAGCGCACGGGCGTCACGGACTACCTCGGCGCCCCGGTCCCGACCGTTGGAATCGCAACACCACCCTCCTGCCAGCCCCTCAGCAGGACCGCCTCGCGCTGGAGACGGTGACCCTTGCGGAGACGCTGAAGACCGCCGGTTACGCCACGTTCTTCGCCGGGAAATGGCACCTCGGTCCCGAGGGCTGGTGGCCGGAGAATCAAGGTTTTGACGTCAATCGCGGTGGCACTGACCAAGGCGGGCCTTACGGCGGCAAGCAGTACTTCTCGCCCTATGGCAACCCGCGCCTCAGCGACGGCCCGCCCGGCGAACATCTCCCCGACCGGTTGGCAACTGAGACCGTCCAGTTCATCACCGATCATCGGGACCGTCCCTTTCTCGCCTACCTCGCCTTCTACTCCGTCCACACGCCGCTCATGGCCCGCGAAGATCTCCGCCAGAAGTACGAAGCCAGGCGCCGGTCCTCGGCCCCCTGCCACACCCGCTTGGGGCCGCGAACACACCCGCGACGTTCGGCTCGTGCAGGATCACGCGGTCTATGCCGGCATGGTCGAGGCCCTGGACCTGGCCGTCGGCAAGGTCCTCGCCCAACTCGACACGCTCGGCCTTCGCGACCGCACGCTGGTCCTGTTCACCAGCGACAACGGCGGTCTTTCGACCAGCGAAGGCTGGCCCACTTCGAACCGGCCCCTCCGCGCCGGCAAGGGCTGGCTGTACGAGGGCGGCATTCGCGTGCCCCTCATCGTTCGGCTGGCCCGGCGTGGTCGCGCCCGGCCGCGTGCTCGGGACGCCCGTCAGCAGCCCGGACCTCCTCCCCACGCTCCTGGATGCAACCGGTGTTCCCCTCCCTCCCGGCCAGCCCCGCGATGGACTGAGCCTCCTCCGGCTTTTCCGCGGTGAAGTCGTCCCGGAACGCTCCCTGTTCTGGCACTACCCGCACTACGGCAACCAGGGCGGCGCTCCCGGGGCCGCCATTCGACGTGGCGACTGGAAACTCCTCGAGTGGTTCGAAGACCGGCGCATCGAGCTCTACAACGTCGCCGCCGACGCCGGCGAAACCACCGACCTTGCCCAACAGGAGTTCACCCGTGCCGACGCCCTGCGGGCGGAGCTCCATGCCTGGCAACAACAGGTGGGGCCCGGTTCCCCGCGCCCAACCCGGCTTACGACCTCGCCAAACCCAGCGGCCGTTTTGCCCCCGTCCCCCGCCCTGACCGCCAGGCCGCCCTCATGCAATCCTTCGCCTTCGCCCTCACGCTGGCCGGCCTTGCCGTTGCTCCTGCCACCGCGGCCGCCGCAGCCGACGCGGCGCCACCCAACATCCTCTTCCTCCTCGCCGACGACCAATCCTTCGAGACCGTTCGCGCCTTCGGCCACACCGACATCGACACGCCGCACCTGGATCGCCTCGTGGCCCGAGGCACCACGTTCACCCACGCCTACAACATGGGTTCGTGGACCCCCGCCGTCTGCATCGCCTCCCGCACCATGCTGATCACCGGCCGTTCGCTGTGGCGCGCCCAGGCGATCCACCAGGTCATCGACCGCGAACGCGAGGCAGGCCGGCTCTGGCCGCAGCTCATGGCCGGGGCGGGTTACTTCACGGGGTTCACCGGCAAGTGGCACGTGAACACCGACACCACCAGGGTCTTCCAGGAAACCCGTCACCTCCGCGGCGGCATGCCCGGCGATACCCCGACGGCTACTGCCGACCGCCAGCCGACAAGCCCGATCCTTGGAGCCCGTTCGACCCGAAGTTCGGCGGCTATTGGGCGGGTGGAAGGCACTGGAGCGAGGTCACGGCCGACGACGCCGTCGCCTTCCTCGAAGCCCCGCGTGCGCCGGCCCAGCCCTTCTTCCTGTATGTCGCCTTCAACGCTCCGCACGATCCCCGCCAGTCGCCGTCGGCCTACTTGGAGCGTTACCCCTCGACCGGATCGCCGTGCCCACGAACTTCCTCCCCGTCTACCCTACCAGAGCGACATCGGCTGCGGACCGGACCTGCGCGACGAGCAACTGGCGCCCTTCCCCCGCACCCCCCACGCCGTGCAGGTCCACCGGCAGGAGTACTACGCTCTGATCACCCACCTCGACGCCCAGATCGGGCGCATCCTGGATGCCCTGGAGCGTTCCGGTCAGGCGGGTCGCACGTGGGTCTTCTTCACTGCCGACCAAGGATTGTCGGTGGGCCACCACGGGCTGCTTGGGAAACAGAACCTCTACGAACACAGCCTGCGGGTGCCGTTCGTCGTGGCGGGACCCGACGTCAAAGCCGGCGCCACAATCACGACGCCCATCTATCTGCAGGACATCATGGCCACGGCCCTCGATCTCGCCCACGTCCCAAGGGCTGACACCCTCGAGTTTCACAGTCTGCTGCCTCTTCTCCGCGGCAAGACCTCCCCGCCACCCGCGACACCATCTACGCCGCCTATCTCGATCTCCAGCGCGCCGTGATCCACGACGGCTGGAAGCTCCTCCTTTATCCGAAGGCCCGTGTCGCACGCCTGTACCACCTGGCCGTCGACCCGGGCGAAACCGGCGACCTGGCCAGCGACCCCGCGCACGAGGGCCGACGCCGGGCGCTGTTCCAGCGGTTACGCGCCCTGCAACAGGAACTCGCCGATCCCCTCGACCTGACCGTCGCCTTCCCGCAACGATGAGCCCCTGCTTACTCTCGCTGAATCTGTGGCGCAGGCGTCTCGCCTGCGGCTCCATCCCGCAAAGCGTTACGAAAGCGGGGGTGAACCCCCACACTCCAGACACTTGGCGAGGGGCGGAGACCGTGCGTCCCGCGCGAAGCGTCTGGAGTGCGTCCGGTTTACCGGCGCTTTCAGGCTCATGGCTACCGGGCAGCTCCGAATGGAACCGGCCGCTTCCGTTGAGCTTTGGCCTTTGAGCTTTGAGCTTCGCCCTCCGCCCCTTGCCCCATCGAGTTCACGGCCCCTGAGCCGGTCCAAGCGGAACCGGCTGCTTCGCCTGAAGGCGGCCCTTCTGGCGGTGGGCCTGACAGCGTTGTCCGCGGCGCCTTTGGCTGCCGGCGACACCGCCCGGCCCAACGTGATCCTGATCCTGGCCGACGATCAAGGTTCTGTGGACCTGGGTTGTTACGGCGCCCGGGATCTGAACACGCCACACCTTGATGCTCTCGCCGCCCAGGGGTGCGCTTCACGCAGTTCTACGCCGCCGCCCCGGTCTGTTCCCCCTCCCGGGCGGGCACGCTCACCGGGCGTTGGCCGGTCCGAGCGGGCGTCCCTGGCAACTGCGCCTCCCAGCGGGGGGCCGCCGGTGCCCTGCCGCCTGCCGAGGTCACCCTGGCCGAAATGTTCCGGGCGGCCGGTTATGCCACCGCGCACATCGGCAAATGGCATCTGGGCTACACGCCGGACACCCTGCCGCGTGCCCAGGGCTTTGACCACTCGTTCGGCCATATGGGGGCTGCATCGACAACTACTCCCACTTCTTCTACTGGAGCGGCCCGAACGTTCACGACCTCTGGCGCAACGGCACGGAAGTCTTCCACGCCGGCGAGTATTTCCCCGATCTCATGGTGCAGGAAGCCGTCCGGTTCATGGAACAGCACCGCGAACGGCCCTTCTTCCTCTACTACGCCCTCAACACCCCGCACTATCCCTATCAAGGCGATGCGAAGTGGGTCGAACGCTTCCAGCACCTGCCCTATCCCCGCAACCTCTACGCCGCGTTCCTTGCCGCCCAGGACGAACGCCTTGGCCGGCTGTTTGCCGCCGTTGATACCCTCGGCCTGCGTTCGCGGACCATCATCGTCTTCCACAGCGACAACGGCCATTCGACCGAGGAACGCGCTCACTTCGGGGGTGGCAGCGCCGGACCCTACCGCGGTGCCAAGTTCAGCCTCTTCGAGGGCGGCATCCGCCTGCCGGCCATCGTTTCCTGGCCGGGCAGCATCCCCGAGAACGAGGTCCGCAACCAGGTCGCCCACGCCTGCGATCTGCTCCCCACGCTCGCTGAGCTCACCGGCGTCCCCCGCCACCCGTCCGGTTGGACGGTCGCAGTCTTGCCGGTGTCCTCGCGGACCGCGGCGCGGCCAGCCCGCACGCGCAGCACTCGCTCCATTGGCAGGTCGGTCAGGGACCGCATGCCGAGTGGGCGGTGCGTGAGGGCGACTGGAAGCTCCTGGGGAATGTGCAGGACTTCGGCGCTGACGGCCGCTCGCGCGGTCGGGTCTCGCTCTTCCTGGCCCACCTTGGGGAAGACCCCGGCGAAACCACCAATCGCGCCGACCAGCACCCCGACGTGGTCGCCCGCCTTCGTCGCCTCCACGAGCTACACTTGGACTGAGCCGTCGCCGACCGTTCAAGGCCGTTCTTCCGCCTGCAGCTTCTGAAAGGCCTCGTCCCCCCACCAACGCGCGCAGGGCGGCGAGTCGCTGCTCGTACAGCGCCGCCAGTCGCCGCGTCTGCTCGTCCGGCGGCAGGGAACTGTCCGCGAGCACTCGTGATCGTTCCTCGCTCGCCACCTGGTTGACCTGGTACATTGGCAGCACCTTCTCCGCCGCCACTCCGGCGCGCTCCGCGGCGGCGTAAGTCTGCTGAAACAATTTGTCCTGGCCGAGGCGGTGCCGCAGATAACGCGCCGGCCCGAGCTCACGCTCGTACGCCTGCTCGAGCTCAGGTGCCAGCGCCACCCGCCGGCGTTCACTCGCCGGATCGGTGGCGTCCCCCAGCTCGGCCAACTGCGCTTCGAGCGTGTCCGCTGCTCGGAACAGTTGGCGGAACTGGTCCGGTGTGGCCTCGAGTCCCGCGAGCTGCTCGCGCAGGCGCTCGGCGGTGGGCGAGGTGCGGAGCAGATACTCCTCGAGTTGCTCGGGATCGAGCACCGCTGCCAACTCGGCCCGGATGGCCCGTTGCACCCGGGCCGTTTCCGCTTCCGATGTCGGCGTCCCGCGCGTCCTGGCTTCCTCCGCCAGCGCGGCCAGCCGCTCACGCCCGCGCTGCTCAATCGCATGCACCTGGCGTCGCGCCTCCACGGACAGGCTGCCCAGGATCGGGCCGTCCAGATCGCTGTCCGGGATTCCGCCCGAGGCGGCCGGGAGACCCTCCTCCCAGCCGGGCCCCAGCAAGGTGGTCAACAGTTGATGCCGCTCCGCCTCCAGTGCGGCCTGTCGGGCCTGCACTTCTGCGACCAAGGTGGCCTCGGGCTCCCGGCGCCACCATTGCTGCCGCAGACTGGGCACCTCGGCCTGGCGTCGGCGTTCGAACCAGGCCCCCACATCGGCCACGATGAGGTCGCGAATCGTCTCCGGCGGGCACCCGACGCTTCGCAGGTTCCGGATATACGTCGGGTAATCGTCCGATTCGAGGTCCTGCCAGTTCAGGAAGCGAGGCTGGAGCACCAGGTTGGTGCGGATGGGCCGCAAGAGGTTGGTCACGATGGGACGACGCACCACCTCCCGCGCGGGCGAGGGAACCGGCCGCAGTTCCCGCAGCCACGCCACCAGCAACACGCCGTTCAGCGCCAGCGACACCGTCAGCCAGATCAGCCACCAGCGGGCTCGCATGCCGCTATTACTGGGGCCGAATCTCTCCCCCGCAAACCCAAAAACACCTGGCTTCCGCCGGGTGCCGGCTTAGAGCGGTTCCTTCAGCAGTGCAATAAACTGCTTCATCGCCGTGGACAGCACCTTGTTCTTCTTGTGGAGCACGGCCAGGGGACGCGCCAGATCGCCGTCGTCGATCTTCACCGCTGCCAGCGTCTTTTCCTGCACCTCTTCCTGCACGCACACCAGCGGCACAATCGAGATGCCCGCGTCAATCTCGACCGCACGCTTCACGGTTTCGACGTTGTCGAACTCCATCACCGGCACCACGTGCACCCCGTGCTCGCGGAACACCTTGTCCAGCGCCCTCCGCGTCGGGATGTCCGACTCGAACGCCACGAACTTCTGTCCGGCCAGCGCGCTGAGCTTCACGCTCTTGCTCCGCGCCAGCGGGTGGTTCGGGTGGCAGATCAGTCCCATGGGCTCCTTCCGCAGCGGCACGATTTCGAGCTTGGGATCGCGGACGGGGTACGACACGATGCCCAGGTCCACCACGTTCCCCAGCACGTCCTCGTACACCTGGTTCGCCCGGCGGTATTCGACATGCACATTCACCGTCGGGTAGCTCTTCAGATACCGCTTGATGTACGGCGGCAGGTCGTGCAGCCCCACGCTGTAGATCGTTGCCACCCGCACGGTGCCCGAGATGATGTCCTTCAGCTCCTGCAACTGGCTGTGCAGCCGCTCGTAGGTCTGCACAATCTCCTTGCTGGCCTGATACAGCAACTCCCCTTCCCGCGTCAGCCGGAACTTCTTCTTGCTCCGCTCGATCAGCAGGGCCTTGAACTGGCGCTCGAGCGAGCTGATTTGTTGGCTGACCGCAGACTGGGTGATGTGATTGATTTGAGCCGCTTTCGTGAAGCTCTCGGTCTCGGTCAGATCGCAGTAAACCTTCAAGCTCTCAATTTGCATGAGCAAGGATGAACCGATGTTTGACCGGCAGTCAACACCTTTAATGGGTGCTCTGGCGACTCGCGGCTTCCCTTTCCGCCCCCGCTCGGCTCTAGTAGCGGCGGAACTTATGCTCAAGACCGCGCTGCTCTTCGCCGGCCAGGGCGCCCAGGCCGTTGGCATGGGCCAGGACCTCGCCGCCTGCTCTCCCACCGCCCGCGCCTGGTTCGACCAGGCCAACGCCATTCTGGGCTATGACCTCGCCCACCTCTGCTTCCACGGCCCCGAGGCCGAACTCACCCGCACCGAGCACGCCCAGCCCGGGATCTTTCTCGTTGGCTGGGTGGCCTTCCAGTTGCTGCGGGAACGCCTGCCGGACTTCGCCTACCATGCCGCCGCGGGATTGTCCCTGGGCGAGTTCACCGCCCTGACGGCCGCCGGGAGTCTCCGCTTCGACGATGCCCTCCGCGTGGTGCGCCAGCGCGGACGGTTCATGCAGGAGGCTTGCGCTGCCACCCAGGGGGGTATGGCCGCCGTCCTGGGGCTGGAGGAAGCCCCCTTGCGCGAGGTGTGCGAGGTTGCCGGCGTCACCCTCGCCAACCTCAACTGCCCCGGCCAGCTCGTGATTTCGGGTCCGTCCGACCGGATGGCTCAAGCTTGCGAGATGGCCCGGGCCAAAGGGGCCCGCCGGGCCCTGCCCTGGCCGTCGCCGGGGCCTACCACTCCCCCCTGATGGCCAGCGCCCAACCCCGGCTGGCGGCCGAACTCGCCGGCATCCCGATCGTGGCGCCCGCCGTCCCCGTCGTTTCCAATGTGACCGGGGAGCCTCACGCCGGCCCGGAGAGCATCCGCGCACGGCTGGTCGAACAAGTCACTGCCCCGGTGTATTGGGAACGATCCATCCGATACCTGCTCGCCGAGGGCTTCACGCGCTTCATCGAACTGGGTCCCGGCACCGCCCTGACTGGTTTCCTCAAGCGCATCGACAAGAACGCGTTGGCACTGAACATCGCCGATCCGGCCAGTCTCGAGGCCACCGTGCGCTCGCTGCGTTAGCGCGGAGGTTGCGCACCGCCCACGCAACCGCGACTGGCCGTAGGCGCCGACGTGAGGAGGCGTCGGCGTGAGAGGGGGAATGGTCCGTGCGCCTCCTGCCGCGGCGGTTGGTTCTCAGCCGCGCCGCTCGATGAGCTCACGGAACTCCTGGAACAGGGGCGTCGAATCGTGCGGGCCGGGCGAGGCTTCCGGGTGGTATTGCACGCAGAAAAGGGGCTTGGTCTTGTGGCGGAGACCTTCGACCGTCTGGTCGTTGAGGTTGATGCGGTTCACCGTCACATCCGGGGGCAGGGATTTCGGATCCACCGCGTAGCCGTGATTCTGCGAAGTGATTTCGACGCGGCCGGTTTCGAAGTCCTTGACGGGCTGGTTGGCACCGCGGTGGCCGAACTTGAGCTTGAAGGTTCTGCCACCCAACGCCTGCCCAAGGATCTGGTGTCCGAGACAGATGCCAAAGAGCGGCATGCCGTGGCGGATCAAGTCGCCGATGGCTTCGACCGCGTAGGGCAGGGCGGACGGGTCCCCGGGCCCGTTGGACAGGAAGACGCCGGCCGGTTGTCGGCGCAGGACCTCCGCGGCGGGGGTCCAGGCGGGGACGACATGGGCGCGGAAGCCGTGCTGCCGCAGGCGGCGCAGGATGTTGTACTTGATGCCGAAATCATAGGCGACGATGGGGATATCCGCCGGCGGAAGCGGGGCGTGCGCCGCCGGCGCCTCGGGGATTCGTGGGGTCCGAAGGCGAGGCGGAAACGGGCGCTCTGGCGGTCCTCGGGATCCCAATCGAAGGCCTGGCGATGGCTGACCTCCTTCACGTAATCGACGCCCGCCAATCCCGGCCATGCGCGCGCCCGGGCCAGCGCCTCCTCCACGGCGAGTCCCTCGGTTGAGATCAGCCCGTTCAGGGCGCCCCGGACGCGCAGCCGCTTGGTCAGCGCGCGGGTATCTACGCCCGCGATCCCGGGGATGCCGTGGCGGCCGAGGTAGTCTGCCAGGGTCGAGTCCGCCCGCCAGTTGCTGACGATCGGGGACAGTTCGCGGACCACGAAGCCGCTGACGTGGGGCTGCCACGACTCGACGTCGACGGCGTTGACGCCGTAGTTGCCGATGTGCGGATAGGTCATCGTGACGATCTGGGCCTTGTAGGACGGATCGGTGAGGATCTCCTGGTAGCCGGTCATCGAAGTGTTGAAGCACACCTCGCCGCAGGCGGTGGCCCGGGCCCCGAAAGCGGTGCCCTGCCAGAACGTGCCGTCTTCGAGCGCCAGAATTGCCTTCATCGATGCCGCCATGCGCGGCGCGATGCTAAGGCGGGACCACCCGCGGTCAACGGGAAAGCCGAACCGTCAGAACCAGTCGAGTTGCAGCCGGGTATCGGCGTGCTGCCAGGCCGTGTCGAAGAGGCGTCGCACCAGGGCTGCCGACTCGGTCTTGCCCTGGCCGCGCAGGCTGGCCTCGAGCCCGAGGAGGCCCCACGGGTTCCGCGGGAAACGCTGGAGGTCCTGCCGGAAGACCGCCTCAGCCTTGGCCGGTTCTCCGTTCTGAAGCCACGCGACGCCGAGGGTGGGACGCACCGGGATGGGCCAGAAGGTCGGTTCCATGTAGGGCAGGGCATCCTCCGCGGCCACGGCTTGTTCGAGGTGTTGGATGCAGCCCGGCAGGTCGTTGCGAGCGCCGGCGACCTTGGCGGCCAGCCAGTGATTGGGGACCGCCAGGGTGCTCGAGACCGGGAAGATCGGGGAATCCAGTTTGCGCACCGCCTCACCTTCGGTCCACTGCACGAGCGCCGCGTGTTCGCGGGCGGCGGCTTCGACCTGTCCCGTGGCCACCAGTGCCAGGCCACGTGCGAAGTGCCAGAGGACACGGTCCACGAGGAACTCGTCGTTCGCCGCGGGTTCGGGCAGAGCCAGCAGTTCACGCCATTGACCGAAGCGAGCGAGGGTCAACCAGGGTAGGTGGCGGAGTCGCGGGGCTTCGAGGGCCTTGTTCGGACCGCAGTAATTGTCGTTGGCGTAACGGGCCGCCTTGCGCGCCGTGCGGAGGGCGTCGGCGCTCCGACCCTCGAACAGTTGGGCCCACCAGAGGAAATGCAGATTGTGCGGGTAGTAAACGCCGGGATAGAAGCCCTGGGCGCGACAGCTCCGGATATAGTCCTGGTCGGCCTGCACGGCGCGCTCGTTGGCCAGCGTGGCGTCGCGGTACTGCCCGACGCGCATGTAGATGTGCGAGGGCATATGCACAAGGTGGCCGGCACCCGGCGCAAAGAAGCGCAGCCGGTCGGCCGCCGGGAGCCCCAGTTCGGGGGTGGGACCGGCCTCCACTGCGTGGATGAAGAGGTGGTTGGCCCCCGGATGATCCGGGTCACGCAGCAGCACGTGACGCAGCGCCGCCAGGGCCTCTTCGGTCTCCGGCTTGGGCGAGCGATCTCCCGTCCAGTAATCCCAGGGCATCGTGTTCATCAGCGCCTCGGCAAACAGGGCCTGGGCATCCAGATCGTCCGGATATTGCCGCACCAGTCCGCGCATGGCGTCGGCAAACGCCCGGTCCAGCGCCGCCCGATCCTCGGCATGTTCGGCTTGGTAGCGCGTTTGCAGGGCGGCGATGTAGGCCTGCTCGCGCGGGCTTGCGGCGGATGCCCGGTCCAGCGCCTCGCGGAGCGCGGCCCAGGCGGCGGCGGTGTCCTCCGCCGACATGGGGCGGTTGACATGGGGCCCATGGGCGTAGGCCACCCCCCAGTAGGCCATCGCACACCCCGGGTCTAAATGTGCCGCGGAACGGAAAGCCCGGATCGCCTCCGGATGATTGAACCCGTACAGCAGGATCATTCCCTGGTCGAAGTACTTCTGGGCCCGGCTGGACGCGGTCGTGACGGGGTGATGCAGCGAGCCCAGATCCGGGAGGAGCGGTCCGGGGAGTTTCTCCCGATCCGCGGCGGCGGCGGCGGCCGAAGCCAGGAGAAGTGAAGTGGCAAGAAGCAGTCGTTTCATCGTTCGCTGTCGGTCTGCGACCCGGTGACCGGGTCGCCGCCGAACCCGGCACCCGACGATGGTGCCGGCGCCGGGTCCGCGCGGAAGAACTGTGTCCAACTTGGGCCGCTCGCCGGCTTTGTCAATGAGAGATTTGAACAGTACTCATTTCATAACCTCATTTTAGGTTCGGGGAGGGGTTCGTCGGCGCGGGGCGCAGTCGCTCGCGATTCGCAAGCTGGCCGACGGGAACCGATTCCGCTTGGCGAGACGGTCGGGACCGCCTTCTCTTTCCGCATGAACAACGAAACTCCGCCCAGCGCGCTCAGGTTAAGTCCGGTCGTTCCCGTGATGCTCCTCGCCTGCTTCGGTCTCCGCCCCGTCTTGACGGCGCACGCGGCGGAGCCGGTCGACCCCGGGACGCGCCGGGACGAACTTTCTGGCCACAACGGTCTATGCGGCGGACGCGGACAGCGCGCTGCTGGCGCGGTTCGAGGGGTTGCGCGTGGCGGATGTGACCGATGGGTTGGACGCGGTCGGTCTGCACAACATCGGGTTGATGGATCCGGCCATCCATCCGCTGTGGCGCGATCCTGAACGGTATACCCACCGTTTCATCGGGATTGCCGTCACGGCCCGGTACGTGCCCACGCAACTGCCGCCGGCCGGGGCACGATCAGTGGTCGACTACGACCGGTGGGCGGGCGACTGGTACCGGCAACGGTCACCTGAACCGTTCGTGCCGTTGCTGCGGCCCGGTTCCGCCCTGGTAATCGAGGATGCGCCCGCGGCCGACGTGGGGTCGATCGGTTCCAATAACATTCTGAGCTGGAAGCTCCGGGGTTGTGTCGGCGTGGTCACCAGTGCCACGGCGCGAGACACGGACGAGATCGTCACCCAGAAGGTACCGCTATATCTCCGGCACCCGGGTCGTGGCATTCGTCCCGGCCGGAACGAGATCGAGTCAGTCAATCGCCCGGTCGTCGTGGGTGGGGTAACAGTGTTCCCGGGGGACGTGATCGTGGCGGATGGGGATGGCGTGGTGGTGGTCCCGAGGGCACGGGCTGCCGAGGTGGCGGACTACGCGCAGGGTATTCTCGCGGGCGACAAGGCGGGGCGTCGCGATCTTTATCAGAGACTCGGCCTGCCCTCCGACCCTCCGTGGAGTAGCGGGAGGGGGATGGGGGCAGACACAAAGTGCCGCTTCGAGGGGGGACGAAAAGCGCTGCTGGAAGACAGCGCACTCCAGACGCTCCGCGCTCGTTTACCGCGTTGGGCCTCGCGAAGCGTGTGGGAGTGCGTGCGGTTCACCGCCGCTTTGCGTCACGCAGCTCTGTCGGACAAGCCCAAAAAACAGGGCGCCCGCAAGCGGGCGCCCTGGGGATCGGAGTTGGGACGAGCTGGGAGAAATCAGGCCCGGCGGAAGCGGCGATAGGCACCAAAGCCCAGCAATCCGAGGCCGCCGAGCAGGGCGAAGTGCGCCGGCTCGGGGATGGGATGGCGCCCGTCGAGCACGAGCGTGTAGCTGGCCGGACCGCCGCTGATTGTGGCCGAGAAACTGTCACTGTGCGGGCCGACAGCATGGCCGAGCACCGCTCCTGCATTTGCGGGTGTGGGCGGAACCACGAACGCGAAGTTCCAGGGAGTGTTGGGGGCGACCTCACCAGCGTGCGGTGCCTTCACGTGGGCCATGCTACCGGCTATCACGTTTACGCCCCCGGCGGGAACGAAGCTTACTGAGATGCTCCATTCGTCGCTGTAGTTGTAGAACTCGAATGCCCCTGCAGGGGTCCAAGTGATCGTCGAGTTGATGCTGAAAGCGTCGTCCGTGGTGACCGCCAGTACTGCTGCCTTTGCCGACGTACCGGCCATCACCGCCGCCGCCGTCACGCTTGCCGCCATCCCAATGAACTTCTGCATATCGTGCCTTCTGGTTTGGTTGCTATTCAAAATCGTCAGTTTCCACGGACAAATCGGCTTTGCCCCGTGCGCTAAGTGCGGGTACTTAATCACAGGTCCCCAGCCTCCGCAAGAGGATTTCTTAAGGCCGCTGCCTCGATTCTCGCGTGCCGCGCAACCGCATCGACAACCCGCTCTGCAGCGGCCCACCGTTGCTCCCGGGTGGCGTGGTCGTGTTCGCCCTGGCGCCCAGGGGCGACCGAAAGACGTGGAATCGTGGCCCCCTGGCGGGACGGATGCGGTTCGGTCTGAGGCGCGCCTCGCCAGCAGTTTTTCTGGCCATGCGGAGGCCATCTGCTTACGCTGCGCCCCGCCGATGAGCGCAAAGAAGACACGCGTCGAGCGCGAGATGACGGTAGTGAACAAGCTGGGCATTCATGCCCGGCCCGCTTCCATGTTTGTTCGCCTCGCCAACCGCTTCGACTGCGATGTCTTCGTCGAGAAAGACGGCGAGACGGTGAACGGGAAGAGCATCATGGGGCTCATGATGCTGGCCGCGGGGCCGGGCTCACGGATCCGCGTGCGCGCCGAGGGCGCCCAAGCGGCGGCGGCCCTCGACGAAATCGAGTCGCTCGTGCACTCGAAGTTCAACGAGGATTGACCCGCGCGCATCCTCCCTGGTTCCCTATTGCGTCATGGCCACGCCTCACCTGGATGTCCGTTACGTGGCGCACTTGGCGCGCCTCGAGCTGAAGCCCGAGGAGGAGGAGCGGTTCGGCGCCCAACTGACCGAGATCCTCGACTACTTCGAGCAACTCAAGAGTGTGGACGTCAGCGGTGTCGAGCCCATGGCCCACGCCCTCCCCCGGGTGAATGTGACGCGCCCCGATGTCGTGCGCCCTTCGCTAGCGCCGCTCGAGGCCTTGCAGAACGCTCCGGCCCAGGCCAACGGCTTGTTCCAGGTCCCGAAGATCATCGAGTAGCGCCGCGCCTTAGTCGCGATCCCGGCCCCCCGTCATGCTCCACCGGCTTTCTCTTGTCGAACTCACGACCCAACTGGCGCGCCGCGCTTGTTCGGCCGGGAAGCCACCCAGGCGTGCCTGGATCCAGATTCGACGTGTCGACCCGCAGGTGGGCGCGTTCCTGCACGTGGACGAGGCGGGAGCGCTCGCTCAGGCCGAAGCCGCCGATGAAGCCCTGAGCCGGGGGGCAACCCACGCCGACCGCCCGCTGCTCGGGATTCCCCTGGCGCTCAAGGACATCATTGCGGTGCGTGGCCAGCCGCTGACCTGCGGTTCGCGGTTCCTCCAGGATTTCGTCGCGCCCTATGATGCCACCGTCGTCGAGCATTTGCGGGCGGCCGGGGGCGGTCCTCGTGGGGCGGCTGAATCTGGACGAGTTCGCCATGGGGAGCTCGACCGAAAACTCCGCTTTTCAACTCACGCGGAATCCCTGGGACCTCGGGCGGACTCCCGGCGGTTCCTCGGGCGGGTCGGCTGCGGCCGTGGCCAGTCAGGAGGTGACGGCCTCCCTGGGCTCGGACACGGGCGGGTCGGTGCGGCAACCGGCGGCGCTCTGCGGGGTGACCGGGCTCAAGCCCACCTATGGCCGGGTCTCACGCTATGGGCTGGTCGCCTACGCCTCGTCGCTGGATCAAATCGGTTGTCTCACCCGCACCGTGGCGGATGCCGCCGTCTTGCTGCGCGTGATGGCCGGGCACGATCCCCGGGATTCGACCAGCGTCCCGGAACCCGTGCCCGACTATGCCGCGGCGCTCAACGGGGACCTGCGCGGAGTGCGGCTCGGGGTGCCGCGCGAGTATCGCGGGCCGGGCATCGACCCGGAGGTGCAGCAGGCCGTGGATCGGGCGGTCAATCAACTCGAGAGGCTCGGGGCCGAGTTGCGCGAAATTTCGCTCCCCCACACGCGCCACGCGCTGGCCACCTACTATGTCATCGCCCCCGCCGAGGCGAGCGCGAACCTGGCGCGGTTCGACGGGGTGCGCTACGGGCGGCGGATCGAGGGGCCGGATCCTGTGGCGATGTACAGGCGGACGCGCGGCGCAGGGCTGGGGACCGAGGTGAAACGGCGCATTGTCCTGGGCACTTATGTGCTGAGCAGCGGCTACTACGACGCGTATTACCTCCGCGCGCAGAAGGTGCGGACACTGATCCGGCGGGACTTCCTCGAGGCCTTCGAGGGCGTGGACGCCATTGTGACGCCCACCACGCCGCATCCGGCGTTCCCGCTCGGCGAGAAGGCCAACGACCCGCTGCGGATGTATCTCGAGGACATCTTCACGTTGTCGTGCAACCTGGCCGGGATTTGCGGGCTGAGTGTCCCGTGTGGTTTCACCACCACGACGCCGCGTCTGCCCATCGGTCTGCAGTTCCTCGGCCGGCCATTTGGAGAGCCGACCCTGCTTCGTTTGGGCGCAGCCTACCAGGCGGCCACCGACTGGCACCGGGAAGCACCGCCGGTGGCCGGCTGAGATCGGCCGCGTGCCCTCACGGGGTGTCGGGGTCGGCTCCACGGGAAGTGCCCTGTTCCTCGTGGCTTTGCTCAGGGGTCATGAACGGCGGCAGGTGCAGGCTGGAAACCCGCACCACAAGAAGATCCCCATGATCGCCCCTTGACAGTCCACGGCACGTGCGGAACGTTCCGCGCCGGTTGGAAGAGATATTAATCGAGAAGCTTAACCAAACTACCTGTGCGGCCGCCGGTCGGTCGTTCCCGGCCGTCGCCGCCGAGCACCACGATGAACATCATCCCTCTGCGCACCAAGCTGGCCCTGCTGTCCGGTTGCGCCCTCGCGGGCGCGGCGCAGGCCGCGGTCTTCACCGCGTCCCTCGACGGAGCCAGCGAGTCTCCGCCGGTCGCGACGACGGGCACCGGGTCCGCCACTGTCACCTACGACGGCGTGGCGCACACCCTGCGCGTCGAGATCAGCTTCAGCGATCTCGTAAGCCCTACGACCGTGGCCCACATCCACGCGCCGACGGCGCTGGCGGGTGCAGGCACGATCGGGGTAGCAGTCCACACCGGCACCTTCCCCGGCTTCCCCGCCGGCGTGACCAGTGGCACGTACGACCACACGCTGGACCTGACGGATTCGGCCATCTACACGGCCAACTTCTTCAATCTAAACGGCGGCACCGCCGCGGGGGCGGAGGCCGGCCTCCTGGCAGCCATGCTGGAGGGCAAGGCCTATGTGAATGTCCACACGCAGGCGAACCCCGGCGGGGAGATTCGGGGCTTCCTCGCCCTGGTACCGGAGCCCGCGACTTACGCGTGGGTTGCCGGCTTGGGATTGTGCGGATTCGCTCTCTGGCGGCGGTTGCGCGCGGTCGCTCCGTAACCTGCCCTTCCGGGCGGGGCGGGTGCCGTCGCCCCAGCCGATGCAGGATCTGACCCGGGGATTTCATCCTCGGCTTGAGACCGTGACAGACTGTAGGCGCCGACGTGAGGAGGCGTGTGGGCCAGGGCAACACCCTCGCCTCCTCACGTCGGCGCCTACAGCGGGCAGGGGATTCCCAGGCGCGGCGTGCGGCGCAGCGGCTGAGGTCAGTTGCCCGAAGTCGCATTGAGGTCCTTCAACCACGCTCCCGCGTACTCCCGGTAAGCCGACCAACCGCGGTCGCCGAGGGTCGCGTGGAGGGCCCGGGCGGCCTCGGTTGCGACTTCGGCGAGGGCTTGGCGTTGTCGATCGGCATCGAGCGAAATCAGGCCTCGGAGTTGAACGGCAGCGGCTTGGGCGGCGCGCTGGATTTCGCGGGCTTCCCGGGCCGTGTCATCGCTCAGGCCCAGCCGGCGGGTGACGCGGCGGGTCTGCTGGTAATCCCCGTCGCTGGCCTCGAGGTACTCTGCGTGGCGATCCGGACCGAGGGCGGCTTGAATCTCGGCGCCGAGGCGAGCGGGGTCGTGGGGGTTGGCGCCTGAACTCCGCAGGGCCTGGGTGACGGCCCGCCATTCGGCCTCGGTCACTTCGAAGCCCACGAGGTTCTGGGTCCACTGGGCGGCGTTGGACTGGCGGAGTTCGAACTCCCCGGCCCAGTCGCCGAGCCACTCGCGTTGCTGCCGCTGGTGGGTCTCGCGCAACTCCTGGCGACGGGCATGGTCGGCCGGGGTCCAGCGGGGATCGGGTCGCTGCGCGATCTCCTGCTGAAGGGCCTGTTCCTGCTGCCAAAGCTGCTCCTCGAGCTCCACCAACCGCGGGCGCAGTTCGGGCGGCGCCCACTCGAAGCGCTCTTCGAAACCTCGCCGGCGGTCTGAGGCTTCGGCCGCCGGGTCCGGCCGGGCGTTGCCGAGCACCTCGTCGATCAACTGCTGTTGCGCCACCTTCAACGGGCGGAACTCCTCCTCGATGGACTCGAAGGCGTTGGGGGAAGGACTGGCCAGCGCGGACCAGAACCGGGGTTGGAAAGCCTCGACGAATGGGCGTCGCCGTTGCGCGAAATGGGCGGCGATTTCCGTTTCGAGGATGACCCGCAGGGTTCGTTCCGGGCAGCCGGCTTCACGCAGCCGGTCGCGGTAGAGGCAGAAGTTGGTGGAAGCGAGTTCGCTCCAGTGAAAGGGGGCGTCGGGCGGTGAGGCGGGGGCGTCGGGGGTGGGGTCAGCGGTCTCGGACGGCAGGGCCGAAGGCGTGGCTTCGGACGGCAGAACGGACCCGGTCGGGGAGGGGAGCGTGCGCGGGGTGGGTCGGGTGGGGAGCCACACCCAAGCGGCGAGCAGGGCGACGTTCAGCCCCAGCGAGAGGAGGGTGGTCCGGCGCGAGTTCATGGTGGGGAGGGCGGGTTGGTCGGAGCGGCTTCGGCTGCCAGCGCATTGAGCCACTCGCCGTGGTCGCTTGCGAGATAGGCTTGAAGGCTTGGAGCGTCGAGGAGGGTGGCGAGGACAGCGGCCGTGGTCTGCTGGAGTTGTTCGAGGCGCGCCTGCCGGGCCTCCGGGTCTGCGGCGGGCGCCGCTTTCAGTCGGGCGCTCTCCTCTTCCGCCAGTTGGCGGACCTCGAAAGCGGCAATGGCGGTCTTGCGGGACAGGCTGTGCTCTTGAGCGAACTGCAGCACCTCGCGGAAGCGGCCGTCCTGCGCCCGGGCGAACTCGGCCTGGAGCTGGGGACCCAGCAACGCCGCCACCTCCGCCTCGAATTGTGCCTGACGCGCGGCTCGTTCCTCGGCGGGCGGTTCGATCCCGACGATTTCATCCCGCAGGAAAGAGCCGGCTCGAAGGGAGAGACGGACCACCTCCCTGGCCTGGAGGCCGTTGAGGCCGGCGGCCCCGAGATGGGCGTCGCCTTTGCCGAACGCCATGCCCAAGGCCTGCACGCGCAAGGCGAGTTCCTCGGCCTGTTGCGGTGTCAGGAAGCCGGCCAGGTCCGCCTCAAACCGGTCGGCCAGCGCGGTGAGGGCGAGGCGGTCCTCGGGGAGCAGGATCCCATCCACGCGGTGGCGGTAGCGACGGGCTTCTTCGGTGAGCGTTTCGACCAACCCCATTACGCCCACGGCTTGTTCATCGGTCAGGAAGCCCAGCAAGGCCCAGGCCACCGGTTCGTTGCGCCAGGTCTGGATGGCCTCCCATTCCCAGGGGAACCCGAGCAACTCGGTCAGCACCGCGCGCTGTTCGGCATCGAGGGCCTCCTGGTGTTGCGCCTGTTCGGCGGCGGCGGCGGCCCGCAGGTCGGCACCTGCCCAGGGTGGGAGCGGGGATCGGGGGACGGCGGTGCGGCGTCGCTCGTAGAGCGCGGTCACGTCCTCGACCAGGAGATCCCGAATCACAGGGCCGGGGCAGCCGATCGCCCGGAGGTTCGCCAGGTATTGCCGGTAGTCGTCGGACTCGACCTGGCTCCAATGAAATCGTGGCCGCGGGGGCGTGGAAGCCGGTTGGGGGTCCAAGCCGGGGGCGTCGGAGCGGGGGCGGGGAGGCGGGAAGCGCGCCGGCGGGATCTGGTCTGGTGGCTGGCGGGCCCGAGGCGAACCACGTGCCGACGATCAGTGCGGCGAGAAGGAGGTTCAACCCAAGGGAAAGGGGCAGCAGAGGGCGCGAACTCATCGGGGGCGACATCGTGCGGCGGGTTGCCGGTTCCGGGTGGGATGCGGGCCGGTTCCGGCCGCGATGGTGCTCAGCCGGGAGGTTTGAGCCAGTTGGGGAGCGTGAGCGTCAGCGCTGGGCAATACGTGATGAGCAACACCCCGATCGCGAGCACGCCGAGCATGGGCAGGGTGGCGCGGATGACCTCCGGCATGGGTTTGCCAAAGCGGTAGGACGAGAGGAAGAGGTTCATGCCCACGGGCGGTGTCAGAAAGCCCAACTCAAGGTTGGCGAGGAAGATGATCCCCAAGTGGAGGGGATGGACGCCGAAGGCATTGGCCACCGGTACGAGCAGCGGCACGACCACCACGATGGCCGAGTAGATGTCCATGAGACAGCCCACCACGATCAGCAACACGTTCACCGCGAGCAGAAACGTGAACTTCGACTTCAGCGTCGCGGTGGCCCACTCGACAGCGGCGTCCGGCACTTGGGCGTCGATCAGGAAATGCGTGAAGCCGAGGGCGACCCCAGGATCAACAGCACCCCGCCGACGAGCAACCCGCACTCGCTCATGACGCGCGGCACGTCCCGAAACAGTTTCAGATCGCGGTAGATGAACGTCTCGGCGAAAAAGGCGTACAGCGCCGTGGCGGCCGCCGTCTCCACGGGCGTCGCCAGGCCGGTGAAGAGCAGTCCGAGGGCGATCACCGGCACGAGCAGTTCCCACTTCGCCTCCCGGAGGGCAGCCCAGGCCTCCGCCCGGTCGAAACGCCGTCCCTGCCCAACCCGCCGCGGCCCACAGTAGATGCCCCACACGCCTGCCAACCCCATCAGGAGCAGGCCCGGCAACAGACCCGCCTGGAAGATCTGTTCGATGCTGATCTCGGCTTTCGTGCTCGTGCCGGCGATGATCACGTAGAGGATCGGCGGCAGGCAGGGCGGGAACAGGAGTCCCAGCGAACCAGCCCCGGTGAGGAGTCCCAGCGAATCGCGCTCCCGGTATCCTGCGGCCAGCAGTACTGGCATCAGCAGGCCTCCCAACGCAAGCACTGTCACCCCGGACGCGCCCGTGAAGGAGGTGAAGAAGGCGCAGACCATCACGGTGATGAGGGCCGGGCCTCCGCGCACATGGCCGAACCAGGCCGTGAACAGCCGCACAAAACGTCGTCCCGCCCCGCCTTCGGCCAGGAAATAGCCGGCCAGCGTGAACAGCGGGATGCTCGGCAGCGTGGGATTGACCGTCAGCGTGTAGTGCTTGAGCGGCACCACCGAGACCGGTTCGCCCGCCGTCCAGAAGAAGATCAGCGCCGCCCCGCCCAACGCGGCGAACACGGGGGCGCCGAGGGCGATGGCCGAAACCAACAACACCAGCGCCGGCCAGCGAAGATGTTCGGGCGCGAACGAAGGCCACTCCCAGCGCTCCGCCCACCCTGGCCACCCGCCGAGCACCACCAGCAGCGCGGCCAGCCCCAGGGTGGCCAGTCGCCAGCGCCAGGTCGTGCCGGCCTGCCGGATCAACCGCCAGGCCACCAGCCCGAAGCCGAGGGTCAAGAGCAGTTGCGCCACCCAGATCGGGATCCCGTAGGCGAAGGTCCGCCCCAACCGACGGCTGCCAGCCACCACTTCGAGGCTCGCCACGGCCAGGAACACGCTGATGGCGGCCGCCACCCCACCGCTCCACACCTGTGCGCACAGGCGCGCCCGGCCCTTGAGGAAGTGCGTGAGCGTGGAGATGGAGAGCAACCGCCCCTCGCGCGCCGCCAGCGCCCCGCCGAGCATGCCCACCAGCAGCACCAGGTGCTGGACCGCCGGTGCCGCCCCCGGCAACCCGGAGTGGAAGAACTTGCGCAGGGTGACCTCGACACAAGGCAGCAGCACCATGAGCCCCAGCGCCACGACGACCCCACCTTCCTCACCACGCCGCAGGACTCGCCGCCACAGCGGCCGCGGTTCGTCGGTCGTGGCGACCGCTGCAGGAAATGGCATCTCGTGATTCACGGCATCAGGCGGTGGCGAACCGGCGCGCGCGCCGGTTCCCCGGTTCATGTGTCGCGGGTTATAGCAGCCCGGGGCCACGGGGGGCGAATTGAAAAACCGCCGCCCGACATCGCCTGGTCCGGCTGCGACGGGCCTGCGGGCTTCCGGCCTGGGTTCGCGTTGGCTCCTG
Organism: Verrucomicrobiota bacterium; assembly: GCA_027493615.1. GTDB lineage: Bacteria > Verrucomicrobiota > Verrucomicrobiia > Limisphaerales > J093 > DSVZ01. The sequence continues at coordinate 641,792 of JAOSKK010000001.1, forward strand.
GCGATCGCTCCCTGTGCGTCTGGGCGCCCACCCAGCCGCCGGTCGGGTACCTCCCGTCAGCGTTCCGGCACATGTCTTGCTACTGCAAACTGCTCATGACCCCGATCCCGACGTGCGGTTGGGCGGCCCGCGGTCGCGTCGCCCGCCCGGCGAGCAAGTTCCACCTTCCCTTTCCCCGACGAGCGGATATAGCTAGTGGCGTGACGGCAAGTTTGACGGGGACAGGCGTCGCAGCTCAGACGGGGCAATCGTCGGCGGAGCATGCGACTGCGTCGCCCCACCCCCGGGAAATCCTCCCGGACCGCCGGCCCGGATTTCTTTGCGCCTTCCTTACGCTGCTCAGCCTCGGTTCCCTGAGCTTGCCAGCCGGTGCCCAGCCGTCTGCGGAACGCCCGGATCGCCGGCCCGTCCTCGCCAACCCCTGGGACGTCGTTCCTTCCGCGGGCATGGCGTCCTCACCCGGCCGGGCGCTCGCGGCGCGGTCGGCGCTGCAGCCCGTCCGGTTGAAATCGGGCACGTTCGCCGGCGTCGGGGCTTTGGAGGTCAATGCCCGGGTGGTGTTCGCCGGGAGTCCGGGGACCCACCGTCAGCACGTGCTGGTCCAGTTCGAACGCCTTCCTGGTTTGGAGGAACGGGCCCGCCTGGCGGCGGCCGGTCTGACCTTGCTCGGGTTCGTGCCGGACCAGGCCTACTTCGCTTCACTGACGCGGGACGCTGATCTGGAACGGTTGACGGCGGCGGGCATTCGCTGGCTGGGCCGGCTCTATCCGGAGGACAAGCTCTCGCCGACCTTGCTCGCCGGGGAACCGGGGGTTTGGGCGGTCGATCAGGACGGCCAGGTCAGGTTGCGTGTGCGCGTGTTTGAGGATGTGCCGCTGCCGGTGGCCCAAGCCGAGGTCCAGAAGGCGGGTGCGGCGGTGCTGGCGGCCGCGGGCTCGACGGAGTCGCTTGAAGTCGCGATTTCACTGGACGGGGTGTCACGGTTGGCGGAGTTGGACGCATTGCGCTGGATCGAGGAAGTGCCGCCGCCGATGCAGACCTTCAACGACGGCTTGCGCACGAATATGCAGGTGGTGGCGCTGGGGGACCCTCCCTACGGCCTGTCCGGCGCCAATGTGGTCGTGGGCATCTGGGACGCTGGTTGGCTGGACTTCGCTCATCCCGACTTCACGGGTCGCGTTCATGCCGGGGAGATGAATGTTCCCAACCAGAACCAGTCCCACGCCACGCACGTGGCCGGGACACTGGCCGGCGACGGCCGCGCCAGTGGCGACCGCGGCGGTCAACCGGGCCAGTGGCGCGGGGTGGCCCCGGGAGCCACGCTCGTCTCCTACGACGTGAGCACCGGCCCGCTCATCGACGAACACCGGGACGCGCGCGAACGCTTCGGGACGGTGATTTCGCACAACTCGTGGGGCATCACCCTGGACGCGTTCTTTGCCAACTGCCATCTGCTCGGCGATTACACCGGCGACGCGCCCAACTACGACCGCCTGGTCACCGGGCTCTATGGCGCTCCCTACCACGTGGTGTTCGCCGTCGGTAACGCGCGCGGCCGGCGCGACAGCACGGGGTGTCCCTCGCCTGACGGCTATCGGACGGTCGGCGTTCCGGCCACGGCGAAGAACATCCTGACCGTGGGGGCCGTGAACTCGGATGATCACTCGATGACCGTCTTCAGCGGGTGGGGACCCACGGATGACGGCCGGGTGAAGCCGGAATTCGTTGCGCCGGGCGATGAGGTCGGCGGCGACGGTGGCATCACCTCGACCCTCCCCAACTCGTCTTACGGGGTCATGACCGGGACGTCCATGGCAGCCCCGGCGGTTTCGGGCGCCGTGGCGCTGCTCATCGAGGATTACCGGCAGCGATTCGAGGGCAAACCCCGCTCCCGGCCACGGTCAAGGGCTTGCTGATCCATACGGCGGCGGATCTGACCGACGCCGCCCAGGGTTTCCAGCCCGGTCCCGATTACGCGTCGGGCTATGGGCGGGTGCAGGTCCGGGACGCCGTGGACCATCTGCGGAGCGGAGGCTGGCTGGTGGGGCAAGTCACACACGGGACGGAGGGCAGCTACCCGCTCGATGTCCCTGCGGACACCGCGAGCGTGAAGGTCACCCTCGTCTGGGACGATGTGCCCGCCGCGGAGAACGCCGCCCGGGCACTCGTGAACGACCTCGACCTCATCGTGACCGACCCCGACGGGACCCGGCACTTTCCGTGGACCCTCGACCCGGCCAACCCGGCCGCGCCGGCCGTCCGGACCGCTGCGGACCATGTCAACGTGGTGGAACAGGTTTGGGTCAATGCCGGCGTGCGCCCCGGGCGCTGGAACCTGACGGTGGCGGGCCGCCAAGTCCCTTCGGGCGGAGCGCAGAAGTTCACCCTCTTGTATTCCCCGGCCACCACGCCAGGCGTGCCGCTGTTGGCCCTCGAGAGCGCGACCTCGAGTGACACGGCCGCCGGCAACGGCAATGGCGTGCTGGATCCCGGCGAGGAGATCCAGGAAACCCTCGTGCTGCGGAATACGGACGGGCCGACGGCGGTGAACGTCACGGCGCGGCTCAGCACCGATTCCCCCTACGTCCACCTGCTCGCGGACACGGCGGCGTATGCCGATCTCCGGCCGGGGGCGGCGGCGGGCAACCTGACGCCGCTCCGCTACCGCGTGAGCAAGGAGGCCCCGTGTGGCCACGCGTTTCAACTGCGGGTGGTCGCGACCGTCGGCGAAGTGTCGTTCCAGCGGGAACTCCCCCGCGTGGTCGGCCGGCTCGAAGTGATTAACGTGGCGCAGGAGGTGTTCGTGGCTTCGGCCGGGCCCCGGCCCATTCCGGACGGGGGCACGCTACGGGCCCCGTTGGTCATCGACCGGGAGGGAGTGGTGAAGGACCTGCAGGTCGAGGTGCGGCTCGATCACACCTGGTTGGACGATCTGCGCGTCACGCTCGAGCACCCCGACGGGACGGGCGTCGAGCTCCTCCCCGAGGGCGTGTTCTTCGGCCAGAATCTGGGCCGGGGCGCCTGCGGGCCGGACGTCGTGTGGACGCGTTTCGATGACGCCGCTGCGGTGCCCATTACCAGCGGGGTTGCGCCGCTTGCCGGCACTTTCCGGCCGTACCAGCCGCTGGCGGCGTTGCTCGAGCGCGCGTTGCCGGGGGAGTGGGAACTGGTGATCGCGGATGTGAACGCCGAAGACGTGGGCACGTTGTTGTGCTGGCAAATGCACGTTGAGTTTGCCGAGCAGGGCTACCGCTGCGAGCCGTTCAACCGCCCGCCGGTCGCCCTCGACCAGACTGCGGTCTTTTATCGGAACCGACCCGGCATCGTGGTGTTGGGCGGCCACGACCCTGACGAAGATCCGGTCCTTTTCGGGCTCGCGACACCCCCACTCCATGGCACGCTGGAGGACTGGGACCCGCTTGCCGGCACCGTACGCTATGTCCCGGCCCCGGGCTACGAAGGGCCGGACCAGTTCACGTTCGAACTGGAGGATGGCCTGGCCCGGAGCGCGCCCGCCACCGTCATCCTCGAGGTGAGGCCAGCGACGGCTGACCTCACCGTCCGGCAGCGCGTCTCGCCGCGCAACCCCTGGCACGGGCAGGTTTTCACGGTGACCGTGACGGTCACCAATCTCGGACCCAACCAGGCCCAGTCCGGCGTGATCACCAACCTGGTCCCCCCGGCGTCGAACTGCTCACCGCCAAGCTCAGCGCCGGGGAGGTCACCGTTCATGACACTGCCATCGTCGGGCAGCTCGACCCGCTGTCCGAGGGCGGCAGCGCCGTGCTCACCTGGACCGGGCGGGCGGAGTCTCCGGGCGCCTACACCAACCGCGTCATGGTCCTGTCCGGCGAGATCGAGCCCACGCCGAAAGACAACGTCTCTTCGCTCGTCATCCGTGTGGTCGAGACGGCCGACGTCGCCATCACCCACCAGGCCAAGGCGAACCCGGCGCCCGTCGGGGAACCGCTCGAACTGACTCTCGAGGTCACCAACCACGGGCCGTTCCTGGCCAGCAACGTGGTCGTCCGCAGCGAACTGGCTGCCGGCCTGCGCTTCGTGAACGCCACCTCGAGTCAGGGGAATGGACGTTTGAGGCAGGGGTCTTCCAGGCCGACCTCGGAAACCTGGCGGTGGAGGACACGGCGGTGCTGTCCCTCGCCACCGTACCGGAAGTGGCCGGGATGCTGACCAATCGTGCTACGGTGACCGCGGTCCATGCAGATCCCGTGACCGCCAACAACACCGCCGCCGCGATCACCTCGGTGCGTCATCGCACCGACCTCGAGGTGGGCTGGCAGGTCCTGACCCAGCCCGTGGCGGTGGGACACGGCTTCCACCAGGTGTTGCGCCTGGCAAACCGAGGGCCAACGGATGCCGCCGGGGTCACGGCCAGCATCGCTTTTGTCCCCGGGCCTCGAATGGATCGCCGCTGCGGCGTCGCAGGGCACGGCTGCGGCGGTGGACGACCTTGTGACCTGGTCGGCGGGATCCCTGGCGGCGGAAGGCACGGCGGAGCTGACGCTCGAACTGCGCCCCACGCAGCCTGGCTGGCTGACCAACGTCGCCACGGTGAGTGCCTGGGAGTTCGAGACCCGGCCGGAGAACAACCTGGCCGCTACCGCCGTGGAGGCCCGGCCGGTTGCCGACCTCGCGGTGGGGATGCAGGCCGCGGCGGCCCCGGTGATCGTCGGGCATTCCCTCAGCTACACGCTCACCGTGACCAACCGGGGCCCGGGTGTGGCCACGGCGGTCGAGCTGACGTACGACCTCCCCGCCGGCTGGACGCTCATCGAGGCCATCCCCAGCCAGGGAACGGCCACCCGGGTGGACGACCGCCTCACGGTGGCGTGCGGCGAGTTGGCGGTGGGGGCCGTGGCCTCGCTCGCAGTGCGGGCGACACCGACGGTTCCCGGCGAAGCAATTCATCGGTTTCAGGCGGACGGGTTCGAAGTGGACCTCGTCCCCGCCAACCAAGCACTCGAGGTCACCTGGTTCGTGGAAGCGCCCGCCGATCTGGGTTTGAAGAAGAGCGTTGCGCCAGGCCAGGTCCTTGCCAGCCGGGCTGTCTGGTACACGCTGGTAGTCACCAACCACGGCCCTTATGCGGCCTCCGGCGTCCGCGCCACCGATGTGCTGCCCGACCCGCTCCGCCTCGGGGCAGTGGAATCGTCCCAGGGGCAGGTGGTGGCGGAGGGCGGAACGATCGCGTTCGAGTTTGGCGACCTCGCCGTCGGTCAGACCGCCACCGGCCGCGTGCAGGCGCTCACCTTTGAACCCGGCCTTTACACCAACGCTGCCTATGTGTCCGCCGCCCAGCCGGACCTCGAGCCGGGCAACAACGCCGCCGAGGTGCCCCTCGAGGTTCTGCCGGCCGTGGACCTCGAGCTCGTCCAGTGGACCCTCGCTTCCTCCGCCAGGCCCCCATCGCGAGGCCCGGGTGAAGGTGACGCTGCGCAACCAGGGACCACAGCCCGCCACCGGGGTGGACCTCGTGTATGCGTTGCCCGCCGATGTTGAGTTTGTGGCGGCGGAGGGAGTCAGCGACTGCACGGTGGAGGCGACCGGTCACCGCTGCCGCGTGGGTGACCTCCCGGCGGGCAACACCGTCGACGTGACACTCATTCTGCGGCCCGCCGTGAGCGGCACGTTGATCATACCCGTCGCCTTCACGAGCATGGAGGCCGACCTCGACCCGGCCAACCAGTCCGGCGAAGTGCCCCTCGAGGTCCCCGCCGCGAGCGACACAGACCTCGCACTGGCCTGCACGGCCGAGCCCGCGGTCGTGCTCAACGGGGAAGCCCTTCACCTCACCCTGGTGGCCCGTAATGAAGGCCCCCGTCCCGCCGAAGCCGCCCGGGTGGTCAGCCAGTTGCCCGCGAAGGCCGTCTTGGAAGACGTCGAATTGTCCCAGGGCGAATGGTCCGCGACGGCTCCGGACCTCGTCGAGATCCTCCTGGGCCGGCTCGAAGTGGGCGCCACGGCAACGATGACGCTCACGGTGCGGGTCGCCGCCAACGGCACGGCCAGCCACACCGCCCGCATCAGCTCCACCCAGCCCGACGAGAACGACGCCAACAACGAGTGCAGCACCCAGACCCAGGTCGTGCCCGCTGCTGATCTGCGAGTGACCAAGACCGTCTCTCCCGACCCGGCGATCCTGGATGAGCCCCTGCACCTGTTCATCACCGTCACCAACCAGGGTCCCAACCGCGCCACCGGCGTCCATCTGGACGAGACCTTGATCGGGACATTCGAAATCCTCCGGATGACGCCCAGCCAGGGGTTCTGGCGGCTGGAGACTCCGGGGGTGCAGTGGCAGATCGGGACGCTGGAGCCTCAGGCGGCCGCCACGCTCGATCTCGTCCTCTTGGCATCAGAACTCGGCGCCATCACCAACCACTCCGCCGTGGTCGCCGACCAGGCCGATCCGCACCCCGAAAACAACGTTGTCGCGCGGGTCACCGAGGTGCAGCGGACCGGCGACCTGTCGCTGACGCTTGACGCGCCTGCGCCGCCGTTGATCCTGGAGCAGCCGGCCCCGTACCGCTTTACCGTCCGCAACCGGGGGAACTCCCGGCCACGGCGGTCGTGCTCCGCCATCTCCTCCCACCGGCCCTCGAATTGAAGACCCTCACCCCCGGCGCCGGGACGGCCGCCCTGACGGGGCAGGAGGTGCAATGGCGCCTGGACGAGTTGGCTGCCGGCGCGGTGGTCACGCTCGATGTGGTCGTCATCCCCCGGGCTCCCGAACGGCTGACCCTTTCCGCCTCGGTCAGTGGTTCGCTCGTGGACTCCACCCCGGGCGACAACGCGGTTGAGTTCCCTGTCGAGATCTTCGGGCTCGCGTCCCTTGCCCTGTCGCAACAGGTCCAACCGGCGCAGGTGTTGCTCGGCCAATCCGCCGTGTTGGAACTGGTGGTGACGAATGGCGGTCCGCATGCTGCGACCCAGGTGCGCGTCAGCGACTGGTTGCCCGCCGGCCTCACCCTCGCGAAAGCCGACCTGAGCCAGGGAGAGCTCCTCACGAACGAGAACCGGCTGGTCATCGCATGGGGGAATCTCGAAGCGGGCGCGCAGGCCGCCGCCCGGCTTCGCCTCACCGCCCAGGAACTGGGTTGGCGTACTAACCTCGCCGTCGTGACAACCGGCTCCCTGGACGCGGATCCCACCGACAACCAGGTGGCGGTTGCCGTCGAAGTTCTCCCCGGCGCCGACCTCGAGCTGGCGAAGGAGTTCCTGGACACGTTCGCCCTGCAGGGCCAGCCCGCCCGATTCCGGCTGACGGTGGCCAACCTCGGCCCAAGCCGGGCCACGCAGGTCCAGGTGGTTGACCCCCTGCCGGAGGACACCGAGTTTGTGACCGCCGAACCGTCCCAGGGCACCTTCCGCCGCGACGGCGACACGTTCCTGTACGAACCGGGTCCGCTCGACCCCGGAGCCAGCGCGAGCGTCAACCTGGTGCTGCGCCCCCGGAAGCTGGGCCACTGGACCAATACCGCGCAGGCCCTGGCTCACGAGGGTGCCCGGACCCGGCCAACAACGCGGCCACGGCGTCAACCGACGTGCAACGTGGTGCCGATCTTCGCGTCCAATTGACCGCCTCGGTGGGGGTGGCCGTGCTGGGACAGCCGTTCGATTATCTCATCGCCGTCACCAATGCCGGGCCGCATCTCGCGACGGGAGTTCAGCTCGAGTGCACGTTGCCCGCGCTCGTCCGCTTTGAATCACTCGAGACGAGCCAGGGCCAGTGGGAGCGGACTGGGAACACGGTCAACGCCGGGCTGGGCGACCTTGCCCCGGGCGCGTTGGTGGCGCTCCGGATGACGGTCACGCCGGAGGCCGAAGGGGCGCTCGTCCTCGGCGCCACGGTGGCTGCGGTCGAGTTGGATCCCGCACCGGGAAACAACCACGCCGAGTTTGTGAACGACACCCGCCTCGGGGCCGATCTGGCCGTCGCCCTCTGGCCGGAGTCGGACGACGCCCTGGTCGGTCACGAGTTCCGCTACGCGGTGGTGGCGTCGAATCAGGGTCCCGCCAACGCGGCCGAGGTGGCGGTCACGCACCGGCTCCCGGAACAGGCCGTGCTCGTGTCCGTCGACGCCAATCTGGGGAGCTGGGAGTCGGCGTCAGGCCAGGTCTCATGGCGGGTGGGGGGCTGCCCGCCGGGACGGAGGCGGTGGCCATCGTCACCGTGATCGTGCAACAGCCGGGCGCCCTCAACGCCACGGCCCAGGTCCACTCGCCCACCTTCGATCCCGTCCTCGCCAACAACGTGGTGACCTTCACCGGCCAGGCCTTCAGCGAGGCGGACGTGCTCGTCTACCATGAACCGCTCTTGCCGCTGCTCGTGGGCAACGAGGTCACCATGGCGGTGGTGGTCACCAACCGTGGCAACATTCTCGCCCCGCGGGTCGAGATGCTGGTGGCCTTCTCCCTCAACGTCGAACTCCTGGCGTCGCAACTCTCGCGCGGTAACCACTACCTCGCGCCGCCGGGCGTCGTCTGCAACCTGGGCGACCTGCCTCCGGGAGCCCATGCCCGCCTCACCGTCACGCTGCGTCCCGCACGCACGGGCCTGTTTGTGAGCCAGGCCGGAGTGCTCTCCCCCGCCACCTCCCCGCACCAACCCCAATACCTCCAACCGGCTCGAGCTCGGCATCTTCGAGACCCCCGTGCTCACCGTGGACCGGAGTCCCAGCCGCCTTGCCCTGTCCTGGCCGCTGGTCGCGTCCGATTATCGCCTCGAGTTCAAGGACCATCTCGCGGAAACCCAGTGGCTCCCCGTCCTCATCCCGCCGGAGGCCGAGGGCGACCGATGGGTCGTGAGCTTCAAGCCCACCAGCCCTCTCCGCTTCTTCCGCCTGCACAAGGAGTAGCGGTCTCCCCGCAAGAACGGAGGGATCCAGCGGGCCGCACGGGCCATCCCGTTGCGGAACCGACTGCCGAAACAGCTTGTACTCACCCGGGCGGCGCGGATAGTCAGCCGCCATGACCGCTCCGCTTTCCCGTCGCGACTTCCTGGCGCGCTCAACCACTTTCACCGCCGCCGCGCTCGCCGCCCCGAGCCTGTGCTTGGGCGACGTCAGTGTGACCCGCCCCATGAAACGCACCCTCGGCCGGACGGGCTTCGAGGTGACCACGCTGGGCCTGGGCGGCCAGGCCTCGATCCAATGGACCCCGTCCGATGTGGACCCCACGGCCATCATCCTCAAGGCCCTCGATCGCGGCGTGAATTACCTCGACACCTCAAACGCCTACGGCCCGAGCCAGATGAACTTCGGCAAGGCCCTCCGCGCCCGCCATCTGGTGCCCGGCCAGCCTGGCTACGACGAACGCGGCCGCCGCTCACTGGTCCTCGCCAGCAAGACCATGATCCGCCACGCCCGGGGATCGCACCCGGACGTCCGCGACCGCACCGACGGCCCTCCCGGGTCGCGCGCAGCGGACGACATCAAACGCTCCTTGTCCCAGTTGTTCGGTGACGGCCGCGGTGGGTATCCGGAGGACGCGTACCTCGACCTGTTCTTCATCCACAACCTCAACACCCTGGCCGAGGTCGAGGCCATCTTCGAGGGACTGGACCGCCCCGACCCCAAGGCCGAACGCCTCGGCGCCCTCGCCGTGCTGCGCGATTACCGCGATGGCTCGAACCTCACCGGCCTCAATCCCCGCGAGGAAAAGCGCATCCGCCGGATCGGCATCAGCGGCCACTTCTCCTCGCCCGTCATGATGGAGTGTCTTCAGCGGGATCACTCCGACGTGATCGACGCCATGCTGATCGCCATCAACGCCAATGACCGCCGCTACCTGAGCCACCAGTTCAACGCCATCCCGGTCGCCGCAGCCAAGAATGTTGGCATCGTGGCCATGAAGACCTTCGCCGATGGCGCGATGTACACGAAGGAACCGCGCTGGTCACAGACGCCTGCGGACGTGGTGCGTACCGTGGGCGACACCCGGTTGCCCAGCCGCCCCCTCATCGAGTACAGCCTCGCCACCCCGGGCATCGGTACCCTCATCATCGGCATTGGCGAGGTCGCGGCCGACGCCCGCCAGTGTCAGCTCGAACAGAACCTGTCCGCGGCCCAGATCCGTGCCCAGGCCCTTGGCGAAGGCGATCGCCAGGAGATCGAACGCCTCGCCGATGCCGCGGGCAAGGGACGGGTGAACTGGTTCCAGGTGGCCCAACCCGCCCTCGGCGCGCCGCGCGAGGCCGCCGCCCGGATCGAGTCGCGGGACGGTCGTCGCACCGCCCGGCTGACCTGGCAGACCGCGTATGCCGCCGATCAGCCCATCCGCCATTACGAGATCCAGCGCGACGGCAAGGTCCTCGCGACCGTCGAGCATCGACCGCAGACGACCAAGGCCCCGTTTGCCTTCGAGGAACCGCTCACCTCCGACTCCCGCCCGAGCTACCGCGTGGTCACCGTCGATGCCGCCGGGCGCACCGCGGCCACAGATCCCCTGGTGCCTGCCTTGGCTGGCTGAAGACTCGGTAGCCGAGCTGGCTGTGACGCGGAGGCCGGCCCCGCCCCCAACCTGGTGGCATCCGCGTGATCCGCAGCATCCGGAAAGCGCCAAGCAAGCTGAATGGTTCTTGTTAACTGCAACGTGTTAGCCCTGGTAAATGGTCGAGAGCCAGGTAGCCGACCCTTACGCGGATGGGGGCGACCCTGTCCGTGGACGCTGGGGAAGGCCAACGTGCGAGCCGTAGCGTCCCGCGAACTCGGTTCGGCCTCGTTACGCGAAATCGGGAGTGGCCAGTCTGCCGGATTTGATGAAGCCTGCACCGGTGGGGAAGCCTCGATCACGTGCACCCACCGGACTCCCGGGGTGGAAGGAGACAGCGCGCACGGACAGAACCAGTCGGAACTTGGGAGGCCCGGTTCGGTGTCCTGGCTTGTCCAGGGCCACTCCCGGCGGGAAGCCATAACCGTCGGCGGGGCCGGATCGCGGCGTCGGATGGGCTCATAGTAGCGGCGAACCTTCGATCAAGTCGGAGGGGGAGCGAAGGAGCCCTGGCCAGAGTCAAGCCGAGTCAGAGGTGCCGGGGGCTGATTGGTATGCAAGTGCCTACGACAGAACCGGTGGTGGAGGAGCTGACCTTTCGGGAAGCGATCCTGCCGCCGAACCTCCGGGAACTGAGACAGAAGCTGGGCCAGAAAGCCAAGCAGCAGAAGCGATTCCGCTTCTACAGTCTCTACGGCCTGGTGTGTCGGCCGGAAGTGCTGGAAGCCGCGTGGGCGGCCGTACGGCGCAACGGCGGGGCACCGGGCGTGGACCAAGTGAGCATCGAACCGATCGGGGCGACGCCGGAAAGCGAAGCCGCCTTTCTGGACGAACTGCAACGCAGCCTGCGGGAGAAGACCTACCGAGCCCAACCGGTGCGGCGGGTGTACATCCCCAAGGCGAACGGGAAATGGCGACCGCTGGGCATTCCGACGGTGCGGGACCGGGTGGTGCAGGCGGCGGTGTTGCTGATCCTGGAGCCGATCTTTGAAGCCGACTTCGAAGATTGCTCCTACGGGTTTCGGCCCGGACGTTCGGCACACGACGCTCTGCAAGCCATTGAGGCCCATCTGAAGGGGGGCCTGGCGGCGGTGTATGATGCGGACCTGGCCGGCTACTTCGACAGCATTCCTCACGACAAGCTCATCGCCTGTCTGCGGATGCGCGTGGTGGACGGTTCGGTGCTGGGATTGATCCGACAATGGCTGAAGGCGCCGGTGGTGGAGCCGCCCAAGGACGGGAAACCGCCGACGGTGCAGCGCAATGACCGGGGCACGCCGCAAGGCGGGGTCCTGAGTCCGCTGCTGGCCAATGTGTATCTGCACTGGTTCGACCACGTCTTTCATCGGGCGGACGGGCCGGCGCAGTGGGCCAAGGCGAAGCTGGTCCGCTATGCGGACGACTTCGTGGTGTTGGCGCGGTACGTGAGTCCGCGTCTGCGCGACTGGCTCGAGGGCAAGCTGGAAGGCTGGCTGGGGTTGCAGATCAACCGGGAGAAAACCCGCGTGCTCGATCTGCGGCAACCGGGCCAGAGCCTGGATTTTCTGGGCTACACGTTTCGGCAGGACCGCGACCAGTATGGCCGCCCGCAGCGTTACTGGAACCTGGTGCCCTCGCGCAAGGCGGTGGCGCGGGAACGCGAGACGTTGCGGGGGTTGATCAGTCCGCAGCAATGCTCCACGCCGCTGCCGGAATTGGTCGGGCGCTTGAACCGTCACCTGCGGGGCTGGGCCAACTACTTTGGGCTCGGCTACCCGCGGAACGTGTTTCGGCACCTGAACCACTTCGTGCGGTATCGGTTGGGCCAGCATCTGCAGCGGCGCAGTCAACGGGGCTGGCGGGCCCGCAAGGGGGTCAGCCTGTACGCGCACTTGGAACGGTTGGGACTGGTTCGTTTGTGAATGCGTTCTGGAAGAGACGACTCTGGCGAGAGCCGGATGGGGGAAATCTCCATGTCCGGTTCGACGAGGGAGAGGGGAGCGGCGGTCATTGGTCCTCGGACCTTTCATCCCGTGCTCTCCTCTCTACTCTACCGGTCGAGGTCCGAAGCCGTTACGACAACATGTCGTCTCACCAAGACACGCGTTGGCTGGCGTGGAGCCAGCGGATCCAGGCCATCGCCCAGAACGGGCTGACCTTTGCCCGCGATCCCTACGACCGAGAACGTCGCGCGGGAGGTGCACGAAGAGTCGGGGTTCATCGTTCGCGCAACGAAGCTGCTGGCCGTCTTCGACCGGAGCAAACACCCGCACGAACCGCCGTTCGCCTTTCACGTCTACAAGCTTTTTCTGCTTTGCGCCGTCACGGAGGGAACATCGCAGCCCGGCGCCGAGACCGATGCGGTCGGCTTTTTCGGTGAGCGGGAGATCCCGGACCTTTCCCTGACCCGGGTCACGCCTGCCCAGGTGAGGCGGATGTTCGACCACCACCGTCAGCCGGATCTGCCCACGGACTTTGACCGTGACACCTGACCCACTCGCTGGCGCGAGGGGAGAGTCGTCGTGGGCCAGGAGGAACGCCACTTCGCCTCCGCCTCCTGACGGCTGCGCCACGTGTGCAGGAACGCCGGCGTAACGGTCAACCCGCCGCCCTGCTCCCTTCGGGCCTTTTGGGCCGCGTGCGGATCCTCGCCGAGGCATCACCTCGGTGACCCGAAGCGGGCGATCCCCGGGGGTGTTGGCGCGCCTTCAGGGGCCGAGGCGAACTTGGAAGAAGGCCCGGGTGTTGGCCGCCAGCGAAGGATGCCCCAGGTTGACGCTGAGCACGCCTTCGGCCACGGACCAGGCGGCGGGATCACAGGGCGTCCAGGTCCGGCAATCCTCCGAAAACCAGAGTTCCGCCGGGCCTTCCAGCCCGACGGTCTCGACGACAAACCACCCTTCCGCCGTGAGGCGAGGGTTGAGGAGTTGCAGATCCGCTGGTTCGGGCAGCCCCGGCGTGCCGCCCGCCATCCGGCTGGGCCGCCAGTTGACGGTTGTGCTCCAGAGCGGCTCCGCCGCGGTCAGATCGATCGCCACGAGCGAAGTCCCGGTCGCAAAGGTCTCCGGATACCACTGCCGCGAGTAGGTGAACGTGAGCAGATTGTTCCCGTCCGGGTCGACGAGTGAGAGCGTCTCGCCCGAGCGCGCGAGGTTGCCACCCGTCCACACGACCACGGTGAGGTCGTTCGTGGCGTAACGCGTGGTAAACGCCTCCAGGTTCTTGACCAGTACAAGCCGCGCGCCAGGCGACAGCATCAGCGGGGCGAACGTGTGGTTGATCCCGCTCCCGAACCGCACCCCGGCGAGGTCAAGGGGCGTCGCCGCGAGGTTCACGAGTTCAAGCCAGGCGAAGTCGTCCGCCGTGTAAGAGCTGTTCGCATCGGGCGTCGGCGGGGCGTACATGAGTTCGGCGATCCGCAACGCGCCGTAGTCCATGGACGGTCGCGGGACCGTAAACCGGCTTTCGGACAGTGCACTCCATTCCGTGCCATCAAAGGCGCGGGCCTTGAGCGTCAGGTCTTCGCGGACGATCACGTCCGCGGTGACGTTGGCCGGGTTGCCAGGAACCGTCAGGGCGAGGTCGAAGTAGAGATCGGAGCTGCTCTCGTTGCACTGGTGAACCTCGACCGCGAGGACGTTTGGGCCCGCGCGGAGCAGAGGCCCCGCCTCGACCGTGCGGGTGAAGTAAGTGTTCTGGTCGGGCGATCCGACCACGCCGGCGGAGTAGGTGTCGTACGTGGGGACGCCGGGGTTCATGTTGTCGCGCAGGATTTCCACGCCGTTCAGATAAACCACCACGCCGTCGTCCCGCAGCACGTCCACCAGCAGTTGGTCCACCTCCTCGGTCGAGTCGAGCGTGAAGGTGTGGCGGAAGTAGGTGGTCGTGACCTGCGGACCGGACGCACCCGTCACGTAGCGCCGGGTGCGGGTCGCCACCGGGTTGGCCGTGGCACTGCCGGCGAAGCCGAGGATCGCCGAACCTTGCGGCCAGACCGCATCCATGAACTCCGGATCCCGCCAGGTTCTTGGGCCGTCAGCCTCCGGTTCACGCCCGGCGTCGAAGTAGTGCCAGCGGGCGCCGCGGGCCACGAGCGTCCGGGGTCCCGTCGGACCGTTGGTGGCCGTGACCGCAACCGCCGCCGGGTGGATGCCGCCATCGGGCAGGCGGGGGTCCGAGCCGTCGGTGGTGTAGTAGAACGTGCTGGTGCCGGCCAATCGCACCGCCTGGCCCGGTGTCACCTCGGTGTTCATCACCGAGTACAGCGGCGCATCCAGAGACGGAAACCAGCCCCGCTGACGGAACTGACCGATCACGATGTCCCGGCGCTGGGCCAGGTAGGTGTTCAACACCGCGTTGCAGGCTGGCAGCCAGGTCGCGTCGCGCGTCTTCCCGCGCCCCCAGCGGGCGGACTCGCCGATGATGGCCAGGTCGATCTCGTCCATCCGGCTGCGAAATCGCTGCTGGGCATTGGCCGGCGTGAGCGCGCCGTCGCCGTAGAGATGCTTCTGCACGAGGTCGGCAAAACGCCGCCGGTACTCGGGATGCTGGCAAAGCCGCTGGTGCAGGGTGGCGGGGTTGAACTGGTTCCGGGCGGTGAAGTTCGCCCCGGCCCCCGTGGTGTCGGCCGTGACCGGGTAGCCGCCGTGCGCCCCCAGCGAGTGCTCGGCGTCATGACGCAGCCACTTGAAGCCGTCGGGCGTCACCCGGTTGAAGAGGCCATACATGTTGTTGGGAAAGCCGCCCCAGATGGAGACCGGCGAGTCCGGATCGCCCGTGTAATACGCCACCAGCATGTACACGATCAGATTGTCCTCATCCAGGTAAACGGGGTAGGAGGGGTTACGGGTGCCGTTGGAGTTCAGGCCCCGGGCACGCCAGTAATTGTCCCGGTACGCGCCGGTGAACCCCTGGGTGAGGGCCAGGTTGTGCAGGGCATAGAAGGCGTCGAAGGTCCCGTCGCTGGCGGTCGTCGTGTAGCCGGGCTGGCTGGTCTTGATGCAATCCCAGTCCTCGCGGTTGCCGCCCAGATAGCTCTCCGCAAAGTCGGCGTCCCCCGTTCCTGGGTTTGGTAGAGGCCCCAGTACTGACCGTTCAGATAGAGGTGGTAATAGCGGCTCCGCGTGTAGGGCATCCCCATGTCGCGCTGCGAATCCCGCGAGAAGGTCTCGCGTACGAAGGTCTCGTTGGGGCTGTTCTCAAAGGCCCAGGAGTAGTTCTGGGAGGTGCGCAGATCGACCTTGTCGAATGCCGCTGCCCCCTCGTCGCCGAAGAGCGGGAAGCGCAGCCGCCCCTCGCCGTAGGTCGAACGGAAGAACAGCCGGAACGCATGCTTGGGATTACCCGAGCTGCGGCTGTAGGCCCCGCGAATCCGCAGGCCCGCATCGATCTGAAACTCGCCCGCGCTGCCCTGGACCGGGTCGATCAGCTCCACTGAGACGGGCCGTTCCCAGGCGATGCCGTCGTTGCCCGGGTTCACATAGATGCCGCGCTGGGCGTTGAAGAGATGGCCAAGGTCCGTCACCAGCGAGAGGGACGCGATGGCATTGGTCATGCCTTGCCGCAGCCGCGCGCCGTCACTGGTCACAATCGCCTGCCGCACCCCGTACTCCATCACGTGGTTGTTGACTTGTCGGTTGGCCGGCCAACCCGGCGGCGGGGTCGTGCCCTGCTGAAGGATGTCCTCGAGGAACAGCCAGGTCACGGTGGTCACGTTCTGCCGGATCGCGGCCGGATCGACCACGGAGGCTCGCAAGGTCGTGGTCCGCGAGACGGACAAAGGGGCGGCGTACAGCGGTGAGGCCGGACCGGGAACGCTCCCATCAACCGTATACCGGATCTCGGCGGCAGGGTCCGGGCAGGTGAGGGTCACGCTGAACGGCGCGCCCTTGTAGCCCCGGGGCTCGCTGGCCGTCACGACCGGTGTGGGTGCGGAGAAGCCTTCGGCATTGGCCGCTCCAGGGGTTGGCGTCTTGAAGAACGCCTGCGAGACCGCCCCGGCGCGACGGGTCAGCCGCGGTGCCATCAGGAACTCCGGGTCGCCCACCGCATCGTTCAGCGCCGTCACCGCCAGCGTGTTGACCCCGGCGGTGACGAGCCCGGCGGGAACCGGATACGCCTGCCATCGCACGGCCTCAACCACCGGCCGCGCCGCCGTGGCCTGGCTGTCCCACTCCAGGGTGACCGGGGCATTCAGGGGAAGCCAACGGGGCGCCATTCAGGGGTGGCGACGAACCCGTCGGCGCAACGCACCCACAGCGTGAATTGGTCCGACGCCGCGGGTGCTGACTCCAGCGTGAAGCTCCATTCGGCGTCCAGCCGCGTGTTCACACCCCACAACCCCTCAGCCACATCGGTCTCGATCAACGCCCCGCTGAAGCCCAGCGACCCCACGCCTTCCCTCCAGGGCCCCGCGCCCTCGGCCGTGGGGACGCGGTACCGCACCGGCGTGTTTGCACCGAGGAGCTCCTGCTCGGGTGGCGTGCTGAGTCCGTACGAGATGTCGCGCAACTGCGGGGGAAAACTCGGCGCATACTCGTGCGCGATCGAGGTGCCATCGGGCCGGACCAACCCAAGATATTCCCCTTCGCGCGACAGGCTGAAGCTGGCGTGCAGTTCTCCCCCGACTACGGCGTTGGTCGAACTGTCCGCGAACACAACCAGATAGCCCTGCGCTGGAATCGAGGTGCCGTCCGGGATCCGCCACTTCGTGAGATCCGAGGCCCGGTCCGTCAAATACCAGCCGCTCAAGTCCACGGCTTCAGAACCGGGGTTCGCCAGCTCGATCCAGTCCGCCGCGTCGCCCGCCTGCGTGCGCAACCCGCCCTCGTTGTCGGCGAGGAACTCGTTGATCACGACTTGTGCCGACAAACGCGGGGCCAGGCCGAGGGCCAACCAGACCAAGAGATGGGTCTTGGGCTTCATGTATCTCTTCATGTATCGAGTGGCCGCGACGGGAACTGGCCGGGCTGACCGGCGCTGCGCGGCAATCCTGACGGACTGGGGCCAAGTCCATCCCAGTTTAGAATCGCCGCTGCGCCCGGCCCATGTGCGTTTGACGGCCCAGTGCCGGCTGGCGCATGCCGCCGTGGATCCTGCGTTGCCCACCGGCTTCTCCGGCGGTACGGTGCGGGTGTGAGCAGGCTGACCATCACGCTGCCGCCGCAACCCGCGCAAACCGCCTTCAACCTCCGCCGCTGGGAGGAAGTGCTGGCCGACACCGGGTTGGCCAAGCTGCCCGGGCGCATCGAAACCGACCGGCATGGTCACATCCTCATGAGCCCTCCCCCGCTCCCCATCATGGCAGCTACCAACTGGAAATCGGCTATCGGCTGCGACAACTCATGCCCCACGGGCGGGTGTTGACTGAGTGCCCCATCTCGACGGCCGACGGTGTCAGAGCCGCGGACGTGGCGTGGGCCTCGGCCGAGTGTCTGCGGGAGCTGGGCAACCGGGCGTGCTTCCCCCGATCGCCGGAGCTTTGCGTCGAGGTCCTGTCGCCGGGGAACACCGAGGCCGAGATCCAGGAGAAGGTGAGGTTGGATTTCGATGCTGGAGCACAAGAGGTCTGGCTGTGTGACACGCGCGGCCGCCTGAAGTTCCTGACGGCGTCGACCGGCCGGCCGCTCCGCCAATCCCGGCTTTGCCCGGCCTTCCCGAGCCAGGTGGAGCTGCGCGAACCGTGACGTGTCCACCGGCATCAGCCCGCGCGCTTGCATCCGCCTTGTCTCCGCCGCGTGGTTCGCCGACCCTGCCGACGAACCATGCGTATCCAGTTCCAGCGGGCACCGAAACGTCTCCCCCAACCCGTGCGTGATCGTCCTTGGCGCACTGCTGGGCGGTTGGCTGCCGTCGGCCATTGGCGGGGGCGAATCGCCGGCGTCCACTGACTCCGCGCCGGGTCCGGCGAACCCGCTGACGGTCCACGCGCTGATGCCGCGCATCCCGGACTACACCCTCATGTGGTGGGCTGAGGGCTTCCCCGGCCACACGCCCTCCGCCCCTTGGTGGCGCGTCATCCAAACCGGCTGCTATGCGCTCGTCCTCGACACCGCGACCCTGCGGGTACCGCACTTCGGTCGGATCCCATCACCCCACGAATACGCCGCAGCGGCGCGTGAAGGTCGGGGCCTGTGGCGTGAATTGCCGGCCGCGGAGCTCGCCTTGACGCTCACCGCCGACGGCCGGACTTACCGCGCCAACGCGGGCGGCCAGTGGACCGAATTCACCGGCCCGCGCCTGGTCGAGTCCGGTCGCTTTCTCCAGCGGGCTGACGTTACGGACCTGGTCTTCACGTCCGCTGACGGGACCTCGCTCAATGTCGCAGCGCGTTTCGAGACCGTCGCCTGGCCGACCCGGCTGGCCCTCATTCTGGCCGCGCGACCGGGGTTGCGGCCCCTCCCGCCCGGAGAAGAGTGCTTCGGGCGCGTGGGGGGCGGCTTCGGCCTCACGGGCACGAATCACTTCGAGGTCCTTCACCGACCCGAACTCGATCCGGACCAGTTCACTCTGGAGCTCTGGGTGTACGTGACGCCGGACAGTGAGAAGGCGACCCGCGCCGTTCCCTGGCTGGTCTGCAAGAACTCCCACGAAGAGGCCGACGGGAACTACGGCATCACCCTCCAGAACGGCCAACCCCAGGCCCGCTTGAACATCGGCGGTGGCCGGGACAACCGGTTTTCCGTGCACGCGCCCCCTCACCTGACCCTCCGCACCGAGGCCTGGAATCATCTCGCCTTCAGCTATGACAGCCACACGCTGCGCCTCTATGTGAATGGCGAACCCGCTGGCGACCGTGAGATCGACCGACTACGCGCCCCTGGCCGAGGCGGACTCGCCTTTGGCCGCCGCCAGGACAACGACGGGGATGGTTATCACTTCCAGGGTGCCGTGGACGAGATCCGCCTGTACCACCGCGTCCTGACACCCGCCCAGGTTCGCGAGCGCTTTCAACAGCCGGAAGCTGACGCAGCCCCGGTCCGGGCCGTTGCCGAATGGTGCTTCGCGCCACAGGGCCAGGCGCTGGTGTCACGGCCTGGCGAGGCATGGACCAACGCGGCCATGACCATCAGCCTCCGCACCACCGAGGGCACCTGGGAGCGGCGTTGGGAACTGCCCCCCGGTCAAACCTGGCGCTGGCCGGACGGGCACGAATTGGCCCTCGCCCTCGACTTGCCTTCCGCACCCTTGCAGTTCGCCCCCACCCAGACTCCGCTGAGCGTCCAGGCCAGGGAAAAGCCCGCCGACCGTTCGCTCCCCGTTCGCTATGACGACGCCCGGGGCTGGCATCGTGTCGACCTCGACGGCATCGAACCCACTGTGCCGGCCGGCGACGACCCCGCACGCCACAATGATGCCATCGAACGTGTGCAACTCCTGCTGGCGAACCCGACCGACCACGAACAGACCGCCCGCCTCCTCTTCGCCAAGAGCGGCGCCGGCATCCGCCAGCGCCTCGGTTCGCCCATCACCGGCATGTCCGCCATCCTCCGCCACCCGGATGGCCAACCCACCGGCATTCCCGTCCAGCTCAGCAAGAACTGGCACACGCGGCCCGCGGGTGGCGTCTATGCGGGCACGTGGTTCCACGGATTCTCGCAAGTCCGGCTTCCTCCCCACGCGCGGGTCGAGCTCGAGTTGGCTTTGGTCTATGGCCACTGGGGTGGTGTCGCGGCTGCCTCCCATGCCCAGCTCTGTCTCATCGGTTGGGGCAGCAACCAGCTCTGGGACCAGAGCGCCCTTGGCGCCTGGGGAAAGCCTCTGCTTCGAACCGGATCAGGTCCAGGCCGCCGCCGGCATCCTCGACGTCCGACCTCTCATGGTCCGATCCATGGCGGGTGACCAGCCCTGGCAGTGGACCCACAACGTCGGTGGAGGCGATTGCTTCCGGCTCTTCGACCCCGCCGGCAAACGGGTGCTGCCGGCCGCCATGCGCACGGCCTACGAACGTCAGGGCCCTTGCCTCACCGAAGTCACCTACGCCGGCCGCACCGGCGACGGCCTCGCGCACGCCGTCACGGTCAGCCTGGCCCGCACCGACGACCTCGTGCGCGGCACCTATCACCTGCGGCTCGACGTCTGTCAGCCCACCGACTTCTCCCGCTTCGTCATCTTCCAGGTGGGTGCCGACACCTACAGCTACACCGGCGAACGGAAGCTGGCGGTAGGCGATGAGAACGGCCCGGTCCGCGAATGGCCCGCCCAGTGGGGCGGCGCGCGCTACCGCACCGCCCCCCACGAATGCACCGGACGCGTGCCCTGGCTCTCCCTCCACGAAGCCGTCTCCCGTGCCGGGCAGGAAGCGCGCGCCCGCGGTCAGTCGGGTGCCCCAGGTGCCTGGGCCAACCGCGGCATCGTCATCCGTTCCTGGCAGGCCCGACTCGGCGGCCGGCCCGCCCGCCCGTGGGTGCGGGAGTACGGCGTCAACGCCCGCGGCGCCGACACCTCGACCCTGGACATCCTCCCACCCCCGGAGCTCACGCGTCTGCTCCCGGGCGATTACGTCGACGCGATCTTCGAACACTTGGTCATGCCCCAGTCCGCCGCGGATTACTATGGCCCAAACCGGGCTCTGCGAGCGGCACTCCAGGTCCACGCCGACACCTGGCGCCTGATCCACCGCGAGGCTGTCGGCAACGACCGCCGCATCGACCTGGCCTCCGGTTCACTGCTGGCCCGCTACCCCGCCGTCAAGGTGCAGACCGTTTCCGACACCGCCGCGTTCACCCTCTCCGGCGGCCTCGGCTATGTGCCCATCACCTTCACCGGACTTTCCTCCCCATTCGGCCTTGCCCTGCTCTGCGACGATCAGCCCGTCGACCAGAGCGTTCACGGTCAGGACTTCTGGCAGACCGACTTCGACCCCGTGACCCGGTCCTGGAGCCGGACCTATAACGTCCCGGTGAACGACGACCGTCCGCGCCACCTTCGCTTGCGCCGACGATCCGATTGAGCCTGACCTCCAGACGCTCCGCGCGGGGCACACGGGCGCCGCCCATTGCAAAGCGTGCGGAGTGCGGGGGTTCACTGCCGCTTTTCGTGCTCGGTTCAGGGAGAGTTCAGCGCCGCGGCTTTCAGTCCTCCCGCCCCGGGCCGGCCTAACGATCGTACAGCACGCGAAGCGCCCGCCGGATGTCCCCGCCGCAGGAGCCGAACACGCGGTCGAGTTCGGCCGAAGGCAGCCAGGCCACGTTCCCCGTCGGGGCCAGCAGCTCAGCGACCAGTTCGCGGAACAACGCGGCCTCCGTCGCACAGCGATACAACGTGGCCCGCCGCCCGACCCGGTGCTGCGTCGTCACCAGTCCGCCCGCCCGCCGGGTCGCGAGACGCAAGCGCCACCACTGCCCCAGCCCAAGCCGGTCGGCCCCATCCACGAACAAAGTGGCCCTGGTGCCACGTGCCGCCTCCAGCCACAGGCCAAGGCGTTCCCGGGAGAGCCGTTCCGATCCGTCGGCCCAGAGCAGCTTCACCTCACGCCCTGCACCGCGCAGCCGCGCGGCGAGCTCGAGCCAAAGCGTGGTCTTGCCTGAGCCTCTTGGCCCCACGATCGCGCCCCGCCCCGAAAGCGCTTCCAGCCGGGCTATCAGTTCGGCCCAGCCCCGTTCCCCGAGCCGGAACCGCAACGCTTCCACGCGCTCTGCGCGGAACGGATTCTCCCGGGCCGGACACCCTCCCAGGCCGGTGGGCTTCTCATGGACCTGTGGTGCGGGCGTCCCGCCTGCACTCCCAGGGTTCATGGTTCCCGGGCAGGGCCGCGGAGGCCAAGGCGGCTTTCCTCGACCACGGCAGTTCACTCGCTGGTCCGGCCCCATGCTTTCGCGACGAAGCCGCGAGAGAACGGAGGAACTTGCGACAGCCGGACGCGTGGCCGGTCGGCTCCGGCACAGGCTCGGGCAACGCCACGATTCGGCCGTCGGGCGAAACCACGAGTTCGCGACGCACGCTGCGTTCGCCGGGTTGAACCACCAGTTCGAGGGCCCAGCTCACCGACACCAGCCGGCCATCCGTGCTCCACGGTGCGGTCGGCAGCGTCAGCGTGAACGGCTGCACCTCCTGGCTCGTCGGTTGGGCAAAAGGCACACTGGCCACCACCGTCACGTCACGTGTGCCTTTGCCGCTGGTGTACCAGAACAGCCGGACCTCGGCTGATCGCGGTGGCGTGGGCAACGACCAGCCCGCGGCCCCGATGATGGTCGCGCCCGGTCGAAACGCGACCTGTCCCTGCTCGGTGCGCAAGGCCAGCGCGCCATCCGCACTCCGGGTCATGTCTTCCGGCGGCGGGGCCGGCCGTTCCGCGGGACTGGCCTCTTCGTCGACGCCGCTGATTTCCACCCCGAACTCGTCATCCACATCCGGCCAGAACGGCACTTCCCCCTGCACTCTCAGGACCCACTCGATCCGGTTGTTCGCCGCTTGAAATCCGGGAACGGCAAACGCCGGTAACGCAAACACCGTCTCACCCTGCCGCAGTTCGAGCAGTGCGGTCAGTTCCGCCAACTCCACGCAGGCGAACGTGACCCGGTCGGTGGTCGTCGACGTGCCCCGCCGATACGTCGCGGCTTCCCGACCTTCCAGCGTGATCCGGAGCCGGCGCAGGCGGTGGACCGCCCCCTCGGTGTGCCACGTCAGGCGATGCGTCGCCCCGCGTTTCAATCGCCCCGGCCGCACGCGCAGGCTGACGCGGGGATTGGCCAAGGCCAGCCCCTGGTGCACCGCCGCCGCCAGCAGCACCAGCCCGATCAACGCAAACAGCCCCAGAAACGCCACCCCCGCCCACTCGCGGTCGCGATAGCACGACACCAGGATTGCCCAGGAGATCCCGTTCCAGAACAAAGCCACGATTCCCGCCCCCAGGGCCCGGGTCACGCGCGCCTGCGCCGGACGCAACTCTCGCTCCAGATCGTCCGCCACCGTGCCGGTGGGCTCGACCCGGGGAGCCGTGCCGCGCGGTCGCGGCGTCCGCCAGAATCCCACCACCCCCCACGCCGATCAACACAAACACCAGTGGGATCAGTCCGAACACCATCACCTCCGGCAACCCACGGTGCAGCACCGCCTCTTGGGGAGCCCGCGGATTAACCCAGCAGTTCGTCCGCAATCCCGCCGGGTAACGGTCCACCGCCGCCTCTTTGCCCGCCCGCCCGCTCGTATACGCTTCGAGGAAATCGTAGCGGCCCGACTCATAGTCCCGGCCGCCGTACTCGTATCGGTACACGATCTTCGGTCGGTAGGTGGCCCCGTCCTCGCCGCTCTGCGTCTCCACCTGACTCGAGGTCACCTCGCACGGCACCGCTACCCAGGACCGTGCTTGAGCCGCCTTCACCAAGGGAAGCACCACAAAGGGAACCAACACCGCCAGACCCAAGACGCCGAAAACGGCGAAGAAAACCCTCGCCCACTTCGAGCCTCCCTGCCCCTGAGTGGAAAGCGGCGCCGCGTCGCCCCCCGCCAGAGGCTCCCGCCGGGCCCGCCGCATCGCCCGGAGAATCACCATGCCAGGCAGTAGCCCGAACAGCAGCAGCGCCACCACCACCACCACCGCTACCACGAGCCAGTCGGGGGAATCCCCACAAGTTCCAAGCATGCATGGGTTCGAGGGCGGCAGGATGGCAGCCGCAGCCCGGGGCGACAAGGACTCGACGTGTCCCGGGCGACACCGCCCGCACCGGCTTCCGGCCTGGATCGTCTTCCGAACCGACCCCTTGCCTCCGGCACGTCCCCGGATTTGGAGCACATAATGAACTGACCCCTTAGGCATGGACATTGACTTTGCCCTCGGACTTCGGCGGTATCCCGCGAACGGATCCACGATGAAATCGCTCCTCCTGCTCACCACCACGCTGCTCAGCGCCGGTTGGCTCGGATTGCCCCGGGCCTTGACGGCCGATGCCGTGAACCTGGTCAATGACGACCGCTGCGACGCCGTGTTGAAGAAGTTCGTTCAGGCTTTGGGAGGTCGGGAGGCCCTCGAGAGGATCACCAACAGCATCGCGAACGCCACGGTCACGATGGCGGGCATGGAGTTGTCGTTGGAGCTGTACCGGGCAGCGCCCGCCCAGCAAGCCACCCGGATCGACATCCCGGGCATGGGAGTTATGCATGAGGTCTTCGATGGCCAGCGCGCCTGGTCAGCCAACCCGTTCGCCGGCAACACAGAGAAGACCGGCGAAGAGTTGGCCAAGACGGCTCGCGATGCCGCGTTTCATCTGCCGTTGCGCATGAAGGAGCTTTTTGCACCGCTGAGTTACCTGCGTGCCCAGACACTCGACGGCCGCGAGGTTGAGGTGCTCGAAGCCCGGATGGCCGGCGGCGCGGTGGAGCGGTTCTACTTCGGTGCCGACAACGGGTTGCTGGTGCGGCGGGATTCCGAGTTCGCCGCCGCGACCGGACAGGTCAAGACGCAGAGTCTGCTGGAAGACTACCGGGCTGTGGACGGCGTTCAGCAGCCGCACCTGATGCGCTTGAAGATCGAACCCGCGGACCAGGCGCCTATGGAGTTGCAGATCAAGATCACTTCGCTGCGCCAGAACGTGACCTTGCCGGCGAACGTGTTCGCGAAGCCGCAGTAGCCGCGGTGTCCACCTCCAGCCAGCCGGCCTTGTCCCCCTCCCAGACACTGCCCCGGAGGGGGATCTGGTGACGCGGGAGCGTCCCCGGCCGGATCAGCGCGCGCGCCGTCCGTCGCCCCCGCCAGGGCGGCGGCCGGCAATCCGGCGTCCGGGCGCTGGCTTCCAGGAGCTTGCGTTTGTACGCCCGCCCCGCGCGGGCATAGCACCGTCGGAGCTGCCTTAAGATCTTCTTCCGTGTCGTCGGGTTCATGCTTTTGTCCATCGCCGCCACGGTAACCGTCACTTCTGGGGCGCCATTCGGGGGGCGAGGGATGGCGTAATGCGCCTTGTGTTTTGGTGGCGCCGGTGTGTGCTAGGGGGCGTGCAGGGGTCACCCCGCTGGATCGAGCGAGGCGAGTTGACGGCGCTGTTTTTCCTTCACGGGATGGCGTTGGGCACGTGGTTTGTGCCGTTGAGTCGCGTGCTCGAGGCGCACGGGTTCGGGGCGATCAAGCCGCTGGCCTTTGCCACGTCAGCGCTGGCGGCGTTTGTTTCGCCCTTGATCTTCGGAGCGATGGCGGATCGCCAGGCGGCGCCGGTGCAGGTGCTGCGCGGGTTGGCGCTGGCGACGGCGGCCGCGATGGCGCTGGCCGCCACGGCCATCCGGTGGCAGTGGAATCCGTGGGTGACGCTGGCGTTGATCCAGCTTCACGCGCTGTGTTCCTCGCCCACATGGAGCATTTCGAACACGATTGTCCTCGCGCGGTTGACCGAGCCGCGGCGGCAGTTCGGACCGATCCGGGCCATGGCCACGCTGGGCTGGATGGCCGGTTGCTGGCTCGTGAGCGCGCTCGGGGCGGATGCCTCGACGGTGTCGGGGTACACGGGTGCGGCGGTGTGGCTGGGGCTGGCGGCGTTCACGTATGTGCTGCCCAGTGTCACGCCGCCGGCCACGGCGGGCCGGTTGACGGTGCGCCAGCGCCTCGGCCTGGACGCCCTGGCCCTGCTGAAGAAGTCCGACAACCGCGTGGTGTTCCTGACGACCGCGTTGTTCGCGATCCCGCTGGCGGCCTTCTATCCGTACACGCCGCTGCATCTGCGGCAGGTGGGGTTTGAGCATACGACGGCGTGGATGTCACTGGGTCAGGTGAGCGAGATTGCGTCGATGCTGCTGCTGGCGGGGTTGCTGTCGAGTTGGCGGGTGAAGTGGATCCTCGGCTTGGGTCTGGTGTTCGGGGTGCTGCGTTTTGCGCTTTGCGCGATGGACAGTCGGACGTGGTTGCTGGCCGGGGGTGGCGCTGCACGGCTGTTCGTTCGCTCTGGTCTTGATCACCGCCCAGATCTACGTGGACGAGCGGGTGGATCGCGCCTGGCGCGCCCGGGCGCAGGCCCTGATGTCGCTGATGAGCAGCGGGGTGGGGAATCTGCTGGGTTATCTGGGCACCGGTTGGTGGTTCGCCACGTGCGCTCGTCCCGCAGGGCCGTTGTGGTCGCTGTTCTGGGGCGGGCTGGCGGTGCTGGTGGCCATGGTGCTGGGCTTCTTCCTGGTCGCCTACCGCGGCATCGGCACAGGCATGCGACGGACGAAGACAACCGAACCGGCGGAGTAATGGGCTGGCTGTTTCTGGGCAGCCTGGACAGGTCGGCGCAGCCGGGATGTGCGGGGAAAGCCAGGGCGGGCCCGGCCATGCCCTCCTCGGCATGAAACCGCGGCCGACGGTAGGCGCCGACGTGAGGAGGCGAAGCGGAGGGTGCAGGCGGGACGCCCGCACCACAGCACAGGTTCATGGAGCACCTCGCTCAGCTCAATCCCCGATGTTCGTAATCGGCGGAGAATCCAAGTCGGGGAGTTCCTCCACCGATTACGAACATCGGGGATTGGGGAAGTGACGTGGTTCTCCTGGGTCGGCTCAGGGGCCATGAACCACGGAGGGTGAAGGCTGGAAGCCCGCACCACAGGTTTATGGAAAGGAGCCCAAGGAGCGCCGCATCGGCGCAACGACGGCTGGCATCCTTCCTGCGTCGGGGATAAGCATGTTCCGAGTCGGGGCGTGGCCGGGTGAGAGGTTGCATGGATTTTGAGCACTACGACAGCGCGGGGTTCTACGACGAGCTGGTGGCGGAGAACGGGCAACCCCGTCCCTGGGCCGGCCCGTTGGTGAAGGACATTCGGTCGCTGCCGCCGAAGGAGCTGCAGATCCGCCAGCAGGCGGCGGAGCGGGCGTTGGTCGAAGCGGGCATCACGTTCCATGTCTACAGCGACGAGCAAGGCGTCGAGAAGACACTGCCCTTTGACCTGGTTCCACGCATTGTGGCCGCGCCCGAGTGGGAACGGTTCGAGCGGGGCTTGAAGCAGCGGATCTTCGCCCTGAACGCCTTCATCGACGATCTGTATCACGACCAGAAGGTGGTCCGGGACGGCGTGGTGCCGCGCGAGGTGGTGACGACGTCGAAAGGGTTTCGCTCGCCCTGTGTGGGGTTTCACCCGCCGCGGGGCATCTGGTGTCACATCACCGGGACCGATTTGGTGCGGGACCGGGACGGGACCGTGTACGTGCTGGAGGACAATCTGCGGTGTCCCTCCGGTGTGTCGTATGTGCTGGAGAACCGGCGCCTGATGAAGAGCCTCTTTCCCGAGGCCTTCGCGGCGTCGCAAGTACGACCCGTGTCGGATTATCCGAACCGGCTGCGGGATTTGCTCGAGTACGTGGCCCCCGGGGGTACCGACCCGCCGCGCATGGTGTTGCTCACGCCGGGGCCGTTCAACTCGGCTTACTTCGAGCATTCGTTCCTGGCGCAGCAGATGGGGATCGAGCTGGTGGAGGGTCGCGATCTCGTGGTGCAGGACGAGACGGTCTGGATGCGGACAACCCAGGGGTTCGAGCGGGTGGACGTCATCTACCGGCGCATCGACGACGACTTCCTTGATCCGGAGGTTTTCCGGCCCGAATCCCTGCTGGGGTGCCCGGGCTGATGAAGGTGTTTCACGCCGGGCGGGTGTCGCTGGTCAACGCGCCGGGCTCGGGCGTGGCGGACGACAAGGTGGTGTACGCCTACATGCCGCGGGTGATCCGCTACTTCACGGGCGAGGACCCGGTGATTCCCAACGTCCCCACCTACATCTGCGCGGAACCGGCCGACCTGGCCTACACCCTCGAGCACCTCCCGGAGCTTGTGGTCAAGGCCGCCAACGAGGCGGGCGGGTACGGGATGCTTGTTGGCCCGGCCGCGACGCGCGAGCAGATCGACGACTTCCGCGAGCGGGTGCGCTCGAACCCCCGCAACTACATTGCGCAGCCCACGCTGGCCTTGTCCCGCGTGCCGACAATCTGCGGCGACCGCCTCGAGGGCCGGCACGTGGATCTGCGCCCTACATCCTGTACGGCCGGGAAATCTTCGTGTTGCCGGGGGCCTGACGCGGGTGGCGCTGCGGAAGGGTCGCTGGTGGTCAACTCATCGCAGGGTGGGGGCACCAAGGATACCTGGGTGCTGGCCGCAAGCGAGCCTGCGGGCACCAAGCCTGCGGGCCCCGGCCCGGCTCCTGAGGCGGCGGCCCTCCGTCCCGGCGCGAGTCAGGTCCCGATCGCAACGCCGCCCTCCGTGTCTGCGTCCGATTCGTCCCATGCTTAGTCGAGTCGCCGATTCCGTGCACTGGATGAGCCGCTACGTCGAGCGGGCCGAGAACGTGGCGCGGTTTGTGCACGTCAACTTGAACCTCATGCTGGATGCGCCGCCGGGCGTGCCGCATCAATGGGAACCGCTCATCAGCATCAGCGGCGACGACGAGACCTTTGCGGCGCGGGGGGTGCCGGCGACGCGGTCCCACGTCATGGAGTTCCTCACCTTCGATGCGGGGAATCCCAACTCGATTCTGGCGTCGCTACGGGCGGCGCGGGAGAACGCGCGCTCGGTGCGCGAGATCATCTCGTCGGAGATGTGGGAGCAGCTCAATACGGCCTTCCTGTTTGTGCGCGACGCGGCGCATGACCCGCGAATGCGTTCCCAGCCCCAAGAGTTCTATCGACGGGTCAAGGAGGCTGGGCATCTGTTCTGCGGGGGTGACCGACGCCACCCTGACGCACAACGAGGCGTGGCACTTCATCCACCTGGGGCGGATGCTCGAGCGTGCCGACAAGACCTCCCGGATTCTTGACGTGAAGTATTTCCTGTTGCTGCGGTCGGCCGCCGACGTGGGCACGCCGCTGGATGAGATCCAGTGGGCGGCGGTGCTGCGTTCGGCCAGCGCCTTCGAGATGTACCGCAAGCAGCACGGACGCATCGCGCCGGGCAACATCGTGAACTTCCTGCTGTTGAACCCGGCCTTCCCGCGGGCGGTGCTTCATTGTCTGAATCAGGCGCGGTCCTCCTTGCACAGCATCACCGGAACGCCGCTGGGCACCGCGCGCCATCTGTCGGAGCGCTTGCTGGGCCGGCTCTGCTCCGGACCTCACGTACACCGGCGTCGACGAGATCATCCAGGCCGGGCTGCACGAGTATCTGGATGACCTGCAGACGCGCGTCAACCGTGTGGGCAGCGCCCTGGCCAGCAGCTTCTTCGCTTGGCGCGACCCGGAGACCAACGCTGCCTCACGCCAGGGCCGGGTCCTCTGAAAGCCCGCGGCCCCTTGCGGCCACGCCTCGTTTGCCTGTTCCGGCCGCCCGCAGTAGCGTTCGCCCCGCTGATGCACGAGGTCGCTGCCACGCCGGTTTCCCCAGTCCATCGCTCGTTCCCGGGCGATCCGGCTTCGCCAGCCGACGGCTTTGATGAAGCCTTTGCTGTGCCGGGTGTTCCGCGCGAGACGTACGCGATGGTGGTGGGTTTCCTCGCCGATTTGGGCGATGCCGAACTGGAGGTGCGCGCGAACGACGTGCGGCGGATCCTGCGCGAGCACGGCGTGACCTGTGCGCGTCGCAACGGCCTACGCAGCGAAGACCGGCCCTGGGAACTGGATCTCCTGCCCCTGGTGCTTTCCGCCGCGGAATGGGCGGCAATCGAGGCCGGCCTCCTCCAGCGCGCGGTGCTGATCAACCGGCTGCTCAGCGACCTTTACGGACGCCAGCGCCTGATTCGCGACGGCCTGATCCCGGCGCCCTTGGTCCAGGCCAACCCGGCTTATCTGCGGGCTTGTCAGGCCGTGCGGGTGCCGTTCGACCAACCGCTGCAGTTCTATGCCGCCGATCTGGGCCGTTCGCCGGATGGCCGCTGGTGGGTGCTCGCCGATCTGACCCAGGCCCCCGGGGGCTGGGTTTCGCCCTTGAGAACCGCTCCGTCCTGTCGCGAGTCTTGCCCGAGGCGTTGGCAGCCGCCCAGCCTCGGCCCATCACGACCGTGCTGCGCGCCCACCGGACCGCCCTCGAGCGCCTGGCGCCGCCCTTGGACCGTCCCCCGGCGATCGCCCTGCTCACGCCGGGTCCGCAGGACGAGGCCTACTTTGAGCACGCCTATCTCGCGCGATTGCAGGGTTACACGCTGGTCGAGGGCGGGGATCTCACGGTGCGTGGCCGGCGCGTGTGGCTCAAGACCCTGGAGGGCTTGCGCGGCTTGGACGTGCTGCTCCGCCAGGTGGACGATCAACTATGCGATCCCCTCGAGTTGCAGCCCGGCTCACCTGCCGGCGTGCCGGGGTTGGTCGAGGCGGCCCGGGCGGGCCACGTGGCCCTGGCCAACGCGCTGGGGACGGGATTGGTGGAAGGACCCGCGTTCCTTGCCTTCCTGCCGGGGCTTTGCCGCCATGTGCTGGGTGAGGAGTTGCGCCTGCCGTCGGTGGCCACGTGGTGGTGCGGCCAGGCGCGGGAACGTCGGCACGTCCTGGATCACCTCGCCGACCTGACGCTCAGGCCGGCGTTTGTCCCCGTGCACGGGACGGGAAACGAGCCTGGCGGCACCGCCGTCCACGCCGGGCAGATCGAGTCAGTCGAGGCGACGCCTCATGCCTGGGTTGGCCAGGAACGGGTCACCTTGTCGCAGTTGCCCCTCCGCACTCCCGCCGGCTGGGCTTCACGCCCGGTCGTCCTGCGGGTGTTTGTGCTGTTCGACGGGCGGGAGTATCGCGTCCTGCCCGGTGGCCTGGCGTGGGTGGTGGACGTCTCCCGGCTCGGCACGGTCCGTCTCACCATGGCGGCGTGCACAAAGGACGTGTGGGTGCTGACGGATGCCTTGGTCTCGGAGCCGCCGCCGACCGTGGCATCGCCCCGGGTGGTGCCGCCGCCGGCCCGCTCTGATCTGCCCAGCCGCACCGCCGACGCGTTGTTCTGGCTGGGACGCTACGCTGAACGGCTTGAACAACTGGTGCGCCTGCTCCGCAGCCTGGTTCATCAACTGACGGGGGATCCCAGCGGGGCGGGGCGGGGGCGTGTGGCGGCGCTGGCCGGCTTCCTCCGGCAGCTTGGTGTCTTGCCGGACGCGCCGGGTGCCGCGGGGTCGGCGGACTCACTCGGACGCGAGGCCCTTCAGGTTCTTTACCAGCGTGAGCGCCCGGCGGGGGTGCGCGATTTGCTGGACCGGATGCACCGCACCGCCTTTGCCGCCCGCGATCGTCTCTCGGCGGATACCTGGCGGCTGTTGAACGGTCTCGAGACGGACGCCCGGTTGGGTGCCGGTTCGTTGCCGCTCGTCCGTGCCGGTGTGGTGTTGAACCGGCTGGTGCTCGATCTGGCGGCGCTCAGCGGGATGGAGAACGAGAACATGACGCGCGGTCACGGCTGGCGTTTCTTCAGCCTGGGCCGTCGCACCGAGCGTGGCCTGGCCGTGGCGCGCCAGCTCGAGACCCTCCTGCGCGTTGGAACTCCGTTCGAGCTCCTGCTCGATCCGCTGCTCGAGATCGCCGACAGCACGCTCACCTACCGCCAGCAGTACGCCATCGAGCCGGCCCTGGCGGGCGTGCTCCAGCTCCTCTTGCACGAGCCGGGCAACCCCCGTTCTCTGGCCTTCCAACTGGCTGCGATCGCGACGCACAGCCACGCGTTGCCCGCCGCGGCCAATCCGGCAGGACCCCGGCAGGTCCAGGAGAAGGCGGCTGCCCTGTCCGGACAGCTTCTCCCTCTGCGCCCGGCGGGCCCCGCCGAGGGACAGGGCGCGGACGCGGCGGACCCGCGGTTGCCGGACCAACTCGCGGCGATGGGACGGGCGCTGGCGGAGTTCTCCGATCTCCTGACGCGCCTGTTCTTCAGCCACGTCGGGCCGCGGGCGGACTGACATGAAGGCGCAGCGCTTCCACGTGTCCCACACCACCACCTACCACTATCGCTCGACGGTGGCGGTGGCTCATCACCTGTTGCGGATCACCCCGCGCCGGTTGCCGCGTCAGCTTCGGCTCGAGCATGTCATCGAACTAGACCCGCCTCCGGCCGACACCAGCCGCCACTTCGATTACTTCGGCAACGAGGTCCAGTTCGTCACTCTCGAAGGCGCGCACCGTCAACTGCGGATCACCGCCCGCAGCGAGGTCGCCGTCGGGCCGGCCTACCTGCCGGACCCGGCCGAGACGCCGGCCTGGGAGGCCGTCGCCCAGGCGTGCACCAGCGACCATTCCCTGGCGACGCTCGAAGCCGCCGAGTTTCGGTATGGCTCCCCGTTGGTGCCGGTCGACCTGGCCTTTGCCCTGTACGCCGCGCCGTGCTTCCCGCCCGGCCGCCCGTTCCTCGCGGCGGTGCTCGACCTCACGGCGCGGATTCATCGGGACTTCCAGTTCGACACCCAGGCCACCACGATCGCCACCCCACCCGCCCGCGTGCTCGAGCTGCGTCGCGGGGTCTGCCAGGATTTTGCCCACGTCGAGATCGCCTGTCTGCGGGCTCTCGGGCTCCCGGCGCGGTATGTCAGCGGCTATCTCGAGACGGTGCCGCCGCCGGGCCAGGCCAAGCTGGTGGGCGCCGATGCCTCGCACGCCTGGATTGCCTGTTTCTGCCCGGGGCTGGGCTGGGTGGATGTCGATCCCACCAACAACCTGCTGCCCTCGCTCCAGCACATCACCCTCGGGTGGGGTCGGGACTATGCCGACGTCGCCCCCATCCACGGGGTCCTGGCCGGAGGCGGCGAGCACACCCACGAAGTCGCGGTGGATGTGGTGTGCCGCGGTCCTGTCGAGATCGAGTCCGGGCCGTGAGACGCGTGGCGCTGGTGCCCAAGGGGCAGCGCGGTGACGGGGAATCGGACGGCATTGCTTCCGTGGTCGAGAAGAGGACCGCTCTCGAGTGAAGGGCTGGTCCGTAGCACTGTGCGCTGGATGGGTGCCAGCGCCGGTTCGTCTTTGACCTTTACAGAAGGAGAGCGCGGATCTGCAATCGGCTCATGTCAAGCCTGCTTGTGAACCTCCCTTGTCCTGCTTCCGGTGGTTGTGAAGGCATCCCGCCCCGGTGTTCGCCGCCTGGCCCTCGGGGATCCGGCTTGAACCGGCGCACCTTCCTGGGCCGGACCGGGACCGGGGCGATGCTTGGCGCGCTGGCGTGGCTTGGGGTTTGGCCCGTGCGCGCGGTGCCTTCCGGGGTCGTGGCGGGCACGCCGCTGCCCTACGGCCGACCGCTGCGGGTGAAGCCGGTGCTGGTGTATCACTTGGACCAGCCGCGCGAGAAGACGAGCTGGCGATCCTACGGCGGCTTGCAGTCGCCGGCGGACGTGGACCGCGAGTGCGATCGGATCGGGCGAGAACTCGAGGTGCTCGCCGGTCAAGCCGGCTTCCCGCTGCAGATCGAGCCGTTGTCGCGGATCAACCGCGAGGGGGAGGCGCGCGTGGCCGCCGGGGCGGACACGGACGTGCTGCTGGTCTACGGCGCCAGCGAAGGCCCAACAGTGGATCGAGATATTGGCCGCCGCCGGGAAACCGACGCTCCTGTTTGTCCGGCACAAGTCCGGACCGGTGTATCTGTGGTATGAGATCGCCCATTGGCGTCTGCTGCGGAAGAGCGAGGATGTGAAGGCCGAACCGCACCTGGACTTCGACGATGTTGTGGTGGACGAGTACGCCGACGTGCTGTGGCGGTTGCGCGCGCTCTACGGGCTCCAGAACGCGCGGGGCACCCGCATGCTCGCGCTCGGAGGCACCGACTTCTACAGCCGCCCGGCGCGCGAGTTCAGTCCTGCGCACGCCCGCGATGCGTGGGGCTACGAGATGGTCGTCGTTTCACCCGACGAGCTTCGTCCGCGGCTGGACCGCGCGCGTTCGGAACCCGCGGCGGTGCGCGAGGCGGAACGGTCGGCGGACGAGCTGATCGCGCTGCCGAACGTCGCGCTGGAAACCGAGCGGCACTTCGTGGTGAACACCTTCCTGGCGCTGCGGGTCATCCAGGACCTGATGGAGGAGCACCGCTGCACCAACCTGGGCGTGGCGAACTGCATGGGCGGTTTGATCCCCGTGCTGGACACGCCGCCCTGCCTGGCGCTGAGCCTGCTCAACGACATGGGTTTGACCGCCTTCTGCCACACGGACTACACCCATACACTGCCCGGCGTGTTGCTTCGCTGGATCAGCAACAAGCCTTCCTTTGTCTGCAATTCGCACTTTCCCCATCACGGCCTGCTCACGCTCGCCCATTGCGCCGCGCCCCGGAAGATGAACGGGCGCGACTTCGAGCCGACCACGCTCGTGACGCATTATGAGTCGGATTACGGAGCGGCGACGAAGGTCGAGTACCGGCGGGACCAGGTCATCACCTGCCTGATACCGAATTTGCGGTGCACGAAGTGGTTCGGGTTCCGCGCCCGGATCGCCGATTCCCCGAACTTCGCCATGTGCCGGTCGCAGATGGACATCGCGATCGAAGGCGACTGGCAGGCGTTGACCCGCGAGATGGAGGGATTCCACACCGTGGTCTGCTACGGCGATTACCTCGCCGAGGTGGGGTATGCGTTGAAGCGGGTGGGGGCATCGAGTGGAAGAACTACAGCCCCGCTGGGTGAGGGCAGGACGCGGGAACATAGCCTGAGCGCGGATGGCACGGAGGGGGACCGGTGGTGACTGATCGGCGGAGACGACGGGACGAGATTGCCTCCGCAGATTGCGAACATCGGGGATCAGGGAAGTGACGTGGTTCTCCTGGATCTGTCCAGGAGCCATGCGCCGACTTGGAGGGAGGCCCCGTCTGCGATCTCCATGGAGCCTTCGCCGTTTCGTTTCATGCGAAGCGTCCTGTTCCGGACGGACCGGCTCGCGGGCCATGAACCGCGGAGGGTGCAGGCGGGAAGCCCGCACCACAGGTTCAGGGGGAGAATCGGCGTAACGCTCGCGAGATTCTGCTTCTGAAGGGGAGTAGAAAGGCATAAGACTCGATGAGCACGCATGTGAAAGCCGAGACCCGATGTCCGCGCTGCGGACAGTTGATCCCTGGCGGTGCGCCCGCCGGGCTGTGTCCGGGCTGTCTTCTGGCGCAGGGCACGGCGACGGATCTGCAAGACACGGCGCCGGCGGCGGGCTTCCATCCGCCGCCGATCGCCGAGTTGGCGGCACTCTTTCCCCAGCTCGAGATTCTGCGTCTGCTGGGCGCGGGGGCATGGGGGCGGTGTACCAGGCACGGCAACCGGCGCTGGACCGGTTTGTCGCCCTCAAGATCCTGCCGGCCGGCCGCCCGGGAGGCACAGCGTTTGCCGAGCGGTTCAATCGCGAGGCGCGGGCGCTGGCCCGGCTGAGCCACCCGAACATCGTGGCGGTGCATGAGTTCGGTCAGGCGGGCGCGCTGCACTACTTCCTGATGGAGTATGTGGATGGCACGAACCTGCGGCAGCTCGAGCGGGCCGGGCGCCTGTCGCCCCGCGAGGCGTTGCAGATCATCCCGCAGATCTGCGACGCGCTGCAGTACGCGCACGACGAAGGCGTGGTGCACCGGGACATCAAACCGGAGAACGTGCTCGTCGACCGCAAAGGGCGGGTCAAGATCGCCGACTTCGGCCTCGCGAAGATCGTGAGTACCGACCCGGCGGCGGCCCGGTTGACGGTCGAGGGGCAGGTGATGGGGACGCCGCATTACATGGCACCCGAGCAGTTGGAGCGCCCGCTGGCGGTGGATCACCGGGCGGACATCTATTCGCTGGGGGTGGTCTTCTACGAGATGCTGACCGGCGACCTGCCGCTGGGGAAGTTCCCGCCCCCTCGCGCAAGGTCGAGGTGGACGTCCGGCTGGATGAGATCGTGTTGCGGGCACTGGAGAATGATCCCGAGCGGCGCTACCAGCGCGCGAGCGAGGTGCGGGAAGGGATTTCGTCCGTGGTTTCCCGGGACGCCTCGTCTTCTCTGCCCGAAGGGGGACGGCGACATCGCCGGGAGCGCGCCCGGTGTTGCGCCATTGGGCGGCGCCGTGGCTTTCGTGGATGCGTCGAGACGGCCGCACGCCCGACGGGGCGAAGCGTGGTGTGCGGTGGGGTTGGGTGGTCGGTTTGGTTGCGAGCGCGGCCGCGTTGGTCGTGGGTGTGCTGGCGTGGCTGGTCTTCCAACCGAACTGGCTGACCGCGGAGCTGCGCGGGCGGTTGGGTTCGCCGCCGCTGGTGGACAGCTTCGCGGCGTCGGACCCGCAGACGGGGGCGTGGGTGGCGCGGTTGCCCGGTGGGGGTTGCGTGGAACTTGTGGCGTTGTCCGATCCCGACTCGGCCCCGGACGGCTGGTGGCGGCCGGACGGCGCGCCGGCGTCCGGGCTATCGCTCGAAGCGGAGACGTTTGCGCTGGCCAACCCGAGCACGGTGCTGCTGAAGCGGTTCGTGCTGGTCTTGCGGGATCTGCCCGAGGGCGCGTCGGGACCGCAGGCGGACTTCGAACCGCGGGCGGCGTTCACCTCGGGCGGCCGGGTACTGCGGGGGGCCAGCGCGAGGCAGCGGCATGGCCGTTTCTGGTCGGGTTTCCGCTGTCGACGCGGCGGGCGACGATGCGGGTGGGCTTGGGGTTGGAACCTTGGCGGACGATCGCGACCCAAAGCGCGACGGATTACCACGGCACGCAACACCGGTTGCCGGACGACCCACCGTGGACGGTGAATCTCAGCCACGATCCGGCCGAGGTGCGGGGCGAGGCGCAAATCAGCTATGTGTTTGGGGACGCTGGCAAGGCCTGGGCGCACCGGCTTGTGGCCGTGGATACCCGCGGCATCGAGCATGTCCCGTCCCGCGTGACGGCCACGCCCGCCGACCGGCTCATGTTGTACACGGCTGCCTTCCGCGAGTTGCCGCTGGCGGCGGTCAGGGAGTTTCGGATTCAAGTGCGGCGCGTGCACTGGGTCGAGTTCCGCGACGTTGCGCTCGAGCCGCTCACGCCCCTGGCCCGGCTGAAGCCCGCCGTGTTTGGGCCGGTGCTGGAGCGCACGTTCGAGGAATTGGTGGACTTCGACACGGGTCGCACGGCGGACTTTCCGCCCGGCCAACCCGGCGAGTCCATCTTCGCTGGCCTGGGCGCGAATGTTCTCTGGGCACAGGAGAACGGCTTCGACGCCGTGGCAGGCACGGACGAACTGCAGGTGCTGGACCTGGTCGTGACGAGCCTGAAGCCGGCGGATTGGGAGACGCTCAGCGCCGCGGAACTGCGTCAGCGCCTCATGGAACGGCCCTCGCGGCTGCGCGCGCTCCGCCCGGGTACGGATCATGAAGGGCCCGCGACCTACGGATTCCGCACACGCGAGGGGGGCCTCGGGATGGTGCAGTTGGTCGCCTTTGACCCGGCGCGACCTCAGGTGACGGTGCGGTTCAAGACCCAGAGCGAACGTGAACGCGAGTGAGTCAGAGCCCAAGGCCGGCAGTGAGGATGGTTCGCGGTCGGATCCCCCGACAGGCCGCGAGCGGTTCGTGACCACGCGTTGGACGTTGGTGCTCTCGGCGGGGCGGAAGTCCTCGCCCCAGTCCGACCGGGCGCTGGGCGAGTTGTGTCAGATGTACTGGTATCCGTTGTACGCCTATGTGCGGCGGCGCGGTTATGCGAAGGAGGATGCCGAGGATCTGACCCAGGCGTTCTTCGAGCGGTTGCTGGCCAAGAACTACCTCGAAGGGCTTCGGGCGGAGCGGGGCCGGTTCCGGGCGTTCCTGCTGGCGTCGCTGAAGCACTTCCTCGCCAACGAATGGGACCGGGCGCAGCGCCAGAAGCGGGGCGGGGGGGTGCTGCACCTTTCGCTGGATTGGCAGGACGCGGAGGCCCGGTACGACCTGGACCCGCCGGATCTGGCGAGTCCGGACCGGCTCTACGACCGGGCGTGGGCGCTGGCGCTGCTCGAGCGTGTGGTGGTGCGACTACGGGAGGAATGTGTTGGCGAAGGCAGAGCGGCGTTCTTCGAGGCTGTGAAGGAGTGCCTGACGGGGGGCGATGCAGCGGTCTCGTACCGGGAAGCGGCGGAGCGGTTGCAGTCGAGTGAGGGGGCGTTGCGGGTGGCGGTGCATCGCCTGCGCAAGCGGTATCGTGATCTCCTGCGGGAGGAGATCGCGCAAACGCTGGAAGATCCGGCGCAGGTGCCGGAGGAGCTTCGTTCGCTCCAGGCGGCGCTGGCGAGGTGAGGTGGAGGTCCGGGGTTGCGTCGGCGTTCGCCTATTCGTTGAGGCCTCCGGGGGTGTAGGGGGTGATGAGCTGCAAGGGTTGATATCGGCGGCCGACCGCGGTTGCAGGGCGCAGGTGGCGGAAGGCCGGCGGAACCGCGGGCTCGCGTCGGCCGCATGCGTCCTCGGTCAAGAGTTGGTCGAGGAGCTGGAGCAAGGCCTCGACGGGAACGGGCTTCTCGACCAGGGCCCGCACGCCGGTGGCCTCGGCGAGGGGCGCTGGTTGGGCAGGCCCGTCAGGATGACCACGGGCAGGCCGGGGCGTGCCTCGAACAGGCGGTCGAGGGTGGCCCACCCGTTCTTGTCAGGCATGTTCAAGTCCAGCAGCGCCAGGTCGAGGTGTGCGGGTGCCTGCTTCAGGAGTTCGAGAACCGCGGTGCCGCCTGGGGCGGTGCGCACTTCGTAGCCTTCGGCGCGCAGCAGGCGGCTGAGGGATTCACGCACGGCGGCGTCATCATCGGCGATCAACACGGTCGGAGGGCTTGGGGTGGCTCGGGCGGGGCTCATGGCAATCTGGCTTGTGTTCGACTTGGCGACGGGGCGTGCCTCTGTCCGCTGGGGCACCGGGCCGGCCAGTCGGTTGCGGAGGAACGTAGAAGCTGGCGGCGTGCCAGGAGGAGCGCGGCGTCGGTGTTGGCGCGCAGGCAAGGGCGAAGGGCGGAGGGCGAAGGGCGAAGGGCGAAGGGGCGAGGGGCGAAGGGCGAAGGAGCGAGGGGCGAAGGGGCGAGGGGCGTGAACGGATCAGGTTGGGTCCCCTTTCTGCAATCTTCATTCTTCCTTCGGCCTTCTGGTACGGGGGTGCGGAGCCAGCGATCACGGGTGGTCACTTGCCGATCACCCGGGGGCTCGTGGCGCCTTGGAGGTCACCGGGCGCGAGCCAGGGAGGGGGGCATGCCGGCAGGATGTCAGCGACTAGGGGGCGGGGCCGAGGGCCGCGGAGGGCTTGCGGAGGCGGCATGCAGGCCGAAGTGGACGAGCTTTTCGCGGACGGTGGTGCGGGTGATGCCGAGCCAGCGGGCGATGCGGACCTGGTTGCCCTGGGCGAGGTGGCAGGCGCGGGTGAACAGTTCGCGTTCGACGTCTTCGATCATGCGGGCGCGGGCGTCGGCGAGTTCGCCTTGCTGGGCGCGAGCGAGGAGTTCGGTGCAATAGCTGGCAAAGGTGTGTTCCGCGGTGGAGACAGGGCGGCGGGCGCGGGCATCGGCCTGCTGGACGTGTTCGAGGCCGATGGGGTACCCGCGGGAAAGGAGGAGGGCCTGGCGGACCACGTTCTCGAGTTGGCGGACGTTGCCGGGCCAGGTCAGGTCCTGGAGGAGCGCCAGGGCCTCGGGCTGGATGGCGGGAGAGTCCACGTCCAGTTCGAGGCCGGCGCGGTGGAGGAAGTAGCGTACGAGGTCGGGGATGTCCTCGGTGCGTTGCGCCAGGGGGAAGGACGATGGTCACGCCGCTGAGGCGGTAGAAGAGGTCTTCGCGGAACTGGTGTTCGCGCATGGCGCTCTCGAGATCCCGGTGGGTGGCGGCGAGGACGCGAACGTCCACGGGGATCTTCTCGTTGCCGCCGACGCGCTGGATATAGCGCTCCTGGAGGACGCGGAGGAGCTTGACCTGGGTGCTGAGGCTTAGGTCACCGATTTCGTCGAGGAAGATGGTGCCGCGGTTGGCCTGTTCGAAGCGACCGATGCGGCGGGCGTGGGCGCCGGTATAGGCGCCACGTTCGTGGCCGAAGAGTTCGCTCTCGAGGAGCGTATCGGGGATGGCGGCGCAGTGGACGGCGATGAAGGGCTGGGCGGCGCGCTGGCTATGCTGGTAGATGGCGCGGGCGACGAGTTCCTTGCCGGTGCCGGTCTCGCCGCGGAGGAGGACGGTGACGGCGGTGGCGGCGACGCGTCCGATCTCCTTGTAGATGGACTGCATGGCGCGGCTGTTGCCGATGATCCCGGACCGGGAGGGGCCGGCGCGGCCGATTTCGAGGGGTTCGGACATGAGCCGGCTGCTGGCGACGGCCTTGGTGACGAGGTCGAGCAGTTCGGTGACATCGAAGGGTTTGAGGAGGTAGTCAAAGGCGCCCTGCTTGGTGGCTTCGATGGCCGTCTCGGTGCTGCCGAAGGCGGTCACGAGGATGATGGGGAGTTTGGGTTTGGCGGCGCGGAGTTGGGCGACCAGGTCCAGGCCGGAGAGGCCGGGTAGTTTGAGGTCGGTGATGACGACGTCGAGGCGGTGCTGGCGGGCGTGGGCGAGTCCGTCGTCGCCACGGGTGGCGACGGTGACGCGGTAGCCTTCGGCCTGGAGTTCCTTGTTGAGGGCGGCGGCGATGCCGGGGTCGTCTTCAACCAGCAGGATCTCGGGAGGTGGAATCATGCGCATGGTCAGGATGGCTGCGAGGAAGCACAAGGCTGAAGGTCGAGCCGCGCTGGACTTCAGACCGGCATTCGAGGCGGCCGCCGTGTTTCTCGACGATGCGCGCCGCGATGGCGAGGCCGAGGCCGGTGCCGGTCTCCTTGGTGGTGAAGAAGGGGTCGAAGATCCGGCGTTGGAGGTCCGGCGGGATGCCCTTGCCGGTGTCGCTGACCTCGAGCAGAACAACGGGCTGAAGCCGGCCGCCGAGGCGTTCGGAACGCGTGCGCACGCGCAGGGTGATGTCGCCGCCCTGCGCCCCGAGACTTTCCGCGGCGTTCTGGATCAGGTTGATCAACACCTGCTCGATCTGATGGGGATCGACTCGGACCCAGAGGTCGGGCGGGCTGTCCAGGATCAGACGAACGGTGCTGGGTTCGAACTGGGGGCGAAGAGTGCCTGCACGCGGGCGAGGAGACGGTCGGTCGAGACCGCCAGCAGGCGGGGTTCGGCCGGCCGGGCGAACTGCAGGAACTCCTGGAGGATGTGCTCCAGGCGCTGGATCTCATCGCCGATGACCAGGGCGTCCTCCTGCTCGGAAGAACCCGGGACGAGATGCTTCTTGAGGCTGTGCAGGCGCACGTTGATGGCGGTGAGTGGGTTGCGGATCTCGTGGGCCACCGCGGCGGCCAGCGTGCCGAGGAAGGCGAGTTTCTCGTGGCGGGCGGCCGCCGCGCGACTTTCGAGGAGCTCGAAGTGGAGAGGGCCGATGACCCCCGGTGGAGCGCCAGGGCGGCCGTGAGGAGGAGGATGACCACCAGGACG
Source organism: Verrucomicrobiota bacterium (assembly GCA_027493615.1). Taxonomy (GTDB): domain Bacteria; phylum Verrucomicrobiota; class Verrucomicrobiia; order Limisphaerales; family J093; genus DSVZ01. The sequence continues at coordinate 683,483 of JAOSKK010000001.1, forward strand.
AGGAGGAAGATCAGGAGGCGCTGCAGCCCGCTCAGGGCCTGGCTTGACTCCTCCATGAACCGGACGTGGGCCTGCGCTTCCGCGAGCTGGAGCCGGGCGGCGAGCGTCAGCAGCGGCTCGGCCTGTTGCTGGAGCTGATCCAGCATCGGCTGCGGCGCGCGGGCGGGTGTCGCTCCGGCCGGCCCGGGGTCGAACAGGCGCGCGGTTTGGGCGCGGTAGGTCGCGAACGCGGTCTCGATCTGGCCGAAGAGTTCGCGCTCATGCGGGGTGGTGATCGTGGTTTGGCGCGCGCGAATCCAATGGGCGAGCCTCTCGCATTGGTCCTGGAAGGTCACCTGGTCGGCGGGTTGGCGGTGGAGATCGAAACGGAGCATCGTCTCGTTGAGCTCACGGACCGACGCTTTAAGGTGTTCGGAGAGATGAAAGGCGTCCTCGTGCATGGCGGCGACGCTGCGATGGAGCTGGCGCAATTCACGCCACGTGGCGCGTCCGGCCCACGCCACGATGAGGGCGAGGAGGATGGTGGCCAAAGTGAAAACGAGCGCGCGTCGGCGGTGGTGCATCGGGTGATCAATCAGCGGTCAGCGGTGAGCCGGCGGTGGTCACGGCCGGACGCGAGGACGGTGCCGGCGACCTGTCCAAGGCCTTGCGGCGGAGCGGGCGCAGTCGGGTCATCTGGCTGGCATGCCAGTCGCTCAGCCGTGGGGTGATCCTGGTCGTCATGCGGGGGCCTTAGGGCCCACAAGATGCCGCAGCGGGCCCCTGACGGCAACGAGGAAGCGTGTCGGGTGAACGGGGCGGCGAAGCCGTGGTGAAGATTATGAGCAAGCGGATTCTGCTGGTGGACGATGAACCTTCGGTGCGGGAGTCCTTGGGCAAGCTGCTGCGGGCCGAAGGTTACGCCGTGGACGTGGCCGAGAACGGGCAGGTGGCCCTCGAGCAGTATCGCCGGTCCCGGCCCGACCTGTTGCTCCTGGACATCGGATTGCCGGTCCGGGATGGCTGGAGCACGCTCCAGTGGCTGGTTGGGGTGGACGCCCTGGTGCCCGTTGTGCTGATCACGGGACGTCTGCGCCAGGGCGAGCTGGCCCGGCAAGCGGGTGCCGATGCGTTGTTCGAAAAGCCGCTGGATGTGCCGCGGATGCTGGCGACGATTCGCGAGCTCACCGAGCGGCCCGGCGAACCGCGGGTGCGTCGGGTGCGGACGGCCGGATTTCGCTACCAGCCTTGTGATGTGGAGCGATTCCGCGATCTGTTGTTGAAGCGCTCCACGGCCCCGTGTCGGGCGCCGCGGGCGAGCGGGTGGCCGTGGGCGACCTGACCGCGGGCAGGGGAACGGGCGTTGACGCTGGTGTGGTGGGGGCGGCATGCTCGCGGCGTGAAAACCGTTGTCTCGCTGTTCATGTTGACTTCCGTTTTGGCAGTGTCGGCGGCCGCGCAGGCGGCTGCGGTCGGGCCGAGATTCTATGGGGATCCCCCGGACGACCATCATGCGTGGGCGGTGCATGACGGGCATCGGCCCCAACCCAAGGCGGTGACCCCGGGCACCTTCAGCACCGCGGATCAGGCGGGTCGACCGCCGTCGGACGCCGTGGTGTTGTTTGACGGGACTGATCTCTCCAAGTGGCAGGGGGACAAAGGGGCGCCGGCGCCGTGGCTGGTGAAGGAGGGGTTCATGGAGGTCCTGCCGGGCAGCGGTCAGATCCGGACGCGAGAGACCTTCGGGGATTGCCAGTTGCACCTCGAGTTTGCCACGCCCAGGCAGGTCGAGGGCGAGGGGCAGGGGCGGGGCAACAGCGGGGTGTTCCTGATGGGCCAGCTCGAGATTCAGGTGCTGGACTCCTACCAGAACGTGACGTATGCCGATGGGCATGTGGGCGCCTATTACGGGATCAACCCGCCGCTGGCGCTCCCGGTGCGACCGCCGGGGGAATGGCAGGTGTACGACATCGTGTTTCGGCGGCCGATCTACAAGGACGGCCAGGTGGTGGACCCGGGCTACATCACGGTGTTTCTCAACGGTGTCCTGGTGCAGGACCACACCCCGCTCGAAGGTCCGGGCGGTCACATGGGCCGCACCAAACCGGGTCCCTTCCCGGCGAAGGGACCGCTCTCGCTGCAGGACCACGGCAATCCGACGCGGTTCCGCAACATCTGGTACCGCGAGCTGCCGCCGCGTCCGGCAGAAGGCGGGACCGACGGTTGGTTGACGCCCGAGGCGGCGATGGCCAAGCGCCAGGAGACGGCCGCGATGCTGCGGGAGCAGGCAGCCAAACTGGCTGACCCTGCCAACCCCGTCCCCGAGATGTTCGGCTGGTTCGAGTCGCTCGTGTACGCCCCAGATCCGGGGGCGCAGGCGCGTGCCGAGCAACTGGCGGCGGCCTATGTGCAGGGGCTCAAGTCGCTGGCGGGCGAGTCGCTCGCAGCCAAGCGTGATGAAGTGCGGCAGGTCCGCGATGTGTTCCGGTACCTGGCGCGGTTCAAGTATCTTCCGGAAAGCTTCCCGCCGAAAGTTGCGGTGGAACAACTCATCCGCGAGCAGGGGTGGGATCAGCGCCGGCGCTAGCCTGACCGCCACCTGCGGGTCGTAGGCGCCGACCTCAGGAGGCGTTGGGGAACGGGAAGGCGACTTCGCCTCCTGCCGTCGGCGCCCACCGTGGGTTGCGGTTTGCCGCGGGAGTTGAACTACCCGCGTTCCGGACCCCGCCGGGCGATCGCCGTCCGATGCAGCACGGTGCGTCGCGCCATCGACCAGCGCCTGGAGGGTGACCTGGCCAGCCACGCCGCGTTCGGCCTGCGCGATCCTCTCGAACTCGGCGCGAAGACGGTCCCGCGATTCGTCGGCGCGCGTGAGGAGGTCGCGTCCGGCCGCTTCCCGCAGGGCGACCAGGACCTGGTCGACGGTGATTTGTGCGAGGGGCGGGCGGGCAGGTAGGCGCCGTCGCCCCCGGCGACCTCGGTGACCAGGCCGGCATTGGCCAGGGCACCGAGGACTTGGTTGGCGAGGCGGGAGGGGATGCCAAGGGCCTCGGACAAGCGGCCGAGCGAGGGTGGGGGTTCGCCGCGGTGGAAGTGCTGCGCGATGCGGGTGAGCAGGCGCAGGGCGACGAACTCACGGCTGCGCTGGTTCACGGTCTCGACCTGGCGTTCCTCGAGGTAGCTGCGGCGGTTCTGATAGGCGTAGGCGACCTGGGCGCCGAGGAGCACGATGATCCAGGAGATGTAGAGCCCGATCATGAAGACCGGGATGGCGCTGAGGCTGCCGTAGATGCGGCTGTTGCTCACCACCCGGGAGACGTAGAAGAAGCTGAACTCCTGATTCAACTGCCAGAGGGTGCCGGCCACCACGCCGCCGACCGCCGCCGCCCGCCAATCGACGCGGGTGTTCGGCATCAGCATATACAGCGCGCCAAACGCGACGCTGAGGATGACATAGGGCAGGAAACCCAGGCCCAGGTTGACCGCCCATTCCGCCAGAGGTCCCAGGCGGTTGACGAGCTCCTGGACCTTGAGGAAGTACTGACCGCCGGTGAGGGCGATGGCCGTGGCCCAGAGGATGGGGCCGAGAGACAACGCGGCCCAGTACTGCATGACGCGGTTGAACCAGGAGCGCCCCTTGGTCACGCCCCAGATGTCGTTGAAGGTCTCCTCGATGCGGGCGAGCATCAGCAGCGCCACCGCCAGCAAGGCCACGACGCCCGTGGCGCTCATGGTGGTGCTGCGCGTGTTGGCCACGAACTCGTTGATGCGCTCCTTGATGGCTTCGCGCGTGCTCTCCACCAGCCGGGCCTTGGCGGCCTCCTCGGCCGTCGTGGACACGCTTGCGACCTCGTTGGTGGCGCCGAGGCGGCGTAGGCCCCAGGCGTCGGCGCTTGCGTCGGGCGTCACGCTCTCGACCAGCTTGGTCACGAAGTTGTGCACCGGCTCCTCGGACTTCTTCAGCAGGCTGCTCGAGATGCCGATCGCCACGGCGAGCATCGGCACCAGCGCGAGCAGACTCGCATAGGCCAGAGACGAGGCGCGGACCGGGCATTTGTTGCGGACAAAGCTGCGGCCGACGAGCACCCAGAAGTGCAGGAAACGCTGCAGCCGCGGGTAGTCATGATCCTCGCCCGGCGTGGGGACACGGTCCTCGAGCGCCGCGCGGGCGGCGGAATGCCACTGTCTCAGTTGCTTGATGGTCCGGCTCGGCATGAGGGATCAGCGAGGGCATCTTTGCCGCGAAAACACGGTGGAGGCAAGGGCGGGTTCCGCGGACTCTCGGGGCAGAGCTCAAAGCTCAAAGTTCAAAGCTCAAGTGAAGTTCCAGGATCCCGAGGTTCACGATTCCAGCTTCCTGGATTATAGGGGGTCGAGGCGGTTCAGCCACGGCCGCCGGGTCCAGCAATGGGGAGGTCACCGGCCGCGGGGGACGTGTAACGGATGCAGTACGCTGACTCGCGACCTCGCTCGCCCCCTCGGGCGACGGTCTGGCACGCCGCGGGCGTGGTGGATCGTGCTGAAAGGAATTGCGCGCGGGACCCGTAGCGGCGTAGACACGGCTCGTGAGTGGATGGGACTGCCAGGAGGTCGGAGGGCAGGGTGCGGATCGCTCGGCAGGCCTTGCCGGGGCGGGCGGACGGCTTGAGCGGGTGCAGATGGTTCGTCGGCACCTGGAGGACCTGCCCACGTTCTCGCTGCCGACGGGATACGCGGTGCGGGGTTTCCAGGTTGGCGACGCTGCGACCTGGACCCGGCTGGTGCAGGCGGCGGATCTCCACCAGGCCGTCACTGCCGACCGACACCGCGAGGTCTTTGGGGAAGACCTGGAGACGCTGCGACAGCGGCAGCTCTTTCTGACCGCTCCGGGTGGCGAGGCAGTCGGGACGGCCACGGCCTGGTACGGGAGCGACGGATGGGAACGGGATTGGGGGCGAGTGCATTGGGTGGCAATCCGGCCCGACCACCAGGGGCGGGGTTTGTCGAAGCCCTTGCTGCAGGCCGTGCTCGAGCAGCTTCGGCAGTTGGGACACCGGCGCGCTTACTTGATCACCGAGACGGTCCGGTGGGCCGCGTTGCGGCTGTATCTGCGGTTCGGATTCGAGCCCGAGCTCCGGCGTGCGGAGGATCGGAGTGTGTGGACGGATCTCCTCCGCGCGGGCTTGCCGGTGGCGCTTCCGGATTGCGGGTCTGGGCGGGTGAGGTAGGAAGGGGCTGTGCCGAAGCTCAAACCGCTCGCCGATTGCCGGCTCTACGCGTTTGTGGATACGGGATACCTCGGGGAAGGGATCCCGAGGAGATTGGGCGTGCCGTGTGTGAGGGAGGAGCCGACCTGCTGCAGTTGCGGGCAAAGGGTTGGCCGCCGGCCGAGGTGCACCGGCTTGCGGAACGGTTGCAGCCGATTGCGGAGGCTGCCGGGGTCTGGTTCGTGGTCAACGATCACCCCGAGTTGGCGGCGGCGGTGGGCGCACCGCTGTGCCACCTGGGGCAGGAGGACTTTTTCGGGGCCGGCTATTCCCATGTGAGCCAGGTGCCGTGGGGCTTGCCGGCGGGAGCGGCGGCGGGATTGGGACCGGCCAGAGTGGAAGGGCTCGGGCGGTTGGCGGAGGCTCCCGCGGTGGCAGGGTCAAGTCGGCCGGGGCTTGGCTTGAGCACGCACGCTCCGCTGCAAGCGCAGCAGGCGGTGGCGGCGGGGGCGGCGTATGTGGCGATTGGGCCGGTTTACGCGACGCCGACGAAGCCCGGGCGACGGGCAGTGACCCTGGATTATGTGCGGTGGGCGGCGGCGCACCTCAGCGTACCGTGGTTCGCGATCGGGGCATTACGCTGGCGAATCTGGATGAGGTGCTGGCGGCCGGGGCGCGACGGGTGTGCGTGGTGAGCGCCATTCTGGGGGCGTCCGATGTGGCCCAGGCTTGCCGCTCATTCAAGCGGCGCCTACTGTCCGCGTCGGATTGACCCCTGGCTGGGGTGGTGGCGAAAGAAGAGGACTACGAATCACGGACCGCGGATCATCAGGCACGGATCACCAGTCAAAGACCATGAGTGTACTTGTAGTGGGCTCCACGGCGCTCGATTCGATCAAGACCCCCAAGGCGCAGCATCCCCGGCTGCTGGGCGGGTCGGCCAGCCACGCCGCAGTGGCGGCAAGCTTCTTTGCCCCGGTGAAGCTGGTGGGCATTGTGGGGCGCGATTTCCCGAAGCGGTACGTTCGGCTCTACCAGCGGCACGGGATTGATCTGGCGGGGTTGCAGGTGGCGGACGGGAAGACCTTTCACTGGGCGGGCGAGTACGAGGTCAACCTGAACAACCGCCGGACGCTGACGACGGAGCTGGGGGTGTTCGAGACGTTTCAACCCGTCCTGCCGGAGGCGTACCGATCGACCCCTTATGTCCTGTTGGCGAACATCGCCCCAGCCTTGCAGCATCATGTGCTGGACCAGATGCGGCAGGCCAGGCTGGTGGTGGCGGACACGATGGACTTGTGGCTGAACATCGCGCTGGCAGACCTGCTGCGGCTGCTGCGGCGGGTGGACGTGCTGGTGTTGAATGATCACGAAGCGCGTCAGTTGACGGAGGTGGACAACCTGGTGGCAGCCGCGCGGAAGATCCACCGGCTGGGACCACGGTTCGTGATTGTGAAGAAGGGGGAGCACGGCGCGATGCTCTCTGGACCGGACGGGTGGTTCCTGTGTCCGGCCTATCCACTCGAACGGGTGGTGGACCCGACCGGGGCGGGGGATTCGTTCGCGGGCGGTTTGATCGGCTACCTGGCGTCGGCCCGGGGTGGGATCGAGGCGAACCTGCGCCTGGCGATGCTGCACGGGGCCGTGGTGGCATCGTTCTGCTGCGAGGGCTTCGGGCTGACGCACACAACGAAAATCACCCGCTCCCAGGTGCGGGAGCGGGTGAGCGCGCTACGGCAGATGATCGGTCTCAGGCGACCCGTTCAGGGATAGCTGCCCCGGGTGCGGAAGGCCTCGGTGGGTTTCAACTGGCTGGCCGGGATCGTGAGGATGATCGGCGTCGGGCCGCGGGTGGTTGAGCGGGGCGTCCACTGCTTGAAATCCGTCGTGCTTTCCAGGACGTAGTCGGCGTCGGCGGACGGGGTGCTGAACTGGATGGTGACGCTGCCGTCGGGTTGCCGCTGCGGGGCGGAGGCCACCGAAGGCAGCGGGTCGCCGCGCAGGACCTCGAAGTTGACGGAGTTCGTGCCTTTGGCGCCCACGTTGTCCATGACAATGACCGTCAGGCGGTAGAGGCCCGTGCCGAGGCCGGTGAGGGTGTGGGTGGCGGAAGTGGTGCCGTCGGGGACCTGGGGGTTCGCGGCGACCAAGGTATCATTGGCAAACAGGTCCCAAGCGATCACGCGGCCGCCGGGCTTGGTCCAACTGAAGGTGGCGCGCACCGTGGCCGGGGCGGCAAATTTCTGGTCGTTACGCGGGGTGGAGAAGGTGGGGACGGGTGGGACGTTGCCCGGTGGGATGCGGACGGAGATGTCCACCGGGGTGGAGGTGCGCATGGCGCCCGTCGTGGTGACGGCATGAGCGACGATCCGGTATTCACCGGCCACGAGGTTGGGGGCGAAGGCCTCGAAGGGAGCGGTGGTGGCCACGGCCAGCGGCTGGTCATTGGCCAGGTACTCGATGTAAGCGGGGGTGGCAGTGCCCCTACGGGTGCAGCCGAGAGGAACACGGTTGCGGGGGCGACGAACACCTGGTTGGCAGTTGGCGAGCTGAGCACGAGTTCGAAGTCCGCCTGTGCCGGGCCGGAGAACTCATCCGCGCCGAGGTCCGGACGTTCCGCGACACGGCGGGGTTCGGCGTAGAAATCGAGGGCGCCGGCATCAATGGTGGGGTCGCCCACCTCGAGGCAGGGGAGTCCGCGCGGAGGCGGTAGTTGCCGCTGCGCCAGGCGACCAGACGGGGGTCGGCGGAGAGGCTGCCGGAGCCGGCGGTGATGCCGGCGTAGTCGTTGGTCGTGTTGCCGAAGACGCAGTTGTAGGTTGCCACGGTCCCGGGCGAGGCGGCGGCGAGGCCGGAGGAACCGAAGGCGACGATGTTGTTGGCGATCCGGGCGCTGGTGCCCGTGGCGAGGAAGAGTCCGCCGCCGCTGGCTGCGGTGTTGGTCAGGAGCGTGTTGTGAACCACCCGGGGCAGGTGGCCGCCCGGGGCGTCGAAATACAGCGCCCCCCCGCGACCGTAGAGGGTCGAGTTCGTGGGGGCCCGGTTGCCGACGAAGACGTTGTTGGCGACGGTGGGCGAACCGGCGGCCGCGTACAAGCCACCGCCCGCGGCCAACAGCGTGCTGGCCCCGCTGACGGCGACGTTGAAGCGGATGAGGTTGTGCGCGATGACGGGCGACCCGAGGACGTTCAGGCCCCCGCCGAAACGCGCGGCGCCGTTCTGGATGGTGAAGCCATCCACCGCGGCGTAGCCGTCGGTGCCGATGACCGTCACGACCGACGCGCCTGGAACCGGGTTGCTGGAGTTCGCGCCGCCGTCCAGGATGGTGGGACGGGTACTCCAGTTGCGGTCGGTGCGACTGGTCTCGTTGCCCTGAAAGCCGCCGTAAAGGTAGGTGAACAGCTCGACGCGAACGCGTTCACGGTAGGTACCGGCCTTGACCCAGACCTCACCGCCTTCGAGGGCGGCGGCGGCGAGGGCGGCGCCGACGGACTTCTTGGCCGTGGCCCAGGTGGTGCCGGGCCGGGCGTCGTCTCCTTCGGCCGCGACATAGAAGATGTGCGGGGGATTTCATAGACGGTGCCATCATACTCATCCGCGCCGATGTCCACGCCGTCGCCGGACACGCGGGCCTTGCCATCGAGGTCGAGCCAGTCCGCCTGGACGACGGAGGTGTCGCCGGCGTCGCGAGCCGGAGAGTCGGAGGCGAGGTGGGGGTCGCCGTAGGGGCCGACCAGTTTGGGCGGAAGGCTGACGTTTCCGTTGGTGCCCGTGGGGTCGGGGATCAGCTCGTAGTTGGCGCGGGTGTTGCCCCAGGTGAGGTTGTGACGGATCTGGGGAACGCGGCCGGCCACGGCGACGCCCGACGAGTTGTAGGCGATCAGGTTGTTGACCAACTGAGGGGTGGGGACAAGGTTGTTGGGCGTGCCGGCGAAGCAGAGGGCGCCCCTGCTCGGTCGTGGCAGTGCTGCTCACCGACATGGCACTATTCTGGAGGAACGTATTGTTGACCACGCTCGGCCGGCCGTTGCCCGTCACGACCACGGCACCGCCGCGTCCCACACCTGAGGTGATCGAGTTCGAAGCCGAGTTCATCCGAAACAGGTTGTTGATGATGGAGGGAGCACCGTCGGCGACCTTGATGGCACCGCCTTCTGCACTGAGCGTCCGGAAATCACTAATCGCACGGTTGCCAAGGAAGACGTTGTTGGCGACCAGTCCGTCGCCCGCACTGAGATAGAGCGCTCCGCCGCCGCGGCGGCGCTGCCCCCGCCGACGACAGGTGAGGTGGCATCATTCTGAACAAAGCGGTTGTTCAGGATGCGCGCGTTCCCTTGAACAAATGCTCCTCCGCCAGCCGTGGCCGCTCCGTTGCGGATCGTGAACCCATCGAGGGTTTCCTCAAACTCGAGATCGACGAGCTGCACGACATTCGTGGTGCGGTTGCCGACGATTTCGGTGAGGTTGTCGCGCCAGTTGCGCTGTTGCCGGCTCGTCTCGTTGCCGGCGAAGCCGCCGAACAGGTAGGTAAAGGGGCGCACAGCGACGTTTTCGACGTAGGTGCCCGCCTTGACCCAGACTTCGCCGCCCCGGCGGCCCGCCGCCTCGATGCCCGCCTGGACGGTGCGCTTGGCCTGCGTCCAGTCCGCGCCGCTCCGGCCGTCATCGCCGTCGGGGGCGACCCGCACGATCGTGGGCAGGAACTGGGTGGTGACGCCGTCGGTCTCGTCGGCCCCGATGTCCACCGCCGCGCCCTGGATGCGCATCTGGCCGTCGATGTCCAGTGCGGCCACCGGCACGCGCGTGGAATCGCCGGCGTCGCGGCAGGGCGAGTCGGGCAGGATGTTGACCACCGCGAGCTTGATGTCGCCCGCGAACTTGGGATCGACGGAACGGTTGCCGGCGGTGCCGGTGGCGTCGGGAACCCCGACGTAGTTGGTGTCGTTGCCGAAGACATTGTTGGACTGGAGGCCGGTGGCGGCGACCCCGCCGATGCCGGAGGAGCCGAAGGCGATGATGTTATTGGCGACCACGGCATTGCGGTTCGAGAGGAGCAGACCGCCCACTGGGGCGCGGTTGAGCACGAGCGTGTTGTTCACGACGCTGGGTTGGCTGGTGTCGTCGACAAAGATGCCACCGCCGCCGGTGGGTTCGGTGCCGCCGGTGGCGGCGGAGTTCTGGCTGAAGACATTGTTGAACAGGAGACTGGCGCTGCCACCGGTGATGGAGACGCCGCCCCCACGGGTCGCAGCGGTGTTGCCAAGCAGCCGGTTGTGAGTCACCTGCGGCGAGGCACTCACACACATCACAGCTCCGCCGTTGCGAGTCGCGGTGTTGTTGAGCATCCAATTGTTGAGGAGGAAACCCGTGCTGGTGCTGAAGTGGACGGCGCCGCCATCCCGGCCGCGATTGCCGACGAACGAGTTGTCCTCGAGGCGCGGGCTCGAGCTGACGACGGCCACGGCACCGCCGTCGCGCGCCGTTCCCGAGGTGCCGTTGAACCCGAAGTAGTTGTTTCGGAGGGTGGCAGCCGAGGACTGAAGGAAGACCGCGTTGCCCGAGACGGCCGCGCTGTGATTGAGGAACCGATTGTTCTCGATGACGGGGTCGGCGTTGATGGCCCGCAAGCCGGCGCCGGAGCCGCCCGTCCCGGCCGCGCTGGCCAGACCGTTTTCGATGGTAAAGCCATCCACGCGTGTGCCCGGTCCGGCGCCGTTGGCGACGACGATGAGGTTGGTGCGACCTTCGCCATCGAGTCGGCTGATGTTGACGGCGAAGTTGCGTTGCTCCCGGGCAGTCTCGATGGCGGCGAAGCCGCCGTAAGGGGGCGACGCCGTCGGCGAGGGTGAGCGGGCCGACGTAACGCCCGGCGGCCACCCAGACTTCGTCTCCGGCGCGGGCAACGGCCAGAGCGCTGGGCAGGTTGGTGAACGCCGTGTCCCACGACAGACCGTCGGGGGTGGCGCTCGTGGCGGCCGGGTTGACCCGCAGGGTGGCGGCGGAGGCGGAGAGGGTGAGGAGGGCGGGCAGCAACGCCAGGAGGGGCGCGCCCAGCGGGAGCGTGTCGAGGGTTCATGCGGTTAGCACTCAGATGCACTCGAAGTATGACCATACAGAATGGGCCGGACGGTAACCGGATGAGCGCGTGGCGCAAGACCGAAAGAACAAGCGCGTTTATTAAGTAACACCACTACTGGTGCGGCGTGGCCGCTTCAGCCGGTGAAACCGGGCAGGTTCCGGAGTTGCCAGCGTCGCTTCCTGCGCGTCGAATGGGCGCCATGAATCGCCGTTCGTTTCTCCGGGCCGCCGGTGGAGCCCTTTCCTCGTTGGCGCTGGTTTCGGCGGGGCGGGCCCAAGACACGCCGCGCGCGCGGGAACTCGAGGTTGACTTGGTTATTGTCGGTGGCGGCCTGGGTGGCTGCGCGGCCGCGCTGGCTGCCTGCCGCGCGGGTTTGCGGGTGGTCTTGACCGAGGAGACCGACTGGCTGGGAGGCCAGGTCACGGCTCAGGCGGTGCCCCCGGACGAGCATCCCTGGATCGAAAGCTTCGGCTGCACCCGGGCTTACCGGGAATACCGCGACGAAGTACGAGCCTTCTACCGCCTCCGCTACCCGCTCACGCCGGAGGCCCGCGCCCAGGTCCATTTCAACCCGGGCAACGGCTGGGTCTCGCGGATCTGTCACGAACCCCGTGTCAGCCTCGCGGTGCTGGAGCAAGGGCTCGCGCCCTTCACGAGTACGGGACAGCTCCAAGTCCTTCGCGAACACGTCGTGCTTGCCGCTGACGTCGACCACGATCGCGTGCGGGCGGTCACGGCGCGGGATGGTCGCGAGGGCAGCGAGCGCGTGTTGCGAGCGCCCTATTTCATTGATGCGACCGAACTGGGCGAGTTGCTGCCGCTGACCGGGACCGAGCATGTGGTGGGCGCCGAATCGCAGGGGGAGACCGGCGAGCCGCACGCCCTGTCCTCGCCGCAACCGGACAACCAACAGGCGTTCACGTGTTGCTTTGCGATCGAACACCGCGCGGGGGAGGATCACACGATCCCGAGGCCGGCCGAGTACGACTTCTGGCGGAGCTACGTTCCCCAGCTTGTGCCCCCGTGGCCGGGGCCGTTGTTGAGCTGGACGACCACACATCCCGCCACGCTGCAGCCGCGCGCGATCGCGTTCGATCCGACGGAGCGGGTGACCACGGCGAACCTGTGGTCGTACCGGCGGATCATCGATGCGGCGCAGTACGCGCCGGGCACCTATCGCAGCGGCATCTCGCTGATCAACTGGCCGCAGAATGATTATTGGCTGGGACCGCTGGTGGGCGTTTCCGAGAGCGAACGGGCCCGACACGTCGCGCAGGCGAAGCAGCTCAGCCTTTCGCTGCTGTACTGGATGCAGACGGAGGCGCCACGGCCGGACGGGGGCACGGGCTGGCCTGGGTTGCGGTTGCGACCGGACATTGTCGGCACGGCGGATGGCCTGGCGAAGTCCCCTTACATCCGGGAATCCCGGCGGATCCGGGCGGAGCTGACCGTGGTGGAACAGCACGTCAGCACCGAGTCGCGTCGGCAGGCGACGGGTCAGACGGCGGAGACGGTGACGGCGGAACCTTACCCCGACAGCGTCGGTGTGGGGGCGTATCGGATTGACCTGCACCCGAGCACCGGAGGGAGAAACTATGTGGACCTGAGCAGCCTGCCGTTCCGCATCCCCCTGGGGGCTTTACTGCCGCGGCGCGTCGAGAACCTGTTGCCGGGATGCAAGAACCTCGGAACCACCCATATCACCAACGGCTGTTACCGGCTGCACCCGGTCGAGTGGAACATCGGCGAAGCCTGGGCGCGCTGGTTGCGTTCTGCCTCGCACGCAAGGAACCGCCACGGCGGGTGCGCCACCAGGCGGGGCTGCTGGCGGATTTCCAGGCGTCGTTGCGTCGTCAGGGCTTCGAATTGGAGTGGCCTCGCGTCCGGCCGCTGTGAGGTTTGCTTGTCGGAAGGTCGGTCGCGGGTCGAGCCCAGTCGGGAGATCTCATGCCCGCTGTAGGCGCCGACGTGAGGAGGCGTTGGAGGGCGCGGGCCATGTCCTTCGCCTCCTCACGTCGGCGCCTACAGTCGGTCGCGGTTTCATGCCGAGCGGGTGACATTCGCGCTAGCCGGCGGCCACCGGCAGGGCGGCCAGGAAATCGACCGCGTGGGAGTGACTGGGATCGCGTTGCAACACCTCCCGGAGCAGGGCGCGGGCGCGGCGGGGATGGGCGAGTCCGAAGTGGGCTTGCGCCTGCAGGAAACGGGCGGTGGTTTGCTGGCGGAAGTCGAGGTCATCCGCGAACAGCAGCAGGGTGGGGAGCGAGGTGGCAAAGTAGTCGATGGTGGCTGGCGTGCGCTCGAGCTGGCGCGCGTAGGCGAGCAGGTCCTCGAGCAACCGGCGTCCCGCCGCCCGCTGCCCCAACCGCATTCGGGCCAGCGCGCTGTAATACGTGAGTTCGCTGAAAGGGCAGGTGCGCATGGCCTGGAAGTCGCCCGCAAATCTGGCGGCGGTTCGCCAGTGACGGCGTGCGGCCGCGCGTGCGCCGAGGGCGTCGGCGGCGCACCCGAGCCAGTAGTGGATGTCGCTGGGATTGGCCAGGAGATGCCGGGCCTCCCCGAGGTTGGGCGGCGCCTCGAGGGCGGCCAGGAAGTGGGCCCGCGCGGTCTCGAGCCGCTGACGGACGCGAGATGTGTGCCCGGGTAGACCGGTTGCCCTGCGGCTCGGTTGGCGCAGCGGTCCGCGCGCGGACTGGGCAAGGGCCTCCTGAAGAGCGCGGCGACCCAGGGCGAGGTGGGAGCGGACGTGCAGGCCGAGAGGTCCGCCCTCGCCGCCCTCCCAGGGCTGGAAACGCCGCTGCTCGATGAGAGCCAGGGCCTCGGTGGGACGGCCCACCTGGTTGTAGAGGGCGCCGAGCTCGACGCTCAGATCGTCCCGCTGGCGGACGAGGTCGAGGTGTTGTTCGAGTTCCCGCAGGCGTCGCTCCGGGGCTTCGCCCATGCGTTTCCCGAGCTGGTCGCGTTCGTAGAGCACGCGGGCATCGCTGGGACCGGCGCGCAAGGCGCGGTCGTAGGCGGCCCGGGCCCGGCCGGGTTGACGGCGGACGTTGAAGTACGCGAGACCCAGGTTCCGCCAGACCGTGGCGAACGACGGATCCAGCCGTGCGCTCCGCTCCCACAGGCGCAGGGCTTCGGCGTGGCGGCGGCGGTCGTAAAGCAGGTTGCCGAGGTAGTACGGGGCGCGGGCGTCTTCCGGATGAAGGCGCATCGCGGTCTCGAGGATGGCGATCTCCTCCAGACGTGATGGGAAGCAGTAATCGGGGGTGCGGCGGCGGCGGCGCGGAAGTGCGCGAGGGCCGCGGGGGCAGCGGCGAGCTGCTCCTGCAACCAGCCCAGGTAGTAGTGGACCAACGGTGCCGTGCCGAGTTCGCGAGGATCGCGGGTTCGTGGCCCGTCACGCTGCCCGGCCTCCAGGAGGGCGATGGCTTCGCGGTGGAAGCCGGCGCGGGCGAGGTCGAGGGCGAGGTCGAGCCGTGTCTGGGTATCACATGTGACGGGTTGCCCCGCGAGGTGTTTCGCCCACCAGTCGAGAGGGTCGAGACGCAGCGTTTCCTCGAGGAACGGCTCGAGGCGGGATGGTCTGCGGTTCCGGGCCAGGGAGGTCTGGAGTTGGCGCGCGACCATGACGGCGAGGTTGCGGGCACGCAGGTTGTCCGGGAGGCACTGCCGGGTGGCTTGGAGGTGGTCGCTGGCCTGTTCCCAGGCCGCGCGTCGACAATCCAGTTCCGCCAGGGCGTGATAGGCGGCCCCGGCCCAGGCGTGGTTCCACGCCGCTTTGGCGAAGGCGTCGTAGGCGCGGCGGAGGCAGTCGGCGCGGCACGGGTCCTGCGGCGGGAGCCGGTCGGCTTGGTGGCGCAGGCAGAGTCCGAGATGGTAGTAGGGTTCGCCGTCGGCGGGGTTGGCGTTGCGGCGCGTGAGGCGTGCGACGGCGCGGCGGAGATGGCGTTCGGCGGGGGCCCATTCGCCCCGTCGAAGGTGCCACGCGCCCAGGGCATTATTGTTGCGCGCGTCCAACGGATCCCGGCGCAGCGCCTCGCGCCAATAGGGCGTCGGGCAGCGGGTGGCATGACGGTATTGCTCCAGATGCAGGCCGGTCACGAAGAGTTCGTCGGTACTGGCAATGGCAGATGGGGGCGGCGGTTCCGTGGCCGGTGGCGGACTTTGCCCGGTGGGCGTACCTGAGGTTCGTAAACCAGAAGGGGGCGACCTTGCCGGTCGAGGACGCGAAGCCGGGTCCCGCCGGGCACCCACGGTTTCCGTGCCTGCGGGCTTTCGAGAAGAAAAGGCCGGTCCGGGGCGAGGTGGGCCCGCCATTCGGCGGCGGCCGAGCCGTCGCTCCGCTCGAGACGGATCCGCGCGTGCGGGGTGGGGCGCGTGACGCAGACGCCCAACCGGAATCGACGGGGGTTCGAGATGAAGGCTGGCGGCGGCCTCGCGGTTGGCGTGCTGCGGCGGGCCGATGTGCCGGATGGGATACCAGTACTGGCTCCAGCACTTGGTTTCGCCGGGCTGCAGGAAGCTGAAGTCCGGCTGGTTGTCCGTGTACACCCCGGCCATGAGCTCGATGTACGGCGCACAAAGGCCCGTGGCGTCGGGGTCGGTCAGGTTCCGATCCCAGGCGTAGCCGAAGGCGTGGTTGCCCCAAGTCCACTGTTTCTTGCCCGGCGCGATGTGGTGATCGGCGACATGCACGATCCCGGCTTGGGCGCGGTGGTCGTAACCGCCAAAGAAGTCCTCCCGGCTGCCCATGGCCATGTAGGAGGTGGGGACGGGGATGTTGGCGTAGAAGGAAAGGTCGTTGGGAGCGTAGTCTGGCAACGAAGGCTCGCGCTTGCCATCCGCCTGTCCCTCCGCGGAGCGGGGCATGGTCCTCAGGCAATGGGGTGGCACAAAGCGCGGGGGGATCTCCGCGGCCGGGACGCCTCGCCGCGCGCGCTTCCCGTAGTCCACGCCGTAGTAGGTTCCCGTGGCGAGCGGGAACGCGGACATCGAACGGCGCGCGTGGTCGGCGACGTAGCGCACGTCCGGCGGAAAGAAGCTCTGATAGGCCTCGTGCACGCGGGTGGCGACGTTGGCCCACCAGAGGAAGGTCTGGATGAAGCCCGTCCGGTTGTAGGCGCGGACCTTCAGCTCGAGCCAGGCACGACCCGGATGGAGACAGATGCCGTGCATCCCCTTCATCCGTGCCATCGGGTCATGGTCGCTGCACCAGACCGTGACGCTGCCGTCGGGATGCCGCTCGATGGCAGTGTCCACGGGCAGGGAAGGTGGCGGGGCGATGATGCTGGGGCCAGTTGAACTCAATCCCCCGCTGACCCACGGCCCGGCCAGTCCGACCAGCGCGGGTTTGATGACGGGCTGACGGTAGATGAGCTCGTAGCCATTGGTGCGGTCCTCGAGCGCGTGGACGCGGCCGCCCAGTTCGGGGAGCACAAGGACTCGCAGGTATTCATTCTCGAGCCACACGGCCTGCCAGGGTCGCGGGGTGGCGTGTTCGGCAATCCGGTCGATGAAGGGGAGGGGATACACCCGTCCGCTGCTGCCTTGATACACGCGCCGTTCGAGGAACATCGGGTTGCGGTCGGGCGGCGCGGGCTCGTAGGTGGGGAGGACGAGGGGTTCGGTCCAGACGTTGACAGGGGTTGGGCGGCTCATGATGTTGCGCGGCATGGTAGGGCCGGTTTGTCCGCGCGCGAGATCGGAAACCGGGATCGGCTGGACGGCGGGGCACCGACGGTTCCGCGCGGCCGTGCACCTCCTGCGGAGGGGACCGGGACGCGGTGTTGCGGCTGGTGGCGGAAGCACCGTCGGCCCTAGGCTCTGGGCGGCATGATCAACGAGAGCGAGGAGCGGATGCTCACTGAACGGCGGGTCGCCACGGTGCGCACCTTTGATGCTCGCCCCTGTCCCGAGGCCCGACCGGACGACCTCGAGGTGGACCTGTTCCTGCACGGGTACCGCCAGGCAGCCGTTGCGGAGGAGGTGGTGCGAGCCAACCGGCGCAGTGTCGAGGAGCAACTGGCCGCGCTGCACTTCTACGACCTTCGCCGCGACTGTCCCACCCACGCGGGATTGCTGGTCTTCGGGAAGCAGCCGCGCCATTTCCTTCCGGGTGCCTACGTTCAATACCTCCGGCTGGGCGGAGACACCTTGACAGCCGCTGTCCAGGTCTCACGCGAGTTCGCCGGCAACCTGATGGGTTTGATGCACAGCCTGGACGCCCTGCTCGACGGCATCCTCGAGGCTCGCCCTGTGCGGGTTACCAACTTGCGAGACGAGACCGTCTGGGACTTCCCCCGCTCGGCGGTGCGTGAGTTCCTGCTCAACGCCATCTGCCATCGAAACTACGAGTCCAACGCCCCCGTGCGCTTCCATCGCTTCAGCGACCGCCTTGAGATCACCAATCCCGGCGGCCTGTATGGGGACGTTTCGGCGGAGAACTTTCCTCGCCTGACCGATTACCGGAATCCGATCGTGGCGGAAGCCCCTCAAGGTGCTTGGTTACGTGAACCGGTTTGGGCGCGGGGTGCTCGACGCCCTGGAGTCGCTCCGCGCCAATGGCAATCCCCCGCCCGCTTCACGTTCGAGCCGGCTGGGGTCGGCGTCAGCGTGGCGAAGTCGACGCGCTTTGCCACGCCGGGAACGGGCGATCGGGGAGCCTGACCCGGGGGCGCTACCGGGCGGGGCGGGAATGATCAGGGTCGGTCTTTGGGGGCTCAAGCGGCCGGGGTGCCCGCGCGTTTGGCGAGGATGGCGTCCACGATTTTGCGAGCCAGCTCGGGTTTCTCAACGAGGGTGCGCTGGGCGGCGTCGCGCCCCTGGCCGACCAGTTCGCCGGCGAACTGCAGCCACGCGCCCTTCTTCTCGACGACGCCGTGTTCGATGCCGACGTCCAGGATGTTGCCTTCCTTGTTGATGCCGTGGTTGAAGAGGATGTCGAACTCGGCTTCGGTGAAGGGCGGGGCGACCTTGTTCTTGACGATCTTGGTCTTGACGTGGCTGCCGATGGCCGCGCCGGTGGCGTCCTTGATGGCGTCCTTGCGACGGATGTCGATGCGGACGCTGGCGTAGAACTTGAGGGCCTTGCCGCCCGGCGTGGTCTCCGGGTTGCCGAACATGATGCCGACCTTCTCGCGGATCTGGTTGGTGAAGACGCAGGTGGTCTTGGCCTTGGCGAGGATGGCGGTGAGCTTGCGCAGGGCCTGGCTCATGAGCCGCGCCTGCATGCCCATGGTGGCCATGCCCATCTCGCCCTCGAGCTCGGCTTTCGGGACGAGGGCGGCGACGGAGTCGATGACGATGACGTCGAGGGCGTTGGAGCGGGCGAGTGTTTCGCAGATGGTGAGGGCTTCCTCGCCGCTGTCGGGCTGGGAGACCAGCAGGTCATCGAGGTTGACACCGAGCTTCTTGGCGTAGGCGGGGTCCAAGGCGTGCTCGGCGTCGATGAAGGCGGCGAGGCCGCCGGCCTTCTGGGCGTTGGCGATGACGTGGAGCATGAGGGTGGTCTTGCCGGAGGACTCGGGGCCGTAGATCTCGACGACCCGACCCCGGGGGATGCCGCCGACGCCGAGGGCGAGGTCCAGGCCGAGGGCGCCGGTGGGGATGACATCGATCTTGACGCGGGCCCGTTCGTCGCCGAGGCGCATGATGCTGCCTTCGCCGTAGGCCTTGGTGATGGTGGAGATGGCGGCGTCGAGGTCCCGCTGCCGGGCGGCGGACAGGCGGGCGAGCTCAGCGCCGGTCTTGTCGTTGGCAGGGGGCTTTTCGGCGGCGGTCTTGTCGGGGCTTTTCTCGGCGGGTTTGGCGGGCATAAGGGCTGTGTTGAGTTGCGGTTTTGGGGGCTAGTAAATCGGAGGGGCGGGGCAAGTCAATGCCGCGCCGGTTTTTGCGGGGTTTTGACGGGGTTTGGGGGCGGACGGGCGGGCGATGTTGGCATGGTAATGGCTTCCTTTTGGCATAAGTCGCCGTCGGCCGGGGGCCGCATGGGGCGGCCGGGCGGGCGATGGTGGCGGTTTGAAAACCCGTGCCGGGCCCGGTATGCTGAAACCCGTCAACAACGTCCGCATGGACCTCTATCGCATGTTTCGCACGAGTGCGGCCGCCCTGCTCATCGGGCCGGCGGGGTTGCAGGCGCAACCCACGATCACGGCCGCCGATTTTTTCAACCAACCCGGCCAGTACTACCGGGCCTACGCGAATGCCCCGGGCACGACCGCGGATGTGAGCACGCTGCTGGGGACGGCGAGCGCGGAGGCGCAGGCCTGGAACTTCACGCTGGGGCCTCGGGACGTGGTCTACCGGTTCGATTACTTGGCCGCGTCGAGCGTTCCGGCCGGCACGAATTTCCCCGCCGCCGTGCTGGTCGAGCAGAAGACGGAGGAACCGGGGGCAGCAATCCGGCCTGGCTGTTCTTTTCCCAGGACGGGTCCCGGGGACGGCTGGTGCATGGGTTCTATGAACCGGGATGGGGCGCGGTCAAGATGTTGGGTATCGAGTTCAAGCTCGAACCGCCTGCCGGCTTGTTTCAGACCCCGCTGCGCGACTTCTCCTGACCCGATTCATTACGGGGACGAGTGGACCTCGACGACGAGCTACACCAACACCCTGACGCTCGATATTGGGGGAGGAGACGATGACGAGTTCGGCATCGGAGGGCTGGCGGACTTCCTGCAGCAGACCACGTACAATGCGACGGCGAAGGTGGACGCCTTCGGGGTGATCAACAGTCCGGGGATCGGGTTTGGCGAGTGCCTGCGCATCAACGAGCTGGTTCAGTATGATCTGGCGGTCGATCTGGGAAGCGGCTTTGAGCACCTCGGCACAGCGTACTTGCGCAACTACTACTGGGTGCGTCCGGGACGGGGCGTCGTGGTGCAGGTCACCTCCGAGCAGCAACAGGGCGTGCCGCCGCCGAACGATTTCACCGCCGCCGCCGTGCTGCTGCGCATGTTCGAGACCAACCATCCTGATCCGGGGCCGCCGCCGCCCCAAGGCATCCAGGGCTTGAGCCTCACGCTCGGGCCGGAGGGCGGGCTGCTGACCTGGAACCGGTTGTCGGGGGTCACTTCCTATCAGGTCGAGTACACGGAGGATCCGGGCCGGGCCAACACCTGGCAGCCCTTGGGTACGGCGACCACCAGCAATTTTCGGATCGACGCCACCGCCAACAAGCCGGGCAACCCCGTCCGGTATTACCGTGTCGTAGGATCGAAGTGATCCGTCTTGAACTCCGTGAGGTCCGCACCGACGAAGTCGCGAAGCGTCTGGAGTGCGTTGCGCTTCAGCGCCGCTTTCCGTGCCGACCCGAGCCGTGGCTTCACCTTGATCGAATTGCTCGTCGTGATCGCGATCATCGCGATCCTGGCGGCGCTGTTGCTCCCGGCGTTGTCGGCGGCCAAGGAATCCGGCCGCACGGTGCGTTGTCTAGGGAACCTGCGACAGCTCAGCCTCGGGCTGGCGCTGTACGTGGATGACTACCGGGCGTATCCCATTTACACCTTCGACCAGGATGGGTTCCTGGTTCCTCTGGGGTTTTGGCACCAGGAACTGCGTGCCTATACCCAAAGCGACTGGACCAACGAGCTCTATCGCTGCCCGTCGTACAAAGGGCTGACGCTGCCCCCCACCGATTTGGGCGATCCGTTGGGGAGCTACGGCTACAACGCCAACGGCGTGCAGTTCGCCTTCAGCCGGCTGGGACTCGGGGGCTACCTCGCCGAACCGGACAACTGGGACTCCGCCGTCCCGATCCGCGAAGCCCAGGTCGTGAACCCCGCGGGGATGATCGCCTTCGGCGATGCCAACCTGATGTGGCTCCTGGGGCCCATCGTGAAGGCCTTGTACGGGGTCGAGGCCCCCACGAGCTACACCGGCTTCTCCCGACTCGACCTCAACTCATGGTATCGCTCCACGGGTCCGGGCTTTGGCGGGACGGCCGGGATCCTGCAGGCCACGCAGCGACGGCACAAGGGCCGCTTCCAAGTGCTCTTCACCGACGGCCACGCCGAAAACCTCCCGCATGCCAAGCTCTTCGAGAAGTCGGATAGCGCGCTGCGCCGCTGGAACAACGACCACGAACCGCATCCGGACCAGCTCGTCCAGTGACCGGCGCGGAAGTTCCGTCTAATCTTCTCGCGACCGCCGTGTCGATCCCGCAGGGTGTTGGACCGTTGAAGTCCGACCCTGCGGCGAGTGTGCGGTCGCCAAGTTACCGACTATGAAGCGTGTCCTGTTGCTGGTGTTGCTGGTCATGATCACTCCCCATCTGCAAGCGGCGACGCCCCGCGAGGGCGACTGGAAGAAGGTCGAGGAGGCCGAGCAACAAGGCTTGCCCCAGAGCGCCCTGGCGGTGCTGGAGCCGCTCTTGCGTGCCGCGTTGGCGGACAGGGCCTGGGCGGAGGCAACGCGCGCCCTGGTTCGCAAGGTGGCCCTTGAAGCCGAAATCCAGGGGGGCAACCCGAGGAGAAGATCCGGCGGCTCGAAGCGGCGCGGGCCGAAGCCCCCGTTGAGATCCGGCCGTTGCTCCACACGGTGCTGGCCACCTGGTACTGGCAGTACTTCCAACAGAACCGCTGGCGTTTCCTTCAACGTACCGCCACCGCGGAGGCGCCGGGCGAGGACTTCACCACCTGGGATCTGCGGCGGCTTTTTGCCGCCATCGACACCCAGTTCACCGCCGCGCTGGCTGCGGACCGCCAGCTTCAAGCCACGCCGGTCGGGGCCTTCGATGAGTTCCTCACCCGCGGGTCGATGCCCGACACCTACCGGCCGACCCTCTACGACTTCATCGCGCACGAAGCCCTCGCGTTCTACACCGCCGGCGAGCAGGCCGGCGCGCGGCCGCAAGACGCCTTCACGATCCCGGCCGAGAGTCCGATCTTTGACGACGCGGACGCGTTCCTCGCCTGGAAGCCGGTCACCTCTGAGACGAACGCCCCGGCGCTCCGGGCGATTCAACTGTACCAGGCGCTGCTTGCCTTCCACCGCAGCGACGCGGATCCCACCGCCCGGCTGGACGTGGATCTGGCCCGGCTCGTGTGGGGCAGCAACGTGGCCTTCGGCGAAAGTCGAGACACGCGTTACGAGGCCGCCCTGAAGCGCTTCTCCGAGGTCAACGGCGACCACGAACTGGCGGCCCGCGCCCTCCATTACTGGGCCGAGGCGCGTTATCAGGAGGGCGAGTTCGCCGAGGCCCACACGCTGGCCCGCCGCGGCGCCACGGCGCACCCGTCAAGTGCGGGCGGGAAACTCTGCGCCAATCTCATCGCCCGCATCGAAGGGCGCTCCGCCAGCGTGGTGACCGAGCGCGTGTGGAATGCGCCCTGGCCCACCCTGCAGGTGCGCTACCGGAACGTGACGAACATCTGGTTCCGCGCCGTGCCTTGGGACTGGGATGAGTTCCTCGATCGCCGTCACCGACGGCCGGAGAACCTGAGTGTGGCCGAGCGCAATGCGGTGTTGAACCGAACCCCCGCGCTGACCTGGTCCCACCCGCTTCCGCCGACGACCGATTTCCGGGAGCGCGTCGTCGAGCTGCCGGCGCCGACCTCGCTCAAGCCGGGTTTCTACTTCCTTGTGGCCAGCCATGACGCGGCGTTCAGCGACCCGAACAATCAACTGTCCATGACGGACATCTGGGTCAGCGACCTGGCGTTGGTGATCCGCAATCGCGCCAGCCAGCTCGAGGGGTTTGTGCTCGACGCCGCCAGCGGCGAACCGATGGACCAGGCCGAGGTCAAGGCCTGGCATCTGGACAACCAGGGCAATCGGATCCCGATCCCGACCGCCCTCACCGATGCCAACGGGTTCTTCACCCTCCGGGTCCCGGCCCGGCGCAACGTGCTCATCAAGGCGACGGCGCGTGACCAGTCGGTCGCCACTGCCGACGAAACCAGCCGTTGGGATGAGGAGCCAGGGCGGCGGCCGTCTACGCAGACCGTGCTTTTCACCGACCGGGTCATCTACCGGCCGGGGCAGATCATCCAGTACAAGGGGATCTGCCTGCGCGCGGATCAGGACGCGGACAACTACGCCACGCTGGGGCGGGAGCGCGTGACGCTGGCCTTGCTCGATGTGAATGGACAGGAGATCGCGCGGCAACCACATCGCGCAAACGACTACGGCTCCTTCAGCGGCAGCTTCACGGCCCCGCGCGGCCGCCTGGCCGGCCAGATGCAACTGGTGGTCGTGGAGGGGCCCCAAGGGCGGGCGGCGGTGTCGGTCGAGGAGTACAAGCGACCGAAGTTCCAGGTCCAACTCGCCGCGCCAGCCTCGGCGGCCAAGCTGGGCGGAGACGTCCAGGTGCCCGGCCAGGCCACCGCCTACACCGGCGCGGCCATCGACGGGGCGGAGGTGCAATACCGCGTCGTGCGCCAGGTCGTGATGCCCTGGTGGTGGGGAGGGGCTGGCGAAGCCGGGTCGGGCCTCCACGTGAGAGCCAGGAAATCGCGCACGGCAGCCTGCGCACGGGCACCGACGGACGCTTCACGGTGACCTTTGTGGCGCAACCGGACCGCACGGTTCCGGAAAGCGACGAACCCACCTTCGACTTCGTCGTGTACGCGGACGTGACCGATGGGGCGGGCGAGACACGCTCCGACTCACGCGTGGTTCGGCTGGGCTACCGCGCCCTGGAGGCGCGCCTCAACGCGGCGGACTGGCAGACGGAGGACCAACCGGTGCGTTTGGAGGTCCGCACCACCACGCTCGATGGTGAACCGCAGGTGGCGGAGGGCGTGCTGAAGGTGCATCTGCTCGTGCCGCCGGAGCGGGTCAGCCGCGGTTCGCTCGCCCCCCCTGTCCACCCCGCCTGGTTCGCCAGGCAGGCCGGCATTGCACGCAACCCGGCTCGGCTGGCGGAAGACGCCCCCGAATCCGATCTGGCCGACCCCAACCAATGGCCCCTCGGGCCGGTGGTGGCCGAGCGCGGCTTCACCACGGACACCAACGGCGCGGCCACCGTGGCTGTCCCGCTTGCCGCGGGGGCTTATCGGGTGCTGCTTGAGACCCAGGATCGTTTCGGGAAGAAAGTCACCGGCTACCGTCCGCTCCAGGTAGTCAACCCGGCGGCCAGCCGGTTCGGGATCAAGGTGCCGCAGTTCCTCGACGCGCCGCGCTGGGAAGTCCAGCCGGGCGAGGAGTTCCAGGCCCTGTGGGGCACGGGCTACGAGACCGGGCGGGCGTTCATCGAGATCGAACATCGGGGCCGGTTCCTCGAGCGTTTCTGGACACGGCCCGGCGCCACGCAGGCCCAGATCCGGCGGACGGTGAGCGAGGCGATGCGCGGTGGGTTCACGCTGCTGGTGACCTTTGTCCGCGAGAACCGTGCCTACGTCACGACCCGCGACGTGCGCGTGCCCTGGCAAAACAAGGAACTGGAGCTGCGCTGGTCGCATTTCACCTCGAAACTCCAGCCGGGTCAGCCCGAGACGTGGACGCTCGAGATCCGGGGTCCGAAGGCCGCGGGACCGCAGGCAGAGCGGGTGGCGGCGGAGCTGGTGGCGACGCTTTACGACGCCTCGCTGGACGCCTTCCTGTACCACGACTGGCCGACGGGCTTCGGCGTGTTTCGGGAGGAGCATTCGATGATTCATGCCACCTTTGCGAACAGCGCCCGCCCGTTTGGGGTGTTTCGCCACGACTGGCGGGTTGCTCAGACGCCGGTGGAGCTGAGCTACCGCAGCCTGCCGCCGGAGGCCCAGCGCGGAATGATGATGTTCATGCGGCGTTTGGCAGGTCGCGGAGGCGCGGGGATGGAGGCGCGTGTCGCCAATCTCGCCTTGCCCGCCAGGGCGGCCGTGGCCACGGCGGCGGCGCCGCGACGGACGGAGGCGCACTCACTGGCGCTTGCCGAGGACGCCATCGCCTTCGGAGTTGCCGAGAAGGCTGCGTCCGTGGACTCCGAGGAGCGGGTTGGCGGCGGGGCGGGAGCCGGGCCCGCCAAGGTCGATCTCGGCCAGGTCAGCGCGCGGCGCAACCTGAACGAGACCGCGTTCTTCTTTCCGCACCTGACGAGCGATTCGAACGGCGTCGTCCGGCTGGAGTTCAAGATGCCGGAGGCGCTCACCGAGTGGCGTTTCCTCGGTTTCGCCCACGACCGGACGTTGCGCGCCGGTCTGCTCCGGGCCCGCGCGGTCACGGCGAAGGATCTCATGGTCCAGCCCAACCCCCCGCGCTTTCTGCGGGAGGGCGATGTGCTCGAGTTCACCGTCAAGGTGACCAACCAGGGCGACCAACCCCAGCAGGGTCAGGTGCGATTGACCTTCCAAGACGGGCTCAACGAGCAACCGGCCGACGCGCTGCTGGGCAACCACGTCCCTGAACAGTCGTTCGACGTTCCCGCACGCGAGTCGCGCACCTTCGCCTGGCGGCTCAGCGTGCCGGATGGTCTGTCGGTGCTGACCTACAAGGTGGTCGGGGCCTCGGCCACGGTGTCCGACGGCGAGGAGGGCTTCCTGCCCGTGCTCAGCCGGCGGGTCCTGGTCACTGAATCCCTGCCCCTCCCGGTCCGCGGGCCGGCCACGCAAGCGTTCGTGTTCGGCCCGCTGCTCGAGGCGGGTCAGTCGCCGACGCTGCGGCATCAGAGCTTGACGTTGCAGATGGTGTCCCAGCCGGCGTGGTACGCCGTGTTGGCGTTGCCGTACCTGATGGAATTCCCGTACGAGTGCAGCGAGCAGATCTTCAACCGCTATTACGCCAATGCACTGGCGCGGTTCATCGCGAACTCCGACCCGAGGATCCGGCGCGTTCTTGACCTCTGGAAGAGCACGCCCGTGCTGGACAGCCCGCTCGAAAAGAACCCCGAACTCAAGAGCGTATTGCTCGAGGAGTCGCCCTGGTTGCAGCAGGCCCGCAACGAGAGTCAGGCCCGCAGAGACGTGGGCGTCTTGTTTGATGACAACCGGCTCACCGCCGAGCTCGCCCGCGCCTGGCAACAGCTCAGCGAGGCCCAGGTGCCCGAGGGCGGTTGGTCCTGGTTCCCCGGCGGGCCCCGCAACGACTACATCACCCTCTACCTCGTCGCCGGCTTCGGCCGCCTTCGCCACCTGGGGGTCGACGTGTCTCCGGAGCTTGCCCTGGCTTCCCTGGCCCGGCTCGATGCCTGGCTGGTCGAGCGGCACCGGCGGATCCTCAAAGATGCCCAGTCACCCGAGGACCATGTGCCCGGTCCGAGCGAGGCCCTCTACCTGTATGGCCGCGCCTTCTTCCTCAAGGAGCAGCCTGTCGCCGCGGAACACCAGCCCGCCGTGGATTCCTTCCTCGAGCGCGCCCGCCAGCATTGGGTCAAGACCGGCAATCGCCAGACCCAGGGACACCTGGCCCTCGCCCTGCAACGGTGGGGCGACGCGTCGACCGCCCAGGCCATCGCACGGTCGCTGAAGGAACGCAGCGTGGTCGATCCGGAGCTGGGCCGGTTCTGGCGGGATGCCGAACGGAGCTGGTGGTGGTACCAGGCGCCCATCGAGACCCAGGCGCTCATGATCGAGGTGTTCGCCGAGGTCGCGCAGGATGTTCAGGCGGTCGAGGACTGCCAGGTCTGGCTGCTCAAGCAGAAGCAGACGCAGAACTGGAGGACGACCAAGGCGACGGCGGATGCGGTGTACGCGCTGCTCTTGCGCGGCCGCAACCTGCTCGGGAACGATCAGCTTGTCGGACTCGAAGTCGGCGGTCGGGACGTCACTCCCGGCGCCGTCGCGCCCGGTGCGCGCCCGGACCCGCGGCCGGCGGTCGAGCCGGGGACGGGCTTCTATGAAGTGCGTTTTGTGGGTCCCGAAGTGAAGCCCGAGATGGGGCGGATCACGGTGAAGAAGACCGAGGCCGGGGTGGCCTGGGGCAGTGCCCACTGGCAGTACTTCGAGGATCTGGCCCGTGTGCCGGCTTACGAGGGCACGCCGCTCAAGCTGCGCAAGAGCCTGTTCGTCAAGCAGCACACGGCGTCCGGACCGGTCTTGAACCCGGTGCGGGAGAGTGTGGCGGTGGGCGATGAGCTGGTGGTCCGTCTGGAGTTGCGGGTGGACCGGGACCTCGAGTACGTCCATCTCAAGGACCAGCGCGGGAGTGGCACCGAGCCGGTCAACGTTCTGAGCCAGTACCGCTACCAGGATGGCTTGGGGTACTATGAGACGACGCGGGACGCCGCGACGCATTTCTTCCTGGATTACGTGCGGCGGGGCACCTACGTGTTTGAGTACTCGACGCGGGTGCAGCATCGGGGCGAGTACCAGACGGGGGTGGCGAGCATCCAGTGTCTCTATGCGCCGGAGTTCAACAGCCACAGTGCGAGCATGTTACTGCGAGTTCACTGATCGCCTCTCCCCAGGGGTCAGTCAATAGTATTGTGCTATTTGGGATCGGCCTTCAGTTCACAAGGACTGACCTGACTGATTCGGGGTTCGACAGTTTCCTAGCGGGTTTGCATAGTCCCGCACGCATGAAGTCGATGACCGGCTATGGTCGCGGCGAGGCGTCCCGCGACGGGTTCAAGGTGACGGTGGAAGTCAGCTCGGTGAACCGCAAGCAGAGCGAGGTCTACCTGAGCCTGCCGCGGGAACTGGAGCCGCTCGAGGCGCGCATACGCGAGACCATCCATCAGCAGGTGGCGCGCGGCCGGCTTTCCGCCAAGATCCAGCTCGAAACCAAGGGCAACGCCTGGCGTGGTCGGGTCCGGTTCAATGAGCCGCTGGCGCGCGCCTACGCGGCGGAGTTCACCAAGCTGTCCCGCTCGCTGCGCCTGTCCGGGGGGTCACCCTTGAGAGTCTCCTGCGCCTGCCGGGCGTGGTGGCCACGGATGAGCCGGAGGCGGGCCTCAAGATCCTTTGGCCGCTGGTCGAAGCCGCGCTCACCCAGGCCCTGGCCCGTCTGTTGAAGACCCGCGAGAAGGAGGGGTCGCACCTGGCCCACGACCTGAAGACCCGCATCCACACGCTGCGCCGGTTGGTCGGCCAGATCCGCCGCCGTGCCCCTCGGGTCAGTCGGGACTACCACGCCAACCTTCTGGACCGGATCCGGGCTGCCGGGCTCGAAGGGGTGCGTGCGGACGATGACCGGGTCATCAAGGAAGTCGTTTTCTTTGCCGATCGGGCGGACATCACCGAGGAACTCACCCGCCTGGAAAGCCATTTCGTCCAGTTCGACGACTGCGTTCAGTCCACGGAGGCCGTCGGCCGGATGCTGGACTTCCTTGCGCAGGAGATGGGGCGGGAAATCAACACCATTGGGTCCAAGGCGAACGACGCGACGATTTCCCCGCGCGGTGGTGGCGCTCAAGGCGGAGCTCGAGCGGTTCCGGGAGCAAGTCCAGAACGTCGAGTGAACCATGCCCGGGCCCACGCAGCCGGTGTTGCTCCTGATCGCGGCGCCGTCCGGGGGCGGCAAGACGACGGTGTGCCAGCAGTTGCTGGCGACGGTGCCGGGTCTGTCGCGGGTGGTGACCTGCACCACACGTCCGCCGCGCCCGGGGGAGCAGGCGGGTGTGGACTACCATTTTCTGGCGGAGGCCGAGTTCGAGCGTCGGGTGGCGGCGGGGGCGTTTCTCGAACACGCCTGCGTGTACGGGCATCGCTACGGCACCTTGCGGGCGGAGGTGCTCACCCGTCTGGAGGCGGAACGGAATGTGCTACTGAACGTGGATGTGCAAGGTGCCGCCAGCATACGCGCCCTGGCTGCGGACGTGCCTGCGTTGCGGGCGGCGCTGGTGACCGTGTTTCTGACGCCTGCCAGCCTCGACGTGCTCGCGGAGCGTCTCGCCCGTCGTGGGCAGGATGCCCCTGACGTGGTGGCCCGCCGCTTGGCGGCGGCGCGGGAGGAGATCGCGCAGTGGCGCCACTTTGATTATCTGGTGCCGAGCACGACGATGGCCGAGGATCTTCGCCGCGTGCGGAGCATCCTTGAGGCCGAACAACTGCGGACGTCCCGGGTCAACGTGGCACCGGGAGGCTGAAGGGCTCTGGCGGCGTTGGCGGGGGCCCGAACGACATGAAGCACATTGTCCTGGGTGTGACCGGTTCGATTGCGGCCCACCGCGCGGTGGATCTGGCGAGTTTGCTCACCAAGTCGGGGGGGCGGTGCATGTGGTGTTGACGGCCGATGCGCAGCGGTTCGTGACGGCGGTCCCGTTCAAGACCCTGTCGCGCCATCCGGTGGTGACCGACCTTTACGACGAGGTGGACGGCTGGCAACCGGTGCACATCCGGCTGGCGGACGAGGCGGATCTTCTGCTGGTGGCTCCGGCGACGGCGCATTCGCTGGCGCGGCTGGCGCTGGGCTTGGCCGATGACGCCCTGGGTTGCATCGCGCTCGCGCTCCGTCCCGAGGCAAAGGTGCTGCTGGCGCCGGCGATGAACGGCAAGATGTGGCTGCACCCGGCCACGCAACAGCACGTGAAGACGCTGCGGGAGCGCGGTTGTGAGTTCATCGGTCCGGAGACGGGCACCCTGGCGTGTGGCTACGAAGGGGTGGGCCGGCTCTGGCCGGTCGAGGCCATCGCCGCCCGGGCGTTGGCGTTGTTGGGCGGGGGCTCTTGAACGTACGTGGCGTGGTGGCCGCCCCATGAGTCTTCCGCGCTGGCAGCAATACAAGACCGCGTTGCAGCGGTGGGCCACGGCACGCGAGGCGGCGCGTCGCACCGCCAGCGGGGCCCGGTTCTACGAGAGCGACCTGGTGCTGGTGGTCAAGGCCATCGTCATCGGGTTGCTGACCTATTATCTCTTCTGGTCGGATCTCCTGGGCGATCGCGCCCCGCTCTGGCTCGAGCCGGAGGGGCGTCCGCCGCCGCCGATCCATGCGGCGTGGCAGGAGGCGCTGCAGACGGTCCGGGTGCTGTTCGTGATCTACGTGGCCATCACGGTGGGCACGGCGTTGCTGCTTCTGGGGGCCCAACACCTCAAGCCGCCGACGTTACAGGCGCTGGTCTTCGGGGTCGCCCTGCTTGATGCCTGGTTTCTGGCCGCCATCGTGGCGCTCACGGGGGCATGGACAGCGTGCTCTACTGGCTCTACGTCGTCCTTGTCATCCGCAACTGCGTGAGCGTGCCGGCGACGGCCCCGCAGGCCGCACTGAACCTCCTCACGATGCTGGCCTACGCTGCCGGTGCCGTGGCGGATGCGATGATCGCCCAACTCGACGCCGTGGGGCCTGCGGCCAACGCGAACGCGTTGCCCGACGCATTCACGCTGGCGGCCGGGATGGGGCGCCCCTTCTATCTGCGCATCGCCCTCTTGCTGGCGGTGGCCCTCTGGAGTTACGGGCTGCAGGTGCTCCTTGAACGGCGGCGCCGGACCAGCGAGGAGCAGCGGGAACTGGCCTTGCGCACCGAACAACTGGCCGCCGCGGGGCGCCTGGCCGCGGAGATTGCGCACCAGCTCAAGAACCCGCTGGCCATCATCAATACCGCCTCCTACACCCTTCAGAAGACCGTCAAGGAGGGCAAGACCATCACCCAGCAGATCCAGCTCATCCGGGAGGAGGTGGAGCGTTCCGACCGGCTCATCACCGAGTTGATGGGCTACGCCCAGCTCGTCGAGGGCCGGGTCGAGAAGCTCGATTTGAAGGAAGAGCTCGAGCGCGCCATCGCTCATGTGTTTCCCCCGGCCGTCGAGTACGAGGTGAAGATCCACCGGGATTACGCGGCCGGGCTGCCCGACCTCCTGGCCCAGCGCAACCACCTTCAGGACGCCTTTGTCAACGTGCTCCAGAACGCCCGCGAGGCGCTCCAGGGCCGGGGCAACCTCTGGGTCAGCACCCGGCAGGGCGAGAACTTCTCCGTGCTGGTGATCTTCGAGGATGACGGTCCGGGGGTACCGCCGGACCTTCGCGAACGGATCTTCGAGCCTTACTTCACGACCCGCGAGAAGGGCACGGGCCTCGGTCTGGCCATCGTCAAACACAACCTCGAACTCTACGGCGGCTGGGCGTGGGTGGAATCGGAGCTTGGACAAGGCGCGCGCTTCATTTTACAGTTTCCGGCTCGCACGCTGATGCGCCTGCGCCCATGACCGACCCGCTGCCGCCCTTGTTGTTCGTGGATGACGACAAGAATGCCCGTCGTGCCTTTGAAGGCATGATGGGCGCGGTCTGTCCCGAGCACGAGGTGCGCACGGTCGAGTCGGCCGAGGCGGCCCTCAAACTGCTGGCCTCCGAGGAGTTTTTCATGGTGATCACCGACGCCCGGCTCGGGGGCATGACCGGCTACGAGTTGCTGAAGCAGGTCAAGGCGCGCAAGCCCGAGTTGCCCGTCCTCATGATCACGGCCTACGACACCTCCGCCCTGGCCGTCGAAGCGATGAAGTCGGGCGCCATCGATTACCTCCCCAAGCCCTACGATCCCGAGCGCCTGCGGCAGGCCATCGGCTGGTCGGCCCGCGATTACCGCAAGAACCGCGAAATTGCCGCGCTCCGCGCCCGCATCGGGGAGGCGGTCAGCCTGGATCAAATCATTGGGGAGTCGCCGGCGATGGAGGCGCTCCGGAACCTCATCAGGACCGTGGCGCCCACCCACGCGACGGTCCTGATCCTCGGCGAGAGCGGTACCGGCAAGGAACTCGTGGCCGGCGCCATCCACGGCCTCAGCCAGCGCCGTGACAAGAACTACGTCCGCATCAACTGCGCGGCCATCCCCGAGACGCTGCTTGAGAGCGAGCTTTTTGGGCACGAAAAGGGCTCCTTCACCGGGGCGCTTCGTCAGAAGGCTGGCCGCGTGGAAGAGGCGGACGGCGGCACGATCTTTCTGGATGAGATCGGCGACATGAGCCGGCCGCTGCAGGCCAAGCTCCTCCGCTTTCTGGAGGACGGCAGTTTTACCCGGGTGGGCGGGAACCAGGAACTGCGCGTCAACGTGCGCCTCATCGCCGCCACCAACCGCGACATTATCCAGGCCATCCGCCAGAACCACTTTCGCGAGGACCTCTTCCACCGCCTCAACGTGGTCCAGTTCCGCCCGCCGCCACTCCGCGACCGGGGCGAGGACATACTTCTCCTGGCCCGGCATTTCCTGCGCCACTTCAGCGCCGCGACCAACAAGGACCTGCAGACCATCGCTCCCGCGGCCGCCGAGAAGCTGATGGCCCACCATTGGCCCGGCAACGTCCGGGAGTTGCGCAACGTCATCGAGCGCGCCGTCATTCTGGCAGAGGGCACCGTCCTCGAGCCGCAGCACCTCCCGGACTTCACCGTCGAGAACCGGCTGCGTCCCCCGGCGGTCGCCGAACCGCCCGCGCGCTCCGGGGGTTCGCTCGAGGAGCAGTTGGCCGCGTACGAACGCCAGCTCCTGCTGGCCCACCTGGAACGGAACCGCCGTGATCTGGCGCGCACCGCCGAAGACCTGCACATCAGCGTCCAGACCTTGCGCTACAAACTCCAAACCCTCAGCATCCCTGCCGGCCCGCCTGGCGAAGCCGAAGCGCCGGCGCGTGGGGAACGCGATCCATGAATCCCTCCTGACCCTGGCGCTGGTCGCCACCCGGCCGAAGACGGAACTGCCCCCGACCGCCCCGGGTGCCGGAGAGGACACGATCCCCATCCTCATTGCCATCGGTGCCGTGGGGCTCCTCCTCATCCTCGGCGTCGTGTGGTGGGCCCGCCGCCGCCGCTCCCGTCGACGCCACCGCCATCGCTCCGCTTCCAGCCGGCCTTCGGTCCCTCCCGTGCGCGCCGAAAGCCGGGCCGAGGGGGACGCCGCCGAAGCGTCGGGCCACCGTCACCGCCGCCGCCGCCGCCGCCGCGATCATCGCCCGCGCAACCCGACGCTGGCCGAAACCGGCGGCCTCCCGCCTCCCCGTCCGGAAGGCCAGACGCCCACCGGGCTTTGAGCGCCTCCGTCTCCCACGCCATCACCCGCAAGAGCGCGTCCAACCTCGCGTTCGCCTTCGGGCTGCTGCCCTCCGCCAAGCGCCACGCGATGGCCGCTCTCTATGCGTTCTGCCGGGAGGTGGACGACGTGGCCGATGACGAATCGCGACCCGTCGATCTGCGCCGGCAACTCCTGGCCGAGTGGCGTCGCGATGTCCGCAACGCCTGCGACGGCCATCCGCCCTCCTTCCCCGTCAACTGCGAGCTCCAGCCCGCCATCCAGCGCTACCGGCTTCCGTTCGCCCTGTTCGACGAGATCATCCAGGGCTGCGAGATGGACCTCGACACCCGCCGCTACGCTGACTGGCCCGACCTGGAGCGCTACTGCCACCACGTCGCTTCCGCCGTCGGCCTCCTGTCCATCGAGATCTTCGGGTACCGCCATCCCGGCTGCCGCGACTACGCCGTCGCCCTCGGCCAGGCCTTCCAATTGACCAACATCCTGCGCGACGTCCATGAGGACGCCACGCGCGGCCGCATTTACCTGCCGGTGTCCGAACTGGAACGTTGCCGCGTGGCGCCCGAAGACATTCTCGCCGGCCGTTACAGCTCCCGTTTTCGCGCTCTGGCCGAGGCCGGCGCCACGCGGGCCAAGGCCTTCTACGAGCGTGCCGCCGCCGTGCTGCCGGCGCAGGACCGGCGCGCCATGATCGCGGCCGAGTTGATGGGCGCCGTGTATTGGCAGCTCCTCCTGCGGCTCGAGGCGCGCGCCTTCGATGTCTTCGGCGCACCGCGCGTGCGCCTGCCCCTGGCCACCAAACTCCGCCTGGTGGCGCGCACCTGGTGGCGGCTGCGCGTCGGACCTTTTTCGCCCAACTATGGCTGCGCCTGACCGGCCGCGGCGCCTGATCGTCAACGCCGACGACTTCGGCCGCTCGAGCGACATCAACGCGGCGGTGCTCGAGGCGCACCGCACCGGCATCCTCACGTCGGCCAGCCTGATGGTGAACGAGCCCGCCGCCGCCGAGGCGATTGCCCTGGCCCGCGCCCACCCGTCCCTCGGCGTCGGCCTGCATCTGGTGCTGGTGGCCGGGCGCGCCGCGCTGCCACCGGACCAGATCCCGGATCTCGTGAACGCCCGGGGGGTTTTCCCCGACGACGCCGTCCGGGTCGGATTCCGCCTGTTCTTCTTACGCCGACTCCGGGACCAACTCGAACGTGAGATCGCCGCCCAGTTTCGGGCCTTTGCCGCGACCGGGCTGGCGCTGGATCACGTCAACGGACACCTGAACCTGCATCTGCACCCGACGGTGTTCTCCAGGCTGCACGCTGGGGCGCCGGGTCCGGAACCCGCGCCCCTGCGCTGGACCCGCGACCCGTTCTGGCTTAATGCCCGGCTCGCGCGCGGCCGGTGGGGTTACCGGGTCAGCCACGCCGTCATCTTCCGTACCCTGACGGCCTGGGCCCGCCCGCGTCTGCGCCGTGCCGGGGCCCGGCACACGGAACGGGTGTTCGGCCTGCTCCAGAACGGCCAGGTCGACGAACCCTTCCTTGCCGCGCTGATCGAACGATTGCCCCCGGGCGATTCCGAGGTCTACGCGCATCCGTCTCTGAGCGGGTTCCTCCACGAATTCGAGGCGCTGGTGAGCCCGCGGATCAGGGCCGCCGTCGTCCGCCACGGCATCCGGCTCATCCGCTATCAGGACTTGTAGACGCTTCGCGGAGTGCTCCAGCAAAGGAGGGACGCGAAGCGTTCGCGGGGTTCCCGCCTCCGGTTCTCCGCAGATTGCGGACGTCGGAGATGGGGATGAGGGAATCTTCACCTTCCCGCAATCCCCCATGTTCGGAATCGGCGGCGAGACTTCTCGTCTCATGGTGCTCGGCGCCAAATGGCAGCCGCGGCCGTCCTTGGCGGGTCCGAGAGCCGTGACGGTCGGCATCTGATCAGCGCAGGCTGGCTTCGCGCCGACGCTTTTGCCAGCATCTCCGGCGTCATGCTCAAGCTCGTCCTGATCCTGCTCATTGGTCTGGTCCTCGAAGCCGTGGGGGTCGTGCTGCTCGCCCACGGCCTGCACGAGATCGGCGAGGTCCGGCGCCTGTCCGTCAGCGAAGTGGCCCGGCTGGTGGGACGCGGGCTGACCAACCGGCATCTACTCCTGGGGGTGGCTTTCGAGGCGGTGTTCTTTGGCATCCTTCTCTACCTGCTCTCGCAGAAGGACGTCAGCCTCATCTGGCCGTTGACGTCCCTCGGGTTCGTCATCACCGCTTTTGCCGCCAAGTTCATCCGCCACGAGGAGGTGACGGCCCTGCGCTGGAGCGGGGTGGCGCTCATCGTCCTGGGCGCCGGTCTGGTGGCCTGGAGCGAGCAAGCCAAGCCGGCCCAGACGGCGCCGGGCGCTTCGCTCAGCCCGGCCGATCGCTCATAGCCCGTCCGAGGACGGTGGCCAGATTCGCCGCCGCCGCCCGTGCCCGCCTTCGGAGCGCAAGCAGCGCCGCGGCCAGCCGTGGAGCGCGTGCCACCGCTGCCAGCAGCCGGACCAGGTCCGGGTTGCCATCCTTCGTTTGGAACCGGTTGAAGTCGAGTGGCAGGTCCTCGGCGGCGGTATCCGAGATTGCGCGGACCGTGGCGCAAGGGACGCCCCGTTCAAGGCACGCCGCTTGAATGGCACCGGACTCCATCTCAACGGCATCCGCCCCCGTCAAGGCGTGGAGCCGCTGCTTGTCCGCCGCGGTGATCACCATCCGGTCGGCGCAATGGAATCTCGCCGGGGACGCGCCCGCCGCCCGCAGCGCGGGCTCGATCGGGCAGCCGGCGGAGACGGCGTACAACACCGCACCGTGCGGCCAGGTCGGCGCCAGTCCCCCTGCCAGGCCGGCCGTGATGACCAGGTCCGCTGGCGTCGCGCGCCAGGCGGCCTGAAGCCCCGCGACGGCGCGGGCGCCTCCCATGCCGGTGATGTGGATCCGGACCTCGGCAAGGTCGCCGAGCCGCCGTCGCAGCGGTCGGGCCTCCTCGGGCAGGGCACAGACAACCAGAACGCGATCAGTCGTGGGCATGCGGTCGGCCCTTACGCCGTCGTTGCACCAGGACCAGGTGAGACGCCCCGAGGTGGGAGGGGTGCAGCAAGGTCAAGCACTGCCGTCGTCGCGCCGGTGTCCAGGGCGGGAAAGGGGTGGTGCGCTGCTCGAGGTCCGCGAGGATGCCGGCGAGGAACGTCTCCTGCCGGCAGAGTCCTTCGGTTTCAAGTCCGGCCGCTTCGCCGGCGGCGCGAATCACGCCGAAGTCCACGTGAGCGGTCAGGTCCTGCTGGCCGGGGTCCGCGAGCACGTCGGGTGCGATTTTGTGCTGACGGAAGGCGCGGAGCGTTCCGCCGGGTCGCTCCGGCAGCAGGTGTGTCCCGGGAGCGTCCCCGTAGTCCAGCGTCATGAGCCAGCCCGCCTCCACTTGGCTCGCGGCTTCCCACCACCAGTCCCGCGCGGCCAGGCCCACCTCGAGCGTGTAGCCCCGCGGCAGCGCCGTGCGCAATTCCGGGGGCACTTCCGGCGCCAGCGCCACCCTTTCGCCGGGGAGGGTCGTCCACTCGAAGTGGTCCCGCTCCCACGTGACCCCGAGCTCGCGCCAGCCGCCGGGACATCCCTCCCACTGGAGACGACGTACGGGGAGTGCGTCCAGCAGCTCGTTGCTGAAAACGACGCCGCGAATCCGCGGCAGCTCGCGCATTTCCCCCGCCCAGTGGACCTGACCGCCGAACGCCGCCAGGTTTTCCCGCTGCCACGCATAACGTCGCTCGGAAGGCTCGAGCAGC
This sequence comes from Verrucomicrobiota bacterium, assembly GCA_027493615.1. Lineage (GTDB taxonomy): Bacteria > Verrucomicrobiota > Verrucomicrobiia > Limisphaerales > J093 > DSVZ01. Next base: position 720,316 of record JAOSKK010000001.1, read on the forward strand.
CAGTACTCGAGGCGGTTCGCCAGGGCGGGTTCGCAGGCGTGCAAATACGTGAGCACGTCCGCTGCCAGCCGGCCGTCGTGAGCCCCCGCTTCCACGAGGTGGAGAAGACCCTCCCCAGCCCCGCGAGCCAGCGCGCGAGGCGGAACCCGAGCAGTTCGCCAAAGAGCGGGCCCACGCTCACACTGGTGTAGTAATCGCCCTTCCGGCCCAACCGCGGCTCCGCCCCCTCGTAGTAGCCCAGCTCTGGATGATAAAGCGCGAGGGCCATGAACCGGTCAAACCCGATGGGCCCGTTGGCCTCGATCTCGTCGCGGAGGACTTGCGCCAGGGCATTCACGGCGGTCCTGGGTGCTCAGATGTAATACATCTTCTCGCGGTCGCCGGATTGCTCAAGAACGGTCTGGAAGTCCAGGCTGTCGGCCGCCTGTTCCGCGGCCGCCTTGAGCCGTGCCCACGCCTCGCGGAGCTCGAGCGGGCACTGGGGATCACCCAACGCCGGAGGGTCAAGCACCTCGCCGTGCATCGCGCGCATCACGTCGCCCAACGTGATCTGGCCCGGCGGTCGCGCCAGCAGATACCCTCCGTCTTTGCCCCGGACACTCCGCACCAGTTGCTTCGTCTTCAGCTCGAGCAGAATCTGCACCAGGTAGTTTCCCGGGATGCCCTGCTCGAGCGCCAATTCCTCGACCTTCCGCGCCGCACCGGTGACGAACGCCCGTGCCAGCCCCAGCACCGCCCGCGCGGCATAGTCGCTCTTCACGGAAAGCTTCACGGCCCGGACCCTAGTGCGGCCGCGAGGCCTGCGACAGTCGAAATTCTATGCAGTTGGCCTCTTGCCCTGGCGCAGGGACCGATCCCGAGTCCGCGCCTCGTCGGTCCCGACCCTCAGCTCCCAGAATGAGAATGCCTGGTTCAACGCCGAGAGAAGTTGCGGTCAGAGAGCGGATAGGTCTATAACCTCCGCTCGAAGCGCACCCCGGACCGGCCCATGGCCGCCGGACCGCATGACATGAAACCGCACAGGAATCCGAAGGAGTCTCGATGAGTGCAACGCATTGGACGGCCGCTCTGGGTACGGGAGCACTGATGCTGGGGCTGATCGGCGCCGGCACCGCCTGCAAGCCGGGAGCCCCCGCCTCCGGGGGCGCCGCACCCCCTCAGCCCCCCCATCAACCTCTCCTACAGCATTTTCTTTCCGCCGACGCACGTGCAGTGCATCACGGCGACCAACTGGGCCCGCGAGATCGAGAAGCGCACGGGCGGTCGCGTCAAGATCACGATCTACCCCGCGGGTTCACTCACCAAGGCCGACCAGTGCTACGAAGGCGTGGTCAAGGGCATCTCGGACCTCGGCATGAGCTGCTTCGCCTATACACGCGGCCGCTTCCCCTTGAGCGAAGGACTGGACCTCCCGCTCGGGTACCCGGACGGCATGACGGCCACGCGCGTCGCCAACACCCTGCTCGCCAAGCATCGGCCCGCCGAACTCAATGACGTCCAGGTGCTCTACGTCCACGCCCACGGTCCAGGCATCCTCGCCAGCAAGAAACCCGTCAAGTCCCTCGCCGACCTGAAAGGGCTGAAGGTGCGCGCCACCGGGCTCTCGGCGAAGATCGTCGAAGCGCTGGGCGGCACCCCGGTCGCCATGAGTCAGCCCGAAACCTACGAGGCGCTGGCCAAGGGCGTGGTCGAGGCCACCCTGTGTCCCATCGAGACACTAAAGGGTTGGAAGCAGGGCGAGACCATCCGCTACGTGGTGGATGCTTCGGCCATCGGCTACACAACCGCCATGTTTGTGGTGATGAACCGGGATCGCTGGGCCAAGCTGCCACCCGACATCCAGCAGGTCTTTACCGAGGTCAGTCAGGAGTGGATCGCCCGGCACGGGGCGGCGTGGGATCAGGCCGATCGCGAAGGACGCGAGTTTGTGACTCAGCTTGGCCGTGAGTTTCTCCATTTGTCTGCCGAGGAACAACAGGCCTGGCAGACCGCCGTGCAGCCGGTCCTGGACGAGTACGTGAAGGCCGCACAGGCGAAGCAGTTGCCGGGCGAGGCTTTCCTGGCCGACCTGCGACGCGAACTGGCCGGCAGCCGCGGCGCCCGATGAGCGCGCCGCGGCTGCCTTGTGCCGGTCTGTGCCGGTGGCTGGACCTTTACCACGCCGGTCTGCGCCGTGTCGTGCAGGGGTTGGCCTGGGGGCGGGGGTCTGTCTCATGGCCATGGTGCTGGTCACGACGGCCGAGGTGGTGCTGCGCGTGTTCCGGCTTTCGTTCACGGGGGCGTACGACCTGGTGAAGATCGCCGCGGTCCTGACGCTGGCGTCCGCGCTGCCCCTACACGACGGCGATCAAGGGGCACGTGGCCATCGAGTACTTCTTCCACCAACTGGGCCGGCGTGGCCGGGTGGCGGTGGACGCGCTGATGCGTTTGCTGGGGATGGCCTTGTTCGGTCTGTTGGCGTGGGGATGCCTCGCCTACGGCAACTCGTTGCGGGCGGCGGGCGAAGTCAGCATGACGCTGCAACTGCCGGTTTTCTGGGTGCCTTACGTGCTGGCGGGGTCGTGCGGTCTGGTGGTGCTCATCAAGCTCTATCACCTCACCCATCCCGGCCAGGCCTTGCTGTCGCCATGACACCCGCCGACGCTGCCTGGGTGGGGTTTGCGCTGCTGTTCCTGCTGTTGGCGGCGTCGATGCCCGTGGGCTTCGTGATGGCTGTCGTGGGGTTCATCGGCTTCGCGCTGGTGGTGTCGCCCTCGGCCGCGTTCAGCATGGCGAGCCTGGATCTGTATACCACCTTCGCCGACTACAACCTGACCACGATCCCGCTGTTTGTCCTGATGGGGCAGGTGGCCTTCCACACAGGCATCAGCCGGGGGCTGTTCAACGCCGCCTATCATTGGCTGGGCTGGTTGCCGGGCGGCTTGGCCATGTCCACGGTGGGCGCCTGCACGGCGTTTGGAGCCATTTGCGGCAGCGGACCGGCCACCTCGGCCACCATCGCCTCCGTCGCGCTCCCGGAGATGCGGCGCTACAAGTACGACCTCGAGTTGGCCACGGGCTGTGTGGCCGCGGGCGGTGGGCTCGGGATGCTGATCCCGCCCAGCATCGTGTTCATCGTGTACGCCATCCTGACCGAGCAATCCATCGGCAAGCTTTTCATCGCGGGCGTCGGTCCCGGCTTGCTCATCGCCGGCCTCTTCTGCGGCGTGATCTACGTGCAATGCCGGCGCAAACCCGACTATGGACCGGCGGGACCGGTCTTCTCCTGGCGGCAGCGGATCGCGTCGCTCCGGGGCGTCTGGGAGACGCTCCTGCTGTTCGCGCTGGTCATGGGGGCATGTTTGCGGGTTACTTCACCGCCACCGAAGCGGCGGCTGTGGGGGCCGCCGGCACACTCCTGATCGCGCTGGGCAAGCGGCAGCTCACCTGGGCGAAGCTGCTGCGGTGTCTCAACGAGTCCGTCCGCACTTCCTGCATGGTGATGACGATCGTGGCGGGGGCGATCATCTTCGGGCGGTTCCTCGCCGTGACGCAGGTGCCGGCGCAGGTCGCGACCTGGCTGACGGGACTGCCGTTACCCGGGTGGGCGATCGTCGGGCTCATCATCTTGTTCTACCTGGTGGGCGGGTGCTTTCTGGACGCCCTGGCCCTGGACATCCTGACCATCCCCATCTTCTACCCGGTCATCCTTGCGCTGAACTACGATCTGCTGTGGTTTGGTGTCATGATTGTCGTGGTGACGATGATGGGGGTGATCACGCCCCGGTGGGCGTTTGCGCGTATGTGGTCAGTGGCATGGCGCGCGACGTGCCTCTGGAGAAGATCTTCCGCGGCAGCCTGCCCTTTCTCGGCGCGCTGGTGCTGGCGGCCATCCTGCTGACCGCGTTTCCTTCCCTGGTCACATTCCTGCCCGGCTTGATCCCATGAGCGAGCCTCTGCCCCCGCCGTCGCCGCCCGCTGCCTCCCGGTTCGTCCGCATCCTGTTCTGCACAGACTTCTCCGAGAGCGCCGACGCCGCCTTCGAGTTTGCCCTCGACGCGGTGGTGCGGCGTCCCGGGGCGACGCTGTGCCTCCTGCACGTCATTCACGAACCAGAGGCGCAGTTCTGGAAGTCCTATCTGTACGAGGTGGACAACGTCGAGGCGGACGCCCGGCGGGCCATCGAAGCCCGCATGGCCACCACCTACCTCGCGCGCGTGCCGGCCGGGGTCGAGTGTCGGGTCGAGTTCCGCGTGGGACCGGACGCGGCGACGATTCTCGAGTTTGCGGCGGCGGAACGGATGGATCTCATCGTGTTGGGACGTCACGGCCACGGCGGCGTGGGCCAGGCCCTGTTCGGGAGCGTGGCGGAGAAGGTGGTGCGCAAGGCCAATGCGGCTGTGCTGGTCGTCCCGCTGAGCTACGCTCTTGCCGGGCGGCCAAACCGACGGGAACCGCCGGACCACCGCTGAAAGAACCATGGGGTCAAACATTGACATTTTGACATTTTGGACATGATGGGATTGGGTGGCGGGCGGCCTGCGCCCTGGATTCCAATTGTCAAATGTCAATGTTTGACCCCATTGGCCTTCACCTGCCAGCCTTGTTCCTGAACGGTGCGCCCGATGGCCGCCACCAGGGCCTCGAGATCGGGAGGGAACACCCGGCCGATGGTGCCGATGCGGAACAGGTCGGCCTGGCTGATCTTGCCCGGGTAGATGATGAAACCTCGCTCGCTCAAGGCACGGTAGAAGACCTCGAAGGTGAAACGGGGATCGGGCGGGTAGTGGAAGCTGGTGATCAACGGGCTCTGCACGGCGGGGGGCAGGTAAGGGCGGAACCCGAGGGCGGTCATGCCCGCCAGAAGCGTGGCGTGGTTGCGTCGGTAGCGCGCCTCGCGGGCGGGAACACCGCCTTCCTCTCCGAGTTCCTGCAGGGCCTGGGCGAAGGCCAGCAGTGCATGCGTGGGCGGGGTGTACCGGAACTGGCCGTTCTTCTCGAAGCCCTTCCACTGGCCGAGCAGATCGAGGCTCAGGCTCCGCGCCCAGCCTTCGCAAGCGAGAAGCCGGGCGCGTCGGCACAGGACGAAGGTGAAGCCCGGGACGCCCTCGAGGCACTTGTTGGCCGAGGAGATCAGGTAATCGACGCCCACGTGCTCGAGGTCGATGGGCAGGCCGCCGAAGGTGCTCATGGCGTCGACGATGAAGGCGCGTCCGTGGTGGCGGGTCACCGCCCCGAGCGAGGCGATGGGGTTGAGAATGCCCGACGTGGTCTCGCAGTGGACGGCGCACACGTGGGTGATGGCGGCATCCTGTTTCAACGCAGCGTCGAGGGCGGCGGGGTCGTTGGGCGTGTGCTCGGGCGTGCGGAGCACGACGTGGTTGATCTTCGCGTGCACCAGCATCTGGGCGGCGCGTTCGCCGTAGGCGCCGTTGGCGAGCACAGCGACCTTGCCTTGGGGCGGCACGCACGTTGCAAACACGGCCTCGACGCCGAACGTGCCGCTGCCCTGGAGGGGGATGGCCTCCCAGCCCAAGTCCCGGGACACGCCGGCGACCCGCAGGAGTTCGTCGCGAATCCAGCGCACCTTGTCGTTGAATTCGAAGTGCCAGGAACCGGCATCGTGCAACATGGCCTGCTTGACGCTGGCGCTGGTGGTGAGTGGACCAGGGGTGAAAAGGAGTTTGTCGTGTGCCGGGGCAAGGGGGTTCATACAGGGGGTGTGGGTCAAAGGCCGGGAAGAATCAGGGGCAACACTTCGGCGAGGCTGCCTACCAGGTGGGTGTGAGGATGGGCCTGGAGCTGGGTCAGGCTGTGCGTGCCGTTGGTGACTCCGATAACCAGCGCGCAACCCGCCGCCGTGCCCTCCTGCAGATCCGCGGGCGTATCGCCCACCTTGGCCACGTGCCCGGGTTCGGTGACGCCGGTGCGTTTCATGGCCTCGAAGATCAGGTCCGGATACGGGCGGCCACGCGGCACTTCATCGCTGGCCACGGTGGCATCCAAGACCCCAGGCCGGTCCCAAGCCAGCCGTTCGAGCACCACGTCCGCGATGGCGCGGCTGAAGCCGGTGTCCAGCGCCACCTTGACGCCGGCTGCCTTGAGCTGGGCGAACACCGGGCGCGCACCCGGCATCGCGGTCACGCCGGGCTCCGTGCGATAGAACGCGATCATGCGCTGCAGGAAGTCGGTGTGAAGGCGGTCCACCTCATCTGCCGGGGCGGCGTTCTTGCCGGGGCGTTTCTGGCTCAGGAGGGGCCGCGATGGCGGTCGGTTTGGGGATGCCCATCACCTCGTTCACTTCGTCCCGGGTGACGTCGATCCCGCCGGCGTGGAGGGCGTCCCGCAGGCAGAGGTTCACGGCATCGTCGTCGCGCACCGTGGTGCCGGCCATGTCGAATACGACCAACTCAATCTTCATGCTGGCCTCGAAGCTCCTTCATTCCGCGGCCGCCGTACAGAAACAAGCACAAGACGGCCGAGGCGGCGGCCAGCGCCGCGAGGCAGGAGAACCCGAGGTCGTAGCCGCCCACATCCAGCACACGACCGAACTGTTGGCCGGCGAGGATGGCGGCCAGGTAGCCGACGCCGTCGACCATTCCCGCCACTGTGGCCACGTAGGCCTTGCCCCGGATCTCGACGGCGAGGATGCCCGCCAGCAGGCTGTAGGGGCCGTAAGCCAGGAAGCCGATCGCCCCCACGGCCGCGGTCGCCGCCAGCAGGTGGTGCCGCGCCAACGCCGGCAGGAGGAAGATCAACCCGGCGAGCGCCAGCAACAGGGCAAACAGCAGCCGCTTGCGGGCGGTCGGAGTCGTGCGGCCGAACACCCAGCCCAGAAGTACAATCCCGGCCGCGCCCAGGGCATCGAAGGGCGTCGAGAGGAACGCTGCGATCCGGCTCGACATCTCCGCGCCGCCGGCCTCCTTGAAGAAGTCGACCGTCCACGTGTTGAACGTCTCGCGGAGCAACGTGAGCGTGAAGCTCAGGGCGCACACCACCCAGAACTGCCGGATCCGCGCCAGTTCGCCGATCTTTCGGAACTCGAATCCCTCTGCCGTCGGGGGGCGGCGCTCCCAGGGCGCCGAGACGCCGTGGTGGTGGCGCGGGGGAGGATCGCCCAGCAGAAGACGAGGATGGCGCCGAGCACCACGGCGGGACCGCTCATCACCCAGCGCCAGTTGTTGCCGCTCCAGGCGGCGATCTCGCCAGCCAGCAGCGTGGCGCAAACACCCCCGAAGACGAAGCTCAAGGAGAGCACCGCCATCGCCAGGGGCAGGTGCCGCCCGGCGAACCAGTCCGGCACCAGTTTCACCATCGCCCCCAACCCGCCGACCCGGCCAGGCGGTTCAGGCTGTAAACCAGTGTCAGCAGCGGCAGAGTTCCGACCAGGCCGCCGGCCGCGCCGAAAGCGGCCACGGCCAGCATGGCGAGGAGCAGCTGGCCCTTCCCCCGAACCGATCGATCAGCGGTCCGAAGGTGAACTTGCCGATCATGTAAGCGAGCGTGCTGGCGCTGGCCACGATGCCGATCTGCTCCTTCGACAAGCTGAACGCCTCGCGAATCAGCGGCACAGCCACCGAGAAATTTTTGCGGCACAGGTAGATGCCGATGTAGCCCAGCACCAACGCGGCCAGGAGCAGCCGGGCGCGGCCACGGGAGATCGCGTCGGCCGGTGCCTCGCCGGGGCGGGGATCGTGTTGCGACATGTGGTTGTAAGCGTGCGATTCGTGTCGGGCGGAGGCTACCGGACGGCCGCCCGGCCCCGCGTGACGATCGGGTGACAAAGCACCCGCTCTCAAGCTGGTGGCCGGCGGCGGCGGTTCTGGCGGCTCCGGAAATCAAAGGCCTTGCGGACCGCACGCCACAGGCGCGCCTGCCACGAATCCTCCGTGCCGCCTTCCCCGATTCCATCCAACCGGTGGCAGACGTTGCTGCAGACCGGGCAGAGCGTCCGCTGTGGGCCGCCGGACAACCCGATCCGATGCACGCACGCCGTACAGAAAGTCCGGGCACAGTGTCCGCACCGGTACACGGCGGGCTCGGCGCGATGATGATGGCAGGCGGGGGGTTCCGTTCGACAAGAGGGATGGTCCGGTGGGTTCGGGTTCAGAAAGCGTGGGGATGCTGATGGGCACGGGGGGAATGACGGCACGCAGGATGACGTCGCCCAAGCCCAGTCGCTGGCCGTCGAGGAGTTCGGCTTCCTGCACGGGGCGGCCGTCCACGGTGATGCCGTTGCTGGAACCAAGGTCCCGCACGTGCACGCCCATGGGACTGACCCGCACTTCACAGTGTCGTCCCGAAACGGTGGCGTCCTCGAAGCGTTGTTGGCAGGCATCGGACCGGCCGAGCACGTGAATGCCCGGTGCCAATTCCAGCACGGCGCCTTGGCGGGAACCCGATTCGATGACAAGCGCGGCCATGTTGTGTCCCGGCGACAGTCGCGGGCGGACTATGGCGGGACCGCGGAGGCAAGTCGAACGGGTTCTTGGCCGGCTTCCCGTGGCGCTTTCGGCTCAGGGAAGGGTGGAGGAACTCCCTGTCTCGGGTTCTCCGCCGATTACGAACATCGGGAATTGGAGAGGTGAGGTGGTTCTCCTGGATCGGCTTGGGGGCAAGGAACCCTCTCCGCCGGGTCAGGGGACCCGGTCTTCAGATTGCAGGCCCGGTGCCCTCACCGGGCGGTTCATGGCAAGGCAGAGGAACCGGGGCGGAAGAGTGCGTGGCTCCTCCGCCCCGGAGGGGGAAGTGTGCCGCCGGGGGGCGGCGGTGAAGTTCACTGGTTGTACTGGGCGGTGGCCTGGAGGGTACCGAGGCCTTTGGGAACGGTGACGGTCAAGGTGGCCGTACCGTTCTGCAGATTCTGCGGCGCGGACTGGATCACGCTGGTGGCCGTCGTGACCCGCAACTGGACGGGGGTGCCGTTGGGGATGCCGGTGCCGTTCACGACGACGTTGACGGGGCCGGCGTCGCTGAAGACAACGTCGGGGGTGAGGAGATTGCCGGTGGGCGGTTGCACGACGTTGACGCCCTTGACGCTGACGATGCTGAGCGTGCCGGCCTGGTTGAGGTCGCCGTTGGTGCTGGGCAGGCCGACCACGGCCGGCGGGTTCCTGACCGCCGGTGAGGGTGCGGGCGTAGGCTTCGACGCGGATGCGGCCGTTGGGGTTGTTCTGATTACCGCCGTAGGCCTCGAGGGAACCGGGGCCGGTGATGCGGTCGGCGCGGAGGAGGATGGCGCCGCCCGAACCGCGGCCGCCATAGCTGGCATTGCTCCACTGGTATTCGCCGCCGTTGGCGCGGACAACGCCGTTGAGGAGGATGTCGCGCGAGGAGGCGATCATGATCGCGCCGCCGCCGCCGCCGCCGCGACCGCCGTCCCAGTCATTGTTCGAGGCGCCGCCGCCGCCGCCGGATCCGCCGAGCAGCGGTTGCAGGAACACGTTCCCATAGTTCCCGTTGTACTCGCCGGGCTTGCCGTCGCGCAGGTTGGGGTTGGTTTGCTGCGCGGTGCCGGGGTCGCCGCCGCCGGGACCCTTGCCCGGTTGACCCACGTAGGAAGCGGAGGAAGCGAAGCGGACCCCGCCGAGGCCGCCGTCGAAGCCGCCGGGGCCACCGCGGGCGGGTTGGCCGGGCGGAAGGTCGTTGGCGGCGAACTGGCCGCTGACATCGATCGTGCCGTTGATGACGACGTCTTCGGTGGCGAGCCAGCGGATGGGGGGGCAGGGCGAGGTTGGTCTCGATGCCGAACCGGACGGTGACGCCGGCGGGGATGTTGATCGAGGTGAAGTTCCAGATGCCGTTGGGACGGGCCTTCGCGTTGAAGTTTTGGACCTTGCCGCTCAGCCAGGACCAGTCGGTGCCGTTCCAGAACCAAGTGTCGGCGGCGTAGTTGTCCACGCCGGGGATGTCGCCGCCGAACATCACGCCGCGCTGGAGGTTGTTGGCCCAGACCATGGCGTGGTACTGGCGCGGACTGGGAGAGTTGGGGGGGGTCAGACTGGTCCAGTTGGCACCGTCCCAACGCCAGGTCTCCTGCTGGTTGCTGCCGCTGAACATGAGGATGGTGTTGCTCGCGCCGTCCTGGACCAGGGTGGGGAAGCTTTTCGCGGACGGGACGTTGAAGGAACCGCGCTGGGTCCAGTCGGTGCCGTTCCAGATCCAGGTTTGGCCGTAGTTGCCGAACATGACGATTTCCTGACGAACGGGATCGTAAGCCATGGCGCTGCGGTCGGTGGCCTGCGGGCGGTTGGCGGGATTGGCGGCGGTCCAGTTGACGCCGTCCCAGAGCCAGGTTTCCTGACCGCCGTTGGCGCCCCCGAACAACACCACCCGCTGGCGGGCAGCGTCATAGGCGAAGCAGAAATTCTCGCGCGGCGAGGGTGAGCTCGCGGGCGTCTTCTGCGTCCAGGTGGTGCCGTTCCAGACCCAGGTGTCGTTCAGGCGGCCGGTGTTGCGGGTGCCGCCGAAGAGGACGATCTCGCCCCGGGCGGCGTCGAACACCATGCGGTGGCCCCAGCGGTCCACGGGGCTTGTGGCGGGGAGGCGGCGCACCCAGTTGTTGCCGCTCAGCACCCAGGTGTCCCCCATGCTGTTGCCGTTGTAGCCGCCGAACAGCACGACTTCCTGGCGCGCGGCGTCATAGGCCAGGGCGTGGGAGTTGCGACCGGGGGCGATTTCACGAAACGTCAAGGGCCCATCGGCGCCCGTCGAGCCGCTGCTGAACGGGAGGTCGGGGTCGATGGCCCGCAGGCTCGCAGGGAGCAGGAGGGTCAACGTCAACGCGAGCGGGGTGGCCACGCGCGCGAGACTACGGTAGCTCGGTGTCTTCATGGTCGTCTTGGGTTTGTTCAGAGTTGGACAGGGCGACGTCGTGCCGGGACGGACGCAGGATTTGGCGACGGGGTGGGGGGCGGGCATGGGCCTCTTACTGGTTGTGGTAGCTCACCACGGGGGAAGCCGAGAAGCGCTCCGGGGTGGTCTCGGGCTGGGCGTTGAGATAGCTGACGAGCGGGGAAAGGAGTTGGACCGGCGTGCCGGGAGCGAGGGTCTCGGCCACCGCGTTGAGGTAGCTGGTCACGGGAGAGACGAGGGAAACGGGGGTCCCGGCCGGGAGGGTTTCGGGAGTGGCGTTCAAGTAGCTGGTAACCGGCGAGGCCAGGAGCAGCGGGGTGCCGGGCGGGGCGCCGTCGGGCAGCGCGTTCAGGAAGCTGGCGGGGCTGGAGGCGACGATGAATCGCGGCTGCGAGGAGCTGTTGGCCGGGTCGGTGCCTTCGAGCACTTCGCCGAGGTCGTCCCAGCCATCGCCATCGGAATCTCCGAGCAGCGGGTTGGTCCCGTAGCGCTGCTCGTTGAGGTTTTTGAGGCCGTCGCCGTCGGGGTCTTCGTCGCCATCGTTCACACCGTTGGCGTCGCTGTCACGGAGGCGTGGGTCGTAGCCAAAGAGCAGCTCCCAACGAGTGCGGAGGCCGTCGCCGTCGGGGTCTTCGTCGCCGTCAAGGATGCCGTTGCCGTTGGTGTCCGGGTTGTCGGGATTCAGGCCGAGGGCTTCCTCGATGTTGTCCGGGACGCCGTCGTTGTCGCGGTCCTCCTGGCCGAGCACCCAGAAGTTCCAAATGGCGGGTGCGGCGAGGGGGTTGCCGGCCAGGTCGGTGATGGGCGGGCGGATCTGCACTTGGTAGAGGCCGGGGCCAGCGGAGCCGGGAAGGGAAGGAAGAGCGCGTTGAGACTCGAGCGGTAATCGGCGGTGAAGTCCGTCCGGAGAACGTCGTCGGCCGTGCCGAGGACGGCGTCGTTGCCAGCGCCGGTCACGCGCACCGTGGCGGTGGTCAAGGTGGCTGTGTCAATGGGCTCGCTGAAATACGCCGCGATCGAGTCGGTCGATCCGACGATGGCGCCGGGCGCCGGGAAGCGCCGGATGACCCGGGGGCAGTCGCGTCGGGCACCAGGTTGACGTTGTATTCGGTGGACCAGGCGAAGTTGCCGCCGGTGTCGAACGCGCGGGCGCGGAGGCGGAAGCTGGTCCGATTCGGGCCGAGGAGCGGGGGTGACGAACACGGACTCGAAGGGGTAGTTTCCGTCGACGGCGATGCGGTTGCCGTCCACATAGAACTCAACGCGGGCCACCTGAACGTCGTCGCCGACGCGGGCAGTGACGGTGACGAGCTTGCCTTCCTCGGCCTGGGGCGGGTCGAGGGGAAGTCGGCCGCCAGACGGATGGTTGGCGGTTGGTTACCGGCATCGTACGCCAGGTAGTTGAGAACCTGGAGGCCGGCGCGGCCGTCGGCGATGTAGGCCAGGCCGTTGTAGAGCGCGGCGGCGGTGGCCAGACCCGGCGTTTGGAGGGTGGTCAGGAAGGTCGAGCCCAACCCGTCGTTGCCGAGGTTGTAGAGGGAGACATGGTGGGGGCCGTCGTCCGTGCTGTTGGGGCTGACGCAAGCGATGCCGAGACCGGAGCCGTTGGGGACCATCTGCTTCCAGCCGAAGGAGGAGGTGTTGTTGACGCGCAGGCTGCGCAGATTCTCGCGGTCGGAGACATCCAGCACGTTGAAGCCCGCGGTATGGGAGGCGTAAGCAAGGCCGTCGGCGACAAAGAGCCGGAGGCGTCGTTGACCTGCGCCAATGCCGCCGGGAGAGTCCACACTGGAACTGACGCGGAGCTCGCCTTCGTCCAGCGGCAAGGCGAAGAGGCGACCCACTCCCAGCACGAACAGGGTGTTCCGCGAGATGGCCACGTCCTGGATGTTCGGGTTGTTGGGGAGCCGCAGCCGTTCCAGGATCACGCCGCTGTTGAGGTCCACCGCATTCACCTCGCCGTTGGCCAGCCCCACGTAGCCGACGCCACCGAGGGCGGCGACGGCGACGGCGTTGGCGGTGAGCCTGACTTGCTGGGTGATGCGGGCGTTCGCGGGCAGTCCCAAATCGATGACCACCAGCCCTCCCGGTCCGTCGGCGACCGCCACGCGGAGCGCGTCCTGGGCGTTCGGCCGGGCGATCAAGGCCAGGCTGCGGGCAGACCCGGGCGTGTCGACCTGGGCCACCCGCGTGGGTGTGAACCCGCTTTCCACGTTGAAGAGGGCCACCCCGGTTTCCGAGTCGGCGACCGCGACGTAGTTGTTCATGGCCGCCACGTCCACGGCGTTGCCGGGAGTGTCAGCCGTGCCCAGCACCCCCGTGGCCACGGGCAGGCCGTCCAGGGGGATTCGTGCCGGCCCGGACTTCGGCGCCGTCGCTGACCCCGTCACCATCGGTGTCCGCCTTGAGCTTGTTCGTGCCGAGGATGAGTTCCGCCGTGTCGCGGAGTCCGTCGCCGTCGGAGTCGGCCGACCGGTCCCGGCGCATGATCACGGCCGGCAACTGGAACCGGAGGCCGGTGTCGGCGCTGATCCAGTCGGCGGTGCCAATGCGGCCGGTGGCGGGGTGGAACACCCACTGGCGATAGCGGGTGTTGGGGGCCATGATGAGGCTTTCGTGGCCTTCCCCGTTGCGGCCGGTCACCCCGCGTTGCTCGATGAGGCCGGTCTCGAGGTTCATCAGCGCGAAGTAATGGAGACCGAGGGAGAAGGGGCGGTTGCGCACATCCGGCTTCAAAGGGTTCGTGCCGTCCAGGGTCTCGCGGAAATCGGTGCGGCCGTCGCCGTCCGTGTCACGGTTGCGCGGGTTGGTGCCGAGCTCGTATTCGGTGCGGTTCCGAAGGCCATCCCCGTCGGCGTCGCCGAGGGCGTCGCTCGGATCATTCGGGTTGAGGCCATTGGCTCGCTCCCAGTCGTCGGGCATGCCGTCGTTGTCGAGGTCGTTGGGGGCAGGGACGGTGATGGTGACCGCGCCGAAGATGGGATGGCCGTCGATGCCGAGGGCATGGTTTACGACCAGATTGGCGCTTCCGGCGGCCACGGCCGTGACCAATCCGCCGGCCCGGACGGTGGCCACGTCCGGTCGCGGACTTTGATAGACGGTAAGCGGAGATGCGGTGAGATCGACCCGGGTGCCGTCGCTGTAGACCCCGACGATGCGCAGTTGGACGGTCCGGCCTGGAGCCAGCGTGGTTTCCGGGGCGCCGACCTCCAGACGCACGAGCGTGGCTGCGCCGGGCGCCGCCAATCCGGCCAGATGTCGGGCCAGGAAGAACGGCGGGCACGGGGCCCAGCCCTGGGCCGTGGCATGATTGCGGATCTCGGTGATCTTGCCATCGAGGACCGCCTGGCCGGCTTGGTAGGCGCCGTCGGTCCGTGCGCCGTCGTGGCCCACGTTGAACGCGCTCACCCCGTTGACAAACTGGGTATGCAGCGAAGTCTGGTGCTGCGCCACCCGCGCGCCGAGGATCAGCTCGGCTTCGGCGGCGTCCCGGTCGCAAGGTACCGATTCCGCCTCGATCGCCGTCTCGATGTTCTGCCAGAGGGGCCCGAGAATGCCTGGCCAGTCGACGTCCCGGTGATGGACCTCGTGGGCGAGGCTGGCGGCGCGCAGGTGCCAGGAACCGCGACCGCGACCGAGGTACCCGGCCAACTCGTCGATGATGGCGCAGTAGTTTCCGGCGACCACGTTGCCGCCCGCGCCGGTGACCGGTTCGGTGCTCACAAAGCCGCTGTTCAGGCTGGTGTTGATCTTGCCGCGCCAGACAAGCCGGGAGACGCGGAACTTCCAAGACTGCGAGCCGGCGTCGAAGCAGATGCCCCCTTGGATTTCGAACCCGCGGTGGCTGGTGTAGTTGCCACCCGCATCGGCGTCGTTGTTGGTGATGGGCCAATCGCTCTGGTCCACGGGACCCGGGGCGTTGGCGCCACAGGCCGGGCCCAAACCGTCGCAGTCGCCATCCCCGTCCCCGTCCCCGTCGCCATCGCCATCGCCATCCCCGTCGCCGTCGCCGTCGCCGTCGCCGTCCCCGTCCCCATCACCGTCTCCGTCCCCGTCGCCATCCCCATCACCGTCTCCGTCGCCATCGCCATCCCCGTCTCCGTCTCCGTCTCCGTCTCCGTCCCCATCACCGCCGCCGAGGAGGTTGTCGCAATTACCGTCCGAGCCCGGGAAGGTACCGTGCCAGCCAGGCTGTCGAACCCCCACGCCCGGGTCGGTCTCCACGAAGTTGCCGTCCGCGGTCACGGTCATCGGCCCGCCGAGTTCCCACTTGCCGGTTTGGTGGTTAAAGCTCCAGAGGGCGCTCTTGGCGCCAGGCGGCAGTTTCAAGCCCGTGCGGGGGTCGGGCAGGTTTGGAAAACGCACGGGTGCAGGAACGTCGAAGTTCAGGGCACCGTCTGTCTGGATCGTGATGACCAGCGGCAAAGCCAGGCCGGGCGGCAGCGGTTCGGGCAACCGGTCGGGCGGAACAGGGGCGATGCCGACGCGTCCCCCGCGATTGCCGTCATCCGAGAAGAGCGAGTTGGCGGGAACGACCACCTCGACGCCCTGCAAGCCGGGGTTTTGCTCGATGACGGCCGGTGGGAAAGTGACGCGGGTGTCGGCAGTGGTGCTCACGGGCTGTAGGGTGCCGGCTTTGACCAGCGGCAGGTAGATCGTGCCCGTTCCCGCGGCCAGGTTATCCTCCCGTCCCGCCACTGCTTCCCAGGCCTTCCCGACGACCGGATAATAGTCGCCGCCGGGCCACTGGCTGCCCACGGCCGTGCGGCCGTCGACATGCACGAAGAAGCGGCCTACAGGGACAGGCTGCAGCTTGAAGCGGCCGCTGGCGTCGGTCGTTGTGCGCAGGGTTTCCTCGGCCCCGTCCACGGTGATGGTGACGCCCGCCAGAGGCCGGTTGACGAACTCTCCCGGCTCCCCGCCCGCGTCGGGGTCGGACGCGAATATCTGGCCCACCACCGCCGTGGTGGCGACCGGCGTGGCATTGAACGTGTCAAAGAACAGGGACCGTCGACCGCCCGGTTGGCCGTCGCCGTCGGCGTCGAGGAGTTGGCCGGACGCGTCGCGGAGGTCCGTGCCGTCGAGCGTCACCCGGATCCGGGCACCGGCTGGGAGGTTCTCGAGGTAGAAAAGGATGGCCCGGCGTCGGTCCTGGGAGAGCTCGACGCGGGTGAGCAGGCGGCGGCCGCCGAATTCCGCGTAGAGTCGGGTGGTGTCCAGCACTGTGTCGGCCGCCAGCGGCGCGGAGAAATCGAACATGGTCGGGCGGGTGACGATGACCCCGTTGGCACCATTCGGGGGCGAGGTCATTTCAACCACGGTCAGCGGTCGCTCGCCGGCGGCGCGGAGGCGGAAGTAGCGGGTTTGGCCCTGGACCTCGACGCTGACGGTCAGGCGGTCGCCGTCCGGCACGACGGGCCGGCCAACGGGTTCCCAAAGGGCTCCGGGTCCGAGGCGGGGGGTCGCCTCGAGGACGTACTCGGCGGCGGCGGGCCACGCGATCCGTACCGACTGCGGGGGCTGGGTCTGAACGCTCAGCGCCGGCGGTGAGGGTGCTTGCGTGAGCACGCCCACGGCACCGACGACGGAGCCGAGGGCGACAAGCCAAAGGACACGCTGCCTGGTCATGAGATCCGGAGGGGTGGCGGGGGAAAGACGCGGAAGGAAGCGGGAGGCAACACGGGGTACGCCCGGGGTTCCGCGCAAGCGGGGCGCACCGGTTCGCCGGTCCGGGCGATGGCGGCATCGTCGAGTCGCTGGGTCCTCACCACGGCGGTAGGGGTAGCACGGGGGGGAGTGTAGTCAAGTCAAATTGTTTATTGAATTCAGTATACTTATTGATAATCCCGCCGTTGGAGGCGGGACTGCTGGGCGGTGCGCAAAAAAGCGTTGCGCGGCGGCGAGGGACTCCGCCTGAATAACCGCGGCCTTCGGGCTCCGACCGCTGTGAAACCAACCGACCTGCGGGGCATCCTGCAATACATACCGCGCTTCCGCGAGAAGCCGTTCGTCATCAGCCTGGATGGGGTGATCGTGACGGACGAGAACTTCGCGAACATCCTGATGGACGTGGCCGTGCTGCGCTCGCTCAGCATCCGGGTGGTGCTGGTCCATGGGGCCTCGGCCCAGATCCGGCTCCTTGCCCAGCAGCAGGCGGTGGCGGCCTCGAACTTGGACGGAACCGGCGTGACGGATCCGGAGACGTTGCGGCTGGCGCTGACGGCGTCGAACCGGCTCACACACGAGATCCTCGAGGGCCTCGCGACGCAAGACCTGCGCGCAGCCTGCCCGAACGCGATTGTGGCGCATCCGACGGGGATCTTGCACGGGGTGGACCAGCAACTGACGGGCAAGGTTGAACGGGTGGACACGGAGCTGCTGCTGGCCCTGCTGCAGGACGGCATCATTCCAGTCATCCCGCCGCTGGGGTTTGACGGCGAAGGGCGCACGTACCGGGTGAACTCGGACGGTGTGGCGGTGTCTGTGGCGGAGGCGATCAAGGCCGTCAAGGTGATCTTCGTGACCTCGTACGATGGTCTTACGCACGAAGGCCGGCTGTTGCGGCAGGTGCTGGCCAGCGACCTGCAGCGGCTCCTCGCCGAGCAGCGGAGCGGCTTTGCGGCCGACCTCCTCTCGAAGGCGATCCACGCCGCCGCGGCCTGTCGGGCGGGGATCCCGCGCGTCCATGTGATCAACGGGTGCCTGGACGAGGCGCTGCTGACCGAGGTGTTCTCGAACGAAGGGGTCGGCACCCTCGTTTATGCCAATGAGTACCAACAGATCCGGCGCGCCCTGAAGAAGGACATTCCGAGCATCCTCAAGCTCATCCAGCCTTCGGTCGAGAACGAGGAGATCGTCAAGCGCACCCGGGCGAGCATCGAGCGGCAACTGGCGGACTATTACCTCTTCGAGACGGACAAGAATCCCGTGGGCTGCGTGGCCTTGCACACGTACCCGGACCACGGCGTGGGCGAGTTGGCCTGCCTGTGTGTCAAGCCCTCGCACGAGAACCAGGGCGTGGGACGGAAGTTGCTGCAGTTCGTCGAGCGGAAGGCGCGCGAACAAGGTCTGCAGACACTTTGTGCCCTCTCGACCCAGGCGTTCACTTACTTCCAGTCGAAGGGCGGCTTCGCCGAAGGCTCCCCGGAGGACCTCCCGCCAGCTCGCCGGGAGAAGTATGAGCAGACCGGTCGTCGCTCGAAGGTGCTCGTGAAGCGCCTGAGGTAGCCGCTCATCGCTCCGCCTCCGTCGCATGTGGTCCTTTCCGCCCGTGCAGCTTCCGCAGCCGTTTCGGCTGACGTGCCGTCGCTTGGGCTTGCGGCTGACCCCGCAGCTCTTGTTGGTCTGGGTGGGGTGCCAACAGGTGGACTGGTGTGTCCGAGCACGGGGAACCTCCGGCGCGATCTACCACCTGCGCCGTCGCTTGGTGGCTTCCACCTCGCGGTTCGGCGTGGGCGAGCGGGCAAATTCACATCGCACGCCCGGGGGCTGCATCGGGTGGCGCGAAAGGTGGGTGGCGGCTGGCCGGTCGGGACGGTTTTCGAAGGGCGCCAACCGGTGGGCTTTACGTGGCAGGGTCGTCCGGATGCCGCCATCGCCCATCGCATTCTCTGGCTGGAGGGCTGGAACCGGGCTGGAATCGGGGAGACGCGGTGGACTCGTTCCAGCGGTTCATTTACGTGCACGGTGTGGGGGATGAATTGACGCTGGGCCGGCCGGCTTCGCGCGGTTGCGTCCATCTGGCAGCGGGCGACCTTATGCCGTTGTACGATGCACTGCCGGAAGACAGCCTTGTTTGGGTGTCGGAAGCCCGTGCGCCGCGGCGGTACGGGGTGGCTAACGCTTTGCCGGGGAGCCGCTAGCGGTGAAAGTGAAATTTTGGAAAAAAAACCCTTGCGACCACAATCCGTTGTACTACGCTGCGGTCCATCACCCAACTAAATGGGGTGTCGGCGAGCCTCCAGTGCCGCGGTTTGGCCGACGTCTTGGGAAGGGTGATCCAGTTTTAGACGCAAGCTCACACGGCCAGCCGATGCCGCCCGGCCCTCGACCACCGCAACGACTCAGAACCCGCCACTGCCATGATTGACGCCCCCGCTCCCATCGCCCCATCGCCGTCGGTCCCCGCCAACCGCCATCGCTCCGCGCCCGTGACCGGTTCCCGGACCCCGCGGAAGCGGTCGCGAAGCCAGTGCCTGGCCTTTGAGCGGGTGTTTAGCGATGCCAAGGTCAGTCCCTTCGACCAAGTCGAGTGGGAACGCCGGACCGCCGAGATCACCGACGACGCCGGCAAGACGGTCTTCCGTCAGGAGAACGTCGAGGTGCCGAAGTCCTGGTCGCAGTTGGCGACGAAGGTCGTGTGTTCGAAGTACTTCTACGGGGATCCGGCCAAGCCGGAGCGCGAGTATTCAGTGCGCCAGCTCATCCACCGGGTCACGCGGACCATCGCGGATTGGGGGTGCAGGACGGGTATTTTTCGCCGGCGGACGGCGAGGTGTTCTACCAGGAGCTGACGTGGCTGTGCCTGAACCAGTACGGCGCGTTCAACTCGCCGGTCTGGTTCAACGTCGGGCTCTTCCACCAGTACCGGATCGGGCAGCACTCGGACCGGGGCAACTGGCATTGGGACCCACAGGCGGGTGAGGCGCGGCGGGCAGGCACCCAGTACGAGTACCCGCAGTGCAGCGCGTGCTTCATCCAGTCGGTGGAGGACAACATGGAGAGCATCATGAACCTCGCCTACGCGGAGGCGATGCTGTTCAAGTTCGGCTCGGGCACGGGCACGGATCTCTCGCCGATCCGGTCGAGCAAGGAGAAGCTCTCCGGCGGCGGCCGGCCGAGCGGGCCGATGAGTTTCCTGAAGGTTTACGATCAGGTGGCCAATGTCGTGAAATCGGGAGGCAAGACGCGGCGGGCGGCCAAGATGAACACCCTGCACGACTGGCACGGGGACATTGAGGAGTTCATCACGGCCAAGATGAAGGAGGAGAAGAAGGCCTGGGCCCTTATCGAGCAGGGTTACGACGGCTCGTTCAACGGCGACGCGTACGGCTCGGTCATGTATCAGAACGAGAACCTGTCCGTGCGCGTGTCCGATGCCTTCATGCAGGCCGCCGTTGAGGGTCGGGAATGGGTGACCCGGGCGGTGACGACGGGTGAACCGCTGGAGCGGAAGGACGCCTCGAAGCTGCTGGACCTGGTGGCCGAGGGCACGTGGGTCTGCGGCGATCCCGGCTTGCAGTACGACGGCGCGATCCAGAAATGGCACACCTGCGCCGGCACCGAACCAATCCATTCGACCAACCCCTGCAGCGAGTATGTGTTTCTGAACAACACCGCCTGCAATCTCGCGTCGCTGAACCTGCTCAAGTTCAAGCGGGAGGACGGCCGGTTCGATGTCGCCCGGTTCAAGGCCGCCGTGCGGGTCTTCATCACCGCGCAGGAGATCCTCGTGGACAACGCGAGTTACCCCACCCAGGTCATCGCGGAGAATTCGCACCGGTTCCGCACGCTGGGGCTGGGCTACGCCAACCTCGGTTCCCTGGTGATGAGTTACGGGCTGCCCTATGACTCGGACGAGGGCCGCGCCCTGGCCGGGGCCCTCACCGCCATCATGACAGGCGAGGCCTACCGGCAAAGCGCGGAGATGGCGGCGCGGCTGGGTCCGTTCCCTGGCTATCGCGACGCCCGTTGCGGCGGGGTGGCGCGGCCCCAGCAGCGGGACAACGTGGCGTCCATGCAGCGGGTGATCGAGCAGCATCGGGCCGCGGTGGAGGCGATTCATCCCAGCGAGGAGTTCGGCTATCTCAAGGATGAAGCGCGTCAGTCGTGGGAGGATGCCCTGACCGTGGGGCGCAAACAGGGCTATCGCAACGCCCAGGTCACGGTCCTCGCACCCACCGGGACCATCGCGTTCCTCATGGATTGCGACACGACCGGCATCGAGCCGGACATCGCGCTGGTGAAATACAAGGTCCTGGCCGGGGGCGGGATGCTGAAGATCGTCAACCGCACAGTCCCCGAGGCCTTGCGGCGGCTGGGTTACGGCGAGGCCGGGATCGCCCGCATCCTCCAGCACATCGAGGAGTTCGACACCATCGAGGACGTGGTGCTCAAGGCCGAACATGCGCGCGTCAAGGAGAATCGCGGGAAGGCGGGGGACCGCGTTGCCTCGGGGCTCAACCCTGCCCATCTGGCGGTGTTCGACTGCGCCTTCAAGCCTGCCCAGGGCACTCGCAGCATCCACTACCTGGCGCACCTCAAGATGATGGCCGCGGCGCAGCCGTTCATCAGCGGGGCCATCTCCAAGACCGTGAACATGCCCACCGAAGCCACGCCGCGGGAGATCCGGGACACCTACCTCGAGGCTTGGCGCATGGGTCTGAAGTGTGTGGCGATCTATCGCGACGGCTCGAAGCGGTCGCAGCCCTTGAACACCAGCCGCAAAGCGGGCGGCGAAGGGGGGCCGGGGCAGGCGATGCCGAGGCGCTGGCGACGCGCCTGCGCGAGGTCGAGGCCGATCTGGCGCGGCTGCGGGCCGAAACGGGCCGCCCGCTGCGGCGGCGCCTGCCCGAGACCCGGATGGCGGTGAATCACAAGTTCAACATCGCCGGGCACGAAGGTTATCTGAACGTGGGTCTCTTCGAGGACGGCCAGCCGGGCGAGCTGTTCATCACGATGGCCAAGGAAGGCTCGACCATCGGGGGCCTCATGGACACGATGGCGACGCTCACCAGTCTGGCGCTGCAGTACGGCGTGCCGCTCGAGGCCCTGGTGCGCAAGTTCTCCCATCAGCGGTTCGAGCCCAGCGGCTTCACCAAGAACCGGGATCTGCCCACCGCGTCGTCGCTGACGGATTACATCTTCCGGTGGCTGGCCTTCCAGTTCCTGCCGGGCTATCGCGAGGAGCACGCCCCGGACCGGGGACAACAGGAACTGGCCATTCCGGGGCTGCGCGAGGAGATCGCCCGGCGGGTCAACAAGCCGGTCCCCGAATTGCCTGTGGATGATGATGACCTGGCCATCACGGTGAAGCCGGCGACGCCGCCGGAGGCCAAGGGGAACGGTCGGGAAGCGGGGGCGCCGGTCCCCGCCCAGCGTGCCCTGACCAGCCAGATTGTGAACATGCTCGACGCCCCCGCCTGCGCCAACTGCGGCCAGGTGATGATTCGCAACGGCAAGTGTTTCCGTTGCCCGAACTGCGGCGAGAGCAGCGGTTGTTCGTGAGTGCGGCCTGGCGGCCCGCACGCGTACGTCACGGCCCAATGGCTGGCAGCTTCGGTTGCCAGCCATTGGTTTTCCCCCGTGGGGTCAAACATTGACAATTGACATTTTGACCTGCCGCCCCCGCGCATACCGCCCCGGCATGGCGCTCCGGTCATCAGCACTGCTCACGGCGGGCCGCGATGAAGTCAGAGAGAATTCAAGGGGTGAACAGTTGACAATCCGGACGACTGCTCCTAGCCTCGGCTCAACATTTTTTGCGCGGGTGACCGCAACTTCAGTTGAGTCTCAGCCGCCGCCGTTGTTGGGTCGCGGCGGCCCATGCCGGGCGTGGGACAGGGAGTTGGGCGCCCGTGACGCCGTGGATTCCGAGGCATGACGAACACCGCACAGAGGGCGAGCCACGCCCCCGCCGGGCCGGAGCATCACCCGCATCTGCCGTTCTGGCGGAGGTACATCTTCTCGACCGATCACAAGGTGGTCGGCATCCAGTACGGGATCACGGCGCTCGTGTTCCTGTTCATCGGGTATGGGCTGATGGCGCTGATGCGCTGGCAGCTTGCCTACCCCGGCCAGCCGATCCCGGTTTTCGGGAAGTGGCTGCTCTGGGCGCTGGGTCCGGACATGGCGGGGCAGGGGATCATGTCGCCCGACCTCTACAACTCCTTCGGGGCGATGCACGGGACGATCATGGTGTTCCTGGCGGTGGTGCCGCTGGCGGCGGGCGCGTTTGGCAACTATCTCGTCCCGCTGCAGATCGGCGCTCCCGACATGGCCTTTCCGAAGCTGAACATGGCCAGCTACTGGGTGTACTTCCTCGGGGGCGTGGTGATGTTGATCAGTTTCTTCATCCCCGGCGGGGCGGCGAAGTCAGGTTGGACCTCCTATTCGCCGCTGGCGACGATCACGGACGCGGCGTACCTCATCAACGGACAATCGTTGTGGCTGATCGGCATGGTGCTGCTGATCACGTCGTCGTTGCTGGGCTCGGTCAACATCATCACCACGATCATCCAGCTTCGGGCCGAGGGGATGGGGTGGCTGCGGTTGCCGTTTCTGGTCTGGGCGCAGTTGGTGACCGCGTTCCTGCTGCTGCTGGCGTTTCCGCCGCTGGAGGCGGCCGGCATCATGCAGCTCGTGGACAATCTGTTTGGCAGCTCGTTTTTCCTGCCGACCGGCCTGGTGGTGGGGGGACAACCGCTCGATGTCAGCGGCGGGGGAAGCCCGCTCCTCTGGCAGCACCTGTTCTGGTTCCTGGCGCATCCGGAGGTGTACGTGCTCATCCTGCCCGCGTTGGGGATTGTGGCGGAGATCATCGCCAACAACACCCGCAAACCGATCTTCGGCTACAAGTCGCTGGTTTACTCAGCGATGGCCATCGGGTTCATCTCCTTCCTGGTCTGGGCGCACCACATGTACCTGACCGGCATGGGCACGCGGATCAGCACGTTCTTCCAGACGACCACGATGATGATCTCGATCCCGTCGGTGATCATCCTGACCTCGCTCATGCTCTCGCTCTGGGGGGGTCGATCCGGTTCAACACGCCGATGCTTTTCGCGCTCGCGTTCCTGCCGATGTTCGGGATCGGCGGGTTGACGGGCCTGCCGCTTGGGTTCAGCGCCACCGACATTCATCTGCACGACACCTACTACGTCATCGCGCACTTCCACTACGTGGTGGCGCCGGGAACGATCTTTGCCCTCTTCGCCGGCATCTACTACTGGTTCCCGAAGGTCACGGGTCGGACGATGAACGAGTTCTGGGGGCGCGTGCATTTTGTGCTGTCCCTGATCTTCATGAACCTCGTGTTTCTGCCCATGTTCATCCAGGGGCTGGAGGGGATGCACCGGCGGATGTACGACGGCGGGGCGACGTACGCGCTCACGCCGGACGTGGTGCATGGGTTGTCGCTTGCCCTGAAGCTGAACACCGGGATTTCGCATGCGGCCTGGCTCCTGGGGCTCGCGCAGGTGCCGTTCATCATCAATTTCTTCTGGAGCATCTTTCGGGGCCAGCGGGTCACATCGGACAATCCCTGGGAGTCCACCACCCTCGAGTGGGCCACGCCCACACCGCCCCCGCACGGCAACTTCCTCCAGCCGCCCGTGGTGGTGCGCGGGCCTTACGAATACACGCCCGGCCGTCGTCCGGGAGATTTCCTGCCCCAGAACCAACCGGCCTGAGTCGCCCCGTCGCGCGCGCCCATGCAGATTCCGCACAACGTCGAGCCCCGCCCGGACACGGGCCTGTACAACGCCAAGCTCGGTCTCTGGCTGTTCCTGGCGTCGGAGGTGATGCTGTTTGGCGCGCTGTTCTCGTCCTACATCCTGCTGCGGGTGGGATCACCCGAGTGGCCGATGAGGCAGCTCAGCGTCCCGTTGGGCACGCTGAACACGTTTGTCCTGATCCTCTCGAGCATCAGCATCGTCTTGGCGTGGGCTTCGTTGAAGGAAAGGGACTTTGGTCGTTTCAAGCTCTGGCAGGGTGCCACGGTGCTGCTGGCGGTCCTGTTCATCTCGATCAAAGCGTTTGAGTACCACGACAAGTTCACACACTACTACGTGCGGCTGCAGGACGGCCGGGAGATGACGGGCCATCTCGAGGGGCAGCCCTTCAACCTGACGCTGGCCAAGCTCAAGGCCCTGCCCACGCCGCCGAAGGAACTCAGTTTCACGCCGGATGCGCACGAAGGGAAGCGCGGTGAGCACGGCGAACCCGTCCGGCTCGAGCTGGCACAGATCACCAAGCTCGAGGCCTTCGGACCCTGGCGGAACACGTTCTTCGCGATCTACTTTGTCCTGACGGGGCTGCACGCGCTTCATGTGATCGGCGGCATAGTCGTCCTCGGCTATTTCTGGGGACCGGGCAGCAGGATGTGGCGCACCGAGCCCGAACGCTTCACCAACCGGGTCGAAGTCGGCGGGCTGTACTGGCATTTCGTCGAGCTCGTCTGGATTTTCCTGTTTCCGACCCTGTACTTGCTTTGAAAGCCCGAACGTCTATGCCTGACTCTGGAGACTCCAAACCGGCCGCGTCGGTGGGCCGCCATCGGTACATCCTGCTGGCGCTGGCGGTAGGTACGCTGGTGATGGTGATGCTCTCCTTGCTGCCCATTGCCACGGGGCTCAAGGTGGGCCTGGTGCTGACCGTGGCCCTGGGGGAGGCCTGCCTGGTGGCCGGAGTCCTCATGCACCTGATTGAGGAACGCAAGCTGATCTATGGCATCATGGCGCTGACCGGGCTGTTCTTTGTCATGCTGCTGCTGTTGCCCATCCTTTCGGAGGTCGATCACACCCATCGCTTCTTCCGCTGATGTCACTCAAAGCCTTCCACGTATTGTTCGTGCTGTCCTCGATCCTGCTCTGCTTCGGCTTTGGGGGCTGGGCGATCCATGACCGGGTGCATGGCGGCAACCTGCTCGAGTTCATCCTGGGGCTGGTGTCGCTCGCGTGCGGGCTGGCTCTCATCATCTACTTCAAAGCCGTGCTGAAGAAGCTACGGCACATCAGCTACCTATGAAGCCGCGGATGAGAAGTGTCTGGTGCTGGCTGGTGGTGAGCCTCCTCAGCCTGGCAGGAGCGCCTTCGGGATGGGCTTGCGCCACCTGTTTTGGCCGGTCGGACTCTGCGCTCGCCGAGGGCATGAACATGGGAATTCTGTTCCTCCTCGGCGTGATCCTGACGGTGCTGGCGGCTTTGGGCGGCTTCTTCATTTACCTGGCGCGCCGGGCCGCGGCGATCCGGGCGGCGGTCTCTGAATCCCATCCTTCGGTCTGAGCCATGCAGGATTTCATCATCAAAGTCCTCCACCTCCCCCCGGTGGTGTCCGAGCACGGTCCCGCGATCGACCGCCTGCTGTTCTATGTGCACGTGTTGATGTTTGTGCTCGCGGTCGGCTGGGGGATCTTTCTGATCTACACATTGTGGCGGTATCGCCAGCGCAAGCAGCCCACCGCCGATGCGGCCGGGGTGCGTGGGCATATCTCGAGTTACCTTGAGGTGGGGGTGGCAGGCATCGAAGCGGCCCTGCTGATTGGACTGGCCATCCCGATCTGGGCGCGCGGCGGAACGGCCGGTAATTTTCCGCCGGAAAGCGAGTCCACCGTTGTTCGCATCATCGGCCGGCAGTTCAACTGGATCGCGCGTTATCCGGGGCCGGACGGGGTGTTTGGCAAGGGAGGGCCGCAGTTCTACTCGCCGGCGAATCCGCTGGCCATCGATCCCGAGGATCCCGCGGGGAAGGACGATGTCGTGGTCGAGACCAGCGAGGTAGTGGTGCCGGTGAACAAGCCTGTCATCGCCTTCATTTCTTCGCTCGATGTCATCCATGGATTCGCGGTGAAGACGCTGCGAGTCTCGCAGGACGCCATCCCCGGCTTGAGCAACCCGATCTGGTTCAAGCCCACGCAGGTGGGGGGATTATCTCATCACCTGTTCGCAGCTCTGCGGCAACGGGCACTCGAGCATGCGGGGCCTCCTGCGCGTGGTCACTGCGGAGGAGTACGAGCAGTACCTGCGGAGCAAGGCGCTAACCCGGCGAACCCGTCAGCTACGAATAGTCACCCTTCGCCGCCGGTCGACCTGACGCGCCCGCTCGAGAAGGTTTCTGGTCTTTCGTCGGTGGCGGGCGTGGTTATGCTCCGGCCACGATGGCCGCGCCGGTTTCCAACGGGTCTTTGCGGGCTGCGCGGGGGCGCCAGGGGTGGGTGATCCTCCTGGCGGTCCTTGGAATCGGCTGTGGCACCGCACGGGCGACTTCCCCCTGGCTCCTGTCCGGGCGCGGCGAGGCCGCGGCCCAGCGAGGCGGTCGGCGACCGGGCCCCGTTGGCTTTTGCCCGTGACAACCGCCTCCGGCTGTACTTTCCCGCCGCCGGGCAGCAAGCCGTGTTCAAGGCGCGCTGGCGGAAGCCGACGTTGTTGGGGCGCACCTACACCAGCGCCGCGGCGGAGTTGGTCGTGGACGAGCGCCCGGGCGAGAGTCCGATCGGTGCTCCGGACTGGCGTCGGGTGACGGTGGTGGACGAGCGCGAATGGCCGGCGTTGGCCCGCGCGGCTGCTGATCTGCTGGTGGATGCGGAACCGCTGGGGGCACCGTGGTCCGGTTGTTGAATTTCGAGGCCGTGCTCTACCACGACGTCGGCGGGGTGTTGCGTGAAGCGTCCTTGGAAGACCGGCCGCCGGAGGTCAGGATCAGGCACCACGTGACCGCGGACGAATTCGCCACGGCCATGGTCCGCCGCCTCGAAGCCCGCGCCGCCGAGGATGCGTCAGCGGGTCCGCTGTTTCTGGTGATGCCGCGCCTGGATCCCGCCCGGCCCGACTTCATCCTGGTGGACCTGCCCCGCCGGCTGAGCGTCTATCTGTCCGCTCCGCCGCCGCCGGCGGATCCGCGCGGCCGGCCGGGGGGGCGATCAACAGCCGGATGTTCGGATCGCTCACGCTGGAAAGCCACGGCCTCGCGCTCCTCAAGAACCCCGTGTCCGCCGCGGGACGGCTGCTGAACCTGGGTTACCACGCGCTGGCGCGGGTGCTGACGCCCCCCTTGCCCACGTTCAAGGGGGCGGTGTCGGCGCTGAACGTCGGGCCGGGCATGGATCTCGAGGGCTTCGAACGGACTTTGGACCGGATCACCCATACGCGCCAGACGTCCGGTTCAGCGCGGCTGCTGGTGGACGGCGGACAGTTCTTCCCGGCGTTCGAGGCCGCCCTGCGGGCCGCGCAGGAGAGCGTACACCTGCGCGTCTGCATCTTTGACCGCGACGACGTGGCGGTGGACGTGGCCGACCTTTTGCGGGCACGGTCGGAGGAGGTCGAGGTACGGGTTCTGCTGGATCGGATGAGCAGTCTGGCGGTGGCGAACAGCCCGCCGGTTTCCCAGATGCGGGCCGGTTTCACGCTTCCCTCCACGATTGGCCGCTATCTCGAGCGGGATTCCCGGGTGCGCGTGCGGCCCTTCTTGAATCCCTGGCTGTCGGCGGACCACAGCAAGGTGTTGCTCGTGGATGAGGCCGTGGCCTTCGTGGGGGGCATGAACATCGGGCGCGAGTATCGGTACGAGTGGCACGACCTGATGGTCGAGTTGCGTGGCCCCGTCGTGGACCAGTTGGCCACCGATTTCGGTCGGGCCTGGGCCCACGCCAGCCTGGGGGGTGATCTTGCCTATGTGGCGCGCTCGTGGTTTGCCGGCGCGCGACGTCCGCCCGCGCCGGCGCCCTCCGACGCCATCCCCCTGCGGGTGCTCAAGACACAGACGTTGGACCACCAGATCCGCGGGGCGGTGTTCGCGGCGCTCAAGCGGGCTCGTCGTGAGATCTACCTCGAGAACCCCTACCTCACCGACCGGAGCGTGGTGAAGGCGCTGGTCGCGGCGCGCCGACGAGGGGTGGATGTGCGCGTGATCCTGCCGAACCAGAACAACCTGCCGGGCGGCACGAGCTCGAATTTCCTGATTGCCAACACCCTGCTGCGCCACGGCGTGCGGGTGTTCATCTACCCGGGGATGACCCATGTCAAAGCCCTGTGGGTGGATGGCTGGGTGTGCCTTGGATCGGCCAACTTCAACAACCTCAGCCTCCGCCTGAACCAGGAGGTCAACGTGGCAACGTCCGATCCCGGGTTTGCCGAGGAAGTGCGAACCCGGCTGTTTGAGACCGGCTTTCGTCGCTCGCACGAACTGACCGTGCCGCTGGTGGTCACCTGGACCGACCGCCTCGCCGAACGTATCCTCCGCCAGTTGTAGGTGCGGCGGGGCGGCAAATCGCT
This sequence comes from Verrucomicrobiota bacterium, assembly GCA_027493615.1. Taxonomy (GTDB): domain Bacteria; phylum Verrucomicrobiota; class Verrucomicrobiia; order Limisphaerales; family J093; genus DSVZ01. The sequence continues at coordinate 749,136 of JAOSKK010000001.1, forward strand.
CCACGCGATTCCGGGCCCCTGAGCAGTCGGGAGGAAGTCGCGAAGATCCCAGCGCGGCATAGCCGCAACCCAAAGACCCACAGAAGCAGGAGTGAGAGCGGGAGTGGGACCATGCGCCAGGCATCGCCCAGATCTGGGATTACGGCTTCCCGCGCGTCCCGCTGTGTGGGACAGTGCGTTGCACCCCGGCCGGCGTGCCGGAGGCATTTGACCATGACTTCACGAACCCCAGATCGATGGACTCCCGCGGTGTTCGCGCCGGGGCGAAATGTGTTGGAGTGCGACTGCGGCGGGGTGGTTCTCCCCGGCGTGGCGCGGCGCCGATTTCTTCAACAGGTCGGACTGGGGGTTGCTGCCGGCGGAGTGCTCGGCTTCCGTGGGGGCACCGAGGGGCATGGGGGCTGCGCCGGCCTCGCCAGTGACGACCGCCGGTCCTTTGCGGGTCCATTCACGGAACCGTCGTTACTTTGCCGATGCCAGCGGACGGCCCGTGTACCTCACGGGCGCCCACACGTGGAACAACCTGTCCGACGTGGGCCCGGGCGATCCGCCGGCCGCCTTCGATTTCACGCAGTACCTCAACTTCCTGGAGCGCCACCATCACAACTTCATCCGGCTGTGGCGCTGGGAAACGACGCGCTGGGATGCGGGGGCCACGCCGGAATACACCACCGGCAAGGAAGTGTTCACGGTCGCGCCGCACCCTTGGAAGCGCACGGGGCCAGGCACGGCGTTGGATGGCGGGCCCAAATTTGATCTCGACCAGTTCGATCCGGCGTACTTCGAGCGGTTGCGGCAGCGGGTGCGCGCGGCGCAAGCCCGCGGCATTTACGTCAGCATCATGCTCTTCGAAGGCTGGGCGTTGCAGCACCTGCGCGGCGCCTGGTCGGCGCATCCCTTCCATCCGTCGAACAACATCCAGGGTCTCGATGGCGACGCGGGAGGCGACGGTCGCGGTCTGTTGACCCACACCCTGAGGCTGCCGGCTGTGACGCGTCGGCAGGAGGCGTATGTCCGCCACTTGATCGACACCGTGACGGACCTGGACAACGTCCTCTACGAGATCAGCAACGAGTGCGGCACTTACGCGCTGGAGTGGCAGTACCACTTCATCCGCTTCATCCGAGCCTGCGAACAGACCCAGACGCAGCAGCACCCGATCGGTATCACGTTCCTGTACTCGCGCGACGGGCAGCAACGCGGCACCAACGCCCAACTGTTCGACAGCCCGGCCGACTGGATTTCTCCCAATCCCGATGCCCCAGGTGGGTACAATTACCGCACCAATCCGCCCCCGGCCGACGGCCGCAAAGTCATTCTCTCAGACACCGACCATCTCTGGGGTATCGGGGGCAACCCCGACTGGGTGTGGAAGAGCTTTCTGCGGGGTCACAACCCGCTGTTCATGGATCCCTACGACAACCGGGTGTTGGGCAAAGCCAACGCGGATTCCTGGAACCCGGTGCGGGAGAGCCTCGGCCACACACGGCGGTTGGCGGAGCGACTGGACCTGGCCGCCCTGGCGCCGCACGAAACGCTCGCTTCCACCCGCTTTTGCCTGGCCGATCCCGGACGCGAGTACGTGGCCTATCTGCCCGAGGGCGGTGAGATCGAGCTCGATCTGTCCGCGGCCCAGGCGTCGCTGGCGGTCGAGTGGATTGAAGCTTCAGCGGGGGCGTCGCGCGAGGGCGAGGCGGTGGTCGGCGGGAGCGCGCTCCGTTTGCGCGCGCCCTTCAGCGGCCCCGCGGTGGTCTGGGTGCGCAGGCAGTCCTGACCCGGCCGCCATCGCCGTGCGGCGGGCGGCTTCGCCTCTCGGCTCCGGCCCCGCGTCGCGGGTTCGAATCGGCTTTCCGCACGCGGTCGGGGCTGCTATGGACCCGGCAGTGAAACCGCTTGCCTCCGCCCGTTCCTCGTACCCCGGTTGGGTCGCGCTGCTGTTGACCCTGATCTTGACCGGCCTCGTTCCCTCTCCCGCTGCGTGGGCCACCCCGGTCCGTGTCATTTTCGACACGGACATGGGCTCCGACTGCGACGACGTCGGGGCGTTGGCGATTCTGCACGTTTATGCGGATCGCGGGCAGGCTGAGATCATCGGGTGCATCTTCAGTTCGGGAAAGGTCCCGTACGGTGCCGGCGTGGTGGAGGCCATCAACGTCTATTACGGCCGGCCCCACATTCCGGTGGGGGCCGCCCACGATGGCCTCGTGGGCGATCCCGTCGACAAGATGACCGCGGAGAAGCTGGCGAAGGACACGGCGGCCTTCGGGAACCGCATGGTTCACAACCGCGACGCCGAGGAGATGACAGCCTTGAACCGGCGGCTCCTGGCGTCACAGCCGGACCACAGTGTCACCTACCTGACCGTGGGCCACACCAAGGGGCTTCACGACCTGCTCGTTTCGCCGCCGGACGCCGCATCTCCGTTGAGCGGTTTCGAGCTGGTCCAGCGGAAGGTTCAGCGATGGGTGGCGCTGGGGGCGCTGGGGGCGGCAATCCGGAGGGGCGCCTCACGAAGGACTGGAATTTCTTCTTCAACGGGACCGCCCCGTACACCCGGCATCTGGTCGAGCGTTTCCCGGTGCCAGTGTTCTACGTGGACGGCGGGGACGACGTTCTGACCGGCCGATCGCTGAAGCACACGCCTTCGGGCAACATCGTGCGCACGGCGTACCGGGACTGGCTGTGGAACTACGAGCAGAAGACCCTCGATGGCCAACGCCCGAGCTGGGATCTGGTGGCGGTTTACTACGCGATCGAGGGGTGCGGCGACTACCTGGTCGAGGCGGGACGCGGCTGGCTGGAGTTCGACGAGGAGAAGGGGTGCCGGTGGATGAACGGCGGGCGGGACAACGCCCAGACGTTCATCCGTCAGAAGTCCGGGGTCAGCGAGCGGTTGGCGGCGGAACTAAACGCGCTCCTGGCCCTGCCGCCCCGGCTTCGCGCGACCGTGCGCCCCCGACGCCGGTGGGGGCAAGGAGTTCGGGGTTGCGGGCGGTCTGCGCGCGGGCTGACCATCGGGGTGTGAACTTCCGGTCCAAGCTTCTCTCGCTCGAGGAACTGGCGGGATGGCGGGCGGCGCGGCGGGCGGCGGGTGCGCGTGTCGTGGCCACCAACGGCTGCTTCGATCTCCTGCACCTGGGGCACGTGACGTACCTCGAGGCGGCGCGGGCATTGGGCGACGCGCTGCTGGTGGGGGTGAACGGTGACGCCTCGGTGCGGGCACTCAAAGGGGCCGGTCGCCCGCTGAACTCCGAGCGGGACCGGGCACTGGTCCTGGCGGCGCTGGCGTCGGTGGACGCCGTGTACGTCTTTCCCGAACTGACAGCGCTGGCGTTCCTGGACCGCGTCCGGCCGGACATCTATGCCAAGGAGGCGATTACTCGGTGGACACCATCAACCAGGAGGAGCGGCGATTTGTCGAGGGTTATGGCGGCCGGGTGGTTGTGCTGGGCGGGGGTGCCGGGCAAGTCCACGACGCAGTTGGCCCATCGGTTGGCCGCGGGCTGAGCGGTGTGTGACCGAGACCGGAGACCGGAATTGGCGGAAGATTGAGCTTGCCTGGAGTCGGTTGGAGTGATTTAAGGCGGACTGTCAGTCCAAATTAACCCTGCAACCCTCATGAACCGACTCTTGTGCTTCACTGGATGCCTGGCGATCGCCGGCGGGTGCGCCCTGACGGTCGCCCAGGTTTACGACATCACGACGTTCGACCCCGCGTCGAAGGGGCCCTGGGCCTACCGGGGCAAGACCACGCTGGTGGTTCCCAAGGTCGCGAAAGGGTCCATCACGCTGGACGGGGCCGCGTCGGCCGCGGAATACGGTGGTTTCGCGGGCATCGAGGTGGTGCCCGGATTGGGCGATCAAGGGGCGGGCAACGCGAGACCGGGCGCCTGGATTCTGGACTTTCCCGAGGACCGCGTCTGGGACGGGCCGGAGGATTCGGGTTTCACGTACTGGCTCGCCCACGATGACGACTATCTCTATGTCGGGGTCCACGTGAAAGACGACGTGGTCGTGAGCGACAACCCCAACGCCGCGTTTTGGAACGACGACTCGATCGAGATCGTGGTGGATGCCCTGAACGACCGGTTCGACAACAACACCGACAACTCGAAGGACGCCTTCGGCGGCCACTGCTACGTCAACTACCAGGGCCGGTTCTCCGCCTGGGACGACGCGGCCGGGCAGATCAGCGGCGAGAGTTGGGCCACCGGCGTGAATTGGAAGTACGGACCGAACGAGGACATCTTTGGTTTCGGAAAAGCGGTGGCGGGCGGCTGGCAGATGGAGACGCGCTTCCACAAGCGGCTGTTCGAGGATCCCGCCCGGGGCAACAAGTTGAAGGACGGCTACCGCATGGGGTTCAATATTGGCCTGGATGACGACGACCAGCAGGGCCCGAGCGCCGGCGGGTGGCGGACGTTCGATCTGGAGGTGCAGTATTTCTGGGCCAACCGAGAACGGCTACAAGGGTACACGGCAGACCTGGTTGCCTCGCTGACTCCCGAGGCGATCGCCGGAAAGTGGTATCTCTTTGACGGATCCGTGACGCCGGGGGTGGTGAATTCGACGGGCCGGCTGGCTCACGGCGGCACGGGGGAGATCCTGTTCGCGTACGACACCCCGAAGCGAGGTCGGATCCTCTTCGTGACGGCAACCACGGACGGGGACAACGCCCCCATCAACGCCGACCCGGCCCTGATCGCGCTGCTGCAGGCGCGCGGCTATACCGTGACCGTGTTTGCTGCTGGCGGCAGTACGCCCGAGAGCTTGCGCACGGCCGCCCAGGGACAGGATGTCGTGCTCATTTCGGAGACAATCGGCTCGACTTCCGTCGTGGATCCTGCCGGCAGCGCGACGGGTGTGTTCAGCCTGAAGGACGTGGATGTTCCGGTGATCTCGTTCGAGGCTTACATGTTCGACAACGCGGACTGGGTGGAACGGACGCCGGACGGCTCCAACGACTTCATCCACTGGGGCAACTCCGGGCGCACGGACCTTGCCGACCCTGCCATCCAGGATGGGCGCGACTCACTCTTCATCCGGAAGCCCACCCACCCGATTGCGGCGGGGTTGCCCGAGGGCCCGGTCCAGGTGTACAACGTGCTCTACAGCTTGACGTTTGGTCTGCCGTCGGCGGATGCCGATGTGGTGGCGAGCATCCAGCCGGACGGGTCGTACCCGACCATCTTTGTGTATGACAAGGGCGACAGGCTGGTGGACGGCTCGATTGCGCCCAACAAGCGGATCGGCTTCTTCCTTGGCCAGAACGCCGTGCCGTCCTGCGACTGGGCCTTGGACTACGCGGACTTGACCGACGCCGCCCGGACGCTGCTGTTCAACACCATCGAGTACTGTCTGCCGGCGGCCACGCCACCGACGCTGGCCATCGCGCGCAGCGGAGCCAACGTGGTGATCACTTACGCGGGCGGAGTGCTGCAAAGCGCGGCCGCCCTCGCGGGCGCGCCCTGGCAGGACGAGCCGGGCATCGCGAGTGGGGCGGCGATCCAGCCCGCGGGCGCGGGCAAGTTCTATCGGGTCCGACAGTAGCCCAGCGGGGTCAGTCAGTAGTATTGTCAACTATTCAGGTTTCAGGGACTGACCCCATCGGCAGGTGCGGAGGAATTCGCGGATCAAGCTGAGTTCCTCCTCACCGGCGATGGTGTGGGCCTTGTTGAACTCGCGCCACTGGACGTCCAACCCCCGGGCCCTGAGGAGTTCGACCTGCTTGCGAACGGGGGCGATGGGAAGCAAGGGATCCTCTGTGCCGTGGGTCATCAGGATCCGCTGTCCGGCGGCCACTGGTGACAGTTCCCGGAGCAGCGTGGCCACGTCGTGGAGGTAGCCGCTGATGCCGATCAAACCGGCCAGGCGATGCGGAAAGCGCAAGCCGGTCTCCAGCACCATGAGGCAGCCCTGGGAGAAGCCAAAGAGGGCTGTGTTCGCGGGCTCGAAGCCTCGCCGCGGCAGATCTTCCAGCAGGGCCGTCAGCAGCGTGCGGCTCCGCGCGACACCCGGACCCGCGTCGCCGTAGATATCGTACCAGGAATAGCCGCCGAAGTAGTCGTCCGGGGCGTTGACGAGCAGGTAGTTGAGCCAGGGCAGTCGGAGCTCGGTGGGCATCCAGCGATACCCCTCGAGGCTGTCCCCCAGGCCGTGAAGTACCACGAGCAGACGACGCGAGCTGCTCTCCCGGGCGGGCAGGAGTTCGGTGTGGAGGGAACGATCAGCGTTCATCAGTCGGTCATTGCCCCGCGCCCTTCAGACTTCGGTCCATGCCCTTCGCCCTTCGCCCCTACATCTCCCCTCGTTCGAGCGCGGCGAGCGTGGCGGGATCGCGCACGTCCACCCAGCGGCCGGCGATCGACAGTCCGGCGATGCGATGGCCGGTCTGGGTCATGGCGATGATGGCATCGGTGAGTTCGTACTCGTTCCGCGGGGATTTCACGAGGCGGGCGGTGTATTCGAAGACCACGGGGCGGAAGATGTAGATGCCGGCGTTGTACCAGACGGGGTCGCCGGGCTTGAGCCAGCCCGAGGTGCGCAGTTCCTCGAGCTGCGCCGGGGTGGGCTTCTCGATCTGGCGCCGCAGGCAGAACTGGTCGTCGAAGAAGTTGATGGCGCCCTGGGTGACGTCCTGGCCGGCCGTGACGGTGAGGAGGCCGGAGAACTCGTCTTCTGCGAATCGGCGCAGCATCTGGCCGTAGGTTTCCGGCTTCACCAGGATGTCGCCATAGGTGAGCAGGAAAGGGTCGGGCCCGACGAACGCTCGGGCGAGCTCGGGGGCTTTGCCGGTGCCGTCCTGGACCTGCTGCTCAACGAATTCGAGGCGGATCCCCCGGCGCGGGGCGTTGGCGAAATGCTGCTCGATGACCTCTCTGCGCCAGCCGGTGACGATGCAGAACTCGCGGATGCCGGCGCTGAGGAGGCCTTCGAGGATGTGTTCGAGGATGGGCTTGCCGCGGACGGGGAGCATGGGTTTGGGGAGCTCGTTGGTGAGCTCTCGCATGCGGGTCCCCTTGCCGGCGGCGAGGATGACGGCCTTCATGGGCGGGCTTCAGGCGCCGAACTTGTCGAACATCCGGGCGTTGGCCTGCATGTAGCGGATGAGGTACTTGGCTTCGAAGACGCCGAGGGATCCGAGGTTGGCACCGGTCTCGGTGAAGCGCTCGAGCTTGTCGTTGCCGCTGTAGGGGGAGTGGAGGAGGACGGGCTGGGGATGCCAGGAATGGCCTTTGAGTGCGCAGGGAGTGGAGTGGTCGCCCGTAATGGCCAGCACATCGGGCCGCTTGCGGAGAAGGATGGGCAGGGCGGCATCGAACTCCTCGATGGCCCGCCGCTTGGCCGCGAAGTTGCCGTCCTCTCCATACATGTCGGTGTACTTGTAGTGGATGAAGAAGAAGTCGTAGCGGTCGTACTCGGCGAGGTACCGCTCGAACTGCTCCGCAATGGTCTGGGGCCCCTCGATCTTGGTCATGCCCACGAGTTGGGCGAGGCCCTTGTACATCGGGTAAACGGCGAGGCACGCGGGTTTGAGCCGGTAGCGGTTCTGGAACAGGGGGATGTCGGGCTGGTGGGCGATGCCGCGCATGAGGAAGCCGTTCGCGGGCTGCTCTCTGGCCAGGAGGGAAGGGCCTGGCGATAGAACTGGGCCACGACTTCGGCGGTCTTGCGGGCCTTGGGTGCGCCTGGCGAGGCGGGTTTGGCGGCCGGGATGGCGAGGCCTTCGCGGTGGGGATCGGCATCGGTCAGGGGCCTTCCATGCCGGGGCCGCGGAAGACCACGACGAAGCGGTGCCCTTTGCCGGCCTTGATGAGCACCTCCACGTCGCCGATCTTCCTCACCTTTTGGGCCAGGAGGCCGCAGAGCCTTTCGCACACAGGGGTGTCGATACGCCCGGCGCGGCGGTCGGTCACGACCCCCTGGGCGTCCAGGGTGCAGAAGTTGGCGCGGGCGGCGACGTCACCGGCTTTGAGATCCACGCCCAGGCCGAGAGCTTCGATCACCCCGCGGCCAACCTGGAATTCGAGGGGGTCGTAGCCGAAGAGGCCGAGGTGACCGGGGCCACTGCCGGGCGTGATGCCCGGGGCGACCGGAATCATTCGGCCCTGGGCGCAACCGTCGGCGACGAGAGCATCGAGGTTGGGGGTGCGAGCCGCTTCGAGAGGCGTCACGCGGCCCTGGGCGTTGGTGGCAAGGTCGCCGAGGCCGTCGAGGACCATCAGGACGAGCTTGGCCTTGGTTTCAAGCGTCAGTTCGGAGTAGAGCGTGTCGAGGTTCATGCGCTTCGTGTGTCGTACCGCGTCGGGTGGTTTGCGGGAACCGGGCCGGTGGCCGGTCCGCGGGGCGGAGTGTGAAAGTGGGGGTTCCGGAGCGTCAACGGGATAATCAACGACGGGCGAGGCGGCGAGGCGGCGAGGCGGTCTGGGGTCAGCAGCTCAGGAGCCCCTTCGCTCCCCCGCGTTGTGCGAGGCGGCCCAGGCTTCGGTGAGCGCCACAAACAGCGCTGGTGGATCCGGACAGTGGAGCGCGTCGCGGCCAGCGCGGACCAGTCCGAACCCGGCTCCGTAGGCGGGGCCGTTGGCCACACAGGCGTGGGTGCGGCATTCGCGGATCTGGGCCAGCGCCCGGGCCAGGGCGACGGTCCGGTCGCCCTCGACCTCGAACTTCCAGCCGACGAGCCAGGCCCCGGGGAACCAATCGTGGAGACCGGCGATGAGTTTGGGGGTGGGGACGAGTTGGGCCCAGAGCGCACCGCCGCGGGTGTCGAGCTTCCCGGCTTGAACGGCGTTGAGCTCGCCGTCCGGCTGCTTCTGGAGGATTCGGCCAAAGGCGAAGTCGCTCACGGCGGCGGCGTGGAAGATGGCGTTCACGCCGGGGCCGGCGAGGCTCTCGAACCGGCTTCGAAGGTCGGCGGTGGTGGTGAACTCGAGCAGTTCGACACCGGCGCGGTGGGCGTCACTGGCAGGCCAGGAGGCGAGGGCGCCGCGAAGGAGGGTGACTTCGTGTCCGCGGCTGGCGAGGTGTCGGGCCAGCTCGGTGCCCAACCGGCCGGTGGAGCGGTTGGTGAGGAGACGGACTTGATCGAGGGGTTCGAAGGTGGGGCCGGCCGTGACGAGGCAGCGCATGACGCGAGGTTACTGCAAGACCGGGGCAGCCAGCGATACGCAAACGATCTCGCGGTCGTTGCGGGCGTAGACGCTGCGGTTGGCGAACGCCGGGTGCGACCAGACGACGAAGCGACCGGGATCGCGGTTGGTGGGTTCGAGAAGCTTCGCGCGGTCGATCTCGTCGTAGCCGGCGGGGGTGAGACGGGCGAGGATGAGTTCGCCGCGCTCGTTGAAGAGGAAGTAGCGGTCGGCGTGCGGAATGAGGAAGGCGTTGCCCCAGCGGGTCTCCTTTTCGGGCGTGGTGGCCGCGAGGGTCTCCCAGACGCGTTCGCCGGTGGCGAGTTTGAGACAGCGCAGTTGGCCGTAGCTGCACACGCCATAGATGTGGCCGTCCGCAATCACCGGCGTGGGAATGATGCTGTGGAGTTCCGTGGTGTCCTTCTCGCTGGCCTTCTTGCTGCGCCAGAGAACCTCGGGTGCAGCTTCGGTCAGGCGGAGAAGGAGGGAGCCGTTATAGAACGTGGTGACGAAGAGCTTGTCTTCGTCGAGGCGAGGGGTGGGGATGCTGAGCCCGAAACGCGACTCGAAAGGCACGCTCCAGAGGAGGCGGCCGCTGGAGGGGTCGAGGGCATTGACGGCTTCCGGATGCCACACGATCAACTGATGCCGGCCGCCGTGCTCGATGAGCGTCGGCGGGCAGTAGCCCGGTTCCCTGGCATCGAGGGCCCGCCAGAGCTCGCGGCCGGTGTCGCGGTCGAATGCGACGGCGACGCTGCCCGGCCCGCCGACGAGGCAGATGAGGTGGTTGCCCTCGAGCAAGGGATGCCCCGCAAAACCCCAGGTCGGCGTCTTGGCGCCAAAATCCGTCTTGAAGTCGCGACTCCAGACCACGCGGCCCGTGGCGGTGTCGAGGCAGAGGAGGTTGCCTTCGGTGCCCAGCGTGAAGACCCGGGAACCGTCCACCAGCGGCGTGCAACGCGGCCCGGCGGCGTAGCTGACGGTGTAGGGGCAATCGTACTCGTGCGTCCACAGGATCGCTCCGTCGCGCTCATTCAAACAGAGAACGCGTTCGGTACCGGGAATCGAGGCGCGATCAAAGGCGTTCTCCGGGTTGGCGGCACCACGGGCGAGTTGACGGTCCAGGACGAACACCCGTCCCTGAGCGACGGCAGGGCCGGCGTAACCCGCGCCGATGGGAGTGCGCCAGCGAACGGAGAGACCGTTGGTGGGGAAGGTCTCCAACACGCCCTTCTCGCGCCAGACCCCATCTCTTTGGGGTCCGAGCCACTGTGGCCAGTCGTCGGCGCTCAGGGTGGACGCAAGCCAAAGAGCCAGGAAGGCCGGTCGTAGGTGCGATCGCATGGGCCAACAAGTGTGCCGGAAGCCGGGGTCGGTCAAATGCCGGGTGACGGAAACGCGTGGCGTTTGGCGACTGAACTGGAGCGGACTTGTTCGATGTGACTCATTTGTGTGGAGCAGGTTTCAGGTTTCAGGGACTGACCCCAGGGGCGAAAGTTGACGGGGGAGAGGGAGTTCGGGACACTGCGCGGCGTCCCCGCGGTCGGGGGTGATGAGCGCTTCGATTGAGATCCAGCCGGTGGCCCGCTCGCGGGCGGGGATTCGACGGTTCCTGGAAGTCCCGTACCGGATTTATGCCGACGATCCGCGGTGGGTGGCGCCGCTGCTGTACGACTTGAGCAAGGTGTTTACGGCCGCCAACCCGTTGTTCGAGCACGCGGAGATGCAGTTGTGGGTGGCCCGGCGGGAGGGTGGAAGTGGGGCGGATCGCTGCTTTGCGAGACCATGAACACCTGCGAATACACCAGGATGGCACGGCGTTTTTCGGCTTCTTTGAAAGCGTGAATGACCCGGAGGTGACGCGGGGTTTGTTCGGGGCCGTGCGCTCGTGGGCGAGGGAGCGAGGGGCCGGACGTCTGATGGGCCCGACCAACCCGACGGCCAACGACGAGTGCGGCTTGCTGGTGCGGGGTTTCGACAGCCCGCCGGTTTTCATGATGCCCTACAACCCCGCGTATTACGTCGAGCTCGTCGAGGGCGAAGGACTTCGCAAGGCCAAGGATCTCCTGGCTTTCTACGTCGATATTGCCCGGAGCCCTCTGGACCGGCTCGGACGAATCGCCGAGAAGACCCGACGGCGTTATCCGGAGCTGACGTTTCGGCCGGTCCGGCGGCGGACCTTGGACGGGGACCTCGCCAAGGTGAAGGAAGTCTACAACGAGGCGTGGGAGGAGAATTGGGGCTTTGTGCCGATGACCGACGCGGAGATCAACTTCCTGGCGGCGCGGCTCAAGCCCTTGTTGGAGGAAGGATTGGTTTGGGTGGTGGAAAGCCCGACCGAGACCGTGGCGTTCATGCTGGCGTTGCCGGACTTCAACGAGGCCCTGCAGCCGTTGCGGGGGCGGTTGTGCACTCCTCGCCTGCTGCGGTTCCTGCCGTACCTGTTCCGGTGGAAGAGCACGCGGCTCTGCCGGGTACTGACGTTGGGGATCAAGGAGCGGTACCGGGGGCGGGGGCTGGAAGCGGTGATGCTGACCGAGGGATTCAAGGTGGGTCTTCGGCTGGGTTTCCAAGGAGCGGAGGCGTCGTGGGTGCTCGAGGACAACGAACCGATGTGCCGGATGATGGAGGCCTTCGCCGCCACGGTCTACAAGACGTACCGGCTTTACGAGCAGCCGCTTTGAGTCGCGCCTTCGGCGTTCCTCGGGTCAGCTCCGTTGGAGCACATTGATGACGAAGAGGCCGATCATCGCGGTGCAGCACGCCACTTTGCCCACCAACCCCGCCAGCAATCCCAGCACGGCGCCCACACCCGCCCGCGCGGCAGGGTGAAACTCCCGGCCACCGAGTAACTCGCCGACGGTGGCGCCGACAAACGGACCAGCGAGGACGCCCCAGGGGCCGGTGAGGAGACCCAGCACGGCGCCCAAGGCCGCGCCCACGACGCCTCGCCAGGTGGCGCCCAACCGGCGTGCGCCGACCAGCGTGGCGATGTAATCAAGGGCCAGACTCAGCAGCACGAGGCCGAGGAGGACCGCCAGGGTCAGGTTGCTGACGCTGGCTTCGCCAAACCAGAGCCGGTGACCCACGGCGGCGGCGAGCACCAGGGGGACCGGGAATGGCTGGCAGGATGCTGCCGGCCAGGCCCATGAACATGACCAGCAACACCAGGACGAGACCGGCGATTTGCTCGAACGACATCCCGGCTAGTGTAGGAGCACGGGCGCGGGAGGCAACGGGCGGCCTTACCCCTCCGCACGCGATGGCAGGTGGGCGTTGCGCCCCTGAGGGGGCTGGGCTTAAGTGGCGGCCATGACGCACGACGCGCTGCGCCCACACGATTCTGCCCCCCGGCCATTGGGTATTCGGTGGTGGCCGGCCGGTCTGGGGTTGGGGCTGGCGACGGCGCTGGTGGGGTTCATCCGGTTCCAGAGCGACTGGCCGTACCAGCAGCGGAACCTGGCCACGATGGTCGCCTTCCTCGTCGCCGTGGGTTGGCTGTGGCTTTGGTGGTTGGTGTGGTCACGGGCGCCCCAGCGCTGGCGCTACTGGGGAGCAGCGCTCGTGGCGATGGCCGTGCTGATCGGTGCCAGCTTGTTCCGGATCCGGGGGTGAGCGGTGACCTGATGCCCATCCTGGAACTGCGTTGGGCGCGTGCGGCACCGGCAGGGTCGGGTATTACCCCGGACCCCGGGGCTGCGGCGAGGAAGGATGACGTCTTGGAAGCGGCCGCGAGACCGGACTTCCCGCAGTTCTTCGGGCCGAACCGCGATGGGGTGGTGCACGGACCCGCCCTGGACCCTGACTGGGCGGTTCGCCCACCGCAGTTGATCTGGCGCCGTCCGATCGGGGCGGGTTGGTCAGGGTTCGCGATCGTGGGCGGGTTGGCGGTGACGCAGGAACAGGAGGGTGAGCGCGAGTTGGTCACGGCGTACGAACTGACCACCGGGCGGCGGGTTTGGGCGCACGGCGATCTGACCCGTTACCGTACTACGATTGCCGGCGAAGGACCACGGGCCACGCCCACCGTGATCGGAGGCCGGGTATTTGCACTGGGTGCCAATGGCCGGCTCAACTGCCTCACCCTGGCCGAGGGACGGCTGGTTTGGGCGCGGCAGGTGACAGACGACGCCGGCAGCGAGGTTCCGGAGTGGGGGTACGCCGGTTCGCCGCTCTACCTCGAGGGCCGGGTGATTGTGAGCGGTGGAGGCCGCGACAACCGTTCGCTGTTGGCGTACGAGGCGGCCACGGGGGCGATCGCCTGGACGGGTGGATCGGCGCCTGCAGGTTACAGTTCGCCGGTGGTGGTCGAGTTGGCAGGAGTCCGCCAGGTCCTCAGCTTCAATTCGCGACGCATCAGCGCGCACGCGCCCGACACGGGGACGGTGCTTTGGGAGTACCCGTGGGGATCCGGGCACCCCCACGTGGCATTGCCCGTCGTGGTGGGGACCAACCGGGTGGTGTTCTCGAGTGGGTACGGGGTAGGCGCGGAGTTGCTTGAGGTTCAGCGCGAGTCGGAGGGTCGCTGGGCGGCCGTGCGGGTCTGGCGATCCATGCGGCTGAAGGCGAAGTTCGCGAACTTCATGGCGCAGGGGGATTTCCTGTACGGTCTGGACGACGGGGTGCTCGCCTGTGTGGCGCTGGCGGACGGAACGCCTCGCTGGAAAGAGGGGCGTTACGGCCACGGCCAGATGCTGCGGGTCCGGGATCTCGTGCTCCTGACGACGGAAGGCGGGGAGGTGGTGCTGCTACAGCCCACGCCGCAAGGGCCGGGGAGCTGCACCGATACAAGGTGTTCACGGCCAAGACGTGGAATCCCCGGCGCTGGCGGGTGACTGGCTGGTGATGCGCAACGACCAGGAGGCCGCGGCCCTTCAGTTGGCGGTGGTGACCCCAGGGCGATGAGGTCCGCCCAGCGGTCACGGGGCCCGGCGATCCGGCTTTGGCGCGTCGGCCGGGCGCGCTTTTTTCTGGCCGGCATCAGCACGGGTCCCTAGGCTGACCGTCGATCACCAACAACACGTGCGACTACTATGGATGTTGCCTTCCATTGCCCTCACTGCAAACAGGAGCTCGAGGTGGATGCCAGTGCGGCGGGTCAGACGATCCAGTGTCCCACCTGCAACGCCGAGATCACAGTGCCGCAACCCGATGTGACGAACATCCACACGCACGGGGGAACCATCTCGACCTCGGCTGCCGCCAAGGTCGAGCATCACTTCACGGTGCCCGTGCATGAGGGGCCGGCCGAGGTGCTCATCAAGCGGGTGCAGAAGGAGGAAGAAGTGGTGGTGGAGGGGCCGAAGAAGATCAAGGTCCGCATCTTCCGCCACACGGACTGCGTCGAGGTGGGTCGCGACCGGTACGAAGAGATGGTGAGCGCCTTCCTGAACAAGATCGGCGAGGAGAACATCATCAGCCTGACCCCGCTCAGCTACAACCACATCGACATCGCGACACAGAAGATCCTGATCGATTACGCGCTACAGATCATTTACCGGGGCTAGCCCAGGTGCTTCCCGGGGCAACCTACGCCACGGTGCCGGTCACCGTGCTGCCGTCGGGCTCAAGCGACCCTGGCTGGCCGGGCTTCGAGTGGCCGGATGCGCACGCGGGCGCTCTTGAAGGCGGGGGTGCCGGACTCCGGGTCCAAGCGCCGGGGAACGACGACATTGGCTTCAGGGTAGTACATGGCGGCGGCCCCGCGGGCGAGGTCGGCATAGCGCAGTCGGAAACCTTCAAGCACACCGGCTTCGCTTTCGACGCGCAAAGGTTGATCCTCGCGGAGGCCGAGGCGCCCGGCATCCTCGGCGTTCATGAGGACGACATCGCGTCGCTCCTGTCCCCGGTAGATGTCCTCCTCCTCATAGACCACGGTGTTGAACTGGCCTTCCGAGCGAATGGTCATCAGCGCGAACTCATCGGGCGCTTCTGGCAGTCCGGGAAGCGGGGTGACGAAGCAGCGCACCCGTCCGTCACTTGTGGCGAAATCCGGGGCATGCCTGACGCGGCCCTCGACGACGAACTCGCGTTTGAACTGGTTGACTGCGGCCATCGGGCCGTAGCCCGGCACGACGCGCGCAATGACCCGGCGGATGGCGGCGTGGCTCGTCATTTCTGTCCAGGGGATGGCGGAGGGCGGAAGCAGCCTTGCGGCGAGCGCCGCCACGATCTCCACCTCTGACTTCATTTCGGTCCCCGGCGGCGAAGGAGCTCCGCCGTCGGAGAGCCGGACGAAGTTGAACATGCTCTCCTGCGTGGTGGCCTGCCGCTCTTCGTCCCGGGCCAGGGCGGGGAGGATCAGGCTTTCGCGCCCGCGCCCCAGGAAGTGGCCCTGGTTCAGCTTGGTGGAGACGTAGACGGTCAGTCCAATCCGCCGAAGGGCGCGGCCGGCGAAGGCAAGATCCGGGTTCGAGGCATAGAGGTTCCCGCCCAGGAGGAAGGCGAAATCCACCCCGCCCGCTTCCGCGGCGACCATGGCTTCGTAGGTCGTGAAGCCCTTGTGCGTGGGCAGGGTCAAACCCAACTCCTGCTCGAGCGCGCTGGCGAAGGCCTTCTTGAGCGCGGGGGCGAAACCTACCGAACCCACGCCCTGCACGTTGCTGTGGCCGCGGATGGGGCAAAGACCCGCGCCGGGTCGACCGAGCATGCCACGAGCCGCGGCCAGGTTGACGAGCGCCAGGACATTCTGCACGCCATGGGCGTGGTGGGTGATGCCCATGGCCCACAGGAAGATGGCGTGTCGGGCGTCGGCCTCGACCTCGGACCAGCCCGTCGTGTGATTTGTGAGGAAGTCCCGATCCAGGGCGTCGGCTTCGATCAGGTGCTTGAGCATGCCCTTCAGCAGGGCGATGTCGCCACCCACGCGCGGTTGCAGGTAGAGGTCGCTGATCCGCGAGCCGAAGAGCAGGCTGAGGGGTTTCGAAGGCACGCGGAACCGGACCAGGCCAAGTTCCTTGAGCGGATTGACCACCAACACCTGACCGCCGCGTGCGCGCAGATCGACCAGTTGTGAGATCAGGCGTGGATGGTTGCTTGCCGGATTGGCCCCGATGAGCAGAACGAAGTCGGCCTTGCCCAGGTCATCCAGCGAGACCGTTCCGGTACCGGTGCCGAGGGCGCGGGAGAGGCCGACGCCGGAGGCCTGGTGGCAGTAATAGGAGCAATTGTTGACGTGGTTGCTGCCCCACGCGCGGGCCAGACACTGGAGGAGAAAGGCCGCCTCATTGCTCGCCCGACCGCTGGCGTAGAAGAACGCCCGTTCCGGCGATGTGGCCTTCATCCGGGCGACGACGCGGTCGAGTGCCTCCTCCCATGAAACCCGCCGGTAGTGGCGGTCGTCGGGACCGGCGAAGAGCGGAAAGCTGAGGCGTCCGGCGTACTCCAGTTCGCGGGCGCTCCAGCGGGAGAGCGCGTCGAGCCGGTGGTTCTGGAAAAACGTTTCCGCGATGGGCGCCTGCATGTCGGCCGCCTGGGCTTGGACGGACTTCTTGCAGACCTCGGGGAAATGGCCGGCTTCGTTGGTCATCCCGCCCTGCTGTCCTCCCATTCCCAGGGCGCAGGTCTTGCAGGCGTTGCGGGTGCGCATCCGCCGGTAGAACGCGAGCCAACCGCCGGCCTGCCACGCCTTGCGGAGGGTGTACAGAATCGCGCGGACACCGCCGGCGGATCTGGAGACGTGGACGACGCATGGGAGATGAGGCCACGCGACCACCGTCGCTGTGGTTGGCCGGATCATACATTCCTCAAATGGCATACACAAACAGACCGAAAGTGAGGGTGGCGGGCAGGCGCTTGACACCTGGGGAGGGTTCGGGCAAGCATGCGCACCATTGATTAGCAAAAACGGCGGGCGCCTTTCGGCGCCCGCCCAACCCAAACAACCAAACGAACCTCCTCTCCGCCGGACAAGGTCCGGACGGATTGTTCAACAGCCAGGTCGGTGTAGTGGGCTCCGACCTTACGCCGCGAACTAATGTTCAGACGGGAAGCCTTCCACGTTTGTTCAAAGAAATTACACTGGGTGAAACGACGCTTGTAAGAGACGTGTTGACAATAGGTTGAGGATGGAGATGTGAGGCTGTGGAACCTGAATCCAGCTCCCGACATCGGTGCCAGCGCATGGCTGGTCGAGACCGACGACCACCGACTGCTGCTCGACGCGGGGACGCATCCCAAGCACGAGGGACACGCCGGGTTGCCGCTGTTGGGTCGCGTGCGGGACTTCAAGGTGGACGCGATCGCCATCTCCCACTGCCACCACGATCACGTCGGGTCTCTGCCGGTCGCGATGCGCTACTTCCCGGAGGCGCACGTCTTGTTGCCCGAGCTGAGCTATTTCCTGATCGAACGGGTGCTGCACAATTCGGTGAACGTCATGCAGCGCAAGCGGGAGGAACTGGGCTTGCGCGAGTATCCGCTCTACACGCACAACGAGGTGGACGATCTTGCCGCCCGGTTCCAAGGGTATCGCTACGGCCGTGAGGTCGAATGGGCGGCACTGCAAGCGACGCCGCACGGCGCGGCCTCGCCCACGCTCGAGTTCTACGATGCCGGGCACACCCTGGGGTCGGCCGGCATTATGGTGCGCGGGGAGCGGGAAAGCCTCTTCTACTCGGGGATGTGTCGTTCCGCGATCAGACTCTGCTGCGCGGTGCGCGTTTCGACGACGTGGAAGCGGACGTGCTGGTGCTGGAGACAACACGAGGGGACCGGGCGGTCCCGGCCGGGTTCAATCGAGCGGCGGAATCGGAGCGTCTGGCCGAAGCCATCGTCCGGGTTCTCAAGCGCCGGGGAGTGTGCTGATCCCGGCCTTCGCCCTCGGGCGGACACAAGAGATCCTTGGTTCTCTGGCGTTGCTGACGCGGGCGGGACGGCTGCGGCCGCAACCCGTTTACATCGGCGGGCTTGGCCGGGTGTTTACAGAGATCTACGATCTTGAGGCTCATCGCACGCATCGTCAGCACAGCAGTTTACAGCTCCATGAGGCGCTGAACCTCGTGGTGTTGGATCGGGGACAGGCGGAATCCATGCGGCTGCATCCCGGTCGTTTGTTCGTTCTAACCGCTGGCATGATGAGCGAGAACACGGCGGCGCATGACCTGGCGTTGCGGATGATGGGCGACGAGCGGCACGCGGTCTTCTTTGTCGGGTATGCGGATCCGGATACACCCGGCGGAAGGCTCAAGGCTTCGAAACCTGGAGAGCCCTTCGTGTTCAGCTCGTTGGTGGGGGAGGTGACGCGGCGTTGTGAGGTGGCGGAGTTCGATCTCACCGCCCATGCCAACCGGGATGAGTTGGTGGAGTTTGTGGGCCGGGTCGACCCGCGGGTGGTCGTCCTTGGCCACGGTGCCCCGAGCGCGCGGGCGTGGATCGAGGCGGCGATTCGTGCCCGGTACCCGAGAATCAAGGTGCTGCAGCCCGAACCGGGCGAGGTGGTCGAGGTTTGACCCGGGTCCTTCGACGGCACACTCTGCGCGGAACCGTCGTGGACCGTGGGCGCCGACGTGAGGAGGCGATGGAGGAATGCTCCGGGTCCACAACGCCTCCTGACGTCGGCGCCTACCTTCCCAAGGCCTCCTGACGTCGGCGCCTACGGTGGGGATGAAGCGTCGGTGCCGGCCTGCGCCGTTTGGGGTTGAACCGGCTGGCGACGGCTTGTTCTATCCGGGCATGCAATCCTGGTTCCTGGCAGCTCTGGCCCTGTGTCTGAGCGTTCCTGGGCTGACCCAGTCGGCATCCGTCCCGGCGCGGATGCACCCGAACATCGTGCTGGTGCTGGCCGACGATTTGGGGATCGGCGACCTGCGGGCCTACAATCCGGAATCCCGGATACCCACGCCCCACCTCGACCGCCTGGCGACCGAGGGACTGCGGTTCACCGACATGCACTCGCCTTCGGCCGTCTGTACCCCCACGCGGTACGGGCTGTTGACTGGCCGGTACGCCTGGCGTTCGCGGCTGAAGTCGGGTGTGCTCTGGGGATGGTCGCCTCCGCTCTTGGAGGCTGGGCGGATGACGTTGCCGGCGCTGCTTCGGGAGCGGGGCTATGCGACGGCCGGTTTTGGCAAGTGGCACCTGGGTCTCGGGTGGGCGACCCGCGAACCGGTGGCGTTCGGGGACGACTCGAAGCCGGCCGCCGACCCCCAGTTGGTCGATTACGGACGGAACCTGTCCGGTGGCCCCCGCACCGCGGGATTCGACTACTACTTCGGCATCCCGGCGTCCCTGGACATGGAGCCGTACGTGTGGATTGAGAACGACCGGTGCGTGGCCGCGCCGACGGAATGGTGCGCGGGGGATCAGCATCAGCGGCAGGGTGGCGGAGGCTTCTATCGTGCCGGGCCGATAGCGCCCGGTTTTCGGCTCGAAGAAGTGCTGCCAGAGATCACCCGGCGGACGGTGCGTTACCTGGAGGATCATGCCCGCCAGCAACCGCGCCAGCCGTTCTTCGTGTATGTGCCGCTTTCGTCGCCCCACGACCCGTGGTTGCCGACGCCGGAGTATGTGGGGCGGAGCGCGGCGGGGCCGCGGGGGGATTTTGTGGCTCAGACCGACGCGAGCGTGGGGCGGATTCTGGAGACCTTGGACCGCCTGGGGTTGGTGGAGAACACGCTGGTCGTCTTCACGAGCGACAACGGGGCCCACTGGCTGCCGGGGGAAGTCGAGCAGTACCAGCATGCGGCCAATGGTCCGTGGCGCGGCCAGAAAGCGGACATCCACGAGGGAGGGCATCGGGTACCCTGCATCGTGCGTTGGCCCGCGCGGGTGAAGGGGGGAACCGCCACCGGGCAACTCGCCTGCCTCACGGATTTCGTGGCGACCTTTGCCGAGATCTGCGGTGTGCAGTTGGCCGAGGACGCGGCCGAAGACAGCTTCAGCCTGGCTCACCTCCTGCTCGGCAAACTGCCGTCCGGACCTGTGCGACAGTCGCTGGTCCTGCATTCCGCTCAGGGGATGTTCGCCATCCGGCGGGGTGGCTGGAAGTGGATTGAGGGTTGGGCTCGGGCGGGTTCACCGCGCCGGCACAAATTGCGGCCGAGCCCGGCGGGCCCGTTGGCCAGCTCTACGATCTCTACCGCGATCCGGCGGAACGCGAGAACCTCGCGGCAGCCGAGCCTGAGATCGTGGTGCGGTTGCAGGCGGAACTGGCCGAGATTCAGCGTCGGGGTCGCAGCCGCTAGCCCGTCTCCGGAGCCGCGGGTACGGAGCCGTCGCGGGTTCGAAGCCAACGTGTGGCTTCAACCGCCTGTGCGGATCCACCGAACACGCTCTAGCCCCAGTTTCCGACTTAGTTCAAGGGTGCCTCGCAGGTGGCTGCGGATAAGCAGCTTGTGGAAGCGGTCGCTATCCCCTAAACGGGCCGCTTCTCGCCGCGAAGCCCCAAGGCTTCCACCAAGCGTTCCTGCAACGCGGTCAACTTGTTGCCAACCGTCTGCCGCACCGGGGCCTGCCGCCCGCCGCGCCCCGGGTAGACGTTGACAACCTCCCGGACTTGCTCCAACTCCGCCCACAGGCGCGGGAGCGGCAGTTCCACGCCCGCTTCCCGCACCTGCCGGCTCACCATCGCCCGGAGCAGCAAGGCGATCGTGCAGTACAACCCGTGCACTTGGATCATCCGGTCGGTCCAGTGGAACATCGGCCACCAACAGCCCAAGTCGCGGTCCTTCATCTGTTGGAAGATCTCCTCGATCAAAAACTGGCTGCGGTAGGCCTCGATGACCTGCGCGTTGCTCCAGCTCCCGTGGCTGGTCACCAGCACGTTCTTGCCCAGCACCGTATCGCGCAGGCGCTCCAACGCCTCGGTTGAACCCGGTAGTCCAACACCGGCACGCCCGCGTCGTGCGGGTGGATTTCGATCGCCACGACCTGATGCAAATGCTCCCGGTGCAAGATCTCCCGGCACTGTTTGTGCACTGACTCCACCGTCGGGGTCTTGCCGCCTTTGACCTCCCCGTGCTGACGCCGTTGCAGGCTCTGCTGCAACTCGGCCAGCTTGCGCAACGCCCGCGCCAGTTCGCTCTGCACCGTGGCCCACTGCGCCTCGAAGAGTCCTTGATGCCAACTCACCACCAGAGTGCGTGGGCGGCCGTACACCTCGGCCTCCACGCGGAAGGCCTTGGTCCCTTCCAACCCGGCGCAGGCTTCCCACCGGGAGTCTCCCGTATTGGACACCGCCGCCCACTCGGCCACCTCCCCAGTTTCACCGCCCCCACATAGTCCAAGCCCAGCGTGTCGATCAGCGCGAAGTTCGCGGCCGAGTTGTTCCCCTTGTCAAACACCAGGGTGGTTTGCGGCCGCGGCGCTCCGGCCGGAGCCACCCCCGCATAGAAGGTGGCAAAGCGTCCGAGCATCTCGCCAAACTGCCGGCTGTCATTGCGATGGCCCTCGTACACCTCGTAGTACAACGGCCACTGTCCGTGGGCGGCGCACACCAGGGCGTAGCTGACCTGCCGCAGGTTGGCCCGGCCCTGCTTGTTCTTGCCCCGCTGAGCCAGGTGATTCTGCACGTTGAACGTGTCGATGAAGGTGTAGAAATTGGTGCCGTCGTAGCAGAGCCGAGAAAGGTCGATCCCCTCGCGCTGGACGGCGCGTTCCAGGAGTCCTTTCCAGAGGGCGTGGATCTTCTCGGTTTCCCAACCGACCAGGTGATCCCAGAAGCGCTGGCTACTCAACGCCTCGGCAGAGAGTTCCGCCACCGCACGCACCAACGCCGTGCCCGAGATCCACTCCCAGAACCCGCGTTTGCTGACCGGTTGCATGGCCCGGTTGACGGCGGCCAGTGCCAGGTAGGTGCCCGGGCTCAGTCCCTGCTGGCGCTTAGGGCATAGCTGGTTGGCCAAGGGAATCAACTCGGCGCGCTGCACCGCGCCCCACAACGCGAGGGGGCGGCCGGACTCAAACACCTCGGCGTAGGCGGGCGCCGGTCCAGCGCCGGTGAGTCGGGAGCTGAACTGTTCGAGCTTGCCGGGTAGAGCTGTGCGAGGCGACGGCATTTGCCCTCCCCGCCAGCCCCAGTCGGAGAGGTAGTAGTAGGTGTGGCCGTTGACGCGCTTGGCTTCCAGCCGCTGCACGGACAATACTTAGGGCATAGTCTCTGGACGTGTCAACGAAATACTCAGTGTTTTCGCATAGAATTGCTTCACGAAGGGTGAGTGATTTTAGGGGATAGTGGCCACGACCGGCAACCTGCTTACCTCCAACCACTTGCCACAAAACCCTCGTCATAAGTCGGAAACTGGGGCTAGCGACGCAATGACGAGGTGGTTTTGGAACTGAGCCTCCGACCCCGGCCAACAACGGTACCAGCACGCGCAGCACGTTCTCCGTTGTTGCCGGGTGCACCTTCACTCGGATCACCCCGCTGTGGATCGTGAGCGGCAAGATCGCCCAGTCGCCGAAATGCCCGTCCAAGGTGATCAGTGTCCTCCGCTCTGCGACGGTTTGGGCCAGGATATCCGCGTCGTCCGCCCGGCTCAGCCCAACCTCGCTGGCCCGCCGGACGTCATGACCGAGGACACGCAGTCGGTCAGCCAACTCGACCCGGAACATCTGATCGAGGAACAGGCGCACGATGGCTCGGGCCGGGGTCCATTCAACCAGTTCAGTAGCCAGGACGCTCCGCTCGGCAAACCGGAGGGCTGCCTGGATGTCTTCACGGCTCAGCTCGGGATAGCCCGCGAGGATGACCTCCCACGACCGGCCCTCAGCGAGTTGCCCCAGGATCACTTCGACCGGGATCCGGGTGCCCTTGATCACGGGTCTCCCTCCGCACACGCGCGGATTAAGTTCGATGCGGCCGTTTATGCGAGAGAAAGTCCTGCGTCCGAAACGAAGGTGCAACTCTGAAGTCAGATCACCCAGGGCAGCGGACGGAGCCCTCGGCCAGGACCGACCTCAGCGCAGAAGCGCTGACCGGTGTTCTGAAGCCGGCTTGGTCAACCGACGCTCACGCACCCGCCCCCGCAACCACACGGACGACGACGACCCAATCCTGCTCCGGATCCGCCGGCGGCGGGCCGAGGTTGACGGTGCCCGGGCCGACGACACGGGCAATCTCGGTGCGGAGCAAGTCGCCTCCAGTGCGGGGGTTGAACCAGCGGACGGAGAAGCGCCCGGCGTGGTCGCCCAGATCGAGGGTCGTGGTACCACCCTGGGGCAGGCACACGAGATAGACCTCCCCCGGCTTGGCGAGGCAGTACTTCGTGTTGTCGTTGGCGGTGTTGCCGATGAGGGCGTTGGCATTGGCCATCTCCCAGAAGGGAATGCGTTGGTCGCGGAAGAACTCGAGGGCGATGCGGCAGTAATCCCAACTGCGGTCGCGACTGCGCCAGTCCTCGCACTGCAGATCGTTTTGGGGGAGTTGGTAACCGAAGTAGTACTCGACGCCCGCCCCGCCCGCCATGAGGGTGCCCCAAAGGCAGAGTTTGCGGATGTCGTCGAGCGTATACGGTTTGCCCCCCTGCAACGCTTCTCCGCTGTGGTCCTGGTAGCCCGGATCGGGCGGCACGCCCATGTCGGCCGGGTTCTGTTCGTCGTGGCAGACGACCCAGGGCTTGCCGGCACGGGCCGATGCGGTGACCCACTTCAGCGTGCGTTGATGCGCGGCACTCCAGGGGTTTTGGAGGGAGGCCCCGGTGAGCGCGGAACCTTCGCCCAGGAGGGTGGGTAGACCTTGTCCTGCTGGTCCGGAAAGGTGTGGACCACGATGAGGTGTCGGTAGGGGTCGGTGTCGTGAAGGTACCGGGCCATGTCCCGAAGTTCCTCGGTGGACTGGGTGTTCTCCTCGCCCAGGTTCCAGTTGAGCCCGAGGTTGTGCGCGAAGCGGGCGATCAATTCGCGGAGATAGAGCTTGCGCTCGGGACCCAGTCGGCCGCCGTCGAGCGCCTCGGGTACTTGGCCGGGCCGGGCGTCGTGACCGATCCGATCATCATCGATCTCGTTTTCCTGGAGCTTGAAGTGCAGGAACAGGCCGCGGGAGGTGGCGTGGTCGAACACGACGCCCCATTGGTCGAGCTTCGAGCAGTCGTAGTGGAACTTCGTGTCGCGTTCGACGAACGGCCAGACATCGTCGCCGTCACCGCCGGCATTATAGGGGAGGAAACTGAACGAGTTCACGCCCTTGGCCGCCAGGTAGTTCAGGGCGCCGATGAGTCCTTTGCCCTTGTCGTCCTGCCATGTCGGGTCGCCCGGTTGCCAGTCCTGGACGTGGGGTTGCCAGGTCTTGAGCACGCCGGCGGGGGCGTTCTCGCCCGGGCGGGCGTCCCGACGCCGGTTGGGAACGGTACCGTCGAAGTCCTCGTAGGCGAGGAGGTTCTCCGGAGCGTCCGGGCCGGCCTTGAGAAAGTACTCGCCGGAACCGGCGAAGCGAAGGTGATGGCGGCCGACGTACTCAAGCCTTCCGCGGGCACGGAAGTCGCGGCCGGTCTTGTCAGTGGCACCGACGGTGAAGGAACCGCTGGCGGTCAGCAGTGGCGAGGCCTGCGCGGCCGCGTTGGCGTCCACGGCGACGTGCGGACCGCGCAGCAGCGTCAGCGAGTAATCCCAGCGCCCGACCTTGTCCGGGGACAGGTGAGCGCGCCATCGGGTGCCCGCCTCGGCGGAGGAGTTCGCGGCGTTTCCGTCGGCGGCGAAATAGCCGGGCACGACGTATCGCGGCGTGCCCGATTCGTGGGTGAAGGTGGCGGTGAGGCGGTAATCGGTGAAGGGGTTGGGGGACACATCCCTTTCGTGGGCGTAAGGTCCGTCGAGGGTGAGGGTGATCTTGTGCCACTGCTGCAGTTCGCCGCTGACGGTCACGGTGCCCGCGCCGTCCGGGAGGCGCGGACGGGCTTGCTGATCCTGCTGGAGGTTCTTCTCGATCCAGCGGGCGAGGGTTGAGCTGCCGAAGCCGTAGCCGCCCGGAAGGGGGCGGTAATCCATCGTCTGGATCTGGGGTGGCGGACCCCAGTGGGCTGGGAAGGGCTTGCGCCCGGTGGGGCTGCTGGGGGCATCGCCGGTCTGGGCCGAGGGTTGGGGGTGAGGGCGAAGGTGGCGACGAGTAGGACGACTTGCCACAAGGGGTTCCGGAAAAGCACGGACACGGTCATAGTGGGCAGCAGATGTAACGCAGCGATGCCGACCCGTCCACCGGATAACGGAGGGCGCGAGCGAGGTTCAGGAGGCGCGTGCCTGCTCTCCTGCGGCACCACCGAGTCCGGCTTGAGCGACGGCCTCGAGTTCATCCGCGAAGCGCCGCAAGGACGCGGTCACTGGACCGGCGTTGGCCAGCCAGCGCTCGCGCAGACTGGCCACCTTGGTTGGATCGAGGCCGTAGTCGTAGCTGTGTCGGAAGACATGGCGGAAACCTCGGAGTTCGTCCAGGAGCGGTTTCAGGTCCGGCGAAAGCACCGGTGGCCGCAGGGGCGACAAGTCCAGGAACATCTTCGCCAGCAATTCGTGGTGCCAGCGGGACAGGTCCTTCACATGATTCTCGAAGGTCCGCGAAACCTGCTCGAAGGTGTTCTCCAGAGCGTTGTAGATGTTGTGCAGGTAGTAGGCAGCCGTGATCGTCCCAGTCTCGGGCGGAGCGGCCTCTGGCAGCGCCGACAGCGCCGTGGTCCAGCGGCGGACCACTGACACGTCGGCTTGGATGACGGCTTTCAGCGCCAGGGCCGAGGCTGGGTCAATCTTCATGGGGCAGGGGAATCCAATGCTGCCGGATGATCGTTAGCAGATTCGGGGAGGCAGTCTCGACCTCGACCAAGTCCACCGGACATCCCAGCAATTGATCGAGCTCGGAGACCATCCGGTAAAAAAGCGCCCCGGGCAGCCCTTCCACGGCCAGGTCCAGGTCGGATCGGGCATCCTGCCGACGCCCCATCGCCACCGACCCGAACAGCCACACCTGGCGGGCCCCGTAGCGATACAGGTGCTGCGCTCCCCCGCCGGGCCAGGGCCCGGCGGGCTTCCACCGTCGAGATCGCAGCCGGCTGCGTCATACGAGTCCCCGCGTGGGTTCCCTTCGCTGACCCGTATCTCTCCACGTTCCCGGCGTGGCTGGCAAGGCGGGAGATGTCCGCAGATCTCCGCCGGGTGAGGGCGCCCGGTCTACAGGGGATCGCCGGGGGGCACCCGGCCTCCACGGAGGAGACGATCCCACCTCGACCGGGCGGGGTTGCGGAGTATCCGGATGCGCCCCATCTTCGCCGCGGCAGCAACACTTCAACCATGGCATCTCCCCATTCATGAAACCGGCACCGCACTCCTCTGCCCCGTCGCGCAGCTCCATCCCCGCGAGCCCGCTCGCGTCGGACGGGCTGAATCGCCGTCGTTTTCTGCGATCCCTGCTTTCGGTCGGAGGCGTCGGCCTGATTGCCGCACCGCCCATCTGAATGCGTGCCGCGGCCCCCGCCT
This sequence comes from Verrucomicrobiota bacterium, assembly GCA_027493615.1. Classification (GTDB taxonomy): domain Bacteria; phylum Verrucomicrobiota; class Verrucomicrobiia; order Limisphaerales; family J093; genus DSVZ01. The sequence goes on from JAOSKK010000001.1 coordinate 775,658, forward strand.
TCGCGGAGGGGATGGTCTTTCACGACCAACGGGGTGATGGCCGCAGGCTTCCCCAAGCACCGGGCCTTCCCGGTGTGGCCGTCTCGAATGGGCGCCATGTGACGCTCACCGACGAGCGAGGGCGCTGGCGACTGCCGGTGGATGACGAGACAACGACGTTCTTCGTCATCAAACCGCGCGGGTGGCGGACGCGCCTGAGTGTGCATCACCTGCCCAGGGGTTCCACCACCACCAGCCAGACGGCTCACCGCCGCAGCGATTCCCGGGTGTGGCCCCCCCCCGGGCCGCTTTCCGAGGCCATTGATTTCGCCCTGGTCCCTCAGGAGGAAGGCGATCGCTTCAAAGCGTTGGTGTGCGGCGATCCTCAGCCCCGTGATGCGCGGGAGGTGGGCTACCTGGCCCAGAGCGTCGTGCCCGAGCTGTGCGGGACGGACGCGCCCTTCGGGGTGGCCTTGGGCGACATCGCCTTCGACGACCTCAACACCCTGGAGCCGCTCAGCGAGGTCTTCGGCCTGGTGGGCGTGGCCTGGTACTACGTGTTGGGCAATCACGACCTGAACTACGACGCGCCCGACAACCGGTACGCGAACGAGACCTTCCGCCCCGTGCCGCCCGACCGCCTGGTGATGCTCTTCATGCACATCCCTCTGCATCGGGGGTTTGCCCCGAACCCGAGTTCCCTGACCCACGACCGGCAACGGCTCTACCCGTCGGTCGGAGCACGGCCTCCCCACCCTTTCCTTTTCCGCCCATACCCACTGGCATGCTCATCGATTCCTCGGGGCTCGAGGATGGCTGGCCAGGGACGCGGCCGCATCATCAGGTCGTCACCGGCACCCTCTGCGGGAGCTGGTTTGGCGACGCCCCGGACGAGGACGATGTGCCGCACGCCACGATGTCCGATGGCACTCCACGCGGTTACCTCGAGATGGAGTTCGGCGGCACCCGCTACCGCATGGACGGCTACAAGTCCCTGGGACGGCCGCGCGAATACCAGATGCATCTGGAGCTGCCGCCGGGACCGTCGCGCGCCGCATTGGCCGGCACGAACCTCACCGTGAACGTGTCCAACGGGTCCGAGCGCTCCATCCTTCGCTGGCGCTGCGGCGCCGGAGACACCTGGCGCCCGTTGGGGCGGCTGGAGGCGGCCGAGCCCCGATCCACACCGCCTCCTGACGTCGGCGCCTACGGGGTGGGGGAACACCCGGGCCCGTCGGTGACCCACCCGGTGATGAACCCGCAATTGGACCATGAGTGTTGCCGCAGAGTTTCATTAGCTTCTGACTTGAGCTAGCCCGGGCCTGGAACTAGCTTCGCGGCCGGCGAAATGGTGCCCGGGCCAGAGCAGCGTATGGATTCCTCAATCCGTGGGAAGACGAGCAGTGTCCGCATTCGGTCGGACCTGCTCTTTGGCCTTGCACCTGAGGAAGCGATGCGGCTGGCGGCGCACGGCTCAGAAGGTCGCTCGCCCCGCCGAATGCCGGCTTGCCGGCAGCCTCGTCCCAGCCGCAATGCGAGGCGCATGAGAATTCACCCCGCCCCCCGGCGACTGGTCTGGCGCGCGGCCCGGGCCGTGTTGGCAGGCTGGACGGTGCTTTCAGCGTTGCCCGCCTTCTCGGAGCCGGCCGGAACGCCTGGGTACCGCGGCGATGTGGACTTTGCACGCGAGGTGTTTCCGGTGCTCGCAGCGCGTTGCTTCGACTGTCACGGCGCGGAGCGACAGCGGGCGGGGCTGCGGCTGGATGCGCGGGACGCCGTGCTGGCTGGCGGAAAGTCCGGACCGGCGGTGCGGGCGGGCGACGCCGCGGGCAGCCTGTTGTACCAGCGTGTGGCGACGGCCGATGTCGAGGAGGTCATGCCGCCCAAGGGCGAGCGGTTGACGGAGGAACAGGTGGCCTTGATCCGCGCCTGGATCGAGGGAGGGGCCACCTGGCCCGCCGCGGTAGGCGCGGTGACGGCCGAGGTGAAGCCGCACTGGGCCTACGTCCGGCCGCAGCGACCTGCTTTGCCGGACGTGCGGGATGTCAACTGGCCCCGGAACGAGCTGGACCGGTTTGTCCTGGCCCGCCTTGAAGCCGAGCGGCTCGCGCCTTCGCCTGAGGCCGACCGTGCAACCTTGATCCGTCGCCTCAGCCTGGATTTGATCGGGTTGCCGCCCAGTCCCGCAGAGGTGGAGGCGTTCCTGGCGGACGACGCGCCGGGGGCCTATGAGCGCGTGGTCGAGCGCTTGCTGGCCTCGCCACACTACGGGGAACGCTGGGCCGTGCCCTGGCTGGATCTGGCGCGGTATGCGGACACCAACGGGTACGAAAAGGACGACCGACGGTCGAACTGGCCGTATCGGGACTGGGTGATCAACGCGCTGAACCGCGACCTTCCGTTCGATCAGTTCACGCTCGAGCAAGTGGCGGGGGATCTCTTGCCGGAGGCGACGCTCGAGCAGCGGATCGCCACGGGGTTTCATCGCAACACGATGACCAACACGGAGGGCGGAACGGATGATGAGGAGTTCCGCACCGCGGCCGTGATCGACCGCGTCAACACGACGTTCAGCGTCTGGCTGGGAACCACAATGGCGTGCGCCCAGTGCCACAACCACAAGTACGATCCGTTCACGCAGCGGGAGTACTTCGAGGCCTTCGCGTTTTTCAATCAGACCCGCGACGGGGGCAAGACGCTGGAGCCTGTGCTCGAACTACCCACACCCCAGCAGGCCGCCCGCCGGGCCGAGGTGCGCGCCCGGATCACGCCGCTCCAACAGCAACTCGACACGCCGACCCCGGAACTCGACGCCGAGCAGACCCGCTGGGAGGGGGTGTTGCAGGAACACCGCCAAACGGTGGCGGCCGGCTGGCAGGGGCTGCAACCGATGCGCTTCATGGCCTCGAACGGCGTTGCGTTGGAGACGCAGGCCGACGGGTCGATCTTCGCCGCGGCCGACCTCATACCCGACACGAGTGTCTACGAACTGCTGGTGACCAACCTCCCTGCGGGCGTGACGGCTGTCCGACTCGAGGCCTTGACCGACGAACGGCTGCCGAACCAGAGCTCGGGTTGGAGTCGCGAAGGGGACTTCGTGCTCACGGACTTTGTCGTGGAGCGTCTGGACATGGACAGGTCGGGTACCGGCGAGCCGGCGGGAAGGGAGCCGCGGGCTGCCAAGCTCGAGTTCGACCGGGCCTATGCGGACTACTCCGAGGACCGCTTCGAAGTGCAGAAGGCGGTGGATCAGGACGCGCTCTCGGGTTGGGCGATCGGGGCGGACCAGCCGAAGAACCGAACCAACCGGGTCGCGGTGTTCCTCGTCAAGCCGCCCGCGGAGACGAACGCCGCGATGGCGACGGAGGGAGCGTGGGTGATCCGGTTGAAGCAGGAATCCATCCGGCCCAAGAGCCTGCTCGGGCGCTTCCGCCTTTCGCTTTCGACCGCGCCGGCGGCGTCACATCGGGCCTGGGCCGATGTGCCGGCGGGCATCCGGTCGCTGCTGGAGCTCGAGCCGGCGGCGCGCGATGAGGGGCAGCGGGCGGCGCTGGCGAAACACCACCGGTCCATCGCGCCGAGCCTCGAGCCTGTGCGGGCCGCGATCGCCGAACTCCGCCGGCAGGAGCCGCGGGACATCGTCACCACGCTGGTCATGCAGGCGGTGGAGCAGCCGCGCGTCACCCGTGTGTTCAAGCGTGGCAGCTTTCTGGATCCGGGCGAGGAAGTGAACCCGAACACCCCGGCGGTGCTGCCTTCCTTCCCTGGCGAAGCGCCGCGGGACCGGCTGGGCTTTGCCCGGTGGCTGGTGGCGCCGGAGAATCCCCTGGTCGCTCGCGTGACCATGAACCGCCTGTGGGCGGCGTACTTCGGCCGGGGATTGGTCGAGACCCTGGAGGACTTCGGGACGCAGGGCGACCCGCCGACGCATCCGGAGTTGCTGGACTGGCTGGCGACCGAGTTCATCCGGCAAGGCTGGAGTTGGAAGGCGATGCACCGGATCGTGGTGACCTCCGCCACGTATCGGCAGGCGTCGCGGGTGACACCCGAGTTGCTCGAGCGCGATCCCTTCAATCGGCTGTATGCGCGCGGACCGCGGTTCCGGCTGGAGGCGGAGTTCCTGCGAGACGCGGCCCTGGCCGCGGGTGGCCTGCTCAACCCCCAGGTGGGTGGACCCAGCGTCTTCCCGTATCAGCCCGAGGGCGTTTGGGCCATGCCCTACAGCGACGACCGCTGGGTGATGAACACGAACGGCAACCAGTTCCGGCGCGGCGTGTACACCTTCGCGCGTCGATCATTTCCCTACGCGGCCTTCGGGACGTTCGACGCGCCGAGTCGCGAGGTATGCACCGAGCGTCGTCCACGCACCAACACCCCGTTGCAGGCGTTGACGACGTTGAATGATCCGGCGTTCCTGGCCGCCGCCGTCGGTCTGGCCCGTCGCCTCGCGCTGCAGGGCGGCGCGGATGACCGTTCACGGCTCACTCTGGCGTTCCAAGCCGTGGTGGCTCGGAGTCCCTCGGAGCGCGAGTTGACCGCCACTTTGGCCTTGCTCGAACAAGCAAGAGCCCGCTTCGCCAGGGAGGAGGGAGCCGCCGAACGGCTGGTGGCGCAGCCGACATTACCCGCGTTCGAGCCGGACCGGATGCCGGTGACCGAACTGGCCGCGTGGGTCGTGGTGGCCAACGTCCTGCTGAACCTGGATGAGGCGTTGAACCGGGGATGAAAGGCGCGCGAACCTGGAACTCCAAGTTGAAGACCCAAAGCTCAAAGTTCAAAGCTCAAGGGGAGATCCAAGGCCCAAGGGGCAAGGTGGCTGGCACGGCGCGCGGAGGTCTCCAGCCCCCCTCGTCGCCACCAGGCTCGTTTCAGAAAGCCTGGCTAACGGTGCGCCCCTGCGAACCCGCAGGCGATCGCCCCCTGGGTGCCTGGCAGTTGGAACTTCCCTTGAGCTTTGCGCCTTGGGCTTGGAGCTTCCCTCCCTCCGTGCTGTACCGGCCACCCCCGCCCCCATGAACCCGCGCCATGAGTATCTGAAGCTGGTCACGCGCCGGCAGTTCTTCCGCGATTGCGGCACGGGCCTGGGCACGCTCGCGTTGGCCTCCTTGCTGAAGCGCGACCTCCTGGCTGCGGGCGCGCAGCCATCGGACGCCCTCGCTTCCGATACGACCACCCTTCCCCGTCCGCCGCATTTCGCGCCGAAGGCGAAGAACGTGATCTACCTGCACATGGCCGGGGCCCCCAGCCAGCTCGATCTGCTCGACTACAAGCCCAAGCTGGTCGAGCTCGACGGCCAGCAGGTGCCGGAGAGTCTGATCCAGGGCGAACGGTTCGCCTTCATCAAGGGGGTGCCGCGCGTGCTGGGAAGTCCCCATCGCTTCGCCCGGCACGGGAAGTCGGGCCAGGAAATCTCCGAGGCGTTGCCGCATCTGGCGGAGATCGCGGACGACATCTGCGTCGTACGCTCGATGCGGACGGACCAGTTCAACCACGCGCCGGCGCAGTTGTTCGTCCACACGGGCTCGGCGCGTCCGGGCCGCCCCAGCCTGGGCGCCTGGGTGTCGTATGGTCTGGGCACTGAAGGACGCGACCTGCCGGGCTTCGTTGTGCTGGTGTCGGGTCGAAACGGCCCGGATGGAGGGACGTCGCTGTGGGGCAGCGGATTTCTGCCCACGGTGCATCAGGGGGTCCAGTTACGGTCCAAGGGGGATCCAGTGCTGTTCCTGTCGGACCCTGACGGCCTGGACCGGGAGCTGCGTCGCCAGACCCTCGACACGCTCGAGTTGCTCAACCGCGAGACCTTTGCGCGCGTGGGCGACCCCGAGATTGTGACGCGGATCGCGCAGTACGAGATGGCGTATCGCATGCAGGCCAGCGTGCCGGACCTCATGGACCTGTCACGGGAACCGGCCGCAATTCACGCGCTGTATGGGAGTGAGCCGGGCAAGTCCGGGTTCGCGAACAACTGCCTGCTGGCGCGGCGCCTCATCGAGCAGGGCGTGCGGTTCGTGCAACTTTACCACTGGGGCTGGGACAGCCACGGGGACATCAAGGACAACGATCTGCGATACGGGTTGGTGGACCGCTGCCGGGAGACCGACCAGCCGGCAGCAGCGTTGGTGCGCGACCTCAAGCAGCGCGGCCTGCTGGACGAGACCCTGGTGATCTGGGGAGGCGAGTTCGGGCGTACCCCCATGAACGAGGCGCGCAACAAGGACGGCTGGATCGGGCGCGACCATCACCCGCATGCCTTCTCGATCTGGATGGCCGGCGGCGGCATCCGGCCGGGGCTGACCTACGGCGCCACCGACGAATTGGGCTATTTCGTGGCGGAGAACCCGGTCCACGTCCACGATCTCCAGGCCACGATTCTGCACTGCCTGGGACTCGAACACACGAAGCTGACCTATCGCTTCCAAGGCCGCGACTTCCGTCTGACGGATGTGCACGGTGAAGTGGTGAAGGCGCTCCTGGCATGAACACCCCCAACGCGACCCGACGCATCGCGGTGCGAGTGCAGCACCTCGCCGTTCTCCAGCGGCAGGGCGGACACCCGGTTCGGAGCCGCCGGATTCCGAAGCGTGGGGCTTGCGTTTGGCAGGCCAGGCGCAAACTTGGAGGCGCAGAAACTCGCAGTGAATGGATAAGAGGCTTACTGGCATGAAGCGGTGGTATCTCGGACGCATCCTGGCCGCGGGCGCGCTCGTGGCGACGGCCGGTGCGGTGGATTTCGCCCGGGACATTCAACCCATCTTCATCAAGCGCTGCTCGGAGTGCCACGGGCCGGATCAGCAGAAGTCGCGGCTCCGGTTGGACCTCAAAGCGGCGGCGTTCCAGGGCGGTCGCTCCGGCAAACCCGGGCTGGTGCCCGGCCATTCTGACCAGAGCGAGGTGTTCCGCCGCGTGGTCACGCACGACGCGGATGACCTGATGCCGCCCAAAGGGGCGCCGCTCACGGAGGCCGACATCGCCCTGCTGAAGGCCTGGATCGACGGAGGGGCGGAGTGGCCCGAGGCGGATGCGCGCCAGCACTGGTCGTTTGTGCCCCCCACTCGTCCGGCCGTGCCGCCGGTGGCCGCCGCCCACGGGGGATACACCCCAGTGGACCAGTTCCTCTTGGCGCGACTCGAACGCGAGGGACTGACGCCCGCGGCCGAAGCGGATCGCCCGACCTTGATCCGGCGGTTGAGTCTCGATCTGACAGGGCTGCCGCCGAGTTGGAGTGAGGTGCAGGACTTCGTGCACGACCCGCGGCCCGACGCTTACGAGCGGTTGGTGGATCGGTTGCTGCGTTCGCCACATTATGGTGAGCACATGGCGCGCTGGTGGCTGGACCTGGCCCGGTACGCCGACTCAAACGGCTATCAAGTGGACCTGGCGCGCTCGATCTGGCCTTACCGCGACTGGGTGATCGACGCATTCAACCGCAACAAGCCTTTCGACCAGTTCACGATCGAACAACTCGCCGGCGACCTCCTGCCCAACCCCTCGCTCGCCCAGCGCATCGCGACCGGATTCAACCGCAACACGAAGATCAACGACGAGGGCGGCGGGGACGCCGAGGAGTACCGCACCAAGGCCGTGAAAGACCGCGTGGCGACGACCGCCACCACCTGGCTGGGATTGACGATGGCGTGTGCCGAGTGCCACACCCACAAGTACGACCCCATCTCGCACGAGGAGTACTACCGATTCTACGCCTTCTTCAACAACACCGCCGACGGCGGCAATTACAGCGTCGAGCCCACGCTGCCGGTGCCCCCGCCTGATGTGACCCGACAGGTCCGCTATCTGCGCGAGCGGATCGCCGAAGTCCAGCAGCGGTTGGACGGAACCGAGCGCGAGCTCGAGGCGCGCAGGGACGAGTGGGAAAGGACGACAGCCGCTCACGCGGACGTGTGGGTGCCCTTGCGGCTGACCCACGTCGTGTCCACCGGAGGCTCCGGGTACACCAACCTGGCGGACGGGTCGGTGTTGGCGACCGGGGTGAACCCGATCTACGACACGATCCACGTCGAGACCGAGACGGATCTCACCGGCATCACCGCGGTCCTGCTCGAAGTCCTGCCGGATCCCAGTCTGCCCAAGAACGGCCCGGGACGCTGGGGTCAGACCGGGAACTTCATCCTCGACGAGTTTGCCGCCAGCGCCGTTCCCCTGACCGGCCCCGCGCCTGCCGACACCAACCTGGTCTTCACGGGGGCCGTGGCCGACTGGGAGCAGTTGTACTACCGTGCCGAACACGCGGTGGATCGCAACCCCAAGACCGGCTGGGCCATCGGCCCGCGCTTTGGCGAGCGGCATTTCCTGATCGCACCCCTTCAGGAACCGGTGGGTTTCTCCGGCGGCACGCGACTGGGCTTCCGCTTCGAGCATTACCACGGGAACAGCCACACGCTCGGCCGGTTCCGGCTTTCCGTATCGACCGTTCAAGACCTGGCCGCACTCTGGCCGGTCGGCGACGAAACGCGTGCCATCGCCCGGACGCCGCGGGCCGAACGCACCGCCGAGCAGACCGCTCGTCTCGTCGCCGCCCAGCGCAAGGCCTCCGGTCAGTGGCGTGCCCTCGACGCTGAGTTGTTCCGGGTGAACCAACGTGAGGCCGAACTGGCCAATGCGAAGCACACCACGCTGGTCATGAAGGAACTGCCGCAGCCGCGCGAGACCTACATCCATCTTCGCGGCGATTTCCTGGCCAAAGGGAAGGTGGTGACGCCCGGCGTGCCGGAGTTCCTCCCCCCCTGCCGGCGGACGCCCCGTTGAACCGCCTCACACTCGCGCGTTGGCTGGTGTCGCCGGAGAACCCGCTCACCGCTCGCGTGACGGTGAACCGACTGTGGGAACGGTTCTTCGGGATCGGCCTTGTCCAGACCAGCGAAGACTTCGGGCGACAGGGCGAAACGCCGTCGCATCCGGAACTGCTGGACTGGCTCGCCCTCGAGTTGCGCGATTCAGGCTGGGATCTGAAACGGCTGCAGAAGCTCCTGGTGATGTCCGCCGCCTACCGCCAGAGCGCCGCCGCGACGCCGGGCCTGCTGGAGAAGGACCTGTATAACCGTTTGCTGGCCCGCGGCCCGCGGTTCCGACTGGACCCCGAAGTGATCCGCGATCAAGCCCTGGCCGTGAGCGGCTTGCTCAACCCTGACATCGGCGGGCCCAGCGTCTACCCGGTCCAGATTCCCAACCTTTGGAAGGAGATCGGATTCCTGCGACCCGAGATTGGCATGGACGAATGGCCCACGAGCGAGGGCCCGGAGCTCTATCGCCGCGGTGTGTACACGTTCTGGCGGCGGGTCTGCACCTACCCGACGTTTGCGACGTTTGACGCCCCGAGTCGCGAGGTGTGCACGGCCCGCCGGCCGCGCACGAACACGCCGTTGCAGGCGCTGGCGGCGCTGAACGAGCCCACATTGCTCGAGGCGGCCCGGGTGTTCGCCCAGCGCATTCTACGCGAAGGCGGCGACGTTCCGGCGCAGCAGATCGAGTTCGCCTTCCGCACCTGCTTGGGCCGCAACCCGCTGCCCGCGGAACGTCAACGCCTGCTCACGCTGCTCGACCAGCAGTGGCGCAGTTTCGAGCACGATTTCGAAGCCGCGGAGGCGCTGGTGAACGTGGGGTCGGCCCCCGGCCGACGAGCTTGGACGTGCGTCGTCTGGCCGCCTGGATGATCGTTGCCAACGTCCTGCTGAACCTTGATGAAACGCTGGTGAAGGGCTGAACGCGTGGGAAGCTCCAAGGTCAAAGTTCAAAGCTCAAGGGAAGATCCAAGTTCCGGGGATGCGGGTGACCCGTTCGCAGCCGAGGCGCCGTGGTGGAGCGAGGAGGAGGCTGGCAGGGGATTGGCGCTGAGGGAGGAACCGCCCGACGGCAAGGCCGCTCATCCCTGGGATTTGCTCGAGCGAACCGCGGTCTTCGGTGAGCAGGTGGTGCGATCCTCGAAGCGCGTCCCCTCTACCGCGAGGCGCATGAGTTGCTCTGCATCTTCGCGAGCATGCGCAAGAAACGAGCCGCCCAGCGCGATTGACGCTGGGCACTTGGGGCTTCCCTTGAGCTTTGAGCTTTGAACTTTGAACTTTGAACTTTGAGCTTCTGCCCATGACCTCCCTGCACTCTCTCCGCAACGCGACGCGCCGCCGCTTCCTGCAGCAATGCAGCACGGGCATGGGCGCGATGGCGCTGGCTTCGCTGCTGAACGGGCGATTGTTCGGCGCCGAGCCGGCGGGGTCCGCCGGTCCGGCCCGACCTCGGGGGCCGCACTTTGCACCGAAGGCCAAGAACCTCATCTACCTGTTCCAGTCCGGCGGGCCGTCACAGTTGGATCTGTTCGACTACAAGCCCGAGCTGATCAAGCGGGACGGCCAGAAGGTGCCGGAGGAACTGGTCAAGAACATCCGCCTGGCGCAGATCGGCAAGGACGCGGCCCTGCTGGGCACGAAGTACCGCTTCGCGCAGTACGGCCGATCCGGGGTCTGGATCTCCGAGCTCCTGCCGCACCTGCAGACCATCGTGGACGACGTCTGTTTCGTGCAGGGCTTGTACTCGGAGGCGTTCAACCACGACCCGGCCACGCTGTTCATGAACACGGGAGCCCAGCTTGCCGGCCGGCCCGCCATGGGCGCCTGGTTCAGCTACGGTCTGGGCAGCGAAAACCAGGACCTGCCTGCGTTTGTCGTGCTCATGACCGGCGTGGGCCAGCCGCTGACGAACAGCGCGTGGGGCAGCGGCTTTCTGCCGACCGTTCACCAGGGTGTCCAACTGCGCTCGCAGGGGGACCCGGTGCTGTTCGTGAACAACCCCCGGGCATGGGCGCGGAGCGCCGCCGCGCGTCACTGGATGCCCTTCGCGATCTCAACCAGATGCGCTATGACGCCCTGCAGGATCCGGAGATCCAGACCCGCATCGCGGCCTATGAAATGGCGTACCGGATGCAGACCAGCGTGCCGGAGGTCATGGACATCTCCCGGGAACCGGCGGCGATGCACGCGCTCTACGGCACGACCCCGGGTCGCGCCTCGTTTGCCAACAACTGCCTGCTCGCGCGCCGGCTTGTCGAGCGGGGCGTGCGTTTCGTGCAGTTGTACCATCGCGGCTGGGACCATCACGGCGGTCCCGACGGCAACCTCGTGTTCGATCTGAAGAAACGCTGCCTGGAGACTGACCAGGCCTGTGTGGCGCTGGTTCGCGACCTCAAACAGCGCGGGTTGCTCGATGAGACCCTGGTCGTGTGGGGCGGGGAGTTCGGCCGGACCCCGATGATGCAAGGGCGCTTCAGCCCGACCAGATCGGGCGGGACCATCACCCGCACGGTTACACGATCTGGATGGCGGGCGGTGGCATCAAGCCGGGGATCGTGTATGGCGCCACGGATGAATTCGGGTTCTACGCCGTGGATCAGACGATGCACGTGCACGACCTGCACGCCACGATCCTGCACCTGTTCGGCGTCGACCACACCCGCTTGACCTATCGGTTCCAGGGCCGCGACTTCCGGCTCACCGACGTGCACGGGGAGGTGGCGAAGGCCCTGCTGGCCTGAGCCTGCCGGCGCGCGCATCGCCCCGTGGGAGTCGCGAAGCGTTCGGAGTGCGAGCGGTTCACCGCCGCTTTGCGTGCAGGGGAGGAAGGGCCCACGCCGCTCAGTCAAACCACTCGTCGGCCGGATCGAAGGCGGGGATGGGGATGTTGAGGAGCCGCAGGCGCCCTACCGCCCGGTGGCGGCATCCCGGGCGGATCAGCACGGCGGTGAGCGGGCGGAGCGGGAAGACTCGCCCGTCCAATTCGATGGTACCCTCGCCTTCGAGCACCACATAGATCTCGGTCATCCCCCGATGATAGTGCGTGCGGCTGTCCGCGTGGATGTCCGTCAGGTGAACGCTGGCGGGAGCGTTGGGCACATCGCGAAAGGCTCGTCGCGCCTCCCCGCAGGGACAAGCCACCCCGGGCAGGCTGTCGAGTTGGGCGAGGGCGTAACGGGGTGCGTCGGGAACGTCTGTTGGCATGCCCACGATGTAGCGTCGGACCGTCGGCCTGCCAAGCCCGCGAACGTTTCCCGCGCGCCGAATTCCGGGCTTCGGTTGCGGCGTTGTCGTGCTGCGGTGCTTGCCGGGTCAACGAGGCCGGGGCGATACTCGCCCGTCGTGAAGAGCGGGTCGGGCCGGACACAGACCGTGGTGTGGCTGGTGGAAGACCACGAGGACTGCCGGCGCATGGTGGCGCGGGCGGTCAACCGGGTCGAACACCTGGTGTGTGCCCACGCTTTTGGTCGGTGCGAGGACGTCCTTGCGGCGCTGGAACGGGAGCCGGCGCCGGATGTGCTCTTGCTGGATGTCGGCCTGCCGGGCATGAACGGATCGAGGGCACGCGGCGGATCAAGGCCCGGGCGCCCGCGACGCAGGTCATCATGCTGACGGTGTACGATGACCACGAGAAGGTGTTTCAAGCCCTCTGCGCCGGAGCGTCCGGGTACCTGCTCAAGACGGCGGATGTCGAGGCCATCATCGGGGCCATTGAGCAGGTGCTGGCGGGGGGCGCGCCGATGAACCCCCGGGTGGCGCGGCTCGTGCTGGACATGTTCACGCATCTGGCGGTGCCCCCCCGCAAAGACTATGGCCTTTCGCCGCGGGAACGCGAGATCCTCGAGTGGATGGTGCAGGGGCTGATTAAGAAGGAGATCGCGGAGCGTTGCGGGCTCAGCTACCACACCGTGGACAATCATCTCCGCAGCATCTACACCAAGCTCCACGTGCACACGCGCAGCGGGGCGGTGGCCAAGGCGGTGACCGAACGGCTGCTGTGAAGCCGCACGTGATGGATACCGGCCGACGATGGCAAGAGGGCTGTTCCTTGTGGACCTGCCCGGGAGCCGTGAACCTGAAAGCACCGGTAAACCGGACGCACTCCAGACGCTTCGCGCGAAACGGACGGGCTGCGCCTATCGCGAAGCGTCTGGAGTGCGGGGATTCACCCCCGCTTTTCGTGCACGGTTCATGCGAAGAGGCGAACGAAAAGCGCCACTCGAAGCTGGCGCACTCCAAACGTTCCGCGCGCACCCATCGCAGTCATCCTCGCGAAGCGTGGGGAGTGCGTGGCGCTTCCGCGCCGCCTTGCGTGAGGAAGCAGCAGGCGGGAGACCTGCCCGAGGGCCATGAACCGCGGAGGGTGCAGGCGGGACGCCCGCACCACACTTTCCCGGGCCGCGGGCAGGGGAACCGGACACCGGCACGAGCGCGTCACTGGCTTCCGGTGGCGCTGGGGATGATGCTTCTGCTGTTGGTTGCCGGTTGCCGCCCGGAACCCGCCAGGCCGGGCGTGCGCGAGATCCGCTCGATCCACATGACCGGGGTCTACGCCGATGCGGCGCGGGTGTTGGCAGCGGAGTTCCAGCGTCAGACCGGCCTGCACGTCAAGATCGTGGACGCCCCGTACCTCAGCTTGCGCGAGAAGGAACTGACCGACGTACTGCTTGGCACCGGCACGTTCGACGTGCTGCAGGTCGCCCACCAGTGGGAGGGCGAGATGCTCCCCCACCTGTTGCCCCTGGACGATTTCGTGGTGCGGTACGGGCCTGATCTCGCCGATTTCATCCCGGCCGTGCGCCAGCATTCCGGGCGGTGGAACGGGCGCATCTACGCCCTGCCGATGGCCTGCGACGTCATCACCCTGCTTTACCGCCGGGACGTCTTCGCGGACCGGTCGGCGGCGTTTCAGGCCCAGACGGGGCGCCCGCTGGAACCCCCGCGCACGTGGGAGGAGTACCTCGAGATCGTCCGCTTCCTGCACAGCCCTTCGCTCTACGGCAACATCATCATGGGCCTGCAGGAACAGAACTTCACCGTATGGGCGGGCATCTTCCACGGGTTGGGCGGGCAGTTGGTCGATGCGCAGTGGCAACCGCAGCTCGACAGCGAGATCGGCGTCCGGAGCCTGAGCCTCTTTGTCGAGATGTTCCGCTATGCTCCGCCGGGCTCGGAACGACTCGGCTTCACTGAGGCAAACGCCCTCTTTCTCCAGGGCAAAGGGGCGATGTACCTCACGTGGCCCAGCCTGATCTGGGCGCAACTGAAGGACACGAACCTGTGCCGCTTCCCGGAGCACATCGGGGCCGCGGTCATTCCCGGCCGACGGCCGCAGCTCAGCGCGTGGTCGCTGGGCATCAACCGGGCGTGCACCGTCCCCGAGGCGGCCTATCGCTGGATCGAGTTCTTCGTCAATGCCCCCAACACCCGCCGCCTGTTGCTTGAGTGGGGCAAGGGCTCGCCGCGCCAGTCGACCTACGAAGACCCGGAGTGCCGCCGCGTCATCCCGTACCTCGACCAGATCCTCGAAGGTTTCCCCGGCAACCAACCCCGGTTCCGCATCCCGTCCTCGCAGGAGCTCACCGACTATCTGGACCAACAGATCGCCGACGCGGTCAGCGGGCGAATCCCGCCGCACGCGGCGCTCGAACGGGCGGCGGCGCGCTGGCGCGAAATCCTGGCCGAGACCGGCTACCTGCGGGACTGACACAGCCCGGCCGCCCGGGGGCGACGGTCCATGACGTGAATGCGTCATGGCGCAGCGGCGGCTTCGCCTTAGAGTCCGGGGAGCCGGTCGGGCTGGGGCCGGCCAGCGCCGCCGCCCACGAGGCGATGCGGGTCAGATCGAAAGACCGCGGATGAACCCTTTGCCATCTTCCCATCGCCGGGCCGAACTCCTCGGCATCTATCGGGACGGACTGCTGCACGACACGTTGCCGTTCTGGATTCCGCGCGCCATCGATCGCGAGCACGGTGGCTACTTCACCTGCCTCGATCAGGACGGAAGTCTGCTGCAGACGGACAAACCGATCTGGTTCCAGGGCCGCTTTGCCTGGCTGCTGGCAACCCTCTACGACACCGTCGAAGCCCGCCCCGAATGGCTCGAGTTGGCCCGGCACGGGCTCGAGTTCCTCGACCGCCACGGCTACGACACCGACGGGCGCATGTTCTTCTCGGTGACGCGCGAGGGCCGGCCGCTGCGCAAGCGGCGTTACGTCTTCTCCGAGCTCTTCACGGTGATCGCGCTGGCGGCCTATGGACGGGCGGCCAACGACGCGGGCCGCACCCAACAGGCATTGGACCTGTTTCGGCGCGTGCTGCACTACCTCGACACCCCCGGGTTCCTGCCGCCGAAGACCGATCCCGGGACGCGGCCGCTCAAGGGATTGTCCGTGCCGATGATCCTGATCGTCACGGCCCAGGAACTGCGCAAGTCCAGCCCCGACCCGGTCTGCGCGGAGGTGATCGACCGCTGCGCGACCGAGATCGAGCGGGATTTCCTCAAGCCGGAGTGGCGGTGCCTCCTCGAGTGTGTCGGGCCGCAGGGCGAGTTCTACGACAACTTCGAGGGCCGCCTCATCAACCCGGGACACAGCCTGGAGGCGGGCTGGTTCCTCCTCGAGGAGGCGCGCTTGCGGGGGGGCGATCCGCGCCTGACGCGGCTGGGCTGCACGATCATCGACTATTCGATCGAGCAGGGCTGGGACCCCGAGCACGGCGGAATCCTGTACTACCGGGATGCGCGGGGGCTTCCGGCCACGGAGTACTGGCACGACATGAAATTCTGGTGGCCGCACAACGAGGCCATCATTGCCATGCTCCTGGCCTGGCAGCTTACCGGGGAGGCCAGGTACGCCCGGTGGCACGCCATGGTCCATGACTGGGCCTATGCGCACTTCCCCGACCCGCTTCACGGCGAGTGGTTCGGCTATCTGCACCGCGACGGCAGCGTGTCCACACGGCTTAAAGGCAACCTGTGGAAGGGACCGTTCCACCTGCCCCGCATGCAGTGGTACTGCTGGCAAAGGCTGCGGGAGTGGGGCGACCCGGGATCGCAATCCGCGGGGGCCTGAGCGATGGCTTCGGATTCCAACGACGGTGTGGTCGCAGGGCGGAATGCGGCTGGGACAGCGGAGGGTCGGCAGGTGTGGTACCTGGCGCTGGTGTGTCTGGTCGCCTCGCTCGGCGGGTTGCTGTTCGGCTTCGACACCGCGGTCATCTCGGGCACGGTCGAGGCGGTGCGGCAGCAGTTTGGCCTGAACGAACTCCTCGAAGGCTGGTTCATCAGCTCGGCCCTCGTGGGGTGTCTAGCCGGAGCCGCGATGGCCGGGGTCTTGGGCGATCGGTTTGGACGACGACCGGTCCTGGCCCTGGGAGCGGTTCTGTTTCTGGTCTCGGCGTTGTACTCGACGATTCCGCGGACCTTCGGTGTGCTGGTGGTGGCACGGCTGTTGGGGGGCATTGGCGTGGGAATTGCGTCGGTCGTGGCGCCGATGTACATCTCGGAATTCGCCCCGCCGCGCTGGCGCGGGCGGCTGGTGGCCTTCTACCAGCTCTCGATTGTGATCGGGATCCTCGCGGCCTACCTCTCGAACTGGCTGATCCTCCGATGGGCCGGCGGCCATGACGGCAGCGGGGCAGGGGAGGGATGGTGGCATTGGGTGACGGTGCGGGAGTATTGGCGCGGGATGTTCGGGGCGGAGATGCTGCCCGCGGCGCTGTTTCTGGGGCTGCTGGCCTTGGTGCCGGAAAGCCCGCGCTGGTTGCTCCAGGCGGGGCAGACGACTCGTGCCATCGCGATCCTCGAGCGCGTGAGCGGGCCGGCCGCGGCCGCGCGGGAGGCGGAGGAGATCCAGGTGGCACTGGCGCAGGATAGGGGGTCGGTGTTCGAGTTGTTCCGTCCCGGGTTGCGGCGGGCGCTGCTGGTGGGCGTGATGTTGTCCGTGTTTGGCCAGCTTTCGGGCGTGAACCTCGTGGTGTATTACGGGCCGAAGATCCTGATGGCCGCGGGCTACGAGGATCTGGGGGCGTTGCTGGGGCAGGTCGGTTTCGGGGTGATCAACCTGGTGTTCACGATCCTGGCGCTGCTGGTGATTGACCGGTGGGGGGCGCCGGCCGCTGCTGCTGGGCGGGATGGCCGTGGTCACCGTGGCGCTGGCGACCCTCGGGGTCTCTTCCTGTTCGGCGTGACCGAGGGCGGGGGCGCGGGGGCGCCGGGCGCGGTGGTGTCGCGGGTGGTGGGGCTGAGCATCGGGGGGTGATGTGCGTTTACATGGCGTGTATTGCGCTGTCGATCTGCGCGGTGATCTGGGTGCTGACGCCTGAGATCTTCCCCAACCGGGTGCGCGGCCGGGCGGTGTCGATCGCCACCTTCGCCAACTGGGGCACGAACAGTCTCAGCGCCCTGATCTTCCCGTGGTACGTCGCCACGCTGGGCATGCACGCGGTGTTCTTCACCACGGCGGGCATCTGCCTGGTGGCCGTCTGGTTCTTCTGGCGGTTTGTGCCGGAGACCAAGGGGCGCAGTCTCGAGGCGATCGAGAAGCTCTGGACCCAGTCGGGCCGGTAACCGGCACGGCCGGCGGGAAGCGGGCACGCCAGGCTCGGGGAGTGCGCGGCCTGATATTGAAGATTGAAGCCGCGTTTCCAGGACGCCACACTGGGTCCGGTTTCGCGATGAACATCCACGAATACCAGGCCAAACAACTGCTCGCCCGCTTTGGTGTGTCCGTGCCTCCGGGCGAGGCCGTGGGCACGCCGGACGAGGCGCGCGCGGTTGCCAAGCGCCTGTTGGCTGACGGCCACGCCAGGGTGGTCGTGAAGGCCCAGATCCATGCCGGCGGCCGCGGCAAAGGGACCTTTAAGACCGGTCTGCAGGGCGGCGTGCGCGTGTGCGCCTCGGCGGACGAGGTGTTGGAGCGGGCGCAGGCCATGCTGGGTCAGGTCCTGGTGACGCGCCAGACCGGGCCGGAGGGGCGGGTGGTGGGCAAGCTCCTGATCGAGGCCGGCGTGCGAATCCTCCGCGAGTACTACTGCGCCGTACTGCTGGACCGCGCCGCGGGATGCCCCGTGGTCATGGTCAGCACCGAGGGCGGGATGGAGATTGAGGAGGTGGCGGCCCGGACGCCCGAGCGGATCGTGCGCGAGTGGGTCAACCCCACGCTGGGTTTGCAGCCTTTCCAGGCCCGGAAGCTGGCCGTGGCCCTGGGCTGCCAGGGCGACCTCATCCGCGCCGGCGAAAAGCTCCTGCTCGGCGTTTATCGCGCGTGGTGGGAGTGCGACGCGTCCCTTGTCGAGCTGAACCCGCTGGCCCTGGTCGAGGGACCCGCCGGTCGACCGACGCTCCTCGCGTTGGACGGCAAGGTGGGGCTCGATGACAACGGCCTGTTCCGACATCCGGACCTGCAGGCGCTGCGCGACCTGGCCGAGGAGGCGCCCCTCGAAGTCGAGGCCAGCCATCACGGTCTGAACTACATCAAGCTCGACGGCTCGATTGCCTGTCTCGTGAACGGCGCCGGACTGGCCATGGCCACCATGGACCTCATCCAGCATTGCGGCGGTCAGCCGGCCAACTTCCTGGACGTGGGCGGTGGCGCCAGTGTCGAGCAGGTGACCGCCGCCTTTCAGATCATCATGAAGGACCCGAACGTCCGGGCGATCCTCGTGAACATCTTCGGCGGCATCATGGATTGCGACGTCATCGCCACGGGCATCGTCCAGGCCGTGAAAGACACCAACCTGAAGCTCCCGCTCGTGGTCCGGCTCGAGGGCAACAACGTCCGCGCCGGCAAGCAGCGCCTGAAAGACTCCGGCCTGCCCATTCTCAGCGGCGACTCGATGGCGGATGCCGCCCGCACCGCGGTGCGCGTGGCCGCCTGATCACCGTCGCCGGATCGGCACCAAGACCCATCCGCCCGCTTCGCTCTCAACTCGCAAGCCGCCGCAGACTCTCATGGCCATTCTCGTCCAACCCGACACCCGGGTGCTCATCCAAGGCATCACCGGCGGCTTCGGCGCCCGGCATGCCCAGCTTTCGCTCGACTACGGCACCCGGGTGGTGGCCGGGGTCACGCCCGGCAAGGGGGGCCAGAGCTTCCGCCACGGCCCGCACGACGTGCCCATCTTCGACACGGTGGCGGAAGCCGTGAGACAGACCGGTGCCCAGGCATCGGCGATTTTCGTCCCGGCACCCTTCGCGGCCGACGCCATCCTGGAGGGGGCCGACGCCGGGCTCGAGCTGGTCGTTTGCATCACGGAGGGCATTCCCGTCACGGACATGCTCAAGATCCGCCAGGCCCTGCAGGGACGGCCGACGCGCCTGATCGGCCCCAATTGCCCCGGCATCGTGACGCCCGGACCCGGGCCCGACTCCCACGGGGGTGCCGCATCGGCATCGCCCCGGGCTACATCCACCGGGCGGGTCGGGTGGGCGTCGTGTCGCGCAGCGGCACCCTCACCTACGAGGCCGTCTGGCAGCTCACCCGTGCCGGCGTCGGGCAGAGCACTTGTGTGGGGATTGGCGGCGACCCGGTTCCAGGGCTGTCGCACCTCGATGTCCTGCGCCTCTTCAACGACGACCCGGACACGCACGGCATCATCCTGATCGGCGAAATCGGCGGCACGGCGGAAGAGGAGGCCGCCGCCTGGATCAAGGAAAACTGCCGCAAGCCGGTCGCCGGCTTCATCGCGGGCGCCACCGCCCCTCCCGGTCGGCGCATGGGCCACGCCGGCGCAATCATCAGCGGCGGGAAAGGGACGGCTGCGGCCAAGGTGGCGGCGTTGGCGGACGCCGGGATCGCCGTCGCCGAAACCCCCTCGGAGATGGCCGAGACGTTGTTGAAACTCCTCAAACATTAGTGCCACGGCCGGCTGGGTCCCCTTCTTCTCCCCGGTGAGCTCTGCCTGTCTCCAAGCCCTCGCGGACCGCTTGCGGCTGAGCGTGAAGGTGCAGCCGCGCGCCGCGCAGACGGCGGTGGTCGGCGTCCAGGGGAACGAACTCCGGGTGCGCGTGGCGGCACCGCCCGTCGATGATGCCGCGAACGAGGCCGTGGTGCGTGTTCTCGCCGAGACCCTGGGCCTCCCCCGTCGAAGCGTTCAGCTCGTGCGGGGCCGAACCTCGGCCCATAAGCTGGTCGAAATCCACGGTCTCAAGCTGCCCGAGGCCGCCCGCCGCCTGGGGATTGGACCGTGACGTTTCCCGCGGCCTTGCTTGCCCGACTGGCGACGGCCACCCGTTGGACCGTTCTGACGGGCGCCGGCGTTTCCCAGGAGAGCGGCGTGCCGACCTTCCGGGACGCACAGACCGGCCTGTGGGCCCGCTATCGTGCCGAGGAGCTCGCCACCCCGGAGGCCTTTCGCCGTCACCCCCGGCTCGTGTGGGAGTGGTACGCCTGGCGACGCCAACTCGTGGCGGAGGCGAAACCGAACCCGGCCCACCTTGCCCTGGCGCAACTCGAGGCGCGGGTGCCGCATTTCCGGCTCGTGACGCAGAATGTGGACGGACTCCACCAACGGGCGGGCAGCCGCCGGGTGATCGAGCTGCACGGCAACATCACCCGCACGAAATGCTTCGACGAGGGCGTTGCCGTCGTGAGTTGGCCGGAAACCGGCGAGGTGCCGCCCCGCTGCCCCCGCTGCGGCGGCCGGTTACGACCGGATGTCGTCTGGTTCGGCGAATCCCTGCCGCCGGCGGAGTTGGACGAGGCCTGGCAAGCGAGCACAACTTGCGAGGTGTTCTTGTCGGTAGGCACCTCGACGGTCGTGTACCCGGCGGCCGCTCTTCCCTCCGAGGCGCTGAACAGCGGAGCCCTCGTCGTGGAGGTGAATCCGACGCCCACCCCGTTCACCGACCAGGCGCATTACGCGCTCGCGGGTCTGGCGGGGGTCGTGTTGCCCGAACTGCTCGCGCAGTTGTGGGCCTGAGGCCGCTTTGCGGGACGCCCGCACCACGGGTTCAAGGAGCGCCTCCCTCAGCCCAATCTCCGATGTTCGTAATTGGCGGAGAATCCAAGACGGGGAGTCCCTCCACCGATTACGAACATCGGGGATTGGGGAAGTGACGTGGTTCGCTTGGGTCTGCTCAGGGGGCATGAATCCTCCCCGCCGGGTCGGGGGACCCGGCCTACAGGCTGTTGTCGGCCCTGTGGCCGGCCAGGCGGTTCACGGAGAGACCGAGAACCGCCGATTCGGTTCTTTCACCTGCTCTTGCTCCTGCTCTTGCTCTTGCTCCTGCTCTCCGCGGTGGAGCACGAGCAGGACCCGCTGGATTGGACCTGCGGTCCCGTTCTGCGCTCCTTGTTCCCTTCGCCTAGGTCTGGGCTCACTTCTCCGGCCAGGGGAGGACATGCGCGCGTCGGGCCCAGGCTTCCCACCGGTCGGCCGGAGGGCTTCGGCCAGCGTGACACAACGGCGGTTGAGGTCGCCGCGGTAGCCTTCGTGGCCGTGATCTTCCATCATGTGGCCGACGCCGGTTTGGTGCGGATGCAGGCCGGTGAGCAGGGAGGCCCGGCTGGGGCAGCAACGGCCGGTGTTGTAGAACTGCTTGACGCGCAGGCCTTCCGCGGCGAGGGCGTCGAGGTTCGGCGTCGCGATCTCTCCGCCGTAGCAGCCCACATCGGAATACCCCATGTCGTCGGACGGGATGACGACGACGTTGGGCCTCGGAGCCGCTGCGGCGGCGACCCCAAGCAGAAGGACGGGAGCGAGGCGGAGGAGGGAAACCGGACAGCTCATGGCAATCTGGATCCTCTCGCTCCTTCGTCGTAAAGGAACGGGTCGTTGTCGGGAGCGGGCGCCTCAGGGCGCTGGCTGGTAGTACCAGTCCAGTTTGCCTTCCTTCCCGGTGGACATGTCTCGCCAGCGACCCAGGGCGACGTGTCCGTCCGCCCAGGCGTAGTTGCCGCCGCGCCCGTGGCGCACGTAGGGAAATCGCGGGTGACACTGGGCGGGTCGATGTAGCCATAGTCCCACCAGTTGATGCCAGGGCCGGGGTCGAGACTGTCGCCGTTCATCGCGGTCTCGACCGGTTTGGTGATGATGGAGGTCTTCTGTCGGGCGAGTCGCTTCTCCGAGTTTTCCGGCGTGTAGCCGAGGTAGGCCCAGTTGTGCCCGTACCCGCCGTAGCCCTCGAAGCCGGGGATGTTCTTCGGAATGGACTTGTCGATCTTGGCCGAGGGGCAGACAACCACCTTGCCTTTGGCCACGAGCGTCGTGTAGCTGGTCTCCAGGCGGGAGATGTAGGGGCTGATTTCCTGGAACCAGCGGCTCGGGGCCACCCAGCCGGCACCCATCGAGGGCTCCGGCTGGCCGGCCACCGGCAGGTGATCGGCGTTGTCATCGGCATACAGGAGATACGCGAGGACGATCTGCTTCTCGTTGCTGGTGCACTTGATGGACTTCGCCTTCTCCTTGGCCCGGGCGAGGGCAGGGAGCAAGAGACCCGCGAGGATGGCGATCACCGCGATCACCACGAGCAGTTCAATCAGCGTAAAACCCTGGCGCGCTCCGCGGGTGCCGGGTACCGGTGCCGCGGGCGGAACACGCGTGGAGACAGCGAGACGTTGGGCTTTTGGCACGGCGGAACCCTACGCGCGGGAGCGGGAGGGGGCAACGGCGAAAGTGGTTCTTGATCCGCGGTGTGAAGCAGGATTGGGTACGCAGCGTATGAGGAACGCCGGTTTGCCGGTCAGCATCTTCAACGACGTCATCGGGCCCGTCATGCGGGGCCCGTCCAGTTCCCACTGCGCGGCCGCCCTGCGCATCGGACGGCTGGCGCGGGACTTGATGGGCGGGCAGATCGACGAGGTGCGGGTCGAATTCGATCGCCAGGGTTCGCTGCCCACCACGCACGAGAGCCAGGGTTCCGACATGGGCTTGTTCGGGGGGTTGCTGGGCTGGGACGCCGCCGATGAGCGGTTGCCGGGTTCGGCCGAGGCCTTGCGGGCGGCGGGCGTCCACGTTCGCGTCGAGATCATCGACGCCGGCGATGTTCACCCCAACACCTATCGCCTGACCTTGCGCCATGGACGCGACCAACACTCGCTGATCGCCCTGTCCACCGGCGGCGGCATGATCGAGGTCATCAGCCTGGATGGGCACCCGGTGTCGCTGTTCGGCGACTACCACGAGACGCTCCTCTGGCTGAAGGGCGACGGCCAGGCGGTGGCGCGGCGGTTGGCGGAGTCGCGCGCGTGGGACGATGTCGTCGTCCACGCGGGGGCGGGCGGAGATCTGGTGGAGATCAAGGGCCCGCGCTTTGTGAGCGACGAAGCGATCGAATCCCTGCGCGCTGTCACGCCGGTGCGCGAGGTGAAACGGCTGTCCCCCGTGTTGCCTGTGCCGTCCTGGCGGGGTATGACGGCGCCATTCACGACGGGCGAGGCGATGCTGCGGCATGATGCCGGCCGGAACGCGCCGCTCTGGCGACTGGCGGTCGAGTACGAGCGGGCCCGGGGCAACCTGACCGAGGGCGAATGCCTGGATCGGATGGTCGCAATCGTGCGCTTGATGCGGCATTCCATCCAGCAGGGCATTGCCGGCACGCAGTACGAGGACCGGATCTTGGGGCATCAATGCGGCCGGCTCGCCGAGCTTCGGCAGCGTGGTCGCTTGCTCGACGGGGGCGCTCAACCGCGTGCTGCTGTACGTCTCGGCGTTGATGGAGGTGAAGAGCGCGATGGGCGTGATCGTGGCGGCACCCACCGCGGGCGCATGTGCGGCATTGCCCGGAGCCGTGATCGCGGTGGCGGAGGAGATGGGATTGTCCGAGGAGGCCATGGCCCGGGCGTTGCTGGCGAGCGGGCTCATTGGCGTGTTCATCGCCAGCCGGTGGACCTTCGCGGCGGAGGTCGGGGGTTGTCAGGCCGAAGGCGGTTCGGCGGCGGCCATGGCGGCGGCGGCCCTGGTGACGCTGGCGGATGGGACCCTGACGCAGACCATGGCCGCGGCGTCACTCGCGCTCCAGAGTCTGCTCGGGCTCATCTGCGATCCAGTGGCCAACCGCGTCGAGGTGCCGTGTCTGGGCAAGAACGTGCTGGCGGCGAGCCACGCGTTCTCGTGCGCAAACCTGGCGTTGGCGGAGTACGATCCGGTCATCCCGTTTGACGAGGTCGTCGAGGCGGCTCAACGGGTGGGCGGGCAGATGCCGCGGAACTGCGTTGCACCGGTCTGGGCGGTCTCTCCGTGACCCCGACCTCGCTGGCCTTGGAGCGAACGCTGGCGAACCGGAAGACCGCCGCGTGCGGCGCACGGAGTTGTGGGGGGCGCGTGCTGACGGCGGTTCACCCGCAGCGCCTACCCCGCCGTAGGAGTCGAGGTAACGAGACTCACGCCCGGCAGAGCCTCCTGACGTCGGCGCCACCCGTCCCCGTAGGAGTCGAGGTAACGAGACTCACGCCCGGCAGAGCCTCCTGACGTCGGCGCCACCCGTCCCCCGTAGGAGTCGAGGTAACGAGACTCACGCCAGGCAGAGCCTCCTCACGTCGGCGCCTACAGTCGGTCGCGGGTCCATGCCGAGTACGAAATGCCCGGGTTCGCGCATGGACTTCGAAGCTGGAATCAGATGGGCATTGTAGACGCGCGCCCGCACGGCGAGGTTCCGGTCGTCGGCCTTGAATGGCTCGATCGGGTTCGCCAGGGACCCCGCGATCGGCCGCAGCAACGAGTCGGGCCGCGGTTGGCTGAAGCCGTAGATGCCGAACCGGTTGTTGGCAGCGTCGGTGCGGATGTGGCGGGCATCGTGTCGGTCGCCCCAGCCAACAGCGCAAAGGATCGGGCGGGTGTGGGGACCGAACATGAGGGCGACGATGCGCAATGCCCCGGGGCTGCCGCGAGAATCCATGCCCCAATCCAGTTCCTTCAGGCGGCGTGACCCGGCGATGGTCGCATCGCGGACCTGGTTGCACGACGGCCAGAGGATGCAATCAGGCTACACAGGTTTGGCCGTCGAACGAATGCGTTCCCGGCAACGGTCCAGCGCCAGCCGTTGGTAAGCCAGCCTGGCTTCGGCGGTAAGATTGGCTTCCCCAGGCAAGGGTGGGCCAGTGAACTGCGCGAACAGCACCTGCTCCGCGGACACCACTGGCCCTGACGCACTGCGTCGCCCGGGTTCCAGAACCAGTCCATCCTGAAGCCGTCCATGCCGCTTATTGTCAGTCTCTCCTCGACGGCTTCGGCCAGGTAATCCAGGTGCGCATATCGGTGAAAGGCAGATGATTGGCACTGGGGGTGCCTTAGCTGAGGGTCGGATGCGCCGCGCCCCAGCGGGTGTTCGCGCCCAGGGAGAAGTAGCCGATCACCTGCATCTGGCGGTCGTGGCCCACACGGACCCGTTCGGGCAGGAAATCGTGGTTGAGGCCCGGATGCGGCAGGATCGTGCCTCCCTGGTACCATGCGCAACCGTTGCAGGAGACCGCGAAGGTCTGAATGACGTCTGTCCCGAGGGCCGGGTACCCACGCGACTTGGGCAGCGGGGTCGGCATCAGCCCAGAGCCCGGGCGGGGCGAAGCCGTTCGGCCCGCCGGGCCCCCAGTTGAAGTCTACGCAGAAGCCGGCGCGGATCACTCTGGTCCTCGGAGCATGGACGAAGTTGGGTCCGGCGGGTTGTCCAGGCTGGGCAACGGGTGGGACACCCTCGGCCGGGATAGGCGCGGGCAGGACGGACCGCATGGCCATTGGGGTGTTCCCGGCGTCCGAACCGTGGAGAACCCATCACTTCTGCGGCGACGCAAAGCGGCGCTGGAAGACAGCGCACTCCGAACGCTCCACGCAGGCCGGGGCGCTGGAGGGACGCAATGCGTGCGGAGTGCGCCGACTTCCGTCTTGGTCGCCGGCCGCACGGGCGGCACCCTCGCTCCATGGCCGCAACCGAATGGCCGGGACCGTGCTTCCCCCGGCGAACGGCCGGTGATGCCTGGATGGGTGGTTCAGCCTTCCTCAACGAGCTTCATGCCCAGCAGGCGGACGAGGTGGCGGGCGGTGTCCATGTGGTCGTCATAGAACACCACGCGGTGCAACAGCGTCATGGCATCCTCGCTGTCAATGGCGCTGCCCCAGTTGGCGGCCATCGTCGCCGCATCGCGCACCTCGGTGACGATTTGGGTGCGGCAGGCGCGCACCGACCTGGCCGGGACTTCGATGATCTTGCCGGTGGAGGCCAGCAACGTCTCGAGGTTGACCAGCTTGGTGCGGGTGATCGTCTGGCCCACGCGGTACAGGACCTCCGGCACGCAGCCGCTGCCGCTGACCTCGGAATGGCCGCGCAGAAGATACGGCGCTGGCTTGCTGCCGACACCATCCATTTTTAGGGGCGCCGTGCAGTGGGCGGTCCACAGCACGTTGCGCGAGGTGTCGAAGGTCGCGTTGCCCTGAAAGCCCGCGCGGTCGGTCACGTACTGGAACAGCATCATGGTCAACAACGAGTCCATGTCGCCTTCGCAGGCCGCCGGAATGCCCGCGTCGCGCAGCCGGGCGAAGCCCAGGCAGGGGGAATCCCTTCGGCAGCCATCCCATGCAGGTACCGATCGCCAGTCCCTGTGCCTGTTCGCGCTCGACCAGACGCTGCAACGCCACGCTGACCCGGGCCGCTTTTTGGATGTCGTCCGCGGTCGGTTCGACGATTTCCCTGGCCTCCCGGGTCCATCGGTCCGCCTCGCCGCGCACCGCGCTGGCTTCGGCGCCGTCAATCAGTTCGCCGAACTTCTTTTCCTCCACGATGACGACGTCCGCGCCCAGGCGCTTCTTGATCTCCTCGGGCGACTGCGCAGGCTGGGTCCCGCGGGCGGGCGGGAAGAGCAGGAGGCGACTCTGCTGCATCAGGGGATGACGCGCAGCAGGCGCAGCGCGCGCTCGAGTTCGTTGTAATCGCTCGTGGGGAAGAGGCTGACCCGCTTGCCCTGGCGCTGCCAGCGGTGCGCGTACATCCAGTCGTGACCGCTGGCCGGCAGCGAGAACACGATCATGGGATGGGCGCGGTCGAGGATCGGTTGCACCACGCGGGTCAGGGCGAAGATCTCCAGGTTGATGGCCAGGACGGGTGTTCCGGGGCCGGCCTTGTCGAGGAGCGCCGCCGTCTGCTCCGCATTGACCGACTGCCCGATGAGCAGTTCGATGTTGCCAAGGTCCTTCTCCGCCTTCGCCAGGCGGGCCTGCATGGCTTCGTACTGTGTGGCATCGGCCCCCACCCGCGATCGGCGGGACCGGGCGTGCCGGAGAAGATGACGCAGATGCGCGCCTTGCGCCGGGGTTGGGGACGGGGCCCGTCCGCGGCCAGGGCGCGGCTCAGGGTGGCGCCCGAAAGCACCCATCCGGCGGCGATGCCCGTTTGCAGGAACTCGCGTCGCGTACACTGGTCACACATAATAATGCTCTCCTGTTGCTGCGGTTATTCTGTTGTCGATGGCGTCGTGCCGAATCTCCGCGGAGCATCAGCATGCGTCATGCATCGTCGCCGCAGGATTTGCGGATGACGCTGCTCAGGACGACCGCGGTTGTCAAGCCTTCCCAAGGGGTCAGTCCCACAGATTGACACATCCGGGGTCCCGCGGGATCCTCCCCGCATGGCCAGGAAGCTGCGCATCGAGTACCCCGGCGCCGTGTATCACGTCATGAACCGGGGCGACCGGCGGGAGGTGATTTTCCGGGATGACACGGATCGGGAGGCGTTCCTGCGAACTCTGGGTGAGGCGTGCGAGAAGACCGGCTGGCAGGTGCATGCCTATTGTTTGATGGGCAACCATTTCCATCTGGTGATGGAGACCCCTCAGGGGAATCTGGTCGCCGGGATGAAATGGCTGCTGGGAACGTACACGGGACGGTTCAACCGGCGGCACAAGCTGTCCGGGCACCTCTTTGGCGGGCGTTACAGGGCGCTCGTGGTCGACGCGGCCAGCCGTGGTTATCTGCGGACGGCGTGTGAATATGTCCATCTGAATCCGGTGCGGGCGCAGTTGCTCCGGCCCGAGCAACGGTTGCGGGACTACCCGTGGAGCAGTTATCCAGCGTATCTGGATCGGCCGGGGCGGCGTCCGGTGTGGCTGCGGGTGGACCGGGTGCTGGGGGAGGCGGGCATCCCGAAGGACAGCGGGCCGGGCCGGAGGCAGTTTGAGCGGTGCATGGAGGAGCGGCGGCGGCAGGACAGCCCGGAGGATTACCGGCGGATCCGCCGCGGCTGGTGTTGGGGCGAGGCGGCGTTTCGCAAGGAACTGCTCGCCCAGATCGCCGAGCGGCGCGGGACTTCGCACTACGGCGAGGAACTGCGGGAGAGCGCGGAGCAGAAGGCGGAGCGGTTGGTGCGGGAGCGACTGGGGGAGTGGGGCTGGACGGAGGCCGAGCTGGGGCGCCGACGCAAGGGCGATCCGGCGAAGGTGCGGCTGGCGGAGGACCTGCGGGCGAAGAGCACGATGACGCTGGCGTGGATTGCGGCGCGGCTGCGGATGGGGTCGGGGGCGGCGTTGTCCAATCTGCTGAGCGCGCGGAGGCGGAAGTGTTAATCTGTGGGACTGACCCCTTGGGAAGCATTTCCTTTCTTGATGACCCGGAACAGTTCTGCCAGCTTCCCTGCGGAAGCTGCGTCGGACCATGAGCGCATCCTCGTCACAACCGGCCGACCCGAAGTACGCGTGGTGGGAACTCACCCGCGCGGCGCAACAGAAGCGCTCGGCGGAGGAGCGGGTGGCAGATTTTCTGGAGATCTACGGGCCGTACGACGAGGAGACGGCGCGGGCCCAGGCCCGGCGGTGCGTGCAATGCCCCGAGCCGGCCTGCGTGGCGGGCTGTCCCCTGGGCAACCGGATTCCGGAATGGCTGGCCTTGACCGCCGAAGGCCAGTTTCTCGAGGCGGCGGCCCTGCTGCACTCGACCAGCAGCCTTCCGGAGATCTGCGCCCGGGTGTGTCCCGCCGATCGAAAGTGCGAGGACATGTGCATCCTGAACGGCCGGGCCGAGCCGGTGTCGATCAGTGCCATCGAGCAGTTCCTCAACGAGTACGCCTTCCAGCACGGCGGGGTGGAAGAGGCTCCGGCCACCCCGAACGGCCTGAAGGTGGCCGTGATCGGGTCAGGGCCCGGTGGCCTGACCTGCGCCGATGTGTTATCGCGCCGCGGCTACGCCGTGACGGTGTTTGACTGGCGGGCCACGCCCGGCGGCCTGCTGGTGAGCGGCACGCCGGCGTTCCGGCTTGAGCGCTCGATTGTGGAACGGCGCATCACGTTGTTGGAGGCGCGGGGGGTCGTGTTCCGGTTGGGGGTGTTGCTGGGCGAAGAGGTTGGTTACGGTGACCTGCGGGACGGGTTCGACGCCATCTTCCTGGGGTTCGGTGCCCGGAAGCCGGCCGACCTCGAGGTGCCCGGACGCGAACTGCCGGGGGTGGCGCACGTGCTGGATCTGCTGGTCCAGGACCATCCCGGGACGGCGGTGGGGCAGGGGAGGATTGA
This sequence comes from Verrucomicrobiota bacterium, assembly GCA_027493615.1. GTDB lineage: Bacteria > Verrucomicrobiota > Verrucomicrobiia > Limisphaerales > J093 > DSVZ01. The sequence continues at coordinate 804,861 of JAOSKK010000001.1, forward strand.
CGTGCGGGACAAGCGGGTCGTCGTGATCGGAGGCGGCGACATGGCCCTGGCCGGGGTACGGACGGCGATCCGGGGGGCGCGCCTGGTGACGTGCGTTTACCGGCGGGATGAAGCCGAGCTGCCCTGCAGTCGGCGGGAGTATGAAAACGCGGTGGAAGAAGGCGCGCAGTTCGTCTTTCTGGTCATGCCAGCCGCGGTGCTGGGCGACGCCGCGGGTGGCGTCAAGGGCCTCCAATTGCGACGCACGGAGTTGGGCGCGGTCGATGCCCAGGGACGCCGCAGTTGGAGCGAGTTGCCGGGGACCGAGTTCGAGATCCCGGCGGATCTGATCCTGCTGGCGCTGGGCTTCGCCCCGGTGCCGCTACCGGCGGAGCATCTCTTCGGGAGTCTCGAGCGCAACGCGGACGGCAGTCTTCGGGTGGATGCCAATCTGATGACCAGTGAGCCGGGCGTGTTTGCGGGCGGCGACCTGGTGCGGGGACCCAGCACGGTGCTCGAGGTGGTGCGCGATGCCCGCCGGGCGGCGCAGGGCATCCACCGGTTCCTCCTGCCGCGCCTCGTGGATCTGGCCGAGTCGGCGACATGAGGCACTGCCGACCATCACGGCCCAAGCGCAGCCCCGGTCGGCAGGCACGGCAGGGCAGGGGAGGGTCATGACGCCGGACACGTTCGAACTGGACCTGATTTACGTGCTGGCCTTCTGCCTGGGCGGGCTGGCGTTTGCGATCGGCCCCTTCTTCGTGGTGCATCTGGTCGCGGCCCGCACCACCCGGGCGTCGGCCAACAAGACCGAGCAGATTGTGGAGTGCGGGGGTCGAGCCCATCGGAGATGCCTGGATCCGGTACAGCGTCGTGTACTACCTGTACGCGCTGATCTTCGTGGCGTTTGCGGTGGATGTGCTCTTTCTGCTGCCGGTGGCACTGGTCTATGACCGGGTGTTTGTCCTGCGCGACTTCGTCGAAGTGGTCATTTTCGTGGGCATCCTGTCGCTGGTGCTGGTGTACGCCGTCTGCAAAGGCCTTTTCGTATGGACACGCAAGCCCCCGTCCCCGTGAAACCGCCGGACACACCGGAGATCCCGCCCGAGTGTTCCGCACTGGTCCGGTTCGCAAAGCTGGACGAACTGCTGGCGTTGGGGCGGGCCAATTCGCTCTGGCCGCTCACGTTTGGCCTGGCGTGTTGTGCCATCGAGATGATGGCGGCCGGGGCGTCGCGCTTTGACATTTCGCGGTTCGGCGCCGAGGTCTTCCGGCCCTCGCCGCGGCAGGCGGATGTAATGATCGTGGCCGGGACGATCAACCGGAAGATGGCCCCGGCGGTCAAGACCCTCTACGACCAGATGCCGGAGCCCAAGTGGGTCATCGCCATGGGCAACTGTGCGATTTCGGGAGGGCCGTTTGTCTTTCCGGGACAGTACGCGGTGGTGGAGGGGTCGAGAAGCTGTTTCCGGTGGACGTGTATGTGCCGGGTTGTCCGCCGCGACCCGAAGCACTGATCGAAGGCTTGCTGGCCCTTGAGGAAAAGATCACTGGCAAGCGGCGTTGGCCCCGGGTCCCCTCGGCATGAGCGCGGTGCTTGATTCGCTGGAAGCCGCGTTTCGCGAAGGCCTGCCTGCGGCCCGGTGTGAGCGTCCCAACGCAGTCGTCCATGGCTGTCATCTCGACGTGTCGGTCGCCCCGGACGAGGTCGTGGAAGCCGCCCGGATCCTGGAGCGGCAGGGGTTTGCCATCGACGCGATCACCGGCGTGGACTGGATTGCCACGGCGGAGTTCGCGGTCGTCTATGATTACTTTCACCTCACGGCCCGGGAGCATGTGGTGGTGCGGACCCGCGTGCCACGCGACGCCCCGGAACTCCCGAGCGTTGCCGGCGTCTATGCCGGGGCCAACTGGCACGAGCGCGAGACCCACGAGTTCTTCGGCATCCGGTTCCGGGGACATCCGAACCTGACGCCCCTCTTGCTGCCGGAGGACGCGACCTATCACCCTTTGCGGAAGGACTTCACCGGTGTTGCTTGAACAGACCATCACCGCGCGGGGAACGGAGCCCGCCCGGGAGACGTTCGTGCTGAATCTCGGCCCGCAGCACCCGGCCACCCACGGGGTGTTGCGGCTGAAGCTGACGATGGACGGCGAGTACATCCTGCGCGCCGAGCCGGTGCCGGGTTACATCCATCGGATGCACGAGAAGATGGGAGAGAACCGCACCTACGCGCAGTTCCTGCCCAACACGAGCCGGATCGATTACCTGGCCGCGATGCATTACACGCACGCCTTCGTGGCGCTGGTGGAGCGAGCGGCCGGGATCGAGGTGCCCGCGCGCGCCGAGTACGTCCGGGTCATCACGTCCGAACTCAACCGGATCTCCAGCCATCTGGTGTGGTTCGGGGCCTATCTCCTGGACCTGGGGGCTTCACGCCGCTGCTGTACGCCTTTGACGATCGCGAGAAGATCCTGGACCTGCTCGAGGCGGTCACGGGTGCGCGGCTCACCTACTGCTATTACCGGTTCGGCGGGTTGGCCAACGACGTGGATGCGGCCTTTCTGAATGGCACGCGCGAGTTCGTCACCTACATGCAACCGCGGCTGGACCTGTACCGGAAGCTGGTCACCGACAACATCATTCTCCGCAAACGCCTTGAGGACATCGGTCCCATCAGCGCCGAGATGTGCCGGAGGTACGGCGCGAGCGGGCCGGTGCTCCGGGGTGCCGGGGTCGCCTGCGATGTGCGACGCACCGAGCCCTACTCGATCTACCCGTCGCTGGATTTTGCGGTGCCGGTTTTTTCCGAGGGCGACTGTCTCGCGCGCTATCGGGTACGGATGGAAGAGATGGCGCAGAGCCTGCGGATCATCGACCAGGCGCTGGCGCAGATGCCCGAGGGTCCGATCCAGGCCAAGGTGCCGCGGGTGCTCAAGCTGCCGCCAGGCGAGTACTACTTCGCGGTGGAAGCCGCGCGGGGGCGGTTTGCGATCCGGGTGGTCAGCGACGGCAAAGACATCCCTTACCGGATGAAGCTGCGTACCCCTTCCTTTGCGAATCTGACTCTGTTCGAGGAGGCCAGTCAGGGCATGATGTTGCCGGATGCCCTGGCGTTGCTGGGGAGTCTGGACCTGGTGATCCCGGACATCGACCGCTGAAGCCGCATGAGCGTTCCGGAACCCTATCGCCTGCTCCTGTACCTGGTCGGCACGCTCGCCTTTGTGGGCTTGAACGCGGCGTATCTGGTCTGGGTCGAGCGCAAGGGGCGGCCCGGTTTCAGCGTCGGCCGGGGCCCACGGAGGTGGGGCCGGCGGGGTTGCTGCAGCCGATCGCCGACGCGCTGAAGTTGCTGTCGAAGCAGGTCTTGGTGCCGCCGGAAGCGGACCGGTTGCTGTTCCGCCTGGCGCCGCTGCTGGTGCTGATGCCGGCCCTGATGTGTCTGGCCACCATCCCATTCAGCGCTGCCCTGGGCGCCCGGGACCTCAACCTCGGGCTCGTGATGGTGTTCGCGTTTGGCTCGATCAACGTGCTGGCCATCATGTTGGGCGGCTGGGCGTCCCGGAACAAGTACTCCATCATCTCCGCGGCGCGGATTGTCTCGCAGAACGTCGCGTACGAAATCCCGATGCTGCTGGTGGTCATCACGCTCCTCATGGTGACGGGCACCATGAACCTGCGGGAGATTGTCGAGCAGCAGGCCGGCGGTTTCTGGCACTGGTACATTCTCCGGCTGACGGCCAATCCGCTCATGCCGGTCACCTTCCTCATCTTCTTCATCTGTCTGCTGGCGGAGACCAACCGGGCCCCGTTCGACATGGCCGAGGCGGAGAGCGAGCTGGTGGCGGGTGCGTTTACGGAATACGCGGGCATGAGCTTCGGCGTGTTCTTCATGGCGGAATACGCCAACGTGCTGGTGGGCTGTTCGCTGGCGACCGTGCTCTTCTTTGGTGGCTGGCAGAGCCCCGTGGGAGTGGGTTCGGGCCTGGTGTGGTTTTTGCTCAAGCTGTACCTGCTGATTTTCCTGGTGGTCTGGGTGCGGTGGACGTTCCCGAGGACCCAGTTTTACCGGCTGCTCAACCTCTCCTGGACTCTGCTGATCCCCATCTCGCTGGGGATCCTGTTGCTGACGGCCGGCCTGTTGAAAGTCTTCTGATCATGAAACGCGCGCTAAGCGATTTGTTCGGGGGTTCGTCAGCCTGCTGACCGGGCTGCGGATCACCCTGCAGCAGTTCTTCAAACCATCGGTCACCGTTCATTATCCGCACGAAACCCTGCCGATGCCGGAGCGCTTCCGGGGTCCGGTGATGCTGGTGCGCGACCCGGCGACCGGCCAGGCGCTCTGCATTGCCTGCAAGTCGTGCGAAAAGGCCTGTCCCAGCGACTGTCTTGTGGTCGAGGGGGTCAAGCGCGAGGGCGACAAGAAGAAATCGGTGACCGAGTTCAAGCTGGATTTCACGCGCTGCAGTTTGTGCGGTTCGTGCGTGGAGGTGTGTCCGGTGGATGCGTTGAAGTTCTCCAAGGCCTACAACCTGGCGAGCACCAGCCGGACGGCCTTCTGCCACATCGACCTGCTGGAGCCACGGGAGGAGCCGCGCCCATGAAGCCCTTTCCCGCCGCCGACATCCTGGTCCTGGGCGTGTTTGCGGTTGCCGTGCTGTTCACGGCGGCCGGCGCGCTTATTGCCGTGCTGTCCACCCGGTTGATTCGCAGCGTCTGCGGGCTGGCCCTGACCTGCCTCGGACTGGCCCTGCTCTATTATTTCCTGCAGAGCCCCTTCCTGGCGTTGATGGAGATCCTCATCTACGTGGGCGCGATTTGTGTCACGATCATTTTCGCGGTGATGCTGGCCGAACCTGACGAGACGCCGGCACGGGGAGACGCGAGGTGCCGCCTTTCTCTGGGGTGGCTTGGCACTGGGGGTGAGCGGCGCGGTGTTCTGGGCGCTGGTGCGGTTGGGATGGGGCCATGCCTGGGCCGCGCCGGCGTCCCGGGCGAATGCCGGCAGTGTTCACGATCTGGGGGTGGCTTTGCTTACCACCTACAGCCTTGCTTTCGAACTTGTCTCGCTCGTGTTGCTGGCAGCCATCCTCGGCGCGCTGGTCATTGCGCATCACGGGAGGAGCAAGTCATGAGTCCGAACCAACTCTGTTGCCATCGTCCCGAGGTGTACCTGGCCCTGGCCGCGTTCCTCTTCGCGGCGGGCGTCTTCGGCCTCATCCGCCGGCGGACGCTCATCGGTATGTTGATCTCGGGCGAGCTGATCTTCTCGGCCGCGTCTCTGAATTTTTTGACCTTCAACCGGTTTTATGTGGAGGACCCGACGGTGGGGCAGTTGATGGCCCTCTTCATCATGGCCCTGGCGGCGGCTGAAGTCTCGATTGCGCTTAGCATCATCATTGCGGTGTACCGGAACTACCGTTCCATCAACGCGAAGGCGGTGTCGGAACTGAGCGGATAGAAGCATGGACGGAGTCTCCGAGAGCCGCCTGGCGTGGGCAGTGCTGGTCCCCTTGCTCGGGGCCGGCGCTGTCATGGCTACCGGCCGCCGCCCGAACGTGCGCGAGGCCTGCTCGCTGATCGTGGCCGTGGCCCTGCTGGCGCTGACGGCATCGCTGATCCCCGCGGTGCAGGCGGGCCGGACGCTGCGGTGCACGCTCTTCGAGTTGCTGCCCGGCCTGAGCATCACCCTCCGGGCCGACGCCCTGTCGATGATCTTCGCCCTGACGGCGGCGTTCCTCTGGGTGGTGACGGTCTTCTACTCAGCGGGCTACATGCGGGGGTTGGCCGAGCACGCCCAGACACGCTTCAACGTCTGCTTCGCTCTGGCCCTGTTTGGCGCCATCGGGTGTGCGTTCTCCGACAATCTCCTGACCCTGTATCTCTTCTACGAGATCGTGAGCGTGACCACGTACCCACTGGTCGCTCATCACCAGGACGACGAGGGCTACGAGGGGGGGCGCAAGTACCTGGTGTACCTGACCACGACGGCCAAGGCGCTGCTCCTGCCCGCGCTCATCGGCATCTACGTGCTGGTGGGGCATCTCGATTTTGCGGACAACCTGCGGACCGGCATCCTGCCGGCAGACGTTTCCCGCGGGGTCGTGACGGCGCTGTACGTGGCCTGCCTGCTGGGCTTTGCCAAGCATGGGGTCATGCCGCTGCACCACTGGCTGCCGGGCGCCATGGTGGCTCCGACCCCGGTCAGTGCGCTGCTGCACGCCGTGGCCGTGGTCAAGGTGGGGGTGTTTTCGACGGTGCGCGTCATGTTGCACGTCTTTGGGATCGACATGATGCAGGGGTGTTCGCTGGGGCTGCCCACGGCGTACTTTGTCTCGTTCACGATTCTGACCGCGTCGGTGATCGCGCTGAGCCAGGACAACCTGAAGCTGCGGCTGGCGTATTCGACTGTCAGCCAGCTCTCTTACATCATCCTGGGAGTTGCGTTGCTGACTCCGGAGGGGATTGCGGGTGGGTTGCTCCATCTCGCCAACCATGCCTTTGCCAAGATCACGCTCTTCTTCTGTGCGGGGGCCATTTATGTGGCGACGCACAAGAAGAACATTTCGGAGATGCAGGGACTTGGCCGGGCCATGCCGCTCACGTTCGGGGCCTTCGCCCTGGCGTCACTGAGCATGATCGGCGCCCCGCCGGTTGGGGGTTTCGTCTCGAAATGGTATCTGCTGCTGGGCGCACTGGACGCGGGTTCGATGGCGGTGCTGGGCGTGCTGGTGGCCAGCACGCTGCTCAACGCGGCGTACTTCGTGCCGGTGGTCTACCAGGCGTTCTTCGGGAAACCGGCGGGAGGCCCGGTGGCCGGCGGGTGGCGGGAAGCGTCGGCGGCCATGGTGATTCCCTTGGCGCTGACGGCGTTGATCTCGGTGGCGCTGGGGCTGTATCCGAATCTTTTCCTTAATTTCGCCAAGAGCCTGCTGCCATGAAACTGGTCCGCCTCATCGAAGGGATGCGCCGGCGAACGAGACTGCTCGCGCGGGTGGGTTTGGGCGTCCTGGCCCTGCTGATCGTAATCGATGCCGTGCCGGTGCTGGTGGACAAGGAGCATGCCCATACCGCGGTGGAGCGGTGGCCGGGTTTCTGGGCGGTGTTCGGGTTTGTGGGCTGCGCCCTGATTATCTTTCTGTCGAAAGCCTTTGGCCATGCCGGCATCATGAAACGGGAGGAGTACTACGATGAGTAGTCTCTGGCTGCATCCGGCGTTCCTCCTGTTGTTCGGGGCGGCTGTGTTGCCGGTGGTGCCGGAGCGCCTGCGGAAGGGTTGGCTGCTCTTCGTCCCGCTCCTGGTGTTTGGCCGGACCTGCCTGCTCAGCCCGATGGTGTTCGGCGAGGTGCGATTCCTCGACTGGACACTCACGTTCGGCCGGGTGGACAAGCTGAGCCTGGTGTTTGGCTACATCCTGAGTCTGATGGCGGTGCTGGGGACGTTGTACGGGTTGCACGTCCGGCGGGTGGGGGAGCACGTGGCGGCATGGACTTATGCCGGGGCATCGCTGGGGGCGATCTACGCGGGGATTTCCTCACGTTGTTTGTCTTCTGGGAGCTGATGGCGTTGTCGTCGGTCTTTCTCATCTGGTACCGGGGCCGGCCCGCGTCGCTGGGGGCGGGTTACCGGTACTTGCTTGTCCATCTGGCCGGGGGTGGCCTTGTTGGCCGGGATACTCCTCCACTACCAAGCGACGCGCAGCCTGGCATTTGACGCCCTCGACGTGGCGCATCCCACGCTGGCGACCTACCTGGTCATGGCCGGCTTCATCTTGAACGCGGCGGTGCCACCGCTCCATGCCTGGCTGCCGGACGCCTACGGGGAAGCGACCTTTAGCGGTTCGGTGTTTCTGTGCGCTTTTACGACCAAGACCGCGGTCTATGCGTTGTGCCGCGGGCTGCCAGGCCTGGATCTACTGGTGCCGCTCGGGGTCATCATGGCGCTGTACGGCGTGGTGTATGCGGTGCTGGAGAACGACTGCCGTCGGCTGCTGGCCTACCACATCATCAGCCAGGTCGGCTACATGGTGGCCGCGGTGGGTTTGGGCGATCCGGGGACCCCGCTGGGCGAGTTGGCCATCAACGGCGCGTGCGCCCATGCCTTCGCCCACATTCTGTACAAGGGCCTGCTCTTCATGGGCTGCGGCACCGTGTTGCATCAGACCGGCGAGAGTCGTTTCACCCACCTCGGCGGGTTGTACGCCCGGATGCCCTGGACGTTCGTCTTTACGCTCATTGGCGGGCTGTCCATCTCGGCGTTTCCCTTGTTCAGCGGCTTTGTCAGCAAGTCGATGATTGTCGCCGCCGGGTTCGAGAGTCATCAGCTCTGGGTGGGTTTCGGGCTCATGCTGGCGTCGTCGGGGACCTTCCTGCACACGGGGTTGAAGGTGCCGTACTTCATCTGGTTTGGCGCGCGGCATGCCTCGCCGGCGGTGTGGGAGCGGGCCCGGGATCCGGGCTGGAACATGACGGCGGCCATGGTGATCACGTCGGCGCTGTGTGTGTTCATCGGATGCTACACGCCGTATCTTTACGAACGGCTGCCCTTCCCGGTGGACTATCATCCGTACACCTCCTATCACCTTTCGGAGACGATGCAGGTGTTGCTGTTCACGGCGCTGGGCTTTTTCCTGTTCCTGCGCTATCTGGTCCCGGAGCCCACGATCAGCCTGGATCTGGACTGGTTTTATCGACGGGGCGGAAGGGCGTTCCTTTGGCTGGCACAATGGCCGATTCGTCGCTTGGACGAGTGGGTGGGGAGAGCGTTACCGACGCAGCGGGTTGGTGCCTTTGATGCGGGCGGTTGAGCAGGTCGCTCGGTTTGACCGGCGCGTGATTGACGGCGTGGTGGATGGCCTGGCGGCCGCGTTGGGACGGCTGGCGGGTCGGGTGCGGTCCACCCAGCGGGGATCGGTGCAGGAGAGTCTGACGCTGGCGCTGGTGGGGGTGGTGCTGCTGATTCTCGGTTTGGTCCTGGTGTTTTGACGCGTGCCATGCCCCCCGTTGTCTCCAGCGAATCGCTCCCGTATCTGAGCCTGTTGATTTTCGTCCCGCTGGGCGCGGCGGTGATCGCGGCGCTGCTGCCGGGAGAGCGGGCGGTCCGGTGGTGGACCCTGGGGGTGAGCGTGGTGGTGGCGGTGGGTTCCTGGCCGCTGTATGGGCGGTTCGATGCGGGCACGGCGGCATTTCAATTCGTCGAACACGCCCCGTGGATCCCGGCGCTGCGCATTCATTACACCGTGGGTGTGGATGGGATCAGCCTGCTGCTGGTATTGCTCACGACGCTGGTGCTGCCTCTGTGCGTGCTGGTGTCATGGCGCCAGATCAGCGGGCGGGTGAAGGAATTCATGGTGTGTCTGCTGGTGATGGAGGGAGCGATGTTGGGGGTGTTCTGCGCGCTGGACTTCATTCTCTTCTTCGTGTTCTGGGAGGCGATGTTGATCCCGATGGCGCTGCTCATCGGGATCTGGGGCGGGCCGCGCCGTGTGTACGCCGCGTTGAAGTTCTTCATCTACACCATGGCCGGATCGGTCCTGTTGCTGGTCGCGATCCTGGCCCTCTACCTGGAATTGGGGAGCTTTCACATTCCCGACCTGATGGGGCGTGAACTGAGCCTGCCTTTTCAAGGTTGGGTGTTTGCAGCGATGGCGCTCTCCTTTGCTGTGAAGGTGCCGATGTTTCCGTTTCACACCTGGTTGCCGGCGGCACACGTCGAGGCGCCCACGGCGGGCAGCGTGCTGCTCGCGAGCGTGCTATTGAAGATGGGGACGTACGGCTTTTTGAGGTTCTGCCTGCCCATCACGCCGCAGGCGACGATGCTGTTTGTCCCCTGGATGGTGGCGCTGTCGGTGGTGGGGATGGTGTACGGCGGGGCGGCGGCGCTGGCCCAGAACGATCTCAAGAAACTGGTGGCGTATTCGAGCGTCGGACACATGGGCGTGGCGACGCTGGGCATTTTCGCGTTGAACCGGGAGGGAGTGGAGGGGGCGCTGTTGGTGATGATCAACCACGGTGTCACGACGGGGGCGCTGTTCCTTGCGGTGGGGCTGCTGTACGAGCGGGTGCACACCCGGGAGTTGGCGCGGGTGGCGGGGGTGGGAAGGCACGTGCCGGTGTACACCGGTTTCCTGGGGATTTTCGCGCTGTCCTCCCTGGCGTTTCCGGGCACGAACAGCTTCATCGGCGAGTTCCTGGTGCTGAGTGGCGCCCTGGGGTGGGCGCGCGCCGCCGTGCCGGGTTGGATGGCGTGGGTCTTGTTGGGCGTGGTGCCCGGGGTGGTGCTGGCGGCGGCGTACAACCTGCGGATGCTGCAGCGGGTGGCGTATGGCGGCCCGCGGAATCCGGATCACGCGGGGCTGAAGGATCTGGAGCTGCGGGAGGTGGTGACGCTGGCGCCCCTGTTGGTTCTGGTGTTCTGGATCGGCCTGAACCCGCAGCCGTTCACACGGGTGATGCATGCCAGCGTGCGGCACCTGCTCGAGCAGATGGGAGGTCCCTGATCCAGTGCGAGCCCGTCGAGGAAGCTGAACCATGGCCTTTCTTCCGGAGTTGATCCTGTTGGCCGGTGCGCTGGCCGTGTTCGTCGTCTGCCTGGGGGAAGGCCGGGTCCGGTTGGCCAAGGCCACGGCGACCGGGGCGGCGTTGGGGACGTTGCTGGCCTGCCTGGTGAGCTTCCGGGAAACCGCGCTCCTGTTCGAAGGAGCGTACCGCGTGGACCTGTTTTCCCAAGGGCTGAAGCTGGTCTTTGCCCTCGGGTTTCTACTCGTCCTGGTGATCGGCGGCGAGCTGCCGGATATCCGGGAAGACGCCCAACCGGAGTACTATCTGTTCCTGACGCTGAGCGTGACGGGGCTGACGTTGCTGGTGAGCTGCGTGGATCTGCTCACGCTGGTGGTGGCGCTTCAGCTTGCTTCGTTCCCGCTCTATTTCCTGGTGGCGCTGCGGCGGGAGCGCGACGACCAGCGCAGCCAGATGGAGGCGGTGGTGAAGTACATCATGTTCGGGATCACCGCGACGGGCATCATGCTGTTCGGCATGAGCTACCTGTTCGGGGTGACGGGCACGACCTCGATGCCCACGCTGCAGGCGCGTCTGGCATCGCTGGTGCACTCGCCGGTGGTGATTGCTGGGCTGGCCCTGATGTGGGCCGGGTTGCTCTACAAGCTGGCGGTCTTTCCTTTCCATTTCTGGACGCCGGATGTTTACCAGGGGGGCTCCAACGAGACCACCAGCCTGGTGGCGTCGTTGCCGAAGCTGGGCGCCTTGGCGGTGCTGGTACGCTTTGTCACGCTGGCGACGCCCGACCACGAGCCGCTGGCCCTGCTGCTGACCTGCCTGGCCATCGCCTCGATGTGCTATGGGAATGTGCTGGCGCTGGTGCAGAAGGATGTGAAGCGGCTGCTCGGCTTCTCGGGCATCGCCCATGCCGGGTATGCCTTGATAGGTTTGGTGACGCTGGACCCCGTCGGTCACGTGGCCGCGCTGTACTACCTCATCGCCTACCAGGCCATGGTGCTGGCGTGCTTCGTGGTGGTGTGCCGCGTCGCCCGGACCGGCGGCAATGTAGCCCTGGGGGACCTCGCGGGATTGCACCGGCGTTCGCCGCTTCTCATGATGACCCTGCTGGTCGGCGTCTTTGGCCTGGCCGGACTTCCGCCGTTTGCCGGTTTCATGGCCAAGCTGACGCTGCTGAAGGCCGCCCTGGCGAAGGGGCACCTGACGCTGGTGATTGTCGCAGTCCTGAACACCGCCGTGGCGATCTACTACTACCTGGCGCTGGTCCGCGAGGCCTGTTTCCGCGATCCGGAAGGGCAGCCGGAAGTCCGGCTCGACGTCCCGACCCGGGCCTTGTGTGTGGCGCTGATCGCGGGGGTGGTCCTGTTGGGCGTGACTCCCACCGCCCTGCTCGAGCACCTGGGTACGGCCCTCGCCACTGCCTGGGGGCCGATCGGGCTGGCGGGGAGCGGCATTCCATAGAGCCGGAAGGCTAAGAGGAGAAGGCAGAGGGATTCCCCTCGGACCTGCTCAAAGGCCAGGGAGCGCGGAAGGTGCAGGCTGGAAGCCTGCACCACAGGTTCATGCGGAGCGCCAGCGGCGGACGGCGGCGAAGGCGCAGAGGCCGAGGCCGGCGAGGAGCGCGTAGGTGCCCGGCTCGGGGACGAGCGCGAGTTGACCCCGGATTTCGCCGCCGGGATGTTCGGTCGTGTGGACATTCACGTAGAGGAGGCCGGCGAAGAGCCAGTCGAGTTGTTCCTCCGAGAGAACGCCGGCGGCGTCCAGCGGTCCTTCGGGTTCGGCGTTGAAACCGAGCGGGAACAGCACAGGTCCGTTCTGGCCCACGGCAGCGGGGCCGTGGATGTGGGCGGCGGTGGGGGTGAACACCAGGTTGGAGATGGCGCCGGTGAGGGTGAAGGCGCGGGAGACGAGGTCGACGCTGAGGGTGGCGCTGCCGTAGGCGGTCGTGTCCACAGGCGGGACCTCCTGGGCCCCTTCGAGTTTGGCGAAGAAGCTGACCGCGTGGGTGGGGGCGGTGAGGATGAACGCCAGCAGGGTGACAACGAACAGGGGTTTCATGGGACGAGGTGATGTTTCGGTTTGGGTTCCGGGCTCCAGGCTGTGTTCCGTCCATTCGGAACGCGTACACAATCCACCATCGCCCCTTATTGTCAAGCTGCCGCAACCGGGGTGGGGTCAGGACCGCCGGTCTCGAGGGGGCACGGTCGGGCGGGGCGCATCGGCCGGGGAGATGCGTGGGGGCGGGCGGACGGGGTGGGCATTTTCCGCTTTGACTTCGAGGATTAGCTGCCTCAGAAGTGGGTCAGCCCCACCCCCGTGAGGCCCGACGCCGTGTTCGCTCGAGGGAGCGCCCCGGTGCGGTTGGGCGGGGCGGGTGCTGGGTCGTGAGGCACGACCCGGAATCTAACTTGATGCTGACGATGGAACCTTGTTGTTCGAGTGGGGGGAGGCCGGTGGTCGAGCTGCCGCAGTCCACGGTGCGATTTGCCGGGGATTCGGGTGACGGGATGCAACTGGTGGGCAGCCAGTTCGCGGATCTGGCGTCGCTGTCGGGTTGTGCCATTCGGACGATTCCGGATTTTCCTTCGGAGATCCGGGCGCCGGCGGGCTCGCTGGCGGGCGTCAGCGGGTACCAGTTGAGCTTTGGCGGGGAGGAGATCACGACGCCGGGGGACAGCCCGTTCGTGCTGGTGGCGATGAATCCGGCGGCGCTGAAGGTGAATCTGCCCGAGCTGCAGCCGGGCGGGGTTGTGGTGGCCAACGCGGACGAGTTCACGAGCGCCAACCTCACGAAGGCCCGGTACGAGGCGAACCCGCTGGAGGACGGCTCGCTGGCGGCATACCGGGTATTGCCGGTGCCGATGACGCGGATGACGGACGAGGCGATCGCGGGCCAGCGGGCTGCCGGGGAGCGCCCGGGCGCGGTGCAAGAACTTTTTCGCGCTCGGGATGATGGCGTGGCTTTACGACCAGCCGATGCAGCCGTTGTTGGAGTGGCTGATGCGGAAGTTCCGGAAGAGCCCGCCGGTGATGGCGGCGAATGCGGCGAGTTTGCGGGCGGGCTACAACTACGCCAACACGGCCGAGTTGTTCCGGGTGCAATACGCGGTGGCGCCGGCGCATCTGCCGAAGGGGCGCTACCGGCGGGTGACGGGCAACGAGGCGGTGGCGCTGGGGTTGATTGCGGCCGCGGCGCGGTTGGGCCGTCCGCTGGTGTACGCGAGCTATCCGATCACTCCCGCGAGCGACATCCTGCACGAGTTGTCGGGTCACAAGGAGTTCGACGTCCGGGTGATCCAGTGCGAGGACGAGATCGCCGCCTGCTGTGCGGCCCTGGGCGCATCGTTTGGCGGGGCCCTGGGCGCCACGGGCACCAGCGGACCGGGGCTGGCCTTGAAGACCGAGGCGCTGGGCCTGGCGGTGATGACCGAGCTGCCGCTGGTGGTGGTCAACGTCCAGCGGGCCGGGCCGAGCACGGGCATGCCGACGAAGACGGAGCAGGCGGATCTGAACATGGCGTTGTACGGGCGGCATGGCGAAGCCCCGCTGGTGGTGCTGGCGGCGGCGTCGCCGGCCGACGGGTTTGCGATTGCCTTCGAGGCCGTGCGGTTGGCGACGCGGTACATGACGCCGGTGCTGGTGTTATCCGACAGTTTTCTGGCGAACAGTGCGGAGGCGTTTCCGATTCCGGACATCCGCGCGCTGCCGGAGTTGCGGGTGCCGTCGCCGGTGCCCGAGGCGGGCGTGTTCGCGCCGTACCGCCGGGATCCGCAGACGCTGGCGCGGCCTTGGGCGGCGCCGGGGACGGCCGGGTTTGAACACCGGATTGGCGGACTGGAGAAACAGGACGGCAGCGGGGTGGTCACCTACGACTCGGCCAACCACCGGCGCATGGTCGAGTTGCGGGCGCAGAAGGTGGCGGGCATTGCGGCGGACATTCCTCCGGCGGCGGTTGAGGGGGAGGCGACGGGGATCTGTTGGTGGTGGGGTGGGGGAGCAGTTACGGCGCGATTGTGGGGGCGGTGCGCCAGGCGCGGGACGAGGGGTACCGGGTGTCGCATCTGCACCTGCGGCATCTGCATCCGCTGCCGCGCGGTGTCGGCGAAGTGCTCCGGAGCTTCCGAAGGGTCCTGGTGCCGGAGAACAACCTGGGCCAGTTGAACGCGCTGTTGCGCAGCCAGTTTTTGATCGAGACCGTCGCATTCCCGAAGGTGGAGGGGCGGCCGTTCCTGATTCGTGAGATTCGTAATGCCATTGAGGAGACCATTCGCGCATGAACGCCCTGGCCGAACCCCTGCCTGATCGTCCGCCGCCGAGCAACGCTGACTGTCTGCGACAGCTCACCCGGAAGGACTTCCAGACCGATCTTGAGATCCGCTGGTGTCCGGGCTGCGGCGACTACGCGATCCTGACCCAGGTGCAGAAGGTGCTTGCCAGTCTGGGCAAGCCGCGGGAGCGCTGTGTTTTTGTGTCCGGGATCGGCTGTTCGTCGCGCTTCCCCTACTACGTCAACACCTACGGCTTTCACGGGATTCACGGCCGGGCGCCGGCGATAGCCACCGGGGTGAAGTGCGCCAATCCGGAACTGTCGGTGTGGGTGGTGACGGGAGACGGCGACGGGCTATCGATCGGCACGAATCACCTGATCCACTGTCTGCGGCGGAACGTGGATATCAAGGTGCTGCTGTTCAACAACCGGATTTATGGCCTGACGAAGGGTCAGTACTCACCGACGTCCGAGTTTGGCAAGCGCACCAAGTCCAGTCCGCTGGGGACGATCGAGCAGCCGATCCGGCCGATCCAGACGGCCCTGGCGGCGGAGGCGACCTTCGTGGCGCGGACCATTTATGCGGATCCGAACCACTTGTTGCGGACGGTGGAGGCAGCCGCGCGGCATCGGGGGGCGGCGTTTGTGGAGATTCTGCAGACCTGCCGGGTTTTCAACGACGACGCGTTTGACGCGGTGAGTGACCGGGCGACGGCGGCGGAGTCGCGTCTCTTGCTGGAGCACGGCCAACCGATCCGGTTTGGCGCGGACGGAAGGAAGGGACTGGTGGTGCGCCAGATGGAACCGGTGGTGGTGGATGTCGAGGCGGATGGGATCCGGGAGGAGGAGTTGCTGGTGCACAATGCCCGCAGTGATTCGGCGGCGTTGGCTTCGCTGCTGGCCGAGTTGGAACCGCCGAAGTTCCCGACCGCCCTGGGGGTTTTTCGCGCGATCGAGCGGCCGACGTACGATCACCTGTTGACCGAGCAGATCCGGGAGGCGGTGCAGCGACGGGGCGCGGGCGATCTCCAGGCTTTGCTGAACTCCGGAACAACCTGGCAGGTGGACTGAGTGGCCTGCGTATATGTCCGGTGCCGAGGCCACGGAATCTGCCGCCCCGCAGCCGAGACGGTACCGCCTGGCGTGTGCCGGGGAGGCCGCGGTGGGGGAGGCGGACGAACCGCGGGCGGAGGTGGCCTGGACCGAGCCATTGCTGCGCCAGAATGCCCGGTGGTTTTGTCGTCTGCGCTGGCTGGTGGTCGGGGTGTTGGGGGGCGGGGGTGGCGGTGATGCTGGTGCCATCGTTTGCCGCGCTGGGGGTGTTTCGGTCGCCGGGGCTGCCGCTGGCGGCGGCGGTGGTGCTGGGCGCTTTGAACCTCGGGTTCGGGCAGCGGGTCCGGCGATTGGATGCCAGGGATGGGGGAGGGTCCGTGCGTCCGTTGCTGTGGGCGCAGATTGTGAGCGATCTCCTGGTGCTGACGGTGGTGATTCATGGCTTGGGGAGTGGGGAGCGGGTTGGCGCCGTTCATGTATCTGTTTCACATCATCCTGGCCTGCATCGCCTTCACGCCGGTGGAGAGCCTGGGGGTCTTGGGGCTGGCGGCGTGCTGCCACGTGGCGCGGCTGGTGTTGGAAGCCAGGGGAACCTGGACGGTGAGCGGGGGCGCCGGGCACGGGGGTGCTGGACGGGGGTATGGCGGGGAGCCGCGTCACCAGCGGCGTGGCCCTGGCGTCGATGTTGTTGATCTGGGTGGTGATTTGGTATCTGGTGTCACGGCTGGCGAGCACCGTGCGGGCCCGGGACCGGGCGTTGTTTGTGGCGAACGCGCGGTTGCAGGCCAGCATTGAGGAACGTTCCAAGCACATGTTGCAGACGACGCATCAATTGAAGGCGCCGTTCGCTGCGATCCACGCCCAGGTGCAGTTGCTGCTCGAAGGCTATTGCGGGGTGCTCCCCGCCGCGGCCATGGGCGTGGTCGAGAAGATCTCCCGGCGCTGCCGGGTGCTGTCGCGCCAGGTGCAGGAGATGTTGCAACTGGCCAACCTGCGTTCCCACGGCCAGACGGCGCCGCCGGCCCGGGAACTGGCGTTGGATCATCTGGTTGCGGACGTGATCCACCGGGTCGAACCGGCGGCGCAGCAGCGTGGGATCGGGTTTGACCGGCAGCTCGAACCGGTCCGGCTGCAGGGAATCGAGGATCATTTGACGATGCTTGTGGACAACCTGGTGGTGAATGCCGTGACGTACTCCCATGACCGGGGCGTGGTGGCGGTGGCCTGCCGTCGCGAGTCTCCCGGGGGGCGGTGCTGGTCGTGCAGGACCGGGGCATTGGCATTCCGGCGGAGAAGCTGCCGCACATCTTCGACGACTACTATCGGACGGAAGAAGCGGTCCAGCACAACCGCGGTTCGACGGGGCTGGGTCTGGCCATCGTGCGTCAGGTCGCCTGTGAGGATCACCTCGGGATTGAAGTGGAGAGTGCGCCCGGTTGGGGGACACGTTTCACGGTTACGATTCCCGACGCGCCGCCGATCGCTCCGGTCCGCTCGCCCCGCCACTCTCATTAACTGCCTCCTGAACTATCATGTCCTCTCTTCTGATTGTGGATGACGACCCGGACTTCGCCAGTTCGGTGGCGACGGTCTGTACGGGGATGGGCCACGAAGTGGCCATCGTACATAGCACGCGCGAGGCGCTGAACCGCCTTGAACAACAACGGCCGGATGCGTTGCTCCTGGATGTGATGTTTCCCGAGGACCCGGCCGCGGGATTCCAGTTGGCCCGGGAAGTGCGACGACGCTATGGGAATCTGCCCATCCTGATGCTGACAGCGGTCAACCAGCAGTTCCCGCTCGGATTCAGCAACAAGGACATCGATGCCAAGTGGCTGCCGGTGACGGACTTTGTGGAGAAGCCCGTGGATTTCGCGTTGTTGCGCCAGAAGATCACGCAGCTTCTGGCCAGCGCGGCGCCCTGACGCAGCGCAGCCGCCGTGCGGGTGATGGCGCTCACCCGAACAACCGGTGCATGCGCGCGGTGGGGAACAGGCGCCCCGGGCAGAGGGTGCTTTCCCCGCTCAGTTCGCGGTGCACGAGGAAATCGGGCCGACGCGGGAGCACCTCCTGGCGCAGGAACTTGACCAACTCCTCGAAGGCGGCCAGTTGCCGGGGGTCGGCCGCGAGACCTCGAAGTTGCCGACCAGGCAGATGCCGATGGAATCCTCGTTGCAGGCGAGGCTGCGCACGTGTCCCCCTGGAGTTGCCCGGTCCAGCGCGGGCCAATCTCGATCTGGCCGTCGCCGGAGTCAGTGCCATTGCCGATGAGGAAGTGATAACCGAGCCCGTTTTCCATGCGGCGGACGCGCCGGTGGTAGGCGTCGAACTTGGCCGCGTTGCCGCTGGCCGTGGCGCTGTGGTGGCCGATGATCCTGCGCCAGCGCCGGAAGTCTTGCCTGGGCAGCCGGATGTGGGACTCGAGACCGTCCAGGAGTGGGTAACGGCTGGGGGGGCGGACCCGCAACCTCTGGCCGGGACGGATGATGTCTCCCTTGAGACGGTTCCACGCACGCAACTGCCCCACGGTCGTCCCGTGTCGCACCGCAAGATGGGAGAGGGTATCTCCGTCGCGGACGGTGCAGAACTCGGGTCCAGAGGCTCCCATGGCCGTCGGCCAGGCCCCCAGCACCGGCAGCAGCCCCAGCAGACGCAGAAACCGTCGTCGTCCCATCTCGGCCAGCGCTCCCGGCGTTGGCAGCGTTCCCTGGAAGATCGGATTCATAGGCTGATCGCGCGGGAGCCTAACGTGTGCGTCCGCCCGGCCCCAAGCAAAAGCGACCGCGCCCGCGAGCTTTGTTATCCCAAGGTTACCCACTGCCGGTGTGGTGGCGAGCCGTTCCAATCCCGGTGATAGCGTACCCACTTCCAGCTCGAACGGCAGGAGGCGTAGCGTGATTGCGTGCCGGGTGGTGCCCTAACAGGCGCACTCGGCAACTTCGCCCGACTGTCTGAAGCCGTCGCTCGCCAGCACGAAAAAGCTGCCGGCGGCGGTATCCTATACGCGGCGCGCCCGGAGCGGTTGGCCGATTACCTCGAGTTCGATCCAGTCCGGATGATCCCCGTCGTCATCCTGGAGGTCCGCACCGTTCGAAGCCAGGAACTCCGGGATCCGGGTGGGACTCGAGTTGTCGTTGGCCAGCGCAGGTCCGGGGTCGGCACCGCCGCAGAAGACGGTGGCCAGGAGCAGGCTCCGAGGGTTGAGCACTCCCGATCCCCGCCGGCGGTGCCGCCGGACAACGGTCCTGGGTTGCTGATTCCTCTTGCGATCGGGCCTGAATGGGCAGGGCAGGCATCACCCTGTCTGGGCAAGGGACCGTCGGAAGGGCTGCGCCCGCAAATAGATCAGGCTTCGCCACAGCCATTCCATGGGCCCGGAAGAATACGCTGCAGCCACAGCGGGCTCAGAAGCGTCTGGAAAGCCCAGATGGCCAAGACGAGGGCGTAGAGTTCGTACCGCTGCCACAGGCCGAACTGGGCGAAGCCGACGAACAGCGTGGTCGTGATGACCGTTCGGAGGAGGTAGTTGGTCAAGGCCATCCGACCCACCGCCGCAAGGCCGGCCTGCAACCCGGGCAGCAGGCTGGAGCGACAGAAGAGCATGACGACGCCGAGGTGGGTTCACGGACCGCCTGCTTCAGCCCAATTCCCGATGTTCGTAATCGGTGGAGGGACGCCCCGTCTTGGATTCTCCGCCGATTACGAACATCGGGAATTGAGGGCGTGACGTGGTTCCCTTGGATCGGCTCAAGGAACCTGAGCCGACCTGGATGGATGCTCCTTCTGCAATCTCCCTTCTGCCTTCTGCATTCGGGTTCACAGGAAGGCCAATGGCAGGGAGGGTCTGAGGAGCGCCGCGCTGGGTCAGGTCGGTTCGTCGGCGATGCCGAGGCGGCGCTGCATCTCCTCGAGCGGGACCCCTTTGGTCTCGGGCACCATGAATCTCACCCAAAGGAGTTGCAGGACCATCATGAACGAGAAGTACAGAAACACGTGGCCGGGATGGAAGGCGGTGACCAGCTTCGGGAAGAGCGTGGTCAGCAAGGCGGCGAACATCCAGTGGGTGAAGCTGCCCAAGGCCTGGCCCTCCGCCCGTTGCCGGTTGGGGAAGATTTCGGCAATGAACACCCAGATCACCGCGCCCTGCCCCACGGCATGCGCCGCGATGAAGGCGAAGATCCATACTGGAATCAGGCTGAAATGTTCTGTGAAGAAACCCCAGGCCACCATGCCGAGGGAGAGGATGTAGCCCACCGACCCGATGTACAGGAGCGTCCGTCGTCCGAGCCGGTCGATGAGCCAGAGTCCGACGAAAGTGAACACCAGGTTGGTCACGCCGATGCCCACCGACTGCAGCAGCGCGGCGCTGGCTCCCAGACCCGTCTTCTCGAAGATGCGGGGCGCGAAGTACAGGACGGCGTTGATGCCAGAGAGCTGGTTGAAGAACGCGATCAGGAAGGCGAGCAGGATCGGCACCCGGAGCCGGCGCGTCCAGAAACGCCCGGCGCCGACCCGCTCGGGCGACGCGGACACAATCGTGTCGGCCTCCGCCTGAAGCTGGGCTTCGCCGGCCGTCGGTTCGATGAGCCGGAGCACCGCCAGTCCGGCGGCGCGATCGTTCTTCCGCGTCAGCAACCACCGGGGACTCTCCGGGATGCCGAAGCAAAGGACCGTGTACAGGAGGGCGGGGAACGCTTCGACGCCGAGCATCCAGCGCCAGGCGTGCTGCCCGACGCCTGCGAGGAGCGCATTGGAGAGGAAGGCGATGAGGATGCCGAAGACGATGTTGAACTGGAACATGCCCGCCAGCCTGCCCCGCTGTTGCGGAGGCGAGATCTCCGAGATGTAGAGAGGCGCCGCCACGGTCGAGATCCCCACGCCCAGACCTCCGATGAAGCGGGCCAGCATGAACGAATACACCTCGGGTGCGAGAGCCGACCAGACGGCGGAGACGAGGTACAGCACGCCGATCCAGAGCAGCGTGGCCCGGCGCCCGAAGTGGTCCGTGGGCCAGCCGCCGAGCAGGGCGCCCAACACGGTGCCATAGAGAGCGGAGGCCATCGCAAACCCGTGCATGCCCGGCTCGAGGTCCCAGAGCTTCTGAATGGTTTGTTCGGCACCCGAAATGACGACGGTGTCGAACCCGAACAGGAAGCCAGCCAGGGCGGACGTCAGCGCCCAAAGGAAGAGACGGGGATTCATGCGATCGCAGGCTTACCGCCACCCGGCAAATTCTCGTGGCGGCACGAAATGCGCGAGGAATCCGCCCCCGGCCGCAGCGACGGGCGCAGCTTGCCGTCGGCGGGCGGTGCGAGACCGGATTCGATCCGCGCGCCGTGCCCTTGCGAGGTGTCGTGATACACGGTCATGACGCGGTCGGCGAGGTCGAGCGCGGTGAGGTCCAGCTCGAGGACCCGGGTTTCATCCCGGCAGTTGAGCGCGGCCACATACCAGGCATCGCCGTGGCGCCGGGCCATGAGGACCGTCTCGCCGATGACGGAGCCGGGCAGGATGCGGGTCTCGTCCCAGGTGACCGGGACCGTGCGGACGAACTGGAGCAGGGGACTGTTGAGGTAGGCTTCGGGGTTGTCCGGCCAGCAGAGGAAAGGGGAGCTGAACACCACGACGCTGGCCATCTGGAAGAGGACGGTGGTGTTCTTGAGGTGGCGTGGCTGGAGGTAGCCGGGCAGGAAATCGGCGTGACCCACCACCATGCGGGTGAAGGGCAGGGCGCCATAGTGGGCCAGCGGCAGGGTGTCCCAGAGGACGTATTCCTGCTCGCGGATGCCCTCGCGGGTGATCTCGTTGGGCCAGGTGCGGGCTTCGCCGGTGGGCTTGTTGGCGCCGTGGAAGTTGATGTGCAGTTGGTAGCGGGCCGCGCGTCGGAGCAGGTCTTCGTACGCCTCGATGGTGGCCTTGCTCTCGGAGTTGAAGAAGTCCACCTTGACGCCCTTCACGCCGGCGCGCTGGCACTCGCGGAAGAGTTCCTCGCGCGCCTCGACGGTTGTCAATCCGGGGCTGTCGTCGCGTCCTTCCGGATACGCGTGCCAGAGGACGATTCCGACGTGGCGCTCGGCGGCATACTGACAGAGTTCGGCGGCGCGGGCCCAGACATTGCCGCCGTCCTTGAGCCAGCCCCAGCGTTCGCTGCGCCAGCCGGCATCCACGAGCAGGTACTCGCAGCCGGTGGCGGCGGCGACGTCCACGAACCATTTCTGGCGATCCCATTGGGCGCCGTCGTTGCCGAACACCATCCAGGTGCAGGGTGCTTTGCCGGGCTTCAGCCACGAGGCGTTCAAGCCCTCCGGAAACAGGACGGGATCGGGAGGGTCGCAGAGGGCGGCGATGACGTCGTTGTTGACCAGTGCGTGAAGGTCCGGGCTGAGCAACAGGACGCGCCAGGGAGAGCGGAGGGGGCCTTCGTGGGACCAACCGCGCGGGTCGTCCTCGAACGCGGCGCGGAACCGGGCTTCGCCCTCGGGGCGCAGGGTGAGGCCGCTGTACTGGTAGAGCGCGGCTTCGCTGATCAGCCCGTAGGTGCCGTCGCCGTACACGAGGGTCATGGGCGGGCCGATGTGGGGTGGGGCGGGTCCGATTGTTGACGCGTTCCTCGAGGGGGACCTGGTCGGCACGATGCGAGTGATAGACGCCTTCGTAGTCGTCGGTGTCCGTTTGCAGCCAGACGGTGGCGTTGGTGGGCAGATGCCACTCTGTGGATTCGCCCTGCACCCGTCGGGGTCCCGTGCCCGGGACGAGGTAGCGGAACCCGAGGCCATCGTTGAACACGCGGACTTCCAGGGTCCAGGGCACGTCGCCTGGTTGGGAACGCATGGGGATCTCGGTGGCGAGGCAGGCGTTGGTGGCCTGGCTCTTGTGGCCGCGCCAGGGAAACACCTCGAAGAGACGCTGGGTCCGGGGCGCGCCGAGGGTCACTTGGGCGCCCAGGTCCTGGGACTCGAGCACCAATCCAGCGCGCGCGGGTGCGAGACGCGTGTGGCCGCCGGAGGTCACCGTGTACTGCAGATGCCCGTCGGGGGTGGTGGACCAGGTTACCCGCACGTTGCCGTCCGGGCTGGTCAGTTCGAGTCCGCTGACGGCGCCGGACCAGAGCGTGGTCCATCCCAGGACGAGTGGCACGAGGAAACGCATGGCGCCGGTATGTCGGCAGACCCGGCACCTGTCAAGCAGCCAGAGGGGCCCGTGGGTCCGTCAAACCTCCCATGAACCGGAATGCAGACTCCTCCGGGAGGCTGGGAAAACAGGAACGGCGCGACCTTGCGGTCGCGCCGTCGGCGAAAACCTGGGTGGAGTTACTTGCCCACCAACCACTCGAACCGGATCGTGATGTCGTCGCCGGTCTTGATGCGGTCCATGCCGGGGATTTCCGGCGAGGGCGGGGCGATGCCGAAGTCGGTCATCTTGAGTTTCTGGGAGCCGATGAACTTGACGCGGCCGCCGGCCACCCGCTCGAGCGCCACTTCCATGTCGCACGGTTTGGTGGTGCCGGCCACGGTCAGGTCGCCCTTGACGTCAAACTTGGCGGCGCCCGAGGCGGCGACGTCGCCCTTGACCACCATCTCCTTCAACTTGAAGACGATGGCCTTGTGTTCCGAGGACTTGAGGGCATCGAGCATGATCTCGTCCATCTTCTGCTTGCCACTCTTGAGCGAGCGCACCGGGATGCTGATCTCGCACTTGGGATTGGCCTCCTTGGTCATGAGGCTCTTGACCGACTTGAGCGAGAGGTCGGTGAGGAACTCCGGTTCGACCTCGAACGCGCCGCTGATGATCGCGCCTTCGACGGTCCAATCGTGGATGCTGGAAGTGCCGTCCATGAAGACCTTCGAGCCGGGTTTCGAGCTCAGCCTTACCGTGTCGTCCGCCGCGAGGGTGTTGACCGCCAGCGCGAAGGCAGTGGCCGTGCCGAGGGTCCAGTGAATCAGGTTCAGTTTCATAGTCGTTGCCGAATTGGATGATCTGGGTTCCGCCGAAATTCAACGGGAGCCACTGGGTTCAGCCGAGGGTGAAGAGGTCCGGGGGCAGTTCGAGGCGCTGGTCGGTGACGACGGCGCGGTTGGCCTGGAGCGCGGCGACGGTGGCCTGGTAGCCGTCGAGCCAGGAGGCGGCCGGTTGTCGGTTCTTCTCCTGTTCCTTGAGAAACTCGCGCAGGTCGTCGTCGGTGCCTTCGCCATACGCCTCGGCGAACTCGGCCACCCCGACGGCCAGGTTGTGGGAGTTGATCAGGAACGATTCGAGGGCGTACTGGAGGGAGGAGATGGGGTCCACGACCTCGGCGTCGGCGCCGGCTTTCTGGGCGTCCTGCTTGGACGCACCGGCGCGGAGGGAGATGCCACTCTCCTTGTAGAACGCGTCTTTCTTGGCGTACACCTCCCAGCCGAGCAGGGGGGCGTCGGCTTCTTTGAACATCCAGGCCCGGCGCTCGCGGACCATGATGGCGCAGTCGGTGCCGAAGAACATGGCGAGGTCGCCATCGAAGGAGTTGCCGATGGTGGCGGTGTAGCTGTAGTGCATGCCGTTGGGATAGCGGAGCAGGGCCTGCACGTTGTCGAACACGTCGCGCTGATCCTTGTAGTAGGTGAGGGCGCCGATGCCCATGGCTTCGGTGGGAAGGCCGTTGAGGAACCAGTTGGCGAGGTCGAGTTGGTGGACGCCGAGTTCGGCGATCAAGCCGCCCGAGGTGGCGTTGTCGAGGCGCCAGTTGAGGACCTTTTCGCGCTCGGGCGTGGCCGAGGCGATGCGCCAGCTCATCTTCTTGTGGAACTGGGCGCTGCCCTTGAGGGGGGTGCCCATCACGCCGGTGCGGATGAACTTGACCAGGTTGACCATCTGCTTGTCGGAGCGGGCCTGCAGGCCGGCCTGGAAGTTCAGGCGCAGGTGTTTTTGGGCGGCGGCGGCGATGGCGCGGGCGTCCTCGAGCGAGGAGGCGAGCGGGGCTTCGCAGTACACGTGTTTGCCGGCCTGCAGGGCGGCGAGGACGATGTCCTGTGCAGGTGGCTGGGAGTGGCGACGACGACGGCCTGGATGTCCGCGTTGGCGAGGAGTTCGGCGGGATCGGCGTAGCGCTTCGCGTCCGGGGCCAGGTTGGCTCCGCGCTTGAGATAGGCCGGGAACGAGTCGCAGATGCCCACCACCGGGCCGAAGGGAATCGTGGAAAGCGTCTTCAGGATTTCGCGCCCCCAGGTGCCGCAGCCGATGACCCCGACCTTGACCGGCGGGGTCTCGGCCTTGTAGTCAGTGACGCCGGTGTCCACCGCAGCGTCGGCGGCCCGGATGGGCACGCCTCCCAACAGGGCGAAGAAGGCGGCGGCGGAGCCCCCGCGCAAGAAGTTGCGTCGGTTCAGTTCGGATACGTTGTCGTTCGTCATAGCGCTGCTTTCCCACCCAGCTTCGGATCACCCGAGGGCCGCGGTTGAACCGCTCCTGGCCGGTTGGCCGGGCGAACTCTGCTGCGTGAAAACGGATTTGCAAACGTAATTTTCCCATCGGGTCGACCGGGGGCCTGTCTGATGAGCGAAGCCCGGTCTGGCCGTGCCCGAACCGCCTCCACCGACCCGACGCGTTTTGGACGCAAAGCGGGCCGCGGGACATTCGTTGGTGGTGTTGCGCCACGCTGCGGGTGGCTGACGAAGACGAGGAAAGTGGCGTTGCGGATGGTGGTGCGTGAGGCGGGATGCGGGGGCAGGCTCGCGCCCCATGAAAGCAGAGTCTGTCGCGGGAAGGGAATGAGGGCACTCGGGACGGCCGGTGGATTGGGCGGGAAGCGGTCGGTCTGGGCCGTTTTGCCTTCGGTCTGCTGATCGCTGTCCCTTGGGTGGGCCGAGCGGACGCCGCGACTCGCCGCGCGACGCACCCGGTTCTCCGCGACAAAACGCTGGGTGGACGGGCCGCCTCGGGGTGATTGGTCCCTGGCCCGCGGGCGTCGAGTGGCGTGGCTGGAGGCAGCGGGTTCGACCCGGTGGATCGTCCGGAGGCATTGCGCGGAGGCAAGGCCCGCTTCGCGGGGCAGGGCGCGAACGACCACCGGCCGTCGCTGGGGTTCGAGAGGTGGCCCAGGCCACCGGGCGGGGTGTTCACAGAACGTAACGAAGTCAACGAAGGATCGACCGGGTCTTCGTTACCATCGTTGCCTCCTGTGAGGAAGCAGGGTCTTGATGTTGTGGTGCGGGGCGGGGACACGGGGCGCCGGGCTTTCGCACCCGTTGCTGGAGGCAACCGTGTGGAGTCCCTGGCTGCCGGTGTCTCAGCGAGGTCATCCGCGGAGCGTCTAACGGCCGCGCATCGTGCGCACGATCTTGGTCCCCATGACCTTGGGGTTACCGAACTCGGAGGCGATCTCGCCTTCGAGTTTCGTGTCGGTCAACCGGCCCGCGAACTTGAGGCGAAGGTGCGATCCCCGAAGGTCCAGGTGAGGTCGAAGCCCACCTGATCACCTTCGAAGCGGATCTTCTCGATGGGCGTGGAGCCGTACAGACCCGACAAGTCGGGGGTTGACCCGGAGCCGTTGCTGGCGGTTGCCGCGGTCGGAAGCGAGCTCGAGCAGCCAATCCCCGATCAGGGCGGCTCCGAAGCGCTTGCCTTCGGCGGTCGCCTCGCCGCGGTCTGACTTGAAGGTGCCGGCCAGGGCGTCGCGCTCGAGGGTGCCCTCGAAGGTGGAGGTCCACTCGCGATCCTGGAACTTGCTGGTTCGTTTGAAACGGAGCGTGTTGCGGTCGAGTTCCACGTCGCTGATCTGGTGCTCACCCCATTGGCTCTGCCACTGGGCGGTGAGGGTGTTCTGCGGGCCGGGCCGGATGATGAGCTTGGCGGTGAACTCACGGTCCCCCATCTTGACAGTCATGTCCCAGTCCCCGACCGCGCGGGACATGCGGGGGCGCCGCTCGCCGGTGAGGGTGAATTCGCCGCGATCGCTGGACAGGGTGCCGGTGAGCTGACGGTTGGCGAGGGTGCCTTTGAACTGGGAGATCATGGGGTCGCCGTTGGCTGGGCGGAAGACCTGGGTGAACGAGAGCCGGCCGTCCTCGAAGCGGACGTTCTCGAGCTCGCTGAGTCCCCAGAAGCTGATCCACTCACCCTTCAAGGCGCCCTGTTCACCGCGGGAGAAAACGAGGATGGACTCCATGGGCCGCCCGTTGATGTCGGCCTTCACGAGCCACTCGCCGTAGGGACCGGCGGCGCGCGGCGCCTGCGCCCACAACGGGGCGGCAAACGCGGCGAGAGCCAGCCAGGACAGGGGGCGGATCATGTTGGCAAGGAATGTGTTCTTCATAAGCCTGAGGCATGGTGGTTCTTGCGGAGACACGGACAGGCTAGGCCCGGAGCCGCTGGCGGACAAGTGGCAATTGCCGTCGGCCTGAGGCGGTGAGGCGGAGCGGGTCGTCCAGAATTCCCGTCAACCGCCCGGTGAGGGCACCGGGCCTGCAACCGGTAGGCCGGGTCCCCCAACCCGGCAGGGAGGGTTCATGTCTCCTGCGCAGGTCCGGCAGGAACAAGCCGCCCCCCGGGCGCGGCCACGGGCTTGCCCTGAGAGATCGACGGCGCATGATGGCGCTGCGATGAACCCACCACGAAGCCGGGCGGTCACGCCCTTCGCTTGCGTCGGTCTGTTGCTGTGGACCGGCGTCGCCGCCACGCCCACCCTCGAGCCGATGGAGATGCCGCAGACCTGGTTCCGGCTCGAGTTCCGACTCGACGCCATTCCGCGCGCCACGAACCCGTTTGATCCGGACGCCATCCAGGTGGAGGGCCGGTTCACCGCGCCGGACGGCCAGAGGCTGGCGGTGCCGGCGTTCTGGTATCAGGGCTATACGCGGCGGCTCGAGGGACGGAACGAGGTGTTGACCGCGGACGGTGAACCGGGCTGGCGTCTGCGCTTTCTGCCGACGGTGCCCGGCTGGCACACGGTGGTGGTGAGCGTACAGACCAATGGCGTGCAGGCGGGCGAGAGTGCCCCGCACCGTTTCGAAGTGGCGGCACCGCGGACGTCGCGGTCGCGCCAGGGTTATGTGCGGGTGGCGGCGAACGGTCGGTACTTCGAGACCGGCGATGGTCAGGCGCTGCCCCTGATCGGCCACTGTGCGTGTTGGCACCACAGTCGGGGCACGTACGACTACGACGACTGGCTGGCGGCCATGGCGGAGGCGGGGCGAGAACTACACGCGGCTCTGGATGGCGCCCCTGGGCGTTCGGGATCGAGACCGAGCCGGGGGCACGGCTGAACTATCGTCTGGACCGGGCCTGGCAACTGGACCACGTCTTTGAGCGGGCGGCGGCGCACGGGATCTTACCTGATGCTGTGCTTCGATTACCACGGCATGTTCGAGACGCGACCCGACTACTGGGGCAGCAACGACAATTGGAAGAACCACCCGTACAACACGGTTCACGGCGGACCCTGCGCGAACCAGAATGCGTTCTTCACGGAGCCTGCGGCACAGCGGCTTTATCAGAAGCGACTGCGTTATCTGATCGCGCGGTATGGCTACAGCGCGCACCTGCTGGCCTGGCAGTTCTTCAACGAGATCGACAATGTGTACCGGTACTTGAAGCCGTCGGATGTGGCGGCCTGGCACGCGGCGATGGGGGACTGGCTCAAGGCGCAGGATCCCTGGAAACACCTGGTCACCACCAGCCTCACCGGCAGCAGTGAACGGCCGGAGATCTGGCGATTGCCGCAGATGGAGTTCGCCATGTACCACTCCTACGCACAGGCCGATCCGGCGGCGACGCTACCGGGGATCACGCACCGGTTCCTCGAGCGTTATGCCAAGCCGATGATGATTGGCGAATTCGGGACCGACTGGCGGGGCTGGCGGCGGGAGCAGGATCCGCATCTGCGGGGGTGGCGACAGGGTTTGTGGGCCGGCGCGCTGAGCGGTTCGGTGGGGACATCCATGTCTTGGTGGTGGGAGAGCATCCACAGCGAGCAGCTCTACCCGACGTTCCGGGCGATGCACGACTTTCTCACGCCCACGGGGTGGGGACAGGGACAGTGGGAGATTCTCGAGTTCGCCCCCCGCGGGAAGGCGCCCGCCGAGGTGGGTGAGCCGATGGCCGGGGAGGCGCCGTTTGCGGTCACGCTGCCGCTGGACGCGGCGTGGGGGGCTCGGCTGGACGGGGCGCTGGCCGTGGCGGACGCGGATGCCGCGAGTCAGTCCACGGCTCGTCTCAACCGGTTTGTGCACGGCACGGCGCATGAGGACCTACGGATTCCGTTCCGGCTGAACGCCTGGTTGACGAACGACGCGAGGTTGGTGATGCGGCTGAATTCGGTGTCCGGAGGGGCGGTGCTGACCGTGCGGGTGGATGGGGAAGAAGTGTTCCGGCGAGACCTGACCGACAAGGATGGGGGATCGGAAGTGAACCAGGAGTACAACGAGGACATCGTGGTGGAGTTGCCCGGCGGACGCCGTTCCCTCGAGGTCCGCAACGCGGGGGCGGACTGGTTCAACCTCGATTGGGTGCGGCTCGAGAACGTGCTGCCGGCGGCCTACCCGGGAGGCTGGAAGCCCTCGCCGATTGCTGTCGGACTGCGCGGGGAACGGCAGGCGTTGGTGTACGTGGTCAATCCGCGGGCCAGTTTCCCCGCCAACGCCACCAACGCGGTCGTCGCGCCCTGGCCTGGTGCAACGCTCGAGATTCGTGGCTTGCCGGCAGGGCGGCATCAGGCGGCCTGGTTCGAACCCGCGTCGGCCAGGCGGCTGGGGAGACCGTGGGCGACTCGAGGGCGGGGTGGCTCACGCTGCCCCTTGCCGGGGTTTGCCGAGGATCTGGCAGGTCGTATCGAGCCGATCCCCTGACCCGCACGCCCTGCCCTGCGTATGCTGAACTGCGGCGTTGCGTTTTCGGCGTGACAGGAGCCAACTGCTGACGTGACTGGAGTCGGGACCGGCACGGGCCGGGGACGGATGCGGTTGGGCCCGCGACGTCAGGGATGCGAGCCGGTGCGACGCGGCGTGTGACCGCGTATGAAGCGGCGTATTCAGCGACTGCGGTGCAAAGCCCTGCCGCCGCGGGGTGGGGGCGGCGAGGCGTGCCAGGCGAAGGCGGCGCCCCCTGGGGGAGGAACGCCCGACGGTGGTGCCGTTGTGCGATGCCAGGCGATGTCAGGATTGCCTGCGCCACGAGCTGAGCGCGCGTTTGCGCCGGCTGTTTGCCGAGCTCACCGGCCTTCCCCTGCAGGTGATCTGGCGGTGTCTGCCGGTCTTCCCCCGGGGGGCGTCGGAGCCGCCGTGCCCGCAGGCGCGAGCGGTGACAGCGCGTGACGGGCGTTTGCCGGCGGCCTGCGGGGGTTGTCTGCAACGGCATTGGCAGACCGGCGTTCGTGTGGCGAGGCGGAGCATCGGTTCGTGGGTCCCTGCGGGCTTGAGACGCTCTGGGTCGCGGTCCGGGGACCGGGACTGTGTCCGGCGGCGCTGGTGATCCAGGCGCCCCCTTAGTGCGGCGGTCCGGGGAGTGAGTCGTGGGGCCAAGTCGAGGCGACGTCGGCAAGGTGGTTTCGCACGGGCCGCCGCGCTGCTGCGTTTTGCGCGCCGCGAGCTCGAACTGGCTCTGGAAGCCGAGGCGCTGAAGCACGCCCTGCTGGACGGTGCGCGGATTCGGCGTGCGCTGGAGGCGGATGACCGCCGGTTGCGTCGCCGGCTGCAAACGCGCGTGCCCGGGTTGGAAGCGGTCGCGCCGCTGCCGGTGACGGGGGAACGGCCGGCGCGCCTGGTCGAACGGATGGCGGACTACGTGCGGCATCATTATCACCGGCCGCTGAGTCTGCGGCAGGTGGCGGGGGAGCTGGGCATGAACGCGTCGTATCTTTCCGGGGTCTTCTCGCGTGCCACCGGGATGACCTTTCATCAATACCTGGATGAAGTGCGGCTTCAAAAGGCGTGCGCGCTGCTGCACGATCCGCAGAACCGGGTGCGCGAGGTGGCGGAGCGCGTGGGGTATGCCAGCGGGGACTGGTTCCGCCATGCCTTCAAGCAGTACACGGGTCTGGCACCATCCGCCTGGCGCGGCCGGAATGGCGAGAGGCGAACGCCTGGTCGGAATCCAAAGAAACCGCCGGTAATCTGATATTTCCCTGGCTGGCGCGGGGAGGGCGGGTGTGCGATTCGTTGCTCGATCTTCCGGTGGACGATGGTCCGCGGCACGCCTCCACCGCTCGAACGCACGGGACCGTGCGGGAGAGCTCGCGGGCGGTATCGAGACGGTGAAGGAGGGGCCGCCGCGCGGAAAAGCGGAACCAGCCCGACGCCCGGCACCATGGCCGGGGTCGGGCTGGATGGCTTCAGGGGGAAGTCCCAAACCCGCTGGAGGCGCCGTCGGGAGGCGGCGTTGCGAGCGCAGGTGCCGACGTCAGGAGGCGTTGGGGGCGGGGTTATACCCATCGCCTCCTGATGTCGGCGCCTACAGTCGTTTTGCGCCTGCCGGCCGGACAGGGGCTAAATCCGCCAGGGTGCGCGTGGGGTTCGTGACCGGAGACGGTTGGCGGCGGCGCAATCCGGGAACGCCTCCTGTTCCGGATCCCAGCGGAGTGACTGGCCTGTCCAGTAGGCGATGTTCGTGAGGATGCCGAGCGAGGACGTACGATGGCCGAGTTCCTCGGGGCAATAGGTCGGTTCGCGGTTCCGCACGCATTTGAGCCAGTTGGCGTGGTGATCGTTGGCGCCGATGTTCACCTCGCGGGTGGTGAGTTTCATCTCGTCGAACAAGCTTGCCGGCCCCGCCTCGATGGGTCCTCCGGTGGACAGGGCTGTGACCCAGCCGCGTTCGCCCGCGAAGACGCCCCCAAACATGCCGGCCAGGCGCGCGTCCGTCGGCAGGATGTCCGGATACAGCCGGGGGATTTGGTTCCAGTCGTTCACGAAATGCAGCAGCGTCCCGGACGCGTAGCGGAACGTCAGCGTGGGGAAGGTCCCTGATCGCGGGTGGAAGAGTTCGACCGGCCCGCTGGTTTCGACGCCCAGGGCGTACTGGATCACGTCGGCGGCATGCGACAGGAACCAGGTGCTCGAGGTGACGCCAAAGGCCTCGGCGAACGCCCAGGGCACGACGCCCGGGGAGGGGTTCTCGTGGTAGAGCCGGTTGTAGGGACGCCACGGGGCGGGTCCGACCCAGAGGTCCCAATCCAGGCCTTCGGGTACGGGCTCGGCCGGCAGGGCGAAGTCCACGGGCACATAGGAAGCGCCGAGCACCTCCGGGTTCAGGATCGCGCGGTAGGGTTGGCAACGGGCGCTGCCGATCCAGCCCGCCAGCGTGTGGAGTTGGGTGAAGACGTGCTTCACGGCGCCCAGTCCTCCGTCGCGCACAAACCGGCACACCTGGCGGATGGTCGGGCTGGACCGGTACTGGGTGCCGGTCTGGAAGATGCGCCCGTAACGGCGTACGGCTTCCACCACCCGCCGGCCCTCCTGGATCGTGACCGAGATGGGTTTTTCGCAATAGACGTCCTTGCCTGCCTTGGCCGCATCGATCGACTGAAGCGCATGCCAGTGATCCGGCGAGGCGATCACGACGGCGTCGATGTCCGGCCGTGCGAGGATTTCGCGATAGTCATTGTACGCCCGGCAGCCGCTGTAAGTGCCACTCGTCGTATTGGCGGCGTACATCTGTTCGGTGGTGGATTGCGCGGCCTCGCGCCGGACGCGGTCGGGATCGCACACCGCCAGCAACTGGAACCCCGGATCACCGGCGAGCCGGCGCAGGTGCCCGCGTCCCATGGCGCCCACGCCGATCAGCCCGACGTTGATCCGCTGGCTGGGCGCCACCGAACCCTCGGCGCCCCGGGCCGAAGACGGGATCCACGCCGGTATGCTCAGCATCCCAGCAGCGGCGGCTGTGGACTGGAGGAATTGGCGACGATTAAGCGAGATCGTGACCGGCGGGCGGTGGGGAGCAGCCGGTTTCTCAGGGAGGTGTTCGGGGGCCATGAACCCTCCCGGCCGGGTCGGGAGACCCGGCCTACAAGTTGTAGGCCCGGTGCCCTCACCGGGCGATTCCTTCTGGACCTGCCCGTGAACGCTGGGAGCCGGGGCTGCAGGCGGGACGCCTGCACCACGGGGGGCGTGGGAACGTGAAGACGCAAAGTGCATTGGCTGGGGCATAGCCGTAAGGCCCCCTTCGCACGCGGTCAAGCCAAGTTCCCCGTTGACGCCCTGCTTCCGAGCGGCGAAAAAGGCGGCATGCCGACTGTTCGCCGTGCCCTCCTGTCTGTGTTCGACAAGACCGGCCTGGTCCCCTTCGCACAAGCCCTGGCCAGCCGGCACATCGAATTGCTCTCGACCGGCGGGACGGCCCGGACCCTTCGCGAGGCGGGTTTGGGGGTGATCGAACTCAGCGAGTTCACCGGTTTTCCCGAGATGCTCGATGGCCGGGTCAAGACGCTGCACCCGCGGGTTCATGGCGGCCTGCTCTATGTCCGTGGGAACGCGGCGCATGAGGCGGCGGTGGCTCAGCACGGGCTTCAGCCCATCGACCTGGTGGTGGTCAATCTGTACCCGTTCGAGCAGACCGTCGCGCGGCCGGGAGTGACGTTGGGCGAGGTGATCGAGAACATCGACATCGGTGGCCCGGCCATGCTCCGGAGCGCGGCCAAGAACCATGAGTTCGTCACGGTGGTCACCGACCCAGCGGACTATGCCGAGGTGGCCGATGAGGTCCTGGCGAAGGGCGAAACCACCCTCGAGCTGCGGCGGCGCCTCGCCGCCAAGGTCTACGCGCGAACCGCCGCCTACGACGCCGCCATTGCCGCGCACCTGCCGCGCCATCTCGGCCTGCGGGAAGACTCGATGGAGGCGGATCGGGTGCCGGGCGTCCTGGCGCTGCAGGCATCGTGGGTGCAGACGTTGCGCTACGGGGGAGAACCCGCACCAGGCCGCCGCGCTCTACGGCCGCTTTGGTGAGTACTTCCGGCAACTCCATGGCCGGGAACTCTCCTACAACAACATCCTTGATCTGACCGCTGCGGCGGCCTTGATTGCCGAGTTCGACCCGGCCACCCCGACGCTCGCCATCCTGAAACACACCAACCCGTGCGGCGTCGGCCAGGGCCGCAGCCTCCGCGAGGCCTGGGACAAGGCGCTGGCGACGGACCGGCAGGCGCCTTTTTGGCGGCATCATCGCCGTGAACCAGCCGCTGGACGGCCCGGTCGCGGAGGCGATCGCCGGGATCTTCAGTGAAGTCATCATCGCTCCCGGTTTTGCCGAGGCCGCGCTCACCATTTTGCGGGCCAAGAAGAACCTGCGTCTGATGCAGGTCTTGCGCGACCCCCGCGAGGCCGCCGGGTGGGAGGCGCGCAGCGTGGGCGCTGATTCGTTCCTGTGGCAGCAACGCGACACGCGCACGGTCAGCGCCGCGGACCTCGAGATCGTGACGCAACGGGCGCCCAACGAGGCCGAGTTGCGCGCGATGCTCTTTGGGTGGCGCGTTGTGAAGCGCGAAGTCCAACGCCATCGTCTACGCGGGTCCCGATCGCACGCTCGGCGTGGGGGCCGGCCAGATGAGCCGGGTGGACGCCAGCCGGTTGGCGGTCTGGAAGGCCGGGGAAGCGGGGTTGAGCCTGGCGGGCAGTGCGGTGTGCAGCGATGCGTTCTTCCCGTTCGCGGATGGCTTGATCGCCGCGGCGGAAGCCGGCGCGACGGCCGCGATTCAGCCCGGCGGTTCAGTGCGGGATGCCGAGGTGATTGCCGCCGCCAACGCGCTCAACGTGGCCATGGCCTTCACGCGCGTGCGCCACTTCCGCCACTGAACCCTGCAGGCCTCAGCGCGCCGGCAGTTCGATCCGTTCGCCCGCCTGCCACGCGTGTTCCCGCCCGTTCAGGATCAGCGTGCGGGGCAGCAACTCAATCTCGTGCCCAAAAAGATCGAAGGTGACCGTGCCGGGCAGGAAGGTGGTGTCGAGAAACTTCACGCGGCCGAACGGGACCTCCGTCTGCCGCTCCGGCCGGTCAAAGCGCACCGTGGCGAGCTTTGTGGCCGGCGGGGCGGGCGCGCCGGGAAACGCCAGGACAACCCCGTCCAGGCCGAGGTGCGACTGGCGGATGACGAGCCGGGGCGTGCCGTTGGTCTCGCTTTGGAAACTGACCTCCCAGGGTCCACGCCGCACGCGCAGATGTTCCAGGAGCCAGAAACCGCCGAAGTACAGGGCGACGCACGCCAGGAAAACCGTCAAGGCGTGTCGCCAGAAGCGTTCGGGTTTGCCGTCCATGCCGTTTGCCGGCGGCACGCTGCGACGACCGGCCCGCAAGTCAAGCCGGCGCTCTCGCCGAAGCCCGCCGCGAACGGCGGTTGCCCGTGACCGTCCCGGCGACTATGTTCCGCCCGACGCAGCAAGCACTGATTGAAAGCCCTCATTTCCACCAATCGCGAACGCCGCACCAGCCGCGTGCTGCTGGTCGGCGTTGAACTCAAGTCGGGTCAGGACTTCGCCGTGCGGGACGCTCTCGCGGAGCTCGGCCAACTCGCCACCACCGCCGGCGCACAGGTGGTGGGTGATGCCATTCAGCGGTTGGACCGGCCGCACCCGGCCACGTTCATCGGCTCCGGCAAAGCCGAGGCGCTCGCGACCACCTGCCGCGAACAGAAGGTGGACACGGTGATCTTCGACGACGAACTGTCCGCCGCCCAGGCCCGCAATCTCGAGCGGATCCTCGGCTGCAAGATCCTGGATCGCACCGAAGTGATTCTCGACATCTTCGCCCGCCGCGCCCAGACCCGCGAGGGCAAGCTCCAGGTCGAGCTCGCCCAGCTCCAGCATCTGCTGCCGCGCCTGACCCGTTACTGGACGCACCTTTCGCGGCAGCGCGGCGGCAGGGCGCCATCGGCGGCGAGGGCGAGAGTCAGCTCGAGGCCGACCGGCGTCGCGTTCAGGAACGCATCGACAAACTGCGGGTTGAGCTCGAGGAGGTCCGTCGCCAGCGCACCACGCGGCGGCAGGGGCGGCAGCGCAGTCAATGGCCGCTCGCCTCGATCGTCGGCTACACGAACGCCGGCAAGTCGACCTTGTTCAATGCCCTCACGCGGGCGGGGGTGCTGGAGGAGGACAAGCTGTTCGCGACGCTCGATCCCACGACGCGCCGGCTGCGGTTGCCGACCAACCAGAATGTGCTGCTCTCGGACACGGTCGGTTTCATCCGCAAGCTCCCGCACCAGCTCGTCGAGGCCTTCAAGGCCACGCTCGAGGAGGTCCGCAACGCCGACCTGCTCCTCCACGTGGTGGACCTCAGTCATCCCCAGGCGCGGGAACAGATCGCCGCGGTGAGCCGCGTCTTGGACGAGCTCGGGGCAGGCGGCAAACCGGTGCTGATGGTCTTCAACAAGATCGACCGGCTCGAGAACGGCGAAGGCGTCCAGGGATGGCGCGAGCAACATCCGGACGCCGTGTTCGTCTCCGCCAGGACGCAAGCGGGCTTTCCTGACCTGCGCGTGGCGCTCGGGAATGCGCTCCGTCCGATCCGCGAGTTTGTCGAGCTGGTCATCCCGCACCGCGAAGCGGTGGCCGTGGCCCGGTTACACGAAGTGGGCCAGGTGGTCGAGCGCGAGTACACGGGCCAGGTGGCGCGCTTCAAGGCCCGGATTCCGCCGCATCTCCGCGCCGAGTTCGCTCCCTTCCTGGCGGACGAACCTCCGGATTCCTGAGCCGCGCCCGCACGCTCCTGCGCTGCGTCGTGTGGGGCACCGCGGTGTGACGGCGAGCGCCGAGGATCCCCGCGTCCCACTTCCCGATGTTCGTAATTGGCGGAGGATCCTACGCCGGGTATCCCGGGGGGCTCTCTGACCGGCGTTGCCCTCGGCCGACGCCTTGCCCTAGTCTCACCGGCGTTCAACGACTCGGGAAAGATCATGTGAGCTTTCTGCCCACCACCCTGGTCACGCGGATCAACCGCCTGTCCGCACAGGCGGCGGTGGTCGTGGGCGGCCTGCTTCTGTTCCTGGCCGGGGTGGTGGACTGGTTCTCCGGGCCGGAGCTGGCCTTTTCGGTCTTCTATCTGCCGTCCGTTTTGCTGGTGGCCTGGACGTTGGGACGCTGGTGGGGGTTGGGCGCGGCGGGTGCCAGTGCGGCGGTCTGGTGGTTCGTCGAGCTGATGACAAACGTGCCCTACTCGCACTCCTTCGTGCCTCTTTGGAACGGCTTGGTACGGTGGCTCATCTTCTCCCTGGTGGCGGTCCTCACGGCCGAGGTGGCCGAGCGCAAACGCGTGGAAACCGCCCTGCACCGCCAGACCAACATTCTCCGGTCGGTCTTGAACAGCATGGGCGACGGAGTGGTGGTCGTGGATCGGGAAGGACGGATCGCACTGACGAACCCGGCCGCGGACCAGATGTTGGAGTTGGCGGGTGGCGATGGTGCGGTTGGCTGGCTGAGTTCGCCGGTGACCTATCTGACGGACCCCTTGACGCCGGCACCCAGCGCGGAACATCCGCTGGCGCGGGCCGGTCGGGGGAAACCGTGGACCAGGCCGAGGTGGTGTTGCGGCCGCCGGCGTTCCCGACCGAGCGCCGACTTGCCGTGTCGGGTCGTCCGCTGGTGGACGCCGCGGGCCGACGCAACGGCGGGGTGCTCGTATTCACCGACATCACCGCCCGGCGGAGTTTGGAACGGCAGATTGCCGAGATCAGCGACCGCGAGCAGCGGCGGTTGGGCCAGGACCTGCATGACGGGCTGTGCCAGGAGCTGGTGAGCGGGGCTTTGGCGGCCCGGGTCCTGGCAGATCGCCTGCGTGACCGGGCCCAAGCGGAGGCCGAAGAAGCGGCAGAACTGGCGGAGTTGCTGGACCACGCGATCACCCAGGCCCGGGACGTGGCCCGGGGCTTGTGCGGCGTGCAACTCGAGGCCGGCGGACTCAGCACCGCGCTCGACGAACTGGCCCGGCGCGTCCGGTCGCGGCACCGGATCCCCTGCCAGTTCCTCGACCAGACGGGCGCGGCGATCCGCGGGTTTGAGGGGATCACGGAAGTCTACCGCATCGCGCAGGAGGCGGTGAACAACGCGGTGAAACACGCGCGCGCCCGGCAGATCACCCTCACGTTGACGGCGACTCACGACCAGATCGAGCTGCGCGTGGCGGATGATGGCGTCGGCTTACCGCAGCGCGTGGAGCCCGGCAAGGGGCTGGGCTTGCCCATCATGCATTACCGGGCCCGGATGCTCGGCGCGGAGTTGCGCGTCGGCGCCCGAGCGACCGGGGGTACCGAGGTGGTTTGTGCGCTGAAGCTGCCCGGCCCGATGAGCGGCATTGCCCATGAGCAGCCCTGACACACCTACGAAGGCGAGGGTCTTTCTCGTGGACGATCACCCGCTGATCCGGGATCACCTGGCGGCGCTGATCCGACGGGAGCCCGATCTGACGGTGTGCGGCGAGGCGGAAGACGCGCCTTCGGCCCTCGCGCAGATCGTCGCGGAGCCGCCCGACCTGGTGGTGCTGGACCTTTCGCTGCGGGCGTCGCACGGGCTGGACTTGCTGAAGCAGATCAAGACCCGTCATCCGAGGCTGCCGGTGCTGGTCCTCTCGATGCACGACGAACTGCTCTACGCCGAGCGGGCCCTGCATGCCGGGGCGCTGGGGTACATCACCAAGCAAGCGGCCACCGCCAACATCCTGACGGCCCTGCGGCGGGTGCTGCGGGGCGAGGTGTACCTGAGCGAACGGATGGCAGCGCGCATCATGCGGCGGGTGATCGGCAGTTCCGGCCAGGAGCTGGGATCGCCGCTCGACATCCTGACCGACCGCGAACTCAAGGTCTTTCAGATGATCGGCCGGGGGTTGGGGACGCGGCGGATTGCCGAGGAACTCCGGTTGGGCATCAAGACCGTCGAGTCCTACAAGGGGCGCATCAAGGAGAAGCTCGGTTTGACGGACGCGACCCAACTGCTCCAGCACGCGATCCATTGGGTGCAGAGTCAGGGGGGTGAGCGCGCCTGCCATCGTCCCAAACCACCGGAAAACTCATAATCGTCACCGGTCACTTTTAATTGTCGCTGGCCAACCCCTGCCGGTTCCACCCCGCCAGCGCACTGTATCCCTGACTCCACGTAAGGGGATCCCTCGCGGCACGAACAGGGAGTGTCTCACTAGCTCAGGCCACGGCGGGTCCGGCAGCATCTGCGCGACAGCATCCGGTCGCCGTGAGGCGCGGGCAGCCGCGCCGCGCGGAGAGGCGGGAGCAAAGCCAGCATGGAGCCGAAGCGAGCCAGCGCCAC
This sequence comes from Verrucomicrobiota bacterium, assembly GCA_027493615.1. Classification (GTDB taxonomy): domain Bacteria; phylum Verrucomicrobiota; class Verrucomicrobiia; order Limisphaerales; family J093; genus DSVZ01. Next base: position 843,886 of record JAOSKK010000001.1, read on the forward strand.
CGAATCCGCCCCGGGCGGAGTTCTCGGTCGTTTCCCGGGGCGGGGCAAGGTGTTGGGGCTCGTGTGGTTGTGGGTGCTGGGTACCTTGACCGCGGCCGAGAACCCCCGCTGGTTAGCCTCGAGGTCGTCGAGCCCTTGGCGCGTGAGGCGGGGGAGCAACCGGCGCAGATCCGGGTGCGGCGGGTCGGGACGGTGGAGGTACCGCTGACGGTGAATTACACGCTGGCGGGGACGGCGCGCAACGGGCGGGATTTCGAGCGGTTGCCGGGCTCGGTAACGCTGGCGGCGGGCGAGGCCACGGCGGTGATCGAGATCCGGCCGGTGGACGATCACGAAGTTGAGGATGTCGAGACGGTGGTGGTGCGGTTAGCGCCGGCGAGGGCGCCGTTCACCCTGGCGATCCTGCCGGACACCCAGTACTACGCGGCGAGCCGGTACGGAGGGTTGCCCGAGATGTTCACCAGCCAGACACGATGGATAGTGGAGCATCGGGACGAGTACAATATCGCGTTTGTGCTGCACGAAGGGGACGCCACGGAATACAACACCTACTCCGAATGGCTCCGGGTGAAGGAGAGCCTGGAGGTGCTGGAAGGCGAGGTGCCCTATGCCCTGGCGGTCGGCAACCACGACGGTCTGACCTGGCGCTCCCAAACCGCCTTGGTGAACATCGTCTTCCCGGTGGCCGAAGCGATCAAGCAACCGAGCTTTGGCCGGACGTTCGAGGGACAGCGTGACAACTGCTACCACCGGTTCCAGGCCGGTGGCGTGGACTGGCTGCTGCTGGTGCTGGAGTTCGGTCCGCGCGACAAGGTGCTGGACTGGGCCAACCAAGTCGTGAGCAGTTTTCCGGACCATCGGGTCATCGTGTTGACGCATGCCCACGTGGCGGATGACGACACGTTGATCGGCAGCAAACCGGACCACGCCGGGGCGCCCAGCCACTATGGGGCCGAGAACGATGGGCCGGACGTTTGGGAGAAGTTCCTGCGGCGCCATCGGAACATCGCGTTCGTGTTCAACGGGCATGTGGGGGCGACGGACAAGGACGAGTCGTGGGGGTGGGGGATCACGGCAACCGCGTGTATCAGATGCTCTGCAACTACCAGTCCTATCCCCGGGGTGGGGACGGCTATATGCGGCTGATCCGCTTTCACCCGGACGAAGACCGGCTGGAGGCCTGGTCCTTTTCGCCCTACAACGGCCGGCGGTTGCGGGACTATCAGAACGAGTTCGCGTACAGCGGCCTCGGCATTTTTCCTCCCGTCCCGGCGGCGTATCGGATCGATGCGGAGCAGCAGGAGGTCGTCACCGAGTTGGTGAGTGACGACTACTTGACCGAGCCTTTGGCGGTGGGAGAGGTCCGGGCGTTTGGCCTGGCGCGGGAGATCAACGTGCGCTTCACCCAACCTCTCTCTGCCGCGACGGCCACGGACCCTGCTCATTACGTGCTGATGGAGGGACCACCGGTCCGTTCCGCCCAAATGCTGGCGGACGACCGGACCGTGGTCTTGACGGTCGGGTCGCCGCTCGACCCCGGGGTGGAGACGTTGCTGGTGGTTCGGGGCCTGCAGGAGCGGCTGGCGGATCCGGCAGTGGAGCCTGCGGAACTCAGGGCCCGGTTCGTGCCGGAGGCCGCGCTTCTGGTGGCCGACTTTGCCGAGGGAGATTTGGGGGAGTGGCGCGTCGTGGATGAGGGTGAGTTCGGTGGACCTTCGAGCTGGTATGTCAGCGGCGGTCGGCTGCATCAGGCGGGCAACCTTTACGGCCCGCATCCCGGTGTGGTGGCTGGCCGGCGTGGCACCTTCGCCTATTGGAGTCGGCCGGGAGCGCAGGACTGGGGCGATTACGCCTTCAAGGTGACTGTGCGGTCGCGGGACGATGACGGGGTGGGGGTGTTGTTTCGCTATCGGGACCCGGCGAACTACTACAAGGTGGAGTTGGACCGGCAGCGGCAGTTCCGGCAACTGGTCCGGGTGAGGGAGGGCCGGGAGACGCTCCTGGCCCGGGAAGCCGGCGGCTACGAACTCGACACGGACTTCGTGCTCGGCGTCGAGGTTGCGGGGCCCGCGATCGAGGTGACGCTGGACGGCGCACCACTGTTCGGCGGGACCGTTCGGGACGGGGCGCTGCGGCGGGGCACCGTGGGGCTCTACTGCTGGGCGAATCCCGGAACGGAATTCGGCGATGTCTCCGTGACGGCTCCGAGTCGCTCCGGGTTGCCGAGTGTTCGATTCGTACCGCCGCCACGTCCGGAGGCGTGGGTGCCGGGTCAGTCGACGTTCACGCTGGCGGCGGAAGCCACGGCGGATCCGGCGCTGGGGATCAGTTCGGTGACTTTCTACCAGGACGACACGCCGCTGGCGCGGGTGTTCGAGGCGCCTTACTGGCTCGACTGGGTGGTGCCGGCGCCCGGCCATTACGAGCTGCGCGCCCGGGTCACGGACGGCGCGGGTCAGCGCCTGGAGACCCGGTCATGGCTGGTGCGTGTCGATGCGGCGGGCGCGATTGAGTTCGTGGATGCGCCGCTGACGGTGCAGCTCGTGCGTTCGCAGGCCGGGAAACTCCTGTTCCACGTGCCGCCGTGGCCAGGCCGGTCTTCGATCCTCGAGACCTCCACGAATCTCGTGGACTGGGCACCGGTAGGCGCGGCCCCAGAACTCCCGGTGCCGCTGCTGACCCTGGATCCGGCGGTTGGCGATCATCCGCACCGGTTCTATCGGGCGGTCCGGCGGCCCTGACCCGGATCTTCAATACCCGGCACGAAACCACGACCGACTGCAGGCGCCGACATGAGGAGGCGAAGAGTACTGCCCCTGGCCCACAATGCCTCCTCACGTCGGCGCCTACGTCCCCACCGCCTTCTCACGTCGGCGGCTACAAGCCGGGTATGTCGCGGACCGGCCAAACCGCGAACGGAGTGAACCGCGCGAAGGGATGACCGTGCTCCGGCGGTGCGGCGATCCGCGACCTATGGCCGAACCGCCGTGCCGTCGCGCCGACGGACGGGGAGCCAGTAGCCGGGGCGGTCGGCGGGCAGGGGGAACTTGCTCGCGAGGTTCTCATCGAGATCCACGCCCCAACCGGGAGCTTCGTGGATCCAGAGGTAACCGTCCTTCAGCGTCGGGCAGCCAGGAAAAACGTCGTAGGTGGCCTGGTTGAACTGGACCATCTCCTGGATGCCGAAGTTGTGGATGGCCAGGTCGAGGTGGGCATTGGCCGCATGGCCCACCGGCGAAACGTCACCCGGACCGTGCCAGGCGCTACGGACCTGGAACCACTCGGCCAGGGCGGCGAGCTTCCGCGCGACGGTCAGGCCGCCGATCTGCGAGATGTGGACGCGGATGAAGTCGATCAGCCGTTCGCTGATGAGGCCGACCCATTCGTGGGGGCTGTTGAACAGTTCGCCCATGGCGATGGGCACGGCCGTCTGTTGGCGCAAGGTGCGGAACCAGCCGATCGCCTCCGGGGCGAAGGGGTCTTCAATGAAGAAGGGCCGGTAGGCTTCGAGGCGTTTGCAGAGGTTGATGGCGTCGATGGGTTCGACCCGTTCGTGGATGTCGTGCAGCAGTTCGATTTCGTCGCCGCACTTGGTCCGGATGTGGGCGAACATCTCCTCGGTGCTTTTCAGATACGGTCGGGCGTCCATGTGACTCTCGACAGGCAGGCCGAACTGTTGTTGCTCGAAGTCGGCCGTGCCGGAGAGGTGAGGTGAACCATAGCCGCCGAGCTGGATCCGGATGTAGCGGAAGCCGCGTTCGCGATGCCGCTGGACGTTGTCCTCGAGTTGGGCGAGGTCACGGCCCGAAGCGTGGGCGTAGCAGGGGACGGCGAAGCGGCACTTGCCGCCGAGCAACTGATACACGGGCAGGCCCGCGCGCTTGCCTTTGATGTCCCAGAGGGCCTGGTCAAGGCCGCTCAGGGCGTTGTTCAAGACGGGCCCGTTGCGCCAGTAGGAGCTGGTGTAGGCCGTTTGCCAGAGATCCTCGATGTTGTCCGCGTCGCGGCCGCGACAGAATGGGTCGAGATACTCCTCGACGGCGGTCTTCACGGTGAGCGGTCGTTGGTTGAACGTGGCGCAGCCGAGGCCGTACAGACCGGGCTCGGAAGTCTCGACCTTGACCACCACGAACCGGATGCCGGGCTGGGGCGCGGCGAGGATGGGTCGGACCTTGGTGATCTTGAGCGGTCCCAGGGCGGGGGTGGTAGTCGCCGCTGGGGCGGACTCGGCAGCGAGGGCCCCGGGTTTGAGCAGAAGTCCGGCCGCACCGGTGGTGCCGGCGGTGCCGAGCAGGCGGAGGAGGGAACGACGGTTCATGGGTTTGGGGGTTTCTCCCGGGATTCCGGGGGCGGGACGTTTGCGCCAGTAGGAAGCCAGGATCGAGCCGGACACGTTCATCCAGGGGCCGAAGATGGCCGGGGCCAGGGCGGCTTTGGCGCTCTGAAGCGTGTTCATGGCCAGGCCCGAGGCCATGCCGCCGTTCTGCATGCCCACCTCGACCGCGACGGTCCGGGCATCCACCACGCTCAAGCGCAGGGCGCGCGCGGCGTAATAGCCAAGCAAGTAACCAAGCAGGTTGTGCAGCATGGCCGCGCCAAGGAGCGCCAACCCGACCCGCTTGAGATCCTCGCTGGAGCGCGCGGTGATGATGGCGATGATGAAGCAGATCCCCGCCATGGACACGACGGGCAACGCGCGGTCCATCCAGGTCGAAGGCCCTTTCAACCACAGCTCGACCACCAGCTTCGCCAGGATCGTCAACGCCAGCATGCTGAAGCCCAGGATCAGACCGCTCTTCAACGCGCCGAGCCAGGCCGTCGGCGTCAACCCCACCAGCACAGCCAGCCCCAGACCCAGCCCACCCAGGGCGCCCAGCGGCCCCGCCTTCCGGAACCGCGGCACGTTGCCGTAAAGGATGCGGTGCGCCACGAGACCCGCGATCACCGGCACGAGAATCATGTTGCAGATGTCCACCATCATCTTGACGAAGCTCACGGCGATGTACTGCCCGGCCAGCAGTTTCATCATCAGCGGCGTCATGACCGGCGACATCAACGTCGCCAGCGCCGTCAGGGTCACCGAAAGCGGCACGTTGGCGCGGGCCAGGTAGTTGATGACGTTCGAGGCCACGCCGCTGGGCGCCGATCCGATCAGGACAATGCCGGCGGCCACCTCGGCCTCGAACCCGAACAGCTTGGCCAGGCCGAAGCCCACAAACGGCATGATGGTGTACTGGAGCGCGACCCCCACGATCACCGGCCAAGGCATGGTCAGCACCCGCGTGAAATCCCGCACGCTCAGGGTGGTGCCCATGCCGAACATGATGATCTGGACCAGCGGCGTGATGAGGTGCCGCAGATCGAATCCGAACCACGTCCCGAAGGCCCAGGGATACGCCATCGAGGCGGCCACAAACGCGAAGACCCAGACGGTGAACGCGTACGGACGCAGCCCCCGGTGGCGCGTGAAAGCGACCGCCACCAGCGCGAACAGCGCGACCAGCAGGACCCCCATGGCTCAGCGCACTTCCACAATCCGGAGGTTGCGGAAGGACAAGTCCGTGGTCGGGTCGTGACCTTGCAGGCTGAGCACCCCGGCCTCGGCCCGGTAACCCTGCCGCGCGCTCTGGTGCGGCGGGCGTGGGTCCGTGAAGTCCGTGACCTGAATGCCGTTGACCCAGGTGGCCAGATGCCTTCCCTGCGCCACAATCGTCATCGTGAACCACTCGCGGTCATTGGACACCACCCGCCGCGCCGGTTGCCGGTTGTACAGGCCGCCCGTGCCGTAATCCACTGGCCGGCTGCGGTCGTTCCCTTCCCACTGATTGCGGATCTGGCTCTCGTACCCGCTCCAGAACTGGCCGCGCTGCGCGCGGAAGAAGACCCCGCTGTTCAGGTGGGTGCCATTGGAGAGGATCTCGAGCTGGAACACGAAGTTGGCATACTCTCCCTCCGACTGGAGATCCCCGTTGCCATCCTTCACGTTCAGCCAGCCTTCGGGGGTCACCGAATAGACCGACTTCCGCCCCGGGATCGCCTGCCACCCCGTCAGGTCGCGACCATTGAAGATGCTTTCGAGACCGAGGGGGCGCAGCTTGAGGTTGCGGAAGCGGACCACGCCCTCGCCCTTGAGGTTTTGGAGGGCGATGGTGCCGCGGGCATGCTTGGAGTCGCGGACATCGACGACGGTCTGGCCGTTGAGCCGGACGACGAGGTGATCGCCTTGGGCGCGGAGTTCGTAGCGATTCCAGCGGCCGACGGTCGAGACCTCGCCGGACCGGCGGGCGACGAGGTTGATGCTGCCGGTGGGCCAGGTGTCGTGAGCATCGTAGATGTTGACCTCGTAAGCATTCTCCGCGGTGATCTCCCCTTCGGGAGGACAACGCAGGAAGACGCCGCTGTTCACGGTGGCGTCCACCCAGAATTCGGCTGCGAGCTCGAAGTCGGCAAACTCGGTCGTGGTGCTGAGCATGCCAGGCCCCGTGCCTGGACGCTGGCTGAGGGCGCCTTCAGTGGCTTCCCATTGCCCCGCGCCGCGTGGTGCCCAGCCGAAGGTCGTTTCGCCGTCGAAAAGCAGGATCCAGCCGGCGGAGACCTCCGTGGGGCTGAGGGGTGTTGGGGGCGATTGAGCGAGGGCGCTGGTACAACACGCGGCCGTGAGGAGAGCCGACGCCAGGCGTTCCGAGAGGTGCATGGGGCGGAGCATCCCGCATCCGGCCATGCCGGTCAATTGCGGTGGTGGGACGGTGGGCCTGTAGGAGTCGAGGTGACGAGACTCAGACGCCAGGGCGGGTGGGACGGTGGGACGGTGGGACGGTGCGACGGTGAGTCTGTAGGAGTCGAGGTGACGAGACTCAGACGGAGTGGAGGGTGGGACGGTGCGACAGTGCGAACTCAATTCTGGACGGCTGACCCCGCCGGTCGTCAGGGACAAAAAAAGGGCCGGGATGAACCCGGCCCTTGCACTGTTGCTGTAGGAGCTTCGACGGAGGCGGAGGAACTACTGCCGCATGCGGAAGTACTGGTCAGAGGCGCCAATCGGAACCGTGAGCGTCCTGGTGCCGCCCTGTTCAACCGCCCCCTGAGGTATCCACCGTGGTCCAGACGGCGCCGGCACCCAGGCTCGGCGTAACTTGGAGCCCAAAGCCAGCGGCCGAGCTCGGCCAACTGATCAGCACATTGTTGCCCGAACGCGCAATGGCCAACTCAGGTGGCGTGCTGGGCTCGGGCACCTGGTTCGGGCCGGCAGCGAAGTTCGCCGTCACCTGCTCCGCCGAGAGTGCCCCTTCCCAGATGCGGAACTCGTTGAACGACCCCCTGGAACATGGCGTCGTTCCATTGCGAGCGACCGAGCCAGTTGTTGACGTCATTGATGATATTCGGCGGAACCGCGGCCACTCCGGTCGCGACCTGGACGGCATCGCGATAGAGCCGGGCCTGGTTGCCCGTGTAGTCGTAGATGGCCGCCACGTAGATTTCCGTCCCGGTGGCCAGCGCCGCCCCGGCCGTCAACTGAGTCGGCTCCGTGCCCGTCCGTGGATCACGCACGGCGAAGCGGAGGTAAGTGTCTCCCTGCGGCGAGAGGAAGAAGTAGTTGCCGTTGCCGTTGACCACGTCCTCGCCGCCGGCGGAGGTGCCGAAGTCGAAGATGCGCTGCCAGGCGCCGGATCCTTCCCAGGTTACCCAGGCTTCGAAGGAAAGGTTGACCAGCGAACTGATGATGCCGTTGGGCAGGTCGACGTAGCCGGCCACGGGATCGGCGGCCGATGCCGTGCCACCGGGCAGATGGAGACGTCCGGTGCCGTCAAAGTCCGCTCCGAAGCCCTTGAGCGTGCCGTGGGCCGAGCCGACGGAATCCGCGGCCGTCGTGCTGCCGGGGGCCTCATTGAAGCTGTACCGGTGCATGAGCTTCAGGGCCGGCGGGTTAAGGACCGTGATGAGTTGTGAGACCGGCCGCCCTTGGTACGTGCCGGAGAGGGTGGCGGTGCCCGCTTTGACGGCGGTGTAAGCGCCAGTCGGGGTCACTGTGACCACCTCCGGGTTGCTGGAGACGAGTTCGCTGAAGCCGGTGACATTCACGTTCTTGAGATTGGCGAAGTTGGCCACGACCTGGGCCTGACCGAAGAAACGAGGTCCGGGCAGGCTGGTAGCGCTGACCGTCAACGCGACCGATTCCAGGGCACCGGGCGGGCTGAGGGTTGGCCCAAACAGGAAGTTGTTGGCCACGTCGGCATCGCTGAGCTTGCCGGTGTGCACCCGGACCAGGGCAAGGTAGCCGGACAACGCCTGGCCGAAGTCGAAGTCCGATCCGGCCGTGTTGGCCTGGGCAGCGAGGCGGATGGGGAGGTCGGCATGCGTGCTCAACGTGCCGACGTTCTTGGTCGTCTTGAGGACGCCATCGGCGTACACCCGGGCGGTGTTGACGCCGTCGTAGGTGTAGACCAGGTAGTGCCATTGGCCGGCTACCGGGGTGCCGGACCAACCCATGTCGGGGGCTGTCCCAGTGACCGACGGCGCCGTAGGTGCCATTGGCGCCGTAGTTGAAGGAGAGGTTGCTGCCGGCGGGACCGCCGCGTCGGCCCCACGCCACGAGGGTCTCCTCGTCGGCGATGGCCGGGTTGTAGGCCCAGACCTCGATCGAACGGTCGCTGTTGCCATGCAGATCGGCGGTGGTGGTGGGGCCTTCGTAGGCATCGGTGAAGGGCGAAGCGGGATTGAAGCGGACGCCGGCCACGCCGGTGCCTTCCACATTGGCCACATAGGTGGGACTCCCTGCGGCATAAAGATCACCCGTACCAGCCCGGTTCTCCCAGACGGTGGGGTCGTCACTGACATCACTGGCCCGCAGGTCGACGAAGAGCGTGCCAGCCACAATCGGCGCCCCCCGTCTGGCGGGCGTTCACGGTGATCGTTTCCTCGTCGGTTCGGCCCTGGAAGGAGAGGGTGAGTTTGGCCACGCCCGGGCGGACTGCCGTGACGGCGCCGGCCGCGTCGACGGTCAGGACGGACGTGTTATCGGAAGTCAAGGCGACGCCGGGGATGCCCGCCAGAGGAAGGTTCTGGAAGTTGGCAAAATCGGCGGAACCGGTGACCGTCTGCGTATCGAGCTCGGTCATGGTGGTATTGACGACGTTGAGGTTGACGGCCCGCAACGCACCGAGGCGGGCCGGGTCGGTGCTGGGCGTGGCGGGGCCGGCGACGAAGCTGGCGGCGACCTCGAGCGGGTTCAACGCGGTGTCGTAGATGCGGAACTCGTCGTAGTTGCCCTGGAACATGGGGTCATTCCACTGCGAGCGGCCGAGCCAGTTGTTGACATCGTTGATGTCCTTGAGGGCCACACCGGCCGGGCCGGTGGCGAGCAGGACCGCGTTGCTGTAGAGGCGGGAGACGTTGGCGGTGGCGTCGTAGGTGATGGTGAGACAGACCTCGGTCTGGTACTCGAGCGGGGCACTGGCCGTCAACTGGGTTGGCTCGCCGCCCGTGACGGGGTCGCGCACGGCGAACCGCAGGTAATTCGGACCTTGCGGGGAGCAGAACAGGTAGGCGCCGTTGCCGTTGACGACGTCCTCGCCCCCGGCGGAGGTGCCGAAGTCAAAGACGCGTTGCCAGGAGGAGCTGGTGCTTTCCCAAGTGACCCACGTCTCGAAGGTGACGTTCTGCAGGACGTTGATGATGTGGTTCGGGAGGTCCACATAGCCGGCAATGACGTCCGCGGCATCGGCTGAGGCGCCCCCACCGGGCAGGTAGAGCCGGCCGGCACCGTCGAAGTAGGCGTTGTTGCCTTTCAGCTCGCCGTGGGCGCCGCCCACCGAGTCGTTGACGGTGGTGCCGCCGGTTTCGTTGAAGCTATAGCGGTGGATGAGGCCGGCCTGCGTGACGAGTGGCAGCGCCAGGGCGGCGACCGTCGTCAGCAACGCGAGTCGGGTCCGACAGGAAGGGGGGTTCTGGGTCATGGCACAAGTGGGTCGGGTGTTCACTAACTTAAGCTTGTTAAGGAATGACTAGGGCACTGCGGGGTGACTGTCAACGGCGAAGTTGCGGCGGTTCGTGTTGTAGTCCACCCCACGGACTCCGCTGTATGGGCCCCGGCGCGGCGGCGCGCGACCCTGGCGGAGACGCGGCTTGCGCGGGGTGAACCCGCGGGGCAAGCTCCGCGCTTCCGCGCCGGCGAAGGCGGCAGGCCTCGGGTGCCGGGCGAACCTCTGATGAGCGATCTGCTTTGGTATGTAGCGCACGTGCGCCCGCGCTGCGAGAAGAAGCTGGTGGATTACTGCGCGCGTGAGGGTTTCCCGACCACGCTGCCCCTCTACCGGAGCGTGAAGAAGTACCGCGGCAAGACGGTGACCTTCCACAAGCCGCTGTTTCCGGGCTACGTCTTCTTGCGGCTGCTCCCGACCCAGCGGCAGCCGGTGTACCAGAGCGACTACGTGGCGAATCTGCTGGACGTGCCCGACCAGGCGGAATTCGAGCACCAGTTGAACGACATCCTCTTCGCCGTGGAACAGGAGGTCGAGGTCCGTTTGGCGCCGACGATCGGGCCCGGGGTCAAGGTGCGGATCAAGAGCGGGCCACTCCAGGGGATCGAGGGCTGGGTGGAGAGCCGCAAAGGCATGGTGGAAGTGCTGCTGCGCCTGGACTTCATCGGCCAGGCGGCGGCGGTGAAGATGGACGCGACGAACCTCGAGCTTATCTGACGCTGGTGCTGGCGGGTTCCGGTGCCGGCGCACCCGCCACGGCAGCGAAGATGCCATTCAGTCGGAGCAAGTTGCGACGCAGGGTGAGCACGGAGTGACGGGGCCAATAGCCGCCTTCGTCGCGGATGCGGATGGGCACCCCGAGCTCGCGCCAATGGGTGAGGATCTGGATGGCCGTGAGATGGCAATGGAAGAAATGGTCCCATCCCCAGAGGCCGGCACCCTGGGTCTGGCACGACTGGCGCAGGCGCCAACCGTTGCCGACCTTCGTGGGAAGGTCGCGGCCCCGATGCCGGACGACGGCGGGATAGCGGCAAAGGCCCAACAACAGCGGTTCGCACCCCTGGCCCACCGTCACCGTGAACAGATGACCGGCGGCCGGGGGGACGTTGATGTGCGTTGCCCCGCCCCGCACCGGCGGCACGACCACCCACTCGTGGGCGAGAGGCGTGTCGGGCCCTACCCGCTCGGGACGGCTGACGGACTCGACTTCCGCCTCAGCAGCGAAGGTGCGGGCGCGGGCGGCGAGGTCGGCGACGGCGTCGTCGCTGAGCGGGGAGCGGGTGGAGAGTGTGTAATGGAGGGTAAGAGCCATGGTATCGGGAGCGCCTGCGCGCTCGTGCATTCCCCAAGCAGGGCCGGGCCCGGGCCACCCTTGCGGGAATGACCCTTCGTTGCATCAGTGGGACGTGCCTCCTTTGGTCCGCCGCCCCGACCGACCCGACCACCACATGCGAAACCATGAGGGGGAGATTACACCTCGAACGGGCGCTTGAACACCCGGGCGGTCCCGTAAGTCGCGGCGCGTAGCCCAGGCCGGCGCACCTGGCCGGCCGTCGCCGACGCCGTCGAGCGACCCGCCGCGGCATGGCCATCCCGGGGTACCGGGACGTTTGACGTTGGGCCTTTACCGTTCAGAATCTCCTTGTGAAGACAGGCTTTAGATTCCTCGGCCCAGGTCTCACCCCCGTCAGGTTCCCGCTCACCGGGCTCGGGCTGGGAGACCAGACGCTGTAGCTCGGAACGCCTGGCACCGCCTCCGGGGTGCCTTCGACTCCTTTCCTTCGCTGCCCCGCCCGGTTCACAGGCTCCGGGAAGATCCGAGAGGAACCGTCCGTTTCGGAGGCGGAACTCGTGGTGGGAGGCGGGCCGGATGGGGTGCCTGCTCCTGCTGGCCGGCGGGTGCGGTGTCTTTGCGGCCCGCGCCGAATGGCCGCTCTACCGGGGTCCGCATGGCAATGGTGTCTCCGAAGAACGGCTGCGCACCGATTGGAACGACCGTCCGCCGCAACGGCTGTGGCGCATGCCGCTCACCAACGGCCTCTCGTCCGTCACCATCAGCGACGGACGCGCGTTCACGCAGGTGCGCGCGGGAGGTGTCCTGGATGGCACGGAGCTGTGTGTGGCCCTCGCGGCCGACACCGGCCGGTGGTTGTGGACCCGGCCGGTGGGGCAGGCCCGTTATCCCGACGGGGGTGTGGGGAGCGACGACGGGCCGCGGAGCACGCCGGTGGTGAGGGAGGGCGGGTGTTCGTCCTGGGAAGCTATCTGAACCTGCATTGCTTTGACGCGGCGGACGGAACCACGGTCTGGTCGAGGGACCTTCGCGCTGAGCTGGGGGAAGCGTGATTCCCTGGCAGAACGCCGCGTCGCCGCTGCTCGAGGGGAGCTTCTCCTGTTGAACTGCAACGCTTCTCCGCAGGCGTTGGTTGCCCTGCGGCAGAGCGACGGCGAGTTGGTGTGGCGGTCCCAGGACGAGCGCATGACGCACGCCACCCCGGTCCCGACCACGATCCTGGGAGAACGGCAGGTGGTTTTTCTGACCCAGTTCGGATTCGTCAGTGTGCGTCCGCTGACGGGCGAAGCGCTGTGGCGCCACCGTTTCCCATACAACACCTCGACCGGGGCCTCGCCCGCGGTGGACGGGGGAGGTGGTGTATGCCGCCGCGGCCTACGCGCGCGGGTCGGCCGCGGCGCGGGTGGCGCGGACTGACACGGGCTTCGTGGCGAGCAGCGTGTGGGGGCCGTTATCGACCCGGATGATCCACTGGAGCACCCCCGTGGCGTTGAACGGGCACGTCTATGGGCTGTTCCGGACAGAACAGCGGGCGGTTGCGCTGCCTGAGCCTGCGGGATGGAGGGTACGCGTGGGAAGGCCCCGAAGTGGGCCTGGGGGCGATCCTGCTGGTGGACGGGAAGCTGTTGATCGCCACGGAAGGCGGCGAGGTGGTGCTCGCGGAAGCCGATCCGACGACGTACCGGGAGATCGGGCGTTTCCGGGCGCTGAACGGGCGGGTCTGGAACTCGCCGGCGATCAGCGACGGGGTGCTGTATGTGCGAGGGACGACGGAACTGGCGGCGTTCGATGTGGCGCCGCCGCGGCCGCGGATGCTGCGGTTGGCGGCAACCTGGGATCCGCTCGGACGAGCGGTGCGCTTCACGGTGACCGACGCGGAGGGGCAGCCTCTCCTGCCCACCCAGGCGCAAGCGATCCAACTGCTCGAGGCGACGCACGTTGGGGAAGGCGCTGTGTGGTCGCCGGTCGAGTTGGTCTGGACCGCGGCCGATGGTGGCCTCCGCGGGGAGGTGCCGGTGCCGCCGGTGGTCACGGGTACCCGCTTTTTTGTGGTGCGCGCGGCGGATTGACCCACGGCGCCATCCTGAAATCGTGACAGACTGTAGGCGCCAACGTGAGGAGGCGAAGGGTACTGTCCCCGGCCCACAACGCCTCCTCACGTCGGCCCCTACGCCCGGAACGCCTCCTCGCGTCGGCGCCTACGACGGGGAAGGGGTTTCGAGGTTAAAAGGAAAGGGGGAGAAGCCTGGGCGCCCCTCAGTTCTGGGTCAGGTGAATGTTGCCCCCGCTGGTGCGAAGGCGGAGCTGGCGGCCGCCTTCGCCGATCCGGCCCACGAGTTCGCTGCGTTTGACTGTGCCCTGAACGGTGACCGGCAGGTCCGTCTGGACGCTTCCCCGCTGGTACGCGCGTCGATGTCGGCGTGGATTTCGCGAGGAACGGTCAGGCGGACGTTGCCCCCCGAGGTCGAAAGCCGGCAATCGCCGGTTTGGTCCGCCGCGAGCGTGGCGCTGACGGATCCGCCGGAAGTGGAGGCCTCCACGGCGGCATGCGCGTTGCGGATGTCGATGCTGCCGCCGGACGTGCCGACCTCGAGCGGGCCGTAGGCGTTGTCGACGCGGATCGAGCCGCCGGAGGTGCTGAGCCGGGCGGCGGCCCTGGCGAGCTCGAGGGTAACCTTGCCGCCGGAGGTGCGCAGATCCGCAGGCTGGCTGGCGGCCTTGACGGAAATGCTGCCGCCGGAGGTGCGGACGTGACGGGGCCCTGGATGGCCCCGAGTTTGAGCGATCCACCGGAGGTGCTGGCGAGACGTTGCCCTCGAGGTCGGGGACCGTGATCGATCCGCCCGCGGTCTTGAGGTCGAGATCGAACCGGGGGGCAACGTGACGGTGTACCGCACCTGCAGGCCCGAACCCCAGTTTCGCCAGGACTTCAAGGAGGAGTCGAGGCGGGCGCGGACGACGACCGTGTCATCCTGCTGTTCGAAGCTGATCTGGTGCGCGGCCAGGAGCTGGCGGGCCTTCTGCTCGGAGGTGCGCCGCACTTCGCGGTCGACCGTGATGTCAACTTCAGGGCGGTCGCTGGTGCGGATGTCAATCGCGCCGCGGTCCACGTCCATGACGAGTTTGCCGCCGGGGGCGACGGTGAAGGTGCGGTTGAGGTGAACCGGCGGGATGGCGACGTCGCTGGCGTCGGCCGCCGCCCGGCTGCGCGTGCAGCCGGTTGAGGTGCCGAGCAGCGCCAGGAGCGCGAGGGTCAGGGCGACGCTGCTCGCGTCCAGGAGGCGGGCCGCCGGTGGAAGGTACGGTTGTGATTTCATGGTCGATCGGAGTCCGTGCGGGAAACCGGCGGGCCGGGCCGACGGGTTCGCGCCTGTCTGTTGTTACCCGGCGGGGCGACTTTTGGTTTCAGATAATTTCGCCCGTTCGAGCGCTTCGAGGGTTTCCGCCTCCCGACGGCCGACAGCGATGTAGTAGATGAGGTACGCGAGGCCGATCCCCGCAGGGATCAGGCCAAACCACGCGACCTCCGGCTCATCCACGCCGCGGAGGGCGATGATGGCCCCGAGGCCGACGAAGAGCCAGATGAGGCCTTTGAGAAGGTTGCGACGCGGGGTGTAGGGTTTGACGTCCTCGGCGAAGAACACCTCAGGCAAGGGCGGCACGTCGACGCCCTTGTCGATCGCGGCCATGCGTTCCTGGTGGTACAGGGTGTAGATGTCACGTCGCTTGCGGTAGTTCGTGTAGACGGCCAGCATGGCGATGGCACAGCCGAACACGATGCCGAACAGCGGGATCATGAAGGGCCAGAACTCGAAGGAGGCAAACATGGTCTTGCAGGCTGAAGGTGATGGTCTTGTTGTCATGCCCCCACCGGTCCCGGGGGCGTCATCTGCCGTTTCGACTGCGAGGGTCCGCGCGAGGTTTCAGGAAACTCTTTGAAACTCGTTGGGCGATGGCGCAGTCTCAAGTACCAGCGTGGGGCTGTCGACGTCCGACACGCTGCCGGCAAGCCGGCCTGGCAGGCGGTGCCCCTCGTTCCGACCCAGCCGCCCTGCCGCATCCTGATGGACGACGCGATCCGCGAGCGATTGGCGGCCCGGGAGTACCGGGAGGCTTTCGAGCACCTGCTCGAGGTCTACCAGGAGCGGGTGTTTCGGCTGGCCGTCAGCATGTTGCGCGACGAAACCGCCGCCGAAGACGTGACACAGGACATCTTGCTGAAAGTGTGGAAGGCGCTGCCCGGCTTCCAGGGCACGGCGGCCCTGTCCACCTGGCTGTACGCGATTGCGCGCAACACGTGCCTCACGGAGCTCAAGCGCCGCAGCCGTCGTCCCACCGTCTCGCTGGATGCTCCCGAGTCTGGCGGGTTGGGGGAATCGCTGCCGGCTTTGCAGACGACGGGTCCGGAGGTTGGAGCCGAACTGGATGTCCAGGCCCTGCTGGCCCGGTTGCCCGAGAAGTACCGCCGCGTCGTGACCCTGTTTTATCTCGAACAGAAATCGTACGAACAGGTGGCGGCTGTGCTGGGGTTGCCGTTGGGGACGGTCAAGACGTTTCTCTTCCGCGCCCGCAAGTCGCTGCTGGATCTGGCGCAACGGCAGTCCTGTCTGCCGGCATCGCCGGTGCCTTCCCCTCGCCTTCCTCCTGAACGTCATGGCCTGCCCCGCTTTCGAGGTTCTCATCGCGGACTGGCTGGAAGGACACCTTCCACCGGGGGAGGCGTCGAACGTGGTGCGGCACCTCGAGGGATGCCACCAGTGTGCCGAGTTTGCGCGGCAATGGCGGGTGCTCGATGCCGGGCTCAGCCGGGTGCTGCGTCCGCCCGCGTTATCGGCTGGCTTCCAGCAACGGCTGTGGCAGCGCATCGCAACCGATGGTCTCGCCCACGATCCAGCGAACCGCGAGGAACTCAAGGAGCGAACGCAAGCGGAATACGAGCGGATCTTGACCCGGATGCAGCGGCGGGTCTGGTCGTTCGGGGCGGTGCTCGACACCCTCGGTTTGGGGCTGTTGGTGGCCGCGACGGCGACGGCCGCGGTGGTGCACGCTCCGAAGCTGCTGCAAGCCCTCCCGCCCGAGCTGCAGGGGCGATTTCCCTCGCCGCTTTGGCTTGGGGCGGTTTTGGGGGTCGCGGTGCTGGTGCTCGGCGTGCTGGCGGTGTGCCGGCGGCCGGGACGACTGCGTTCCTGGCTCTGAGCGCGTCAGTAGTTCAGGGCCGGCGCGTTGGTTTGGCCGATCCGGATGATGATGGGCGTGCTGCTGGCGCCGGCGCTGGCGTTGAGCACGTAGCCGGCATCCAGGGCCTTGTCGATGCGCAGGCGCGTTTCCGAGAAGTGCGCCTTGGTGTAGGTGTCGAGCCCGGAGTGTTCCTGGGCCTGGGCCAGGCGCGTGCTGAGCTGGCGCAGGTGGAGGAGGGCGAGGTTGGCGATGGGCTTGTGCGAGGCCTGCCGCCAGCTCTCGGGCATGCTCAGATCGATGAGCCGCTCGACGTACTCGCGTTGGAGGTTGCGGCGCAGGCTCGAGATCATGGGTTGGCGGTTCGAGTAGGTGCCGGGTCCCAGGTCGAGTTCGGACCACACCTCGGCCTCGAGGGTCTTGAGGATCTCGGGCAGGGTGATCATGTCCTCGGTGGCCGGGGTGAGGAACTCGTTGTCATAGACGCGACCCAGCGTGCCCGGGTTGAGCAGGCGGGTGAGCAACGTCGATTGGATCCCCATGATGCGGTCGTGCACGGGCCAGGTCGGGTCCTCGAAGGACGCCGAGTACTGATCCAGCCACTTGTCCACCGTCATGCGCCGCAGCAGCTCGGGGGTGAGGCCAAAAGCGGCGTCGCGGAAGCCGTTTTCAAGGACGAAACGCAGGGCGTCGCGCTGGTCCTTGACGGGCACGACCTCGATGGGGGTGCGATTGCCCGGGTCGCCTTTCTTGTCCCGGTTGACGAAAGCGCCGCCGAGCCAGCCGGCCATCATGCCGAGGGCGCGGGTCTGGAGGGCGAGCGTCATCTCGTAACCGTAACGGGCGCGGGCCCAGCTCTGACCGTCCTTGACGAACTTGTCGACAAGGCGTTCGCGATGGAAGCGGGCGAGTTCGAGCTGGCGTTTGGCGTAGTTCAGAGGGTCGGCGGCGAAGTCATAGCGGCGGGCAAAGGGGTCGGGGCCGAGGGTGTCCTCGTCGGTGGCGTAGGTGAGCTCCGGCTCGGAGGTCCGCTGCAGGATGGACTTGAGATCGTCCGGCTTCTCGGCGAGGGGCGTAGCCGTACTCGATGGCCCAGAAGTCGTAGGGGCCGATGTCGATCATCCCGTAGTCGCCCTGCTGGTCACGGTCTTCCCAGTTGAAGATGTTGACGGGGAGATAGTCCATGACCGAGCCGGCGAAGGGTTTCTTGCCCTTGACCTCGGGGCTGTTGATCTGCTCGAGGGTGTAGATGCTCGAGGAGCGGAAGTTGTGGCGCAGGCCGAGGGTGTGTCCGACCTCGTGGGCGACGAGCTCGGCCACCAACGGGCCGACGAACCACTCGGGGATGCCGTCCAGCAGGGCCTCGGGCTTGGTTTCCTTCTTCTTCTCCTCTTTCTTCTTCTCCTCCGCCGGTTTGTCGCCGGTGGCGGGATCGCCGTCTTTGGGGGTTCCTCGGCGGGCAGGGACTCGAGCATCAGGTCGAAGGCGAAGCGCATGGCGGCGAGGTCAAGGGCCTTGCACTCGGCGGCGCGACAAAGACCATTGAACTGGCTGGTGCGACCCACGAGGCCGTCGAAGTCGTCGTCGCCGACGAGGGTG
This sequence comes from Verrucomicrobiota bacterium, assembly GCA_027493615.1. Classification (GTDB taxonomy): domain Bacteria; phylum Verrucomicrobiota; class Verrucomicrobiia; order Limisphaerales; family J093; genus DSVZ01. The sequence continues at coordinate 861,931 of JAOSKK010000001.1, forward strand.
GGGTCGACGGTGGCCATGGGATGCCCTCCGTATTCGAGGGGGCCGCGCTGGCGGAAGGCGGTCATGAGGGCGTCGCGGTTGGCCGGCGGGGCGAGGCGTATCCGGGGGTCCCACTGCGGTCGGGTCTGGAGCCAGGCGAGGGTGGCGGGGCTGAGGCCTTCCATGGCCAGCGGGGGGATGGTCTCGTTGAACTGGCGCCAGTAATGCCGGATCCAGCCATCGGTGAGGATGATGTCGGCGTCGAGGATTTCGCCGGTCAACGGGTCGACGCGGCTGGGGCCGATGGCGGTGCCGATGTCGTTGTTGAGCCAGCGGACGAAGTTGTAGCGGACGTCCTCGGGGTCCTTCTCCATGTGGGCGCCGGTGGCGGCGTCCTGGTAGTAGACCTCGATGGCGTTGGCGATGCCGACTTTTTCGAAGGCCTTGTTCCACATGAGGACGCCTTCGCGGACCCAGCGGCGGTAGCGGATCGGGGTGGTGTGTTCGAGGTAGAAGACGATGGGATTCTTCGGCGGGCTGACCTGGATCTTGGGGTCGGCCTTCTCGAGGTGCCAGCGGTTGATATAGCGGACCTGGTTCTCCTCGGCCTGGTACTTGCCCAGGTCGCGGAAGCCGGTGGTGAAGTAGCCCACGCGTTCGTCGGCGACCCGGGGTTTGTAGGCCGGGTTGGGTCGGATCTCGCTGATCGAGTAGTGCAGGGTCTTCAAGAAGCCGTCGCGCATGGGCAGTTCGAAGGCGAGCTCGACGTTGCCGGGGAAGGCCTTCGCCGTCTTGATGGTGGCGAGCTGCGTCCGCGCGCCGGCCACCATCGGGCCGAAGAAACGACCGGCCTCACCCACGAGGAGCGCGTCCATGTCGATGATGGGGCCCTGGCCCGGGACGAGGCCGAGGATGGGGACATCCACGATGACGCGGTCAGTGAAGAGGCGCTGGACGCTGGCCTTGGACTCCGGCTCGCCGGTCGAGCGGATGTCGAGGTTGGGCGTGAGGAGGACCATGCGTTTGTCCTGGCGGCGCCAATAGACGTACATGTCACCGGCCTGGAGGCCGGCGTAGCGCTCGCCGCTGGCCACGGTGAGGGCGATGAAGAACTTCTTCTCGGCGAACTTTTCCGGGAAGACGGCCAGCATCTGGTTGTCCCGGCGGCGGACCCAGATCTGGAGGAGGCTCGGGGTTTTCTCGAGCGAGGAGATGATCTGCTCGTGGTCCTTCAGCACTTCGGTGTGGGGCGGGAAGTCGGGCTTGGGAGTGGCGCCGGCCGGCGGGTCGGCGGCTGGGGCCTGCGCCTGCAGGGTCAGGGCCAGCAAGACCCCGGCGCCGAAGGTGACACCCAGCCGGGCGGTAAACGCGAAACAGGCTTTGAGCATAGACAGGATCGGTTGGAAGGCGGACGAGGCCGCGGGACACGGTTGCTCTGCCGCTTTCGCGGCAGAGGCTATACTCGCGAATCGCGCGGCCGACAAGCGGAGACACGCGGCTTTCTGCGGTGGGCGGCCGGACTTGGTTGTCGCCGGGCGGCGGACGCGGGCCCAACCCGGGAGGGCGACCCGGCTTTAATAGGTCAAGAGCCGGAGCAGACGCTCGCCGGCGGCGGTGAGCTGCCAGCGGCCTGCCCGGTGCTGGACCAGTTTGCCGCACGGTCGCGCCCGCTGTTCGGCTTCGTCCACCGAAAGGAGCTGGAACCTGGCCGAACCGGGGATTTCCGAGGCGGCGCGGGGGGTGAGGCGGATGGGCAGACCGTGGTAGTTGAGTGCGATTTCGTAACCTGCCACCCCCTCGGCGCGCGCCTTCGGATTGGGAGCGACGAGTTGGGGATAGCGCCGCAGCCAGGAGAAATCAGTGGCGCGCACCACGACGCGGCACAATTCGGTCTGCTGGGTGACGAGGCGGACGAGACTGAAGTTGGTGCGGAGCCGGAGTTGTTCGTGGAAGACGCGGAACGGGTCAAGTCCAAGGAAATTGCGGCCGTTGAACTCGCCATGGTCGTTGCGCTGGCCGGGCTCGTGCTGCTGGTGCCAGGCCGTGAAACGGTCGCTGATGCGGAGGTTCAGCTCGAAGTGGAGGTGGGCCCGTTCCTTGGAGATGCTCTGGCGCGTGTTGGTGCTCCGCCCCAGCGTGCCCAGGCGCTCCCCGGCCCGGACGGTCTTGCCGACGGCGAGATCGGGCGCGATGGCGCTCAGGTGGGCGTAGGTCGAATAGATCTCCAGACCCTGGACGCGGTGCTGGAGGATCACATAGCGCCCGAAATTGGAGAGGCCGGGTTTCTCGTTGATGTAGACCACCACGCCCGCGGCCGTGGCGGTGACCGGGTCGGTCGGCTCCCCGCGGGTGTCGCGCTGGACACTCAGGATGTCCCAGCCTTCGTGGAACTGCTGTCCGTCGGTGCGCACACAGCCGAAGGTGCCGCTGGTCCAGGGTTTGCCGACCGTGCCGGCGAAGAAGCGTTCCTCGCCGTCGGCCTGCAGAAGGGCGCGGTTGGGGGTGGGCAGGTAGAAGGGTTGGGCGAGCGCGACTCCGCCCGCGGCGGCCAGGTTCAGGAGGCAGAGCGCGAGCCTCGCGGCCGGGCTCATAGGGGGCTTCTTTCTTGTTGGCTTTGCCAGGCTTGGGCTGATTGCCGAGCTTGACCGCCACATTGTTGAGGCCGCGGACGATGCGGTCGGCTTCCTCGCGGGTGGCGTCCGGGGTGAAAACCAATACACCGTCCCGGATGCGGCTGCCCATTTTGGGGGCCGCCAGCCAGCGCCCTCGGTGAACATCGCGTAGATGGCGATGCGCTGGCCACGGTAGGTCGAACTGGCACTCTCGAGCACCAGCGTGCCGCGGAAGTCGTACTTCACCCGGATGGCGAACCCGCCCACGACCTCCACGACATCCGCCCGTTCGATGTGGCCCTCGTCCAGGAAGGGTTCCTTACTGATACGCACGAGCATCGGCGATTTGCGGTAGATCGGCACCACCGCCGTTTTGGTGCCCGTGGTGTCATGTTCGGTCTCGAGATAGAGCCGCAGCGAGCTGGCCTCCTTTTCCCGCTGCTTGGCCTCCGAACTCTTGCAGCCCACCAGCAGCAAGCCCAGAACGACCGCGCCGAGATAGATGTTGATGCCGCGCAGGCGTGAATTCATACTCCGCTCAAACAAACGGAAGCGCATCGCGAAGTAAAGACCCATATGGGCAGGCAGTACAACAAACTCGAGCACCGGAAGCGTCGACAACGGCGTTTGAAGCGACTGAAGGCCCGCGCCAAGGGGTCCCCCACCGCCGCCACCAAGCCGGCTGCTTCAGCCAAAGCGGCCGTCACAGCCCCGGCAGTCCCCACGCTCACGGCCCCTCCCGCGCCTGAACCCGCTCCCCGGTTTCGCCTGCGCCGCCTGCCCCGACCACGCCCGATTCCGCCTCGGCCTCGACGGTCGCCACACCCGCCTGAGCCGCGCCGGCGAGCGTCATCGCCGACCGGCGGTTCTTGGGGTCCGCCAGCCCACACGAGTCGGGCGGAGAGGCGATTGGACAAGAGCTGAATGCCGCCTGTGAACTAGGGCCCGTATGCTGCTGCCGGCCGAAGACGCCGCTCTGTTCTTCAAGTTGCACTGCGCGTTGATGCAGTTTGTCAACGAGCAGCTCAAGGTCGTTGGGGTTCCTGAATCGGTGACACCCTATGCCGCGCTTCCCGTCGGGCAACGGCGTCAAGTGGTCGAGGCATTGGTCAGTCGGCTGGATCTGATCGACGCATTCATCGCGGCCAACCCCGCCAGGTTGTCTCCGGAGGAACTGGAGATCGTGTCTTCCTGGCGCCATCTGGTGTCCGGGCGCTTCATTGCGCTGCGGCAGCTCCAGAAGCATATGATCCTTCTTGCCTGCCAGGGGACGCCGACTGCCTACGGGCTCGTGGCGCTGGTTGATCCGATGGAACGGGTGATCCCGATGCCCCTGCCGGCGATGATCGAGACGGTGTTGCTGCCGTTTCGCGGGAAGATCACTTACGATGGGATCATCAGTTCATTCAACGTGACGTTTGGTCCCGGATCCCGTCGGCGCTTCGAGCAGAACCTTCGGATCGCCAAGGCAAGCCACCGTCTCCTCACCTCTTTGCCCGAGACGCCAGCCAAAGAACTACACGGCGCTCTCCCGGAACCGAAGCGGGACAGGGCACCTCGACCGGCTGGCCCAAGTCCGCGTGAGGTCCTCACGGAAGTCGTGGGGATGATGGATGACTTCTGCCAAAGGCGTCTCAACGAGGAATACGCGGCGCTGTGCCGGAAGCTGGCGGAGAAGCTGGCCGGCAAGCGGCCCTCGCCGCTGCTCCGAGGCCAGCCTGCAACTTGGGCGTGTGGCATCCTCCGCACCATCGGATGGGTGAACTTCCTCGCCGACCGTTCCCAGTCGCCCCACCTGAAGCTCCCGGAGATTGACCGGGCGTTCGGCGTGGCCGAGAGCACCGGCCAGGGCAAGGCCAAGGCGATCCGCCGACTGCTGAGGATCCACCAGTTCGACCACCGCTGGATGCTCCCGAGCCGTTGGGAGAGCGACCCGATCATCTGGACCCTGCAGGATTCGAGAGGGTTCATGGTCGATATCCGCCAACAGCCCGTGGCCATGCAGCGGGAGGCCTTCCGGCAGGGGTTGATTCCGTATGTTCCGGCAGACCGCGCCGCCGCGGCCGTCCAGGCGCAAGTCGCAACCTCAAGCTCGCGCCGTCTCTTTCAGTTCAAGATCGCGCTGCGAGAGATCGAACCGACGGTCTGGCGCCGCATCCAGGTCCTGGACGACACGTGGGATCGACTCCACGAGCATTTCCAGACGGCCATGGGCTGGACCAACTCCCACCTGCACGAGTTCCTCATTCCAGGGCCGGCGCTGCGGCGACCCTGAATTGCTCCACGATGACTTCGAACCGCGGGCGTGTCTCGATTCCACGCGAACGCTCATGAGCGCAGTCTTGCCGGAGGACGGCTCACCTCTCTCCTTTGAGTATCACTACGACTTCGGCGACGGCTGGGTGCATGACGTGCTCTTCGAAGGCTGTCCGCCGCCGCAGCCGGGGACGGTTTATCCTCAGTGCCTGGAAGGAGAACGCGCCTGTCCGCCCGAGGATGTCGGCGGGATCAGCGGCTACGCCGAGTATCTTGCGGCGATGGCCGATCCGGCTCACGAAAGCCATCAGGAAATGCTGGACTGGAGAGGTCCGTTCGATCCGAACGCTTTCGATGCGCGCCGGACCACCCACGTCATGCAAGAAGGTCTCCTGACTGGCGGAAGGCAGGGGAGTTCAAACCCTAGCCCTGGCTCGGCGGGGGTCCGGCTCCCGGGCTCCTTGGGTCCAGCGAGGGCGGGGGTCGGGTCCGGAGACCTGGCCAGCCACATGGCTCGGTCCCCGCTCGGGGATTGTCACCTCGCCTCAGTTCTGGCAGCCTGCGCGTTCCGTGCAGCATTCCTCACCACCGCAACGGCTCGAGTGGCTGGTCTGGGCGACGATCGGACTCGCCGTCGGACTGGTGCTTGGCGCGTATGGCTATTCCCGGCTGGGTTCCGCGGGGTCGGGCCGGGAAGAGCCGCCCCTGCCGGTGTTGGCCCGCGTCACGGGGTTCGACCTGACCAATCACCTGGGCCAGGCGATTTCGGCCGCGGATCTGCGGGGGCAACCCTGGTTGGCAGGGATCATTTTCACCCGTTGCCCAGGGCCCTGCGTGCGGCTGACGCGCAATCTGGTCGCTTTGCAGGGCCAGGTGCCCGCCACGACGGGTCTGCGGTTCCTGCTGTTGACGGCCGATCCCCAGTACGACGTGCCGGTGGTGTTACGGCAGTACGGGGAGCGCGGGGCGCCGATCCCGGCCGGTGGCAGTTCGTGACCGGGCCCCAGGCCCGGCTGTACCGCCTGGCGACCGAGCAGCTCCTGCTGGCCGTGGCCGAGAACCCGGAGCCCGAGACGGCGTCGCCGCAGGACTTGTTCTTGCACACGACCAAGGTCGTGCTGGTCGATCGCCAGGGCCAGGTGCGGGCGGCCTACGACGGCGAGGATCCGGAGGCGCTCCGCCGTGTGCCCGATGACCTGCGCCGGCTGGCGCGGGAGGGTTCCTGAGACCGTGTGATCTCGGCTCGCGCCCGCCGCTCGTGATGAATGTCACCGATCTTCCCGCGCTGAATGCTGCGCTGAACGCCGTGAGCACGGTGTTCCTGCTGCTGGGCTACCGCTTCATCCGGGAAGGGCGGCAGACGGCGCACCGCAACTGCATGCTGGCCGCGTGCGGCACCAGCGTCCTGTTCCTGGCCAGCTACGTGACGTACCACGTGTTGCGCCGGCAGATGACGGGCTCGGCCCACACGACGTTTGCGGAGCCGGCCTGGTTTCGGCCGGTCTACCTGGTGATTCTGTTCACCCATCTGGTGGGGGCGATGGCCATTGTCCCGCTGGTGCTGGTGACGCTGTGGCGGGCGTTGCGGGGTCGGTTCGAAGCTCACCGACGCTTGGCACACTGGACCTGGCCGCTGTGGCTGTACGTGTCGCTGACCGGCGTGCTGATCTACCTCCTGCTGTATCAGATCTTCCCTCAGACCCACCCGTGAACATCGCCATCATCGGCTGCGGCGGCATCACGCTGCAGAATCACCTTCCTGGCCTTGCCTTGTGTCCGGACACCCGCGTCGTAGCGCTGTGCGATGCCGATCCCGTCGCGCTCGAACGCGCCCGCAGCCAGACGGGGGTGTCGGTGGTCTCGACGCGGTACGAGGAGATCGTCGGGCGCGAGGACGTCGAGGCCGTGATCATCGCCACGCCGAATGTGACGCATGCGCCGGTTGCCCATGCCGCGCTGGCGGCGGGCAAGCATGTGCTGTGCGAGAAGCCCATCGGCATGAATGCGGTCGAGGCGTGGGGCATGGTCGAGGCGGCGGAGCGGGCGCGGGTGCGGCACATGACGGCGTTCACCTACCGCTTCGTGCCGGCGATGCGCTACCTGAGCCACCTGGTGACGCGAGGTGTGCTGGGCGAGATCCGGCACTATCGGTCGTGCCGGCTGCAGGACTGGGGCACGCGGAACCTGGGGTGGCGTCAGGTCCGCAGGCTGGCGGGGACCGGCGAACTGGGTGACATGCTGTCGCATCGCATCGACTTTGCGCATCTGTTGGTGGGGCCGATGCGGCGGTTGGTGGCCCACCTCAAGAACCTCACGCCGTTGCGGGAGGGCGCGGTCAACGACACAGACGATTGGGTGGCGATGCTGGCGGATTTCCAGTGTGGCGCCACCGGCGTGCTCGAAAGCAGCAAGCTGGCGAGCGGTCGGAACGAGAGCTGGCGAAGCCTGGACTCGGTGGAACTCAACGGCAGTCGCGCGTCGGTTGTGTTCATCACGGGCAAGTGGAACGAGCTGCAGATGGGGCGGCAGGGCGGGCCGGGGCTTGAGATCCTGCCGGTGCCGCGCGAGTTCTGGACGTGGCCGGGGTCGCCGCGTGACCCGGGGGTGGGGGATCCGCTGGTGACGTTTCGGTATGACCAAGCGTTTGAGTTTGTGGACGCCATCCGCAACCAGCGCCCGTGTGTGCCCAGCTTCGTGGACGGCGCCCGGGCACTGGCCGTCATGGATGCCGCCGTGCGGTCGGCCGAGACCTGGCAATGGGTCGAGCTGAAGCCGGAGGGGTGACGGACCGCTGGGAAGAAGGAGACATCAACACCCAACGTTCAAGGGAAGCCACCTGTTCCTGCCGGACCTGCGCGCGGGCCATGAACCGCGGAGGGTCCAGGCTGGAAGCCCGCACCACAGGTTCAGGGAGCGCCTCCCTCAGCCCAATCCCTGATGTTCGCAATCGGCGGAGAATCCAAGACGGGGCGTCCCTCCACCGATGACGAACCTCGGGGATTGGGGGAGTGACGGGTCGGGCGGTTCATGGGGAGTTCCGGGCTGACCTCACTGAATCCGCCCCTCGAACCGACCAGGCACCGCCGGTTTGACTCCTGCTCCTGCTCTTTGAGGTCGCCGCCCTCGGCGAGAAGCGTCGCGCAGGGAGTGCGACGGTTGGCAGGCGCGCTTGGGGATAGGAAGCGGCAGGCTGGAAGCCGGCACCCCACGATCCAGGCAGACTCACTGCGCGCGACCGAACTTCTTCTCAAGCTCGCGGTAGTTGAGCTCGATCAGGGTCGGGCGGCCGTGCGGACAGGTGTAAGGCATGGCGCAACGACGGAGATCCTCGACGAGCTGGTCGAGTTCACGGGGGCCGAGCGGGTCGTTCGCCTTCACCGCATGGCGGCAAACGGTCTTGGCCACCACCTGTTCGCCGAGTCGCAGGGCGTTGACCTCCTGGCCGGCCGCCTTGAGCTGGTCCACGAGTTCGAGCACGAACTGGCGGGCGTCCCCAACCCGCACGTAAGGCGGCAGACCCTCCAGGAGAAACGTGCGTTCGCCGAACTCGCTCAGCCCGACGCCCAAGCGGGTCAGAGTGGGCAGCAGTTCACGCACGAACGCAGCGTCGCGGGCGGACACCTCAACGGTTTCGGCCAGCAAGAGCCGCTGGCTGGGGGCGTTGCCCTGTTCAAGTTGGGCGAGCATCTGCTCGAACAGGATGCGCTCGTGGGCGGCGTGCTGATCGAGCAGGACGAGGCCGCGGTCGCTTTCGAGCACGACGTACAGCCGCCCGATCACCCCCACCAATCGCAAGGGTACGCTGAGCAGCGGTTGGGGACCGGCCGGGGGCTGGGGCGGGGAGGGAGCGCCGCCCCTGGCACACCGGCAGGGCTGGCGGTCTCCGGAGGTGGACCGGCAGCGATTGGCGGCTCGGCGTCGAGAGGCGCCGCGTGTGACGGCTCTTGACCCGCCCATGCCTCCGGGAGGGAAGCTGTCCCGGCGTCGGGCTCGGTCGGCCGTTTCGTGGGGAACGGTGGTTCGAGGGCCGGTCTCAGTGTCCTGGCCGGGAAGTACGACTGGACGATCGGGGAGGGCGGACTGGTGGGCTGAGCACCCGGCATCCCCCGCTCCGCACCGCGCTCCTCCACTTCAGGACTTCGGACTTCCCCCGTCCCGTGCCGGCGTGGTATTCGAGGAGCGCCTGGCGCACGGCCTGCGTGACCAGGGCACGCACCTGGCGTTCGGCGTGGAACTTCACCTCGCGCTTGGCCGGATGGATGTTCACATCGACGCCGGCGGGATCGAGTTCGAGGAACAGGCAGCAGACCGGATACCGGCCCTTCATCAGCGCCGTGTGGTAGCCTTCGAGCAGGGCGAAATTGAGGCCGCGGTTTTCGACGGGCCGCCGGTTCACGAACAGGTGCTGATCTTCGCGAGTGGCGCGGGAGAGGCCGGGCGCGCCGAGGAAGCCCCAGAGCCGGAAGTCCGAAGGGCGAGGTTCATGGAGCGAGGTTCGTGGGGCGAAGTTCGGGGTGGATGGATCGGAGTCCGGTGTCGGTGCGGCAAGAGGCGCGGTTCGTCCGGCGTCACGGAGCTCCTCCTCGTCGTACGGGCTGGCGGTTGCGGGGAGGGGGGCGATGAAGTCCACGGGGAGGAGTTCGAGTTCAGTGCCGTACAGCGCCCGGAGCCTTTCCCGCAACGCGGCCCGTTGCGACGGTCGGTCGGCCGCGCGGGGCAACGGCGGCAGTTGCCAGATCAGGCGGCTGTTGTGCGTGAAGGTGAACCCGACCTCGGGGAAGGCGAGGGCGGCGAGGAGGAGGTAATGCTGGATGTGGACGCGTTCGGTCTCCTCGCTGCGCAGGAACTTGCGGCGGGCCGGCAGGTTGAAGAAGAGCTGACGGACCTCGACGCTGGTGCCGGGGGCCGCTGGCGGAGCGGACATCCAAGATCTTGCCGCCGGCCACGTTCACCTGCGTGGCCTCGAGGGTGTCGGTGTCGCGCTCGCGGGTGGTGAGGGTGAAGCGGCTGACACTGGCAATACTGGGAAGGGCTTCTCCGCGGAAGCCCATCGTGGCAACGGCAGCGAGGTCTTCGGCGCGTCGGATCTTGCTGGTCGCGTGGCGTTCGAGGCAGAGCAGCGCGTCGTCACGGCTCATGCCCACGCCGTCATCGGTCACGCGGATGAGGCTGCGTCCTCCAGCCTGGACCTCCACCGTGATCCGCGCGGGCTGGGCGTCGAGGGCGTTTTCGACCAGTTCCTTGACGACGCTGGCCGGCCGCTCGACGACCTCCCCCGCGGCGATCTGGTTGGCGACCTGTTCGGAAAGGAGGCGGATGCGATTCACTCACGCCCGCCTATTGCAGCGGCTTCCACTTGGCGTGCTTGAAGCGCTCGTACATCCAGCGGAAATCGCGGTTGCGGATGTTGCCCCCGGACCAGTAGAAGCTCTGGATGCCGTTGGCGGAGTCGCGGGCGGCCTTGATGGTGCTGGGTTCGAGCCACTTGTGAGCCTCGGCGTGGCCATCGGCAAATCCCAGCGTGCTGGTGTCGCCGTGGAACACGGCGAACGGGTCGACCCAGCCGGGCGGGCTGACATCGAGCACCCAGGTGCCGTTGTTGTAGTCGCGCGGATCGGCTTCCTCGATGAACACCATCGCCATGGTGGGCTCGGTGATGGAGGAGTGTTTCTTGAACGGCTCGACGCCGGTCCACATGCCGCCGTTCATGCCGTCGGACTTGGAGTAGCTGTCGTAGGCCCAACCCCGACCCGGCTTGAGCCGTTTGGTCCGCAGATCGCCCGGGCAATGATAGGCACCGGCGCTGTCGCAATACTTGGCCAGTGGCGAGATGCGGATGCCTTCCTCGACGCGCTTCTGCGCCTCGAAGGTCGTGATGTTTTGCGGGAAGTTGGGGCCGGGCGTGGGTCCTACCCAGAAGCCGCCGGCGTACAGAGCAGGCAGGCTTCCCTGCGCCATGGTGTAGAGGATGGAGTCGTTGTTGTCGTCGGCATACATGACCCAGGCCAATCCCAGTTGTTTAAGGTTGCTGAGGCAGGTCGCGCCCGTGGCCTTCATTTTGGCCTTGGCCAGAGCCGGCAATAACATCCCCGCCAGAATGGCGATGATGGCGATGACCACCAGTAATTCGATCAGGGTGAAGCCGGTGGGGCGGCGGTTCTTCACCAAGAGGGGTGATGCGTTTCTCATAGGGGTCGGAATTTGCTGACTGAGGTAGGCTGCCAAGGTCCGGTCAATTGTCAACCGTGCAAGCCCGGCAGAGCCGGTTCTTGCCCATGTGCTTCCGGCTGCACAGTGGCAAGCCTCACATGCCCTGAGGGGGCCTGAACCAGCCCGACTCGCGATCCCCCGCCGCGAGCAGGGACCGACCGTACGCGCCGACGTCAGGAGGCGATGGGGGACGGAGGGACAGCGCCGCTTCGCCTCCTCACGTCGGCGCCTGCGGGGGGTGTGAAACATCCGCTGGGGTTTTTTCGGGGAGGACGCTAGGCTGTGCGCGAACTGAACCGCAACATGCAGACTTACCAGAACTTGGTTGGCGGCGAGTGGGTCGGCGACCCCGCCCGTACCGATTGCCAGACGCGGAACCCGGCGGACGTGCGCGAACCTGTGGCTGGGTATGCGCTCGCCGATGCCGCGCTCACACGACAGGCGCTGGCATCGGCTCGGGCGGCGTTCCCGGCCTGGGCCGGCCTGACGGCCGTTGCCCGCGGTCGGATTCTCAGTCAGGCCTCGCAGATCCTCGATGCCCGCAAGTCTGCCCTGGCGGAGTTGCTGACGCGGGAGGAAGGCAAGACGTTGGCCGAGAGCGCGGGCGAGGTGCAACGGGCGGTGGACATTTTCCGGTTCTTCGGAGGCCTCAGCTACACGGTGGGAGGACAGACGCTTCCTCACGACCTTCCCGGCAACCTGCTCTACACCCTGCGCCAACCCCTGGGCGTGGTGGCCCTGATCACGCCGTGGAATTTTCCGATCGCCATCCCGGCCTGGAAACTGGCGCCCGCCCTGGTGGCAGGCAACACGGTGGTGCTGAAACCGGCCACCCCTGCGCCGGCAATGGCTCTGGAGCTCGCCAAGGCCCTGGCCGAGGCGGGGTTGCCGAAAGGCGTGCTCAACGTGCTGGTCGGGGCCGGGGGCGAGGTTGGTCGGATCCTGGCGGAAGACCGCCGGGTGGCGGCGCTCTCGTTCACCGGTTCCCACGCCGTGGGACAGCAGGTGCACCAAGTGCTGGCGCAGCGAATGGCCCGTTCCCAGATGGAGATGGGGGCAAGAACCCCACCATCGTCCTGGCCGATGCGGATCTGGACCTGGCGGTGAGCCTGGTGATCCGGGCGGGGTTCGGGTTGACGGGCCAGGCCTGCACGGCCACCAGCCGGGTGATCGTCGAGCGGCCGGTGGCGGACGAGTTCGCGGCCCGGTTGGTGGCCCGAGCCCGGGCGCTGACCGTGGGCAACGGGCTGAAGCCGGGCGTGCAAATGGGGCCGGCGGTGAACGAGGCGCAGCTCCGGACCGATCTGGATTATGTGCAGATCGCGCGCGACGAGGGGGCCCGTCTCCTGTGCGGTGGGCAGCGTCTGGACGAGGGCGACCTCGCGCACGGCTGGTTCATGGAGCCGACAGTATTTGGCGAGGTGACCCCCGGGATGCGACTGGCGCGTGAAGAGGTGTTCGGCCCGGTCCTCGCCATGCTGACCGTCGGGGATTTCGAGGAAGCGCTGGCGGTGGCCAACGGCGTTGATGTCGGGTTGTCCGCGGCGCTGGTGACGCGGGACCTCAAGCGGGCCATGCAGTACGCCGAGCGCATTGAGGCGGGGGTGGTGAAGATCAACCAGATCAGCACCGGCCTGGCGCTCCAGGCCCCGTTCGGCGGGGTGAAGCAATCGAGCACCGACAGTTTCAAGGAACAGGGGGCGGGGGCGATTGAGTTCTACAGCCGGCTCAAGACCGTCTACCTCGACTGGACCGGCTGAGCCAATGGGGTCAAACATTGACATTTGACAATTGGTCAGGAGTCAAGGTTTGACCTCATTGGTGGTGCGGGCTTGACGGTGGGGAGGGCGGCTCCGTATTTGTTGGCGTCGATGACCACATGCCATCGCCTCGAGCAGGACGATACCGGCCTGCCCGCGGCATGTGGAAGGCCGGATGACGGTTCGCCCTGACGGGCATTGGCTGCCGCCCCACCCGCCTTCCACAAAACCCTGTTCCCCCTTCTTCCATGAGCACCGAGAAGCGCAGCATGTTTGTCCTGCCGGACGGCCGAAATGTGGTGGTCACGTTTGCCCTGGTCAGCTCGCTGTTCCTCCTGTGGGGCTTCTGCAACGGGATGATCGACGTGATGGACAAGCACTTCCAGGAGGAGCTGCACCTCACGCTGGCACAGTCGGCCTGGGTCCAATTCGCGCATTACCTGGGGTATTTCCTGATGGCGCTTCCTGCGGGTTGGCTGGCCATCAAGCTGGGTTACCGCGGCGGCATCGTCGCGGGACTCCTGATGGTGGCGGCCGGCGGGTTCTGGTTTATTCCCGCCACGCGTATCGCCGAGTTCTGGGCGTTTCTGCTCGGCGTTTGCCTCATTGCCGCCGGGCTGACATTCCTCGAGACCATCGCGAACCCCTACACGACGGTGCTCGGGGATCGTCGTTACGCCGCCACCCGCATCAATCTTGCCCAGTCCTGCAACGGCATCGGCTGGGTCTTCGGTCCCATCGCGGGCAGCCTGTTCTTTTACGGCAAGGACGCCGCGGGTCGCAGCACCGGGGCCGAGACGCTGTGGATCCCGTATGCCGGGGTCGGGGTCGTGGTGCTGATCCTCGCCGTGGTGTTCCTCCTTGCGCCGGTGCCCGACATCAAGACGGAGGATGATTACCATCTGGACGACGACGCGTCGCCGGGCGCCTCGCGTTCCATCTGGAAGCATCCGCACTTTGTCATGGCGGTGGTGGCCCAGTTCTTCTACGTGGCGGCGCAGGCGGGCATCTTCAGCTTCTTCATCAACTACATGACCTCGCAGGTGCCGCCCATCCCAGCGGGCGCGGCCACCGGGGCGCTCGGCCGGTTGGTCGAGGTCAAGACGGCGTTCGCCGCGGATGAACTTCCCGACCCGGCGGGGTTGGCCGAGCGGCTGACCCGGCCGGCAGATCCGCTTTCGGCTTTTCTGGCCACGCAGCTTTCCGAGCAACACGGTCGCCCGGCTCTCCAGCCATGCGCCGGGCACCCCGGCGTCAACGGCGCTGCGGATTGGGCTGGTGCAGGATCTCAACCGGATCGTGCGCGAGGAATCGCGCGGGGCCGGGGAAGCCCCCTCGCTCTACGCGGCCGACCGGTTTGCCGGGGTGACTCTGGCGGAGGGGACTCAGCGGTTGCTGGCCGAGAACCCGGCCGACGAACGTCGTTTCGCGCTGAACCGGATGCTGCTGCGCGACGCGCTGCCGGAGTTGCTGCCGTACCGTGAGGGGAGCTGGCACATCAGCGATCAGGGGGCCTCGACGCTGGCGTCGGTGGGTTTCATCTGCTTTCTGATCGGGCGGTTCACGGGAGCGGGCCTGCTCCGGCGCTACTCTGCCCACCGGATGCTGGGTCTCTACGGGGTGCTGAACGTGGGGGTTTGTTTCGTGGTGTTCCTGAAGCTGGGCTGGCTTTCCGTGGTGTCGGTGTTTCTGAGCTACTTCTTCATGTCGATCATGTTCCCGACGATTTTCGCGCTCGGGATCTACGGGCTGGGCGTGCGGGCCAAGCGGGCGGCGGCGTTTATCGTCATGGCCATCATGGGAGGGGCGGTGCTGCCGAAAGTAATGGGGGCGGTGGCCGACGAGTATGACATCTCGCGTGGGTTCATCGTGCCGCTGGCCTGTTTTGGCATCGTCGCCGCCTACGGCTATCTGTGGCCGCGGCTGAGCAAGTCGGACTCGTTGGCGGCGGTGCGAGTGGGCGCGGGTCACTGAGTCGCCGGGCTTCGAGCGCCGAGAATGGGTCGGGCAGCCATGCACCACAGAGACACGAGGGACACAGAGGAATGAGGACTCCCCGCCGGGCCTCGCGCCTCCACCTCTCCCCCTCCTGGCCCTCTGCGCCCGTCCTCTCACCGCGGTCAAGTGAAGCCACCGGGAGGGCAGGCTGCTGAGCTCTCCCACCCGTGTCTGGGTGGCGCCTCAAGCAAGCCGGCAACCGGCGCAACCGGTCCCTTTGAGCATGATGGCACCGGTCGGGCAAACGGCGGCGGCCTCCTTGGCCGACGTGCGCAGGGCTTCTGCCATCGGCCGATCAAACGGCACCGCCACCCCGGCTTGAAAACCGCGTCCGAAGAACGACAGACCCACGTCCTCGCCCGCGCGCCGGGCGACCTCGACGCACGCCCCGCAGAGGATGCACTTGCCCGGTTCGAAGATGATGTCGGGGTGGGACGTGTCGCGGGTGAAGTGCCGGCGTTCGCCGACGAACCGCGCGGGATCAACGCCGTATTCCGTCGCGAGGTTCCGGAGCCGGCAGGGCACGGCTTTGCCGCAACCGCAGCCCAGGCACCGGCGAGACTCGCGGCGTGCGTCTGATGGGGTGAAGCCCAGTTCAACCTCGGCGAAGGAAGTGCGGCGTTGCTCGAGCGGCAGGTGGGGCATGGCGGCGCGCGGGGCCTGTTCGATCTCCCGCAGCATCACCGCCAGTTCGTGTTCGTTCAATTTGCCCATCAGCACGTTCACCGCCTCGGGCGAACCGACGACCTTCCGGCCGCTCAAGTACTGGTCCAGCGAGGCAGCGGCGAGCTTGCCGGCTGCCACTGCGCGCACGGCGAGGTCCGGGCCAGAGACGGCGTCCCCGGCGGCGAACACGCCGGGCAGGTTCGTGGCGAGCGTCCGCGAGTCGACGGCGATGCCCCACTTGGAGAAGTTCAAGCCGGGTGCGTGGCCGGCTTCGAAGTCCACACTCTGGCCGATGGCCGCGATGACGCAGGACGCCGGGATGGTGAACTCCGAGCCGGGCACCGGCACGGGCCGAGCGCGCCCGCTGGCGTCGGGGGCACCGAGTTCCATGCGCTGGCAGGTGAGCCGGAGCTGGCCGTTCGCGCGTTCGAGCCGGAGCGGGGCGACGAGGTACTCGATCTGCACGCCCTCGGCTTCGGCCGCTTCAACCTCCTCCATCAAGCACGGCATCTCACGTCGGGTCCGCCGGTAAAGGACGCGGACGGACTGGGCGCCGAGGCGGACGGCGCAGCGGCTGGCGTCCATGGCAGTGTTGCCGCCGCCCACGACCACGACGTCGGCGCCCACCTCGGGGGCCGGACCGTCGGTGAGCTGTTCGAGGAAGCGGACGGCGGGGAGCGCGAGTTCCTCGCCGGGGCAATCGAGTCCCCGCGAGCCCTGGGCGCCCAGCGCGAGCAGGACGGCGTCGAAGTCGCGGCGCAGTGTGTCGAGGCTGAGGTCCCGACCCAGCCGCTGGGCGAGGCGGAACTCGGCGCCGAGCTCGCGGATCCAACGGATCTCGGCGTCCAGCACGCCCCGGGGAAGCCGGAACGCCGGGATACCGTAGCGGAGCATGCCGCCGGCTTGGGGGTGGGCATCGAAGAGGACCGTGGCGTGTCCGCGCAGGAGCAGGTGATGGGCGGCGGCGAGGCCGGCCGGGCCGGCGCCGACGATGGCGACCCGTTTGCCGGTCGGTTGGGCTCTCGTCGGTCGATAAGGTCGCACGGCGAGCCGCTGCTGGTCGGCGGTGAAGCGATGGAGATTGCGGATGGACAGGGCTTCCTCGACTTCGCACTGGCGACATCGCTGCTCGCACAAACGCGGGCAGACGCGGCCGAGGGAGGCAGGCAAGGTCAGATCGTCGGTCACGATCTGGGCGGCTTTGCCATCCTCGCCGGCGGCGATGCTGGCGATGAACTGCGGGATGTCCAGTCGGGCGGGGCAGCCGGTCCGGCAGGGCCCGACACAATCGCCGGCGTGATCGGAAATGAGGAGTTCGAGGGCGGTCTTGCGCGCCTCGCGGACGGTGTCGGAGTCGGTGAAGACGACCATGCCGGGTGCGGCGGGCATGGCGCAGGAGGGCCAGAGATTCGGGCGGCCTTCGATCTGGACGGCGCAGAGGTAGCAGGAGGCGGAGGGGGCGAAGCCCTCGACGTGACAGAGGGTGGGGATGGCGATGCCGAGGCGACGGGCGACCTGCAGGATGGTCTCGCCGGGCTGTACGTCCGCTGAACGACCGTCGATCAGGATGGGGGGCGGGGCGGTCATGCGGGGGAGGGAGGAAGTGCGAAGGGCGAAAGTCGAAGTGCGAACTTCTCATCACTTCACCTCAATCGCGTCGTGCGGGCAGACCTCGCGGCAGGTGTTGCAGCGGGTGCAGAGGTCCAGGTCGATGACATGGCGCTGGTACGGGGTGAGGGGAATGGCGTTCACGGGGCAACGCTGGGCGCAGATGGTGCAGCCGGTGCAGTTGTCCTTCACCACGTACCTGATCAGGGCCGGGCACTTGCCGGCCGGACAACGCCCGTTCAAGTGGGCCTCGTACTCGTCGCGGAAGTAGCGAAGGGTCGAGAGCACCGGGTTGGGCGCGGTCTTGCCCAGGCCGCAGAGGCTGCCCTGGGTCACCTGGCGGGCGAGGCGTTCGAGTTCGTCGAGGTGTGTTCGCTTGGCCCGGCCGGCGCAGAGGCGCTCGAGCAGTTCGAGCATGCGTTTGGTGCCCACGCGGCAGAACGTGCACTTGCCACAGGACTGGTTCTGCGTGAACTGGAGGAAGTACCGCGCGATGTCCACCATGCAGGCGGTGTCGTCCAGCACGACGAGGCCGCCCGAGCCCATGATGGCGCCGATGTCGCGCAATGACTCGTAGTCCACCGGTGTGTCCGCCAATCGCGCCGGCACGCAACCGCCCGAGGGACCGCCGATCTGCACGGCCTTGAACTTGCGCCCGGCCGCCACGCCGCCGCCGATGTCCTCGACGATCTCGCGCAGCGTCGTGCCCATCGGGATCTCGATCAGGCCCGCCCGCCGGATCTTGCCGGCGAGGGCAAACACCTTGGTGCCCTTGCTGCTCGCGGTGCCGATGGCGGCAAAGGCGGCGGCGCCATGGCGGATGATCCAGGGCACGAGCGCCAGGGTCTCGACGTTGTTGATCAGCGTGGGTTTTCCCCAAAGCCCGGCCTGCGCCGGGAACGGGGGACGGAGTCGCGGCATCCCTCGCCGTCCTTCCACCGACGCAATGAGCGCCGTCTCCTCGCCGCACACGAACGCGCCGGCCCCTTCCTTGATCGAGAGGCGGAGGGCGTAGTCGCTGCCCAGGAGGTGATCGCCCAGCCAGCCGCGCCGCTCCATCTGGGCGAGGGCCGCGCGGACGCGTTCGAGGGCATTGGGGTATTCGTGGCGGATGTAGAAGATGCCTTCGTGGGCGCCGACGGCGAGGGCGGCGATGGCGAGGCCTTCAATGACGCGGTAGGGGAAGGACTCGAGGATCATCCGGTCCATGAAGGCGCCAGGATCGCCTTCGTCCCCGTTGCAGATCACGTAGCGTGTGTCGCCGGGTTGCTGACACACCACGCGCCATTTCTGGCCGGTAGGGAAGCCGGCCCCGCCGCGGCCCCGCACGCCTGACTGCTCGATGGCGGCGATGATCTGGTCGGGGGCCCACGCTTGGACCGGATGGCCCGTGGTGCCGCGGGGATCGGCCGTCGCCGGGTCGGAGGGGACGGGTCGTTTGGCCGGTTCGCCGGGGGGCGCACCTGTGAGATGTCCCGCGGGCAGGCCGAGGCAACGGGCCAGGGCCTGGAATCCGTCGTGTGCCAGACATTCGTCCAGGTCGAGCGGGTCGAGCCGGCCGTAGTGCTCCATGGCGATGTGGACCTGGCGGCCGAAGAAGGCCGCCACGCCGGGATCGCGTCGCGGGCTGGCGACCTCTTCGGCCGGCGGTTGAGCGGGGTCCGATTCGACGAGCAGGTTGTCCAGGCCGCGCGTCCAGAGTTGACGCAGGCGTCGCGCCCAGCGTCGCGGGCCGTACTCGGTGTGCACCAGTTCGCCCGCCTGCGCCGGCGTCAGGCCCGTGTAGGCGAGGCGCCGGCGGTTCGCGGTGACGACCTCGATCATCGGGGTGCGGTAGCAGGCGCCGACACAGCCGACACGCTTGACGCTCGCCGCGGCGCCGGTGCGGGCCACGCTTTCCTGGAGCGCCCGGAAGATCCGGTCGGTGCCCTTGGCCACGCAGCAGGAGTCGAGGCACACGCGGAACTCCGTCCCGCCGTTGGGGGGTTGCGGGTTGCTGACCAGGGGGCGTCGGTGTCGCGGCGGGAGGCGTTGGCCACGTACTCGCGGAGGGCGCCCGGCACCTTCTCGGCGGTGGTGTAGCCGAGGGTCTCACGGCCGATGCGGACGACGGGGGCGAGGGTGCAACAGCCCAGGCAGGCCACGGGCTCGATGGTGAATTGGCGCTGCGGGTCGGTGTGGGTGCCGGGGGAATGTGCAGGTGGAGACGGAGCGCCTCCTCGATGCGGTCCGCGCCGGCGACGTGGCACGCGGTGCCGTGGCAGACGTGGACGACATGCCGGCCCACCGGCTGGTGCCGGAACATGTCGTAGAAGGTGGAGACACCCGCAATGGCGGCCGGGGTGATCTCCGAGTGCCGGCAAACGTACTCGAGGGCTTCGCGTGGCAGGTAGCCGTAATGGTCCTGCAGGGCCTGGAGGACCGGGATGACCTGGTCCGGGGTGCGCCCGAGCCGGGCGATGGCTTCGCCGGCAAAGGCCAGGTCGACGGGGGGGTGCGGGGGAGCTTTCGGTTCCTCCTGCACTGGCTCAGCGGCCATGAGCCCTGCCCGCCGGGTCGGGGACCCGGCCTACAGGTTGTAGGTCGGTGCCCTCTCCGGGCGGTTCGTGCAGAGTCGCGCTCATGATCGTTTGGCCTCCAGGGTGGCCGCCGGCGGATTCCCCACGCCGATGAGGGATTTCACCGTGCGGATCACCATGACGCCATGGGCGAAGGCGGGGCTGGCGAACATGCCTTCACCGAGGTCGAACCGCGCAAGCTCGCGTGCCTCGCGGGCGACGGCCATGACGATGACGGTGCCTTTGGTGCCGAGCAGGTACAGGCGATCGCCCGCGATGGCGGGAGTGGCATTGATGTCGACGTCGCACTCGTGTTCCCAGAGCGGTGCGCCGTCGCGGAGGTCATGGCAGGTGACGATGCCGTGGGAGAGGACGGTGAAGGCGAGTTCGCCGTTGCTGACGGGGCTGGTGATGTCCGGGATGCCCTCGTCGGTCTTCCAGGCCACGTGGGTCTTGGTCACGTCGCCGCTGCCCTCCGGCCGGACCGCGTAAAGGGTGTCGGCCGGACTCGGGATCAGCGCGTAGCCCCCGGCGAAGATGGGGGAAGGAGCGATCTCACCGTGGAGCACGCCGGCGCGCCACAACTCGCTGCCGTCGGTGGCGAGGTACGCGACAGCCCATTCGCCGGCGAGGGTGAGGATCTGCGGTTTGCCCGCGACCTCCGCAATGGCAGGCGAGGCCCAGGACGCGCCGAAGGCGCGGGGCTTTTCCCAGGCGACGCGGCCGGAGGCGCCCTCGAGGGCGAGGAGCCTGGAGATGTTCTGGTCGGTTTCGCCCTGGTCGAACTGGACGATCAACCGGTTCTGCCAGGACGCCAGGAGCTGGCGTGGCCGTAATGGTTGTTTGGGGTGCCGAGGTTCCTGGCCCAGACCGGTCGGCCGTCGAGAGTGAAGGCGGCCAGGTCGCCGTTGGCGAAGATGACGTAGACGCGCTGGCCGTCGGTGGCCATCGTGGACGCGGCAAAGCCGGTGGATTCCGGGATGTCCAGTGGTCCGGCGGGCGAGCCCGGGACATTGGCCACGGTGCGCTGCCACACGGGGTTACCGGTGGCCAGGTCGAAACAGAACACGCTCCGGCTGGCGGCATCGCCGCCGGACAAGTACACGCGGTTGCTCCAGATGATAGGGGAGTTGAAGCCGGGCGCGGAGAGCGGGGTGCGCCACCGCACGCCTTCGCTGCTGGCCAGGTCGAACTTCAGCGGCGGTGCGGCATTCGAGGCGAACGCGTTGCCGGTGGGGCCGAGGAAGCGCGGCCAGTTGGCGGCGAACTCCTCCGCCGTGGGCAGATCCATCGTGTCCACGACCTCCCCCCGGAGCTGGGCCAGGAGTTTCTCGAGTTCGCCCGGGCTGGCCGGCAGCCGGGTCTTGGACGGGAACCCGAGCAGCAGAAAGGCCCCGCCGGTCACGATGCCCACGCCCACCGCCCATCGGCGGGCCTGGTGCGCGGTGGCGAGGGCGCGTTCGGTGTCGTCGGTCCGCGTTTGGGGAGCAGGCAATCGGGCGTGGAGACGCGCGAGGCTCTTGGCCGCGAGGATGAGCACCACGGTACCGGCGAGGAGGAACCAAGTGCCGAACTGTGTCCAGGCCTGATGGCGGAAGTGCTGCTGGCGCAACACGAGGTCGAGCTCCCGGATATCCGTCTTGAGCTGCTCGTTCTTGGGTTCGAGCAGGAGTTGGCGCTTGAGCGCCTCGAGTTGGGGTGACTTGAGGGGGTCATACGCCCGGGCCCGGAGGTGCTGGCCGAGCAAGCCCAGCAGCGCGAGCCCGCAAAGGACGACCGCCACGAGCAAGGTCCGGCGCCACACTGCGGCCGACGCGTCGCTCGGCGTGCCGGGATCAGGCGAGGGTGGAAGCGTCTCTGCCACGATTCAGCTCCGGTTCCCGGCGGTCACCGCGGCGGCCGCGCGATTGGCGTTCAGGCCGGCTGCTTCCGCTGGGGAGATCAGGCCCCGGCGCACCCGCTCGTTCGGACACGCCAGATAGCAGCGGCCACACGCATAGCACGCGCCACGATCGGGCTCGAAATCCTTCCGCGTCGCGCGCAGTGACAGGCTGATGAGGCGCACGCCGATCACCAGCCCCACCCAGCCGCCGAACCACCAGCCGCCCGTGGCGAACTGACGCCGCACCGTGGCTGCGGTGGTCACCAACTCGGGTGCCTCGAGTTCGGCCCGCCCGAGCGCGCGGATCGCCGGCGAGGGCGCCCCGGGCACGGGCTCGGGTTTGGCCGGATCGAGGTACTCTTCGACGAGGGCCACGCTCGGATGGAGGCGGGAGGCGGGCACACTGAGCCAGGAGCCCAGCCACCCACCTGCCAGGATCAACAGGGGCAGGGCCGCCAGCCAGCGCCCCAGGCGGCGGCGGTCGGGGGCGAGTGCTGACGGGTGAGGAGGCGGTGCCACCGGTTCGCGGATCGCACCAAACGGGCACGCGTGTTCGCACAGCCGGCATTGGGTGCAGTAGTCGGGCGTGATCCGGACCCGCCAGCGCGACACCAGCGAACCCAGCCGCAGCAGGGCGCCGTAAGGGCATAGAAAGCGGCAGTACGGCCGGCCGACGAACATCGAGGTCACCACAAACAGACCGCCCAGACTCAGGATGAACAGGCTGCCGGTGAGCCGAAACAGCGGGACGAAGGGGTCATACCGGCAGATCACAAAGCCGGCCCCCGTCGCGGCAAAGAGGAGCCCGGCGCCGAGGAAGATGTAAGGCAGCGTTCCCAGGCCCTGCTCGAGCCAGAGCGGGACCTTGACCGGTTTCACCAGCACCAGGTCCTGCAGCGCCCCGTGTGGACAGACGGCGGCGCAGAAGGTGCGCCCGGCGAAGAGCGCGAAGACCAGCGGGATGACGAAAAACGCAAGCGCCGTCAGCGGGATGGTGTAGCCGGACTGGAACAGGCCGTAGGCCACATTCTGCGGCGCGCCGATCGCGCAGATGCAGCCCTGGCGGTAGAAGCCGAAGTACAGCAGCGAGAACAGTGAAAGCGCCACCAGCCCCCGCCGCGAACGCCGTCGGTGCACCAGCCACGCCGCGAGGCCGAGGGCTACCACCAACACGGTCAAATCCAGATACTCGAAAGGGAGCGGCCGCGGCGGAGGCGTTGTGACCCCCCCATGACGTAGTCAGTTTCGAACTCGGGCGGGGGAAACGCAGTTCGGCCCAGGCCGACACACCACCGCCCCACCAGGCCACGATGAGGACGAGTGCGATGATCCGTCGGAACAACCTCATTCGTGGGCGGTGGTTTTGATGACGTACGGGTCGGTCAGCGGCACCCGCCGGAACGCATCGCCGGCGCAGACCCGGGCGATGGAGCATTCGTTGCAGTTCAGGCAGCGGTCGTGGCGCACCTGGAGGTAGAAGGAACCGTTGCCGAAGCGCGTGCAGCCTTCGACGCACTTGGCGCAGCCGATGCAGAGATCCTCGTCGATATTGTACTCATAGTAGGGATCCTCGATGAACTTCCGCTCGATCGCTGCCGTGGGGCAGACCTGGTTCTCGGCGCCCGTGTTGAGGCCGTTGGGTTCGGGCACGAAATAGCCCGTGCACAGGTCGCAATATCCGCAGATCGGGTAGCTCTGGACGCACTTCACCGCCGAGGGCTTCAGCACGCACGCCGTGGCGCAGTTGCCGCAGTAGACGCAGCGGGCCGGGTTGATCTGCCAGACATAACCCCGCGCGGCGCTGGTGCGGGTGGCGGCCAACCCGATCAGGGCGCCCAGGCCGGTCATCGCGGCCAACCGCGTCCCGTCGCGCAGGAACTGCCGCCGGTTGACCGGTGGCGGAGTTGGGGAGGGGACATCAGGCATGCGGAGGAGAAGAAGTTGTGGGTGATGGCGGGCGCAGTCGTCGGGCGATTTGCTGACGGGCTCAGGCGGACTCGTTACGGACCATGAGCCGGATCTCCCCGGTGATGGTGTCCAGGATGAAGATGCGGCCCGCGCGGTCAGCCACCGCATCCAGGCTGGCCCTCACGCCCTCGCCCGGGGCGTCGCCCGTCCCCACCCGCGCGTTCTGCGGGAAGCTCTCGACTCCGGCCACCACGCCCTCGAATTCACCGTGCAGGCTGTAAACCTTCACCCGCGGCAGGCCCTTCTCACACGTGATGAACCGGCCGTCCGGGAGCAGGGTCAACCCCACCGGGTTGCAGCAGCCGCAGAACCCTTCGATCCCCATCGTGGGTTTGCCCCAGGAGACCGCTAAATCGCCGGTGAACGTGTAGGCCTCGACCTTGTGCCGACCGGCATTGTTGAGGCGCAGCAGACCGTCAGGGTGCAACTCGACATCCAGATACGGGCTGGGCAAGACCAGGCCGGGGATGCCTCGATCGGGGTCTTTGCCGCCAATGCGGCCACGCAGCCTCCCGGTCCGGTCATACCGCAGGACCACCCGCTGGCCGGAGTCGGCCGCAAACACGGCGTCCTTGGCCACGGCCAGACCGGTGAACCACGTCTTTTTCCCGGGGGACTCCCAGACGGCCTGGCGCCGGCCGTCGGCATCGAAGACTTCGAGGTGGTCGCGCAGCCCGACAACCACCTCACCCTCCGCCGAGATCGCCACGCAGCGCACGGGGTTCGAGAAGGGGATTTCAGCGACCGGATTCCCGGTCTCGCTGAAGGCGCAGGCGTAGTTGCCCACCGCCACCCACAGGCGGTTGTCGGGCCCCAGCGCGAGACGTCGCGCCTCGCCGCGGCCGCACGAGAACCGCCGGAGCTCGCGGTATTGAATGAGCTTGGGATCGGTGCGCTCGAAACCGCGCAGGTCGTAGGCCCAGGGGTTGGGTCGCGCGGCGGCCGCGGCTGGTGCCGCCCGAACCGTACTCCCGGCCAGGCCGACCAGGGCGGCGGCGCCGGCGCCGGTGCGCAGGAAGCTGCGCCGGCTCAGCGCGGACAAGGAAATACGTGGTTTCATGTCGCTCGACCTCCAGTCGGCCGTCGCCCGGCCATGGCGGCGGGTAACTCGCACCGCCCGAGAACCGGACAGCCGCCGCAAGGCTTCGAGACCAGGCAGGCCTCGTTCAGGGGTTGGAGTTTGCCCTGGCGGGCGAAGGTGACGACCATCGCGCCGAGCAGGGTCACACCCGTCCACCGGCCGCAGCTCCGGAGGAACTCACGGCGATCTTGCTGCCCTGGACTGACGGTGAACATGGCCTGAGTGTAGCGTCGGCCCACGGACGGAGCCACCTCCGACCGCGGTAAGTCTTGTCGTGCGTCAAGATGAGGCAGCATCTCGAAGCCAGCTACGGCAGATTTGCCGAACTCTGACCCTATTTTGCGGTCGCCCTCCGCCAAAGCGGGTTCAGGCCTGGTCGCGGTTGCGAAGCGGCTAGCGGCGAGATGGAAGTTCGAAGTTCAACGCTCAAAGTTCAAAGCTCAAGGGAAGGTCCAAACTCCAAGTGCGCGTAACCCGTCCAGTCGGCCCTCCGGAATCCCCTATGTTCGAAATCGGCGGAGAAATCCCTCGTCCTATCTCCTCCGCAGATTGCGAACATCGGGAATTGGGGAGGAGGGGCTCTTCGGGTTCTCCCAATCCGCTGAGAAAGGTGCGAGAGCAGCGTTGCGGGGAGACCGTCGAGATGGTCGTATGTCGCCCATGCAATCTTCCTCGCTCAGCCGTCGGACCTTCCTGCAACAAGCCACTTGGGCGACCGCAATCCCGCTGGCGGCTCCGGCCGTGGCTCGGACCGCCCAGGCCACGCCGCTCCATCTGGCCACGAACGCCTACTCCTGGCATGTGTTCTATCAGCGCGAGGGACGCAACTTCGGCGCCGCGCTCGACGCGGGCCTGAAGGACGTCGTGGCCAGCGGCCTCAACGGCTTCGAGCCGGGCGCCGGCGGAACGGAGGACGTCCAACAACTCCTCCCCCGACTCCGCCAGCACGGCCTCGAGATGCGGTCGATCTATGTGAACAGCAGCCTGCACGAACCAGCCGAGGCTGACCGCAGCATTGACCAGATCCTGGCCGTCGCCCGCATGGTCAAGCCCTTCGGCACCCGGATCATCGTGACCAATCCCAACCCGCTCCGCTGGGGCGGCGCCGAGAACAAGAACGACGATCAACTGCGGTTTCAGTCGGCCGCTCTTAACCGGCTGGGTCGGGAGCTCGCGTCCCTCGAGCTGACGCTGGCCTACCATTACCACGATATCGAACTGCGTATGGCGGCCCGCGAGTTCCATCACATGCTGGCCGGGACCGACCCCCGCTACGTCACGCTCTGCCTCGATGCCCACTGGCTCTACCGTGGCGCGGGCAATTCCCAGGTGGCCCTGTTCGACGTCATTGAACTGTACGGCCATCGGGTCAGCGAGTTGCACCTGCGGCAGTCCCACCAGGGTGTATGGTCGGAAACGCTGGGTCCGGGCGACATCGACTACGAAGCCCTGGCCGCGGCGCTGGGGCGCAAGCAGGTGAAGCCTCATCTCGTCCTCGAAATCGCGGTCGAGGCCGGCACGCCCAAGACCCTCGATCCCGTCGAGGCACACCGCCGCAGCGCGGAGTATGTCCGCCGGGTGTTTGCGGACTGGGCGTGAGGCGTGGCTCAGTCCGAGTCCGGGTCTGTCGCATCCGGGGAATCGGACGGCAGGCGCCGACGTGAGGAGGCGAAGTGCTGTTGCCTCAGACCCAGAAGACCTCGTCGGCCCAGAACGCCCCTTCGCCCCCTCACGTCGGCGCCTACGGAAGGGAGGAAATCCCCCGGTGCCGGGTCAGGTCGCTGGTTGCAGGCCGACGCGTTCGGCGAGGGGGAAGCGGACGCGTGATCGCGTGCGGTGCGACTGGTAGACGGCTTCGACCATCTCGACGGCCCAGCGGCCGTCGTGCACCGAGCAGAGGGTCGGTTCGCCGGTCTGGACGGCGTGAACGAGGTCGCGGCCCATGTGACGGTGGTGGGATGGCGGAGCGGGAGCTTGCGCTGGGGGCAGTGGTTGCCAGCGGATGTCGTTCGCCGGGTGCAGCAGATACGGGGACTCCAGGTACGCGAAGCCCACTCCGGAGTGATAGGCCAGAACGCGCCGCGTACCGAGGATCTCGAAGGACCAATGTTCGCGCGCCCCGCGGCGCTCATTCCAGTCGTCGCTGGTCCGGACCGAGTCCCAGGTCACGGTCAGATTGCCCGGAAAACCGAACCGTGCGCGGAGGGTGTCGCCCAGCACGCGTATGGGTTCGCGACCGTCGCGCGCTTCGCCGGGCAGGGCCTCGCGACCGTCCTTCAGCACGGTGGCCGTGCACCACAACGGGTCGCCGAAGCAGTGACGGAACCAGTCGAAGTCGTGGGTGCCCAACACCATCATGTCCTCGCCGCCGGCACGGGCGTCCTGCTTGCCGTGACAATGGATTTCGCGGACGCGGCCCACGAAGCCTTCCAGCAGCAGCGCGCGGGCATGCTGGAATTCCGGGGTGTAACGGCGGTTGTGGGCCACGACGCTTCTGGCCCCGCGCCGGTCGACGGCCTCCACGACGCGGTCGGCGTCGGCCAGGGTTTCGGTGAGCGGCTTCTCGAGGAAGAGATGCGCTCCGGCATCCAGGGCGGCGAGGGCAACCTCGGCGTGGCGCCGCGGATGGCGGAACGCGATGCTGACGAGGTCCGGGCGTTCCCGGGAGAGCAGTTCGCGGTAATCGGCATAACCGCGGGGGGCGCCACACCGCGCTTGCGCCTGGGCCCGCCCCTGGGCGTCCGGATCGGCTACGGCCACGACCTCGACCTCGGCGAGGTCGTCGAAGACGCGGTCATAGCCGTGGCCGTAATCGCCGCCGCCCGTATGGCCGATGATGGCGGCGCGCAGCCGGCGCGCAGGTTCCGCAGCGGCGAGCGGGTGGGCGGCGACGGTCAGGCTGGCCAGGACGGTGCGACCCGCGAACTGGCGGCGGGACAGCCCCGAGCCCGGGGCCGGAGAGGGCAGGGGAGGCATGGGGTTTCTGGGGTTCCGGGTGGCCTGGGCAGTCAACCGGTGTCGGGCTTACTTCCGGGGCAGAGCGATCTTGCCGGTGCGGGTCAGTTCGAGGATGCCGAAAGGTTTCATGAGCTCGATGAACTTCTCGACCTTGCCTTCGTCGCCGGTGATCTCGATGGTCAGGCTGCGCGGCTGCACGTCGATGATCTTGGCGCGAAAGATGTCGGTGACCTGCATGACCTCGGCGCGCGAGGCGGAGTCGACACTGACCTTGATCATGACCAGCTCCCGACCGACATACTCGCCCTCGCGGAAGTCGAGGACCTCGATCGAGTCGACGAGCTTCTCGAGCTGTTTGACGATCTGGTCCACGGTCTTGTCATCGCCGCGCGTGACGATGGTCATGCGCGAGACGGTGGCGTCCTGGGTGGGGGCGACGTTGAGGGTGTCGATGTTGAAGCCGCGGCCGCTGAAGAGGCCGGCCACGCGGGTCAGCACACCGAACTTGTTCTCGACGAGCACGGAGATCGTGTGACGCATAGGGAACGAGGGTTTGTTGAGCTAGGAGTTTGTATCCGAGGGCGACGGTTCCGGAAAACAGAAAACCCGCAATCCGAGCGGAACTGCGGGCGACCGGTCCAGCTTGCGCGCCAAGGCCCGGGCCGCGTCAATCGACGACTACGACGACGCGCACCAGCGAACGAGCCAGGGCCATGAACTTCATTGCGGGACGCACGCTAACAATGCGTCCCGGGGCTGGTCAACGGTTTTTCCGGCCAGCGGGGACGGATGACGGATCCTGGCGGCGCGGTGGGCCCGATGGGACGGCGCTGGTGAGTGCGAAGGGGGTTCGAGCAGGGCACGTCGAGCCGGGCGATGCCGCCTTGACCCGTGCTCCGTCCCCTGGCAGAACCTCCGGCCAACACGCCCCAGGGCAACGTTCCGGTTCGTGCCCGCCGGAGCGGGGCGGCATTCATGATGACACCATCCAACCAGTCCCACGACCCGTATGCCGTCGCGACCCTGAGCCTGCCTATTCTCGCTTGGGCCGTCCTGAGCCTGATGGCATTCCGCGCGGTGGCCCTTGAGCCGGGGACAGGCGCGTCTGCCCGAGAAGCCGGGGCCTCCTTCTACGTAGCGGTGGAGGGACGTGCCGGGAACGAGGGCACCGCGGATTCGCCGTGGGACATCGAGTCGGCTCTCGGAGGACAGCACCCAATTGCGCCCGGCTCCACCTTGTATCTGAAAGGGGGCACGTACCGGCATGCCGATCGGCGATGGGAGAGTTCCGGCTTTGCCATTGCGCTCGTGGGCGCCCCGGGCCGGCCGATAGACATCCGCCCGATACCCGGCCACCGTGTCACGCTCGACGGGAAGGTCGAAGTGAAACCCAATGCCCGGCATCTCCGCGTGTGGGAACTGGAAATCACGGTCTCCGAAACGGCGACCTGGGATCGCCGCGTCACGGCCGGAGGCTTGAAGGTGGATGGTTCGACCGACCTCCCGCAGGGCGGGCTGAACATCCTCGGCGGCGCGGATTCGAAGTTCATCCACCTGGTCGTTCACGACATGAACAGCGGCGTGGGATTCTGGCGGCCCGCCGTGGACGCGGAGATGCATGGCTGTCTCATCTACGGGATCGGCGCGATCGGGCCGGACCGTTACCATGGCCCCGGGATCTACACGCAGAACGAGACAGGCACGAAGGCGCTCACCGACAACATTCTCTTCGGCAATTACTCCACCACCATTCAGGCGTACGGGAGCAGCCGCGCGCCGGTGAGCGGGTATCGGATCGAGGGCAACATCGCTTTCGCCCCGGTCAAGGAGGGCAGCCGTCAACGCGTGCTCATCGGCGGCGGCCAGCCGAGCCGGCGGATCGCTGCCGTGGACAACCTTCTCTACGAGGTGCCGCTCGAACTCGGTTATGATGCGCCGCACAACGAGGACGCCGTGGTCACGGGCAATTGGGTCGTCGATGCGGGACTTGCCATCAACCGTTTCAAAGTGGTCAGAGAATCCGGGAACACCGTCATTCCCTCCGGTGCAAAACGGCCTGACCGCCCGGCCGACGTCATCCTCCGCCCCAGCCTGTACGCGCCCGGTCGGGGGAACCTCGCCATCTACAACTGGGCAAGGCGATCCCACGTCGACGTGGATCTCACCGGACTCCTGCGGCCCGGGCAGCCGTTCGCCATCGTGAGTGCTTTGGACTTCTACGGACCACCGGTGGCCGCCGGTCGCTTTGACGGCCGTCCCCTCCCGGTCCCGATACCGAGGGAGCCGCGCACGGGCGACGGCGAGTTCTGTGCTTTTGTGGTGCTCCCCGGCGACGAGTTCTCGGTGAAAGAGTGAGCGATGTTGGGGATGGGGACACGAACCCACGCCCCTTGCGCGCGAGCGCCGTCGGGGGCGTGGGGTGAGTCGGTTGCCCCGTGAACGCAGCGGGCCGTCTGGCGCTCCCCACTCAGGCGTGGGGGACGTTGCGGACGGCGTCCTCGGTGCCAAAGGGGTTCGGCACCCGCAGCGTGCACTCGGGGTCGTCACGCCACTCGCCGTCCACCAGGAAGCGGTAATGGTACGTGCCGGGAGCGAGCGGGACATTCACCCGCCACTGGCCGCCGCCGCTGGGCTTCATGGCGATGGGCTTCTGCTGCCAGTGAGTGAAGTCCCCCACCAACGCCACGTTCGACGCCCCGGGCGCCGTGATGGTAAAGACCTGCTCGGTGCTCTTGTTGTGCGCTTTCATAGTCGGTTACTGTGAGTCGATTTGTCGGGAGTCGACGCGATAAAGTAGACACATCCGGCGCGATTTGCCAGCGGGGAACCTTCTGGAACCGGAGTCATGCCGAGCGCGACACGCCATCGGGAGGCGCGACCCGGCATTTCTCGCCGTTGTGCCCGCGGGAGCGACGGTGGTAGTGCACGACGTCTGACGGGACTGGTCGAGGCTCCACGCGCCGCCGGCCCGCGGTGGCTGAATCGCGTGGTTTCTCGTTGCCCCGGACGTCGGCGGCGGCCCAGTATCCTGGCGTTCCTCCACCGGACCGAACCCGTGGGCTGGTGCGGGAGCTTTGTCCTTAAGCCATGAACCCGTCTCGATTCCGATTTGTGACGTCGCTCCGAGGGGTGGCGACGCTCTGGTTGATCAGTCTTGTCTGCCCCCCGTCGTTTGGGGCCCAGCCGCAGGGGGTGCCGGACGGCCGGGCGTACCCCGGCAAGAAGATCGTCGCCCGGACCTTCAACTCGGGCTTTCCCTGGGCCACGACACCTATAACGGCATGGGCACGGCCAGCGACGGCCGCATCTATTATGTGCTGAGTTCGGAGAGCATCGATCAGGGCGCACGGATGTTCCGGTTCGATCCGCAGACGCAGACGATCCAGGAGCTCGCCGATCTGACCGAGGCCTGCGGGGAGAAGGGGCGCAAGGCGATTCCGCAAGGGAAGAGCCATGTGAACTTCGTGGAGGCCGACGGACGGCTGTACTTCGCCACCCACGTCGGGGTCTACAGCATCGTCGAGGGCAAGGAGACGCTCGGCATCCCCCGGCCGGGTACCAGCCGTACCCCGGCGGTCACCTCCTCAGCTACGATCTCGCGTCGGGGCGGTTCGAGGACTACGGCATCGCCCCGGGGCGGGAAGGGGTGCTGACGTTCAACATGGACACGCGGCGGGGGCGGCTCTTCGCGTTGACCTGGCCGAGCGGCATCTTCTACCGGTACGACCTGGCGACGCGCACGAGCAAGAGCTTCGGCAAGATGTGCGCCGAAGGCGAAGACGGGGTGGGCCCGACCTACCGGACCGTCTGTCGCTCGATCGCCGTGGATCTCGCGGATGGTGCGGCTTACTTCACGACGTCCGAGGGGACAATCCTCCGGTACGATGCCAGCCGGGATGAGGTCGCGCCGGTGACGGGGGAGGACATGCGGAAGGACTACTTCGGCCTCTACGACCCGACGTCTCCGGGTCACATGGGGTACAACTGGCGGCAAACCTTCTGGCGCGCCGCAGACGGGATGATCTACGGGGTGCACGGGAACTCGGGCTATCTGTTCCGGTTCGACCCGCGCCGGCCCCGCATCGAGGTGCTGGACCGGCTGACTTCGGAACCCTCGAAACGCTCGGGGATGTTCGACCAGTTCAGCTATGGCTACCTCGGCTTTGCCCTGGGACCGGACGGGCGGACGATCCATTACCTCACCGGGGCGCCGATCTATGTGGAGGGTCAGCGTCTGGCCGGAAAGGCCCAGACCGCGATGGGAGAAGCGAAAGGCCTGGAGAACCTGCACCTCGTCACCTACGACCTGGTCGAGGGCCGCACGACGGATCACGGCGCGGTCTTTTACGAGGACGGCCAGCGACCGCTCTATGTGAACTCCATCGCGCTCGGGCACGACGGCATGGTTTATACGCTGGCCCGCATCACCGAAGGGGGCGGACGCGTTCGGACCTGGTGGCGTTTCCGGGGCCGCTGAAACGTTGAGCGGACCGGACATGCTTTGCTTGAACCCGCGACTGACCGTAGGCGCCGACGTGAGGAGGCAAAACGGAAATGCCCTCCGCCCACGACGCCTCCTGACGTCGGCGCCTGCCATATGTGGGGTACAGTCGGTTTGAGCGGGGTGCCGAGATCCATGGCTTGCGCCGGCGCCAGGTGGAGATTGCGACGCGCGGTCCGGTTCCTCGGCGTCTGGGCCCTGGGCGTCGTGTGTGCGGCGGCGTCGCTGCATCCCGTGCAGTTGCGGTGCGAACACCTGGAGGACCCCGCAGGCATCGATGTGGCCGAGCCGCGGCTGAGCTGGGTGCTCGAACCCGTGGACCCGGCCGTGCGCGGCGCGCGGCAGACCGGTTATCAGGTGCAGGTGGCCAGTGCGGCGGACCGGGTTGCGAACGGGCAGGCGGACTGCTGGGACAGCGGTCGGGTGGCCTCCGACCAATCGGTGCTGGTCCGCTACGCCGGCCAACGGTTGGGGTCGGGCCAGGAGTGCTACTGGCGGGTGCGAGTCTGGGACGAGCGGGGAGAGGCGAGCGATTGGAGCCCTCCGGCCCGCTGGACGATGGGGTTGCTCCGGGCGGAGGATTGGCGCGGAGCGTGGATCGGTAAAGACGAGACCGCCGGCAGCACGGCCATCGCTGGCACGTCGTGGATCTGGTATCCCGAAGGCGACCCCGCCACGGCGGCCCCAGCCGAGGAACGCTTTTTCCGCCAGCGCTTCGAGCTGGCGAAGGACACCACGGTGCGGTCGGCCCGCCTGCTGATCGCGGCGGACAACGAGTTTGTGGCGTACGTCAACGGACGGTTGGCGGGCCAGGGAGGCAACTTCAAGGTCGCCGCAGAGTTGGATGTTGCCGGACTGCTTGCGTCGGGCACGAACGTGCTGGCGGTGAAAGTGAGGAACGTGGGAACGGCACCCAACCCGGCCGGGTTGCTCGCCCGGCTGGAGGTGGTCGCCGCGACGGGCGAGCGGGCAGAGTTGGTGACCGATGAGACGTGGCGGACGACGCGGGTCACGGGCACCGGATGGGAACGGCCGGACTACAACCACGGCGGCTGGCAACGGGCCCGGGTGCTCGGCCCCGCAGGCATGGCGCCTTGGGGCGAGATCAGCGGGCCCGAGGACCGACGGCTCGCGGCCCGTTATCTCCGCAAGGAGTTCAGCGTCGAAAAGAAGGTGCGCCGCGCCACGGCATACGTCAGCGGACTGGGATGGTCCGAGCTGTATCTGAACGGGCGGAAGGTGGGGGACCACGTGTTGTCGCCCGGGCTGACCGACTACGCGAAGCGGGTGTTCTATGTCACGCACGACGTCACCCACGCGTTGCGGCGGGGCAACAATTGCGTGGGCATGATCCTCGGCAACGGCCGGTTCTTCGCGCCGCGCCTCACGGTGCCGACCGAGACGCGCACGTTCGGGTTTCCGAAGCTGCGGTGCCAACTGCACCTCCAGTACGTCGATGGGACGGAGCAGGTCGTCGCCAGCGACGGGACGTGGAGGCTCACCGCGCAAGGTCCGATCACCGCGAACAACGAGTATGACGGGGAGGAATACGATGCCCGGCGCGAACTCGGGACTTGGGCCGAGCCCGGCTTCGACGACGGCGCCTGGGAGACCGCGCAGACCGTGGCGGCACCCCCGGGCGGCTGGTGGCGGAGATGATGCCGCCCCGCCGCGTGCTTGAGACCCGGAAGCCCCTCTCGCAGCACGAACGCTCTCCCGGGGTCTGGATCTTCGATTTCGGCCAGAACCTCGTGGGGTGGTGCCGGCTGTCCGTCCAGGGCAAGGCGGGCACTGTCCTGGTCCTGCGGCACGCCGAGGGCCTTCGGCCGGACGGCACGCTCAACCTCGACAGTCTTCGGAGTGCTCGGGCGACGGACATCTACACCCTCAAGGGTCGCGGCCGGGAGGGCTACGAGCCGCGATTCACTTGTCATGGCTTCCGCTACGTCGAGCTCCGCGGCTACCCGGGTGCGCCGGGCCCCGACGCGCTTGAGGTTTGCGTGGTGGGGGACGCATTGATCCCGGCGGGGGAATGGTCCAGTTCGAATCCGCTCTTGAACCGGATCCACCAGAACGTGGCCTGGAGCGTGCGGGGCAACTATCGAAGCCTCCCCACCGACTGTCCGCAACGGGACGAACGACAGGGTTGGCTGGGCGACCGGGCCGAGGGCCTCCCGCGGCGAGTCGTTCCTGTTCCACAACGCCGCGCTCTATTCCAAGTGGGTGCGGGACATGGCGGATGCCCAGCTCGACACCGGCAGCCTGCCGGATGTCTGTCCACCCTACTGGCCGGTGTACACGGACAACGTCACCTGGCCGGCGACCTTCGTGCTGCTTCCGGGTCATCTCTGGACCCAGTTCGGCGACGCCGACGTGGTGCGCGACCATTACGCGGCGATGCAGCGGTGGGTCGAATACATGGCGGGCTTCCTGCGAGACGACCTGATGCCCCGCGATACGTACGGGGATTGGGGGGTGCCGCCCGAGGGTCCGGGCCTTGCCCACGCCCAGGATCCGGGACGCATGACCCACCCGGTCCTCCTCGGCACCGCGACCTTCGCCCACTGCCTTGCCCGCCTGGCGGACTATGCTGACAGGCTCGGCCGTCCGGAGGAGGGGCGCGGCTACCGCGAACGCGCGGAGCGTCTGAAGGTGGCCCTCAACGCGCGGTTCCTGGATCCCGCACGCGGGCTTTACGACAACGGCTCGCAGACCTCGTCGTTGCTCCCGTTGGCCTACGGTCTGGTCCCGGAGGAATCGCGCAGCCGTGTGGTCGCTCATTGGGTCCGGCAGATCACGGACGGCGCCAACGGGCATCTCGGCACGGGCGTGGTCGGGGGGCAATGGCTCTTGCGGACGCTCACCGCCCAAGGTCGGGTGGACCTGGCCTACCGCATCGCGTCCAACCGCACTTACCCGAGCTGGGGCTACATGATCGAGCAAGGCGCCACGACGCTCTGGGAACTCTGGAACGGAGACACCGCGAGTCCGGCGGTGAGCGCCGGCAACCATGTCATGCTCGCGGGCGATCTGGTGTTGTGGATGTACGAGGATCTCGCCGGCCTCCGGGCTGACCCGGCGCGTCCCGGCTTCCAGCATCTTGTGATGAAACCCCATCCGGTCGGGGACCTGACGTACGTCCAGGCCACCCACCGGTCGCCCTACGGATGGATTCGGAGCACCTGGCGGGCGGAATGGCCGGCCCAAGGTGCGTCCGGCCTCCGGGCGGGCGTTGCCGCGAACGCCGTCGGTGCGGGTCCGGTCCGCTTTGCCTGGGACATCGAACTCCCGCCCAACACGACGGCGACGCTCCATGTCCCCGCCGCGGGCCAGCAGACGGTGACGGAGAGCGGCCGACCGGCGTCGGAGGCGCCCGGGCTGACCTTGCAGGGCCGGCAACCGGACCGGGTGGTGTTCGAGGCGGTCGCGGGCCGGTACACCTTCGAAGTCAATGGGGTCAAACATTGACATTTGACAATTGGAGCGCGCGGCGCAGGTCGACCGTCGCCCAGGATCCTAAATGTCAAATGTCAATGTTTGACCCCATTGGCGCGTCCCTTGCCCATCAGGAGCGCCGCGAAGTTCACCAGCGCCCCGCCGATCGAGGGCGGGAGCAGGATGCCGACCTTCTCCTGCCCCTCCCAATGAGGCCGCAGCCGCCGGGCGAGATACACGGTACGGGCCAGGGCGCCGAGGAAGTTCAGCCGGGGAGTCCGCGGGTCGCCCATGGCGAACCGGAACGGACGTCGGCGAGCCGTGGTGACAAACGCCCGGTGGATCGGTTGCATCAGCGCTTTGCGATGCCGCCAGGCGTCGCTCGCCAGTTCCTGGACCGCCTGCCGGACCTCGGCCGGGGTAGCGCTGGGCGGAAGCGGTCGTCCAAAACTCACGCTCACCGGATAGGGAATGCGCTGGGGCAGCTTCCACAGAAACCGGCGCCGGGCAAAGCTGAAGATGCTCCCCCACACGCTCTCGAGACAGACTGGAACGATGGGGGCATCGACACCCTCCATGATCCGTTCGAAGCCGCGTCGGAACGGCAGCATCTGTCCCGTCCGACTCACCTGGCCCTCGGCGAAGATGCAGACCCATTCCCCGTGCCGGATGGCCTCGGTCGCCGTGCGGAGGGAGCGGATCAGGTCGCGAGGACGCTGCTCGGACGAGATGGGAATGACCCCGAGCAGCCGGCATAAGCCGCCCAGCAGGGGGGTGCGGCAGTAGCTTTCGTGCATCAGGAAGCGCACGAAACGTCCCGTGGCCGTGGCCAGGATGCAGGCGTCGACCAGCGACAGATGGTTCGCGATCAGGAGGGCGCCGCCGGACTTGGGAAGATGGTGCCGCCCGTCCAGCCGGAGGCGGTAGACGAGGCGGGTGACCAGGCAGCCGAGCCGCCAGATCAACCGGCGCCACCCGCGCGCGGGGACGGAGCGCACGGGCGGGACTGTTTGGGTCCGGGGCGGCGGCTCGGCCAGGCGCGGCGGGCGGAGGACCGTGGGGAGGCCTGCGGGAGCGGGCGGGGTGTTCCATTCAGTTTGCATGGGCGGGAAGGTGGGGGAAGTGCGGCGGCGTGGGAAATCGATGTTTTGATGCAGGTCGTCAGCGTTATTGATGATCGGGGCCGGGAGATTGAGGGCGCCGGTGGCGGTCGCCCTTCGACGCGGTCGAGTGCCATGGTTCGACATTGCTCATTCATCGTATTAGGCGCAATCGAACGCCAAAAAGGATGGGGGACCGGTCGGGACGTGGTGCCCCGGGAGGCGTCTCCCGCGACAAGGGGCTGGCTGAATCGAGGTCTTATGCCGTAGTTTAGCCCGTGACGTGAGTGACGTGACCCGCATTTTCGACGCCCTCGAGGCCGGCCAACCGCAGGCGGCGGAGGAACTCCTCCCGCTGGTCTATGAGGAGCTGCGCCGGATCGCGGCGGCCAAGATGGCGCACGAAGCCCCCGGACAGACGCTCCAGCCCACCGCGCTGGTGCACGAGGCCTGGCTGCGGTTGGTGGGGCAGGGCGGGCAGTCCTGGCAAAACCGCCGGCATTTCTTCAGCGCCGCCGCCGAGGCCATGCGCCGCATCCTGATCGAGCGGGCCCGGCGCCGGAGACGCGAGAAGCACGGGGGCGGCCTGCAGCGGGTCAACGTGGACGACCTGGACCTGGCCATCACCACCGATGACGAGACCCTGCTGCGGGTCAGCGAAGCCCTCGACAAGCTGAACGCGGTGGATCCCGTTGGCGCCGAACTGATTCGCCTGCGCTTCTTCGCCGGCTTGTCGAATGTGGACGCAGCCGAACTGATCAACCTTCCCGAGCGCACTGCCAAGCGCACCTGGGCCTACGCCCGGGCCTGGCTTTACGAGGAGATCCGGCGGCAGGGCTGAGCCTGGCCCGACCGGAAACGCTCCCTCCGCCACAGCCTCGCCGGCGGACGGGCCGGAGGATGCCTGCCCGGCACGCCGCCGGTAAGCTGCCTCCCCCCCCGGCTCCATCGGTCACCCAGTCCAGCTCGGGTGGAACCGATGGTCAGCCCCGGGCAGCCGCGGCGAAAGATCTCCAAAGACTCTTGGCCCAAACCGCTCCAAGAAATCGCTTTCACGGGGTGAGTGATCGAGATGAATACACGAGCAACATCTCAATGGCAGGCCGCCGAGGCCGTGGCGCTTGCCGATTCCGCCCCGGACGGCGCTGGGCTTTCCCGTCAATTCCCGGCACCGGGTGGCCGTGATTTCCCACCGCGAGCTGCGGCTGCGCCTCGGGAATGCCCGGAACCGGTCCACCGCAGCGGGCGGGGCGCGTTTCCTGCCGGCAGTCCTCCCTTCCTCATGAAGACCCACGCCATCCATGTCCCGGGTTTCCTGGCTTTGCTCCTCGGCGCGTTGGCCGGGCAGGCCCAGGTCATTCCTCCAGGCGTTCCGGAACCCGGGCTGGTGCTCTGGGGCACGGTGGTCAACGCCAGATCACCCTCGGTGCCGCCGCCGATCCAGGACGTCCGCTGGACGATCCGCGCTGGCGACGTCAGCCTGGAGCTTTCCGCGTCCTCCATTCCGCCGACGCAAGTCCGGACCATCAACGGCCGGCACTATTATGTGGCCAGAATCCCCTTCGATTCTCGCCATTTTGGGGCGGCCATCACCTTGGCCGATCCCGCGACGGTGGGCCGGCCCTCCTTCGCAATTCTGGGATCTCCGCCCACCTACGTCTGCCGGCCGATCATCAACGGGTTGCCGGCAACGGTGTCGGCCGTGAACGGCCAGCCGGACTCGTTGGCTGATTACTCAGCCACTGGCTTCAATGCGACCGTTCGCGGGCGGGTGGTCCGGGTGGATTTGACCATCCAACCTCCGGCGGAGTCCTACGCAGACTGGGCCGCCCGCTTCTGGGGCGCCGGGCATGCCAATGATCCGCACGCGCAGAGCGATGCCGACGCCGATGGCGACGGGATGTCGAACCAGGCGGAATTCGAGGCGGGAACTGATCCCACGGATCGCGCCTCGGCGCTGCGCATCCTGAGCCTGACCTTCGAGCCGGGGGCGAACGCTCTGGGCGTGGTGATTGACTGGAGCAGCGTTGACGGGCGGAGCTACCAGATTGAATCCGCCCCGGCCGTGGGAGGGGGTGGACGGTTCTGGGCGGCCTCATCCCCGGCCTGCACGGCCAGTCGCAGGCCACGCTCTCCCACGCTCTGC
Organism: Verrucomicrobiota bacterium; assembly: GCA_027493615.1. Classification (GTDB taxonomy): domain Bacteria; phylum Verrucomicrobiota; class Verrucomicrobiia; order Limisphaerales; family J093; genus DSVZ01. The sequence goes on from JAOSKK010000001.1 coordinate 900,649, forward strand.
CGCTGACGGACCAATTCTACCGTGTCCGGGTGATCCCTCCGGAACCTTGACCCATCCTTCCCTGAACCCAGTCCAAGGCTGTCTACTTCCATGAGCACCCTGACCTTCTTCCGCCCGGCCCGTGTGAGCCTGGCCTGCTGGTGGGCGGCTGCCCTGTTCCTCGCTGGCGGGACGGCCCGGGCCGAGATGCAGACGCAGGTCTTCCGCCTGAACCCGAATTGGAATCTCATCAGCTTCCAAGTCACTCCCGAGAATCCCGATGCGGCGGCGGTCTTCGGCACGATCCCAGGCTTCCAGTCCGCTTGGTCGTACGAAGCGTCCACGGGCCTGTGGCAGCGGTATGTCAAGCCGTCGGGCACGGCGGAGGAACAGGCGGACGCGCAGACGGCCAACGATCTGCTCCGGCTGGCCCCCATTGAGCCCGGCCGGGGCTATTGGGTTCAGATGGAGGGTTCCGTGGAGCGCTGGGAGGTTCGCGGTGCGGTGCCGTCGGGCCACGATTTTCCCAGCCTGCGGTTTGACCCGGGCTGGCACCTCATCGGCATCCCGGTGGGGGCGGCGGTGGTGACCAACCGGGAACCCGTCAGCCTTCTGGCCGTCCTCTCCGCCGCCGGCTTCGATTACGACGCGGTGATGACTTGGGGTACCAATGCTTACTGGAAGCAGTTCCGCCCCCGAGGTGCCAACCACCCATTGGCAGGCGTGGCCGCGGATCCGCCGTTTCCGGCCTTCAGGCTCCAGGAAGACCTGGGCCGGGGCTACTGGGTTCGGTCGCTCACCGATGCCACGCTGCGACCGCGGCTGCTTACCACGCTTCGGCCGGACATGGACCTGCCGCCGCACGGGAATTTCCCGTCCAAGGAAGACCAAAACGTCTCCGGCGCGACCAACCAGGCCGGCTTGAAGTCCGTGCGGGACCAGACGGTCATCCGTTTCTTCCCCGGGGAGGAGGTCCAGATGGTCGGCATCGCCAACCAGTCGGAGGATGAACGGCCCAGCGGGGGCATCCTGCTGTGGGAAGCGACCTGGACGCCCTTGACGGGAACCGCCACGCCGGAACCCTGGATCCGCCTGTTCCCCAGCCGCGACGCGCGGGAAGAGCGCGGCCCGGATGGCCGCCTGCTGGGCGACTACACCCGGCTGAACGGGGTCACGACCATCGAGTCCGACATCGTTTACCTCCGCTTGGACCGCCGGAATCTGGGGCGCGGCCGGCACGAGGGCATCCTGACGCTGCGCACCACCGTGACCAACCGCACGTTCCAGGTCATCGCCGAAGTTCCCGGGGTGGAGGGCGATTTCTCCGGGTACGCGGTCATCGAAACCGTCAATGGCCGGCGCAATCGCGTGCCCGACCTCGACCTGGCGGTCACCTTTTACGAGGACGCGAGCGTACCCGGCCTGCTGCGCGGACTCATTGACAGCTCGCGCGCGGTGATGTGGCCGGTGGATGTGCCGCTCGTCGGGCATCGCATCACGGACGAGGGAAACCAGTTCCAGCTCAGCGGCGGGTATGTGCTGCCGCCGGGCGACCAGAACGGTGAACCCTTTGACCAATGGGATGAAAACGATCCTGCCGCCGGAGAGGACGTGGACTGGCTGAACGACGGCAAATTGGATGTGCGGAATCCCTTTCCGTTTCCGATTCAACGCACCGTCCTGCTCGAGGGCGCGCTGGTCGCCGCCAACCCCACTGATGGCCAGGTCTTGAAGGGGCGATACCGCGAGGTGGTCCATGGCCTGTCCCGAACGCCGATCGAGCTGGTTGGCTCCTTCCACCTCGAGCGCCAGGCGGTCAGACCGTTCACCCTGCGGCGGTCGGTCGAGTCCGACACTGGCATCGAACCGGTGGTGGTGGCCCGGAGTGCGCCGCCGTCCCTGGTCATCCCGGTCGGGGAGAGTCGGACCAATCGAATCAACATCGTCACCGACCTCGCCCTGCACACCCTGCAGGTGGAATGGGACTTCGGCAATTCCACCAACATCAACGCGAACCTCGTCCTGACGCTCAGGTCCCCCGGGACGGACGGACGGAGTCTGCTGCTCTACGACGGCCGCCAACCGGCCAACGCCATCCCGGCTGAGGCGCTCCGCACAGTCAATGTTCCCCTGACCCGCCCGCCGGCGGGGGATTTCGAGTCGTTCCTGCGGGACATCCCGCGCACGGGCGCCCGCCCCGCGCCCGGCCTCCCTTGGCAACTTGTGATCGAAAACCGGGGGCGCAGCCCGTGCAGTTCCCCAGATGGATGCTGCGGCTGGAGGGCCAGCCCGTCACCGAAGTTCATGGCCGCGTCCTGAGCGGTGGAACCTCGCAGGCCCACGCGCTCGTGGCCCTGGATGGCCTGCCTTTCAGCCGTTCGGCGGTGACCGATGCCGAAGGCCGCTTCCAGCCTGCGCGGCGTTCCACTCCTGCCGCTCAATCTTTCTGCGCGCCTCCCGGGTCACGCCCCGGAAGACGCCGCCCGCGCCGGGCTGGGCGATCTCTTCACGATCGCCTTCGCGCGCGCCGCCCAAATGGCCCCAACCCATTTCACTTCCTTGGAACACATCCTGATGGCCCGGTTCAACCCCCTGGCCGGCGCGCCGCCCCCCTGGCCGGCGTGGCGGGTTTCGACGCCGGCGGTTTCGACAGCCCCTTCGAGCTCATGCTGCAGCCCGTCCCCGTGGCGGCGGCGGAGATTCTGGCGGGACCGACCGAAGTCCCCGCCGGCTCCTCGGTGACGTTCACCGCGTTGGGCCTGGCCGGGGGAGGCGGGCTGGGATTTCGGCGACGGCACGCGCCGCGAGACGGGGCGCGAGGTGTCGCATCCGTTCAAGACGCCCGGACTCTACCGGGTGCGCCTGTTCAGCCCGCCCACCGCCGCCACGTCCGTGGCGGACGTCGGTGTTTCCATCCTGCCGGCGCCCCATCAGACGGTCGGGCGTCCATCCGGCCTTAAGGGCGAGTCGCCAGGCCTGCCGGAGCCGACAGCCAATGCCGCCTACACCGCCCATCTCTTTCAGGTGTTTGGCACGTCGGGCGGGGTGGCGCTCAAGGCGACGCCCGCCGACGGCCCTGTCCCGCCGCCAACCAACGGCTTCGGCGCGGTTCTCGTCGGCCTCATGCCCCTGCAACATGCCTATGCCGCCTCCATGGACCTGGACCTCGCCCCGCTGATTCCGTTCGGCAGTGGCCAGAGTCAGCCTTTCGCTGCCGACGGCTTTCAACCTCTGCTCGATGAGAAGGCCAACCGCGAGCCTGGCCATGGCTTCCGGGACGAGGACTTCAATTACGCCCTGCCCGCTGATGTGTGGAAGGATACGCTGACTTCCCAAGGAAACCCCGAGTACCCAGACCGGGACGAGCCTGAAAAGGCGATCGTGTGGGGCAATCCGCTCGGAAACCCCAAGATCAATTACGCAACCCGGACCATCCAGGCGCTGAACCATGACACCTTCACGGTCGCCGAAGAGGATGAGGCCTATCATGCCCATCCCGGTACGACATTTCACGATGATCTGGAGCCAGGATTCCAGGTGGTCACGCACCTCCGCCTGGCGTGTAGTCTGGGCGCTGAAATCCTCACGGCCGTGATCCCGTCCACCGCCACGCGTGTCGCCAAGACCCGTCGGGGCGAGCTAGCGAATCCCTTCGCGTCCCCGCTCAGCGCCGCCCCCGGCCCTGTTGCCCGCAACCTCCACTTCCAACTCCACCTCGGACCTCTGTCCGCCGACTGACCCTGCCATGAACCCCCGTCCACCCGATCATCGCCCTCGTGGAGAACCGCCTCGGAAATCCCTCCCTCCCGCGCGCTGCGCCTGGGACTGCTGGTGCTCTGCTTCGTGCTGGGCTTGGGCGTCGTCACCGGACCCGCCCACGGGGCCGAGGGTGTCGCCCTACGCACGGCTCACCAATGCGTTTCACACCAGCCTGGTCCCCGGGCGCGCTTATCTGAAGGGCTTCCCCAGCAGCACCACCCGCACGAGACTGCTGAGCCACTTCCTGGGCGACGACACAGCGGGACTGTCTCCGTCTCGTCCTTTGCTCAAGGCCGCCATCTCGGAAGCGGTTGACATCCGCCGCCTCGAGCCGCCCGAGCCGGCCAGCCTTCCGTCGGGCCACCCGCCGGTTTCGCTGCAGGCCAAAGTCGTCGCCTGGGAAGCGCTGGAGAGCCTGACGACCGGTTACCTGTACGCCGGAAACCGCGATCTGCTGAACGCGCTGCGCGTGCCCTACCCCGGCGGAGTCACGCCCACGGACAGCCGCGAGCTTCCCAAGGAGGAGCCGGAGGTCTTTCCCGGCACCTCCCAGAAGCAGATCGCCTATGCGCGCCTCTATTTCCTTCAGGGCATCAAGGACATCCTGCAGTACGTGGCCGAAGACCCCACCGGCCAGCTTCGCGCGGTCGGCATCGTGTTCCCGAACATGCCGCACTATGTGACTTTTGATGAACAGACAAGCGTGATTCTTCCCCACACCGACTTCAACGACCCGAGCTTCGGCGGACCAAGCGTGGAGGACCGCGAAGCCAGCCCGTCGGTAGCGTACCTCTACGGCAGCGCCCTCGAACGTCTGGGACTGGCCGCGGTCGGCTATGCGAACCAGCTCTGGCGGGCCGCCTTCGCGGGGCCGGGTGCCGGCGTGAAGCGTGGCACGGAGGAGAAGGACCGGATGCTGCGGCGGGCTGAGAAGGTGCTGCGGGAGAACATTCACGCCCAGTTTCTCGCCGTCCTGCCGCTGGCCGCGCAGTTGGACGACGGGTCCTCCGGCTCGGAAAGCGAGTATGAGCTGGCCCGGATTGACCAGTCCCGCGTGAGCGTCACGGACGCCCTCCGGCTGCGGCAGTTGATCCTGGCGGGAGAGCGTCCCACGCAGACCGCTCTGGTCAGCGCGTGGCACACCGAGGCGCTCCGCAATCAGGTGAACAGGTCCCGGGATACCTATTCCAGACTTGTCGGACAGTTCCAGCAGGTGGAGAGCGCCCTGAAGGACAGTGAGGAAGCTGCGTCCGCAAATTTCGAACGCGAGAACGCGCTGCGGAGTTCGCTCGAGCGCGAGATTTTGGAGATCACGGGGATCAACCCATCGGACTACGGTCACCTCAGAAACTCTTCCAGCCGCGCGGCATTTCTCACGGCGGTGACCAACAAGTTTGATGAGCTGATCAACGCGGGGGATCTGAACGCTCCGGGATTCCAGGACGGGAGCCTGATGTCCATTCAGGCGCTCCGCTTGGTGCAGGCCATCCGGGAGGTGCGGGCCAAGCGGGCCGAGGTGGATGGATATGCCCAGCGCATGAGCATCGAGCTGGCCCGCTTCAAGGATGAGACCGCCACCATCACCGTCAACGGGATTGCGTATGAGGCCATCGAACTCGCCATCGGCCTGGCCGCGTCCGCGCCGGACATCAGCATCTGCGCCTGCGGCCTGTCCTCCGGCACCATCACCCATGCCAGCCCCAGCAAGGCGCTGCTGGCGGTCCAGCACGCGGCCAGGGCACTGCGGGTGGCCTCGGAAACCGTGGCCATCAATGCCATCAATTCCCGGGCCTTCATCAAGAACCTGCTGGTGGACCAGAGCATCGCCGTGGAGGAGTTGAACGCGGTGGTGGTCAACGTGGCCATCGCCGGGGCCGAACTGCGGCAACTCCTCGCCCGCGCCCACCGCCTGGTGGAGGACCACGTCTTTTTCAGACCGGCACCGACAACCTCTGGTATCGCGATCCAGCCCTCGCCTTCCGGGCCGAGGAGGAAGAGGAGAAGTACCAGAGCGTGCTGCAGCAGTACCGGATTGACCTCTACACGCTGGCCCGCATGGCCGAGGCGGCGTGGACCGAACGGTTCAGCAATCCGGTGAAGCAGGGTGAATCCGACCGTCCCGCCGAGCCTTTGAACAATGGTGAGTTCGATGAATTCACCGAGGCCGAGAGCATCTTTGGCGTGGGCAACCATTTGCAGGCCCAGGCGTTCTTCGATGCGCTCAAGGCTTGGGACGGCACGCTGCGCCTGCCCCCATTCCGCGGCTCTCACAGCACCAACACCTGGGATGCCAACTCCTTCCAAGGGTCTCCGATCAGCCTGCGCCGCGACCTCTTCGGGCTGATTGACTACCGTTACGATTCGGATGCCAACGTGTATGTCAAGGATCCGGACCTTGAACGGCGCAGCATCCAGCGCTTTCGCGCCCTGCTGCTGGATCGGGCCCATCAGGATCCGGCCAATCGCACCGAATTCAAGCGGCTCAGGATCGAGTTTCCCCTGACCTATAATCAGGTCCGGGTCATTCCGGGGCAAACGACCGACGTCCCTCTGGTCCAGCGCAACCGGCCCGGCGGGACGTGGGATTTGTTCTGGAATCACCGCATCACGGAACTCGGCTTCAAGCTCGTTGGCACCAACGTGTTTGCCGCCCGCGTTTCCACTCCGGTCGCGTTCGAGTTGTTCGGCACGGTGCAACGGATCGGCTATTTCCCGGACAGCCTCTACACCGCATCCCGAACCATCAGCACCTTCCAGATTCCCCTGTATCAGCGGGATCCGGATCAGCGGACGGTGAGTGAGCCATTCTTCGGCGACAGAAGTCTCCGTGCCTCCCTGGGGCAGCAGCCGGTGACCCGGCTGACCGTACCGGACTGGCCGCTGTTTTGCGACCGCTTCATCCTGGCCATTGACGGCCAGGGGACGATGCGAATCGAGCACCTCGAGGACATTGAATTGTACATTAGCATGCAGCTCGGCTCCACCCCCTCGCATGCCCTGGTAGAAATTCCCTCTTGATCGAATGAACCTCAAACCGCACTCCACCATGAACCTGACTCGCATACCCAGCCTCACGGCCCTCGTGGCCCTCAGTCTGGCGGCCTGGTTGCCGCTGCTCCCGTCCCTCCACGCCCAGGCTCCCGCGCCCAAGCTGCTCCCTTTTCAGGGGCGGTTGACCGCGGCTGACGGAACCGCCGTCACCAACGGCGCACGGGTGGTTCAGTTCAAGCTCTACGACGCGGCCGTGGCTGGCCGGACGGTCTGGGTGGGCGAGGTCCACAAGCTCACCGTCAACCAGGGCCTGGTCAGCACCCTGCTGGGGTCCCGGTCAAGGCTGGCGGAGGTGGACTTCGACCGGGAATTGTTCCTGGAGATCACCGTGGATGCCAACGGGGACGGCGAGATTGGCCTGGAGGATCCACCGTTGCTGCCCCGGCAAAGCGTCCTGCCCTCCGTCTTTGCCAAGGAAAGCGCGGATGCCCGATTGCTGGGCGGCTATTCCTGGACGGACCTTTTCGCCGAAGGCGCCACCAATCCGCCGCTGGCCAGGATCGCGGGCGGCCGGTTGGTCGCCGGGTCGGTTTCCAGCAATCAGCTTGCCGTTCGGACCATCACCTCCGACCGCCTGCAACTGGGCGCCGTGACGGGGGACGAGATCAAGGAGCGCTCGGTGGACCGGCGGCACTTGACTGCGGACGTGCTCGAATCCGTGTTGCCGGCGGGCGTCATCGTTCCCTTTGCGGGTTCCACCAACGGGATTCCGCGCGGTTGGCTGCTCTGCGACGGCAGGGCGATGGCGTCCACCAACTATCCCGTCCTCTTCGCGGCGATCGGAACGAGTTGGGGCAACGGAACCGTGAATGAGAGGGGCACAACCATCGATCAACAATTGATCGACGCAAATAAGTATGACTTCAACTTGCCCGATCTGCGCGGGACCTTCCTGCGCGGCGTGGCCCACGGCAGCCCGCGGGACCCGGATGCGGAGGGAAGGACGGCGGGCAAGGCGGGAGGTAACACCGGCAACGAGGTCGGGAGCCTGCAGGCGGATGAGTTCAAGACCCATCAACATCCCGTGACCTTGAGGCATTTCCTCGCCAATCCTAATGATCCACCGCTGCTGCCGCCCAATATGCTGCCCATGCCACTGACAGCGCATCATCCACTGACAACTACTAATATTCCACCGGCAGTGATACCGGCAGATTTTCAGTCTGGCTTTGCCCAAGGCGGCGCATTCAGCTTCCCCGGTGGACCACAGGGTGCGGGGATCTCCCGGACGGTATTGGGCACAGCCGATTCTGGCGGCAAGGAAACCCGGCCCGTCAACGCGGCCGTGAACTACATCATCAAGCACTGAGTCACTTGCGATGCACCCCGTTCCCCATTCGGAGGCGCTGGCCAAGGGGCGCGCCTTCCGCCCTCCCTCGTGGGGCCACCGATGGACGCAGGCAGCCAGTCGCCTGATGGTCCTCTGTACCCTGGCGGTCGTCAGTACCCTTCGCGCGGGACAAACCTCTCCCGCCCCGCCCCCTCCTCCTCCACAACCCTTCCACGCGCTGGTCCAGCAGCATCTCGATGACTACATCCTGGCGAACCACATCGCCGGCGTCGCCGCCGGCGTGGCCTATCACGGCCACTATTACCCCTCACCGCCGGGGTCCGTAACCGCGACACCCAGGCCCCCGTGACCACGGAAACGCTGTTCCCGGTCGGTTCCGTCACCAAGATCTTCACCGGCATCATGCTCGCCCACCTGGTCCAGGAGGGTGCCGTCGGCCTCGAGGATCCCGTGGTCCACTATCTGCCAGCCGAAATCGGCCGCTCGGGAGGCGCCATCCGACAGGTCACCCTCCTGGACCTGGCGACCCACACCTCGGGAATGACGGACGGGGCGCCCGGCAATCCCGCCGAGCAGGTCTATTTCGACCTGCCCCCGCTGCCCAACCTGGTGAGGGACTGGATCCGGTGGTCACCCACACCGCCGAACACCGGCGATCCCTACCTCTACCATTACTCCAACAAGGGCTACCTCACCCTGGCGTTCGCTGTGGCCCAGGCCGGTCAGCGCGGCGGCTACAATCCGTTGTTTCAGGAGGTGTTCCGGGATCCGTTGGGATTGCGCTATCTCCAGACGCTGGGGACCATGACCCCCACGTTCCGCGCCTTGCTGACCAGCAGCTACGGCGACCGCGAGGATCCGAAAGACAAGGTCGGCAATGGCGTCAATGCCAACCTCCTGGACCTGGAACCTTTCCTGCAAGCCTGTCTGCTCAACCAAGGGACCCCGCCCCGGCTCAGGCAGGCCATCGAGTTCTCCCAGCGCCCTTTCCGGTCCAAGCTGCAGAGCGATTCCCGCCAGCGGATGGGTCTCGGCTGGGATCTCAGCCTCGCCCCGCCGCTGACGATTTCCAAAGACGGGGCTACGGCGGGCGCCTTCAGCCACCTCCAGCTCCAGCCCCAGGAAAACGTCGGCGTGATGGTCATGGCCAACGGCAAACCCTCCACCGGCAATGACATCGGGCGCGTGGCCGCCGACCTCATGGCCCTGGTCCAACGCCACGGGGATCGCGAACTGGCCCGGGGCCGGCCCACCCGGCATTCCAGCGGCACGGGCCGGAGCCGGCCCAACGACGGCCACAAGACCGGTGCCACGGTGTGGGCCGCCGCCGGGCCGGAGGACTGGTGGGAGGTGGATCTGGAGTTCCTCCGGAGCGTCGGGTACCTCCACGTCCTCACCGCCTGGGATGGCACGAACGCCTATCCCTACAGGATCCACACCTCGTTCGATCGCCTCGCGTGGACCCTCGCCGTGGACGCCACCCAACCTCCGGAGCCGGCCACCCTGGCGGGTGACCGCCACCGCATCCCCCGCTTGGCCCGCCATGTGCGGGTTCAGAGTGCCGGCGCCCCCCTCCGTCTGGTCGAGGTCGAGGTGTTCCGAACACCCGGACCGCGCCGCCGCCGCGCTGTGGTTCGCTCAAGCGAAACTCGAGGTCATTCGGAACGCCGACCCTCAGCCCGACGGAATCGAGTACTCCTACCGGCGGTTGGCGTCGGAAAACCAATTGGACTACGCAGTTTCGGTCTCGGAGAACCTCCGCGACTGGGAACGCCTGGGCGCCGAATGGGGCGCGCCGATCGTGCAGCTCGAGCCTTCGGGCCTGAGCGAGAAGGTCTCCTGGCGAGCCGGCAACACCGTTCAGGCCCGGGCCGGCAGCGTGTACCTTCGCCTCGTGATTTCGCACCGTTGAACGGAGTCCATCTCGGGTCCGGAGGTCAGGGACCGCAGGCGGCCCGTCTGGGGCGCCGCCGGTTGTTGCTGGGCGGCACTGGAGCGCGGGCGGGAAGGCTGCCGTGGCGCAGCTTGCCAACCGGCGCCTCTGATTACTAATCTGAATCCAGACCATGACCGAGCCCAACCGCGAGAAGGCCCTCTTCGAACAGGCCCTGGACTGTGCCTCGCCCGATGAACAGGCGGCCTTCCTCCGCCAGGCGTGCGCCGGGGACCCCGCCCGGCTGGAGAGAATCCAGGCGCTGTTGCAGGCCGACGCAGCCTCACCCCAGTTCCTGCCGCCGTGGCCAGGCCTGCCGGCCAACACCCTCCCTGCCGACGCTCCCGTTGCCGAAGGTCCCGGCAGCGTGATCGGTCGCTACCAACTGCGTGAGCCGATCGGCGAAGGCGGCTTCGGGATCGTCTTCCTGGCCGAACAGCTTGAGCCGGTCCGCCGCCGCGTCGCCCTCAAGCTCATCAAGTCGGGGATGGACAGCAAGCAGGTGATCGGGCGATTCGAGGCCGAACGCCAGGCCCTGGCGCTGATGAATCACCCGAACATTGCCCAGGTCTTCGACGCGGGCACTACCCCCGCTGGCCGGCCCTACTTCGTGATGGAACTTGTCAACGGCCTGCCCATCACCCGCTTCTGCGACGAGCGCCTCCTCGACCTCGAGGCACGCCTTCACCTCTTCCTCACCGTCTGCGGCGCCGTGCAGCACGCGCATCAAAAGGGCGTCATTCACCGCGATCTGAAACCGTCGAACATCCTCGTCACGCTGCCGGGTGACCAACCGGTGCCCAAGGTGATTGACTTCGGAATCGCCAAGGCCATCGAGCAGCCGCTGACTGCCCTGACCGTCTTCACCCAGTTCCCGCAACTCCTCGGCACGCCGGCCTACATGAGCCCCGAGCAGGCCGCTCTGAGCGGTCGGGACGTGGACACGCGCAGCGACATCTACAGCCTGGGCGTGCTTCTCTACGAACTGCTGACCGGCAGCCCACCGTTCGACAGCAAGGAACTCCTGAGTGTCGGCCTCGACGAGATGCGCCGGATCCTCCGGGAACAGGAACCTGTCCGCCCCAGCACCCGTCTGCGGAAATCGCTCGCCGCCGCTGCCGCTCCCCCGCCCCCGGCCGCCACAGACCACGGACCACGGACCACGAATCACAAATCAAGAGTCACGCCCGGCTCCCTTCCGATCTGGACTGGATCGTTCTCAAGGCGCTGGCCAAGGATCCGGACCGCCGCTACGCCACCGTCAGCGGTTTGGCGGCGGATTTGCAGCGTTTCCTCCATCATGAGCCGGTCACGGCCAGGGCGCCCACGCTCCGGTACCAGCTCGCCAAGCTGTACCGGCGGAACCGCAAGACGGTCGTCACCGCCCTGGCGATGGCCGCGCTGCTGCTGGCCGCCACCGGCGTGAGCGCCGGCCTGGCGGTCCGCGCGCACCGGGCGGAAGTCCGCGCGCGGGAGCAGGCCGCCACGGCGCGCAACGTCTCGGACTTCCTCTGGCGCGAGCTGCTCAAACGCCTCACCCCGTGGAGCCACACCAACGCGGGCGTCTCTCTGCGCGAGGCCTTCGAGTCCGCGGCCGGGCGGATTGACTACCGGCTCTCCCGGCAGCCCCTGGCCGAAGCCTCGGTGCGGTTCGTCTTCGGGAAAACCTATGCGGGGCTGTGGGAATACGCCGCCGCCGAGAGCAACCTCATCCGCGCCGTGGAGCTGCAGCGCCGCCACGGCGGCGCGCCGGACGAGCCGCTGGCGGAGTTCCTGTCGCAGTTGGCGGAGCTGCGGGTGCACCAAGGCCGCCTGGCACAGGCGGAGCCGCTGTATCGGGAGGCGGCCGACATCTTCGCGCGCCGGCTCGGAGACACGCATCGCGACGCCGTCTCCGCCGCCGCCAAGCTCGCGTCCGTCCAAGCCCGGCGGCTGCCGCCGGCGGAGGCGGAGCCCTTGCTGCGGCACCATCTGGAACGTACGACCCGCTTCGTGGCGGCGGACCACTACGTGGCTCGGCAGACCCTGAACCAACTCGGGGAACTCCGTCGGGACGCGGGAAACCTGGACGCGGCCCACGACCTCTTCGCGCAGGCGCACCGACTGACCGTGACCGAGGAGGGCGAGTTCAGCGCCGGGGCGATGTGGGGCCTCGAGCTCATGGCGCAGGCGCGGGCGCGGCAGCGGCAGTACGCCGAGGCCGAGCAGATGCTGCGGCACGTCGTCGCCACGCGGGCCCGGACCATCTCGCCGGACCACCCCCGCCGCGCTCGCGAGCCGGAGGCTGCTGATCCAAGACGTGCTCCTGCCGCAACGCCGCTTCGCCGACGCCGCGCTGTTGCTGCTGGAGGCGGCGGAGACGGTCCAGCCCACGCGTGCCGATTTCCGTCCCGCGCTGGCTGCCGGCCTGGCGGAGGTTCTGGAGGCGTGGCGCGCCGGGGGCGGCGGGCCCGAGTTCGAGCGCTTCGCGCAGCGGGCGGCCGCGCACCTCGGCGCTGCGACGAAGGCGGTCTTCGCGCCCGCGCCGGACGTTCCCTGAACCGGCGGGAGTCGGCACATTCCCACCGCGTCCGCTCACCGTAAGGCGCGTTCCTATCCGGTTCCGAGCCGTCCCCCCCCACCGGTCGGCGGGCTTCCCGGGTTTTGCCACGCCTTGCCGGGAATCGGTTTTGCCGGTCGCCGTGGCACCGTGCTAATCTGCGCCCATGGCGTTCCGGATTCATGACAGCGTGGCGCGGGGCGAGATCGACAACCGTGTCAAAGGCACCGTGCGGGGGCGGATCTGGCTGGCGGGCGGCGCGGCACCGCTCGAACTGGTGCTGGCCGGCGATGCGCATCCGGATCTGGCGGGTTGCCTCCTGACGTTCGTCAATCCACGACCGCAGCCGAACCCCCGGGATCTCAAGGGGCTGTACCCGCAGCAGCACGGCACGATTGGCGATCTGACGGCGTCCCGGAAGGTGCGGGTGCCCGCGGTGCCGATGGAGGAGTTCCTCAACTGGCCCAAGGAAAAGGGGCGCCCCCGTCACGGTGGGCGAACAGCCTCTACCTCGAGTGGTTCAGCCAGGCCAACGGGCGCGTGGTCATCGAGAGCGCGGATTACGAACTGACCATCTCCGCGCCGGGTGGCGGTTGACGCCCGAGGAGGAGGCGGAGCGCGCCCGCCAGGCGGCCGCCGGCATGCAAGGATTCCTGGACCAACTCACCGCCGCCATCGAAGCGCAGGAATCCCGTCAGAAGCCGCCAGACGTCGCGTGGAACGAGCACGACTACGAACGTTTCATGAAGACCTGCGACGCGAGCACGGAGAAGTACGGCGAACTGCTCGACAAGTACGGCGACACCGACGACGCCGAAGCGAAGATCGCCGCCGCGATGGGTTGGGACCGGCCGGCGGACCTCGACGGCGATGACGAGCCGGAGCGGATGTCCATCGAGGAACTTAACGCCCTCTGTGAAGCGGCGGCCAACACCCCCCACCGGAACCGGACCCGCACCGCGAGGGGATCGACTGGATCCGGACGGACCGCGGCGACGTGGCGCATCCGCTGCAGCACCGCTGCTTCGAGAGCGCCATGAAACTGTGGCGTGCCGCGGACGCGCTCGGACCGGACCGTCGTCGCGATTCGGACCTGGGGCGGTGCATCCTCGAGTTTCAGACCGCCGCTGCCAAACTGGCGGGCGCGCTGGGCAGCATCGCCCAGGGCGTGGCTTTGCCGGACCCGCCGTTCACGGTGGCCTATCTCAAGCGCGCGCTGGATCACCTGCACCGGGCCCAGGCGGGCCTGGAGGCAGCCGCGCCCAAGGGGCTCCTGCCGGAACCGGTGGTCGCCGAGGCACGCGTGGAGTTGCTGGCGATCCGCGAAGGCATCCTGCGGTTGATGGACGAGTACCGCGGCCGGCCGCCGGGTTCTTGAGCCATGAGCTCCAGCCCACCGGAAGCCGGAGTCCGATCCGGGGCAGGCGAAGGTCAACGGCTGTTCACCATTGGCTACGGGGCGCGGTCGCTGGGGGACTTCCTGGCGCTGCTTCGCGCCAACGCGATCGAGTTCCTCATCGATGTGCGGTCGGCGCCCTACTCCAAGTTCAAGCCGGATTTTTTCGAAGGACCTGCTCGAGCATCACCTTCAGCGCGCCGGCATCCGCTACGTGTTCATGGGCGACACGCTGGGCGGGCAGCCCAAGGAACCCGCCTGCTACACCGATGGCAAGGTGGACTACGACAAGGTGCGCCGGCAATCGTTCTTCCAGATGGGCCTCAGCCGCCTGCAGAAGGCGGTCGCGCAGGGGTGTCGGGTGGTCTTGATGTGCAGCGAGGGCCGTCCGGAGGAGTGTCACCGCAGCAAGCTCATCGGCGAGGCCCTGGCCGCCGCGGGTCTGCCCGTCTGCCATCTGGACGAGGACGGCGCGCCCCGCACCCAGCAGCAGGTCATTGACCGGCTCACCCAGGGGCAGATGGACTTGTTCGGGCCGGCTTCCTTCAGCTCGCGCAAACGCTACGGGCCGCGCGAAGCCGAGAGCGAAAACGAGCGTCCGTGATCTCCTGACCGCGGCGGAGACGACCATGAACATCGTGACCATCGGCGTTTACGGTTTCACCGAGGAAGGCTTCTTTGCGGCTCTGACCGCCGCGGGTGTGGACACGTTCTGCGACCTCCGCTGGCGGCGCGGGGTGCGCGGATCGGAATATGCCTTCGCCAACAGCGCCCGGCTCCAACGGCGCCTCGCCGCGTTGGGCATCCGGTACCTGCACCTGCGGGAACTGGCACCCAGCCCCGCGCTGCGCCAGCGCCAGTACGCGGCGGACGCGGCCACGGGCACAACCAAGCGCCAGCGCACCGTGCTGAGCGAGGAATTCGTCGCCGGCTACCGCGAGGCTTGCCTGGACGCGTTCGACAGCCGCCGGTTCGTCGCGCAACTGGGCGGCGAGGCGAAGACCGTGGCGTTGTTCTGTGTCGAACGCGAACCGGGCGCCTGCCATCGCTCGCTGGTGGCCGAGCGGCTGGGGCAGGACCTTGGCCAACCGCCCGTCCATCTGCGTCCCTCCGGCTCGTGAAGGTCCTGATCGTGGCCAAAACCCGCCGCGGGGCCGGGGCCTGTGTGGGCGGAATCGCGGAGGACGGACGGAGCGTGCGGTTGGTCGCTCCCGACGCAGAAAAGAACGAACGCGCCGGGCTCGAGTACGAAGTGGGCGAGGTGTGGGAAATCGAAGGGGCGCCGGATCCGCAGGTGATCCCACCGCATGTCGAGAACATCCTGGTGCGGCGCGCCCGGCGGCTGCGGTGCTCGGACAAGGTGGTCGAGAGCATTCGCCGCTTGATGCCGCCGGTCAGCGGGGGGCCGGAGCTGCTGTTCGATGGGCTGGTTCAGGCCACCGCGGCGGGTGCGCTCTGCATTGTCCATCGCGCCGGACTGCCCCATCGCAGCACCATGTTCTGGTGTCCCGACCAAGCCCTCGAACTCGATACGGCCGGCAAGCGCCTGCGCTACCGGTACCCGACGCCTGACGGCGGGCGCACCCTCACCTTCGTGGGCTTTCAGGAACCCCTGCGGAGGATTCCCGCCGGCACGCTGCTACGGGTTTCGCTCGCCCATTGGTGGCGGCCGCCGGAAACCCCCGACGTGGAACTGCGGTGTTTCGTCCAGTTGTCCGGCTGGTTCCTGGAAGGGACGCCGGCGGGTCCTGCCCTTGCTTCCGTTCCGGCGGAGAGTCCTTCACCCGCCGCCGACCTTCTCCGGCAGGCCCGCCAGCTCCTAAAGCGCACCTTCGGCTTCTCCGACTTCCTTCCCGTCCAGGCGGAGGTGGTCGCGCGGGTGCTCGAACATCGCGACACCCTGGCGGTCATGCCCACGGGCGGGGGCAAGTCGCTCTGCTACCAACTGCCTGCCCTGCTCTTCGACGGCCTCACGGTCGTGGTTTCGCCGCTCGTATCGCTGATGCAGGATCAGGTGCGCCAGCTCGACGAGCTCGGCGTGCCCGCCGCCGCCCTCAACCACATGGTGCCCCTGCCGGAATACACCGCCACCACCAGCCGGGCACGGCGGGGCGAGTTGCGCATCCTCTACCTCGCCCCGGAAACCCTGTTGCGCCCGGAGACGCTCCTCCTGCTCGCGGACAGCCGTCTCGTTTGCCTGGCCGTGGACGAGGCTCACTGCGTGTCCGAGTGGGGCCACGATTTCCGCCCCGAATACCGCCAACTGCAGGACGTGCGGCGCCGATTCCCCGCGGCGGTCTGTCTGGCCCTCACCGCCACCGCCACTACGCGGGTGCGCGCCGACATCCGTCGGGTGCTGGACCTGCCGGTGGAGCTCGTTGCCAGCTTCAACCGGCCCAACCTGTTCCTGGCGGCCCAACCCCCGCCGCGATGCCCTGGCCCAGATCCTGGCCTTTCTCGAGCCGCGCCGCGGCCAACCGGGCATCATCTATTGCGGCACACGCAAGCAATGCGACGAACTCACGGTGGCCCTCCATCTCAACGGCTGGCCTGCGCTTCCCTACCACGCAGGGCTCGCCGACCGCGTACGATGTCAGAACCAGCAGCGCTTCGTCCACGAAGACGCCCCGCTGATGGTGGCCACCGTCGCCTTCGGCATGGGCATCAACCGGTCGAACGTCCGGTTCGTCCTCCACGCCCACCTGCCCAAGGACCTCGAGAGCTACTACCAGGAAATCGGGCGCGCCGGACGCGACGGTTTGCCCGCCGACTGCCTGCTGCTTTACACCTGGGGCGACGTGCGGGTGCACCGGCACTTCATCGACGAGGGCGCCGCGTCGGAGCGTCCCGGCCGCCAGGCGCGGCTGAACGCGGTGCTGGACTTTGCCGAAACCCGGGACTGCCGTCGGGTGCCGTTGCTGGACTACTTCGGCGAAACCCTCGCGCCGCCCTGCGGGCAGTGTGACTTCTGTGCTCCGCGACCGGAGGCGGTCGACACCCCCGAGGCCTCGCCGGTCGCGCGGCGGTTCCCCGCGACGCTCGATGGCGGTGAACGTGGGCTCGTGCCCGTGGCACGCTTGTCGGACCCGAGGGGCCCCTCATGCCCGACGGCGGGGCATGATCCGGAGCTGTTCGAGCGGTTGCGCCTCCTCCGCAAGCAACTCGCCGAGGCCGCCGCCGTGCCCGCCTACGTCGTGTTCTCCGATCGTGCGCTGGTCGAGATGGCCACCCACCTGCCGCAGACCGCCGGGGAATTCCTCGCGGTGAACGGTGTGGGCCAGGCGAAGCTCGAGAAATACGGGACCGCGTTTCTCGACGTCATCCGCACGCATTGTACGGAACACGGCCTGGCCCCTCAGCCGGGCCCGCCGCTGCTGCAGTCCATCGTCCGACCGCCGGTGCGCCGCCGGTTCCACGACGTCGGCGAACGGTTCCGTCGCGGCCAGTCGGTTGACGAGATTGCCCGGCACTTCGGCGTCGCCCGGGGAACCGTGATCCAGCACCTCGGCCGCTTCATCCACACCGGGAACACCTGGACCCCAAGCGGCTGGAGGCCGAATCGCAGCTCTCGCCAGCCGACCGCGAGCGGGTCTTCGAGGCCTTCGCCCGCCTCGGGCACGAGCGACTCGCCCCGGTGCACGAGGCGCTGTCGGGCTCGGTGGACTACAACGAACTGCACCTCCTGCGACTGCTGATCCGACGCCGGTCGGGGCGTGGGTCGGGATGAGATGATGTCCTGGACCTGGAGGTGCCGGTAGCTGCCTTCCTCTCCCTCGACCTGCCGGCGCACGAGCGAGCCGTCCCGACCGTGTCAGGGTGGAGCGGATTCGGTCCGGTCACGGGCTCCCGCGGCGGCAGTGAGACCGAGGAATTGACAGCGGCCAATAGTTGGCACAGCCTCGATCCATGGCCTTCGCACTCGCCAAAGAAAACGAGGCGTTCATCGAGCGGATGATCAAACGCGGCCGGTTCAACAATCAAAGCGAAGTCGTGAGGGAAGCCCTCCGCAGAATGGAACGCGAAGAGAACTCCTATCTCAATCCACCGCCCTTGACCGAGCAACAGCTTCGCGAGATCTACGGACCCGATCCCGCCGCCGAGAGCCGAGAACGCATCGCTGGCCGCACGGCGCTCAGGTCGATCCGAAAAGCTGTTCGACGGCACAAGACCATCCAGGACCTGTGAACGCCTGGGAAATCTGGACGTTCGATCCAGGTTACGGGGATCATCCGGCCGTGATCGTCTCGGCGCCCCATCGGGTGGCCCACAAACCGTTAGTGGAGATCCTGTTGTGTTCCTCACAACGCGCTGGCCGAGCTCCCCATGCCGGAGAGGTGCTGCTGGACGCGGCGGACGGACTCAGTTGGGAAACCCTGTGCAAGTGTGATCTGATTTACTCTGTCGATCGAGACTCGCTGCACACGCGGCGCGGCACAGTTACCATTGAGCGTCGCCGGCAGATCGTCCGAACGATCCTGGCGAGTCACGGCTGGAGTTCCGTGTGATTTTCGGTTTGCATGCCGCCGGTTGGCTGCCGGTTGCCGAGCTCGAGGTCAGCGGCTTCACTCGGTTGCCGAGAGAGAAGACGGTGCGCTTGTCAGAGCGCTCTTGGTTCATTGCGGAGTTCCGGGGAAATGGCGGAAAAGGACAGGAAGATGACCGCCCCATAGCGCACGGGGACGATGCAGGGACGCTTCAAAGCGGCCGCGGCGGGGAAGTCAGTAGAAGCTGGTGAAGTTGCCGTAGTGGCGCCAGACGATGCGGGTGGCCGCCGAAGGCGGTGGCGACGTTGGTGCTGAAGCCGTCGCGATAGAGGTTGTCGGTCAACACCGGGCTGCCGGTCGCCTGCACGTCCTCCAGTCGCGTGGGCCAGCCGGACTCGACGGTGTTGGTGTTCGCGCGGTCGGAACTCATCACGCGGAAGCCGGGGACGCCCGAACGGGCCACCCACCAGCCATGCTGGATGATGGCGAAGCCGAACAACCAGGGTGAGCGGTATGATGGCGATGACGACGAGCAGTTCGATCAGGGTGAAGGCGGATCGCTCCTGGGCGGTCCGGCGGTTGGGTCATGGGTCGGGGACCTGGATCTGCTGGGTTGGGGTCACGGCTTCTGAGCAGGGTCAGCACGGTTGACCGCGTCTGGGAGGGTGGCATCGGGTGCAGGCGCGAGACGGGGGATCAGGGCCGCGAGGAGTTCGGCTGGCAGACGGCGGGGTTTGTCGTTCAGGCCGGTGCAGGCGTGGTGGCTTTCCGCGGTGAGGATGGGCAGCCCGTGCTGGTTATGCATCCGGTGGCTGAAGTTCAGTCGGGCACCCCGTGCCAGGGTCAATTCGACGGTGACGGCCAGGGTGTCGTCGTAGCGGGCCTGCCGGTGGTAGTCGAGCGTGACGCGGAGGATCGGAAACAGGACGCCGCGCTCCTGCCAGGCGAGCAGCGGGTGGCCCAGCGCGCGGAAGTACTCCCCGCGGGCGGCTTCGAGGATGTCGAGGTACCGGCTGTGGTACACGTGATTGCCGAGCGTGCATTCGGCGTACGTGATGCGGTGGACGTGGACGAAGGGCGTCGCTGGCATGGGACCCAAGGCTAACGGTCGCCGTCGTCGCCTACGAGCACAACGAAGGGAGGAGGGAAGCGTGAAGCTGTGCATCGCGGGTTGCCGGGCGGGAGGGCGACGGGTATGAATGGTCCGTGAAACACTGGTTGCTCTTCTGCACGGTCGTGGTGTTGCCGCTCGGTGGCTGGGCGGGGGAGACCGTCTGGCCGCAGTTCCGCGGTCCGCGCGGCGACGGCACATCCGCGGCGCAGGGTGTCCCGCTGGTCTGGGCGGAATCGAGCAACCTGGCCTGGAAGGTGTCGCTTCCCGGGCGGGGGCGTTCGTCCCCGGTGGTCTTGGGCGAGCGGGTTTGGCTCACGAGCGCCGTCGAGCAGGGGGTACAGCGCACGCGCATCGGCCCCGACGACATGCAGACGGCGGAACACGTCAGCCTGCGGGCCCTGGCGCTGGAGGCGGCGACGGGTCGCGTGCTCTGGGAGACGGTGCTTTTCGAGGTGGCCCAGCCGGACCCTGTGCACTGGCTGAACAGTTGGGCCACACCGACGCCGGCCGTTGAGGCGGACCGTCTTTACTGCGACTTCGGCACGTTCGGCACGGCGTGTCTCGACAGTGCGACCGGCGAGGTGTTGTGGAGGACGCGCGTGCCGCTGGATCATCAGGTGGGGCCGGGCAGTTCGCCGGTGCTTTACCAGGGCCTGCTCATCCTGGCGCGCGACGGACGGGACGCCCAGTTCGTCACGGCGCTGAACAAGGCCACGGGCGAACCGGTCTGGCGCGTCGAACGGCCCCCCATCAACACCGGCAGTCCGAACTTGAAGAAGTCTTTCGCCACGCCGTTGCTCCTCGAGGCCGCGGGTCGTCCGCAGCTCGTTTCGCCCGCTGCGCACTGGGTGGTGTCGTACGATCCGGGCACCGGCCGTGAGCTCTGGCGGGCGCGGCACGGCGACGGCTTCTCGATCGGCACGGGTCCCGTCTTTGCGCATGGCCTGGTGCTGATCGGCACGGGCTGTTTCAAGGCGCAACTCTTCGCCATCGGCGTGGATGGGGAGGGGGATGTCACGACGTCCAAGGTGGCGTGGAAGACCCTGCGGCAGGTGCCGATCATGTCGTCACCGGTCGCAGTGGGGGACGAGGTGTACTGGGTTTCGGACGAGGGCATGGCGACCTGCGCCGACGTTCGCACAGGCGAGATCCGCTGGCAGGAACGGTTGGGCGGGGGCCACCTCGCGTCACCGCTGGCGGCGGAGGGGCGCGTGTACTACTTCGCCCAGGACGGGCGGACCACGGTGGTGCGTGCCGCGCCGGTTTTCGAAGAGCTCGCCCGGAACAAGGTCGAGGGCACGGTCATCGCGACGCCGGCGACGGTGGATGGCACCCTCTACCTGCGGACGGACACACATCTGTATCGGATCGGCCGCCCGTAGGCTTCACGCGACGTCAGTCAGCGACGGGGATCGCCGGCTGAGGATAGCCGACCTGTAGGACGTGGCAGGTTGAGTCTCGTGACCTCGACTCCTACGGGGCTGGCGTCACTCTTGCCGTGGGGGGAAGGGCGGGTCGCGGCGACGGCGGGCGCGGGCCGGTGCCAGTCGCCCCGCAGCCAGTCGGCGAGCAGGCCGAGGGCCTGTTCGTCGAGGATCTCGTCCCGGCCAAACGACGGCATGCGGTCGTTGCGGCGGCCGTAGAAGCGGACGTGGGCGGGGTGGCCCACGAAATCCACGAGCCACGCACGCGAGCCGTAGCCGGTGAGGTCCGGGGCGATGGCGTCTTCGTCCGGCACCCGGAACTGGTGGCAGCCCGTGCACTTCATTTCGCGAGTACGGATCAGTTCGCGACCGGCAGCGATGGCGTCGGCGTCCTGGAGGTCGGCCTCGCGTTGCGCGGGGAGTTCGGCCTCGGCGGAGACGGCCAGGATGACCTTGGCCAGGTTCGCGCGTTGGGCGTCGTCGAAGGCGGCGACATCTTTCTGGACGAACCGCACCATCCGGCCCGCTTCAAACCGGGTGCCGCCGAAATAGTGGGGGGTGGCGACGCGCTGGGGATCCAGCAGGCCTGTGAGCCATTCCCGGCTGGCGAACCCCTTGAGGTCCGAGGCGCTGGGGGCATCGGTCGGAACCTGGCCCAAGCCGTCGTGGCCATCGTAACGGTGGCAACTTGCGCAATGGCGGGCGAAGAGCCTGGGCCCTTGCAGGAGCGGGTCGGCGCGCAGCAGCGTCAGGGCGCCGGTCTCGGGAATGCCCCCCGCGGTCTGCACGAGCTCGCGGGCCCGGGCGGCCTCGGTGTGGGCCTGTCGCCGGGCGGCCTGATACTCGGTGTTGCTCCGATCTTCGCGCAGGGCCAGGCCGGCAAGCACCACGGCACCGAGACCGAGGGTCAGGACGAAGACCGTGTTGAAGCCGGCCCCCAACCGCCATCGCCCCACCCAGGGCATGGCCGCCATTACGAGGAGGATGAGGGAGGGAATGATCACCGCCCCCAGACTTCGCTGCCGGCGGGGAAGTACTTGAGGAACTGGAAGAGAAACAACATGAACCACTCGGGGCGCGCGGCGGAGTAGGGTTCAACCGGATCCACCGGCGCCAGCAGTTCGGGGAAGGCGACTCCCCGGCCGTCAAACCCCGGCCGCACGACCACCAGCAGCAGCGTGACGACCACCACCAGGCAGGCCACCGCATCCCGCAGCGCTTGCTCCGGCCACCAAGACGCGTTTCCTGGCTGGGAGGGTCCCGCTGGGGAGGGGGACAGGCGGCGTGCCAGGTACCACCAGACGGCCAACACGCCGCCCAGCGCCAGGGGCAGGACCGTCACATGCAGCGCCAGGAACCGCGTCAGCGTGTGGTGCCCGACCTCCGGACCGCCGAGCAGCGCCTGTTGGAGGAGGGGGCCAATACCGGGAACGACCGCGAGGATGTTCAGGGGCACACGGGCGGCCCAGTATCCCTTCTGGTCGAGTGGCAACAGCCAGCCCGTCACGGATTGCGCGAGGGCCAGGGGCAACAGGACCAGGAGCAGGAGCAGGTTGAGCTCGCGCGGGGCGAGGTAGGTGCGCTGGATCACCACCTGCATGAGGTGGAGGCCGAGAAGGACCACGAAGGCCTGGGCGGCCACCACGTGCAGCCCGCGCAGCAGCCAGCCCCCGCGCGTTTCGAATTGCAGGTGGTACACGCTCTCCCAGGCGGTCTGCGTGCTGGCGCTGTAGCCGGCCAGCAGGAAGAAGCCGGTGATCACCTGGACCAGGAACATGAACACCAGCACGCTCCCCCAGCAATGGCGCCAGCCAACGCTGCCGGGCAGCGGGTCGAAAAAGGATGCGCCGCGTGAACGTGACGGCCCCGGTGCGGGCGTCCAGCCAGCCGAGGAACGCCTTCATGCCGGCACCTTCTCCTTCGCGCCGACCCGGAAGTTCTGGAATCGCACCCAGACTTCGGTGTCGTTGCGGATCTCGACGTCGAGGCGGTCCAGACCGCGCGGGCTGGGGCTCTTGGGATCGTTGATCGTGCCGTCGAGCGCAAAGGTGCTGTTGTGGCACGGGCAGAGAAAGCTGTCCTTGGCGGCTGCGTAGTCGACCAGGCAGCCCGCGTGTGGACAGACGACGTGTAGCGCCTGAATCTCGGTCTCGCCTGTACGGCGGAGGTACACGGCACCCACGGGGACGTCCGCGCGACGGTTCCAGGCGTTGACCTGGTCGGTACGGACGGTGAAGCGGCGGGGATCCCGTCGGCGGGGAGCGCTGAGAGGCCGGTGACCCGGACAAAGTCGGCGCTGCCCGCGGAACGGCGCAGGGGATCCAGAAAGACATGAAGGCCGGCACTTGCGGGGACGAGCGCGGCGAGTCCGCCCGCGCCGGCGGCGAGCAGGCCTCGGAGGAAGCCCCGACGTTCAGTTGGCGTGGTCATGGCATGTGGGCAGTTGCGAGCGAAGACTAGCCAAGCGTACGGCGTTCGCAAACCCGGCGGGCAACTCACTTCAGGGCTTCGTGGCTGGCGTGGAACTCCCTCCACGTGAACAGCACGGCCCCGAGGACGAGCGCCGCCACGGTGGTTCCGAGCAGGATGAGCACGCCGGTTCCGGACCCATCGGCCGACCATTCATAGCGGTCCCGCACCGCCGGGTGACCGGCCAGGAGATCCTGCAGGTGCCGGAGCATGGAGAGCGAGTTGATATTGGTGGGGATATGTCCGATGCCCACTTCGACGATGAAGCCGTACACCAGACCCAGCACGATGTACCGACGGGTGAGCAGACCGAAGACACCGCCCAACGCGCCGTACACGAGGGCGGCGAGGACGCCCGCGAGCAACACCCGGCCCGCCAGCGAGGGAGCTTCGGGAATGTCCCGCAACAGCCCGACCCCCAGGAGCAATAGTCCGTTGACCAGGAACACGAACTGCAGCCAGGCGAGTTGACAGACGTACTTCCCCAGGTAGAGGCGGGCCCGGGTCAAGGGGCGCGTGACGAGGAAGGCGAGGGTGTCATCCTGCACTTCATCGCGGATCATCGCGCCGCACACGACCAGGCAGTACAGGGGCATCAGCAAGCCGACATAGAGGTGCACGTTCCAGTGCAGAAAGCCCGTCGACTCGCCGTCCGGGAGGCTGAGCCAGGCCAGCAGGGGGTTGGCCACCAGCGCTGCCAGCCACAGCGGGGCGCGACGCCAGGCAAAAGAAACCCCGCCAGCTCAACACCCACAGCCCGGCCAGCGACGAACCCAGACCGGGCACGTCCGGTTTCGGGCCCGCGGCGGGCGCGTCGTTCGTGGCAGCAAGCGATGTCATGCGGTGACCTTGTCGAAGATCTGGCGTAATGAGCGGCTTTCACTCCGAATCTCCCCGACCACCACGCCGCTGGCGAGGAGCAGTTCGAGCCAGCGCTGGTAGAACACTTCCGGGTCGCGCACCTCGAGGTGCAGCCAGTCGCCTTCCGGGGCGAGCTGAAATCCGCGCAACACGCCGGCGTCGAACAGCACGCGTGCGAGCTTCTCCGGTTGGTCGCAACGGACCTGCAACTGCTCGGACCACCCTTGCACATCCGTGCGCAGCGTGTCGCGGGTGCCCGAGGCCAGGACGCGCCCCCAGTTGAGGATGACGAACTCGCGACAGAGGGCCTCGAGTTCGGCGAGGATGTGGCTGGAGATGAGGATGTGGGTGCCGCCGGCAGCGAGTTCCTTGAGGACGTGGGCCATCTCCTGGCGGCCGAGCGGGTCCAGGCCGTTCATGGGCTCGTCCAGCACGAGGAACTCGGGGTCGTGCAGCAGCGCCTGGGCGAGCTTGACGCGCTGTCGCATGCCCTTCGAGTACTGCGACAGGCGTTTGGCCCAGTGTTCGCGGGGGAGACGCACCTTCGCGAGCAGACGCTCGGCGCGGGCGCGCGCCTCGGTGCCGCGGAGCCCGGACAACCGCCCCAGGCCGTGCAGCCAGTCCACCGGTCCGAGATCCCGGGGCAGGGACTCGCGCTCGGGGCAGTAACCGATCCGCCGCAGCAACCTCGGGTTGTTCCAAGGCACTTCACCGAATACCGTCAGCGTGCCGGAACTTGGCCGGAACTGGCCGGTGATGATCTGGATGAGGGTGCTCTTGCCCGCGCCGTTCGGGCCGACCAGGCCGACGAGCCCCGGGCCGATCTCGAACGAGACATGGTTCAGTCCCATCACGATCCCGTACCACCGGCTCAACTCCCGGACCTGGACAATGGCGCTCATTCGGGCTTGGTACGGGTGAGGATGATCCCGGCCGAGAGCAGTGCGAAGATCGCGAGCGCGGGCCAGGTCCTGGCGGCCGGAGCTGGGGGCCAGGGCGCGCGGGGTCTGCGGCCGAAGCCGCGCAGGACTTCACCGACGATGGGGACGTTCTCCTGGGCGATCCGCACATCCTGCTCGGGCCGGAACACGACGCGTGCGAGTTGGTGCAGGTCGTAGCGAATGCTCAGTTGTTTCACCCAGGGCCGACTCATGTCGCCCAGCGGTTCGAGCGTGCTACCCACCAGCCAGAGCGCGACGTAGAGCCCGACCGTGGCCTTCTCGCGGGAAGACACGGCCGAGATGCCGAGGGCCAGCACCGACAGGAAGGCCATGCCGGCGAGGATGAACAGGACGGCGTGCCCGAGCGGGACGCGCGAGTGCCAGAAGAAGTTCCAGTTGGGGGCGAGCAGATTGCCGAGGAGCCAGGAGGCGAGCACCGGCCCGAGCCACGTGAGGGTGAGGAGGCCGCCCACCACGCCGGCTTTGCCGAGCAGGTAGTCGAAGCGATTGATGGCCTTGGAGGCGTAGACCACCATCGCGTGGCTGCCGAGATCGCGGGTGATCAGATGCGGAATGGCCAACGCCACCGCCACCAGCGCGGGGGTGATGAGGAAGTACGCATAGACGTAGAACAACAGCCCCTGGGCCACCCGCACCGAGATCTCGGGGTGCTGCTCGAGCCACGTCGTGAGCGCCTTTACGAACGCCTGCAACTGCGGATTCAGATTGGCCGCCCACACGACGATGACGCTGTCGGCGACCAGGAGTTGGCCGATGCAGAAGAGCACGCCCACGAACACCAGGGCGGTCAGCCAGCAAAAGCCCACCAGGTACCGCGTCCAACGGTTCTGCAGACAGGCTCGCAAGCCGCTGAAAGCGATCACGCCGCGGCGCTGCCAGACCCCGACGTGCCGGCCTTTCCAGTGCCGGTAACGAATGTCATGCAGGGCCATGGGCTCCTTCGAGGGCTTTCACGAACATCTCCTCGAGCACGTTCGGGCTGGGGATGATCTCGAGCGGCGCCACGCCCAGCGACCGCAGGCAGTCCAGCAACGGCATCAGGTCTGGCGCCCCGTGCTCGACGCGGACGTGGCCGTTCGGCAGCACTTCGCTGGGCCAGCCGCGGGCTTGAAAGCCCTGGGCCACCTCGGATTGCCGGTGCGGCACCACCACGTCCGCGGCGCCGCGCCGGCGTTCCTTCAGGCGCGCCAGACTGTCCTGCACCAGCACGCGGCCGCGCGCCAGGAGGATGATGTGTTCGCACACGCGCTCGACGTCATGGAGGAGGTGCGAAGACAGGACGACGGTCAAACCATGCTCCTGCCACAGGCTGCGGACCAGGTCGAGCATCTGCACCTGGCCGCGCGGGTCCAGGCCGTTGGTCGGTTCATCCAGGAACAGCACCTCAGGGTCGTGCACGATGGCTTGGGCGAGCTTCAAGCGCTGCTTCATGCCAGTGGAGTACGTGTCCACCTTGCGGTAGCGTTCCTGGCCCATCCCGACGAAATCGAGCATCTCATGCGCCCGCTGGCGGGCGGCTTCGAAGGGGAGGCCGCACAACTGCGCGGTGTACGTGACGTATTCGCAGCCCAGCATGCCGGGGATGTGGCAATCCTGCTCGGGGGTGTAGCCGATGCGCTTGCGGATCTCGCGCCCCTCGCGTCCCACCTCACGGCCGAGCAGCTTCGCCGTGCCGGCCGTGATGGGGTGGAGCTGGAGGAGACATTTGAGAAGTGTGGACTTGCCCGCGCCGTTGGGTCCGAGCAAGCCGATGGCACCCGGTTCAACGCGCAGGTCCAGGCAATCCAGGGCTACGAAGCGGCCGAAGCGCTTCAGCAACCCGTGCGTCTCGATGACCGGACCAGGCACGCGCCGGAGGATAGGGCGCCCGCCGGGTTTGGCGAGTGTGGAAACATCGCCTCGATCTCAGGGTCGGGCTTGCCGAAGTCCTCAGGGACGGTGAACACGCCTCGGGCCAGACCGAACGCACGGCGCTCCACGCTCCGTGGGGGAAGCGGGCGGATCTCTGCGACGGGGCGGTCGACGTCGCACAACGTGATGACCTTGCCGGCCCGGATCAGGGCGGTCAGTTCCGCGAAGCGCCGCGCGGCGTCGTCGAGCTCCATCATGGTCTCATTCACACGGCGTACCGTAGCCCTCGCTGCCCCGAACCGTCACCCGGACGGTGGGACAGTGGGACGGTGGGACAGTGGGACGGTGGGACCGTGCGGCCATGCGGCCGTGCGGCGGTGGGACCGTGGGACGGTGAGCCGGTAGGAGTCGAGGTGACGAGACTCAGACGGCACGGAGGGTGCGGCGGTGGGACGGTGGGACGGTGCGGCGGTGGGACGGTGCGACAGTGCGACGGTGGGACGGTGGGACGGTGGGACGGTGGCGAGGTGGCGTGGGGTCTTGTGTCGGCCGGGGGGTTGCGTAGGCTGGCGCCCTCATGAACCGGCGGACGTTTTTGCACCAGGTCGGCGGAGCTGCTGTCGCGATGTCGGGTAGCCTGGGGGCCGGGGGTGCAGAAGGGGAGGAGGGCACGGGATCGGACGGATTCGAAGAACTGGATCTGGGCCGGGGTGGACGAGAAGGCGTCACCCGCCGACCAACAGCGACGGTTCGAGCAGTACCGCGCCTTCGGCGTCGACGCCGTGCTCTTCAGCGGCGTGAGCCCCGCGGTGTTCGCCCGGGCCAAGGCGCAGGGCCTGGCGACACACGCGTGGACCTGGACGCTGTGCCGGGGCGACCGCGACCTGCTCGAGAAGCACCCGGACTGGTACGTGGTCAGCCGCGAAGGCAAGTCCGCTGCCACGCACCCCCCGTACGTCGGCTACTACCATTTCCTCTGTCCGTCGCGCCCGGAGGTGCAGGAGCACCTGGCCAGGCAGTTCGCGGACCTGGCGGACACGCCGGACCTCGACGGGGTGCACTTGGACTACATCCGCTTTCCGGATGTCATTCTGCCGGTCGCGCTGTGGAAGCAGTACAACCTTGTGCAGCACGAAGAACTGCCGCCTTACGACTTCTGCTACTGCGCGGTCTGCCGGGCGGCGTTCAAGGCGGAGGCCGGGATCGATCCGCTGGAGTTGGCCGACCCACCGGCCCACGACGCCTGGCGCGCCTTCCGGTATGCAAGCGTGACGCGGCTGGTCAACCGGTTGGTGGACGTGGTTCACCGGAAGGGCAGGCAGATCACCGCCGCTGTGTTCCCCACGCCGCAGATCGCCCGGAAACTGGTGCGGCAGGACTGGGTGCGATGGAACCTGGACGCGGTGCTGCCCATGGTCTACCACAGCTTCTACAACGAACCCATCGCCTGGATCGAGAAGGCCGTCCGAGAAGGCGTCACCGCCCTGCCACCCGGCCGCCCGCTCTACGCCGGACTGCACCTGCCGGACCTGAAGACCGACGCGGCGTTTGACCAGGCGGTTCGTGCCGCGCGGGATGGCGGTGCCCAGGGCGTGGCGCTGTTCGGAGGACTGCGGCAGATCAAGGACCGTTAACGTGACCCTCCTGGCCGTGTTCGACTGCGTCCGACCCCGACGCCACGTGGCTGCCCGATCCCTGCTTCTTGGTGCGCTTGTACCGGCGGGCCGGGGTTTCCGGCATGCGCGGATCCTGATCGTCGCGGTTCTGTGGCTGGCGGCCGGCCTCGGTTACGGCGGTGATTGGGTGTTCCCGTGTCCGACCAACGAGATTGCGCGTTACACGGCGCATCGGGTGACCGAGCCGATCCGCATCGACGGTCGGTTGGACGAGCCGGCGTGGCGGGCGGCGCCGGTGTCGCCGCGATTCGTGGACATCATCACCGGCGAACCGGCGCGGTTCGACACCCGCGCGATGGTGCTTTGGGACGCTACGAACCTGTACGTGGCGTACCGGGTCGAGGAGCCCAACGTCCGCGCCACCTACACGAAGCCGAACGACCCCATCTACTACGACAACGACATCGAGCTGTTCGTCGCCGGGCCGGATGCCTACTACGAATTCGAGCTCAACGCCTTCAACACCCCCGTACGAAGTCTTCTTCATCTGGGAAGAAGCCTACGAGCGCGGCGGGTTTGCCCAGGCCGGGGAGTTCGCGCGGTCGAAGCTCCGGCCCTTCAACGGCGTGGGTTTCACCACGCATCCGCGCGGCGGGCGGCTCGGCCAGTTTACCTGGACCTTCCCCGGCCGAAAGACGGCCGTGCACATCGACGGCACGATCAATGACGAGAGCGACATCGACCGCGGCTGGACGGTCGAAATCGCGTTGCCCTGGTCCGGCTTTCGTTGGCTGGCGACGGACGGGCGCGCGTTGCCGCCCCGCGAGGGCGATGTCTGGCGCCTGGATTTCTCGCGGTTCAACATTGACCGGGCGCACGGGTGGCCCCGTGACTCCGGCGGTTGGGTCTGGACGCGGCACGGGGTTTGGGACTCGCACATTCCCGAGTGCTTCGCTTTCGTGCGGTTCACAACCCAGACACTGAGCTCGGGCCGGGGAGAAACGAACCGAACCGCACAAGCCCTCGAGGATTTGCCATGAAACCAAGACGCTTGTTCCTGGTCTGCGCGGCTGCGGCGTGCAGCGTCCTGCTTCCCGCCGCCGCCTCGCCGGCCGCGTATGATGTCGTCTGGCACTCGCCCAGCGCCGATCACCACGGATCGATGCCGCTGGGCAATGGCGACGTGACCCTCAATGCGTGGATGACGGCGGCCGGCGAGTTGCACTTCTACATCGGCAAGACCGACGCGTGGGATGACAACGCCCGGCTGCTCAAGGTCGGCAAGGTCCGCGTTCACCTCGAGCCCAATCCGCTGCGGTCGGGAGAGACCTTCCACCAGCGTCTCAACCTGCGCCAAGGCACGCTGGAGATCACGGCCGGCGAGACCCGGCCGACCCGGATCCGCCTCTGGGTGGACGCTGATCAGCCGGTGATCCAGCTCACGGTTGACAGCCCCGAACCGCTCGAAGCCGTGGCGCACGTCGAACTCTGGCGCACCAACCAGCACGAATTGGCCGAGCTCCAGACCAGTGATGTGCTGGTCAACCGCAGACTGCCCAACCAGCAACAGGCACCCACCATCGTCGAGCCGGACCTGGTGCTCGCGGGGTTGGGCGACGGGGTGGGATGGTTGCATCACAACATCAAGTCCGTCGGCCCCCGACTGCTCGCCGAGGTGCAGGGGCTGACGGCGTTTCCGCAAGCCGATCCGCTGCTGCATCGCACGTTCGGCGCCATCGTAACCGCCGTGAAGGGCGAGCGGCTGGACGACCAGCGCCTCCGCTCGGCGCGCGGAACGAACCATCGCTTCAGCGTGTTTGTGCTCACCCGGCATCCGTCCACGCCGGCCGCGTGGCAGGTGGCCATCGAGGACACGATCCGGCGCATTGAAAGCCAGTCGTTCGAGACACGTCGCGCGGCGCACGAGGACTGGTGGCGGGCGTTCTGGGACCGGAGCTGGATCCGGGCTTCGGCCGATCCAACCGCTCCGCCCCCGCAACCGGCACGGCTGGTGCCGCCGAATGCCCACCCGGTTCGGATCGGGTTCGATCAAGGGGGAGGCAACCGGTTCGCGGGCGAGTGGGGGCGTGTGAGTCTGTTCGGAACGGCGCTCGGCGAAGCAGCGATCACCGCCCTGGCTGGAGCAGGTCCCGACACCCTGCCCGGCGTGGAGAGCGGGCGGCTCTGGTCGGGAAAGGTCCGGGAGCCGCAGGCGTTGCCGGACTCGGCCGGCTGGGATTTTGTGTCCGGCTTCACGCTGGAAGCGTGGGTGAAGCCCGGGCAACTCGGGGGCGGCGGCGCGCGGTTGGTGGACAAGATCACCGCGGGTGGCAGCGACGGGTTCCTGCTCGACACGTTTCCGGGGAACAGCCTGCGGTTGATCTGCGGTTCGACGATCCTCCAGCAAGCCGACGCGCTGCCGGCGGGGCGCTGGACGCACGTCGCGGCCGTGGCGGACCCGGCGGCGGGCGGTTGCCGGCTCTATGTGGATGGGAAGCTGGCCGGAACCAACTCCGGGGCCACGGTCCGGGACGAGGCAGCCTATGTCAGCCAGATGTATCACCTCCAGCGCTTCATCACCGCCTGTGCCGGCCGCGGCGCGTATCCCATCAAGTTCAACGGCTCCCTGTTCACCGTGCCGCCGGGACCGACGGAGGCGGATCCGGACTATCGCCGGTGGGGACCGGGTTACTGGTGGCAGAACACCCGCCTGCCCTACATCAGCCTGTGCACGTCCGGCGACTTCGACCTTCAGCGCGCGCTGTTCCGCATGTACGCCGACGACCTGCTGCCGCTCTGCCGGTACCGCACGAAACGGTACTTCGGCCACGACGGCGCTTACTATCCCGAGTGCATCCTGTTTTGGGGGGCGGTGTTCAGCGAAACCTACGGCTGGACGCCCTTCGAGGAGCGGGCCGACAAGCTGCAGGAGAGTGGCTGGCACAAGTGGGAATGGGTCAGTGGCCTCGAGCTCGCCTGGATGATGCTGGACTACTATGACCACACCCTCGACCGGGCTTTCCTCGAGCAAACCGCGCTCCCGCTCGCCGGCGAAGTCCTGACCTTCTTCGAGCAGCATTATCCGACGGACGCCCAGGGCAAGCTGGTGATGCACCCTTCGCAGGCGCTCGAGACATGGTGGCATTGCACCAACGCGATGCCGGAGTTGGCCGGGTGCATCGCCGTTGCCGAACGACTTCTGGCGCTGCCCGCGGATTTGGGGACAGCACGGGCGCGGGAAGGCTGGCAACGCCTGCGCGCCAAGCTGCCGCCCATCCCGCTGCGGGACGTGGATGGCCGGCAAGCCCTGGCCCCCGCCACGTTCTTCGCCGACAAACGGAACATCGAGAACCCGGAGCTCTATCCTGTGTTCCCGTTCCGGCTGTTCGCCTTCAACCGACCGAATGTGGACTGGGCGCTGGCGGCGCTTGAGAATCGCTGGGACCGGGGCCACTCCGGCTGGCGCCAGGACGACATCTTCATGGCCTACCTCGGGCTGACGGAGGATGTCCGCCGTGCGGTCGTGAGCCGGGCGCGGAGCCATGATCGCAACGAGCGGTTCCCGGCCTTCTGGGGCCCGAACTACGATTGGACGCCTGACCAGGACCACGGCGGTGTGCTCATGAAGGCTTTCCAGGCCATGTTGCTCCAGACTGACGGTTCCCGGATCTATCTCCTGCCGGCCTGGCCAAAGGAATGGGATGTCGAGTTCAAGCTCCACGCCCCGCAGCAGACCGTCCTTGAAGGCACGTACCGTCGGGGTCGGTTCGAGTCCTTGCGCGTCACGCCAGAGGCGCGCCGGGCCGATGTCGAGGTGCGGCCATGAGCATGTTCGAGACCTTCGGCAAGGACGCGGGCGTCTCCGACCGCGGCGCGAACACGTTGCGCAAGCTCGAGCGGATGAACCGCGCGCTGCGGCATGAGGAGCCGGACCGCGTGCCGATCAGCGATTTCTTCTGGGGCAGCTTCAAGGAGCGCTGGCGCCGCGAGCTTGGCTTACCCGCCGACGCCGATCCCTACTACCACTACGATCTGGACTGGATTGTGACCGTCCCGAACATGGACCCGTGGATCCGCCCGTTCGAGACGCTCAAGGAGGATGCGGAGGAAGTGGTCGTGAAGACCGGCTTCGGCGCGATCATGCACAAACATTTCGCGCATCCCATGCCCGAGATGACGGCGTGGGATGTGGACACGTTCGACAAGCTCGAGCACGTCGAGTTCAACAGTCCGACCGATGCGCGACGCTTCTTTGCGGCCGGCGACAACCAGATTGCGGGCGTGGGCGATGGCTTTCAACGCAACTCGCCGGCCTGGATCGAGACGGTGAAGTCGCTGCGCCCGGACTTCCCGGTCTATGGCAGCATGATCGAGGTGAGCGAATGCCTGACCCGCCTGATCGGGCAGGTCAACGCCCTGCTCTGGATGGGGGAGTATCCGGAGCGGATGGGGGCCGTCATCGACTGTCTCGGGGCGTTCTATCTGGCAATGGCGGAGGCGGAACTCGCGGCGGGACGGGGGGTTACTTGACGGGTTTGTCATCTGGGGGATGTCGCCTACAGGAAGGGCACCTTCATGTCGCCCGCCTATTGGCGCCGGCATTTCAAGCCCTGGGTGGAGCGCATGATCCGGGCGGTTCATGCCGCCGGGTTGCCGGTCATCTATCACGGGTGCGGCAATGTTCACACCCTGCTTCCGGACTTCATCGAGTTGGGTGTCGATGCCTACAATCCGTTGGAAGCCAAGGCGGGCATGGACGTGGTGGACCTGCGGAAGCGTTACGGGCACCGCTTGGGTTTCTGCGGCAACAGCGACATGCGGGTATGGGAGTCGGGGGACCGCGACGCCATCCGGCGCGAGGTGCTGCGCAAGTTGGGGGCGGCCCACGGAGGCGGCTACATCTTCCAGTCGGACCACTCAGTGAGCAGCGCGGTGTCGGGGATCACCTATGATTACATCGTGAAGCTGGTGCGCCAGTTCGGCACCTATCCGCTGCAGTTGCCGGCCGAAGGCGCGGCCGTGACGTCATGAATCCAGTTGCTCCCCAGCCGCTGCTGGGGGTGTTCCTCCATGGGATCGGTGCGGCGTTCGCCGCGACGTGTTATACGCCGCAGAAGCGGGTGCGGCGCTGGTCGTGGCAGAGTTACTGGCTGACCCAGGCGTCGTTTTGCTGGTTCCTGCTGCCGATCTTGGGGGCGATGCTGACTATCCCGGATCTGGCCACGGTGTTGCGGGAGGCACCGCGCGAGGCCATGCGGAACTCGTTCCTGCTCGGGGCCGCCTACGGGATCGGTGGCACCGCGTTCGGGATCGCCATCCGCTACATCGGGTTCTCGCTCACCTACGCCATCGCGGTCGGCCTCTCGAGTGTGTTGGGCACGCTGATTCCACCGCTGGTCCGGGGAACGCTGGGCACGCTGCTCAGCCGGCCCGGAGCCGGGTGGATCATCGCCGGCATCGTGGTCGGGACCATCGGGATCGCCCTTACCGGTCTGGCGGGGCGCCTCAAGGAACTGGATCTGACCGCCGAGAGCGGGCGCGGCGAGTTTTCGCTGGCCAAAGGGCTGGCGCTCTCGCTGCTGGCCGGGGTGCTGTCGGCGGTCTACGGATTCGCGCTTGAAGCCGGCCAGCCCATCGCGGACACGGCGGTCCGGCACGGGGCGGGGATGTGGCAGGGCAACGTGATCTACATCTTCTCGAACACCGGCGCCTTTCTGACCACCGCGATCTACTGTCTGTACCTGCACCAGCGGCACCGGACGCTGGGCGAGTTGATCGAACTGCCGGCCGGGCCGGAGAAGGCGAGCCTGCCGGTGAACTGGGCGATGGCGCTGGCGACGGGAGCTCTCTGGTACGGGCAGTTCTTCTTCTACAACCTCGGCCATGTGCGGATGGGGCATTACCAGTTCACGAGCTGGGCGATCCACATGATCATGCTGGTGCTGTTCAGCAATGTGGTCGGAGTGGTCTTGCGCGAATGGCAGACGTGCCGGCGTGTGACCCGGGAGACGGTCCGCCTCGCCGTGGCGGTGCTGGTGGCCGCAGTGTTGTTGCTGACTTACGGAAACCATCAAGGTGAACAAGCCGGGACGGCGCCCGCCGCCAGCCCGGCGGAGACGAGATCATGAAACGTTACGGAATGGTGATCGGCCTCCGGGCCGACAAAGTGGACGAGTACCAACGCCTCCACGCCGCGGTGTGGCCGGAGGTCCTGAAGCGCATCACCGCGTGCCACATCCGGAATTACTCGATTTATCTCCGCCAACTCGAGGACGGCCGGCACTACCTGTTCAGCTACTTCGAGTACGTGGGCACCGATTTCGCCGCCGACATGGCGGCGATGGCGGCGGACCCGACAACCCAGCGTTGGTGGGCGCTCTGCAAGCCGTGTCAGCAACCGCTCTCCAATCGCGCCCCGGAGGAATGGTGGGCCGGTATGACGGAGGTGTTCCATCTGGATTGAGCCCCCAAGCCTTCCCCCAATCCCCTATGTTCGCAATCGGCGGAGAAAGGCCTCGTCCTGGATTCTCCGCAGATTACGGACATGGGGGATTGGGACGAGGGGGGCGTCCTGAGGAATGGATCTTGAGCCTACGGCAGCGGACCTATGGGGGAAGAGGCAATGACAGCGGATCAAAGAACACAACCCGCCATGGCATTGACGTTCACCCGCATCATCACCTGGCTTCATCCGTGTAATCCGGGAGATCCGCGGTCAGAGTCCACGACCACCATGGACCGCGGATTACACGGATTGCACGGATTCCCGACCGCGGGCGAACCGCTGCGGTCGGGGTTGGTCGGACAGAAGACGTTCCTCGAGGGGTGGATTCCCGTGGTGCAGGCCGGGTTTGCGGCGGCGTTGCGGCATTCCGGACTGGCGTTACGAGATGAGTGAGGCGTCAGTGTTCCGCGACGGCCGTCTGGTGTATGGCTGTCCGGCGGGTGCCCGGCTCGAACGGGTACCCGGAGCGGCCTATGTGCGGCCGTTTGTGGGAGCAGACGAGTTCGCACCGGCGCCAGGGGAGCACCGGGAGCTGATTTTCAAGATGCCCCGGCTGCCGGTGCCGGTGGCGGAGAGGCAGTCTTTCGAGCGCAACGAGGCGGCTTCCTACGCCAGCCGCCGCGAGCGGACGATCCGCTCTTGGAAGGAACTTCTGGTGAAGGGCGCGCAGTTTGACCTGCCCGAACCGCGGCTCAACGCCGCCTGGCGCGCAAGCCCTGTGCATCTCGTCGAAATCAAGTCCTATGAACCGTCGCCATCTGACACACCGTAGAACCCCCACGGGCTGGATCGCTTTGGGCTGCGGAGCCGTCGCCTTCTGCGCCCCGCTGGTGATCCACGCGCAGGTCATCACTCTGGCGTTGCTGCTCGCGGAGATGACGAATCCTGCGGCCGTGGCCCGGTGGCCGCAGCCCCTTTACCAGTCGCTGCAGGCCTCGAGCTACAACCGGGCCTCGACCCATCGCGACCAGTCGGACCAGACGGCGACCGGCTGGTTTGCGGACAGCGACGGGATTGGGTTCATTCGCACTGAGGTTCGCGACGGCCAGACGGAGTGGGTGATCCTGGAACACGACGGCCCGGGTTGTCTCACGAAGTTCTGGACGCCGTTCTTCTACTACGATTTCCAGAACCGGGTGGGGCCGAACGTCCGGATCTATCTGGACGGCGCGGACACTCCGGTGATCGACGAGTCGCTCATCCGGCTCGTCCGCGGTGAAGGCACGTTCCGTCCGCCGCTGGCCCAGTCCACGGCCCGTGCTGGCAACGCCTATGTGCCGATCCCCTTCGCGCGTGGCTGCAAGGTCACGATGGCGGCAAAGCCTTTCTACTTCATCATCAACTACCGCGCGTACCCGGAAGGGACGCGGGTCGAGTCATTCACGCCGGGCGGTTACGCGGCGGCTGCCACGGATCTCGAGCGTGCCGGCCGCGTGCTGACCGCGCCGCCCGAAGCCGTTGGCACGGCGGCTCGCCACTCGGAACGCGTTTCGCCCGGCGGAGCGATTCAGGTCCAGTTGCCGGTCGGTCCGGCGGCGCTACGACAGTTCACGGTAAGCTTGCCTGACGCCCAGGCGCGACCGGCCCTCCTGCGTTCGACCGTGCTGGTGTTGCGCCTCGACGGCGCCGAGACCGTGTGGTGTCCGGTGGGGACTTCTTCTGCAGCGCCGACTCGCTTCATCCCTTTCACACGTGGCAGCGCACGGTGACGGCGGACGGCACCCTGGTGAGCCGTTGGGTGATGCCCTACCAGCGCTCGGGCGAACTGCGGCTGCTCAACCAGGGCGGTGAACCCGTCGACGTGGCGCTCGAGACCGTGTCTGCTCGCTGGGACTGGGACGAGCGCTCGATGCACTTCCACGCGCG
Organism: Verrucomicrobiota bacterium; assembly: GCA_027493615.1. Lineage (GTDB taxonomy): Bacteria > Verrucomicrobiota > Verrucomicrobiia > Limisphaerales > J093 > DSVZ01. Next base: position 937,749 of record JAOSKK010000001.1, read on the forward strand.
CTGGCGTCCCGATGACGTGGTGCCGGGCACGCCGTTTCAGGACTGGAACTTCATCGACATCCGCGGGCAGGGCGTGTTCGTGGGCGACGCGTGGACCGTGCTCAACCCGCAGGGGAGCTGGTGGGGGGAAGGCGACGAGAAGATCTACGTGGATGACGCCTGGGAGAAGGGGTTCCCGACGCATTTCGGCACCGGTACCGAGGACTACTACGGCTGGGCCGGCGGCGAGGTGCCGACACGCCGGGACGAGTTCAGCACGCCCTTCCTGGCGAACGTGCGCGTCGGCGGGCTCGATGGGTGGACGACCGGCTTCAACATTTGCACGCGGACCCGGGCGCTGGATGCGATCCCGTTCCGGGAGCGGCTGGTGTTCGACATGGAATCGTCGTTTGGCACCGACATCCGGCAACCGTGGAACCTGCTGGGATATTCCGCCGTGACATTCTGGTACGCCCGACCGGGCGCCACGCACAACCGTCCGTCGCGGCCTGACGCCGTGGCCCGTCCCATCCTTTCTCTCGAAGAACTCCAGGCCAGGGCAAAGGGTATCCGGTCCGCGGCGAAGCCTGGGGGGTCAGGCAGAGGGCGGGCGGTAGGATTCAACGGCGCAAACGGGGGGTGGCCCGGCCCTCCATACCTCTTTGTCGCTCGGATGACTCCGCGACAGGCAGTCACACAGAGCCGTTCCTTGGGTGTGGCGCAGGTTTGGCATGAGGGGGTTGGGAAACGTCTGGTCTGCCCTTTCAGGGCGAACGGTGTTTGGGGCTGGTTCCGTGGGCGTTGCCCACGGCTACGATGGTCCAGGCCTGCGGCCTGTGCGGGAGGTCCAGGCCTGCAGCTTGAGAGGGGGGCGGCATGACAGACGGAGGCGCCGGATCATGAACGGGCGACTGGAGACCGCCGAACGAAGCGGCTGGAGTACATTCGACGGTCCTCATTCGCCTGTCAGGTACTCGGTTCGCTCGACGTTGGGGGCCGGGGGCAATACCTTTTGCCTCCTCACGTCGGCCCCTACAATCCTCCGCCTCCTCACGTCGGCGGCTACGATCGCTACCTGCCTTTCCGCCAGCGCAGCCAGTCGGCGAGGATGGAGCGGAGCGGGGAGCGGGGGAGGGTAGGGCCCGGCAGCGGTTCGAGGGCGTTTGGCGCCAGGGTCGGTCTTGGTGGCAGGGGAGGGGGTTCGCGAAGGCGGCGTGGGATCTCCAGCACGATATCGTCGACCAGCGGGCAAGGCTGATGACGGTCAGCTCGCCGGCACCATCCTCCGGGTACACGTAGTACCTGGATTCGTCGTCATTGAACCGGAACCGCATCATGCGCTGGGCCGGGCCGGAAGGTGGAGGATTCTCAGACCGGCTCCTGGCTGAACTGGACGCGGAGCGTCTGGTCCGCCTCGACCACGAGGGGCGCCGCGAGGCGCAGGCGACAGTGTGAGCCTTGCCGGCTGAGTTCGGCGGGAACACGCCGTCCTGCCACAGTGACGACGGCCGACTGGACAGGGTGCTCGGCGGCGACTTCGAAGGTGAGTTCCTCCACCCGCAACCGGCCCCAGCGAACGGCCAGGGTGTTGGTCTGCAGCCCGGCCGTGCGACGCTGCTCGAAAGTTCCCCAGCCTTCGGCCCCGGTGAACACGCTGCGGAAGTGGTCGGGGGTGAGGCGGGGGCAAAGCCCAGTTGACCGCGCGGTCCGTGGTAGGAGAAACCGGCGAGGCCCGTGAGCACGCTCCAACTGGCCAGGGCGCGGGCGTAGTGATCGCCGCACTCGATTTCGTTCCAGGGATTGAAGCGGCGGGGGTGATAGCGGTCGTGGACGGCGCGGCAGAGGGCGAGGGCCTCGGTGAGCAGTCCTTCCCAGGCCATGTGGCCGGCCACCTGGTATTCGATGCCGGTCCAGAGTTCATCGCGGTAGCGGGTGGATTTGGGCCCGAGATGCCGGTTGCGGGGCCAGGTGCAGGTGAAGAGGCCGGCATCGCCCTTCGAGGCGAACCAGCGCTCGGGCGGGTGGGCGGTGTTCTGGGCCGTGATGTCCGGCGCCCAGCAGTACTTCCAGATCGAGGCGAGGGCTTGGCGGACGGTCGAGTCCGGATACAGGTAACCGAGGCCGACCTGGTGGGCCCAGCCCTGGCCGAACAGTTGATCGGCGAGGCAGCCATCGCCGTACTGCCAGTCCGGGTGCTTGGCGAGGTCGACTTCCTGGATGAAGTACTCGCCGTTGAAAAGGCGGGTGACGGAGAGCTTGCTGCCGGCCTCGAAGATCTCGCGGCACTGGCGCGCGAAGGTGGTGTCGCCCACCTCGAGCGCCATCGTTTCGGCGGCGCGCAGGGCGCCGAGGTAAAGGGCGCCGACGAACGTGTTCGCGCCGAAGTAATTCTCGTCGTAAGTCTGGTGTTGCTGAGCTTCGATCAAGCCGTCGCCGTTGGCGTCTTCGCGGATGAGGAACTGGGTGGCGCGTTTGATGGCGCGCCAGTTGCGGTTGAGGAAGGTGTCGTCGGGCGCGCACTGGTGTTCGCGGAGGGCCTTGAGGATGTAGCCGCCCTGGGAATCGCCGGCCCAGAGGGACCAGCCTTCGCCGCGGAAACCGATGGCACCGTTTTCCTGGAGGCCGATGCCCTCGGCAAAATCCTGGTGTTCGCGGACGCTGCGTTCGAGTTCGGGGAAGAGACGGGCCAGGGTGTGAGCATAGTTCCAGACGTGCCCGCAGGTGCCGTGGCAGCAACCGCCCCCTTCCCAGGCCCAGAAGCGGCCGTTCTGCCACCACTGACAGGTGGTGGTGGCGAGGTTGGCCGCGGTCGAGTGGAGGCGGTCAAGCAACCACCAGGGCAGGGTCGAGTCGTAGTAGGTATCGCGCCACTGGCGGGTGTCGCGGGTGAGGCGGTCGAGTTCGAGGCGGACGTAGCGGGCGACGTCCACCGCGCTGGGAAACCGGCGGGCGTAGTAGTTGCCGACGCGCTGGCCGTCGCGGAAGAGGTTGGGGAAATGCCACGCGACAGCGAAGGGCACGGTAACGCGTTCGCCGGGGCGGAGGGTGCGGGTGACGCGGAGCAACCCGCCGTCGGCGAGGGCGGCCGGGGCGGCTCCTTGAGGTGCAGGCTGGCTTGTGGGTGCGGGTGGGTTGGCGAACAGCGCGGTGAGATCGTTCTCGGGCGGGAGAGTGAGCAGGGGTTCGGCCTGGGGGCGTCGAGGGCGAAGAGGGCGAGGCTGCCGAAGTCGGCCTGTTCGTGGAGTTCGCCGGTACTGGCGCGCATCGGATCGTCGCGGAACTCGATCTGGTCGATGTTGATGTGGCCCCAGGGGCCGGAGGCGCGGTCGAGGATTTCGAGGCGGGCGCGTTGGCCGCGGAGGTCGCGGACGTCCCAGTTGTGAGGGGTGAGCCGTTCGCGATCCTGGCCGGTGGCGGTGCGGACGACCTGGCCGTTCACAAGGAGGTTGATGCAGGTCTGGCCGGGTTGACTGCCGCCGCCGATGAGGAAGCTGAGGAAGGGGCGTTCGAGGGTGAACTCGGGTGAAAGCAACCTGCCTTGGGGACATCGCCGCCGAGGAAGGTATTGACGAGGCCCTGGCCATGAAAGCCGGAAACGGGCTGCTGGTTGGCCAGCGTGCCGGTGGCTGGCCTGGTGCCGAAGGCGGTGCCTTCGACCTGCCAGGCGCCGTAGTCGCCGCTCTCGAAGTCGGCGAAGACGGTTGGGGAGGCGGCGGCGGGGGGGGCTTCGGTGGCACGAGCGCCCAGGGTGAACCCGACCAATCCGCCCTCGCGGATGGGCCTGCCGATGCGTTCGAGACGGCCAGCGAAATCGGTGGCGCTGTGGCGGGCCACGGCGTTGGAGAGCCAGCCGGCGAGGGTGACTTCGAGCGGTGCGGCGGTGCGGTTCTCGAGCGTGTAATGCAGGAGGGTGACCGGCAGGGCGGAGTCGCGCGCGTTGAGCGGGATGAAAGGGGAGAAGGCCTCAAGGCGGACGTGGACGGGCCAGTCAGGATCGGCATAGTCCACCGTGCCGATGGGGTACTCGCCGCGGAAGGCGAGCGCGGGGAAATCGCGGCGGGCGAGCGAGCGGCGTTGGAGCTTGTCGCCCTGGCGCACCTGGATGGCGAACCCTTGACGGAGGGGTGAATCCTGGACGAGGCGGCCGCCCTGCACCTTTTCCTCGGGCCCGCGCTGCTCCTTCCAGTTCACAGCGCCGTAACCGGTGTTGTGGTTCTGGTTGAAGACATCCCAGTAGGCGAGGCGGCCCTCGCCGGTGAGATAGACCTGGCCGGCGCAGATGCCGCCGACGGGCATGCCGATGGTTTCCAGGTCCGGAACCGCGGAACCATTCAGGTTCGCCTTTGGCGAAGAGGGCCTTGAGCCAATCGGCAGGGAGGTTCTTGTCGACGGGGATGAAGTGGTCAGGGGCCAGGCGCACCGTGCCGTCACCGGCGAGGGCGGAACGGCTGGCCCGGCCGAGCAGGGCGCAGGACAGCGTCCCGAGGGCGGTTTGCTTGAGGAAATCACGTCGCGGCAGCGGTGTGGGGAGGTCCGGTTTCCGCGGGGCCTGCTGAGGGCCGTCAAGTCCGGGCCGTGCAGGCTGGAAGCCCGCACCACAGGTCCGGGACAAGCGGGGGGAGCGTGCAGGCTGGAAGCCCGCGCCACAGGTTCAGGGCAGGCGGGGAGAGGAGGCGGTGTATGAGTGGCCGGGTCCGCTGGCATGGAGGGCTGGGATGGGGAGTGCATGGCGATGTTGGAGTGAGCCTAGCCGGTGACGTGGGTCAGGGGGAAGTCTGGGCTTCAGGGGTTCGGGTGCGGACAAGCACCATGAACTGGTAGGGGTCGAGCTTGAGGCTTTGGGACGCGGTGACGAGTTGGCCGGAGACGATGTCGGTCTGGGTGCGGCGCAGGCCAAGCTGGCGGAGGCGGACGGCCTGAAGGTCCTGGACCTGCTCGGTGAAATTGGCCAGGACGAGGACGCTTTGTTCGAAGTGTTGGCGGAAATAGCCGAGGACGTGGGGGTTGCCGGTGTCGATGACTTCGGTTTCGGAGCGGGTGAAGGCGGCGTTGTTCTGGCGGACACGGATGAGCTTGAGGAGGCCCGCGAAGAGGCGGCCTTCGGGGGTGGCGGGGTTGCGGCGGTTCTCGGCACGTTCCCAGTCGAAGGGGAGGCGGTGCACCCAGCGGCTGTCGCCCTCCTGGTCCGGGTGATCGCGGAAGCTGTAGTCGTTGAGGGTGCCGATCTCGTCGCCGGCGTAGATGAGAGGATGCCGCCGATGGTGAGGATGATGCCGTGGAGCATAAGGAGCCGGCGGATGGCGAGGTCGGTGAGGCGTTCGTCGCCGGCCTGGCGGGCGCGTTCGAGGCCGCAGAGGAGGCGGCCATGCCGGAGATGCGCTGGTCGCCGGTGATGGGGTTGAGCTGGAAGGGAGGCCGTTGGCGAAGCTGGCGGGGTGCTGGCCGGTGTAGAAGTCGTTGAGGAAGCGGCGGTGATCGGCGGGGTTGATGCCCAGCTCGCGGGCGTCGTCGTCGGAGAAAGTCCAGCCGATGTCGTCGTGGCAGCGGATGTAGTTGACCCAGGCGGTGTTGGCGGGGAGGGCGAAGCGTTTGCGGAGGGAATGGCGGAGGAGGCCGACCTCGCGGGTGGCGAGCGCGTTCCAGAGGAGGGCCATGAGGAGGGGGTTGTAGGAGAGCTGGCATTCGTCCTCGGCGATGTAGCGGGCGACCTCGTCCGGGTGCACGATGGCCTCGGACTTGAAGACCATGGCGGGGGCGGCAATGCGGACGAGGGCGTTGAAGGCCTGGATGAGGCGGTGGGCTTCGGGGAGGTTCTCGCAGGAGGTGCCCAGCCGTTTCCAGAGGAACGCGACGGCATCGAGGCGGAGGACTTCGACGCCTTGGTTGGCGAGGAAGAGCATCTCGTCGGCCATGCGGTTGAACACGGCGGGGTTCTCGTAGTTGAGGTCCCACTGGTAGTTTTTGAAGGTGGTCCAGACCCATTTGCGGATGCGGCTGCGGTAGGTGAAGCAGCCGGGGTGTTCGTCGGGGAAGACGGACCGGACGGTCTGCTCGAACTGATCGGGCAGGGTGCGGTCGTCGTACATGCGGTAGTATTCCTGGTGTTCGAGGCTGCCCTGGAGGGCGCGCTGGGCCCACTCGTGCTCGTCGGAGGTGTGGTTGAAGACGAAGTCGAGGCAGAGGCTGATGCCGTGGGTGCGGAGGTGCCGGGTGAGTTCGGCGAGCTGGTCCATGGTGCCGAGGCGGGGTTCGATCTCGCGGTAGCTGCTGATGGCATAGCCGCCGTCGTTGTCGCCGGTGGGGCACTTGAAGACGGGCATCAAATGGAGGTAGGTGACACCGATCTCCTTGAGGTACGGGATGCGCTCGGAGAGTTTCTTGAGGTCACCGGCGAAGAGGTCGACATAGAGGATGTAGCCGATCAGTTGGTGAGACTGGTACCAGGATGGGTCGGTTTCGCGGACGGCATCCAGCGCCTTGAGGTCGTCGGGGCGGGCGACCCAGCGCTCGACGGCGGTCGCAAGGATGCATTCGAGGTGGTAGAAGAAATCGTAGTGCTGGCCGTAGAGCTCGTGGAGGATGATGAAGAGGCGGGGGAAGTGCCGTTCCATGCGGGCGGCGAAGGCCTGCCATTCCGGCTCGGGGACGGTGCTGAAGCGATGGCGCAGACGGGGCATGAGGCGCGCGAAGGAGGCCGAGCTGTGCCGGTTGAACCAAGTGGTGTTGGGCGTGTTCATGGGCGGAGCAGAAGGCGTCGCGGGTGGCCGGTCAGGCGGGGGAGTTGGGCGCGAGGAAGCGGAAGTGGTCGAGGCCTTCGAGGATGCCGGCGGCGCTGGGGGCCTGGGCGAAGTAGGTGCGGCGCAGGCCGCGGAGGGCTTCCATTTCAGGGGCGTGATTGCCGACCACGATGCCGCGGGTGACGCCGGTGAACATGTCGAGGTCGTTCCCGGCGTCGCCGCACACGACGATCCGGGAGAGGGGGATGGACCATTTGTTGCCGATGTAGCGGACGGCGCGGCCTTTCGAGGCACGCTTGGGAAGCAGGTCCAGGTAGGCTGACTGAGTGATAAGGACGGTGACGTGGTCGGCCAGCCGGCCCAGGGCGGTGCGCACCTGCTCGGCATCGAGGGCCGGGTCCTGAAGGTAGTAGGAGAGTTTGAAGGGGTTCTGGTTGGCCTCTTCTTGGAGCAAGACCCCGGGAAGGGTGGCCAGCCGCGCGCGGAGCGCTGCGGGGTCCCAACGGTAGTCGATGTGGGTGAGCCAGCCCTTGTCGAGCGACTGCGGGTTGTAGCCGTAGTAGATGTAGGTGCCCACCGAGGAGATGATGACGTCGGGGGCGGGGATGTCGTGGCGGGTGAGGACGTCCTGGACCTTGTCGAGGGAGCGGCCGGTGGCGATGCCGAAGGCGAAGCGGTGGCCGCGCTGGCGGAGGAGGGATTTGAGTTCCTCGAGGCCGGTGTAGTCGCCGGTCTCGCTGATCAGGTGCCGTCGATGTCGGTCAGGATCATGCGGTCGGCCAGCTTGAGGCGCTCGTGGAGCTTGGGGTTGAGGGCGAGGTTTTTTCGGCCGAGCCCCTGGGAGACGTGGCGGTTGTCCTGCACCAGCTTGAGGTAGCGCTCGACGTGGCGTTCCCAACTGTAGTGTTCGCGGACCTTGCGCACGCCGGTTTCGGAGAGGCGCAGCCAGAGCTCGGGATCGGTGAGGACCTGCTTGATGGCCTTCTGCACGGCGGCGAGGTCGTGGGGATCGGCGAGGAGGCCGTTCTCGCAGCGGCGAACGATTTCGGCGGGGCCGCCGTTGCTGGTGGCGACGATGGGCAGGCCGCAGGCGCTGGCTTCGAGGAGGGTGAGGCCGAAGGGTTCAGTGAGGGCCATGTTGACGAACACGCCCTTTTCTGGGCGCAGAGCCGGTAGATCTCGGGGACCTGGACGCGGGCATCGTGTTTCTTGGGGATCGCGAGCCGCCCGTAGAGGTTGTACTTGTCCATCAGGAGGAGGATCTCGGTGAGCACCTCCTTCTCGCCGGGGGGCATGGCAGCGATGTCCTCGCGGATGCCGGCGAAGACGGCGAGGTTGGCAATGGCCTGCAGCTCGCGGTCGGTGCCATAGGCGTGGATGAGGCCGTCGATGTTCTTCTTCCGGTCGGGGCGACAGATGGCGAGGATGATGGGGCGTTCCGGGTGGGAGAAAGAACTTCTCGAGGCTGTCGCGGATGACGAACACGGTGGTGGCCGCGCTGCTCGGACGTCGTGGCACCGGGGGCGAAGTCCTGGAAGAAGGGGTAGTAGCGGGAGAAGTCGATGCCGGGGGAGGACATGGTATTCGGCAAGGCTGGCGTTGGCATAGGCCGAGTAGCTGCGGGCCTCGAGGTCGGTGGAGGTGACGACGAACTCGGCGTTGGCGAGGGTCCCATCCTCGGCCTCGAAGCGGCGCCGGAAGCGGAACCGTTCCATGACTTCGTCCTCGGGGAGGCCGGCGGCGAGGAGCTTTGGAGTTTGGGTTTGCCGAGCGAATGGCCGGTATGAGCGAACGGCACGTTGAGCATCGCAGAAGCTCGCGGCCGACGTAGCCGGCGTCGGCATAGTGGGAGTGGATCCAGTCGGGGAAGATCTTCTCGGACTTGATGTGGGTTACGACGTTGGTGACGTACTCGTCGAGGTGATCCCAGAGCTGTTCCTTGGGGAGGTACTTGCGGCCGCCGCAGGGGATGCGGCGGATGTCGAACTTGTCGGAGAGGTGCTCGATGGGAACGGCGTAATCGGGGCCGACGGCGGGGTCATCCATGCGCCGGGTGAAGAGGTGCACGTGGGTGACCTCGGGCCGTTCACTGAGGGCCCGGGCCAGTTCCATGACATAGATGATCTGCCCGCCGTTGTCGGCGTCGCGGCCGATTTCGAGATTCTGGCCGCGGAACAGACCATGGAGGCTGTAGAGATGGATCCTCATGGTTCAGGCCAGCCCGTGGCGACGGACTGCCGGCTGGGGTGGGCCATCCGCTACGGGCTGGGTCCGCAGGATAGCGGAGATGCGGGGGTGAGCCAAAACGAAAATCCTGGGCGTTCTGCCTTGGCCCGCGGTTTCTCCGCATTCGCCCTCGCGCACGCAAAGCGGCGCTGAAGCGCGACGCACTCCACACGCTGTGCGCGACGGCCCGCCTGGGGAGGGATGCAGCGCTGGGGAGCGCCTGGGAATCAATGGCAGCAGGTGGCTGCGGCGGGAGTGGCGGCGAGGTTGGCAAGGTTGGGGCTGACGTAGGGAATGCCGAGCGCCAGGCCGCGCAGGATCAGCAGGACGCCGACCAGGGCGAGGCAGTACGGGATGGCGCGTTGCAGTCGCAGCCGGAGCGGGACGGGGAGCGCACCGCCGGCCAGGCTCAGGCCGAGCATCATGGGGACGGTGCCCAGACCGAACACGAGCATGTACTCGATGGCGGTGAGCACCTGCCCGGTGGCGGCGGCTGCGAAGCAGGCGACATAGACCAGCCCGCAAGGGAGCAGACCGTTGAGCGCCCCGAGCACGGCAAGGGCGCCGAGACCGGGGCGTCGCAACCAGGGGCCCATGGCGTGCTTGACGCGGAGGCCGATGCCGCGCAGGGGCAGGCGGAAGATGTCCACTCGCGCCGCCAGCACGCCGGTGAGCAGGGCGACACCGAGGCTGAGGAAACCCAGCGCTGCACGCCGACGAGCGCGAAGCTGCGCCCCACCAAGCCGAACATGAGCCCCAGGGCCCCGTAGGTGATGACGCGGCCCAGATTGTAGGCCAGGCGGCCGGCGACGTGACGCCAGGCGGTGGCTTCGAGTCGGGGCAGGGCGAGGGCGAGCGGGCCGCACATGCCGGCGCAATGCGCGCTGCCGGCAAAGCCGAGGAGGAAGGCGGTCCACAATTCCATAGTGCTGGCCCGTGTGGGCGATGTGCGGGGGTGAGTATTCGGCCAGCCGACGCGGCAGGCGAATCCTTTTTGCGGCAGGCGGGACGCCGGCACCACACCGCGGCGAGCAAGGTCCGGGAAGCGGTTTCCGGCGGCACCGACGCCGGTCGTTCACGCTGTTCGATCGCGCAGGGCGGCGAGCAAGCGGGCGTGGAATCCGCCGAAGCCGCCGTTGCTCAGGCCCACGACGACGTCGGCCGGGGCGGCTTGGCGGCTGAGGAAGGTGACGATCTCCGGCACGGAAGCCAGGTAATGGGCGGGGCGGCCGGCCGCTTGTACGTCCTGGATGAGTCGGAGGGGATCCAGGCGTTCGTTGGCGGGGGAGGCGTTCGAGGGCCGCGACGGGGGCCACCACCACGACATCGGCAGCGGCGAGGGCGGCCGCCAACTCGCGCTGGAAAACGCGGCGGCGCGTGGTGTTCGAGCGCGGTTCGAACACGGCCCAGAGACGACGACCCGGGAAGCGGAGGCGCAGGGCGGCGAGGGTTTCGCGGATGGCGGTGGGGTGGTGGGCGAAATCGTCCACCACGGTGATGTCGTGTTCGGTGCCACGGACCTGCATGCGACGTTGCACGCCCTGGAAGGAGGCGAGAGCGGCCTGGATGGCGGGATCGGGCACGCCACAATGGCGGGCGCAGGCAACGACGCCGAGGGCATTGAGCACGTTGAAGCGGCCGGCGAGGGGACGTGAAACGGGACGCCGTCGACCTCGAAGGTGCTGTGGTCGGGCGCCAGATGGACTTGGCGGGCCTGAACGGCGTTGCCCGGGCCCAGTCCGAAGCGGCGAACGGGGCAGAAGTCGACGTCCAGCAGCGGGGCGAGGTTGGGGTCGTCGCCGTGGGCGAGCACGAGCCCGTTGCGAGGGACGAGGCGGATGAGATGGGAGAAGGACTTCTGGATGGCGGCGAGGTTTTCGAAGATGTCGGCATGGTCGAACTCGAGGTTGTTGAGGAGGGCGACCTCGGGTTGGTAATGGACGAACTTGCTGCGTTTGTCGAAGAAGGCGGTGTCGTACTCGTCGCCTTCGAGGATGATCCAGTCGCTGTCGGTGAAGGAGGCGCCGAGCGGGAAGTTGTTCGGGACGCCGCCGATGAGGAAGCTGGGCTGGCGGCCGCTGTGATGAAAGACCCAGGCGAGGAGGGCGGCGGTGGTGGTTTTGCCGTGGGTGCCGCAGACGACGAGGGATCGGCGACCGCGGATAAAGTGCTCATGGAGGAGTCCGGGCAGGGAGGTGTAGCGGAGCCGGCGTGCGAGGACCTCCCTCGGCCTCGGGGTTGCCGCGGGAGATGGCGTTGCCGATGACGACCAGGTCGGAGTGGGCAGGGACGTGGGTGGGGGGCGTAGTCGAGGTGGGGGGTGATGCCGGCGGCGGCGAGGACGTCCGAGGCAGGAGGATAGACGGCCTGGTCGGAGCCGGTGACGTGGGAGCCGCGGGCTTTCAGGGCGGCGGCGACCGAGGCCATGGCGATGCCGCCGATGCCGATGAAATGCACGTGCTGGAGGCGCGAAGTCATGCGAGGGAGGATGGGGTGCGTTGAGGAGGGCGGAAGCGGGAAGTCAGGCCAGGTTGTTCACCGTCCGCCGGGGGCGGTTGCGCGCGGGCGGAGCGGGCGATAGGCTGGAGGTCGGTATGGCATACGTGACGACGGAAGAGCGCGTGGATCGGCTTGAAGCGGTGTTTGGCCAGTTCATGACCGAGATGGCGGTGATCAATCGCCGGGCCGACGAGCGGAACAAGGCGGCGGAGGAGCGGAACAAGGCGGCGGAGGAGCGGAACAAGGCGGCGGAGGAGCGCATGGCCCGGTTCGAAGCGGAGATGCGTGCGTTCAAGGACGAGATGAGCGAGTTCAAGGACGAAATGCGCGTGTCGAAGAGGGAGTTGAACCAGAAGTGGGGGCAGTTGGCCAACAAGCTGGGCACCATTGTCGAGGACATTCTGGCGCCGAACCTGCGGCGGTTGGCCGTTGAACACTTCCGGTTTCCCGTCATCGACGATTTCATGGTGCGGCGGTCGCGGCGGCACGGGGGTGGGGAGACCGAGTTTGACACGATCGTGGTGGGGCCGACGGCCGTCGTGCTGGGAGAGGCCAAGTCCACTCCGACGCGGCAATCGGCCGAGGAGTTCGCCGCGAAAGCGGCGCAGTTCTTTGACTTCTTCCCGGAATACCGGGGACGCCGTTTGATCGCGGTGTTGGGGAGTTGGGCAATGCCCGGTCCGGTGGTGGAGCGGTTGACGGAGCTGGGCGTTTACGCGATGCAGATGGGCGAAGATACGATGGAGCTCGTCAACGCGGCTGCGCTTGAGGCGAAGGGTGGATCGTGAGTGAGGGCGCCCGGGACCCGTCGCGGTCCTGCGACCTCGCGAGGTGTTGATGGAGTCGGGACGGCGAGCGAATGAAGCGGCTCTCAGGAGGGCGGCACCAGGGAAACCCAACGGCGACTGGTGGTGGTGGAGCTTGAGCCGGCGGCTTTGGGCAAGGCGACGGCTTTAAGGAGGCAGCGGCCAGGGACGGGAGCAGGCGCGGTGAGTTGCAGGGAGCGGCGCGTCTGGCCAAGGGGTTCAAGGGCGAAGGGCGCCTCGGCTTGCGCGAGGGTCTCGCCGGAGGGAGAGGCGAGGACCAGGGCGAGTTGACCTGACTGGGCGCGGGCCTCGTCGTTCACAAGGAAGACCTCGAAGACGCGCGTGGTCCCGGCGGTGAGCGTGGGCTGGAAAAAGTTGAGATACACGCCGAGGGGCTTGAAGGCCTCGCCCACGTAGTCAGCAAAGGCGGGCTCGAGTGTGAGCCGGGCGACGTCGGTGAAGTGGTCGGCGGTATAGACGCCGGGGTAGCTGCAGGTGAGGTAGACGAAGTGGATGATGCCGGCGTAGTGGCGATGGGCGCGCCAGAACTCGGTCTTGGCGGCGAGGAGATAGGCATAGAGATCGAGGCGTTCGCGGTCGGTGGCCTGGGGGCCGAGGAGCTGGGCGTAGACGTTCTCGGTGAGCACCGTCGGGGAGCCGTCGCGGTTGAGCCAGAGCCAGCCGTACTCGTTGATGACGACGGGGTGGCCTTCGGCGGGCAGGGCGCCGGGCCGGGGGCGGCCGTCCAGGGTCTCGAGGTCGGTCATGCGGAAGGTCAGCTTGCCGCGATGCCCGCTCTGCATGAGGTAAGGATGGTACTCGACGGGGTCGTGCGGGCCGGCGGGCGGGTTGTAGCTGTTTTCCCAGGGGCGGTCGGAGAGGTCGAGGGGGCGGACGGCGGGGATGAGGCGGGTGGCGAAGAGGTCGTCCTTGGTTTCGTTGTTGGCGTCCCAGACGGCGACGCTGGGGTGGTTCCAGTGATCGCGCATCCAATCGCTGTATTGGCGGATCATCTCGTCGGGGTCGTGGGTGCGGGAGTAGCCGGGGTACCAGCCCGGGCCGCCGGTCCACACAAAGAACTCGTTCTGGATGAGCAGACCGACTTCGTCGCAGATGTCGAACCACTGGTCGGGGACGGGGCCGATACAGAAGCGGAAGTAGTTCCAGTGCATCTGGCGGGGAAGTTCACCGAGAAGGCGGCGGACCCAGGTTTCGTTCCAGGGAAGGTCGCGGCAGAGAGGATCTTCGAAGAACCGATGAAGGGTGATGTTCGAGCCGCGGAGGTAGTAGGGCTGGCCGTTGAGGTGGGCGCGACCGGTGGTGGCGTCGAAGCGGAAGTCGCGAAAGCCGAACCGGGTGGTGAGGTGGTCGCCCGCGGTGCGGGATTCCAGCACGTAGAGGAAGGGGTCTTCCGGGGACCAGAGGCGGGGGTCGGCGAGGGGAGGCGTTGCGTGAAGGTGTGGGTCTCGCCGGCCTCCAGAGAGGCTTCCAGCGGGGGAGTTGGCCGGCGGGTTCGCGGCCCTTCCAGGTGAGAACGCGCTGTTCGAGGGCAACGCGCGTGGCGGGACCGCGATTCTCGAGGACGGTCTGGATCAGGATCTCGGAGGTGGCGAGGCGCGGGGCGACTTGGACGGACTGGATCCCGGGTCCGTCGCAGTACACCAGCGAGACGCGGTCGTAGATGCCGGGGGTCCACTTGATCTTCTCGAAGTCGGAGCCGGTGGGGAAGGTGTCGGGCAGCACGGCCGGGTGGGCGCCGATGCGGATGACGAGGGTATTTTCGGCGTCCCAGCGGAGGACGGATTCGGAGGGGGAAATGGCTGGCGGAAAAGCAGCCGGCGTACTCACCGAGTTTCTGGCCGTTGAGCCAGACGGCGGTGCCGAACTGGGCCTTGTTGATCCGGAGCTGGGCCGCGGTGTGGCGGGAGGGAGCGCGGAAGGTCTTGCGGTACCAGAAGTAGTTCCGGTCCTGGTTGACCTTGCCCGGCCAGTACTGTGTGAGCCACTCGGAGGGGCGAGGCCGGCACGGATGCGGTTGGCGAGGTGCTCGCGGCTGAAGAAGCCGTCGACGTCGGGAAAGGAGGTTCGGCCAGGTTGACGAGCCCGGGGACACGAACCGTGTGGAGGAACGCGGCGGGAAGCTCAGTCGCGGACGCGCTGTCAGCGATCTGCCAGGGACCGTCGAGGTGGACCGTGGTTCGCTCGGAGAGCGCAGAGGGAACGAGCAGCAGGCTGAAGGCGAGCGCCTCGGACGGCACAGCGGATGAGGGTGGTGAGCGTTCGGAAGGGCGCGGGACAGCGGGGTTGCATGGGGCGACCTTAGGCAGCGCGAGGGAGGTTGTCGAGTCGGGCGGACCAGCCGGGCCGGTCACGGCCGATGACTCTGCTTCTGGACTCTGGTGGCGGCCTCTCCGTTCTGGATAACCGGCTTCGCCCAGGGTTGCGGTTGGGGCCGGAGAAGAACGGCCTGGCGAAGCCGGGCGCGACGCAGAAGGAAGTCTTCGAGTTCGGAGTCGTTGCGTTTGGGAGATATCCCGGTGTCACCCTTCAGCGCCGTGGTGACTTCTCTGAAGCAGATGCGTCCCATGTTGGGGCGATTGAATGAGAGCGTGGACGGGACACTTGCTGCCCAGGCTTTGGTGCGCCATGCGGGCGTGTTGGATTGCGGTCAGCGAAAGCTCTGGCTGATCCAACCGACGAGGTAGCCTAGTTTCAACGGGCGTGAACCATGGCAGGGAGCGGACCACGGTTGGCCAGGGTCGGAGTGCCGGCGATGTGCTGGATCTCGGCGTGGTGGAGAAGCAAGGCCCGGCGCTGCTCGGCGAAGCGCACCAGGCTGACGGGCTGGTCGGGGTCGATCGAGCCGGCTTCGTCGACGCGCCGGGTGGGCCCTCGACGCCGCGGCAGAAGGCCTCGTTGGCGTCATAGGGATGAGGTGGAAGCGGCCGTGCGGATCGAGGTAGAGGTGGTAGTCGCTGGCGCGGGTCCAATAGCCATCGCGGTTGAACTGCTGGAGGTTCACATAAACGCCCCAGCACTCGCCGTTGATGACGACGCGGACGAAGTTGGCCTGCGGCGCGGGGAGGTAGTTCCGGGCGATGTGGTGGTAGAGGACGGTGCGCAGGAAGGTGGGGTCACCGTGCGAGTTAAGGAGGTTGAAGGTGCGGTAGCCGCCGAGGTTCTGGTCCTGGTGGGCGAGGACCTCGGTGGAAGTGAGGCGGGAGCCAGGCCGTGGGATGGGTCGGTCGCGCCCGGGGACGGCGGACCCACTGGGGGATCCGTCTGATCCGCTTGTGGGGCTGGGGTCGGGGCGCTGCGGAGCAAGGGGTGGCGCGGGCAGCCTGGCGCTCGGCGAGGTTCAAGCGGCCGTCGCGATCATGGTCGAAGCGGCGGACGAGCTTGAGGGGCGCGGCATTCGAGGGCGTGGCGGGGTCTTGGGCGAGGGCAGCCGAGGCCGCCAGGAGCGTGAGGCAGAGCAGGCCCAGGCAACGGGACCGGTTGTGCACGAACGCTGTCATGTGCGGACCGTAGCCGGGGGTCGATTAAGCTGCCGTTAAGCCGGGGCGGTTCCGCAGCGGCGGTGAGCGCTGCCTGGTACCAGTCCAGGATGAGTTCGGCACACTGAAGGCAGGACGATTGGAGTTCTCGCAGGAACAACTCGGCGTCGCGTTCCATCCAGCGGTCGAACTTCTGCGGTTCGCTCCGGTAAGCGAGTCGGAGCCGGGCGACAGGTGGGTGCGTGAGGGCTGGTCGCAGGCGGGCTTCGAGGCGATAGCTGAGGGTCAGGGGCGGGTTGGTGCCGGGTTTGCCGGCGAGGGCGGCCCCGTGACTTCGAGTTCGAGCACCGCATCGGCTCCTTGGGCGCGGAGGTAGTCGATGGGGTTGGTGCCTGGAGGCAACCAGGCCAGGGTGGCGGCGAGGAAGAAGGCCATGCGAGCGAACTGCTCGGGTCGTTCGGCCGGCCAGGGTTTCGCTACGAGGAACAGATTGGTCCAGCCGCGGGCGCGGGCCTCCGCGGCGACGGTTTGGCGCAGCGCCTCATGGACCACGACTTGGGACAACCGGTCCGGAGTGAGCCTCCCAGAGCCGGTGGAATTCCTCACTGGAGACGCCGGAGAGGCCGGCGGCAGCCGCTCGGGCGGACAGGTATGGAGTCGTGGCGAACGTGGCGGGCCAGAGGACGCCGGCGTAGGTCATGAAGCCCCACAGGAAACGGTTGGCATCCGTCGAGAGGTCGGCCAGGGCTTGCTGGCGCGTGCGTGGCCACTGGATCCGGAGCAAGGGCAGAGGGTTGGTGGAGATGAGGCCCGCCCGGGGCAGGGGAGAGGCCTGTGCAGAAGGGGGCAACTGCCGTTCGAGGATGGCGACCTCGCTCCGTGGTCCGGTGGCACAGCCCACCGACACGACCAAGGCGAAGATGAAAGCACTCCGCCACGAAGGCTGGCGTGGGGGCGGCGGGCGCTTGCCGGAGGGGCACGAGGCCACCGGTACTACCGGGAGCGGGGGTTCGTCCGAGGCGCGCATCATCGCGGCGCGGGCTGGTTGGAGAGCGGGTTCGTGTTGGCGGCGGGCGTGGGGCGGGGCGGGGCTTCGCCGCGGGGTTGGCTGGAGACTTTGCGCACGTAGTGCGTCATGAATGCCAGCCAGCTCAGGAGCAGAATGAGAAGCCCGGCCAAGAGGAGCTTCGGGATGAGCGGCCTGACGGGGGGTGACGGAGGAGGGCTCATGTGCGGGCGGGGAGGACGGTTTGCGCCAGGGGACGCGGGGCGGCTCGGGCTGGCCCAGCGCGCGGGCGGCGGTGCGGAAGTGGAGTTTGCCGACGAGGCCGAGCTGGTCGGCGCCGTGACGGGTCACGAACTCGCGGGCGGCGGCGTCCACGGCGGCGGAGGCCCCTTTGGGCAGGGGGTAGTTCGAACTTGGCGGCGAGCTTCGCCAGCCGGGTGACGAACTCGTCGCGGGCGAGGATGGACGCGGCGGCGACGGCGAGGTCGGCCTCGGCCTTGTGGCGCTGGAGGAGTTCGATTTCGCGTCCGAGGCTCATGAGGGCCTTGGCCACGGTGGCCTTGTCGTGGGCGAACTGGTCGCTGATGGCGCGGACGGGCAGGGGGTCCATGCGGTGGCGCTGGAGCATGAGGTTCTCGATCACGCGCGCGTGGCCCCAGGCGAGGATGCGGTTGACGCTCTTGAGCTGGCGGTAGAGCCGGTTGTAGGCCTCGGGGCCGATGGGTACCACCGTGAAGACGGCGCCGGGGGTTTCGCGGATGAGCCGGGCCAGTTCCGCGATGCGGCGGTCACCACCGACCTGTTTGGAGTCGCGCACACCGGCCGTCTGCCAGGTCTTGACGAAGTGCGCGTTGACATAGACCCCCGCAACACAGAGCGGGCCGAAGAAGTCGCCCTTGCCACTTTCGTCGACACCGAACCGGGGGAGGAGGAGCTCGGGTTGGAGGACGGTCTCGTAGCCGAGGCGGGCCTGCCGGAGGATTTCGGGTTCGAGGGTGAACTCGACGAACTCGGCGGTGCCCTTGCCTTGCACGACGAGCTTGCCGCTCTCGTAGTAGGTCACATTGACCTTGTCCTTCTGGGCGGCGAACCGGGCGTAGGGCACTTCGCGGAAGGCGAAGCCGTGCGCTCGCAGCCAGGCCAGGAGCGTCTTGGCCTGGGCGGACGTCAAGGTGCAGGTGTACGAGGTCAACGGCGCCGGCATGGGGGGGCAGGCTAGGGGGTGGGGAAGAGATGTCGAGTCGGCCTGCTGTGGGGGCGGCGGGCATCTTCCGTCCGTGGCGGCGCGGGGCGGCGATGCAGGCCTCCGCTCTCACGTTCGCCATGAACCGCGCCCCACCAGGTGCACGGTCCTGGGGCAAGGGCTCGAAGCGAGTGAGGTCCTCGAGGAACCTGAGGTGCAGGCTTCCCTTTTCCAGCCAAGGGCAGGGCAAAAGCTGTGGATGGTTGGGGCGAGGCAAGTGTGTCACACTGTGCGGACTCCCGGAGTCCTCGGGGAGTGGCCGGATGCTTCTGGCAAGGGAAGTTGGAGAGAACCGGGGCATGTGACCATGAATCGGCGATGCGATCCTCGGCGGCGTGGACCGGCGTGCTTGATGGTGCTGCTCACGCTGTGGCTTTGTTACGTGCACGTCGGCGGCCGGGTTGTTGCCGGGGCGAGTGCCGGGGACAGGCGGGGCGCGCGCCCGGCGATGGACCCGGCTGGGGCGGGGGCGCCCGCCAGGGGAAGTTCCGCCCGAGCGCTTGCCTGGACCGGGGCGCCTGGCGAGGCGGATCCCGAGGATCCATTCGTCCGGGCCAAGTTGAGTGCCATCGGTCCGGGGGTGGACAAGGCGTTTACCTTCGTGCGCGACCAGGTGGGGTTCGAGGCCTATACCGGCTCGCTGCGCGGGGCGCGGGGCACGTTATGGTCCGGGGCGGGGAACAGTCTGGACCAGGCCAGTCTGCTGCTGGCCCTGCTGAGGGCGCAAGGCGTACGGGCGAGATATGCGCGCGGCACGTTGGCCGAGAAGGACGCGCGCATCCTGATCCGCTCCCTGTTTGATCCGGTCGTGGCCGCTCATGCCGTGGGGTACATCCCCGAACGGTTCCCGCGCTACGAACCGGAGAACGACGCCGGCCTGCTGCGTGAGGTCGCCGATCACTGGTGGGTCGAGCTGGAGGGGGGGACAGCCCTGGACCCGAGTTTCTCCGACCACGCGGTCGGTCAGACGCGCGGCGTGAAGACGGGCGATTTCGACGCCATACCGGAGGAACTTCGCCATTCGGTGGTGGTACGGCTGAAGGCGGAGTTGCACAACCCGCTGTCGCAGTACAGCTACCAGATCCCGCTCGAAGTGGTGCTGAACACCGCGGACGTCTATGGGCGCGCGCTGACGCTGGGACACTTCGTCAACACGTATCAGGCGCCGGCCTTGGTCACCGGGTGGAAGACCTATACCTACTCGCCGTATCTGCTGGTGGACGACAACGATGCGGACTGGACGAACGACCACCTGATCCGCGGCACCGATTACCAGGAGTTCCTCACCGGGCTGTTCCCGCTCGCGAATTCGATCCTCACCCGTCTCACCCTTGAGTTCGAGGTGCGCGATCCTGGCAGGGCGCCGGACATCCGAACGCGGGACCTCTTGGATCGTGTCGGCTACGCCGCGCGCAAGGGTCTGGCTCAGCCCGGACCCGTGGACACGACCAGGCCGGCGCTGACCGAGTGCGACGTCGCCTGCGTGCATATGCTGCCGGGCTGGTATCTTCCCTCAGCGGTGGTGCGCGAGGCGGACAGTTTGACCAATTTGCAGGCGCAGGTGCGGGCCCTGGAGCCGCTCGTGGCTGCGTTAGCCGCGAGAGACCCCGCACACCTCACTCCGGCCGAACAGGCCACGCTCCAGCCGTACGCCCGCCTGCTGCCACCGCTGCAGGCCGCGAATGCCCAGTTCCTGAACGCCGCGTTTCTCATTGATGCGGACCACTGGATCCGGATCAACGAGCCGCGTTACCTCGTGCGCGCGTGGTTCGACAGTCCCCGGCTCATCCTGACGCAGATGAGGGTCCGGGCCGGCACCGGTGCGGCCGAGACGCGGGGCGTGTTGAGCCTGGACATCCGCAAGGACAACATGGCGGTCGTGCCGTACCCGGGGCAGAACGATCGTGTGGGTTTCTCGTTCAACATGGCGCGCGGGCTGGACGTGAGCCTGGTCGAAGACCTGTTGTTCCAGCGCCTGGTCAACGCCGACGCCCTCGTACAGGGCGTCAAGCCGTCGGCGGTCGCAGTGTTCCAGGCCGCCAAGGCGCAGGGGGTTCCGATCGAGGTGCTCCAGGGGGCAGGCGACATCGTGCGGCTCGAAGGCTTGGACCTCACGCCTGAGGCCAAGGCGCGGATGGCGACGGCGCTGCAGGCCCACCAGGCCGTCAACGTGCCGGCGCGCATGGTGACCCTGAACGGCCAGCCCGCCATCGCCTGGTACGAGCTTGATGCGCGCACGGGCCAGCTCCACAGCGTGACCGAGGACGGCGGCCGGCAGAGTTCGGTTGAATTCGTGTTGATCTCCGCCCTGGTGCTCTTCGCCGGGGCGTTCGGGCTGGTCCATTTTGGCAATTGCATCGCCTCCTGCTTCCGGTCGGCTGAAGTGGACCGGATCAAGAACTCGCCCTCGCTCGCCGTCACCGGAACCTCGACCTACGAGCATACCGGTCTCAACATGATGCCCGCTGCCGGCCTCACCTGCGGCTACGTGGAACACAACGATGGGAGTGTGGATCTCACGTTCCCCAACGGCGAGAGCATCAATGTCTCGGCCGCGGTCTTCGACGGCTTCTCCCGGACGATCCAAACCACCGACGGCACTGGCAGTGTGGTGCGCTGGCAAGGGATGCGGAAGGAAATCACTCAGTGGCTGAACCCTGGACCCTCACCCTTCGCCGGGACGGTAAGCGTCGCGGACGACTTCACGCTCGAGACCATCGCAGAACCTGCCATCGAGGTGGCGCACGGCGAAAACAGCGTGCCCTCGGCTTACCGGCTGGCCGTGGCCAACCTGGGGCTGCCTGATCCGGGGAACCTGTCCGCTTACGTTGCGCGCACCAACGAAACGTTGTTCTTCCGCGTGAAGGGGGCCCGGGAGGGAACCATTTGGGGGACCGACCGCTACACCAGTACGTCGCCCCTGGCCACGGCGGCCGTTCACGCCGGGGTGCTGACCCACGGCCAGACCGGCACTGTGAAGGTGCACATGCTGCTACCTGGTGGGGTCCACCCCGGCAGTACCCGGAACGGTGTCACGTCGCGAAGCTACACCGGTGTGCCTGCGGGCGACTACCGGGTTGAGGCTGTGGACCTCGCGGCCGATGCGACCGGCTTCCGGTTGAGCGGCACAGTGCCTGTTGGATGGGCCCTGCTGTTTTCCCGGACCAACGTGGTGGTCCCGCCAGGCGTGACAGGCCAGTTCAGCGTCTTTCTGCAACCAGACGACGCCGCTCCGCTTCCTCCGCCCGGAACGACCGTCCCTTTCGAGATCGAAGTCGCGCCCCTGACCGCGCCCGCCGCCGCGGAGGTCGGTTCGCGCACGTGGGCCTCGGACGGGACCGCGCCGGGCGGTGCCGCAGGGGACCGGCGGTTGCACGGACCCTCCGCCCGCCAGGCGATGACCTTCACGGTCCCGGAGGTCTGTGGCCTGCGCATGGAGAGCGACCCGGAGTTGCTCGCCACCACGCCCGACGGGAGCGTGGCCCTGCAGGTGTCGTTCCAGAACACGGGCAACGTGCCGCTGCAGGCCGACCTTTCCCCCTCGCTGCCGCCGGGTTTTGCGCTTGAAGGTCTGCTGCGCTCGGTGTCGCTGGCGCCCGGTGAGCAGACCAAGCTCGCCATGACCTTGCGTGCCCGAGGCGTGGTCGTGAACACGGATCACGTGGTGAGCCTCACCGCTTCCTTTGGACCGGACCGTGCACAGAAGCGGCGGGTGGCCCCGCGCGTTGTCGTCGCGGTGCCGGGCGCGTTGCAGGCCTTGCAAGCGGCGAGTGAGGCTCAGGCCCTCGGGCGTGACGGTCTCGCTGCCACCTTGGAAGGGATCGGCAAAGGCCTGAGTCAACTCTACCGATCCCCCGCCGATGCGGCCTGGCGCGGACGTGTCCTGGCCAACCTCGATGCGCTGGGGCGCCAGTTGGACGACCCGCTCCTCGCGTTGTTCGGGCCGGGTCTGACGGCCGCGCGCCAAGCCCTGGCGGGGAGCGCCCCGACCAGGTCACCGCCGCGCTCGAGGGCGTGGGCGTTGAGCTGCGCAGGTTCGCCGAGTTCATGACGTTGCTGGCCCGGCACGACTTCGAAGTGGCCCTGCAGCCAAACACCGCCGACACCTTACCCGGAGACGGCCACGCGGTTTGGTCTGTACCTGAAGAACTGCGGGCGTCAGACCACCACCTACGACCTGAGCCTCGATGGTGTCCCGGCGGAGATCAGCGGTGGCCTGACGCAGTCAAGCATCACCCTGTTGCCCGGGCAGGCGACGAGCCCGACGTTGAGTGGCAGCGAGCACGTATCGGTCACGCTCACGCAGCGCGCCGGCCAACTGCTGGCTTTTCCCTTCTCCCTCACCGTGAAGGCGCGTCCGGCGCCGGCGATCACGCGCACCGCCACCGGCGTGTTCACTGCGCGCAACGAACTGGTGAACGTGCTCGAGGTGCGGGCGACGCCGGCTTTCATCGAACCGCGTTGGGAGCGCACTTCAGTGGGCGTGTTCACGGGCGGCGATGCGGGCGAAGGCCTCGACTTGGACGGTGACTTTCTCCACGCCGTCAACGTCGGCGGCAATGCCGTGGGCCGGATTCGGGATGCGGACTTTACCAGTCCCAACGTAGCCGGCGTCACGCTGACTGCGGTTTGGGCAGGCAACCACGCACGCGAGTTCGGCGACTCGGACAACGACAATCGCCTCGAAACCGTGATGCTTTCGGACCGCTACGGGAACCCGGCCAACCCGATGGTCCTCGAACTCGGGCGCCTGGTGTCCGGTCAGCCCTACAAACTTCAACTCCTGTTCGCCGAGGACTGGACCCCGCATCGAGGCTTCGATGTGCTCGTGGACGGACAGGTGATCACCGACGACTTCAACCCCGGGGGTGTGCAGGGGGGAGTCTCGACGCGGGACCGGGCGGTCGTGTTGACGCACGAATTCATCGCCGCGGCCAGCACGGTGTTGATCCGGCTCGATGGGAGTCGGGTGGCCGGGTTCAGCAATCGCGATCCCTTGTTGTGCGGCTTCACGCTCGAAGCGCAGCGGCCCGAGCCTGTCGAGGTCTCCGCCCGGATTCTCAACGCGGTGAATGCCGACCGGGTGGCGCTGGCGCGTCTGACGGTCAAGGCGCCCGACGGAAGCCTCGTTCGTGAGGCGCCGCCCGAACCGGTCGCCTTGAGCACGCGCTCGAGTCTTGATCCGTTCAAGGTGGGCCGATTCGATCCCACGGGGCTGGCACCCGGCCTGTATCGGCTCGACCTGACGCTGAGCGAGACCGACGGGCGGGCCCTCGGCGGCGCGCAGGGGCATGGCCCCTTCCTGGTGGGCACGCCGCTGGTGGCTGGTTTGAGTGTGGATCCGAGTCAATTGTCGCCCGGCACCGGTGAGGTCGAGGTGACGCTAAGCATCACGAACCGCCTTGGGCTCGGCACGGACGGGTTGAGCCTCGTTGCTTTGCGGGACACGCCGGGCCGCGCGCAGAGTCTCACCCTGGCGCGTGGACACATTTACGTGGGCGGCTCGGAGAGCGCCGAGTCCCTGGACGTCACGAACCCGTGGAACCTCCGTCTGGTGGGTACGCTGGCAACGAACGAGTCGGCGACGGCGTTGGCGGGTGACCATCTCCTCGTCCGCCGCGGGTTTGGCCTGGACGTCTTTGCGCTGACCGAGCCGTCGTCGCCCACGCGGCTCGGTGGTTGTGACGCCGGCTTCATCGGCTCGACGTTCCCGGTCCACTTCTTCACCCAGGGGGACTTCGCCTTCAATCAGGCGCTGATCTTCGGCTACGGCGCGGTCGCCATCAATTTCGTGCGTGGGGACTTGGCGGCTTACGACCTCCGCAACCCGGCCGCCCCGGTCCCCCTCGGGCTGCTTCTCCACACCGAGCACGCGGATTTTCCCGAGTTCGTCGGGAGCGACTACTTCATCGGCCAACCCGCCGCGAAGGATGGCGTGGTCTTGCTGCCCAGCACCACGGGCTCGAACGCGGCGACCACCGGCAACGGGAGGCTGATCCTGGTTGACAGCCGGACGGCGGGGCGGTTGACCGTCGCCGGGGACTTCACCGTGCCCGGCACACGCGTCCTGACCTCCATCGCCCTCGCGGGCAACCGTGCGCTGGTGCTCGGGAACACGGCGGGCTTCGCCGTGCGCAACAACGCACCGGTGCTCCTGGGCGACGTGACCGCCACGGTGTTGGACGTCAGCGATCCCCTGCAACCGGTCCTGGTGGGCCCGACTCAGACTCTGGGCGGCATCGACCAGGCCGTGCGGTGGCAGATGCACGCCGTCGCCGGGCCGGACCGGCAGTTCTTCCTGACTGACATCACTCGGGATGGCAGGCCGGAGCTCTGGCTACTGGATGCCGGTGATCCGGGGGCACTGCGCACGACGGCTCTCGAGGTCCCTGCCCCGGTCAAGGCGGCATGGTACCAGGCCGGCCTCCTTTACACCGCGAGTCAGGCCGGCGTGGCGGTCTACGATGCCAGTGGTTGGGCCGGCCGGCCGGCCTTGGCGGAAGTCAGCCTGCCCAAGTCCGGCGTGGCGTTGGTGACCGGCTCGTTCAGTCTGCCGCCGGACGAACTCCTGGCGGGGGACGAGTGGGACACCGCGCGTTGGCACTTCGATCTCGGCGCCTGGTCGCGATCTCGGACCATCACGTGGCGCGAACGCGTCGCGGACCTTCGCCCGGGCACGAGCCGAGACGTGATTGCGGGCGGTTCGGTGACCTTCTCCGCCTGGGGCACGGACGCCTCCGTCACTTTGCCTGCGCGGTCGGTCGCTTGCCCAAACCTGCTGCGCCTGACGCCCGCCGCGCAGACAGTGCCACCAGGAGGCGAAGCGGTGTACACGCTCTCGCTGATCAACCCGGCCGGGGAAGCCGCCCACTTCACGCTGAGCGCGGACGGTTTGCCGTCCGGTTGGCTGACCTTGCCGGCGACCGTTTCCGTCCCGGCATGGGGTGAACAGAGCGTGGCGCTGGTGGTCCGGTCGGACAGGGCCGCGCCCCTGGGATCGCCGGGGTTTCGCGTTGCCGCTGCGGCCGCCGGCGGGTTGCAGGACTCGGTCGAGGGAACACTGACCCTGGCGGGTTCCCCTGAGCGGCGGGATGACGCGCATGGTGTGGTGATCGCGTTGGCCACGGCCGAGGCTGCTGCCGGCCAGGGTACCCCGGCGTTCGTGGATGTCCGCCTGACGAACACAGGCAACGTCACCGAGGTGTTCGAGCTTGGTGTTCAACTGCCTCCGGACATCGCCTGGGGTGAAGGCCCGTTGTCGCTCGACGTGCCACCCGGCTTCGAGAACTACCGCGAGGCACGGTTGACGTTGACCCCGGCCCCGGGCACCGCGGCCGGACCGAGAACCTTCGCGGTGACCGCAAGATCGGTGCACGATCCGGGGTTGCAGGCAACCGCCATGGGCACGCTCACCGTCCTGCCAGCCGGCGTGGTGATGAGTCTGACGCCCGCGCGTGGTTTGTTGGGTGCCCCCTTCGTGCTGCACCTTTCGAATCCCGGCCCGACCGCGCAGAGTTACGATCTGACTCTGGGCGGACCGTTGGCAGCAGCAGCACGACTGGGACAACCGGGCGTGACCCTCGAGGCCGGAGCAACAACCACCGTGCCCGTGATGTTCACGGCCACGGACTTCGCTTACCCGGGTGAGTTCCCGTTGCTGGCCGGCGCGAGGGCGCAGGCCGATGGGCGGGTGCAGGGGTGGACGGCGGCGACGGTGGAAGTGCGGGAAACCCATGGGTTGGCGGCGTGGTTTGATCCGGAACTGACTGGCTTGCTGGGACCGGGGAAGCGGCGGCGCTGCTCGAGTTGCGGAACACTGGGAATGTCGAGGAAGCCTGCGAGCTCCGGATTGTCGGAGTGGAGGGGCCGGTGACGGCGGGGTTCGTGGGTTGGGACGGTCAGTCAACCCAGGCGATCCCGACTCTGCGGTTGCCAGGGTTGGCGGGCGGGGGGGTGGTGCTGCGAGCGCGGCTCACGGCCACGGAGCCGGGTCGGGTGCGCGTCCGGTTGACCGCACACAGCGATCCCGGGCGGAGCGTGGAGGCGGTCGCGCATTTCCTGCCCGGAGTCTGGTTGTCGATCGAACGGCTCGAGCGGGCCGGAGCGCGGGAGGTCCGCCTGTCGTTCACGCCGTTGCCGGGGTATCAGCACACAATCGAGTCGCGGGAGGGGTTGGGCTGGGGTGAACTCTGGCAGGGGGTTGCCCGGCGGGCCTCATGACCAGGGCGAGGCTGTGGATCCGCTGGGCGCGGCGCCGCGCTTCTATCGGGTGCGCATCGACCGTCCCTGAGAGTGGTGGAGACCACGAGGGAGCCAGGGGCCACTGCTTGGCGCTGAGCCAGGGGGTGGACGAGTTTATCAACCTGCTGATGACGACTGGCTTTCATCTTGCGTTTCAGCAATTCGGCCATCGGGCAGCGCGGCGTCTTCACGGTACGTGGCTTCGTCGCGCCTCGCGTGTGAAGATCAGCGACGATCAAGGCAAGCTTCCCTGTCTCGGACCCCGACGCGTGCGCGCCCCCGCACAACTCCCGGTTGGAGAAGCCACCGGCTTGGGACGCACCGGCGAGTTGGGCCGTTTGAGAGCACCGTTCTGATTCAATACGACCTGGAGCTTCACTCTGAGAGCTGGGCGGCCGGGCAGAGCGTTCAGGGTCTTACAGCAGACACCGCATTCCTCCTGGTGGTCGTGGCCACCGGTGGCCGTCGCCACGAGAAGCTCAACGCTCGCCTCGCTCCCGGACAGAGGCTTCTTGCAGAGGTGGATCCGGCGGGCGCGGTGAGGTGGCGGTTGGGAGGAGCCGCCCTGAGGCAGCTCTGCCCGGCTTGAGTCTCGTTACCTCGACTCCTACGGGGTGGGAGGCAGGGGGTCGAAGCGGGCCTCTTCAAGTCCCTCCGCCCGCTCGAACCGCTTGTCGGCCGGAGCGGAACGTGGCAGAACCTCGCGCCGATGCGTCACCCGCCATTTCCTGCCATCCGCTGGTTCGCCGCCGTCGCGCTCGTCAGCCTGGGCCTGTTCAGCGGGGCGTCCCGCGGGCTCGGGCAGACTGAGGGGGCATCCGCGGGGGTGGCCGGCCACGGAGGTCGTGGGGCCGGGGTGCCGCCCGCGTCAGCCCAGGAATCCCCGTCCCCCGCCATTTCGTGCTCGTGGCGAAGACGCACTTCGACATCGGCTACTCGGCGTTGGCTCGCGATGTCGAGCACGAGTACCGCACGACGATGATCGATCGCGCGCTCGAGACCATCGAGCAGAACGCGCGTGTGGCGGGGCCGGATGAACCGTTCGTGTGGACCATTCCGGGCTGGCCGATGGAGACGATCCTGTGGGACGGCCAGCATCCGTTGCGACGCCAACGCATCGAAGCCGCCCTGACTCGCGGGCACCTTGCCCTTCACGCCCTGCCCTTCACCCTGCACACCGCCACCGGCGACCTCGAGACGCTGGCGCGGTGTTTCGGCTACGCGTCGCGCGTGGCGCGCCGCTACGGGTTGCCGCTGCCTTCCGACGCCAAGATGACCGATGTGCCCGGACACGACTGGATCCTGCCGACGCTGCTGCACCACGCCGGGGTCCGGTGCTTCCACCTCGGAGCCAACCCGACCAACATGCAGCTCAAGCAACCGCGGTTGTTTTGGTGGGAAGGCCCCGACGGGTCGCGGGTGCTCACCCTGTTCTCCAGCGGCTACGACAGTGGGCTGCTACCGCCGGCGGAGTGGCCGCATCGGACCTGGCTGGCCATGGTGATGAGCGGCGACAACGAAGGCCCGCCGTCCGCCGCGGCCGTGCGGGGCTGGATCGCCACCATCCGGGAGAGGTACCCTGACGCGAAGATCACGGTGGGTCGCCTGGAGGATTTCGCCGCGTCCCTGCTGGCGGAACAGCCGGAGTTGCCGGTGGTGCGCGGGAATGTGTCCGACAGTTGGATCCACGGAGTGGCCAGCGCGCCGCACGCGATGAAGACGCTGGCCAATGCGCGGCCGAAGCTGTTCGCACTCGAGGCACTGCGCACCCTGGCCGGCGGGTGGGGCATCCAGTTCCGGCACCTGCCCGAAGTGATCGCCGCCGGCTATGACCGCAGCCTGCGTTGGACCGAGCATACCTGGGGTCTGGCGAATCAACACTTCGTTCCCAGCCTGCACGGCGAGGCGTTCGACCGGATGTATGCCGCCGGATTGCCGCCGAACTACGAACATCTGGTGGCCTCCTGGCAGGAGCACGATCAGCACGCCTTCCGCGTGGCCGACGAAGTCGGGCCGCGCCTTGAGGCGGAACTGCACACGCTGGCGGAGAACGTGGCCGTGGACGGCTTGCGCATCGTGGTGTTTAACCCGCTCCCCTGGACACGGGACGGGGTGGTGGACTTCGCGTTTCCTTTCATGGGCAGCATCGCAGGCAAGACCGCGGTGAAGTCGGTGGCGGACGGGGCGCTCGAGGCCCTGCAGACCTGGGGCGCCCATAGCCATCGGAACGGGCGATTCGTGGCGAAGGCCGTTCCTCCGCTGGGCTATCGGACTTACGTCGTCAGCGACGAGCCCCCGCCCGCGACGACGCTGGCCGGGGACGTCGCCTCGGCGAGCATCGAGAACCGCTGGCTCAAGGTCACGTTCGATCCGGCGCGGGGCTGTATCGCAAGTGTCCGCGAGAAGACCACCGGGAAGGAGTGGGTGGATGCGACCTCGCCGCACGGGTTTGGGCAGTACCTGTACCAGCAGTTTGACCGCGCGCAGGCTGACGCCTATCTGCAGAGCTATCTGCACCCGGCGTACCACGGCACGCACGGGCCGATCACCGCCAAGAGTCATTTCATCCCTCGTACGGCCAAGGCGCTGGCCTTCTCGCCCCAGGACCTGGAGCTCGCGATCGCGCAGAACGGCTTCAGCATCACCGCGACCCTCGTGCCGAAACGTTCCGTGGGCGCGACCGCCCACACTGCCGGATTGACGGTGACGCTCTACGAGCACCAACCGACCCTGGATCTCCAGGTCAATATCGTGAACCACCCGGCCACGGAGAACCCCGAGGCGGGTTGGATCTGTCTGCCGTTGGCCATTCCCGATCCCGAGTTTCGCCTCCGCACGCCGGGTGCTGTCACCGACCCGGCACGCGAGATGATCGAGGGCGGCAACTTCGCGTTCTTCTGGACGCAGGGCGGCCTGAGCGTGTGCGATCCGAAGGGCCGTGGCGTGGGGGTGTGTTCGCCGGATGCGCCGGCGGTGAGCCTGGGTGAACCGGGCATTTACCGGTTTGCGGGCCAATGGACTCGGCCGGGGTCGTCGGTGTATGTCCACCTGTTCAATAACCAATGGAACACGAACTTCCGCTCGTTCTGGAGCGGCCAGTTCAGTGCGCGAGTCCGGCTCTGGCCCATCACGGGGTTCGACGCGGAGCGCGACTTGGTCACGCCGTCCGAGGAGACGCTCGGGCCGATGCTCACAGGATTGTCCAACTACCGTGCGGGCTTGTTGCCGCCGGAGGCGCAGGGTCTCGCGATCTCTCGCTTGGGCATCAAGGTGACGGCGTTCGGGCCAAACCCCGATGGGGAAGGAACTCTGCTTCGGCTGTGGGAGCTCGCCGGGCGATCCGGGTCGGTGAAGGTGCGGCTGCCGGCGGGGCTGAAGCCGATGGCGGTGCAACCCGTGGACCTGCGAGGTCAGCCCCCGCGGCGCGCCTGTCCCGTTGGAGCAGGACGGGTTCGAGTTCTGGCTCGAGGGTTTCGCCCCGGCATCCTTCTGTTTGGTGGCAGCGGCGGAGTCGAAGTGACTGCGAAGCGCGGTCTGGCCGGCCTGGGCGAACCGGGCAGGTGTCTGCTCACCGCCGCCGGAGCAGTGCCGACCACGCGAGCGGATGCCAGCCATTGGTCTGGTCGGCGGCCTCGAAGTG
The DNA here is from genome assembly GCA_027493615.1 of Verrucomicrobiota bacterium. Classification (GTDB taxonomy): domain Bacteria; phylum Verrucomicrobiota; class Verrucomicrobiia; order Limisphaerales; family J093; genus DSVZ01. Next base: position 967,623 of record JAOSKK010000001.1, read on the forward strand.
GGTCTCTCGCAACTCGACGAGGGCGAACATCGGCTCCAGTTCGGCGCACAGTTCCGCCGCCCGGACGCGCGGCGGCCCCTTTTCGGCCGGCTGTGTTTCGTTGGCGTTGCCGGCCAGCGTGAGCCACAGGCTCCCCGGTTGGGTGATTCGGCCGAGGAAGTGGAGGAGATCATCGAGTGCTTCACGTCGCACGCAGTGGTACAGCCCGCTATCGAACACGAAGGGGAACGGCGAGCCGAGGTCGGAGAGGTGCCTGAAGTCCCCGACCCGGAAGTCGATCTGCACGCCAGCCTCGGCGGACCGCGCCCTGGCTCGATCGATGGCTCGGGATACCCAGGTCGACCGCGGTGACCGTGAATCCCCGGCGGGCCAGAAGGACGGCGTTCTCGCCCGTGCCACAGCCCATTTCGAGGACACGGGTTGGCGCGATTCGCCATTCGCGCAAGACCCGGTCCAGCGCGTGCGCGGTCGAATGCTGATCCCAGGGCGTGTCCCCGGCAACATAGCGGGCCTCCCAGTCCACGGAGCCTGGCGACGACGTATTCATGATTGAGTGGGGGCGAAGACGGGCGCTTCGGATTGTTTCACGACGGCAGAACTTGTTCTCGTGGGTCAGGCTGTCAAACCGGGAGCGCAGCGCGACGGTGCGAGAATCGCTGGGCCGTGCTCTGCCGGGATTGCCGCCGTGCGCGAACTGAGGTACCCATGCCCGCATGAATCCGCTCCACGTTTCTCTGGGATGGGGTTTGGCCGCGCTCGTCGCAACCGCCGCACCGTTTCCCGCACCCCGCCCAACTGCCGGTCCAACCGGAACCTCCCAACCCCTTGGTCTGTCTGGACGGCAAGGTGATTCAGACCGCCGGGGAATGGGAGCGGCTGCGCCGGCCGGAGTTGAAGGCGCTCTTCCAGCACTACATGTACGGTCATTTTCCCCCGCCACCCAAGGCCTGGCAGGCCGAGGTGCGACGGGAAGATGCGGCCGCGCTCGACGGCCGGGCCACACTCCGCGAAGTCGTGCTCAGTTGGGGTGCCACAGGGGCGCCGCGTTTGAATCTGCTGGTGCTCCTGCCGAACGAGCGCCCCGGCCCGGTTCCGGTGATTCTCGGGATCAACTTCTGTGGCAACCACGCCGTGCTGCCCGACCCGCAGATCGCGCTGCCCACCGGATGGATGCCACAGCATTGTCCGGGTTGTCCAGATAACCGGGCCACCGAGGCGGGACGAGGCAAGGACGCGCCTTCGTGGGACGTCGCCCAGGTGATCGCGCGGGGTTTCGCCCTGGCCGTGTTCTACCACGGCGATGTGGAACCGGATTATCCCGAGGCGCCAGACGGCATTCGAGCCTTCGCGGCGCGGGGCGGTCTGCGGAGGTCTGGGGGGACCCGCGACCCGACACCCAATGTCCGGCCTGCCCGGACCTCTACGCCGAGGGGCATTACGACTGGAGCACGCTGGCGGCCTGGGCATGGGGGTTCCACCGGGCCGTGGACTACCTGCTGACCGACCGCCGCTTCGATCCGAAGCGGTTGGCCGTGTTTGGCCATTCGCGCAACGGCAAGACCGCCCTGCTGGCCGGGGCGTTCGACGAGCGCATCGGCCTGGTCCTGTGTCACCAAGCGGGATGCGGCGGCTCGGCCCCGAGTCGCGGTCGCGTCGGGGAATCCGTCAGCAGATCAACGACCGGTTTCCGCACTGGTTCAACGCGGCGTTCAAGCAGTTCAACGAAGCGCCCGAGAGGCTGCCTTTTGACCAGCACGCGTTGATCGCGCTCTGCGCCCCGCGGCCGGTCCTGTTGTCGAACGCGACGGAGGATCAGTGGGCCAATCCCGCCGGCCAGTTCGACATGCTGCTGGCCGCCTCACCGGTTTACCGGCTGCTGGGCGTGGCCGGGCTTGCCGCGGAGGCGATGCCGGCCCCTGGCACATTGATTTCCAGTCGGCTCGGCTACTTCCTGCGCACCGGACGGCACTCGACGACGAGCGAGGACTGGAAGGCGTTTCTGGACTTTGCGGAAGCCCAGTGGGGGAAGGCCCGGTAGCCCGCGTACGCTCCCAGGCAACCCTGGCCGACGGTGGTCGCTACCGTCTGGCGAGCGATCGTCGGTCGGGGCTTCAGGCTGTCCCTGCGCGAAGTCTCCCCCGCCTACCGGAGCGGCGGCAGATGGGTGTGGGGCTCGTCGTCGGGCAGTTGGTCCCAGGCGAGTCGGGGATCCGCCACCGGCACATACCGCTCCGGCAGCCCAAGTTCCTTGAGGATGAGATTGCGTGCCATCGCGATGCCCGCGGTCTTGTAGAACGCGAGATGGCGGTTGAAGCCTTGCCGGCCGAAACCGCAGTCGGTCGAGAGGATGAGCTTGTCAGCGGGGATGTGCTTGAGGCAACGGCGCACCCGTTCGGCGATGACCTCGGGGAAATCGGCCTGGAGGGTCCGGTGGCTGATGACACCGACGGCGATCTTCTTGCGGGAGGGAGTTCTTGAAGGCGTCGAACAGGGGCAGTTCCTTGAGGTGGTTTTCGGTGGCCTCGATGGTCCAGACGTCGCCCTTGAGACGTTCAAGGTAGATGGCCATCGAGTTGGCGTAGGACTCGTCGCTGAAGACCTTCTGCATGTTTGGATTGCCCCAGCAGGTGTGGATCCACACCTCGACGTTGTCGAGGCCCTCGATCTCGCGGTTGAAGGCGTCAACGAGAAAGTCGATGAACTCGCGCTTTTCCGGGCTGTAGCGGGCCATGAAATGGAGCGTGGGTTCCTCCACCTGGATGACCTGGCAGCCGGAGGCGGCGAGTTGGCGCAGTTCGAGGTTCATGGCGCCGGCCATGTCCCAGATGAGCTGCTGCTTGTCGTCGAGGCTGTACTCCGGGGTGTGGCTGTCGAGGAAGAAGGCCAGCACCTGGGCGGAGCAGGTGCCGAACTTGACGGGCCGGCCCGCGGCGGCGGCGGCCTGTTGCGTGATGCGCCAGATCTTGGCGTACTCGAGCGGGTTCTTCGGATCATGGGCAACCTTGCCCACCACGCGGGGCCAGCGCCAGGTCTTGTAGATCGAATCGAGCATCGTTCCGATGGGATACGAGAGGAGGGGCGAGCGGGTCCGGGCGGTCTGGAGCTCCTCGTGTTCGAGGCCCTTCCAACGTTGGAGCGGGTAGTGGTGCCAGGAGCGGCCGGCAACGTCTTCGTCGAGGTGATAATCGCCCGTGGTGACAATATCGAGGCCGGCGCGGGCCTGGTCCGAGACGACGACGGCGTGGGCGTCGGTGAACTGCTCGCGGAACCACGGGTCCATCATGGCGGTGTCCAGGGGGCGGCCCCAGAGGTTCTGGTTGTACCAGCGCGGGCGCGGCCAGGAGCCGGTCACGGTGGCGGGGAGCATCAGGTCACGGGTGGCAGTGAAGGCCATGGGTTCGCAGGAGTTCGAAGGTTGGGTTGGAGGGTTGGGTTGCGGGGATTGGACGGTCAGGCAACGGGCTCAGGGTTGCCAACAACGCTGATGGTATTGCATGGCGCTACTTATGCCATAGAGGGGGCGCACGGCAAATGACCGGGCCGACTGAGGGCGGTGGAACGTGGGGGACGGATGGGTCACTGCGGGTGCTCGCCGGAGCCTGGCATGTCATGCGGCCGGTTGGCGGTGACTGAAGCAGGAGGATGGTGCGCTTGGCAGGACTTGAACCTGCACGGGTTGCCCCACTACCACCTCAAAGTAGCGCGTCTGCCAATTTCGCCACAAGCGCACCCGCAAGGCAGAATTGAACCACGAAACGCGCGGCCCGCAAGCCCTTTCTCCCGACAGGGCCGGGTCGGACCACGCCAACATCCTTGTAGGCAATTAGTTATCGAACAGGCTGGGCGTTGTGATGTGTTTGGGAGTCCTTTTTCGGCCGGTCTGTTGGACGCAAGCTCGCGATCGCTGATGGATGGCAGCGTGACCAGTCCGTGCCCCGACCGCCAGGCACCCAGGCTCCGACGGCAGAGCTCAGCCGCGATGGGTGTCCACGGCGGGCAGGCTTACGGGACAAGAACCGACGAGGAAACCGCTTCCAGGGACCGACCGCGGACGAGGACGACCCGCCGGGATGTTGCCCCGGAATCACTGCCTGTGGTCCGACCCGGATGAAGTTGACATGGCGAGCAGGGTGTCTCTGGAATGGCCCCATGCCAGACATCAAGGTCACTGTGGGGTCCTGCCTGTGTGGCGGGGTTCGGTTCGAGATCCGGGGCGAGGCCCTGCGGTTTGCCTACTGCCACTGCAGGTCGTGTCGGAAGTCCAGCGGCAGTGCCCATGTCTCCAATATCGGTCTGTCGAAGGAGAACCTGCGATGGCTGGCGGGCGAGGAACTCATTCAGGTCTTCACCGACGAAGTCGACAATCCCGGCTTCCGCCGCGCGTTCTGCCGTCGCTGCGGCTGCGTCGTTCCGAAGGTGAGCCGGAACGGTCTGATGTACGTGGTTCCGGCCGGACTTCTGGACGCTGATCCCGGCATCCGGCCCGACGTTCTCATCTGGTGGGATGAGCGCGCACCGTGGCTCCGGAATCTGGACGCGCTGGACAAGCTGGGGGAAGGCGTCGGTTCGGCGGTCCGGGAACCGGCTCGTCCGGGGTTCACCGGCGATTATTGACCAACTCCGCCACCCCCGGGTTCACTGCACGAGGACGGGGGCCGGCAGGACGCGCGGGATCTCGGCGAGGCGATAACCAAAGCCAGGGCCCCGGATGGAGCCAAGGTCCACGTGACCTTCGCGGCGACGGTACAAGCCTGGGTGGACGACGGCTTCGGCGCTGGAAGCCTCGGGGTAGAACTGCATCGCGTTAGTCTCCACGCCCATGATGGTGCCAACGCGCGCGGCGAGTTGGACGTGCGGGATCTGGGCGAGCATCGGGTTAGTCAGGTCCTGGACCATCAGGGTGAGGCCGTGAGCCTTGGCCCAGCAGGCGCTGAGGATTGCGCCGGTCTGGGTCTTGCAGGTCTTGAGCGCCACGCCCGACCACCCGAGTTCGCGTCCGCGGCGGACGTGTTCCCAATCGTGGGCACTCTCGTCGAGGAAGAGCGGTTTGCGCGCGGTGACGCTGCGGACGTCGATGGGGTGGAGATCCAGTTCGTAGGGAAAGGGCTGTTCGACGTACAGGATCATGCCGTAGAGCCGGGGATGCTCGTCGCGCAACCGGTCGAGGATTTCGTTCACGTAGGCCGGATCGCGCACCGTGCAGTTGAAGTCGGCGCTGAGCCACTCGACGTCGTGGGCGAGCGCCAGGCGTCCCACGGCGAGCAGCCGGGCGTAGTCCCAGGCGTTGTCGGAGCCGCGCAGCTTCACCTTGAGGCACTTGAGGGCGTCGGTGCGGATCCAATCCGGCAGGAGGACGGGGTAGCCGTCCTGGGGTTCGGCGCCTGTTTGTTCGGAGGCGTCGAGGAGATCGAGTCCCCCGACGAGATGCCAGGCACGAAGGCGGGTGGGCGGGTGGGGGACGAGGTAGGCGTCCGGGAACTGGCCGCGGAACGAGATACGGGCGTCGGTGGCGGGTTGGAGGAAGTCGGCGAGGTCACGGTTGAGGAACGCGGCGTTGTAGGTGTCGTAGGTGGGGCGGCTGAGCAGTTGGCCGTAGGCGTCGTGGATGGCCTGGTCGAACACCGAGCAAGCCAGCAGAGCGGCCAGCCAGGGCATGGGTTCACCGGCCGGGGGACAGGATTCCTTCGGAGTAGCTTGGCAGGCCGGCGGGAACGCGGTTGGGCGCTCGCTCTGGGCGGCGGCCGCGCGGGGGCGGTTCTGGTCGGCGAGCAATGGCCGCAGTCGTTCGCGTTGGAAGTCCCAACCCAGCTCGAGTGGGTGGCCGCGTTGATCGAAGGTGGTCCAGGCCTTGGCCAGGTCCATGCAGAACGCTTTGAGTAGCTTGTGGCGCGGTTCGTAGGCCTGCTGGCTGGGCCAGACCCATTGGACACTGAGCGGGGTTTCTCCCCAACCCTCGGCGCTGCGCCCCTGGCGGTCTTCGACCCGTACGCAGGCGCGGGCGCAGGTGACCGAGGTGAGGGTCTCGGGGCCGAACTTGAGGGGGATCCGGGTCTGAACCGGTAGAAACCAGAGCGTCGTGGCGGTGACGCGAATGTCGGTGGGTTTGGACATGGGCGGGATTCGGGCTGGGACGAGGCCGAGGCGAGGTCGGTGGAGGCTGGTGTGGGGTGGGGGGTGTAGACGCAGGGCGGTTGACGGGCGTTTCCTACATCATGAGGAGGCGCGGGTCCAGGGGAAGCGGCCCTGAGGTCCGCCGGCGGTCCCCGAAACCCCGAGCCGCGGGCCGGTCTGCGGGACCTCTCCATCCCAGGTTCACGGAGCGGCGGCCGGCCGGTGGGGGGTGGAAAACCATCTTGACGGTCGGGGCGCAGGCTTCTACGGTGCCCGGCGAAACGATTACACCGCTGGTTGTCCAGCACGGCCAAGTCGGACAGATTATCTGCCGGCTTTTTTCTTTCTCAGCAGGTGAGTCGGCTATGAACAACGAACTGTTGGCGGTTTTCGAGTACTGGGAGCGCGAGAAGGGCATCCGTCGGGATGTCCTGGTGGCGGCTGTCCAGAGCATGCTCACGACCGCCGCGCGCAAGGCCATCGGTCCCGCCCGCGACCTGACGTGCAGCGTGGACGCGAAGACGGGCGAGGTGCGGGCATGGGCCAAGCTGATTGTGAGCGAGAAGGTTATCTCGAAGCACGACCAGATTTCCCTGGCGGAGGGCCGGCGTCTGAAGCCTGACGCCCAGATTGGCGACGAGCTCCTGGTGGAGATTGGCGCGGATCAGATTCAGCAGATTTTTGGGCGCATCGCCTCGCAGTACGGCAAGCAGGCGCTGATGCAGGAGATCCGGAAGGCGGAGAAGCAGTTGATCCTGGAGGAGTTCAAGGACCGGGTGGGCGACATCGTGGCCGGGACGGTGCGGCGGTTCGAGAAGTCGGATGTGAGTGTGGATTTGGGTCGATACGAAGCCATCCTGCCCAACCGGGAGCGGGTGCCGACCGAGGAGTACCAGGTGGGGGAGCGCCTGCGCTGTTACGTGAAGGCGGTCGAGAACACGCTGCACGGTCCTGAGATCATCCTGTCGCGCTCCGATCCGCAGTTTGTGATCAAGCTGTTCCAGCTCGAGGTGTCTGAGATTGCGGACGGGACCATCGAGATTCGGGGCATTGCGCGCGAGCCGGGTTTTCGCACCAAGCTCGCGGTCTACTCCCGGGATCCGAAGGTGGATCCGGTGGGGGCGTGTGTGGGTTTGCGGGGTCAGCGGGTGAAGAACATTGTGCGCGAGTTAAACAACGAGCGGGTGGACATCATCCCGTGGTCGGCCGATCTGAAGACCTTTATCACGGCCGCGCTGAATCCGGCGCGGATCAAGAGTTTCGAGATCGATCCGGAGCGGCAGCGGGTCCATCTGCTGGTGAACGCCGAGCAGTTGTCGCAGGCAATTGGGAAGCGCGGTCAGAACGCCCGGCTGACTTCGCGCCTGGTGGGTTGGCAGGTGGACATCGACGCCGAACCGGTGGTGAGCACCGGGTTCGAGGAGAAGGTGGCCCAGGCGGTGAGCGCGCTGGCGTGCGTGCCGGGGATCACGCAAGAGCAGGCGGATGCCCTGGTGCACCATGGGTTTCTGAGTCTGGAGGACCTGCTCCAGGCCGAGGAGGCGGATCTGGCCGGTTTCGAGGAGATCGGCGAGAGTGCTGGCGAGGTGCTCGCGGCTGCCCGCACCGAGGCGGCCCGGCGGATGGTCACGGTGACCCCGGAGCGGGTGGCTTAGCGGCCAGCACGGGGCGGGGGATCGTGCCGGCGCGAGGTTGCCCGCACGGTCAACGACATTGGATTGGAATCAACTATGCCCGTTCGCATTTATGAAATTGCCAAGAAGCTCGGCGTCGAGAGCAAGGTGGTCCTTGCCAAAGCCAAGGACCTTGGCATCACGAATGCGCGAGTGCCTTCGAGTTCTCTCGACAAGATCACGGCGGAGTATCTCGAGGAACAGCTCGGCTTCGTAGCGCCGGCTCCGGCGGTTCCGGAAGCCGCCACGCCGGCCGTAGCGGCCGCGGAGGGGGGTGTCCCAGGGGAACCTGGAGCGACCGTGCCGGTGGCGGTGGCGCCGGAGGCTCCTGCCCTGGCTGAACCGGCGGCGGTGGAATCCGCCGTGGGGGCTCCGCCCGGTCTCGAGGCGGCAGCGCCCGTGCCGGCGGCGGCGCCGGCGCCTGAGCCCTCATTGAGATTCCTCCGGCGGTGGCTCCTGCGGCGCCTGCCGCTCCTTCGCCAGAAGTGCCAGTCGAGTTGCCGAGCCCGGCGGTCACGGCTCCGCCCGCGGAGCCGTCCCTGGCCGTCGAACCGGCGCCGGTGCCTGTCGCTTCGCCTGTCGCAGAGACCTCGGTCTCGCCCGTGTTACCGGCACCGGTGCCGTCACCTGCCGCGCTCGAGGTGTCAGCCGCAGCACCGGGTTCGGTGGCGTCGGAGGCTGCGGCGCCGCTGTCGCCCGCCGCGGTCCCATCGGCTCCGCCGCCGGCAGCGGCGGTTCCTCCTCCGCCTCCCGCCGAGCCGCCGAGGCCCAAGATCGGCGATAAAGTCGGTTTCATCGACCTCGGTCCGGGTCGGGTCCGGGCGGCAGACCGGGGAGCGACCCGAGGTGGGGTGCGTCCGGGAACTGCCCGGCCCGAACCGACGCGGGGTCGCGACGGGCGGGAGCCAGGGTGCCGGCGCGGCCAGGAGCGGGTGCGGGGCGGCCGGGGGTCGGCGGGGGCGTGTCTGCGCGGGGTCCCGCGCGAGCGGCGGCGGCGGCGCCGGCGCTGCCGACGGGGGCGGAGATTACGCTGCGGCCCCCGATCATCGTGCGGGACCTGGCCGAGCGCATGGGCAAGAAGCCGTTTCAAGTCATCGCCGACTTGATGGAGCAAGGGGTGTTCGCGACGGTCAACCAGGCGATCGAACCGGAAGTGGCGCAGCGGGTGTGTGCCAAGCACAACTTCCGTTTCAAGGTCGAGCGGCGGGCCAAGGGTGAAGGCGTCCATGCGCCGGTGAAGAAGGAAGAGCCCCTGGACCCGGAGGATCGGCCCGAGGATCTTCAGTTGCGGGCGCCGGTGGTCACGATCATGGGGCATGTGGACCACGGCAAGACCACGCTGTTGGATGTGATTCGGAAGAGCAATGTCGCCGCCGGCGAAGCGGGGGGCATCACCCAGCACATTGGCGCCTATACCATCGCGGTGCCGCACCCGGAGCGGAAAGGCGAGCTGCAGCAGATCACCTTCCTCGATACGCCGGGCCATGCCGCATTCAGTGCGATGCGGGCGCGCGGGGCCAACGTGACGGACATTGTGGTACTGGTGGTGGCGGCCAACGATGGGGTGATGCCGCAGACGCTCGAGGCTCTCAGCCACGCCCAGGCGGCGGGGGTTCCGATTGTCGTGGCGGTCAACAAGTGCGACCACCCGAACGCCAACCCGATGCTCGTGCGCAGCCAGCTTCAGGAGAAAGGGCTGATCCCGGACGAGTGGGGGGGCAACACGTTCTTCGTCGATGTCTCCGCCCTCACCCGGCAGGGCGTGGATCGGTTGCTTGAGATCCTGTGCTTCCAGGCCGACCTGCTCGAGCTCAAGGCCAACCCCCGGCGCCTCGCCAAGGGCAATGTGGTCGAGTCCGGCCTGGAGCCCGGCGGTCCGACGGCCACGGTGTTGGTGCGCAATGGGACGTTGCGGGTGGGCAATCTCATCCTCTGCGGCGAGCACTACGGGCGGGTGCGGGCGCTGATCAACGAGGAGAACAAGCGGCTGAAGGAGGCCGGACCGTCCGTGGCGGTGCGCGTGCTCGGGTTGAACGGGGTCCCGGAAGCGGGCATTCCCTTCATCGTCATCGAGTCGGAGAAGGAGGCGCGGGCGATTACGGCCGAGCGGGCCCAGGCGGCACAACACCAGGACAAGGCCCCTCCGCCGACGCGCACGCTCGAGAATCTGCTCCAGCAGTTGTCGGAGGAGTCGGCCAAGGTGCTGAAGGTGATCGTCAAGGCCGACACGCAGGGGTCGGTCGAGGCCATCGTGGATGCGCTCAGGAAGATTGACAGTGACAAGGTCTCGCTGGAGGTCATTCACCATGCTGTGGGGACGGTCACCGAGCGGGACGTCATGCTCGGTTCCGCTTCGAAGGGGGTCATCCTCGGTTTCCACACCCGGGTGGACAGCAGTGCGGCGGAGTTGGCGAAGCGGGAGGGCGTTCAGATCAAGCTTTACTCGATCATCTACGAGTTGGTGGACCAGGTGAAGGAGGCCATGGCCGGTCTCCTCGAGCCCACCCTCAAGGAGTCCGTGTTCGGGGCGGCCGAGGTGCGCAAGGTGTTCGAGCTCTCGAAGGGCGGCAATGTGGCCGGCTGCGTGGTGCTCAACGGGCGGCTGGTCCGCGGCAAGGCCCGGGTCATGCGTCGCCGCAATCTCATCTTCGAGGGGGTCATTCAGACGCTGCGGCGGTTCCAGGACGAGGTCAACGAGGTGCGGGCCGGCATGGAATGTGGCATCCGGCTCGATGGGTTCGACCAGTTCGAAGTGGGCGACCACGTCGAGTGTTACACGCTCGAGCGGATTGCCGCCAAACTGTAAACGCGACGCCTGGCACCGTCGCCTCAAGCCCCATGCAAGGTCGCCGTCACGCGCGCGTCCGTGAATTGCTCAAGCGGGAGCTGAGCGCCATCCTCCTGCGCGAGTTGCCTCCTGGCCAGAACGGCCTGCTGGCCGTGAACGAGGTGGTGGTGGCCGGCGACCTCAAACGCGCCACCGCCTATATCGGCATCGTGGGCACGGCGGAGCAACAGCAGCGCGCGCTGGGGCTGCTCAAGGAACATCGGCTCCGGCTGCAGGGGCTCCTGGGTCACGCCGTGGCCCTCAAGTTCACCCCCGAACTGCGTTTCGTCATCGACGACGCCATCGCCCGGGGAATCGCGTCCTCGAGATCCTCGACGATCTCGAGAAGACCCTGCCTTCCGAGGCCCCCTGAGGCCCGGCGTCCGCCCGGCCATACCTGGTAGCTGTCGCTCATGAAACCCCGTCCCCAGATTGCGGTTCGCATCCTCGAAGCCCTTAAGAACACCACCACCATCTGCATCGTTGGCCACGGTCGTCCGGACGGAGACTGCGTGGGGTCCCAGATCGCGCTGGCCCTGGCCCTTCAAGCGGAGGGCAAGCAGGTCACGGTGTGGAACGAAGACCCGGCCCCCACCAAGCTGCGGTTCCTCGATCCCGACCGCCTGCTCCAGGCGCCGGTGCCGGGCCGACGCTTCGACTGCGTGATCGCCCTCGACTCGGCCTGTCCGGAACGGCTGGGCACCGTGCGCGACTGCATCCAGGACCGCGGCCTGCTCATCAACATCGATCACCACACCAGCAACACCCGCTTCGGCGACATCAACTGGGTCAGCCGCCGCGAGCCGTCGACCGGCGAGCTCGTTTTCCGCCTGCTGAAATACGCCGGGTGGCCGGTCACCCCGCGGATCGCTGATTGCCTCTTCGCTGCCGTTTCAACGGACACGGGTTCCTTCCAGTACGCCTCGACCCGCTCGTCGACGTTCGCCATGGCGGGGGAACTGGTGAAGCGCGGGGCCAACGTCGGCCGGGTGTGCCACGAGGTGTACCAGTCTTATTCCCTCGCCCGGCTGCGCCTGGTGCGCCATGTCTACCTGCATTTCCACCTGACCCACGGCAATCGCACCGCGTACTTCTGGCTCAAGCCGGCCGACTTCGCGCGCACCGGTTCGGAACGTTCCGACGCCGAGGGCCTCATCGACCACATCCGGGCCATTGAGCCCGTGGTGGTCGCGTGCGCCTTCGAGGAGGTGGAGCCGAACCTCGTGCGCCTGAGCCTCCGCTCGAAAAGTCCCGCCGTGGACGTCAATCAGGTCGCGTCCCGTTTCGGCGGGGGCGGTCACCCGGGGCGGCGGGGGCGCGGATTCCCGGCAAACCCCTGGCGGTCCAGCGCCGTGTCCTCAACGCGATCAAGAAGGCCCTCGCCCTCACCCCCCGATGCCCCTGACCACTTACGATCCGTTCGACGGAGCTCTGCTCGTGGACAAGCCCTCGGGGCCCACTTCGCATGATGTCGTGGACCGCCTTCGCCGGCGTTTCGGCATCAAGAAGGTCGGCCACGCGGGCACGCTTGATCCGGAACGCCACCGGCCTTCTCATCCTGCTCCTGGGCCGTGGCACGCGGTTGTCCGAGAAGTTGATGTCGGCCGACAAGGCGTACGAAGGCACGCTCAAACTGGGCGAGACGACGGACAGCTACGATGCCGACGGTGCGGTGACGGCCACGGCGTCGGTTCCGCCACTGACCCTGGAGGCGCTCAACGCCGCCGCCGAAACGTTCGTGGGGGATCTGCTCCAGACTCCACCCATGGTTTCCGCCGCCAAGGTGGGCGGCGTGCCGCTCTACAAGCTGGCGCGCAAAGGGGTCGAGGTGGAACGCAAGCCGCGGCTGGTCCACGTGTACAAGTTCCGGTTCAGCGATTACCAGCCGCCGATCGGTTCCTTCCGGGTGGCGTGCACGAAGGGCACCTATGTGCGGAGCCTGGCGCATGAGTTGGGCCAGAAGCTCGGGTGCGGCGCCCATCTGGCCACACTGCGGCGGGTGGCTTCGGGCCGGTTCCTGGTCCGCGACGCGATCCCTTACCCGGACGTGCTCGAGCTTGGTCCGGGCGAACTGGCGGCACGGGTGATCCCGTTCCTGAAACTGGCGGCCGCCGAATAGGGCAGGGCAGGGGGCCTTGAAGACCATCCGCCAGCCCTCCGAGCTTGTGGCCGCCGGCCGGCCGGTGGCGGTGGCGATCGGTGTCTTTGACGGGGTACACCTGGGCCACCGCGCGGTCATCGGTCGAATGATCGCCACAGCGCGTCAGCGGGCCGGCCTGGGTGTGGTGGTCACCTTTGACCGGCACCCAAATGCGGTCGTCGCGCCCGACCGCACGCCCCCGGCGCTGCAATCGCTGGCGCAACGGCTCCGGGTGTTTGCCGAACTCGGGGCCGACGCCACGTGGTGCATCTGCTTTGACGCGGCCTTCAGCCGCCACACGGGCGAGCAGTTTGTCCGTGACCTGGTGCAGGGGTTCGGGGGTGTCACGGCGGTTTGTGTGGGCAGCGGGTTTCAGTTCGGCCACCGCCGGCAGGGGAACGTGGCCCTGCTCGAACGGCTCGGGGCCGAACTGGGCTTCGTGACCGAGGCCGTCGAGCCATTGCGAGTTGACGGCCAGGTCGTCAGCAGCACGCTCGTGCGCGAGCTCATCGGTCGGGGGCACTCGAGGCGGCCGGGCGGCTGCTCGGACGTCCCTACGCCTTGGCGGGTGAAGTCGTCCGCGGCGCCCAGCTCGGGCGTCAGCTCGGCTTTCCGACGGCCAATTTGGACGTGAGCGGGCGGGTGCTGCCCCCGCGCGGGGTTTACGCCGCGCAGGTGTTTCAGCCGGAAGGGATCCGCGGAGCGGTCGTGAATCTCGGCGTGCGGCCGACGGTCGACGCCCACCCGGCGGTGCCGCACCTCGAGGTGCACTTGTTGGACACGCACCGGGATCTTTACGGCCAGGAACTCGAGGTCGTGCCGGTGGCGCGGCTTCGGGATGAAATCCGGTTCGACTCGCTCGAAGCGCTCCGGGCCCAGATTGCGCGCGACGTGATCGAGGCGCGTCGGGTTCTGCAGCTACCGCCGGCCCCCGACGCGCCCGCAGACTGAGATGCCGCCGGGGACCGGCACGGAAAAAGCTGAACGTCCGGGCTGGAGCTCGTGTCCATGAGCGCGTAGGATCGCCGCCCATGAATTCTGGAATCACGGCCATCAACGCCGAGGTGCAGCAGGCCAGCCAGTTCTTGCCGCCGTTGCTGGCGGAGATCGGCAAGGTCATTGTCGGCCAGAAATACCTGGTCGAACGCCTGGTCATCGGGCTGCTGGCCAACGGCCATGTGCTGCTCGAAGGGGTGCCCGGCCTGGCGAAGACGCTCGCCGTCAAGACGCTTGCGGCCTGCCTGGACGTCAAGTTCGCGCGGCTGCAGTTCACGCCGGACATGTTGCCGGCGGATGTGGTGGGCACGCAGATCTACGTGCCTGGTGAGCGCAAGTTCGCCGTCCGCCAGGGCCCGATCTTTGCCCACCTGATCCTGGCCGACGAGATCAACCGGGCACCCGCGAAGGTGCAGAGCGCGTTGCTGGAGGCGATGCAGGAGAAGCAGGTCACCATCGGGGACCAGAGCTTCAAGCTGGAGGAACCCTTCCTGGTGCTGGCCACGCAGAACCCCATCGAGCAGGAGGGCACCTACCCCTTGCCCGAGGCGCAGGTGGACCGGTTCATGTTGAAGCTGCGGATCGGTTACCCGACACGCGAGGAGGAACGGCAGATTCTCGATTCCATGGCGCGCACCAGCGGCCAGCCCGCCGCCCACGCGGTGGTCCAGCCGAAGGCCATCCTCGAGGCGCGCGAGGTGCTGAACCACGTGTATGTGGACGACAAGGTGAAGGACTACATCGTGGACCTGGTCTGCTGCACCCGCGAGCCGGACCGCTACAAGATCCCGGTGAAGGACTTCATCCAACTGGGCGCTTCGCCCCGCGCCACCATCGCCCTCACGCTCTGCGCCAAGGCCCACGCGTTCCTCCGCGGACGCGGTTACGTCACGCCGCAAGACGTCAAGACCATCGGCATGGACGTCCTTCGCCATCGCGTCGCCATCACCTATGAGGCCGAGGCGGAGGAGAAGACGCCGGAGAGCGTGATCCAGCGCATCTTCGACGAACTGCCGGTGCCTTGAGGTGCGATGATCCCCCGCGAGATCCTCAAGAAGATCCGGCTGATCGAGCTGCGCACGACGCGGCTGGTGAGCGAAACCCTCGCCGGCCAGTACCACAGCGTCTTCAAGGGGCAGGGGATGAACTTCGACGAGGTCCGGGAGTACCAGCCCGGCGATGACGTGCGGGCCATCGACTGGAATGTCACCGCGCGGATGGACCACCCATTCATCAAGAAGTTTGTCGAGGAACGCGAGCTCACCGTCATGTTGGTGGTCGACCTCAGCGGCTCGGGCCTCTTCGGCTCCGGCGACCAGTCCAAGCGCGAGCTGGCGGCGGAAATCGCCTCCGTGCTTGCCTTCTCCGCCATCCGGAACAGCGACAAGGTCGGCCTCCTGCTGTTCACCGACACGATCGAGAAGTTCATCCCGCCGCGCAAAGGCCGCAGCCACGTCCTGCGGGTCATCCGCGACATCCTCTGCTACGAACCGCGCCGCGCCGGAACGGACCTGAACGTCGCCCTGGAGTTCCTCGGCCGCGTGCTGCCGCACCGCGCCATCGTCGTGGTGCTGTCCGATTTCCTCGGGCAAAGCACCCCCGACGCGCCGGGGCATGGCCGCTCACCTGCGGCGAAGCGTGATCCTGTCGGAAACCCTCGGACAGGCCTCCCTCACGGCGCTGCGCCAGGCCAACCGCCGCCACGATGTCGTCGCGGTGCAGATCACCGACCGGTTCGAGCTGGAACTGCCGAACCTCGGGTTCCTCGTGCTGAAGGATGCGGAAACCGGCGAGGTGATCGAGGTGAATTCGGGTGATGAACGGCGCCGCGCGGCCTTCGCCCGCCGTCAGGCCGAACGGCAGCGCGATCTCCGTCGACTCTTCTCCTCGGCCGGCATCGACTCGATCCAGCTCCGCACGGACCGGCCCTACGCGGCGGAGTTGGGCCGGTTCTTCGAGACGCGCGAGAAGCGGCGGCGGCACGGCTGAACCTTTCCATGGCGGCGATCCCAACGAACCTCCCCGCGCTGCCCCCGGTCCGACGGATGCCGGCAGCGTGGCGGCCGCGGACATCCGCGACGCGCGACCGCCGGTGCCGATCCCGAACCTCTGGACCTGGCTGTTGGGAGCGGTGCTGCTGGGCGCACTGGCCGCCGCGGCTTTCCATGCCTGGCGACGCTATCGGCGCGAGCGCCAACGGCCCCCGCCGGCTCTCGTGATCCCGCCCTACCGCCGCGCGCTCGAGAGGTTGCGGGCCGCCCTGGATCTGGTGCATGACCCGGAACGGTTTTGCGTCGCCGTGTCGGCCGCGGTGCGCTGGTACCTCGAAGAACGGTTTCAGTTGCGGGCACCGGAGCGCACGACCGAGGAGTTTCTCGTGGAACTGCAGCAGCATGAACAACTGAGCGACCGGCAGCGCACGCTGCTGGGCGATTTCCTCACCCGCTGTGATCTGGTGAAGTTCGCGCGTTACGAGCCGGCGGAGCCGGAGTTGCGCGAGTTGCACGGCGCGGCGACGCGGTTGGTCGAGGAGACCGAGCCCTTGTTGAACCCGGCGCTTTCCGCCGGCCCGCCTGCCCCGCCTGCCGCCCCGCCCACCACGGTCGCGCCGGCGGCTGCGTCGGCGGCCACCCCGAGTCCCTGACATGCGGTTTGCCCATCCCTGGTTTCTGTTGTTGCTGCTGGCGCTCCCGCTGCTGGCCTGGCTGCGGGGCCGGCGCGGCGGGCAACCGGCGTTCCTCTATTCGTCGGTGGGGTTGGTGAAGGGGATCAGCGGGGTGACGCGTTCGCCGGCTCGCGCGATCCTGGCCCGGCTGCGCTGGGTGGCGCTGGCGCTGCTGATCGTGGGGTTGGCCCGGCCGCAACGGGGTGCGGGGGAGAGTCCGGTGCGGGCCAGCGGCGTGGACATCGTGGTCGCGTTGGACCTGTCCGGCAGCATGATCTC
Organism: Verrucomicrobiota bacterium; assembly: GCA_027493615.1. Lineage (GTDB taxonomy): Bacteria > Verrucomicrobiota > Verrucomicrobiia > Limisphaerales > J093 > DSVZ01. The sequence goes on from JAOSKK010000001.1 coordinate 984,314, forward strand.
GGAGGATTTCTTGGTCGCCGGCAACCGGGTCAACCGCCTGGTGGTGGCCAAGGACGTCCTGCGCGAGTTCATTCGCAAACGCTCGAACGACCGGATTGGACTCGTGGCCTTCGCGCGCCACCCTTACGTCGTGGCGCCGCCCACGCTCGACCACGACTTCGTCCTCGAGCACGTGCAACACCTCACGATCGGCACCATCGAGGACGGCACCGCCATCGGGGCCGGTCTGATGGCGGCGTTGAACCGGTTGCGTGACGGACCAGCGCGCAGCAAGATCGTGATCCTGATGACCGACGGTCAGAACAACGCCGGCAAGGTGCCGCCGCTCACCGCCGCCGAGGCGGCCGAGGCGCTGGGCATCAAGGTCTATACCATCGGCGTCGGCACGCGTGGCAAGGCGCCGGTGCCGTACCAGGACGCGTTCGGCAACAAGCGCTACCGCGACGTGGACGTCGACATTGACGAAGACACCCTCCAGCAAATCGCCCGGCGGACCGGGGGCGAGTACTTCCGGGCGGACAGCACCGACACGCTGCGCCAGATCTACGCGCGGATCGACCAGCTCGAGCGGACGGAGGCCACGCTCAAGAAGTACCAGTACTACGCCGAGCTTTTTCCGTGGGTGGTGCTCCCGGGCTGGGTGCTCCTCATGCTCGAGATCATCCTGAGCAATACCGTGTGGCGCCGATTGCCATGACCTTCGCCAAGCCCGAAATGCTCTGGTTGCTGGCGGTCACCGCACCGCTGCTCACCTGGTTTCTGATCTGGGCCTGGCGCAAACGGCAGCAGCTCATTGCCCGCTTCGTCCAGTCGCGGCTCCTCGCGCAACTCACGGTCGGGGTCTCCAAGCGGCGGCAACAGGCCCGGCTCGCCCTGCTGGGACTGGCCAGCCTGCTCCTCCTGGTCGCCCTGGCCCGGCCGCAACTGGGGTTCGCCTGGGAAGAGGTGCACCAGCGCGGCCTCGATCTGTTCGTGGCGGTGGACACGTCGCGGAGCATGCTGGTGGCAGACGTGTCCCCGAACCGGCTCACCCGCGCCAAGCTCGCCGCGCTGGACTTGATGAAGCTGGCCCGCACCGACCGTCTGGCCCTCATCGCCTTCGCCGGCACCGCCTTTCTGCAATGTCCACTGACCCTGGACGACAATGCCTTCCAGCAGAGTGTCAACCTGCTGGACGTCGGCCTGCTGCCGCAAGGGGGCACAGCCATCGCACAGGCCATCGACGTCGCCCTCGCGGCCGCCAAGAGCAGCGGGGACAACTACAAGGCGTTGGTCCTGTTCACCGATGGCGAGGACTTCGGGGAGGACTTCAGCCAGGACGTGCTGGTGGCGGCCAACCGCGCGGCCGAGGCCGGTCTCAGGATCTTCCCGGTCGGCGTGGGCACCGCCACCGGCGATCGCATCCGCCTGGTCGACGAGCAGGGGCGCACCACCTATGTGCTCGACGCGGCCGGTGAGCCCGTCGTCTCGAAGCTCAATGCCCCTCTCCTGCGCGAGTTGGCCGAGAAGACCGGCGGCGATTTCCTGCCGCTGACCGGTGCGGACCCGATGCGGACGTTGTACGAAGCCCGGCTCGGGCGGTTGCCGAAGAGCGACGTCAGCACGCGCCTGCTGCGGCAATACCACGAGCGGTTCCAATGGCCCCTGGCCGTGGCGATCGGCCTTGCTCGTGCTCGAGCTCTTCCTCCCGGACCGCAAGCGGGTGCCGCGGCCGCCGGCTGCGCCGGCCGGGCGCGACGCGGCCTTTCCGGAGCGCGCCCGCCAAACGACCACGCTGCCTGCCGGTCCGGCCGCCGGGTTGGCCGCCACGATCCGAGTGTTCGTCCTCCTGCTGTTGCTCGGCGTCGGGTCTGTGCCGCTGGCGGCGTCGTCCGCGAGTGCGCTCAAGGCGTACGCCAAAGGCCGGTTTGACGAGGCGAGGCGCGAGTACGAGCGCCTGGTTGAGAAGCACCCGGACGACGCCCGGCTGCGGTTCAACGCCGGCACCGCTGCTTACCAGGCGGGGGATCTGACCACCGCCACAAACCACCTCATGGGGGCCACGCGCTCGACCGATCCGGCTCTCCTGCAGAACGTGTACTACAACCTTGGCAACGCCTTCTACCGGCTGGGCGAGAATGCTCCAGCACCGCCGGCCGCCATCGCCCTCTGGGAACAGGCCCTGCAGCACTATGACAGCGCGCTGAAACTCGACGCCGGGGATGGCGACGCCCGGTTCAACCGCGAATTCGTCCAGCAGCGCCTCGAAGCCCTCAAGCAGCAGCAGCAGCAGTCCCAAAACCCGTCGTCCGAACCGCCGCCCAAACGGGAGCCGAGCGAGGCCGGTCGCCAGGCAAAGGCCCAGGCCGATGCCGCCGTGCTTCGCAAGGAGTATCATCGCGCCTACGAGCTCATGACCGCCTTGTCCGAATCGGATCAAGCCTACTATGCCGACTACCTCAAACGCCTCCAGGATGTGCTGGGCTTGGTGGATCCTGCCGGCCCTTAGCCTGCTCGCCAGCCTCCCGGCAAACGCGCAGACCGCCCTCGAGTACTTCGACCGCGGGGTGACGAACTATGTCTTCCGCCGCCTCCCCGAAGCCACGCTCGCCGTCCGCACCGGCCTTGAGAAGTATCCGGAGGACCCCAACCTGACACGCCTGGCGGCGCTGCTCCGCGAGGAGGAGCAGAAGCAACAACAACAACAGCAGCAGCAGCAGGAACGCCAGGAGCAACAGGAGTCTCAGCCACAGGAAGAACAGGCCGGGCAGCAGCAAGAGCCTTCCAAGCCGCAGTCGAAGGAAGAGGAAGCCAAGGAACACCCACAACCGCAACCCCAGGACGCCCCGTCGTCCGAGCAACAGGACGCGTCCAAGGCGGGCCAGATGGGTGAGCAGAACGCGCCCAAGCCCGGGACCGAGCCGCCCGCACCGCAACCGGGCCAGGCCGATCACCGCGGCAACACCAACGCCCTGGCGTCCGCCTCATCCTCCGTCCCCTTGGGCCAGATGACCCCCGAACAGGCCCGACAGCTCCTCGAAGCCGCGCGGTTCGACGAGCGGGCCTGGCAACTGCAACCGCCGACCGAGGCACGCCGCACCTCCCGCCCCATCCGTGACTGGTAAGCCGTCCATCGCGCCGCCCAACCCGACCGGGTCCTGCTCGTACCGAGCGGTCCCCCGGCCGCCCTGGCTTGGCCCGGCGGGCGGGTTGGGGCTGGCCTGGCTGCTGGTATGCCTGTGGGGCGGGGCTTCGGCGGCGGCGGCGAGCTTCCGGGCCGTGCTCGATCCGGCGACCGTTTACCAGGGGGCAGGCGGCGACGTTGGCGCTCATTTTCGAAGGGGCGCAGCCGGACAGTCTGCCGGCCCTGCCGCTGGTGCCGAACCTGACGTTTGGCGGCGGAGGGCGGGAGGAGCGGATCACGATCGTGAACGGCCGGCAGAGCGTGACGACGACGTTCCGCTACACCGTGCTGGCCAATCAGCCGGGCGCGTACACGGTCCCGGCTATCATCGCCCATGTGGGCGGCCAGACCCTGGCCTCGCAACCGGTGCAGCTCACCGTGCTCCCCGCCGCGCCGCCCGGCCAACGCACCGAGGCACAGCCCGCGCGGGCGTTGCTGCAGTTGATGGTACCCCCGCACGAACGTGTTCGTGGGCGAGGTACTGCCCGTCGAGTTGAACCTGTATGCCATCAATCCGCGGCAGTTCGAGCTGGCGCCGCTCGAGGCGGAGGGGTGCACCGCCGGCAAGTCCGAACGGATCGAACCGGCCCGGGTGCCGATGAACGGCGTGCTCTACACCCGCACCGGCATGCGCACGACGGTGATTCCCGGCAAGGCGGGCAACTTGCAGCTCGGCCCGGCGTCGGGGCGGGTCCAGGTCGAGGTGCCCGTGGCGCGGCGGCGCACCGGCGATCCCTTCGAGGAGTTCTTCAACGACCCGTTCTTCAACCGCCGCTCGGAATTGATGGTTCTGGACGTGGCTTCCGAACCGCTGACGATCCAGGTGCAGCCCGTGCCCACCCGGGAGGCGCCGCCCACGTTCACCGGCGCGGTGGGGCAGTTCGTGCTCGAGGTCACGGCCGCGCCCACCAACGTCGCGGTGGGCGAGCCCATTCGGCTCCGGATCCAGGTGCGCGGGAAGGGCGCCTGGAAGCCCTGACGCTGCCTTCCTTCGATGACTGGCTCGATTTCCGCGTGTACCCGGCCGTCAGCCGCGTCGAGACCACCGACACCCTCGGGATCGAAGGCACGCGCATCTTCGAGCAGGACATCGTGCCGGGCAGCGTCGAAGTGCGGCAGGTGCCGCCACTGGTCTTCAGCTACTTCGACCCGATCGCGACGCGGTTTGTCTCCCTCACAAACCCGCCCATTCGGTTGATCGTCCGGCCGACGGCGCAGACGCGCGTCCTGGGAGGGGGCACAAGTGCGGAGACGGTTCCCAAGGAGATTGTGCACCTCAAGCCCCGTCTGGGGACGCTCGCCGTGCTGGCGCCACCGTTGGTGGCCCGGCCCTGGTTCCTCGGGCTCCAGGTGCTGCCGGTGCTGGCCTGGCTGGTGGCGCTGGCCCTGCGGCGTTGGCGGGAACACCTGGCGCGGAACCCCCGCCTGGTCCGCCGCCGTCAGGTGCGCCACCTGGTGACTGCCGGCCTCGAGGAACTCTCCCGACACGCCTCGGCCGGCGACGCGACGCGATTCTTCGCATTGGTGTTCCGACTTCTGCAGGAGCAGCTCGCCGAACGCCTCGACCTGCCCGCCGGCGCCATCACGGAAGCGGTACTCGACGAACGCCTGAAGTCGAAGGGGGTCCGGGCCGGCTTGCTGGCGGACCTGCATGGGCTCTTCCAGGCCTGCAACCAGGCGCGATACGCGCCGGCTGGGACGGTCCAGGACTTGCGCCAGACCGCCGACACGGTCGGACGCGTCCTGCGTGAACTCCAGGGGGTCGAGGTGGCATGAGCGCGCGGCCCATCAACCGGAGCGCAGAAGGCAGGATGCACCGTGCACAAAAAGCGGGGGTGAACCCCCGCACTCCATACGCTTTGCGATGGGCCGGAACCGTCCGTTGCGCGCGAAGCGTCTGGGGTGCGTCCGGTTTCCCGGCGCCCTTAGGCTCATGGCTGCCGATGCTGGTGCTGGTTCTGATGCTTGGCCGGAGTGTGCTAATGGCCGGCGAGCCTCCTGCCAGCGCCAGCCCGCCTCCACCCGCTGCCGTGGTGACGAACCGCCCGGCTGCCCCCGCCCCCGCAGGACCCGCCGGCACCGCGGTCGAACCGGACCCGGTGACGAGCTTCGAGCAGGCCAATCAGCGGTATGAGGAAGGGAAGTACGCCGAGGCAGCGGCGGCCTACGAGGCCTTGCTCGCCCGGGGCGCCGCGTCCGCCAACCTCCACTTCAATCTGGGCAACGCGCGCTTCAAGACCGGCCAGTTCGGGCAGGCGATTCTCCACTATCGCCTCGCGGCGCGTCTGGCCCCGCGTGACCCGGACATCCAGGCGAACTTGCGTCTGACGCGCGAGATGGTGACGGGGCAACCGCCACCTGCACCCGGGCTGGGACAGCGGCTGATCCGCGCGTTGACGTTGAACGAATGGGCCTGCCTCGCCGCCCTGGCCTTCTGGGCTTGCTTCGGTCTGCTGGCCTGGCGGGAGTGGCAGCCGTTTCGAGCGGCCGAGCTACGCCGCTGGATTGTGGTCTCGGGGATCGGCGCCATCCTGTTCAGCGCCGGCCTGACGGGGGCCTGGCGGGAACGCTGGGGACAGACCGAGGTGGTGGTCACGGTGCCGGATGCGGTGGTGCGGTACGGGCCCCTGGATGTCTCGCCCGAACTGCAGATGGTCCACGACGGTCTCGAATTGGTGGTGCTGGACGAGAAGGACGGCTGGCTGCAGGTCACCGGCCTCAAGCGCGGCACCGGCTGGATTCGCACCGCGGACGTCACTCGTCTGCCGCGTTAGCCGCTGCCCTCGGGGAGTGCGGTGCGGGTCACGCGTCGTCTTCGGGGAGGAACAAGTCGTTCAGCGGAAGCCGGAAACCCGGCAGCACGTCCTCGCCGTCGAGAGAGGCATCCGGGCCAAGGCGGCGGCGGTCGTCCGGCGAGTGGCAGACCTCGGCCCGCCGTTCGTCAGGGCGAACGATCCACACCAGCCTTGTGCCGCTGCTGAAGAAGTCTTCGAGCCGGGCATCGATGTCTCCCGGCGTGTTCGACGGGGCCAACACCTCGGCTGCGAGGTCCGGACCGCCGGGGAAGAAGCGGCCGGTCCGCCGCGAGAATCCCGCCTGCTGCATGCGTGCCTTGCTGACGAAGGAGATATCCGGTGCCCGGCAATTGCGGTTGCTCATCCAGAAGCCGGTGCTCGAGTCAAGCACGACGCCCAGGCGGTGCTGCGGGTTGAACTGGACCAGGGCGGAAAGCAGGCGGGCGCAGAGGTCGCCGTGGGCGAAGTTGTTCTTCGGGCTCATGACCAGCTCCCCGTCCACGAGTTCGTAGTTGTGGCGGTCGTGAGGCAGGGCTTGGAGATCAGCTTCCGCCCATACCTTTCGCGCCTCGACCGTCGTGGCCATGGCGTGACGCTACGTGGCCACGTGAACGGTGTCAAAGACCCCGTCGGAACCTGGCGGCTGAACCTGGCGGCTTGCAGGACGGGATTCCCGTGGCAGACTCCCCGGCACATGAAATGGAGTTGGACAAGCATCTTGGCAGTGCTGGGTTTGGCCACCACGGGTTGTCGTCATGAAACGTCGGTCGGACCGGCAGGGGCCGCGGTCGGCACCGCCGCCGGCGCCGCGGCGGCGACCTCGACCGTCATCCGGCATGTGGATGCCGGGGGTGCGGAACGCTTGATCGCCGACGGCAAAGTGGTGGTGCTCGATGTGCGCACGCCGGCCGAGTATGCCGCGGGCCACCTCGAGGGGGCACAACTGATCAACTTCAGCGCACCCGACTTCGCCACGAACCTGGCCAAGCTCGACCGCCAACAGCCCTACTTGTTGCACTGCGCCACCGGCCGACGCAGCACCGCGGCCCTCAAGGTCTTCGAGGAGCTCGGCTTTCGGGACGTGACCCACCTGGACGGCGGCCTCAAGGCGTGGACGGACGCCGGCAAACCGGTCAGCCGTTGAAATCCAGCCCTCACCTCGCGGGTGAACGTGGATCGGGGGTGGCCCTGACAGCAGCAGCCATTTGAACCCATGGAAGCAGCCCTGCTGAGCGACCTTTACGCGCGCGCCCAACGGCAGCGGCGGCCGCTCATCTCGTTCGAGTTCTTCACCCCGCGCACCGCCGACGGGGACCGCGTGTTCTTCGACCGGACCCTGCCCGCGTTGGCCGCGTTGCGACCGGGCTATTGCTCGGTGACGTATGGAGCGGGGGGCAGCACGCGGGAGAAGACACTCGGGATGGTCGAGCGCATTCAGAACGACCACGGCCTGCCGGCCATGGCCCACCTCACGTGTGTGGGAGCGACCCGCGCGCAGATCCTGGAACTGCTGGACGATGCCCGGCGACGGGGCATCCGGAATCTGCTGGCCCTGCGGGGTGATCCGCCTGAAGGGACGGCGGCTTTCGAGCAGGTGCCCGGAGGGTTCCGGTATGCCCACGAGTTGGTGACGCTGGCACGTGGGTTCGGCGGGTTCTCGGTTGCGGTGGCGGGTTTCCCCGAGGGGCACCTCGAGTGTCGCGAAGGCAAGCACGTGGACTGGGAACGGCTGAAGGCGAAGGTGGCATGCGGGGCGGATGCCGTGATCACGCAGCTCTTCTTCGACAACGCCTACTTCTACGAATTCCGGGACCACCTGGTGGACCGCCTGGGGGTGCGCGTGCCGATTGTGCCGGGGATCATCCCGATCCAGAGCGCGGGGCAGATCCGCAAATTTGTGGCGTTGTGCGGAGCAACGATCCCGCCCGCCCTGGCGGCGCGCCTGGAAGCGCTGGCGACCGATGACGCGGCGGCGGCGGAGTTCGGGATCGAGTTTGCCACGGCCCAGTGTGCGGATCTCCTGCGCCAGGGCGTGCCCGGCCTCCACTTCTACTCGCTGAACAAGGCCTTGCCCGTGACGCGGATTCTCCAGAATCTGCAGGGTGCCGCCTTTTCACTTGGAAGCCCGGCCGGGGACCGTAGCTTCCGGTGATGTCAAAGCGTGCGAACAAGCGTCCGCGGGCGGTGATGCTCGGGATCGGACTGGACTCCGACGGGCATCAGCGCGTGACGACGGGCCCGAACTTCGCGCTCGTGGGGGACGGAGCAGACACACGAGCAGATGACGGAGAAGGCGATCAAGATCAACGAGAAGCTGGCCGATCGCGGCAAGCGGCTCGAGGATGTGAGCCACGAGGAGTTCGACGACATCGCCCAGGCGGTGGGGCTGCGGCGGCGCGAGCCGGAGCGGAACTGAGATGGGCGAGACGGGCCAGTCGTATTTGTTCCTGCTGGTGATGGGCGTGGTCGCGCTGATGTTCTGTCTCACGCCCCTGGCGCTGGCCCGGGTCTGGGCTCTGCTGGTGTCTCCGCCCAAGCCCGGCGAGGAGAAGAACGCGCCTTACGAGTGTGGCATCCGGTCGGTCGGCGAGGCGCGGGTCCAGTTTCACTCGGGCTATTACCTCTACGGCCTGGTCTTCCTGGTGTTCGATGTCGAGGCGCTGTTCCTGCTGCCGTTTGCCGTGGCGTACACAAGCCTGCCGGTCGGGGCGGTCGTGGCCATGCTCATCTTCCTGCTGCTCCTGGTCGAAGGGCTGGTCTGGGCCTGGCGCAAAGGGGTGCTCCACTGGCAGTAGGGCCGGGGTTGCCGAACGGCGCCGACGCGCTTCCTTTCCTGCGTGATGGACGAAGGCCTTCGCAACGAACTGAGCAAGCAGGGCGTTTTCACGACCACGCTGCAGGAGCTCTACAACTGGGGGCGGCGCAGCTCGGTCTGGCCCCTGAACTTCGGCCTGGCCTGCTGTGCCATCGAGATGATCGCCGCCTCCATGGCCCGCTTCGACATCGCGCGGTTCGGCGCCGAGGTCTTCCGGCCGTCCCCCCGACAGGCCGACCTCATGATCGTGGCCGGCACGGTTACCAAGAAGATGGCCCCGCTGGTCGTGCGGCTCTTCAACCAGATGCCCGAGCCCAAGTACGTGATCGCCATGGGCGCCTGCGCCATCTCCGGCGGACCCTTCAAGCAGGGGGTACAACGTGCTCAAGGGCATTGACCGCTACCTCCCCGTGGACATCCACATCCCCGGTTGCCCGCCCCGGCCCGAGGCGCTGCTGCACGCCCTCCTGAAACTCCAGGAGAAGATCGCCGCCCAACCCCTGACCGGGGAGCACCGGCCCCGCCACCTCTCCCCCGATGCCCCGGGCGAATTCCCGGTCCCGTCGTACGGACCCTACGATCTTCAGCCGCCGAAGAACGAGGACGTGTGGCGACCCGCGCCGCTGGTGCGGACCGACGCGGGCTGACCCCAGCCAAGGCCTCCCGTGGAAGCGCTCGATTCCCTGCTCACCCGCCTGCATGCCGCCCTCCCCGAGGCGCGGGTCGCGGTGGAGCCCAACCCCGCCGTGCCCGCTCAATCGTCGCTGGTCGTGGATCCTGACCAGGCGGTCGCCGTGGCCCGGTGGCTGCGGGACGACCCCCAGCTCCGCCTCGACTACTGCTCGAACGTGACCGGAGTCGACTGGCTCGAGAGCACCGTGATCGAAAAGGTGCGCGTCCGGCGGGTGGTGGACGGTGCCGAGCAGGCGGTCGAGGAATCCGTCGAACGGCGGCGGCCCGGCTACCTCGAGGCGGTGTATCACCTCTATTCGATGGCCTTGGGCCACGGTCCCCTGGTGCTGCGCCAGCGGACCCGCAACCGGGTGGACGACACCCGCGTGGCCTCGCTGACGCCCATTTGGCGAAGCGCGGAGTTCCAGGAACGCGAGGTGTTCGACCTGTTCGGTGTGCGCTTCGCGGGTCATCCCGACCTGCGGCGCATCCTCATGTGGGAGGAGTTCGAGGATTACCCCATGCGCAAGGACTACGTCGAGCCGGACGACTACGAGTACGAGCCCACGCCGCATGACGAGGTGTTGGTCAAGGCTCGACGACATTACCCGGCCGAGGGGCTGTCATGAGCGCGGCCGGCCGACCACCTCTCCCGCCGGAAGACCTGATGGGGGCGCTCTCCACCGGGGATCTGGTCCCGGAGCCCCTCGCGAGTGACGTTCCGCCGCCGCCGCCGCGGCCGGAGGCTCGCTACGAAGCCCGGCCCAAGGGACCATGGGCGGAGGACGGGGAAGGGGAGTTGCTCGAGGTCTCCGTGGGGCCGCATCACCCTTCCACCCACGGCGTGTTTCGGATGGACGTCGTCCTCGAGGGCGAACGCGTCGTGCGCCTCAAGCCCGTGTGCGGTTATCTGCATCGGAACCACGAGAAGATCGGAGAGGGCACCAGCTATCTGGGATCGATCCCCTACACCGACCGGCTGGACTACTTCTGCTCGCTCACGAACAACTGGGCCTACGTCCTCACCGTCGAGAAGCTGGCCGGGCTGCAGGTGCCCGAGCGCGCCGAGTATATCCGGGTGCTGACGGCCGAGTTGACTCGCCTGCTGAATCACGTGTGCCTGATCGGGTTCCTGGTGCACGACATGGGCGCCATGGGCACGCCGCTCATGTATGCCTTCCGCGAACGCGAGAAACTGCTCGACCTCTTCGAGGCCCTCACCGGCTCGCGGATGATGTGCAATTACTTCCGATTTGGCGGCTGCCGCTGTGATCTCCCGCCCGGCTGGCTCGAGGGCGTGCAGCGGTTCGTCGAGGAGTTTCCGCGCTTCCTCGACGAGTACGAGCGGTTGCTGAACGAGAACGAGATCCTGCTGGCCCGCAGCCAGGGCATCGGCGTGCTGACGCCCGAACTGGCCATCAGCGCGGGCGTCACCGGCCCGATGCTGCGGGCCAGCGGCGTGAACTACGATGTCCGCAAGGTGGATCGCTACGGGGTCTACGGGCGCTTCGCCTTTCGGGTCCCGCTCGGAGAGCACGGGGACACCTTCGACCGCTACATGATCCGGCTGCTCGAAATGCGCGAGTCGCACCGGATCCTCGGCCAGGCGCTGCGCGGGTTTCCGGCCGGGCCGATCCTGGATCCGAAGGCCAAGTTGCGCGGGTTCCGACCCCGCGCCGGCGAGGCCTACGGTCGGATCGAGGCGCCCAAGGGCGAACTGGGTTTTTACCTGATCAGCGACGGCAAGCCCAATCCGTACCGGTACCGGGTGCGGTCGCCGAGCTTCGTCAACCTCACCATCCTCGAGGATCTGTGCCTGGGCCACACCCTCGCCGACGCCGTGGTGATCCTCGGGTCGGTGGACATCGTCATGGGCGAGGTGGATCGGTGACGGGCCGGAGCCGCCGATAGGGGTGGGTCCAGGGATCGATGCGGCAGATCGCCTGGAGCCGACAGAGGTCGCAAGCGGTGGACTGCCCCTTCTGGTAAGGGTCAACCGAGGCGCGGCCCGCGAACACCGCGTTGCCCAGGGCGCGCAACGTCCCTTCAACGCTCTCGAGAAGCGCACGAAACTCACGCTCCGGCACTGGGTCGCGAGGGATGGCCGCCGGTTCGCCGTTCTGCTTGAGCCGGTAGGCAAACTGCCCGCTCGGAGTGCCTGCCGGCCGATCATCCAGTAAGCCGAGACAGGCCACGTTGAACCGGCCGCGGTGCTGGTACGCCTTGGGAGAAACGCCGGTCTCACCCAGCACTTCGCCGCGGTGTTTCCCGCCTTCAAACTCCCCCCGCAAGCTCACGTAGAACATGCCGGCCGGAAGCAGCCGCATGCCCGCGATCGGAAACCCCCTGCCAGCCGCTTCCTCTTTGCCCGGCGGCGCTTGGCCCTCAGCCCTTGCTCCCTGGCTCTCGATCACCCGACACAGGGCGGCGAGATAGGCCGGCAACTGGAGCTGGATCCCGTGGGCGAACAGGAGCGGGTCAAACTGTCGACGGCCCGACTTGTAGTCATGCACCACGCACCAGAACTCGCCCGGCGCGGGGCCCGGCGCGAGATCCACCCGGTCGAGTTTCCCGAGAAGGGCCAGGCAACCCTCCCGGTCGAGGGGGATTTCCCAGGCGGGCAGCGAGGCAGCGTGCGTTCCGATTTCAAGTTCGGCCGCGGCGGGGTTGAAGCGGTAGCTGGTCCGCAGCCAGCCGATCAGCACCGCGACGAACTCCGCCAGCGCGTCGGTCAGGCCCCGCGCGGTCAGCGCCGTTCCGGCCTCCGCCCGCAGCAGGCCCTCCCCGAACTCGTGCGCGACGACCTCGGCGAGAGCGCGGAGGCGGTCCTGAGCCTCTCGCGGTGTCAGGTCACGCCATTCGCGGTCTTCCTGGAGGACGGATTCGTGAAAGCGCCGCAGCACCTCGTGCTGGAAACTGCCGCGCTGGCGGGCGTCCACCTCGAACCGGCGCCGTTCCTCGGCGCGGAGTCCGACCTCGACGAAAAACTTGAAGGGACAGGCGGCGAAATCCTCCAGGCGGCTGACGGAGGTGCGGAGGCGTGTGGGGCCGTAAATCTGCGCCGCGAGGACCGGATGCAGCGAGGTTTCCTGGATGGGGGACGAGGGATTGGCAGACGGTGCAGGCTGGAAGCCCGCACCACCCGGAACGGCAGGCTGGAAGCCCGCACCGCAGGACGTGGCAGGTGACCCGGGAGGGGGCGCGGTTTCGATGGCCAGGGAGGGGAAGAGGCGGCGCAGATGGGCCACGAACGGGGACGGATTGAGCGGGCGATCCTGCGCGTCGCGGCGCGCGAAGGTGGCGACGAGGCGTTCGCGGGAGCGCGTGCAGGCGATGTAACCGTAGTAACGCTCGCGGCTGATCTGCCGGTAACGGTCCGGGCCGAGTTCGACGCCCCACGCGGCCAGCCGCGCGCAGTCCCCTTCGCTGAGCAGGCGGGGGGATTCGATTGGGCCAGGGAAGACGCCTTCGTTCAGTCCCAGGACGAGCGCGAGCTTGAGGTCCGGGCTTCGGGTACGATCCACGGCCCCGACGACGACCTGATCAAGCGCGGGAGGAATGACGCCCACGGTTAACCGGCCGAGCCCGGCCTCAAGGATGGGAAGCCAGTCGCACAGGCTCAGTGCCGTGTCCGGGAACGCGAGGGTCAGATTCTCGAGCCAGGCTGACATCTGATCCCAGACTTCGGCGTGGACCTGGGCGGCCACGTTGGCCGGGGGACGGGCGCGCCCCGGAGTCGCAGCCTCCGCCCAGCGATTCAGCGTCCGAGGGACATCGAGCGCGTGCCAGAACGCGCGCAAAGCGGCGGCGAGTTGGCCACCCGTCGGCGTGAGCGGCGGGTCGGAAGCGGTTTCCCCGGCACCTTGTGGTGCAGGTGTCCCGACTGCATCCGAGGGTTGCAGGGTCCCCGGGCATGGCTGCAAGGCCTGGGGAGCCCCCCAAGGCGCGGAACCGCGTCGGGCATCTGCGCCCCCAGCGGCGGGTGACTGGTTCTCTGGCCAGGTCTTCCCGCTGCCGATCCCCGGAGATGGTCCCGCAGGGCGAGAAACGGCGGGATCAGCGACTGCCGCAGGCGCTCAAGTCGTTCCCCGAGCGCGGGACGGTTCGGGATCGAGAGGGGAGCCAGCCAACGACGCCCGTCCCACCCGTGCGCGAGGGCTTCGTTCTCGAAACCGGCCAGCAGGAGGGGATCGACCGGACACAAGCCCGTCTTGAGCGCGCCGAACCAGTCCTCGGTCTGCCAGCCGAAGGCGACGGTGCGGAGAGCATTGCGGGTGAGTTCGGCGAGCGGATGATGCGCGACGGATTCGCGGCGATCGAGGAACAGGGGGATGCGATGCCGGCGGAACACCCGTCGAATCGTGGCGTGGTAGCCTTCGAGGGAGCGGACGAGCACGGTGGCTTCGCGGTAGCGACCTCCTGTTCGCGCACGAACCGCTGGATGAGCTGGGCGGCGACCGTGGCTTCCTGGGTGGGGTTGGCGCACGCAATGACGCGGAGGGCGGGGGCGTCCAGCAGGGCGGGCTGGGGGCGCACCAATGCCGTTCGAGATGTTCGAGGGCCGGCGATGCCACGAACCGGTTCCGGCGAGGACAACGGACCAGCACCTCGACCTCGACGTGGCACGCGGGGAGTCCGTCGATGCGTTCGCGCAGCCGGCGGTAGCTCTCGCTCACCGTCGTCCAGGCGGAAAGCCAGTGGGTGGATCGGACCGGTTCGGCGTCGAGGCAGAACGCCAGCGTGGCTTGTTTGCAGGCGGGCAGGAGGGTGGCGAGGAGATCCAGTTCCTGCGGGGTCATCTCGGCGAAACCGTCGAGCCAGAGCCCGCCGAAACGAAGGCCGTCTGGGGGGGCTCGGCGGCACGAAACGCGAACGTGGCCAGGTCGAGGAACCCGTCGGCATCGTCGAGTTGGCGGGTCTTGAGCCACTCAAGATAGCGGTCGAGGAGCAGGGCGAGATCGGCGAGTTTGCCGCTCAAGGCCTGGTCGGGAGCGAGGCGGCGGGCGAGAGCGTTCAGACCTTCCGGGCGGATCTGGTGTCGCTGCAGTTCGCGGAGCGTGAGATGAAGCTGGGCGGCGAAACCGGCCAGGCGGGCGGTGGCGCGGAAGGCGCTGAGTTCGTGTCGATGCCGGGCCAGGAGGGCGCGCAGGACCATCAGGCGTCCTTCCTCGGCGAGCAGGGGTGGTGGGGTGACACCCAAGCATTCGAAGAGAAAGGCGGCCAGGCGGTCGAAGGAGAGGATCCGCAGCCGGGTGTAGCCGGGCAGGGCGGGCTCGGCCAGCAGGTGACGTTCGAGTTGGAAGGTGGCCTGCTTGGGCGCGAGGAAGAGGAGGGGGGGGCCGTCGGGTTCGGCCCGCAGGGCGGCGCGGACCTCGGCGACGCAGCGGAAGGTCTTGCCGCTGCCGGCGGGGCCGAGGAGGAAGCGCGCGATCACGCGGCTGTTATCCAACGATTGCCCGGCGGGGGCAACGCCGTTCCCGGCAATGGGGTCAAACATTGACATTTGACAATTCGCGTCGAGCGCTGGCAACGCGTGGTGGGGCTGGAAGAATGTCAAATGTCAATGTTTGACCCCATTGTGTCCTTCGCTACCCTGGCCGTAATGTTTCGGCTCGGAACACTTCAACTGGCCACGCCCCTGTTCCTGTCACCGCTGGCGGGGTACACCAACCTGCCCATGCGCGTGACATTGCGCGAGCGGGGTGGCCTGGGCCTGGCCACGACCGACCTGGTCAACGCCCGCTCGTTGCTCGAACGCAAGGCGAAGGCACTGGAGTTGATCGCGACTCGCCCGGACGATCAGCCCCTCGCGGTGCAACTGTTCGGCGCGGTGCCCGAGGAGATGCGGGATGCCGCGGTGTTGCTGGAAAGCCTGGGCATCGCCGCCGTGGACATCAACATGGGTTGCCCCGTGCGCAAGGTCTGCCGGGTGGGCGGCGGCTCCGCCATGATGACCGCGCTCGAGCAGACCGCCCGGCTCGTTCGCGGGATGGTGGAGGCGGTGCGGATTCCCGTGACGGCCAAGATGCGGCTGGGGTGGGACGAGGAGAACCTGACCGCGCCTGACCTGGCCCGGGCGCTCGAAGCGGCGGGCGTCGCGGCGGTGTTCGTGCATGGGCGAACGCGGGCGCAGGGCTTCAGCGGTCATGTGAACCTGGCGGGCATCCGTGCGGTGGTGGCGGCGGTGCGCTCGATCCCGGTGATCGGCAACGGGGACGTGACCACGCCGCAGGCGGCCCGACACATGCTTGAGGCGACCGGTTGTGCCGGGGTCAGCATCGGGCGGGGGGCGTTCTACAACCCCTGGATCTTCGCCCAGACCCATCACTACCTCGCCACGGGAGAACTGCTGCCCGAACCGGATTTTGAGGAGCGGGTGCGAGTCATGTGTCGTCACCTGGATCTCATGGTCGAGGTGTTTGGCGAAACTCACGGGTGCCGGATGTTTCGGAAGGTGGCGCCGTGGTACGCCCGGCGTTTCGGACCAGCCGCCGAGTTCAAGCGGCGCGTGGTGCAGCTCGAGCGCCGGGCCGAGTTTGACGAGATCCTCGCGGCCTATCGGGCCTGGCGGGCGCCGTTCCTGGACGCGACGGGTGCCCTGTTGCCGCGCTATCAACCGCTGCCGATGCCCACGGCGCTGGGGGCCGGGACGGGCGTCGGCGAGGCGATCGCCGTCCCGCGCGGGCCCGTGGAACGGTGGTGAACCCCAGGAAGCCCGCACCACAGGTGCACGGAGCGCCTCCCTGAGCCCAATTCCCGATGTTCGTAATCGGCGGAGGATACAGGACGAGGGATTTCTCCACCGATTGCGAACATCGGGAATTGGGGCAGTGACGTGGTTCTCTGGGATCCGCTCAGGGGACTGGAACCGGCCTGGATGGATGCCCGCTGTGCAATCTCCGTTCTGCCTCCTGCATCCCGGGTCATGGAGTGCCCCCGGAAGAGCAGTTGACGCGACGCCGCGTCACGGACGTTCACTTCGCCCCGCGCCCTGGGGTTGCGCGAACGGCCGGACAGTCGGACCTGCATCTGTGGCGGCGCGGCGCTTCGATCCGGGCAATTAACCCTTCGGTCGGACCAGCCCCATGCGCTTCAGGCGGGACAGGAGCGTGGTCGGCTTCACGCCCAGCAGCTCCGCCGCTCCGCCCGGTCCTTTGATGCGCCAGCCGGCCGAGTGCAGGACTGCGAGGACGTTCTCGCGCTCGCGCCGTTCCATCTCCACCTCGGTCAAGAAGCTGGGATGGCTGCGCTCCGGGGTTCGGGGCGACGTGGCGGGGGGCGGGGCGGCCGGTTCGGTGGCCGGGAGATCGAAGTGCAGCGTGCCGCCGCGCGCCAGGATGACGGCGCGCTCGATGACGTTGCGGAGCTCGCGCACGTTTCCGGGCCAGTGATAATGCTGCAGCCGCGCCAGGGCGGCGCGCGTCAGGCGGGGCGGCGGGCAGCGGAGTTCCTTGACGGACAGGGCAACGAAGTGCTGGGCCAGCAGCGGGATGTCATCGCGGCGCTCCTTCAGCGGCGGAACCCGGATGGGGAAGACGTTGAGGCGGTAGTAGAGGTCCTCCCGGAAACGTCCGGCTGCGACGGCCTGTTTCAAGTCCCGGTTGGTCGCCCCGATGATGCGCACGTTGGCGCGCCGGGTCCGGTCTTCCCCGACGCGTTCGTAGCACTTGTCCTGCAGCACGCGGAGCAGCTTGGTCTGCATCTCGAAGGGCACCTCGCCGATCTCGTCGAGCAACAACGTCCCCCCCTCCGCGGTTTCGAAGCGGCCGGGCCGGTCCTTGAGGGCGCCGGTGAAGGCCCCCTCTGACATGCCCGAAGAACTCGCTCTCGAAGAGCTCGTGAGGAATGGAACCACAGTTGACCCGGACCAACGGCCCCGCCGAACGCGCGCTGCGGCGGTGAATTTCGCGGGCCACCAATTCCTTCCCCGTCCCCGTTTCGCCCAGGACAAGCACCGAGGCCTCCGTGGGCGCCACGAGATCGATCTGGCTCACGATCTGGCGCAGGGCGGCGCTCTGCCCGATGAGGTCACCAAAGGCCCTGGCCTCCACGACTTCCTCCTGCAGGTAGGCGTTTTGGAGTTCGAGTTGCGCCTGGAGCCGTCGGATTTCCTCGAATGCCCGGGCGTTGGCCAGGGCCGCGCCGATGTGGTCCGCGAAAATCCGGCCCCAGGGCCGCGCCTCCTCCGGCATCGCCGCCCGGGTGAAGCCGACCGTCACGCCGAGGACCTCCCCCCTTGAAGATGATCGGGGTGGCGCTGATGCCGCGGATCCGCTCGCGTTCGAGCCACTCGAAGCCGGTGGTGGCCTCGGTCTCCTGCTCAAGCTCGGTCAACACCCATTGCTGGCCGGTCACCGCGGCCTCGCCGAGGAACCCCACGCCCAGCGGAATCCGAGCCCGGGGATCGTCGAAGGCGGGACCCGCGTCGGCGGGCCCTCCCAGCGTCTTGCCTTTCCCGGCGATCAGGTGCAGACACCGGTCTTGATTTGGGCAGATTGCCCGGTGGGGGCAGGTGGCGCAGAGGTCGCCCCGGTCGATCAACCACACCTGCACACAAGCCACGTTGGGGCGCTCGACCACGCGACGGACGAGCTTCTGCAACAGGCTGTCCACTGACTGCTCATGCGCGATGTCGAGCAGCATCTGCGCGGCGTAGTTGGGATCGAACCGGCTGTCGCTGGTGGACTGCATACGCGCTGGACCTTGCCGGCGACCGACCCTCCGTCCAAGTGAAAAGAACGAAATGTCGACCGTTCGATTTTTCGACCCCCTTCGCGTCTCGCCCCGGGGCCGGCTCATCGCCAGTCAAGCGGTCGGTTGCGAACCCTCCCCAACACGGGCATTGCGTATTCATCGGGAAACCCCGACAGACATGTAGGCGCCGACGTCAGGAGGCGAAGGGTAGTGTCCCTGACCCCCACGCCTCCTCACGTCGGCACCTACGCTCCCCACGCCTCCTCACGTCGGCGCCTGCAGCGGTGTGAGATTTCCTGGCTAATCCTGGCACCGCGTGTCCAGGATCCGCCGACGGCAACCTATGAACACACCTCTCATCGCTCATGCCTACCCGGCCGTGCAGCAGGCGGACAAAGGGACTCACTACTGGTGCGCTTGCGGACGATCCAAGGGGCAACCGTTCTGTGACGGCGCGCACAAGTCCACGGGGTTCGTTCCCCTCAAGGTCGAGTTGGCCGAGGCCAGGACGGTCGCCTGGTGCCAGTGCAAACACACACGGACACCACCGTTCTGCGACGGCTCCCACAAGGCATTCTGACCGGACGGTTGCGCCACGGAGCGGTGGCTGACGCGATCCGGCCGGCGACCTGTCGGCCGCGCACCGGCATCGGGCCTTGACCCCGCAACCGGGCTGACCGCCGCGTCCGGAAGGCGGATGGTTTGCCGGGAGGCCGCGCATCCTCCCGCGGTGAAGGTGCACTCTGCAGACGAGGGGCGTTCGCGGCCAGGGATGGTGGACGGACGGGGAGGTTCGATTTCTCGACCATCGGCTCGCTGCGGCCCGCAATCCCTCTGCGCCGATGGCCCTCGGTTACCACGTGTACTTGATTACCAGTAGCTTACACAGATAGCGCCCCTGCTGGCACAGTCCCTGCATCCCCACCGGCTGCGCGCCCATGCGGGCAAAAGAATGAACAGCGAGCTGGAACGGGACCCCACCTTTGATGTCGGGGAAGCGAACTTCGAGGCGGTCGTCTTGGCCGCCGACCGGCCGGTCGTGGTGGCCTTTCACGCGCCGTGGAGTCGTCCCTGCCACATCTTGGAGGTGACGCTGGACGCGGTGACCGCCGCGTGCGCCGACCGGGTAAAGGTGGTGCGGATCAACGCCGACGATCATCCCGAGCTGAGCTTGAGTTACGACATCCAGTCGGTGCCAACGCTGCTCTTTTTCGTGGCCGGCAAGCTCGCTGGCCGGATGGTGGGCACGGCGAGCAAGGCGGCGATCCTCGACAAGCTACAGGCCATCTTCCCAGGCAAGTCTCCCAGTCCATGAACGTCACGTATCCTCGGTTATCAGGGGTGGTCGTCCTCGCCCTCCTCACGTCGTGTCAGCGCCCGGCGGGGCCTCCGCCGGCGGCGGTGCTGGAGGTGGCGACCTTCACGGTGACCCGGCAACCCGTGTTACTGACCACCGAGCTGCCGGGACGCACGGCCGCGTATCGGATCGCCGAAATCCGCCCGCAGGTCAACGGGCTCATCCAGCGACGGTTGTTCACCGAGGGCACCGATGTCGTGGCGGGCCAGGACCTGTATCAAATCGACCCCGCGCCCTTCCGCGCGGCGTTGGCCAATGCGCAGGCGGCGCTGGGTCGTTCTGAGGCCAGCCTGCCCGCGCTTGAGTCGCGGGCTGACCGTTTCCGTCAGGCGCTTGCCGACAAGGCGGTGAGCCAGCAGGACTTCGATGACGCCGAGGCAGCGTTGAAGCAGGCCCAGGCCGACGCAGCTTACTGGCGGGCGATGGTCGAAAGCGCCCGCATCAACCTCGGTTACGCACGCGTCGTGTCGCCGATCGCCGGCCGGATCGGAAAGTCGAGCGTGACGGACGGGGCGATCGTCACGGCCTATCAGCCCGTCCCGCTGGCCAGCATCCAGCAACTGGACCCCATGTACGTGGACGTGCCGCAATCCACGGCCGACCTGCTGCGGCTGCGGCATCGTCTGGAGGAGGGGCGGTTGAGCCGGGAAGGCACGAACGGGAACCAGGTGCAGCTCGTGTTGGGCGACGGGACCCGGTACGCGCACGAGGGAACGCTGCAGTTCCGCGATGTCTCGGTGGATCCGACGACTGCGTCGGTGATCTTGCGGATGGTGTTTCCGAACCCCGAAGGCGTGCTGCTGCCGGGCATGTTCGTGCGCGCGGTCGTGAAGGAGGGAGTGAATGACGAGGCCATTCTGATCCCGCAACAGACCGTGTCCCGCGATCCGAAGGGGAACCCGCTGGTCCTGCTGGTGAATGAGGAGGGCAAGGTGGAGCAGCGCACGCTGGTCCTGGACCGGGCGCTGGGGGACCAGTGGCTGGTCAGTTCCGGGCTGGTGCCGGGTGACCGGGTGATTGCCGAGGGCATCCAGAAGGTGCGGCCGGGGGTCACGGTGAAAGCCGTGCCGTTCGAGGCGAAACGGCCGCCGGCCCGTCCTCCGGCCGCGCTGGCGACTTCGCCCGCCACCCCCCACTCCTGAGGCCACGCCATGCCTCTCGCGCTTCTTCCTGCGCCGACCAGTGTTCGCCTGGGTGATCGCCATCGTCCTGATGGTGGCCGGCTTGCTGGCGATCTACCGGCTCCCCATCTCCCAGTACCCGCCCATTGCGCCGCCTTCCATTGCGATCACCGCGTTCTATCCCGGGGCCTCGGCGGAAACGGTGGAGAACAGCGTGACCCAGATCATCGAGCAGAAGATGACCGGGTTCGACAAGATGTTGTACCTGTCGGCGACCAGCGATTCGGCCGGCGGCGCGCGCATCGAGTTGACCTTCGCGCCCGGGACGGATCCGGATCTGGCCTGGGCCCAGGTGCAGAACAAGCTCCAGCTCGCCATGGCGAATCTGCCGGAGGTCGTGCAGCGCTCCGGCGTCCGGGTGAGCAAGAGCACGCGCAATTACCTGATGATCGTGGGCCTGATCTCGGAGGATGGCAGCATGGACGGGTACGACCTGCGCGACTATGCCCAGTCCAACCTCGAGAAAGTCCTGTCGCGGGTCCCCGGGGTCGGGGAGGTCGAGGTGTTCGGGGGCAGTACGCGATGCGGGTGTGGCTGAACCCGGACCGGCTCACCGACTATCAGATGACGATCGCGGATGTGGTGGCCGCCCTGCGGGCCTACAACGTCGAGGTCTCCGCCGGGCAGTTCGGCGGGGCCCCGGCGGTCGAGGGGCAGCGCCTCAATGCGGCCATCATCGTGCAGAGCCTGCTCAAGACTCCCGACGAGTTCGCCGCGATTCCCCTGCGGACCAACCCGGACGGCTCGATCGTGCGTATCCGGGACGTGGGCCGCGCCGAGCTTGGGACCGACGCCTACGACATCGAGGCGTTCTACAACGGCGTCCCCTCCTCCGCGATGGCGATCCGCCAGGCGGCCGGCGCCAATGCCCTGCAGACCGCTGAGAACGTCCGGAACAAGATGGAGGAGATGAGCCACTTCTTCCCGCCGGGCATGAAGGTGATCTATCCCTACGACACCACACCGTTCGTGCGGGTGGCCATCAACGAGGTGGTGAAGACCCTGTGCGAGGCGGTCGTGCTGGTGTTCCTGGTGATGTACCTGTTCATGGGGAACATGCGGGCGACGCTGATCCCGACGATCGCGGTGCCGGTCGTGATCCTGGGCACCTTCGCGGTCCTGGGGCTGTTCGGCTTCTCGATCAACATGCTGACCATGTTCGCCATGGTGCTGGCCATTGGGCTGCTGGTGGATGACGCCATCGTGGTCGTCGAGAACGTCGAGCGCATCATGAGCGAGGGAGGGGATCCCCCCGTTCGAGGCCACGCGCAAGTCAATGGACCAGATCACGCCGGCGCTGATCGGCATCGGGCTCGTGCTGTCGGCCGTGTTCGGGCCGATGGCCTTCTTTGCCGGCTCGACGGGGGTCATCTACCGGCAGTTCTCGGTCACCATCATCGCGGCGATGCTGTTGTCAGTGGTCGTGGCCCTGGTGCTGACGCCGGTGTTGTGCGCCTCGTTGCTCAAGCCGGTGTCCAAGGGGCATGAGCCGGCGGAGGGCGGGATCTGGTTCCTGCGCCCCTTCTTCCGCTGGTTTGACCACCTGTTCTTCCGGGCGCGGGATCACTATCTGCGGCTCGTGGGCCACTCGCTCGTGAAACGGCTGCGTTACGTGTTTGTCTTTCTGGCCATCGTGGTGGCCATGTCGCTACTGTTCGCGCGGATGCCCAGCGCTTATCTGCCCGATGAAGACCAGGGCATGATGATGGTGCAGGCGTTGTTGCCGGCCAACGCCACGCTCGAGCAGACCAAGGAGGTCATGGTGCGGGTCAAGGACCACTTCCTTGGTGCCGAGGCGCAGGCGGTGCAGGCGGTGATGACCGTCTCCGGAGTGAGCTTTTCGGGTCGGGGTCAGAACGCCGGTCTGGCCTTCGTGCGCTTCAAGGACTGGGGACTCCGGGACCGGCCGGACTTGCGGGTGGGGGCCGTGGCGGGCCGGGCGATGATGGAGTTCCGGAAGATCCGGAACGCGATGGTGTTTGCGTTCGCGCCGCCGGCAGTCGTCGAGTTGGGCCAGGCCAAGGGCTTTGATTTCCAGTTGCTGGACCGGGGCGGGCTGGGTCATGCGGCGCTGATGAACGCGCGCAACCAGTTGCTCGGGATGGCCGCCCAAAGCCCGGTGCTGGCCAACGTGCGCCCCAACGGGCTCGAGGACGTCCCCGAATACCGCGTGGATGTGGATTGGGACAAGGCCGGCGTGCTGGGGGTCCCCATCACATCGATCCACAACACCATCGCCGCCGCTTTCGGCAGCGCGTACGTCAACGACTTCATCCAAGGCGGCCGGGTCAAGCGGGTCTATGCCCAGGCCGACGCACCCTACCGCATGCTGCCGCAGGACATCGAGCGGCTCTACGTCCGCAACACCACCGGCCGCATGGTGCCTTTCAGCGCCTTTGCCTCCGGACACTGGACCTCGGGCTCGCCCAAGCTCGAGCGCTTCAATGGCTTTCCCTCCCTCAACATCCTCGGCGAGGCCGCCCCGGGCCGGAGTTCGGGGAAGCCATGGCGGCGATGGAAGATTTCGTGCGGCACCTGCCGCAGGGGATCGGGTACGACTGGACCGGACTCTCGTACCAGGAACGGCAGGCGGGGGCCCAGGCCGGGCCGCTTTATGCGTTCTCGATCCTGGTCATCTTCCTGTGTCTGGCGGCGCTCTACGAGAGTTGGCCGATCCCGCTCTCGATCCTCCTCGCCCTGCCGCTCGGGGTCATCGGGGGCGTGATTGGCTCCTCCCTGCGCGGCCTGCCCAACGACGTCTACTTCCAGATCGGGCTGCTGGCTACGCTGGGGCTCACGACCAAGAACGCGATCCTGATCGTCCAGTTCGCCAAGGCCCGCGTCGAGGAAGGCATGGAGCTGATCCCGGCCACCCTCGAAGGTGCCCGCCTGCGGTTGCGCCCGATTGTCATGACGTCGCTCGCCTTCGGCTTTGGCGTGCTGCCGCTGGCCGTGGCGCACGGAGCCGGGGCGGGGGCCCAGATGGCCATCGGAACGTCGGTCATCGGCGGTGTGGTGACCTCGACCTTCCTGGTGACCCTGTTCGCCCCGCTGTTTTATGTGATGATCGAGAGCACCTTCGGTAAGAGCCGCGCGAAGGGCGCGTTGATGGCCGCCCCCTCCCGCTTCCTCGCAGCAACCCTGACATGAACGCCCCATTGCACTCCGTGCCCGTCCTCCGACGGGAAGAAGACCGGACGCCGCAGGAGGCCATGCCACCCGCGGGCGGGGCGCAAGGTCCCGTGTTCCGACGTCCCACCCAGGGCCAGGACCACCTGCACGCCCTTCTGTTCGCGGCGGGCCTGGCGGCTGTCCTGGCCGGGTGCACTCTGGCGCCCTCCTACACCCGGCCAGCGGCGCCCGTCCCTGCGGCGTGGCCGGACGGTCCGGCGTACGCCGCCATCGAACCATCGCCGTCCGCACCGCCCGCCGCGGCACTGCCGTGGGAAGACTTCTTCGTCGACCCGGCGCTTCGCCGCCTCATCGGCATGGCCCTGACCAACAACCGCGATCTGCGGTTGGCGGCGCTGAATGTCGAGCGAGCGCGGGCCCTGTACGGCATCCAGCGGGCCGCGCTCTGGCCGGCGGTGAACGCGGTGGGTGCGGGCAGCCGGGCCCGACTGCCCGGGGATCTGACCAGCTCCGGCAACCCACAGACCGTGGAACGTTACGATGCCAACCTGGGTGTCGCGGCCTGGGAGATCGACTTCTTCGGCCGGATCCGCAGCTTGAAGAACCGGGCGCTCGAGGAGTACCTGGCCAGCGAACAGGCTCGCCGCAGCGCGCAGATCCTGCTGGTGTCCACGGTCGCCCAAGCCTGCCTGGCACTGGCCGCGGACCGCGAGAATCTCGCGCTGGCCGAGACGACCCTCACCGCACAGCAGGGGGCGTATGACCTGGTCAAGCGCCGGTACGAGCTCGGGCTGGTTCCGGAGCTGGATCTGTTGCGGGCTCAGACACCCCTCGAGGTGGCCCGCCGGGACGTCGCCGTCTACACGCAACGGGTCGCGCAGGACGAGAACACCCTGACCTTGCTGGCCGGAGGGCCGGTGCCCGGCGAGTGGCTTCCCGGCCGCTTGAGCGACGTGGAATCTCTCGCGCCGGTGGCCGCGGGACTGCCCTCCGATGTGTTGCTGCAGCGGCCGGACGTGTTGCAGGCGGAGAACCGGCTCCGGGCGGCCAACGCGGACATCGGCGCGGCCCGGGCGGCCTTCTTCCCGCGCGTCTCCTTGACAGCGGCGGTCGGGACGGCCAGCGGCGAGCTGTCCGGGCTGTTCAAGGCCGGTTCCGGCGCGTGGAGTTATGCGCCGCAAATTGTGATGCCGCTGTTCGATGCGCGGACGTGGTCGGCGCACAAGGCGGCGAAGGTCCAACGGGAGATGGCCGTGACGGATTACGAGCGGGCAATCCAGACGGCGTTCCGGGAAGTGGCCGACGCGCTGGCGGTTTGCGGGACGGTGGACCGGCAGGTGGCGGCGCAGGAAGCGCTGGTACAAGCGCTGGCCGAGACGTATCGTCTGGCCAGTTCGCGCTATGACAGAGGCATCGACAGCTACCTGGGCGTGCTCGACGCGCAACGCTCGCTCTTCGCCGCAGAGCAGGTCCTGGTGTTGCTGCGCCTCCAGGCGAGGGTCAGCCAAGTCCAGCTTTACGCCGTGCTGGGGGCGGCGGGCCGTTCGAGCCCGCCCCGGACTCCGGCGCGCTGGCCCAGGCACCAGCCACCCGCCAATGAGAGGGAAGGAAGAATGCAGAAGGAAGAATGCAGAAGAGGCATCCGGCCGGGTCGGTTGATGGCCTCTGAGCAGGTCCAGCAGAAACCGGCCACTCCCCATGAGTGTGCCGTCCCTGCTGGGGCCAGGTTTCCCCATCAGCCGCTGCGACTTCGCCTTCTCACGTCGGCGCCTCCTTCGACCTTCGACCTTCTGACATCTGACATCTGACTTCGCCCTTCGAACTTCTCCTCCCCCATGCAAACCCCTCCCTCCAGCCTCATGGCCATCGCCGCCACCACGCTCGCGGCGCTGGTGAACTGTCTCCTCGATGCAGGCCCAGCCCCCGGACCCCGCCAGGTCCGCAGGTGATCTCCCCCGAGGTCTCGGCTGAACGCCAGGTCACCTTCCGCCTGCTGGCGCCCAAAGCTGAGCAGGTCCAACTGAACAGCGGCGGCGACATCCCCGGCATCGGCGCCGGGCAGGGTCGTGCCTTAACCAAAGCGGAGAACGGTGTCTGGGAAACCACCGTGGGCCCGCTGCCGCCGGGCGCCTACCGTTACAGCTTCCTGGTGGACGGTGTGACCGTGGTGGACCCGCGCAATCCCAAGACCAGCGAGTCGAACGAGAACACCTGGAGCCTCGTGCAGGTGCCGGGAGCGGACTGGTTGGACACGCGGGACGTCCCGCACGGGGCGGTGGCCCAGGTCACCTACTGGGCGTCCACGTTGAAACGTTTTCGTCGCCTGCACGTGTACACGCCGCCGGGCTACGAGTCGGGCGAGAGGGCCGGTACCCCGTCCTCTACCTCCTGCACGGGGCCTTCGACTCGGACAATTCCTGGAGCACCGTCGGCCGCGCCGGGTTCATCCTGGACAACCTGATCGCGGCCGGAAAGGCCCGCCCGATGATCGTGGTGATGCCGCATGGCCACACCGGGCCGTTCCGGTTCGGGGCGCCGCTCACCGGGGAATTCGAGCCGGAGTTCATGGCGGACATCCTGCCCATGATCGAGCGGCGTTACCGGGTCCACACCGACCGAGCGAACCGCGCGATGGCGGGTCTGTCCATGGGCGGGGCGCAGACGCTGAACATCGGCATCCCGCACCTCGACCGGTTTGGCTACCTGGGCGTGTTCAGCTCCGGAATCTTCGGCATCGCCGGCGGGCCGGGAGGGAACCAGGCGCAGGGCCCGAGCTTCGAGGAGCGACACGGGGCGGTGCTGGACGACGCGAAGTTGAAGGAAGGCCTCAACCTCTTCTGGTTCGCCACGGGGAAGGATGACTTCCTGGTCCGGACCTCACGCGCCACGGTGGAGATGTTTCAGAAGCACGGCTTTGCGGTGGTCTATCGCGAGACCGACGGGGCGCACACCTGGGACAAGTGGCGCGAGTACCTGGCCGAGTTCGCGCCGCAACTGTTCCGCTGAACCACGCCAGACAAGGTCTCCATTTGACATTTGTCTCTGCCTCCCGACCGGTTGGCTGAGCGGAGTGGGGCGGGGGTGGAAACATGATGGGACGCGCCAGGAGGGAGGCGCGGAACGGAGGATGGCGTAACCGGGGGACCGAGCAGGTCTTTCGGCGAGGACGCTCCGGATCTGATCTGAGGCGTTGGTGAGCAGTAGGTTGGGCCAGCATCTGCAGCGGCGCAGGCAACAGGGCTGGCGCGCCCGCACGCGTGTCAGCCTGCACGCACTTGGAGCGGTTGGGATAGGTTCGTCTGTGAATGCGCTCCGGAAGAGATGACTCTTGCGAGAGCCGGATGGGAGAAATCCCCATGTCCGGTGCTACGAGGGAGAGGGGGGCGGCGGTCATTGGTCCTCGGACGTTTCTTCGCGTGCTCTCCTCTCTACTCGACTCGGAGCGGCTGAGCCTGGTGAGGCCACGGAGGTCGAACGTGGGGAGAGCCTTGGCGGCGTTGCAGGGCCAGTGGGCTTCGTAGTGGCTCGGGCTGGTCTTGTACATCCACACCCCGGAATGCGCGCGACAAGCCACCTGCTGGCCCATCCGGCCCGCCACCGCAACCAGGCAGTCATTCACGAACGGATCCGGCGTGACGATCTGGCCTGGCCCCTTCACCAATTGGCGCCAGAACCGTCGCGTCGCGTTCAGCTCTTTGACCGGATCGAGGCGAGCGATGCAGGCGGCGGTCTCATCCTCCACCGCCCCGCAAGGGATGCGCCATACTCGCATCACCTCCTCGCCGGGCGCCAGCTCGACCACCCACTCGAGCAAGCGCCGCGGCCGGTCACCAGCTCCGGGCGGGCTGGCGGATTCGTCGTTCCATCGCAGTTGGCCCTTTGCCGGCGGGCACAGGATGTACCGCACCCGGCCGCCCACCCGGCCAAGAGGCGCCACGTAGCTGTGCGGGATCGTGGGGGCGAGTCCATCGAACTGAGTGCATTTGTAGCCCAACCGGACCCGGCGAGTGTCACCGAAGTGCTGCCAGAGATGGGCGGAGCGGCGGTGTGAGCCGGCATTCCGGACGGCACAGAGCGTGGACAACCAGGACCGCGCCGGCGCTGGGCCGCGAACTGACCTTGAACTCGCGACCCAGCAGATGGGCAAACACCGTCTCTTCCCAGTCCACTTCACCCTCTTGTGTGGCGATGTGAGGAAGGGGGAGGCGGCCCTCGTCGAGCCAGCGATGGAGCTCCGGACTCGCTGTCCCCCGGCGGTCGGGGAAGCGCATCGGCTCGCCGTAGCCCACGGAGAGGTGGAGTCGCGTCTCGCCCAGAACCGTCAGTTCTTGCTGATGACCTTGACATCACGCGATTCCAACGGCCCCAACAGCAAGGCACCGTTCCACATCACGCAGTGACGAGCCTGGTTCAACGTCCACTCGCCAGCGGGGGAAGTGCCCACGGATTGGTTGCGGCGGACAGGGCGCAGAGGAAGCAGACCAGGGCGAAATGACCGGCGACGCTCCTTGCTCGGAGCTTGCCAGGAAGCCACGGCCTGCTCGAGGGGCAATCGTCGGCCCGGTCTGCCCAGCGGCTCATTCCGAAGGGGTTGGTCCAGCTACGGGCTCACCAGCCGGAAGAAACAGGTCTTTGGGCCGATAGCCAAGGTCGTCGGATTGCCAGTACTGACTGTCACTGGCGTCCACGCCGGTACGGCCAAGTCTTCGGCCACCTCCAAGACGAACCCGGTAGCCGCCGGCGACCAGGAAATCGTGACCCTGTTTCCCGCCATCTGGATGAACAGGGTCGGACCGCCGGTGACCGGCACCGTTAGGCCGGGCCAGAACCCGCCGGCAAGGGTGAAGCCACCACCGCTCAGGGTGCCAGCGTCGGCCTGTCCCGCAGTCCCCTCGACGGCATAGCCTTCACCGACGCTGGCGTCGCCGCCGCCGTCCACGGTGAACCAATCCGAGGCGTACTGGCCTCGCGCCGGCAGGTGCAAGGTCAGACAGAGGAGGAAGCCGATCGCCAACGCGCATCCGCGAGCTCGCTGCCGTTGTGGATTTGCCGTCGCCGTCGTCATGGTCAGTGTGTTCATGGTCGAAAACCCAGAGGATTGTTTCGGTTCTGCCGTCCGGCTCCCGGCCGCCGGTCATCGCCCGATCATCGCCGTGCCGCCGTAGCTGCGGAGTGTGAGGCGCTTCCTGAGCACAAGTCGCTCGGGGGTGCTCCCCGCCTTGACGTGCACGACCCCACCCGGTGAGGAGGCGGCAACGCCCTCGGCGAGCGTGTTGAAGGGTGCGCTGAAGGTCCCGGCCTCGATCAGGCCCGCATAAGCGAAGTCCACCCAGACTTCGGGGAACCACTCGACGGTGATCGAGCTGTCGCCTGACTGGAACTCGTGCACCCGCACCCGGTAGGCGGTCCGGCCCAGAGGACCGGTGTGCGTCAGGAGGTCCGTGGTTGTGCCGCTTCCCCAGAGCGTGCTGTTGGGCGGGGGCCAAGGATAATCCGGTCCGTAGGGTCCCATGTTCCAGTTCATCCGCTTGCCATCCGCGAGAATGACCAGGTTGTGGTCGGAGTTCTGCTGGACATACCAGAGCGCCAGCCCGGTTCCCGGCACCGAGCGGTCATACTCACCCAACTGCGGATTTCGATACTCGAGCAGCCAGAAGTCCGACAAACTGGGGTTGTTGGGGTCCCAGAGTAGGACGGGACTCGTGGGTTCTCCGGACGTCGCGACGGGGAGGGCCGCGGTGCCGGAACCCGTAAGCGGGAAGATGCGCGGTTCGCACCAGCCGAAGACCATCCGGTGCCACGGATCGGGGTACATGCGATGCGGATCGTCGGGGTCCGAAAGGGTACAACCCATCACCGTCATGTCCTGGTTACAGCATGTGGGGGGATACAGGTCGTCGGCTCCGAGCTCGTGGCACAGCTCGTGGCAAATGGTGGCGAAGTCCTGGCGTGCGCCGTTCCAGATCACCGGATGCGCGCACACCGCGTTGGAAATCATCACTCCTGCCCAAGGGAGAACCACCGGCGCGCACCACCGGATCCCGGCGCCTTCCCGGCTTTCCCATTCACTCGTCACGATAAGAATCTGGAGTTCGTTGGGGGTGATGTTGTGGTCGTGATTGGCGTCGTAGCTGGCGATGTTGAACGAGCCGGCGTTGGCGGCAAGGACCTGGGCCACAATGTTGGACGAATAGACGCGGTCGTCATTGTCCTTTCCCGGCCGACAGGGGTCGGCCACCTTGTCCAGGTATTTCAACGACTTGGCGCTCGAGAGATGCACGCCCCCGAGGACGCCGGCGCGGGTCCACTGGAAGCGCCCGTTCGAGACCGCCTTGAAATACTCGTTCACGCTGTTCGTCGGGCCGAAGCAGAGCCGGTCGTATTCCGGGATGGTTTTCAGCGTGCCCGGGATGCCGTCGAACTGCGCCAGCAGGATCACCAGCGGCCGGGTGCCCACCGCGGGGCTGTCCCACATCCCCAAGTGGCCATAGCCGAAGTCCGTGGGTTGTGGTGTCGCGGCAACGGCTCCCGCCCGGAGCAGCCCGGCGGCCACGAAACAAATCGCGGATGGCACGCGACCCAGCGCGGCAAAGCCGCAGCACAAGGCTTTCATAGCGTTCTCCACTTCATGATGTGACCTCTGCTACTGGAGGGTGACCAGCACCAGCACAAATCCGCGTCCGTTGGCCAGGCCCGTCATGGCTTTGCCCAGGATCGCGCCTTGCGCCCGCTTGTGGTCCGTCACCTTCATGGCGTGGCCGGGTGTGGCGGCGGTGGTCAGGAGGTCGCCCGGCGCAATCGCGCCATTGCGGGTGTCCGCCAGCACGTACACGCGCCCAGTGAGCGCCACGTTGCTCCCGCCGCCGAGCACCCCGGCTTGATGCAGGCTCAGCCCGGGCTGGATGCCGTTGGCGCCGCTGATGATCCCGGCGACGCACCGGTCGTAAGCGCGCTGGCTCTGCTTCAGTTTGCCGGGATGCGCCTCATCAATCACCACGACCGATACCGGCGGGAGGTCGGGTGAAGTCACCTCAAAAGGCTCGGCGACGTCGGCTCCGCCCGTGATCGCCAGTACCGGGACCGAGAGGGTGCCGTCCATGCCGAGTTTCATCATATCGCCCTTCTTCGGGGTCCAGAAGTTCAGGGCGTTGTCCTGACCGCCGGCGGTGATTTGCCACTGGTCCTGGCCCCGGGCTTGCAGTTCGAGGCGTGCCCAGTCGCCGGCCGCGAGCTGGACCAGCGTCAACTGGGGTTGGCCGGCCACCGCGCTGCCCTCGACGTGCAGCATGCCGCGCGGCGAGGTCGTATTGATCCCGACGCCGTTGCCGGCCCGGATGAGGAACTGGTTGGGCGCGGTCGAGGCGAAGTCCGCATAGTGGTTGTCCGCCCCCACAAAGGCGCCGTCGTGCAGGGCTTGGGCCTGGGTGCCGGCGGCCAAGGTGTTGTAGCCCGAGGCGTCGTTGCCGTTGCCGCCGGGTACCGTGCCGCCGGGGCCGCTGACCCGATTGTGCGTGCCGCCACCGATCGTGCCGACAAACGCCGAGACCTGGTTATCCAAGCCGCCGGCGACCACCGCGTGGTGCGCCTTGGGGAGGACGATGTTCGTCTGGCCGCCCCCGACGGCCGCATGATCGGCGTCGAGGCCGATGAAGTTGTCCTGACCACCCGACACGCTGCTATACCAGGCCAGCGTCCGGTTCCATTTACCCCCGGCCACGACTGCGGCCACGCCGGCGACCATGTTATCGAGTCCACCGCCGATCGTCCCGAAACTGGCCCCCACGGCGTTGGGTTCATTGAGGTGGGCAAACGGCGGCACGAAGACCCGCGCGCCGCCGCCAGCGATGGTTGCGCCGCTGACGCCGGTGGAGATCGCGTTCCCGCTGAAGCCGGCGATCACGTTGGGGGCCTCGCCGCCGCCGGGTTCGGAGTCGCATCGCCCGGCTGTTGTTGACGCGCACCTCGAACGGTCGCCCATCCAACGTGCCGATGAAGTTCGCGTCCGTGGTGCCCGAGTTTCCGGAGATGCCCCCATCCGGCGTTGGTGACCACGGTTCCGGGACTGGCGGAGATGCGCAGACCGTGGCCCTCGGGAGCCACGGTAATATTGGCACCCGCAGTCAACGTCACGGCGTCGGTCAGCCCGTTGAGGCTGGTCACCACCTGGCCGGAAGCCAGCTTGGCCGCGGTGATGGCACCATCGGCGATGCCGGCCGCACTCACCGCGCCGGGCGCCACCTGGCTTGCGCTGGTGGCATTTGCCGCAAACAGCGCGTACGGCGTCGGCGTCAGTTCCTGACGGGGCGCGAGAACCGCAAACGCGGCGGGGGCGTGGGTCCGCACGCCGATCTCGAGCCAGCGGGCGCCGCCATCGAAGGCACCGGCCCCGAAGTCCAGCGTGACAGTGAACCGCCCGTCGCCAACCGGCGTCTGGGCCTTCGTGACCACGCCGAGCGGATCGCCGGCGCCAGGCTGATCGTAGAGCTTGAACTCGAGATCGTACGGGCCGGTGACGGGGCCGTTCGCGTCCTGCAGGTACCCCTGGTAAGTGAACGCCGTGCCCAAGGAGCCGGTCAGGGCCTTGCTGGCGACGAGGACGCACGCGGCGAGGGGAAGGAGATGCGCTTTCATGGAGGTAAGTGGTTCTCCTCCTATATCCGCACATCCGCAGGCGATCTTTCAGTGAAAGTCAGCGAAAGAGGCCTCACCAATCGAGCCCGAGCCGGGCCAGCTCGCCGCGCAGCCGGCGCAGGTCCCACAGGGCGATGTGATGCCGGGCGCAGCCGGCCGCGAGGCGGGTGCCGGTGGGATCGAACGCTAGGCACTCGACCTCCTCCGGGTGCGGCAGTTCGAGCGCCGCGAGTTCGCGCAGGCCCGGATACGCGACGAGCACGATCAGCGTGCGCGTGCGAAGGATGGCCAGCAGCTTGCCGTCGGTCGAGAAAGCCAGCGGTCCCCGAGCGGTGGAGGTTTGCTGGCGCGTAAGGTGGTGGCGTGCCACTCCAGCCGCCAGGTCCCAGAAGACGTATTCGTCCGGCACACCGACCACCAGGAAGGTGCTGTCCGGGCTGAAGGCCAGACGCGACCGGCCGGCAAACGGGACGGTGTACCGCTTCGTCCAGGATGCCGTTTCCCAAATGTCCACGCTGTATCGCCAGTGATCTGACGCTGCGAGCCAGCGACCGTCCGGACTCGCCGCCAATTGGCTCATCTCCGCGTGGATGGCGAGGCAGGCGATCTCGCGCTCGCCGTCCTGCACGTGGAGCGTGTTCACATGGGTCCAGGCCAGGGCGTGCCCCCACGCGACAGACCGAGTTGCAGAGCCGGTTCGTGTCGGCCAATACCCTCGTCTCATCCAACCTGATCCGACCCTCCCAGTCCGGAGTCAGGGACCAGCGCAGCAATCCCGCCTCACCTGCTCCGATCAACTCCCGGCCCGCGGCGCCGAAGACCAAGGACCTCACCGGCCCGACCTCGCGGGTACCGAGGAGGCGGCCCAGTTCGACGTCGAAAAGCTGAATCCCGCTCGAGTCAGCAGCGGCAAGCGTTCGTCCTTCGCTATCAAACTCAACCGCGGAATAGCGTTGATCGCCGCGCGCGGGCGGCCCTTCGAGCAAACGGCAGATCGTGTCCCCAGCCACGTCGCAGACGAGCGCATGAGCATCGGAGTACTCACCGAAGGCCAGGTGACGGCCATCCGGGCTGAACTCGAGATGGTCGCCCGCCTCGCGCATCCACACCGCCTGAAGGCCGCTGCGCAGGTCCCACAACCGCGTCGTGCCGTCCCAGCCGGCGGAGGCGAGCAGCTCGCCCCCCGGGTGAAACGCGAGCGAGGCGGGGGTGCCCTCGTGCCCGCGGAAGGCCAGCCGCTCTTCGGCCGAGACGGCGTCCCACAGCCGGATCACGTTGTCGTCGTTGGCTGTCGCCAGGGCGCGCTGACCCGGCTGCCAGCGCACCGCCATAGCCCGAGACGGCTGCGGGATCCGCGTCACGACGCGTCCGTCCGCCAGGCTGACGATATCCAGCAGGTTGGTGTCCGCGTATGCGAGAGCCACCAACCGCTCATCCGGGCTGCAGCAGAAGCGCCAGACCGAGAAGGGCACGGGCCATTCCCCGCGGGGCTGCTGGGTCGCCAGGTCGAAGCGTCGCAGCGGTTCGCGCCCGGCACCCCACACCATCGAAGGGCCGTCCGCCAACAACTGGCCCCACACCCCGTCGGGTTGGGGGGGCACTTCAAACACCTTGGCCCGCGTGTCCAGATCCCAAACCACAAAGCAATCCGCCTTCGGCCTCACCGCCACAAACCGGCCGTCGGGCCCAAATGGCAGCAAGGAGTAGGGCGGCCGGCCAGAGCCAGCCAGACAGAGCAACTCGGCGTCGTCCGCCATGCGCCGGAGATGCAGGTTGCCGGCGGCGTCGCCCCAGAAATAGCGCTCGCGCGCCAGGTCGAACATGGGCTCCGCGCGGGATGCCTCGTTCGGGGGCAACCGGCGCGCCAACCGGATATCCACGAGAGCCAGAGCGGCGATTGCCTCATTGCGCAGTTCGAGGGTTGGCTGGGTGCGCGCGGTGGTGGCCACCACCTCCATGCAGTCGAACCGCTGGCCGGCCTCCCCCGTCCGGCGCAACGCCCGGGCTTGAGCGAGCCGGGCCTCGGCCAGTTGCTGACGAGCCTCGTTCTCGGCCCGCTCGATGCGTTGGCGGCTCTGCCGCTCGAGCCCAGCCTGCCGCACCGCCAGGCCGTACCCGACGCCGGCCAGCAAGGCCAGACCGAGCGCCAGGGCACCCGAACGCCGGGCCAGACGCAGGTGCGCTTCCAGCCGATCCATATGCCGCAGCGACCTCCCGGCTTGCAGCAACGCCAGGTCCGCCAGCATCTCCGCCGCCGACCGGTACCGGCGCTGCGGGTCCGTCTCCACACGCCCGGACGACGATCTCGTTGAACTCGAGGAACACCGCTTGTGACGCGTCGGTCAACCACTCCGGCGGAATCTGGGGGAACCTGAGCCGATCCTGGCCCGTACTGGCTTCATACAAGACCTTGCCCAACGCATACAAATCCGCTGTCGGCGTCCCCGGCCCTTGCGGCGGCAGGAAACCTTCGGTACCCACCAGGGACCGGGTGGCACCGGAAGCAGCTACCAGTCCGATGTCGGCGATCTTTGGGCTGCCGTGGACAAAGATGACATTGGAAGGCTTGAGGTCGCGATGAACCAGTCCGTGCTTGTGCAGGTGGCCCAAGGCGGCAGCGAGGGCGAAGGCCACTTTCAGGCACTCCTCGAACGGCAGGTGACCGCGGCGACGCAACTCTCCCGAGAGCGTCCGGGGCACATAAGCCGCGTCCGCCCCTTCGCCAGCCGCGGCCAACCGGTTGAATCCTGGCTGGCCCGCGCTGTGGGATCCGACTCCGGACGACCCGTCCCCACGGTGCGGGGCTTCCCTCGCGTCGTCCGCCAACTCCATCACGAATAGGGAATAGAAGGCTGCTCCCATAATCAGTTCTCCATGGTTGATTGTAGTTCGGCCAAACGGTTATCAATCCTGACGACCTCGCCGAGGATTTCCCGGAGCACAATCTCCAGGATCGGATTATCCTGGCAGGCGAGCTTGTGCGGTTCGCGGATGTCGCTGACGAGCAGAGCGGCACATTGCGCGGCCTTGGTGATGGTTTCGAGTTGCGGGGTCATGGTTTGGAGTCGCGGTTTCGTGGCCAGGCGGTCACAGCCGGGGCTGAAAGATGACGATGGCGACGGGGAACGGCGCTCCCGCGTCCGCTCCTTCGAACTTGACGCGACCGATGGGGAAGCGGATGTCGGAGGCCTTGGCGGCGTAGCGATGCCACCATTCGGTGTCCACCCGGGCCGGAACAAAGCAGACCACCAGTGCACCGTGGTCGCGCGCCGCTTCGTAGGCTTTGCGCATCCACTTCGGCAGCTCACGACCATAGGGGGATTCATGAAGACGCGTTCCTCGGCCCATGACTGCGCGAGGCCGTCTTCGGCAGGGGTATAGTGGCGCGGACATTTGGCATTCTCGTGGGTGCAGCAGGGGTCAAGGCTGAACTTGAATTCGAGGTTCAGGTAATCGAACCAGTCCTGCGGGGTCGCCCAGGTGAGATCGGCACTGCTGCCCATCAGGCGCATCAGATGATCCGACGCTCCGGGCGCGCGTGGGGGTAGGTTCGCGTCGTCGCCAGGCGGCCTTGGTTTGGAGTCGGAGGAGTCCATTGTGAGCGTTGGTTCGGTAGGAGGCCAAATTGGTTAGTGGGGACCGGAGGGACCGATTGCAGTCGGCCACTCGCTGACGCGGGTCCACCAGCGCTCGAGCCACTCCTGGAAGGGTTGGGGGGTGACGAGGTCGGCGGCAGATAAGCGCTGCACGGCGACCCGAGTCCCGAGCGACTTATCAGGCCAGAGGTGGAGGCGGTCGGCCAGCCCAACCTCGGCGGCCAGGCGCTCGACGGTTCGGAGGGCGTCCAGGGCGTAGTCCTGCCAACGCTCTCGCGTCGCAAACACGTCTGTGTTGACGGGGACACCAAGGGCTTGAGCATGGGCCGCGATGCGCATCACATTCTCGGCACGGATGTTGATCGGTTCGTGGAACACGGTGATCGGATCCAGCACGGCAACCGCTGTCAGAGTCGCGCGCAGGTCGGCTTCATCGCAGTCGGGGTACGTGGGGGCCAAAGCGACAAAGACGTGCAGGCCGGCGTTCCTGGCCGCCTGGAGGGTCGCCAAGCGCTGGGATGGCGCCGGCGCCTTGGGCTCGTACACCCGCGAGAGGTCGTTCCGGAGCGTCGGCAGGTTCATGCCGAAGGTGAGGCGGTGGCCGAACGTACGGAACAGGTCGAAGTCGTCCCGCGCCAGCGGGCTGCGGGTCAGGATGCGGACGTTGAGGGTGGAACGGTCGCGGATGAACTCGACAGAGCGCCGCACCAGGAAGCGGCTATGTTCGGCCAGTTCGCGCTGGCGCGCCGGGTCGGGGTGTCGAACGACCTGGTACGGATCCGTGGTGGTGCACAACATCACGGCACGGTGACCATCCGGCTTGAGGCGTGCCAGAGGGACGCGTTCGGCTGCGCGGAGAGAAGCGAGAAACCGTTCTTCGATCCAGGGTCGCACCAGCACGTACTCGCCCCACTCGGCGTCGGGATCCCGGACACCGTACTGGGCGAGGTGAGGCCCCTGTTTGATCGTGGCGGTGTTGGGCACGTAGCAGAAGCGGCAGGCGTGCGAGCAGCCGACGGCGATGTTGAATGCCCAATTCGACAGGCTCTTGAAGATGAAATTGTTGGGCGCGATCATCGCCGGTGCGTGCCAGAGGTCAGTGATCGTGTTCATAGGGGCGGTCGGCGTGGCTACGTGGCGCAGGGTCATGATGCGGGGGCGGGGTGCAGGGGCTTCAGATCTTGACTCGCTGTGCCGGTTGTTGGGGAACACGGTGTGCAGGGCGAACGAACGTGCCCTCGAAGAGGCCCGGCGTGTGGCAAAGGTAAAACGGAGGGAGGTAAATGACCTGGCAAGTGGCGAGTTTGGGAATTATCGACGGGTCCACGATGTGGGCGGAGTCCCGACGTCGCCGCTCGCGGGAAGTTGACCGGGTGTGCTCACGGGAAGTGACCCACCTGGCGGGCAGCGCGAGCAGTCAGTTTCCCTTTCCAAGGAGGGAGTTTTGGGGATTGCGAGCAGGGGTGGTTCCGAGGAGGGCTTCCGAGCAGCGATTCCGAGGAGGGTTGGCGCCGCGGCCACTGGTGGTGGTCGTCCGCAAGCCGGCGCAAGCTGGGGAGCGCGAGCGCGCTCAACCCCCTGCCCGTAGGACATCGTTCCAGTCCTTGTGCGAGGGGCGCAGGCGCTGGATGGCGGGATGCCGGGCGATCATGACCTGAGCCATCGCTTCCCCCGTGGCATCGAGGTCAAAGCCGCAGGACACGGTGCCGCCCTGGGCGAGGAGGTCGGCCGGCCAGACCGGATCGGGCCGGGCACCGGCGGTCGAGAGGCACCGAGCGTCGGGGTGCAGGGCGTGGCAACTGAGGGCGTCAATGGCCGACTCGCACAGGAGGCTCACCGCGCGCGGGGTCGTCGGGACGGCAAAGCAGCCACGGTCCTTGCGGGAACCCGGGGCCATGCCGCGCCAGGGGACCAGTCCGGTGCCCCGCAGTTCGGCACCGACCGGCTGCCCGTCGGGCCCGCGCAGGAGGAAGACGGCGTTGGCGCGGGCATCGGCGTAGAGGTTGCCGGTGGCGATCAAGGGGTCGAGCAACGCGGGGGCAGTCGCCGTGGCTCGACCAGGTAACGCCGGACGTGAGCGAGGTGTTCGGGCGTCGGCTCCGGCAACCGCAGCGGCGGTCTGGGCGGAGGGCTCACCGGCGGGATCGGGCTCGTCGCGCCGTGCCGTTCCAACCACTCCAAGGCCTGGCCAAAGCCGACGCCGTGGAGGTGCATCACCAGATCGATGGCCCCGCCACCCCCACCGCCGAGGTTCCAGTTGATGAACTGGGCGCCCGTGACGGAGAGGACGCCCTGGGCCGTGTGCCACTTGTGGGGATCGGCCCGATCCGGAACCGCACCGGAGCGGCGCAACACCACGCTCAGGGGAAGGGCCCGCAGTCGGTTGGCCCGCTCCTGCCAGGTCATGGGTCGGGGGAGAGCTTGCCGCGCAGGGTGACACACTCCCGCAGGTTGAAGACATGGCTGGTTTCGGTGAGCCGGTCAATCAGGGCGGCGGTGAGGTGATCGTTCTTGAGGAAGGAGCCCCAGTCGCTGAAGCCCAGGTTGGAGGTCAGGAGCGTGGATTTCTTGCGGTGACGCTTTTGCATGAGGGTGAAGAAGAGGCCCACCTGGACGGGCTCGACCTCGACGTAGCCGATTTCATCGATCAGGAGCAGGTCCCAGCGCAGATACTTCTGGAGCACCGCTTCCTGGGCGTGGAGGGCGACGGCTTGATAGAGTTCGGCGACCAGGTCGGCGAAGAGGACGTACCGACCGGTGGCCCCGCGCTGGATGGCCCCGACCAGGAAGCTGGAGGCCAGGCCGGTCTTGCCACAGCCGGTGCGGCCCAGCCAGATGATGTTCTGGGCCTTGGCCAGGAAGTCCAGGGTGTCGTAGAGGGCGAAGATGGCTTTGCGGTTGAGCTTGGGCTGGCGGTCGAAGGGGAAGGTTTCGATCGTCCAGGGCTCGGGCAGACGGGCGCGCCGCAGGCGCTGCTGCCGGGCGCGGTCGCCCTGGAGACGGTACTCCTCTTCCACGATGTGGGTGAGCAAGGCGGCATGGGACATCCGCTGGCGGGCGGCCTCTTGGAGGTCCTGGTCCCAGTGCTTGGCCAGGCGGGGCAGGCGCAAGGCACGCAGTTTGGCTTGGAGTTCGTCAGTCATCGTAGGCGGTGAGGTTGGGGGTTTCGGTGAGCGCGCCGTCCTGGTAGGCAGGACGGTCGCCAAAGGACTCATCAATGGCCGGCAGGGGGAGCTGGCCGGGCGTGGCCTGCACGACGAGGTGGGCGAGGCGTTCGAGGGTCTTGAGCTCGGGGAGGCGATAGCGGTGGGCGCGCTCGACCGCCCGGACGAAGAGCTCGGGACTCATCCGTTGGCTCAACGCCCAGAGTCGGCGCAGGGTCTGGTGACGCAGGTGTCCCGGGGTGGCCAGGAGGAAGTCCACATACGCGCTGACCGTGGGGGCCAGGGCGCGCAAGCGCTTCTCCTCCTCGTCGCTGGGCTGGGGGCGATGCCGCGGCTGGGCGTGGGCGGCGGGTTGACCGGGCGGAGCGAACTGTTGGTTACGGACGCCGTCGGGGGCCAGGGCGTATTGGATGGCGAGCTGGCCCGCCACGTAAATCTGGAGCTGGTCCTCGTAGCGTAACACCGTGAGGCGACCGCGGCCGGTGCCGGGCACCCAGTAGTAGTTGGCGTCCACGGCGACATAGCCGTATTCGTCCACGCTCCGTTCCAGGATCAGGTAGGGCGCGGGCAGGTAGGGAGGCAAGGGCTGGAGGAAGTGCACTTCGTGTTCGAAGGCTTGGGCGGGAATGAGGCCGGCCTTGCCCTGGGGCCGTTGCTCCATCCGCACCGTCGACCAGTCCAGGGCTTGGCGATTCAAGTCTGCGAGGTTCTCGAAGGTGCGGCCGGGCAGGAAGTTGGTCTCGACGGTGGAAAAACTCCTCTCCTCGCCGGCCTTGCGATCGGCGTGCTTGGGGGCGTGGCAGAGGAACCGAAAGCCATAGGTTTTGGCGAAGGCCTCCATCTCCGGGACCATCACCGCCTGCGCGCCCAGGCCGCGCCACCGGGCGAGGTTGGTGTTGTCGATGACACAGACCGGAGGCGCGTAAGCCCAGTGCACGAGGGCTCGGTGCAGGAAGCACTTCATCCGGAAGCGGTCGAAGACGCGGTAGAACTGCAGGTAGCGGCGCTTGGAGTACCGCAGGTAGAGCAGGCTGGCCTGCAGCTTGGTCGGCACCCCGCTCAGCAGGACGGTGAAGGGGCTGGTGTCGTGCTGCATCTCGGCCCCCGGCTCGTCGGGCACCCGTTGACAACGGGTGGCCAGGGGCTGGCCGATCCCCCACTGCCGCAGCCAACGCGTGAGCGTCGAGTACTTGACGTCCGCCCCGTGCTCCTCGCGCAACTTTTCCCACACGCGCTGCACGTAACCGTCGCATTGCGTGTAGAGGTGGCGCACCAACTCCGGGTCCAGGGGCGTGCGTATTCCGGCGGCATTCGGACACGGATTCCGATCTGATCCGGACAGGATTCCGGCCGATGTCGGACAGCGCTCCGGAATTTGCCGGACAGGGTTCCGGCGGCATCCGGACAGCAATCCGGGACGGTCCGGACAATGTTCCGGTCCGATCCGGACAACGTTCCGGGGCATCCGGACAGTTTGGGGCGCCGCCCTGAGTGGGGCGGTGGCCAGGGATCGTGCGTAGGTCCTCTCGGAGGAGGTGGCGCAAAACGTTGAATGGGCGGCCAGGCGGCCGAAACTGACCGCCTTATGCCCAGAAAAGTACTCGTTATGCGTCAAGTCATCGAAATCCTGCGTCTCAAACATGAGCACCATCTCTCGATCCGCGAAATCGCCCGCAGTTGTGGCCTCGCCTCCAGCACCGTGGGCGATTACCTGCTGCGGGCCCAGGCCGCGGGTTTGTCGTGGCCCTTGCCCGAAGGCGTGGGCGAAGCGGAACTGGAAGCCCGTCTGTCGGCGGTAGCGCCCCCGCGGACGACGGAAACACCTCCGCCGCCCGTCCCGGACTGGGCGCACCTGCACGCCGAACTGCGCCGTCCCAACGTCACCCTGCGCCTGTTGTGGCAGGAGTACATCCGGACTGATCCGTCCGGGCTGAAGTACAGCCGCTTCTGTGAGCGCTATCAACAATGGCGCAAGACCTTGGAGCCTACCTTGCGGCAGGTGCATGTTCCCGGAGAGAAGATGTTCGTGGACTGGGCCGGCCAGAGTGTCCCGATCCGCAACGGGGCCGACGGCACGACTGAGCCGGCGTCGTTGTTCGTGGCGGCGCTGGGAGCTTCGGGCAAGATCTTCGCCGAGGCGTTCCCGGACCAGAAGCTCCCTTCCTGGATCCGCGCCCACGTGCATGCCTTTGAGTTCTATGGCGGGGTCGCCGCGCTGACGATCCCCGACAACACCCGCACGGCCGTCGTGGAACCCTGCCGCTATGAGCCCTTGCTCCATCGCACGTATCAGGAGATGGCCGAACACTACGGCACGGTCATCCTGCCCACGCGCGTGAGAAAGCCCCGTGACAAGGCCAAGGCCGAGTCGGCCGTGCAGGTGGCCCAGCGCCAGATCCTGGCCGCCTTGCGTGACATGGATTTCTTCAGCGTCGGCCAGTTGAATCAAGCCATCGCGCCACGCTTGCGGCAACTCAATGCCCAGCCCTTCCAGAAGCTGGACGGTTCGCGGGACCAATGGTTTGAAACCTTGGACCAGCCCAAGCTGCGGCCACTGCCGCCCTCGCCCTTGGTCGTGGCCACCTGGCTGGAGGCCACCGTGAACAT
The DNA here is from genome assembly GCA_027493615.1 of Verrucomicrobiota bacterium. Lineage (GTDB taxonomy): Bacteria > Verrucomicrobiota > Verrucomicrobiia > Limisphaerales > J093 > DSVZ01. The sequence continues at coordinate 1,026,121 of JAOSKK010000001.1, forward strand.
CGATTATCACGTGGTGGTCGATCACCACTACTACAGCGTACCTTATGGGCTGATCCACCAATGCCTCCAGGTGCGACTGAGCGACGCGACGGTCGAGCTCTTTCACAAAGCCAAGCGGGTCGCGGCCCATCAGCGCAGTTTCCAGCGCGGCACCTTCACCACCCTCGAGGAGCACCGTCCCAAGTCGCACCAGCGTTATCTGGAATGGACCCCCAGCCGGATCATCGATTGGGCGCGCAAGATCGGCCCCCAGTGCGCCTTGGTGGTGCAGAACGTCATGGCCGCGCGCCCGCACCCCGAACAGGGATTTCGTTCCTGCTTGGGCATCATTCGCCTGGCCAAGGTTCACGGGGGAGGCCCGGCTCGAAGCCGCCTGCCAGCGGGCCCTGCATTGCGGCACCCTGTCCTATCGCAGCATCGAATCGATCCTCGATAAGCGCCTGGAGGCTCAACCGCTGCCAGGGGACGTGGCGTGCGCTTCGCCCCCTCACGAAAATGTCCGCGGTCAGGATTACTTCGCGTGAAAGGTTCCGGCTTATGTTGACGCATCCGACCATGGACCAACTGCGGGCCCTTCGCTTGGAGGGCATGATCCAAGCCTGGGAGGAACAACGCCGCGATCCCCAGATCGCCGACCTGGACTTCGAGCAACGTCTGGCGCTGCTGGTGCAACGCCAGTGGCTTTGGAAATCCAATCGCGCGCTGGCGGCACGCCTGCACCAGGCCCAGCTCAAAGTTCCGGCCACCCTCGAGGACATCGATTACCGCCATCCCCGCGGACTCAAACGCGCGCAGATCGAGCAACTGCGGGTCAATGACTGGATTGGCCAACACCGGGCCTGTCTGATCACCGGGCCGACCGGCTGCGGCAAGACTTACCTGGGCTGCGCCCTGGGGCATCAGGCCTGTCGGGAGGGGCACCGCACGTTGTATTACCACGCCCCGAAACTGTTTCGAGATCTGCAACTGGCCCAAGCCGACGGCTCCCTCGCCCGCCGGCTCAAGCTCTGGTCGCGCATCACGCTCTTGATCATCGATGATTTGGGGATGGCGGCCACGGGGACCAAGCCGTATCGGGAACTGCTCGAGATCATCGACGACCGGCTGGGGAAAGGTTCGGTGCTCATCACCAGCCAGTTCCCCGTGAGCCAGTGGCATGAACTGGTGGGCGACGCGACGGTGGCCGATGCGCTGATGGATCGGCTGGTGCACCAGGCTTATCGGATCGAACTCAAGGGCGAATCGATGCGCAAGGCGCGGGCCGCCAATGACCGTAGCCAGGGAGTTCCTTCGGATCCAGAAATCAGCGCGTAAGTCGCAACGCCGTTGTGGGCCAGGAGACCGCCCCCAATGGGGCCCCGGGCGCTACGCTGCTGAGCACGAGCTAGAGCTCGAAGCTTCGGTCAGCAGCGGCGCTACTCCCATTGGGGACCGGTCTCCTGGCCCACAACTCGCCCCCCAAACCTCCCCCCTGCGGACCGTGCCCATCGGCACACTTGACTGGCGAATCCACAAAGAGTAGTTGACGAACCCGAGCGTCGCTTCGCTCCGAGAAACTGTCCGGCAAACTCCGGAGCGCTGTCCGACATCGGCCGGAATCCTGTCCGGATCAGATCGGAATCCGTGTCCGATTTCATCGGAATGCGCAGGGGGGGGCACAGGGTTCGCGACGATGTCTTCTTCGACCGCCCGTTCACCGCAAGGGGAGATAACGGACTTGTCCTTCCCACTCGCCGGGCAGACTGCATTCGGCGATCAGAGCCAGGTCCTCAATGGCGGTGGCGATGGGAACCGAAGGGCCGGCCTCAAACAAGCCCGGCATTGGCAGGCCGGCCTGCACGCGCGCGTAGGCGTGAGCGGTGAGCGTGGCGACATCGTGACTGACGAGCACCCGGCCTTCCGCTGCAGCCCAAGCCAGTACCGCAGCATCATCTTGACCGGTGAGACCGGCGTCCTGCACGCGAACCAGATCCAAAGCAGGGTTGCGCCGGATAACTCCGCGCAGCACGTCGTTATTGAAGTTCTCGTCGAACGCGAGGGCGATCATTCAACGAGGTGTTGGGTGAGGACTACGCCGCGCGAGCAGACGAGCGCGCACCCCTTGAGGGTCAAACCTCCGCTCGTTCTCCTTGCGTACAGCATCAGAGCGGGTTGCGCGTTGATCGAGGTACGCGGCCACTTTGGCGTGATGGCGCAAGAGGTAACCCAGAACCGCATACACATCGGCCAGCGACAGCGTGGGGTACTGTTGGGCGATCTCCTCAGCTGTGGCGCCGCGGTCAAAGGCCTGCGCGATCGTGTCTAACGTGACACGGGTTCCCTTCACTCGAATGACACCGCCCGATTCGGCGACCAAAGGGATCGGCTCAGTTTGTTCAACCACCAAACTCATAGCTCGAACGCTATCCCTTCGAGACGAAAACAGCAAGCACGCAGAACCCCCAGTCCGTCAACATACTCCCCGAGCCGCGTCAGGAGCGAGCACTTGCTCGTCCAGAACGGGCAAACACTCGTCGAACTAGCCCGGATATTTCATACTGGAAGCCAGATCTCGGTGTGAAACGGGGGCCGCAGGCTTGATTTCATTGGGTTTTGCGACGCCGGGTGCCGGGTGCTGCTGCCGACAGGGTGTCGGTGGCCGCGCCTGCCCGGCCAGAGCGTGTGCGGGCGGCCGGCGCCGCCACCTGGCGTCGCAGCAGATGGAGTTCGCCGCGGTCCAGGAGCTCCCATTGGACCTCCTCGCCCGCCTCCAATCCGATGGCGGCGGCCAAGGGCAAGGGGAAGTACACGTAGAGGCGGGCCTGTTGACCCCGCGAGCGGATGGCCTGCACTTTGAGCGGATAGATAGTTGACATCGGTGGAGCTAGCCAATAGACTAGCCTCATGTCAAGCGTCTCCGCGGCCCACCCCCCGGCCTCCTCCCAGCCGATGCTCTTTGACGACCTGGGCGCCCGCACCGTGGTCGCTGACTTCTCCGGCGGCACCCTCTCCACCGACGGAGGCCTCCTGCTGCTGCGGCAAATCGACCGGGGCCTGGGCCTGACCCGGCGCCTGGCCACGTGCTTCACCGACCAGCGCGATCCGCGCTGGGTCGATCACACCCTCGAGCAACTCCTGGCCCAGCGCCTCCACACCCTGGCCCTGGGCTACGAGGACCTCAACGATCACCTGGACCTGCGGCGGGATCCCTTGCTGGCGGTGGCCTGCGGGAAGTCCGATCCCCTGGGACAGGACCGCTTCCTGCCCCAGTTCCGGGGCGTGGCCCTGGCCGCTCCGGCGACCCTCAACCGCTTGGAGTTGTCCAACAACCAGCACACCCGCACGCACAAACTGCCGCACGACCCCGCGCAGATCGAGGCCTGCCTCCTGGAGATGGGCGTCCGCTGTCTGCCCAAGCATGCCCGGGAGATCGTGCTGGACCTGGATGCGATGGGGCACTTGCTCCACGGCACCCAGGAAGGGCGGCACTTCAGTGGCTACTACGGCGACTACTGCTATCTGCCCCTCTACGTGTTTGCGGGGGCGATCCCGCTGTGGGCGCAGTTGCGGGGCAGCGACACCGACGCGGCCCACGGGGTGGTGGCGGCCTTGGCCAAGATCGTCGCGGCGATTCGCAAACGGTGTCCTTGGGCGCGCCTCATCATTCGGGGGACTCGGGGTTTTGCCGGGAGGAGATCATGGTGTGGTGCGAAGAGCAGTCGGAGGTGTACTACTGCCTGGGCCTGGCCAAGAACGCGGTGTTGATCGAGCGCTTGGGACCGGCGCTGAGTACGGCGCGCGCCCGCTGGTGCCTGACCGGGGCCGAGAGCGTGCGGGTGTTCGGCGACTTCAGCTATCAGACCCAGAAGAGCTGGAGCCGCTCCCGCCGGGTGATCGGCAAGGCCGAAGTGATGTTGATGGAGCGGTTGCGGACGCTCACGTTGCAGGGAAGCGAGTTGGCGCAGGCGACGGCGGGGACGATTCGGCTGCGGTTGTTGAAAGTGGCCGCCCGGGTGACGGTGAGCGTGCGCCGGGTGTATGTGCAACTGAGCAGCGCCTTTCCTCTGCAGGGGCTCTTCCGCCACGTGCAGCAGCAGTTGGGGCGACTGGGAGCCGCCAGCGGCTGAGAGCTGCCTCACCAAGGCCCCTGCCGCGACACCGCTAAGCCCGGTGCAGGCCGTGGTGTGCCTACGCGCAGCGCAATTTCAGCCTCGGGAGCCACTGGAGGTCGGAAAACCGTGCCCCGATTGCCTGAAACGCTCCCTTGCCCCCGACAAACCCCTCGAAGGTGCCGGTGAGGCTCCTCGGATCGAGCTCCGCGAGTTCAGGTATGAAATATCCGGGCTAGTACTGGGCCAGTCGGCGCCAGTCACCGATTCTGCTGACGTTTTTGCTGACAGTTGCCCACCCTTGGCTTCCTAACTCCTTGCTGCAAAGACAGTTCGGAATGGAGGCGAGGGTCGGAATCGGACAGGAATTGGTGCTTTCAGTCCCAACACACCGTCCAATCACAACTCCCGCAATCTCAGGCCCATCGCCTGACAGGCAGCGAAATCGCCCGTAAAATGGCCCCTTCCTGAGCGTTTCGTCAAGTCGCTGATTACTCTGCCATTACTCACCAATTAGGAGGAAACAACCCGTTCAGTGAGGCGTTGCTGGCACTTCTGCTGGCACTTCTGCTGGCACTAAAACACTGCGAAACCACGTGAAATCAGGGCAAGCCTGCAAGATGCGTCCGCAACCTCGCAACATTGCTTCAGTGATGGTCAGAGTGTCAGATTCGTCGAAGAGGATGCAGTGCATGCCCGGCATCCGCCGATGAGGTAATCCGTTGTGTTCATCCCGCCTGTGCCCGCGCCTCTGGTTGCTCCGCGCAACCTCGCGCCAGCGGTCGAAACATCTTTCCGCCCGCTGTCACTTCGTTGCTGATGCTCCGCCGCCCGGCGGCACGGGCACAGGCGGGTGCGTTTCGCCAGGAGCGGGGCTGCTCTCTCGGGGCAGGTGAAGAGAGCAGTCCCGCTCCTTCAGAACGAAACGCAAAACATGAACACAACGGAAAATCTCATCGCCACTGGAAGCCCCGCCATCGCTCCGCAACCTGAGAACAACATCGTTAAGCCCATCAAATTCCCGGCTCAACCGCAGGAATGGAAAATCGTATCACTTCGGGAATGTCCCACACCCGACACCATGCAACAGTGTGAAACCCCGGAGCAGGCAGCCGCCTATTGGAGAACGCACATCGCGACCCATCCCTACTTCAATTCTGAATGTGAATGTTTGGTGGTTTTCATCCTCAACACTCGCCGCCGTATCAAAGGCCACTACCTGGTGTCCATTGGAACGATGGATACCATTCTCTGTCATCCCAGGGAGGTATTCCGTTTAGCCATCATGGCAAGCGCTGCCGCAATCATCATCGCGCACAATCATCCGAGCGGTGAGCCGACTCCATCCGAGGCGGACATCAAAATCACCCGTGACCTCATTCGGGCGGGCCAACTTCTCAAAATCGAAGTTCTCGATCACATCGTCGTTGGCAACCCAAACCACACCAGTCTTCGCAGTCTTGGATATTTTTACAGCTAGCCGCTTTCGGCTTCCGCCATTGGAAGCCATTTTCATCCTCATGGCACACCATACCTCCCG
>JAOSKK010000002.1 GCA_027493615.1 Verrucomicrobiota bacterium
GCGAGGTCCAGGTGTCGAGGCTGTCCGAGAATTCCAGCTCGTAGTCTCTGCCGTTGCCAGCACAAGAGGCAAGCCGGCCTTCGCCCAGGGCCCGAGGGCGGCGGTTCGGTCACGGTCAACATCTGGTTGAGCGGCACATTCCTGAGTTCCTGGTCCGTGCCCGAGGGCCATTCGATGTGGACCAGGTCGGCCCGGACGGCGTTGCCCAGACCGAAGTGGGTGATGAGATGGTATTGGCCAGATGTCGCCGCCGGAGATACGTCGCGACGCTGCCAGTGGCTGCGGCCGTAGCGCCGGGCTTGGAACGCTCACCTCGGCACCGACGCTATCCTGGTTGACACGGTGCCGACCAGCTTGATCCGCAGCCAGGTGTTGCTGCTGCCGTTGTTGCGGTACATGAAGCTGGGTGTTCGTGTGATCCCGTTGTCGTCGCCAGCAGTGATGTAAAGGTCCAGGAACCCGTCGTTATTGTAGTCGAACCATAGCCCATTATACGGCTGCCCTGCCGCGGCTCGCGGCGACGCTGCAGCCGTGGTCCCGCTGTCACGGGGGTCATCGCCCCGGTGCCGAAGAGCGCTTTATCGATGCCTGTTAGGAGGGTCCAGCCAGCCGTCGTTGTCGTAATCCGCCCAGACCGCGGAGTTGTGGACGCCCTGGATGGTCACGCCGGTCTTGGCTGGTTCGAGGAGACCTTCGCCGAGATTGCGATAGAAGTGGCTGATGCTGACAGGGGACGCCGCGCAGAGGTCCAGGCGTCCATCGTTGTCATAGTCGCCCCAGGCACCGGCGAGCGCCCGCCGGGTGGGTGGGATGGAGACCGCGGTGAAGCACCCTGGCCATTGTTGTGGTACAAATAGCTCGAGCCCTGATCGTCAGCGTCAGCGCAAAACAGGTCCAGGGCGCCGTCGTCGTCGTAATCCGCCCAGAGCGCGCCGCCCCACATGCGGGCGGTGGGGAGCCTGCACGCTGCCTGGGTGGTCATGCGGGTGAAGGTGCGGTCGCCGTTGTTGCGGAGCAGGTGGCCGCTGTACGAGCCGTAGAGGTCCAGGAATCCATCCTGGTCATAGTCCGCCACCGCGATGCTCCAGGACTCGCCAAGTTGGAGTTGGCGGGCGGTGAAGGTGCCGTGGCCGTCACCGAAGTAAACCGACGCGGGCTGGTCGGCGCGCTGGCTGACAAAGTCCTGGTGCCCGTCGTTGTCGAAATCTCCCCAAAGCCCCCAACTATAACCCTGCCCAGTATTCCAAGGGATATCCGGCACGGTCGTGAAGGTGCCATCGCCGTTGTTCCGGTACACGGCACTCTGACTGGCCGGGTAGCGCAGGACGGCCAGATCCGGGTTGCCGTCGTTGTCGTAGTCCCCGCAGGAGCTGATCCAGGAGCATCCCCGTTCGGTGGCCGCCGCCCCGTCCGTGATCTTCGTGAACTGGGTGTCGATGGTCAGGTAGGCGTGGTTTGTTGCCGTGCGGGTGTCGTCCGCCGCCGTCACGACGAGACTATAGCGCCCCTGCTGGGCGGCTTGCAGGTTGGTCAGCGTCAAGGTCCGCTTGGTTTCGCCGGCCAGGTCCACCCCGTTGAACTGCCATTGGTAGGTGCCGGCTCCGAGCGCGTTTGTGAGGGTCACCGATCCGCCCAAGCTGGCGCTCGGTCGGGGCGGCCGGATGCGGAGGCTCTCGGTGACCATCAGCACGCGGTCCACCTTTTGGTCTCTCAGTTCCTGCACATTGCCCGAGGGCCATTCGATGCGGACGAGCTCCGCCACCGTGGCGTCGCCGAGGCCGAAGTGGGCTTCGAGTTCCTGGATGACCGTGCCGGCGCTGATGTCGCGCCGCTGGCGGACGCTCTTCCCGCCCAGGGTCGCTTGGACGGTGATCCGGGCGCCGATGCCGTGGCTGTTGGATGCCGTACCCTTGAGCCGGATCTTGAGCCAGTGCCGGCCGTTGCCGTTGTTCTGGTAGAGCAGGTTGCCCGAGCTGTTGAGTTTGGCCACGAAGAGGTCCAGGGTGCCGTTGTTGTCGTAGTCCGCCCACGCGGCTGACTTGGTCGTGCTGCCGGTGTCCCTAACCGGACTGCCGGTGGTGATCTCCTCGAAGTTCCCGTCGCCCAGGTTGTGGAAGAGCCGACCGGGGGCGAGCATGAACAGGTCCAGCCAACCGTCATTGTCGTAGTCACCCCAGGTCGGGATGCCCCAGTTCCCGCCGGCGGTGGCCAAGGCGGCGGGACTGCCCTGCCAGTGAGCGAAGGTGCCGTCGCCGTTGTTGACGAGGAAGACACCTGAATGGGGGTCTCTTCCGGCGGAGATGAGGTCCAGGTCCCCGTCATTGTCGAAGTCGGCCCAGGATCCTCCCGCGCCCATGGGCACACGCCCCTTGAGCACGGCGGTGCTGACGTCCGTGAATCGGAGTTGGCCGTCGTTGCGATACAGTCTGGCTGGCGACGCTTCCAAAGGCAGGAACACATCCAGGTCACCGTCGTTGTCGTAATCCACGAGCTGATAGCTTTGCGCCCAATCGGATAGGCGATACATGGGCGTGTTGGTCAGCACGGTGAACTGGCCGTTGCCCAGGTTTCGGAAGGGGGAAAGTGCTCGGCCCTTGCAGGATGCCATCCAGCCAGCCGTCGTTATCCAGGTCCCCCACGCAGGGGTCGCTGCTTGCCCCTGGAGGCTGACCGGGGGCTGGAACCAGTTGGGGTCCAGCGGCAGGCGGGTGAACTCACCGCCACCTTGGTTGCACAGGTAGAAGGGGGTCTGTGTTTCGTGCACGCTGAGGAGCAGGTCAAGGTCGCCGTCGTTGTCCGTGTCCGCCCACGCGCCATAGCCAACGCGGTCAGTCATGGCTTCCCAGGGCCCGGAGGTGACGGCGGTGAAACGGCCCTCGCCCTCGTTGTGGTAGAGGCGTGTGTTCCTTCCGGTTGCGAAATAGTCCCCGGTCACCACCAAGTCCATGAGGCCATCGCCGTCATAGTCGCCGAAATGACCGCTCCACGAGCTCACGCGGTCCGTCGCGACCGGCCCCTTCGGTGAACTTGGTGAACTGCGGGTCCACGTCGAGCGTGGCCGTACGGCTGGTGATCGAGCCGCTGGTGTCGCTGACCACCACGTAATAGGCCCCGGCGTTCCCCAGCGTGACGTTGGTGAGGGACAGCCGGCCCTGTGCGGCCGACGGATTGGCGACCGGGTCCAGTGCCGTGTCGTTGAACCACCACTGGTAGGTGAGAGGTGAAGCCGCCACGCGAACACTTACCGTGAGTATGGCGGTTGCGCCCAGACTCACCGAGGTGTCCGCGGGTTGGACCCGATCTCCGGTTGGGCGAGGCGCTGTAGCCGGCGAAGGCGAGCCACAGGGCTGCCGGGAGGCGAACGATCTTCATGCTTGGCCTTTCAGGTTCGGGACCAACAACCTGGCAGCCACCGGGTGGCGGCGGACAGCGCCCCAGGCGCTGGTGCCCACCACCCTGACCACGCAGGTCTGAGGTCCGCTACCTGCCTACTACAAGGGCGGGGTGGATTTCTTAGCACGCTTTCTTGCTCGCACAGGGTCCACGCCCGTGATATGCCCTCGCCGCAATCTCCCTTCCGGCCGCGACAGCCGGGGGACAGGGCCCAGGTAGTCCCGCGGCGCGGAGGACGGACATGGCGCGCGAGCAGGATCAGTCCAGCGGGGCGAACCCGACGGCGGCGCACTTCGCGACGACGCACTGGAGCCTCGTGTTCGCCGCCGGGCGCGGCGGGTCGAGCGAAGCCCGGGAGGCGATGGCGGATCTGTGCCGGATCTACTGGTACCCCTCTACGCCTACGCCCGGTGCCAGGCGCCACCGCCGATGCGGCGCAGGACCTGACCCAGGGTTCTTCGCGCATCTCTTGGCGCACGACCTGGTGGCGTCGGCCGACGCGGCCCGGGGGCGGTTCCGGTCCTTTCTGCTGCGGTGCCTTCAGAACTTCGCGGCCAGCGAACACGCCCGGGCCACGCGGGTGAAGCGGGGCGGGGACGACCGTTGCCTCGCTGGATGCGCCGGGGGCCGAGCAGCGATTCGCCCGTGAACTGGCTGATCATCGCGATCCCGAACGGCTCTACGAACGGCAGTGGGCGTTGGCCGTGATCGAGGAGGCATTGCGGCAATTGCGCGAGTCCTTCGTCGCCGCGGGTCGGGAGCGGATCTTCGATTTGTTGGCCCCGCGGCTGTCCGGAGAGCGGGACGTGGTGCCGGCCGCGGAAGTGGCGCGGGAACTGGGGACGACCGAAGGCACGGTGAACGTGATGGTGCACCGGCTGCGACGGCGCTATCGCGAGCTGTTGTCGGCGGTGGTGCTGCGGACGGTGGACAATCCCACGGAGGTGGAGGAGGAGCTGCGCTATCTGCTGCGGGTGCTGCAAGGGCCGTGAACCGCGGCCGCCACGCAAAGCGGCGCTGAAGCGCAACGCACTCCAAACGCTTCGCGCCGTGCCGCATCTTGGGCGGGAGGTGAAGCACTTGGCCCCTTGGAACATGCCTCGGGCGCTGAGCCGATCCGAGAGACCCACGTCACTCCCCCTGTGGTGCGGGCTTCCAGCCTGCACCCTCCGCGGTTCATGGTCACTGAGCAGGCCCGACCGGAACAGGACGCTTCCCTTGAGCTTTGAACTTTGAACTTTGCGCTTCTCGCCTCGCTAAGAAAGCGCACCCTTCCCCGTAGATACCCGTTGGACCGAACTGCCCAGCGATGAGCCATCCCCAGCCACAATGTCCGCGCTGTGGAGCGGGGCTTTCGCCCGACACCGCCAGCGGGCTTTGTCCCACGTGCCTCCTCGAGAACGTCCTCAACGAGCCGGAGTCGCCGCCAGCCGAACCGGCGGAGGTGGACGAGAAGGTGTTGGCGGCGGCGGGCCTGGTCGCCGCCCCCGTCAGTGCCAGCGGTGGACCGGTTCGGCGACTACCGGCTGGAGGGGGAGATCGGGCGCGGGGGCATGGGGATCATCTACCGGGCGCACCAGCTCAGCCTGAACCGGGACGTGGCCCTGAAGATGATCCTGGCCGGGCCACTCAACTCGAGTGACTTCGCCCGGCGGCTGCGGGTCGAGGCGGAGGCGGCGGCGCGGTTGGACCACCCGCACATCGTGCCGATCTACGAGGTGGGGGAGCATGAGGGCCAGCCCTTCTACGCGATGCGGCTGGTCGAGGGTCTCAACCTGGCGCAGGCGCTCAAGGCGGGGCCCTTCGAGCCGCGGGCGGCGGCCACGCTGCTGGTGACGGTGGCGCAGGCGGTACAACACGCCCATGAACGCGGGGTGCTGCACCGGGACTTGAAGCCCTCGAACATCCTGTTGGATGCCGCGGGCCAACCGCACGTGAGCGACTTCGGGCTGGCGAAGTTCGTGCATCAGGACAGTTCGCTGACCCTGAGCCACACGGCGCTGGGTACCCCGAGCTACATGGCGCCGGAACAGGCGGCGGGCGGGAGCAAGACGGTGACGACGGCAGCGGACGTCTACAGCCTGGGGGCCATCCTGTACGAGCTGCTAACCGGGCACCCGTTGTTCCGGGCGGAGACGCCGCTGGAAGCGATCCGAAACATCCTGGAGCGCGAGCCCGAACGGCCCAGTCGGGTCAATCCGCGGGTGCCGCGGGACCTGGAGATCATCTGCTTGAAGTGCCTGCAGAAGGAGCCGGGGCGGCGGTACGGCTCGGCCGGGGCGTTGGCGGAGGATCTGGCGCGGTGGCTGGAATCGCGGCCGATCCGAGCCCGACCCACCGGGTGGATCGAGCGGGGATGGCTGTGGTGTCGGCGCAAGCCGGCGTTGGCCGCGTTGGCGGGGGCCTTGGTGGTGACGCTGGTGGTGGCGTCGGTGGTGGCGGCATGGCGGATCGCGGTGGCGCGGGGGCACCAGCGACGCGAGGCCTACTACGCGGCGGTGGCGCTGGCGGACCGGTTCATCGAGGACGGCAGCCCGCATCGCGCGATGGAGCTCCTCCTCCAGTGTCCGGAAGAACTGCGCCATTGGGAGTGGGGTTACCTGGTAGGCCAATGCCATCAGGAAGTGCTGAGCATTTCGGCGCACGCGCGGCTGACCGGCTACCCGTTCTCCAGCATTCGGGCGGTGGCGTTCGACGCCCCGGGCGAACGCCTGGTCACCTTGGGGCAGAGCGGCCAGTTGAAGGTGTGGGGCGCCCACGACGGCGCGGCGCTCTGGAGCGTGGGCGAGAGCAACGCCCCGGTCACGCAGTGGGTGCTGCACCCCCGGGTGCCGGAGCTGCTCTTCTGCCAGACCAACGGCTTGCTCCGACGTGTCCCCTTGGCGGATCCGCGCGACCTGCCGGTACCGCCGCTGGCGACGGAGGCCGGCCCGGTGAGCAGTCTGGCCTATGCGCCGGACGGAACCACGGCGGCCAGCGTGACCCGCCAGGGCCGCGTCACGCTCTGGGACACGGCCACCGCCCGGGTGCGCTGGCAGGTGTCGCTGGAGCCGGCGCAAGGGGGAAGAGGTCGCGCTGCGGGAAGCGGCGACGGGCGTGGACCAGAACGCGGACGTGACCGGCCTCCCCCGGTTGTTCTTCGACTCCGGCGGGCGACGCCTCATCGTGCAGGGACTGGTCACCGCCTGGTGGCTGGCGATGGACTCGGGGGCGGTGTTGGCGTCCCGGGAACTGGACCCCCTCACGCACTGGGGGCTCTGGGTCGCGCCCGACGGCGAGAGCGTCGTGACCCTGGGCATTGGCGGCGAACTCGAGCTGTTTGCGGGCGGCGAACCGGGCCGGAAGCTGGGCACGATCCTCACCGGTCTGGGGGCGTTCCAACGGCAGGTCGCCTTCAGTCCCGACAGCCGCTACTTCTACACCGGCGGCGATGCCGGCACGGCCCGGGTCTATGCGCTGCCCGGCGGTGAGGAGGTCCGGGTCCTCACTGGCCACGTGTTCGGCGGCCGGTTCAGCCCGGACGGCGGCCGATTGGCCGTCTATGGTTCCCGGCGGTTCGTGTCGGTGTTGAACCTGGAACGTGCGAACCAGGATCTGACCTTGCGGGGACACCTGATGACCGTCGGGCTGGCCGCGTTCTCGTCGGACGGAAGGCGGTTGGCGACGGCGGACTGGGACGGCGGTGTGAAGGTGTGGAGCGCCCTGCCGGGACGATCGGTCTGGCCGGTGGGCCTCTGGCCGAAAGCCACGGCGGCCAGCGCGGATGGTCGCTGGGCGTTGGGCTGCATCAGTTACGGCGACTTGCAGGTGTGGGACACGGCCAGCGGGACGCTGGCGCGAGCCATTCCCGCCCGCTGGAGCCAGCCCTACCTGGCGGATTTCAGCCCGAACAACCGGTGGGTGGTCACGACGTCGACGGATCCCATCGGTCGGGTGTGGGACGTGAGCACGGGGCAGTTGGTGGGCGCACTCCTGGGCGGCAGCAACGTCATGTTCGTGGCGCGCTTCAGCCCGGACGGCCGCTGGATTGCCTCGGTGGACACGGGCGGCGTGGTAAGCCTGTGGGAGGTGCCCTCCTTCCACCGGCGTTGGTCGGTCGCCTCAGGGCTGCATTCTTATTACGGGCTCGCCTTCAGCCCGTCCTCCGATCGCCTTGTGCTGACGGGTGGGTCCGGTCAGCCGCTGCTGCTGGATCTGCCGTCGGGTCGCCAGACCTGGCTGCCGGTCGAGGCCCCGGGCTTCTGGTCGGTCGCTTTCAGCCCCGACGGTCGCTGGCTCGCGTTCACCAGCCCCGACGGGGTCCTGCGCCTGCTCGACGCCACCACCTGGCGGCTGGTCACGAGCAGCCGGAGTCAGGGACGGACATCCGTTGCCGGGGGGTTCAGTACGGATGGCCGGAGGACCGTCATGTCGACCACGGATTCGAGCATCGCCAACTTCGAGGCCGGCTTGCTGCAGATCTGGGACGTCGAGAGCGGGCGCGAACTGCTGGCCCTGGGCGGGCGCTCGGACTTTTTCGACACGGCACGGTTTGTCGGTCCCGGCAATCGCCAGCTCCTGGCCCCCAACTGGGAGGGGGACCATGTGCCAGTGGGAAGCCTTTCCCTGGCGGGACCGGGACTACGCACACCTGCCCGGCCCGACCCTCGCCGCGCGCATCCGGGCTTACGCCAGCGATTACTGGCGCGAGCGTCTTCGGCAGGAACAGGCGGCTGCGGTTCGCCCGGGCCCCGGCGCCCTTCCCGTCGTGGATGATCTCTTCCTGCCCGCGCGCGACCCGCGGTGCGGGCCGGAGCAGCTTGACCTGGAACGCTGGTACAACGGGCGGCTGGACGGCTGGTTGCACCCGACCTCGAATGATCTGGGGGAAGACTTCACGCTGGCGGCGCTGCCCGCCGGGTGGCAGACGCTGCGGGGCATTCGGTTCGACATCCGCGGGGTCGTGGTCACCAAGGCGGTGGAGCGGCGGGGCGGCGGCCTCGCGGAGATCTGGTTGCGGCAACCCGTCCGCGTGGAAGGCATCGCTGTCGGCCAGCGCGTGCGGCGCCTGCATGTGCTGCAAGCCACCTGCCCCGCGGAGGCCGTGTCCGACGGCACCACGATCGGGAGTTACGTCTGGCATTATGCGGACGGCACGAGGCACGAGGAACCCATCGTGTATGGACGGGACCTGCGGTACTGGTGGTTGCCGGCCGGCGAAGCGCCGCAGGACCTCGAGCGCGGGCGGATCGCGTGGGTGGGAGACACGCCGCTGGCGCAGAAAGCCGGCGCGCGCATGCGGCTGTACCTCACCACGTATGACAACCCGTACCCCGAACGTGAGGTCAGCCATCTGGACTTCACCTCCCGGGTGCTTCCCTCGGCGCCCTTCGTCGTGGCCCTGACCGTCGAACGCAATGGGGTCAAACATTGACATTTGACATTCTCTCAACCCCACAACGCCTGCCAGCCGCTCGGCAGGAATTGTCAAATGTCAATGTTTGACCCCATTGACTTCAGTGGCATTGACGGGCCGGCTGTGTTTCAAGCGTTCGTGGTAAGCACGGGATTCGTTGGTCCGGCCCAGGACCCGGTAGCGCACGCTCCAACTGATCAGGGCCTCTGGGCCAGCACCAATCGCATGTGCACCATCGAACACTCGTCCGACTTGCTGAGCTGGAAGAGTCGCGCGAACCCCATGGGCCCGACTCCTTTGGCGCCCGCCTTTTCAGCCGCCGTGTTCCGCCGGTTTGGTTTCCCCTGTCGGCTCCCAGCAGGGCCACAGCGAGCCTGCCCGCACCAACTGTCAGCTCGACAGTCTTGCCGCCGGCAGGACAATGTGCGCCACTGCTGAGAGGGGGCGCGGCGTCCCGCCTGCGTCCCCTCCGAACATCCGGACGTGAGCACCAGTCTGCAGACCCCACCCGCCATCGGGGTGGACATCGGCGGCACGAAGATGGCCGTGGCGGCCGTCGATCGTCACGGCACCCGCCTCGCCCAAACCACCCTGCCCACCGAGGCGTCACTCGGTTTCGACCGGGCCGTCAGCCGCCTGATCGAGGCCATCAGCACCGTCACAATCCAGGCCGGTGGCTCACCCGACCACCTGCGTGGCATCGGCATCGGTTGCGCCGGACCCGTCGATCCCGCCCGCGGTCTGATCAACAACCCCTATACGCTGACCGGGTGGGATCGGTGCGACATCGTGACTCCGCTCCACGCCCGGTTTGGCGTCCCGGTCTGGCTCGAAAACGATGCCGACGCCGCCCTTCTGGGTGAGTGTTTCGCCGGCGCGGGCCGCGACCTCGACCCGGTGGTGCTCCTGACTTTCGGCACCGGCATTGGGGGCGCCGCAATGGTGCGGGGAGCGCTCTATCGCGGGGCCAATGGGGAGCACCCCGAACTGGGCCATATCCCGGTGCTTCCCGACGGTCCAGCATGTTATTGCGGGCACCGGGGCTGCCTCGAGTCCCTCGCCTCGGGCACGGCCCTGGCCGATGCGGGGCGGCCGCACGGTTGGGGAGGACGCGCGCGCGGTCTTCGCGGCGGCGGATGGCGGGGCGGCAGCGGCGCAGACCATCGTGGACCGCGCCCTCAAGGCTGCTGCCCTGGCGGCCTGGACCCTTTTTCACACTTTCCTGCCCCAGAGACTTCTTCTGGGCGGCGGCATGATGGTGGACCATTACGACCGCTTTGCGGCGGCGATGAACCGGCGCCTGGCCCCCGCGACCCAGTTCACCCGCTCGGCCGTCAGCATCGCGCGGGCCCAACTGGGCAACGACGCCGGGGTGGTCGGCGCTGCGGCGCGCGCCTGGGCCAAACAACCGTCCTGACTCAGTAGTAGTAGGTCGTGTCGGGGCTGGGCCCCCCGCGAGCCCGCGGTTTGATCAGGGCTTTGGGCCGGACCTTGACGCTGCCGTCGGCATGGCCCACGGGCTGGTCCGGCGTGATCGAGAAGGCCCAGAGGGGTCGGCTCTGGCTGCCGGCATCAAACTGACCGAGGTGCCCCACGTCCCACAGCTTCGTTCCCGGCGTGTCGCTGATCCGGTGGGTGATGAAGGCGCGCCGGCTGTCGCACTCGCTCGACGTAATGGGCCACGCAGGCTCGTTGTCCTCCGGGTTCGGACTGACCTTGCCGTCGGGTGCCAGGAATCGCATGGCCGGATTTGCGGTGAAGTTGGCGAACCACATGTAGGGCGTGTAGACCATCGCGGCGGGGGTGTCCCAACCGCCGTAGTCGCGGGTGTCCTTGCTCGCGAAGTTGGTCATGCTCTCGTAATTCAGCCAGATGCGGCCGAAGGTCTTGCGCGTGATCGGGCAGATGAGGACCTTGGTTTCGATGAGGTAAGTCCCGCGCAGCGAGTTGACGATGCTCCGGGTGCCGGTGGTGGTGGTGCGGTGGTAATCCGGGCTGGTGTCCTCGTGGTAGGGGAAGCGCCCGTGGTTGTCGTCGGCGTACAGGATCTGGCTGAGGTACTGCTGGCGGATGTTGTTGACGCACACGGTGCGCTGGCCGGTGTACTTCGAGCGGGCCAGCGTGGGCAGGAGGATGCCGGCCAGGATGGCGATGATGGCGATGACCACCAGAAGCTCAATCAAGGTGAAGCCGGTCAGGGACCATGAACCGGACGGGGCGAGGCTGCGGCGATGCCGGGAATCGGCGGAGGGACAGGTCGCGTGAGGGAGGGCGTGGGGGCGGTCCTGCCCTGCGGGGAGGGGTTGGTTGGTGGGACGCGTTGCGATCGTGGCAGCGGTTGGGAGCCGAGTCCGATCCGGCCGGGGCAGCAGGACAGCTTTCATACGCGGGTCAACGGATTGGCATGCGCCTTCAACCAGTACCGCATCAGTCGGTCGGTTTCCATGCCGATCTTCCGGCCGCCTCGGCGTGGAGTGCGGCGACTTCCAGCGGCACTGTTCGTCAGCCGTGTTGCTGCGGGGCTTCCGCCGACCCTCACGAAGAGCGGCGGTAAACCGCGCGCACCTCACACGCTGCGCGAGGACCGGAGCGGTGGGCAGTCGCTCGGCGATTACCGTGCCGGTGCCGCCCCAGCGACGGCACGGGCGCACTCCGCCAGCAGTTCGTCCGCCCGCTCCGGCGTGACGGCCTCATGACACGCGTCGTTGCACATCATCACGGGAGCCGTTCCGCAACCCGCCAGGCACTCCACAAACTCGACCGTGAAACGGCCGTCCGCGGTGGTCTTCGGGCCATGCGCATGCGCATCCAGGCCGAGTCGCTCGCACAGGTGGTGATACAGGGCGTGGGAGCCACCCAGCGCGCAGCTCAGCGTGCGACAGACCTTGAAATGGAACTTCCCCACCGGCCGCTGCCGGAACATCGGATAGAACGTCACCAACTCGAGGATGTTGATGGGCTGGAGGCCGAGCCGGGCGGCCGTCCACTCGATCGCCTCGGAGGAGAGAAATCCGAAGTGATCCTGGAGCGCGTGCAGCACCATGACGCTGGCGCTGCGAGGCTGGGGGTAGTGCGAAACCAGCTCATCAATCGCCGCCGCCAGCGCGGGCGGCACCTCAAACGCTGGCGCGGCGTGGTTCGGGGAACGGTCCATGGACGGGTCAGCGATCACATTCTCCCATCACGAAATCGAACGAGCCCAGGATGGCGACTACATCGCTGATCTGGTGGCCCGGCAGCAGGTGCGACAGGATGCTGAGGTTGACAAAAGAGGGCGCGCGGATCTTGAGTCGATGTGGCGTGCCACCGCCGCGGCTGCACAGGTAGAAACCCAGCTCGCCCTTTGGGTTCTCGGCGCCGAAGTACACCTCGCCGGGCGGCGCGTTCACACCTTGGGTGACCAGGATGAACTGGTGGATCAGCTCTTCCATTCGCGTCAGGACCTTCTCCTTGGGCGGCAACACGATCTTGCCATCGTCCACATGGATCGGGCCGCCGGGCAATTGATCCAGGCATTGGTGCAGGATGCGCACGCTCTGGCGCATCTCCTCCATCCGGACCAGGTAACGGTCGTAACAGTCCCCGACCGAGCCCACGGGCACGTCAAACTTCAGCCGGTCATAGACCAGGTAAGGATGGGCGCGGCGCACATCGTAGTCCACCCCGCTGCCGCGCAGATTGGGGCCGGTCAGTCCGTAGTCGATCGCGTCAGCCCGGGAGATCACCCCCAGATTGCGGGTGCGGTCCACCCAGATGCGATTGCGGGTCAGGAAGGTCTCGACCTCGCGGAGTGTGACGACGACCTCCTGGCAGAACCGCCGGCAATCGTCAACCCACCCCGGCGGCAGGTCGCGGGCGAGGCCGCCGATGCGGGTGTAGCTCGTGGTGAAGCGCGCGCCGGTCAACGCTTCGCACAGGTTATAGACCTTCTCGCGCTCGGTGAAGGTGTGGAGGAACACGGTCATCGCCCCCACATCCATGGCGAAGCAGCCGATGCCGAGCAGGTGCGATGACACCCGCGCCAGCTCGCAGCAGATCACCCGGATGTACTGGCAGCGCAACGGGAGTTGGTCCTCGATGCCCAGCAGCTTTTCGACCGCGAGCGCATAGGCCACGTTGTTGGCCAGCGGCGCCAGGTAATCCAGCCGATCCGTGTACGGGATGAACTGGGTGTAGGTCATGTTCTCGGCAATCTTCTCGTCGCCGCGATGCAGATAACCCACGTCTGGTTGCGCCCGGGTGATCACCTCGCCGTCCAGCTCGAGCACGATCCGCAACACGCCGTGCGTCGACGGGTGGGACGGCCCCATGTTCAACACCATCCGCTCGCCCTGCAGCTCGGCCTCCTCATCAGGCCGACCCGGGCCCGACACCCCCTCCGCCGCGGCCGCGCGGGCCACCGCATCAGGAACCTCCAGCGCACGCGTGTCGCTCATGGTCAATCCTCTGGCGTCCGCACCCGCGGTTCGCGCTCGATGGTATCCTTGCCGCCGGGCCGCGTCACGAACGGGCCCCCTTCCAACGGCGCCGGCTGGGTGAACGCCACGTCGGGCAATTCGGTGGGTTTGCCGGCGAGGGGGAAATCCTTGCGCAAAGGAAAATAAGGGTACCCTTCCCACATCAGAATCCGGCGCAGATCCGGATGGCCCCGGAACCGGATGCCCATCATGTCGTAAATCTCCCGCTCGTGCCAATCGGCCGTCCGCCAGACGCCGCTGACTGTCGGAAGTTCAGACCGCTCCTCACTCACCGACGTCTTGAGCCGCAGATGCGCGCGCTGGCCGAGGCTGTAAAGCTCGTACACCAATGTCCAGCGCGGGTCCTCGCCAAGGTTGTCCACGCTCGACAGGTCCAGGAGCATGTCAAAGCCCAGGGTGGTCTTCGCGAACGCGCACACCTCGACGATCCGCTCGGCGTTGGCCAGCGTCACGGTCAGTTCGCCCCGGAACTCGACCGGCTCGGACACGAGTTCGCCGAACCGGCTGCGCAGGCGCTGGACCAGGTCGCGGGGGCTCATGCGCGCGCGGGTTCAGCCACCCGCTTCCAGGCGGAAACCACCGGCTCGCGGCTGACCTTGGCTTGCAGCTTGAGCAAGGCGTCCAGCAGCGCCTCGGGCCGCGGCGGACAGCCGGCCACGTAGAGGTCCACGGGCAGGATGCGGTCCACGCCCTGCAAGACCGCGTAACTCCGGTACATCCCGCCGGTCGAAGCGCAGGCTCCCATGGCGATCACCCACTTGGGCTCGGCCATCTGCTCATAGATCCGCTTCACCACCAGCGCCATCTTGTACGTCACCGTTCCGGCTACGATCATGACGTCGGATTGGCGCGGCGAAAACCGCATCACCTCCATGCCGAACCGCGAGATGTCAAAGCGGCTCGCGCCGGTGCCCATGAGCTCGATGGCACAACACGCCAACCCCATCGGCATCGGCCAGATGGAGTGCTTCCGAAACCAGTTGATCACGGCATCCAGGCGGCTGACCACCAGGTCACCTTCGATCTTGGAATCGTAGCCAAGGACCGTGTGCTGCTTCATGCGGGGCGCTGACGCGACCGGGGCGTCTGGGCGCGAACCTAGAGCCGCAGTTCCGGGGTCGCAAGCCGTTTCCCCGCCCGGCCCTCGTCAACGGGAGAGGCGGCCACCACGCCGGCAGGGGAGGCATCAGTCCTTGGCCGCCTCGAACTGAAGTTCGTGGAGGCGCCGGTAGATGCCGGACCGCTGGAGGAGCTCGGCATGCGTGCCCGTCTCGGCAATGCGGCCCTGGTCGAGCACCACAATCCTGTCGGCCCGCTGAATGGTCGAAAGCCGGTGGGCAATGCAGATGGTCGTGCGCCCGCGCATCAAGGCCTCCAGCGCGGCCTGCACCGCCCGCTCGGATTCGGTGTCGAGGGAACTGGTGGCCTCATCCAGCACCAGGATGGGGGCGTTCTTGAGGATCGCCCGCGCAATGGCCACGCGTTGGCGCTGGCCCCCGAGAGCGTGACCCCCTTCTCGCCCACGACGGCGTTCATCCCCCGGGTTTCTCGCGGATGAAGTCGCTGGCCTGCGCGTGGTCGGCGGCGGCCTCGACTTCGGCCGCCGTGGCCCCCGGCCGGCCGAGCGCAATGTTCCGGCCGATGGTGTCGTTGAACAGGATCGTCTCCTGGGTGACCACGGCGATCTGACTGCGCAGGTCGCGGGTGGAGAATTCGCGCAGGTCCGTGCCGCCGATGCGGACCGCGCCGCGCTGGGGATCATAGAAGCGGAGGAGCAGATGGGTCAGCGTGGTCTTGCCCGAGCCGCTCAGGCCCACCAGCGCCACCATCTGGCCCGGGTGGATGGTCAGGTTGATGTCCCGCAGGACGGGTTGATCGCCGTAAGCGAAATCGACGTGGTCGAACTGCACGGTGGCACCCGCCGCGCGGCAGGGCTTGGGATGCGCGGGTTCGGGCAAATCGCTGCGCGTGGCCAGCAACTCGAAAATCCGCTCGCTCGCCGCCCGGGCCTGCTGGAGCTGGTGGTGCAGGCGCGTGAGGTTCTTGAGCGGACGATACATCGAGAAGATGCAGAGCAGGATGGCCAGGAAATCCGCCGAACTGGTGCCCGACCCGCCCAAGCGCGCGAGATAGATGAGCACCAGTGCCAGCCCGAGGGCACCAACAAACTCCAGCAGCGGCCCCGGCGTCTCCGACGAACGAACCAGTTGCATGGCATGGCGGACGTACCGGCGCGCCGCGGCGCGGAACTGCTCCACCACGGTGGGTTCAAGATTGTACGCCTTGATGATCCGCACGCCGCCGAGGGAGTCGGACATCACCCCGCCCAGTTCCGCCATCTGCTCCTGGGCGGCATGGCTGGACTGGCGGCCCTTGCGGTTGTAGATCGCGATGGGCACGATGCACACGGGCAGGACCACGAGCGAGATCAGCGTCACCTTCGGCTGTTGCCAGAGCAGATAGCCCAGCAGCGCCAGCAAGGTGACCGGGTCCTTCACCAGGTAGGCCGTGGCGAAGCTCAGCACGTATTGCAGCGCCCCCGTGTCGTTCATGATCCGTGACATCAGTTCGCCGGTGTTGGCCCGGCTGAAGAAACCCGCCGGCAGGTGGATGATGTGCTCGAAGAGACGCACACGCAGGTCGGCGATGGCCCGGACGGCGGCCCACTGAAGACAATACACGTTCAGGTAGTTGAACAACCCCCGCAGGAGCATGATGGCCGGAATGGTCCCGATCAGTGCGATGAGCGCCCCGGATGTGACTGCACGCCGCTCTGCAGCGCGTCCTGCGCCGCCCGCACCACGTCGCGGGCGAAGTCGGGCGCCCAGGCAGGCAAGTGACCCCAGGACGACTGCCGTTCGAGGTGTCGCGGGAAGGCGTCCTCCAGCACCAGCCGGTTCCGACGCGCCAGTTCCTCGCCTCGCAGCTCCTGGCCGAGCAGACGCCGGGTCTTGTCCGACAGCTTCACGCCGCTCAACAGGTGGGTTTGATCCAGAGGGGCGCCGAACACCAGGGCATTCAAGCGCGTCACCAGCAGGGGAGCGCTGCTCCGCCGGGGCCGGAGTCGCGCTCAGCAAGGTCGCCCGCTCTTCATCGGAGAAGCCGCTCCAGAGATGCCGCGCCAGAGGTTCGGACTCGCGGCTCAGTTGCACGATCAGCGGCGCGGGGGATCGCAGATCCCGGGCGGTGAAGGCCACCCCCCGTGCTGGGGAAGAGGAAGCCGTAGACAAAGGTTACCACCGCGATCATCAGCGGCTCGAGCAACCCGCCGAGGACTCCGGCCACCACACCGAACATCAGGCGCGAGCGATACGCCCGCGCCAGACGCCACACCTTCAGCAGAAAACCTGTCATCTCGGCGGGGGCGACTATGCCGGGCCGCCGCGGAGGAGGCGAGCGGTTTGTCGGAACGGCCCCGCAGAACACGCCGGCATCGCGCCCCCACCGTCCGCCCGCGGTGAACGGCCCGCGGTGGCGTGCGAGATTCGGCTTTTCGCCGGCGCCGGGCCTGGCATTGAATGGCCGGGTGAAAATCAGCGGAACCGCCTCCCTCCGCCACCGGCCTGCCGTCGGCTCCCCCTGCGTGAGCCCGATCCACTCCGTGGGCGAAGGCCAGTCCCAGCGATGGCATTACGTGCCAGGCGGCAAAGCGCTCCACGAGGGTTCGCTCCGGCAGAGGCCCTAGGGCGCCGCGCGATGGACTCCCCCGCCCTCCGCGTCCTTCACCTGAACTCGCTGCTGACGGGCGGCGGGATCGATGACCGCTCGGTCCGCATCGCCCACGCCTTGATGCGGGGCGGCTGCCAGGTCTGGCTGGCCGGGCCGGATGGCCGCGAGTTCTCCCGTATCGTGCGGCAGCTTGGCATCCCGTTCCACGTCACCCCCCGTGGGTTTCCTGAAGGTGCCGCTGATTCTGAGCGTCGCCCGGCGGGTTCGCCGCGAGCACATCCAGATCCTCGACGCGCGGCATGGCCGCGATTACTGGCCGACCATCCTGGCCGCGCGGTGGTCGGGCGTCCGCCCGAAGGTCGTGCTCGGCCGGCATCTCGCCAAGAGCCCGGGCTCGTGGTTGAGCCGACGCTGGCTCCTGAGCCAGTGTGACGCATTCGTCGCGGTCTCACATTTTGTCGCCAAAGTGCTGCGGGAAGGCGATGCCGATCCCACCTCGGACAATCCCGAGCGCCACTATCGCCCGCCCATGTCCGGCGACTTTTCCCGACTTCACGTGGTCTACGGCGGATTCGACATGGACCGCTTCCAGCCCGGGGAAGCCAGCGGCCAGCGTGAGGCGTGGGGGTTGCAGCCGCAGCATTTTGCCTTCTGCATGGCGGGCGGCTACGACCTCCCCCACGGCAAGGGCCAGCGCGTCTTCCTCCAGGCGGCGGCCCGCGTCCGTCCCGAACTGCCCCAGGCGCGTTTTTTCCTCGTTGGCCGTGGAACGCTTCGAGCGACCCTGGAAGCGGATATCGACCGACTGGGCCTGCAAGGCGTGGCCTCCCTGGCACCTTACTCCCATGACATGCCCGCCGTCCTGAACGCGATGGATTGCCTCGTGCTGCCCCAGATCGGCACCGAAGCCCTGCCGGGCGTCGTCATCGAAGCGCATGCGTGCGGCAAGCCGGTCATCGCGTCTGCGCTGGACGGGATCCCCGAGGCGTTCGCCACGGGGGGTACGGCCAACTGGTGACCCGCGGTTCGGTGGAAGAACTGGCGGCGGCCATGAAGATCTGGGCGACCCGGCCGGCGCTGGATTTCCCCGCACGTCGGGAACTGCACAACCGGGTGGCTGCGGTGTTCTCGCTCGAACGCGCAGCGGAAAACCTGACGGCGCTGTACCGTGCGTTGCTCGTCGCACCCCCGCCGGTCCGAGCCCAACCCGCATGACGCTGCCGCCGTATTATTCGCGGCTCGCACCCTTTGAGGATGCCTTCCGGCGCGGCCAACCCATCCTCACCTACCACCACGTCGGCCCGCGCCGGCGCGGCGTCCGCCTCAAAGGCCTCTACGTCAGCCCGAGGTTGTTTGCCCGGCAGATGGCGGAGTTGCGCGCCGCGGGTTTCACCACCCCGCCGTACGCCGAGGTGCTGCGCGCCGATCCCGGGCAGCGCCGCCAGGTGTTCCTCACCTTCGATGACGGTTTCCGGGATGTTTGGGAACACGCGCTGCCGGCCCTCGAGCAGGTGCATTTCCAAGCCCTGGTCTTCCTCGTGGCCGACCTCCTCGGCCGGACCAATGAGTGGCAGCAACACGCCGGCGATGTGGTGGAACCCTTGATGGATGCCGGGCAGGTCCGCGACTGGCTGGCAGCCGGGCACGAGATCGGCGCCCATACGCTGACCCACCCGAGACTCACGCAACTGCCGCTGCCGCTGGCACGCGAGGAAATCACCGCCAGCCGGAAGAAGCTGGAGGACGCGTTCGGCCGGCCGGTCCGGCACTTTTGCTATCCCTACGGCGATCACAGCGCGGCGGTGCGTGCGCTGGTTGAAGAGGCGGGTTACGAGACCGCCTGTACCACGGAACCCGGGATCAATCAGCCGGACACGCCGCCGCATGCTCTGAAACGGGTCACGGCGCGCTACCCGTCCAGGAACTGGAGAACCGTGCTGGCCTGGCTGCGGCTGCGGCGGCTCAAACCCGGTGCGCTTTGCCTGCCATGAAACCGGACTTCACCGAAGTTGCCCTCATCATCAGCACGTACAACTGGCCGGAAGCCCTGGCCGCCGTGCTCGAATCCGTGACGCACCAAACGCTGCCGCCGGCGGAGGTGATCGTGACCGACGACGGTTCGGCCCCGCCCACGGCGGAGGCGGTGGAGAAGGCGTTGCGGACTTCCCCTCTGCGCTGGGCTCATGTCTGGCAGGAGGATCGGGGCTTCCGCCAGGCGCGCGCGCGGAACCTCGGCGTCAAGGCCGCTCGGGCCCCCTATCTCATCTTCATCGACCACGACGTGATCCTGCATCCGCACTTCATTGAGGATCACGTGCGGCTCGCGCGGCGTGGCAGCTTCCTGCAGGGCAAGCGCGTCTTCCTTCCTCAGGCCCTCTCGCAGCAGATCCTGGCTGGGTCCGGTCAACCCCGCCGCACGCTGTCCCCCTGGCTGCGCGGACTGGGGAATCGAAAGAACGCCTGGTTCTGGCCCGGGCTGGGTCGCCTCCTGGCCTGGCCCCGTCGCTTCCAGACCGCCCTGCGAGGCTGCAACCTTTCGGTGCCTCGTGAGCAGTTCCTCGCCGTGGATGGTTTTGATGAGTCCTTTGACGGCTTGTGGGGACGGGGAGGACTCGGACTTCTGCTATCGCCTCTTCCACACCGGATCCACCTGCCGCAACCTGTGGTTCATGGCCATCCAGTACCACCTGTTCCATCCGACGCAGAAACGGCGGACAAGGGACCGGTTGGACGAGGAACTCGACGTGGTTCGCTCGACGCGGCGGACGCGGGCGAAGCGTGGCTTCTCGCAGATGGACGCAGAAGGCTGGTGGGTGAGCGGCTCAGCGGGTTCCCCGTCGCCCCTGCCCGTCCGCCCCCCGGGCCGGCGGTGATTCCGAATCGCCCGGGTCCGCCACGGCCGCTTGCGACGTTGCCTGGGCCACGCGAGCCTCGCGCACCATCGCGTAGCGCGTGAGGGTGGAGAAGCTGTTGACCGCGGCGATGAAGAGTCCCTGCCAGCCGTCCAGAAACCCCGCGCGCAAGACGTAGCCCCGCAAAAACTTCCACGCCGGCCGTCCCGCGAGCGTCAGGAGACCGGGCGTTCCGGCGCGGGCCAGGCGGGCGGCCACAAACCCTTCCTGGTACGGGACAATCTTGGCCAGGTGTCGTGCGATCGTTTCGTTGCTGTAATGCAGGAGGTCCGCCCCGAGCCTCCCCACCGAACCCTGCACCTCAAGCCGCGCATGCGGTTCCTGGCCCGTCCAGTGCGCCCGGCCCCGCTGCCACAACCGCAAGACGCGATCCGGATACCAGTCACCGTGCCGAATCCAACGACCGCAATAGAAGGTGCAGCGCGGAAACTCGTAGGCCGCATGCCGCGGCCCCCGACCCGACCCAGCAAACAGTGCCGCCATTTGTGCCTGCAGCGGTCCCGACACCACCTCGTCGGCATCCAGATTGAGCACCCAAGGCTGGGTGGCCTTGGCGGCGGCGGAGTTCTTCTGGCCGATGAAACCCTTCCAGGGCTCACGGAACACCTGCCCGCCCCGCTCCCGCACCAACCGCTCGGTGCCATCCTGGGTCTCGGCATTCAGCACCACGATCAACTCCCGCGTCCACCCGGCCACGCTGGCCAGCGCCGGACCGATCCGGTGCGCCTCCGCACCGGAGACCATGCACACCGAGATGGGCAGGGGCACCATGAGACTAGCGCGCAGTGGCCCGGCCTTGCGCGGGGAGGAATCGACACCGGAATCACGGGGCCAAGCCTAACGGAAACGCCGCCCGCGTCAGCCTGGAAATCGATGGCCCCTGCCGTACCCTGCGGGGTCGGACCTCGCCAGTTGATTGGGGCCGTGCGGTTTGTACGGTTCTCACCACCCTCCGAGCGGCTTGCACGCCCTTTGGCCCTCCGTTCTTCCAATGCACGGCGCCCGTCAGTCACCGCCCCTCACCTCCGCCTTGAGGTTGGGCGGCAGGAAGTCAACAAACCACGGCTCGGGCGCGCTCCAGAACCGACGCGTCTCCCCGCGCCACACGAACTCGAGTTCCGCTGCATGCAGCGCCTGGCAGGGCAGGATCAGCCGTTGCCGCTGCGCCTCGGTCAACCGCCGCTCCACCAGCGCGAGATAGGCCTGCTCGTCGCCGCCGTATAGCTTGTCGCCCACCACTGGATGCCCCACGTGCGCCAGGTGAATCCGGATCTGATGCTTCCGACCTGTCAAAGCTTCCACCCGCAACAGCGCAAACTCGCCCTCCGTCCGCCGGAATGTCCCGATCCTTTCCCATCGGGTCTCCGCCGGGACACCGTCCGAGCGCACACGATCCTTGATCGCCACCGGGCTGTCGGGGTCGGGCCCGAGCGGCGCCGTGATGCAACCGCGTGGGGCGGACGGGCTGCGGTGGACGATGGCGAGGTAGCGCTTGCGGACCTGGCGGCTCTCCCAGATCCGCCGCAAGTCCCGCGCCGCTTCCGCGTGCTTGGCGCACATCACCAACCCGCTGGTCTCGCGGTCCAGGCGATTGACGAGCTGCGGCGCGCTGCCGGACCCGGAGGTAAAGTCTGACGCGGCTGATCAGGCTCGAGCGGGCATCGCCCTTGGTGGGGTGACAAACCAGGTCGGCTGGCTTGTGGACCACGAGCCAGTCGTCGTCCTCAAACACGATGGGAAAGAGGTCGTTGCTCACCCTGCTCCGTGCTTGTCAGGAACCGGCCTCCGGGTATCCTCGCCCACGATGCAAGCGAAGCACGTCTGGCCGGTCGTGCTGATGGTCGGTCTCGCGCTCACCCGAATCCCGGGCGTTTTGCCCGTCAACTTCAGCGCGGTGTACGGTCTGCTGTTCTGTGCCGGCGTCTATTTCTCGGGTCGGATGGCCTGGTGGTTGCCGTTGGCCACCCTGGCTGTCACCGATCTCGGGCTCGGCGTCTATTACCATTTCACCGCGGGCACGACGGTGTTGCAGCCTTACCTGGTGGTCAACTACGCTGCCTACGCCGGGCTCATCGCTCTGGGGCGGTGTTTCCGGCCGGGCGCTTCCTGGTTCAGCCTGCTCGGCGGAGGCATCTTCGGCGCCTTGCTCTTCTATCTGCTCACGAACACCGCGGCCTGGCTGTTCAATCCGTTCGGCAACCCGGAGTACACCAAAGACTTCACCGGATGGATCCTGGCCCTTACCAAAGGCACCGCGGGTTACCCGCAGACTTGGGAGTTTTTCCGAAACACACTCCTCAGCGGCGGCCTGTTCACCGGCCTCTTCGCCGGCGCCATGAAGCTCACCGCCGCCTCCGAGCCCCAGGAGGAGCCCGAGCCGGTGCCCGAAGAGGAAGCCGAACCGGCCGAACCCGCGCCCGAGGAAGCGAAGGCCTGATCTCCACCGGTTCGTCCCCGCACCCGTGCGGGCAACCCGCTCCCACCGCTGTGCCCCGCCTCGGCCTTATCTCCGACACCCACGGATTGCTTGACCCACGGGTCCTCGAGTGGCTGGCCGGGGTGGATCACATCCTCCATGCGGGCGACATCGGCCGCCCGCAGATCCTGCTCGAACTCGAAAGCCTCGCCCCGGTCACCGCCGTTTCCGGCAACACCGACCACGGCCTTGCCTGCCGCGAGACCGAGGTCGTCAACGTCCAGGGCCGCAAGTTCCTCGTGCACCACATCGTCGATCCCCATCGCCTCACGGAAGTCCTCGCCCGCCGACTCCGCGCCGAACGCCCCGACGTCGTGGTCTTCGGTCACACCCACGAGCCGTTCTGCCAGACCGTGGATGGCGTGCTGTTCGTGAACCCCGGCTCGGCCGGCCGCGCCCGCTTTGGGAAACCTCGCACCCTGGCCATCCTCCATTGGGAAGGCGCCGCCGGCTCCTCCACCGTCGATTTCCTCACCTTGGGTCCATGACCCGCTGTAGGCCGCGTGCCCTCACGTGAGGCCCGTCGCCCGACCGTCCGGCAGGATCTGAATGCGGGCGGCGGCCGGCACCTTGGGCAGGCCTGGCATGGTGACGATGTTCCCGCAGATCGCCACGACGAACCCGGCACCCGCCGCCAACCGCAGCTCGTTCACCGTGATCCGGAAATCGCGCGGCCTGCCGCGGCGCGCTGGGTCATCTGACAGCGAGGCGGCGGCCTTCGCCACGCAGACAGGCAGGAGGTGGAACCCGTGGCGTTCGAGCATCTCGAGGTCATTCGCCGCGCTGCGGTGATAATCCACGCCGTCCGCCCCGTAGAGCTTGCGCGCCAGCACGTCGAGCTTCCGCTCCAGCGTCTGCCCCGGCTCGTAGAGAAACCGGAACTTGCGCCGGCGATTCCGTTCGATGGAGCGGAGCACCGCTTCGGCCAACTCGATCGCCCCCGCCCCACCGCGCTGGTAATGATCGGCCACCGCCGCCTCCACCCCCTGGCGGGCGCAGAACTTCACGATGCGATCCAGGTCCGCAGGCTGATCGTCGTCGAACCGGTTCAGCGCCACCACGGGCTCGAGGCCGAAGTGCCGGATGTTCTCGATGTGCTTGGCGAGATTGGCCAACCCGCCGTCTTCCTTGCTCCCGCCGTGGTAGGCCACGGCCTTGGCCGTCGCCACAACCACCACCGCCGCGGGTCGCAACCCCGCCGTGCGGCATTTGAGATGAAAGAATTTCTCGGCGCCGAGCTCGGTGGCGAACCCCGCCTCGGTCACCACGCACTCGGCCAGCTTCAACGCCAGCCGGGTGGCGAGCGCCGTGTTGGTTCCCTGCGCAATGTTCGCAAAGGGCCCTCCATGCACGAACGCCGGGGTGCCCTCGAGGGTCTGGACCAGGTTCGGGTGAATGGCGTCCCGCAACAGCACCTGCATGGCGCCCACCGCCTGCACTGCCGTCGCCCGCACCGGCGCGTCCCGAAACGTGAAGCCCACCACCATCTCGCCCAGCCGCCGGCCGAGATCGGTGAAGTCCTGCGCCAGACACAACACCGCCATCACCTCCGACGCCGGCGTGATGTTGAAGCCGTCCTTGCGCGGCATCCCGTTCTTCACCCCGCCCAGGCCAACGAAGATCTCGCGCAACGCCCGGTCGTTGAGGTCGATGACCCGCCGCAACACGATCCGCCGCGGATCGATCCCGAGTTCGTTGCCGTGGTGAATGTGGTTGTCCACCATCGCCGCCAGCAGGTTGTTCGCCTTTGACACCGAGTACATGTCCCCGACGAAATGCAGGTTGATCGCCTCCGCCGGCGTGACTTGCGCCCGCCCTGCGCCGGTGCCTCCCCCTTTGATGCCGAAGTACGGCCCCAACGACGGCTCGCGCAGGCAGATTGCGGTTCGTTTACCGAGCTGCCGCAAGGCGTCCCCGAGGCCGATCGTGGTGGTGGTCTTCCCCTCGCCTTGCGGCGTGGGCGTCATCGCCGTCACCAGGATCAGCCGGCCGTCCGGCGCCGCCGCCCGCGCCGTCAGTTCCTCGACCGGGATCTTGGCGATGTAATGGCCGTGGGGCAGCACCTGCTCGGGGTCCAACCCCAGTTCCCGTACAACCGCTTGAATTCGCCGGGGCGCGGCCAGGCCGGCGCGTGCGCTCTCAGAACTCATAGGCGCCGACACACCACTCGCGGATCGGTCCGGAAGCAAGCAGAATCCAGAGGGGCAGAATCCGGAAGGGGCGGAATCCTGCGAGGGTAGCATGGGGGCGCCTTCCCCGTTCCTCCGTCCCCCGGAGCCTGTGGTGCAGGCGTCCCGCCTGCAGCTTCGCGACACCGAGCCTGTGGTGCGGGCGTCCCGCCTGCAGCTTCGCGACACCGTTAAGTATTGAATCAAGGGCTGACCCCGGGGGTGGGACCAATGTAGCGGCGGGCAATGACCACGTTGTCAAACCACACCACGTTCACCGGGTGCTTCGTCCACCGATCTGTGATGTAGCTCTCCAGCGTCAGCGCGTTGGCCCGTAACGCCTCGGTCCGGCGCCAGTTGATTCCCTGCCAGTGGCCGGTCAAACGACCGTCAATCCAGAAGGCCTGTTCGCCATCCGCTTCCCCCGGCGTGTTGTGGCCCAACATGAACTCGACCGCGATCCACCGGTCCCGCGGGATCACGGGCGCCTCGGGCACCGCGAACGAGTTGCCCCAGTACTTGCCGTCCGGCGCCGGCAGCATCTCGTGCCAATAGCTGTAGAAGTTCCACCGGCCCGGCGGCGGATTGCGCCCCCAATCGCCCCACGGCTCGATCGCCGTCGAAAACCGCTCGTCCCCCGCCGGCTTCACCCCCGCGCCGCCAAAACCGCTCCACCGGTCCCCGCCACGCAGGCCTCGATTCGCCCGCAACGTGACAAAGTGATGGACATAGTCGCAGTCCGCGTCGAAGCGCGTGTAGAACCGGATGTAAACACGGTGCACCGGCTCGAACCACTTCGTCAGCCCCCCGCCCGTGTCGCGGCCCAGATGCGCTTCGACCCGCAGGCTGCGCTGCCCCAGGCCTGGCAATCCCGGCGGCGCCAGACTGAGGACCTGGCCCCCTTGTTGCCGGTCTCGTCCCAGCCTGCGCCCAGCACGCCCGACTCGAAATCGTCGGCGAAGATCACGTCCGGGTGACCGCGCAACCCGGCGTCTCCGCTGACCCCGGCCGCCAACCCGTTGCCCTCGGGCAACAACCGCTTCGGCGCCAGGTTCTCCAAGCGTTCCTCCGCCGCGACCCCAGCGGCAACCACCACCAAACCGAGGACACCCAACGTCGCCGTCAACCCCCGCCCACGTCGTCGCCGCCACACCACGCGCGATCCCACACGCATCTCCGGACAAATAGCCATGCCGCTCTTTCTACGCGCCCACCCCGGCTTGTCCAGCCCGGCATCCCGCCCAGGCCGCCGGCCTACACCATCGTAGCCAGGAAACCCCATACCCGCTGTAGGCGCCAGCGTGAGGCGGCGTGGTGGGCCGGGGGCAATACCCCCGCGCCTCCTGACGTCGGCGCCTACGGTCGGGGCTTCATGCCGCGTACGAAACCTCCGGGTTGCCATGGGCATCGCCCACAGACCAGGCCCCCCGTGACCTCACGCCCTGCAAGGGCAAACCCACGGCGGTGGTCGCCGCGTAGCCGCAGAGAGGTTGGTCCGGCTCAGGGGCGCTGCCCCTGCCTACGATGGCCACCGCCCAACAGGCGACCACTCCAGCCACCGCCCTACAGGCGACAGTTCCCACCGCCACCTTTCCCGGAGCCCTTCCCGCACCCGCCCTCCCAGCGATTGGCGATCGCCTCACGCCCCCGCGAGACGCAACAGGCCGCGCCGCTTCACTTCGCCGGCTGGGCGTCCTCGGCCGGGAACACGCTCACCATCCAGCCGATGCCAAACCGGTCGGTCACCATCCCAAATCGCGAGGTCCAGAACGTCTTCCCCAGCGGCATCCGCACCTGTCCGCCCTCCGCCAGCGCGGCAAAGGCGCGGTCAGCCTCGGCCTCCGTCGGCACGCTCAGCGACAGCGAAAACCCGGCGAACTTCTGGTCGGGTTCACAGCCATCGGACGCCATCACCGTGGTGCCGCCCACGCGGAAACTGCTGTGCATGATCTTGTCTTCAAAACCGGCGGGAAGCACGCCCGGCGGCGGCGGGTCCGGGCTTTCCTTGAAGCGCATCACCATGTCCACCGTGGCACCCAGCGCCTTCTGATAGAACGTGAGGGCCTCGTCGCAGCGACCACCGAAGAAGAGGTAGGGCTGCACGACGGGTTGCGGGGTGGGAACGACGGGAGACGTAGCCATAAGGTTCGTGGGGTTCTCGTTTCAGGCAGGTGGTGATCGGGAACAGCCGGGAAAGGCGACGACCGGTTCAGGCCTGCACCAGGCTTCGGGAAGCCGCCATAGGCCATGCGCGTGCAGTCGAAGATCTTTCCCGCCGGGTCGCACAGTTCCTTCACCCGCGGGTCCGCCATGATCCGGGCGTTGGCTGCATCGCGGGCTTCTTTCGAAGCATAGACCACCCAGGCGAACACCACCGTCTCCGCGGGGCGGCAACCGGCCAGTTGCGGAAACGACACCATCCCCTCCACCTGCAGATCGTCGCCGACACACTCCCGGTACTCCAGAGCCCCGTGTTCTTTCCACAGAGCCGCCGCCCGCTCGGCAACCTGCCGGTACTGCTCGAGCTTGTCCCGGGGCACCGGCAACACGAAACCGTCGATGTACTGGCTCATGGCAGGTCCTGGACGATGGCCCGCCTCAACCGCGCGGGAGGGCAGACGGACAGGGGTGGCGGTCCTCCGACTTCACTACTGTACTGCATACGGTTGACTTAATAGTCCACGAAGGGTGTCGCGTCAATGGTCCAGGCGAACCTCCAGCCTGGGAATCTCGTGCCCTGTAGGCGCCGATGTGAGGAGGCATTCAGGCGGGGTCAGAAACCGCTCGCCGCCCGGGCCCGGGCGCCCCGCGGCCGTCCACTTCCGCCCGGGTGTCCGTGGCCGGCATTTGCGCTCACCATCCAGGTTTGACCTTCTCCCGCTCCGCGGCGCAGGCTGTGCCGCCATGTGGCGAGTCATCCTCTGCAGCACCGTCCTCGGGGCCCAGGCCCAGCCTCTGCCCCTCCTCGAAGTCACGCACGACGACACCGTCATCACGCAGTCATGCGTGGTCCGCATCGCCCCCGGCCTCGTCCTCGCCGACCGCAACACGAATGGCGTGCTCCACCTTGCCGCCGACAACCTCCTCGTGCGTTTCGCGCCAGGCACCGAGCTCCGCGGCGCACCCGCCGACCAGCCCGGCGACGAACTCCGC
Organism: Verrucomicrobiota bacterium; assembly: GCA_027493615.1. GTDB lineage: Bacteria > Verrucomicrobiota > Verrucomicrobiia > Limisphaerales > J093 > DSVZ01. The sequence continues at coordinate 27,645 of JAOSKK010000002.1, forward strand.
GGTTGGGGCATCCGCCTGGCTGGCCATCGTGGGGTGACCCTCGAGAATGCCCGCGTCCACGGGTTCTTCGTCGGCCTGCTTGCCACGCACGCGGACGACTTCACCCTCGCCGGCGGCGATTTCTCCGGGAACTACCGCCAGCGCCTGCGCTCGAGCCCGCAAGCCGAGGACGGCGCCGACTGGCTCTTCCCCCACCACAACGACCAGGAGAAGTGGCGGGACCAATATGGGGCTGCGGTCTGCATCGAGAGCTCGGACCGCGTCACCATCCGCAACCTCCGCGTGCGCCGCGGTCAGAACGGCCTGGTGCTGGACCGCGTCAACGACGCGCGCATCTATGACAACGATTGCTCGTTCCTCTCCGGATGGGGGCTCGCCCTCTGGCGCAGCAGCCGGAATGTCATCAGCCGAAACGCCTTCGACTTCTGCGTGCGGGGCCACGTGGAAGGCGTCTACAACCGCGGCCAGGACTCCGCCGGCATCCTCTGCTTCGAACAGTGCAACGACAACGTGTTCGTCGAGAACTCGGCCACCCACGGCGGCGACGGTTTCTTTGGCTTCGCAGGCCGCGAAGCCCTGGGCGAGCTCTGGCTGGAGGAGGAGCGCGTCCGGCTGCGCCAGGAGACCGGACGCGAGGACGTCGAGGACCTGATCCGCGTACCGGCCGGGCTGGCCCAGGAGTTCAGCGCCCGGGGCTGCAACCGGAATCTCCTCATCGGAAACGATTTCTCGTACGCCCCCGCGCACGGCATCGAGCTGACCTTCAGCGAGGGCAACGTGTTCGCCCGAAATCGGCTGGTCGAAAACGCGATCTGCGGCGTCTGGGGCGGTTACTCGAGCGACACCCTCATCGTTGAGAACCACTTCGAAGGCAACGGCGGCATGGCCTACGGCCTTGAGCGCGGCGGCATCAACATGGAACACGCCGCGGGCAATCGCATCCTCGCCAACACCTTCCGCAACAACAAATGCGCCATCCACCTTTGGTGGGACAACGACGCCGCGTTGCTGCGCTCGCCCGGTGTGGCCGGCAACGCGCGTGGCGTCGCAGACAACGTCATCGCCCGGAACACGTTCGTCGTCGACGCGCAGCACCCGTTGCAGCCCCTGCGCGCGGGAGATTCGCTGGTCATCCTCCAACTCCGCGACGACGGCACCAACAACGTCCGGAACAACTTCTACCTCGACAACACGGTCCGCCTCGAGCACCCGAACGCCGTTGAGTTCGCCGTGCCCGCCGGTCTCGAGCCGCGTCGGGACGGCCACATCCCAAGCTACTCGCTGCCGGCCATACAGGTCCTGGGCGAATCGCAACCGGTCGGCGCCCGCCCGCACCTCCGGGGTCGGCACCAGATCCTGTTCGACGAGTGGGGGCCCTGGGACCACGAGAGCCCGCTGGTGCGTTCCCTCGCCGCCCCGTCAGGTGAGGCCGCCTGGGAGATCTTTGGTGTCCGGGACCTGACCGCCAGCGTTGCGGCAGGCCCCGCCACCCTCCGCCGCGAGCCGGGCAAGTCCCCCGGTTCCACCCTCGTCCGGCTGCTGGCCAACCCGGGTGTCACGCCCTACCGCCTGCAGTTGCGGGGCGAGGACTTCGCTCGCGAGCTCGCCGGCTCGCTCGTCGTCGCGCGCTGGGACGTCACGTTCTTCGCCTGGACCCAGGACAAGGACCCGCGCGAACACCCCGCGGCCTGGCGCGAACTCGCCGCCGGACCCGAAGCCGTCAAGGTTCAGGTCGGTGCGCTCGACTTCAACTACGGCTGGCGCGGGCCCCGGGATCTCGGCCTCGCGGAGGAAGTCAGTCGGCGGGGCCCCGGCGGCGACTACTTCGGCATGATCGCCCGTACCCGCCTGCCGTTGCCGGCTGGGACATGGCGGGTGACAACCCTCAGCGACGACGGTATCCGCGTGCGGGTGGGGGAGCGGACCGTCCTCGAGAACTGGACCTGGCATGGCCCCACCAAGGATGTGGCGACGTTCGACCAGTCGGCCGATGGCGAAGTCGCGCTCGAGGTCGAGCACTTCGAAATCGACGGTTACGCGGTCCTCCGATTGGACCTCGAACCGCTCCTGTGATTCCTTCCGTCCGTTGCGTATCTCCATGGGAAAGCCGCCCGTCATCGACGTCGAAGTGGTCACTGACGAACCTCGCGCCGGCTATCGCCGGGCTGGGGAAGTCGGGGGCGCGCCCGTGCATCCGCTGGCAGCCCTCCTGCTCGTCACGGTGGACAACCTCTGGATGTTCGCAGACTGGAACGCGATGACCTGGTTCCTGACGGTGCCGTTGAGCTTCGCGACGGTGGCCGTGCCGACCTTTCTGATCCAGAAGCTGGTCAAAGGCGATGGCTTTTTGCGCGCCGCGCGGCTTGGGATTCTCCTCGGAGCGCTCGCCGCCATTCCCACTTCGCTGTTTGGCACACCGGTGGGACTCGCGCTGCTGGCCTGGTCGGGCTTGCACAAGATTCTCGGCCAACCGGGGACACGCAAGGGTCCGTAGGGGCGGGCTCGCGTTGGCTTTCTCTCGTAGTCCTGGCGCCTACCATGAACCTGTGGTGCGGGCTTCCGGCCTGCACCCTTCCCGGTTCATGGCCCCCGAGCAGGTCCCAACCGAACCGGACGCTTCCGTTGAGCGTTGGACGTTGGACGTTGAGCGTTGGACGTTGATCCTCTTCATCCCTTGCTCCACCCGGCTCCTGCCCCCGAAGCACAGCCGCGAGCCCGTTGCCTCTTCCGCTTCCCGGAATTTGCCGTTCTTCCCCCAGAATCCACGTGGGCGCGGCCCGGGCGGTTGGCTAGTTTGGCGTCGTGTCAAAGCCGCCTCGATTCACCGTCCGGTGCCGCTGGAGAACTGAGTGTTTCCGGCGCGGACACCCGGCGGCGCGGCGAAGTCAGAAGGTCCCTCACAACTCATCAAGAACCATGAAGACTCAGCACCCCACCCCCCTTCCGCCCTCACCTCAAGCCCCGGCACCTCCACATTGCCTTGGGTCTCTTGCTCGCCGCCTCGCCGGCACTGGCCCTCCCTGCGCCGATCTATGGCGGCTTGACCATCGGCTCGGTTATCACCTTCATTGGGACGGTCGCCGGGACGGTCTCGATGTTCACGAACGTCGGCACATACCAGGGTGACTACGAGGAGCAGGAGACCAAACTCAAGGTGAGCAGCTACTACGACCAGTGCGACGGGCTCTACGGAGGTGTTCGTTGGACCCAAACGCGGCGCTACTGGATCAACACAAGTGGCGATCCCATGTACGAGATCACCGCAATCTGCCGATACCCGGACGGCTCGACGCTCTGGAAGACCGAGCAGAAGCTGTTCGACTATTACCGTGAGCAACGGGACTACTACTGCTCACCCCAACCTGGTTTTTGGTCTCAGGTTGTCTCGCGCACCTACCTGTGCCTGGGCTATGAGGTCCCAAAGCCAGCCCGCCTCGCACAGCACGCTGCACCCAATCCGTTGCCGGTGATCATCGGCTACTGGGGTGTCCCTCTGCAAACCACGTGCAATGACAACCCGGACTACACCTGGCACGAGAGCCGAGAGGCGCTGGCCCCACGCCGATCCTACGCTAGCGTTCCCTTCCCCGGAACAACCTGCAGATAGATCGTGTCGAGTTAACCCCCGCCTGAACAAATAGCATGAACCCTCGGAGAACCGCACTACTGCTGACAGCGATCCTCGTCATGATGATCGGTTTGCTGTGGTGGCTGCCGGAGAGTTCGTCGGACGATCCCACGGCCGATCCGCCGAGCGCGCCACTCCTGTCGCCCTCAGAACCCCAACCCGGTTCGGCTCACCTCTTGGTTCGTCGGAGTCCTCTGGACCGCGCGCGTGCCGCCGCCAATGACCCCCAGCCCAACACACCAGAGGGTGAACCCATCGATAACAACCGGTTGGGAGATCCTGCGTACCGTGCACGCCTCTGGCGCTCCCGCAACACCTTGGTGTACCTGAAGTCACCGATCCGAAACTCGCCTGAAATCCAACAACTCGCGGCGTTGTGCCGCACTTACGGATACGGTCCCTGGGCGGTTGCGGCCGCGTACTGGCTTGCCCACGACAACCTGGTGAAGGAGGAGATGCTCCGGGACTGGCCTGAAGTACCCCCGGACTACCGTCCGGTGACCGAGGAGATCCAGGAAATGCTCTGGCAGGGTCGCAGCCAGGAATATGCCCAGCGCCTGAACGTCATCGCCTGGGACCCGCTCTTCATCGAGGAGGTCCGGAAGGTGAAGCCGCGGGAGTTCATTGGCCACCACGCCTCGGAGTTCATGGACGACAAGGTTCTGATCGATGCGATGACCTGGGAGGAGGTCGAGCAGTCCAGCGAAGGACCGGGACCCCAGCGGAGGCAACCATGAACCACCGGACCGCCGGCTTCCCTCGGCCGCGTCGCGCGCTGGGTGGGCCCATCGGCATCCTCGCCTTGCTGCTCGCCGGCACGGCCGCCGCCGTTGCCGCCTTGCCCATGTCCGGCGGCCTGTCCATTGCCGCCACAACCACCCGCACCGGACGGGGGTTCGGGCCACTCGCACTTCTGCCCGTCACGGGGTCGGCGGGCGGTGACCACGAACAGCAGGTGACGCGCCTGGTCGTGCGCCGCTACCAGGAGGAGAGCGATGGGCAGGCCGATGGTCTGCGGTGGATGCAGGGCCGGTACTACTGGGTCGATGCCAACGGCCAGGGCTGCTACCTGATCGAGACCGTCGTACGGAGGCCGGACGGTTCCATCCTATGGCAGCGCACGCACGAGCCATTCGACTTTCCGTGCGAACAACGCCGTGTCTTGTGCCCTACCGATTCCGGCCGGTGGCGCCGGGTGCGATCCGAGACGTCCCTGGCCCTCGGCTACGAGGTGCCGCTGTCTTCGTTGCGGGTCTACAACGTGGCGCCCAACCCCCTGCCGGTCGTGGTCGGCTACTGGGGGGTGCCCGTGGCGTCGCCGTGCGAGTCGCTGCCGGACTATCTCTGGCATGAGAGTCGGACGGCGTTGGCGCCGCGGCGGTCCTGCCAGCCGACGCCGTTTCCGCGCCACCAACTCGAGCTCGTGTGGGTCGAACTCACCCCCTACCTGGTTCCGTAGTATGCGAAGGCTCGGCCATTTAGTGCTCCTCGGCGCGCTCCTGGTGTTGGTGGCGGCGATCGGCTGGCGCCGGCCCTCGGCCGCCGGGCCCCCAACGCGTCCCGGCACGGACAGCGACGCGGACACTGCGACAGCCACGGAAGGAGTCTCGGTCCCGGCCCCACGCCGGCACCCCGGGACGGCCGGTGTTGGATCGGAGACGATCGACACCGCCCGCCTGGGGATCCGGAATACCAGGCACGGGTGTGGCGTTCGCGGTACACGGCGGTTTTCCTGCATTCTCCGCAAGGGGAAGCGCGCGAGATCCAGTGGTTGGCCGCGCTCTGCCGCGCGTACGGATACGGCCCCTGGGCGGTCGCCCCCGCTTACTGGATCGCACAGGAAAGCCGGGTCAACGAGGAGAGGGTCGCGCGGCAGGCGGAATGGGAAACCGAGGATCGCCAGGCGATGGACCACGTCGAGGAGCTGCTGCTGCAGGCCCGCATCGCCGACTCCGCGCGGCGGCTGAACGTGGGGGCCTGGGACCCGGCGTTCCTCGCGGCCATCCGGCAGGTGCGCCCGCGAGGTTCGATGATGCCTCACGCCATCCAGTTCCTGGCCGACCCGGTCTTGCTTGACGGCGTGACCTGGGACGACCTGGACGGACGGTAGGGGGCGTCCGGCCACGAGCCGGTGCAGGATTGGCAATCCGGGGCCGCGCTCTAAGCTGCCGGCATGCGGCGGGCGTACTTGGTTCTGGGCAGTATGGCGGCGGGTATGGCGCTGGTGGTGGGCACCGGCGGCGCCGTGTGGTGGTGGCAAGCCTCCCGCCCGGCCGCACCGGCCCCGGCGCGCTTCGACAGCGCGGCCGTGGTCACACAGGTGCAGGGTCTGGCGGAACTGGTGACCGTGAAGTACGTGATCGAGAAGGTGGTGGTGCTCGAGGACGTGAAGCTGTGGGGCGAAAACCGCATCCTGCTCGTCGCGCACGGCGTGGTGAAGGCCGGGGTGGACTTGCGAAACCTCGGAGCTGACGCCGTCGCGGTGGACGGCCCGAGGGTGAGGGTCCGGCTGCCACCGGCGACGATCACCGACTGCTACCTGGACGAAGAGAAGACGGCGGTGATCGAACACACCACCGGGTTGCTGCGCCGGTTCGATCGCGGGCTCGAACAGGCAGCCCGGCGCGAGGGCCTGGACGCCATCCGGCGGGCCGCAGGGTACTCGGGCATTCTGGTCGAGGCGGAGGAGCGGGCCCGCCTGCAGGTGGTGGCGTTCCTCCAGGCGCTCGGCGTCGCGGAGATCGAAGTCACTCGGTGACTGACACGCCGCGGTCCCAGCGACGTTGAACCACCGCCGGACCCCCAGGATGGAAACCTGGCCGCCGATGCGCTTGTCCCGCCATGGGCTTGTCCCCATTCGGCTGTGGACCCGGCTCAAGATCCAGCCCTTGCCGGAAGGGGGCAGGCCGGGGTTGAATGGGGCCGGCGTGCGAACCGTCTGACGATCGTTGTTATGGCCAAACCAAACCGTTGCTCGCGTCGTTCCTTCCTCACCTCCACCACCGTTGCCGCGGCCAGTGCGCCGCTGTTGTTGCCCGGGCGGATTTGGGCAGCGGAAGGTGACGCTCGGCCCAACGGCCGGATCACCTTCGGATACATCGGCGTGGGTAAACAGGGTCGGCACCTGCTGCAGAGCTTTCTGCCGCACAGCAACGTCCAGGTGGTCGCGGTGTGCGACGTGGACACGACGCGGCGACTGCACCACCAGAAGCTCGTGGAGGATTTCTACACCACCAAGCAGGACAAGGAGTTCAAGGGGTGCGCCGAGTACAAGGATTTCCGTGAGCTGCTGGCGCGCCGGGACATCGACGCCGTCGTCGTGGCCACGCCGGACCACTGGCATGCGTACCCGGTGGTGGCAGCGGCGCGAGCCGGAAAGGACATCTTCTGCGAGAAACCCCTGTCTCTGACGATCCGCGAGGCGCGCGCGATGGTGAATGCGGTGCGGGAGAACCAGCGGGTGTTTCAGACCGGCTCGATGCAGCGGTCCGACGGCGCGTTCTGGAAAGGCTGCACGTTGGTGCGAAACGGGGCGATCGGCGAGGTCCGGGAGGTATACGTTTCGGTGGGCGGCCCCAGCAAGTGGTGTGACCTGCCCGAGGAACCTGCAGAGCCGGGGTTGGACTGGGATTTCTGGCTGGGCCCCGCCCCGGTGCGGCCCTACAACTCCGTGCTCAGCCCGCGCGGCGTCCACGATCATTTCCCGAACTGGCGGAACTACCGCGAATACTCGGGCGGGGGCATGACCGACTGGGGTGCCCATCACTTTGACATCGCGCAGTGGGGCCTGGGAATGGACGACAGCGGCCCCGTCGAGGTGCTGGCCCCGAACGGCGCGGACGTGAAGCGGTTGACCTTCAAGTACGCCAACGGAACGGTGATGTATCACGGGGGGCTGGAGGGCTACCGGTTCGGCGTGGTGTTCGTGGGAACCAAGGGCAAGGTCTGCGTCGACCGGGGACGGTTCCAGGCCGAACCCGAGTCCCTGATGAACGAGAAGTTCGAAACCCTGCCGACGCAGCTCTACCGGAGCACCAACCACTACAAGGATTTCGTGGATTGCATCCGGAGCCGCCGCAAGCCGATCTGCGATGTCGAGATCGGCGCCCGCTCGGTGACGGTATGTCACCTGGGCAACCTGGCGTATTGGCACGGGCGTTCGCTCCGCTGGGATCCGGTGCGCGAGCAATTCCAGGGCGACGCGGAAGCCAACACCTGGCTGGACGTCGAGAAGCGCGGGCCCTGGAAGGTCTGAGCGGCCTCAGTCTTCTCGCACCTGGTCGCCGACACGCGCCTCGCCGCTCATCACATCGGCCACCGTGGTCTGGCCGCGAAAGGGCCCGCTGATGCGGACCTGTCCGATGCGCGTGGTGCCCCGGTAGAGGCCGAGTTGCTGGCCGGTTTGCGGCAGTTGGTGGAAGGTGAAATCCACGATGACGAACCGGAGCTTCTCGTTGAGGAAGACCACCCGCCCTTGCACGGGCGTGATCGGGGTGAGCACCGGGTAGCGCGGTTCGGGGGCCGGCGGTCCCGCGGAACGCGAGGCGGCGGGTTTCTCAGTTGCGAGGCCGGCGGGCGTGGCCGCGGCCGGGCGGGGCAAGGCGGGGGATTCCTGCAAAGGCGAACAGGCCGTCCCAAGGGCGAGCGCACCTAGAATGACCGAGCCCATCCGCACGGGCTCAGTGTGGTGGTGGGGGCGTTCCGGAGTCAACCGGCCACGAGCATTTCGCGGCCATTCTCATTCTTGGGAGCTCAGGGTTGGGACCGACTTGCCACCGGGCGCCCCTTCAGTGTTGAGTCGCTGCGTGCGCAAGCTTCTGTTGACGGGTCGGGTGCCGCGGAGCCTTTCACGACGGTTGCCACGCGGACCGCTCCCGGCATGGCGGATGGCGGTGGGGTTGGCGGTCACGAGCCTCACGACCGCTGCTGCGCCCTGGACTTGGCGCGCCTGGGGATTGCCCGCCAGAACGATCCCGCGGCCGCGAGCCACCCCGCGGCGCGGGCTACCGATGGCCAGACAGCCACTTTCAGCGCCACTGCCGAAGGGCCTCAGGCCTTCTGGGAGTGCGAACTCCGCCGGTCTTATCACCTCACGCGCATCGAGATCGTGGCTGCCACCGACCCGGCCCACGCGGGCGCCACGGCCGGGCTCGTGCTTGAGGTGCAGGACCTGCGCGACCGCGTCCTGTTCACCGCGCCCATCAGCGACCCGGGTCCGGGCGGCACTTGGAGGGTGGACCTTCCCGAAGCGCTGGCCGGGCGGATCCTGCGCGTGCGGTTGGCGAATGGAGAGCCCAATGGGGCCGGCAAGCAACAGGTGGTACTGGCCGAAGTCCGCGCCTTCGGCGACCCGTCCGTCGCCTTCGGTCCGCTGGACCTGCCGGCGATGGGCACCGCCTGGCAATCGAGCGATGCGGGGGCGGCGTCGCTGGCGGACAAGGCCGTGGACGGCGATCCGGCTACGTTCTCGCAGACCGCCGACCTCGCGGGCAGCGCGTGGGTGCTGACGCTCGACCGGGTGCGACCGCTGCACCGGATCGAGGTCGTCAATCGTCGCGACTGCTGCTCGGCGCGGCTGGCCGGTTTGGCACTCCGGATCCTGGACGACCAATCCAACACCGTGGCGCGGGCGACGTTGTCGGATCCAGGGCTGGGTGGGGTTTGGGGTTTTGACGTGCCGCCCGGCACCCGCGGTCGCCAAGTCTGGATTGGCCTGGAAGGCGGCCGTGCCAACGGAGGCGGTGACCGGGTGGTGTCGCTCGCGGAAGTCACGGTCCTGACGGCGCCCAACCTGGCGTTGAACCGGGAAGCCTACATGGTGCGTTACCAGGACAGCCTTCCCCCCGCCTCGAACGCCAACGACGGCAACTACGCCACCGAAACCAAGACGACGGACGCTTCGGTGGATGCGTACTGGGAAACCGACTTGGGGGAGACGAAGGCGCTCGACAGTGTGCGGGTGGTGGCAGCCACCGGCTTTGGCCCGCGGCTCAGCCACGCCACCGTGCGCCTCTTCGATGCAGCGCATGACTCGGTGTTTGCCCGGCACCTCACCGGCAACGGCCCGACCTTCGACGTGGATGTCGCCGGTCCCGTGCTGGCGCGTTATGTCCGGGTGGGGTTCGAGAACAAGGAACGTTCCCACGTCACCGGGGGCATCGAGTGGTACCTGGGACTCAAAGAGGTGCAGGCCTTTGGACGTCCGGCTGATGCCGTCGGATTGCTGGCCTTTGCCGTGAGCCGCGACCTCCTTGAGCCCGGCGAGTCGACGACGTTGACGTGGCAGGTCGAAGGGCTCGAGAGCCTGCAGCTCCACCCCGCCATCGGGTCCATGGGCGCGTTCACGCAGGCAGATGGCACGGGGGCGCTGACTCTCACGCCACCGGCCTCGGTCGAGTACGTGCTGGTCGGCACGAACCGCAATGGCCCCCAGGTCCGCTCGGTCACCGTGCGGGTGGGCGACCGCCCGCTGCCCGTGCAGATCAGCGAGTTCGTGGCCGCCAACCGGTGGTCGTTCCGGGATGGCCGGAAGGAAGCCCCGGATTGGGTCGAGCTGCACAACCCCAACAACGATCCCGTGGCCCTGGCCGGTTACGGCCTCAGCGACGATCCGGCGGACCCGATGAGATGGCGCTTCCCTGCCGTCTCGATTCCGCCGCATGGCTACCTCGTGGTCTGCGCGTCGGGTCGGAACGAACCCTTTGACGCCGCGGGCGTGCTCCACGCAGACTTCCAGCTCGCCGCGGCGGGGGAATCGCTGGTGCTCACCGCCCCCGATGGCGTGTCCGTCGCTGACAGGATCTCCAACTATCCGCCGCAGCGCGAGGACCTCGCTTACGGACGGACGTTGGACGGGCGCTGGACGTTTCTGGACCCGACGCCGGGCGGGCCGAACCTGGCCGCGGCCTACGATGGTTGGCTCGCCCCGCCCCGCTTCAGCCACCCGCGCGGTTTTCAGACGAACGCCTTCCGTCTCACCCTGTCGCAACCGGACGCCGACGCGGAGCTGCTGTTCTCCCTCGACGGTCGGGAACCGATCATTCCCTATCTCGAACCCCTTCTCATTTCCTCCCCTGTCAGCGTGCGCGCCACGGTGCGCCGGCCCGGTTTCAAGCCCCCGCGAACCGTCACGCATTCCTATGTGTTTGTGGAGGGCGTGATGGCGGCCGGCTACATGAACCAAACCCTCGTCCGAAACGCGCGCTTCACCGACCGCATCCGCCGGGGCCTGACCGATCTGCCCACGCTTGCCATCGCCGTCCCGCAACTGCCCGACGACTACAACGAGCGCGAGGCCTCCGTGGAGATCTTCTGGCCGGACGGTGCCACCCCGGTGCAGGCGAACTGCGGCGTGTTCCGCTTCGGCGGCGCCTGGACCACCTTCGCGAAGAAGAACTACCGGCTGAAGTTCCGCCGCGACTACGGGGCGCCGAAGCTCGAGGCACCGTTGTTCCGCGGGTTTGACCGCGGCTTTCGGGCGCGGGAATCCTTCGACGAGATCGACCTGGCCGGCGGCTCGCACGACATGCTCGAGCGCGGTTTCTACATGGCGGGGCGTTTCACCGAGGACACCATGCTCGACATGGGCAGCCTCAACCCCCCACGGGCGCTTCGTGAACGTTTATTTCAACGGTCGCTACTGGGGGCAGTACCACGCCCGGGAGCGTCTCACCGACGCGTTCCTCGCCGACTACCTCGGCGGCGAGACCGAGGACTACGTCAACGTCCGCGGCAACGACAACGTGGGCGACAACTTCATCCCGGGCACTCCGGACCCGCGGAACCGGGCACCCTGGGAGACCCTGCGGGCCCACCGCAACTCCTACCTGCAGGCCCGTCCCTACCTCGACGTGCCGCAGCTCATCGATTTCATGCTCATGTGGTTCTACGGCAACTGCGAGACCGAGTACCGCGCTGCGGGCCCCATCCAGCCGGGCAGCGGTTTCAAGTTCTGGATCGGTGATGCCGACGGCTACCTCCGCACCGGCGCCCTCACACTCGACTCGACCGGCAATCCCGGCCCGGGCGGTCTCTTCGGCGCGCTCGTCGCGGAGCGGCACCCGGATTTCATGACCCTCCTGGCCGACCGCATTCAGAAGCACTTCTTCCTTGATGGTGCCTTGACGCCCGCCCGCAATCGGGCACGCCTCGACGAGCGGATGCTCGAGATCACCAACAGCCTCGTGGCCGAATGCGCCCGCTGGAATGTCCGCACGCCCGACAACTGGGAAAGCGCGGCCCAGTCCATCCGCACTGGGCTCTTTCCCGGGCGCACCACCAACCTGCTGAACCGGCTGCGCAGCCGCGGGCTCTACCCGGGGCTGCGCCCGCCCGAGTTCAACCAGTGGGGCGGCACCGTGACCAACGGGTTTCAGCTCCTGTTCTCGGGCACCGGCGGCAGCGTCTACTACACGCTCGATGGCAGCGACCCCCGGCTGCCCGGCGGCGGCATCGCGCCGACCGCCCAGATCGCCACCGCGGGGGGTGAACAAGCCCTCATCCTGCCAGGCACCACGTGGCGCTACTGGGACCAAGGTGCGCCGCCCTCACCCGACTGGGCTTCGCCCGCCTTCGATGACCGCGCCTGGCCCGCCGGTCGGGCAGAACTCGGCTACGGTGACGGTGACGAAGTCACCGTGTTGAGCTTTGGTCCGAACCCCAACAACAAGCACCCGGCGGCCTACTTCCGGCAGGCTTTCGTGCTGCCCAACGCCGCCGTCGTCACCGAACTTGTGGTCGAGCTGGTGAGGGATGACGGCGCGGTGGTGTACCTGAACGGGAAAGAACTGTTGCGGGACAACCTGCCCGCGGGCGCGATCACCCACAGCACCTTGGCCTCGACGGCCGTGGGAGGGGCCGAGGAGTCCCAGTTCTTCAACTTCGTTCTGCCTCCCACTCACCTGTTGACCGGCACGAACCTGCTGGCGGTGGAAGTGCACCAGGCCAGCGCCAACAGCACCGACCTGAGCTTCAACCTCGCCCTGCACGCACGCACGCAGGCCGCCGCGGCCGGCCTGACGGTGCCGGACGGCACTCTCGTCCGGGCGCGCTCGCGCAGCGGCACCACGTGGAGTGCCCTGGTCGAGGCCCGCTTCGACCTCGCCGAGGTGCGGCCCCTCGCCGCCGGCGACCTCGTCATTTCCGAGATCCACTACAACCCCTACGGCTCGGACGATGGCGAGTTTGTCGAGCTCTGGAACGTCAGCACCAACTGGTTGGACCTCGGTGGTGCCCGGTTGGCTGAAGGCGTGGAGTTCCTCTTCCCCACGGGCTTCCGGCTGGGGCCGGGTGCCTTCGCTCTGGTCGTTGAGAACGAGGCGGCCTTCACCGAACGCTATCAAGCGCCCGGCTCGCCCTACTACCACCCGGGACTGACCGTGGCGGGAGCGTGGTCCGGGCGACTGGACGACAGCGGCGAACGCCTGGCACTCCTCACCCGCAACCTCGAGGAAGTACTCGCGGTCACCTACCGCCCGGACGGTGCCTGGCCGCGCCGCGCGGATGGCCGCGGCAGCTCGCTGGAGCTGCGCGCGCCAGGCAACTTGCCGGCCGATCCCGCCCGGTGGAGCGATTACCTCTCCCAACCACGGCACTGGCGGCCCAGCTCGCTCTTTCACGGTTCGCCCGGACGGCACGACGACTACCGCCCGCCGGTGGTGCTGAACGAATCGTGGGCGGGCGGCGACGCGCGCACCGACTGGATCGAGTTGTACAACCCGAGCCTGGAGGCCGCCGACCTCACCGGCCTGTACCTCAGCGACCAGTACGACCGGCCGTTCCGCTATGCGTTCGCCGAAGACACCCGCGTGCCACCAGCCGGTTATCTCGTCCTGCGCGCCGAGGAATTCGGCTTCGGACTCAGTACGGCCGGCTCCGACCTGCTGCTCGTGACGGGCAGTGGCACGAACGTCCTGCGCTTCGTGGACACCGCCGACTTTCCCGCTGTGGATCGCTCCGAGACCTGCGGCCGTTACGTTCGGTCCGACGGCACGGTCGACTTCACCGAGTTGCGCGCCCCCACGCCGGGGGCCGCCAACTCGTTGCCGCGGGTCGGACCCGTCGTCCTCAGCGAGATCATGTATCGGCCGGAAAGCGGGCGCGCCGAATACGTCGAGCTCGTGAACATGTCGGCTCAACCCCTGCAGTGGTCCGATCCAGCCCAGCCCACAAACACGTGGACGCTGGCGGGCGCCGTCCGCTTTGCCTTCCCGCCTGGCATTCAGTTGTCCCCTTGCACGCCGGTGATCGTCTGCTCGACGAACCCCGCGGCGTTCCGGACCCAATACGGTGTGGGCGACGACGTGATGGTGTTCGGTCCCTGGACGGGCGCGCTCAACAATGCGGGGAAACGCTGCGCCTCCTGCGCCCAGGGGCCTTGGAAGCGGGCAGCACCACCCGCTGGTACCGCTCAGACCGTGTGGTCTATGAACCGCAAACGCCCTGGCCGCCGCTCTCGTCCGCAGGCGGAGTCAGCCTGGAGCGGGTCACGTTCGAAGGCTACGGCAACGAGGCGGAGCACTGGGTGGCCTCGGCCCCCGGCGGAACGCCGGGACGGCTTCTGCCGAATCGGCCGCCCCGCTTCGAGATCACCGGGCGCGGCGCGGCCGAGCCCGGCGAGACGATCGAGTGGTTTGTCCAGGCGGTGGATCCGGACTCGCCCTGGCAGTCAGCGATCGCGCGGGCCGATGCCCTCCCGGCGGGCAGCAGCTTCGATCCCGCGACGGGGCGTTTCCTCTGGCCGTTGAGCGCGCAACAACCGCTCGGAGTCTATGAAGTGGCGTTCAGCGCCAGCGATGACTCGGGTTGCCCTGCCGCCACGACCGTTCGCGTCCGCCTGCTGGTTCGGCCGCCATTGGTGCTTGGCTGGGAACTGCGGCCCGGCGAAGCCACCCCGCGGTTCCACTTCGAAGGCAGCGCCGCCGTCCGCTACGAGGTGCAGTACACCGGGGATCTGGCTGCCGAGCCGTGGACACCGCTGTTGCGTTTTCCGCAGCCGGTCGACGGCCGCGTGGAGTTTGAGGACCCGGATCCATCCACGTCCGTCCATCGTTTCTATCGCCTGGTCGAATGGCTGGCCGACCCCGTGAACGCGCCGTGAGAGGCCGCACGCCAGACCTGGCTTTCAGGCCACCGGAAGGGGCCGCGTCCGCCGCGGTCCCGGCCGTCGGATGCGGCAGATGGCGGCGGATCACTTCCACCGCCGCCGGCAGGCCGTTCAACCGCGAGGGGTCAATGCACCGCCGATGCTCCCCCAGCCGGCCCAGGAACCGGCGCAGGTCCGACAAGCTGAAGCTGGACATGGGCACCGCCTCTCCTGCCCCGCTGGCCCGTAGGAAGTGGGCGTTGATCGCCTGCTCGAAGTTGTTCGGCTCGGGCAGCGCCAACACCGGTTTGCCCAGACAAAGCGCCTCCCCCACGAGCTGATTGCCCGCCGTGCTGACCAGGGCGCAACAGCCCGCCAGATCTTCCAGAAACCCCGCCTCGCTTACGGCGCGGAACGCCAAGTTCCCACGACGAGGATGGTCACCACACCCGTACACGCGCACGTCCAAGCCCGAGCTGGCGAGGACCTCGAGCACCGGTTCCGTCATCGACCGACGCCCGTACGCCACGAGATGTTCGCCCGGGCGCGGCGTCGCGGCCGCCACTTCCGGTCGTAGCAACACCCCCGATCTGGGTCACCCGCCGGCACCCCCCGGCGCAAGGGGGGAAAGTAGAAGGAAGACACGACCGTTTCCGCCTGGCCGGAGTAGTAGGCCCCCACAATCCAGCGCATGTAACCGGCGTGGAGGCGCAACCGCCACGGCAGCCCTCGCAAATCGTACGCGCAGAGAAAGTGCTGGTGGTCCAGGCTCAAGAAGGGCACGCCGCAACGTCGCGCCGCGCGCGGCAGTGCCGGCTCGAAATCCCGTGATCGCCAGGTCCGGCCGTTCCCGCCGCATCAGTTCCGACAGCCAGTTCACGATGGCGGGCAGCGCCTTCAGATAGCGGGCCACCAGCCGCAGCGTGCCCAGGTAACGCAAGCGGTGCCGTGCGTCGTAGGCAAACCGCAACCCCGGCAAACGCTCCACCCGCACCCGCGACCCGGCATACAGCGGTGCCAGAAACGCGTAGGCATCACCCGGCGCGAACAACGTCAGTTCATGCCCGGCTGCGAGTGCCTGCACCAGAGCCCGCGCCCGCGTGGCGTGTCCGCGCCCTTCGCCCGACATGCTCAGGAATAGCCTCGCCATGATCGACTCACGATCAGGCTGACGCAACGCGGTCTTCCCTGCAACCCGGGCGAGCGCTAGGGTGGCCCGCGTGACGCAACCCGCGCGTGACTACCTCTCGCGATGCCGGACGCTCGTCGACCGGGTCGAGGCCCAGATGCCCGCCCTCCTCCAGGCGGCCGACTGGTTCGCCGCCACCATCCTCGCCGGCCGGATGGTGCACCTGTTTGGTTCCGGCCACAGCCGCATCATGGTCGAGGAAATGTGGCCCCGCTACGGGTCCTTCCCTGGCTTCAACCCCATCGTCGAACTGTCCTTGAGCTTCCACAACCCCGTGGTCGGCCCCAACGGACAACGCCAGGCCATGTTCCTGGAGAACGTCAGCGGACTGGCCGAGCGCATCCTGCGCAACTTCGATCTCTCGCCGCAAGACAGTGCCCTGGTCGTGTCCTCCAGCGGCGCCAACGTCGTGCCCATCGAGATGGCCGAGGGCTTCCAGAAGCGCGGGATCAAGACCGTGGCCCTCGTCAGCCAGCAACACTCCGCCGCCAGCCGCAGCCAGCGCACCGATGGCCGCAAGCTCACCGACTTCGCGGATCTCGTCCTCGACACCGGCGCCCCGGTGGGCGATGCCATGGTGCGCCTGCCGGGGCTCGACACCCCCTGTGGCGCCCGGCTCCACGGTTGGCGGGTGCCTGTTGATCAACGCGCTCAAAGCCGAAGTCGCCGCCCGCCTCACCGCTGCCGGCCAACCACCGCGTGTCCTCTCCGCGGCCGCCGTTGTCGGCCCCCAACGCGCCACCGCAATCTTCGAAGCCGCCTACGACGAGCACGCCCGCCGCCTCGCCGCCCTCTATCAGCACCTCGGCCTTGCCCCCGCCTCCTGACCATGCGCTCCTGCCCTCTCCGCACCTCGGTCATCGGCAGCTACCCCTTCCCGGGCTGGCTGGAATTTGCCACCCAACACCTCGACCGTTTCGGTCCCGATGACCGGGCCGAACTGCAGGACGACGCCGTCACGTGCGCCTTGCAGGACCAACTGGCCGCCGGCCTGGACGTGGTCACCGACGGCGAACAAACCCGGCTCGACTTCAACCTCTCCTTCTACGGCCACCTCGAGGGCATCGACCTCGAGACGGCACCCTCCCGGCGCTGGGGCCCCCCGCTCACGATCAGCGCGGCAAACACCACGTGGTCGGTCCGTTGCGGGCCCCCACGGCCTCGGCGCGGTGGCTGAGTACCAACGCCTGGAACGGCTGGTGAACGCGCGGCTCGGCTCGCGCTCGGCGGGCAACCCGGTGCCCCTGACCCACCCGTCGCTGAAGGCCAGTGTGCCCGGCCCTTACACGCTCGCCGGTCGTCTGCTCCCCAACCCGGCGCTCGATTACCCGGATCGGTGGGCGCTCGCGGAGGCCTTGCTCCCCATCGTCCGCCGGGAACTCGAGGCCCTCGCCGCCGCCGGTTGCCAGGAGATCAGCGTGGACGAACCCAGCATGAGCTGCTACGCGCATCGCGAGAACCCGCGTCGCCTCGTCAGCCTTTTCAATCGGACGGTTGAGACGGTGCGCGGCCGCACCCGGGTGTGTAGCCACCTGTGCTTTGGGAACTACAAGGCCCGGGCCGTCGGCCCCCGCCAACTCGCCCCGCTCTTTCCGGCGTTCCTGGACTTCGCCTGCGACGAGATGCACGTCGAGATGGCCAGCCGCGAGTTTGCCGAACTCGAGCTCATCCGGCCGATCGCGGAGCGTCGCGACGTGGCGGTGGGCGTGGTGGACGTCAAGAGCTACTACCTCGAAACGCCGGAGGACATCGCCCGGCGCGTCAAACGCTGTCTCGAGTTCGCCCCGGCGGACCGGTTGGTGCTGGCCCCGGATTGCGGCCTGAGTCAAACCGCCCGCTGGGCGGCCCGCCAGAAGCTGGTGAACCTCGTGGCGGGGGTGTGGCAGGTGCGCCGCGAACTTGGTTTGGGCGGTTGAGACTGCCGCGCTTCCGGGAACCACAGCGCGGAAGGAAGCATGAGGAAGGCAGCGGGCTGCCGCGTTCCAGGGTAGCCCTCGCCCTCGCCCTTCGTATTGGGCTTTACAGTATGGCACGCATGCCATACCGTGCCGGTCGATGAAGATGACGATGCACATCGACGACGCGCTGCTGGCCAGGGCGATGGCCCTGGCCGGTGCCGAGAGCAAGACCGCCGCGGTGGACCTTGCCCTTCGCGAGTTTGTCCGGCGCGGCGCGCTTGTCGAAGCGCTGGGCGATCTCGACCTGAGCCCGGACGAACTGCGCGAGGCGTTCGACCCGGCGTACGATCTGGCGGCGATGCGACGCGCGGAAACCCCCGTTCCCTATGCCCGAAAGCCCCGTGCTCGCCGATAGCAGCTACTACATCCGGCTGAGTCGGGAGGGTCGCAACCCGCTGCAGGAACTCCAGGCCGTCGCCCGGCGACGCGACGTGGCCACCTGTGGCATCGTGCGCTGCGAGGTGGCGCGGGGGACTGCGCGTGGCCGCGGTGCTCGAGAAGTTCCGTCGGGCCTGGGACGTGATGCTGTATGTGCCTGCCGATCACCGGATCTGGCAGGATACCGAGACGCTGCTGTGGCAGTTGGATCGCGCCGGGACATGCCTGCCACTGTCGGACGTGATGATCGCCTGCTGCGCCCGCCGCATCGGGGCCGTGGTCCTGACCTTCGACGAGCACTTCCAGCGGATCCCCGGTATCCGCGCCGTCAGCGAGATCGGGTAACCCCGGCCCATGAAGCGCCCCCAACGCAGCGACGAGGAACTGCTCGCCGACGTGCAGGCGGCCCGGCGCGCCGCCCACCAACTCCACCTCTGGTGGCTGGGCCAGAGCGGCTTCCTGGCCCAATGGCAGGGCCAGCATCTCCTCATCGACCCTTATCTCTCCGATTCGCTCACCCGCAAGTATGCGGGCACGGACAAACCGCACGAACGCCTCACCGCGCGCGTCATCGCCCCCGAACGGCTGAACTTCATCCGCGCGGTCACGTCCAGCCACAACCACACCGACCATCTCGACCCCGACACGCTGCAGCCGTTGGCCCGGGTCAATCCGGATCTCCGGTTGATCTGCGCCCGGGCCAACCGCGCCGAAGCCCTTCGGCGATCCGGTCTGCCGGAGGCGCGCGTGCTGGATCTCGACCCGGATAACGCCCCGTGTTCGGTCGCCGTCGACCCGTTCGAATGCCACGCTGTGCCAGCGGCTCACGAGCAACTCGAACGCGATGCGGCCGGGCTCTACACGCATGTCGGGTTCGTCGTGAAAGCGGGGCCGTTCACCTTGTTCCACCCGGGCGACACCGTCCGCTACGACGGTCTGGTCGAACGGTTGCGCCCGTTCGCCATCGACGTCGCCCTGCTGCCGATCAACGGACGCGCTCCGGCGCGGCGCGTGGCTGGGAACCTGTGGGGACGCGAGGCGGCTGCGCTGGCGAAGGATCTCGGGGCGGGCGTCGTGGTGCCCTGCCACTACGACCTGTTCGCGTTCAACACCGCCTCGCCGGACGAGTTCACGGCGGAGTGCCAGCGGCTGGACCAGCGGTTCTGCGTGCTGGAGAACGGCGGCCGCCTGAGCTGGCCTGAAACCGCGCTGGCCGCACCCTGAGACGGGTCCTCCCGTACTCCCTGTAGGCGCCGACGTAAGGAGGCGTTGTCTCGTGCTCGCCCGTAGGCGCCCACATGAGCAGGCGGCGTGTAACAGAAGCCACGTCTTTCGCCTCCTCACGTCGGCGCCTACGGCCAGGCGGCAAGGTCAGTCCTCAGGAATGAAGCGTTGACGCCAGGTGCGGGATGGTCAGCGGCCCGTGCGGCAAGACCGCCACGCGGGCGGTCGGACCCCGCTCCGCGAGTTGCTCGTGCACCCAGTGGCCGGGGGCGTGACAGGGTTCGAAATGGCACGCCCGCACCACGTCGTCGGGCAGGCTGCTGAACAGGAACGTGCGGGCGCGTCTCTGGATCTGGGCCTGGATCTGCGCCTGCCATTGCTCGGCTTGGATCTCCCGGGCCGATTCCAGGTGCTGGAGAAGCTGCGCGGGGTTCGCGGCCGAACGCAGGAGCCGTTCGAAAGGACTTCCCGCCGGTACGCCTTCCCGACACTCGCAGGCCAGCAGGATGGTGCCGCCGTCCTTCACGATCCGCGACGCTGCGCTCAGGCCTTTCACCCCCTGGTACAGGTTCAGGTCGAGCGGGTGTCCACTGTTCGTGGTCACGACGATGTCGAACGCGGCCGCGACCGGTTGCAGGGCGGAACGCCGCACGAACTCGGTGCCCGCCTGGTGGGCGGCAATCAGGTCACCTGCGAACACGCCCGTGATCTGGCGCCGCGCGTTCAGCGCCACGTTCAGGAGGAAGCTGGGACCGATCCTTAACGCGACCTCGCGCAGTTCCTCCCACAGGGGATTGCCGAGCGTGACGCCGAAGGTGGCCTGCGGGCTGCGGATGTTCTCGGGCCGATGGTTGGCCATCACGCTCGCGAGCCCCGCGCATCCGGGGATGATGCCCTTGGGGCCGCCGCTGAACCCGGCGAAAAAATGCGGTTCGATGAAGCCCGTGATGATCCGCACCTCGGCCTCGACCAGGTGGCGGTTCAGCAACGCGGGAGTCCCGTCCCGCATGGAGCCGACCGCGACGAGTGCGGCGTCGTCGTGGCAGTCGTGGTTGAGGACGCGATACCGGGCGAGGACTTCCGGCGTGAGGAGCCGGGCGAGTTCCTCCGGGGTGTTGGGGCGGTGTGTGCCGGTAGAGTTGAGGAGCGTGACGTGGTCGGCCGGCACGTGGGCAAGCTCGGCCAGCAGCCACGGGATCAGGCGTTCGTTCGGCGTGGCGCGGGTGCTGTCGGTGAACACGATGCACACGCGGTCCGTGGCGCGGACGCTGTTGCGCAAGGGCAGGGCGCCGATGGGCTGTCGCAGAGCCGCCCGTACGGCTGCGTGTTCGTCGGGCAACCCCGGTTGGTCCGTCGGTTCGATGACGGTGGTGCGGTCGTCCGGCAGATCCACTGCCAGCCCGTCTCGGCCGTAGGCAAGTTCGATGCGCATGGGAGCAAAGTGCGCGAGAGGTTGAACCGGAGGCTGACCGTCTCCCGATCACCGCCCGCCCGCTGCCACCGGCAGGAGGAGGTGCGAGGGGCGCTGCGCGTCCAGGAACACCACGTTGCGCGCGGCGCGCCGGTAGTCCCGGGCACGGAAGGGATCGCCGGTGTTGGGGTTGGGATCGTAGCCGGGCGCACTGCTCGAGGTGACGTGCACGCGCAGGCAGTGACCGCGGTTGAAGATGAGGCTCGTGGACCAGAGATCGATTTCGAGCGGGTAGACCTCGCCGGTCTTGAGGAACGTTTCCCGGTCGAAGCCGTGGCGAAAGCGCGCGCGCAACTGGCCCTCGCAGACGTTGATCGAACGGCCGTCCGGATAGACATCGCACAGGCGCACGAAGAAATCGGTGTCGGGCGCATCGCTGCTGACCCAGAGCTTCGCACGGACGCGACCCGTGACCTCGAGCGGTTCGGTCAACGGAGCGCTGGTGAACACCAGGACGTCCGGGCGCGACTCGATGGGACGCTGGTCTTTGCCGCCAGCGGGCAGGGTAAGCTGCAGCCCCCAATCGTGGGCACCGGGTCACCCGGGTCATACAGATACGCCAGCGGGAGGGCGTTCCCGGGCGGGGCGGTTCGCAGCGTGCGGTCGGCCTGGAGGTACCACGCCTGGGTTTGCGTGGCAACTGGCGGCCACTGATCGGCTGTGCGCCAGACGTTGCCCGGAGCCAGCGGGTCGGTCACGTCACCCATGACGTAGTAGGTCACCGCCGGCGCACTCGCCAAGCCGTTGTCCTCGCCTTTGAGTTGCGCGTCGAACCACTTCCAGGAATCGTGGATGTCGTTCGGGGGCCGCTTGGCGTTGTCGGGGAAGGTGAGGTCGCCGGCCTTGGTCTGCAGCACGCCATGCGTCCAGGGCCCCATGACGAGCTTCTGGCGACCCCGGGCGGCCGGACCCCCGCGGGTTTGATATCCGACGAACGAGTCGATGGTGCCCTGGGCGAAGATGTCGTACCAGCCACCGAGGTGGACGGCGACGGTGGCAGCCTCGGTGTAGCGGGGCGAGACGTCGCGCGTGCGCCAGTAATCGTCGTATGCGGGGTGCGCCTCCCAGGCAGCAAGGGCATTCGTGCCGAATCGGCTGCCCCGGATCCAGTCCTCGATCATCGCTTTCTTGAACACGCCGCCGGGATAGATGCCGGCGTAGAGGTCCGGCGCGCCGACCACCAGGTGTTGGCAGTAGGGTTCGGGCGCATCGCGACCCACCATCAGCAACTGCGTGATCGCCCCCGCCGATCCGCCCCACGTGCCGATCTTCCCGTTGCACCAGGGTTGAGCCTGGAGCCATTTCAGGGTGTCCGGACCGTCGGTGTGATCCAGGTGGAACGGGAGGTTGTCGCCTTCGGAGGCGAAGCGGCCCCGGCAATCCTGCACCACGACCGTGTAACCGCGCTTGGCGCCGTCGGCCCCGATGCCGGCGCCCATGACCTTGTTGTACGGCGTGCGGGCCAGGATGACCGGCCAGGGGCCCGCGCCCTCCGGGAGGTAGATGTCGGTGGCCAGGCGCACCCCGTCGCGCATCGGGACCATCTCCGTCTGTTTGCCCTCGGCCGCCGACAGGGAAAGGCAGGCGCCAAGCAGGAATGCCAGACCGAAGCGGACGGACAGCCGGGTGCGGGGCGGGGAGACAGCCTGTTCCTCCGCGACCTGCTCAGTGACCCTGAACCCTCCGCACCGGGTCGGGAGACCCGGCCGACAGGTTGCAGGCCTGGTGCCCTCACCGGGCGGTTCATGGAGACGCGTCGGCGCGGAGATCGGTTGGGCTTTCATGGCGGTTCGATGGGCGGCGGTCTTGCGTTGCGGAACACCCCAGCACCGAATGGCGCCGGGATCAAGTCCGGGCATGCCGCGAGGGTCAGCAGGAGTCGAGGTAACGAGACTCGGCAGAGCCTCCTGACGTCGGCACCTACGCCTACAGGCTTCCGGCGGGGGCCAGGCGGGCGAAACTCTCTTCAATGGTGGCCGTGCTCTGGATCCGGGCCAGGCGCGCATAGAGGCCGTCGGCAGCCAGCAATTCCTCGTGCGTGCCCCGTTCCACGATCTCGCCGCGGCGGAGCACGAGGATTTGATCGGCCCGGACGATGGTGCTCAAGCGGTGTGCGATGACCAAGCTGGTGCGACCGGCCATCAAGCGTTCGAGGGCCTCCTGAATGAGCCGTTCCGTCGCGGTGTCCACGCTCGCGGTGGCTTCGTCAAGGATCAGGATCGGGGCGTCCTTCAGCAGGGCCCGGGCGATGCTCACCCGCTGCTTCTCGCCGACGCTGAGTTTCACGCCGCGTTCCCCGACCCGCGAGTCATAGCCGTCGGGCAGGCGGGTGATGAACGCGTGGCAGTTGGCCGCCTTGGTGGCCGCGAGCAACTCGTCCTCGGAAGCGTCGAGCCGTCCGTAAAGGACGTTCTCGCGCAGCGTGCCGTTGAACAGGAAAGGTTCCTGGCTGACGACGGCGATCTGTGCCCGGAGCAGGTCCAGGGGCAGCTCGCGCTGGTCGCGGCCGTCGATAAGGATCCGGCCTTCGGTGGCCTCGTAAAAGGCGGGCAGGAGATTCGCGAGCGTGGATTTCCCGGCACCGGTCGGGCCCACCAGCGCGATCATCTGGCCGGGTCGGGCGTGGAGGTTGATGCCCCGGAGCACGGTCTCTCCGGTGCCGTAACGGAAACCGACGTTTTCATACAGGACTTCTCCTCGTGCCCGCCAGCCGGCCGGCGGCGTGGCGTCCGCGGTCGTTGGAGGCGGGACGACTTCAGGTTCACGGGGCGCGCCTGGTCCCTTGCGGGCCAGGCCACCGGGAGGGGTCGTACGTTCCGGCGCGGCGTCGAGGATGTCGAAGACGCGGGCCGCGGCCGCGCGGGCGGATTGGAGCATCTGATTCAGGCTGTGCAGCCGGCCGATGGGTTCGTAGAAGAACATGCCGGCATACAGCATGAAGGCGACGAGCTGCCCGACCTCCAGTCGCCCGGCGATCACCTGCGCCCCGCCGACCCACAGGACAAGGCCAATGCCCAGGGCGCCGACGAACTCCATGGCCGGGCCGTACCACGCCCAGGCGCGCATGACCACGAGTGTCCCCTCGCGCAGCTCCTCGGCGCGTTCCGCGAACCGTGCGTCCTCGTGTTCCTGGCGTCCGAACGCCTTGATCTGGCGGATGCCCTGCAGGTTGTCCATCAGCAGCGCATTCATGGCGCTGGCGGCCTCGCGTTGCTTCCGGTAACGCCGGTGCGCTGTGAGGGTGTACCACAGCGCTCCGGCGGCCAGCAGCGGCGCCGGCGCCAGAGCGACCAGCGTGAGGCTCGGACTATAGCTGAGCATGAGGACGAGCGCGCCGACGATGCTCAGGAGCGCCACCGTGCCTTGTTCGGTGCCGTCGATCAGCAGGCGCTCCACATTGTTCACGTCCTCGATCACCCGGGTCATCAGGTCGCCCGAGGCCCGCGGGTCGAACCACGGCACCGGCAGGCGCTGGAGGCGGGCGTACACCTGGCAGCGCATGTCGCGGATGACGTTCTGCTCGAGATGATTGTTGACCCGGATGCGCAAGCTGTTGAACACCTCGCGCAGAAAGAACGCCAGCAACAAACCGCCCGCCGCCGGCGCCAGCAGCTCCACCTTTCGCCGCGTCAGCACCTCGTCGATCAACACCCGCGTCAGCTTCGGGTACAGAAAGCCGAAGGCCAGCGACAAGACCGCACACAGCACGGTTGCCACCGCCAGCCACCGATAGGGCCACAGGTACACCGCCACCCGCCGGATCACCTCGCCCGTGGGCCGCGGCTGCGACTTGAACGTCGGATCCGTATGCGCACCGAAACCAGGGTGGGAAGACATGCTCGCGAAAGGGCTGACGTCTGGAATGTGCGCCTCAGGGGCTCTCCCGCAGCGGGCCGGACCCGAGGGGCCCGAACGCCGCGAGCGGCAGGCTCAGCCGCTCGTGCTCCCCGCCTGCGTGAGAAACGCCACCATGGCCGCCGCGAACGGCGCCAGGTCCCGCGGAGTGCGACTGGAGATGAGGTTGCCGTCCACGACCACCGGTTCATCGACCCAGATTGCCCCGGCGTTCTCGAGGTCGTCCTTGATGCCCCGCGAACCGGTGGCCCGTCGGCCCCCGCAGAATCCGCGCCGAGATCGGTATCCAACCTCCGTGGCAAATGAACGCCACCAGCTTGCCGGCGGTGTGGAACTCGCGGGTCAACTCCAGCACCCGGGCCTCCCGACGCAGCTTGTCCGGCATGAACCCGCCGGGGATGAGCAAGCCGCAATAGTCCTCGCTCCGTGCGTCTGCGATCCGGAGGTCGGCCGTCGCCGGATAGCCATGTTTGCCGACGAAGGTGCGCCGCTCCAGGCCGGCCAACTGCGTGCCGTATCCGGCCTCCTCGAGCCGGAGTTTCCGGATACCAGAGTTCGAGGTCTTCGTAGACATCGTCTCCGAAAGCCAGAAGCATCTTCTGCATGGGGAGGTTTTACGCGAAGCCCGGGGGCTGAACACCACTTTTGTCTCGTCGCTGCCCGCGGCCACCGGGGTGGCCCGGGCCGAGGACGGCTCACCCGCCCTCGCGCACAAAGCGGAGCTCGCGCCGCAGCCGTTCCACCTCGGCGAGCAGTTGGTGGATCATACGAATCCCGGCCAGGTTCACGCCGTGGGTCTCCCGCAGGAACTCGATCTGCCGGAGGGTGCAGACGAAGTGATCGTCGAACTCGGCCGTCTCCATCCGGTCCGGTTCGATGGCTAACAGGCCGGCTTCGCAGTACTCGAGGAGCGTTGCCCGGTCGATTCCGGTGATGTGCAACACCGTCGCCAGGCTGTAGAGCCGTGGGACGGCGGGCAGGTCCTGGGCTTCCGGATTCATGCGGCCCTCCGCGGATGGAAGTGCGAACGTCCGGCCAGTTCCTCCCACGCCCGGCGTTCGTCAGCCGTGACCGAGTCCGGGGTGACGATGGTCAGCACGACGAGCAGGTCGCCGCGGCCGCCGCCTTCGGCCGGTAACCCCCGGCCGCGCAACCGCAGTTGCTGCCCCTTCTGGGACAGGGGCGGGATCTTGACGTCGACCGTCCCTTCGAGGGTGGGGACCGTGACGGTGGCGCCGAGCACCGCCTCCCAGGGCGCCAACGGGAGATCGTGGTAGAGGTCCGTACCCTGCACCCGGAAATCCGGATGCCGCGCCAGGCGCACACGGAGGAACAAGTCCCCCGGCGGCCCCCGCCGGCGCCGGGCTCGCCCTTGCCCGGGACCCGGATCAACCGCCCCTCGGTCGCCCCGGTCGGAATCCGGACCCGGAAGGTATCGGTCTGCCCGATGCCGGTTCGGGGATCGGCCCGCCGCAGCGAGAGTTGTCTCACGGCGCCGTGCAACGCCTCGTGCAGGGTCACCAGAAGGTCGCTCTCGACATCGGCACCGCGCTGGGCGCCGCCCGTGGCGGACCGGAAGGCACCGCCTCGACCAAAGCCCGCGGTGCCACGAAAGCCCTCGCGCCCGCCAAAGTACTGCTCGAAGAAGTCGCTGAATCCGGTGCCGTCGAACTCGAAATCGGCGAACGGGCTGCCGGCGCCCCCGCGGCGAAGCCCCGGGAGGGAAGCCGCCTTCGGGCGGGGGCGGGGCACCCCGTTTCCAGTCTGCCCCGAGCTGGTCGTACTTGCGGCGCTTTTCGGGATCGCTGAGGACTTCGTACGCCTCATTGATGGCCTTGAACTTTTCCTCGGCGCTGCGCTTGTCTTTGGCGACGTCCGGATGGTACTTCCGGGCCAGACGACGGAAGGCGGACTTGATCTCGCGATCCGTGGCCGAGCGGCTCACGCCGAGCGTTTCGTAGTAGTCCTGGAATTGCACTGCCATACGCGCAGTTAGGAACTGGCACAAACGGCCCGGACGCGCACGGAAAAACTGGCGCCAAGGTCAACCGATCAACCGAGGACCCAGCGGCGCGTGCGCGGCACCCAGCACGCGCCCAACTGTTGCACCGCGTGATCCCGCCCCACATCCAACTCGGCGTGCCAGGCCCGTTCGGCCACCAGCAGCAGGGCGTCCACATGGGCGACGACGCGGATCTCGTGGCGGGCGACCTGATCCGAGCGCCGGCGCGCGTGCTCGGCGCGGGTGGCGGCCAGCCGGTCCGCGAGTTTCAGCCGGCTGGCTTCGCTGGAGCTGCGGGAGGCGCGGCTGGTGAGCTCGAGTTCGTAGCGGCCGAAGTAATCGTCGATTCGCTCCAGTTCGCGACGCAGATACTGCTGCTGACGTTCGTGGATCGGCGCCAGTTCCGGGGCCAGTTCCGGCGCGAGGGCGGCCTCGAGGAACGAGGCCCACAAGCCGGGTTCGGCGGAGGGCCAAACGATCTCGCGGGCCGGCGCCGGGTCGATCTGCGCGAGGGCCAGGCCGGTCGCCAACTCCGGGTCCGGGGTGCCGTGTGGCAGGGACAGGGCGAGGCGGTGGAGACTCCAGTGCTGGTCGATGGCCTGGATTTCGCAACGGATCAGCGCCAGCAACGAGAAGTGATGGGCGGCGGTCAGCGGGGTGTGGAGGTTCCATCGCGTCGTCCCCGGGAATTGCACCCGCCACGCCCGCTCGACCGTTTCGATGCCCGGACGCTGCGGGGCGTCGCTGGCGAGCACCACGGTTTCGAGCGGGAGGGGCGAAGGCCGGAGCAGTTCGGCCAGGCGGAAGGTCAGGGGGCAACCCGGGAAGACTTCGCGGTGGGGGGTCGCGCGCGCCGGGGGCGTCCGGGGCGGGAAACGAGAGCTCCGTCTCACTGAGCTCGCCGGTATCGTTCCAGAGCCGGGCGGCCGCACCGTCGGCCAGCACGCTGAGGCGGTCGTACCAGGTGCGCTCGCAGGCGGCGCCCAGGCCGGAGAGGGCCTGGTGGTAGAAGTCCACCAGGGCACCGGGCTCGGGAGTGGGGCGGGGCAGCTTCATGCCGGGGCTTCAGAGCGACTCGTAGTCGTGCTTGAAAAGGGTTTCATCGAGTTGCCGAACCTCATCATACGCGGCCCGCGCTGCCGCCAACTCCTCGCCCAGGGCGGCCAGGGCGGGGCCGATGCCGCCCTCGGCCTGTTGCCAGCGCCGGAAGACCTCCTCCGCGAACTCGTCGCTGCCGAACCGTTCGCCGAGGATCAGGCCGGTCTCGCCGACCACGAGCTCGAAGAGGTTCAGCTTTTCCTGGAGGAGGTCGAGCAGGTGTTCCTGCAGGGTGCCGGTCTGGACCAGGTTGTAGATGCGGACGGGGTGTTGCTGGCCGAGGCGGTGGAGCCGTCCGATGCGTTGCTCGATTTCCATCGGGTTCCACGGGAGATCGAGGTTCACGAGCCGATGGCTGAACTGGAGATTGCGGCCCTCGGTGCCGCTGTGGGTCAGGAGCAGTGCGCCTCCCTGGCGGCGGAACGCCTCCGTGATGGGCTGCCGCTCCGGCGGCGGGGTGCCGCCGTGGATGACGAACGTGGGCACGCCGGCCCGCTCGAGGAAGTCCGCCAGCGCCGCCTGGGTCTTCAGGAACTGCGTAAAGAACACCACCCCGCCCTCGCCCCGGGTGAGCGGCAACACGAGCTGACAACGCTTTTGCCAGCTTGCATCGAAAGGCGCGCCCGCCCGCCACCGATCCCGCAGCGACGCCTCCGGGAACTTCGCCAGCGCCTCGCGCCACGCGTGCGGGCTGCTGCCCGCCGCCTGCAGCAACAGACGTCCCCAGAGACTGGATTGGCCGGGCGTCATGCGGGCCAGACTTGACCGCAACTCCGCTTCCCAACCCTCCCAGAAGGCGCGCTCCTCGCCGTCCGGCGTGAACAGCACCGTCTCGGCCCGGCGGGGAGGCAGTTGCAGGCCCGCATTGGCGCGGGTGTTGCGGATCATCACCTGGCGCAACGCCCGCCGCAGCTCCTCGGGCGCGCGCGGCTGACGCGGCCGCTTCGGGTCCACATAGCGCGCGCGAAACTCCTTCGGGGTGGGAAACTGACCCGGCTGGAGGAGGGTGACGAGGTTGTAGAGCTCCTCGAGCGAGTTCTGGACGGGCGTGGCGGTGAGGAGCAGGAGAAACTGACGCGGCAACGCGTTGACTGCCTGCCAGGCCTGCGAGTCGCGGTTCCGCAGGTAATGCGCCTCGTCCACGATCAACAGGTCCCATTTGACCGTGCGCGCCACCGCCACGTGGGCCGGCTGTTTGAGGGTGTGCAGGCTGGCAATCAACGCCGGGTGCTCGCGCCAGAAGCGGTCGAGGTCGTCCCGGGCATCGCTGTGGTTCGTGGTCACCGTCGTGATGCCGAACTTGTCCGCCAGCTCTTCCTCCCACTGGTCCACGAGCGAAGGGACCGTGAGCACCAGGAACCGCCGGACCATGCCGCGCAGCAGCAACTCCTTTAACACAAGGCCCGCCTCGATGGTCTTGCCCAGCCCCACCTCGTCCGAAAGCAGGGCCCGCCCCCGCAACGGGCCCAGCACCCGCAATGCCGTCCGGAGCTGGTACTCGAGCCGCTCGATCCGGCAGTAGGGCAGCGCGAGCAGTTCATCCGACTGGTTGGCCACCCACCACGCCGCCGCCTGTTCGCGCAGGAAATACGCCCGCAGGTCAGACAAGGGGAAAGCCGTTGCCTGAAGGGGCAACCTGGGGGTCTCGGTCCGCACCCCCACGACGGGAACTTCGACGGCCGGCCGGACGGGCACGGGCGCGGCGGCCGTGGCGGCCTTCGCCGCGCGGCGTGCGGCCTGGGCCTGCTTCCGCTGCTCCTCGCGCTCCCGCGCCCGGGCGGCATTTCGTTGCACCCGGTTCAACACTTCCCACCGCCGGGCGTTCGCCTGCCGCATCCGTTCGAGCATCCGGGCCATGGCGGCGTCGTGGGATTCCCAAGAGTCTTCCGCCTCCCCGTCCTCCGACCACGGACCCGGCCGGTCGGGCTCGTCCGCACCCGCGTGCGGAGCCGCCGGGGTCGTCCCGGCCTGCAACCGGCGCAGCACCGCCGGTTCCGGCGGCAGCCGCACCGCGTCACTTGCCACCACATAGAGCGCCTCGGCGGCCGTGCGCCGGGGCCGCGCACCGATCGCCCGCCCCGCGGGCAGCCGCAAACGCGCAAACCAGGCCCACTGCCGGGCCAGCCACAACCATACGTCCGCCGGCTCCGGGAACGGCACCACTCGCGTTTCAGGCTTCAGCAGGGACCCGGCCAGCACGGGCAACTCCACTTCCACGCGCACGTGCTCGTCGGCCACGGGAATCCGTTTGCGCAGTCGATTCACCAGCGATCGAGTCGAGGACACGTGATCACTGAATCGCCGGCTCTCCCGCTGCGCGCCCGCCTGGAACTTCCATTCCAGGTTGTAGGACATGAGCCAACCCACGTCGGCCGTGCTCAGTTCGCCCGTCGCCAGCGGCTCCGACCCGTTCTCCGTCGTCCACGTCAGCCGCCACACCCCCGCCTGGACATCCATGACAACGTCGAGCCGGATGGAGGGAACCGGCGCGGCCTCGCGGTCACTCCGAAGCACGGAGAACAGGTCGGGTTGCAGGTTCTGGTTGGCCACAACCGGGGGCCCACTCTGGGTTTCAGGAATGCCAGCGGTTCACCCTGGCCCGGTCTGCGAGCCGGTGACCCGGATGCCCCACGCGGGCACAGGGACAGGCCGCCATGCCCGGAGACCCTCCAACGCGCGACGGCAGGCTGGCAGCCAGCACCGCAGGTTCCGGGAAGGGCACGTGGATGGCGGATCCCGCCACATCGGATCGCATGGGCACGTTATGAACCACAGCGCCCGCAGGGGCAAGCTTCGCGCGGCCGGCCACGGCTTGACACTGATCCGGCCGACGCCACTTTCTATTTCACGATGAAACTCAAACTCATTGCCATCACCGCCCTCGCTTCCATGGCCCTGACCTCGCTGGCCGCCCCGGCTTCCCTGAAGGACATCCCCCTCCACGACCTCGCCGGCAAACCCACGTCGTTGAAGGCCTATGAGGGCAAGGTGCTGTTGGTGGTCAACGTCGCTTCCCAGTGCGGCTACACCCGCCAGTACAAGCCGCTGGAAAGCATCTACCGCAAGTACAAGGACCAGGGTCTGGTCGTGCTCGGGATCCCCTGCAACGACTTCGGCAATCAGGAGCCCGGCTCGCCCGCCGAGATCCAGGCCTTCTGCACCTCGAAGTTCGATGTCACCTTCCCGCTCCTCGAGAAGGTCAAGGTCAAGCCCGGCCCCGATCAACACCCGCTCTACGCCGCCTTGACCGGCAAGGACTCCGCGTTCCCCGGTGAGGTCAAGTGGAACTTCGGCAAGTTCCTCATCGGCCGCGATGGCAAGCTGCTGGCCCGCTTCGAGTCTGGGGACGAACCGGATTCCCCCAAGGTCACCGCGGCGATCGAGAAGGCCCTGGCGGCCAAGTAGGTCCTGCTGGCCGCACGGCTGCTCTCGAGGTCAGCAGCCACCGCCTCGTCGGCCGCGCCAAGCAATTGCCGGCCTTGCTCGTAGCCGGCGGAGCGGGGCCGTCCGCCGGTTCCGCGCAGATTCGTTTCGCTCAGGCGGCGGGCCCGTCCAACCAGCCCGCGCGTCAGGCTGCGGCTGAGAACAGGGTGGAACAACGGTCCGCCGCGCGTTAGCCTGCCCGCGGTGCAAGCCCAATCCACTCGCCCTGGACGGGACATCGCGTGCTCCCGATTGCCTCCGGGCACGACCTGGCTCTCCCATGGCGGTTTCGTCCCCGCCCTCGCGGGCCTCCTTGTCTTTGCGCTGACCTGCTTCGTGCTCGAAACCACCCGGCGCTATGCCGAGGCGGGCTTGGACATGGCGGCGTACTACCACATCCGCGATGGTTTCGTGGACCCGTCGGACTTCGACTGGATGTCGCCGGGCGGCCGCCGTTTCATGGCGCCTTGGTGGAACGGCATGCCCCAGTACAGCGCGCTCTTCGACCACCACGAACTCGACGTCCGGCTTGAACCGGTTGGAGTCGCCGGCCGCAACGCCCGCATCGTGCGACTGGATCCGGCGGCGGCGGTCAACAACCTCAAGGTCGTCCACTTCGGCCGTGCCGAGGACCTCGACAAGGTGCCGCTCCGGCTTCAGCCCTGGGACATCCTCTGGGTCGAAGTCGAGTGATCCTTGGCTCCCCCCATGCGCCTGCGTCTTCTGCCCCGCCTCTTGGTCTTCGCTGCGTGGCTCGCCCGCCTGCCCGGGACAGCCGCCCAAGAGCCCTCCGCCACAGGGGTGCTCGCCTCCGAGGTCAGCCACCTCGGCTGGATCATCTACGGCGCGCGCTCCACAGCCGGAGATTGGGATCTCTTCGCATGCCGCCCCGACGCCTCGGCGCGCCGCCCGCTGACACGGACTCCGGACTTCAACGAGTTCGCTCCGCAAGTCTCCCGCGACGGGCGGCGGCTGCTCTACCGCCGACTTCCCCGGGTCGAGACGATCGACGGCAACCGGTACGGTGCCCAGGGCGAGTTGGTGCTGGCGAACGCCGACGGGACCGGTGCGCGAGTCCTGGGGCCAGCCGGCGAATGGCCGTGGGCGAGCTTCAGTCCGGACGCCACCCAGGTGGCCACGCTTTCGGTCAAGGGCTTCGCCTTCGTCAACCTCGAACGGCTCGAGGTTCTCCGCACCCTGCCACGCCAGGGCTTCTTCCAACAACCGGCCTGGTCGCCCGACGGCCGTTGGCTCGTCGGCGTGGCCAATTCGTATGGCACCGGCTGGAGCGTCGCCCGCCTCGACCTCCGGACGGGCGAGGCCAGCGCGGTGAGTCGTGGCGACTGCTGTACCCCGGACTGGTTCCCGGATTCGCGCCGCGTGATCTTCTCGTGGCGTCCGCCAGGACAGACGGGCAATGGCGGCCAGGGTTGGACTCAACTCTGGCAGGCCACGATCGAGGGCGATTCCCGCCAGCTCGTCTTTGGGGAGGATGGCCGGCACGTCTACGGCGGTCACGTCTCTCCGGACGGCCGTTACGTCCTCTTCACAGGCAACGTCGAAGAAGACGGAGATCCGGGACGCGCCGGTGCCCCGATGGGTCTGCTGCGACTGAGCGACGCCCCGATTCTCGGGGGCGAAAGCCGCGAACTCCGCCGGTTGCACCCGCATGCGAACCGCGGCCCGGTACTCACTTTGCCCGCCGGATGGGAGCCTTGCTGGACCCCCGACGACATCTTCGACCCCCGCGCGCCCCCGACGGCGCGGCCTCCCCTGCCGGTTCGTCGTCCCCCGCAGCGCTGGCGGCCGAATTGCGCGGTCGTGGCACGCTGGTCTGCAGCGCCAAGACGGCGGCCGGCGACTGGGATCTGTTCCTGCTGCGGCCCGACGGCTCGGGGCGTCACGCGATCACCCGCACCGCCGAGTACCACGAGGCCGGAGCGCGGTTCTCCCCGATGGCACCCGACTGCTCTACTACCGTCTGCCACGTTCCGAACCCGTCGACAACAACACCTACGGCACGTTCGACCTGGTCGTCGCCCGGGCCGACGGCAGCGCCCCGGTGGTCTGGGGCCGGGAATATCCGTGGGCCTCCTGGGGGCCGGACGGGCGCCAGCTCGCGTGTCTGACACCCCAGGGCATTCGCCTCTGCGAGCTCACCAGTCGCGCCGTCGTACGCGAAATACCCCGGAGAGGCATCGTCGGCCAGCTCGTCTGGTCGCCCGACGGCCGCCACTTCGCCGGCACCGCGAACGGCCTCGGGCCCTTTTGGAACATCGGCTGCCTCGACCTCGCCACCGGCGCCATCCGGGCGGTGAGCGAAACGGAGCGGTATAACTGCACGCCGGACTGGAGCCCGGACGGGCAGCGCATCGTCTATGCCCGGGGCATCATCCCCGAGCAACCCGGCCACGCCGAATTGTGGGCCGCGGACCCGCAGGGCGCCAACCGCCAGCGGCTCCATGCCGAACCCGGCCACCACCTCTACGGCGCGTGCGTCTCGCCCGACGGCCAGTACCTCCTCTTCACCCGCAGCGTGGAAGACCTCGGGAAGGTGCCGGACATCACCATGGCCATCATCCGGTGGCCTGCGGCCGGGGCCCCCGACTCAAGCCCGACCACCCGTCTCGACCTCGGTCAGGGCTGGGAACCGCACTGGACGGCGACGGAGCTCTTGAAATGAAATCCCTTGCGCGCCTGAGCCTCGGCCTCCTCGGAGTCGGTCTGCTCCTCACTTCCTGCCGCGAGAACCCCGGGTCGGGGACCAGGAACCCCTCCGCGGCCGTGACCACGAAGGGTCACTTCGAGGTCACCGCCCGCCTGCTCGAGATCCCGCCGGGCGCCATCTTCAAGCGCGACCTTTACGATTACGCCACGATCCTGAAGTACGAAGTGCTCGAGGTGCATCGTGGCCGCGTGGACGATCGGACGATCTACGTGGGTCACTACAACCCGTGGAAAGCCCGCGCTGAGGCGGCCGACGCCCGTGCGCCCGGCATCGGCGGTTCGGTGCGCCAGTTCGCTTCCGGCCAGATCCATCGCCTCGCCCTCGACGCCCCGCTCGAGGACTTCTTCATGGGCGGCATCGTCAACCAGTACTTCGGTCAAACCACCAACACCCTCTACTGGGCCGTGTGGACCGACGCGGAGTAGGTGATGGTCTTCAGCACGCACATCTTCCTCTTCTACTTTCTGCCGGTCGTCCTGGCGATCTACTACGCGCTGCCGTGGCTGGGCCACGTCGCGGGCCTCTCGGAGGAGGGGGTGTCCCGCACCCGGAACGGGTGGCTGCTGATCGCGAGCTACGGGTTCTACGGCTGGTGGAATCCCTGGTACATCCTGCTGATGCTTTGGGTCACGCTGGTCAGCCACGCCAGCGGACATCTGCTCACGCAGCCGGGCGCCGGACCCCGCCAACGTGCCTGGGTGGTGGGGGCGGCCGTGGGGTTGAGCCTGGGAACCCTGGGTTTCTTCAAGTACTTCAACTTCGTGCAGGCGAACCTGAACACTGTGTTGGGGTGGCTCGGTGCCGGGGAACTGCGCCTGCTTGAGGTGGCCCTGCCAATCGGCATCTCCCTCTACGTCTTCCAGGCGCTGAGCTACAGCCTGGATGTCTACCAGGGCCACGCGCCGCCCGCCCGGTCACTGCCGGACTTCGCCTGTTACCTCGCGCTGTTCCCCCAACTGGTGGCGGGGCCCATCGTGCGCTACCGCACGGTGGCGGACCAGCTCGTGGCCCGCTCCCATGGCTGGGTGAAGTTCGCCTCGGGCGCGGCGCTGTTCGTGCTCGGCTTCAGCAAGAAGGTCCTGCTGGCCAACCCGCTCGGGACGGTGGCCGACGCCGCTTTTGGCGCCCAATCGCTCGGCACCTTCGATGCCTGGTTCGGCGTCACCGCCTATGCCTTCCAGATCTACTTCGACTTCTCCGGCTACTCCGACATGGCGGTGGGGCTGGGCCGGATGTTGGGATTCGAGTTCCTCAAGAATTTCAACGCCCCCTACCACGCCGAGAGCCTCACCGATTTCTGGCGGCGCTGGCACATCTCACTCAGCACTTTCCTGCGCGATTATCTGTATCTGCCGCTCGGTGGCAACCGGCGCGGGTCAGGACGCACCTGTCTGAACCTCGCCCTGGTAATGCTGCTCGGCGGGTTGTGGCACGGCGCCCATTGGACCTTTGTGGCCTGGGGCGCCTACCACGGTGCGTGGTTGATCCTCGAACGATGGCGGGGCAAACAAAGCCTGTACGCCCGCCTGCCGCACCCGCTGCGCGTGGTCCTCACCTTCGGACTGATCCTCGTCTCCTGGGTCTTTTTCCGCTGCACCACGCTGCCCGAGGCGGGTCGTTACCTCGCCGTGATGTTTGGGGGTGGCGAGGCCACCTTCGCCGGCGCGCTCCTCGCCGCCGAACTGTACGGGCGGGAGACCACCTGTGTCCTGGCACTCGCCGCCGGGCTCATCTTTCAGCGCCGGCAGGCGCATGACTGGGTGGCCCGGCTCACCGTGCCGAAGGCCATGGCCCTGGCCGTCTTGTTCGGCGTCGCCGTCCTCGCCATGTTCGCCCAATCCTCCAACCCCTTCCTCTACTTCCAGTTCTGAGCCGGCCATGCACGCGCTGCCCCTGTCACGCCTGTTCGCCCTCGGCTTTGTGGCCGTGCTTGGCAGTGTCGGCGTGATCCAGTGGGCGGTCGAGGTCAGCCGCGGAGAGCGGCCCCAGGCCCTGGATCTCTTCCGTCAACCCCCCACCGCCGAACGGTTGCGCGCCTACGAACGGGCGCTGGAAGACGCCAGTTGGGTCGCCCGCCAACTCCGGCCCTGGATGCTGTATGCCCAGTTCCAGTTGTTCCACGCCGCCGGCGAGAAAGCGCTCCTGGGTCGCCAGGGATGGTGGTTCTACCGTCCCGGCGTTCAGTTTCTGACCCAACGCGCCGACCCCGGGCGCCACCCCGACGACGTGACGCAGGCGGTGGAGGCCATTGTGGACTTCCGGGACCGACTGGCCGCCCGGGGCGTGCGCTTGCTGGTCTTGCCCGTCCCCAACAAAGCGAGCGTCTACCCGGATCGGCTCACCGGCCGTTCCGGGCCCTGGGAACTTCCGCCCGGTGCGGAGACCCGCCGCTTGATGGAGGCGCTGCGCGCAAGCGACGTCGAACTCCTCGACCTGTTCACCCTGTTCGCGCGGGCCCGAAGTGAGGCGACGGTCGGGACGCCCGCGCTCTACCTCACCCAGGACACGCATTGGTCACCGGCCGGCGTCGCCCTGGCCGCACGCGCCGTCGCTCAACACGTCCTCCGGTCGGGCTGGGTCGAGGCCGGATCGGTGGTCTATGAACTCCGACCCGCCCTCGTCCAGCGCGTGGGCGACCTCATCCGCATGCTCCGGGTGCCGGCGCTCGAACGCACCATCGCGCCCGAAATGATTCCCTGTGAACAGGTCCTCCACGGCGATCCCGGAGAGGTTTACCGGGACGAACCCCTGGCCCGGGTGCTCGTGCTCGGCGACAGCTTCCTGCGCATCTACCAGACCGATGAGCCGGGCGGCGCTGGCTTCGTGGCCCACCTGGCGCGGGAACTGAAGCAGCCCCTCACCTCCCTGGTCAGCGACGGGGGCGCCTCCACCCTTGTACGCCAGGAACTCTTCCGTCGTCCCGCCCTGCTGCGAAACAAGCAATTGGTGATCTGGGCTTTCGTGGAACGCGATATCCGGCTTGGCACCGAGGGCTGGCAACATGTCCCCCTGCCCCCGGACCCGCCATGAAGCATTGCCATGCAAACCCACTGCTCACACACCGTCCGAGCCCTCCGTGCCGCCACAGTCGCCCTGACGTGCCTCGCCTTTGCCCAGGCCGACACCGCCCGCGTGCGCGTGGCGTTCGGTCACCAAACACCCGCGCGTTCGTCTTTCTCGGTGCGGCTCCTGCCCGGCTCACCCGGCTGCGGGACGATCCGGCGCTGACACCCGGGGCGCCCGTCCTTATGGTTCAGACCGCCGAGGATGGCACCGGCGGTTTCTCGATCGGTCTGCTTCAACTGCGGAAACAGCGCGCCCTATGGCTGCCCGAGCACGATGCGTATGTCATGCTTGCCGACGACCCTCTCCCGTGGGCGGATCACCTCGCCTCCCTGGCCGGCCAGCGAACGCTGGATCAGGTGCGAGTGGCACCCGAAGCCACCCTGGCCAGCTTCACGAAGCGTTGGGAGGACATGGGTAACCCCAACGTCTGGAACCGCCCCTGGGAGACCTCGTGGATGGGCACCCGCGGCCATCTCATCCCGCTCGTCGCCCAGCACGGCTCCCTCTACAAGTTCGGCATCGACCGCTGGGCCAGCGTCCGCCCCGACCACGCTTCGCCCCATCGCTTCCGCTTTGATCCGCTCTGGCCCGACTGCCGCTGGATGGCTCAACACCTCACCGACGGGTTGCCTGTCATCGTCACCCACCTCGAGCGCGACGGCCAACGCGCGCGGATCGAGCAGTTCGCCGCCCCACTTCACTCCCGCCCGCCCGACCGGCGCGGCGAGGTGGCCAGCGTGCTTTTCGCCCGCGTCAAACTCAGCGGGGAAGGCCCCGTCCGTTTCAGATTCCGCCTCGCCACCGAGAGCACCAACCGGCATCCCGAGCTGCGGGGCGGCCCGGGACGCTACGACGTCATCGACCGCGAAACCGGGTCGATCTGGCTGCGAGTCGAAGCCGACAATAGCTTCGCGGTCGTGCCGCCACGGTCCGGTACTGGGAGGACTGGCTCGCCCAGGGCGCGCAGTTCGCGGTGCCCGAGCCCAAGGTCAACGAGCTGTTCCGGGCGAACCTCTGGCACCCGCTGCGCCTGCCTCGCTTTCGGACCCAAGACGGGGTAGACCGCATCGACCTGCCCTACTCGAACTTCGCCTACGGCCAGCTCCAATGCCGACTGGCCCATCAACCAGGCCGTCTATGTCGATTACACGCTGTACGGCTTGCGAGGCCACTTCGCCATCGGCCAGAACTTCCTGCTCTCGCGGGACCGGGCGGCCTTCGAGCGCCTGCTGCCCGCCTCGCTCAAGGCCCTCGATTGGTGTCCGGCCGAACTCGCCCGCGCCCGCGCTTCCACGACCGCGCCCGGGCTCATCTTGGCCCCGCTCAATGACCTGACGCACGACGCGCAGGCCTGGGCCTTTCCCAACGCGTATTTCGTTGGCGGCCTCACGACGTTCGGTCGGGCCCTCGAAGCCTACGGCCATCCCCAGGCGACTCCGTGTGCGGCCGCCGCGAGGACGCTGCGTGAAGAGGTCGAACGCGCGTTCGCCCACGGCAGCGTCCGCGCCCCGGCCGTGCCGCTGGCCGACGGCACCTGGCACAACTACGTGCCTTGCGCCGCCACGCTCCCGCGCCGCCTCTTTGACCAGTGGTATCCCACGGACGTGGACACCGGCCCCTTGCACCTCGTGCGGCTTGCCGCGATTGACCCGCGCGGCTGGCTGGCCACGGCGTTGCTGCACGATCACGAGGACAATCTCTTCCTCAAGCAATGGGGCGCCGCCAACGAACCGGTCTACAACCCGCAGGGTACCGCCTACCTCCGGCGGGACGAACCGGAGGCCGCCATCCGCACGTTCTACTCGACGATGGCCTGCGCCTTCTCCCACGGGCAGCTTGAGCCCGTCGAGCCTCGCTGGGCCCGGGGCCAGTACTTCGGTCCCCCCAGCACCGACGGCGCCTGGTTCGAGTTGTATCGGAACCTGCTCCTCAACGAACTCCACGGGGACGGCTGCCTCTTCGTGGGCCAGGCCATCCCGCGGGCCTGGCTGGCCGACGGCCAGCGCATCACGATCCGGGGGCGCCCACATGGTTCGGCCCCCGTCAGCCTCCTGATCGAGAGCGCGGCCGCCCAGGGTTCGATCACGGCCCACGTCGAATTCACCGGACCTCTCCGTCCCGCCACGCTGCTCGTCCGGCTTCGCCACCCCACGCGCCAGACCCTGCGCGCGGTCCGGGTCAACGGCGCGCCCTGGGCCGACTTCGACCCCGCCCGGGAATGGATCCGGCTCTCCAGCCCGGAAGGACCACGCTACACGATCCAGGCCCGGTATTGATCGGACGCAATCCGCCAGGGCTTGCGTCGGCCCCGGTTGACCCAGCTTGTGAAACATGTTACTCGTCCCGCGTGAAGAGCATCACGATCCGTGAGCTTCGGCTCCATTGGCCGGCGACCGAGGCGGCGCTTGAACTCGAGGGCGAGATCCTCGTTACGCGCGACTCCCGACCCGTCGCGAAGCTGGTTCGCATCCCTCCGCCGTCGGCCCGGCGCCCGCGATGGACTCCCGCCGCGCATCGACGCTGGATCCAGAAGACGTTCGGAGATCAGGTCTTCTCCAGCATTGACGAACACCTCCAACTTGCCAGGGAGGAGCGGCAGCGCTGCTGAGCGGATGGTTTACGCAGATACCAGTTGCCTGCTCAAGGTGCTTCGCCCTGAGCCCTTGAGCGAGGCGGTTTGGGCCGCAATCGCCGGGGAAGACACCGTCGTTGTTTCCATCCTCGCGGAGCTGGAGACCCTCGTACAGCTCAAGGCGGAATGGGTCGGGGGACGCTTCACCCGCAACCAGTGGCGGCAAACGGAAACCCGACTTGCCAGCCTGAAGAACCAGCCGCCGTTCGAACCGCGCCGGTTGCCGGCGTCCCTGTTCCTGACCGCCCTCCGCCAGCATCGGAATTCCGGCCAACAGCACTGCCGTTCCCTCGACCGTCTCCATCTTGCAGCCATGGAGGAGCTGCAACTCACCCGGCTCATGACGCATGACGAGGGCCAGGCGAAGGCCGCCCTTGCCGCCGGTTTTGCTGTCATCCGTCCGGGGCGGGATTGACTCCCACCGGCCGCACCCCGGCGCCTTCGCGTTGGGTGGCCGAATCTCCCAGATCGGCACGCGCCCGTTCCCCGATCGCCTCGAGGCGTCGCACAACCTCGGGATGCCGAGCGGCCACGTCGGTGGTCTCGCCCGGGTCCGATTCCAGGTCAAACAGTTCGAGGCCGATGCGGTGTTGAGTGTACTTGCCGGGCAGGCCATTGCGACCCGGCGGTTCCGGTCGGGGATAGCTGTGGGGAAAATGCAGCTTCCACTGCCCGCTCCTCACGGCCTGCAGTTCGCGGCCGTAGTAGAAGTAGTACGCATCGTGCGGCGTCCGCGCCTCCGGCGCGCCGCTCAGGAGCGCGCCGATGTCTTTCCCGTCCAGAATCCGGTCGGCCGGCAGGTCGGCCCCCGCCAACCGGGCGAACGTCGGCAGCAGATCGATGGTGGCGGCGAGTTCGCGACATTCCCGGCCGGCCGGGATGCGCCCGGGCCAGCGCATGATGCAGGGCACCCGCGCGCCTCCCTCGAACATGGTCCCTTTACCCTCGCGCCACGGCTTCGCCGATCCCCCGTGGTTCCCGTACAGCAACCAGGGGCCGTTGTCCGAGGTGAACACCACCAGCGTGCGCGCGTCCAGGCCATGCCGCTGCAACGCGTCAAGGATCTGCCCCACCGACCAGTCAATCTCCATGATCACATCCCCGTACAGCCCGGCCGCGGATTTCCCCTTGAACTTGTCGCTCACAAACAAAGGCACGTGCGGCATCGTGTACGGCACGTAGAGAAAGAACGGCCGGTCCCGATGGCGCTCGATGAACCTCACCGCCCTTTCCGTGTACCACGTCGTGAGCTGCGCCTGATGCTCGGCTGTCACCGGCGAGATCGCGACGCGTTCCCCTTCGATCAGCGGGAGATCCGGATAGCCGGCCTTTCGCTTCGCCACGTCGGGCGGCAGGTGGACGTGCTCGGGATGGAACGGCCACATGTCGTTCGAGTAAGGCAATCCGAAGTACTCGTCGAAACCGTGGCGGGTGGGCAGGAAACAGGGCGCATCCCCGAGATGCCACTTGCCGAAGATGGCGGTGGCATAGCCGCGCGGCTTGAGCACCTCGGCGAGGGTCCGTTCCTGATCATGGATCCCGGTCTTGGACTGGGGGCCGAGCGCCCCGAGGAGGCCGATGCGGTTCGGGTAACACCCGGTGAGCAGGGCGGCTCGGGACGCCGAACACACCGCCTGGGCCGCGTAGAAACCGGTGAACCGCATCCCCTCGGCTGCCATCCGATCCAGGTGCGGCGTCTGAATATCTCTGGCCCCGAAACACCCCACATCGGCATAGCCCAGGTCATCGGCGAAGAGGACCACGAAGTTGGGAGGCGGGGTGGATGGCGTTTGCGTAAGCGCCGGCGTCGCCGCCCACAACAGGACGGCCAGACATGGTAACCACCTGGACATGGGCCGAGCATTGGACCATCGGCCGGCGGTGACAAGCCCGACCTCGCGCCAGGCACGCCGCCGCTCGCGAAGCCTTTGGAACGCGCGCGGTCAGTCCCGACGCGTTTGGAGTGCGCGCGGTTCACCGCCGCTCTTCGTAGGGGCAGGGCAACCATCGCACCGACGCAGCGCACGAAAAGCGCCGCTGGAAGTCGACGCACTCCACACGCTTCGCGATCCTCCACACGCCTCGGGATCCCCGCACGCTTTGGTCCCTGCCACGGGGCCGCATCCATTCGCGGCGCGGAGCGAACGGACCCCGGCGATGCCCGGGACGGCGGTTGCCGGAATCCCCCGGACTTTGGATTTGAAAACCCGAAGCTCCCTTCCCAGAGTTCCTTCGTGCCCGACCACGTTCGGATCAAGGACCTGCCGCCCAGCGAACGCCCGCGCGAACGGCTGCTCGAGCGGGGTGCGACGGCCCTGGGGACCGACGAACTGCTCGCGATTCTCCTGCGCACGGGCACCGCCGGCGTCTCTGCGCTCGATGCGGCGCAGCGATTGGTCAAGCAGTTCGGCACGCTCCATCGCCTCGCCGCCGCCCGGGCCAACGAACTCAGCGCCGTGCGCGGGGTGGGCCGCGACAAGGCCGTCACCCTGGCGGCCGCCTTCGAACTCGCCCAACGCCTGGCCCGGGAACTGCACGGCGACGCGCCCCTCCTGGACACGCCCGAACGCGTGGCGGACTTCCTGCGGGACGAAACACGCCTGCAACGCGTGGAACGGCTCCAGGCCCTGTTCCTCAACACCCGCCGGCGGTTGATCGGCCGCCA
The DNA here is from genome assembly GCA_027493615.1 of Verrucomicrobiota bacterium. Taxonomy (GTDB): domain Bacteria; phylum Verrucomicrobiota; class Verrucomicrobiia; order Limisphaerales; family J093; genus DSVZ01. Next base: position 70,045 of record JAOSKK010000002.1, read on the forward strand.
GGCCATCGCCGACGGCACGCTCGACACCGTCCTCGTTCACCCGCGCGAGGTGTTCAAGGCCGCCATCACCGCCAACGCCGCGGCCGTCCTCCTGGCCCATAACCACCCGAGCGGCGATCCCACCCCGAGCGAGGCGGACATCAAAGTGACCCGCGACCTGATCCGGGCCGGACAACTCCTGCGCATCGAAGTGCTTGACCACGTCATCCTCGGCCACCGGAGCATCGAGCGCGAGCGCGACTACGTTTCCCTGCGGGAAATGGGCTACTTCTACTCGTGACCCTGCCGTCGAACGCCCCCCACGCGACCTTTGATGATTCACCCCACCGCGATCATCCATCCGCAGGCGCAACTGGACGCCACCACCTCCGTGGGGCCCCATGCCGTCATCGATGAACACGTCAGCATCGGCCCGCACTGCATCGTGGGTCCCCAGGTGCATCTCACCGGCCACACCACCATCGGTGCCCACAACCGCTTCCACACCGGCGCGGTCATCGGCGATGCCCCCAGGACCTGAAGTACAACGGCGCCCCCACCCGCTTGCGCATCGGGCACCGCAACGTCTTCCGCGAACAGGTGACCGTCCACTGCTCGAACAGCCTGGGCGAAGACACCGTGATCGGATCGGACAATTACCTCATGGCCCACTGCCACGTGGGCCACAACGCCGTCGTGGGCGACCGCGTAGTCATCGCCAACGGCGCTTTGGTGGCGGGTCATGCCATCGTTCAGGACCGGGCGTTCATCTCGGGCAACTGCCTGATCCACCAGTTCGTGCGGGTGGGCACACTGGCCATGATGCAGGGCGGATCGGCCATCAGCAAAGACCTGCCCCCTTCATGATGGCGCGCGGCGACAACCACATCTGCGGGCTCAACACCGTGGGCTTGCGACGGGCCGGCCTCGGGACGAAGGAACGACTCGAACTCCAGCGGCTTTACCGCCTCCTGTTCCTCAGCGGCCGCAATCTCCGCGCCGCGGTCGCCGCCGCCCGGGAGACCGAGGTGGGCGAGGCGGGGAGGGTGCTCCTTGAGTTCGTGGCTTCGAGTCGGCGCGGTGTGTGCACGCACAGCGGCGGCCAGGCCTGAGCGAGCCGCGCGGGCGCGGCTCGCTACAGCCGAAGGCGGCTGCGCTCCCCTTGCGGTGGGGACCACGCCCGCCCCGGGCGTAGGGTTCGGCGCCCCCGCCGAACCCTACGTTGACGACTCCTCGAGCCCAGAACTGCTGCGCTCCCCGTCCTGGGGGACCACGCCAACAAAAAACCCCTTCCGGCTGTACGGAAGGGGTGGAGTGCCAAGCTCGGTGGCGCGACTAGAACTTGTAGATGACGTTCAGCGCCAGGGAAATGGCGTTGTCCATCGTGCCATCGAGGAACACGCCCTTGCCCGACAGGTCGTTATCCCAGCGGAACTCGAGGCGGGTGATGGCGTTGGCCCAGAGCGAGTAGTCGAGGGTGCCCGTCAGGCCGAACAGTTCGGCGCGTTCGCCCGTGGCGGTGCCGAAGGCGCCGGCACTGCCGGTGGCGTACTCACCGCGGGCGTTGAACCGGAGCTTCTGGGTCATCTGCCAGGTCAAGTAACCAGCAATGGCATTGGCGTACGATTCATCAAACATGCCGTTGGCCTGGTAATCGTACGCGACCCCCAGCGAGACCTGCGTGATCGGCGTGGGGACGGTCAACCCGGTGTACAGATTGATGACGTCCTTGGTTCCAATGCCGTCCTTGCCGATGCCCGTGTCCACGATGCCGCCATACAGGGTGGCTCCTTCGAGGAACCCCATGCTGGACGGCGCCGTGAGGGCGATGGATCCGAGGTAGGACATCAAGCCCTGCCCCATCTCCCAGCTCGAGCCGCCCTCGCCATCGTTGCGCCAATAACCGGAGCGGTCATTGGCCCGGTTGAGCAGGGTGCGATCGCTCAGTCCGTTGGCGACGCCGCCATTGATGCTCAACCACGGGGTGAGTTCGTAGCTGGCCAGCACACCGGTGTGGGTGATGGGCTCGATGTAGTAGCCGTACGACCGGCTGTAGTTCGGGTTGTTGCCCGACTCGAAGACTTCGTAGCCGACGACCGTGTCAAACACGCCCGCCTTGAACTCGAGGCCGTTGCCAATGGGCGCGCGCAGCGACACATAGGCGTTCTTGATGGCCACTTCACCGCTTGAATCTCCGCCCCAGGGCGACTGCAAGCTGAGCGTGCGGGCGTCCGGGCCGAAGAGGAGCTGGGCGCGGTAACCGGCGGCCCAGTTTCCATCGTCCAGCGGCTTCTCGATGGCGATCGAGGCGACGTTGAGGTTGAACCCGTTCTGCTTCTCGCTCCCGTCGAAGGAGCGGCCCGGCAGTTCGGTACCCGTCCCGAAGAGCCAGATGAACGAAGTGTCCACGTAGCCGCTGATGGTGGTGGACTGCAGGGCACTCACCACGGGGGTGTTGTTCGGCTTCCTCCGCCATCAGCACCGATCCGGCGCTGATGACGCCCGCCGAGAGCAGGACTCGTGTCCATGGATTTCTCATCATGCGTATTTCCTCCAGCGTTCTGCGTTCCTGTCGTTTGCGTTCGTTTGCTTTTGCGTTCGTTTTCCGGTTTGTGTGAATCCGTCGAGAGACACCGCGGAGGCGATTCTCAGCGGTCCCGCCCGCCGGTTCGCGGCGGAACGTAGCAGACGGTTCCCGGCTGACAACAAGGATTTAGCGCCCCGCCTGCCCTTCATTGGTAACGCAGCACGAGCTCGACCCCTCCGCAGCAACCCCCACAATCCGGAGGTAGCGGCAGGCGGAGAGCTTGAAGAAGGCCACGCCCGCCGGCAGCGACACGCGGATCTCCTGCCGCACGACGTCCACCATCGCCGCCTCTTCCTCGTAGCTTCCCTCGGCCGACGACGCCCGCCAGACCGTCGGAAAGACTTCCGGTGCAGGGTGCTGTGCCATGGTCGAGAGGATCCAGTCCCGCCGCGCCCCAATCCGGGAAGCGTACAGCGCAGCCGGCCGGGGGGCGCCCTTGGCCGTGATCAACGTCCAGCCGAATCCCCCGTTCAAAAAACCCCCGCGTGTCGAACAGCGCGGCATTCACATCGGCCCCATCGGCCGTGTAGCGGAACGGACCGTCGACGCCATAGGCCACCCCCGCCAGTTCCCAACGACCTTCACGCTGCAGGAACATCCCGCCGCCCGAATCGCCCCCGCCCCCATGGCTTCCGCCGGACCGCCGTCCGGATCAAAGGTCGCCCGCAGCAACGTGCCGGGCTCGGTTTCGTAGGGCACCGTATCCTCGATCCGGTTGAGTCCCCACCGCAAGGCGGAGGTGCCGCTCTTCCAGCGCCAGCCGCGCAACTCGACCTCCTCGGCCGCATTGGTCAACGTCACCCGACTGCCACGGGACAGACCCCGACCAAAGACAACCGCCGTCTGGCCAACTTCGTCCGCTCCCTCGTACAGCGGGGCGAATGAGGGCAACTCGCCACAGACCTGCGCGAGCCGCAGATCGCTCGCCGGGTCATCAAAGATCGCGGTCACCGGCCAGGCTTCGCCGGCGAAACGAAAGACGTCCCCGACTTTCCCTCCGACGTGTTTGGCCGTCAGAAACCAATGGGGGCAATGGGCGTGCCGACGCAACCGCGCCACTCTCCCTGCCACTGCCAACCGCTGTCCGCCCATTCGCCCTCGGGCGGCGTCGTGTGGTGTGCTGGATCGTCGGTTGCATGGAAGATGACCGCAACGGCCTCCATCGTTGCCAGGCATCCCGTCAGTCCGATCCACAGACACCAGCCGCGCATCGTCTCGCGCCGCAACCTGAGAAGCCTTGGCATGGGGCGGGGACGCGGAGGGGTTTCGGAACGCGGGGACTCAGAGCGCGCGCAGCGCCTCGTCCATGGCGGCGTACAAGGTCTGCATGGTCGCGGCGGTCTCATCGCCCATGTTCGAGATCCGGAACGTGGTGCCCTTGATCTTGCCGTAGCCGCCGTCGATCAGGAAACCGCGGTCCTTCACCAGTTTCTGGAATTTGGGAACGTCGATCACGCGGCCGCCCGGTTTGGCGCCATTGTTCACGCAGGTGAGGGTCCGGGACTCGAAACCGGCGTCCGGAAACCGCGTGAACCCGTGACCGGCAGCCCACGCGCGGGTGGCCTCGGCCAGTTGCTGATGCCGGGCAAACCGGGCCTCAAGGCCCTCGGCAAAGATGTCTTCGAGTTTCGAGGCCAGCGCGTACACATGACCGATGCTCGGCGTGCTCGGGGTCATGTGTTGCTCCGCGTTCTTCTCGAACTCCGTGAAATCAAAGTAGTACCCGCGGTCCGGCGCCGTGGCGGCCTTGGCGCGGGCGGCCGGAGAACAGGTGAACACGGTCAGGCCAGGCGGAAGCGCAAACGCTTTCTGAGTGCCGGCCAGCACGACGTCGATGCCCAGGGCGTCAAACTCGACCTTCACCGCGGTCAGCGAACTGACACAATCCACGATGAACATGACGTCGGGGTACTTCGCTTTGAGGGCGGCGATCTCGGCCAGCGGGCTCATGACGCCCGTGGAAGTCTCGTTGTGGATCACCGTGAGGGCGTCAAAGCGGCCGGTGGCCAACCGGGCGTCGATCTGCTCGGCGCGGATGGGCGAACCCCAGGGCACCTGCAAGGCCTCGGCCGCCTTGCCGCAGCGCTGCGACACGTCGAACCACTTGTCGGAGAAGGCACCGCACATGCAGTTGAGCACGCGTTTCGCAACCAGATTCCGCACCGCACCCTCCATCACCCCCAGGCAGAGGAGGTCGAGAGATACACCCGTTGCTGCGTGTACAGCAGCGCCTGGAGCTTGGGCTGGATCGCCGCGTACAGGTCCTTGAACCCCTGCCCGCGATGGCCAATCATCGGCTGGCAGAAGGCGCGAAAGGTCTTTTCGCTGACTTCGACCGGGCCGGGTATATGCAGCTTGACGTGTCCCATAATCAAGCTGCGTAGCTTTCCTACCTGTCCCGGCGAAGGCAAGCCGGAGTTTCGGCCGGTTCCGGCCCCCGGCCCCCAGGCTGTTCGACCACGGGAAAGGGGCAGATGGAAGCCGGAATCATGAGCCACCGGCCACCGCCAACCCACATGTCCGACGGCTTCGGTTGCCGACCATCCCCGTCCGAGCCCCTCTCTGCGTCCTTCGAGTCTCAGCAGTGCCGGCGTGGGATTCTGCACCACAGAGGCACGAAGTTCACAGAGGGACCGGGCCACATCACCGCGGACCGGGGCAACGGCTCAGGGATGGTGTCCGCGTGCCCCGCCGTGGTGGGGACTGCGGTTTGGTGGAGATCACGGAACCGACTCCCGGGTCGAACCACGCGGTCGAGGCGAACCGCCCCCGCTGCTCCGCCCGAGGCTGGGAGCCCGTTCGCATCCCCTTTCTCCGCTCCACCGTTCCTGTCGGCGGCGGTCGCTCACCTATTGCGATGGTCCCGAACGCCCCGCCTATTTCTTGCGCGAGGCCTTGTATTCCGCGAGCACAGCGAAAAAAGCCGCCGCCGCGGGATCGCCGGGATCCCGCAACAAGGCCTCCCGCATGCGGAGGGTCTCGACCTCCGTCACGTCCTCCTGTTCGGCCACGTAGTAGGTCGGTTTGCCCCGCTCCCCGTAGATGGGATAACAGTACCAGTTCATGAGGAAGGGCTCACCGTTCTTGCGGTAGTTCCACGTCTGGCCGTGGAACACGCGGCGGTTGAGTAGATCCTCCTTCAACCGGCGCAGCAGCTTCCGGTCGGTATGGGGCCCCTGCAGAATACGCGGCGTTTTGCCGGCCACCTCGCTGCGGTCATAACCGGTCATCTTGTACCACGCCCGGTTCGCATAGACGATGCGCGGTCCGCTGGGCGCCTCCAACTGCACGTCCGTGACCAACAGGCCGCGCCGGAGGTTCTCGAGGACGATGAGCCAGTCGAACTTAAGTTGCATGATCAGCGAAAAACGGTTGGAGCACGTTGCGCGCGGTCCGCAACGCCCGTTGCCGGCCCGCGAGCGTGCTGCCGAAAGTGCCATCCTCGACCTCGATACACACCGGGCCCTCATAGCCGACCTCCTGCACGGCGGCCATGAACCGCGCCCAGTCGATGTCCCCATACCCGGGGATGCGCGGCTGATGCCACTCCAGCGGGTAGGCGAAGATGCCGACATCGTTCATCCGCTCCCAGCGGATCCGGACGTCCTTCGCGTGCAAGTGGAACAGCTTGCTCTTGAACTCGTTCAAGGGCGCCGCGGGGTCCATGAACTGGAGGATGAAGTGCGACGGATCGTAGTTCAGCCCGAAGTGGTCGCTCGGGATGTCGTTGAACATCCGCCGCCAGATGACGGGTGTCGTGGCCAGGTTCTTGCCCCCCGGCCACTCGTCGCGCGTGAACGACATGGGACAGTTCTCGATGCCGATCTTGACGCCGTGATCCTCGGCCAACCGGATGACCGGTTTCCAGGTCTTCAGGAACCGCGGCCAGTTCTCGTCCACCGTCTTCGTCCAGTCCCGACCCACAAACGTATTCACGTTCGCCAACCCGAGTTTCTCGGCGGCGAGGATGACCTGCTTGAGGTGGTCCACCGCCGTCTTCGCGACCGCCGGATCGGGATCGAGCGGATTCGGATAGTACCCCAGCCCGCTGATGTCGACGCCGTGTTCCCGGACCCGGGCCCAGACCTCGTCCGCGCGCGCCTTGGTGAAGCCGGTCACGTCAATATGGGTCACGCCGGCGAACTTGCGTTCGGCCTTGCCCACCGGCCAGCACATGAGTTCGACACAGGCAAAGCGCTCGGCCTTGGCGAACTGCAGCACCTGCTCGAGGGAGAGGTCGGGAAGAATGGCGGAGACGAATCCAAGTTTCATGTTCGGATGGGGTGGGGCTGGGGTTTCAAGGACGTCCGGGAGCAGGTACCCGAAGGGGCTCACCGGCCCTTGGCCAGGGGCTTCGGCTGCGCGGCCTGCCACTCCGCCTCGCTCACCTCGCGGACTTCCTGAAGGAAGACATGGGCGCCCTTCTTGTTGCCCACGACAATGTCCGGGCGGCGGTCGCCGTTGACATCGGTGGCCAGCACCTGCGTGCCGACCCCGGAGTCGTCGTCGATCAGGTACGGCACCCAATCCACCGACCGGTCCGGACCGCGCACCAATCTGAACCAGTACAGTACGGCGGGTTCGTTCGGCTCGGGATCACCGTCCGGTCCGTGCGCCCAAAAGCGTTTGCCGGTCACCAGGTCCTTCAACCCGTCCCCGTCCATGTCGACCAGATCCAGCGCGTGGGGCTGGGTGAACTTGACCCCGTACTTGTTGTCGGCGGGCTGCTTGTTCATGAAGACATGCGGAACGAAGGAAATCCGCCCCGCCTCCCGCGTCTGCTCGTACCAGGCCGGGCCGTAGCCGTGGGCGGCAAGGCACGTGATCACGTCGTTCCAGCCATCGCCATTCACGTCGTAGGCGAAGAGTTGCGCCCCTCCCACCGGAACGCCCGGGTCGGGAGGACAGAAGGTGAAGGCGTGGAAAGTCCACTCGGGATCACCCGTCAGCGAGCCCGGTTGTTCCCACCAACCATTGGATTCGAGCAGGTCGGGCCGTCCATCGCCGTTCACGTCCCCCACGCCCAACCCGTGGTTGAACCGGTGGTAGTTCTTGTTCGGTGAGATGGGGCGGAACTTCCAGGGCGCATCCGGCTTTGCCGGGTCCGGGGCGGCGTAGCCGAAGAACCCCTTCGAGTTGCAGACCAGTTCCGGGCGGCCATCGCCGGTGAGATCGGCGAACATGGGTGATTCGTTGTCCACGACGTCGAGGGCCAGGTGCCGGGTCCACGCCCCACCCTTGCCTTGGGGATTGGCAAACCAGTACGCCTGTTCGCCCGGGATACCGACGATGAGTATGTCCGTCCAGCCGTCCCCGTTGAAGTCGCCCGTCCAGGTGAAGAAGCAGTCCGAGTAGGCGTTCTTGGCGCCCAGCGCGCCCTCATAGCCGGGCACCTCCTCGTCGCTGCCATCGGCCAGTCGGCGCACGAAGCTCGCCGCGGCCGGACGGTACTCGTGGCGGGCCCGGAAATCCGGGCCGGCATACCAGAACGGGCCGCACACCACGTCCAGCTTGCCGTCGCGGTTGAAATCGCCCACGTGCGCTCCTCGGCCCAGAACTCCGTGGTCAACACGATCTTCTTGAATCCATGCAGGGACCGCTGCGCCGCGGCGGCCGACGCACCCAGCACGACCGCGAGGGACAGGAGGGGAACCGAAATGCGCATGCGCATTGTCTGGCAGGTTGCGCCCGGAGGGTCAAGCCCCGGCGCCGCTGCGAAGCTAAAGGAGCCCGAGCGCTGGGGCCGTCGAGCGGGTCGGGGACGGGTCGACGCAAAGCGCCGCTGGAAGTCGGCGCACTCCAAACGCGGTGCGCCTGCCAGGCGGTGTGGGAATCGCGGAGCGTGTGGAGTGCGCCGACTTCCAGCGGCGCTTTGCGTAAGCCCGACACCCCAACCGGTCTGGCCCGTTGCATTACCCAGCAAGGCGCGTCTGTGAGGATCCTCGAAGCAGAGCACGGAAGCCGGCGTCCGGAAGGGAGATGGCGGCGCTTGACTTGACCGCAGCGGGCTTGCCGGTTCGACGATGCTACTGCGTCTCCCCCACGCCCAGCCGGTACGCACTGCCCACGCCCAGAAACAGCCAGAGCACCGTCCACAAGCTGACGCTGTGCTTGAGCACTTCGGCCTGCATCCGCGCCGAATTCAAACTTGCCCGCAGGTCCCGCTCGAACTCCGCCTTCGTCGGCCGCCCCTCCACGAGGTCCTTGAGCTTCGGCAAGTCGTCCTGCCGGAACTCGGCGAGCTGCTGCGGCGTGATGTCCGCCGGCGCCACGGTGTCCTCGTCATCCGACAGCCCCCTCCGCCAGGAACGCGCGCGTCTGCTCCTCCGTCTCGAGCTGAACGGCCCGCTGCGCGTACTCGAGCCGCGCCTCGTAGGCGCCCTCCATGAATTGGTCGAGGAACTTCTGGTAGGCCGCACGGGTCGCCAGGTACTCGCCGCCGACAATCGCCACGAAGGCACACACCCCCGCGATGATGCCGAGCTTCTGGCTGTAGCCGGCCCCCAGGACACGGCAGCCAAAGCCGATGAACGCCCCCACCCCCCACGCCAGGATCCCAAACTCCGTGTGCGTCCCCACGATGATCAGGTACCACACGACCATCCCCAGGATCGCCGCTCCCACCGCCCCGACCGTCCCGAGCGCCAGGTTCGCCTCGCCGTACTCGCGCTTCTTGCCCTGGCCCGCCAACGGTGCCGTGGGTGGAGTTCCCACCCGCGGTGTGGCCACGCCCCTAGCGTCCGGAGGAGGAGGCTCCGCCGCGGCTGGCGGCGCCGGCGGGGCGGACGTGGTAGGGGCCGCCACCTTCACCCGCACCTTGGGGACCGGGGCGGCAGCTTGTCGGATGTACTCGTTCGCCGCCTCCGTGCCGTCCAGCCCGCACGCCGGGCAGACCACCGGCGCAGGCAGGCGATTCTCGACGGGGTCGGCTTCGAACTTGTACTTCGTGCCGCAGGAACAGTGGATCTTGATTTCCATGGGGGCAGGAGTCTGGGTGACGCGGCCGTCTGTGCGCACGCTTGGTAAAGCTCGCGGCCCGAAAAGCAAGCCCCGAAAGGCCCGACGCCTCCGTCCCGTAATTCCCGTCTCGGCCCAGAACAGGTCGCCGGGTTAGCTTCACCGGCGGGAAACGTCGCACCGCGGGGCGAGGCAATGGCGGCGCGCAGCCACCCACCGGTAGACGGCCCGCAACCCCGGCCGCAACCAGCGTCGCCGACCCAGCCACGCCAACGGGCGTCCCCACCAAACCTGTTCCGCAATCGCCAGCAACGCGTCGGCACCCCTGAAGCTCCGCCCGTCCGCCAGTTCGCACCGGAGCTCCTCGAGCGATCCTCCGACCGCCTGCAGGGTCTCGAGGGCGAAGCCGCGGCGGCGAAGGAACGGTTCGAACCGCGCGATCCAGCGACGGCAGAAGACACAATCGCCGTCGTAGAGCACCCGGCCGCGAAGCGGGCTGGTTGCCGTGCCATTCACCCCGGGGATCCCGTGGCCGATGCGGAGGGAGGCTCCGACCCGTGGGGACCCTCAGTTTGCTGGCGGCCGGCCAGGCCCACCCGCACCAGTTTCTCCAGTTCGTCCGAGGGACGCTTCGGGTCGGGCCCGCCCAGCAACGCCCGAAGGTTCCGCCACACCTGCAGTGGCGTGATGATGACGCCCCACGGCAGGCCCCACCAGCCCAGCAGCAGCGAGGCAAACAGCCCCTCCCACTGGCTCTTGCGGGCACAGCGGCGGCAGGAAAGCTGCGGCAGGTCCACCCACTTCGTGGCGAGCAGGAAGGACCAGACCTTGTAGCTGTGGTGGACGTCACACGGCCCCGGACCCTTGCACTTCGGACACGGACCCCGATGCAGCTCGTTCATCTTCCGCACCACCTGACGGAACGACACCCGCCGCGCCCGCTCGAGCAGACGATCACTGTCCCGGCATCGCTCGCTGCAAAACACCTTCCCGTCCGCCTCGACGGCTCCGAACAGGATCGTGATGGAGCAGTAACTACAACGGGCCATGACGGACGTCGCGGGGGCGGCGCGGGCGGGCCTCAGCCCACCACGGCAAAGCTGGGGCGACGCCGTTTCCAGCGGCCCCGTGTGAAATCAGGACACTCGACCGGCGCGCTCCCCTCGGCGATGGATTGCCCTGACAACGGGATGAGGCAGCTCATGACCACCGAATCGTAGAGGTCGATCGGTGGGGACGTCCGGTCCCGCACCGCGTCCAGGAACAGCCGGAGTTCGAGGTAGTCCGTGCCACCGTGCCCGAGCCGGGCGACCTCGGGGTCGAGGCGCTTCCACCAGGGATGGTCATGGCGCTTCTGGTAGGGCTCGAAGGGTTCCCACTCCTCGGCGCGTGGGCTGCGACCATGCAAGTACACCGCGTTGTGCGTCTCGGAGTACACGCCACGGCTGCCCTGGATGAGCCAGCGGTTGTCATAGGGCCGGGGCAACTGCATGTCGTAGTTGACCACCAGCGTGTTGCCCCGGGCGGTCTTGACCACGGTGGTGACAATGTCCCCCTGGACATAGCGCCGCCGCGCCGCCGGATGACGGGCGCCGAACAGGGTGCGCAGTTGATCGTTGATGCCCACCTGCCGGGTCGCGGTCGAGGTGAGGTAGGCGAACCGGTCGCCGCAGTTGATGTTCATCCAGCTCAGGACGGGCCCCACACTGTGGGTGGGGTACTGGTCGGCGTTGTACTTCCGCAGATAATCCGCCGCCCAGCGCGGGCGCCCCTGGTCATCGAAGAACCAGATCGGGATGCAGTTGTGCGAATGCGCACAGTGGCAATGGATGATGTCGCCCAGCAGGCCCGCACGGATCATGTTCAGGACGGCCAGATTGTCCCGCCGGAAGCTCCAGTTCTCCAGCATCATGCAGGGCACACCCGTTTGCTCGTGCGTGTCCACCAAACGCCAGCACTCGTCGAGGGTCAGGGCCACCGGCACCTCCACCGCCACGTACTTGCCCGCCTTCATCGCCGCGACCGCAATCTCCGCGTGCGAATCCCGGGCCGTGGTCACCAGCACCGCATCCAGATCCGCGCGCGCCACCAGCCGGGTGTAATCCTCACGATGACTGTACGTCTCCGGAGCGGACCCGCGCGCTCGGGTGATGCGCTCCACCGCCGCGGCCCGGTTGACCGCCGAGGCCGTACACAGGGCGGGCACCTCGACGTCCGGCATCGCCAGCAGCAGGTCCAGGAACTGCGCCCCGCGGCGGCCAAGCCCCACCAAGCCAACGCGAACCTTCGTGGCCTTCCCGGTTCTCGCCCTCGGGGCGCGGTGGCGACGGGCAACCGGGCGAGTGACAGGCTGTGCTTTCATCAGGAGCAGACTTTAGGCGCGGCGCACCAGCCGGGAACAGCAGAAATTCACCCGCGCCAGCCCAGCGCGTAGCCGGTCTCGTACAGCGCCACGATGTTCTCCGGAGGCGTGACGTCCTGGAGGTAATGACAGGGTGCCAGGATGTACCCGCCCCCCGCCCCGAGCGTCCGGTAGTTCTCCTCAACTTCCCGGGCCACGTCCGCGGTCGATCCGAAGGGCAGCGTCTGCTGGTTGTCCACGCCGCCGTGGAAGATGAGCTGTTCGCCGAAGTCGCGTTTGAGTCCGGTTCGATCCATCCCCGGCAGCCGCCATTGAATCGGGTTCAAGGCCTGCATCCCAATGCCGATCAGGTCCGGCACAATGGCGCGGATGGCACCGTCGCTGTGGCAAAAGGCAAAGGAGCCGTGGTGCCGGGTCAACTCGACCATCCGCCGCATCCCGGGCAGGAGGAACTGGCGGATCATCGCGGGGGACATCAAGAGGCCCTGTTGGCCGCCCAGATCCTCGGCGATGAAGCTGATCATCACCTGGCCCGGGAGGGTCTCGAACAGACGCAAGGTCCGGGTGTAGGCGAGGTCGAACAGCCGGCCCAGGCAGTGCCGCACGATGTCCGCGTGCTCAACCAGGTCCACGTACGCCTGCATTTCACCGCGGAGCTTGCGGTAAAGCAGAAACGGCTCGGAGCCGCCGCCGCGCAGGGGTCGATGCTCTTGTCCACGCACCAGGACGGACAAATGCGCATGGTCCCACCAGTCCGGACTGGGCCACGAGTAACCGGTCTCGATTTCCCCGACCGAGGCAAAGCGGGCCAGGGGGCGTTGACTGCCTCCTTGTAGGCACCCGTCCCATGGTCCACCCACTCGTAGCGCAAGGCCGAAGGCGTCCGTGTTGTCGGGCAGGGACGGTCCCACGTACCGGGCCTCCAGCCGCAGGGGTTGGTCCAGATGCAGCCGTTCGAGCAGGGCCGGGAAATCGCAGCCCAGGTAAGCCAGCAGATTCCGTGTGGTTTCAGGCGTCGCCCAGTAGTCCATGGGCACGCGGTCGGGCGTCTGACGCCGCAGGACGGCCAGCCAGCGCTCGCGGGACGTCAACGTTTCTCGTGGCACACCAGGAGGCCCCGCAGGCGAGGCGAAGGTCAGGAAGCGAACAGGCGGGTCAGGTCCACCGTGAAGCCAGGAACCGTGGTGCTGGTGACGGACCCACCCGGTCCGTGGAGGCGGGTCTCGGTATACTGTCCACCCTGCGGTTGAAGGTGGACCTCGATTTGCTGTTCGGGAGCGAGGACAAGCCAGCATTCCTTGACGCCGGCGGAGGCATAGGCGCGGAGCTTCGAGCGGTCGTATTCGTGGCTGCTGACACAAACCTCGATCACCAACTCGGCCGTGCGAGGGTGTTCGTGGGCGTAATCGTCCACGGACCCGGCAATCACAGACAGGTCCGGTTCGGGCTCCGAGCCCGCACACCGGATGGGCTTCTCGGGTTGAACATGCATCCCCGCGGGCACCAAGGGCAGAAGCCACTGGAGCAGTCGCATGAAAAGCAGTCGGTGGAGAGGAGACTCTGGCACCTTGTAGTAGACTTGCCCGTACAACAACTCGGTCCGCTCGGGGATGAGGCCCAGTTCACCGAGGGCATGATACGCCTTCACGTCCAGCGGCCACACCTGGGGACCGGAGGGCGACGCTTGGCGGGCGATTTCAGCGGCGGTCATGGCGGGACAATAGGCGCGGGGAAAGGAGGGCTCAAGTGCCTTCGCCCGACCTTCCTCCGACCGAGCCTCGTCCGCCGGCGTCCCTTGGCCGGTCGCCTGGCCACGACGTTTGCCCGAAGCGCGGACTCGTGGCAGCCTCGTCGTCCGACGGAACCGAGTCATGCACGAAGCCTCGATCATGCAGGAAGCCCTGGCGCAAGCCGAGGCTCAGGCACGCCAGCACGGGTGCGCAGCCATCCACGTGCTCCGACTGCGCGTGGGAGCGCTGAGCGGGGTGGTGCCCGAGGCGCTCGAGTTCGCCTTCGAGGCCCTCAAGGCCGGCACCCTCGCAGCCGGGGCAACGCTCGAAATCGAGCGCGTCGAGGCGCGGGCCTACTGCGCCCACTGCCGCCGGGAATTCACCCTCGAAGACGCCGTGTTCCCTTGCCCCGACTGCGGCGGGTGGGAAAGCGAGTTGCGCCAGGGCCGCGAGCTGGACCTCGTCCGGCTCGAGGCCTCGTGAGGCTGCGTCAGACCGGGTTTCGCGTGGACGGCAAGACCGGCAGTCACAACGATTCAGGTTTCAGAAAGCGACCCCATCGGTCAAAGACGGGGCGCGCACCAGAATGAGCTGCTGGCCCGTGCTCCCCAGCAGGGTGTTCCCGTCCGGGGCAAACCAGGCGCGCCACAGGGGGACCCGTTCGATCCAGCGGACCGTTTCTCGGCGCGAGGGCAGGTGCCAGAATCGCGTCGTCCCGTCCTGGCCCACCGCCGCCAGCGTCTGTTGGTCGGGTGAGACCGCCAAACCGTAAATGCCCTGGCGTTGGGAGCGGCGCACCGCCAGGCACCGGCCGGAGGGCAGTTCCCAAAAGCGCAGGGTGCCATCCCAGGACGCGGTGACAGCGGTCGAAGAACCGTCCGGCAAGACAGCGTCAGATACCCGCTCCTTGTGCCCGACCAGATCCACCAAGTGCCGACCGGTGCGGGCCTCGAGGATGCGGGGCGTTTCCCAGGTGGGCACGGATACGATGAACCGCGAGTTCATGGCCACCACGCCGCCGGTGTTCGCCACGTCAAACCGGCGCGCCCCTTCGTCCACCGCCCAGAACGCACAGCCGTGGGTCTCCGGCGAATACACGGCAACCATGGCCCCGTCCGGGGAGAGGGAGATCCAGGCCACGTCCGGCGCCTGCCCCGCGAGCTGAAACCGCCGGCGCGGCGGGTCCCCGCCCAGGCGCCAGATCTCAACCGCCCCGTCGCGGGTCCGCACGGCCAGGTCCCGCAATCGCGGCTGATAGGCGAGGGCACTGGCCTGGGGCAGTGAGTCAAGCCGGATCGTGCGGTTGACCTGGCCCGTGTCCCAGTTCACCACGGCCAGGCTCAGGTTCGAGTCGCCCCCGAGCGTTGTTCCAACAGCACCTCGTTCTCACTCCAGGGGCCCAACGCCTGGGCGAGGTTCAGCCGGCGCGGCGCGGGTGACAGCGGACGGATGGACCACAAGCGGATGGTCTCATCCTTGCCAGCCGTGGCCAACAGCGAGCCATCCGGAGAGAAACGTGCGGCCCAGACTTCATGCCGGTGGCCCCGCAACGCCGCGCGCACGCGCAGGTTGTTGGTGCGCCACAACAACACCTGCTGATCGGCGCCGACGCTGGCGAAGAGTGTTCCCTCGGGTGAAAACGTGATCTCGCCCACCCAGCCGAGATGCGGTTGAGGCTCGGGCTTTGACCGGCTGATCTCGGTCAGGTTGGTGTCCGAACCCTCGAGTCCGATCACGCCCAACCAACCCGCCGCGTCCCCAGCACCAGCCGGCGGCCATCGGGCCAGAACGTCAGGTCGCGCAGGCCGAAACTCGAGAGCGCGCCCGTGGCCAGCCGCTTGACCGGCTGCCAGGTCGCCGTGTCGAAGATCGCCAGGCTCCGTCCCTGCCGGGCGGCCAGCAGGCCCCCGTCGGGAGAGAGGGCGACCGGACTGGCGGCATTCGTCAGGGTGGCGATTTGCTGGCCCGTGGTCAGGTCCCAAACCCCGGCACCCCCTCGCCAGGCGATGACCGCCCGCTTCCCATCAGGCAGGAAACGGGCGTGGCCATAGCCGAAGTTGCCCGCGATGCGGGAGGCCACCCGCCAGTCCTGCGTCTCCCAGGCCACCAGCCCGCCTTCACCCGACGCCAACAAACCGGCACCCTCAGCGCTCGCATCCACCGCCCAGATGGCGCCGGCGTAATCGGTCAGGGTCCGCTCGCAGGTGCGCTCCTCCACCCGCCAGAGTCTCACGGTGCCATCCCAACTGCCGCTCGCGAGCCGCCGGCCGTCGCCGAGGAAGGCTACCGCACTGACGACATGCTGGTGCCCGCGCAGCACCGCCGCGGATTGATCCGCGCTCGCGGCCCAGAGCAAGCGCCACTCGAAGGTCCGCAGGTCGGGTTCGCCCGGACGCGGGATGTACTGTTCAAGCAGTTCCCGGGTCCGGGCCAGGTCGCCATCCTCGATGGCCCGGTCGGCGAGGGCGAGATCGCCGGCATAGGCACTGACGCGGGCGCTCTCGAGGTGTTCGCCGGCCTGGCGCAAGTTCTCGCGCGCCGCCCGTTCGGCCCGACTGATGCGCAGGGCGGCCAGGGTCGAGCCCACGGCCAGCACGGCCAACAGGACCATCGAAGCGGCCAACCCTTTGCGTCGCCGGCTCCACCGCCAGGTCCGCCCGAGGGGGACCCAGCGGGCGCGCCGTTACCGTCCGGCCTTCCAGAAACCGGTCCAGGTCGTCGGCCAAGGTGGCTGCCGTCGCATAGCGGCGCGTCGGTCGCTTTTCGAGGCACTTGAGGATGATCGTCTCCAGGTCGCGCGGCACGCTCGGGTTGAGGCGTCGGGGGGCGATGGGCTCTTCGTGCTCGACCAGGCGCAACACCGCGGCCGGTGTCCCACTCGCAAAGGGCGGCCGACCCGTGGTGAGGTGGTACAGCAAGGCGCCCAGGGCATAGACGTCGGTCGCCGGGCTCACCTCGGCGGTTCGTCCCGCGGCCTGTTCCGGGGCCATGAAGGCCGGGGACCCCAGGATTTCACCGCTCAAGGTCAGGTCCCAATCGGTCCCCAGCACCTTGGCCAGGCCGAAGTCGGTGACCCGGGGTTCGTCGAAGGCGTCGAGCAGAATATTGGAGGGCTTGAGGTCGCGGTGCAGCACGCCGAGGGCATGGGCATAAGCCACAGCCCGGGCGGTCTTGGCCAGGTAGCGCGCTGCCCTGGCGACGGGCAGCGGGCCGTTCGCCACCTGCTGCGCCAGTGTGCCGCCCTCGACGAACTCCATCGCCAGAAACGGCTGCCCTTCGTGTTCGCCCACCTCGAGGACGCTGACCACGTTGGGGTGATGAATCCGCGCGGCGGCCTCTGCCTCGGTCCGGAAACGTTGCCGGGCCTTCGGATCGGCGAAGAGCCCCGCGAGCAGGAGTTTGACCGCGACGGTCCGATCGAGGCTGGACTGCCGGGCGCGGAAGACGACCCCGATGCCTCCGCGCGCCACCTCCTCGAGCAATTCGTAATCCCCGACCCGACGAAGCCGTTCCGTGGCCAGCCCCGGCTCGTCGGGAGGGATCAGTGCGCCGGCCAGTGTGCACACGGGGCAGAACTCTGCCCGCAAGTGGGGCGGGAGCGCGGCGCCGCATTGGGCACAGGTGGCGGTCACATGGGGTGAAGAGGAGTCCATCGCGCGTTGTTTCGCCCAAACTCACGGCATCAGCACCCGCAGGAGATGGCGAATCTCCTCGTCCACCTCCTCCGCCCGGGCCACCGTCTGCCGGACTTCGTCCCGCACCAACTCCTGGTACCGCCGCCGTAACCGGAACGCCGCCAACCGGACCGCGTTCTCGGTCATGCCGTGCCGCGCGGCCAGTTCAGCCTGGCTGCGATCACGCTCACCCTGTCGCTGCGGGCCCAGGTCTTCATAGAGCGCCAGTTTACCCGCCGCGCCGCACTCGGCCTGCAACCGTTCCTGCGCCCGCCGCAGCAACGTCCCGGCCCATTGCCGTTCGAAGGCACGCTCGGGCGATTCGTGGCTGGCGACCTGCAGCGCGTAAAACGCCTCGGCATCGCCCGCCTCGAGCGAGACCATCGGCTTGCCCCCGCCCCGCTTGAGCGCCCGCGCCCGATCCCGTGTGTCGGCCAGGTAATGGCGCAGGGCGGCCAGGAGAAACGACCGGAACCGACCGCGCTCCGGACGGATCGAAGCCAGCGACTCCCGCTCGAACAGGCTGCTGAAGAATCCCTGGGTGAAGTCTTCCGCATCCGCCGGCGAATGACCTTCCCGGCGGAGAAACGCGTAGATGGGTGGCCAATAGACGCGGCACAACTGCTCGAGGGCCTCCCGCGAGCCGGGTGTCTCCAAGTCCCGCGCCGCCAACACCACGCTCCACTGCGTGGTCGCGAAGACGGCGCGCGTGAACTGGGTCGCGTCAGCGTGGGACCGGCCAGCCATTCGCCAGCATCCTAGGCAGGCGAACGGCTTTCGCAAGCAGCCGCCCGACCGCCACGATGCGCTGGCATGTCAACGGTTCGACGTCTCGCCGCCTTCGCCTGCCCGCGCCGCAACGTCGCCGGTCTGGCACAGGACAACGGGGCCGGGAATCGGAAGCGGGCCCCTGCCTCCCGTTGTCACGTGGTGAGACTCGCCCCCATGGTCTCCCGGTTCGTGGGAAATGTCGGCGCGCGGAATCCTCTTCTCGAGGTGTATGAAGCTACTGAGGCTCATTAGTCGGGGCTGCGCGGGCGGGCGGGCGGGAAGCGCGGGGGATCTCGCCGGGACCGGCACGGCTTCCGCCTCGGGGTGCCTCACGTTCGCCTGTTGGTCGTCATGGGCTTGGGTGCGTCGAGCGTCTGCCCGGAAGCCGGGACGGTACCGGTGATCCTGAAACACCCGGTGGACGTCACGGCTGCCTACGGGGACGCCGTAACGCTGCGGGTCGAGGCCATCGGGCCGAGTCTGAGTTACCGCTGGGAGAAACTGCCGGCAAAAGCCTCCTGGTTGCCCGTGACGGTGGGAACCCGCGAGACGCTGGCGTTCGACCGCCTCGAACCGGGGCACGCCGGGAGGTACCGGGTCGTCGTCACCAGTGCCGGTTACGGCTCGGCCACGAGTCGCGAGTTCACCATCGCCTTTCCCGCCGACCGGGGCACCGACCGAATCCGCGTGGTGAAGCAGCCGACCCCGGTGCGAGCCGGACGTCCCGTGGGCCGCGGGGTGGTGATGGACGGCAGGTTCTACTATCCGGGGTACGATCCGGAGGGCGGGGTCGAGTTGTGGGTGACGGACGGGACCGCCGCGGAGAGCCGGCGGGTGAAGGACATCCAACCGGGCAGCGCGAACGGGCTGGTGGTCTCCAAAGGGGCCAACGACAGCCTCGGGGTGCTGCAGGGGAAACTGTATTTCGTGGCGGATGACGGGGAAAACGGTCGGGCGTTGTGGGTCAGTGACGGCACGAGCAGTGGCACCCAACTCTTGCAGACCGAATTCCTGTTCGTGCGACCAGGGTCTGGGCCCCCACCGGATCACGAAGGGATCTCCCTCAACCTCGGTTCCGTCGAGACGGCCCCTCGACGGTACGATTCGGCCCAGGACCTCCAGGCCGATGGCTTCGCCGTCGCGGGCGGCGTCTTGTACTTCAAGACGGCGTCGTCGGGCGTTCAGGCGCTGGGCCGGACGGACGGCACCGCGGCGGGAACCGGGAACCTGCTCCCGGATCGCGGCCCCTCCCAGGAGCACTACGCGTTCCTGCGGATCGAAGCGATCACCCGACGGACCGGCGGCGGCGCGTTCTTCGTCGCCACGACGAGCGAGGAAGGCCGTGAGCTGTGGGTCACCGACGGCACGCGCCAGGGCACGCGGCTGGTGAGGGACATCCGGGCGGGCTGGGGCGACGGGATCGTGGCGGCGCGACTGATCCCCTCGCCGGGCCGGGTCTTCTTGATGGCGGGGAATCTGGCCAGTGGCCAGGAACCGTGGGTGAGCGACGGCACCTCCGGACCATTCGGCGGCACCTTCCAGCTCGCGGACATTCAACCGGGTACAGGCTCCTCGCTGGCGTTCGAGTTCACCGTCGTGAGCGACGAGGTGTTCTTTTCGGCCCAATCCCCGACCGGGTTTGGGCTGTGGCGAACGGATGGCACCGTGGCCGGCACCCGTCTCGTGCGCGAGTTTGAAGGGGGGATCTCCCGGCTGTTGGCGGCCGGCCCGGCGGTGCGCCCAGACCGGCTCTATTTGATGGCGCGCGACGCGGCGACCGGCTTCGAACTCTGGCGCAGCGATGGCACCGCCGAAGGCACGGTGCGCGTCAGTGACCAGGCGCCCGGCACCGGATCAAGCTTCCCGCTGCCACTCGCCAACAGCGGAGCTTCGCTCTTCTTTCTCAATGAATCCCCGGAAACGGCGCGCGCGCTCTGGTTCACTGACGGGAGCGAAGCAGGCACCGTGCGATTGACGGAAGCCCGGCCGAGTCTGAAGCACGCCTTGCTGCGATCCGGAAGCGACACCTATTTCGCGAGCTACAAGACGGAGGGGGACGCGACCTGTTGATCCACCGCACCGGCGGCAGCGTCGCCACGACGGTCGAGTTGGCACGACTGCCGTTTGTCGGGGACACGGAGCTCCAATGGGCGGATTTGGGGGCGCGCAAGGTGCTGAACACGGCGGCCCGTGGCACCGCCAACCTGCTCACCGGCGAACTGGTGGTGACGGATGGCACGTCCGGTGGGACCGGTTTCCTCAATCTGCCCGCCGTGCCGGCGACCTTCGGAAGTCTGACGCCCTTCCGCGGCGGCTTGCTGTTCACGGCACCCGTGGATGAGTACACCGCCGGGCTTTACCGAACTGAGGGGCTTACGACGATCCTGCTGCGCACGTATCCGGCCAACTCGGCACGCGGGTTTGGCGTCGCCGGCAACTCCCGGGCGATCATCGTGCCCGAATCCGCCGACTGGCAACAGGCGGGTGTCCTGACCACGGACGGCACACCGGAAGGAACGCAGGCGCTGTCCCTGGCCACCGATGCTTCGCGCCCTTCGACCATCGCGGCGCTCGGCGACACGTTTATCTTGTCCGCCGGCCAGAACGGGTTCGACGAAGTCGATCTCAACTCCTTCGACGGCGTTGACCCCAGTTACCTCGCCCGCAATGCCGAGCTGTTCCGGATCAGTCCTGCCGGGGCCGTGACGCTGCTGAAGGAGATCCGTTCGGGATCCAGTCTCGGTAGCTACCCCTGGTTCCTCACCCGCGTTGGCGAGGGGGTGTGCTTCTTCGCCCACAGTGCCCCCGACGGCCTCGCGATGTGGGAGAACTACAGCACCGGGTTGTGGAAGACGGATGGTACTCCCGCGGGAACGACCTTCATCGAGCCCGTGGAACCGCCGGCAACGGGGTTCGGGCCGCCCGCCGAAGCGCTCCGTCCGGGCGTGCTCGGCAGCCGGTTCTTTTTCGGCGGTACCAGCAAACTTCTCAAGACGGGCATCGAGCTGTGGAAGAGCGACGGCTCGGCGATGGGCACGGTTCACCTCAAGAACATCTACCCCGGCACCTATTGGGACGAGCAAAGTTACTTCTTTGGCACGGCGCCGGTCGCGGTGCCGAGCTCGAGCGACCCCGCCGAGTTCACCGCGGTCGGCAACACGCTCTTCTTCGCCGCCACGAGCCCGCTGGGCCGTGAATTGTGGAAGACGGACGGCACCGCGGCGGGGACGGTATTGGTGAAGGACCTCTCGACCGGTGATGAGGAGTCCCCAGCCCTGCCCGGGGACGTTCTGAGCTGGATGTATGCGATGTTCGGAGGAGGCGATGGCACGTATCCCGCCACCGCACCGGCCCGGAACGTCACCAATCCCACCAACCTGGTGGCCGTGGCCGGCAAGCTGTACTTTGTCGCCCGGGACAACGAGGGGACGAAGCTGTTCCGTTCGGATGGCACCGCCGCCGGGACGGTGCCGATCGAGGGCTTGCGTTCGGGTTTCAGCCGTCCGCGCGAGCTGATCGCCGCGAACGACCGGCTCTACTACGTTCGGGGCCCTCTGGCCCTGAAAGCCCAGCTTTGGGAATACGACCCCGCCACCGAGACCCATCGCGCCGTCACTTCGCTGGCCGGTGGTGTGGTCAATCCCGCCCGCCTGACCGTCGCCGACGGACGGATCTATTTCGTGGGTGATGATGGGGAGGGACAGAAGCTGCTCGCGTATGAGCGCGTGCCGCTGATCCGCGAGCACCCGGCTACGCAGACGTTGCTCGCGGGTGGCAGCACGACCTTGGAGATCGTGCCCGGTGTGCCTGGGCTGGCCCACGCCTGGCGTCGAGGCCTCGGCTTCGCCCTTCCGGTGGGCAGCGATCCCACGCTCGTGGTGCCGGCGTCAAGCGTGACCGCCCAACCCTATTCCGTGCGGGTGACCAGCACCGACGGGCGCGTGCAGAACAGTCAGCTCGCCTTCCTGAACGTCCTCGATCCCGCGACTTCGCAGAACATCCAGCGGTTCCCCGACAGTTGGTGGACGAAGGAACCCGCGCCCCGCCCGAACCCGACGCCGTCGCCGTCCCCGGCACCTTGGACCCGGCCTGGGGCACCAGCAACATGGTCAACAGGGCATCGTGCGGATCATTGCGTTGTCCGATGGGAAGGCTCTGGCGGCCGGCACGTTCAGTGAGATCGCCGGACAACCCGCGCCAGGCCTGGCCCGGTTGCACCACGACGGTACGCTTGACACCACCTTCAACGTCGGTGCCGGTCCCGCGGGTGGCGTGGCGGACATGGCGGTGCTGCCCGACGGCAAGATCGCAATCGTGGGGGGTTCCTGACCGTGAACGGTTATCAACGCGAGCGCGTGGCGCGATTGCATCCGGACGGTTCGGTGGACCTTGCGTTCAATGCCGGGCTCGGTCTCCCGGGCATCCAATCGGTCCTGACCGTTCTGCCCGCGGCGGGGGGCAAGCTCTATCTGGGCGGGATCTTCGACGGTTGGGGCGGGCACCCGACCGTCAGCTTGGTCCGGTTGAACGGAGACGGGACCGTGGACACGGCCATCACGCTCAACAACCAACCCAATGTCGGGGGCCCCTTCCGGGTCGCCGCTCTCGCGTATTACCCGAGCGAAGCCGATCCGCAGTGGCTCATCGTCGGCGGTGGAACCTACTATGTCGAAGCGGGCAACGGCTTCACCAACCAACGCCGCCACCTTGCCCGCCTCGATGCCACGACCGGCGCGTGGGACCCGACCTTCAACCTCGCCCCCATTCCCACCCCACCCACGTCCGTGGACGGCTCGGTCTCGCGCATTGCGGTGCTCCCGGATGGCAAGCTCCTGGTCGGCGGCATCCAAGGCGGCGGCCTACCACGTTCGATGGCATGCTGCGCCTGAATGCGAACGGCACCCTGGACACAATCTTCAAGACCGGTCCCACCGAAGGCGCCTTGGGCCCATCGCTCGCCGCCGCTCCGTTCCTCCCGTTCGAGGTCGTGTCCAGTGGCCGGATCGTGGCCGGAGGCCGCTTCACGAAGGTCCAGAACAGCGTGCGCCCGAACATCGTTCAACTCCTGCCGGACGGTCTGCGCGACCCCTCCTTCGTTCCGGCCGGTGGACCGAACAACGAAGTCAACGCCCTCGCCGTGCAACCGGACGGTGGCATCCTCATCGCTGGGCCGTTCACCGCCGTCGATGGGGTTGCCCGCCGCGGGTTGGCCCGGCTCCACGGCAATCCCTCCCCACCCCTGCTTCTGGCCTCGACCACCACGCCCATTGGCGAACTGGCGGACGGGTTGCAGGCCACCCTCGAGGTCAAGGTCATCGGCAATCCGCCGCCCCAGGTCACCTGGTATCGAGGCGACATTGAAGTCGGCACGGGCGCGGTCTTGACCCTCCCGAAGACCGATCCGGCCAACCAAGGCGAGTATTACGCCGTCGTCGCCAATGGCTCGGGCATCATCGCAACCGACCCGGTCACCCTCGCCTTCAACACCGGTCCGCCGGTCATCAACGGAGCCCCGCAGGACAGCCTGGCCTGCCTGGGGGGAACCGCGGTGTTCCGCGTGTCGGCCACGGGCGCTGTCCCTCTGAGTTACCAATGGAAACGAAACGGCGAAGACCTGCCCGGCGAAACCGGCGCGGTCCTCCGCGTGCTGGTCGGCACGCTGGACCCCGGGAAGGACAGCTACACCGTCGCCGTGAGCAACCCGTTGGCGGCGGTGGAAAGCGCCCCCGTGCGCATCGTGCTTTCGCAGCAGGGCACCCTCGACAGGTGCTTCTACGAGTACACACTGCCGGCGGGGATCAACGATGCGTTCAAGGAGTGCATGCCTCCCACGACGTTCGATTTCCCCAGCTACGAGGCCGTGGAATCCATCGCCTGGCAACCCAACGGCCATGTCGTGATCGGTGGTGGCGCTTTTACCCACGGCAGTCAATGGAGCCCGCGCACGCGGCCGTTCTTGATGCGCTTCACCGAATGGGGGGTCCGTGCTTACACCGGAGAGGAACGCCCTGACGCTGCGGTCCATGTTGTGGCCGCCGCCCCGGACAGCGCGGTGTACCTCGCGGGCGACTTCAAGCACATCGTGGACGAGGCGGGCGCGCCACGGCACGCGCAACGTTGGGTCGCCAAGTTCGACGCCAACCTGCGTTTCGTCCCCGGCTTCGCCCCCGCCCTGCTACCCGAGACCGCCCAGGTGACCGCTCTGCTTGTGCAACCGGACGGCAAACTGCTCATGGCCGGCACATTCTCCAATGTGAATGGCCGGGCGAGCCTGGGAATCGCGCGTCTCCTGCCCAGCGGTCAGAGCGATCCCGCGTTCCGCAGCGGGATCGTGTTCATGAACTACGCCAAGCCGCTGGCGCTGGCCTTGCAGGCGGACGGCAGCATCCTGCTCGGCGGTCAGGGGGCCTACTACGGCGCGGGTACACCGCCGGGGGTGAGTACCGGAACCAACTTTGCCGCCTGAACCCGGATGGTTCGTGGGACCCGACCTTCGAAACCGCCGGTGGGGCGGCGAACGCGGGTTATGCGGAGAACGTGCACTCGATCGTTGTGCAACCAGACCAGCGCATCCTCATTGCCGGGCTCCTGGCCCGCTGGGGGAACGTGCCCCGCAGTCAGCTCGCGCGACTGCATCCGGATGGGGGAACTGGACCTGTCCTTCGATGCGGGGACCGGACCGGAGGGCAACGCAAATGCCTTGGGACTGTCGCCTGACGGACGGGTGTACGTAGGGGGGTTCTTCCAGAAATTCAACGGCCTCACCGCGGCCGCCCTCGTGCGGCTGAAGCCGGACGGTTCGATGGACGAGGGTTATCGGGCGCCGCGTATGAACGGGGTGCGGGCGCTGGCCATCTTGCCGGACGGCAGCGCCATCGTGGGCGGCAGCTTCAGGTCCGGTCCGATCCAGCCGCCCCTCGGGGATCCGACGGTGACAACGCGGGAATGGCGGCACCCGGGCACGGGCTCGATTCACAACCTGGAAAGCATCACCTGGGAGTCCCAGTGCCCGGAGCACGGTCCGGAACACGGGCAGGTGCCGTGGCTCGATAACTTCTGCGGCATGTCGTTCACGGCGCTGAATGGCGTCATGCGGTTGCGCGGCGCGGATTTCGCACTCGAGGCGCCCGCATCGTGGTGCAACCCCGAGGCACGGTCACACTCACCGAGGACTCCGTGCATACCTTGTTTGTGGGGGTGCAGTCCGATTTGCCCGAAGGCGTCGCCCTGGCCTACCAGTGGAGCAAGGACGGCGTGGACATCCCCGGCGCGACCAAGCCCCTCCTCTGGCTCGACCCGGTCACGCGCGCCCGGGCCGGGAAGTACGCGGTTCGGGTGTCCAGCGACTGGGGTACCTTGGTCAGCGAACCGGCGGTGGTGCAGGTGGCGCCCGGCACCGGTCCCCGCGGCGAGCTCGCCCTGCGGCCGGAGTTGAAGCGGTTCGAGTGGCGGTTCAACCCCGCGCCGGGTCGTCAGTTCACCCCGGAAGACGCGGCCGGCTTGCAGCTCGAGGTTTCGGACGATCTGAAGGCCTGGACACGTGTGCCCGGCGGTGTGCTGATCGAGAACGGCGTGTTGGTCTTCCGCGAGGACCAGAGCGAATTCAAGGCCAGGCGGTTCTATCGGCTCGCGGCCATCGCGTCCTTGCCGCCACCCGCCGCCCAAACCGATCCCGCGGCACAGATCAGCCTGGCCGACGTGCCGCAAGCCGTGCGCGCCCTGGCTCAGGAGCACATCCAGGCTTTCATCGGCGACGCCCGCTCCCGCACCGCCGAGGAACGCAACTGGGAGAACGTCACCTTCGCTGACGAAGCCCGCCTGCTGTTCGATCCCGGGCACGCGCAGGGTGGAGAACCCACCTACGTCGAACTCAGGGTGGTCAGTGCGCTCAACCCCCGCCGACGCCCGCGGCTACGTCGTGCTGGCGCTCACCGACGACGATTTCCCCATCGTCGAGTTCGCCACCCTCGGCCCGACCAAGACCGACCGTTTGCTGCAACGGGCCGGGCAGGGCGTTGTGAAACGGTTCCTGCGCTTCACCCCGGGCTACCTCGTCGGCGAGGACCCGGGTGGGCAACGACTCGTGTCGTTGGGCACCATGCCGCAGCGCGTCGTGGGTGACCTGCCGGAAGGGGGAACCTGCGCACCGCCCACTTCAACAGCGAGACGGGCGTGCGCACCGTCCCGCCGCGCAGTCAGATGAATCTGGTGCCCTTTGCGAGCTACGAGGAACTCCGCCAGGACTTCATCGCCAACCCCATGCGGCAGGCCCTGCGCGCCCAACGCCGGCAGGAAACGACCGCCCGCTGGAACCTGGCGCGGAACCAGCGCCAACCGGTGTTGCGGTTGACTCCGGGCGAGATAACCGACGCGCTCGCGGGCGAACCGGTAACCCAGGCGCGCGCGGACGGCGACGAAGACGAGGAACCGGTCGTCACCGTATCGGTCTTGCGGAATGGCGGGATTCGGCTGACCGCCTTGCGCGAGGGCAGCCAACTCTTGCGCGTGCGCCTCGAGGACGGTCGCGTCGCGCACCACACCGTGGTGGTGACCACAAGCGCCCGCCTCTCACCCACGCTGCACGGCGGCGAGTGCGCGCACATCCGGGAGCGGAACTGGTACGCCGGGCAGGGCTGGCACGTCGACCAATGCCAGTACGACCAGTTGCACCGCGACGAGTGGTGCCCGGCGGTGGGGTGCGGTCCCACCGCGCTGGCGATGCTCCTCGGCTGGTGGGATGTGCACGGCGTCCCCAGTGCGTTCTACCGGCTCCGCAGCGGCGCGGGTTCGACGGGCGCTTTCCGGTTCGAGTTCCCCAGCGTGTACGGACCGGACGCCCCCTGAACGCCGACGACGATACGAAGGAGGCACTACTGGCCGATGTGTACCGGGACCTCCACGGGCTGTGCAACGTGATGTGCAACCCCTTCGGCGACGGCGGTGCCACGTATCCGGACCAGATGGAGAGCGCATTCTGGGAGTACATGGCGCGCGTCGCGTACCTGCTGCCTCCGCCAATGAACGAGTACGGGGACGGCTTCGTGGGTGTGACGGCGGACGCCTCGTGGGTGCCCCCGGGCGGCCTGACCGACTGGGAGGGTGGCGGCAAGTTTGTCGCCAACGGCATCAAGAAGGGGCGACCCGGCATCGTCGGCATCGGGCTTTGTCTGTGCGATCCGCCGCACTATGGCCTCGCCTACGGCTACAAGCGCATTGACGTTATCGTGGGTTGCGACGACCCCGAGGTGGTCGAGACGCGCCGCTTCTTCAAGCTGAACATGGGGCATGGCCCCACCAACCCGCCCGAATGGCATGTCGCCGAGAACGTCTGGTTCGGGCTCACCGCGAACCTCTGGCAGAAGAAGCTGCCGAAGTTCGCGCTGCCGGGGAACCCCGGTGACTTCCTGGGCAACGCCTTCGGACTGGGTGCCAAGTACGAGGTCACTCGACCCGCCGCCGCCATGACTCCCCTGGCTCAACGACTGGTTCTCCTCGAAGGCGACAACCACGGCAACGTGCCCACGCCCTTCATGCGGATGACCTCCGTCAACGGCGGCGCGAGCTACACCACGCCGCTCATCGCCGGCATCGGCCAGGGCCTGTTCCGATCCGGACCCGCCGTGGTCATGTCGGCGGACGGCCAGCGTTTGCACGCGTTTGGGCTGGGCACGGATCAACGACTCTGGCGCGCCTCCTCGACCGACGGTGGCAAGACCTGGCCCAACGCTTGGGGGCCATTCGGACCGGTGCGGGTGTACAGCTCGGCGCCGGCCGCGGCCGCCTCCGCGGACGGCACCCACATCTACATCGTGGCGATGGGTGCCGACGACGCGTATCACACCTTCGCCTCCCGCGATGGCGGGCAGACCTGGCCGGTGCTGAGCACACCGCTTGGCGGCGCCTTCAAATCCGCGCCGGCCGTGACGACCTCGTTCTTCGGCGATGCGGTTCACGTCGTCGGTTTGGGGACTGACCAGCGCTTCTGGCACGCCTACTCGTTCAACTCGGGGACGAACTGGGCCGGGTGGTGGCCGGTGGGTGGTGGCGCCTTCAACGCCGCGCCGGCGGCGGTGATGTCCGCGGACGGCGGCATCCTCCGGGTCTTTGGTCGCGGCCTGGATTACGGATTCCACCAGGCGGTCTCGACCGACGACAGCGTCACCTGGAGCCCTTGGACGGCCGTGGTTCCCGGCGCGATCTTCAGCTCCGGACCGGCGGCGACCCTCGAGGCAGACGGTCAGCGGATCCGCCTTTTTGGGCGCGGTTGGCCGTCCCAGGTTGCCGAAGGGACCATTCCCGACCCGGCCCAACCACGCCTCTGGCAGGCGTTCTCACCCGACGGCGGCGCCAACTGGCCCGGGAACTTCACCGGAATCCTTCCGTCGGTCGAAGCTGGCAATGGGGTCAGATCCATACTGTTGACAAATGAAGCTTCTCCCCGGAAGCTCCGGCCATGGCGAGGCCGTTGAGAATCCTGGTGCCCGGGGGGTGGTATCACGTGACCAGCCGCGGGAACCGACGCGAAGCGATCTACCGGACCGACACGGATCGGCGGCGCTTTCTCGGGTTGGTGGCCGAGTTGCCGGAGCGTTTCGGGGTGGAGATCCATGCGTTTGTGCTGATGGACAACCATTACCACCTCTTGGTGCGGACGCCGGAGCCCAACCTGAGCGAGGCGATGCGCTGGCTGCACGTCAGTTACAGCAGTCGTTTCAACTGGGCGCATCGGCAGTGTGGGCATGTGTTTCAAGGCCGTTTCAAGGCGGTGGTGGTTGAAGATCACCGGGGGGTGGTGGAGGTGGCGCGCTACGTCCATCTGAATCCCGTCCGGGTGGGGCGGTTGGGCTTGGGCCAGGCGCAGCGGCAGCAGTCGCGGGCAGTGGGGCGGGATGACCCTGGAGCCGAGTTGGTCGGGCAGCGGTTGCAGGAGCTTGGTGCGTACCCGTGGAGTTCGTGGCGGGTGTACGGGGAGCGGAACCGGCGCCCGGGTGGTTGGAGACCGAGGTGATCGCGGCGGGTTGCGGGGGCCGGACCCGGGCAGAGCGGCGGGAGGCGCTGCGGGAGTACACCGAGGCGCCGGTCCGCCAGGGCCGGATCGAGAGCCCGTGGGGCGGGCTGTTCGGCGGTGTCATTCTGGGGAGCAAGGAGTTCGCGCAGGCGCTGCTTCGGGGACTGAAGTCCGGGACCGCCGATCCGACGACGCAGACGGCCGTGCGCCAGATCGCGAGAACGGGTCGGATCAGTTGGCCGGAGATCGTGGCGACGGCCGAGGCGGTGCGTGGGATGCGCTGGACGGAGATGGCGCAGGCCTGGGGTGATTGGGGCCGCGACGGGACGATCTACGTGGCGGTGCGGCACGGGCGGCAACGGTTGGCGGACGTGGTGCGGGCGGTGGGGGAGTTGAAGTATGGGGCGGCGGCGCAGGCCGTTCGCCGTTTTGCGGCCGCGCTCCCGCAGGACCCGGCGAAGGTTCGGTTTGTGACTGAGATGAAGCAGAGGCTCGGGGAACGGACGGGGACAGGATCGTGTGAGCGCAGGGCGGCCGGGGGCAAGAGTCTGTAAACAGTATGGATCTGACCCCATTGGCGCCACCAGGAAATCCGTGAGACCTCGCGTGTGGTGCACTGGCGGGGTTTCGCGTTGCGGGTTCCTGTGGGAGAAAGGGGGGCGGCAACGGCCGGGAACCCTGCGAGGGTTGGCGGGCTCGGGGCAGCCGGGGCAGAGTTCCCTCGGCCCCATGACGATGCCCAGGGACCATGAACCCCTCAGGCGCCGGCGGGACGCGTCCATCACACGCGTTATCGGAGCGGTTCGGAGGGTGCAGGTCGCTGAGAGATTGAAGCCACAGACGGCGGGCTCAGGTCTCCCCGGGGGCAAACCGCGCAATTCGTGGTTGAGGGCTTGCCGGGTCCGGCCCGAGGGCCCACCATGCCGGCGCAGGAATGAAGACCATTTTGTTCGTTTGCACCGGCAACATCTGCCGGAGTCCGATGGCCGAAGGGCTGTTTCGCCACCTCACGCGGGAGCGCGGCGGCTACCAGGTGTGGTCGGCCGGGGTGGGCGCTGTGAACGGCCAACGCCCGAGCCCCGAAGCGATCCTCGCGCTCCAGGAGTTGGGCGTGGACATCTCGAACCAACGCAGCCGCGCGTTGACTGCCGACCTCGTCGAGCGGGCCGACTACGTGTTCGGCATGACCCAGGGCCACGTTGACACCGTCACCCTGCTGCACCCCGGCGCAGCCGAGAAGACCTTCCTGCTCCGGGAATTCGACGACACGCTGGAAGGCTACGAGAAGGACATTCCCGACCCGATCGGGGAAGGCCTCGACGTGTATCGGGAGTGTCGTGACAAGATCGAACAGGGCATCTACTCGATGTTGCGCTATCTCGAGCGGACCGGGCCCGCGCCGGAACGGCCGCTGACGGTGGCGGTGGGGGCCGACCATGCCGGCTTCGAGCTGAAGGAAGCGGTGCGGCGGCACCTGACGGACAGCGGGGTGGTCGTGCACGACCTGGGGACCGCCTCGGCGGAATCCACCGACTACCCGGACTACGCCCAGGCGGTGGCGTCGGAAGTGGCCGCGGGGAAGGCGCATTTCGGGGTGTTGATGTGCTCGACGGGCATCGGCATGAGCGTGGCGGCGAACAAGGTCCCGGGCATTCGGGCGGCGTTGGTGGTGAACGAGAGCGGGGCCGAACTCAGCCGCAGTCACAACGA
Source organism: Verrucomicrobiota bacterium (assembly GCA_027493615.1). Taxonomy (GTDB): domain Bacteria; phylum Verrucomicrobiota; class Verrucomicrobiia; order Limisphaerales; family J093; genus DSVZ01. The sequence goes on from JAOSKK010000002.1 coordinate 100,823, forward strand.
CGCCAACGTGCTCTGTCTGGGCGCGCAGTTCACCCCGCCGGACCAGGCCCGGCGCCTGGTGGACCTGTTCCTGGACAGCCGTTTCGAAGGGGGGCGCCATGCGCGACGGGTGCTCAAGCTTGAGCCGCGCAACCCGGCCTCGCTGGCGCTGGCAGTGGTGGACCCGGAGATCGCCAAAGTCATCGAGCACGAACGGCAGCGCCAGCAGCAGAACATCGAGCTGATCGCCAGCGAGAACTTCACCAGCCCGGCGGTCATGCAGGCGCAGGGATCGGTGCTCACCAACAAGTACGCTGAAGGTTACCCGCGCAAGCGCTGGTACGGTGGGTGCGAGAACGTCGATGTGAGCGAGCAGATCGCCATCGACCGGGCCAAGCAGTTGTTCGGGGCCGAGCACGCCAACGTGCAACCGCATTCGGGCTCCGCCGCGAACATGGCGGTCTACTTCGCCTTCCTCAAGCCGGGGGACACGCTGTTGACCATGGACCTCAGCCACGGCGGGCATCTAACCCATGGCAATCGGGCCAATTTTTCGGGCCGCTTCTTCTCCATCGTGCACTACGGCGTGCGGCGGGACGACGAGCGCATCGATTACGACCAACTCGCGGTGCTCGCCCGGGAACACCGGCCCCGGATGATCACCGTGGGCGCCAGCGCTTATCCGCGGATCATCGACTTCGAACGCCTGGGCGGCATCGCCAAAGAAGTGGGCGCCCTGCTGCTGGCCGACATCGCCCATATCGCGGGGTTGGTTGCCACGGGTCTGCATCCGAGCCCGGTCCCGTGTGCGGACTTCGTGACCACCACCACGCACAAGACCCTCCGCGGGCCGCGCGGCGGACTGATCCTGTGTCGCGAGACTTACGCGAAGGAGATCGATTCGCAGACCTTTCCGGGCATCCAGGGCGGTCCGCTCGAGCACGTGATTGCGGCGAAGGCGGTGTGTTTCCGCGAGGCGCTGCAACCGGGCTTCAAGAAGTACCAGGAGCAGGTGCTGCGGAACGCGCGCGCCCTGGCCGAGGGGCTTCAACGCAACGGCTTCCGGCTGGTCAGCGGCGGCACGGACAACCACCTCATGCTTGTGGACGTGGGGGCGCGCGGGTTGACCGGCAAGGACGCCCAGATCGCCCTCGACGCCGCGGGCATCACGGCCAACAAGAACACCATCCCGTTCGAGACCCGCTCCCCCTTCCTGGCCAGCGGGCTTCGGCTCGGCTCGCCGGCCGTGACGACGCGGGGGATGAAGGAGACCGAGATGGCCGCGATCGCGGACATGATCAGTGAGGTCCTGCTGGACGTGAAGGACACGGGGGCGGCCCAGGCGGTCCGCCGGCGTGTGCTGGAGTTGACGGCGCGGTTTCCGTTGCCGTACTAAGGCCGAACCCCGCGGCGCCCGGCGCCGCCAGGCCTTCAGATTTATGCCTGATGCTTCCGCTGGCAAAGGTCGCGGCTGTTTCTTCTACGGCTGCCTGACGCTCCTGGTCCTGTTCCTGGTGTGCGCGGTGGGGCTGTACTTCGGGCTCCGTTACGCCGTCACCCGGATGATCGCCCAGTACACGGCGGCGGCACCCGTACCGGTGCCCCAGGTTGAGGGCACACCTGAGGAGGTGCAGGCCGTGGTCGCACGCTTTCAGCGCTTCAGCGATGCCATCCGGGCGGGCCAACCCGTCGACCCGCTGGTGCTCTCGGAGAAGGACCTCAATCTGCTGATCCAGAACACGCGCGAGCTGGAACAGCACAAGGACCATCTTCACGTGGCGATCGAGGGGCGCCGGCTGCGGGGCACGGTGAGTCTCCCGCTTGAACACTTGGGCTGGTCACGGCTCAAGGGGCGCTATTTCAATGGCATCGCCGAGCTCAAGGCCTCCCTCGAGAACGGGGTGTTGCTCGTCACGCTGGACGCGCTCGAGGTGAATGGAAAGCCGGTCCCCGAGCAGATGATGATGGGGATTCGTGGTCAGAATCTGGCCCGGGACGTGTACAAGGACGCCCGCAGCATGGAGCTGCTAAAGCGGCTCGAACGGATCGAAGTGGACGATGGCCGGATCCTCGTCCGGGCCCGGGAGCCGGTTGCAGAAGGAGCCCCGTGAGAGGGGCCGCGCACGCCCCTGCGCGTCCCCAACGACGGCGCTGGATCAGGCCAGGGCGGCGAGCTTGGTGGCGAGGCGGGATTTCTTGCGGCTGGCGGTGGCCGAGTGCAGCACGCCCGTTTTGGCGGCCTTGTCCAGTGCCGAAGACACGGCGCGCAGCGCCTGTCCCGCCGCTTCCCGGTGCTTGTCGGCCAGGGCCTTCAGGTAACCCTTTTCGAGGGTCTTGATCCGGGAAATGACGCTGTGATTGCGCTGGGCGCGGCGCGCGCTGCTGCGGGCACGCCGCTCGGCGGATGCGGTGTTCGGCATATCGTCTCGTTTTAAGAGCCGCAAACCGTAGCCAACGGGGCGGGCCTGTCAACGCGTTGTTTGACGGTCGGTCGACAGCGGCGGTGGGGCCTTGAGCCGGGCGTACAACCAGGTTTCGAGAGGGCGCAGCGGTTGGAGAAGCCACCGGAAGGGCGAGTACACCAGGCGCAGCCGTACGACCGACAGGAACATGACCAGGGAGGAGCGCAGCAGGTTGCGGGTCACTGTCGACCCCATCTTGTCGGTCCACTCGATGGGCACCTCGAGCACCTGGAATCCGCGGTGTTTCAGGGCGTAGAGCAGGTTCACGTCGAAGGCCAGGTCGGCGATCTGAAGCGCGTCGTGGACGGCCATGACGGCCGTCCGGTGGATCACCTTGGCCGGGCATTGGGTGTCGGCGAGGTTCATCCAGAACAGCGCCTCGACCAGGGCGTGAAACACCCGGCTGAACCGCCGGCGGACCCAGGTCTGGCTCATATGCAGCACTGACCCCGGCAACCAACGCGAACCAATCACACAATCCGCCTCGTCTGCGCGGCTTACCAGCGACAGGAAAGCCGCCGGTCCCGTGGCGCCGTCGGCATCCACATAACCGATCAGGTCGGCCTCAGGCGCGAGTTTGAGGCCTTCGATCAGGGCGCCGCCTTTACCGATCCGGCCGGGGAAGTCGAGCCAGGAGATTTCCGGGAATTCGCGGGCGGCCTGCTGGACGACGCCCAGCGTGCCGTCGCGGCAGCCGTTGAGGACCACCACCAACCGGAACGGCCCCGCATAGTGGGCGCGGAAGTGCGTGGTGTACTCGCGCAGCATCGGCCCGATCCGCTCTTCCTCGTTGTACGCCGGGACGAGCAGCAGGACGCTGTGCGGAGCCTGAGACGGAGTCGACGGCATGGGCGTGTTCTAGTCTGCCGACCGCAGATTGGCAAACCTGTCAGGACGGCGGGTTCCTGCGCCGATTACGGGTATAGGGGATCAGGGGTGACAAAAGCCTTGCCGCCCGAGGGTCGCGCCTTACTCTCGGCGGTCACAGAATCGCACCTTGAGCGTGGAGGGCCCGGCCGGGCCATGCCTCGGGGTGCACCAGTTGAAATCCTGAGTCACAACACGTATGTCCCCGAGACCTCTGAATGTCGGTTTGGTGGGCGGCGGCAAGGGCGCCTTCATCGTCCACCCGCACCAGAAAGCGATTCACTTCGACGGCACCCGCCGCGTGGTGGCCGGCGCGTTGTTCCCCGACCCGAAGATTGCGTTGGAAGAGGCGGCGAACTGGCCTTATCCGATCAAGGGCTACGGCTCCTACACCGAGATGATCGAGGCCAACGCCAGCCTGCCGGCGGCCGAGAAGCTCGATTACATCCTCATCGTCACGCCGAACTTCGTCCATTTCGACCCGGCCATGAAGGCCTTGAAGGCCGGCATCCCGGTCTTCTGCGAAAAGCCGCTCACGGTGACCCTGGAGGAAGCCGCGCAGATTGTGCAGACCGTGCGCGAGAAGAAGATCCCCTTCGGCGTGGCGCACACGTACCTCGGCCACTGGACCAGCCGGTTCAGCCGTTATCTCGTCCGGGCCGGATTGCTGGGCGAGATCCGCTGGGTGGACAGCTACTATCTGCAGGGCTGGCTGGCGACGAAGCTCGAGGACACCGGCCAGCAACAGGCCTCGTGGCGCGTCGATCCCAAGAAGGCCGGCGGCTCCGGCTGCGGCGGTGACATCGGGACTCACGCCCTCATGCAACTCCGCTATGTCACCGGGCTGGAAGTCACCGAGGTGTCGGCGAACCTGGAGATCTTCGTGAAGGGCCGCCCGATCGACGACCACTTCACAGCCTATTGCCATCTGAGCAACGGCGGGCGGGCGTTGGTGCGGGCCTCGCAGATCTCGGTGGGCCATCTGAACGACCTGGGCATCGAGGTGTGCGGCACCAAGGGCACGCTCCAGTGGCGGCAGGAGGATCCTGAGGCCATCACCATCAAGCTCATGGGCCAACCCGACCGTGTGTACTACCGCGGCGCGGTCTCGCCGGGCGACGGGTTCGTGCCGGCCGATGCGCCGGCCGACCTCATGGGCGAGCCGACGATTCCGCCCGGACACCCCGAGGCGTTCCACGATGCCTTCGCGCGGCTCCACCGCTGCTTTGAGGCGGACGTGCGCAAGTACCACGCCGGCCAGGCGTTTGTCTGTGACGGCTCGAAGTACGCCAACGTCGAGGACGGTTGGATGGGCATGGCCTTTCTCAAGACCTGCATCGAGTCCAGCAACAAGAAAGGTGCCTGGACCGCCATGCCGGCCAAGATCTGAGCCCCGCTTTACAACCCGAACCTCCTGCAACCCAGACCGACCCAGGGACGGTGCCTCCGCACCGTCCCTGTTTGCTTACCGCCCCAGCACTTCCCAGCCGAAGCGCACGATCATCGCCGCCACTACCACGAGGAAGAAGCCCCGCACAAAACGGTTGCCTTTCCCCAAAGCGAGCCGTGCCCCGAGCATTGATCCCAGCATATTGCACGCCGCCATGGGCAGACCGTAGCGGTACAGCAGATGATCGGTCGCGGCAAAGTACGCTACCGCCGACAGGTTCGTGGCGAAGTTGATCACCTTGGCGCTCGCCGAGGCGCTGAGAAAATCAAATCCGAATCCACCGATGAAAGCGAAGATCAGAAAGCTCCCGGTGCCCGGGCCGAAGAAACCGTCGTAGAAGCCGATGCCCGCGCCGGTCAACATCCCGAACAGGCGCTCCCGCCCGGCCGGAAACCGCGGGGCGTGCCGGTGCCCGAAGTCTTTCCGGACGTACGTGTACACCGCCACCGCCACCAGCAGTCCGAGGATGAGCGGACGGACCAGTGCCGGGTTCAGGAGGGTGACGACCCGGGCGCCGAGGAAGGAGCAGACGAGGGCCACCAGGGCGGCCGGCAGGAGGGAGCGCCAGGGCAGGGGAACCCGCCGCGCGTATTGCACCACGGCCATGCCGGTACCGCAGATGGACGAGAGTTTGTTGGTGCCGAGCACCGCCGCGGTCCGGGCGGCCTCGGCCGGTGGCAGGAACAGGAACAGGGCCGGGATCTGGATGAGGCCACCTCCGCCCACCACCGCATCCACAAAGCCCGCCAGCAGCGCAAACGCGCACAGGCAGGCGATGGTGAGCGGTTCGGGCATCTCGGGTCCGGCACGAAGACCGTTGCGCCCGCACGATACGGACCCGGTGGCCGGGCCGGAAGCGCCATGTTGATCGCGTTCCACAAGCCTTACGGCGTGCTTTCGCGGTTCACGCCCGATGGTTCCCCGCACCGCACGCTCGCCGAGTTTGGCTTTCCGGCGGGGGGTGTACCCGATCGGCCGGTTGGACGCCGACAGCGAAGGGTTGTTGCTGCTCAGCGACGAGCCGTCCTGGAACCAGCGGCTGCTCCATCCGCGTCAGGCCCATCCGCGGACCTACTGGGTGCAGGTGGAAGGGATCCCTGGGATCGACGCCTTGCGTCAGCTCGAACGCGGCGTGGTGATTGAAGGGCGCCGCACGCGTCCTGCCCGGGCGCTCCGCCTCGAACCACCGCCCTCGGTTCCTCCCCGCGAGCCACCCATTCGTGTGCGGCGGACGGTCCCCGATTGCTGGGTCCAGCTCGAGCTGGCCGAAGGCCGGAATCGCCAGGTGCGACGCATGACCGCGGCCGTGGGGCATCCTACGCTGCGGCTGATCCGGGTCGCGATCGGCCGGGTCGAGTTGGGCAGTCTGGCTCCCGGGCGTTGGCGTGAGTTGTCCATCCCGGAGCGGCGGACCTTGGCCGGCTGACGCCCTTCGCCCTTCGCCCTTCGCCCTTCGTCTCGCGCCTCCTTTCTTGCTCGCCTGCTGCGGTCGCGCCCGGTTTACTGCGGCCCACATCAACACGCATCACGCCCGATGAACGAGACCACCCGTTACTTGCAGTCCGTCTCGGAGGAGCGCGGCATTGAGGTCGCCACGCTGGTGAACTGCCTGCTCATCGACGCGGTGCGGGCCAACGCCAGCGACATCCATATCGAACCGTGGGAGAGCACCATCGTCGTGCGGGTGCGCCTGGCCGGCGTCCTCCAGGAGCTCGTCCATCTACCGCATGAACTGATGGAGAAACTCGCCGGGCGCATCAAGGTCATGGCGAACCTCATCTCGTACCTCACCGACCTGCCCCAGGAGGGCCACGTGCCGGCCAGCCCCGAGTTCGGCAACGTCGAGCTCCGCGTCTCGATGTTCCCGACCGTCCGTGGTGAGAAGATCGTGATCCGCATCTTTGACCCGCGGAACCGGAGCTTCGATCTGGGCCAGCTCGGCTTCGAGGAGGACACCCTGCAGAACCTGATGAAGCTTCTGGCCCGTCCCAACGGCCTGCTGCTGCTGACCGGCCCGACCGGTTCCGGCAAGACCACCGCGATCTACGCGGCTCTCACGCATCTGGTGAATCTCCACGGGCCCACCATCTCGATCAGCACGGTCGAGGATCCCGTCGAGTTTCACCTCCCCATGGTCAGTCAGGCCCAGATCCATCCCGCCAAGGAGTTCACCTATCCGCGGGCGCTGCGTTCGCTCATGCGCCAGGACCCGCAGGTGATCATGATCGGCGAGATCCGCGACGCCGAGACGGCCGCGATTGCGGTTCAGGCCGGCTTGACCGGTCACCTGGTCATCAGCACGACGCACGCGGGCAGCACGGCCGGCGTGTTCGCCCGGCTGATCAACATGGACATCGAGCCGTTCCTGCTCGCCTCCGCGTTGAGCGGGGTGCTGGGCCTGCGGCTGATCCGCATCAACTGCCCGCATTGCGCCCAGCCTTGTCCCCCCGATCACACCCTCGAGAGACTGGTGCCGCCCGAGGCCCTCACCCAGGCCACGCTCAAGCGCGGCACCGGTTGCCCGCAGTGCCTCGATACCGGCTACGTCGGCCGCAGTGCTCTGACCGAACTCCTCGTCGTCGATGAGGTGCTCCGGGACGCGATCCTGCAGAAGATGCCCACGCGCGCGCTCCAGCAGGTCGCCATCCAGCAAGGCATGCACACGCTCTGGCAGAATGGTGTCCGCCGCGTGCTCAAGGGCGAGACCACGATGGACGAAATCCTGCGGGTGCTGGCGGCGGATTTGTGAAGGGTGAAGGGCGAAGCGCGAAGGGCGAAGAGCGAAGGGCGAAGGGCGAAGGGTGAAGGAGGAAGGGTGAGTTGGATTCTGGCGGTTCTCACGGGGCTCGCCCTCGGCTTGTTGCTCTGGCAATGGTTCGAGGCGATCCGTTTCCCGCTGCACCGGCGCAGGGCTGCCGCTGGCTTCGCGCCCGGGCTCACCCTGCTCAAGCCGCTGAAGGGCGCGGATGGCGAGACGGAGGGTTGCCTGCGGAGCTGGTTAACCCAGGATTACGCCGGGCCCGTCCAGGTCTTGTTCGGGATCGCCGATGCGGAAGATCCTGCCGCCACGATTGTGCGCCGGTTGCAGACGGCGTTTCCGGAGGCCGACGTCGAGTTGGTGGTGTGCAGCGGGCGGCTCGGCCCCAACTCGAAGGTGTCGAAACTCGCGCAGCTCGAACCCCGGGCGCGGCACCCGTTGGTGGTGGTGAGTGACGCCGACGTCGCCGTTCCGCCGGATTTCCTGGCCCAACTGGTGCAGCCCTTTCGCGAGGCCGGCGTGGGTCTCGTGACACCGTTCTACCAACTGGCCACGCCGGCGACGGCCGCCATGCACTGGGAAGCGCTGGCCGTGAACGCGGACTTCTGGACCAGCGTGCTTCAGGCGGTGCGGCTCGGGCCCATGCGGTTTGCCCTGGGCGCGGTCATTGCCGTGCGACGCGAGGCGCTGCGGGCCATCGGAGGATTCGCCTCGCTGGTGCATCATCTCGCCGACGATTTCGAGCTCGGCCAGCGGGTGACCGGGCGACGGACAAGCGACTCGCCCGCCGGGCCGGGAGCCGCGGCAGGGGATGGGTATCGTATCGCGCTGTGTCCGGTGGTGGTCGCTTGCCGCGAATCATCCCGCGGTTGGGGCGCCATCTGGCGGCACCAGGTACGGTGGACGCGCACGATCCGGCATTGCCAGCCGGGACCGTATGCGCTGAGCGTCCTGGGCAATCCCACCCTCTGGCCGGTGCTTGGGGTGCTTGCCGCACCGGCGAGTGTCCTGGCCTGGATCGGCCTCGCGGTTTGTCTCGGGATGCGGCTGGGCATGGCCGCCCATTGTCAGGCCCGGCTCACGCGATCCTGGGCCCACCTGCGCTGGGTATGGCTCGCTCCCGTGAAAGACCTGCTCGCGGCGGCGCTGTGGGCGTGGTCGTTCCTGGGGCAAACCATCGAATGGCGCGGGGAACGGTATCGTGTCCGCCGCGGTGGACGGCTCGAGCCGGCGGACGACGCCGTGGATCCTCTCCCCAGCCACTGACCTCGGTCGGGTGCGGTCGTCTGCCGGCGGTGCCTCCGGAGGATCGGTGTTACCTCGACAAACAGAGAAAGTGCGAGGGCATGCTGCATGCTGAAAGGCACGGCTGGCGGGCAGGGGGTGTGACAACATTGACGTAGGGGGATCCGTGAGGGGGTTGGCGGGGGCTGCCAGGGGCGCTAGCGGAGATAGGCGTGCATGAGTGGCCGCAGCTTGGCCAGGCCTTCGGTCCACTCCCAACGATGCAGCAAGGCATCCTGCAGCCATCGGGTAAACTGACTGCTCCAGCGAGTGATCCGTCGCAACACCCGCACCCAGGGCGACACCGACCGGCCCCGCGACTTGGCCACGCGTTCCCGGGCTTGAAGCGCCGCCTCGTACTTGACCTCGACCTTCTCGTCCCGCAGGCCTTCCTCCGCTTCCAGCCTGGTACTGAGGAGAATCAGCAGATTGTGCACCAGGACCAGAAACTCGTTTTGCACCTGCGCCGGCACCGGCCCCGCCCCCCAGGCCCGCGCCTCGGCCAGGAGGTTCTCACAGACGTCAAAGAACTTCTCGATGTCCCAGCGCAGTCGGTAGATCTGGGCGATGATCCCCGGGGGCAGGTGAAACTCGGTGGTCAGCAACTCATAGACCGTCCCACTCTCCGGATCCCGGTAGCGGATGCGCCGAAACTCCCCCGCCTCGCTGAACCACACCCGCTCATCGCTCAGCACGCCCTGGTTGGGGGATACTTCCGGTCCCAGCTCAGCGGGCGGGATTCCCGAACCACGAGGTTCTCCTTGGTTCGCGTGATCACCGTGAAGCCCCCTTGAACTTGGCGCCCGCAGGAAGCCGAAGTCCACCGCCACCGGATCGATCACCAGGATCGTGCCCCGGGCCTCCGGTCGCCAAAGGAAGTCCCTCCAGGGACAGGCCTTGACCGCCGCCCACTCATGTTGGTGCCCGTGGGTCTGGGTCAGCACCCGCGCACCGCCCGTCCGCAGATCCCGCAGGAACACCCCGGTCAGCGTATCGGGAACCTTACTCTCACCACGCCGGGTGAGCGCCGCCGGCTCATGGCTGCCATGGCGGATGTCGTGTCCGTCCAAGGCCAGAAGGTCCCGGCCGTGGAGTTCGGGGAAGGCCGCGAAGCGATCACTCGGCACCCGCAGTTGCCAGGAGACCGCCGTGTTGAGTTCATGCGCCAGCTTCAGCCGCCGCCGGCTGCGACAGGCTCCGAAGTAGGCCTTGAGCGAGACGTCACTCACCTCGCACTGACGCACCGACTGGAGAAACGAGCGCCCCGAAGGATGGTAGGTGTTGATGCGTCGCACGCCCAGCGTGAGGAACTCGGCATCGCTGTAGTCCAGGTCCTGACGGTAGTGTTCGAGCGTGGGCAAGAGCTCCAGCGCCGGGGAGAGGAAGGCATCGTGAATGAGAAGACTCATGAGGGCAGAGAGTCTACGCCCTGCGGGCGCCAAAGGCACGAACAACCTGCAGAAAACTCTCTCAACTCTGCCTCCTTGGTCCCAGCGCCCAATGACCCTATAAACGGTCGCTGTCTGGTTGGGCCCTCCGTCCACTCCCCACCCCCTTACGACGCCGTGGCGCCCCCTTGGCGGCGCGGGAAAAGGGCTTCTGGTAGGTGGGCGGTTCGACCCAACTTTCCTGGCTGTCTGACTCTCTCCCGCGACCGGTTTCCCAATGCCCCACGCGACGCCGGAGTGCCCGCTGGCTGGGCTTGCCGCCTCCCTGACAAGATACTATGCACGCGAAGATCTCGAGCTTCACTGCCTGTCACTGTGCCGCCACGTGATGGCAGTGTGGCCCCTGCTATCTTTCCTGTTGGTAACACCCATCCTCCGGAGCCCCCTGTCTCCTGGCTCTCAATGAACCTGGGGTGCGGGCGTCCCGCCTGCACCCTCCGCGGTTCATGGCCCCTGGGGAGGTCCGCAAGGAACAGGACGCTTCCCACGATCCCGCCCCTCTGTGCCCTTCGCGCCTTTGTGGTTCGCCAGGACGCTGTTTTCACCGCAGAGACGCGAGAGACACAGAGGGGAGGAGTCGGGAGGGTGCGCTCTACGGCCCCTCGATCTGCCCTCTAGGCTCGCCGCCTCCGGGCCGTCCCTTGGACCGGTCCCGGACGCCCTGAGCGTCTGCAATGTCAGATGAATGGATCCGACGCCGTGGGCCTTGTCGGGACTCTCTGGCTGGACGCCCCGCGGTCAACGTCAGAGACGTTCCAGACGGTGACCTTCGGTTCCGTGGATCAAGGCGGGGTGGCTGCCCACCCTTGGAGCATGAGGATGGCTTTGCCCAGCACACCGGCGGCGCCGCGGAACGTGCCCGAGCCGCGGGGGCGGTTGTCGCGGTCGAACCACTCGAAAAAGCCGTCGCTGCGCTGGACGCGCCGCACCATGGGAACGAGTTCGAGGCAGGCGTCCTCGACGAACCCGTGCTGGACGAGCGCCTGGATCATCCGGCCGCCGAACCAATCCCAGTCACCGCCGTTCTGGTACGACCACGGGACCATGCTCGGGTTCTTGAAGGTCCCGGCGGGGTAAGGCGGGTAGACGGTCAGTCCGAGGGTGCCGGCGCCGGCGTCGCGCACGTTTTGGCGCATCCGGGCGAGCGAAGCGCGGATCTCCGCCGGTTCGAGAAGCCCAGCCAGAATGGCGACGGCGGTGCCGCCATGGTAGTAGACCTGGCCCTCGTCGAGGTCGGCGGGGAACGGCGATCCCTCGAGATAGAGGTGGGGCTTGAACTGCTCGCGCGCCGGATCCCAGAGGTGCTGACGGATGTTGCGCCGGATCGTGACCTCGAGCCGTTCCCAACGTTCGCGCTCCGGAGCGTCGGCAGGCAGCAGCGCCCGGTAATCCCGCAGGGCGAGGACGAACATGGCGTTGTCGTAGATGTCGACGGTGCGGTGGCTGCTGGCGTCGAGTTCAACCCCCATTCGTGCTCGGGCTGCACATCGCCCCAATCGACCGTCGTGGCGCCCCAGAGCAGTCCGTGGGGCGGGGAGAAGCGGTGTTCGAGCAGGTAATCGAGGGCGCGGCCCAGGCGTTGGCGGACAGACTGGCCGTCGATGACCTCGTCCAGGAAGGCGCGGTCGCCGGTCCGCTCGACGTAGATGCGGACGGCGTGGACGAGCGAAGTTTCCTGGTCGGTCTCCACGGTGTTCTTGTGGCCCCAGTAATCGGGTGCGCCGGGACGTTTGAGGTAGCGATAGCCGGCGTTGGCCTGGGAGCGATGGACAAAGCCGTCCACGATGTTGCCGTCGTCACCCTGGAGCAGGAAGAACAGGCGGAGGTTCTCGCGGATGTCGTGGTGTTCGAGCACGTCACAGCTCAACTCGATGAACGTTGCCAGATCGCGAATCCACACTTCGCGATAGCCCGAGCCGGCGTTGAAGCCGGTCTTCAACAGCGCCCGGGCGCGGGCGAGGACGTCGCTCAGGTCGGGGTCGGCGAGGATGCGGCCGGCGAGTGCAGCACGTTCCTGGGTGCGGGTGTCGGGGGTTTCGAGCCGGAACGTGGCCGGCGCGAACGCCCGCAAGGGGGCTTGGAATACCCCGTCGTTGATGGGAATCGGGATCCCGAAGGGGCGGCCGCGCAGATCGAGGGGCTGGGCGTGGGTGACCAGGAGTCCACGGGGCAGTTGGACGGGACAATCCCCCGTTCTGCCCGCGACTTCCCAGAGGCGAAGCAGGGTGCCGGGGCCGTCCGGATTGGGACCGAAAGCCGTGACGCGTGCGGATGAAAGGTCTTCAGCCCGGGAGGCAGCGGCGGGGGCGTGCGGTGGGGATGGAGTCGGTCCCAGCGCCAGGCCGCTGGCCGAGATCGGTGCACGGCCGCCCGGGCCAGTCGCCCAGACGGCCTGGAGCGGGTAACGCGCCTCCAAGGCGGGGCGGACGAGACTCTCGAAGGGGTCGTAGCGGTCGATGGGCCAGATGCGAACCCGGCTCGTCCAGGTGCCTTCGTTCCAGAGCCGGAAGTTGGTGGTCCATTGGTTGTTGAAAAGGTTGATGAAGACGTTGGCTCGGCCGGGCACGAAACGGGTCGAGTACTTCCAACCGCCCGGAACCTCGAGGCTGACCAGCGGGCTGTCGATCGGGCAGACGCCGAAACCACGGCCGTTGGGGTCGATCACCGCCAGCCCCGTGTCGATGGCGTACAAGTGGTGGTTCGCGCCGGGCACGATGTCGGTGGCGGGATCGACAATCGAACCAAGCCGCCCGAGCCGGAACCGGGGTGACTCGACCGCGAAGGGCAGGCACAGCCACGCGGCTTCGGGCCAGGGATCCGCCGGCTTCTTCTCCAGGGTCACCTCGAGGTCGAAGAATGGCGTGTCGTGGTAGAAGCGAAAGCGGGTGGAGACGCCGAACGGCACGCGCTCGCTGGCCGACGCCCGCCACAAGGCGTCCACGGAGAAGCCCGACAGGTGGTAGTCGTTTGTGTCGCCCTCGGGCGACGCCGCCACGTAAGGAGCGAGTGCCGCCGGTGGAAGACAGGGTTTGCCGAGTTCGTTGGTCGCCCAGTCCGCGTTGATCTTGACGTAGTCCCGCACGAACGCCGCGACCTGATTCGAGTCGAAGCGCTCATACAGTACTTGCCCGAAGCCGAAGGCGGCGTTGGTGTCCACGGCCTCGCGTCCGGCGGGCAGGGGCGTGATCGCGCCGGGTTGCTTGTGGACCACGAGGGAGGCGATGGCGCCGCGCCGCCGGTCGAGCCGGACCTCAAACCCACCGCTGTTCAGCACGGCGTTGGACCGGTCCAGCTTGGGCAGAGGGTTCGGATTCGGAAGGAAATTGCCGCCCCGGAGTGTGGCAAAGCCGAGCGGGGGCACCCAGGAAGGCGAGAAACGAAGCTGTCCGTCGGTAACATCGTAGCGGGCAGTGGGCCCCTGCTGGGGGCCTTCGAGTTGGCCTGCGGCGGCGGTGCCCAAGGCGGTGCCGAAGGCGGTGCCAGACACGTTCGCGACCGCGACTCCCTGCGTGCGGCGCCAGGGCAGGGGTTGAAGACCACCACCCGGTCACCGTCGAGGGCCACGGCTTGCGCAAGCGCCTGCAGTTGGTTCGCGAGGAGCGGCGAGACCAGGCGGGCGGCGGATTCGATATAGGCCGTGTGCTCATCCCAAGAGGATTCGATGCGGGCGAAGCGGCCCGCCGCCCGTTCCTCCCGCCACCGGTCGCCATAGTGGGCAAGGTACTTGCCGTAGATCCACCAGTACGCCCCGCCCCAGGTGTGTTCGCCGTAGAGCAGGCTCTGTTCGTACGCCCGGCGGGTGGTGTTGCCGGCGGCCGGAGGGGAGACACCCCAGAGGGGAAGCAGGGTGTCCAGCGCTTCCGCCATGGCGATCTGCGGGCGGATCTCGCGAGCGAGGCGGGCCCCTGGGGATCGCTCATGGGCCCGTGAATCCACGTGTCCGGCATGTCACCCCGCACGACGGACAGGGACGGTCGTTCGGCGAGGATGGCGTCGGCAAAGTCGCTGAGCCGACCGATGCGCACCCGTACGCCCGGCAGTTTCGACCGGGCCTCGGCCAGCAGCTTGCCCACTTCGTCCGGCGTGGGAGGACCGTGGTTGTCGCCGGTGTGGATCAGGGCGAGCCAGGAGCGATGCGGCCAGTCGGACGGTGGCACCAGACCGGTGCCGTAGCTCTCGGCGGTGTACATGGTGAGAAGGCGCGAGCCATCGGGGCCTTCCCACCAGAAGAGGCGGGGGACTTGCGGCGATTGGCTGGCGGCGTTGCAGCCGAGGTGAAGGAAGTCCACGCCGGCGTGGCGCAGGAGGGTGGGCAGGATCCAGGAATGGCAGGGCACGTCGGTCATCTTGGCGTCGCGAGGAAGGGCCAGGCCGGCGTCCCGCGAGAGCGTTGAGGCATAGCCAAGGCCGCGCACCAGGTCTTCGAGTTCGAGCCACTCGGTGTGCGTGGTGAAAGGCAGCGCATGGGTGACGAACCGGCCTTCGCGGAAGGCCTGCTGGATGCGGTGTTGGCGTTCGGTGGTCTGACCGTCCCAGTCGGTGAGGATTTGGTGGAGCGGCCAGCCCGGCAGGGTCCAGACGAACTGTTGCTCGGGCGGAAGCGGGCGGTTGGCGTCGACGACGTTGAGGGCTTGATCGATCATCGTCGTCCGGTAACGCTGCACCACGTTGCTGGCCATCTCGGTGTAGCCGATGTCGAAGTGGGTCTTGAAGACGATGACCACCTGCTCGAGCCGCCCGCTCGGGTTCCCGACCGACACGGGTTCGACGGCGGCGCGGCCGGCCAGGAGCCCAAGGCAGCGAGGAGCGTCCCCAGCCAGGCGGCAGGACGCCATGGCGGTTGCCCTGCGTGCTGGGAGGAAACCGGGCGGGACTCGGTGGCGCGGACGCGAGGGAGGACGCGACGGAGGAGACACCAGGGCTTCACGGCGCAATCCTGGGCGCGAAAGTGGATCGGCGCCAGCCGGAACTTCGACAGCACTTTGGGGTCGTGTCTTAACATTTAACAATTGGCCGACACCGATCGTCTCCTGACACCTCCTGGCCGGGCCTCGCGGAGACGGTCGATGTGGACCGCAAGGTCAAATGTTCAAGGTTCTTGACATTCACGCCGCCGACCGATAGCTGACCGAACCACTCGATGGAGGCGAACCGCCGCCCCACTGCTCCGCTCGGGGCAGGCAGCCAGTGTGGATCGTCCGTTGGCGCTCCACCGCACTTCCCGATGGCGGTCGCTCGCTTGTGTCGTTGGGCGTGACCGACTCTATTCACACACCCGTTCGCAAATGTCTCACCATGGACATCCCACGAATATTCAACATCACTGAAAGTGCTCACCGCATCCACAACCCCATCACACCGGAGAAGCTCGCCACTCTCGGCGCGGTTCTGCGTCTGGAATCGGGGGACCGAGTGCTCGACCTCGGCAGCGGTTCGGGGGAGATGCTCTGCACTTGGGCACGCGATCACGGCATCATCGGCACCGGCATTGACCTGAGCCCGCTGTTCACTGAGCAAGCGAGACGCCGCGCGGTAGAACTCGGCGTGGCCCATCAAGTCACGTTCATCCATGGGGATGCTGTGGGTTACGTCTCTGACGAGAAGGTCAGTCTGGCAGCCTGTGTTGGCGCCACCTGGATCGGTGGGGGAGTTGCCGGCACTATCGAGCTGCTGGCGCGAAGCCTGCGCCCCGGAGGAATCATCCTCATCGGCGAGCCTTGCTGGCGGCAGTTGCCGCCGACGGAAGAAGTCACCAAGGGGTGTCTTGTCGACTCGGTCTCTGAGTTCCTCACGCTGCCAGAACTTCTCGGGTCTTTTGGCCGGCGGGGCTACGACGTCGTTGAAATGGTTCTGGCGGACCAGGATGGCTGGGACAGATACGAAGCGGCCAAGTGGCTCACGATGCGCCGGTGGCTTGAAGCCAACCCGCACGACGAGTTGGCGAAAGAGGTGCGAGCCAAACTGACCTCGGAACCCGAGCGCTACGCCGCCTACACACGTGAATACCTGGGCTGGGGTGTGTTCGCGCTGATGCCGCGGTGGTGCGTCCTCTGACCGGAACGCCGGGGAATTGACAGAGGCTCGGTCGTTCGGGACACTCGGCGGCCACATGTCTAAGCCGGCTCTTGGTCGCGGCCTGGGCGCGCTTCTGGGTGGCGCGGCAACCGCGTCGCCACCCGCCGCGTCCGAAGCCGCCGGGGCCACCAGCCCCGGCGTTTTGGCCGCCGCCGACGCGGGGGAACGCGTGCAGCGGGTGGCGGTGAATCGACTGCGGCCCAGTCCGTTCCAGCCCCGGCAAGAGTTCACCGACGCGGCGCTGCGGGAGCTGGCGGACTCGATTCGGGAGCAGGGCGTGGTGCAGCCTTTGATCGTGCGGGCCCGGGGCGAGCAGTTCGAGCTGATCGCGGGGGAGCGGCGGTGGCGGGCGGCGCGGTTGGCGGGCCTGACCGAGGTGCCGGTGATTGTGCGGGAGGCGGGCGACACCGAGGCGCTCGAGCTGGCGCTGATCGAGAATCTCCAGCGCGAGAACCTGAACCCGATCGAGGAAGCGCTCGGGTACCGGCAGTTGATCGAGCAATTCAACCTCCGTCAGGAGGACGCGGCCCAAAAGGTGGGGCGCAGCCGGGTGGTGGTGGCGAATGCGCTGCGGTTGTTGAAGCTCCCGGCCGAGCTTCAGGCCCACGTGCGGAGCGGCCGGCTGTCGGTGGGCCACGCGAAGGTGATTCTCGGGTTGGCGGATCCGGCGGAGCAGACGCTGGCGGCGGAGCGGGTGCTGGCGGACGGGTTGAACGTACGGCAGACCGAAGAACTGGTGACCCGGATGCAAGCCGGGCCGGCATTGACCGGCGCGCGCAACGGCGGCCCGCGTGCGGCGGGGTCGCGGGATGTGCACGTGGCGGCGCTGGAGACGCGCCTCCAGGAGCGGTTGGGCACGCGGGTGCACCTCCGGTACCGCGAAGGCCGGGGGGCGCTGGAGATCCGGTTCTTCAACGAGGCCGAGCTGGAGCGGATTCTGGGCGTGTTGGGGGTGAGCGCGGATTGAGCGGCCTGCGGGTTGGCGGAAGCCGGGCCCGGGGACGATGACCGTATCGGAGAGAACGCATGAAGATATCGCAGGACAGACGCAACACCTGTGCGGACCGGCTGAGCGCCGCGGCCGACCGGGTGGGTCAACTGACGGCCTTCATCGGCCTGGACGGGTTCGTGGATGAGATCCTCCATGTCGTGGACAAGCGGGAGGACGCGGAACGGTACACCCGGCTGTCGAAGATGGCGCAGTGGGCGGAGCGCATCGCGGCGGCGGCGGGTCGGAGCACGAACATCGAATTGGTCAGCCAGATGACCAAGCTGGGGGGCAACGGCCCGATCATGGCGAACGCCCTGGCGAGCTTCGGGCTGCGCGTCAGTTATCTCGGGGTCCTGGGGTATCCGAATCTGCACCCGGTGTTCGCCGACTTCGCCAAGCGGGCCGAGGTCCACTCCATCGCGGAGCCGGGTTACACGGATGCGGTGGAGTTTACGGACGGGAAAGTGATGGTGGGCAAGCACCAGTCGTTGAAGCAGATGAACTGGGCCAACATCCAGTCCCGGTTCGGGGTGGACGAGTTCCACCGGCGTTTCTCCACGGCCGATCTGGTGGGCTTTGTGAACTGGACGATGCTGCCGTACATGAGCGATGTGTGGGAGGCGGTGCAACGGGAGCTCTGCCCGAGGCTCAACGGACCGCGGCGCCACCTGTTTGTGGATCTGTGCGATCCGGAGAAGCGCCTGCCAGCGGACGTGGTCGCGGCGCTCGATCTGGTGGCGGGTTTCCAACGCTGGTTCGACGTGATCCTGGGGCTCAACGAGAAGGAGGCGCATGAGGTGGCGCGGGCCTTGGGGTTCGACCGACCCGCCTCGACGCCCGAGGAGCTCACGGCCCTGGCGCAGGCGATTCACCAGCGGGTCCCGGTGCAGACGCTGGTGGTGCACCCCGTTTCCTACGCGCTGGCGGTTTCGGCGGGACACACGTCGCTCACCAGCGGTCCGGTCACCGCGCAGCCGCTCATCACGACCGGGGCGGGGGACCACTTCAACTCGGGGTTTTGCCTCGGCAAGCTGCTCGGGTTGGACGACCTGGACGCGCTGCTGGCCGGCGTGACGGCGAGCGGTTACTACGTGCGCACGGCGCAGAGCCCCACGGTGTCCGATCTGGCGCGGCTGTTGCGCGATCCATCGGTCGAGTGTTGACCGGTGCCGGCCGGTCGGCGCAACCTGCGGGCGAACTGGCATGATTCTTGAGATTGTTAAGTACGGGCATCCGGCCCTTCGCCGCCCGGCCCGCCGCGTGGAGACCGTGGATGGCGAGGTGCGTCAATTCGCGGCGGACTTGATCGAGACGATGCGGGCGGCGGAGGGGGTGGGGTTGGCGGGGCCGCAGGTGGGTCGGGCGCTGCAGGTGTTCGTGATCGACGTGAGCGGGGTGAAGGAAAGGCCTTCGACCCTGGAGATCGACGGGCAGTCGGTGGATCCGGCGTCGCGGATGCCGATGGTCCTGATCAACCCGGAACTCACCCCGATGGGCGAGTGGGAGAATGGGGCGGAAGGATGTCTGAGTTTTCCGGAGGTGTACGGCGAGATCAGCCGCCCGGCTTCGGTCGAGGTCAAGGCACTCAACGAGCATGGGCAGGCGGTGAGCTTCCGCTGTGGCGGTTTGCTGTCGCGCGCCATCCAGCATGAGCAGGACCATCTGCGGGGCATTCTGTTCATTGACCGCATGACCGACCATGTGCGCGGGCAGCTCCAGAAGGAGTTGGACCGGTTGATGGCGGCGACGAAGTCGGCCTTGGCGCGTGTCGCCTAGTCCGGCGGCAATGACGAGCGCCGACACCGCGATTTACACGTTCATCCTGGAGCATTTCGGGGTGGCGGTGAGTGCTGTGGCGGGCGCGCTGGCAGCCCGGGGGCGGCGCGTGGATCTGTTCGGGGTCGTGGTGCTGGCGCTGGTCACCGCCTTGGGGGGTGGGACGATCCGTGACGTCTGCCTGGGTGCCACGCCGGTCTTCTGGATCCAGGATCCGCGGTACGTGGCCACCGCAACGCTTTTGGGTTGGGAACGTTCATCCTGGCGCGGCGCCGGGATCCGCCGTTGAACCTGCTCGAAGTGGCGGATGCTTTTGGTCTCGCGTTTTTCACCATGGCGGGCGCGCGCAAGAGCCTGGCCTTCGAGGCTGGGCCGGCCATCGCGGTGGCGCTGGGGACGATCACCGGGGTGGCGGGTGGGATCGTGCGGGATGTGTTGCTGAACGAGCTCCCGCTGGTGTTCCGCAAGGAGATCCGGCTGTACGCGACGGCGGCGATGCTGGGGGCGGGCGTGTTTGTGGCGCTGCGGGCGTGGGGTCTGGCCGAACCCTGGCCGGCGGTGGTGGGGATGATTACGACGCTGGTCTTGCGGTTGGCCGCCATTCGCTGGGACTGGGCGCTGCCGGTGTTTGAAGCGGGCAGGCAGTAGGAGTCGAGGTCACGAGACGTGGCCAGACGCCTCCTCACGTCGGCGTCGACATTGGGCTGTGCGACGTGCCGACGATCGCTATGCTCGGCGCATGTCCGACTTACCTCAACCGGGTGGCGCGGCCCTGGCGTTTGGGTGGCCTTGCGGTCTGCCCCCGCTGCTGACGGCACTGCTGGTATTGATCCCGGCGACTTTGGGTGATCAAGAAACCGACCAATACCGCGCCGCGCGGTCGGTGCATCTGGGATACCCGGCACCGGAGGCGAGGGTGTTCTACCTCGAGATGGCCGTGGACCAGTCCACCACGGGGAGTTACTTCATGGCGTGCGGCTGGAACACCGGGTACTTCGGCATCCAGGAGCTGAGCAACGGCCGGAAGGTCGCCCTCTTCTCCGTTTGGGATCCGACGTCGGGGGATGATCCGCGCGCGGTGCGACCCGGAGGAGAGGGTGGAGGTGCTGCACGAGGGTGAAGGCGTGCGCCTCCGGCGTTTCGGAGGGAGGGCACCGGGGGGCAATGCATGACCGACTTTGACTGGCAGATCGGCCAGACGAACCGGTTCGTGGTCACGGCCACCGTGCAGAGCAACAAGACGGCTTACGCCGGGTACTTGTGGCAGCCCGACCAACGCGCGTGGAAACACCTGGTCACGTTTCGGACTCGCACCGGCGGCCAGCGGCTGACCGGGCTGTACTCGTTCGTCGAGGATTTCCGTCGGGACGGCCGGAGTGTGCACGAGGTGCGACGGGCGCGGTTCTTTGCGGGCTGGGTGCAGACGACGGCGGGCGACTGGACACCATTGATCCGCGCCCGCTTCACGGCCTCGGGGGCCGAGTGGGAATCCAAGGACAACATCGACGCCGGTCTTGCCGACGGTGCGTACTACCTGGCGACGGGGGGCTCGCTTACGTCGAGCCGGGCGTTGCGGAGCTTGATTGATTTGCCGGGGGCCGGCGAACGGCCGACCGACTTGCCGGTGGTGCTGGGTGAGGATCGGCCCCCGTGTCCCGTGGGTACTCGGTTCCGCTGGTTGACCTCGCCGGCGAGACCCACCGGCAGGTGCTGGTGGACCGCGAGCCCGGCCAGTATCTCGGGCATCCGAGCACGGTGCTTCTCGAAGACGGTCGGACGCTGCTTTGTGTTTATCCCAAAGGCCATGGCAGAGGCGCCATCGTGCTGAAGCGCTCGATGGACGGGGGCAGACTTGGAGCGGGCGGTTGCCGGTGCCGGAGAACTGGGCCACCAGCCTGGAGACACCGACCATCCATCGGGTGGTGGATTCGCAAGGCAAACGGCGCCTGATCGTCTGGTCCGGCCTGTACCCCGCGCGCCTGGCCGTGTCCGAGGACGACGGCGTGACCTGGTCTCCGCTGCAACCCGCCGGGGACTGGGGTGGGATCGTGGTGATGGGGTCGGTGGAGCCACTCCGAACCGGTCCAGGTCAATATCTGGCGTTGTTCCACGACGACGGCCGCTTCTTCACGCGGGACGGCGCGCGCCGCGATCCCGAGGTGTTCCGGCTTTACGAGACGCGTTCCACTGACGGCGGTTTGACCTGGTCGATCCCACGTGAGCTTTGGCAGGGGAGCGACGTTCATCTCTGCGAACCGGGCCTCGTGCGGTCACCCGACGGGACCGAACTTGCCATCTTGTTGCGCGAGAATCGTCGGGTTCGCAATTCGCACGTCATGTTCTCGCGCGATGAAGGGCGTTCGTGGTCGGCGCCACGCGAACTGCCGGGGGCGCTGACGGGCGACCGGCACGTGGCGAAGTACGCCTCGGACGGACGACTGTTCGTCTCGTTCCGGGACACGACGCTCGAGTCGCCGACGCAGGGCGATTGGGTGGCCTGGGTCGGGCGCTACGAAGACATCGTCGCCGGCCGTGAGGGCAGTATCGCGTTCGCCTCATGGACAATCAGAACGCGTGGGATTGTGCGTATCCGGGCGTGGAGGTGCTGCCGGATGGCACGGTGGTCGCCGTGACCTACGGCCACTGGACGAAAGGCGAACCGCCTTACGTCATGAGTGTGCGGTTGCGCCTGGAGGAGTTGGACGCGCGGGCGAAGTGAAGTCCGGTTCTGGACCCACGGGAAGGGTGAGGGGCGGGCCTGGCACGGCGGTTGCGTGGGGTCTTGCGCAACATGTCATCGAGCTATGCGGGGACTCCCCTCGGGGCGGCGCACGATCTTGTTCATTCGCGGGATGTTCGATGGTTCTCAGTCGTGGTGAGAACCCTGGCGCGGGTGTTTCTCGCCGAAGGGGATCAGGCCCCAGGTGGGGAAATCCACCCAACCCAACGACAGCCGGGTTCGCTCGCTGGGCCCCTCCTCGGGATCTTCGCCGGGTTCGCTTCCTTGCAGGCCGCCGAAGTGCAGCTCGCGTGGGACCCCAGCCCGAGCCCGGAAGTCACCGGCTACTACCTCTATTGGGGTCCGGCCAGCCGGTCCTACGACCACCAGCAGAATGTGGGTTTGGCGACCACGGCGACGGTGACAAACCTGGTGGCCGGCACGCTGTACTACTTCGCGGTGACCGCCTATGAGAGCGTTGGGCTCGAGAGCGATTACTCGAACGAGGTGAGTTACCAACCTCCGGTCGCTGTCGGCAACCAGGCGCCGACACTAGCCGCGATCGCCAATCGGACCATCAACGAGGACACCTCGACGGGTGCGATCGCGCTGACGGTGGGGGATGTGGACAACGACGTGAACACCTTGACGCTGAGCGCGACGTCGAGCAACACGGGTCTGGTGCCGTCGGGCGCGATGGTCTTAGGGGGCAGCGGGGCAAACCGGACGCTGACGATCACGCCGGCACGCAATCAGAACGGGACGGCGACGATGACGGTGCGGGTGTCGGACGGGTCGCTGAGTGCGAGTCGATCATTCGTCTTGACGGTGACGGCGGTGAACGACGCCCCGACGCTGGCGGCCCTCAGCGACCAGACGGTCCCCCTGAACAGCTCGACCGGCCCCATCGCGGTCACGGTGGGGGATGTGGACAACGACGTGAACACCTTGACCCTGACCGCGACGTCGAGCAACACGGGTCTGGTGCCGTCGGGGGCGATGGTCTTAGGGGGCAGCGGGGCAAACCGGACGCTGACGATCACACCGGCACGCAATCAGAACGGGACGGCAACGATCACGGTGCGGGTGTCGGACGGGGCTCTGACGGCGAGTCGTTCGTTCGTACTGACGGTGAGTCCGGGGAACAGCCCCCGACGCTGGCCGCGATCCCCAACCAGGCGGTCAACGAGGACACCTCGACGGGTGCGATCGCGCTGACGGTGGGGGATGTGGACAACGACGTGAACACCTTGACGCTGAGCGCGACGTCGAGCAACACGGGTCTGGTGCCGTCGGGGGCGATGGTCTTCGGGGGCAGCGGGGCAAACCGGACGCTGACGATCACGCCGGCACGCAATCAGAACGGGACGGCAACCATGACCGTGCGGGTTTCGGACGGCGCATTGACCGCCACCCGTTCCTTTACGCTGACCGTGAACCCGGTGAATGACCGGCCGACCCTGGCGGTCCTCAGCGACCAGACCCTCCCGATGAACAGCTCGACCGGCCCCCTCGCGGTCACGGTGGGGGACGTCGACAACGACGTGGGCAGCCTGACCCTGACCGCGACCTCGAGCGACACGACCCTGGTGCCGGCTGCTTCCATGGTCTTCGGCGGCAGTGGCGCGAACCGGACGCTGACGGTCACGCCGGCGCGTGGCCAGAAGGGGACGGCCAAGATCACCGTGCGGGTCTCGGACGGCGCACTGACGGCCAGCCGCTCGTTCGTCCTGAGCGTCAGCCCCGGCCCCCCTTCGCCGTGGCAGGGCGTCAACCTGGGCGATCCCGTCCTGGAGGGTGGGGTGACCTATGAGAACCGGGTCTTCCGCGTTCAAGCGGCCGGGGAGGACATCGGTCTGTCCGCCGATCAAGGCTATTTCCTTTACCAAACCCTCTCCGGGAACGGGGAGATCATCGCCCGCGTGACCTCACTCGAGCCCACCCACCCCAACGCCAAGGCCGGCGTGATGATTCGCGAGACGCTGAGCGCGTCGGCCCCCATGGTCTTCATCCACATCATGCCGAACGGAGTGCTCCGTCACTACCGCACCGTGCCCGGGGCCAGCGCGATCGCGGCTTACGGGGGAGCTTCCAATCCCGACCCCAACAACTGGTTCCGCCTCACGCGGGAGGGTGACACGTTCACCGCCTACCGCTCCAGCGACGGTGTCCTCTGGACGCGAAGCGGGTCACCCATGACCTTGTCCCTGCCCAGCGAACTCTACATCGGCCTGGCCGTCACTTCGCGGGATCCAACCTTGCGCACGATGGCCGTTTTCGACTCGGTGACCGTCATTCCTTGAGCCGGCCGCGCATGCGACGCCACACGCCTCGCTGGTGCGGCTGGGTCCTGATGGGCCTCGGCGGCTTCGTGCTTGCCCTTCAACTCCTGATCCCTTCCCACCGGAGTGCCAGGCCGGTGGCCGGGGGTGCGCCGGAACTGGTTTCACCGCGCATGGCCCCCGCTCCCGATGACGCCGAGGTCACAACGCCGGATTGCCCGGATCGCGACAACGAGCGCACGCCGACGCAGGTTTCAGCCGAGTCCGCCTTGGCCGCCGAACTCGACCGCCTCCTGGACGACCCCGTATCGGAAGCCCGGGAAGACGCTCTCTATAGCAGGCTCGAGGCGTGGACCGCCGAAGCCCCGGGGGCGGCCGCGACGTGGGCGGCCGACGTGGCAGCGACTCGCGGCCGATCCACCTGTCTGGCCGTGGTGCTGTCCCGATGGGGGCGCACGGATCCCGAGGCGGTCATCGAGTGGGCGCACGCGAGCCTGGCGGGTTCCCTGCGCGACTTCGCCCTCTGGACCGCGGCACAACAATGGGCGGCCAGCGATGCCCGCGCGGCCGTCAGAGTGCTGCACGAACTGGGCGATGACCGGCTTCGTCAGCAGACGGCCGTGCTCGTGGCCATGCGTTGGTTTCCCCAAGAACCCGAGGCGGCCTGCGCGTGGGCCGAGGAGCTCAGTGCTGGACCGCTGGCGGACGCCGTGTGGTGTCAGATCGCCCTTGCCTCGGCGGCTTCCGATCCCGCTCGGGCGGCCCGGCTGGCGGTGACCAGGTTGACGCCCGGGCCGGAGCAGGATCGTGCCATCGTGGGAGTGATCCAACGCTGGGCGCAGTCGGATCCGGGAAGCCGTGGCCGCGTGGGTCCAGCAGTTCCACGCGGGTCCCGCGCAGCGAGCCGCGGCTGAGAACCTGGTTCAGGTTTGGGCGCACGCTGACGCCGCGAGCGCCGTGGCCTGGGTGCAGCGACTGCCGCCGGGCGGGCTGCGGGAAGCAGCGGCAAGCACCCTGGCGGCGGCCGTGGATCGCTTTGCCGAGACTCGCCAAGTGGCCCCCGCGGGTTTCGAGGAGGCTAGGCCGTAGCCCGGGCACAGCGGAAACCGATGTTGGCACAGCGATCCAGGCCCGGCCAGTGCAGCAGCAGCTTCGCGGCAAACGTGACGGGTTGCGGGCCCTCGTCGAAGTACCACGCCGATCCGCCGCGTCGGTAGAAGCTCCCGCCCCGCAGGATGGCCGAACGAGTGCGACCGTCCCGTCGCTCGCTCTCCGTCCATTCCCAGACGTTGCCGCAGAGGTCGTAAAGCCCGAACGGCGACCGGCCCTGCGGGAAGGCCATTACGGGGGTGGTGCTGCCGCTCTGCCCGCCGTTGCAGTGGTCCGCCTTCCAGTCGTTGCCCCAGGGATAATGGCGCTGGTCCGGACCTTGCGCCGCGAACTGCCACTCCTCCTCGGTCGGCAACCGCTTGCCCGCCCATCGCGCGTAGGCCCGGGCGTCGTCCAAATCCACGTACACGACCGGATGGTCCTCGCGTCCGGGCGGTGGGGCGCCCTCCACCCAATGTTTGAGAAAGTTCGCGGGGTCGCCGGGCTGGTAGCCGCTCGCCTGCAAGAACCGGGCGAACTGGCTGTTGGTGACCGGGGTGACGTCGATCGCAAATGGTGAAAGCACCACGTCCCGTTCGAAGCTCTGCTGCCCGTGCAACGACGGAAACCGGGTTTCGAAGTGCGCGTGGGTCGCGTCGTAAAACCCGCATTCCCGCACCCGAAACACGGTCGTCAGACGGACGCGTCCACCGGACACGGGGACCATCTCACCTGGCACTGTCGCGCTCGGCGGATCGGCGGGGGGATCCAGCGGGCGCAGCTCGGCACGGCGCACGGGGAACGACGTGCTCCAGTCCGCCCGCTTGAGCAAGGCCCGCTGTTGGTCCAGGAAGTCGAGAAAGCCTTCGGGCTGTTCCTCGAGCCGACCGGCAATGTAACAGCCGATGCCGCGTGCCGGCAGGAAACCCACGACCGGCATGGGCGAGTTCGCGGACTGGCGGACTCCCCGGAAGGGCCGGCCGAGCTGGGCAGGTTGGCCCATGACGGCGTCCCAGACCTTCTCCCGTTCGCGGAACACGGCCTCGAAGAGCGGGCCCTTTGCCTCGCGTTCGTTGCGGTTCACCAGGGTCCACAGCCGGAGGTGGTCGTTCTCCCAGAGGCTGGCGAACACGCCGGGGGCGAGCGTCGGCACCAGCGGGGTCCAGCCTTCTCCCGCGAACAATCCGGCGAAGCGGCGTTGCAGTGGCAGCATCGCACGCAGCATCGACTTGTCCCGGGCGCACCACCCGTTCCACGTGCCGAACACGTTCTCCCAGACCAACACGCCGCTGCCGTTCATCCAGGCCGTGTGCAGCTCGCCGCTGTGGTCCCGGTCCCAGCGCTTGATCTGGTGCTGCTGATGGCGCCGCTCGAACCACTTGTTCCGCAGCACGCCGGGGGTCTCGCCGTCCTCGAACCACTGGGCCCAGCTCAGATGGTGGTCGGCGACCCGCTCAAGCGGCAGTGCCAGTTCGCTTTCGAGCGCCACCCCGGGGCGCGCGGCATCCAGTTGCCGCCGCCAGGCGCCTTCGCTGTGGCTCAGCGTGTCGAGGAATATCCCGTCGGCGTCCAGGGTCGCGACCAACTCCGCCAGCACCTCGACGTCCGGGCGGTCTTCGCGACGCGTCTCGGTGTCCCACGGATTGTAGTTCAGGAAGACCCGGACTCCGCCGCGATGAAACGCGCCCACGGCACGGCGCAGGCCCGCGAGGCCGCCGGGTTGGTCGCGGTAGCAGTCGAACTGGTTGCGGGCGTCCAGCCCGAGGCGCGGGTACGCGTGCCAGAGCACCACGCTGTCGAACCCGCCGAATTCGCTCCGGCCGTGTTCAAGAAACCGCGGCACCGTGTACCCCCCGCGTCCGGATCATAGAACAATGCGTCGTTCAACATGAGAAACGCGCACGCGAAATTGCCCGGCACCCACGCGAAATCGGCCCGGCGGTAGAGCGCATCCGAGTAGTTCAACTCGCGTCGACGAGCCTCGCGCCAGGCGGCGAGCTGGCGGCGGAACTCGGGCCATTGCGCTGGCTCCTTTGGGGCGGGGACGAGGTCGGGGACGGGATCAGGCAACCCGGCGGTCGCTGCGGCTTCAGCCGCGGTCGGTTGGGACGACGCGCCGAGGACGACCGCGGCCCCGCTGCCCACGAACCGGAGGAACCTCCGGCGGCTGAGCGGCCCCGCGGTGTGGAGAAGCAGTCGGCGGACGTGCAGTGTGGCGATCGGCTTCATGGGCGGGGGATCGTGAGGTGCGACGGCCGTACAGGCAACCGTCCCGGGGCCGTTTGGGGTCGCATCTCAACATTTAACATTCGGCGGCGGCCCTCGAATCCCTCTGCGCCAGTTATTGGTATCCCCTCTACGCGTATGCGCGCGGTCGGGGGCCACCCGGTGGCCGAGAAGCGGCTGGCGCGGGAGTTGGCGGACACCGCCACTCCGGAACGATTGTTCGAGCGGGCCTGGGCGCTGCTCGTCCTTGAGAAGGTGCGGAACCGGTTGTGGGCCGAGTTTGACAACGACGGGCTCTTCGATCTGTATGTCTTCGGCCTCACCGGGGCCGCCCAAACCCTGCACCTCAACCGCGGTGGGACCTTCGAGAACGCGACAGCGGCGGTCGGCTTGCCCATGGGAGGTGCGGTCTAGGGACCCGCCTTTGGGGACTACGACAATGACGGATTCCTGGACCTGTTTGTCCCTTGCGGCGAAGGCGATCCCGCCGTGAACCTCCTGTACCAGAACAACCTGCCCGCCATGGGAAATGACAACCGGTGGCTGAAGCTCAAATTGGTCGGCACGGTGGCGAACCGGCAAGGGGTAGGCGCCAAGGTGAGGGTTCAAGCGATCATCCGCGGACGCGAGGTCTGGCAGGTTCGGGAGGTCACGTCGAACAGCCTCGCGGCCGGTGGCGCCAGTTCCTCCCCCGCTTCGGTCTGGGCGACGCCACGCAAGCGGAGGTGGTCCGGATCGAATGGCCCTCGGGCACGGTGCAGGAATTGAGGAACGTGGCCTCGAAGCAGGTGTTGACGGTGACCGAGCCACCGCGCCTGCACGCCCTCGGCGAGGGTCGCATCCGAGTCCAGTGTTGGAAGGGGCAGACGTTCGAGGTCGAGACCTCCAGCGACCTCACGGGCTGGACTTCGCTGGGCGTGTTCACGAACGAGACGGGCGTTCTGGAGGTCATCGATCCCGAAGCCGGTCGGTTCACGTGTCGGTTCTACCGCGCTCGGGGAGGGTGAGTGGGGACGGTGCGACGGTGCGACGGTGCGACGGTTGGCGGGTAGGAGTCGAGGTGACGAGACTCAGACGTCCGACAGGGTGCGACGGTCGGCGAGTAGGAGTCGAGGTGACGAGACTCAGACGGTCTCGGGCCCGGGCTTTGGGCTTGTCGGGGCGTGGCGTCCGGGGGACGGTGTGCCCGGAGAACGGCTCGAGACGCATATGGCAGCGACAAATGGCGGACAGCAGGTGGTGGTGATCGGTGCCGGCCCGGGTGGCCTGTCGGCGGCGATTTCCCTGGCGGCGGCCGGCTTCAAGGTCGCGGTGCACGAGAAGAACGACCGTGTCGGCGGCAAGCTCAACGTGCTCACTAAGGACGGCTACACGTTCGACCTGGGCCCCTCGATCCTTACGTTGCCGCAGTATTTCCGGGCCCTCTTCGCCCGCGCCGGCCGACGGTTCGACGACTATGTGCGGATCGTCCCTGTGACCCCGCACTGGCGGAACTTCTTCGAGGACGGCACGGTGCTGGACCTCCACATGGACCCGGTGCAGATGCAGACCGAGTTGCGCAAGCTGCCAGCGTACAGCGACGCCCTCTGGGAGCGGTGGCAGGCCTTCCTCCGATACTCGCGGGAACAATACGACATCCTGGAACAGGGTTACCTTGACCAGGGATTGGATACGCTGTGGGATTTCCTCCGGTTTTACGGCGTCTTCCGCATCGGGCGAAAGATCGACTTCCGTCGCCGCATGGCCGGGACCATCGCCGCCTACTTCGACGAGCCCCACCTCCGCGCGATCTTCGAGTACTTCATCAAGTACGTCGGGTCCTCCGCCTACGAGGCCCCGGGGTACATGAATCTCATGCCAAACATCCAGTTCCAGCATGACCTCTGGTACGTGCCCGGGGGCTGTACGAACTGGCGCGCGGCATCGAGAAGCTCGCCCGCGAGCTGGGGGTCGTCCTGCACACGGGCAGCGAGGTCACGACGATCCGGCACGAGCAGCGCCGGGTCACGGGTGTGGGGTTGCGCGACGGTCGGACCGTCCCCGCGGACATTGTGGTGTCCAACATGGAGGTCATCCCGGCCTACGAACGGTTGCTGGGCGAAGGACCCGCGTTTCTGCGGCGGCTCGAGAAGTTCGAGCCGGCCTGCTCGGGGCTGGTGTTGCACCTCGGGACGGATCGCATTTACCCGCAACTGGCGCACCACAACTTCTTCTATTCGCGCGACCAGCAGAAACACTTCGCGACCGTGTTTCGCGAGAAGCGGTTGCCGGAGGATCCCACGATCTACCTGGTGGCGGTGACTCGCTCCGACCCGAGCCAGGCCCCGGCGGGCTGCGACAATCTGAAGGTGCTGCCGCACATCCCCTACCTCGACGACGCGCATCCCTATACCCGCGAGGACTATCTCGCGTTCAAGGAACGCGTCGTGGACAAGCTCGAACGGATGGGGTTGACCGACCTGCGCCGGCACATCCGCGTCGAGGACGTCTGGACGCCCTACGACATCCGGGAACGCTACTATTCGAACCGCGGCTCGATTTACGGTGTGGTGAGCGACTGGCGGCGTAATTACGGCTTCAAGGCCCCCAAGCGCAGCTCGCGCTACCGCAACTTGTACTTCACCGGCGGCAGCGTGAACTCCCGGCGGCGGCATGCCGATGGTGGTGCTCTGCGGCCAGAAGGTCGCCGACCGGATTGTCGCCGACGTCAGAGCTTGACGTCCTCGGGCCGCACTTCCAGGCACTCGTCGTGGTCTTCCCAGACGACCGCCGGGTAGATCTCCAGCAGCGGCGGCAGGAGTTGATGGCCGGCAAAGGCGAGCAAAGTCTCCGCCTTCGTCGCCGCCTCCTCAAAGGCGTGGTCATAGTCGCCCGACCGCTTCTGCTGCTTCTCGTCCCAATGGGCCACGGCGTGGACGGGCGCGTACTCCTCGGCCCAGCTCCGGATCAGGGGCTGCAAGGACTCGGGCAGGTCGTCGAACGCGACGGCCGTGGCGTTGCAGTGCAGGCACACGAGCCCGTTGTCGAGCACGTCGCGGGTCAGGAGCGGGACCAGCGGGGCGCGGCAGCACACCGCTTCCGGGTAGGCCGCGGGGCTGTTGGCCAGGCGCTGCAGCCAGACTTGCCGGTCGTGGGCCACCTGCCCGGCCAGCCGGTAGGCCGCCACCAGCGGGTGGGACAGTCGCCAGCCGTGGCCCTCGAGTTGGCCCAGCGTTTGCGCCAGCCACCGCGCCAGGGTGGTGTCGTCAAACCCACGAAACACCTGGCTGTATTCGGCCCAGAGCGCGTCGAGCGGGTTCTCAGGATCGTGCGACATCGCCCGGCAGGTTAAGCGGCGGTCCGGGCGTGGAAAGAAAAACTTCCCCTCCCGGATTGGGGGCTTGCGCGAATCGGCCGAGCCGCTAGCTTCCTCCGCGCTGCGCGCCGGGACGTGGCTTCGTGGTGCAGGGAACCTGCCCGCTCCCGTTCTCCACTCGATGCTTGTCTGCTGCCCGCAGCCACAGCCGGACCATTGCGACCATGAGTAACCTCGGAAGCTGCAACACGAACCACCCGGCGGTCATCGCCTGGGTCAAGGAAATGGCGGAGCTCTGCCAACCGGACCGCGTCTATTGGTGCAACGGTTCGGAGGCGGAGCGGCGTGCCCTCACGGAACAGGCGGTCGCGGACGGTGTGTTGCTGCAGCTCAACCAGGAGAAGCTCCCGGGCTGCTACTACCACCGCTCCAACCCCAACGACGTCGCCCGCGTCGAGCAGTGCACCTACATCTGCACCGATACCGAGACCGAGGCCGGTCCGACCAACAACTGGGCACCGCCCAAGGAGATGAAGGAGCGGCTCTATGGAATGGCCCGCGGCGGCATGAAGGGGCGGACCCTGTACGTGATCCCCTATTTGATGGGCCCGCCCGGCTCGAGCCTCTCCAAGGTGGGCTTCGAGTTGAGCGATTCCATCTACGTCGCGCTCAACATGCGGATCATGACGCGCATGGGCGACGTGGCCTACCAGCAACTGGGCGATAGCGACGACTTCAACCGTGGCCTGCACTGCATGCTCGACGTCCACCCCGACCGCCGCTACATCTGCCACTTTCCCCGAGAGAACCTCATCATCTCCGTCGGATCGGCTTACGGTGGCAATGTGCTCCTCGGCAAGAAGTGTCTCGCCCTGCGCATCGGCTCGTACCTCGGGCGCCAGGAAGGCTGGATGGCGGAACACATGCTC
Organism: Verrucomicrobiota bacterium; assembly: GCA_027493615.1. Classification (GTDB taxonomy): domain Bacteria; phylum Verrucomicrobiota; class Verrucomicrobiia; order Limisphaerales; family J093; genus DSVZ01. The sequence goes on from JAOSKK010000002.1 coordinate 132,453, forward strand.
GTCCTCGGCGTCGAGGCCCCGAACGGCGAGAAGACGTACATCGCCGCGGCCTTCCCCAGCGCTTGCGGCAAGACCAACTTCGCCATGCTCATTCCGCCCGCGCACTTCCAGGGCTGGAAGATCTGGACCGTCGGCGATGACATCGCGTGGATGAAACCCGGTCCGGACGGCCGCCTCTACGCCATCAACCCCGAGGCAGGGTACTTCGGCGTCGCGCCGGGCACGAACTACCAGTCCAATCCCAACGCGATGAAGACCATCGCGCGCGACACGATTTACACGAACGTCGCGTTGACGCCCGATCTCGACGTCTGGTGGGAGGGCAAGGACGGCGAGCCGCCGCCCGTGGCGACGGATTGGCAGGGGCGTCCTTGGACCCCGGCGTCGAAGGAGAAGGCGGCGCACCCGAACAGCCGGTTCACAGCGCCCATGACGAACAACCCGGCTCTCGCGGCCGAGGTGAACGACCCCAACGGGGTGCCGATCAGCGCCATCATCTTTGGCGGGCGCCGGGCCTCGACCATGCCGCTGGTCCTCCAGGCCTTCAACTGGGTGCACGGCGTCTTCATCGGCGCCACCGTCGGTTCCGAGATGACGGCGGCCGCGGTGGGGGGGATGGGCCAGGTGCGGCGCGACCCGATGGCGATGCTGCCCTTCTGCGGCTACAACATGGGCGATTACTTCCGGCACTGGCTGCGGATGCGCAAGCGGTTGAAGTACCCGCCGCGGATCTTTCACGTGAACTGGTTCCGCAAGGACGGCGAGGGCCGGTTCCTGTGGCCGGGGTTTGGCGAGAACATGCGGGTATTGAAGTGGATTGTGGACCGCTGTCACGGCCGGGCGGATGCCAACGAGACGCCGTTGGGCTGGCTGCCGGGGCCGCAGCACATTGACTTGGCGGGGTTGGACGGGTTCACGACGGAGGATCTCGAGAAGGTGCTGGACATTGATCTTGAGGAGTGGCGACGCGAGTTGATCATGCAGGAGGAATTGTTCCTGAAACTCTACGCGCACCTGCCCAAGGAGATGATCTTCCAGCGCGAACTGCTTGTCGCACGTCTATAACCCGGCCCCCTTCCCGCTCTTGGGGTCGGATCTTAACATTTAACATTCGGCCGCTCAGGGCCTGACCCCTGAGGTGGGAGAGGGAGGCGGGGTCGCGGGTGGGGGCGGAGGTTGGGGTGGGGGGCTGGTTGATGATGCCCAGGGCCTGGTTGACGATCAGCTTGCCCATCTCGCCGCCGAAATGGTTGAAGGACGAGAGCAGATGGAGCGTGGCGGCGGCGGGGCCGGCGAATTCCCAGCGGCAATCCTCGAAGCGGCAGCCGTCGAGCTGGACGGGTGAATGGCCGCAATAGACGAGGCGGCACTTTCGGAAGGTGCAGCCGCGGAACTGGTGGAAATCCATCAGCACCGGTTCATTCTCGAAGGTGTAGTTCTTGATCTGCATGACAGGCGGGGAGGGTAGCGTCGGGGAGATCCGGGGGAGCAAGCCGGGAGGAGAGGCCGCCGCCCGAGCCGGGTACCTTCCGCGTGGGGTCGGCGCCCTGATGCGGTCGTCGTCCGCCTCACTCTCACTCTTGGACACGCACCACGAGTGACCCCTCGTCCAGAGCCACCGTCCGGGTGCGACCGCCGGCCCAGCGAACTTCCAGCCGGGCGGGACGTTCGCCCGGGCCCCGATGCCGGTCGGATTGCCGGGTTGCCCGACCATTTCCACCACGAGGCGGCGTGTCGCGCGCGGCGCGCGGTTCTGGAAGGCCAGCAGGTTGTCATCGTTGACGCCGACCAGGACATCCGGCCAGCCATCCTGGTCGAAGTCCGTCACCACCAGCGCCCGGGCATCGCCGTGGACCACGAACCCGGTCTGGTCCGGCCGGACCGGCACGAACGTGCCGTCACTGCCTCACGGCGAAGCGTTGGGCGGCATCGAGTCGCGCCGGAGACAGCACCTTGGCAAGCGAGGCGTTGGCAAAGGCACGGACGGTGGGAAGCCGGGCCGCAGGGCGGGGAATCGCGTCCGCCAGCGTTGGCAGGCTGCGCCGCGGGACAAGCCGGTCACCGTCGAAGCAGGCCTCGATGAGTCGGGGTTGGCCGGCGTCGTCGAAGTCGCCGACGCCGACACCGCCGCAAGCGCCCTGGTCCTGCAACAGTTCCGCCCTGCCGGTGGCCGGGAACTCGTGGACCAGACCCACGCCCGTGTACTCGGCCGGCAGGCGCGTGAACGGGGTCGGGCCCGGAGGGGACGCGTTGGGCGGCGGACCGCAGGGTTGTGCCCGCCGGACGGGGCGCGATACGCTGCGGAGGTGGTGTCGCGCCTGATCCTCCATGAGGATGAGCATCTGCTGGTGATCAACAAGCCGGCGGGCTGGAACACGCATGCACCCCACCCTTTCGCCGGGGAAGGGGTTTACGACTGGCTGCGACACCGCGAACCACGCTGGGCGCACCTGGCCATCATCCATCGACTCGACAAGGCCACCTCGGGTGTGCTGGTGTTTGCCAAGACACCCGTTGCCAACCGCTCGCTGACCGACCAGTTCACGCGCCATCTCGTCCGCAAGCGCTACCTCCTGCTGACGGCCACGCCCCCGCCCGAACGCGAACTCCTCGTACGTTCCCGCCTGGTCCGACGCGGCGAACGCTACGCCAGCGATGCCCGGGCACCCGCGGGGCGCGAAGCGATCACCCGCTTCGTACAGCGCGGGAACGGACCAGGCGGGGCGACTGTCGTCGAGGCCGAACCGCGCACCGGCCGGACCCATCAGATCCGAGTCCACGCGGCCGAACAGGGCTTCCCGGTGCTGGGCGACACGCTGTACGGCGGGCCGGCGGCGGATCGCCTCTACCTTCACGCCGCGCAACTCGAACTGGCCGACCCTCTGACGGGGGCGATGCGGCGGTTTGCGGCCGAACCGGAGTTCGCCGAACCGGCGCGCGACCGATTGCGCGAGGCGATGATCGTGCCCGAGGAGACGGACGCGTGGCGGGTGGCCCACAGCGAAGCACCGTTGCCGGGCTGGTACATCGACCGGTGGGGCGACTGGCTGCTGGCCAACGGTCCGGACACCGCGGGCACGAGCAGGGAACGCCAAGCCGTGCAGGAGGAACTGGAACGATGGTGCCGCCGGTATGGTCTGCGCGGCGCCCTGTGCCGGCGAGGCAGGGGCGACCCACAGGCCCGGGCGCGGAACGCGAACCCCGGACAGTGGATGTGCGGGGATGTCGCGCCGGCGGCGTGGACCGTGAGGGAGAACGGCGTGCGCTTCGAGGTCCGGCTGGGCGGCCCTGCCGACGTTGCGACCACGGCGACCTCAGGCCGGCAGGAGCGGGCCGGCGGGCCCGACGCGTCCCCGACAGCGCCCGGCGGGAGCGGATCGGTGGGGCTCTTTCTGGACCAGCGCGACAACCGGCGTCGGCTGCTGGTGAACCACGTGGCCGCGGGTTTTCCGGCGTTTCCCAACCCGCCCGTCGGGGCGGCGGTGTTGAACCTTTTCGCCTATACGTGCGGGTTCTCGGTGTGCGCAGCGAAGGCGGGCGCGCAGACGACGAGCGTGGACTTGTCGCGCCGCTATCTCGAGTGGGGTCAGCGCAACTTCGTGCTCAACGGCCTGGACCCGGCACAGCACGAGTTCCTGCACGGGGACGTCTTCGAGTGGCTGCGGCGGCTGGCGCGCAAAGCACGTCGGTTCGCAGTGGTGCTGGTGGATCCGCCGACCTTCTCGACCTCGAAGGCGAGCGGCGTCTTCCGGGCGGAGGCGGACTACGAACGACTGGTGCGGGCGGTGTTGCCGCTGATTGGGCCAGCGGGGCGACTGTTCGCCTCGACGAATGCCGCCACCCTGGCGCCGGAACGGTTCGTGGCCGGGCTGCATCGCGCCGTGGCGGCCGGGGGTCGACGCATCCTGGAGGAACACTACGCGCCGCAGCCGCCGGATTTCCCCAGCTCCAGCGAAGCGCCGGCGTACTTGAAGACGACGTGGCTGCGGCTGGACTGAACCGGGGCGGGCGAGCTCAGTGGCCGAGCACGCGGCTGTAGAGGTCTTCGTAGGCGCGGACGCTGCGTTCCCAGGAGAAATCGGCGCTCATGCCGTGGTAGCGGTAGCGGGCCAGCAGGGGCGGGTTGTCCCAAAGCGCCAGCGCCTTGCGCATCGCCTTGACCAGGGCGCGCGGCGTCGGTTCGAGGAACTTGATGCCATCGGCGCGGTCGGCGTGCTCGCGCAAGTCGACGACCGAGTCCTGGAGACCGCCGGTGGCGCGAACGACGGGGACGGCGCCGTAGCGGAGGCTGTACATCTGGTTCAGGCCGCAAGGCTCGAAGCGCGAGGGCATCAGGTAGAAGTCGGCCCCCGCCTCGATCTGATGGGCCAGCGCCGGCTGATAGCCGATGTTGACCGCGACCTGTTGCGGGTAACGGCGGGCGAGCTCGGCGAACTCAAGCTCGAGGTCGGGACGGCCGCTGCCGAGCAGGACGTACTGCAGGCCCGTGGCGAGCATCTCTTCAAGGGCGCCGAGGATCAAGTCCACGCCCTTCTGCGGGTCGAGACGGGTCACGGTCCCGAAGAGGGGGACGTCGGCGCGGACGGGAAGGTTGAGGGAAGCCTGGAGGGCGGCCTTGCAGGTCCGCTTGCCGGCGGGGTCATCGCGATGGTACGCGGCCGGCAGGTGGGGGTTGCCCACGGTGCGCCAGGTCTCATAATCGACGCCGTTGAGGATGCCGGAGAGGACGGATTTCCGCTGGAGGAGCAGGCCGTCGAGGCCTTCGCCGTACTGCGGGGTGGTGATCTCGCGCGCGTAGGTGGGGCTGACGGTGGTCAGGGCATCGGCGAAGACCAGGCCGGCTTTCAGGGGGTTGAGATCGCCCCAGAACTCAGCGGCCTGCGGGTGAAAGTAGTAGGGCGGCAGGTTGGTCAGGGCGTACTTGCTGCCGTGGCAGCGGCCTTGCGGGGCGAGGTTATGGATGGTGAGGATGGTCTTCGGCGCCTGGCTCCAACCCTCCTGCCAGGACTGGTGGCGGACAAACAAAGGGACGAGGCCGGTGTGCCAGTCGTGCAGGTGGACAATCTCGGGTTGCCAGGGAGATACCGGGCGAGATTGGTGACGGCCTTGGCGAAGAAGAGATAGCGCTCGGTGTTGTCCCAGTATTCGGCCTTCGAGGCCGGATCGAGGTAAAGGCCCTCACGGTCGAAGAAGCCCGGCGCGTCGATGAAGTAAATGGTGAGATTGGGTTCGGGCGTGGCGCGACGGACGCTGGTACGGACATGCACGGGGCCCAGCGGGAGGTCGAGGGGCCCAATCGAAAGGCGCGATCACGTGGCGCATTTCCTCTTCGAGGGCGGCTTCCCAGCGGGCGGGGTCACGCGGGAGTCGACGGGCGGGAACGCGGGCGCGCAACGCGGCTTCGGCCTGGCGCCGGGCATAGGCGAGGGCGGACCGATGCAAGGGGGTGACAATGCCCACCTGGTGGCCCGCCCGGGCGAGGTACTTGCCAAGGGCGGCGGTCATGTCCGCCAAGCCACCGGTCTTCGAGTAAGGTTCGAGTTCGCTGCTGGCCAGAAGCACGCGCATGGGACGCGGTTCGAAGGGCACCGGAGGAGGAGGGTCCGGGGCGGTGGGCTGTCGGGTCGGTTGGCCCCGGCTCGGTCGGTCGGATCGAGGGCGGGGCAGGCGGGTCATGGGACACCCCCACGAGGCGATCAGCGCGGAGATAAGGCCGGAGCGGATCCGGGATGACCACCGAGCCGTCGGGCTGCTGGAAGGTCTCCAGCAGCGCCACGTAGAGTCGGGCCAGGGCCGTGCCGCTGCCGTTGAGGATGTGCGGGAAGACGTTCAGGCCGTCGGCCTCGCGCTTGTACCGGAGGTTCATGCGGCGGGCCTGGAACTCCTCGCAGTTCGAGACGCTCGACACCTCGAGGTAGCTGCCCTGCCCGGGTGCCCAAACCTCGATGTCGTACGTCTTGGCGCTGGCAAAGCCGAGGTCGCCGGTGCAGAGCAAGACCACGCGATAGTGGAGCCCAAGCAACTGCAGCACGCGCTCGGCGTCCGCCAGCATCCGCTCGTGTTCAGCGTAACCGTCCTCCGGCTTCACGATCTTGATGAGCTCGACCTTGTCGAACTGGTGGACGCGGATCATGCCCCGGGTGCCCACCCCGGCAGCACCCGCCTCGGCCCGGAAACAGGGGGTGTAGGCACAGTAACGGAGCGGGAGCCGCGCTTCCGGCAGGAGTTCGTCCCGATGCAGGTTGGCGACGGGCGCCTCGGCGGTGGGCACGAGGTAAAGCCGGCCGAGGGTGGCGGCATCGAGTCCTTCCTGCACCGCATAGGCCTGGTCTTCGAACTTCGGAAACTGCCCCACGCCCAGCATCACGTCGCGGCTCACCAGGAAGGGAGGGAGATCTCGGTGTAACCGTGTTCAAGCACGTGCCGGTCCAGCAGGAACTGGATCAGGGCCCGCTCGAGGCGCGCGCCCCAACCGGTGTAGAGCAGGAACCCGCTGCCGGAGAGCTTGGCGCCCCGCTCGAAGTCCACCAGGCCAAGCGACTGACAAAGCTCGGTGTGCGGGCGGGGCACAAAGCTGAAGGAAGGCTTCTCGCCCCAGACGCGCACGACGGGGTTGTCGGCGGCGGTGGCACCAACCGGGACGTCAGCATGAGGCAGGTTGGGAAGGCGCAGGAGGAGGTCGTCCCGCCGGGCCGCCACGGCGGCCACCTGCAGGTCAAGCTGCGGGATCCGATCGCCCAGCATGCGTGCCTCCGCCTTGCGGGCCTCGGCTTCGGCGGCTTTCTTCTGGGCCATCAACGCGCCGATTTCCTTGGCGACCCGGTTGCGGGTGGCTTTGAGGGTCTCGACTTCGGCCAGCAACCGGCGGCGCTCCTCGTCCAGGGCCCGTACCTCGTCCACCCTGGCCTCATCCCCGCCCCCGCGACGCCAACCGTCCCCGCACCCGGTCGGGTTGGTCGCGGATCAATTTCACGTCCAACATCGGCGCAGTATGGTGAGCGCCGGCCGGGAGCGGCAAGGCGGAAGCGGGTGTTGGACGGCAACAAAAGGCGCCGCGGGAAACCGGCGCCCTCCCGGCCTCCCGTGCCGGCATGCCGCCTCGCTAAAAATCGCGACGGTAGCGGGGACGCCGATCCATCACCGCCTCGACGTAGGCCCGCGTCGACTCGAACCCAATCGCCGCCCGGAAAGCCTCGCTCCGGGTACGCGCCGGTCCCTGCATCCAGCGAAGCACGTTGCGTCGGCCGGCGTTGTAATCCGCCAGCGCGTAAGGCAGCGGGTCATCGGTATCCGCGTAGCGTTGCAAAAGGCGGCGCAAATACCAGGTGCCCGCCAGCGTGTTGGTGCGCGGGTCGAACAGGTGGGTCTCGGGCAGCGGATACACCCCTTCGGCTTCCGCCCACTCCTGCGCCGCCGCGTCCGTCAACTGCATCAGGCCGATCTCGCCCGCCCGACCGCGGGCGGACGGGTTGAAACGGCTCTCGCGCCAAACCACCGCCTTGACCAGCGCCGGATCGACCCCGTAACGGCGCGCCGCGGCCAGGATCACCGCATCCTGACTGTGTTCGAAGCCGGCCCAGCGCTGGTAACGCCGGCCCAGCCACCCGCACAGCACCGCCAACCCCAGCAGCGCCGGCACCAGCCACCACGCCCGCCGCTTCCAGCGCATCGGCCATTGGCCCCGCCGGGTGTCGAACCCGCGCGGCCTTCGCGACTGGCCCGTGCGACGCCTCATCGGATCAGCCGCAGGCGGGTGGCGAAGAGACAGTAAAGCGTGGGCAGGAGCAGCAAAGTCAGCAACGTGGCCAGCAACAGGCCAACAATGTGCACCGCCGTCAGAGGTCGCCACAGCTCCCCGCCGCTCAGCGTCAGCGGAATCAGCCCTCCCACCGTCGCCAGCACCGTCACCAGCACCGCCCGCAACCGCACCAGTCCCGCCTCTACCAGCGCCTCCCTCAGCGGCCGGCCTTCCGCACGGGCTTCCTCGATGAAATCGCTCAGCACAATGATGTGGCTCACCATGACCCCCGCGAGGCTCACGATCCCGAGCAGGGCCATGAAGCCGAAGGGCGCCTGCAGCGCCGCCAGACCCAGGAACGCCCCGATCAACCCCAGCGGCACCGTCAGCATGACCAACAGCGCCTTCGTCAACGAGTGGAACTGGACCACCATGGCCAAGGCAATCAGCGACAGCGACAGCGCCATCGCCTCCCCCATCTCCGCCCGGCTCTCCCGCAACTCGAGATCTTCCCCCGCAAAATCCAGCCGGTACCCGGGCGGCAGCGACAGCCCCGCGAGGGTCTCGCGCGCCCGTGCCAGCACCCGGGACGGCAGCTCCCCGACCCGTGAATAGGCCTTCACCGTCACGGCCCGAAGCTGGTTGAAATGGGCGATGGTCGCAAACTCCGGTTCGAGCCCCACGCGGGCAAACGCATCCAGCGGGACGATCCGATCCCCCGCCCCGCGAACATACAGATTCCGTATCTTCTCGGCTTCATTCCGTTCCTCCACCCGCAGCCGGAGCACCACGGGAATGAGATGGTCACCATCGCGGAGCTCGGTCACCGGCAGCCCCTGGAAGGCCGCCTGGGCCAGGCGACCGATCTGGAGGTTGCTGACCCCCAGCGCACCGGCCCGCTCCTGGTCAATGTCGATGGTCAGCGTGGGCATCCGCCGGCCCAGATCGTCGTGGACCTTGTACCCGCCTGCATCACGCAGGGTTTGCCCCACCCGATCGGCCAGCCCGCGCAGTTCGTCCAGGTTCGGACCGGTGAGCCGGACCTGGATGGGTGTCTGCACCGGCGGCCCTTGTTCCAGGGGTTTCACCACACAACGAGCGCCGGCGATCTGACGGTCGAGCTGGTCGCGCAAGCGCGCCAGCAAGCCCGGCACCTGCCGGGCGTGGCCCGTGTTGAGCAACACCTGCGCCAGATGCGCCGCCGGTTCCCGCGGCTCGACGTTGTAATAGAACCGCGGTGCGGTTCCGCCCGAAAACACCGCGGCACTCTGCACCTCGGGATGCTGCCCCAGGAGACGCCCGATCGCGCGACTCACCTCCCGGGTCTGCTGAATCGACGCCACCTCCGGCAGGTCGATGTCGATCAGCATCTGGTTCCGCTCCGCCGGCGGGAAGAACTGCTGCCCCAGGAACGGCGTGAACCCGAAGCTCAGCGCCAACAGTCCGTAGGCGATCGCCGCCGTGCGGCCGGGCCGTTCCAGCGAAGCTTCGAGCGCCCGGCGGTAACGCGGCAGCAGCGCCACCAGGGCCCGATCCAGCGGCCTGAACAACGGAAACGCCCGCACCTGACCCCCGGCCTCCAGTCCCGCCTGGCCCCCGCAACACGTAATAGCCCAGCAGCGGAATGAACGTCACCGATACCAGCCGCGAGGCCACCAGCGCCAGCGTCACCACCATCGGCAACGCCCAGATGAAGGCTCCCTTGTCCCCCGGCAAACCCAGCAACGGCAGAAACGCCAGGATGTTGATCAGCGTCCCAAACAGGATCGGGCGCCGCAGCCGCCACGGCCCCAGCCAGGCCGCCCGCCCCCGCGGCTGTCCTTGCGCCAGCTCGCGGTTGATGCCGTCGGAGGCCACCACCGGATCGTCCACCAACAGCCCCAACGCCAGGATCAAGGCCGCAATCGAGATCTGGTGCAGCGGCACGCCAAACCAAGCCATCCCCACCAGCGTCAAGGCCACCGTCAGCGGGATCGCCAGCGCCACCACCAGCGCCGAACGCCCGTCCATCAGGAACCACGCCACCAGCACCACCACCAGCACCGCCTCCGCAAAACACCGGCTGAACTGCCCAATCCGCTGCCGCACCGCCGCCGGCTGATCCGAGAGCGGCACGATCTCGACCCCCTCCGGCCGCCGCGGCATCCCAAACGCCGCCACCACCCCCGCACTTCGCGGTCGAAATGACTGATGATGTTCCCCGGCTTCATCTCGACGGCCACCAACACCGCCCGCGCCTCCTCCCACCCCGCACCGGTCGCTCCCCGCCGCCACACGTCCACCTGGAACGGGACCGGGTTCTCGTACCCCCGCCGCACCTCGAACAGATCGCGCAAGTAGATCGGCAGGCCCGGCGTCGGAGCCGTCGCCGTCACACCGATCACCGTGTTCCCCAGGTCCTCGCTAAACTGGCGATCACCCGTCACCGGATCGCGCGTGCCGAATTCCCCGCTGAGCTGCACCGGGAAGCTTTGGCCCTCCGTCTGCAACGTGCCCCCCGAGATGATCGCGTTGCGCGCCGCGATCGCCCCCAACACCCGGTCCGGATCCAGCCGGTGCCCCTCAACATTCGGAATCGAAAAGAGCAGGTAGACAGCCTCCGCCACGTTGCCGACCTTCTGCACCCGCCCGACACTGCCCACCTGCTTGAGATCGTCCGCCAGCGCTTCGGCCGTCCGCTCCAGTTCCCGGAAGCTGTACCGGGGCGGCAGGGTCGCCCGCACCCGCCGGACGAGTTCCGCCTCGGTTCTTCCCCCAGCCAGACGACCGCACCGCCGAAGTCCGGATGCAGCTCGCCGTCGCTGCCCGCCAGGTCGCGCTGGAAGGCGGCGAGGAACGTCTCGAGATCCGCCCGCGAGCCCCGGGTCGCAAAATCCGCCAGCAGGAACGAGCTCCCGCGTTCGAGCCGCGGCGCGCTGCCGCCCTCCGTCCACCCCTTCGCCACCAGCGCCGCCACGAACTTCTGCTGCACCGCGTCCCGGTAGCTCGCGCCCACGTCCGGCGGGAAGAACGCAAACACCGCCGCCCGGCCCGCCGCCCCCGTGTCCTGACGCAGCTCCGCCAGCCGGTTTCGGATCAGGTCCGCCCGCGCCTGCACTTCCGCGTCACTCGCCGCCGGGCTGGTCAGGGCAAACAGCAGCGTCACCGTGTTGCCAAACTCCGTGTTGAGCCGGGGCGCCTGGCAGCCGTCCGGCAACCGCACTTCGCCCAGCCGGGCGCGAAACTTGTCCCACTCCTGCTCCACCACCGCCTGCGGCGCCGGCCGCTGCGTGAGGTGGATCACCGACACTCCTCCGCGCGACTGCGAGGTCATCTCCTCGAGCGACGCGAGTTCATTGAGCTTCGCCTCCAGCTTGCGTGTCACCAGCGCCTCAACCTTGGCGGCGCTTGCCCCGGGAAAATGCGTGACCAGCAGGGCGCGGCGATCCGGGATGTCCGGATCCTCCTGCTGCGCCAGCCGGGTGTAGGAGATGCCGCCCCAGACCAGCACTGCCACGAGCGCCAGCCACCCCACCTCCCGGTGCTGAACAAAGTACCGGGCCAGCCCCCGTCCGCCCTTCCGTTCGCGAGGTGTCCTTCATCCCCCACCCTCAATCCCGCCGCTCCGCCGCGTAGGGCCGGGCATCCACCACTTCGCCATCCTGTAGGAGACTCGCGCCCACCACCACCACGCGCTCCCCCGGCTCGACCCCGCCGGTGACCACCACCGAACTGCGGATGAAATCCCCCGTCTTCACCCGCCGCTCCGTGGCCCGGCCTCCCTCATCCACCACGAACACCGCCAGCGGCGTGCGACCAGTCGCGTCCGGGCCCGTCGACGCCGCCACCAGGGCCGACATGCGCACCAGCACCGCGTCCGGTTCGATCCGCGAGGCCGCCGCGAAGGACGCCGACGCCGTCATCCCCGGACGCAGCCACCCCCCGCGTTCGGCACCTTGAGCACCACTTTGTAGAGCCGGGACCCTTCCCGCGCCGCCACGCCCACCTCCGCAACCCGCCCCGCGAAACGCCGGCCCTCAAGCGCCGCCACCGTCAGCTCGATCATCGCGCCCGGTTCAATCTCGCTCACCACCCGGTCCGGCACCCCCAGCTCGATCGACACCGTCTCGAGATCCGCAATCCTCAGCACGGGTCGCCCGGGCAACACCGTCTCCCCCGCGCTCGCCAACCGCGCCAGCACCCGGCCGTCAAACGGCGCCCGCAGGGTCGCGTCTGCATAGGCCTGCTGCGCCCGCTCAAACGCGGCTTGCGCCTCGTCGTCCGCCGCCTTGAGCCCTCGAATTCCTGCGGCGAAATCGCCTGGTCGCGCAGCAGTTGTTCGCCCCGGGTCCGCCGGCTCCGCGCCAACTCGGCCCGCGCCGCGGCCGAATCCCGCTCCGCCTTGAAGTCCACCTGCCCGAGCTGGGCCAGCACCTCGTCCTTCCCGATATGATCACCCTCGCCCCAGAGCCGGCCTGGCGCGGGTCCGATCTGCACCAGAATTCCCCCACCTTGAAGCTCAGATCCGTCTCGTTCTCGCCACGCACCACGCCGAGATAGGTGTGCACGCTCGGCCCCCCGTCTCCCCCACCCGCCGCGCCACCTCATAACCCACCACCGGTCGCAGCGGCGGCGGCACCTCGCGCCGACACCCCACGCCCGCGGCCATCACCAGCGTCGCCGCCAGAACCCACCCTCCCCTCCGGCCCCCGGCGAGATGCACCCGCACCGGCCTCCGTCCCGGCGGCCTGGAGGCGCCGCGTGGCGAGGGTCGGGATCAGCGCTGCAACGATGCATGTCCGTCGGAAGGGCCGAGGTCCTAGTCCAGCGTCTGCCGATACCGTTTGATGCCCACCGTCAACACCACGGCCACAAACGCCGCCAGTGCTCCCAGCTCGGCCACTATCTCGGCCAGCCCGTTGCCCTTGAGCAGAATCCCGCGCGCAATCCGCAGGAAATGCGTCAACGGCAGCACCTCCCCCAGCATTTGCGCCCAGCCCGGCATGCCCCGAAACGGAAACATGAACCCGGACAGCAGAATCGAGGGCAGAAAGAAGAAGATGGCCATCTGGACCGCCTGCAGTTGGTTGCGGGCAATCGTCGAGAACGTCACCCCCATCGCCAGATTCGCCGTGATGAACAGCAGGATCACCGCCAGCAGCAGCCCGAGGCTCCCCATCATCGGCACCCGGAACACCACCCGCGCCAGCACCAGGATCAATCCCACCTGCACGTAGCCCACCAGGATGTACGGCACGATCTTGCCCACCATCACCTCGGTCGGCCGCGCCGGCGTCGAGAGCAGATTCTCCATCGTCCCCCGCTCCCGCTCGCGCGTGATCGCCAGCGCCGTGATGATCGTCAGCGTCATCGTGAGCACCACCCCCAGCAGGCCGGGCACGACGTTGTACTGCGTGATGATCTCCGGATTGTAATGCCGGTGCGCGCGCAGCTCCACCGGCCCCGGCCGCCCCCGCAGCCGCGCCAGCGCCCCCCAAATCCCGGTCAAACACCCGGCCCATCAACGACTCCAACGCCGCCACCGCATAGCCTGTCGCCGCCGGATCACTGGCATCCGCCTGCAACAACACGCTCGGCCGCTCCCCGCGCAGCAGTCGCCGCTCGAAGCCCTCCGGAATGTGCACCACGAACTGCACCGCCCCGCGCGTCAGCAGGTCCGTCACCTCCGCCTCGCTCCGCGCCTGGCGCACCAGGGTGAAGTACCCGCTGTTCCGCAACGCCCACAGCAGCGTCCGCCCAAACGGACTGTGGTCCGCCAGCAGCACCGCCGTCGGCAGATGCTTCGGGTTCATGTTGATGGCAAAACCGAACAGGATGAGCTGCATCAGCGGAATGCCCACCATCATCCCGAACGTCATCCGGTCCCGTCGCATCTGGATGAACTCCTTCACGACGACGGCCCAGAACCGGGCGGGACTGAAGACGTGGTTCCTCACCGACCAGGCACCTCCTCCCCCTCAGCCGTAGTTGTCCCGGGCCGTCTGCATCAGGCTGATGAAGACGTGCTCCAGCCGCGTCTCGACGCGTTCCGCCCGGTGCGCGCCCCGCAGGAACGGCTCCAGCGCCCGCCCTAACCGCGCTTCGTCACGACCGCTCACGTGCAGCGTGTTGCCAAACGCCACGACCTGCTCGACGTCCGGCACCTGACGGAGCGTGGCGGCGAGGGCGGCGAGGTCCGGCCCGCTCACTCTCCATGAACCTGGCAGGGTTGGGCGCGCGCGGCAGCGTCGGAGTCATGACTGATCCCCTTCGCTTACTGGGCCTTGGGGGCGGGCAGCACCGTAAGGCCGAGCTGCTTGGCCAGGCGGTGCAGCGTGCGCTGCTTGGTCTCGAGCACGCGGGCCTCGTAGCGGGCGAGCCCCGCCTCAACGAAGTCCAGGCCCTTAACCATCGTCTGCCAGATGAACACCGCCAGCTTGCGTGCCGTGGCGATGATCGCCACCAACCCACCACGGCGGGCGGCCATGCGGCGGTAGAAGCCGCCCAAGGCCATGTTCTTGCTCCGGGCCAGGCTGCGGGCCATGACACACAACAGGCGCCCCGCCCGGTTGCGTTTGCGTCCGGTCCCCCGGTGGCGTTTGCCACTCTGGTGGCTGCCCGGAGCCAGCCCCAGCCAGGAGGTAAAGTGCTTGGCCGTGGCCCAGGCTTTGAGATCCAGGCCGATCTCCCCGATCAACTGCAGTACGCTGTAGGAGGTGCAGGCCGGCAGGACGGTGAGATCCCGCCCTCCACACAAACGCCGGATCAACTCGTCCAGGCCCGGGATGACCGGCGCGTGGAGACCCGGTCGCTTGCGAGCGACCGGTCCCGGAGAACCGGAGTCCGGGTCCTTCGCACCGGGGAGGGTCGCTTGCAGTGCCTGCAGCACCTGGTGGATCTGCGCGTCGCAAGCCGCGATCTGACCCTGGTAGTGCTTCCAGCTCTCCCAGGCTTGGCGCAGGGCGAAGAGGTGCTCCTCGGCCCAGGTCCCGCGCAGGGCTTCCTGCACCCGCTCGGCCTTGCGCTTCTGGATTTGCGCATCGCACAACGCCAGCAAACGCAGCGGTTGGCGCTCGCCCGCCAGGATGGCTTCGATCACTGCCCGCCCGCTGACGCCCACCAGGTTGCTGATCACGTCGTGGAGCTTGACGTTCATCCGTTCCAGCGCCTTCTGCATGTGCTGCACATGGCTGGCGGCCAGCGTCAGATGGTCCTGCCGCAACCGCAGGTAGTCCTGCAGCCGGCGGATGTGCGCCGGCGGCACAAAGCCGCCCCGCAACAACCCGTGGGCATGCAACGTCGCACCCCACTGGCAATCCTGCATGTCGGTCTTGCGCCCGGGCAGGTTGCGCGTGTGCTTGCCGTTGACCATGAGCACCCGCAGGCCGGCCGCCTCCAAAACCCCGTAGAGCGGCAGCCAGTACACGCCGGTAGCTTCCATCGCTACCGAGCGCACCCCCTGCGCCTGCAACCAGTCGCGCAGCCGGTGCAACTCGCCGGTCACGGCCCCGAAGACTTCCGGCCGTCCTCCGGCAATGGACACATGCATGTGTTCGCTGCCCACGTCCACGAAGGCAGCCTGCGAATCCAACACGGGCAAGGTGGTATTCATCGTGGTCCAAGTCGCGGCCGCCTCCCGCCCGAAGGCGTCCTTGAAAGGACAACCCTCTCCAACGGGATACACCGACCACCCGGCCGGTGCTCGCCAAACTGCGCAGTTGTCCGCCTCCGGAACCAGTCTTCCCACCGGGCATCCGATGGCACCACATCTAACGACGGTCACGCTGCGGGAGCTGCCGCGCGCGCCCAACCCTGCCAGGTTCATGGCCTCTGAGCAGGTCCAAAAGGAACAGGACGCTTCCCATGTGCGGAGCCCCGACCCCGCGATCACCTGGTCCACGCTGCCCTGCGTGAGGAGGTTCCCGTACGCCAGGTAGGCCAGATGATGGCACCGCTCCGCCTCGTCCATGTAGTGCGTCGTGATCAACACGGTCAGCCCCCGCGCCGCCAACTGGTGGATCTCCTCCCAGAAATCCCGCCGCGCCTTCGGATCCACCCCCGCCGTCGGCTCGTCCAGCAGCAGCAGCTCGGGCTGATGGATCAAACACGCCGCCAGCGCCAGCCGCTGCTTCCATCCGCCCGACAGCGCGCCCGCAAGTTGCCGGCGTCGTTCCACCAACCCCAGCGCCTCGAGGCTCCGGTTCACCGCCGCCTTGCGGCCCGGCACCCCGTGGATCCGCGCCACAAAGTCCAGATTCTCCTCCAGGCTCAGGTCCTCGTAGAAGCTGAACCGCTGCGTCAGGTAGCCCACGCGCTTCTTGATCTCCCGCGCCTGCGTGCGCAGATCCCACCCCAGACACGATCCCGTGCCGGCATCCGGCGTGAGCAGGCCGCAAAGCATCCGCAGGAACGTCGTCTTGCCGCTGCCGTTCGGTCCCAGGAACCCGTAGATCTGCCCGCGCGGCACGCGCAGCGCCACGTCGTTCACCACCACCCGGTTCCCGTACCGCTTGGTGATGCCCTGCACCTCAATGGCCATCGCCACGCTCACGGCGCCCACTTCACCTCCGCTGGCTGTCCCGGATGCCAGCGCGGCGCCTCCTTCACGGACGGATGCGCCTCCACCATGAACACCAGCTTGGCCCGGTTCTCCCGGCTGTAGATCACCGGCGGCGTAAACTCGGGCTGCGTCGACACGTACCGGATCGTCGCCTCCACCGGCGTCGGCTCCCCGCCCAGCGTCACCGCCACCTTCGCCCCGATCTTCACCCGCCCAAGCTCGGGTTCGGGCACGAAGAACCGGACCTTGACATTCCCGGGCGGGAGCAGCGCCACCACCGGCATCCCCGCCGCCACATACTCGCCCGGCCGATAAAGCGTCTCGTGCACGCGCGCTGCCACGGGGGCCGTCTGCTGCTTCTGATCCAACGCCCAGCGCGCCCGGGCCAACGCCGCCACGCGGGATTCCCGCTCCGCTTCCGCCGCCTGGATCGCGTCCTCGCGTGCCCCCAACCGGGCCGTGTCCAGTTCCGCCCGCAACGACGCCAGCAGGGCGACATCGGCGTCCCGCCGCGCCACGGCGACGTCCAGTTCCGCCGGCGCGATCACCTGGTTGTCCCGAAGCTGCTCCTGACGGCGCAGCTCGGTCTCGGCCAGCGCCAGTCGCGCGACCATCTCCTGCACCCGCGCCTCGAGCACCGCCAGCTCCGACGGCCGCCGCCCCTTGCGCAAGTCGGCCAGCCGATGGTCCGCCTCCGCCAGCCGGCTCTCCGCCTCCTGCACGGCCGCCATCTCGACCTCCGACTCGAGCGCGAACAACGCCTGCCCGCCGGCCACCTCCGCCCCCCGCGTCACCTCAAGCCGGGTCAGGCGCCCCGCCAACGGCGCGGCCACATACACATACTCGCCCTCCACGTAGCCGGCGTGCACCCTCCTCCGGCGGCGCACAGCCCGCCAGCAGCCCCAGGGCAGCCCCCACCGCCGCCCGGCAGACCGCCGGACGGGCCGCCGGCAGCCCCCACCGGCCGGTGAACCAGAAGCACCACATGATCAGCGCGCGAACCACTGCAACGGGCGCGAGAAAACAAGAAAGCGGTTGACGTGTCAAACAATCGTTTTAAACATCCGCTTCAAACATGACGACTGCCGCCGCCGCCCCGCCCCCGCCGCCACCCGCGCCGCCCTCCTCGCAGCCGCCGGCGAGGTGTTCGCCGAACACGGCTACCACGCCGCCACCGTCCGCGACATCTGCCGCCGCGCCGGCGCCAACGTCGCCGCCGTCAACTACCACTTCGGCGACAAGGAACGCCTCTACGTCGAGGTCCTCCGCCACGCCATGACCCGCGCCCACGCCCGCCACCCCTTCGACGGCGGCACCGACCCCCGCCGCCCCCGCCCCGAACGCCTCCGCGCCTTCATCTTCCACTTCCTGGGCCGCTTCCTGGACACCCACGCCGAATCCTGGCTCCGGCCGCCTCATGGCCAAGGAGATGATCGATCCGAGCCCCCGCCCTCGACCTCATGATCGCCGAGCGTATCCAGCCCATGGCCGACCAACTGCGCACCATCGTCCGCGCCATCGTCGGCCCCGACTGCCCCGAGGAATCCCTCCGTCTCTGCGGCTTCAGCATCGTCAGCCAATGCCTGTTCTACAACCACTGCCGTTCCGTCGTGACGCGCCTTTTCCCCGACCAACCCCCTTGCCCCGCCGCCCTCGACCGCCTGGCTGACCACATCACCCAATTCTCCCTGGCCGCCCTCCAACACTTCCCACGTCCCCGCCCCCTCCCTGGTCGCCGCCGCCATTCCCCGAAGCCGTCCGTCCGAACCCAGACCCAAGCCGCTCTTCCCCCTGCCGCGCATGAAACCGCCCGCCCTCTCCTTCAACCCCGCCCTGAACCGAGCACGAAAAGCGGCGGTGAACCCCCGCACTCCATACGCTGCGCGATTCGCGGAGCCCGTGCGTCCTGGCGAGACTCGAGCCGGCTGTGCCCCCGGGCATCCTGGAACTTCCCTTGACCTTTGGCCTATGAGCTTTGAGCTTCCCCCTTCGTCCTTTGCCCCACCCCGCCCACGGCCGCGCGGCAAGGTCGGCAAGCCAGGGCTCCTTCGCTCTCTTGCCCGGTGGGTGGCCCTGCTGGCCGCGCTCGCCGGCGCGGCCGCCGAACCGCCCCCTACCACCGCGCCCACCAACGCCTTGCCGTGGCCCGACCGGCCGCTTGGCCTGGCTGACTGCCTGGAGATTGCCGGACAACAGAACCCCCGCGGTGCGCAAGAGTCAGCAGGACCTTGAGATCGCCCACGGCCTCAGCCTGCAGACCCGCGCCATTGTGCTGCCCAAGCTGCGCGCCGCCGGCGACTATGGCGTCCGCGGCGACAGCGCGGTCGACCGTCTCGAGATCCCTCCCGGCTTCCTGTTCCCGGAAGGCATGCCGGTCATCGACCCGGGCACGGAGAACTGGACCGTGGGCGTCCGGCTCGTGCAATCCGTCTTCGAAGGTGGGCGCATGCGTTCCTCGCTGCGCACAGCGCGGCTCTTACGGGAACAGGCCTTGGCCCGGCACCAGGCTGTGCTGGCCGACACCGCGGCCGAGGTGCGGGTGGCCTTCTACAACGCCCTGCTCGCCGAGCAGGAGATCGCGGTCAGCCTGGCCTCCGTCGAGTTGCTCGAGCGGGAGCTGGCGGACAGCGAGCGCCGGTTTCGGGCGGGCACCGTGCCGCGCTTCAACGTCCTGCGCGCCGAGGTCGAGCTGGCCAACGCGCAGCCGCGGGTCTCGCGCGCCCGCAACGCGTACCGCATCGCCAAGAACGTGCTCGTGAACCGCCTCGGGTACCGCGTCCCGCCGGAGATCTGGGACGACCTGCCGCTGGAGCTCGCCGGCACCCTCGATCTCCACGCCTCGCCATTGCCGTGCCGGAGGCTGTGGCCCGCGCTCTCGAGCGACGTCCGGAACTGGTCGCGTTGCGCCACGCCGAAGCCCTCCAGCGCGAAGGCGTCACCAGCGCCCGGGCCGGTTACCTCCCCCGGCTCGAAGGCTATGTGGGTTACGGGGCGCGCAAGTCCATGTTCTCGCCCGAGGTCGGCGACGAGGTGCACGGCTGGGAGGCCGGCGTGCAGGCGGTCTGGAACGCCTTTGACGGCGCCCACACGCGCGGCAAGGTCGTCGAAGCCCGGGCACGACTGGAACAGGCCGAGGTCGAGCGCGACGATGCGGCGCGCAACATCGAGCTCGAAGTCCGCACCGCCTACTCGTCGCTGGTCGAGGCGTGGGAGGTTCGCGAATCGCAGCAGAAGACGGTCGAGCAGGCGGAGGAAGCCCTGCGCCTGGCCGTGTCCCGCGCCGAGGCCGGCGCCGGCACCCAACTGGACGTCCTCGGCGCGCAGACCGCGCTGACCGAGGCGCGGACCACGCGCATCCGGGCCTTGCGCGAATACGCCGTCGCCCGCACCCGCCTCGAACGGGCCATCGGCGCCTACGTCCCCACCCTGGTCGAGGAAGGCACCGCCGCCGCTTCCCCCGTGAACGGTAATCCAGACTGACGAATGAAAAATGCGGAGGCGCATCCAGCCTGGTCGGTGCATGACCCCGCCGCAGACCCATCAGGACCACCTCACTTCCCCAATCCCTCTGTTCGTAATCGGCGGAGAAACCCCCGTCCACTGAATCCTCCGCATATTTCGAACATCGGGGATTGGGCCGAGGGGGCGCTCCTTGAACCTGTGGTGCGGGCGTCCCGCCTGCACCCTCCGTGGTTCATGGCCCCTGAGCGGGTCCGGCAACCGCCGTCCGTCGTGCTCCCGCCTGGAAAAGCCATCGTCAACCGGCGGACCTTTCGTTAGCCTCCCGCCCATGCGCGTTCTCGCCCTGGACCATGGCACGGTGCGGATCGGCGTGGCGATCAGCGACGAGCTGGGCATGATTGCCACTCCGCTCGAGTTCATCCCCGCCGAACCTTTCGCGGCTTTCCTCGACCGGCTCAAGGCGCTCCTTCGCGAGAAGGAGGTCGAACTGATCCTCGTGGGCATGCCGCGCAACCTCGATGGCAGCTACGGCCCGGCGGCGTTGCAGGTGCAACAGTTCGTCGCGGTGCTCAAGGAGGCGCTCACGGTCCCGATCCAGACCTGGGACGAGCGGCTCACCTCCGCCCAGGCCAACCGATTCCTCGTCGAGGGCAACGTCCGCCGCGACCAGCGGAAGGACAAGGTGGACAAGCTGGCCGCCGCGCTCCTCCTCCAGAGCTGGCTCGACCACCGGAGCTGAACGGCGGCAACCTGTGGCCCACGCCGTCTCCCATCCGGCTGTTGCCCATCCGGTGCGACTCCGGCTGACCCTTGCGTTCGAAGGCACCCACTATGCGGGTTGGCAACACCAGACATCCGGTGTGGCAGTTCAGGAGGTTGTCGAGCACGCCCTCGCGCGACTGTTCCCCTCACGTCCCCGACTCCAGGGATCCAGCCGCACCGACAGCGGCGTGCATGCCCTCGGCCTCGTCGCGCACTGCGACGTCCCGCGCACCGAGTTCCGCTTCCCCCAGCCAAACTCCTCCTGGCCCTGAACGCCCACCTGCCAGAGGACATCCGCGTCCTGGCCGCCCGCCGCGTCCCCGTCGGCTTCCACGCCCGCTTCGATGCGCGCGGCAAGCAATACCGCTACTTGGTCTGGAACCACCCCGCCTCCAACCCCCTGCAACGTCACCTGACCTGGCACGTGCCCCGCACGCTGAACCTGGCGGCGATGCGCCATGCGGCCCGCATTTTCCTCGGCACGCACGATTTTCGGGCCTTCACCGCCAACCGCGGCGTCCCCCTCGACGACGCCGTCCGTACACTCACCCGCTGCGACGTGCAACGCCGCGGCCCGCTGCTCACCTTCGTCATCGAGGGCAACGGCTTCCTCTACAAGATGTGCCGCGCCATCGTTGGCACCCTCGTCCAGCTCGGTCTGGGCCGCCTCACCCCCGCCGACCTCGAACGCATCCTCGCCAGCCGCGACCGCCGCACCGCCGGCATGACCGCGCCCGCCCACGGCCTCGTGCTGTGGCGGGTGCGCTACGCCCCGGCCAAGCGCCGCGGCGTCACCCCCGCGGCCGCCCCCGATGCACGTCGTCCTGCTCGAACCTGAGATCGCCCCAAACACCGGCAACGTGGCCCGCCTCTGCGCCGCCACGCGGACGACGCTGCATCTCATCGAACCCCTTGGCTTTCGCCTGGACGACCGCCGCCTCCGCCGCGCGGGCATGGACTACTGGCAGCATGTCGACTGGCACCGGTGGCCAAGCTGGAGCGCCTTCACCGCTTCTCTCCCCGCCGACGCGCGGTGCTGGTTCATCGAGCAGGGCGGGCCGCGACCCTACGCCGAGGTGGCCTTTGCAGCCGGCGATTACCTCGTCTTCGGTCGCGAGACCGCCGGGCTGCCCACGGCCCTGCTCGAGGCGCATGGCCCGCACTGGCTTTACATCCCGATGTTCCACCCCGGCGCGCGTTCCTTGAATCTCGCCAACTGTGTGGCGGTGGTCGTTTACGAAGCCCTCCGCCAGCAGGGCTTTCCAGGGAAGACCGGCGGCCGCTGAAACCCACGGCCGCCTCGGCGCATTCGTGTCATCCGGGCCATCCGCGGTCACCATGCATTGCCCTCAGCGACCGCCTCCTCGCGGCCCCCCTGCCCGCATGGGCAACTGAACGCGCAGTTGTGCCCCCGCCCGCTCCTTTGCTAGCTTGCGCCCTCCGCGCGGGCCCTGCACCAGCCATCGGCCCACCCGCGGATCCCCGATGCCCAACGCATCGGCGGCAAGGACCGTGACACCGCTGTATGCCAGTGACCGAAGCAAAGCCGGAGACAGCCCCGCCCCTTCCCGCGGGTGAGGTGGTCGTGACCGTGCGTGGATTGACCAAGGTCTTCAAGGACTTCTGGGGCCGGCCCAAGGCGCGCGCCGTGGACAACGTCGGGTTCGAGGTGCGCCGCGGCGAGGTGTTCGGCTTGTTAGGGCCGAATGGCTCGGGCAAGTCCACCACCGTCAAACTGCTCCTCGGCCTCCTCCACCCCACCCGCGGCTACGTCGAGGTCTTCGGCCGCGCCCCCCGTAACGTCGCCACCAAGGAACGCATCGGCTACCTGCCCGAGGAATCCTACCTCTACCGCTACCTCGACTCCGCCGAGACCCTCGACTTCTTCGGCAACCTCTTTCACCTGCCCCCGGCGAACGCGCCAAACGCGCGCAGCAGTTGCTCGAAATGGTCGGCCTCAACCAGGTCCGCCGCCGCACCGTCGGCGAGTTCTCCAAAGGCATGCAGCGCCGCATCGGCCTCGCCCAGGCCCTCATCAACGACCCCGACCTCGTCATCCTCGACGAGCCCACCTCCGGCCTCGACCCCATCGGCTGTCGCGAGGTCAAGGACCTCATCCTCGCCCTCGCCCGCCGCGGCAAGACCGTCATCCTCAGCAGCCATCTCCTCGCCGACGTCGAGGATGTCTGCGACCGCGTTGTCATCTATTACGGCGGCCGCATCCAGGCCATGGGTTCCCTCCGCGAACTCCTCGCCACCCCCGACCGCCTCCGCATCACCACGCCCGCCCTCCCGCGACCCACCCTCGAGCGCGTCCTCGACATCCTCCGCCAGGAAGCCGGCGACCAGGCGGTGCTCCTCGACACCCCCACCCCAGAACCTCGAAAGCTACTTCCTCGGCGTCGTCGAACGCGCCAAGCAAACCGAACTCACTTCCGGCGCCATCTCCGGTGCCCGCGTCGCGGCCTACCTGCGCGGCGACGCCGACACGCCCACCCTTCCCGGCGACAAACTGCTCGAACGCCTGGCCACCGCCACCCCCGCTGAACCTGCCCCTGCCCCCAAGGTCGCCACCCCCGCCCCCCGTGGACGAAGCCAAACTCGCCGCCCTCGAGAAGCCCGCCCTCGAGCCGCCACCCGCAGCCCCGAGCCCGACCCCGGCCGGCGCCCCCACCCCGAAAGCCCTCGAGGCCGCCGATGCCAAGCTCGCCGACCTGCTGGGCGGCAAGCCCTGAAGCCTGCCCCGCGCCGCGCCCATGCAATCGCTGCTCGCCATCGCCCGGCTGACCTTCAAGGCCGCGTTCCGGTTCCGGCTGGTGCCGCTGCTCGGCGTAGCCCTCATCGGCTCGGTGTTCCTTCTGCCCGCCGTGATCAAGGACGATGGCACCGCCCGGGGTCTCACCCAGATTGTCCTCACCTACACCCTCGGGCTCACCACCGCTGTCCTCGGCCTCACGACCTTGTGGCTGGCCTGCGGCACCCTGGCGCGCGACATCGAGGACTTCACCATCCAGACCGTTGCCGTCAAACCGGTCGCGCGCTGGAAGATCTGGCTCGGCAAATGGCTCGGGATCATGCTCATCAACGCCCTGCTCCTCGGGCTGTCCGCCACCGTCACCTACCTCCAGCTCGTCTGGCGGGCCCAGCGACTCCCCGCCGAGCAGCAACAGGTCCTCCGCAACGAGGTCTTCGTCGCCCGCGGCTCGTTCCGAGAACCCTTCCCCAACCTCGAACCGGAAGTCGAACGTCGCCTCCAGGAACGGCTCCGGAACGAGCAGGTCGCCGCCATGGACCGCACCGAGGCCCGCCGCATCATCCGGGAGCAGATCAAGGCCGAACTCCAGGTCGTGCCGCCCGGTCACCTCCGCGCCTGGTCCCTCGACCTCCGCCGCGTCGCCCACCAGGTGCGCGACCAACCCCTCTTCGCCCGCGTGAAGTTCTTCGCCAACGAGAAGTCCCCCACCGGCAATTACGCCGCCGTCTGGGACGTGGGCCCCCTCGACTCCCCCAACCGCCAGCGCACCGAACGGCTCATGGCCGCCGAGACCTTCTACGAGATCGAACTGCCCCCAACCTGCTCGACGACGAAGGCCGCTTGCATGTCGAGTTCCTCAACCTCAACGACACCGCCATCCTCTTCCCGCTCGAGGACGGCTTCGAGGTCCTCTATCGCGAAGGCGGCTTCACGCTCAATTACCTGCGGGGCGTCGCCATCCTCCTCTGCTGGCTGGCCGCCCTGGCCGCCCTCGGCCTCGCCGCCGCCAGTTACCTCGCCTTCCCCGTCGCCGCCTTCGTCTCCCTGTCCCTCCTGATCGTGGTCTTCTCCACCGGCACCATGAACACCATCATCGAACAGGGCGGCATCCGCCCCGTGGACCACAATACCGGCCTCATCGATTCCCCGGGACTCTTTGACCACCTCACCGTCCTCTTCTTCGCCGGCCTGCGCGGTTTCATCAACCTCGCCCGGGACTTCTCCCCCGTCGAAGCCCTCAGCACCGGACGCAGCGTGACCTGGGGCACGCTGGCCCGGGCCGTCCTCCAGGTCGTCGTCCTCATCGGCGGCCTGCTCGCCGCCCTCGGCATCACCATCTTCACCAAACGCGAGCTCGCCGTCGTCTCCGGCAAGGGCTGATCCCATGAATCCCTCCCGCGGCAAACTCCTCAAACTCGGCTGCCTCGCCCTCGCCGCCGTCCTCCTCGTCGCCGTCTCCTATACCCAGCGCGACCTCAACCGCGTCCGCCGCGACCTCGGCCTCACCCGCGTCGAACCCCCTCGAGAACGCCCCCCGGTCCTCGTGTTCACCACCGTCGTCCTCGGCGGCTTCCGCGGCCTCATCGCCAACGCCCTCTGGGTCCGCGCCATGGAACTCCAGGACGAAGACCGCTTCTTCGAGATGGTCCAGCTCGCCGACTGGATCACCAAGCTCCAGCCCCGCATCCCCACCGTCTGGACCGTCGTGGCCTGGAACATGTCCTACAACATCTCGATCAAGTTCTCCAGCCCCGCCGACCGCTGGGGCTGGGTCAAGCGCGGCATCGAGCTCCTGCGCGACGAGGGCCTCAAGTACAACCCGCATGAGGTCGAGCTGTACCGCGAGCTGGCCTGGCATTTTCAGCACAAGATGGGCCACAACCTCGATGACGCCCACCTCTACTTCAAAAGCGTCTGGGCCTCCGAAATGCAGGCGGTCCTCGGCGGCGGCCGCCCCAACTGGGACGAACTCATCAACCCCCAGACCGACGAGGCCAAGGCCCGCGTCCAGCGCCTCCGCGAGGTCTACAAGATGGACCCCCGTCAAGATGCGCGAGACCGACGAGCGCTACGGCCCCCTCGAGTGGCGCCTCCCCGAGTCCCATGCCATCTACTGGGCCAACCTCGGCCGCCAGATGGCCAGGACCAAGGACCAGCTCATCAAACTCCGCCGCAACATCTATCAGTCCCTCTACCTCGCCTTCCACCGCGGCCGCCTCCTCGACAACACCCCCGACGGCACCGTCATCTTCGAGCCCAATCTCGACATCTTCGCCAAGGCCCACGCCGCCTACGAAGAGATGATGGCCGAGGACCAGGAGATGGCCCCCCACATCGCCCGCGCCCACCGCAACGCCCTCCTCGACGCCATCTACTTCTTCTTCGTCCACCAGCGCCTGCGCGAGGCCAACGAATGGCTCGAGGTCGTCAAACGCCTCTACCCCGAGAACTACCCGCCCCAGCTCACCCTCGAGGATTACGTCCTCCAACGCGTCGGCG
Organism: Verrucomicrobiota bacterium; assembly: GCA_027493615.1. Taxonomy (GTDB): domain Bacteria; phylum Verrucomicrobiota; class Verrucomicrobiia; order Limisphaerales; family J093; genus DSVZ01. Next base: position 158,208 of record JAOSKK010000002.1, read on the forward strand.
AGGACGTCGGTGAAACCGACATGAACAAGACCATCTCCAACATCCGCGGCGCCCTCACCCAGTCCTTCTACAACCTCGCCATCGGCGAGGACGACCAGGCCCAGGGCTACCTCCTCCTCGCCCGCAATATCTGGAACCGTTACATGGGCAAGATCGTCGGCGGCCCCTCCGAAAAACGCGTCGGCCTCCCTCCGCTCGAAACCATGCGCGCCGAAGTCCTCACCAACCTCCTCGACCGCTTCACGCCCCCCATGGCCGGCGCCCTCCGCACCCGCCTCAACCTTCCGCACCCACTACCCCTGCCCCCGCTCCGGGCCCGTCTTCCCCGCCACCCCCGCGTCCGCGCCCACCGCAGCTCCCGCCGCCGCCCCCGCTCCTGATTCACATCCCCCATACCCGGACCAGGTAGCCGCCGAAGGCACGTTCTTCCGAGAAGATTCGTTCGCTCCACTCGCGCCGCCTGCGCCGCCTCCACGTTGCCATAGAGCGCCCGCACCTCACCCCGCCGGTTGAGATGATCCTCCAGCGCCAGCAGACAGGTGGTCTTGCCCGTCTGCCGCGGGGCATGCAGGACGAAGGACTTCTGCGCCGCGATCAGCGATTCAAGCTCCGACAGGTTGACCCGCGCCAGCGGCGGCAACACATAGTGAAGCTCCGGTTTGCACGGCCCGGCGGTGTTGAAAAACTTGTCCATTGCAGGCCGCAGGCTCGCACGCCCACGAACAGGAGAAAAGGGCATTTGCCACCCTCCAAGGTTTGGCTGGCCGTCCCGCCCCTTTCCCGACATGGTTCCGACCACCAGCACGACACGACACCTCGCCCCTCGCCATGCCCCTCCACATCGACCGCCGCCTGACTCCCCGCAAGCTCCTGCCTGCCATCGAGCAGGTCTTCGCCCTTTCCGGCCGCAAGATCCTCAGCCTCGAACGCACCTGGAAGCCCGCGCAGGGCGCCCCCGTCTTCACCGTGCGCGGCCGCTACACCGCCCGCGGTTGGACCGAGTGGACCCAGGGCTTCCAGTTTGGCGCCGCCTTCCTCCAGTTCGACGCCACCCACGACGAGGCCTTCCTCATGCTGGGCCGCCAGGGCACCCTCGCCCACATGGCCCGTCACGTCTCCCACACCGGCGTCCACGACCACGGCTTCAATAACGTCTCCACCTACGGCAACCTCTGGCGGCTCCTCCTCGAACAACGCCTGCCCGCCAACCCCCGACGAACAGCACTTCTGCGAACTGGCCCTCAAACTCAGCGGCGCCATCCAGGCCGCCCGCTGGACCCGGCTCGCCGACGGCACCGGCTTCATCCACAGCTTCAACGGCCCGCATTCCCTCTTCGTCGACACCCTCCGTTCCGGCCGCGCCCTCGCCCTCGCCCACCTCCTCGGCCATGTCCTCCTCGGTGAACAGGACGTCCGCATCTCCCTCCTCGACCGCCTCCTCGAGCACACCCTCAACACCGCCCGCTACAACATCTACTACGGCACCGGCCGCGACGCCTACGACGTGCGCGGCCGCACCGCCCACGAAGCCGTGTTCAACACCGCCAGCGGCGTCTTCCGCTGCCCCAACACCCAGCAGGGTTACTCCCCCTTCAGCACCTGGACCCGCGGTCTCGCCTGGGCCGTCTGCGGTTTCGCCGAACAACTCGAGTTCCTCCGTCACTTGCACGGGCACACCCACCCGCCGGCTCCCACCAACGCAACCCGCTCCGCCCCCACGAAGCCACCCTGCTCGAAGCCGCCCGCGCCACCGCCGACTTCTACCTCGCCCACTGCTGCGCCGATGGCATCCCCTATTGGGACACCGGCGCGCCCAACCTCCACCGCCTCCCCCGGATCACCTCGATCAACCCGCCGATCCTTTCAACCGTTGGGAACCCGTCGACAGCTCCGCCGCCGCCATCGCCGCCCAAGGCCTCATCCGCCTCGGCAACTACCTCGCCGCGTCCCCCAGCCCGGTGGTGCAGGCCCCCAGTCTGCGCAGTCTGCCTGTGGTGCGGGCTTCCAGCCTGCACCGCCGGCATCCCCGCAACGCGCGACCCTGACCCCGCACCTCCCTCGCTCCACCCCGCCCTACAAACAAGCCGGCCTCACCATCGCCCGCACCCTCTTCGCCGAACCCTACCTCTCCACCCACCCCCGCCATCAGGGGCTCCTCCTCCATTCCGTGTATCATCGTCCCAACGGCTGGGATTATGTCCCGCCCGGCACCCACGTGCCCCATGGCGAGAGCTCCCTGTGGGGCGATTACCACGCCCGCGAACTCGCCCTCCTCATCCGCCGCGAAGCCCGGGGCGAACCGTACTTGACCTTCTTCGCCCACTCCCGCTAACACCGTTCCCACCGAACCATGATCCTCTCCGACCTCCGCCAGATCGAAGGCCGACGCTACCCCGCCCGACGTCGCACCCAGAACGTCGTCGGCGGCGCCGCCCCCATCCAGTGCCAGCACTTCTGTCTCGGCCACGTCACTCTCGACCCCCGCGGCGGCCAGGTCCCCTGGCACAACCAGCAACAGGAGGAGGTCTACTTCATCCTCGAAGGCACCGGCGAAATGTGCCTCGGCGAGGAACGCCAAACCCTCACCACCGGCCAGGCCGTTTACATCCCCCAGGCGTCTTCCACCAACTCACCAACCTCGGTGACACCCCCCTCCGCATGCTTTACTGCTACGGACCCGCCGGCGACGTCGCCCACTGGCGACAGGAACTCGCCGGCACCCTCCCCCGCGCCGGCCACGAAGCCCCGCCCCTGCCCGCGGGCGCCCAACCCCAATGCACCGACCGCCCCGCATGAAGAACCACTCCCTCGGCATCATCATGAACGGGGTGACCGGTCGCATGGGCACCCACCAGCACTACCAGCGCTCCCTCCTCGCCCTGATCGACCAGGGCGGTCTCCAACTCCGCGACAACGAACGGGTCCTTCCCCACCTTCTCCTCGTCGGCCGCAACCCCGCCAAGCTCGAACGCCTCGCCGCCGGCCACGGTCACGTCCGCTGGACCACCGACCTCGAGGCCGCCCTCCAGAACCCGGACTACCCCGTCTACTTCGACGCCCAAACCACCGGCCGCCGCGCCGAAGCCGTCCTCCGCGCCATCGCGGCCGGCAAACATGTCTATTGCGAAAAGCCCACCGCCACCAACACCGCCGCCGCCTGCGAACTCTACCACCGCGCCCAGCAGGCCGGCGTCAAACACGGCGTCGTCCAGGACAAACTCTGGCTCCCGGGCCTCCGCAAACTCGAACGCCTCATCCGCCTCGGCTTCTTCGGCCGCATCCTCTCCGTCCGCGGCGAATTCGGCTACTGGGTCTTCGACGGCGAGGTCATTCCCACCCAGCGGCCTTCCTGGAACTACCGCAAGGAAGACGACGGCGGCATCATCGTCGACATGCTCTGCCACTGGCGTTACGTCCTCGACAACCTCTTCGGCCCCGTCAAAGCCGTCTCCTGCCTCGGCGCCACCCACATCCCCAGCGCCGCGACGAATCCGGTCGCCCCTACGCCTGCACCGCCGACGACGCCGCCTACGCCACGTTCGAACTCGCCAACGGCGTCATCGCCCATTTCAACTCCTCCTGGTGCGTCCGCGTCCGCCGCGATGACCTCCTGACCCTCCAGGTCGACGGCACCCACGGCAGCGCCGTCGCCGGCCTCCGGGACTGCGTCGTCCAACACGCCAGCACCACGCCCCGCCCCGTCTGGAACCCCGACCTCCCCAACCCCGTCCCCTTCTTCGACACCTGGACGCCCGTCCCCGACTACGCCCCCGCAGAGAATGCTTTCAAGGCCCAGTGGGAGTTGTTCCTCCGCCACGTGATGCTCGACGAACCCTTCCCCTGGAACCTCCTCGAGGGCGCCAAGGGCGTGCAACTCGCCGAGAAAGGACTCGAGTCCTGGACCCGCCGCGCCTGGGTCGAAGTGCCGCCCCTCGAGCCCTCTCCGTGAACCTGCACGAAAAGCGGGGGTGAACTTCCGCACTCCAGACGCTTTGCGATGGGCACAGCATGCGGGCGCACGCCCGTGGCGTGCCAGATGGTAGCCGGGGGTGGAGCGAGCGAGCGAGCGAGACCCCCGGAGGCGGTCGTGCCCAGGTGAGCCCATCCCGGAGGGATGCCAGACGCCGTGATCCCGGTCTTCTGGCACCCCCTCCGGGTTGCACGGGACTCGGCTCGCGGCGACCTCCGGCTCCCGTCCGGGACGCCCCCGGCGTTAACCAGGACGCCTCTCTCCCATCAACCTGTGGTGCGGGCTGCCAGCCTGCACCCCCGCGGTTCATGGGCGCTGGGCAGGTCCGAAAGGAACAGGACGCTTCCCCTGAGCTTTGAGCTTTGAATTTTGGACTTTGAGCTGTCCCCTCCGGCACCCTTCGCCAAACGCCCACACTCGACCCTGGCCGGCAGCGCGACCGGAAAAGCGCTTGCCTCCGCGTGACGCGAGGTTACAGGTAGAGGTGTTCCTAGGAACCCACGAACGAGAAGCAACCCATCAACGCCTCTGTCCCATGCAACGCCAACCATCCAAACCGCTCGTCCGGGCACCCGCCCTTTGCTTCGGTGCCGCGCTCGCCGTCGCCAGCCTCGCCCAGGCTGATGTCCTCTCCCTGCCCTACAACGTCTCCCTCCTCAAGGAGGCCTTCGCCGAAACCGTCAACACGGACTCCGGCCCTGCCGCTCTCAACGGTCCAGCGGGCCAGACGCCGTTCTGGGTGGACATGGTCAATGCCGAAGCCAACGACCAGGGCGGCGACGGCATCTATGTGGCCGTGCTCGACACCGGCCTGCTGGCCCCGTGGCCCTTCTTCTTCGCCCACGCCAACATCCGCGCCGATTGGGGCAAAGGCTTCACCCATGACATCTACTGGGACCCCGTCCTGAACGATCTGGTCGCGGGACCGCTCATCGAGCGGAGCTTCATCACAGATCCCTTCCTGGGCTCCGGACACGGCACGCACGTCACCAGCACCCTCGTTGGCTATCGCTTCAGCACCGCCACCGCCGACTTCCTGGTGCGCGGCGTGGCGCCCAAGGTCACCATCATCCCCGTGCTGGTGCTCGACGCCTGGGAGGTTCCCACTCCCTACGGACCGGTGCGGTTGAGCGGCGGGTTCGACGACATGATCAGCACCGGCATCCGCTACGTTGCCGACCTGGCCACCACCCACCGGATCAAAATCGTCATCAACATGAGCCTCGGCGGCCCCGAGCCCACCGCCGAAATCGAGGACGCCATCAATTACGCGCTCGAACGCGGCGTCATCGTGGTCGCCTCGGCCGGCAACAACGGCGTCTACGGCATGGGCTGGCCCGGGGCCTACCCCCAGGTCATCTCCGCGGCCGCCGGCGGCTGGACCCAACAATGGGTCCCCGTGCCACCCCCAAACACGTTGGTGGCTCAACAACGTCACCGAGAAGCTGAACACCAGGGATCTCTGGGGCAATAACTGGCAGATGTACCTCGAGGAGTTCAGCTCCCGCCCGAACCCGGCCCTCGGCCAGAGCTGGAAGGATCTGGATGTCTGCGCGCCCGGCGCCTCGATCCCCGGTCCCTACAAGCCCGCCTTCAGCCCCGATCTCAGCTACTACTACTTGTGGGGCACCAGCATGGCCGCCCCGCACGTGTCCGGCCTTGCCGCCACCCTCGCGCAGACCCAACCCGGCCTCACCCAGGCCAGCGCCGAGCGCGTCCTCAAACTCGCCGCCACCGGCCTGCCCCTCGCTTCGGACGGAGCCGTCGTGTTTGATCTCTTCGAGGGCGACCTCTACGACTTCCTCTGGCGGAAATCAGACGCCGGCAGCGGCTGGTTGACCTGGGATAACATCCAGAAGACCGCCCGAACCCAGCTCAAGTAGCGCGTCGTCGAAACGCCCTGCGTCACCCCGCAGACGGCTCCCCCATCCACCCCCCGCCGTGCTCCGCGCTCAGGACACGACGGGGGCGAGCGCGGGAATTGCCAATTCCCACGTGCCTTGTGGTGCGGGCTTCCAGCCTGCACCCTCCATGGTTCAAGGCCTCTGAGCAGGTCCGGCAGGAACAGGACGCTTCCGTTGAGCTTTGAATCTCGAGCTTCCGTCGGATCCCTGGCCCCCGCCCGGCCGCGGAAGCCGAGCACTCCCCCACGTTCCACCCCCCACCTTCCACGTTGCCCCCAAGGAGCGTCCTTCTAAGCTCCCGCCGTGGATTCGCAACTGGCCCAGTACGTTCCCGTCCTCATCCTCCTCGGCCTCGCCGTGGCGGTCACCGGAGGCATGTTGCTCGGGTCCCATCTGCTGAGCAAAGCCGCCCGCCGCTCGAAGACCAAGGACACCGCTTACGAGTGCGGCATGCCCCCCGTCGGCGTCGGCACGCCGCGCCTCTCCGTGAAGTTCTACCTCGTGGCGATGCTCTTCATCCTCTTCGATATCGAGGTGGTCTTCCTCTACCCGTGGGCCGTTGTCTTCAAGGAAATGCTTGCCGACCCCGCCACCGCCAACCTCATCTTCTTCGGCATGGTGAGCTTCCTCGGCGTGCTCTTTGTCGGCTATCTCTACGCCATTCGCAAACGCGCCTTCGACTGGAAGTCCTGACCCGGCTCACCCCACAAACTGCGGGTGCCGCTCGAGTTGCTCCCAGTGGATCGCGCTCAATCGCGCCTGGCGATACCGCGCCTCAGTCAAAGGCTCCGCGCTCGTTGAACGCCGGACACGCCCCAGCCAGCGACGATCCAGCGGGCGTTCGATCAGCTCCCGGCAGTTCGCCCCAATCGTCGTCTCCTCCTTCTCGCCCGTCGCCCCTCCCGCCCCGACAAAGAGATCCGCCAACAACCACGTCACCCGCAACAGCGTGCTCCTCGAGTAGGTCGTCAGCGCGCACGGCCGCGCCGGCTCCAGTCGTCCGTGCAACCGTCGGAACAACGGCAGCGTCCACATCTCCGGGTTCGTCGCCGGCGAGTACGCGTCGTACATGATGGCGTCAGGCGCCGGCAGCGAACCCGCCGCCGCCCCCGCGAGCAACGTCGGAAAATCACCCTCACGCACCTCCCACACCACCGCCTGCCGCCCATTCCAAAACTCCACCCGTCCCCGGTCCAGCAACGCCTCCACCCACGCCGCCGCCCGCGCCAGATACCCCAGTCGCCGTTGCTCTCCCAAGGCGAACCGCAACGGCTCGAGCGTCCGGTCGAAACTCACCACCCGCAACGGGCCGGGCAACTCCCGCGTCGCGTCGAGCACCGTCAGCACATTCCCCGCCGCACCCAACCCAACATCCCACAGCACGAATTCCCCGGGCTTGGCCGCCATCCGCTCGACCAACCGCAACCCCCGCACGTACAAAGCGTCCGCCTCCGCCACCGGTCCCACCACCGGATGGAACGTCTCCCGCTCCCGGCGGGCGTGGACGCTCCAGGTGCCGTTCGCCAGTTGCACCAATTCGTACGCGTCTCCCCGCCCCACCCGCTCCGCCGAAGCGCTCGTGCTCACGACCGCCCCGACCTCTGCGCTGCCTGCGTCTCGCCCGCCGTCCAGATTGATCCCCCTGGTGGTGCAGGCGTCTCGCCTGCGTTCCTCTGGGTTGTATCCCCCGTCCATCTCGACGCCTCACCCCTGCTTCTCGAAACTGGCCAGCAACTCCCCGGCGTCACCACCGCCGTGCCCAACTTCCCCACCACCACCCCCGCCGCGTGGTTCGACAGCTCCGCCGCCTCCACCGGCGACGCCCCGCCACAATCGCCAGCGTGAACACCCCAATCACCGTGTCCCCCGCCCCCGACACATCGAACACCTCCCGGGCCCGCGTCGGGATGTGCACCGCCGCCTGCCCCCGTTGGCACAACAGCATGCCGTGCTCCCCCAGTGTCACCAGCAACAGCGCCGGTCGCAGTTCCTCCAACAACCGCGCCGCCACCTCCTGCAGCATCGCGTCCCTCAGCGGCTCCACGGCGGGCGCCAAATCGGCCACCCCCGCCAGCTCGAAAACCTCCTTGCGATTCGGCGTCAACAGCGACAGGCCGCTCAAGTCCAGCCGATGCACCGGCTTCGGATCCAGACTCAGCCAGATCCCCCGGTGCCGACATGCCTCCCGCACCCGGTCCAACAGTCCCTGCGTCACCACGCCCTTCCCATAATCCCCCACAATCACCCCGTCCACCCCCGGCAGCCGGGACTGCACCCGACGCCACAGTCTCTCGCTTGCCGGCCCCTTGAGGTCGCCCCGCGCCTCGCGGTCCACCCGCACCAACTGCTGCCGGTTCGCGATAATCCGCGTCTTGATGCTCGTCGGCCGTTGCCCGTGCCGCAGCAACCCCGACAATCCACCCTCCGCCTCGAGCAGCCGCCGCAACGTCTTCGCCGCCGCGTCCTCCCCCACACTCCCCACCAACTCCGTCTGCACCCCAACGCACTCAGGTTCCGCGCCACATTCGCCGCCCCCCGGCATGAAACTCTCGTGGTCAAACTCCACCACCGGCACCGGCGCCTCCGGTGAGATCCGGCTCACCCGCCCCACGTGAACTGATCCAGCATCGCGTCGCCCACCACCAGCACCCGCCGTTGCCGCGCCGTCGTCAGCAGCCGCCGCACCCGCCGCAGGGGCAGAACCGGAGCCTGCTTCATCGATTCACGCCTCCTCCAGAAACGCCGTCAGCGGACTCGTCGGACTCGCCGTGTGCCGCGCCGCCGCCACCCCCACCTCGTATGCGCTCCGCCCCGCCTCCACCGCGGCCGCAAACGCCCGTGCCATCCGTAACGGATCCGCCGCCACCGCAATCGCCGTGTTCACCAACACCGCATCCGCCCCCAGCTCCATCGCCTCCGCCGCGTGGCTCGGCGCCCCCAAACCCGCATCCACCACCACCGGCACCGTCGCCTGCTCCACAATGATCCGCAGTTGCTCCCGCGTCTGCAGCCCCTGGTTCGACCCGATCGGTGATCCCAGCGGCATCACGGTGGCCGTCCCCACCTCCGCGAGCCGCTTCGCCAGCACCGGATCCGCGTTGATGTACGGCAGCACCACAAACCCTTCCTTCACCAGCACCTCCGCCGCCCGCAACGTCTCCACCGGGTCCGGCAGCAGATAGCGCGGATCCGGATGAATCTCGAGCTTCACCCAGTTCGGCAGCCCCGCCGCCCGCGCCAGCCGCGCCAGCCGCACCGCCTCCTCCGCGTTCATCGCCCCACTCGTGTTCGGCAACAACAGGTAGCGCCCTGGGTCGATGAACTCCAAAATGTTCGCAAACGGGTCCTTCCGCCCGCTCAGGTCCGCCCGCCGCAGCGCCACCGTCACCAGCTCCGTCCCGCTGGCCGCCAGCGCCTCCCGCATCAGCTCGGGCGACGCAAACTTGCCCGTGCCCAGCAACAGCCGCGACCCGAACACCCGCCCCGCTATCGTCAATGGTCCACGCACACCCGACATCGCGCCCACCCTACCCGCGCCCGGCCCCGCCGGGAAGACCAGACCTTTGGAGATGATGTCCATAAGCCTTCAGACTTCAGGGACTGACCCCAAGAGCCGGGCGCCTCGACTTCCGCCGCGCCCTCTGGTACCCCGTCGCCATGCGACGCAAGTTGCTCGAACGCGTCTCCCGCCTCGTCGTCAAACTCGGCACCGGCGTCCTCACCGACAGCCGGAAACAACCCGACTTCCTCCAGCTCGTCCAGTTGGTCGCCCAGATCGCCGAACAACGCCGCGCCGGCCGCGAGGTCGTCCTCGTCAGCTCCGGCGCCGTTGGCGCCGGCATGGGCGTCCTCGGCCTCGCCCGCCGCCCCGCCAAACTCGACCAGCTCCAGGCCTGCGCCGCCATCGGCCAGTCCCGCCTCATGGCCCTCTACGGCGACCTTTTCGAAAAGTTCGGCCTCCACGTCGCCCAGGTCCTCCTTACCCACGCCGACCTCGCCGACCACCACCGCCACCTCAACGCCCGCAACGCCCTCCTCACCCTCCTCGACCGCGGCGTCGTCCCCATCATCAACGAAAACGACGTCGTCTCCGTCGAGGAACTCATGTTCGGCGATAACGACCGCCTCTCGGCCCTCGTCGCCGCCCTCCTCCCCGCCGACCTCCTCGTCATCCTCACCAGCGTCGAAGGCGTCGTCGCCCACTACGGCCAGCCCCACGCCCACGTCCTCCCCACCATCGAGCGTCTCGACCCCGAAATCCTGCGCTGGGCCACCGGCACCAGCAGCCCCACCGCCGTCGGCGGCATGATCACCAAGATCGAAGCCGCCCGCATCGCCATGCGCTCCGGCCTCCCCCTCGTCATCGCCAGCGGCCGCAAACGCGACGTCCTCGCCCGCATCCTCGCCGGCGAGGAGGAAGGCACCCTCTTCCGCCCCAGCCCCGCCAAGCTCCAGAGCCGCAAACGCTGGATCGCCTTCTTCCACCACCCGCGCGGCAGCCTTCTTCGTCGATGACGGCGCCAGCCGCGCCCTCCGTGAACAGGGTCGCAGCCTCCTCCTGCCCGGCGTCACCCGCTGCGAAGGCGATTTCGACGCCGGCGAGGTCGTCGGTATCTGCGACCCCGACGGCCGCGAGTTCGCCCGCGGCCTCGCCGCGTTCGGCGCCGACACCATCCGCGCCCGCGCCCTCCCGAACCCCGAAGTCGTCCATCGCGACAACCTCGTGCTCCTGTGAAACGCCGCCCCGCACCCGCCCCCGCTCCGCCCTCGAGGAACTGCTCGCCATCATGGCCCGCCTCCGCGCCCCGGACGGCTGTCCCTGGGACCGCGAACAGGACCACCGCACGCTCCGCTATCACGCCGTCGAGGAGGTCTACGAACTGCTCGATGCCATCGAGGCGGGCGATGACGCCGAAATGGCCGAGGAGCTCGGCGATCTGCTCCTCCAGATCGTCTTCCACTGCCAGATGGCCGCTGAACGCCAGGCCTTCACCTTCGAAGACGTGGCCCGCGGCCTCGTCCGCAAGCTCATCCACCGCCACCCCCACGTGTTCGGGGACGCCCAGGCCCGCACCGCCGCCGCCGTCTGGGAACAGTGGGACCGGCTCAAACACGCCGAGAAGCAGGGTACCCGTCACGCGCGCGCGTCCGCCCTCGACGGCATTCCCCGCCATCTCCCCGCTCTCATGCGGGCGCAGAAACTCTGGAAGAAGGCCCGCCGCGCCAACCTCGCGCCTGCTCCCCCGCCGCGACGACGCGGTCCCCGCAGTCCCACGGCCGTGGCGCGTGTGTTGTTCGATCTGGCCGCCCTCTGTCAGGACCGCGGCTGGTCCGCCGAAGCACTCCTCCGCACCGAAGCCCGCCGGCGTGAAACCGCCTGGCGTCGTGCCGAACCCTCCCCTCGTAGGAGCCGACGTTAGGAGGCTCAGCAGAGTCTCGTCACCTCGACTCCTACAGCCCCCTCCCCGTAGGAGCCGACGTCAGGAGGCTCTGCCCCCCTGCGCGCCCTTGGCATCGTGTCCGGCACCCGGTCCTGCTGGGGCAGGTGTCATGCCCCTGATGCGGCCGAACCCGCCGCCCAGGGCCGGACCAACACCGGGAAACGGCAGTCGTCACACAGCGCGTTCGCGTGGTCGCAGAAGTCGCGCACGATCTGCAGCAACCCCTGCTGGTGGATCGCTCGCGTGGGACGGGGGCAGTGGGCGTCCGGCCAGCAACCGCTGACGCGCCAAACGCAGCAGGGCGTTGTCCGCGGCGGCGGGCCAGTGCCGGTACCGATGCTCGATGCGGGTGCGTAGCGCGCTGTTGCCGCTGGCCCGAGCCCGACTCCACAACCAGGGCAGGATGGCGTTCATGGCCAGGTCCGTGATCCGGGCCTCGCCCAGCAAGGGCTGGGGCCGGGACATGGGCCGGCTGTTCAGCGTCCAGTGACGATCCCAGAAGGGATCCTCCGGCGGCTGTAGCTCCGCCAGGAGCGCGGGGCGGAGGGCGGGGTCGGCGAGATCCTTCGCCAGCCATCTTTCGCTGCGGGCGGGCCAATCGGGATCGGCCAGCCAATGGGCGGCCAGGGCCAGGCGCCGCTGCGGATGGTTGGCGGGGCGCAGTCCGTCGAAGCGCCAGAGACTGCGGGGCAGAACGGCGGGGCCGGCTGACTCCCGCCAGCGCCACCAAATGTCCCAGGCGCGGCGCAGCCAGGCGTCGGTGGTGGCCCAGCGTCGCGTCAATTGGTCGGGCAACAACCCCGACAAGCCGAACAGCCGGGCCTGGAGTTCCGGAGCGACGGCGCGATCGCCCGGCAGGTCGCGGAGCACGGACTCGCGCAGTTCGGCCAGGCGCCGCAGCGGCCACACGTTGTGCTTGTAGCCGAGCGCCCCGAAAGCCGCTTCCCACAACGCCTGATCCCAGCCGGCCTGCCGCGCCCGGGCGGCGAGTTGATCGGCCTTGAGTCGCAACCGGGTGAAAGCGGCCTGTTCGAGCAGCGTGGGCAGACCGGTCGCCGGCAACTGTCCCAGTGGCGGAGCACACGCGCCGGTTCGCGCGGTCAGCAGGTGGTGACTGGCCTCACCGCCCAGCCATTCGCGGAGGTCTTCGAGGGGGCATCCAGAGCCTCCGCGAGGGCCAGCGTGGGCAACGGGACCTCCGCACCCGCCGGGTTTGGGGGCGAGCTGTTCCAGATGACGTGGAGGCGGACCTGGGCGTAGGCCGGGTTGCGGTCGTGGCCGTGCTGGCGCCAGGCCGCGGTCCGGAGGTCCACCTCGACATCCCCCGAACAGGGTGCCTCGTCGCCGAACTGGAGGACCGCCTTGAGGAAGTCCGGACCCGCGGCGTGATTCCAAAAGCCGGGGTGGAGCACGGTCAGGGAGCGACCCTCGAGCGTGCGCAACGCGTCGCGTCGCAGGCGCTGGTGGAACCAGACCTGCTGGAGGAAGCGTTCGGAGGGGGCCGGCGAGGTCTCGTGGTCGTGGAACACCGGGTCCGGCCGGAGCACGGCCCGCCAACTTGGGTATAACTCGGATCCGATGGCTTGCACCTTGACGTTGCTTTTCCGCGTTGCACTCTGCTAAGTCAAGAGCAGGTTTGGGCGGCGCCAGGGCGTCGGCTGTGGATCCCCCAAGGCCGCTCATCGACGAAGGCTTATCATGCAAAACCGGATTCCCAAGTGGTTCCGATCGGCCCGACCGGCTCTCTTTTGGGTCGGGGTCCTGACGCTCGGAACGGGTCTGGACGTGGCGGCGGCCGGGCGAGGCGACGACGACGTGCGCCGGGACGCGACCGTGGAGGCGATCGCACAAGTCATGCCGTCGGTGGTCAACATCGGCACCGAAACCGTCATCGAGGTGCGGGACCCTTTCGAATCCTTGCTGCGGGAGTTCTGGGGGCCCTATTACCGCCGGCGACCGGCCCAGACCCAGTACAGCCTCGGCTCGGGCGTGATCATCGATGAAACGGGATACATCCTGACGAACGACCACGTCGTGCGGCGCGCCACCAGCATCTGGGTCAAACTCACCGACGAAGCCGGCGGGGGCGTCTATGAGGCCGAACGCGTCGCGGGCGCGGCGGGCAGCGACGTGGCCCTGTTGCGACTCAAGGCTGAACCCGGCGAGGTTTTCCGGGCCGTCAAGTTCGCAGCCGACGACGACCTGCTCCTGGGGAAACCGTGATCGCGCTAGGCAACCCCTTCGGCCTGGGTGGCTCAGTGAGCCGCGGCATCCTCAGTTCCAAGTCCCGCCGGCCGGCCATCGAGAATGTCCCCCTCGGCGTGGAGGACTGGCTCCAGACGGACGCCGCGATCAACCCCGGCAACAGCGGCGGCCCGCTCATCAACCTCAAGGGCGAACTCATCGGCCTGAGCGTCGCCATCTACCGCGAGGGCCAGGGCATTGGCTTCGCGATCCCCGTGCGCCGGCTCTCCGAGGCCCTCATGGAGATCCTCTCGCCCGGCAGCGAACGGCTCTGGTTCGGCGCCCGGTTGCGGCCGACGGGCCGGACCCTCTCCGTCGCGGGCGTCGAGCTGGAAAGCCCGGCGGATCGGGCCGGCTTGCGGATCGGCGACGAGGTGCTGCAGGTGAACGAGACGCGCCCCCGGGGGCTGATCGACTTCCACCGGCTGCTCCTGGAAAACGGGGACCGGCGGGCCGTCAAACTCGAGATCAAGCGCGGCGCCACGCCGCTCACGCTCTCCGTGCGGCTGGTGCCCGAAGCCTCCGTGTTCAACGCCGCGCTGGTCCGGCAGAAGACCGGCTTGAGCGTGCAGGAGATCACGCGCGAGCTCGCCCAGCGCATGGGGTTGCTGACCACCGACGGCCTGCTGATCGCCGGTGTCGACCGCGACTCGGAGGCGGAGCGCTTGGGCATCCAGCGCGGCCAGGTCCTCCTCGCGTTCGACCAGATGGTGCCCACCGACGTCATTGCCGCAGCGCGCCTGCTCCACGCGCGCGCACCGGGAGACAAGGTGAGCGTGGATCTGCTGGTCCTGCGGCGCAGCGGTCGGATGATCTTCCCCAGCGTGCGTCCGTCGAGTTGACCGTCCGCTGACCCTCCGACGCGCCGTCCCCTCCCGCGATGGTCCAGGTCGAGTCCCTCACCAAGTGCTACGGGCGCCAGATGGCCGTCGACGACGTCTCCTTCACGGTGGCCACCGGCGATGTGGTGGGCTTGCTCGGCCCCAACGGGGCAGGCAAGAGCACCATCCTGCGCATCCTCTCCGCCTACCTCCCCGCCACCTCCGGCACGGTCCGCATCGCCGGCCTCGACGTGGCCACCCAATCCGAGGCCGTCCGCCGCCGCATCGGCTACATGCCGGAAAACAACCCCCTCCACCCCGAAATGCGGGTCCGTGAATACCTCAAGTTCCGCGGCCGCCTCAAGGGGCTCGGCATCGCCGAAAGCCGGCGTCGCGTGGACCAGGTCACCGAGGAATGCGGCCTCACCGACGTCAGCCACCGCATCATCGGCACCCTCTCGAAAGGCTACCGGCAACGGGTCGGACTCGCCGATGCCCTCGTACACAGTCCGGACCTGATCATTCTGGACGAGCCCACCATCGGGCTGGATCCCCACCAGATCCGGTCCGTGCGGGCGATGATCCAGTCGCTCGGCCAGAGCCGGACCGTCCTCCTGTCCTCCCACATCCTGTCCGAGGTGGAGGCCACCTGTCGGCGCGTGCTCATCCTTTACGAGGGCCGGGTGGTGGCGGCCGACACCGCCGAAAACCTGCGTCGCCGGGTTAGCGGCGGCACGGTGGTGGCGGAGATCGCGGCACCGCTCGAGACCTTGCGCGACTGCTGGACCGCCTGTCCCGGCGTCGAGCGCGTCGACCTTGCGGCCGTCGACGGGGGCTATGTGCGTTGCCGGTTCGAGGCCACCGCAGGCCAGGATCTGCGGGCCGAAGTATTTCAGACCGTGGTCCGCCACGGGTGGGCGTTGCGGAGTTGACCCAGCAACAGCAGACGCTCGAGGACGTCTTTCTGCGCGTCACCTGTAAGGAACCCGTGGCCGAACCGGCGGAACCGGAGGAAGGCTGATGGGTACCGACGCCGCCAGCGGTGTGGGGTTGCGGGAGCCGCCATGGGCCTGGCCCCGCCGGGTGCAGCCTTTCATGACGCTGCTGCGCCGCGAGTTGAGCGCGTACTTCCTCAGCCTGACCGGGTACGTGGTGATGGCCGCCGTGCTGTTCCTGCTGGGCTTGAGCTTTGTCCAGATGCTCACCGGCTACAACGGCGAGGCCCTCGAGGCGCCGCTGACCGAGGTGTTCTACAGCACGATGTTCTTCTGGCTCATCCTCCTGGTGTCCGCGCCGGTGATCACCATGCGGCTCTTTGCCCTCGAACGCTCCACCGGCACGTTCGAGACCCTCATGACCACCCCCATCAGCGAAGGCGCGGTGGTGCTGGCGAAGTTCACGGCCGCCCTGACGTTTTACCTGGTGATGTGGCTGCCGCTGTTGGTCTGTCTGGGCATCGTGAGCCTTTACACCCCGGAGGGCAGCCCGTTCGAGTGGCGGACGGTGGCAAGCACCTTCCTGGGCATCACCCTCTTGGGAGCCTTTTACGTCGCGCTGGGCTGCCTGGCCTCGGCGTTCACCCGCAGTCAAGTCCTGGCCGCCATGGTGGCCCTGGCCCTGGGCCTGACCTTTTTCATGCTGAGCTTCCTGCGCGGTCCGCTGGGAGAAGCCCAGGGCCTCTGGGGGGTCGTCGCCAACCACATCTCCTTGCTCACGCACATGGAAGATTTCGTGCGGGGCGTGGTCGACACCCGGTGGGTGGTCTTCTATGTGGGCCTGGCCGCCTGGGTGCTCTTTCTCACCGTGAAGGTTGTCGAGAGCCGGCGCTGGCGATGACGTGAACTCCAACGCCCCATCCCTCCCCAGCTTCTCCGGCGCGCAACGCGTCCGGGTCGGCACCCAGGTCCTCGTGGCCCTGTTGGCCGGCCTGGCCATCGTTGGCATGGCCAATTACCTCGCCGCCCGCCATTACCATCGCTTCCAATGGACCAGCGACGCCCGCTTCGACCTGTCTCGCACCACCCGCCAGGTGCTGGGCGCCGTGACCAATGAGATGAGCGTCATCCTGCTCTTTGACCGTGACCACCCCCTCTTCCCCTCGGTCTATGGCCTGCTCAGCGAGTACGCCTACGCCTGTCCCCGGCTCAAACTCGAACACCTCAACTACCGCCGGGATCCGGGCCGCGCCGAACTCCTCGCCGCCCGTCTCCAACTCGCCTCCAGCGAAACGGATCTGGTCGTGTTCGAGGCCGGTAACCGGTTCAAGATCGTGAGGGCCGCGGAACTCTCCGACTACGACGTGGCCTCCCTCCTGGCCGGCGAGCGCGAGGTGCGCCGTGTGGCCTTCAAGGGCGAACCCCTCTTCACCCACGCCATCGCGGCACTCCTCGACACCCAGTCGCCCGTCGCGTGCTTCCTCCGCGGCCACGGCGAACACGACCCCGCCAGCGACGAGAAGCTCCTGGGCTACTCCCGTTTCGCCGGGCTGCTGCGCCAGAAAGGCATCGAGGTGCAGACCCTCGAACTGCTCGGGAACACCGAGGTGCCCGAGGCCTGCCGGCTCTTGGTCATCGCCGGCCCCCGTTCGCCCCTCGACCCACTCGAACTCGAGCGGCTCACCCGCTATGTCCAGCGGGGCGGTCGCGTGCTGGCCCTCCTCAGCTTCCACCAGGCCCAACGCGAGCGCACCGGCCTCGAGGACTGGCTCCAGGGCTGGGGCGTGACCGTCGGCGACAACTTCGTCTTCGACCCCGACCAGTCCATCCGCGGCAACGATCTCGTGGTCTCCAATTACAGCGCCCACGCCATCACCGCCCCGCTGCGCGACCGCCGCCTGCACCTCGTCCTGGCCCGCTCCATGATGGCCCGCACCTCCCCCGGCCCGGGGGCCGCCGGCGGCCGGGTACAACCTCTCTTCTTCACCAGCGTCGGGGGTACACCGCCAGCACCTTCGCCACCGGCGGGGTCCCCAACCTTCCCCCGATCGCGATGTGCGCGGCGCCGTCCCGCTCGCTGTGGCCGGCGAACGCGGCAGCATCCAGGGGCTCGGCGCCGACCTCGCGGCCGCCCGCCTGGTCGCCGTCGGCGAATCGCTCTTCCTCGGCAACGAGATGATTCTCAGCGCCGCCAACCTCGAGTTCGCCAGCCTGGCTGTGAACTGGCTGCTGGATCGCCCCAGGACCTGGCCGGCCTCGCCGCCCGCCCCCTGCACGAATACCGCATCACGCTGACCCGCACAGCCATGATCCAGTTGCGCTGGCTCCTCCTGCTCGTGCTGCCCGGCGCCTTGCTCGCCGTCGGCGGCGTCGTCTGGTGGCGTCGCCGCTACTAGCCCCCGCCCCTCGCCCGGCATGAACACGCGCACAACTCAAGGGCTGGTGATTGCCGCGCTGGCCTTGGCCCTGTTCATCCTCCTCTTCGAACGGCGCCAGCCCGCCTCCCCCACACCGGACAGCGCCGCCGCCCGCCTGTTCCCCCGACTCGATCCCCGCCAGGTCACCAGCGTGCGCATCCGCCAGGGCACCAACGAGGCGCTCGTCCTCGAGCGCGGCACCAACACCTGGTTCTTCCGCGCCCCTGGCTCTACCCCGCCCAACCCGAAAGCGTCGATCGCTTCCTCCGTCGCCTCGTCGACTTCCGCGCCCGCGGCACGATCTCTGCCAGCGAAGTCCAGCGCCAGACCAACGGCCTCGCCGCCTTCGGCCTCGCCCCCCGGTCGCCACCGTCGTCTTCGTCCAGGCCGGCGAACGCGCCGTCCTCGAGTTCGGCCGCCCCACCGCCATCGGCGGCCAGGTGTACGCCCGCCTCGCCGGACGCGAGGGCCTCCTCACCCTCGACGCCCGGGAACTCGACGCGCTCCCCCCCTCCGCCGACGCCTGGCGCGACCGCACCCTCATCGACACCCGGGCGCTCGTCTTTGACCGGCTCCAGGTCCGCCCCCCTCACCAACGGCTTCGAGGTCCTCCGCGATCCCGCCACCCGAACGTGGGAGATGACCCGCCCCCTGCCCACGCGGGCCAACAGCGCCCGCCTCGAATTCCTGGTCCAGGACCTCGGCCTGCTCCGCGTGACGTCCTTCGTGAAGGACGATCCGGCCGCCGATCTCGCCCCCTACGGCCTGCAGCCGCCCCAACGTGAGTTGGCCTTCGCGCTCGGCTCCCAGGACGTCTTCACGCTCCAGATCGGCCATTCACCCCCCGATCAGACCAACCTTGTCCACGTCCGCCTTTCCGGCTATGGCAACGTCGTCCTCGTCCCGCGCCCGCCCCTGGCCCCGTGGCTCGAGGTCTCCCGCGACACCTACCATCAGTTCTGTGACCGCCGCCTCATGATCTTCAACCTCGATCAGGTGGACCGCTTCGCCGCCGCCGCCGACGAATCCTTCGCCGTCCAGCGCACCACCAATCGCACCTGGCAGATCGTCGAACCCTATCGCGCCCCCGCCGACGACCTCCTCATGCTCGAGACCTTCGCCGAGCTCGCCAGCCTCGAGTTCCTCGCCTTCGAACGCGAGGTCGCCACCGACTTCGCCGCCTACGGACTCGCCCCGCCCCGGCGTCAGTACCGTCTCGAACAAACCCGCCCCCGTGACGAAGGCCCCATCCACCACGTGCTCGCCCAGGTGGATTTCGGCAACCCCACCGGCCACCGCTACTACGCGCGCCGTTCCTCGAAAACTCCGTCGTCCTCGCCCTCGACCCCGTCCGGCTCCCCCGCGCCGCCTTCCAGGTTCGCGACCGGCGGATCTGGAACGTCACCACCAACCAGCTCGCCGCGATCACCCTCAGCGAGGGCCCTCACCTCCGCCGCCTCGTCCGCACCGGCCCCATGGAGTGGGCCCTGGCCGAAGGACCCGGCGGCCCGCCCAACCCCATCACCCTCGAGGAGGCCGCCTACCGCGTCGGCCAGCTCCGCGCCGAACGCTGGACCGCCGTGGGCGACTCCAGCCTGACCCGCTACGGCTTCACGGAGGACGGACCCCGCATCACGCTCGAGCTCCGACCCGGCCAGAACCCCCAGCGCCTTACCTTGCGGCTCGGCCGCCTCAGCGCCGCCGGCCGCCGCTACGCCGCCGTCACCCTCCCCGGTGAACCCGGCCCGCTCATCTTCGAATGCCCCCTCCATCCACGAGTTCATCCTCAGTGACCTGCGTCTGATGCCCGCCGAACCAGCCGCCGAACCCGGGCCCTGACATGCCCCCGGCTTCCCCACGCCCTGCCCCGCGCCGCTGGCGCCTCGCCTTCCGCTGGTTCCGCCTCGTCTGCTGGCTCCTCCTCCTCATTCTCCTGCTCGCCGGATTCTACCTCCATCAGGTCGGTGTCCCTGAACCCTTCCGCAGCCTCGTCGCCGGCGCCTTGCTCGACCGCGGCTTGCCCGTCGAGTTCCAACGCCTGCGCCTCCACTGGTATCAAGGGCTCGTCGCCGACCGCGTGCGGGCCAGGCTGCCGAACCGGCCCGACCCGCTCCGCATCGAGTTCCGCCAGGTCGTCCTCAACCCCGACTGGCCTGGCCTCCTGCGCTCCGAGTTTCATCTCCGCAGCCTGGAGCTTCTCGACGGGCACTTGGTCGCCCCGCTCCAGGCACCCGGTGAGGCCCCCGAAGATCTCACGCTCGAAGTGGCCCGCGCCCGCCTCCAGATCAGCACGAACGACACGTGGACCCTCGACGAACTCACCGCCCGGCTCGGCCAATGGACCCTCTACGCCCGCGGCGTCGTCACCAACGGCCCTGCCTTGCCCCGCTCGGCCCGACCGTCCCGGGTTGCCGATCCCCAGGCCCCCGCCGGCACCGCCTGGCACCTGCCCGTCCGCCGCCTCAAACAGCACCTCGAAACCCTCCGCTTCGTCACCCCCGAGATCCATTTCACCTTCGCTGGCGACGGACGCGATCTCGCCTCCTTCCGCGAGGAACTCCGCTGCCTGGCCGGCGGCGCCTGGACCCCCTGGGGCCATCTCCGTCAGTTCCAGCTCGTAGCCCGCGCGGAGCCCGCCGCCCTCGGCTCGGACCTCCAACGCCTCGCCCTCCAGTTGGACGCCGCGGATGCCGACACACCCTACGGCTCCTTTCGTGACGCCCGCCTGGGCCTCGAGATCCTGCAGCCTTTGGCCCAGACCTGGCCCGCCCGCCTCGATTGGGAACTCCCAGGCCGGCGAGCTCCGCTGGACCGGCTCGAGCCTCCGCCAGGCCCGCCTGCGCGGACAGAGCACCCCCGTCGCCACCCCCACCGCCGTCACCAGCTACCGCAGCGAGTTCGAACTGGCCGGCGACGTCTTCGATTGCCCCTGGGGCACGTGTGGCTCCTCCACCCTCACCGGCCACGCCACGCATACCCTCACCCCCTTCGAAATCCAGTCCGCCGAAGCGCATCTGAAACTCGCCACCCTCGGCTCGCCCCCAAATCACCTTGCCCACCGCGGAACTCCCACGTCGAACTCCATCGCCCCGCCGTCCTCCCCCACACTCGCCGTCCTCTCCTCCGGCTGGCCACGCGAACTCGCCGCCCTCCAGGCCGCCTTCTCCTCCGCGCCCACAACCCCCAAACACCCCGCGTCCACCTCGACCGCCTGAGCCTCGGCGGACACTGGCGCTTCCCCGACCTGACCCTGACCAATCTCAAGCATCCTCTACGACGGCGAACTCGCGATCCGGGAAGCCCACTTCAACGTCCTGTCCCGTGACGTGAACGCGGCGATGACCGTGGATTTTCGATGTCCAGCGCCTCGACCAGGCCCTCCCCCTCCGCCCTCGCTTGGCTGGCCCAGTTCCGCTACTCCCACCCCCGCACGCCGAGGTCGCCGTCCGCGCCCGCCTCCCGGAACCCCACGACCCCGCGCCCGACGCCGAACGGGCGTTGCTCGCCTCGCTCGATCTGCGTGCCCGCCTCGACGGCCGCGACGTCGCCTTCAATCACCTGCCAGCCGACGCCGCAGGCGTGCTCCTCACGATCTCGAACCAGGTCCTCCGCCTCCGCGATCTCACCGTAACCCGACCCGAGGGGAGAGGCCCAACTCAGCTACGACCTCGACCTCCAGACCCGCGATTTCCGCTGGCGATTCCATAGCCAGTTGAACCCGCAAGTCGCGGCTCCGGCCATTGACCCCAGCCTCCCCCCATCCTGGCGCTCTTCGACTTCAACCCCCCCGCTCGTAACCGGCGAGGTGTGGGGCAACTGGAAGCCCCCCAAGGTCGTGGATTTCGCCCTCCAGATCGCCGCCACAAACTTCGTCTTCCGCGATCAGCCTTTCACGTCACTCGCAGCCCACCTGGCCAAGACCAACCTGTTGCTGACCGCCACCGACGTGCGGCTGGACCACGACAGCGGCCACCTCGAAGCCCCCTGGGTGCAGTACGATATCGAACACCGCGTCGTCGCACTCACCAACACCCGCTCCCACCTCGATCCCCTCCGCATCGCCGCCTGCATCGGCACCAACCTCGTCGCCACCCTCGAACCCTACCACTTCGCCTCCCCGCCCACGCTCGCCGTCAACGGCCAGGTCCAGACCGACGCCATCCTGGACAGTTCGGACCTCACCTTCGCCGTCCGCGGCGGCCCCCTTCCACTTCTGGCGTTTCAACAGTGCCCAGCTCGAGGGCACCGTACGCTGGACCGGCCATCGTCTCACGGTCACCAACATCCTGGCCGAGTTCTACGGCGGCCGCCTCTCCGGGGAGTTCCTGCTCGACCTCCCGCCAAACGCCGATCCCCCGTTCCAGTTCCAGGCACGCGGCACCGACTTTGATCTGCGCGGGTTGCTGCGCGACACCGTCGGCGCCACCAACCATATCGAGGGAACCGTCACCGGCACCCTTGTGATCACCAATGCCCTCGTCTCGGATTGGAAGAGCTGGCAGGGCTACGGACAGGCCCGCCTCCGCGACGGCCTCCTCTGGGACCTCCCCATCTTCGGCACCCTCTCGCGCGTGCTCAATTTCGTCGCCCCCGGCATCGGCAACAGCCGCGCCACCGCCGCCCAGGGCCGCTACACCATCACGCGCAGCGTGATCCACACCGACGATCTCGAGGTCTCCGCCGGGCCCGCTCAACTGCGGTTCCAGGGCACCGTGGACTTCGACGGCCAAGTCGATGCACGCGTCGTGGCCGAGGTCCTCCGCAAGACCCCATTGTGGGCCCCCTCATCAGCCTTGTCTTCGCCCCCCGCCGCCAAAGTGCTCGAGTTCCGCGTGACCGGCCACCTGTCCGATCCCCAGCTCAAACCCGTCTACGTCCCCGGTTTCCTCCTGCCCCTCCTCAACCCTTTGGGAACCCTCCAGAACCTGGTGACACCCGGTGCCCCGGCCCCGGACCGCTCTCCCCGATAAACCCGCCGCAAACCCTCCGCCCCGAATTTCCTTCCGGCGCCTGAAGCGCCCATGTTAATCCCTCGGCCACACACGGCATGACCCCCAAACAGCTCCACTCCTCGCCCGCCGCCACGGCACCCCTGGTCGTGATCGACCACGCCGTCCTCCGCCGGAACTACGCCACCTTCTGCCGGCACCTCCCCGCGTGCAGGCCTATTACGCCGTCAAAGCCAACCCCGCCCCCGAAATCCTCCGCACCCTCTACCGCGCCGGGGCCAGCTTCGACGTCGCCAGCCTCCCCGAGTTCCTCGCCGTCCACGAGAACATCCGCCACCTGCCCGACGCCGAGCGCCAGGCCTTCATCTGGGACAAGATCATCTACGCCAACCCCACCAAACCGCGCGAAACCCTCGAGGCCCTCAACCAGTACAAACCGCTCGTCACCTACGACAACCTCGCCGAACTCCACAAGATCCACCGCCACGCCCCCCAGGCCGGCCTCGTCCTCCGCCTCCGCGTCGCCAACACCGGTTCCCAGTGCGAGCTGTCCTCCAAGTTCGGTTGCGACCCCGGCGAAGCCGTCGACCTCATCCTCGCCGCCAGCCAACTCGGTCTCGTCGTCGAAGGCCTCAGCTTCCACGTCGGCAGCCAGTGCACCAACTTCGAGAACTACGTCCAGGCCCTCAACGTTTCGGCCGCCGTCATGCGCGAGGCCCGCGAGCGCGGTCACGCCATCCAGATCCTCGACATCGGCGGAGGCTTCCCGCCCCGTACAACAAACACGTCCGCCCCTTCCGCGAACTCGCCCGCACCCTCAACCGGGAGCTCGACCGCCTCTTCCTCCCGACCTCGAGATCCTCGCCGAACCCGGACGCTTCCTCGTCGCCACCGCCGCCGTCAGCGTCGCCCGCATCATCGGCAAGGCCATCCGCGATGGCAAACGTTGCTACTACATCGACGACAGCGTCTACCACACCTTCAGCGGCATCATCTTCGACCACTGCCGCTACCCCCTCCAGGCCTTCAAAGACGGCCCCCGCGAGCTCTGCGCCGTGTTCGGCCAGACCTGCGACGGCCTTGACGTCCTCTCCCAGGCGGAGGAACTGCCCGAGCTCGAGCTCGATGATATGGTCTACGCCGAGAACATCGGCGCCTACAGCAACGCCTCCGCCACCTGGTTCAACGGCTTCCCCCGCGCAAGTCGTGCACATCAACGAATGACCCGCCCGCCCCTCGGGCTGTACCCGGAATCGTGCAAGCAAAAGCCTTGACGCTACCCCCTCCGTGCGCCAGTTTGGCCGCGCTTGACCGCCATTCCCCGTTGTGCCCCTTGGGCCACGGCCGGCTGACCATCGCGCTTCACTGTGAATCCTAGCCGCCCTCGGGCATGGAGCTTTTTGAGGGTCGCAGGACGCCGGGCCCACCGCACCGCGGGAACAAACGAAGGTGAGCAATTGATGCCTAAACTGTCACCGAGCGTGCGGCCCCCGCCGCGCGGCCACCTTGTGCTGCCGGCACGCTGAGCACCATGGCTGCTGCTTTCCCCCACTGACTTTACCGACCCTCGCCCTTTCCCCTATGCCGCGAACGAAAAGCGTCAAACCCGCCGCCGGAACCCCCGCCGCCGCCGAGCCACCAGCCCGGCCGTCGGCGCCGAACCCCGCCAAACCCCGACCGGCACCGGAGGAGCCGGAGGACCGTGGCAGCCTGCCGGAGGCGGAAGGGATCGAGGATTACCGACGCGAGGTTCCGCCAGCGTCCCTCCGCCCTCTGCACCTCCCGCGCCGCGTATTCCCGAAGGCCTGCCCGTGGAGAGCGACGAGGAGGAGCCGCCCCGGCCCGCCAAGCCGGCCGCCCCCTGCCGCCCGGCCAGACGATCAACATCGCCCGGCTGCAGGCCCTCTCGATGACCGAACTCAGCCAGTTGGCCAAGGAGTGGAGCATCGAGAACTTCGGCACCCTCAAGAAGCACGAGGTCATCTTCGAAATCCTCAAGAAGAACGCCGAACGCAACGGGATCCTCTTCGCCGAGGGCGTGCTCGAAATCCTGCCCGAGGGCTTTGGCTTTCTCCGTTCCCAAAGCTTCAACTACCTGCCGTGTCCGGAGGACGTGTACGTCTCGCCCTCGCAGATCCGGCGGTTCAACCTCCAGACCGGCGACCTGGTCGCCGGCCAGATCCGGCCGCCCAAGGAGAAGGAGAAATTCTTCGCTCTGCTCAAGATCGAGGCGGTGGACAAGGAAGACCCCGAGAAGGCCAAGGACAAGATCCATTTCGAGAACCTGACGCCGCTCTTCCCGAACCAGCGCCTCATCCTCGAGACCGTGCCCGAAGAACTCTCGACCCGGGTGCTGGACCTGGTCTGCCCCATCGGCAAGGGCACGCGCGGGTTGATCGTGGCCCCGCCCCGCACCGGCAAAACCGTCCTCATGCAGAAGCTGGCCAACGCCGTCCTTCGCAACAATCCCGAGGTCTACCTCATCATCCTCCTCATCGACGAGCGCCCCGAGGAGGTCACCGACATGGAACGGTCCTGCAAAGGCGCCGAGGTGGTCAGCTCGACCTTCGACGAGCCGCCCGAGCGGCATGTCCAGGTGGCCGAGATGGTCATCGAGAAGGCCAAGCGCATGATCGAGCACAAGCGCGATGTCATGATCCTGCTCGACTCGATCACCCGCCTGGCGCGCGCGTACAACACCGTCCAGCCCCACTCGGGCAAAATCCTGTCGGGCGGCGTGGACGCCAACGCGCTGCACAAGCCCAAGCGCTTCTTTGGGGCCGCGCGCAACATCGAGGAGGGCGGTTCCCTCACCATCATGGCCACCGCGCTGGTGGACACCGGCAGCCGGATGGACGAGGTCATTTTCGAGGAGTTCAAGGGCACCGGCAACATGGAGGTCAACCTGGACCGCGCGCTGGTGGACCGCCGCATCTTCCCCTCGATCAACATCGAACACTCCGGCACCCGCAAGGAGGAGCTCCTCTATCACCCGGACGAGTACAGCCGCATCGTGGTGCTGCGGCGCGCACTCACCGGCGTGCCGCCCGTCGAGGGCATGGAACTGCTGCTGGGCAAGCTCAAGCAGACCCCGACGAACATCATGTTCCTGCTCGGCATGGGCAATCTCACCTGAGCCCTCCGCCCGCCGTTTCGCAACCAGACGCTGCAGGCGCCGACGTCAGGAGGCGTATTCGGCCATGCGACTTCGCCTCCTCACGTCGGCGCCTACGGTCGGTGGCGGTTCCCAGGCGAGCAGGGCGCATTCCGGCTAAACGTCCGCGAGCCGGAGCGCGGGGAGCCGGCCCGGTCGCGAGGGGATTGCGCGTCTCTCCCTCAATCGCTGTGCGCCATGCCGTGATCTGTTGGCGCAGCGCGTCGGTGTCCAGACCGCGATGCGGCGACGGAAAAGGCGCGAGGTGGGCCGCTGCCGTCCGCAGCAGGGCGGCGGCCGGTCCGAGCCGGCCGTGCTGCAGGTGCACGAAGCACCCGGCGACCTGGATCAAGGCCTTGTAGAAGTTCCCGTCCGGCCGGCGCCGTTCCTCGAGCCACAGCTCTTCGAGCACTTCGTGCGCCTCGAAGAACCGGCCGGCGTTGTAACACTCAAAGAACGCCAGATAGTTGGGATCTGGCATACCTCCTGGAATCGGTGTGGGAGTGGCCACACCGGCTGGGGTTCGGTCAGACACAACGCCAACCAAGCGCTCGCCCTCCAGGAGTCAAGTATCCCAACACGACCGCAGTCGCACGCTTGTTGCCCGTGCCATCGCTCCCTATCCTCGCGGGCATGGACCTGGCCACGAACCTCGAAGCCCTCCGCGCCCGTGTCGCCGCGGCGTGCGAGCGGGCGGGACGCGATCCGGCGACCGTCACCCTGTTGCCGGTGAGCAAGGGTCAGCCACCCGAGGTAGTGCGGGCGGCGGCCGATCTTGGTCTGACCGCTTTCGGGGAGAACAAGGTGCAGGAAGCGAAGGCGAAGATCCCTCTCTGCCCCGGCCGGCTGCGTTGGGAGATGATCGGACATCTGCAGACCAACAAGGTCCGCGACGCGGTCCATCTCTTCGCGCGGATCCAGAGCGTGGACAGCCTGCGTTTGGCGGAGGAGATCCAGCGGCAGGCGGAGAAAGCCGCCAAGACCGTTCCCGTGCTCCTCGAGGTCAACGTCGCCGGCGAGGCGAACAAATTCGGCTACGCACCCGCGGACTTGCTGGCGGAACTCGCCGACCTGAACGCCTTCCCGCGGTTGGAGATCCACGGCTTGATGGGGATGGCGCCGTGGACCCCGGACCCGGAGAAGGCGCGGCCGGTGTTCCGGCGCCTGCGCGAACTGCGGGATGCGTGTGCCGACCAGTTGAGTGCGCCGCTGCCGGCACTGAGCATGGGCATGACCGGCGACTTCGAAGTCGCGATCGAGGAAGGCGCCACCGTGATCCGGATCGGGACCGCCCTGTTCGGCGAACGCCCGCCGGCCGCGCGACTCCGCGCCGGGTAGGAGTCGAGGTAACGAGACTCCCACTCGCACGAGCCTCCCCGCGTCGGCCCTGTTGGCTCGCGGCTATTGCGCCGCCCGCTGCGGTTTGGTTAGGCTGTCCCGATGCGGATATTGTCAGGCATCCAACCTTCCGGCGCGCTGCATCTCGGCAATTACTTCGGGATGATGCGGCCGGCCATCGAACTGCAGGAGCGCGGCGAGGCCTACTATTTCATCGCCGACTGGCATTCGATGACCTCGCTGACCGATCCGGCCCTGCGCCGGCGGTATTCGTTGGACGTGGCCCTGGACTTCCTCGCCTGCGGACTGGATCCGGCCCGGACGGTGTTCTTCCGCCAATCGGACATCCCCGAGGTAGCGGAGTTGACCTGGCTGCTGAGCACGGTGACGCCGATGGGGTTGCTTGAGCGCTGCCACAGCTACAAGGACAAGGTGGCCAAGGGCTTGAGCTTCAACCACGGCCTGTTCGCCTACCCCGTGCTGATGGCCGCCGACATTTTGATCTACGACTCGGAGTTGGTACCCGTGGGCCGCGACCAGAAACAGCACGTTGAGGTGACCCGGGACATCGCCATCAAGTACAACGAGCTCTACGGACCGACCTTCGTGCTCCCCGAACCCGAGATCCGGGAGGCGGTGGCGGTCGTGCCCGGCACCGACGGCCAGAAGATGAGCAAGAGCTACGGCAACACCATCGAGCTGTTCGGGGAGGAGGCCGCCACCCGCAAGAAGATCGTGAGCATCGTCATGGACAGCCGGACCCCGCAGGAGCCCAAGCCGGACGCGGACCGCAACGTGGCGATTCAGCTCCTCCGATTGGTGGCGCCCCCGAGGTGGCCCGGGACTTCGAGGAGCGCCTGCGGGCGGGCGGGCTCGGCTACGGCGAGCTGAAGAAGCAGCTCTTCGAGCACTATTGGAACTACTTCGCCACGGCGCGACAACGCCGGGCCGAGCTGGCCGCGAACCTCGACTTCGTCCATCAGGTGCTCCGCGAAGGGGCGCGCAAGGCCCGGGCACAGGCGACCACCGTACTGCAACGCGCGCGCCAGGCCGCCGGACTCGCCTGAGGTCACGCCCCAAGATCATGGCTCTTCCTGACGCGACCTATCCGACCGTGTTGCTTCGGCCGGGCGAGGCCGACCGTGTCGTCGCCGGTCACCCGTGGATCTACGCCGGGGCGGTGTTGCGGGTGACCCGGCCGGTGGCGGATGGCGATCCGGTGCAGGTGAAGGACCACCGCCAGCGGTTCCTGGGGGTGGGGTTCTACAACGGCGGCTCGCAACTCCGGGTTCGGTTGCTCTCGCGGGTGCGTGAACCGCTCGACGAAGCGTTCTTCGAGCGTCGGTTGCGGGAGGCGTGGGCCGTCCGGCAGCGGCATCTGCCCGGGGCCACCTCGCTGCGCCTGGTCAACGCCGAGAGCGACCAGCTCAGCGGGCTCATTGTGGATCGGTACGGCGACGTGCTGGTCATGCAGACCTCCTCGCTGGGCATGGACCGGCGAAAGACCATGATCGCGGGATTGCTGGGCCGGATCTTCTCGCCGCGGGCGATTCTGGAGCGCAATGACAGTGCCGGGCGGCGGTTCGAGGGTTGCCCGAGTCACAGGGCTGGCTGGCCGGCAAGGCCGAAGGGGAAGTGGCCGTCGAGCTGAACGGAGTGCGCTTCCAGGTCGATTTGCTCACCGGGCACAAGACGGGTTTGTACTTGGATCAGCAGGTGAACTATGCGCGCGTGGCGGAGCTGGTCGCGCGGCTGCCGGGGACGCAGGTCCTGGATGCTTTCAGTTTCATCGGCGGATTCGGGCTGCACGCGGCGCGGGCCGGCGCAGGGCATGTGCACTTCGTGGATCAGAGCGAGGAAGCCCTGGCCGGCGCGAAACGGCATGCCGAGCTGAACGGGGTTGCGGCGCGCTGCTCGTTCGAGACGGCCAATGTCTTCGACTGGTTCAAGGGACGGACGCAGCGCGGGCCGCACGAGCAGTTGATCGCTCCGTTTGACGCGATCGTCCTGGATCCGCCGTCGTTCACGCGGAGCCGGGCGGCGGTGCCCGATGCGTTGCGCGGGTACAAGGAGATCCATTTGCGGGCGCTCAAGCTGCTCAAGCCCGGCGGGTTGCTGGCCACCTTCTGCTGTTCGCACCACGTGGACGCCGTGACGTTCCAGGACGTGATCCTGGCGGCGGCGGCCGACGCGCACCGGTTGCTGCGACGGGTGGCAACCTTCCAGCAGAGCCCGGATCACCCGGTGCTCCCGGCCATCCCGGAGACCGAGTACCTCAAGGGGTACGCGTTCGAGGTGGTGGGGTAGCTTGCTCACCGTCGCCGGTTGGACCCCACCTGAAGGGCGCGAGGCATCGTAGCCGTGGGCATCGCCCACGGACCACGTCCCCCCGCGATCTCCCTCGCCCTGTAAGGGCAGGCCCATCCGGACCCGCAGGGGGCACGTTCCGATCTTGGATTGCCCTTACAGGGCGCAGAGGTCATTCGGGACGAGGTTCCGCGGGCGATGCCCGCGGCTACGATGGCATCAGGCCTTCGGCCTGCAGTGCCGCCTACGTTGCTTTGCACCCCAGGTCCCGAGGCGAAGCGGGGAGAGACATGATCCAACAATGGATCCATTCCTGGAAGCGGAGGGTAGGTTTTGAGGCGCCCTGCCAGCGTTTCCAGCCTTTTCCCGCTTGACTTGGCCGGGGGCAAAACTGCAATCGCCGGGCAAGACCTGATATGTCCGACGCTACGACCACCGATTGCCAACGTGTTGAATCTATGACCATGAACCGTCGCCAGTTCCTCCACACCACCGCCGCCACTTCCGCCCTTCTGGGCGCGGTTCCGTTGCTCGGTGCCGACAGCTTCGGGTTCTACCGCACCGCCCTGATCGGCTGCGGCTGGTGGGGCATGAACATCCTGGGCGAGGCGATGAAGTACACCCCGCCGCCCCCGGGCGGAAAACGCTGTCGCGTGGTGGCGGTGTGCGATGTGGATCAGACCGCCCGGGATCAGGCGGCGGAGAAGGTCAACTCGTTGACCGGCGAACAGCCCAAGGCCTATCGCGATTACCGGGAGATGCTGGCCGCCGAGCGGCCCGAGATCGTGATCGTGGCGACGCCCGACCACTGGCATGCCCTCGCGACCGTGGACTCGGTCATGGCCGGCGCCCACGTGTACGTCGAGAAGCCGATCAGCCACACCATCCTGGAAGGGCAGGCCATGGTCCGCGCCGCGCGCAAGCAAGGCAAGGTGGTGCAGGTCGGCTTCCATCGCCGGGTTTCGCCCCACAACATCTCCGGGCTCAAGTTCCTGCGGGAAGGCAAGGCGGGGAAGATCGGGTTCATCCGCGCGTTCGTGCACTACAGCGGCGCGACCGGCCCCGAGCGGCCCACGGCGAACGTGGAGCCTCCCAAGGGCCTGGATTGGGATCTCTGGTGCGGCCCCGCCCCGCTGCGGCCCTTCAACCCGCTCATCCACCCCCGCGGGTTCCGCAGCTTCACGGACTACGCCAACGGCCAGCTCGGGGACTGGGGCGTGCACTGGATGGACCAGGTCCTGTGGTGGAGCGAGGAGAAGTGGCCGCGCCGGGTCTTCTCGACTGGCGGCCGCCCCATCCGCGGACCCGCCATTTCGCTGCCGGATTTCCAGACGACCGACACGCCGGACTGCCAGTCGGCCGTTTTCGAGTTCGAGTCCTTCACCCTCGAATGGGAGCATCGGATCTTCGGCGGCAACGAGACCGACAAAGGCGAGAACGTCGGGTGCTACTTCTACGGCACCGAAGGCATCTTCCACATGGGCTGGCGGGATGGCTGGACGTTCTATCCTGCGGACAAGAACAAGCCGGTGATTCGTGAGCCGGCCCAGCTTCATGAGCCGGACCAGCAGAACATCGAGGAGCTGTGGGCGGACTTCATCGCCGCCATACGCGACAACACCCTGCCCACCTGCGACATCGAACTCGGACATCGCTCGACGA
This sequence comes from Verrucomicrobiota bacterium, assembly GCA_027493615.1. Taxonomy (GTDB): domain Bacteria; phylum Verrucomicrobiota; class Verrucomicrobiia; order Limisphaerales; family J093; genus DSVZ01. The sequence continues at coordinate 189,350 of JAOSKK010000002.1, forward strand.
ACCTGAGCCTGCTGGCCATGCTCTCGATGAAGGCCGGACGCTCGATTGAGTGGGATGGCCGCCGGGAAGTCATCGTGGGGGATCCCTACGCCAACAGCCTCCTGCGCCGCGCCTACCGGCCCGGGTATCGCTACCCCGTGGTGCCCTGAGCCCGCTCACTCGTAGACCGTGTAGACGGCGTCACCGAGGACAAACTGGACGTTCTGCCCCAGCGCCAGCCAGGGGCGCACCTCGGGGTTTTTCAGGACCAGGTCGAAGTACTCGGCCGAGTTGAACTGGATCCGAACCTGCCGGGCCTGGGGCGACTGTTGAACCCGGGCATCGAGCCACTGATCGCCATTCTGGAAGAACGTCCGGCCGCCCACAAAGCGGCTGGGCACCGTGAGGCCGCCCTCTGCGGCGGGGTGGACCCCTGCCGTCTGAACCGGCTGTGGCTGAGCGGTCGGGGGCAGGGCGACGCGGGAACGAGGAGCGGTTGGCACAGCAACGGCACCGCCCGCTCGGGCTGGCAGCGAGGCCGGTGGCGCAACCGCGGGTGACGGGGCGGTCGCGAGGAGCCGCTCGGCTTCAACCCCGGCCGCGCTCAAGGCCACGTCGACTTGATCCGCCGATCTCTGCGCCGAGCCGTAGCGTGCGGCGGCGACGGCGCCCGCGCCCGTGCTCTGGGCGGGGGCACGGGTGAACGCCTGCCGGGCCACCTCGTACCGACCCGCTTCCGCGCGTAGCTGCGGCACCGACTGTTGCGCCAAAGGCACGCCGCGCCGCTCCTCGTCCTCGAGGATGAGAAAGGCGGTGTAAGGCGTCACGATCCCGTGCTGCCGGGCGAGGGCGACCACTTCGTCGCGCAATTCGGCGTTTTCGCCGCGGAGCCGGATCTCGTCCAGCAAGTAGCCGATGCGCCGTGTGGCCCAGAGTCGCGGGATGAACTCGTGGTCCGTCCGCTCGTGGGTGAAGGCCACCGGGAACTCGAACCGCCGGCCTGCTCCCCCCACCTTCCCCTCGAGCACGAGCTGGCCCTGGCTGGTGCCGGCATAGCGGCCGACGAGCACGAGTTGCTCGCCCTGGAACAGGTCGGGAAGCGGCGAGGGATGAAGACGGTTCACCCGCAGAGCAGCCGGGAACTCGAGCTTCACGCCGGCCAGCACCGGGTCTTTTACCTTGCTGAAGAAGCGCGAGACCTTCACCTCGAGGTCCTCCTCGGGCAGCACGTACTCGCTGGTGGCGTGCGTGCTTTCGGTGAGCCGGTCCAGGAGATGGGTGTTCACGTCATGGCCGATGCCAAAGCAGAACACCCGCGTTTGATCCTCGCCGGTACGCGCGGCCCGGGCCGTGTCGGCGACAATCCGGTCCAAGTCGGTCTCGCCCACCGTGGGCAGGCCGTCGGTGAGGAAGATGACCGTGCGGGGGCGTTCGGCGTCGGGCGGCAGCAGGCCGAGGGCGCGCTGCAGCGCCTCGTGGATGGCGGTGCCGCCGATGGGCTGAGTTCCCGGATGAACTCGAGGGCGCGGTCACGGTTCGTGCGGGAGGCCTCGACCACGCGGCTGAAAAGGGCCTCGGGTTCGGTCGAGAACCGGACCACGTCAAAGCGGTCCTGGTCGTTGAGGTTCTCGACGCAGAAACGCAAGGCGTTCTTGGCCTGCTCCAGCTTCGGACCGGCCATGGAACCTGAGGTGTCCAGGACGAGCACGACGTCCTTGGGCAGAACACGGCGGGTGTCGGCCTCGAACCCAGGCGACGCCAGGAGAAGGAAATAGCCATCCTCCCCTGTGGCCGGCCAGGTCAGGAGATTCAGGCCGAGGTGGCCTGGCTCTGCGGCGAAAAGGAGCTGGAAGTCCGTGTCCGGCTTCACGTCGCCCGCCTCGAAAGCCACTGTGGCCCGGCGATCTCCATGGCGGGTGAGCTCCACCCGGTGGCTGGGTGAGTAGACGGACTTGAGGGGGCGCGTCGTCTCGAGGTCGAGCTTGACGCGCACGCTCGGGATGGGTTTGGCGGAGAACTTCTCGGTGTTCAGGGGGATAGCGGTAGCCGACCAGCCCGGCGTCGGCGCGGAGCAGTTGCGTGTAGGTGAGCTTCACCTGCTTCTTGCTGCGCGGTTCGATGGGGAAGATGCGCACCTTGAACAGGTCACGACCGACGTACTCGAGGAGGGCGGGATCGCGGTGTTTGCGGACGATGTCCTCGTAGAGCTGCCGCGCCTTGTCGGCGGCCAGGAGTTCGGCGGCCACCTGACGGCCGTTCACTTCCATGCTGAACCGGTCGATCTGAGCGCCTTTGGGCACCGGAAAGATGTAGGTCCCTTCGAGCTGCTGGTCGTTGGGGTTGTGGAACTGCTGGTCGACGGCCGTGGTGGCCACCTGGTCGCGCACCGTCACGTCCACGTGGTGATACACGACCTCCAGGGGGCGAAGGTATGGACGCGGGGGGGCGGCACGGGGCGGGGCGGGGAATGGGTCGAGGCGGTCAGGGCCCGGGCCAGACCGGCGGTGCAGGGATCAGCACCGGCTCATGGACAATGATCAGGCCGTCGGCGATGGCGGGCGTTGGGGTGGCAACCGCCAGCAGCGCCAGCGCGCTCCAGCGGCGAAGGGCAACGATCGCGTTCATGTCAGGTTAGACGGAAGTCGCACGCAACCGCCCGGGGACCGCGCCCCCAGGCTTGTAGGCGCCGACGTAAGGAGGCGAAGTGAGCCAGAAGCAAGCCCACTTCGCCTCCTCACGTCGGCGCCTACAGCGGAGCGGCACACCGCGCGCTTCATGGCGAACGGCCTGTTCCCCTGTGACCTGCTCAAGGGCTATGGACCACGGAGGGTGCAGGCTGGAAGCCCGCACCACAGGTTCATGGAGCGCCTCCCTCAGCCCAATCCCCGATGTTCGTAATCGGTGGAGGAACTCTCTGCCTTGGGTTCTCCGCCGATTACGAACATCGGGGATTAGGCAGGGAACCTGGTTCTCTTGGATCTGCTTTGGGGCCACAAACCGACTTGGCTGGGTGCCCCTTCTACAACCTCCATTCTGCCTGCTGCATTCCGGTTCGTTGGGGGCGGTTTGCCAAAGGCCGGTTGCAGGCGGAAGTTCCGCCTCATGGAGCTCTATGTGCTGCGACACGGGATCGCGGAGGACCGCCAGACCTGGAAAGGCGCGCGGGACAGCGAACGTCCGTTGACGCTAAAGGGTCTGGAGCGGCTCCACCAGATCGTGGACGCCATCGAGGCGCTCGAGCTTGAGTTCGAACGCGTGCTGTCGAGTCCCTTCCGCCGGGCGCGCCAGACGGCCGAGCTGGTTTCCGACCGGCTCAAGCTGGGCGCGCACCTTGAGTTCACCCCGCACCTCGCCATCCCGCCGTCGTCGGCCCGGCTGATCGAGCAGATCAACGCCTTGCGCCCGTTGCCGGCGAGCGTGCTGCTGGTGGGGCATGAACCGCACCTGAGCGAGCTGATTTCGCTGCTGGTGACGGGGGACCCGGTCTGGGCTTGACGCTCCGGAAAGGGGGGCTGGCCAAGCTTGAGGTCGAGGGGCTGCAGGCGGCCCGGTGCGGCACGCTCGAATGGCTGCTCACGCCGAGACAGATGCGCCTGATGCGTTGAAGCCGCGGACGGGCCGAACGTCCAACCAGACTGTGAAACACTTCAAGTCCATGCTCGCGAGCCTGGTCCTCGCGGGCCTCACCCTGGGCGTCGGCACCGGCTGTTCGTATTGCCGCTCCCACTCCATCAGCTACCTCGGCGTTCCCCGACCGGCTCCCACCGACCCGGTCCAGATCGAGATCCTCCAAGCCCCGCCGGAGCGCCCCCACGATCGTCTGGGCGAAGTCGTCATCGACGCTTCCCTGAACCCGCCCCCGTCCGTGCAGAAGATCGAAGCCCGACTCCGGCGCGAGGCGGCGAAACTGGGGGCCGACGCCGTCCTGATCGCGCAGGACCAAGCCACGACGACGGGGCTCTGGGTGGGGGGACCGTGGTGGGGACCCACCGTGAACACGGTCCAGTCCCGGATCATCGTGGGCGTGGCGCTCAGGTACCGGTAGCGCGGGCGTCCAAGGTTTCCTGTAGGCGCCGACGTGAGGAGGCGACCAGATTTTTTTCGCGACGCAGGAGCGAAAAAATCTAGAACTCGAGCGGGACCCGCACGATCAGCCCGCCCATGACATCGCCGAGCCGGAAGTCCCGGCGTGGACTCCCGGCATGTTCGTTGTGGCAGGAGGCGCAGGACTCGAGAATCGCGCGGTCGGGATAGACTGCCGTGAAATAGCTCCGGCCCCCCAGGAGTTCCTCGGTGTAGAAGTTGGCCTCGGGATCCTTGGCGACGGCCTCGAGGCCCGCCTTCTCGACGTCGGTTTGCGGGCCGTGACTCGGGTTGATGGGCCAGAGCGAGCGCAGCGTGTAGGAGAACTCAGCGCCGCGCTGCTGAATCCCCGTCGCGGCGTGGCGCAACAACTGCGCGTGTACGGGCAGGCAGGGCTTTCCTTCCCAGTCCTGGGCCACCTCGATGTGGCGCCCGTTGATGGCGAGGCGCTCCACCACCAGGCGCGCGTACGCTTCCCGATCCGCGGCGATCACCGCGTGGAGCGAGTCGGCGAACTTGCGCGGGCTGATCGTGGTGAGCTTGTGCGCCTTGTCCGGCGCCGGTTCCGCGGCAAACAGCCAGAGAGCCGCGGTGCCCGTAGCCGCGATCATGCCCCAGATCAACGTGTGGTTCTTCATCTCAGCCAAACACCTGCCAGCAAGGCAGCTCAGTCAGTCGGTTCGCGGAGTTGGAGGATCCGGTTCACGGCCAGGTCGGTCCAGATCTGAACGCGCCCCGAAGGCCAGCGGACCTCGAGCCGTTCTACACGCGATGCGGGGCCGAGTCCGAAGTGGACGCGCTTGTCACTCTGAAACAGGAAGCCGGTGGGGCACATGGCTTCGGCCTTCCACGCCCGGCCGCCCGCCGTGACCGTGAGCAGGGCCCCGTAGGCGTCGCGGTTCGAGCGGGTGCCTTCGAGTTCGACCGTGAGCCAGTGGTGGGCCGAGCGGTGCTGGTTGCGGAGGAGGATCACGCGGTTGGCAAGCGGCGTGATCAACAGGTCCACCCGGCCGTCGTTGTCGAAATCGAGCGTGGCACTGCCGCGGCCATTGACGGGCTGGCGGAAGAACGCGCCGCCGCGGGCGGCGGCATCCGTGAACCGGGCCTGACCGTCGTTTTCCAGCAGCAGGCTGAGCGTGCCGGGCAGGGTGAACGCGTCGCCGTTCGCCACGAACAGGTCCCGGTCGCCGTCGTTGTCGAAGTCCAGTTGCACGCCGCCCCAGCCGACATAGGGCTGGGTGATCCGGCCGAGGCCGGAGGCGTACATGCGGTCTTCGTAAAAACCCTTCGGGTGCCGCAGGTAGAGCGAGCCATAGCCGAGGCGCGTGACGAAGATGTCCATCAACCCGTCGCCGTTGAGGTCACCGACGGCGGCGTTCATCGAGCCGGGGGCTTCGCCGATGGAGTTGAATGCCACCCCCGCGGCGAGGCCGACGTCGTGGAACCGGCCCAGGCCGTCGTTGAGCCACAGCGCATTCGGCGTGTCGTCGTTTGACACGTACAGATCCGTGTCGCCGTCCCAATCGGCATCGAAGGCCGAAACGGACATCGCGCGGTGGCCTGGCGTGTACAAGCCCGCCGCCTTCGTGACGTCCTCGAACGTGCCGTCTCCGCGGTTCCGGTACAGCACGTTGGCTTCACCCGGGTAGGCAAGCGGGCCCGGGTAGGCGCCCGGGTTCTGTTCGGACACCGTGCTGGGATCGAACGTGAGGTAGTTCGCCACGAACAGGTCCAGCCAGCCGTCGCGATCGGCATCCAGCCACACCGCCGAGATGCCGGTGCCCGCGTCGCCCACGCCGGCGCGCGCAGTCACTTCCTCGAACGTGCCGTCGCCACGGTTCCGATAGAGCAGATTGGCCCCGAAGTTCACCACGTAAAGGTCCGGGTAACCGTCGTTGTCAAAATCCCCGGCGGCAGCCGCACTGGCGAAGCCGCGACCCTCCAGGCCGGCCCGCCGGGTGACGTCCTCGAAGGTGCCGTCCCCGCGGTTGCGGTAGAGCCGGTTGGGCTGGCGCGGTTGGGTGTACTTCGGTGACGTCACACCCGCCAACGGTCCCCAGTTGACCAGGAAGACGTCCACCCAGCCGTCGCGGTCAAAGTCCAACACCGCCCCTCCCGCGCCGTTGGACAACAGGATGTTCGCGATCCGGTCGTGGCAGAACTGATGGACGAAATCGAGACCGGCGCGGGCGCTGACATCCGCGAAGCCGTCGTCGGGCCCGGCCGCGATAGTGGGAATCAGCGGAGAGGGCGGCGGCGCAGCCGCCCAGCCGGAAAAGATGGTCGCCGCCAGCGCGGCGATGATCCCGGCGCGACACAGGCTCGGACGGCTCGACGAACCTGTGGTGCAGGCTTCTCGCCGGCTGGTTCTTCCCGCAAAGCGCCGCTGGAAGACGGCGCACTCCATACGCTTCGCGTCCCGCCCACGGTTGGGGCCACCCCGACGCCCCGCCTGCAGGCCATCGTTGGGCCGGTGCACACCTTTGGAATCCTGGAACTTCCCTTGAGCTTTGAGCTTTGAGCTTTGAGCTTCCCCTGGCGTCTCTTGCCCCGCCAGGTTCCTGCTCACGGGGAAGGGCCCCGTCGCCACGGGTTCCTCCCCGGCGGGTGCGGTACCGCGTCCGACCTCGTGCGGGTGGCGGAATGAGAGTGATGTGCCAGCGGCCATGCGCGCGGTAGTTGACACGACCCCATCCCGGGCGTCCACCGGATTTGCCTTTACCGGGACGATTCCTGACGCGCACGAAACCGCGACCGCCCGTAGGCGCCGGCGCCTACAACGTCGAATGGGAAGTCCCCGGGCTCAGCCGCTGACACCCCGGGTCTGCTGCCGCTGGAGCACGGCGGCGATGAAGCCCTGGAACAGGGGATGAGCGGCGTGGGGTTTGCTGCGAAACTCCGGATGGAACTGGCAGGCCATGAAGAACGGATGGCCGGCCAACTCGATCAGTTCGACCAATTCGCCGCCGTGCGAGGTGCCGCAGAGATGGAAGCCGGCGGCCTCGAACGCCGGCCGGTAGCGGTTGTTGAACTCGTAGCGGTGCCGGTGCCGTTCGTGCACCACGAACGCGCCGTAAAGGCGGGCGGCGCGCGAGTCCATCTTGAGCTGGATCTCCTGCGAGCCCAACCGCATCGTGCCCCCCATCTCCGTCACGGCTTGCTGCTCCTCGAGCAGGGCGATGACCGGGTGTGGGGTCGTGGCATCGAACTCGGTCGAGTGGGCCTTTTCGAGGTTGAGCACGTGGCGGGCGAACTCGATGGTGGCGATCTGCATGCCTAGGCACAGGCCCAGGTAGGGCAGTTGGTGCACCCGGGCGTACTGGGCGGCCGCGATCTTGCCCTCGATCCCGCGGTCCCCGAAACCGCCGGGAACCAGGATGCCGCCGAGGCCTTTGAGCACCTTCTCGGCTCCCTCGCGCTCGATTTGTTCGGCCTCGATGCGCTCGACCTCGACCCCGCAGTCGTTGGCCACGCCGCCGTGGGTGATGGCTTCGTAGACCGACTTGTAGGCGTCCGGCAGGCCGGTGTACTTGCCGACGACGCCGATGCGTACGCGGTGTTGCGGGGCGATCAGTTTGCGGATGGTGTCCTGCCAGCGACTCATGTCGCCGGCGGGCTGGTCCAGTTGCAGCCGCTGGCAGACCAACTCATCCATCCGCTCGCGCTGGAGCATCAGCGGCACCTCGTAAATGCTGTACTCGACGTCGCGCTCCTCGATGACGGCCTCGTAGGGCACGTTGCAGAAAAGAGAGATCTTCTGGCGGACGTCTTTGGCGAGGGGGCGGTCGCAACGGCACACAAGGATCTGGGGCGCGATGCCGATTTCGCGCAGTTTGGCGACCGACTGCTGGGTGGGCTTGGTCTTCAGTTCGCCGGCAGCCTTGATGAAGGGGACGTAGGTCACGTGGATGAACAGGGCGTTGTGCGGGCCCTGTTCGAGGGCGAACTCGCGGATGGCCTCGAGGAACGGCAGGCCTTCGATGTCGCCGGTGGTGCCGCCGATCTCGGTGATGAGCACATCGGCCTTGGAGGTTTCCGCCACGAGCCGGATCCGGTCCTGGATTTCGTCGGTGATGTGCGGGATGACTTGGACGGTCTTGCCGAGGTAACCGCCCTTGCGTTCGCGCTCGAGCACGTTCAGGTACACGCGCCCGCTGGTGAGGTTGTTCAGCTTGGTCAACTGGACGTGGGTGAACCGCTCGTAGTGGCCGAGGTCCAGATCGGTCTCGGTGCCGTCGTCCAGCACGTACACCTCGCCGTGCTGGTAGGGGTTCATGGTGCCGGGGTCGACATTGAGGTACGGGTCGAACTTCTGGAGGCAGACCTTGAGCCCCCGATGTTCGAGGAGGGTGCCGAGCGACGCCGCCGTCAGGCCCTTGCCCAGCGAACTGACCACGCCGCCCGTGACAAAGATATACTTCACGGGCGAGCAGCGTACCGGCAGCCGCGCCCGGCTGGCAATGCGCCTGTGCGATCCCGCCCTTACCCGCGCAGCAGCAGCAGGAGCAGCAGGGCACCCGCGCCGATGCGGTACCAGCCGAAACCAACGAAGGTGTGCGTCCGGACGTAGCCAAGCAGCCACTTCACCGCCATGAACGACACGATGGCCGACACGATCGTTCCCAGCGCCAGCAGGCCCCAGTCCTCGGTCACCCCGCCGGGCGGCGGTCGCAGCCACGCCTTGGCCAGCTTCAGCCCGCCCGCCGCCAGCATCGTCGGAATCCCCACCAGAAACGAGAACTCCGTCGCGGCCGGGCGGCTCAGGCCCAGGGCGAGCAGAACGAGGATGGTGGCGCCGGACCGCGAGGTCCCGGGGAAGACGGCCGCAACCAACTGGGCGAGGCCCACCGCCGCCGCGACGGTCCAGGTGATCTCGTCCCGCACGGGTCGCCCCCGCAGGACGCGCTCCGCCACCAGGAACAAGACGCCGCCCGCGATCAGCGCCAGCGCGACGGGCACGATGCTCTCCGGCAGCTTGAGCCCGAGTTGATCGAGCACGACGCCGCCGATGCCGGTCAGGGCGAAGGCGGCCAGCACCTTGAGGATGAAATCCCGCGCGGCGGGGTCCCGGTGGCAGCGGGCCACCTGGCGGAGCCGTTCCGGGAACAGTGGAATCACGGCCACCACCGCGCCGCTTTGGATGAAGATGTTGAACAGGTCGCTTTGGCGCGGCAGCCAATGCTGCGCGATGAGCAGGTGGCCGGTCGAAGAGACCGGCAGGAACTCGGTGATTCCTTCGATGATCCCCAGCAGGACGATGGCAAGCCAGTCAGGCACCCGGCGTTTAGACGCCAAGCGCGCCCGGTTGGCAAGCGGTAACCGGACCTCGTTGCGGATGGACGGAGAGCGATCTTAAGTCGTGCCACCCGCAGCGTGGATGGTCCAAGATGCGCGTGGCATGGCTGGCGGCTCTCCATGGGCCACCCGACCCGTCACTTCCCCATCCCCGATGTTCGTAATCGGTGGAGGGACGCCCCGTCTTGGATTCTCCGCCGATTACGAACATCGGGGATGGGGCTAAGGGGGCGCTCCATGAACCTGTGGTGCGGGAGCGGATGCACCGTGATTTCGGCGCGCGCGAGGTGGTGACGGGCCGGGTGCGCACGGTCACGAACGGTTGCGAGGTTGCACTGGTTCTCTGGGACGCCGGCGCAAGAGGCGCGCGTTGGAGCGGATCATTTCGCGGTGAGACGTACGCCCTCCACGCACTCGGGCGGCAGATGGTGCGCGCGGTGGGAAGGGAACTCGGACTTGATTTCACCGCGACCGTGCGTTCTGCCGTCGAGGACGCGCTGTCCCGCAATGTCGAGGCGTGGGGGTTGACCCGCCTGGCGGCGGCGCGGAGCAGCGAGCTGAACCGCGATGGTCTGACGGCGGCCACGGAACTGGCCTATCAGGCGCTGGCCGCGGATCCGAACTGCGTGGAGGCGCGCATGGTTCTGGCCGGCGCCTACCGCAACTTGTCGGGGGTGCGGCCGCCGCGAGAGGTCTGGCCGCAACTGCGTGACCTCGCCGGTCAAGTGCCCCAGGTCGATGCGACGGCTTTCCGGGCTCGCTATTGGCTGGCCTGGTCCAGGATCTGCCACGATTACGACTGGGAGGCAGGAGTCCGCGAGCTTGAGCAGGTTTTGCCTGCGGTGGACCATCTGAACCGGGCGATTCCGTCCCGCTGGCTGGGTCGGTTGGACGCCGCGGGGACCAGATAGTGGACATGGGGATAATGGATTGCGGGTGCGGCTCCAGGCGTGGAGGCCGCCGGCGTCGACCGAACGGTCGAATGTTAAATGTTAAGACGCGACCCCAATGGGCGAGCTCACAGCGCGGCGCGCAGGATGCCGAGGAGCTCGGCCGGGGTGAGGAGAATGGGGTTGGCCTTCATGCTGCTGGCCTGCATCGCGAGATCCGCCAGCGAGGGCAGATCGGCGCCGGTGAGGCCAAAGGCGCGGAGCGGGCGGATGCCGAAGGACGCACACAGATCCCGAACCCAGGCGACAGCGTCCGCCGCTTCCGCCTGGGGCCGGCCGGTCAACAGACGGGCAATCTCCGCGAAGCGCTCGAGGGTGGGCGAGGCCGGGGCGCGCGAACGCAACGCCTCGAGATTGGCGCCCATGACGTGCGGCAGCAGCGCAGCACATACGGCGCCGTGCGGCGCGGGGAAGCGGCCGCCGATGGGGGCCGCGAAGCCATGCACCGCCCCGAGACCGGCATTGGCCAACGCGAGCCCGCTGAACAGACTGGCAAGGGCCAGGTCCTCGCGCGCGGCGAGATCGCTGCCGTGCTCAACAGCCCGTCGCAACGAGCGGGCGCTGCGTCGCAGGCCCTCCACGCAGAGGGCGTCGACCATCGGGTTGGCCCGGTTGCAGACGTAAGGCTCGATGAGTTGCGTGAGGGCATCAAGCCCGGTCGAAGCCGTGAGTTCGGGAGGGAGATCAAGGGTGAGTTCGGGGTCGACCAGGGCCACCCGTGGGAGCACGTGGGGACTGCGCAGGCTCACCTTCACCCGGTGCTCGGGCGAGGCGAGCACGCTGTTGCGCGTGACTTCGGTGCCGGTGCCCGCCGTGGTCGGAAGAGCCACGCAGGGAGCGCCGGGGCGAGACAAGGGGCGGGCGCCGCCGATGACCTCGAGATGGTCCTGGAGGTCGCCGGGGTTGGTGAGCAGCGCGGCGATGGCTTTCGCCGTGTCGAGGGCACTGCCGCCGCCATAGCCAATCACCAGATCGCAACCCGCCGCCCGCGCGGTCTCCACGCCGACCCGGACCCGGTCCGTGGTCGGTTCTCCCTCGACGGTGAAGAGATGAGAGGCAAGGCCGTGCGGGGGGAGAAGTTGAAGCAACCGGGCGGCGCGCGCTGGCGACCGGCCGGTGACGACCAGGGGACGACTGCCGAGGCCTTTGGCCAGCGCCGGGACTTCCCCAGCGTGCCGGGGCCGAACACGATGCGCTGGGCGGTGGCGAACTCGAATCGCATGGCGGGGGGGCAGAGGCTTGTCCGCGTGGCAGAGCCCGAGCGCAGGCGGTTCCTCTCAGAAGGCGTTGTCGTCCGGGAAGCAGTTGGTGAATTTCACGCTGCTGCGGGGTTCCGCCATCATCGGGGCGACAGTGTCACGCCATTGGGCGTAGTGAGCCGTGGCTTTATGGGCAGCGGGTGCGTCCGGGGTTCGGTAGGCCTCGATCAGCAGGAAGCGCGTGGCGTCGTCGGCTTGCTGGAGGACATCGAAGCGGGCGATGCCGGCTTCCTGAAGGCTTTGGCGGGCGTTGGACAGCGTGGCATCGCGAAAGGTGCTGACGCATTCCGGCCGCACGTGCACGTGGACATGGACGATGAGCATCAGGGGGAGTATCGCGGGCGAGGCGTTCGACGGGAAGTACGAAGGCGGAAGGGCGAAGGGCGAAGGGCGAAGGGCGAAGTTGGAAGTTGGAAGTTGGAAGTTGGAAGTTGAGCGTTGAGCGTTGAATGTTGGCAGGCAGGTAGTCCGTTCAGCGTTTGGCGTAGGCCATGAAGTAGAGGACGGGCACGGCCATCCGGCTGATCAGGAGTGAGGCGACTTCGCCCGCCATGAGCGAGATGGCCAGCCCCTGGAAGATCGGGTCGAAGAGGATCACGCCCGCACCGACGACGACCGCCATGGCGGTGAGGAGCATGGGGCGGAAACGGACGGCACCAGCATCCACGACGGCGTCGGCAAGGGGCATGCCTTCGGCGAGGCGCTGCTCGATGAAGTCGACGAGGATGATCGAGTTGCGGACGACGATGCCGGCGCCGGCCATGAATCCGATCATCGAGGTGGCGGTGAAGAAGGCGTTGAGCGCGCCGTGGGCGGGCAGGATGCCGACGAGCGAGAAAGGGATGGCCACCATGACGATGAGAGGCGTGAGGAAGGAGCGGAACCAGCCGACCATGAGGACGTAGATCAGCACGAGCACGGCGGCGAAGGCGAGGCCGAGGTCGCGGAAGACTTCGATCGTGATGTGCCATTCCCCGTCCCATTTCAGGGCGGGTTCGTGGTCGGTGAAGGGCTGGGACGCATTCAGGATCTTGAGCTCGGGCTGGGCGGCGCCGAAGCGGGTGAGGTCGAGCTGGCGCAGCGCTGCGTTCATCTTGAAGATGGCGTAGACGGGGCTCTCGACGATCCCGGCGACGTCGCCGATGACGTAGGTCACCGGCATGAGGTTCTTGTGGTAGATGCTCTTGTCGATGGTGGTCTGCTCGAGTCGGACCAACTCGCGCAGCGGCACGAGCGGGGCCGGATCGCCGGGGGCGGGCTCGGGGAGGGCGTTGGCGTCGCCGGAACGGACGCGCAGGGCCAGCAGATCCTCGGGCGTGCTGCGGCGGGAGCGGGGGACTTCGAGGATCAGGTTCACGTCCTCCTTCTCGCGCGGGAGGTGGACGAGGTCCACCGGGAGGCCGCCGACGGCGATGCTGAGGGTTTGGGCGATGGTGTCGGCGCTGATGCCGCTGAGGGCGGCCTTTTCCTTGTCGACCACGAACCGGACCTTGGGCTGATCGGCTTCGATGTACCAGTCCACGTCCACGACGCCGGGGGTGTTGGTGAAGATGTTGATGACGGCGCGAGCCAGGTCGAGGCGGAGCTCCTCGGTCGGGCCGTAGATTTCGGCGACGAGCGTCTGGAGGACGGGCGGGCCGGGCGGGACTTCGGCGACGGCGAGCGCGCGTGGTAACGGGCGGCGATGGCGGCAACGGCGGGACGGACCCGTTTCGCGATGTCATGGCTCTGGGCGCGGCGCTGGTGTTTGGGGACGAGATTGACCTGGAGGTCGGCGACGTTGGCGCCGCGGCGCATGAAGTAGTGGCGGACCAGCCCGTTGAAGTTGAAGGGGGCGGCGGTACCGACGTAGATCTGGTAGTCGGTGACCTCGGGTTCGGTGCGAAGGGCGGCGGCGATCTCGCGGGCGACCAGCGCGGTCTGCTCGAGGGCGCTGCCTTCGGGCATGTTGAGGATGACCTGGAACTCGCTCTTGTTGTCGAACGGCAGCATCTTCACCTTCACCCAGCCGAGTCCCACTGTGGCCATGGCCGCAAGCAGCAGGGCCGTGATGCCGGCGAGGAACATCCAGCGCCAGGCGGGATGTGCCAGCAACGGCCCCATCACATGCCGGTAGAGGCGCGTGAAAGCGTCTTCCTCGCAGTGGGGGTGGGGAGGCGCTGCCGCGGCCGGAGGCGGAGCGTTGTCGGCGGCCGGCAGCGGGCAGGGTTCGCCGGGGATGGGCGCGGCCAGGTGTTGCTTGTAGCGGCTTCCCCAACGGAGGATGCGGACGCTCGCCCACGGGGTGACGAGGAAGGCGATGAGCAGCGACCACAGCATGGCGGCACTCGAGCCGATGGGGATGGGCCGCATGTAGGGGCCCATCAAGCCGCCCACGAAGGCCATGGGCAACACCGCGGCGATGACGGCGAAGGTGGCGAGGATCGTGGGGTTGCCGACCTCGTTGACGGCTTCGACGGCGATGGCGGACCAGTCGCGTCCCCGGTTGTGGGGCAGGTGAAAGTGCCGGACGATGTTTTCGACCACGACGATGGCGTCGTCCACCAGGATGCCGATGCTGAAGATGAGGGCGAAGAGCGTGATGCGGTTGAGCGTGAACCCGTGCAGGTAGAAGACCAGGAGTGTCAGGGCGAGCGTGGCCGGGATGGCGATGCCGACGATGCCGGATTCGCGCCAGCCCAGGACCAGCCAGATGAGCACCGACACGCTGACGACCGCGATGCCCATGTGGAGGAGCAGTTCGTTGGACTTCTCGGCGGCCGTTTCGCCGTAGTGGCGGGTGATGGTCATCTGGACGTCGGCCGGGAGCTCGCGGCCGCGGAGGGCGTCCACTTTGCGCAGCACGTCGTGGGCGACTGAGATGGCATTGGCACCGGGGCGTTTGGCGATGCTGAGCGTGACGGCCGGTTCCTCGCCGAACCGCGGCGGTTCAACGCCGGCGGTCGCGGTGCCGAGCGTGGCCTGGCCCGGGCCGAAGAAGACGTACTGCGAAGGTTCCTCGGGGCCATCCACGATCTCGGCCACCTCGCGGAGGTACACGGGCTTGCCCCCGAAGACGCCGACGACGACCTGGCCGACCTCCTCGGCGCTGGTGAGGAAGCCGCCGGTTTCGATGGCCACCTCCCGGTTTTGGCTGGTGAGGCTGCCCGCCTTGGACTGGCGGTTGGCCTGCTGCAGCATCGGCACCAGGCCCGCCAGACTGAGGTCGCGCGAAGCGAGCTTGGCCGGGTCGAGGAGGACACGCACCTGGCGGCGGGCGCCACCGATGAGGGTGGTTTCGGCCACGAGCGGCACCTGTTTGACGGCGTCGTCCACCTGGGCCACGAGGCGGCGGAGGGTGAGGTGATCGTACCGGCTGCTGTGGAAGGTGAGGGCGAGGATGGGGACGTCGTCGATCGACTTGGGCTTGATGAGCGGTTGCGTGACGCCGTGCGGGATGCGATCGAAGTTGGCGCGCAACTTGTCGTTGAGCTTGACCAGGCTCTGCTCGGGGTCTTCCCCCACCTTGAACCGGACGATGACCAGGCTCTCGCCGGGACGGGAGGTCGAGTAGAGGTATTCGACCCCGGGAATTTCCCAGAGGAGTTTTTCCATGGGCCGGGTGACGCGTTCCTCGATCTCCTTCGCCTCGGCCCCGGGCATGGCCACCAGGACGTCGATCATCGGCACCTTGATCTGCGGCTCTTCTTCGCGAGGGAGCATGATGACCGCGAAGGCACCGAGAAGGACCGAAGTGATGACGAGGAGGGGGGGTGAGTTTCGAGTCAATGAACGCCCGGGCGAGGCGACCGGCGAGACCCAGGCCATGGGGGGATGGGAAGGAGGATGGCTCACGCGAGGGAAGGGGGGATTAACATTCAACGTTCAACGCTCGAAGATGGAAGATGGCAGTCCTTGGTCCCTGGTCCCTGATCCTTCGACCTTCGGACTTCGAATTTCTTCTTTCATCTGGTGCACGGGGGGCGTTGCTCAGCGGACCTGGATGGGCTGGCCGTCGCGCAGGTTTGCGGCGCCATCGACGACGACCGTCTCGCCGGGGACGACGCCGGAGAGGAGTTCGACGCCTTGAGGCGTGCGTTTGCCGGTCTTGACGAGGCGCATGTGGGCGAGGTGGTTGGTGGCCACGAAGACGAGTTCCATCTGGCCGCGGCGCACCACGGCGTTGGTGGGCACCCAGAGGGTTTGGGTCTCACCCAGCGGGACCGTGAGCCGGCCGAATTGGCCGCTGCGCAGGTCGGGACTAGTGGGCAGGTCGAGCTTGACGCGGGACGTGCGGCTGATGGGGTCTGCCGAAGGGGCGATTTCAACCACCACACCCTCGAATTCGCGTGCCAGGGCGGGGATTTGTACCTGGAGACGTTCGCCGATCTTGAGGCGTCCGATGGTGGCTTCGGGGACGTCGGCTTCGAGGCGAAAGGCGGTTGGATCCTCGATTTCGAGCAGGGATCGGCCCGGGCTCGCGAGGTCGCCGACGTCGGCCAGTCTTCGCGTGATAATCCCCGCGAAGGGCGCCACCACACGGGAGTAGTCCAGAATCGTCTCGGCTTCGACGACGGCGGCCTCGGCGACGCGCGAGCGGGCCTCGACGGCGTCGAACTCGGACTGGGTCACCGCCTTCTGCTGGAGCAGGGCCTTGAACCGTTCGAGTTCCCGCGTCGCCTGCTGGCGGAGGGCGACCGCCTGGTCGAGGCGCGCCCGGCCTTCGCGGACATCGAGTTGGACGAGCAAATCGCCGGCCTTGACCGCCTGGCCAAGGGTCACGGGGAGACTCTCAATTCGGCCGCTGACCTTGGCTTCGAGGGTGGCTCGCAACCGGGCGCGAACCGTGCCCACCACTTCCTCCGTGGCGACGGACTTCTCTGCGCTCACGGTCTGAACCCGTACGTCAGCCGAGGGAAGCGGGGGTGGCCCGGAGCCGGCCGGCGGCTGCGACCGGTGGCAGCCGGAGGCGAAGGCCAGAAGGAGGGGGAGCGGCAGGTAAGGGAGGAGGGCTTTCATCGGACAGAGTTCAGCGAGGTTCGAGTTGGGGCAGGCCGAGGGCGCGGCGGAGGGCGGCGACCGCAATCCGGCGATCCGCCTCGGCTTCCGCGCGCCGCACGCGGGCACCGGTGAGGGCGGTTTCGGCATCGATGAGTTGGGTGGCGAGGGCCAGGCCTTGCTCGAAGCGGGCGCGGGTGAGTTCGACGCTCTCCTGGGCTTGAGAGATGGCGGTGTCGGTCACGGCGAGTCGGGCGCGGGCCTCCTCGAGATTGAGGCGGGCCTGTTCGACTTCGAGGTCGATGGCGAGGCGCCACTTGCGGTGCTCCTCCTGGATTTCCTCGAGGCGCGCGCGGGCTTCACTGACTTTGGCGCGGGTGAGTTTGCCGTCCCAGAGGTCGAACTGGAGCAGGGCCCCGGCGGCGTAGCTGCCGCCGTCCCCGCCGGTTTCCCAGCCGCGGTCGTAGTCGAGGCTTCCGAAAGCGCTGAGCTTGGGCAGGTAGCCACCCCGGGCGCCGCGCACCGCGGCTTCGGCCGCAAGTTCGCGTTGTCGGAGCGCGAGCAACTCGGGGCGCTGCGCGGGGCTGGCGGCGGCCGCGGGCGGGAGAAACTCCGGGACCGTGTTGGCCACCGCAAAGCCCGGGGTCTCAACGCCGAGCAGATTGCGCAAGGCACGCTCGGCGAGGGCTTCGGCGTTGCGGGCACGGACGAGATCCTCACGGGATTGCGCGAGACGGACCTCAACGTCGAGCAGGTCGGCCCGGAGGAGGGTGCCGGCCTGATAGCGTTTGCGGGCGACGTTGACGTTCTGCTCGTAGCCGTTCACTGCGGCTTCGGTGGCTTGGATGAAGGCGCGGGTCTTGAGCACGGTGTGAAAGGCGCGCGCGACCTCAAAGCCGAGTGTACTCCGGACGGCCTCAGCCTCCCAGGCGGCTGCCTGGGCGCCGGCGCGGGCGGCGGTTCGGCCGGCGCGGATCTGACCGCCCGCGTAGAGGGGGGCCGTGACCACGCCGCGGAGGTTGAGATTGTCGGTCGAGGGGACGTCGTTGAAATCGAGAGAGGGACTGAACGCCCGTTGGTTCAGAATCGCGCCAAAGGCGAGCATGGGGTTGTCGGTCCAGCCGTAGCTGGATTGGAACTGCAATTTGGGCCACACGGCAGCGTCGGCCTGGGCGATGCCCGCGCGCGCAGCGGCGATGCGCTGTTGGGCGATGCGGGCATCCGGACTGTTGGTCAGGGCGAAAGAAACGGCCTGCTCGAAGGTCCACGGTTCGGCGGCTTCGGCGGCAGGGAACCAGCAGGCGGCGCAAACAAACATCACCGCCGTGCCTCGTCGCAGTCCAGCGCCGGCGGGGGCGGGGCGCGAGGCGGGGTTCGGCCGCTGGAAATGTTCAAAGCTCATGTTCACGAGGGGGGTAGGTGCAGGGATTCTGCCGCACGCTGGGGCCGGCGGGCAAGGGGAAGTCGGGGACGACAGATCCGGGGAGGCGGCCGGACCGGCCAGGCGGAATCGAGGCGTGCCAATTCATCTTGGGTGGTTTGCCGGGGCACCGCATCGCGGCTCGCGGAAACAACATGCAGGAGACGGGAGCCGCACAAAGGTTACGCGGCGTCGCCGCGCGCGGTGACAGGAGGACATTGGTACCGAGTTCATCCGTAAAGGCTGACCCCGCCTTTTTGCTCGCCGGGACCGGTTGCCGGGGCAGAATGACCACCTGGATCACGTCGAATGCGGACCTTGTTTCTCGGACCATGAATCTGATGCGAATCCCCACGTTGTTGCGGCAGCGCGGCCGCGAGTTGACCGGCACGGCGGTGCTGGTGGTGATGGTCGGTTGCTCGGCCGCGAAGCCAGCGGCTACCTCGACGGAACCCCCCGAAGCCCGGTCGCAGTCGCGCCGGAGACCCCGACGCCCGCCGCGGCGGCGCCCGCTTCGACGGACTCCGCCGTGGCTGCCGCGCCGCCGGTCGCACCCGCGGAGTCGGCACCGGCAGTCACCTCGCCGGCTGCCCTCGAGGATCCCGAGAAACAACTGCCGGAGCTGGAAGGGTTCGGCTGGCGCTCTTTGTTCGATGGCCGTTCGCTCGAGGGTTGGCAGGTGACGGATTTCGCTGGGCACGGTGATGTGGAGGTGGAGGGAGGGCGGATGGTGCTTCGCATGGGAGCGATGCTCACGGGGGTGAATCTTCTGGCCACGAACGACTTGGCGACGACGAACTACGAGTTGGTCCTGGACGCCATGAAGCTCGAAGGCAGCGATTTCTTCTGCGCCTTGACGTTCCCGGTCGGGGACACTTGCTGTTCGTTCCTGCTCGGTGGGTGGGGTGGGGGGGTGGTGGGAATCTCGAGCATCGACGGGAATGACGCGTCGTTGAACGAGACGACCAAGTACGTGGACTTCGAGCGCGACCGTTGGTACCGGGTGCGGATTCGGGTGACCCCGCGAAAGCTCGAGGCGTGGATCGGGGCGAAGCAGATGGTGGACGTACTGCTCGAAGGCCGGCGGCTCACGGTCCGGCCGGGGGAAATTGAACTGAGCCAGCCTTGGGGAATCGCGTCGTGGCAGACCACGGGCGCCTTGCGGAACATCCACTACCGGGACCTCTGAGACGGGCGATCGCCGGCGAACCGTGCCACCTGCCAGGCGCGCGACTGGGGGTAGCGTTCGGTTCCGCTTGGAACTGGCCCGGCGCCACAAGCCCTCGCTGCCGGGTCGGGGACCCGGCCTGCAGATTGCAGGCTTGGTGCCCCGGCGGGCGGTCATGCCGTACGGAACAGAGCAAAAAATGTTCCTCAAAGGCGTTGACAGCGGGGCAGCGCCCCCTAGCGTTCCCCTCCGTGGCTGGCAACGACAGGCTGTCCGACCCCGACGGCAGGCGAGGGGCGAACAGTCTGGTGTCATTTTAGGCCGCAGAAATAGCAGGAAATGAACCGGTTTTGCCCATGTAGCTCAGTCGGCAGAGCGCGTCCTTGGTAAGGACGAGGTCACCAGTTCAACCCTGGTCATGGGCTCCATCTGGAAAACAGCGCGCAGAACAACAGCAGGAAGCACAAATGGCTAAAGAGCAATTCCAACGGACGAAACCGCACGTCAACATCGGGACGATCGGACACATCGACCATGGCAAATCCACGTTGACCGCCGCCATTGTCCAGACGCAGGCGAAGAAGGGTCTGGCCACCCCGATCTCCTACGCGGACATCACCAAGGGGGCACGGTCCGGGACGAGACCAAGACCGTGACCATCGCGATTTCGCACGTGGAGTACCAGAGCAACGAGCGCCACTACGCGCACGTGGACTGCCCGGGCCACGCGGACTTCATCAAGAACATGATCACCGGGGCAGCGCAGATGGACGGTGCGATCCTGGTGGTGGACGCTTCCGAGGGCCGATGCCGCAGACCAAGGAGCACGTGCTGCTGGCGCGGCAGGTGGGCGTGCCGGCCATCCTGATTTACCTGAACAAGGTGGACTTGGTGGATGACCCCGAGTTGCTCGAGTTGGTCGAGTTGGAGCTGCGCGACCTGTTGACCAAGTACGAGTTTCCCGGGGAGACCACGCCCATCATCCGAGGCAGCGCCAAGGCCGCTCTGGCAGGCGACCCGAAGGGAGAGGAATCGATCCAAAAGCTCCTGGATGCAGTGGACTCCTTCATCCCGCTGCCGACGCGGGAAGTGGACAAGCCGTTCCTGATGAGCATCGAAGACGTGTTCAACATCGAAGGTCGCGGCACGGTGGTGACCGGCCGTGTGGAGCGCGGCGAGATGCAACGCATGTCGGACGTGGAAATTGTCGGGATCCGCGAGACCCGGAAGACGGTGGTGACGGACATCGAGATGTTCCGGAAGCTGCTCGACAAGGCGAGCGCGGGGGACAACGTGGGTGTGCTGCTGCGGGGGTGAAGAAGGAGGACGTCGAGCGCGGGATGGTGCTGGCGAAGCCAGGCACGATCACGCCGCACACGCATTTCAAAGCCGAGGTGTACGTGCTGTCGAAGGACGAGGGTGGCCGGCACACGCCGTTCTTCAACGGGTATCGGCCGCAGTTTTATTTCCGCACGACGGACGTGACCGGCAACGTCACGCTGCCCGAGGGGGTGGAGATGGTGATGCCGGGGGACAACGTCTCCGTCGAGATCAAGGTGATTGCGCCCATCGCCATGGAGCGGGGTCAGCGGTTCGCGATCCGCGAAGGCGGCCGCACGATTGGGGCGGGCCGGGTGACGGAGGTGATCGAGTAGGTGGCGCGGCCCGGGTGAGGGATGCGAAGGGATTCGCTGGAACATCCGGGCGTTGCGGTGGTGAGTCTGTGACGACCGCGGCATAGCATAGGGCGGTAGCTCAATTGGCAGAGTACCGGTCTCCAAAACCGAGGGTTGGGGGTTCGAGTCCCTCCCGCCCTGCCAGCCACGCCGCCGGTGGAACGGAGGGGTGGCAGAGTGGTCGAATGCGGCGGTCTTGAAAACCGTTGTGGGCGATGCCCACCGGGGGTTCGAATCCCTCCCCCTCCGCCAATAAGTACTGACACGTGAAAGATTACATAACACTGGGCCTGTGGGTGCTGATCGTGGGCGGCGTTTTCGTCTACTTGTGGCGAAAAGGCATGCTGACCCGCATCGCCTCCTATTTTGCGGAGACGCGGGAGGAACTGCGGAAGTGCACGTGGCCGACGTGGGCGGAACTGAAAGGTTCCACGGTGGTGGTGATGATTGCGATTGCGTTGCTGGGTTTGTTCACGGTCCTTTCGGACTTTGTGATTCTGAGCATTGTGCGGCGGGTGTTGCCCCAACTTTAGTGCGGCGGCCAGCCCAACTCTCCCTCCATGAGCAGCCAGTGGTTTGTTCTGCACACGCTTTCCGGCCAGGAGCTGAAGGTGAAGGAAAGCATTGAGCGCCGGGTCAAGACGGAGGAGATGACCGACTGCATCCAGGAAGTGCTGGTGCCGATGGAGAAGGTGGCCGAGGTGCGCGGCGGCAAGAAGTCGGTGTCGACCCGCAAGCTGCATCCGGGGTATGTGTACATCCGGATGGAGCTCTACGACGAGAACCAGCGGGTCATTCCGCGCGCGTTCTACTTCATCAAGGAGACGCAGGGGGTGATCGGGTTCATCGGGGGCGACCGGCCGCAGACGGCGACGACCGAGGAGATGGAGTACATCAAGGCGCAGGTCTCGGAGTCGGAGGAGAGCGAGCGGCCGAAGGTGAGTTTCGAGGTGGGGGAGACGGTCAAGATCAACGACGGTCCGTTCCTGAACTTCACGGGGGTGATCGAGGAGATCGATCCCACGCGGGGCAAACTGAAGGTGACGGTCAATATTTTCGGCCGGAGCACGCCGGTCGAGCTGGAGTACTGGCAACTGGAGAAGGCGTGAGGCATTGGGGGCGCGGTGTCGAGCAGACCCGGGCTCCCGCGAGAACGGCATTGTATGGCGAAGAAGGTCATCGGACAGATCAAACTGCAGATTCCGGCGGGCCAGGCGAACCCGGCACCGCCCGTGGGCCCGGCCTTGGGCCAGCACGGGGTGAACATCATGGGGTTCTGCAAGGAGTTCAACGCGCGGACCAAGGATCAGCCGGGCATGATCATCCCGGTGGTCATCACGGTCTTTCAGGACAAGTCCTTCACCTTCATCACCAAATCGCCGCCGGCGGCGGTATTGCTCAAGAAGGCGGCGGGCATCGCGTCGGGTTCGAAGGTGCCGAACAAGGAAAAGGTGGGCAAAGTGACGCGCAAGCAGGTGCTCGAGATTGTCAAACTCAAGTCCAACGACCTCAACGCCGTGTCCGAAGAGGCGGCCATCCGCGTGATTGCCGGCACGGCCCGCAGCATGGGCCTCGACGTCGTGGATTAAACGAAACCAACCGCGGGAGAGCCTCGGCTCGTCAACACCGCAATCCTCCCATGGCAACACAAGGCAGCAAACGATACCGCAAGGCGCTGGGCCTGGTGGACTCGACCAAGACGTACCCACTGAAGCAGGCGGTGGAACTCCTGGTCAAACTCCCCCGCGCCAAGTTCAACGAGACCCTCGAACTCGCGTTCAACCTCGGCGTGGACCCGAAGCAGTCCGACCAGATTGTGCGGGGCACCGTCCCTTTGCCGCATGGAAGCGGCAAGGTGGTGCGGGTGTTGGTGTTCGCCAAGCCGGGCGCGGCGGCGGACGCCGCCCGGGCGGCGGGGGCGGAGCACGTGGGGTACGACGAGCTCATCAAGAAGTGCCAGGAGGGATGGGCGGATTTCGACGTGGCGGTGGCGACGCCCGAGGCCATGGGCGAGGTG
The DNA here is from genome assembly GCA_027493615.1 of Verrucomicrobiota bacterium. Lineage (GTDB taxonomy): Bacteria > Verrucomicrobiota > Verrucomicrobiia > Limisphaerales > J093 > DSVZ01. The sequence continues at coordinate 212,174 of JAOSKK010000002.1, forward strand.
CGCAAACTGGGCAAGGTCCTTGGGCCGCGCGGCCTGATGCCAAACCCGAAGACCGGCACGGTCACCGACGACACGGCCAAGGCCGTGAAGGAAGTCAAGGCGGGCCGGGTCGAGTACAAGACGGACAAGGCGGGGAACATCCACGTGCCCGTGGGCAAGCTCAGTTTTTCGCCCGAGCAGATTTACGAGAACTCGCGGGCGGTGATCGATGCCGTGCTGCGGGCCCGGCCGCAGAGTGTGCGCGGGGTGTACGTGCGGAACGCGACACTCACAAGCACCATGAGCCCGGCGATCCGGTTGGATCTGCGGGACCTGCAACAGGCGGCCTAACCTTTATCTTTCGATCTCATGCGCGCTGAAAAAGCCTCTCTCACCCAGGAATACGTGGCCCGGTTGAACGCCTCGCCGTTCTTTCTGGTGGTGGATTATCGCGGCCTGAAGGTGGGCCAGTTTCAGGAACTGCGCCGACGGTTGCGGCAGGCCGGCGCCGAGGTGCATGTCGTCAAGAACACCATCTTCCGCTTGGCGGCGAAGGAAGCGGGGTGGGCGATGTGGGGGGCGCTGGCCGGGCAATTGGCGGTGGTGACCGGGCGGCGGGACGTGAGCGCGGCGGCGAAGGTGCTGAAGACGTTCCAGGCGGAGTTCGAGAAGCCGAAGCTCCAGTTCGGTTTCTTGGGGAACCAGCGATTGGAGCGGGCGGCGGTGCTGGAACTGGCCGACCTGCCGCCGTTGGAAGTGCTGCGGGGCCGTCTGTTGGGCTTGCTTCAAGCCCCCGCTTCACAATTGGTTCGGCTTCTCGGCACACCGGCCACGCAGCTTGCCCGGGTGCTGGAGGCACGGTTCAAACCGGCCGCGTGATCGCGAGCAATTTCGCCGCGGCCATGGCAGGTCGTGGCGGAGCAGGCAATCGTAACCCAGTAAATCGTCGGCTCACGGGCCGTGAGCTGAAACCTCCGTGGCGCGGAGACGACGAGACGGAAAGGCAGAAACATGGCAGACCTAGGATCGTTGGTTGAACAATTGAGCGGGCTCACTGTCTTGGAGGCGGCGGAGCTGGTGAAGAAGCTGGAAGCCGCGTGGGGTGTGAGTGCGGCGGCACCGGTGGCGATGGTGGCTGCGGGCGCTGCGGCGGCAGCCGGCGGTGCTCCGGCGAAGCCGGCCGAGGAAGCCAAGACCTCGTTTGACGTGGTGCTGGTGTCGGCCCCGGCGGACAAGAAGATCGCGGTCATCAAGGCCGTGCGTGAGATCAAGGCGGGCCTGGGCCTGGCCGAGGCGAAGAAGTTGGTCGAAGAGGCGCCCAAGCCGGTGTTGGAGGGCGCCAACCAGGCGGAGGCGGATGCCGCCAAGAAGAAGCTCGAAGACGTCGGCGCGAAAGTCGAAGTCAAGTAATCCCCGGGTGACCTGCGGGCGGCGGCGACGTGCCGTCGCCCGCTCTGAACCGAACCCCATTGATTCCAGATAGCTCAGACGGAGCGAAGCGAAGCGCAGTCCAAGATGGAGCCGCGAAGTTCCTGGGAGGCAGGGACGGCGGTGTGGTGTCGTTTGGACAGGCGTTGTCCGGGCGGTGAAACGGCAGTCGTTGGAGAAAAGCTATGGCAGCGCGAGGCACTGAACGTATGGACTTCGGGCGGATCCGCGAGGTGGTTCCGCCCCCGAATCTCATCGAGATTCAAGTCAACTCCTACAACGAGTTCCTGCAGGCCCAGGTGGCGCCGGCCAAACGGCGGAACATGGGGCTGCAAGCCGTCTTCACCGAGGTGTTCCCGATCGAGAGCTACGACGGGAAGACCAAGCTCGAGTTTGCGGGCTACACAATCGGCGAACCCAAGCAGGACTGGCTGGAGTGTCTGCGCGAGGGCCTGACCTACGGGGCCCCGTTGCACGTCACGTTCCGCCTCCGTGAGGAGAACGGGTCAAAGGAAGAAGACGTGTTCATGGGCGAGCTGCCGCTGATGACCCCGCAGGGGACGTTTGTTATCAACGGCGCCGAGCGGGTGATCGTCAGCCAGTTGCATCGGTCGCCGGGTATTGCCTTTGAGGCGACCCAGCACGCCAACGGCAAGATGCTTCACTCGTTCCGGATCATCCCGGACCGCGGATCGTGGTACGAGGCGCAATTCGACACTTCGGACTTGCTGTACGTCTATCTGGACCGCAAGAAGCGGCGTCGCAAGTTCCTGACCACCACGTTCTTTCGGGCACTGGCGTTTCTTGACGGCGAGACCAAGGGAAGGACATCGAGAAGACGCGTGGCTTGGACGAGGATATCATCAAGCTCTTCTACGAGATCGAGGACTTGTCGATCAAGCAGGCCGAGGCCATCGAAGACATCCAGAGCCGGGTGTTGATCCGCGACGTGGTGGATCCCGACAAGGGGATCGTGGTGGGCCGTGCCTTCGAGCCGCTTTCGAAGGTGGTCTTGAAGTCGATCGCCGATCTCGGGACGGCCAAGATCCGCGTGGTGGACACCGCCGTGGATGACGGCCTTGTCATCAAGTGCCTGAAGAAAGACCCCACCAAGAATGAGGAAGAGGCGCTCAAGGACATCTACCGCCGGTTACGACCGGGCGATCCGCCGACGGCCGCCAACGCGCGCGCCCTCATCAAGCGTCTGTTTTTCGACCCGAAGCGTTACGATCTGGGGCGGGTGGGCCGGTACAAGATCAACCAGAAGCTTGGGATCGAGAAGAGCGAGTCGCGCATTCTGACCAAGGAAGACTTGGTTGCGGCCACCAAGTACCTGCTCAAACTGCGTCGGGGCGAGGGGACGGTGGACGACATCGACCACCTGGGAAGTCGGCGCGTGCGGACGGTGGGCGAACTGCTGGCGAACCAGTGTCGCGTGGGCCTGGCGCGGACCGAGCGTCTGGTCAAGGAGAGGATGACGCTCTTCGACCAGAGCGTGGACACGATGACGCCGCAGAAGCTGATCAATCCGAAGGCGTTGTCAGCGGTGGTGCGGGACTTCTTCGGGCGGAGCCAGCTCAGCCAGTTCATGGATCAGATCAATCCGCTGGCGGAACTCACGCACAAGCGGCGGCTCTCAGCGCTGGGGCCGGGCGGGTTGTCGCGCGACCGTGCGGGGTTTGAGGTGCGCGACGTTCACCCGTCGCACTACGGGCGGATTTGTCCGATTGAAACGCCGGAAGGTCCGAACATCGGGCTGATCGCGTCGCTGGCCACGTTCGCGCGGGTCAACGACTTCGGCTTCATCGAGACCCCGTACCGCCCGGTGGTGAAGGGGCGGGTCACGAACGAGATCGAATATCTCACTGCGGATCGTGAGGAATCGTACGTGATCGCCCAGGCCAACGCGCCCATCGACGACAAGGGCCGGTTTCTGACCGAGCGCGTCAACTGCCGGTGCAAGGGCGACTTCCTGGATGTGGAGCCGGCGCGGGTGGATTACATGGACGTGTCGCCGAAGCAATTGGTCTCGGTGGCGGCCGGTTTGATTCCGTTCCTCGAGCACGACGACGCAAACCGGGCGCTGATGGGATCGAACATGCAGCGGCAGGCGGTGCCGTTGCTGGTGACCGAGGCGCCGCTCGTGGCGGCCGGGCTCGAGAGCCGGGTGGCGCGCGATTCCCGGGCCGTGCTGGTGGCGGAGGAAGCCGGCAAGGTGGCTTCGGTGTCGGCCAACCAGATCGTGATCACCAACGACGGGAAGCTCCCGGAAGGGAAGAAGAAGCTGAAGAACGATCCGGGGGCAGGGGTGCGCGTCTACCCGGTGCGGAAGTTCATGCGGTCCAACGCCGCGACCTGCATCAACCAGAAGGTCCTGGTGCAGAAGGGCGAGACGGTGAAGAAAGGGCAGGTGATCGCCGACGGTCCCTGTACGCGGAGCGGCGAGCTGGCGCTGGGTCGGAACGTGCTGGTGGCGTTCATGCCCTGGAACGGATACAACTTCGAGGACGCCATTATGATCAGCGAACGCATCGTGAAGGACGATGTGTTCACCTCGATTCACATTGACGAGTTCGAGGTCAGTGCGCGCGATACGAAGCTGGGGCCGGAGGAGATCACGCGGGACATTCCGAACCTGGGTGAAGAGGCGCTGAAGAACCTGGGGCTGGATGGGGTGATCCGGGTCGGGGCGGAAGTGAAGCCCGGCGACATCCTGGTGGGTAAGATCACGCCCAAGAGCGAGACCGAGCTGGCGCCGGAAGAACGGCTGCTGCGTGCCATCTTCGGTGAGAAGGCGGCGGACGTGAAGGACACGTCGCTGAAGGTCCCTTCGGGCACGTACGGGATCGTGATGGACGTCAAGATCTCGGCGAAGAAGGAAGCCGACAAGGAGAAGGCCCAGGGTGCCGCCAGCGCGGATGCCCGCCGCCACGCCCGTCAGGTCGAGGAAGAGCACAAGGGCAAGGTCGAGGAATTGCGCGACCAGTTGACCGAGGCCCTGAGCAACATCCTGTTGGGCGAGAAGATCCCGCTGGACGTCGTGAACAGCGAGACCGGCGAGATCATCATCCCGGCCAACCGCAAGATCACCAAGACGCTGCTGCGGAAACTGGCGCAGGTGTATGACCGGATCGAGATCGATCCGTCGCCCATCCGCAACAAGATCAACGAGATCATCGGGACGTTTAAGAAGAAGTTCGACGATCTGCAGATGCAGTTCGACGAGGAGATCGAGCGGGCCGAGGCGGGCGAAGAAGTGGATACCGGCGTGATCAAGTCGGTGAAGGTCTTCATCGCGTCGAAGCGCAAGTTGTCGGTGGGCGACAAGATGGCGGGGCGCCACGGGAACAAGGGTGTCGTGGCCAAGATTGTGCCGGAGGAAGACATGCCGTTCCTGGCGGACGGCACGCCGGCGGACATCGTGCTGAATCCGCTGGGTGTGCCTTCGCGGATGAACGTGGGTCAGGTGCTGGAGACGCACCTGGGCTGGGCAGCGCGGTTGCTGGGTCTGAAGTTCTGCACGCCGGTGTTTGACGGCATCAAGGAGAAGGACATCCGGAACTACCTGGTGCAGGCAGCCAAGCATCAGAAGGATCAGGGGGAGATCGCCCTCATTGGAGAGAACGGCAAGACGACCCTGTACGATGGCCGCACGGGCGAGCCGTTCGACCAGGAGGTGGTGGTGGGCTACATCTACATGATGAAGCTGGGCCACCTGGTGGCGGACAAGATCCACGCCCGGGCCGTGGGTCCGTACTCGCTGGTCACCCAGCAACCGCTGGGCGGCAAAGCGCAGTACGGCGGGCAGCGGTTCGGTGAGATGGAAGTGTGGGCCATGGAAGCCTACGGGGCGGCTTACACCCTCCAGGAACTGCTCACCGTCAAGTCGGACGATGTGCAGGGACGCACACGCATTTACGAAAGCATCGTGAAGGGCGACAACGCCCTCGAGGCAGGGGTGCCCGAATCTTTCAACGTGCTGGTCAAGGAGATGCAATCCCTGGGCTTGGACGTGAAGGTGGGGGTATGCGAACCCGGCCGAGACCCCCGCCGCCACCACCCCGGCCGCCAGTGCAGTCGCCGCCCAACTGGGCGTGCTTGGTTGAGCCGTTGATGCCCGCCGAACTGACTGACCCGACACGCGCATGAACAACAAAGAATCGACCCGCGAGCTGCTCGGCCTCGACAAGGTGAACCTGGTGGATCATGTGGCCATCAGCATCGCCTCGCCCGAGAGCATCCGGTCCTGGTCCAAAGGAGAGGTCAAGAACCCGGAGACCATCAACTACCGGACCTTCAAGCCGGAGAAGGGCGGGCTCTTCTGCGAGCGCATCTTCGGCCCGGTGAAGGACTGGGAGTGTTCCTGCGGGAAGTACAAGCGCATCAAGCACCGGGGGGTGGTGTGCGACCGTTGCGGGGTTGAGGTCACGCTGTCGCGGGTGCGCCGCGAGCGGATGGGGCACATCGATCTGGCCGTGCCGGTGTCTCACATCTGGTTCTTCAAGTGCATGCCCTCCCGCATCGGCCTGATGCTGGACATCACCGCGCGCAGCCTCGAGCGGGTGATCTACTACGAGGACTATCTGGTGGTGGACCCCGGCAACACCCCGCTCCTCAAGCACCAGTTGCTGAGCGAGACCGAGCTGCGCGAGGCCCGCGAGACGTACGGCGCGGACGCCTTCGTGGCGAAGATGGGGGCGGAAGCCGTGCGCGACGCGCTCTCCCAGCTCGACCTCAAGCAGCACATCGACGACCTGCAGCGGGCGATGACGGAGACCAAGAGCAAGCAGATCCGCAAGAAGCTCGCCAAGCGCATCCGCCTGTTCCAGGGGTTCCAGCAATCACGGACCCGACCCGAGTGGATGATCCTGACCGTGCTGCCGGTGATCCCGCCGGATCTGCGCCCGCTGGTCCCGCTCGAGGGGGGCGGTTTGCGACTTCGGACCTGAACGATCTTTACCGGCGGGTCATCAACCGGAACAACCGGTTGAAGAACCTGCTGCAGCTCAAGACTCCGGAGGTGATCATCCGCAACGAGAAGCGCATGTTGCAGGAGGCGGTGGACGCGCTGTTCGACAACGGTCGTCACGGCCGGCCGGTCACCGGGGCGGGCAACCGCGCGCTCAAGTCGCTTTCGGACATGCTCAAGGGCAAGAGCGGTCGGTTCCGGCAGAACCTGCTGGGCAAGCGCGTCGACTACTCGGGGCGCTCGGTCATCGTGATCGGCCCGGAACTCCGGGTGCACCAGTGCGGGTTGCCGAAGAAGATGGCGCTCGTGTTGTTCGAGCCGTTCATCATCCGTCGGCTCAAGGAAAAGGGCTTCGTCCACACGGTCCGCTCGGCGAAGAAGCTCATCGAGCGGCAATCCCCTGAGGTGTGGGACGTGTTGGAGGAGGTGACCAAGGGGCACCCCGTGCTGTTGAATCGCGCGCCCACGCTGCACCGGCTTTCCGTGCAGGCATTCGAGCCGGTGCTCATCGAGGGCGAGGCCATCCGGATTCACCCGCTGGTGTGCACGGCGTACAACGCGGACTTTGACGGGGACCAGATGGCGGTGCACGTGCCGCTTTCGGTCGAGGCGCAACTGGAGGCGCGGCTGCTCATGATGGCGCCGCTCAACATCTTCAGCCCCTCGAGCGGCCGGCCGATCATGACGCCCACCCAGGACATCACCCTGGGCTGCTACTACCTCACGGCCGAGCCCCGGAAGGTGCGGAAGGCCGGGGAACGCCTGATGATGTTCGGCTCGAAAAGTGAGGTGCTCTTTGCGCAGGCCGACGGCGCGCTCAAGACCCACGACCGGGTGCTGCTTGCCAACCCGGACCGGGGGCGCGAGACCGTGTACGGGGACGCGAAGAAGCCGGTGATCGAGACCACCGTGGGCCGGGTGATCTTCAGCGAGATCTGGCCGCCGGAGCTGGGGTTCTTCAACAAGGTGGCGGGCAAGACGCAGTTGGGTGACATCATCTGGAACTGCTACAAGGTCTGCGGTCACGAGAAGGCCATCGCCTCGCTGGACCTGCTCAAGGAACTCGGCTTCCGCGAAGCGACACGGGCAGGCGTCTCGATCGGGATCGAGGACATGATCATCCCGAAGGAGAAGGACCAGGAGATTGCCAGTGCGCAGCGTCAGATCGCCGAGGTCGAGAAGCAGTACCGCAAGGGCATCATCACGCCGGGCGAGCGGTACAACAAGATTGTGGACATCTGGACCCACTGTACGGACCAGATCTCCAACGTCATGATCCGGACGCTCGAGGCGAACCAGAACAAGCGGGGAGTACAACCCGCTGCATCTGATGGTCGACTCGGGGTCCCGCGGCAACAAGGCCCAGGTACGGCAGTTGGCCGGAGTCCGCGGGCTGATGGCCAAGCCGGACGGGTCGATCATCGAGAAGCCGATTCTGGCCAACTTCCGCGAGGGGCTCTCGGTGCTCGAGTACTTCATCTCGACGCATGGCGCGCGCAAGGGCCTGGCCGACACGGCGCTCAAGACGGCCGACTCCGGCTACATGACGCGCAAGCTGGTGGACGTGGCCCAGGACGTGATCATCCGCGAGCACGATTGCGGCACCACCAACGGCATCTGGGTCAAAGCCATCGAGCAGGGCGAGGACGAGATCGTCAAGCTGAGCGAGCGTCTCGTGGGCCGGCTCACGTGCGATGATGTGCCCGATCCGCTGGATGCCTCGCGCATGTTGGTGCGGGCGAACGAGCTCATCGACGAGAACAAGGCGCGCGAGATCGAGAGCGCGGGCGTCGAGCGCGTCAAGATCCGCTCCACACTCACCTGTGAAGCCAAGTACGGCGTCTGCATGGCGTGTTACGGCCGCAACCTGGCGACGGGCAACCTGGTGAAGATGGGCGAGGCCGTGGGCATCATCGCCGCACAGTCGATTGGCGAGCCCGGCACGCAGCTTACGATGCGGACGTTCCACATCGGGGGCACGGCGTCGCAGGTGTTCAAGCAACCCCAGATCAAGGCCAAGTTCGAAGGCGTCATCCGCTACAACGACCTGCGCGTGGTCGAGCTCGAAGACGGCAACCGGATCGTGCTCAACAAGAACGGGTCCGTCTCGATCCTGGCGGCGGCGCCCGGCACGGACAGCCCCGGCGCCGGTCGCGAGCTGGAGAATCACCCGGTGGTCATCGGCGCGGTGATCTCCGTGGCCGACGGGGGCAAGGTCAACAAGGGCGACACGATTGTGCAGTGGGACCCGTACAACGTGCCGATCATCTCGGAGAAGGCCGGCAAGGTGCAGTTCCACGACATCATCGAGAACGTCACGATGAAGCAGGAGCTGGACGAGACGACCGGGCAGGAGTCCATGGTGCTCATCGACCACAAGGAGGACCTCCACCCGCAGGTCATCATCCGCAACGACAAGGGCGAGGCGGTGGCCAGCTACCCCCATCCCCTCCGGGGCGCACGTGACGGTGGGCGAGGGCGACAAGATTGTGCCCGGCGCGCTCATCGCCAAGACCCCGCGTCGCACGGTCAAGACCAAGGACATCACCGGCGGTCTGCCGCGCGTGGCCGAGTTGTTCGAGGCGCGGCGGCCAAAGGACGCGGCCGAGATCTCGAAGATCAACGGCATTGTGGATTTCGGGCCGAGCGTGCGCGGCAAGCGCTGCATCATCATCAAGGACCCGCAGACGGGCGTCGAAGAGGAACACCTGATTCCCATCGGCAAGCACGTCATCGTGTTCAAGGGCGACCGGGTGGACAAGGGTCAGCAGTTGACCGAGGGCTCAATCGTGCCGCACGAGATTCTCGAGGTGAGCGGGCCGCAGGAGCTGCAGTCGCGCCTGGTGAGCGAGATCCAGGAGGTCTACCGCCTCCAGGGCGTCACCATCAACGACAAGCACATCGAGATCATCATCCGGCAGATGCTCCGCAAGGTGCGCATCACGGAGCCGGGCGACACCATGTTCCTGTGGGCCGAGCAGGTGGACAAACTGGCTTTTGAGGAGGAAAACCAGCGCGTCGAGAAGATGGGTGGCAAGCCGGCCGAGGCCCAGCCCGTGTTGCTCGGCATCACCAAGGCCTCGCTCGAAACCGAGAGCTTCCTCAGCGCGGCGTCCTTCCAGGACACGACCCGGGTGCTCACCGATGCCGCGACCATGGGCAAGGTGGATTACCTGCGCGGCTTCAAGGAAAACGTCATCATGGGCCACATCATCCCGGCCGGTACGGGCTATCCCGAGCACCGGGGCATCCGGCTCAAGCCGCTGGTCGAACTTGCGCCTGAACCGGAACCCGAGCCGGTCGAGGAGGAAGCGGCGGTGGCCGAGCCGCTCAGCTTCGACTCCGACATCGCGAGCAGTTAGTCCGGACCGGACTGTTCACACGCGCGGTAGGCGCCGACGTGACGGGGCGAAGTGCCGATGCCTCCGGCACACGCCGCCTCCTCACGTCGGCGCCTACAGTCAGGCTGGAGGGGCTCCGCCAGAACTCGGGCCAGTGCCTCGGCGTCTTGGGCGGGCGGAAGACAGGTGTTGCCGGTGCAGACGTAAGCCGTGGCACGGCCCTCGGTTGCCGGGAGTCCTGCGGCGAATGGTTCGACGCTGCCGGTCGTGCCCATCACGACTTGGTTAGGAGCGTACGTTTGATGGGCCGCCCGCACCAGTGCGTCGATCTCCTCCCGGCTTTCTCCCCCGGCGATCACGACCCGTCGGGGTTCACCCACCCAGTAGTCGAGCCCGCTGAGAAGGTGCGGCACGGCTTGGGAAGGTCGTTCAGGCGGGCGGCAAACAGGCGCAACGTCTGCTCCGCTGCCTTTCGGAAATCGGCGCGACCGGTGATGTCTGCCAGTTTGAGGAGGGCCAACACCGCCACGGAGTTTCCGGAAGGCTCGGCGCCATCGTAATCCTCTTTGACCTGCAGGATCAGGTCAGGACTGTCCGTGGGCGCCTGCCAGAAGCCGCCGTGGGCCGCGTCATAGAACCGCGCGATCATCGCCTCGGCGAGTTGGCGGGCGAAATCGAGGTGGTCCGCCCCGAGGGTGGCGGAGTAGAGATCGAGCGTGCCGCTCAGCAGGAAGGCGTAGGCCTCGAGCAGTTGGACGGAGTCGCGCGCGCCGTCGCGCCACCGGTGATACAGCGTGCGGTTGGGGGCGTCCCACAACCTCTCCTGCAGGAAAGCCAGGTTGCGGCGGGCGGCGGCCAGGTAGGCGGGCTCGTCGAGGACGACGCCCGCACGGGCCAGCGCTCCCAGCATCAAGCCATTCCAGGAGGCGAGCACCTTGTCGTCCAGGTGAGGACGGACCCGTTGGGCGCGCGCCGCGAGCATCTTGGTCTTGGCGGTTTCCAGGAGCGACGCCTCGTCGGGAGCCAGTGCGGGCTGGGCCACGTGGAGCACATTCTGGCCGGGGGAGTGGATCGGGGTCGCTGTGGTCCAGGAAGTTGCCCTGCTCGGTCACCCCGAAGTAGCGGGTAACGACGTCGAGTTCGGCGGGCGCGAGAAGGTTCTGCAGCTCGGCGCGCGTCCAGCAATAGAACCGGCCTTCCCTGCCTTCGCTGTCGGCGTCCTCGGCGGAGAAGAACCCGCCCTCAGGATGGGTCAGGTCTCGCAAGACGTACCGGATGATGTCGCGAACGGTGGCGGCATGGCGGGCGTCGCGGCTCACGAGGTAGGCGTCGAGATAGAGCTGCACGAGCTGGGCGTTGTCGTAAAGCATCTTCTCGAAGTGCGGGACCAACCACGCTTCGTCCACGGAGTAACGCGCGAAGCCGCCGCCGAGTTGATCGTACATGCCGCCGGCGGCCATGCGTTCGCACGTGTGCAGCACCATGTGGCGGGCTTCCTCGTCGCCGGCGCGCCGGGACCAGCGGAGGAGGAAGGCGGGGGTGGCTGGGGCGGGGAACTTGGGGCGCCCCGAAGCCGCCGTGCTGGGGGTCGTACTCGGCCTTCAGGCGGGTGGCGGCGTTGGCGAGGAGGACGGGGCCCAGGGCGAGACCGGTGAGGGGTTCCCTGGCCACATGCGCCGCGAGGCGTTCGTGGATCTCGGCGGCGGAACGGGCGACGTCTCCCTCACGTTCCTTCCACACCTGAGCAAGCTGTTCGAGCAGGTCGCGGAAACCGGGTCGCCCGGGGCGAGTGCGAGGCGGAAAGTAGGTGCCGCCATAGAAAGGGCGTCGGTCGGGCAGAAGGAAGACGTTCAGCGGCCAACCACCGCTGCCGGTCATGGCCTGGACGAAGGTCATGTAGATGCGGTCCACGTCCGGCCGTTCTTCGCGGTCCACCTTGATGCTGACAAAGTGCCGATTCAGGAACTGCGCCACGGCCGGGTCCTCGAAGGACTCCCGTTCCATCACGTGGCACCAATGGCAGGTGGAGTAGCCGATGCTCAGGAAGACGGGCTTGTTCTCGGCGCGCGCCTTGGCGAAGGCCTCCTCGCCCCAGGGGAACCAGTCCACCGGGTTGTGCTGGTGCTGGAGCAGGTAGGGGGACTTCTCCTGCGCCAGCCGGTTTGTGGAGAGATGCGTGGTCACGTCGGGCTGCCGGGAAGACGATGGCGACGGCGTGCGCGGTTCGGCCTGGTGCTGGCAACCCGGCAGGCCAGTCAGGGCCATGGTGGCGATCCCAACGCCGATGCACCCGCGCCACATGGAGGATAGTAGCGTTCACGAACTGGCGGGCAAACCGGAGCCGCGAACTCGCCGCGCACCAGCCCGTCGTCTGGACAACAGTCCGGCGGGCGCCGTGGCTTGAGCGCCGTCGCGTGCGCGCTTGAGCGGAGACGGCCGGCAGCGTAGAAATCCGGACGTCATGCATGCTTCCCTCCTCGCGTCTCCTCGGGTTTGCGCACTCCTTCTGCCCGGCCATGGTCCACTGGGGATCCGGGGTGGCCGGCGGTGGCGTGGGCTGGTGGCTGGCTGGATGGTGGTCGTCCTGGGGTTGGTAGCGTTCGAGGGTCGGGCGGCGGAGGAGTTCCGCGGTCGCTTCTTCCTTGGCAGCGGGGACGGGGAGTACCTGCGTTTGTTGGACACCGCGCGACGCCTGTTCGCCCCCGATCCCGAGTACCAGAACCTGGCCATGCTCTACTACCCTGCGTGGAACGGGCTGGTCGAGGGACCGACCTGGGACGCCTGGTGGGTGCAGAACAGTTACGGCCCGACATACGCCGCCCTACCGTTCTTGGTGGAGCCTTTCGTCACCTTCCTGCAGAACTCCCAGGACCTTTGGTTCGACCAGATGGGCGACGGGCAGCGGGTCGGGGCAGCGCCGCCATTTGACTGGGTGGCGCCGGATGGCTGCCTGTGCGATGCGGCGCGGCCGGGGTGGATCGTGTACCGGCAGGGCGATGGCCGCACTCACCTGCACGATTGGGGCCTCGAGTTCACGGCGGCGGGCCTCCTCCTTCAGTCGGAGTTGCTCCTCATCCAACGCGATCCGGCGGCGGTCGGACGTTACCTGCCGAAGCTCGAGCGGTGCGCGCGGTTCATCGAGACCCGCCGCGACCCGGAGCGGAACCTCTTCCTGGTCGGGGCAGCGGGCAATCTGCTGGCGCCGAGCTTCGCCGGCTGGAAGAAGCCCGATGGCACCTATGACAAGGCCTATCATGCCGGCTTGTCGGTGACCTATATCGCGGCGCTCGAGCGGCTGATCGAGTTGCAGAAGTTCGCCGGCCGCTCCGAGGAGGCGCGGCTTTGGACGCAACGGCGGGAGGACGCCCGGCGGGGTCTTGCCCAGCTCACCACCGACGAGGGCTATTTCATCAACTCGCTCGATCCGGACGGGACGCGGCACGGCGTGTACGGCGCGGCGCGGCACGGGTATTTCGAGAGCTCGGTGAACCACGACGCCATTGCGTTTCGCGTGGTGGATGAGGCCCAGGCGGAGCGCATTTACGCCAAGATCGCGTCCATCCCCGGCCTGCGCCCGTACCACTTCATCCTGCCGAACCACCCTTCCTACGACGACATGTACGAGGCGCCCGAGGGTCTGTGGGCCTACGGTACCTGGGTCAACGGCGGTCATTGGTCCACCTGCGAAGCGCGCATGATGCTGGGGTACTACCGGCTCGGGAAGTTCGAGGACGCGCGGCGTTCGTGGCAGCAGTTGCTGACGTTCGCGGAACGGTTTCGCATGGACAACCCGCTGGTCAAGTTCGGGAGCGAGGTGTATCAACCCGGGCAGCCGATCAACCTCACATACGACGCGTTTGGCCCCCCGGCCGCTTTTGTAAGGGGACTTTTCGATTACCGGTATGGGGCGGAGGGTCTGACGCTTGTGCCGCAAATTCCGCCCGGCATCACAAGGCTGGAACAGCATTTCCCCGTTCGCCTCGGAACGAAGCGTCTGTATCTCGCCACCGTGGGTGCCGGCCCGGTCACCGCGGTGGCGATCAACGGCGTGCCCCGGACCCGCTTCGACGCCCGGGCGGTGTCGCTGCCAGCGGATGAACTGCCGGACAGGGCGGCCATCGAACTGGCCCTGGGAGGCGCGAAGCTGCGGGGGTTGGTCCGTGCCCGAGTTCAAGCTGGAGGTGCCCGCGGTTCCACCCCCACGACCAGAGTTGGCAGCGGCTGAAGCGCGCCAACCTGGCCACCAATAGCCTGCCGTTCCGCATCGGTGCCGACAGCCAGGGTGGCAACCGCTTTCGCGGTGAGATCGCCGCGGTCCATGTCTTCCGGCGGGCGCTCGATCCCCAGGGGATCGCGGCGCTGGCCCGGAGCGATGCCGGTGATCCGCTCCGGGATGACACGCTGGTGGGGGCCTGGTCGTTTGCGGAAACCGGGCCTGGTCTGTTCGGCTCGACCGGACCTTCCCCGCTGCCGGCGCGGCGCGTGGGGAGTCTTGGGCTTGCGTCGGGACCTCACGGGCCGGCGATTCGCCTGGACGGTACGGGCTATGTGGAAGTCGCCCCGCAGCCAGCTCTCGATTTCACCGAGGCAGGCACCTTCGCGGCGTGGATCCGGCCGGAGTCCTTCCCGGCGGGCGGGATGCGGATCCTGGACAAATCTGAGGTGGGCACATCGAACGGATTTCTGTTGGACACGCATCCGGGCCGTTGCCTGCGCCTGATTACGCAAGTCGGGACGCTGGATCATGCTGCCCAACTCGAGCCGGGTCGCTGGACCCACGTGGCGGGGACGGTCAGTGCGGACGGCCGACTGGCGTTGTACATGGACGGGCAGCCTGTCGCGGAGCGGGCGGGGGCGGGGGCGCCAGATGTTGCCGGGCTGCTTCGCAAGGCCCGGAGACTGGAGGACTTTCATCGCCGGTTGGCGCAGCAGGGCCTGGCCGGCGTGTATGAGGCCGCCCATGCGCGGCTGGCCCTGGAGAGTCTCGCCACGGCTCATGAACGGTTCCGTCGCCTCGATGCGGGAATGCTGCGGTTGCTGGCGGAGCCGCGGTCCCAGGTTGCCGCTGATTACGCCTATCTCGAGACCGCCCAGCGACTCGTTGATGGCCTGGTCAAAGTGCTGGACGCTTCCGCGAGCGATGGCGCTCCGGAGCGAGCTGAGGTGATTCGCTGCTGGGAAGCAACCGCCCGGGAGTGAGCGGCGCGTCGCGACCAGGTCCGACTGGCCCTACTCGGCAAACTCGCGGATCTTCAGGTTGCGAAACCAGATCTCGCCGCCGTGGTCCTGGAGGAGCAGGTGGCCGCGGACCTTGGTGCCGAAGGCGCGGACGTCCTTGAACTTGCTGTTGGCCACCGCGGCGAGGACCTCGGGACTGCCCAGCACGTAACGGAGGGTCAGGGCGCCGTTCAGCCAGTGTTCGACCTGATCGCCGCGAACGACGATGCGCGATTCGTTGAACTGGCCAGCGGGGCGGAGCCGGATGGGGATGATCGGCGGAAGGACATCGTAGAAGCCCGCGGTACCGCCCTTGCTCGGCGCCTGTTCGGCTTCGACCGTCCGGCCAGTAAGGAGCTGGTACTCGTGGCCAATGGCGCCGCCGCGGTCGCGTGTGACGAAATACTTCACGCCGCTGTTTCCATTGGGGGCCATGCGCCATTCGAAGCTGAACTCGAAATCGGCGAACGTCGCCTCGGTGATGATATCGCCACCGCCGCCACGGCCGCTGTGGGTGAGGCAACCGTCTTTCACGGTCCAGCCCTGGCGGGGAAACCCTTCGTGGCTGAAGCCGCGCCAGCCGGCCGGGGACGCGCCGTCGAACAGCCACCGCCAGCCCGCGGCTTGCTCGGCATCGGTGAGGGAAGGCAAGGCGGTGGGGCCGGCCGCGGCCGCAGAGACGACGGCGGCCAGGCCGAGGAGCAGGATCCAGGGACGAACGGCGTGCATCGACGTCGGATGTAAACGGGGACGGGGGCGGGTCAAGGGGTTCGGCTTGGCACTCGACGGGCCGGCGCGGGGTTGGTTGAGTGCGGGGCGATGAACATCGGCGACTTGCGCCAGGATTACACGCGCGACGAACTGCACCGTCGCGATTTGAAGCCGGATCCCTTCGACCAGTTTGAGGTCTGGTTCAAGGAGGCCTGCTCGAGCGGCATGCTCGAGCCCAACGCGATGAGCCTCGCGACGGTGGATGCCGCGGGTCGCCCCTCGCTCCGGACGGTCCTGCTGAAGAAGTGGGACGCCTCCGGTTTCGTCTTCTTCACCAACCTCGAGAGCCGCAAGTCGCGGCAGATGGCCGACAACCCGAACGTATCCCTCTTGTTTCCCTGGCTGCTACTGCAGCGGCAGGTGGCCATCAACGGCACGGCGGAGCGCATTCCCACCGCGGAGGTGGTGGCGTATTTCGTGACCCGACCGTTCGGGAGCCAGTTGGCGGCCTGGGCTTCGCCGCAAAGCCGGGTCATCTCCACCCGCTCCCTGCTCGAGGCGAAGTGGGAGGAGATGAAGCGCAAGTTCCGGGAAGGCCACGTGCCGCTCCCGTCGTTCTGGGGTGGGTACCGGGTCCGGCCCGTGGACTTTGAATTCTGGCAAGGCCGGAGCAGCCGGTTGCACGACCGCTTCCTGTACACGCCCAAAGGCGACGGGACCTGGCAGCTCGATCGGTTGGCCCCTTGACGGGCGAGGTTCTGGAGCGGCCCCAGCCCGGTCGTCCCTCCTGCTCGCTGTAGGCGCCGACGTGAGGAGGCGTCTTGGGGCCTGGGCAGCGTCGGATCGCCTCCTCACGCCGGCGCCTACGGGCTGTCCTGAACCCGCCGGGCTAGACGGTCGGCGCCGGTGAGGTGCGGCGCGCCCTTTCGACGGCGTCGCGGATGGCGGTTTTGAAGCGGTCGAGGCCCTCGTCAAACGCTGCGGCCATGGGGGAGGACCGGCACGCGTGGCACGCGGCGCTTGAACCGCCGGAGGCAGGCGGCCGCCTCCGCTTCATCCATCTTGTTGGCGACGATGAGTCGCGGCCGCAGCAGCAGACCCGGGTCGTGGAGTTCGAGTTCGTGGAGCAACTGCCGGTGGTCATCCCACGGCGCGCGCCCCTCCGTGCCCGCCATGTCCAGCACCAGCACGAGGACGGGGCAGCGCGCAATATGGCGCAGGAAGGCGTGGCCCAAGCCCACGTTGCGGTGGGCCCCCTCGATCAGGCCCGGAACGTCGCACACCATGAGCCGCTGGCCGTCCGGATAGGTGACCGTACCGACCTGGGGTCGCAGCGTGGTGAAGGGATAGGGGGCGATCTTCGGGCGCGCCTTCGAGATGGCGGCGAGCAGGGTGGACTTGCCGGCGTTCGGATACCCGACCAGGCCCACGTCGGCCAGGAGGCGCAGCTCGAGCAGGAATTCACCTTCGTCGCCGGCTTCACCCGGTTGGGCAAACCGCGGCGTCTGACGACGGGAGGTGGCGAAGTTGCGGTTGCCGAGGCCTCCGCGGCCGCCGCGACAGAGCACGAAGCGCTGGCCGTGAACGGTGAGATCTGCGGCCAGTTCGCCGCGTCTGGCGCGGGGAGGGGGAGGGGAAGGGGCTTCCTGGGCGAGGTCCACTTCGTAAGCGCGAGCGCCTGCAGCGGTGCGAAAGACCAGACGCTGCTGCGCGCCGGTGGGCAGGACGGGGCGGGCGTCGCCGGCGGGTGCCGGCTCGGGTGCGGGGGGAGGGCGGGGAATCGAGGCGCCAGACCATGGTGCCGCACGGAACCTTGACCAGCAGGTCGGCGCCGGCGTGGCCGTCCATGCCTTTGCCCATCCCCGCCTGGCCGTTCTCGGCCAGCAGACGGGGTTGGTAGTACTGGTTGATGAGATTGTTGAGGTCGTGGTCCGCCTCCAGGATCACGTCGCCGCCGCGCCCGCCGTTTCCTCCGCTCGGCCCGCCCTTGGGGCGGAAGGTCTCGCGCAGGAACGCCACGCAGCCGCGCCCGCCGTGCCCGGCGCGGGCGTAGACTTTCACTTCATCGACGAACATCGAGGCGCGGCGAGAGGGAGGCGAGCGCCCGGGGAAAGCAAAAGGCGAGGCCGACGGCCTCGCCCGGGCGCAGGGGGCGGTGCCTAGTTGGTGGCCGCCGGGGCAGGGGTCGGGGCCACGATGTTGATCCGGCGCCCGTTGCGATCGAACCGGACCTGACCGTCAATCAAGGCGAAGAGCGACCAGTCGCGGGCGGTGCCGACGTTCTGACCGGCCACGAACTTCGAGCCGCGTTGTCGGACGAGGATACTGCCGGCGGTGACGAACTGCCCGCCGAATTCCTTGACGCCCAGCCGTTGTCCGTGGCTGTCCCGTCCGTTGCGTGAACTGCCGCCGCCTTTCTTGTGTGCCATAGAGCCCTCTAGAGTTTGATTTCCTTGACCTGGACGACCGTCAGCGCCTGCCGATGGCCGATTTTCTTCCGGTAACCCTTGCGGCGTTTGAGCTTGAAGGACACGACCTTGTCGCCGCGTTTGTGTTCGAGGACATCCGCGATCACGCTGGCGCCCGCGAGGGTGGGGGGTGCCGACCGAGACCTGGCCGTCCTGGTTCACGAGCATGACCTGGTCGAAGGTCACCGGTTGGCCGGGCTCGAGGTTGAGCTTTTCGATGGCCACCGTGTCGCCGGGGGCTACTCGATACTGTTTGCCGCCTGTTGCTAAGACTGCGTACATACTCGCGATGTCAAAGGGGCAGGATGGAACCAAAAAGGGTGACCGGGTGTCAATGACCGCTTTCGGGCAAATCCGGGGGCTCCCCGGGGGCGGCGGCAGGGCCGGGAGGGACGGGTGGTATGGACGCGAGGGAGGATTGCCAGAAGTCAATTGCATGGTTCGTCTCCGCTGCGGGTGCAGGTTTAACAAACGCGTGTTTGCCGAGACGTGAGGGATTGTCTAGGGTCCGGGCGTTTCCTGAACCCGACGATCACCGCAATGAGACCCGAACGGATGGCACATCGCTGGCGGCGACGACATGGCAAGTGGCTGGCGGTGCTGCCGGAATTGGTGCGGCAGAGTCGGAGGCGTGGCGGTGCCGAGGAACTGCATCAGGCGCGGGTGACGCTGCGGCGGTTGCGGCTGTCGGTCCGGCTGGGCAGGGCCGCGTTTCCGGCGTCGGCGATCGTGCGTTTCCGGTCGTGGGCGGCCCAGGTGGCGCGGGCCACGAGTCCGGTGAGGGACCTGGACATCGCCATCGAATGGCTGCGGGCGGCGAAGGCTGGCCCGGCGCTGGTGAAGGAGTGTCTGGGTCGGCGGAATTCCGTGTGGCGGCGGCGCCGTGCCCTGCTGGTTCCGCCGCCGCACCGCTTGCCTGCCCATCTGATGGCGCAGGGCGGCGAGATGAAACGATGGGCGGC
This sequence comes from Verrucomicrobiota bacterium, assembly GCA_027493615.1. GTDB lineage: Bacteria > Verrucomicrobiota > Verrucomicrobiia > Limisphaerales > J093 > DSVZ01. The sequence continues at coordinate 231,249 of JAOSKK010000002.1, forward strand.
TGCGCTCGCGAAACGGTACGCGCGGATGGAGGCGCGCTGCCGCGAGTACCTGCGCACCCACCTGCCGCGCTTCTTTCAGCTTGCCGAGGAGGACCGGCACGAGTTTCGCCGGCGCGTGCGTCGGTGGCGTTACCTGCGCGAACAGATGTTGCCGACGCGGATCCTGGAGAAGGACGTGCTGTGCCAGCGCTTGTTGGCGGTCCAGGAGGCATTGGGGGAGATCCAGAATCTGGACCTTGTGGCGAGCGCCCTTCAGCGGTTCTCGCCCTCGACCGAACGGGCCGAGTTGCAGGTGTTGCTGGCACACCAGCAGCGGTATCAACTGGAGGCCAGCCGTAAGGCGCTGGCCCGGCTCAAGCCCTGGCTGCGGGGCTAGCCGGCGGTAGGCGGTTCTGCGGGGGCGGCTTCGCCGACGGCCGGTGCCGGGGAAGGCGGGCGGGTGGCCGGCAGTTCGGCCGCCGGGGACGCCGGGACACTCTCCGGGGCGGGCTGCCGCGGATTGCGGGCGCGTTTGGCGCGCGGGAGGGATTGATCATGACGCCCATGCTCCGGCCCGCGAGTTTGGGTTGCTCGACGGCGAGACCATAGGGCGCGAGCTCCTTGATGAATCGATCGAGGGTCTGGACGCCCAGTTCCTTGTGGCGCATTTCGCGACCCCGGAACCGGAGGATCACCTTGACCTTCATCTCCTCGCACAGGAAATCCACGGCGTGATTCTGTTTGACCTCGAAATCATGCGCGTCGATGCCGGGACGGAGCTGGATTTCCTTCACCCGGTTCGAGTGCTGGTGCTTCTTGGACTCCTTCTCCTTCTTGGCCTGTTCGTACTGGAACTTGCCGAAGTCGACGATCCGGCAGACCGGCGGGTTGGCGGTGGCTGCCACCTCGACCAGGTCCATGCCTTGGCTGCGGGCGAGATTAATGGCCTCGCCCAGAGAGAGGATGCCGACCTGCCGCCCGTCAGCCGTCACGACCCGTACCTCGCGGGCACGGATTTTTCCGTTGATGCGGACCGTCGGGGCCGCGGGACCGCGGGAGGAGAACGGACGACTCAAGCCGTCCTCCTCGGTGGAAGGTTATTCATTGCGCAGAACAAACGCTGAACGCCGTACGAAACATGGCGAACATTTGTGGTTCGGTTTCAGGCAATGCAAGTGAAAAGCGCCTCGCTAGATCATGGGATCGCCCCCCGGATCGCTGCCGGGCCGGGGCTTCGGCTGGTCCGGCCAGGTGAAGGAAAACAGGGCCCCGGCCCCTTCGCGCGACTGGAGTTGGACCTGGCCGCCGCGGGACTCGACGATGCGTTTGACCAGGGCGAGGCCGATGCCCGTGCCGCCGGCCTGGCGGCTGTTGGGCAGTTGCTCGAACATCTCGAACACGAGCGAGTGATAGCGCGGGGCGATGCCCGGGCCGTTGTCGGCCACGGCGAACTCCCACGCGCCGTCCAGGCGTGTCGCGGTGAGTGTCACCAAGCCCTGGGGCTTGTCCATGAACTTGATGGCGTTCTCGAGCAGGTTTTGCAAAACGTGGCGCAGGCGTTCGGCGCCGCCGCGGACACACGGCAGGAGCAGCGGCAGCCGGATCGTGATATGGGGCGGGGGTGCCAGCATGGCGAGGATGCCCGTGACCAGCCGGTGGACGTCGACCTCGGCCTCGGCCTCCTCCATCTGCCCCAGCCGGGTGTAGGCCAGCACGCCTTCGATCAGGTTGTGCATGTGCTGCACCCGTTGCTGCAGAAGGCTCAGCAACCGCCGCCCTTCAGGTTCGAGCCGGTCCAGATAGTCCCGCCCGAGCCATTCCGCCAGGTTGTTCACGGCGCGCAGCGGGGCCTTGAGGTCGTGGGCCACCACGTGGGCGAACTGGGCCAGTTCGCGGTTGGCCATTTCCAACTGGTTGGTCCGCTGGCCGACCCGCTTTTCCAGCTCCGCCTTGGCCTCCTCCTGCTGCCGCTTGAACCGGAGCTGCTCGGTGATGTCCTCGGACACCCCCACGAATCCGCGAAGCGCGCCGTCGGGCCCATGCAGGCGCGAGATGCAGGTGTGGGCGAAGCGCTCCAGGTTGTGGCCGGTGTTGACGCGGAACTGGCTCCGAAACTCGTGACCGTGCTTCAGCGCGCTCTGCCACTCGGCCCTGACGCGGTCGCGGTCCTCCGGCCCAACCATCTGCCACCAGGCACCGCGGGGTTCGCTCAGATGCTCGAGACTGGCAATCTGCCGCCACCGTGCGTTAGCCCGCACCAGCCGGCCTTGGGGATCGGTCTCGAAGATCCCGACGGGGGCATGGAGTTCGACGACCTGGAGCACCGCCTCCGGATTCGCGGTGGGGAGGCGTCGACTCGCGGGGCGGTTGCGGGCAGAGGCACACGGCCACCCAGCGGTCCCCCGTTCCTCCGGCGGGCTGCCGGCGGATCTGGCCGTCCATGGGGACGGAACGCCCTGACCGGCTGCGCCAGGTCCATCGTGCCGGCTCCCAGTCCGCGGGGATGTCGGCGGCTTGGAGCCGAGCCTGCCAGCGAGGGAGTTCCTCGCCGGCCACGACCTGCTCCAGCCGCAGGGGCTGGGGGTCCGCCGAAGGGTAGTCCAGACCTTCGCGCCAGCTCTGGTTGGCATACAGGATCCGGCCCTCGGCGTCGCAGACGGCGATCCAGTCGCTGCAGCGGTCGAGGAGGGCGGTGGTGGGGGCCCAGACCGAGAGCTTCCGTCGGTTGCCTGCCGGCGAGCTGGCCCCGCGCGTTGCCACCGTGGCAGGGTTGGCGTGGGGAGCCGGGCGTTTCCGTGTCCCCGGGCGGGTGGTGGTTCTTGGTGCGTGCAACGGAGCCAGCATGTATGAGGGACCCGGTTGCGCGGATGGACGACCCGGTCCATCGCTTCCCCGCCACCGCCCGGATCCCGGGGGCGGGTGGGGCACCGGCGGATCCGGGTGCCCGCGCCGCCCGTGGCGTGCGCTTGTTATGGCCCGGTCCCGCAGCCGAGGCAACAAGTATCCGGTACGTGGTGATGACTAAGCGGAACGACGGACCCCCACCAGTCACAGCGCTATTGCGCGAAGGGACGGGGCGAGGTCTTCTGATCGAAGCACTGCCGTTGAATTACTTGGCATGACCACCCCGGCGACATCCGATTCTGCGTTGTTTGAGAATCGGGAGATCCTGATCACCTGCCGCAACAGCCAGGGTGCGGAGGTGCGCTCCACCCCGGTTTACGTCACCCGGTACACCGCCCAGCTTGAGGTGTACAACCCGCACAGCATCCTCCAGCTCTCCGAGGTGCTGGGGGACTTCCGGATCACGGTGGGCGAGGTGTGCAAGTACTCCGGCCGGGCGACAGTGAGCAACCTGGTCAACGCCGGCATCCTGTTGCTGGTCGAGGTCACTCTCGACGACACTTCCTGGCTGGACGTCGATCTTTTCTCGCCGATCGCGCAACCTGGCCGGCTGCGGGAGGAGCTGGAGGTTACGATCCAGCGGTGCCGGAAGATGCAGGCCATCACGCCCGAGTTCAAAGTGGCGGTGGCGGACTTCCAGTTCCTGCTGGCGGAACTGCGGCGCTGGCTGGACCAGGTGGAGCTGGGCGTCCGGTCGGAGCCCACCGGATTGCGTCGCGACATGGAACGGCAGGTGCTGGGGGACTTGGAGGGTCAGATTCTGCCGGAGATCGACGAGTGGGCGGCGCGTTTTGACGCGGCGGCCGAGGCGGTGGACGAGCACCTGCGGCCGGCCTGCCGGGCCTATGCCCGCCGCCAGATCCATCCGTTGGTCTTGTACTCGCCGTTCGTGTACCGTACCTACCGCAAACCCCTCGGCTACGCGGGGGATTACGAGATGGTCAACATGATCCTGGGCGACCCCCTCGAGGGGGCGACGCTGTTCGCCAAAATGGTGAACGTGGTGTTTCTCCGCAATCCGCCCGCCCAGGCCCATCGCAACCGCATCCGGTACCTCCAGCAGCGGCTCGAGGAGGAGACCCGGCGGGTGGCGGCCCTCGGCCGGCGCCTGCGGGTGCTGAATCTGGGTTGTGGTCCGGCTCGCGAGATCCAGTTGTTCTTTGCCGAGCAGGACGTGTCGGACCTGGCCGATTTCACCCTGCTCGACTTCAATGCCGAGACCCTCGAGTTTGCCGAACAGACCCTCCGGAAGTACCGCGAGCAGCACAACCGGAAGGCCGGGCTGCAGTTCGCCGAGAAGTCCATCAACCAACTGCTCAAGGAGGCCATCCGGCCGGCGGCCGCGCAGCCCGGCGAGCAGTATGACTTCGTGTACTGTGCCGGGCTTTTCGACTATGTGTCGGACCGGGTCTGCCGCCGGCTCACCGAGCTGTTCTACAACTGGCTCGCTCCCGGAGGGTCGCTCCTTGTGAGCAACGTGGACGCCGCCAAGCCCTTCCGGCACTCGATGGATTACATCCTGGAGTGGCACCTCATCTGCCGCAATCGGGAGCAGATGAAGAGCCTCGTCCCCAACGGCGCGTCGCCGGACCAGTGGCGGATCACGGCCGACCCGACCCAGGTGAATCTCTTCCTGGAAGTCACCAGGCCCGTGGCGGCTTGAACCCGTATGCCCGACGCCCCGGCATCCCCTGTTGCTGAGCCCGGCACGACGCCGGTCGAGGTGACCCCTGAGGTCGTCGAGGCCTTCACCGAGCACGAGCGGACCCGCGGGATCCGGCGCCTCATCGTGGGCTGTTACCTCGTAATGGTCCTGATGCCGCTGGGATCGCTGGTGGACTACCAACTCTTGAAGGTCGACCCGACTGTTGATGGTGGCGGCACTCAAGACCTGCACAAGTTTGCCGCAGTGCGGTTGGCCTGTTCCGCGATGGTGATCCCTCTCATCTTCCTGTTCCGCTCGCGGGTCGCTGCCCAGCATTATCGGCTCTTGGGCATTCTCCTGGCCGTGATCCCGACGTTCGGAATGACGTGGATCATCCGGGAGACCGACGGTGCGGCCTCACCGTACTACGCCGGCATCAATCTGATCTTGTTGGCGATGGCGATGCTGGCACAGTGGACGTGGCGTCAGAGCCTGGCGGCGCTGATCATCCTGATGACCTTCTATCTGGCGGCAACGTTCGCCACGCTGACTTTGCGATCCGAGAGTGACCCGGGCACGGCTGGCATCTTCTTCAACAACCTGTGGTTCATGTTGTTGACCGGGGTGATCGTGATCGTGGGCAGCGAGATTCAAGGGCAACTGCGTTTCCGGGATTTCGTGTCCAACTGGGAGCTGCAGCGGAGCCGGAAGGAACTCGAGGCCAGCTACCGTCGGTTGCAGGAGCTGGACGAGCTGAAGGGGCGCTTTTTCGCCAACATCAGTCACGAGCTGCGGACGCCTCTGACGCTGCTGCTGACGCCGCTGGAACCGTTGCTGGCGGAGGAAGCCCTGCCCGATCCCCGGCTCCGGGAAACGCTTGCGACGATGCGGGCGAACGGCATGCGGCTGCTGAAGCTGATCAACGACCTCCTGGATCTGGTGCGGCTGGATGCCGGCCAGCTCCAGTTGCAGCGCGCCGCGATCGAGGTCGAGGTGTTCCTGGGCGGCTTGATCAACGCCGTGCGGGCCCTCGCCGAGGAACGCGGGCTGCGCCTGCGGTGTGAAGTGGACCCGGCGTTGAGCACTGTCCAGGCGGACCCGGACAAACTCGAGAAGGTGTTCCTCAACCTGCTCTTCAACGCCATCAAGTTCACCGCCGCGGGCGGGAGCATCCGCCTGACGGCGCGGCGGGAAGCGGACCATGCCGTGTTTCAGGTCATCGACACGGGCGTGGGCATCGCCCCCGAGCACCAGCGCTATCTTTTCAGCCGTTTCTGGCAGGCCGACTCCTCGAGTCAGCGCAAGTACCAGGGTGCCGGGATCGGCCTGGCGCTGGTCAAGGAGCTCGTGCTGGCGCACGGCGGCACCGTGAGCGCGCAGAGTGAAACGGGGCGGGGCACCACGATGACCGTCCGGCTGCCGCTCGAAGTGCCGGCCCAGGCCGGGTCGCAGGCTTCGCCGGAGACGCCGCCCCGTCGGTGGCCGCCGCGCCGGCACCGGCCAGTCCGGCCGCCGCTCCGGCGGCGCCCGTCGGGACCCCCACCGAGACCACCTGGCTGCGCGATCTGTACCGGCGCGCGGAGATGTTCCCGCCGGTGCCGGGGTTGCGCGAGGCGTTGCGGTCGCCGGGTCCGGCCGTCAGCAGCAAGGCCCCGCGCGTTCTCATCGTGGACGACGAGCCGGACATGCTCCGCTTCCTCCACACCCAATTGTGTCGGGACTACCAGGTGATTGAGGCCGTGGACGGTGACCAGGCGGTCACGCTGGCGGCGCAGTACCTGCCGGACGTGATCATCTGCGACCTGATGTTGCCGGAGAAGGACGGGCTGGCGGTCTGTCGCGAGCTGCGCAACAAGACGGTGACGCGGGCGCTGCCCTTCCTGATGCTGACCGCGCGGGCCGACGACGAGACCAAGCTGCGGGCACTCCAGCATGGGGCCAACGACTTCCTCTCCAAACCGTTCTCGTTGGCGGAGCTGCGGGCCCGGGTGCGGAGCCTGAGTCAGAGCCATCAGTTGCAGCTCGCCTTGTCGCGCCAGAACCAGAAGCTTGAGGCGACGCTGGAGGAGCTGAAGGAAACGGAGCTGCAGTTGGTGCAGGCCGAGAAGATGGCTTCGCTGGGCCGGATGAGCGCCGGCATCATCCACGAGATCAACAACCCTCTGAACTTCTCGCTGACCGCGATCGGGGTGCTGGAGCGGATGCTCGTCCATCTGAGCGACGAGGACCGGGCCGACGCGGAGGAGATGCTGCACGACATCCGGGACGGCCTGCGTCGGGTGGCGGGGATCATCGGCGATTTGCGCACCTTCACGCATCCGCAGGGCGGGGAGTTGGAGGAGGTGGATGTCCAGCGGGCCGTGGAGGCCGCGCTCCGGTTCCTGGCGGCGGAATGGCGCGACCGGGTGACGGTCGAGACGCACATCCCGGAGGGGTTCACCGTGCCGGCGATCTACAACAAGCTGATTCAGGTGTTTGTGAACCTCTTGCAGAACTCCCTGGACGCGTTGCGCAGTCACCCGCCGGCGGACGGTCCGCCGTGCATCACGATCAGCGCGGTCGAGCGGGAGGGGGCCCGGGTGGTGCTGGTGCGCGACAACGGCCCTGGCATCCCGGCGCACCAACAGGCGCGGATTTTTGACCCGTTCTTCACCACCAAGGAGGTGGGCCAGGGGACGGGTCTGGGGCTGAGCATCTGCTATCGGCTCTTGAACGAGGTGGGCGGGGGGATTAGCGTGCGCAGCCAGGAAGGCGAATTCTGCGAATTCTCCCTGGTCTTTGCGGACCGTCCTCGCGAACGCGTCGTACGGACTCGGACAACAACGGCACCAGAAAAGGCTACCGCACTCGTTTCATGAACTCGATCTACGACTACAAGCGTTTCGCCATCCCTCTACGTGGATGATGAGGAGAAGTCGCTCAAATACTTTGCCCGGGCCTTTGCCGACACGTTCCGGATCCTGACCGCGACCAATGCGGCCGACGGCTACCAGTTGCTGCTCGACCACCAGGACGAGATCGGCGTGGTCATGAGCGACCAGCGCATGCCGGGCGAGCAGGGGGTGCAGTTCCTGGAGAAGGCGCGCCGCCTCCAGCCGCGGGTGATCCGCATCCTGGCCACAGCCTTCACCGACCTGGACGCGGCCATCGCGGCGGTGAACACCGGGGCGATCTACAAGTACGTCACCAAGCCGTGGGACATCCCGCTGCTCGAGAATACGCTCAAGCGCAGCCTCGAGTTCTTCATTGTGCAGCTCGAGCGCGACCTCCTCCTGCGCGAGAAGCTCTCGAGCCTCCACCGGATGCTCATTGCCGATCGCATCCTCAGCCTGGGCGTGCTGGCCGCGGGCCTGAACAACCAGTTGCGCAACTCGCTCGACGCCGTGCACAAGTTTCTGGATCTCGCGCCGGAAATGCTCCAGCGGGAGAACGTGGACCTCGAACAGTTGCGGAACCCCAACTTCTGGCAGGAGTTCCATCGCCACGTCCAGAGCCAGGTCAAGACCGTCCTCGGCCTCATGCACGGCCTCTCCGAGGAGACGAAGCAGCCGTTCCGGTTCGACACCGAGATGCGCGTGCAGGCCTCGCTCGAGGAAGCTCTCCAGACGCTCGGTCCGGAACTGGCGGCGCGTGGCATCCGCGTCCGCAACGAGGTGCCTCCGGATCTGCCGGCCCTGCGGGTGGATCGCACCCGGTTCCACAAGCTCTTCGAGCTGCTGTTGCGCGACGCCCTCCTGCGGCTGGCCTCCAACTGCGAGATCCGATTCCACGCCGCGTTCCGCCCCGGCGCGGGAGACAGCGTGGATGAGGTGGACATCACGATTCAGGACAGCGGGCCGGGGCTGCCGCCGGAGACCGTGCTGTCCGTGCTCGACCCGCTCATTGCCCGGGAGGACAAGGCGGCGGATCTGGGGCTGCACCTGATGGCCTGCTACTTCATCGTGTACCACCACGGCGGTCGCATCGGCCTCCGGTCGGGCGGCGAGACGGGCACGTGCCTGACGCTTACGCTGCCCTTGCAGCCGCCCGCCAGCGTGACGCCGGTCGAGAGCGAGGAGTTCCTGGTGCGGGCGATGACCAACGAGCGCCTGTGGGAGCGCCTGCTGGCCGGCGCCTGAGCCGCAGGCTCAGCGGGGTGGGCCCCTTTGGTCGGCGGGAGGGGCGGGGGCTCGTTGACGCTCCAGTACTGCGCCAGCAGGTCGAGACGCTCGACAAACTCGGCGGAAGTGGCCGGCTTGGTCAGGTACCCCGTGATGCCCAGCGCGTGCATCCGGTGTTTGTCCTCGTCCAGCTTCGAGGAGGTCAACACGACCACCGGCATCGTGCGCAAGCCGGAGTCCTTGCGAACCTCGGTCAGGAATTCGCGACCGTTCATCCCGGGCATCTTGATGTCGAGAAGGATCAAACCCGGCCGGGGGTTGTCGGAGCCGCGCAGGTACTTCAAGGCTTCCTCGGCGGTTCGCTTCACCACGAGCTTCACCTTGGAACCCAGTTCCTTCAGCGCCCGGTCCACGTTCAGGATGTCCACCTCGTCGTCCTCGACCAGCAGCACCGGGCTGGCATTCCGCTCGAACGCCAGCACGCGCTCGGCGTGTTGCCGGTGCTGTTCCCAGAGCATGGCGTAGCGCATCAGCTCATGCGCCCCTTGAATCCCCAGTTTGTTGCGGATGTTGGCCCGGTGGACGTCCACGGTCCGCGGGCTGATGGAAAGCTCAGCGGCGATTTCCTTGGCCTCGAGTCCCTTGCCGGTGAAGACGAAGACTTCCATCTCCCGCTGGGAGAGCACCTGGGACGGGTCCTTGGGGGCGCCGGGTGTGCCGCTCGAGAGCCGCTGGAGCAGAGCGTCCTTGATCTCGGAGCTGACCACGACCTGCTGCCGGGCCACCTGGCGGATGGCGGCCGCCAGGGCCGGGGCTTCAATGCCGTTGGAGACATAGCCGAGTGCTCCGGCCTTCAAGGACCGCTCCGCGGAACGGGCGTCCTCATGATCCGCCAGGATGAGCACGCCGGGCTGCGGCGTGATGTCCAGCAGCTTGCGGATGACCTGGTCACTCTCCTGCCGACAGAAGCTGCTGCCCAGCAACACCACTGCCGGTTTGGCATTGTTGACTCCCCGCAGACCTGACACAGCATCGGAGGCTTCGCCGATGACGTCGATGTCCGCTGCCCCCTCCAAGTGACTGCGCAGGCCGGCCCGGGTGATGGACTGCTCTTCCATTATGAACACTCGGATAATCATGGCCCGAGGATGACAGGTTCTGCCAGCGCCTGCAATCCCTTGTTAAGTGGAATTGACAGATCGGGCTTGCTCCCCGACGCGCGCCACCTCTCGCTGCGGCCGCGGCTGCGGCTCCCGCGACCGCGCTCAGGCCCTGTCCCCTCCACCAGCGGCGTCGCATAAGTGCTCGACCAGGCTGTCAACCCTCCCCGGACACTCTTCACCTGCCTGAATCCCTGCGCCTTCAGCCACTCGACGGCCCGCAGCGAGCGCACGCCAGCCTGGCAGTGAAGGTAGAGGACCACGCCCGGATCCAGTTCGGCCACGCGCTCCTCCAGCGCGGACAGCGGCAGATGTCTGGTTCCCGGCAGATGCCCGGCCGCCCACTCCTCGGGTTCGCGCACGTCCACCACGGTGATGCCGAGTTCGGGTTCCTCCAGGGCACGCTTCAGGTCCTCGACGGTCACCTCGTCCGGGGACAACTCCAGCGGCCCGCAGGCCAGCGATTCGGTGCGGAGCTCGGTGATGGTCGGGTGGTCGCCGCAAACCGGGCAGCCGCGGTCGCGTCTCAGCCGGAGTTCCCGGAACTGCAGGGACAAGGCGTCGAAGACCACCAGGCGCCCGAGCAGGGAGCGGCCTTGACCGAGGAGCAGCTTGAGCACCTCGGTGGCCTGAAGGCAGCCGATCACCCCGGGCAGCACGCCCAGCACCCCGGCCTCGGCGCAGCTCGGAACAGTGCCCGCGGGAGGGAGCTCCGGGAACAGGCAGCGGTAGCAGGGACCCTCGCGGTGCGGCGCAAACAGACTGACCTGTCCTTCCCAGCGAAAAATGGCACCATACACGTTCGGCTTGCCGAGCATTACGCAGGCGTCGTTCACCAGGTAGCGTGTGGGAAAATTGTCGGTGCCGTCGACCACCACATCGTAGCCGGACAGGATCTCCTGCGCGTTCTCGGCGGTCAGGCGGACGGTGTGGGGCACGACCTCGACGTCCGGGTTGAGCCGGCGGAGGGTCTCGACGGCGGATTGCGTCTTGGGGCGGCCGACGTCCGGGGTGCCGTGGAGCACCTGGCGTTGCAGGTTGGACAGATCAACGTGGTCGAAGTCCACGATTCCCAACCGCCCCACCCCCGCGGCCGCCAGATACAGAGCCACGGGGGAACCGAGTCCGCCTGCGCCCACGCAGAGCACGCGGCCTGCCCGGAGCTTGCGCTGGCCGGCCGGCCCGACCTCCGGCAGCAGCACCTGGCGGGCGTAACGGCGGAGGTCCGAATGAGCGGGTGAACCGGCTTCCCTCATGCGCGTCCCCGGGGTGGCTACTCGACGGGCGCGCGGGGGCTGCTGGAGTGCTCCTGAAGCCAGGCCACGTCCGGATTGTCCGGGGAGGGAACGTCGAGTTCGAGATGGTGACGCGCGCGCAGCGGTGGGGTGGTGCGCCGGTCCCGCCAGCGTTTGATCTCCGCGTGGCCATCGGCAAAGGCAATGCCGGCGCTGCGGCCGTGGTAGCTGGCCGGGAAGTCCACGATGCGGGCCTGCACCCCGCGCAGCTTCAGATTCGTCTGGAACAAGCCGTCGTTGATGCTGTCCTCGCGTTCGTCCATCAGGACCCAAGCCCGGGCGGGGGGATCCACGATGTCGTCGAGGCGCCGGAACACATGGAAATCATCCTCTCCGATGGGGGTGGTTCCGATGTAGTTCATCCAGCAGTTCATGGACACGCTGCGGACCCGCGCGTGGAACGGCCGCTGATGGTGACCTCACTGCGGTCGGCGGGACACCGGTAGATGCCGGCGTTCCGGACGTAAGGGGGCCAGTTGGGAGAATCGCAGGTCGGTCAGATAAAGGGTGTTGGTGTTGTCCGGGCTGGAGCTGAAATCCAGCCAACCGGACACCCAGCGGTCCGAGCCGGGGTAGGAGCCGCTCAGCACGCCGGGCAGCCAGCCGTAGTTATCATCGGCATACATGGTCCAGGCCTTCTGAATCTGCTGAAGGTTGTGCAGACACAGAATCGCCTGCGCCCGCTGTTTCGAGCGGACCAGGAGGGCAACAACAGCGAGGCGATCAGGCCGATCACCGCCATGACCGCGAGCAGCTCCAGCAGGGTAAAACCCTCCCTTCGGCGGAGGGCACCTCCGCCCGTCGTCAGGGGCGCTGGTTTCCTGGTCTTCACCGGCTGTGGCTGTTCGCGCGGGAAAGGTAGCGCCCCGCTGACGGGAAGGCAAGCCTGGTTCCCGCCCGGTTTCCGGCTGGCAACGCCCGGCCGACGGCCCCGCTTCGCGGACGTTACTTGCCGATGCAGAACTCGCCGAAGATGCGGTCGAGCAGATCCTCCGTGGTGGTCTGGCCCGTGACCTCTCCCACGGCATCGATGGCGCTCCGGAGATCGAAGGCCACCAGCTCAAACGTGGCGCCGGACTCCAGGGCGTCGAGGGCGGCTTGGAGGGCTTCGCGGGCGCGGCGCAACGCCTCCTGGTGCCGGGCATTGATCATGACTTCGACCATGTCGGCCCGGAGTTCGCCCGCCCAGACGGTGCGTTGGATGGCGTCCTTGAGCCGTTCGATGCCCATGCCGGTGAGGCACGAGACGGGCAGGCCGGAGGCGACGGCTTCCGGGACGCGGCCGAGGCGGTTGGGGCGGTCGCTCTTGTTCAACACCACCAGCCGTTTCCGATCTGCCAGCGTCGCGAGATGCTGTTCGTCCTCGGGCTGGAACGGTTCGCTGGCATCGAGAACGTGGAGCACCAACTCGGCCTGGCGCACGGCCGTGCGGGTGCGGCGCACGCCTTCCTGTTCGACCCGGTCATCGGCTTCGCGCAGGCCTGCGGTGTCGACAAACACGACCGGGATGCCGCGGACGTTTGCGGTCTCCTCGATGGTATCGCGGGTGGTGCCCGGCTCCGGTGAGACAATGGCGCGGTCGCGACCGAGAAGCTGGTTGAGCAGGCTGGATTTGCCGACGTTGGGCCGGCCCACGATGGCCGCGCGCACGCCCCGGCGGAGGATCTGCCCTTCCGGCGCCGTCCGCAGCAGCGTCTCGAGGAACGTCCGGCCGTCCCGCAGCCGCGCCACCAGGCTGGCCGCGGTGTCCGGAGCGAGGTCCTCCTCGGGGAAGTCGAGGTGGGCCTCGAGGTGCGCAAGGACGCCGAGCAGATCCTCCCGCAAGTGACGGATCCGCTGGGAGAGCTTGCCGGCGAGTTGCTCCTCGGCGGCGGCCAGGGCCAGCTCGGTGCGGGAACGGATGATGTCCGCCACGGCTTCTGCCTGGGCCAGATCGAGGCGGCCGTTCACGAAGGCGCGCCGGGTGAACTCACCGGGTTCCGCCAGCCGGGCGCCGTTGGCCAGGAGGGCCGTCAACACCAGTTTCGCGGGCAGCAGACCGCCATGGCAGGAGATCTCGACCACGTCCTCCCGCGTGTAGGTTCGGGGGGCCCGCATGACCGCCAGCAGGACCTCGTCAACGAGCCGGCCGGCGTGCTCGATCCGGCCCAGGTGGAGTGTGTGGCTGGGCGCGGTCGAGGGGCGCAGCGAACGGCTTCCGGCGGGCACAAAGCAGCGGTCGGCCACGCCCAGGGCGTCGGGTCCGGACAGGCGGATGACCGCCAGACCCCCTTCCCCAGCGGCGTGGCGATGGCGGCGATGGTGTCTTCGGCCATGCGGCGCGGGCGTGCGTCAACCGCCGCAGTTCCCGCGGGTTGGGGCCCGGCCTTCCAGGCGCTCCCGCGCCTTCACGTAGCTCTTGCGTGCGAGGAAGTGGCGGAGTTCGGGGTCGCTGCCGGGCGGCAACTGTGACGCCAGGTGGTCAATCCGGTTGAAGAGCGGCTGCAAGGAAGCCCCGGCGGGTGCGCGCTGCCCCTGGCGGGCCGCGGCTTCGAGTTCGTTCAGGGCGTCGAGCAACTTGGACTCAATCGCAGTCACGAGCGCGAAGGTAGCCGACGACGGGCCGGAGGGAAACCCGGCTCATTCGTAGCTCGGGTACTGCTCGGGGTTCTTGCCGTGCGACTCCAGGAGCACGATGCGTCCCGTCCCGCCTTCGGGGGGCTCGATACGTTCGAGGCGGAGGAGGAAGCGCCAGTCATCTCCGAAGTCGAAGCGGAACGACAGGACCTCCTTCAGGGGCAGACCGGATTCCCCCACGGTGATTTCGGTGCTGTACGGCCCCTCGTCCGTGTACGCGTGGTTGTAGACGCGGGTCTTGCCCAGATGATCGCGGTACCGGAATTCGTGGAGGTGATCGTCGTCGAACGCGAAGGCTTGCAACACCGCGTGGGCCAGGTCGTCGAGTGTGCTGTGGTGCGGCACGGCCAGCCGGTGCCACGCGCTCGAGCTGTGCCAGCGGGGGTTCAGCGAGGCTTTGAACACAAAGGTCCCTTCGCGGGTGGGAGCTTCGGCGAGGGCAAAGCATCGTTGCCAATCGGGGCAGTAAGGCTGGAACGCGGGTTGGAGGTAACCGAAGCCCGCGTCGGCTGGCTGTTCCAGCAAGACCAGGTCGGCTGCATTTCGGACCTTCAGGAACGTCAGCACCACGGCCACGACCGCGTCGCCCCAGGGGGTGCGGCGGGCCTTCTCCATGCCCCAGGCGCGCGAGGAGTATCGCCGCCCGGCCAGCGGTCGTGCCTGGACTTCAACGAGGCCGAACAGGGACTGCAATTGCGCGTTCCAGGCGGCGATGCCGCCAATGCCGTACATGTGGCAAAGCTCGGAGAAGGTCTTCCAGCGGTCGGAGACCTGGCGGGCCAGGAAGTGGAGGTTGCCGCCAAGCTGCTGAAAATAGGGAAAGCGCTGGCTGCCTCCCAGCATGTCGTCGCTCACCATCAGCAACCAGGCTTCGAGGAGGGCGAAGTACTGCTCAGTGAGATTCAGGGCTTCCCAGCGGCCTTGGACGGTTGGATCGATGCGGACCCGCCCCTTGTCCGCGACCGCCAGGCCCATGGCCCGGAGCAGCAGGAAGAGGCCGGCGATGTTCGGGTAATCGCGCAGCAGGGCGCGTTGCACGTGGATCTCGAGGGGGTGGGTGAGCCGGGCATTGAGATCCGAGAGCATGGCCGCTGGCAGGTTGCCCCGATGGCTCTTGGTGGCCACGCCCTCGGGACCGATGGCGGCCATCAGCAACGGGAGGTCCCGCAGGATTGTGCCCGGCCCTGCCAGGCCGATGGGGTGCACCGCGAAGAAGTCGCGGAGCGCCGTTTCGTCGCTCAACCGCAGTTTCATATGGCCACCAGCCTACGCCCTGCCCGGGCGGCTGGGAAGCGTCCTGTCCCTGCCGGACCTGCCCGGTAGCCATGAACCGGAAAGCGCCGGTAAACCGGACGCACTCCAGACGCTTCGCGCGAAACGGACCGGCTGCGCCCATCGCAAAGCGTTTGGAGTGCGGGCGTTCACCCCCGCTTTTCGTGCACGGTGCATGGAGGGCGGGCATTTGCCGGGAGATCTGCCGCGGAGGTTCAGGTGGGGCGTCTCTGGCTCCCGGTCGTGCGGCTTCAACCGAACCGCTTCCGCGTGCGCAGGAGGGGCTTCCTTTGGCTGGCGGCGTTGCCCAGACTGGGTCCGCCCGCCTGCGGGGCAGATGCACGCGAACATGACAACGAAATCGGATTGGGACGTGATCGTGATCGGTGGCGGCAGTGCCGGCTTTGCGGCGGCGCGGACGGCCGCCGCCGACGGCTTGGACGTGGCCGTCGTCGAGGGGGCCTCGGAGCCGGGGGGCTTTGCATCCTGCGCGGGTGCATGCCCACCAAGACGCTGCTGCAGGCTGCCGAGGTGCGGCACCTGGCCCGGCGCGCGGCCACGTGGGGCCTCCGGATCCCGGAAGTGGAGTTCGATTGGGATGCGATCCAGCGACGGAAGGACGAGTTGGTGCGGGGCTGGGCCGATCATCGCCGTCGCCAATTGGAGCGCGGCGGGTTCGCCTTCCTGCGTGCGCACGCCCGCTTTGTGGGTCCGCACCGATTGGCTCTGAGCAGCGGACAGACACTCACCGCCCGGCAGTTCGTCATCGCGACGGGTTCGGTCGTCGCACCGCCGCCGTTGCCGTCGCTTGCGGAGGTGGGTTACCTCACCAGTGATCTCGCGCTCGAACTGCCCAGCCTGCCGCGTTCGTTGATCGTGTTGGGCGGCGGCCCGGTGGCGCTCGAGTTGGCGCAGTTCTTTGCCCGACTGGATGTCGGGGTCACGCTGATCCAGCGCAGCGACCACGTGTTGCGGGGGATGGGAGGTGATGTGGCCGAGGTGGTGGAGACCGTGCTACGTCGCGAGGGAATGCGGCTCTTCACCGGCACGCGCTTGCGGGAGGCGGCCCGCGTGGTGGACGGCAAGGCGGTGAGCTTCGAGCACCGGGGCCGCGTCGAGACCGTGGTTGCCGAGGACATCTTGCTGGCTCTCGGCCGGCGGCCGAACACCGCGGCCCTCGCGCTCGAACAGGCGGGCGTGGTCACCGAGAGCGGCCGGATCCTGGCGAACCTGCAGCAGCAGACCAGCGCGCCCCACATCTACGCCGCCGGGGATTGCTGCGGGCCACACGACATCGTCCACCTGGCGGTGCAACAGGGTGAGGTCGCCGGGCACAATCTGCGCCACGCCACCCCTCCGCGCTCGATGGACTACCGGCTGCTGGTGCGGGTGGTTTTCACCGATCCGCAAGTTGCCGTGGCTGGTCTCACCGGAAAGCGAGGCGCGGGCGGCGGGCCGCGAGGTGCAGGTCGCCTCGTATCCCTTCTCCGACCACGGCAAGTCGGTGATCCTGGACGCCACGGACGGCTTCGTGAAGCTGGTGGCGGACGCCCGCACGGGCGAGCTTCTCGGGGGCAGCGTGGTGGGACCGGCCGGAGGTGAACTGATCCACGAGATCGTCGCGGCTCTTCATGGGCGGATGACGGCCCGGGAGCTCGCGGCGCTGCCGCACTATCACCCGACCCTGTCTGAGATCTGGACCTATCCCGCCGAGGCACTGGCGGGTTCCGGGGCCGGCTTGCCACCCACCGTCACCTCGGACTAAGGTCGGGCCATGCCGCACCCGCACCCCAATCGCCGTTTCCTCCCACTCACGATGGTGGGTCTCGTCGCCGCCGGCTTCTTGGGCACATGCCTGGGGGCGACCGCCCCGTTGGCTTTGCATCCGGACAATCCGCACTACTTCGACTGGCGGGGCCAGCCGACCTTCCTGCTCGGCTCGGGAGAGCATTACGGCGCCGTGCTCAACCTGGACTTCGACTTTCGCCGTTACCTCGACACGCTGGCGGCGGACGCGCTCAACCACACCCGCACGTTCAGCGGCGTCTATTGTGAACCGCCGGGCGCCTTTAACATCGCCCGCAACACCCTGGCTCCCGAGCCCAACCGGCTGATTTGCCCTTGGGCCCGCACCGACCAGCCGGGCTATGCCAACGGGGGCAACAAATTCGACCTCACCCGCTGGGATGAGGCCTACTTCGAGCGGCTCCGCGCCTTCCTTACGCATGCCAGCCGGCGCGGCGTCGTGGTTGAGTTGACCCTCTTCTGTCCGTTCTACGAGGACGCGATGTGGCGCCTCAGCCCGATGAACGCTGCCAACAACATCAACGGGGTCGGTGCCGTTGCCCGCACCAACGTGTATACCCTCGACCGGCACGGGGGCCTGCTGAGCTTCCAGGAAGCCCTCACCCGCAAGCTGGTCACCGAACTCAAGGACTTCGACAACCTCTACTACGAGCTTTGCAACGAGCCCTACTTCGGCGGCGTCACCCTCGCCTGGCAGCACCGCATCGCCGACGTCATCGTCGAGACCGAGCAGGCCCTCGGTGTCCGCCATCTAATCTCCCGCAACGTGGCCAACGACAAAGCCCGCATCGACAACCCGCACCCGTCGCTTTCGATCTTCAATTTCCACTACGCGTACCCGCCCGACACCGTGGCCATGAACTACGACCTCGCCAAGGTGATCGGCGACAACGAAACCGGCTTCCGGGGCACCAACGATCTCCCGTATCGGGTCGAGGCCTGGAGCTTCCTGCTCGCGGGCGGCGGCCTGTTCAGTCACCTCGATTACTCTTTCGTTGCCGGGCACGAGGACGGAACGTTCGTTTACCCCGCCCAGCAGCCCGGAGGCGGCAACCCGGGCTTCCCGTCGCCAGATGAAGGTTCTCGGCGATTTCCTGCGCGGATTCGACTTCGTCCGGATGCGTCCCGAACCGTCTTTTCTTGCAGGCGGGATACCGGTGGGACACCGGGCTTACGTCCTGGCCGAACCGCGCCGTGCCTGGGCGGTCTACCTGGCCCGTGATCTGAAGGACAAGCAGGCGCCGACCGGGCCGCAGACCGCCACACTCGAGCTCCGCCTACCTGCCGGGGATCACCTGGCCGAGTGGGTCAACCCCCGCACCGGCGCGGTGGAGCGGCGGACCGAGGTCAAGGTCGTCGAAGGTCCGGCGCGCCTGGCCAGTCCCGCTTTCGAGGAGGATGTGGCCCTCCGCATCCACCGGCGCTGAGACGTCGGCGTCACCGGTTCAGGGGAAGCGTCCTGTTCCTGCCGGACCCGCTGCTCGGTAGCCATGAACCGCGGAGGGTGCAGGCTGGAAGCCCGCACCACAGGTTCAGGGAGCGCCTCCCTCAGCCGAATCCCCGATGTTCGTAATAGATGAGACACCCAGGGGTCGCGCCATGTAACAAGTGACTGGATTCGTGGCTTCTCTGGCCACTTTTCAGGACTTTTGGCCATTTCTGGGCCTGGCGATGAACTGAGTTGTGGCGAGTTGGGGAAGACTTGTTTCCGAGTTAGCGCTTGCTTTTCGGGCACCAGTTGGGCACCATTTCCCCGCACCATGAAGCTCACCATCAGACCGCAACGAAGGAGGGGCCGGATCGAGTGGGTGCTCGACGTGCGCAAGCAGGGCAAGCGGACCCGGACCTTTCACCCCACCAAGGCGGCGGCCGAGAGTGCCGCGGCGGACATCCGCGATCAGTGGTCGGTGTCCGGTCACTCCTGGGCCACGATGCCGGCGCGTGAGCGCGCCGAGATCGTGCTCGTGGCCGAGGAGATCAAGCAGGCCGGCCGGACCTGGCGCGAGGTCTGGGACTTCTACCGCAGCGCCCATCCGGTCGGCGTGCCATCGTTGCCCCTGGAGGAGGCGATTGCCCGTTTCTTGGAGGAGAAGACCGCGGCCAACCGGCGCCCGCGGTACGTCGAGCAGATGGCGAGGTTTCTGCGCTTCTTCGCGCGGGGACGGGAGCGGCTCCAGGTCGGGGCCATCACCCGCGAGATGCTCGAGCAGTGGGTCCAGGGGCGGCGCCTGCACGCAGCGACGCAGAAGAACAACTACCTGCTGTTCGGCGCGTTCTTCAGCCATGCGCTCAAGCGGGGCTGGGTGGCAAGGAACCCGTGCAGGGGGATCGAGCACCCGCGGGTGGAGCGGGTCCCCCGCGGATTCTGGCCCCGGCCGAGGCGCGGCACCTGCTCGGGGTGTGCGAAGCCCGGCACTCGAAGCTGCTGGCGTGGGTGGCGCTGGGGATGTTCGCGGGCACGCGCCCGGAGGAAACCGACCAGCTCACCTGGCCGAAGATCGACCTGGCCCGCAGCCTGATCCAGATGGACGCGGCGGCGAGCAAGGTGCGGCACCGGCGGGTGATTCCTCTCGAGCCCGCCGCGGTGGGGTGGCTCACGCGGGCCCGGGAACTGGAGGCGCAGCTCCCGTGGGAGTGGGAGAAGCGCAAGCACGTTCAGAAGTGCCTGCGCAACTCGGCCGGGTGGGAGCGGTGGTGGCCGGACGTGTTGCGCCACACGGCGGCGAGCTACCTCATGGCGATTCACCGGGACGCGGGCAAGGTGGCGCACACGTTGGGGAATTCCCCGACCATCCTCTTGACGCATTACCACGAGCTGGTCACGCCCGAGCAGGCGGCTGAGTTCTGGGCCATTCGGCCGAACTCGATGGCCGGGCAGCCGGCCCAGGCGGCGCCGGCGGCACGGCCCTGAACCACCGCCCGGTCCTCAGCCGCCGGCACGTTAGTTATTCACACCCTGTGAGTAAGTTTTTGGAGGGGTAACCCCGTAGATGTCCCACCCCCTGTGCGACACTCACTCGCAAGCACGGCGAAAACCTTGAGCATCCTGCGAAACCGCCGGGCTGGGTCGGAGAAGGGTTATGGCGAAAGTGGTTGTTCGTGTCCGGATGGAACCGGAGCTTGAGGAGATCGCGGGTCACCTGGACCCGCGGGAGCGCGTGGAGATGGCGCGGAAGCTCGCCCGGTGGGTCAGGCAGCTCGCGGTTTCCGCCCGCGTGCTGGCGGGGCCGCCCGGCGCAAGGCCTCGGAAGCTGCCTCGTCTGCAGCCGAGCGTGCTGGGGCGGAATTGACCAGTTCCTCGATGAGGGCGGAGCGGGAGAGCTTGCGCAGGGCGGAGGCGCGGTCCAGCGCGTCCACCACGGCCCGGTCCAGGTAGAGGTTCAAGCGCACGGCGTTCTTAATCTTCGGCCTCACGGGGGCATTTTATACGCCAAATACTGTTTCGGGCGAGTTTTTTGTTGAAACGTGCATATTATGCGCATATTGACCCGTCGTATGGCACGTCCACGCACCATCAAAGAAGCCGTCAAGCTCAACCTGTACGTGCCGCTCTCGGTGAAGCGGCGCCTGTTCCGGTTGGCCAGTGCGAACCGTCGCTCGATCAGCAGCATGGTCGCCGAACTGGTCCTGGCTACCCGCCCCGAGGCCCCGAGTCGCTCGGAACCCCTTGTTAATTCATGACTTCCCAAACCCCAGCCGCCCCTGAGCCCGCAGTGCTCCTGACGCCCGAACAGTGCGCGGCTTGGATCGGCATCAAGAAACCCACGCTGCTGCGCATGGTGCGGGAAGGTCGGGTGCCGGTGGTCCGGCTCAACGAGCGGGTCCTCCGCTTCCATGCGCCCACGATTTTGGACCGGCTCAACCGGTCCAGCTACCAAACCATGAAACCCAAAAGGAACCGGAGGGTGCCCTCATGCTGACGTTCACCCCCGCCAAGAAGGACACCGTCAGCCTCAAGCTGGCGGTCACCGGGCCCTCGGGCTCGGGGAAAACCACGGCCGCGCTGCGCCTCGCCCGGGGGCTGGTCGGGCCCCAGGGCCGGATCGGGGTCATCGACACCGAGCACCGCAGTGCGTCCCTCTACGCCGACCAGTTCAGGTTCGAGGCCCTGAACCTCGATCCGCCCTACGACGCGCCGACCTTCGCCGAGGCCATCAAGTCGGCGGAGGCCCAGGGGTTCGACGCCCTGATCGTGGACACCCTCTCCCACGCCTGGGAGGCGGTCCTCGAGTACAAGGATGCCCTGGACCGGCGGGGCGGCAGCGGGTTCTCGAACTGGGCCGCGGCGGGGGAGAAGTGGCGCGCGGTCATCAGCGCCCTGCTCAACTCGAAGCTGCACGTCATCGCGTGCCTGCGCTCGAAGACGGACTACGTGCTGGAACCCAACGACAAGGGGAAGCTCGTGCCCAAGAAGGTGGGCCTGGCGCCGGTCACCCGGGACGGCACGGAGTACGAGTTCACGCTGGTCTGGGACCTGGACGCGTCGCACCGGGCGATGGCCTCGAAGGACCGGACCCGGTTGTTCGATGCCAAGACCATCGAACTGACCGAGACCGAAGGCCGGATGCTGGCCGAGTGGCTCAAAGGGGCGATGGCCTCGCCGCCGATCCCGCCGGCCGCCACGGCACCGGCCCCGGCCGAGCCCCCACGAGTCACGCCCGAGACGCTCGCCAAGCTCGAGCGGTACTGGATCGGCCTGGGCAAGAGCCCGAGCGCGGTCGCCAAAGCGGTTCAGTGGGCTGGGAGCCAGGGGACGACCTTCGCCGAGTTGACCGAGGCGCAGGCGCAGAAGCTCGTGGCGAAGGTCCAGGAGCAGATGAACGCGTTGGCCGCTCAGCAGGAACCGGCGACTCCGGGCGCGGGCCTCGAGGAGCCGAAGGTCGACCCGCCAGCCCCGAGCGCCCCCACCCCGCCCCGCCCCCGGCGGCGTGCCTGGTCCCGGCCGCCCTGGCCGAGTGGTTCGGGGCCAACGAGGCCGAGGTCAACGACTACCTGCGGCGGATCAACTGGATCGAACCCGACCAGACCTGGCGCCATCTCCCGAAGGAGCGGGCCGCCGCCATCGAGACCCGGCCGGAGCGGTTTGCGCGGGCCTCGGGCATTCCGCCGCTGGGAGGTGGAAAGTGAACGCCCTGGTGCGCGTCGGCGACCTGCCGACCTTCTCGCCGGTGCCGGAGGTCCTGGCGAAGCGCGACACGGTGCTTGCCGAATGCCGCGCCATCGTCGGGATCGCCGACCAGATGGATGCCGATTACGCGGGCGGGGTGCTCGCCGAGGCGGTGAGCCTGACGCGCGGGGTGGAGAAATCCCGCAGCGAGGTCAAGGCCCCGGTGCTCGAGCTGGGCCGGGCCATTGACGCGGTGGCTAGGAAGATCACCGGCCTGCTCGCACTGGAGGTCGTCCGGCTCCAGCGGTTGCTCGGTGGTTGGATGGAAGAGCAGCACCGGCGCCAGGCCGAGGTCGAGGCCAAGGCCCGGGCGGAGGAAGCGGCCCGGATCGCGGCGGCGGCGAAGGAAACCGGACCCCGAGAAGGCCGCGGAGCTCATCCGCGCGGCGGTGCAGGAAGCCAACGACGCGGTCGCGCAGGCGGCTCCGCCGAAGATCGCAGGCACGGGCCTGCGCAGCGCGGTCACGATCGAAGTCTTCAATCCGGCGGCGCTCTACGCGGTGCGGCCGGACCTCGTTGAACTCAAACCCAGGATCGCCGCGATCAAAGAGGCTCTCCTGACCACCAAGGAACTGCCCGGGGTACGGGTCAGCACCGCCCCGGTCGCCACCGTGAGGACCCTCCATGCCTAACCTGAAGATGCCCGGCCGCTACAAGGCCACCGTGATGGAATGCAGCATCGGCACCGCCCAGACCGGAACGCCCTACGTGTTCTTGCTGCTGCGCACCGACGAGCGGGGAGATGACCGACGCCTACCTGTACCTGAGCGAGAAGGCGTTCGAGCGGACGCTCAAGACCCTGAGCGAGGCGTTCGGCTTCGACGGGGACTTCGACACGATCAGCCGTCAGCTCGTGGGCAAGCGGTGTTCGATCGTGGCCGAGGAGGAGGACGACGGTTTCGGTCTGAAGGTGCGGGTGCGCTGGATCAACCCGGAGCAGCCCAAGACGGCCGACAAGGCGTTCCTGGCGATGCTCACCGGACGGGCGCGCTCCCTCCTGCAGGGTCAGCCGAAGGCGGCACCGCCCGCGGTCCCCTCGGTCGCCCCGGCCGCGGACGACGACGACGAAATCCCGTTCTGACATGCCCCTGCGTCCCTACCAGCCCCGTTTCGTGGACGCCATGCTCGGCGCCCTGGTCGAGTTCGACCGGGTGCTGGGCGTGGCCCCCACCGGATCCGGGAAAGGGGTCATGGCCGGCGAGATCGCCCGGCGGTGTCTGCCCTTTGGCCCGGTGCTGTTCCTGGCCGATGCGCAGGAGTTGGTGAAGCAGGCGGCCGATAAGCTGGGGATCTGGGCGGGCGTGATCCCGCAGGTCGAGATGGCCGAGGAACACGCCCAGCCGGGGGACCGCCTGGTGGTGGCCACGACCCAAAGCCTGGCCCGGCGCCTCGGCAAATGGCCGCGGGACTACTTCAGCCTGGTCATCGTCGATGAAGCCCATAGGGGGACGCTCGGCACCCAGGCGCAGGCGGTGCTCGGCCACTTCGCCTCCGCCCAGGTCATCGGGATCACCGCCACCCCGTTCCGCTCGGACAAACAGCAGCTTGCGACCTTCTACCAGACGATCCCGTGCGAGATCGGCCTGATCGAGTTGATCAAGGACGGTTACCTGGCCCGGATCGTCATCCAGTCCGTACCCGTCCGCGTGGATCTCTCGGAGGTCCGAACCCGCAGCGGCGACTACCGGGAGGAGGACCTGGGGGAAGCCATCGAACCGCACCTGGCCGAGTGCGCCGAGATCCTCGCCGAACACGCGCGCGGCCGGCGGACGGTGGTGTTCCTGCCCCTGATCGAGACCAGCAAGCGGTTCGTCGCGGCCTGCCGCGAGATCGGGCTCCGCGCGGTGCATGTCGACGGGGAAGATCGGAGCGAGTTGGAGACCTTCCGACGGCGGGAAGCGGACATCATCTGCAACGCCTCGCTGCTGACCACGGGCTGGGATGAGCCTTCGCTGGACTGCGTCATGGTGCTGCGGCCGACCAAGTCGCTGGTCCTCTACTCGCAGATGATCGGCCGGGGGACCCGGATCTACCCGGGGAAGGAGAACCTGCTGGTGCTCGATCCCCTGTTCCTCTCGGACTCGATGGACCTGATCCGGCCGGCCCGGCTCATTGCGCAGACCCCGCAGCAGGACCAGGCGATGACGGAGGTCCTCGCCCGGGGCGGACAGATGGACCTGCTCGAGGTGGACGCGGTGGCCACCGAAGAGCGGCGTCGGAAGCTGGCCGAGCAACTGGCCGCACAGGCCCAGCGCAACATGCGGGTGGTGGACGCGATCGAGTTTGCCGTCGGCCTGGGCAGCCCGCTGTTGCTGGACTACGAACCGACCATGGCCTGGGAGCGTGAGCCCGTGAGCTCGAAGCAGGCGGCGGCGCTGGAGCGGATGGGCTTTGGCCTGGAGCGGGTGACCTGCAAGGGGCATGCGAACAAGCTCCTGGAGATCCTCTTCGCCCGGCGGGATCTGGGGCTGGCGACGCCCAAGCAGGTGAAGTGGCTGGTGAAACTGGGCCACCCCGACCCGTACGCGGCCACGTTTGCCGAGGCGGGCGAGTTCCTGGATCGGAAGTTCGGCGGGGCACCCAAACCGCGGGTCGAAAGGGAGGAACCGGCATGGGCAGCGTGATCCTCGCGGTCTTTGTCCTCCTGCTGCTGGTGTGGTGGCGGGTGGAGTGATGGCCTGGTGTGGCCGGGAGAGCTCTGAGGTATGACCACGATCCGAAAGAAACGACTGGTCCGCGCCGTCGAGTGCGATCCGAAGCAGACGCCGCACGGCGTCAAACCGGCGCTGGTCTTTGCCGTCGATCCGAAGGGGACCTTGATGATCTGGCCGAAACGGTCGCGCAGCCGGCCGGTGGTCTCGTTCCACCTGGCCAAGCTCTATGCCCGCGGTCTGGGGGAGATGTTCACATGACTTCACTCGAAACCGCCCTGCACCTGCTCCGCACCGAGGGGGCCGCCTGCATCCCGGTCGGGCCCGACAAGCGGCCGAAGGTGGCCTGGAGCCGGTACGCGGAGACCCTGCCGACGGAGGAGGAGTGCCGGCGATGGTTCGACAATGGCGCGTCCCTCGCCGTGCTGGGCGGGAAGATCCAGTGCCTGGACGTGGACACCAAGCACGCCGACCCCGGTCTGTGGGACCGGCTGCTGCAGCGGTGCGAGGACCTCGGGCTGGGGCCGCTGCTCGAGCGACTCCTGATCCAGCGGACTCCCTCGGGCGGTTATCATCTGGTCTGGCGCTGTGACGCGGAGCTCCGCAACCTGAAGCTGGCCGAGAACCCGCGGAAGGAAGTGCTCCTGGAAACGCGGGGCGCCGGCGGTTACTTCCTGATCTGCCCCTCGCCCGGGTACCGGCTGATCCAGGGGGACTGGTCGGCGATCCCGACGCTCACCCAGGACGAGCGGGACGATCTCTTGGCCGTGGCCCGGTCGTTCAACGAGCACCAACCCCGCGAGTTTCGTCCCCAGGTCCCGGCCGGTGCCGCGACTTCGCCGGGGGACGACTTCGATGCGCGCGGGGACGTGCCGGGCCTGTTGCTCAGGCATGGTTGGACGCGGGCCGACGGCAGCGGGCACTACTGGACCCGGCCGGGGAAGGATCGGGGATCTCGGCCTCCTGGGACATCGTCCCGGGTCGGTTCTGGGTGTTCACGACTTCGACGGCGTTCGAGGCCCAGCACGTGTACCGGCCCTGGCATGTGTTTGCCGTCCTCGAGTGCGGGGGCGACTTCACCGCGGCGGCGCGGCGCCTGGTCGAACTTGGTTACGGGGCTACCCGGCGCCTGGAGGCGGGCTCGGCCTCCCCTACCTCTCCCCAGTCGGTTCCGACGCTCCCAGGAGGCTCCCAGGACGCTTCCCAGGTCTCTTTGGTGCTGCCTCCCATCCTGTCCCGCGGCGAAGAGCAACGAGCGAACTGGCCCACGCCGGTCGAGATCGTGCAGGGGTGCTCTACCGCGGCGCCAAAGGGATGATTGCCGGTCCCTCGAAATCGCGGAAGACCTACCTCTTGGCCGACCTGGCCGTGAGCGTGGCCAGCGGCGTGGGTTGGCTGGGCATCCCGACCACGCAGGTCCCCGTGCTGTACGTGAACCTCGAGCTGCAGGACTTCGCCTTCCGCCACCGCCGGCAGGAGATCGAGAAGGTCAAGCTCAGCGGCGCGGTGGACGACTACCCGCTCTGGAGCTGGCACCTGCGCGGGTACGGGGTGACCCTGCCGCTGATCCGCGCGCGGTTGCTGCGGCACTGCGCGGCCGAGGGGATCGGGCTGATCATCCTGGATCCGACCTACAAGCTGAACCACCTGGCCCAGGAGAACGCCGCCGAGGATGTGGGCCGGCTGCTCAACGAGTTCGAGCAGGTGGGCCGGGAGGCGGACGCGACGGTGGTCTTCTGTCACCACTTCGCCAAGGGGACGGCCGCGGAGAAGCACAGCATCGACCGCGCCTCGGGGTCGGGAGTGTGGGCCCGGGATCCGGACGCCATCATCACGCTGAGCCCGCATCAGGAGGACGAGCACATGATCGTCGAGATGCACCTGCGGAACTTTGCCCCCATCGCCCCCTTTGTCGTTCGTTGGCAGTACCCGGTCTGGGAACGCGCGCTGGAGGCGGATCCGACCGCCCACCGCCGCCCGCTCAAGGCCCGGTCTGCAGCGGGTCCCCCCAGGCCAGCGCACCGGCCGCCGAAGGTCAGCGACGAGCAGGTCGAGACCTTCGTGCGGGATGCCTTCGACGGTGACACCCCCCGCTTCGAGTCCAAGGCCGCAGCCATCCGGGCGGCCGCCGAGTCGTGGGGGGTCCACGAACGCACCGCCGAGCGACACCTCGCCTCGTGGCTGCGCCAGGAGGGTCAGTCATGAACCGGCAAAACCCCACGGCAAAGGCCCTGAAAGCTGCTTTCGCCGCTGCCTACTTTCGCCCCCACGGCGAAAGCGGCAAACCACCTTTTCCTATTTCCGCCGCCGGCACGGCGAAAGTAAGCCCCTCTATAGCTATAGGGGGCTTTACTACGCCGGCTGCCGGCCCCTGACCCCCAACCAACCCATCAGTTCCGCCGTCACCCTGAACGACCCATGAAACGTCCCTCCCCTCCAAGCCGTGCCATGTCCGTCCGTGAACTCGAAGCCAACTACGAGCGCCAGATCATCGACCGGGTGCGACTCTCCCTCGCCCTGAGCAAGGCGTACCCAGGCTGCTACGTCCGCTCCCGGCGAGCCGCCACGACCGGACCCAATGCGGACCTCACCCTCGTGTTCGTCCATCGGCCGGACCTCGGAGCCAGGGTGTCGGCCGTTGCCAACGAAACCATCGAGCGCATGCGTGACGCCATCAGCGACGCCGAAGCGTTGGACGTCATGACCCGGCGGATGGCCCGGTTCTACGAGGGCATCGACGAGCCATGACCCTGACCCGCGCGCAACTCGAGGCCCTCGGCTATGTCGAAGTCCACCCCGGAACCTGGGCCCGGCCGGATCGTCGTCTGGGTCGGCTACCGGCCGCCCTCGCTGAACCGGCTCCTGGGGGCCCACTGGAGCCGAAGCCACCGCAACGCTGTAGCCGCACGACGGGCCTGGGTGCGTGCGGCCGCCGGTATCGTCCCACCGTCACCCTCGTCGTTCACCGGCGCCGGCTCCTGCCCGACGGGGACAACCTCGTCGCCGGCTGCAAGCACCTCCGGGACGCCATCGCCGCCTGGCTCGGGCTCGACGATGCTGACGCCCAGGTCGCCTGGGAGTACGCCCAGGTTGCCACCGGCGGGGCCGAGGGGGTAGTGGTCTCGATCAGCCCATGAATGCCCTGCGTCGCCTCCTCGCCCGGCTCTGGTTCCGGATCACCGTCACCGCCACCGCCCTGCGCTGGTGGCTCCTGACCCGCCGCCGCCGCAAGTGAAGCCGCCCTTCGACGAAGCCCGATTGCACCCCGACTGCGACCCGACCGGGTGCGCCGGGTGCGCCCAGTTCGATTACGAGGAGGTCTACGAACGGCTCGACGGCACCCCGCAGCCCGGCGCCTGTCCCAAGGCCCTGATCGCATTCAGCCGGCTGCTCCGGGCCCTGCTGCCCGACGGCCGGCCCGCCCGCCACATCGTCGGCCTGCGGGTCATCGCCCTGGCCTGGACCCTGAACCCGGGCAACATCGCCGGCAGCCCCTCGGTGAAGGAACTCGCCCGCCGCTGCGGGGTCACGCCCGAGCACATGGCCAAGCTCACCGGCCAGATGTCGCGCCTGGCCGAGTGGCGCAACCGGGCCCAGCAACGGGCCAAGAACTGGCGGCGCACCCGGCGGAACCGCCGGCGGGGGACGGGCCAGACGGGGAAGGAGAAGCCGCGTGAAAGGGGCGATTTTGGGCGAAGGGCTCGCACGTGCGCGCAAAGGCGGCTCTGACGCGTCGGAGGGGTGGGTCCGCTACCCCGGACACGTCCGGCTCGTTCCGAGGGCAGGAAGGTGCCTTCCCGTGCGCGCACTGTAGGAAATCTCTTTGGCCTGCCCCCAGGGTCAGGGTCCGGGCCACCCCGGACTTCGCGCGCCACGGCCCAAAAAACGGTGTCCCATGAAAAACTCGAAGAAGCCCACACGCCCCGCGGGGGGTAGAACGCCCGCTCCCGCCAATGCCAGCGGCCCTGAACTCGTGGTCCCGCCGGCCGGCTCGGCCGAGGCGGGCCCTGCGACAGTGTCGCCGCCTGTCGCAGCGATTGCGACCACGGCGGGCCCGATCCCGATCCGGTGCCGCTTCGACACATTGCTCGCGCTCGCCCAGGTGCGTCCGCACCCCCAGAACCCGAAGAAGCACCCCGAACCGCAGGTGGCCCTCTTTGCCGAGATCCTCCGTTACCAGGGGCTGCGCCGGCCGCTGGTGATCTCGAAGGCGAGCGGGTTCCTCGTGGTGGGCCACGGCCAGTTGCTCGCCCTCGAGTCGCTCGGGGCGGGGCAGGCCCCCGTCGAGTACCAGGACTTCGGCTCGCCGGCCGAGGAGTTGGCCCATCTGCTGGCGGACAACAAGCTGGCCGAGCTGGGGGTCGTGGGGGACGAGCAGCTCGAGGCCCTGGTCCGTCAGCTCGAGGCTGACGGGATCTCCGAGCGGATGGCGGCGATCCTGCGGGACCTCGAGGCCGGGGAGGAGGAGGACCGGCCGGCGGCGGGGGTGTACGAACTGGTGCCGACCATCGACGAGGCCTACAACGGGGTCCTGATCTTCACCCGGACCGGCCAGGAATGGGCGGCCCTGAGCACGATGCTCGACCTCCCCAAGGGGCTGGACCGCCGGGGGACGGTGGGCCTGACCCAGGTCCTGGACTTCCGCCGGTTCAACGCGCTATGGAAATCCCGATCCTGATCCTCTCGCACAAGCGGGCCGGCCGGGTGACGACCCACCGGCATGTCGCCGGGGCCCGGGTGCTGGTGCCCGAGTCGCAGGCCGCGGCGTACGCCCGGCACCATCCGCCCGAACAGCTCGTGACTCACCCCGACAGCGTGGTGGGCCTGCCGGCCAAACGGCAGTGGGTCCTGGAGCGCTACCCTCCAACTTCCAGCTCGATGACGATTGCCTCGGGCTCTACCGGGTCTGGCGCTACCGGGGGCGCCGGTGACGGCGATTGCCCCGCCCGAGGTGGCGGCCGTGGTGATCCAGAACGCCGCGGACACGGCCCGTCAGCTTGGGGCGTACTTCTTCGGGTTCGCGAGCCACGCCAATCCGCTCACGTACCGGGAGCACCGGCCGTTCCGGTTCGGGGGGGTACTCGCCGGCCGGGGCGATCGGGTTCCTCGCGGGGCACCAGCTCTGGTTCCCGAAGGACTGCACGCTGCCGATGGACGACTACTGGGTGTGCCTGCTCAACGCCTACCACCATCGCTATGCGTGGTTTGATGGGCGCTTCGCGTTCGGGTTCAAGGACACGTACACCGGGCGGGGCGGGATGGCGGAGTTCCGGGCTGGCGGGGGCGAGGGAAGGGGCGACGGCCTTGCTCAAGCGGTACTTCGGGGCGGCGGTGGTGCCCAAGCGGCTGAGCCGGACGGCGACCAAGCAGGAGCGCAACCCCAGCGCGCGCTCGATCGCCCTTCCCTGGACCTATTGAGATGTCAGGGAAGTCTTCCGAAGGATAGTAACCTGCCTCTCCTACCAGTCTTGGGAACAAACGGATGCGCGAGGCACCTTTTCCATTGTCAACATACGCGGTCCGCGCATATCCTTTAACTGTGGAAACAACAAGGACAATGAAAGGAAAGCAGATGAACGAGACACGCATCACTATCATCATCGACCCGGCTCTGTTTCGGCCGGCCTTCCCCAAACCGATCTTCCCGGTGAAGAAGAAGCGGCGGGTGGTTCTCCCCAAGGGCCACGAGCTCAACCGTGCCACCGTCCCCTTCGGGCAAGGCCGGTAATCGGAAAGGCGCGACTCATGAAACAGACGCGATTGTTCGACATCCTCCTGGACGGTCGGCCCAGTCTGACAGTCTGGGCCACAGACGAGACGGCGGCCCTGAAGCTCGCACGACGGTGCACCAAGCTCCCCGCCTTCTATCGCTGCCGGGCCGTGGCCCGGATCTCGGCGGACGATGAGTTGCAGGACCGCATCGAGGCGGCTGAACGCGCGGCGGGATGGGATCCGAACCCCTGACTTGAGCCACCGCATGAAGCTGGACCAAGCCTTCGACATCTTGGTGGACGGGATCTGCCTGGGCACAGCCTGGGCAGGTTCCCGCCAGGAGGCCGAGGAGCAAGCGCGGAAGCGGGGGGTGCCGGCCCGGTGCAAGGCCGTGGCCCGGTGCCCCAAGCAGTACCGCGCCCCGCAACGGGAAAGGATCCCATGAACACGATGGAAAAGCGCGACACCGAAGGCTGGTCGGAGGCGGCCTGGAAATCGGTGGCGGTGAAGTCCCTGCGCCTGGGGTGGCCGGCTGGCCTCGCGCGGGCCGAGCGGGCCTTGACCGCCTCGGGCATGAAACCGCTCCTGATCTGTGGTCTCTTCGAGGACGTGTTCCCGCCCCCGCGTGAGCTCGCCCGGGCGCTGGCCGAGATCGCCCGCCGGGACTACGCGGCGCTGTGCCGGCGGGAAACGCACCACGGCCGCGGAATGACGCCCCAGTTCTGCGGGCTCGAGTACCACGCGGTGCGCGGGGCACGCAGCGAACAGGGCCGGCTCTACCGGGAAGCCAAGCGCTACAAGCTCTGGCTGCCGCCCCGTTCCCTGAACTGCTTCTGGACCTGGCTGGCCATGCTCCCGCAACCGCCCCAGCCCCAGCGCACGGTCGATGAAGCCGAGTGGCGCGGGATGCTCCCCGTCTTCCTGGACGGGCACACGCCGGAGGGCCGGGAGCGCCGCACGCTGGTGACGCTCCTCTCGGGGCACTACCGCCAGCATGATGAGCTGGGCAAGCTCGTACTCCGGGACGGGTGGGAGGAGATCCGGCGGCAGGTGCACGCGGAAGCTCCCTTGCCGGCTCCCGGCCCGGCGTTGGGCCAGCCCCAGCAACTCTCCCTGATCTGAGGCAGTAGTCAGCGATGCCGGGAGAGTCTCTCCCAAGCCTAAGAGAGTTCGCTTAACCTGCCTTCCTTCAACGTCCCCGGCACAAAATGAGCCGGGGACGTTTTTTTCCATTGTCACCCTACGCGGCCAGCGTATATCTCTTATCCAGCAGCACAACCTAAGCTGCAGAACAAGAAGGAGTAACAGATGCAACCAAGGAAGCTAGCAGCACCAGATGAGACCGCGGCCCACCTCGAGTTCGGGGTCGAGATCGAGACCGTCATTCCCCAGAGCAGTGGCCTTCAAGTGGGGAGCTATCACCGGGGCAACCCGGTGACCATGGGCCGCACCCCGAGGGGCGAAGTCCTCCAGGCCCCCACCTTCAACGGCGAGCTCTGGCGGGCCGACCGGGACGGCAGCATCAACATCCCCCGCGGCTATCAGGCGTGTGAGTTCGTCAGCCCCCGGCTCAAGGGCGACGCGGGCATTCGGGCGTTGATCGACATGGTCCGGTTCATCGTGGCCATCGGCGGCCGGGTCAACCCGAGCTGCGGACTCCACGTCACCGTCGGCCTGGGCTGGCTGACGAACGACCCCAAGGGCTTGCTCGAGTTCGCCTATCGCCTGGCGAGCAACGCGCATGACAACGCCTGGCCGATCTTCGCCCAGACGGGCACCGACCGGCACCGCAACCACTATTGCCTGCCGCTGAGCAAGCCGGCCTTCGAGAACCTGGCCAAGGCGACCAAAGCGCCGAGCGAACGGGTGCTCGAGCTGGTGCGGTCCACGGGGCGGGGGATGGTCAACTTCCAGAAGCTCCTCAACGCGGCCCCCTGCGTCGAGTTCCGCGCGTTCGCGGCCACCCTGAACGAGTACAAGATCCTCCACCACGTGGCCACCGCGCTGGGGCTGGTGAGCAAGTGCAAGGCGGTCAAGCGGGTCTGCCCCTGGAAGCCGGACGCCCCCCGGCTGCGGACCAAGACGGCGGTCGAGGCCCTCGAGCGGATGTGGCACCTGCTGCGGTGGTCGGTGAGCGGGACTTCCAGTGAACCGGCCTACGGGCTCTTCGGGGTGATGCACCAGAAGTTCCCGAGCATGAAGGAGGTGGTGAGCAACGCCGCCCACACCTTCGACCGGAAGTGGCCGGCCCCCTTCTTCACCCCGGCGGTTCCGCCGCCCCCGGCCCAACCGACCCCTGAGCCGGTCCCGCCGACCCAGGCCGCCGCCTGACCGCCACCCGCAAACCCAGGACAAAGCCATGTGCGTAATCCTCATTTGTCCCCCCAAGGTCCGGCCCAGCCGGCGCCTCCTCGAACTCTGCGAACTGGGTAACCCGCACGGTGCGGGGATCGCGTGGCGGGAGGCGGGCATGGTCCACTGGTTCAAGACCGAAGAGCTGGACCAGATCGAACTGCTCGCCCGGCGCAAGGCCGGCGAGATCGTCATCCACTTTCGCATCGCCAGCGTCGGCGGCGTGGCCCCCGCCCTGCGTCATCCCTTCCCGGTGTCGCCGCGGGCGGGGTTGGCCACGGCCGGCTCGGCCCGCACCGTCCTCTTCCAGAACGGCACCTGGCTGGGCTGGCAGGAGGCGCTGGAGCGGGCCAGGAAGGCGGGGCTCGCGATCCCGGGCGGGGAATGGTCCGACACCCGGGCGGCGGCCCTGCTCGCGCACGGGACCACGGCGGCGGAGCGGGTGGAGTTCTTCGGGCAGGTGGCCAGTCCCTCGCGCTGGGTGTGGTTCGCGGCCCGGGGACCGAGACCTTCGGCCAGTGGCACGAGGCCGAGGGTATCCGGTTCTCGAACCTCAACTGGAAGCCGCTGCCGCGGGAGGCGCCCCCCGTGTGGCGGTACGAGCCCCCGGCCAAGGCGAAGGGCCCGAAGGCCAAGCCCCCCGGGGGAGCCCGAGCGGCCCGCCCGCCACATCACCAAACTCGAGGCCGAGCTGGACTGGCTCTACGAGCGCCACCAGACGGCGAAGGACTTTTATCGCCGGTTCCCCAAACCGGTGAGCAAACCACGGTAAAGCGAGTCAGTCAGGAGAGAAAGGAACAGTGTATGCCAGTCATGAGACACCAAGCCAACCTCCGCATCCAGATTGTGCCGCTGCGCACCCAGGAGGAACTGCCCCTGAGCGGTTCCACGGAGACCAAGTACGCCGTGCTTACCCAGTACCTGGATGGCGGCGTCATCCACACCGACAACAACAACGGGCACGGATACACCGCTGTGCAGGCGGGCCAGGTCGCCCGGAGAACCATTTGCGAACCAGTGAACCAGTGAACCAAGTAGAAAGGAACAGAGTATGCCAGTCGAAAACACGATCAGTGAAGTGAGTCCGGTCAGTGAAGTCAGCCAGGCCCCGGTCACGCCGGCCCCGGCCACCCCGGAGCGGCCCCGGTACAAGCCGGAGGTCCTCGCCGCCCTGCGCGAGTTCCGGCACAGCCGGCCCTGGCGCGGGACGGTCCAGGAACGGAAGGAGAAGTTCCAGATCCTCCACGCGGCCCTGTGTCGGATCTACGAGCGGCAAGTGGAACTCCACTTCGACGTGGACGAGCCCGAGACGCCGGTGGGCAACGGGTGGGCGGCGGGGGACCGGACCCAGATCGGGCTGGTGGGCAAGCTCTCGGTGGTGACCTTCCTGCACGAGTGGGCGCATGTCCTCTTCCGGGCCGAGCGAGGCGCGGGCCTTCGAGTGGTCGGTGAACCTCTACCAGCGGATCTTCCGGCGCTCGGCCGCGCGGATGGTGCGGCGGGGCAACTTCATCCTGCGACCGGAGAGCGCGATGCTGGTGCCCGGGGAGGTCCCGGGGATGGAACCTCCGGAAAGCAGTGACGCGGTCAACGACGCCCGGGCCATCGACCTGGAAGCGACCCCGGCTCCGGCGCCGGCCGAGTGCCCGGACGACGTGGGCGAGAACGTGTGAGCCAAACGGGGCCCGGGGGCTTCCGAGTTCCCGGGCCCCTCACTTATCCTGGGAGATCGGCCCCAAGCCGCCTCCTGGGGTACCTCGAGATGAACCAAGGAGAGTCAAAGAAAGGTCAAGCCATGGAACTCAAGACGATGCAGGAAGCGATGGAGCTGGCCCGGTCGATGTCAGTGACCGAGGGCCCGCAGGCGGTGGTCCGGGCCGAAGGCGGGGCGCTGGTGGTGATGCGGCCAGGGGTGGCCCGCGAACTGGGCGCGATGGTGGCGGTGGCGGTCGGGGGCCGGGTGCGGCGTGTCAACGCCCGGTTCTGGGAGTACGTCAACGACGGCTGGGTGAAGCTGACGCTGCGGCCGGAGCAAACCCTCCGTCACGTGCAGGGGGGCCGGGATGAGGAAGGGTGGAGCGTGCGGGCCGAGGCGTGGGAGTACGACGGGACCTCGGTGGTGGGGGTGTACAGCTCGGACGGGACCGATTGCGACGGGCGGCTCCAGACCGAGGAGAGCTACCTGGCC
>JAOSKK010000003.1:0-25506 GCA_027493615.1 Verrucomicrobiota bacterium
CCCACTGGAGCCACAGCCACCGCGACGCTCAAGCCGCCCGGCGAGCGTGGGCGCGCGCGGTCGCCGGCCTCGCCCCACCGTCACGCTCATCGTCCACCGGCGCCGGGTCCTGCCGACGGGGACAACCTCATCGCGGGCTGCAAGCACCTGCGGGATGCCATCGCCGCCTGGCTCGGGGTCGATGATGCCGACGCGCAGGTTGCCTGGGAGTACGCGCAGATTGCGACCCGGGGCATCGAAGGGGTAGCCGTCTCGATCAGCCTATGAACACTCAGCCGATGAATGATCCGATGTGGTGGGGGTACTTGCACTGCAATGGCTCCCTGCAAGTCAAGCGGTGGTTCGGCGACGACGCCGACTACACGACCGACTGCGAGGGCAATGACTTCGTGCTCGCGGTGGTGCCCCCGTTCCCAGCGCCGTCGCGGGATGATGCCCTGACCGTGATCCGGACCCAGCTCAAGCGGCAGTTCAGCGGCGTGCCTTCGTAATGCGTACCATCACCCGACGTTCTACGCCTCCAATGCCCTGTGTTCGCCTTCACGCCATTGGCAACCTGTTTGAGGGTCGCGGTCCTCTGACCGCGCCGGTGAAGACATGACGAAGTACCAAGCCGAACTGACCCCGCAGAAGGTCGAGCCTACGGAATGCGGGGAGTGTGACTTCGATTGGGACACCGTTTACCAGCACCTGGACGGCCACTGCGAAGGCGGCTGCCCGAAAGCTCTGACGGCTTTCAGCATGCTGCTGAATGCCATCATGGACGTGAGCCGGCTCGACCGGAAGGTGATCGGCCTGCGCGTCATCGCCCTGGCCTGGGTCCTCAATCCCGCCAACGTCCGGGGCAGCCCGTCCCTGGTCCGGCTCGCCCGGCGCTGCGGCGTGACCCGAAACTACATGGCCATGCTCACGGGCGAGATGTCCCGGTTGGCCCGGTGGCGGAACCGCGCGCAACAGCACGCCTGGAACTGGCGGCAGAAGACCTCGCCGCCCACCGGCAACCCGCCCAAGCCGTAGCCCACGCCCATGCCAGCGATTCTGCACCAGTTCGAAATCCCACTCACCCGACGGCAAGCCCGCCAGATCGGGGCCGCGTGGCGGCACTACGGCGCGGACGGCGGGGTCTGCGTGTGCACGCACCCCAGCGCAGTCTGGACCGCCCCTTCCGGAACCAGCAGGCCGTCCCTCGAGGTGATGATCCTGGATGCCAGGCTGGCGTCGGCGCTGCACGGGCTCATCCGGACCCACGCCATCGCCCGGCCGTCGAACGGTCACCGGAACGGGCTGCGGGCCGGTCAACCTCCAACCGAACCGTCTGATGGCCTGTAGAAGCGCGCCAAATGCCCTGAGACGCATCGACCCCTTGACCGGGGCCTTCCGACGCCAGGAACCGCCCTTCCTGGCGCAGGAACCGCCAACCTCGCCCCGGCGGCTGCGGAAGGAATCTTTTGCCCGGGGGGCCCCGGCTGGGTTAAGGCCATCCCCGACTTTGCTCGCGCATGTCTGAAAACCGGGAAAACGCGCACCAGTTCCGCCACACCTCATGAAACCCCAGCAAAAGCCTACGGGCCCGAACCCGTCACCTGCCGGGTTTGACTCCGCTTCACCCTGAAGACCCGCTCGAATCATGCCCTCCAAGAAACAACCCGACTCCGCGCCGCCCCCGACCGGGCCGGCGGTCAACTGCGCGTTCGACAAGCTCGTGCCCCTCGAGCAGTTGATCCCGAACCCGCGCAACCCCAACCAGCACCCCCGAGGTTCAAATCCGGCTCCTGGCCAAGGTCATCGCCCACCAGGGCTGGCGCTCGCCGGTGGTGGTGTCCAAGCGGTCCGGCTTCATCGTGTCCGGTCACGGCCGGTACGAAGCGGCGAAGGTTCTCGGGGTGTCGGTGGTGCCCGTAGACTTCCAGGAGTTCGCCACCGAGGCGGATGAGTGGGCGCACCTGATCGCGGACAACCGGCTGGCCGAGCTCGCCGAGTCGGACAGCGCCGCGATGCGGGAGCTGCTGGCCGAACTGCAGGCAACCGACTTCGACCTCGACCTGACCGGGTTTGACGCGGAAGCCCTCCTCGCCGCCCTGGCCGACCCGACGCAGGAAGCGCCCCGGAGGACTTCGATGTCAAGGATGAGAGCATCCCGACCGAGTTCCAGTGCCCCAAGTGCCAGTTCAAGTGGTCCGGCAAACCCGCGTGACGCTCATGAAACAGCCCTTGGACATGGCCTGGGAACGGGACCTGATCGACCAGATTGACGGCCCGATCCTGAGCATGCTGCGTCGACGGCGTGAGCACTCCCAGCAGCTTCAGCACCGAAAAGTCTCGGCCGGCCTGACCGTCTACGACCCGGCCCGTGAGCGCGAGATTGTCGCGTGGTATGACCGCTACCTTCCCGGCGGCGGCCCTATCGCCAAGGCTATCCTTGACTGCTGTCGCGGCAGTCATGCCGGATCAGCGCCTCCGGCTCCCCCAACTCCCAACACCCAGGAACCCCCAAATCGCCCCCAATGGGGGTTGTCCCACCGCCTTTCCGGGTCAGTCCCCGCCCAACCTCCAACCTCCAAAGACCTCCGAATGGACCCCCATGGAGGTTGTCCGACATGAGTACCGACAAGCCCCCTATCGGGTTCCAAGCATGGCCGAGATCGCGGCGGTGCCCTGGAACGGGTTCACGGCCATTTCGACCTTCAGCGGCTGCGGCGGCAGCTCCCTGGGCTACAAGATGGCCGGCTTCCGCGTCGCCTGGGCGTCGGAGTTCATTCCCGCGGCCGTCGCCGTCTACCGGGCCAACCACCCGGACACCGTCCTGGACTCCCGGGACATCCGGAAGGTCCAGCCCGCCGAGATCCTCGCGGCCGCGGGCCTGAAGGCGGGGGAACTCGATTTGTTCGATGGGTCTCCGCCCTGCGCTTCCTTCAGCACCGCGGGCAAGCGGGAGAAATACTGGGGCAAGACGAAGAAATACTCGGACACCGTCCAGCGCACCGATGACCTGTTCTTCGAGTACATCCGGCTGCTCGACGGGCTCAAGCCCAAGGTATTCGTCGCCGAGAACGTCAGCGGTCTGGTGAAGGGCGTCGCCAAGGGGTACTTCCTCGAAATCCTGACCAAGCTCAAAGCCTGCGGCTACCGCGTCGGCTGCCGGGTCCTTGACGCCCAGTGGCTCGGGGTACCGCAGGCTCGGGCTCGGACCATCTTCATCGGGGTGCGCGAGGACCTCGGGAAGGACCCGGCGTTCCCGAAGCCCTTGCCCTACCGGTACAGCCTGCGCGAAGCGCTGCCGTGGGTGGTCCGCGGCAAGTACGGCCCGGCGTGGAAGGCGTCGGATGCGCCCAGTCCGACGGTGAGTGCCGGCATGTCCTACAACCCGGCCACCAGCCACCAGGGCCTGGAGCTGGTTGAGGCTGTGATTCACGACACCAAGGGGCAGTTCCCGTCGGCCGGAAATGTCACCGACCGGCCGTGTCCGGCGATCACCGTCATGGGCCAGGGTCAGTTCAAGGTCCGATTGACCGGCGGGACCGGGGCGGCGTTCGAGGAGAAGGGACGGGCCTACGACCTGAACCAGCCTTGCCCGACGATCCTGGGAACCAAGCCCAATCAGTTCGAGGTGAACATGGCCGGCTACGCCGTGGGTCGCGAGTGGGACAAGCTGAAGCCCGGCCAGTCATCGGGGAAGTATTTCAACCTGGTGCGGCCGCACCCGGATCATCCCTGTCCGACCATCTGCGCGTCGCACGGGCATGCGGGCGTAGCAAGCGTCACGCACCCGACCGAAAAGCGGAAGCTCCTGATCGCCGAACTGAAGCGCATCTGCGCCTTCCCGGACGACTTCGTGTTGACCGGCTCCTACGCGCAGCAGTGGGAACGGCTGGGCCGGGCGGTGCCGCCGGTCATGATGTCCCACATCGCGAAGACCATCCTCACGCACGTACTGAAACCGAGCCGATCATGAGCCTGGACGCGAGCAAGTGGATTCCCACGCACTGGACGTTCCGCAACTCGGGAGTCGCGGAGCACTTCGATCAGCACGTCCGGGAACAACTGCCCTGGTACGACCTGGCCACCAACGCCGTGGCGCACTTCGGCTGGCACTTCATTCCGCGCGGCGGGATGGTCTATGACATCGGGGCCTCGACGGGGAACATCGGCCTGGCGCTGAAGGAAACGCTCGAACAGCGTAGCGCCCGCTTCATCGCCATCGAGGAGAGCCGCGAGATGGCCGCGCGGTACAACGGCCCGCCGAAGCTCGCCATTGCCGACGCAGCGACCTTTGACTACGAGCCCTTTGACTTCGCGGTCTGCTTCCTGGTGCTGATGTTCCTGCCCGTCGACACCCGGGCGGCGTTCCTGCGCCGACTCGAGTCCCTGATCAAACCCGGCGGCGCGTTGCTCATCGTGGACAAGGTCCAGATGCCGGCGGGCTACCTCGGGACCGCCTTCAGCCGGCTCACCTTGCAGCACAAGCTCGCGATGGGCGCGCAGCCCGTGGACATCCTCCGCAAGGAGCTGTCCCTCGCCGGCTACCAGCGCCCCCTCGACGCCGCGCTCTTGCCCGGCAGGGCGGAGCTGTTCTTCCAGCTCGGAGAGTTCGCGGGCTGGATCGTGGTCAAGCCGGAGCACTGAGTATGGCGCAGCTCCAAACCGTCGCCCCCGC
The DNA here is from genome assembly GCA_027493615.1 of Verrucomicrobiota bacterium. Taxonomy (GTDB): domain Bacteria; phylum Verrucomicrobiota; class Verrucomicrobiia; order Limisphaerales; family J093; genus DSVZ01. The sequence continues at coordinate 4,655 of JAOSKK010000003.1, forward strand.
GCAACTGGCGCGCCTGTCCGGCCTCACCGAGCGCCGGCTGCGCGAGCTGGCGGCCGAGGGGTGGTTCCCTCGCGCCGCCGGCGGGCAGTATCAATTGGTACCGGCCATCCAGGGCCTGCTGCGGTACTACCGGGAGAAGGATCAGTCGCGGGTGCTGCAAGAAGTGTATGACAGCATCACGTCTTGTTCGACCTCGACCGGCATCCCGATGGCTACGCTGAAGCATGCCAAGCGGAGCGGGTGCGGTGCCTTCCCGGGGCAGCCGGGTGTATCTGCCCGCCCTCATCCGCTGGCTCTTCGAAGCCCGGGACCGGACGGCCGTGGATTATGAGCAGGAACGTGCGCAGAACCTGGTGCTGCAAAATGCGCGCCTGCAGTTCGAGCTGAGTCGCATCCGCGGGGAAATGCTTTCGGCGCAGGACGTGTACAACGTCGGCGCTCGCCTGGGCCAGGCCATCCGGCGGGTGATTGGTCAGCTTCACTTGCAGGCCCCGACGATGGTCGAGCTTACGACCGCGCAGCTCGACCTTCGCCTGAAGGACATCGAAGACCAGGTCCTGACTCAGTTGCACTCCCTGGATCAGAACATGGCGACCTGGAAGGCCACCGCGGACCAAACGGCGAGCCGCCCGCCGGAGTCGGCCGTTGTACCCCTGCCGGTCTCGGAAGACTCCCTCTGACGCCGGCCTCATTCTGCTGCTGAGATTCACTGGACCCGCCGACGGTGCGCCCTCTAGGAGGCTCACTGTATGGCACATGTACAGCTACCCGAAACGGTCCAGACGATCATCGCGCAAGCGGGCGGTCTGGGATTACAAGGAGCGTTCGCCTACATCGGCGCGTCGGCCCTCAGCCACCGGTGCGCGGAGATGGTCGGCGAGTATCGGTCCAGCCGGCCTTCCCGGCTCAAATCCGAAGGCGGCGAACCCTTCATCGACTACGAAGTCGGTCTCGAATGCCGGGTGAACGGGAAGCCTGGCCGGCGATGGACCCTCGTCATCGCCTACGAACCTGACGACACCTACACCGTCTGGCTGATCGAGGGCCGCCGGGGTCGGTCGCTCTCTTCTTCGATCGTCCTGGCCTGCGACCGGGACGTGTACTGCGACACCCTTCAGTCGGTGATCGAAGCGGTCTACGACCGGGCGATCCGCGACCACAACAACGGGTTCATCCCCCTCGCGTGAAAGGAAGCGTCATGCAAGACACCAGCCTTCTGAAGGAACAGGCGCGGGACTTGGCGCTTGTAGAATCCCTCACGCACGGCCCGCACGTTGTCATCGCCGCGACCCCCGAACTCTGGGTGGTCGCCGCGGTTCCGTGCGACCACATCCCCGGCCGGCGCATCGAAGTCTATGTCGACGGGCGGCGATACCAACCGGAGGTCCTGACGCCATGACATCGCAGCAGTCCGACCTTCCCGGCTTCCGGGACGCCAAGGCGCCCTCGGATGACGCCGCCCTGACGCTCGACCCGGCGAGGCTGATCATGCCGAAGCGGCGTCGGCGGCAGCCGCCCGCCGAAGTGCGCCTGCTGCGCCTGCGCGAGCTGCCGACCGCGACCGACATGATGGACACGCCGGAACGGGTCGCGGAGTTCTGGCGGCGCTACGTTCCCGCATCGCCCTGGTGGAACCCGGATGTCGAGTCGATGGTCTGCTTCACCGTCAACAGTCGACGCCGGATCACCAGCTACTACCTCATTGCGATGGGGACGCTTGACTCCGTGCTGACCCACCCGCGGGAGGTTTTCAAGACCGCCATTGTCATGTCTGCGTCGGCGCTCATCCTGGCGCACAACCACCCCAGCGGTGATCCGACGCCGAGTGAAGCTGACATCAAGACTACCCGGGACCTGATACGCGCCGGCCAGGTCCTGCGCATCGAAGTGCTCGACCACGTCATTGTCGGCAAGCCGTCCCCGGAGCGCGGGCAGTGGTACTGCTCCCTCCGGGAACTCGGCTACTTTTACGCCAGCTAACCGGCCACCCAGATTCTCCCAGAAACCTTTGGACAGTCTCACCCGTTCACCCGAGAGACCTCACGTTCGGTACAAGTGGACAACAACAAACGCAGAAGGAAAGACAACATGAAGACCACCAAGAACAGCAGCAACAGCAAGCAGAACAGCTCGACCGAAGCCAGCAGCGCCGCGCCGAAGGCGAAGACCGCGAAGACCGCGAAGGCGAAGCAGGAAGCCGCATCGACCGTCGAACCGGCGGCGAAGGAAGATGGCTCGCAGAAGGCGCAGGACCTCGCGGCGGGCGCTCCCGCAGATGCCGCGAAGGTCGAGGCGCCGAAGGCCGACACGACGCCGAAGGCCAAGAAGCCGGCGAAGGCGGCGAAGGCGGCGAAGGGCGACGATGACGCCGAGACCGGCGACCGGTTGCCGGGTAACCTCGAGGAACTCAAGGCGGCGAAGGGCGGTCTGGTCGCTTCCCTCTTCCTGGCCGGCAAGGACAAGGAAGCCATCGCCGCCGAGCTGAAGCGAGCCTTCAACCTCGAGGACGGGCACGCGGCCAAGATCGTCCGCCGGATCACCGGCCGGGTCCGGCTTTACCGCCGCATCTTCGAACTGAACGGCGTGATTGCGGCGAAGTAAGCGCGTCGGCCTCACCCGCCATCCGGCCCCTCGGCGATCCCGAGGGGCTTTTGCGTCGCCGGACCGCCACCCGAGACCACCCCGAGATCAGCCGCGAACCGGTGCCTCGGCGGTTTTCCGATCCCGGTCAGGGGTTGGATCCTACCAACGCCGGCCTGGCGTTCTCGCCGCCCTTCCGAACGTCCTCCCCTGGCCGCCTACCATGTACCAACCTGCTGGCCCGCTCGACCCTCACGAGGAGATCGCCACTTCCCGGGGCACGCGCGAGCTTGGTGGTGCATAATCCGGTACCACCGACCCGAGGCTGACGGTGTACTTGAAGCCTTCCGCCACTGTCATGTCCAAGGGGACCACTTGGTCGCGAGGTACCGCCAAGAGGAAGCCAGTCGTCGGATTGGGAGTCGTGGCAACGAAAACGCCCACAAGGTCCTGGCCCAGCCGGGCCTCAGCCTCGGGGTGTTCATCACTCGTGATGAAGGCAATGGTGTACAAGCCTTTTCGCGGGTACTCGATCATCACGACCTGCTTAAACGCAGACTTCTTGCTGCTCGAAAGGGCCTCATTCACCTGCTTGATCGTGCCGTAGATCTTGTTCAGTAACGGCAACCGCAACATCCACGCGTCCAGCAGACTAATCATCCGCCGGATGATGTAATAGCGCGTGGTCCGACCGATCAGAGTCAGCAGTATCGCGGCCAGGGCCAGCGCGGCGAGGCTCCAGTACCAATACATGGGGCCAGCACCTTCCTGCGCGTGGGTGATCGCTTTGGGCACGAAGAACAGCAGGACGTCGGTGACGCTCGAGACGGTGCCGAAGAGCCAGCGGATCACGGCCAAGGTGATCACCGCCGGTAACACGACAGCCAATCCCGTCAGGAAGCTGATCCTCCAGCGCTTCAACTGCGACTTCACCGCTGGACAATACCCGCCTGCCCCAGCCGGTTGAAGGGAAATCAGGACGGCATCACACGCTACCGTTCCGCACTATAGGTGTGGGACCATCACCGAATCCTCTGGTGGGGGACTTCTGCGCCGCCTGCATACCCGCCACCCGGCCCCTCGGCAAGCCCGAGGGGGCTTTCTGCGTCGCCGGACCGTCGCCCAAGACCGGCCCGAGATCAGCCGCGAACCGGTGCCTCGGCGGTTTTCCAGCCCCGGCCAGGGGTAAGGTCCTGGCGCGAGATCGTAGCGTTACGCCCATTGTTGAATGGCAACGCTGCTGGAGCACTCGAGTCATCCGCTGAGCGCCGGCTTCTGCGCCGCCTGCAAACCGGCCGACCGCCGCCCCCCTGGCAGTGGGTCGAAGAACACCTGACCGTCGATGAGACGTCGCCCTTCCCGGGACGGTGGCGCTCGGTGTATTCGCCCTGGGTGCGACCGGTCATGGAGGCCTTCGCCAGCAACGCGGTGCGCAACGTGGTGGTGCAGTGCGCGGCGCAGACGGCCAAGAGCCAGACCGCCCTCGCCTGCTTGTGCTGGGTGATCGCCGAAGACCCCGGCCACGGCATGTGGGTGACTTCCACGCGCCAGGAGATGCTCGAGTTCGCCCGTGACCGGCTCGCCCCGACATTTCAGCTCTGCCCGCCCGTCGCCAAGGTCCTCATCGACTCCAACGTGGGCCGGTTCGCCTTCGCCGGCATGGCGCTCTACCTCGCGTGGAGCGGGTCCAAGAAGCGGCTGCAATCCAAACCCATCCGGTGGTTGTTCTGCGATGAAGTGCGCAACTACGCGCCGGGGCGGCTGGAAATGGTCCTCAAGCGCACGCGGGCCTACTGGAACTCGCGCCGGTTCCTCATTTCGACGCCGGGGGCGAAGGGTGACGCGATGGACCGGGCCTACACCGAAGGCAACCAGCAGGTCTGGCACTTCGAGTGTCCGGCCTGCCAGCACCTTCAGCCGCTCAAGTTCGAGCAGCTCAAGTGGGACGCCAATGACACCACCAAGCCCGAGGGCAAGTGGCGCATTGATGCCCTCGCCGAGACGATCCGGTTCGAATGCGCCGGGTGCGGGCACCGGATGTCCGACACCGCGACCACCCGCCGGCATATCGCCACCCGGGGGCGCTTTGTTGCCAGCAACCCTTTGGCGTCGCGGGAGTGCGTGTCCTTCACCTGGTCGGCCCTGATCGCGCCCTGGGTGTCCTGGCGTTCGGTGGTCACCGAGTTTCTCGCTGCGACCGAAGCCATGCGCGCGGCGGACATTACCCCGATGTTCACCTTCATCACCGAGACCCTCGGGGAACCGTGGGACCTGGACCGCTACCTCAGCACAGATGATGAGTACCTCCTGGCGCGGCGGGAAGGGTATGACTTCGGAGACCCCTGGCCCATCGAAGCAGCCCGGTTCCTGGCGGCCGACCGGCAGGCCCGCGGCGGGGAGCATTACTTCTGGGTGGCGCGGGCCTACGGTGCCGGCGGTGCGAGCCGGTTGATCGGCTACGGCCGGTGCAACACCACCTCGGAACTCGAGGAAGTGCGCGAACGTCTGGGCATCCCGCGGGAGCGCTCGATGATCGACTCGGGCTTCAAGGCCTCGGAGGTGTACCGGTTTTGCCAGGCTACGGCCTGGCGGGCGATGAAGGGCGACGCGGCAGAGTGGTTCCTGCTGCCGGACCCGCGCACGCGCCGGCCGATCCGCCAGGTGTGGCGCGTCATCATGGTGGACCCCAGCATGGGGGACGCGAAGAGGCGCACCCGCCGACTCCTGCCGCTGATCCAGTGGTCCAACCCGAGTGTGAAAGACCATCTGGCCATGTTCACGCACGGCGTCATCGGCCAGTGGACCATCCCCCTGAAGACGGGCACCGACTACTTGCGCCAGATGACGGCGGAAGTCCGGGAGGTCAAGGAGGATGCGTTCGGACGACAGCGCACCGTCTGGGTGCGCAAGCTGAAGGACAACCACTACCTGGATTGTGAACTCATGCTGCATGTCGCGGCGATTGCATCCGGCCTATTGCGTCACATCCCCCTGCAAACCCTCGCCCCTCAAAAGCGAAGAGGGGTCTGAAGCCGAGCCGGCATCGTAGCGTTCCTCCCTTTGGTGAATGGTAGCACGCCCACACGTTCCTGTGCGGATGCTGGTCCGCGCGTTGAAGCTGCAACTGACCGGCGGCCAGACGCTTGTCAGCGCGTTACAGGGCCTGATCACGTCCAAATGGACCGCCAACGTGGTCAACGGCCAGACCATCCTGACCGCGGCCGAGGCCGGCGGGTCGGTCACGTTCACCTTCGACCGCGCCTATACCCCAGCCGAACTCGCCGTCATGGCCGAGGAAGCTCTCGAATGGATCAACACCCTCGCTGATCCTGGAGAACCCGCCGCTTGATGTCCCTCGGTACACCCGCGTTCACACGACCTTTCATCGCGCCGTTCTATGATTCGCGCCATCCGCAGCATGCTGGGACTTGATGTCCCGGTGCCGGTACGTCGTGCGGCTCGACCCGTTCAGCCTTCAGCCCGCGTCCCGAAGGAAACAGCCGAACCCTTCCGGCATTACTTCGAGGCGCTCAACGTCATGGACCACCGAACCCCGGTGCCGGCGGGCGGTACATCCTGGCTGGCCTATTACAGCCGTCAGCGCTTGGGGCAGATTGCGCGGTGGCTCTGGGACAACTCGGGCATGGTGTACTACGCCACTGACCTGATCGCCAACTACTCGACCCCGATGATTCCGCGGGCGGCGACTCAGGACCGGAAGTGGAACGAAGCCGCCAACGCATGGTTCGATGACTGGGCGGCCCGGGCCGACTTCTACGGTCGCGTTGACTTCTACGGGTTGCAGCGGGCGGCATCCTTCTACGTGGACACCGACGGCGAGGCCTTCATCCACTGGGTCGATCTGGACGGTCTGCCCCAGGTACAGCTCGTGGACTGTTGGCGCATCGACAAGCGTTCATCGGCTCAGGATCTGGTCGATGACGGTGTTCAGCTTGACGCCGTCGGGCGGCCCGTCGGGTACTGGTTGGACCAGAAAACCCTGTTGCCCGGAAACACGATCACTCACCTGGCGGAATGGGATCGCAGCACCGGGTCTCGCGGTCTGAGCCCGATTCGGCGCGGATCGAATGACATGCGCGACGGCCAGGACATCAAGGGGTTTCAGAAGGTGCTGTCCAAGCTCTCGACTACGCTGACCGCCGTCATCCAGGGCCGCATTCCAGTTCAGGAAGGTCCCTTTGGGGTGCCCGCGATTGTTCGTGGCGAAGCAGTGCCTGCAGGTTCGACGACGGAAGACAATGAGACCCAGCGCAGTTACACCGTGGCCGAACTGCTCGCGGGCGACATCCCGGTGTTGCTCGAAGGGCAGGAACTGAAGCAGGTGAATACGCCCAGCGCGCCGACCAACAACATCGAGGTGATCCAGTTCCTGGCCGGGTCCTTCGTCGCCGGATTGGGCCTGCCGCCGGCGTTCTATCTCGATGAAAAGCTCACCGGCCCCAATCAGCGGGCGGTCAACGGTAAGGCCCAGAAGCGGTTCGGCAAGCGCAAGGCGGTCATCAGTCGCCTGAGCCGTGATGCCTGGCTGCGGGTGATCGCCGCCGGAATCGACAGCGGCCGGCTGCCGGCGGCTCCCGGGTGGGAACGATGTGACTTCATTGCCCCGGCGGAACTGACGATTGATGTCGGACGCGAGATGGCGCAGGAACGCGAGGACGTAGCCTTCGGCCTCATGACGCGGCGCGACCACTACGGGGCGCGCGGCAAGATGTGGCAGCGGGGAGACGGATCAGGTGTACGAGGAACTGGACTACATCCTCGACCGAGCCAAGGCGGTGGCCGCTGAGCACAACCTTTCGGTCGACACCGTCATCCAGATGTTCGGCATAAAGTCGACGACCAAACCCCAGGAAAACCGCGATGAACGAAGTGAAAATGCCGGCGATGCTGGCCGCGCAGACGATGCTACTTGAGCCGCGGGCGGCCGCGGCGATTCTGTCCCAACTTCAGATCGGCCCACAGGCGGGGAACCCGAACGGTGGCGCAAGGCCCGTGAGATGTTCGCCCCGCGGACCGACATCAGGGACGGCATTGGAGTCCTGGAAATCACCGGGGCGCTGGCGTACCGGCCCGACCTGGGGGACATCATCTTTGACGGCGTCGAGGACAGTGCGGCCGTGGCCGAGGCCTTCAGCTCCCTGGAAGCGAACCCCAAGGTGGCGGGCATCGTCCTGAACGTGAACTCGCCGGGCGGGTTCTCGGTCGGGGGTGCGGAGATCGCGGACGCGGTGTTCGGGGCGAGTAAGCCGGTGGTGGCCTGGACCGGGGGGATGATGTGCAGCCTAGCCTACTGGATCGGCTCCCAGGCCGACGCGGTGGTGGCGGCCCGTAGTGCGATGATTGGTAGCATCGGGGCCTACGTGTCCCTGGTGGACTTCCACCGGATGCTCATCAGCGCCGGCATCGAAGTGAAGGTGTTCCGCAACGCCGAGGGCACCTTTAAAGCGGCGGGAATTCCCGGCACCGAAATCCCCCGCGAACACGCGGAGGAATTCCAGCGCTCGGCCCAGCGGGCCTTCGAGACGTTCCGGGCGGATGTGCTGCGGGCGCGGCCGGGCATCGGCGCGGAGTCAATGCGGGGCCAGGTTTTCGATGGTCAGCAGGCCAAGCAGGCGGGCCTGATTGATGCGATTGGAGGGCTGGACTATGCGCTGGCGGTGGCCAAGCACCTGTTCGCCAGATCGTAGCGTCCGGAAGCATGCCTTTTCCGTGAATCAGTTCCGGTGACCGCAGCCAGGCCATTCGCGGCATCGTAGCGTTCCCCCCTTTGGTGAAGTGCGAAATGTCATCGTTTACGATCATGAATCTGCCTGATCAATCAGACCTGCTGGCCCGCCTCGACACCACCGAGACGTCCCTGGCGTCGGTTAAAGCCGAGCTGGCAACGCTCAAGACCGAGCATGAAGCCTCAAGCGCCCTGCTTCAGGAAACGGCGGACCGCCTGAGCGCGGCGACGCAGGAGCGGGACAATGCGCGGGCGGATGTGACTAAGCTCACGGATGAGCGGGATCACCTTGCGGCTCAGCTTGAGACGGTGAAGGCGGAGCGGAACGCGGCCGTCAACGCGAAGACCGCGGCCGAAGCTCAGCTCACCGACTTCAATACCCGGGTCGCAGCCGAAGTGAAGCGGCTGGGGCTGGGCAAGGTGCCGGCCCCGGCATTTGTCGGTAAGGACCCCAAGACTCTCACCCCCACCGAGCGCGTCTTGATGGCCAAGGGCGTTTCATCGCTCGAAGAACTCAACCGTCAGTAGTCAGAAACCACCACCACACACGACATAGTCTATGCCCACCACCATCGGCAATCTCTGGGTGCCTGAGGTCTGGCTCGACGCGATGCGCGAGAAGCTGGCCACCCGCCCGAGCCTGTTCAACAGTCCGGTAGTCTCGCCAAACCCCAAGGCCACCCAACTGGCTAGCGGCCCCGGTGAAACCGCCGTCATTCCCTTCTGGAAGGACATCACCGACCAAAGTGATGAGGTCCAGAAGGAAGACACGGCCCCTGCGGTGGACAACGTAATCACCGCCGGAATCATGAAGGCCGTGGCGTGTAACCGGGTCACCAAGAATTCCTCGACGGCCCTGGCCGCGGCGGTGTCAGGCGGTGAGCCTGTGGGTGAAATGGTTGCCCAGATGGCTACGCGCCGACTCAAGCAGCGGCAGACGACCCTGCTGGCAATGCTCCGCGCGGCCTTCGGTTCTGGGGCCGGGGGGCCGAACAACACCGACGGCTGTCTGCACGCGCTGAAGGTGGACAGGTTCACCGAAGCGGGAGACGGAGCGGCGCCCGACCATGTAATGAACGTCGACACGTTCATCAATGCCAAGTCGCTCATGGGCGAAATGATGGACAACCTCCTTCCGGGGCGCTCCTGATGCACCCCAACATCGTCGCCAGCCTCGAAAAGGCCGATGTGATTGCCTTCAAGGAAGCGTCCCTGGGCGAGTTCACGATCCGAACCTATCGGGGCATCCCAATCTTCGTGAGTGAATCGCTTGTCCGGGCCGGCGGAACCAGCGGCTACGTGTATGACACCTACTTGCTCGCCCCCGGGGTTCTGGCCTACGGCGAAAAGCCGCAGATTGCCGGGGATGTCATCGATGTCGCCGCGCTGCAATTCGAGCGCGACAAGGCGAAGAACAATGAGGTGATCTATGACCGGACCCGGTTTGTTCTCCACTTGAACGGGCTACGGTGGAAGGGCACGTCGGAGGAGGAGAGCCCGTCCAACACTGAGCTTCAAACCACCAGCAACTGGGAACTGGTGTACCAGACGCCGAACCGGGTAGGCGGTGTCTGCATCAGGACCAACGCCTAGTGCACAGCCAAGGCGGGGTGGCGTCGTCGTGCCGCGGCGCTGCCCCGCCAACCTTCAGCTCAAGAATCCCATGAAACACAAACTCCTGATCCTGTCTGCCGTCTTGGCCTCCGCTGCGACCGCCTTGGGCCAAGGGTCGTTTGATCGCGTCGCCGTCGTCGCCGGCGGCACCAATTACGTCGCCGCCGGAACGACCATTACCTCGGGCTCAGCCGGCGGTGGTCTATCGGTGGCGCGGTTCGACAACATCGGCCTGCTCATCACTCAGAAGCCGACGGCGACCAACGTCCAGGCGAACGTGGTTTACACCTTCGCGAAGGGACTGTCCGAAGCCGAAGTCGAAACGGTGGGGTCGGTTACCGTTACGATTCCGACCAGCACGAACGCAACGGCGCAGACCGTCTGGACGAACATCAGCGTCCCGGGGGCGGCCTACCTGAAGCTGCTCTCGATCGCGAATGCAGCCACCGTTTCCGTCACGAACATTACGGTCACCGCGGTTCGTAAGGCCCCGGCGGTCGTTTCACTCAATCGGTGACATGAGGTTCCAGAAGAAAGGAACTCCGGTCCCGGCGGAGGAGGTAGTCCAGCCTGACCCCGTCGCGGAAGCGCCGCCTCGCAAGCCGCTCGTGGACCCCTTTCCAAAGGCGCCCCCGATGACGGCGACCATGGTCATGTCTACGGCCAAAGTTCAGACTGAAGCTGGTCGGCTTCATCGCCTTCGCGCCCTGGCTCGAAGCAACACCGATGTCGCCTGGCTGCTCAATCAGGCAGGGGTGCAGGTGTAGAAGTGACCGCCGTTCAACAAGCACGGGCCGCCGGCGTTCAGGCTTTGCTGGCTCAGCGGGGGTGTCACTCACACTGCTGCCCGATGCGGTTTCGTTCCTTGGCCTCATCGAGCAGTATCAGAGTCCGTTACCCGGGTCCCTGGCGGACTCTGGCCCCCGCCAGGTCGATGCAGACACGCGCACGGCGGTCCGTCTGGCTATCCTTCGCTCGGCTCTGGCGGGCGTGACTGTGGAGATCGGTTCGGTGTTTCGCGATGATGCCATGGGGGGTTTCTATCGGGTGGTGCGGATCGAGCGGGGCGGAATCGACATTCTGGCCCGGTTCACCTGCGAACGGGAGGGAGAATGAGCGGGTTGCCCGACGGCGTGCGGGTGGACACGTCCACCTTCGAGGCGGCGATGAATCAGTTCATCGCCCTCAAGAAGCTCACGCTCGCCGAAGGCCTCCGGCTTCAGGCGGGTCTGTTGGCCGACGAGCTGGTCCGGGACACGCCGCCTCAGGCCGGGACGGTTGCCGGGAAGTCATTCGGCGCGCGGAAGGCCGGCGAAGCTCGAGTCAGCCGGGACATCCGCCGGGCGGTCCGGCCGCTGGACCCTCGGCAGTGGGCTTCCGACGGCATGGCCGACCTGATTCGTTCCAGGAATGTCGAGGCGCTGCAGACGGCGTTCAGCCGGTTCAGTCCGCTGCGCATCCTGCCGTTCTCGCCCGGGTTGCATCAGGAGGCGCGCAGCGCAGAAGGTGCGGTCGAGAAAGACAAGGGCCGCGCAACGCCCGACATGGCTGAGCACGTTGCCTATGTGAAGCGGATGAAGGCCAGGGTGGGCCTGGCGAAGGGCGGCTGGGCGGCTTCACAAAAGGCCCTAGGTCGGCGGGTGCAAAACTGGCTGACGGCCCATCTGCGGTACGGCCGGCTGATCGACCACACCGACCGGCCCGAGCCGTCGATCACGATGGAGAATGATGCGCGTTGGGCCGGCAGTCGGTTGGCGGACATTACCGTTCGCAAAGCCGATGACCCGACGCGAGGGCGGATGCGCCGCTGGATTGAAGGGGCCCTGGCAGCTCAGGCGCGGAAGGCCGGACTGGCATGAAGATCAGCGAGGTCCAGGCTCACGTAAAGAGCCTCCTGGAAGCTCACCCGGGGCTGACGGATGCCGCTGTCGTGCTCGATGACGGCACCGGGGAAGCGAACCCTGCGCGGCAGACTCTCCTGCGTAAGGCGGGCGTGTGCCTGATCGTGTGGCGGGTCGAGGGCGGTGACGTTGTCGACGTTTCGCGCACTGGCGCCCTCGTTGAGCGCCTGCTCATCTTTGTGTTCGTCGAGGAAAGCGTGGCGGTCAGCCGGTCCGAGCAAGGAGCTGGACTCAAGCACGAAGACGCCACGCAGTATGTCATGGAAGCGTTATCCGGGGCCGTCGTGGGGCCGGACCGAATCACGCTCGAAGACCCCCGTTCATCAACATGGGTCGGGTTAACGGAGTCAACCGCCTGATGGTCTGCGCGTCGACGCTCCTGACCATTACCCCCACCAATGCAGGTCAAGCTCTCTAGTGTGAACAGACTGACAAAGGTAGCCATGTGGCTGTGGGTGTTGCACGGTGCTAGCCTGGTGGCCTTGGCCGTCACCCCGGAGGTGAACGAAGCGGTCAAGGCCGTGGACATCGCCCGCGAGAAGGACGTGGTGTGGCTCTCGCTGGCGACGGCGATTGTGGCCATCGGGTTCTCGGCCTGGCTCGTGCGCCAGTTGGTCAACCAACAGGCCCAAGTAGTCAAGGCCCTCCAGGATCTCCGCGCGGAGCTGGGAACCCGCCCGTGCATCCTCCCGGAGTATTCCCACTCTCAGCCAGATCGAGTTCGACGCTGACATGATTCCGCCCACCATTCGCGTGCGCCTGCTGCGCGACCACATCATCAACGGCCAGACCTTCCGGGCCGGCCGCGTGGTGAACCTGCGCGAGCCGTCGGCCGCCTTCATCCTGGACCGCCGAGTCGGCGAGCTGGCGGACCCGAAGCCGTCTGTTGCCGCCCCTGAACCTTCGCTCCCCTCTGAATCCAATCCGAATCCGTAACACCGAAACCCACCGAACCCTATGCCCAGTGCCATCACCCTCGGCCACATCGAGGCCCACGAGAAACTCACTGCCCGCGTCCTGTTCAAGCCCAACGGCCAGTCGGCCTACGTGGACCTGGGCAACGTCAAGGAGTACAGCGAAGCGCACGAGCGGACCGCCGTCACCCGCGTCGTGGCCGAGGCGGGCTTCCCGCCGGACCAACGATGAGCAGACCGATGTCCTCTCCTATGCCTGGGACTTCACCCTGGATGAACTCGATGCCGAGCTGCTGAAGATCAAGGATGCGTCCACGCAGGGCACGAACGTCGAGCAGGCTGCGGCGACGGCCCCGGCCGGTACGGCGACGATTGAAGACATCGTGCTCAATCGCTGGTATCCGATTGGGAAAGTCGGGCTCAAAACCGTTGTCGCCACCGAGGGAGTGACCCCGCTGGTCGAGGGCACCGATTATGACGTGGACCTGGATGCTGGCCTGATTCGGTTCTACGGCAGCACGGTGTCCGTCGGGGATGATATCAGCCTGACCTTCGGGAATGACGCGGTGGACTTCGGAAGTGTTCACCGGGGGCAACTCGGTCCCGACCCTGCGCGGGGATGTCATGATCCTCGAGACAAACCAGTTTTCTCGTATTCCTCTCCGGACCACGACTTTTAACGGCGTGCTTCGGGCCACCGAGTTCCCGACCCAGTCGGGGGAGTTCGGCACCTGGAAGGTCCGCGCGACCGCCACCAGCAAGCCGACGATCAAACGCCGTTCGGCAGCCTAGCAGCCATCCCTTCACGCTGCCAGCCGGAGAGGGGAACTGTGCTCCCTCTCCGGTCTTCTACCAACCATGAGCGATTTTGCCATTCTGCACCCTGTTCGCGAGGTGTCCACTCGCGGCGAAAACGTCACCGTCCGCGAAATGCGGTGGAAAGATGCGGTTGCCTTCACCGAGAAGATTACCGGGCTCATGGGCCGGTTCATTGAGCCCGACGGCCGGCTGGTGGTGACGCCTGAGAAGCTCGGCGCCGTCATCGCCACCAGCGGGGATCTGGCGACGGAGTTGCTCGAACGCGCCACCGGCCGGGGGCGTGAGTTCTTCGATGATCTTCGGCCTGTGGAAGTGCTCGAACTCCTCGCGGCGGCCGTCGAGGTGAACCTCCATGAGGACCTGGTGGGAAAAGCCCGTGGCGTCGGTCAGGCGCTCAGCACGGCGCTCGGCGTCCAGACCAGGCCTCCTGGGGACGCCTGATCGACTTTCTGGTCACCCAGGGGTACTCGCTGGCCGACACCGAGGGCATGACCGTCCGGCAACTGTTCCACTTCGCCCGCATCGCCCGGGAACGGCTCGAAGCCGTCAATCGGGCAATCAAAGCCGGGCGCCGCTGACATGGCAAAACCGCGCATCGAGATCGAGCTGACGACCAAGGGCGCCTCGGCGGTCCAGAAGGCGCTGGGCGGGGTCCTATCGAGCGTGAAGTCGTGGGTCGGAGGCCTCGGCGCCGTGGTCGGGGCTGCGTTCTCGGTCCGGGAACTGACCCGGGGCCTACAAGAGGCCATCACTGCGCTGGACGCGGCGGGTGCCGCGGCGCAGAAGGCGGGCGTTGGGGTCAAGGACCTCTCGACCCTCGGCTACGCGGCTACCATTTCGAAATCCAACGTCGAGCAGTTGCAGGTGGGGCTGAAGTTCCTCAACCGAAGCATCTATGAAGCGGCCGAAGGGGCGAAGGAGTACAGCGCGGCGTACAACCAGCTCGGGGGTGTCGGTTCCGGAATGAGGATGGGTCGCTCCGGTCCACGAGCGATGTCATGTTGGACATCGCCAACCGGTTCGCCGAGATGCCCAACGGCGCCCAGAAGACGGCGCTGGCGTTGCAGTTGCTCGGGCGGTCGGGCTCCGAGCTGATCCCGTTCCTGAACCAGGGGGCCGAGGCCATCCGCGGGTTGCAGGAGGAAGCCCGGGTCTTCGGCGTCGAGGTCACCCCCCAGGCGGCGCAGGCGGCCGGGGACTTCAATGACAACCTCCAACGGTTGCAGTATGCGGCCAGGGGTATGTTCCAGCAGATCGCCGCCGAGCTGCTACCGGCGCTGGTGGCGTTGACCGACCGCATAGTGGCCCTGGCCAAGTCGAGCGAGGCCCTTGGTGTAGTCGGCCGGGCGCTGTCCGCGGTGTTGAAAGAAGTGGCCTGGTTCCTGGTCGGCGCGGCCGAGGCCGTGAAGGTCCTGACCACCGCGTTGGACATCCTGACCGATTACCTCTCGGTGCCCCTGTTCGCCCTGGGCCGGTTCGCCGGGGCGCTGCAGGACCTGGCCGGGATCGTGGTCTCGAGTGTCGGGGAGATGCTCCGGCAGTTCGAGGCCCTCGGGAACATCATGGCCGCGGTGTTCGCCCGGCAGTTCGGCGTGGCCGCCAGGCTCGCCAAGACCGCCCTGAAGGATCTGACCGTCTCGGCGGCCAAGGCCACGGCCGACATCGCCGGCGGGGTGGCCCGGGTAGTCGGGACCGTGGGCGAGACCGCGGACTACGCCGCCGAGGTTCACCACCGGGCGATGCGCAAGTGGGCTGACGCCCTCGATGCCACGGGCACGGCCATGATCCGGTTCGAGTGGGAGATGGACAACGCCAAGCCGCCCGCCGCTGCGCTCGAGGCCGGGGCCTTCGAGCCTGGCGAGTTTGACTCGACGGTGGTGCTGCGGCAGCGGACCAAGCTCGAACTCGAAGCCCAGGCCCAGACCCTCGCCGACAGGCGCCTCGAGCTGACCACGTCCATTGCCCGGCTCGAGACCGACCGGTTCACGTCAGACACGGAGCGTTACCGGCAGACGCTCGCCTGGAAACGGGAGGAACTGGCCCTGGTCGAGGAACACATCCGCCGGCTCAAGGAACGGCTCGAACTCGAGCAGGATGAGCAGACCCGTCAGTTACTCATCCAGCAGATCCGGCAGGCCGAGCGGGATCAGGCCGGTCTCGGGACCGACATCGCCAAGCAGCGCAGTCAGGGTGATCCAGCCTCGATTCGGGACCAGTTGATGGTAGCGGCTGATGACATGGCGCGGCGGATCGGGAACCCTGGCCCAGCAGATCGCCCGCAGCTTCACGTCCGTTGTCGGTTCGGCCATCGACGGGATCGCCGAGAGCATGTCCGGGCTGATCCGGGGCACGATGGACTGGGCGGACGCCCTGCGAAACGTCGCCCAGACCATGGGCACCGCGGTGGTCAACGCCATCTCGAGGATGTTCGCCGAGTGGCTTGTCGGCCGGGCCATGATGGCGGTGAAGAACATCCTGTTCTCGCAGCAGGAGGGGGCCGCCGACGCTGCGGCCAAGGCCCCCGGCGCCCTGATGTCCTCCATTTCGAGCTACGGCGTCGCCGCCCTGGTGGGCACGGCGGCCTTGTTCGCCGCCATCGCCGCTATGTCGGGCGCGTTCGCCCAGGGCGGCGTGGTGCGAGGTCCTGGCGGGCCGAAGGAGGACCGGGTCCTGGCCCGACTCTCCCCCGGCGAGTACGTCATCCCGGCCGAACGGGTCAGCCAGTACGGCACCGAGTTCTTCGAACGCATCCGCCAGGGGCAGGACGTGGTCAACGTCGCTCTGGCCCGGGCGTCCGCGGCCGTCGGAAGCGTGAACGTCGCTGGCCTGCGAGACTACGGTCAACCCGCCTTGCAGGCTGTGGAAGGCCAGCTGCGGCAGATAACCGCCGAGACCGCCCTTCTCGACGCCGTAACAGGCGGTTCTCGGGACGCTGCGCCTGCGTCCTCGCCGGTCGACCCGTCCAAGCTGAACCTGAGCTTGGTCCTGGTCGACTCGCGCAATCAGGCCCGGCAGTTCCTCGAATCGGCCGAGGGCGAAGCCCGGCTGGTCGAGATCATCCGCAAACGTCGCATGCAGGTCGGCATTCCCACCTGATGGCGGTCACCGAAGTCAACGGCCACGTCCTGCTGCCGCACCTGCCAGACTGGTCACGGCCGGTTCAGTGGTCGCGGCTGTGGCAGACCGATGTGCAGCAGGTCCTTACCGGGGCGGAGGAGCGTCGAGGCCTTCGGCCGAAGCCGCGCGAATCCCTGTCCTGGAAGCTGATATCCTTCGATGTCACCGAGCAGACGCCGCTCCTGGCCCGGCTCCGGGCCGCGGCCAAGTCGGGGCTGGCCTGTGCGCCGTACTGGGGCCGAGGCCGGCGCGTGGTGTCGGCCGCCGGCACCGAGCTGGTTCTCGATGCGATGATGCCTGGCCGTGGTTCGAGGCCGAGGATTACCTCCTGCTGCGGTCCCCCGAGGCGGAAGCGGTCGAGGCCTTCGAGCTGGCCCAGGTCGAATCAGTCAACGGCGTCACGTTCACGCTGAAGGCGGCGCTGGTCGGAACATGGCCCGCGGGCACCTGGGCCTGGCCGCTGGTATTCGGCCGGCTCACGTTCTCGGACTTGAGCCACCGCACCGACTGGCACGCGGGCGTGACCGTTACCCTCGCCGAACTGGCGGTCCGGCCCGATCCGCCCGCCTGGGTGGACATCTGCTTCCTCGATCCGTGGGGTGGTTGCGAGTCCTGGGGCAACGTGCCCGACCAACAGTTCCCCGCTCCCTTCAACCCCGATTCGGCCTTCCTGGTCGAACAGGCTTACACCTGCCTCGATCCCTGGACCTACACGTTCTGGGCCGTGCGCGGCGCGGCCGTCCGCTGGACGCTGGCCAACTTCTCCTACGTGGGCACCGGCTACACCGTCGCCAACGAGACCTTCCTGATCGAGTTCCCGCCCGGCTTCCCCACCGTGATGGAGCAGTGCCTGGCCGTCAGCTTCGGTTCCGCGGGCGGTTACGAGACCTGGCGCAACCTACCCGATGACGAGATCGAAGGCTCGTGGGACGGGGAGAAGAATGACCTGAACCCCGACTGGACCGTGGGCGGGATGCCCCTCTGGGTCCCCACCGTGATGACTTGATATGCCGATCTCCAAGAGCACCGGAACCGTGACGGGACAGGCCAACGTGGGCATCCTCACCCTCCAGCAATACAGCCTTCGCGCGGCCCTGACCCTCCCCGGCCGCAGGGTCCTCACGCCCACCCAGCGCAGCAGC
This sequence comes from Verrucomicrobiota bacterium, assembly GCA_027493615.1. Classification (GTDB taxonomy): domain Bacteria; phylum Verrucomicrobiota; class Verrucomicrobiia; order Limisphaerales; family J093; genus DSVZ01. Next base: position 22,488 of record JAOSKK010000003.1, read on the forward strand.
AGCGGCACCACCCGCACGCTCTACTTCGCCGAAGACCACGGCCTGAACGTGGGGGACCTGTTCCTGGTCGGTGGGTTCACGAACGCAGCCTACAATGAGGCCACTGCCCACACGCTCGGGGTCGTAAACACCGTCCCATTTGCCAACCGGCTGACCTACACCCGCGGGACGACGCTGAGTGAAACCACCGTCGATGTCACCGCCGGGAGCATCATCGCGTTGGGCTTCCGCAACCTCCGGGTCGCGGTCCGCTTCGCCATCCCGTGCAATGCGAACTTCGTCGCTCAGGACCGTCTCTGGGGCTTTGGGTTGAGCCAGGGAGCCAATCCGGTGGGGGCAACCAACTGCCTTTACTGGGGCGGGTACGGAACACGCCCGGGCACGGCGACCTACACCGACGCCACCAAATCACTCTCGATCGCTCAAGGAACCAACAACCCCTACATCTACAAGATCGGGGCGACTTGGAACGCGGCGGGCATCTTGGGCCTCGCGGGGTTGCGTTACATCGCCTCCACCATCTCGGGGCAATTGCCGGGGGGGGGTTGTGCGGCAGCCGCCCCAGCCCCTTGAGCACCCTCCCTCCCTCCCTGGGCGGCTGGCCTCTGTGCTCTCGGGGTGGCGTGTCCGCCTGGGGGGCGGTCCTTTGCCTCCCTGATTTCTTGCAAAAAAGCCACCACCCCCCCCCCCCCTCGGGGGGGGGTGGGGGGCCTTCGTGTCGGGTTTTCCTGTGTCCCCCCTTTTCTTGCGGGAGTATTGTACGACAGCTACTCGATGATGTGATGACCTACCGCGACCGCCCCCGGTTTGGACTTGCCGTGGGCTTGGCCGGCCTGGCCGGGGGGGCGGGACCGGGTATGACCTGCGCGAAGTGGCGCTCGGGTTCGGAGCCGAGGCCTTCTACGCCGAGCAGGAACACGCGGTCCACGGCTGGGACCTGCGCGTCTGGCTTGATGATCACGGCGGCAATCGATGAGCTGGATGCTTTCACGAAGGCCCTCGGCGGCCGGTTGATCGGGTTCTGGCTCCCGACGCCGGTGTCTCCCTTCCGTATCGTGGCCGGCGTCTCGGCGACAGCGTGTGACGTCGCGGCTGCTGGCCTGGCTGTGACTTGGGCGGACCACCCTGCCTCCTTCGTCTGGTTCACTCGGGCGGGCCAGGCCGGCAAGGGGGCGATGATCACCGGCGTCATCGAAAACGGCGACGGCACCGAACGGGTCACGTTCGAGGAATCCGTCAGCGTAGACGCCACATGGCAGGCGTGGACCCTGGCTTACGTCCGCCTGGCCGAGGACACCGAGCGGGGTGAGTTCACCGCCGAGGGCCGCCAGGTCCGCCTGCTCAAAGTCACCGAGTTGCCGGCCGAATATGCCGAGATCGAAGCCGGCACTCGGCCGGTGTTCCTCTACCACCTCTGGTTCGGGGAGGGCGCCGAACGGGTGGAATGGTTCTGGACGAGCTTTGCCTGGGACCTCGAGGACGTGAACGAACAGACCTACCTGGCCCGCCGGATCAACCACGGGACCATCGGCTATGACACCACCGGGGTCCGGCAGGGGGTCGAGATCGAGGTCGAACGCCTCGAGGACTCGCCCTTCGGCCTCGCCTTCCCGCCGCACGGCTGCCAGCCGTTGAACGTCGAGATCGCCACCGCCGACTACTCGAACCCGACGGCCCAGGTGGTCCTATTCAGCGGCGTGGTCACGTCGGTTCAGGCCGAGGGCCGGAAGCTGCGCGCCCGGTGCGTCACGCTCTGGGGCGGTGACCAGACCCGGGTGCCGGCGTTCTACTTCTCCACCCGCTGCCAGTATCGGGTCTTTGAGCCGGGGACCTGCGGCCTGGATCGGGCGGAGTGGGAGAAGGTGGCCACGGTCACGGGGCTGGCCGGGCGGGACGTGACGGTTGCGGGGCCAGCCCTTTCGGGCGTCATCGCCAACTGGTTGCAGAGGGCTGGCTCGAGGTCGGGTCCGGAATCAGCCGCGAGGTTCGGCTGATCCTGAAGCACGAGGCCGAGAGCGCCGGCGCCCTGACCCTCACGCTCAACGCCCCGCTCCGGTTCAGCGGCGTCGATGCCGGGTGACGCTCCTGCCCGGCTGTGACGGCCGCTGGGGAACGTGTGAGGGGAAGTTCGGCAACACCGTGCGTTACGGGGGGCACCGGTTCGCCCTACGCAACCTCGCCATCAAGGCCCTCGAGGTCTCCCAGGTCAACGGAGGCAAGAAGTGACGGTCGCGCTCCAGGCAAACTCGACCTCCTGGCGGCGGCCCTCCGCTGGAAGGGCACCCCGTTCCGCGAGCACGCGCGGATCTGTGGGGCCGGGGTGGACTGCGTCCAACTGGCCGCCGCACTCCTCGAGGAAGCCGGTCTGGCCACGGGCCTCGAGTTCCCGCCTTACTTCGTGGACTTCGGGGATCATGCCGACACCTCGCCCGTCTTGGCCTGGTTCAAGGCCCGCCCCGAGTGGGACCGCCGTTCCGGCCGAAGACATCGCGCCCGGGGACGTGGTCCTGTTCCGGGTCGGGCCGGGTGGTGGAACTACGTCGGGGTCGCCCTCGGGAACCAGCGGTTCTGCCATTGCCTGCGCGGGGCACGGGGTCCTGATCTCCTGACTCGATGACCGACCTATGCCCGGCGGTTCGTCATCGCGTTCAGACACGCCCGGGGCCGACTGACCATGTTCAACAGCGCCAGCGACATCCTCCCACCCTCGCCGCCCAAGGCCCTGGCAGGACCCTCCACCCTGGCCACCGATGAGCACGGCCGGCCCGTCCCGTACCTGGCCGGCCGCGCGCGCTGGGCCTGACCTGGACCAGTGAGCCCTGGGGTGTCCGGTCGGTCCCGGTCCGCAAGAAAGTCGGCAAGAAGCGGCAGACCGTCGGTTACAACTACTTCGCCAGCTTGCGGATGCTCTCGTCGGGCCGGTCCAGACCTTGCACGCCATCATCGTGGACGATGAAACGGCCTGGCGGAAGTCCCGCTGAACGCGGGAAGCAACGACTCGGCCGAGATCACGGTCGAG
>JAOSKK010000003.1:27739-204362 GCA_027493615.1 Verrucomicrobiota bacterium
CAGATCCGGCCAGCGGCGGTGACGGCTGACCCCGCGAGCGGCACGATCCCCACGGGTTACCTGATCCTGAACGTCACCACCGGGCACATGAAGCGGCACGCGGGCGGGTATGTGTGGGAGGTGCCGGCTGCCTGAACGCCCCGCACGCTCACTCCCCCGCACGCGGTAGAACCGGGCCGCGTACTGCGCCCAGTCGGGGTCGGTGAAGTCGACCCAGCCATCGGTCAGGGTGTTGGTGCTCACGGGGGGACCAGGCGGGTCGAGCCAGGTTGGTGCAGGCTTCCACCACGACGTTGGCGTTGGTCGACCAGGAGATCCGGAAGCCAAAGCCCTTGGGCTGGACGCCGAAGCTCGGGCCGAAGTCGAGGATCACCGGTTCTATCCGCACCCATACCGCCGTCGGACGGTCGCTGTAGGTCGGCTCCCAGCCGGTCGTGCCCGGCAGGTAGTAGATGGTCGCAGGTGTTTCAAGGCACGCCCCATCGTCCGCCGGGGCATTGCCCTCGAAATAGACGCTGGTCAGGCCGGTGCAGCCCGAGAACGCCGACCACTCGATGCTTGTGACGCCCTTGCCCATCGTCAGGCTGGTCAGGCCCGTGCAGCGAGAGAACGCCCCCTCCCCTATGCTGCTCACACTGTCGGGGATTACTATGTTCGTCATGCCGGTGCAGCTCGAGAAAGCATATCTCTCGATTCTGGCCACGCTGTTGGGGATCGTGATACTGGTCAATCCGGTGCAACGGTCGAAACCCGATAGGTGTCTTACGCGGTTGCCGATCACTACGTTGGTCAGGCCGGTGCAGAATTGGAACGCCCCTCCCCCGATGCTGGTGACGCTGTCGGGGATCGTGATGCTGGTCAGGCCGGTGCAGCCAAAGAACGCATTCCCCCGATGCTGGTGACGCTGGCGGGGATCGTGTAGCTGCCGATCTTGCCCTCCGGGCATGCCATCAGCACGGTCTGACTCTCATTGAACAGCACACCCTCCAGGCTGCTGAAGGCCGGGTTTAGCTCGTCCACCTCGAAGGCTCTCAGGCCGGCGCAGCCCGAAAACGCACCCTCCCCGATGCTGGTGACGCTGTCCGGGATCACCACGTTGGTCAGGCCGGTGCAGCCGTAGAACGCCTGAGCCCCGATGCTGGTTACAGGCAGGCCCTGGATGTTGTCCGGGATCGTCACCGCCCCCCCGGGGCCGGTGTAGCCGGTGATGGTGACGGCTGTGCCACTGGACTCGTATGCGAAATCGTCGAATTGCGCAGCCTGGGTCGGCACCCACCCCGCGATCAGCAAGCAACCGAACACGAACTGGTTCGCCTTCATACGTCAGCGCTTGATTGTTGGTCATCCGCCCGGTCCCGGACCGGGTCCCTGCGCGCGGGTCGTTGGCTGAAGCGAAGCGAGTCAGCGGACTGTGGTGGCAGTAGCGGACTGATCGCACACAAGCGCGGGATCAGCAAGGCCGATTCCGAACTCGGTTTAGGTGCGCGTAAGTGATGGCCGGCGAGACGGGCCCCGGACTACGGGCGCCGGCCACCTACCAGAACGGGAGCCCGACCACGCTCATCGGCCCGCCGACCTCTGGCGCCCGGGTCCTGAACGAGTTCTGGCGCGATGCCCTCGGCGGGGAGTGGCGATGTACCGGGGCCGGGACGCCCGGGACTTGGTTGCAGATCCGGCCCGCGGCCGTCACAACTGATCCGTCGAGCGGTACGATCCCGGTGGGTTACCTGATCCTCAACGTCACCACCGGGCACCTGAAGCACCATGCCGGCGGGTACTCTTGGACGACCGTAACAGGGCCTCAAAGGTCCCCCAGGCGCAACAGGCCCAGAAGGACCCGCGGGACCGCAGGGACCTGAAGGACCTCCGGGATCAGGGTCTGGCGGTCGCGATGCCCTGACCGCCAACCGCACCTACTACGTCGCCACCACCGGCAGCGACAGCAACGATGGCCCTCTCCGCCGGCGCCCCCTTCCTCACGATCCAGAAGGCCCTGGATGCGGCCGCGGCTCTCGACACCGTCATCTACAACGTCACCGTGCAGGTCGCCGACGGGACGTATGAGCAACCGCTTGTAGGTCGCATCCTGGTGGGATCTGGCAAGATCACCATCCAAGGCAACTCGGGCAACCCATCCGCCGTCGTCGTGCGGGGGACCAGCCTCAACCCAACGGTCTTGGTGGGGCCGGGGATGTTCCTGACCCTCAAGCATCTGAGGCTAGAAGGAAACGCCTCAGGTTAGGACTCGCGAAAGAATAACTTGAGCAATTCGGCTTGCCTTACACAGCTACGTTGGGGATGCTGCGCCCACGCAAGATCCCCAGACTATCCATCGTATCCGGCTCAAGTATCAGTCGCTCGCTGAACTGATGGACGAACGCATGCGCCGACAGTGGGCGGCGGCCGAGGCCTCGGCCTTGGGATGGGGCGGGGTCAGTGCGGTGGCGGTGGCGACGGGCCTGGCCCGCAATACGATCATGGCGGGGGCGCGCGATGTGGCCCGACGACGAGAGCAGCCCCGGGCGACGGTCACGCTGCGGATCCGGGCGCCGGGAGGCGGGCGCAAGCCGCTGACCGAAACCGATCCCCACCTCCTGGCCGCCTTGGAGGCGTTGGTGGACCCTGCCACCCGCGGCCATCCCGAATCGCCGTTGCGCTGGACCTGCAAGAGCACGGCTGCCTTGGCCGAGGCACTGCAAGGCCAGCAGCATGCCGTGAGTGATCGGACGGTGGCGACCTTGCTCAAAGCCGCCGGCTACAGCCTGCAGGCCAACCGCAAGACGCGCGAGGGGTCCTCGCATGCGGATCGGAATGCGCAGTTCGAGCACATCAATCGGCGGGTGCTGGCGTTGCAGCGCCAGGGGGAGCCGGTGGTTTCGATTGACACCAAAAAGAAGGAATTGGTGGGCGAATTCAAGAATCTGGGCCGGGAGTGGGAGCCGACCGGCACCCCGGTCCCGGTCAAGGTGCATGACTTTCCGGAGAAGGGCGTGGGCAAGGCCATTCCCTACGGGGTGTACGATTTGGCCAGCAACGAGGGCTGGGTGAGTGTGGGGATCGATCATGACACCGCTGAGTTTGCCGCGGCCAGCATCCGGCGATGGTGGCAGGAGATGGGTGCGGAGCGCTTTCCGCAGGCGACCAAACTGATGATCACCGCCGATGGGGGGTGGCAGCAACGGCACGCGGAACCGACTCTGGAAGGTGGCCTTGCAGGCGTTGGCCGATGCGCTGGGGTTACGGCTGGAGGTCTGCCATTTTCCGCCCGGCACCAGCAAATGGAACAAGATCGAGCATCGGCTCTTCAGCTTCATTACCAAGAACTGGCGCGGTCGCCCGCTGACCAGCTATCAGGTGATTGTGAATCTGATCGCGCACACGACGACCAAGGCGGGGCTGCGGGTGCGCGCCGCGCTGGACACCAATGAGTATGAGACTGGAATTGAAGTGAGTGATGAGGAGCTGGCACGTGTACGCATTGTCCCAGCGCGGTTTCATGGGGACTGGAACTATGCCATTTGTCCTCACACATAATTGCTCAAGTTATTCTTTCGCCCTGCCTTATGCGCTGGTGACGAGCGAACTCAATGGGGTCATCGACCTTGACAGCGTGGTGTTCGGGACCCTGTCGTCGAGCCAGCCGCAGATCGCGGTGTCCCGGTGCGGGATCGTCCGGGTGATTGGCAACTACACCATCGCAGCCGGCGGTCTGGCCCACGTGATGGCCTGGGGCCAGGGGGTCTTTGATTGCCGCAACAAGACGATCACGGTCAGCGGGATCCCGGCCTTTTCCTGGGCCTTCGCCGCGGCGTCGGAGTGTTCGCTGATGATGTTCAACACGAGCACGTTCAGCGGCTCGGCCACGGGGGAAGCGGTACGACATCGTGACCAATGCCGTCATCCAGACCGCTGGCGCTGGGGTCAACCTCCTCCCAGGCAACTCGGCCGGAACCACTGCCACCGGGGGGCAGTACGCGTAAATTGGGCGAAGTTGCGCTTGCCCGCCCATCTGCAGCGTCACCACCGGCCACATCAAGCGTCACGCGGGCGGAGACGTGAGGGAGGTGCCGGGGGCGCAGACAAGTCGGCGTATTGCTTCTTGCAGACCAGCCCCCCGTCGTAAGCCCGCGGGTCATCATTAGCCAAACCACCTATTGACAGATCGGACGGCGAGGGTAACTTCCAAGCCATGCTCAGCAATCCGCGTCGATTCTACGGAACCGTTGAGCAACGCCAGTCCAAGGTGTTATGAAACCCACCCTACTGACTCTATCCGTTCTCGCGGTCGCGCCGAGTTGGCTTCTGCTCGCGACCGAGTCTGCCCCAGATGCGGGTTCCGGTGCGGTCGAGGATCCAAGCCACTTCCGGATCGCCGAGCGCGGACAGGACTTTGCCGTGTACCAACGACTGACTGCCATGACCAATGCGGAGGGGCTGGTGTGTTTCCGGACTAACCAGTTCACGCTCCTGGAGAATGGACTTCATTGGTATGACCAGGCGGCGGGCGAGTGGAAGGAAAGCCAGGACCTCATCGAGAGCTTTCCTGAGGGCGCGATCGCTAGGTATGGACCGGTCCGCGCGATCTTCGCGCACGATTTGAACGCGGAGAGCGTCTTTGACTTGGAGACTCCGGAGGGCGTCCGGCTGCGCGGCGGGGTGCGTGCCCTCGAGTGGCTCAACGAGTTGACCGGCGAACGGGTGTTGCTGGCCACGGTCAACGCCCGTGCGCCCCTCGAGTTGGTGCCCCCGAACCGCTTGGTGGCCCGGGACGCCTTTGACGGCCTGCGTGCCGATGTGATGCTCGAGTGGCGGCGCAACCGGTTCAGCCAGAGCGTGGTCCTCCTCGAGACACCGCTGCTCCCGGAAGGCTGGGAAGCGGATCCGGTGCGTTTGGCGGTGATCACCGAATTCATCGACGCGCCGGAGCCAGAGATCAACCGTGTGCAGATCGTGACCGACGGGGCGCTCGAAACGGAAGATCATCTGAGTATTGGCTTCGGGGGGTCTCGATCCTGATGGGTCACGCATTCGCCACCAGTGAAGTGGAGGCGGAAGGAGGCTTGCTTCTTGGCGCGATGCAAGCCGACGGAGCCACCGTGTCGGTACGAAAGAACTGGCGGGCCGTCGTGGGAGGCGGTGCCCTGTTGGAGGAGTCGGTGGGCCTCATCGAGTTGGCACGGCTACTGGAGACCCTGCCAAAACAGGCGCGAGCGGAGCGCGCTGCGTCGCGTGCGTGGCGCACCGCACGGGTGGAGTCGGCCGTCGAGGCCCGGCCGGTAGCGGTGGCGTACGCCCCGTACCAGCCGAAGGGTGTGTGGGTGGACTTCGAACTGAACGGTTCCACCAACTCCTACACCTTCGCGATGGGCCAGACCTACTACATCCGAACCAACTTCACCGTCGGGCCGGGCACGGCAACCTTCCAGCCGGGTTGCACGGTCAAGCTCAACACCAACGCCTACGTGCTGGTCTATGGACCCGTGGCCTTTGCCAATACCCTGCAAACACCCGTGTTCACCTCCTCACGGGATGATGCCTTCGGTGAAGATATTGACGGATCGCCCGGCAGCGTGCCCGACTACGATGCGTATGCCGGCTTGTGGGTGTACTACAACGACAACGGCACGATCATCCAAGACGCGCGGTTCCGATGGGCCAAGACGGCAGTGCGCTACGACGGGTACCCGAAAACCCACTACCTGGGGAACTCACTCCTGGAGCGTTGTCAGACCGGAGTCTACGTGAGTTCCTCCATCCAACTGTACACCTGGGGTTTAGAGAAGCATGCCCTCCAGGCGGACTTTGCCGGGCCCGGGACCAATCAGGTTTCCGGCACCATGAGCCAAGCACCCTTCTACACTGACAAGAGCTTCGCAGGACTCGAATCCAATGGCAGAACGGTGGCCGATACTATGGGTGGCATCGGCTCGAGCGAGTTTCTCGAGGTCACAACCCGCGCTAAGATCGCGGTGTTCAACCGTACGACGGGTGTTCGCACCGAGGAGCAGTGGCTAAACCAATTCTTCGGTGTCCCCGAAGCAACCGATCCACGAGTGTGGTTTGACAACGCGAGTTCAACTGGCCCGCGCTGGATCGTAAGCGCAATGTACTACGCAGGTAAACAGGCTCTGCTGAAAGTGAGCCTGACTAGCAGCCCCAGCCTTGCAAGCAACTGGCGTTCCACCTACGTGATCAATATCCCCGCTGCGGGCGATGAGACGATTGACTTTCCCACGCTTGGGGTAGACACAAATGGTATTTTCCTCTCGGTCCAGAAACGAAACAACCTAGTGAATCGCGGCTACTCGATCCAGGCGTTCGCTAAACCCACCGTTTACACCGATCCGAACTACGGGACGAATCTGCCTCCGGTGCTATCGGTGCCGTCCGGTGATCTGAATGCGTGGTGTATCCAGCCTGCGTACAACTTCGAAGGTTCTCCTGTTGGGGGCTATACATGGTTTGTGGCCAAAGGCCCTAGCGATGGGATCCAAGGCGGGCTGATCTATTATCGGCGCGTCCGCTGGAACGGAGCCAACGCCGAGTGGGTGGGGACCTGGCAGGCGGCCAGTGGCGCCTATCGTGACTACTACGACATTCCTCAAGGGAGCTCGTTCCCGGCGCCTCAGACAGTAGGGTTGGGCGGGACGGGGAGCCGCTTGATGATGGCGGTAATTCGGGACGGGACTTTGTGGACCTGCCACCATGTGGGGCTGGGGAGTAATGGCACCTACACCGGTGGGACGGTGGACCGTTCGGGGGTTCAGGTGCTGAAGCTGCAGGTGTCCAGCAGCGCACTGACGTACTCCAGCAAAGAGCGGATCTACGACAACGGCAGCAACCCTTACTTTTACCACTTCCCTTCTCTAAACGTGAACAGGCCCGGGGATTTCGTGGTCGGATTTTCGGGATCACGGACAAACGAGTTCATTGGCGCATTTTTTACAGGGCGTAGAGCCAACGGCACGTGGATGACGCGCCCCGGCTTGATGCAGGCTGGCCGAGCAGCGTACAGCGGTGGCGGCTGGGGCGATTACTCAGCCACATCTTGCGATCCCACCGACAACTCCATCTGGACAGCTCAGATGTACGCCGATCCAGACCCAGATGGGCTATGGCGCACGTGGATAACCGAAATCAGCGTGACACAATAGGTGCCACCAACCTACTTTCTGAGGCGAATGAACCAGGTATGAAGAAGTATTTCTTGCTTTTCGCGGTGTGCGTCCTGCCGCTGCGGATTTCGAGCCAAGGATTTATCGTGTTCGGTAATAGGGTTAGTGCCGACGGCCTAGATGCGCCTGTGCTCGACACTGACTGTGTGAGTCGATTGGCCGGCCCAACCTACCTGGCACAAGCCTACGTCGGATTCGCTCCCGACATCCTGACTCCATTGGGTTCGCTGACTCCATTCCGGACGGGGGAGTATGCGGGCTACATTGCCTCGAGAAACCTAGAGATTCCCGGGACGGGTATTGATGATCTCGTCTATGTGCAGATCCGGGCTTGGGAAGCAAACGCAGGCTCCACGTACGAAGAGGCGGTTTCTGGTGGCGCTAGACACGGCTTCTCAAACATCGTTCCTGTCTGGACACAGCTGCCGCCCGGTCCGGGAAATAGCCTCGTCGGCCTTCAAAGCTTCTGTCTAGTGCCGGAGCCGTCGTCGGGGGCCTTGGCTTTGCTTGCGGCGGTGAGCTTTGGGGTGGGCCTCTGGCGGAGACGGATGTTCTCGATCAGATGAGGGAGTACAGGTGGCTTTCGATCAAGGGGGACACAGACCTGCTGGTCCGACCGGGCGGGGCGTGAACTGGCGGGCCTTTCGCAAGGACGGCGGCCTGATGACCGCGCTGGCCCTACCTCCGTCCCGGGACACATTCATTCCCGCCAAGAGCACAGCCAACGGGGTGGACGAGGCGGGGGAACGCGGTCGGCGCGACCGATGCCGTGATCATTCGTAAGGTCGGTACCAACATCCAGACGCGCGCCGCGATCTGGTGGATCGGGACGAATGAACCAACTGTGCTGGGCACGATCTTCCCGGAGGGCGCCGACGCCTATACCAACCCGCCCGGCCGCAGCGAGGCGCTGGCGGTTTCCACCGTCGGGACTGAAAGCACGGTGGTGGGAACCGGTTGGACCACTCCAACGGGCTACCCCAGGGCGTGGCTGCTGACTTCCAGAAACGACAACGGCAACAGATTCTATTCAAACATGATCAACCTTGGTGACCCTCACCTGACCTACATTGAAGAATGTTCCCCTTTGGGCAGTTGCTGGGTCTTGAGCACGGCGGAGGATGTGAATGACCAAGGGTGGATCGTGGGCAACGGGACGCGCAACGGCAGCACGCGGGGCTATGTGCTGGTACCCCAGGCCGCCGTGGGACAGTGAACAGGAAAGGAGACGACCATGAACAAGCAATTATCCATCGCGGCGGGGCTGATGCTGGCTTTGGTTTCGGTTGCGGCGGAGCGGCCCTGTGCGCCGCTGCCTTCGTACATCTTGGTATCTTGGTTGGTGGACCCTGCCACGACGTGCGTGGCCGCCAACTACTGGGTGCAACCGGTGGACCTGGACGGGGACGGCGTGGCGGAGTTCAGCCACGAGCGGAACCGGGCTGAACATCACGCGATCTCCCTGCAAGGCCAGGGCCGTGCATATTACTACCAGGATGACGAGATCGAGGCGTACTACCCGGAGGCGCATGTGCAGATGTACGTGCGGACTTGGGGGCCGGGCAACATCTCCATGCTCGACCCGAAGCTGGCGGTCGGGCAGATCATCGAGCCGGACCCGCCGGCTCTCGCCAAGCCCTACTGGTGCTGGGGCGGCGCCTGTTCCACGTTTGCCTTGGAAGCCTTGGGCGTGGGGATCGTGATGCGCACCACGGACAAGTCGCCTTGTGGCTGGCCCAACTTCGACTGCGGCGGAACGGGCCTGGCAGGGTTTCTGTACCCCGACGATCTTGTGTTGCTTCGCCAGCAAGGGGTCTTTGGTTTCCGGCTGCAGGGTGCGGACGGATGGCATCTGGGTTGGTTGAAGTTGAGTTGGCAGTACGAGCCGCCTTTGGGTCCAGTGGTTTTGCTCGACTCGGCTGTTCATCCGGAGCCGGACAAACCCATCACGGCGGGGGAGCCGGCACGGCCGGAACTGGCGGTGTGGCGCGAGGGTGAGGAAATCATCCTGAGCTGGGCCACGGTCTGGACCGGCTACAGGCTGGAGCGCAGTCCGGCCTTGCGTCCACCGGCGTGGGAAGCGGTGCCGGGCGTGAGCGCCAATGCCATCCGCCTCCCCAGCAATGAGGCTCCAGCCTTCTTCCGGCTGCGGCGCTAGACCGGTAGAAGCACAAATCCGTGGCGAGCCGGATGCGGGTCCCTCCACAACGGCAGGCCCGCCACCCTGTTCAACAGTCCGGGGCGCGCGGTCGAGTTCCATAGGGAAGAATGAGATCGAACTCTTCTGGGCTTCGTTGCCGGACGGGGGCTGTGAAGACTCCCGGGAGGGAGGCAACCCTGGAAACCTGCTCCTCGCGCCGAGCCCCCTGCGAGGCGGCGCCGGAAGCCCCCGGTGGCGGCGTTCTACTCCTCCCGTCGGCCCCTGGGCTTCTCAGACCGTTCTCGCCGCCGCCCTGAACCTGCCCTCGTGCGGCCGTCTCCGGGCGCCAAAATGTTTGGCATTTGTTTGGCAATGCACCAGAGATGGTCAGAGATCGTCAGGGTGCGTCACAAGGAGCAAGCGGGATGCCAACTTCCGGCAAAGCTCCTGAAGGCCAGCGGGATAAGTCCTTGATGATCAACGGCGGTTGGTTGCGGGGGTGGATTTGAACCACCGACCTTCAGGTTATGAGCCTGAAGGGCACAGCACCCTCTCTGCTCTCCCCGGAGCAGGCGCTCACCCGGGACGTTCAGTCACCGCCACAAGCCAACCGCAAGGGAGGCGAGCAGACCGGTCTCGGGCTCTGAGCCGACCCTTGGCGGGACCGCGAATCGGGCACCAAAGGGCACCACTTCCATGCACATGGCCAAAACATTGGCCCTTTGGAACACTTTGCCAGTATTCGTAATCGGCGGAGAATCCAAGACGGGGCGTTCCTCCACCGATCACCAACATCAGGGATTGGGGAAGTGACGGGTCGGGCGGTACAAGGAGACCCAGTACGGTGCTAACTCTGCTTGTCCCTTTCGCGCCAGTTTGCGTCTTTAGCGGGCACTGGTCCCCTGAGCGTCAAGTTGTGCCACCAATCGGTCCAGCCCGGCGAGGTTGTCGCGGAGCCTTGTCTCGGCATCCTCGTCAGTGTGGTTGAGCAGGCCGATCGGCCCCTGCCAGCCGCTGTCCCGCAGGATGCGCAGCAGCTTCAGATCCAGGTCGCCCTGACCCAGCGGCAGGATCTTCTTCCCCTGCTGATCGCCGTCGCGGGTCATGCCGTTGAGATTGAAGGCCAGCAGATGTGGTTTCATCTGGCGCAGCAGATCCTCGAACCGGTCCAGATGCGCGTGGCCATGATGCTGGTTGTAGACGATTCCGACATTGTCGACGCCGTCCGCCTTCAACCGCTGGATGATCTTGATCTGGTTCTCCGGTTCGCCAAACCACCCCCCGTGGTTGTACAGGGCGACGACGCAATCCTGTCGGGCCGCCGCCTCCGCGATGGGCCGGAGCCGCCGCACCTCGCCTTCGATCCGCGCCTTCTCCTCCGCCGCATCACGAACGGGCTCACCGCCCCCGCTGACCCAGAGCTGGACCCCGCGTTGATCGTGGCGTTTCAGGACGTCGAGGATGTGTCGTGCTTCCTCGTTGAGCTCCCCAGGAAACCACCATGCCAGCAGCCGGACGTTGTGCTTCTTGAGCTGCACCAGCTCGTCATCGAAGGTCGGGACGTGCTCAGCCCGATAGTCATACGCCAGCCATCCGAACCCCAACCGCTGGAGCATCGCCGCTCGTTCGGCCGGCGTGCGTTTCCCGGCGTCGAAAGGCACGATGCACCACGCCACCAGGTTGGTGCGCGCGAACAGTGTGGTGGTGGCCGGCCGCGACGACTCATCGTTGCCGGCGGGACTCGCTGCCCGGCTTGCGAGGGGAACCCCGCAACCCGCCAGGAAGACCCCGGCGATCGCGGCCCCAAACCACGTTGTGAATCCTCGCTTCGTGTGCGAGGCAACGACGGGCTCTTTACGGCACCACGTTCGAGGCCGGTCGAGGACTTCACCCGGGCGGGAATCGGAGGATTGTAGGAACGGTTTCATGGGTGCGCTGCTGAGGGTTGGGGGAGGTCGACCCAGCCCCCGGCGGTGATGGAACGTGAGACGGCATCGAGGACGCGCTGGTTGGCCAGGCCAGCCTCGAAGCCCGGTTCGGGCTTGGTGTCCTTCACGATGGCCTCGAAGAAATCCGCGAACTGGTTCACGAAAGTGTTCTGGTAGCCGATGGCATGGCCGGGCGGCCACCAGTGGTCGATGTAGGGATGGCAGCCTTCGGTGGTCTGGATCGAGCGGAACCCGGGAACGTCCTTGGGATCCTCGGCATTGTAGTACTGGAGCCGGTTGAGGTCTTCGAGGTCGAACACCACCGAGCCCTTCGAGCCGTTGACCTCAAGGCGATTGTGATTGCGCCGGCCGGCGGCGAACCGGGTGGACTCGAAGGAACCGACGGCCTCATTCGCAAAGCGGGCCAGGAACAAGGTGGCGTCGTCCACGTCCACGGGTTCCAGCGTTGAGCCGCCGCCCTCGGCAGTGAGCATGGTGGACAGCTTGCCGGTCTCGGCGGGGGCGGGTCGCTGCCGGACAAAGGTCTGTTCGAGCCCGACCACGCGCGTGATGGGGCCCACCAGATGCAGGGCCAGATCGATGAGATGGCTGTTCAGCTCGTGATGGGCGCCCGACCCCGCGATTGCGCGGTTCAGCTTCCAGATCCGGGGAATTGCGGGTCCATGATCCAGTCCTGGAGATACACCGCCCGCCAGTGGTAGATCTGGCCGAGCCGTCCCGACTCGATCAGGCGCCTGGCCAGGCCGATGGCCGGGACACGACGGTAGTTGAAGCCGAGCATGTGTTTCACCCCTGCACGCGTCACGGCGTCGAGGGCGCGTTCGGCCTCGGCGAGCGTGGCGGTGAAGGGCTTCTCGCAGAACACATGCTTGCCCGCCTGGGCCGCGGCGACCGCGATATCGGCGTGGGTGCTGGGCGGCGTGGCAATGTCCACGACGTCGATGTCCGGACGGTTCACCACGGTGCGCCAGTCGGTCGCGACCTCCTCCCAGCCGAAGTCGGCGGCGGCCTGGCGCAACGGGGCTTCGTGGCGGCCGACGATGACCTTGCGCACCGGCTGGACGCCGTGCTTGAAGAAGAACGGGTAGTCGAGCAGGGCACTGCTGTGGGCCTTGCCCATGAACTTGTACCCGATGAGCGCGACGTTGAGCGTTTTCATGGCGGTGGCGAGCGGGAGGCGGGTTATTGGAGGTTCAGTTCGCGCAGCAGCTTCCGGAGATAGACGACACTGCGCGCGACGAGCCGGTCTTCGTCCTGGTGATCCTTGTGATGGTCGGTCTCGACCGCCAGCATGCCCGTGTAACCGCTGGCGTGCAGCGCCAGGACCACCCCCGGCATGTCGATCAACCCCGTGCCGACCGGCACTGAAGAGAAGAAGAACCACTCTTCGGGGGCCACATGCCGGCAGGCGTCCAGATCCTTCGTGTGGGTGGCCACCGTGTACGGCCCCAAGCGACGGGCGGCGGCCACCGGATTCTCCATCATGCGGAGCGTGTTGCCGGTGTCGAAATTCACCCGCAGGGAATCCGACCCGACGCGTTCGAGGATCTCGAGGATCTCGGCCGAGGTGTAGTCGATGTGATTCTCGAGGGCCAGCACCACACCGTGGTCGCGGGCGATCCGGACGCTTTCCCGCAGCATCCGCACGACGGCCTTGATCTGCGGCGCGTGTGGCTCGTGGCGGAACTTCAGCGAGGACGCAACGATGCGCATGATCTCGGCGCCCAGCGGACGGGCCTTGGGGATGAGCGCGTTCATCTGGCGCCAGGCCCGCTCGTTGCGACCGGCCTCGAGGCCGTCCGGGTGACCCCAGGCCAGCACGCGATCCAGGCCATGCGCGTCCAGCACCGCCTTCATGTCGGTCAGATACGCCCGGTCGAACCGCTCGAAGAAGCAGGACTCGAGCGAGACGCCGCCGACCTTCAGTTCGACGGCCCGGTTCACGAAGTCCTGGAAGGTCCAACGCCGCCCGGGGTCGGCCTGGTCGGGGTAGATCTCGCCGAAGTAACGGTGGTAGCAGTAGCTGTCGATCCCTATTTTCATGGAGGCTGGGTTTCGAGGTTCAGACCGGCTGCAGGGTGAGGTTGAACACCGGCGCGACCAGGCGGAGGTCGGCCAGGTGATGCCCGGTCAGCAACAGGGCGTGATGGGAGCAGAGAGCTTGCATGAGCCGGTGGCCATCCGGGACGCGGATCACGCCGCCATTGAGGCAATCGGACCCCGGGTATTGCGCGTAGCCGGTCAGCTCCCCTTCCACGACGGTGAGGTCGCGGAAGGTCGGCTGGAGCTTGGCCAGGGTGATGGCGCCGGCGGGAATCCGGGCGTCGATGGCGGTGGCGTTGGCATCGACGATGCCCAGCACCTTCTTCCGCAACGTCCAGTCCGTGCTGAAAGACTGCGGCACGACCCCGAGGTAACCGCAGTGCGCCACGAGCAGGTAGTTGGCCGGGTCGTCCGGCACCGCCGGAAACCGCTCGATGCGCTCGTGCTTCAAACGCGGCGTCGCCGAGCAGAAACGGGTAGAGGTTCGTCATCAGGATCGGGGCCTCGAGTGCCTGATGCAGGATGCACTTGGTCAACATCGACACCGTGTCCGCTTCACAGCCCCACAACAGCCGCCGATCCTCGTACAGAAGGTTCCACGCCAGGCAGGGCGTCGTGTCCGAGCAATGCGATTCGTTGAGGCAGTTGATGCCGACGGCCCGGATGGACGGATCCGCCTCGAGATCCTGCTGCACGGCCAGGTACAGCTTGAGGGCGCTCAAGAGCGGCCGGCCGGCGATGCCCTCGATGGGCACCGGTCGCCGCTTCCAGGCGGCCTCCGCCAACTCGTCTGGCAGCGCCCGCGCCCGGGCACCCAGCTCGCGGAAACTGCGTTTCAGGATCGTCACGCCAAACCGCTCCCGCATGCGCTGGGTGCACTCGTCTTCCCACCAGTAGAACCGCTTGAAGATGCTCGCCTGCGCCCCGTCACCCGGGTTGTCCTGGTACACCAGAAACCTGGTCTGGCGAAGTTGCCGTTTGACCACCAGCGCGCGGCAGAGCTTGCGAGTCTGGGCGGGCTGGTACGGCGCCAGCGTCGCGACGCCCTCGGCCTTGAGATAGGCGATGATCTCCCAATCCCACATCGACAGCGTGCCGAACGCCGAGGTGACAATGAGGATCGGCAGCGGGATCGCCCGGAATTCCGCCACCCGGCGATAGGCCTCGCCCAGCAACTGCGGGAACACCACCGCGTCCGCGTCGGGCAAAGGCGCCCCGAGCGGCACGGGGGGCCAGCAATTCGGCGTCGTCCGCCAGCAACCGCCCGAGCGCCTCGACCTGATCGTCAAAACCGGTGTCGCGACCGGGCTCGAAATAGACGGGGACCAATCGTGCTTTCATGGCAACCGGCAGGGTAGCTTCACTCGATCACGCACCGACCGTCACGTCGATACACCCGCTTCGGAAAGCCTTCGACGGCGATGTCGCCGTAGTTGTGGCCAGCCTCGGCCGGATAGACGCAAAAAGACACCAGCGGCTCGTCCGGAGACGTGTTGACCGACCGATGCGCCCAGTGCGGGGGCACATAGACCATCCGCCCGCGCGTCATCCGCTCGGCCGCAAACGCACCTTCGGCCGTCTTCATCACCAAGTAACCCTCCCCGCGAAGGCACAGGTAAACCTCCGCCGTCCCCGGCACCGCGTGGTAATGGCCCTTGGTGAAAAAGCACTCCTCGCCCACCACACCCGGTTGCAGCGTGCTGATGCAGTACATGAGGTGCCCCGGCTGGTTAGGAACCGGGACCTCGAACACTTCGTAGTGCACCGGATCGCCGCCGTCCGCGATGAGCCGTTCCAGCGCCGCCGCATCCGCGTAGTACCCCCGCAGATCGGACGCCCGGCGAACGAGGTGGTTGCGGGGCTCGGGCATCCGGCCCGTGTCGAGCTCGAGCGCAACGCCGAAAGGCTTCAGCAGCGCGGTGGTAGAAGGGGTCATAGGTCAAACTCTCACGGCGGCGGCGAGGCGGGACAAAGCGTCGAACGCGGGCCCGCGCGTAGGGATTTCCAGGTGGAAAACCTCCGCGATCACCCGGGTCCAGCCGTGGATGAAGTAGGTCCAGCCATCCTCGATCCGCAACCCGCGCGCCGCCGCCTGGGCGCGGGCCTGATCGAGGAACACCAAGTCCCCGCGATAATTGAACTCCCAAACCCATCCCCGCTCGGGAAACACAGCCGCCGAAGTCAGCGGTGACCCGGGCGCGTCCTTGCCCAGCCCGGTCGCATTGATGACCAACGAGCCGGGTCGCAGCGACGCGAGCAAACGATCGTTCTGCTCGGGACCGGTGACGTGGTGATACTCGATGCGCGCCGTTGTACCGAGCCGGCGGTGAAACGCGCGCATGGCTTCGGAGCCGTCCCGACGAGCGGTTGGCCACCACGATCCGCGCGGGCTGGTTCGCTTCCTGTCCGGGCCGAAGCAAGTGCCAGGTGACGGCCAGGGCCGAACCCCCGGCGCCCAGGACCAACACCTCCGCCCCGCTGTCCCGCCAGTACGTCGGCGGCAGAAACGCCTCGAGGGCCAGCCCGACCGTGATCGGGTCCGTGGCGTGCGCCACCAACCGGCCGTCGCGCTTCGAGAGGCAACTCACTTCGCCCAGGCGCTCGGCGTGCTCGTCCAGTTCGTCGAACTGATCCCGACAGGCCTCGAACAGGTCCAGCTTGTGCGTCGTGATGAGCGCCCCGCGGGACAGGGGATCCGACTTGATGAAGGCGACCGCCTCCCGGTAGTGCGCCGGTTGATCGTGCGGCACGAAGTCGATGCCCCGGAGGGCGCAATCGCCCAGGCCCAGATGCCGCGCCCATTCCGGGAAGACCCGCTGGATCGAGGACCGGCCCGTCGTCACCCCAATGAAATGGAGCGTGGGTTTCTCGGCTGGCAGGTAAGGGCGCGGGCTCATGCAGGGATGTCGCTCCAATCTTTCAGCACCGTCAATAGCCGGCGATACCGTTCCCGCCGCGCCCGGCTGGCCGCCGCTCGCCGGCGGTCGGGCACGCAAGCGGTGCCCAGAGCGATCCATTGTCGGGCGGTGGCGTCGAGATCCTTGACCAACCCCACCCCATACCCGGCGAGCAGCGCGGCGCCCAGCGGCGTGCCTTCGGCGCGGCTGACCTGGACGACGCGCGTCTCGAGGGCATCCGCCTTGATCTGGTTCCACAAGGTGCTGTGCTGCCCGCCGCCGGTCACCCGCACCTCGGTCAGGCGCAGTTCCGGATACAGTTCGGCCACCCCTTCACGGTAGAGAGCATACTCGAGGGCCACGCCCTCGAGCAGCGCTCGCCACAAGTGGGACGCGGTGTGGGACCAGTCCAGCCCCACCCAGGCCCCCCGCAACGTGGGCCAGCTCGGCGAGACGCGGCCGCCCAAGTGGGGGCACAAACAGCGGCAAGTCATCCGCGGCCTTCAGGGTGCCCGCCGCCTGGTCCAACTCCGCCGCCGTCCGCGCCGGTGACCCGCTCCCGGCGATGTGTTCGCGGAACCACTCCAGGTTCATCCCGCCCCCGTTGATGTAGGCGTAAGGATGCCACAAGCCTGGCGTCGCGGCCCGGCCAACCCCGAGCATCCGATGCCGCCGGTCGGGTCGAAACTCCGAGGTGGTGGCCGCAAAAACCGACGCCGTTCCCGCCACATCCACACAGATTCCCGCCCGCGTGGCGCCACACGCCAGGAACGACGCCGCGGTGTCACCGCAACCCGCCACCACCGGCACTCCGGCCCGCAGGCCGCATCGCCGGGCCATCGGGCCGGCCAGTCCCCCACCACTTCGGCGGGCTCCACAATCCGCGGCAGCCGCCGGGCGTCCACGTCGAAGCGCTCGCACAGAGCCGGATCCCATCGCCGCCGCCGGTTGTCGGCAAGGCCGCTGAAGTGGAGATAGCTCGTATCGATGAACGCCTGCGCCGCCGTCAGACCACAGAGCCGCATGGCCGCGTAGCCCGCCGGCTGGACAAACGCGCGGATTCCGCGGAACACGCGGCGACGCTCGTGCATCCACCACAGGATCTTCGGTCCGTGATTGAAGCTGGCCGGGCCACCGGTCCGAGCCACAATCTCATCCGCGGCGACCTGGTTCATCCGCGTGACATACGGTGTGCAGCGCGTGTCCAACCACGAGTCGTAGGGCGTCACGGCCCGTCCATCAGGACCGACGCCGAGCACTCCCGCCATCTGCCCGGCGATCGCCATCCCCGCCACCCCGCCGGCCCCCACGCGGGCCTTTGTCACACACTCGCGTACCGCCGCGCACACGGTGTCGAGCTGCCGCTCCGGATCCTCTTCCACCACCCCGGGACCGGGCCGGTGCAGCGCCGACGGACGAAACGCCGCCGCCAAACAAGTCCCGTCGTCCCCGAACAGGCCCGCCTTGGTGCCCTGCGTGCCGATGTCCACGCCGAGGAGTGCCTTCATGGATGGCGGGGAGTTTCGGCGGTCATCACCACTTTCAAGCCCGTCCCGGACATCGCGGTGGCGTAGGCCCGTCCGACCTCCTCGAGTGGGAAGACGTGCGACACGATCCGCCGGACGTCGAGGCGACCGGATTCAATGAGCTTGAGCGCGGTGCGGTAATCCTGGGGCGATCCGCCGGTCATGCCGGTCACGCACAGGTTCCGATAGTGAATCGCGTTGGTATGCAGCTCGACCGGTGCCGCGTCATTCGGCAACCCGGCAAACAGACAAAGCCGGCCGAAGGGCGCGAGCAACTGGACGGCCTCGGTCTGGATCTCGCGCACCGGCGCCGCCGTGATGGCCACGTCCACCCCGCGGCCCCGGGTCAACCGACCGATCCACTCCTGGACCGACCCGGCGTCCGGGTTGAGAACCCCTGCCGCGCCGAGTTGGCGCGCCTGCTCGAGGCGGGCCTCGTTCCGATCCACCACCCACACCCGCGCGGCGCTGGACAGCAGCGCCAGCATCAGGTTCAACAGCCCCATCGGACCCGCACCGTAGACCAGCACGGTGTCGCCGGGATCGAGTCGGGCCGCCCGCAGGCCGTTGACCACGCAGGACAACGGCTCGGCCAACGACGCGTCGACGGCCGACACGTGCGGGGCCAGCGGGATCACACTGCCTTGCGCCAGGGCCGCCGCCGGAATGGCGACGTACTCGGCATGCGAGCCGTCGCGGTCGATGCCAAAAGCCGAGTACTCCGGACACATGTTCATCAGGCCCCGACCGCACAGTTCGCAGCGGCCACAGCCGATGTTCGGGGCCACGCCCACGCGGGTCCCAACACCGCAAAGCGTCACCCGCGCGCCCGCCTGCACCACGGTGCCCACGAACTCATGACCCAACGTGATCGTCTGGCCCGGGCGCAATTTGCGGTGGCCACACGCCACGATCTTCAGGTCCGTCCCGCAGATGGACGTCGCCTCGACCCGGACCAGCAGCCCGTCCTCCCTGCTTCGGGCCGTGGGACTTCACTGACGGCAAAGCCAGTGCCGAGGGTATAGCGGGCGGCGATCACCGGAGGGCCTCCTGGCAAATGAGTATCGGCTGGCCGGTGCGAATCGAGTCGTTCACCGCCCGCGCGGCTTCGACCGCCCGCTGGCCGTCCTCCCCGGTCACCGCGGGCGTCCGGTCCTCCTGCAGGCAGGCGATGAAATGTTCGAGTTCGGCCAGGTAGGCGTCCTTGAACAACGTGCGCCACGTGCGGACCGCCTGCGCCTGGACCCGGCCGTCCAGCGTCACTTTCGTGAAGCCCGGTTCCTCGACGGCGCCGATGAGCAGCAGCCCTTTCTCGGCCAGCACCTCAACCCGCGCGTCATAGCCGTAGTGCGCGGGACAGGCCCCGTCCAGCACGCCGAGCGTCTCGCCGCGAAACGTGAACTGGGCGAGCACCGTGTCGTAGAAATCCGGCCAGGCGGCGCGGGCGTCGGCGCATTTGAAATTGCGCCCCTGCGCATAGACCCGGGCGAATTCATCGCCCGTCAGCCAACGCAGCGTGTCGAGGTCGTGACTGTTCACCTCGGCCACGATCCCGTTGCTCTGGCGCAGGTCGTACATCCAAGGGCCCGGACCGCCCGGACCACGCCCCGTGGATCGGATGAGCATCACCCGCCCCAATTCACCGCTGGCCAGCACCTCTTTGGCGCGGCAGAACCGCTCGTCAAACCGCCGCATGAACCCGATCTGCAGTTTCACCCCCGCCGCGGCCACGGCGGCGTTGATGTCCCGGCACTCGGCCGGCGTCAACGCCATCGGTTTCTCCAGGAAGATGTGCTTGCCATGTCGGGCCGCCGCACAAGCAATCTCGCAGTGCCTCGACGTGGGCGTCACGATCACGACCGCCTCGATGTCCTCCCGCTGGATCAGCGCCGCGTAATCCGCCGACCGTACCGTCACGCCGAGTCGTTCGCCGGTTTCCGCGAGGCGCACCGGATCCGGATCGCACAACGCGACCAGGGAAGCCGCGGGAATACGCTGGGCAAGGTTCTGGGCGTGGATCCCGCCCGCACGCCCGGTGCCAATCACCCCGACTCTGACCTTCCCCTTCGCCATCAGGCACTGCCTCCTGGGGCCGAGGATTGCGCCCGCTGCCAGGCCAGCCGTTTCATCTGCCACCGGGCCGTGTCGTTGGGGACCCACTCGGCCGCGCGGCCCAACCGCTCGAGCACCTCCGGGTTGGCCAACGCCAACGGCAGACCGCCCGTGCAAACCCGCACGGCCTCCTCGGCCACCGTGCGCTGCAGTTCGGCAACCGACTCTTCCGAGTACCAGGCCGTGTGGTCGGACAGAACCAGCCGCGGATGTGTGCGCAGCGGGGAACTGGCCGCCAGCGGTTCCTCCTCGAATACGTCCAGTCCCGCGGCAGCCACCCGTCCCGCCTCCAGCGCCTCCAGCAGCGCCGCCGCGTGCAGCACCGGCCCCCGCGCCGTGTTCACCACGATCACCCCCGGCTTCATCCACGCGAATTCCCGGCGGCTGATCAGATGCCGCGTCTCGGGCAGCAGCGGCGCGTGTAATGACACGTAATCCGCCTGGCGGCAGAGCGTCTCGAGATCGACCAACCGGACCCCCAACGCGTCGGCCCGGGCCGGCTCGACAAAGGGGTCGGTGGCCATCACCCGCAATCGCCACCCACTCACCTTGCGCGCCATCGATTGGCCGATGTTGCCGAACCCCACCAGCCCCAGCGTGCGCCCCGCCATCCGATAGCTCTTCTCCGGCGGGTTCGGTTCCCAGCCGCCCCGCGCCAGCCGGTGATGGACGGGAATGACGTTCCGGACGCATGCCAGCAACAAGGCCATGGCCTGGGTCGCCACTTCATCGAGGCAATAGGCCGGAGCGTGCCCGACCAGAATGCCCGCCTCGGTGGCCGCCGCGAGGTCCACGTTGTCGTAGCCCACCCCGTACCGCACCACGATCCGGCAACGCCGAAACCGGCGGAGCAGTTCGGGACCCAGCTTCACCCATCGGACCAGAATCGCGTCCGCATCCTCGCACTCGCACAGGGCCTCCTCGAACGACAGCCCGTCTGTGTCCACAAACGCGCCCCCGGCCGCCCTCACCACCCGCTGCTCGGCGTGAGTGGACGGGTAATCGTGCCGGAGGGCCACAACCTTGAAACCTGACATCGGCGGAGCTTGATGGGTCAGGCGTGCGCGCGCAAGCCGCTGCCGGCGGCCGCTTACGGTTTGTGCAGCCGGTAGTACTTTCGTTGGTCGTCGGTCACCACCGTCACTTTGTAAGTGACACCTTCGACCACCGCCGTCGCGGTCAGGTTCTGCCACTGCGGCGACTCGAGGTTGTCGGTGACTTGCAGCACATAACCCAGGTACACGGTGGGCCAGCTCAACTGAATGGCGCGCTCGACCACCAGCGTCGGCTCCTCCTGTGGCAACCCGCTCTTGAAATGCTGGCGGATCTGCGCCCCGGTCAGGGCGCGGTCGTAGATCGCCACCTCGTCCAGCCAACCCCGCCAGCCGAAAATGCCGCTGCGTGTGGCCCCGATCATGACGCGATCCGGATCGTTCAGTCCCAGGTCTTGCAACACACCGCCGATGGTCTGCACCCCGCCCAACTCGCCGTTGAGATAGATCGAGAGCGTCCCTTCCCGAACACGCCCACCAGGTGGTACCACTGCCCGCGCGTCAGAGGTTGGGCCGTCGCCACCAGACCAAACGCGTTGCTGTCGTTGCGAATGACCAGATTGCCCGCGTCCCCGGGAGCCACATCCAGTTCGTAGCTCCCGTCCCAACGCGCGATCACCGCCCGGTACGTCCCGGAGGAATCCGTCGCGATCTTCACCCACGCCTCCAAGGTCACCCGCGTCGCCCGGGTGGAAAAGCCCCAGATCCACGAAACTCCCATCCACCCCGTCCAGATAAAGCGCCTTGCCCAGCCGATCCGTGAAGGACTCCTGCCCCAGCGTGAAGCCTCCCGTGTAACGGCCGCCCTCCCCCGCCTGTGTGCCGAGGTCCGCCGCCGTCGGTCCCGTCGTTTCCTCGAACCGGAAGTAGTGAATCGGCCGGTCTGCCAGTACCGCCTCCGGGTAGCTGGCAAAGCTCGGCCCCGCCTGGACCGTCAAGGTGGCCGGGTTGCTCTCGGCCGAGCCTGCATCATTGCTCGCCACCACGGTGTAAACCCCCGCGTGGCTCGGCCTCACATCCTGAATCGTGTAGCTCGCACCGGTCGCACCCGGAATGGCCACACCATCCTTCCGCCACTGGAACGCCGTGGCACCGCTCGCCGCGGCCGTGAAGCTGACATCGTCCCCTTCCGTGACCGTCCGACTCTGTGGTTGTTGTGTGAAGGTGGGGGCGATGACCGGCGCGCCAGCCTGGTAATGCGCCGTCACCTGCGCCGTGGTCAGGGGCCTCGCATAAACGGCCACCTGCGCAATCAGCCCCTTGGAAATTGAACGACGAGGCAAACCCGAGCGCGACGCGCCGATCAACACGCGGTCCGGCGACGGCCCCAGGTTCTGCAACGGCCCGGCCACAGTCCCGGTGGTGCCCTGCGCCCCGTTGAGGTACAGCGTAGCCACGCCCTCCGCCGCATCGAACACGCCCACCAAGTGGTTCCACGTGCCGCGAACGATCGGCCCGCTGGACGCGACCGACCCAAACACGTTGTCGCCATACCGGTACACGAAGTTGGCCACGTCCGCGTTGTTCACGTCGATTTCATAACTCCCGTCCCACCGCGCGACGATGGCATGCCACGTCCCGGCCGGCGCGTCCGCCGCCAGGTTGAACCACGCCTCCACCGTTACCGAGTCTCCCGGATGTAAGAGCCCCAGGTCCACGTACGTCCCCGCCAGCCCGTCGAACAACGCGGCCGAACCCAGTTGAAACGGCGCCGTGCTCTGCCCGAGGGTGATGCCCACCCCCGAGTCGCTCGTGTAGAAGCCGGGTTGCCCGCCCGGGGATCCCAAATCCGCCGCCGTCTGCGCCCCGGCCGCCTCCCCAGCGGCCAGTAATGCAGCGGTTGGTCCGCCAGGATCGTGGTGGCGTAATCGGCCCGCGCCGGCACAAGCGCGGCGACCGCGCACAGCGCTCCGAGCCAGCGAACGACAGGTGGGTTTGTCAGGTTCATGGTCTTGTCGATCCAGGATTTCAGTGGCTGCCAGGTACCGCCCGCGCCCTCAGTCAGGACGCGAGCCAAGAGTTCCATCCGGATATCCAGTCGGCGGGCCAACCCGAGCGGCACAGCGCTCTCATTCCCGCCCCCAACGCCAGCGCTCGTCATAGTTCCCGTTCCCTATCCCCAGAATCGCATCTCCCCGCGCCCCGCGCCCGTCCGCCGTGCGCCCCGGGAAATGCTGAAAGCCGAGGCTGCTGGCGCGGACCGACTCGCTATGACCGTCGGCGAAGGTGCTCACACAACGGTTGAGGTGCCGGTTGAGGACCCGGTAGGGATTGTTCAGCGAGTAGTCCGGGTGGTTCGGCGTGAGGAAGTACAGCAACTGCACGCCGGTCGTCTCCCGCCAAAGATCGGGGTCTGGCTCGCGGGCATTCGCGATGCGCCCGGCGTCCGCAAACACCGCCGTCCAAGTCGGCCGCCGGATGCCCCCGAACTTCAGCGAGAAGAGCCGCGCGGGTTCGGCCCAGTAACCCGAGTAGCTCAGTTCGATGTGATTCATTCCGATCCCGAACCGCCCCCACCCCATCGACGTCCCCCTCCGGACCGACCAAACAGCCCGGTCTGATTGGTCCCCCGGGCACTGGGGCAATCCACGATCCGTTTGCTCGGCAGGTAGGGGCGAATCAGGTCCGGCCACCAGGTCGTGGGTTCGCCGGGTATGAACGCGTCGGGCGGCGCCGTGCCCAGCACCTCCAACGGCACGATCGTGTCCCGGTGATCATCGGCGTACATCAGCGTCGCCAGGATGATCTGCCGCGAGTTGCTCAAACACTGGGCGGCTTTGCCCGCTCCTTCGCCCGGCTCAGCGCGGGCAGCAACAGGCTCGCCAGGATCCCGATGATGGCGATCACGACCAGCAACTCGATCAGGGTGAAGCCCCGCCCCACCGGACGGATCGGACCGCCGCGGTCCGCGGGATCGCCCCCGGTCTGCCCACGTCGGACAGGCATGTTCGTGAAGGAGCGCATGGAAACGCGGGCACCCTACTCGGACATAATGTCATGTCAATAGGTTTTCCCCGGGTACCCGTGCGCTCGCCATTGACCTGTGGTGCGGGCGTCCCGCCTGCACCGGCCGCGGTTCATCGCCCCTGGGCAGGTCCGGCAGGAACAGGACGTTTTCCACGAACGTCCCGCGATCTCACCGCTTCAGCCGCACCGTGAACGTGTAGTGCTCCGGCCGGTACACCGCCCGCACAAACTCGATCGCCCGGTTCCCCCGCGCGAACGTCTGCCGCTCCATCACCAGCACCACGTCGCCCGGCTGAATCCGCAACTGCCGCGCCTCCTCGGCCGAGGCCCGACCCGCCGAAATTTCCTCGTGGCCCCACTCGATGGGGATGTGGTACTTCTGCTCGATCAGACCGTAGAGCGAACCGGTGAAATCCTCCGACGGATCGATCCCGCAATGGGCCGGGAGATCGGACTGGAGCAACACCAGCGGGAACACCTGGCTGGTACCCCGGAGCCGTCGGATGAACAGCGTCTGCTCCCCCGCTTTGAGCTGCAGTTTCTCGCGCACTTTGGGCCCCGGGTCGTGATGGCCCACCCCCAGCACTTCGGTGCTCACCGTCAACCCGCGCGCTGCCATCTGCTCGGTGTAACCCGTCAGTCGCCCCAAGTCCTCCTTCACACCCAACCCAACAATGTGCGTTCCGATCGCCCGCTGCCGCCGGATCACCCCCTTGGCCACCAGGCTGTCCGTGACCTTCTTCACCGTGATGCGGCTCACGCCGAAGATCTTCACCAGATCCATCTCGCGCGGCAGCCGGCGCCGAGCGCCGCCTCCGCGTTGATGCGTTCGAGGATGATCGTCTCCATCTGGTGGTAGAGCGGCACGGGCGAACTGGCGTCCAGATGGAGTCGTTCCGTGGGCCGGAACAGGGGGAGCCAACGCTCGGATCTTCGGGAGACGTTCCAGGGAGGCCTTCCTTGGGCCGTTCGGGTGAAGGAGAAACCGGTCTCATCGCGGGCGTGCCGCCCGCCGCCATACCGCAGCGAACGACCGCCTTCAAGACTGAAATCCCCGTCCGAAGACCCGGACCAACCGAAACTTGAGCCCCGCACCAGCCGCATCCGGCCGTTCCTCAACCCCCGCTGACCCGTGGCGAGGCCCCGCCACCCTTCACGGGCTCAATGCAGACGTTTGTCCCGAAGCCAGGCGGCGCGGCCGTCCAGAAACAGCCGGTGTCTTCCCCCAGGATGCGGCGCGCGCCCCTGCAGCCGTTCCTCCACACCCGGCGCCGTGGCCGGAAATAGACGTCGGTGACCAGCTCCACGTCCGTCGGGCCCTGGACGGTTCCCACTTGCGGATTGCCGGACTGACCGAGGTCCACCACGGCCTGGGAGCGCGTCTTCCCCCAGAAGACATCCAGCGGCACCGGCTCATCCGGACGATCGAACCGCCACATCCAATAGCTGGACTGCGCCGCATCCGCGCTCGTACTGCCCGCCTGCCAGACCGCGGTCGCGGCGGTCCAAACGGGCCGTCGC
Source organism: Verrucomicrobiota bacterium (assembly GCA_027493615.1). Taxonomy (GTDB): domain Bacteria; phylum Verrucomicrobiota; class Verrucomicrobiia; order Limisphaerales; family J093; genus DSVZ01. The sequence continues at coordinate 53,122 of JAOSKK010000003.1, forward strand.
GTCGCGGGACATTGCCAGACCTCCGCGGCTGGCAACTCGCGGGCCAACACCTCGATGGCCCAGCCGGAACGCGGATCCGAGGGCGGCCACGTCGTCCAGGGCCGATAACCACCCGGCAGCGAGTGCTTCAGATCGCGACGATCCGGGAAGCGCTCGGCGTAATCCCCCAAGTACAGTTCCCAGGCCAATCCCATCTGCCGCAGGTTCGACCGGCATACCGCCCCGCTCGAACGCCGCTGGGCCCCGCTCAGGGCCGGCAGCAGCAGCGCCGCCAGCACCGCGATGATGGCGATCACCACGAGCAACTCGATCAGCGTGAAGCCCACCCTCGGTCGGGTGCTTGACCACCAACGCGGCTGCACCCCTCGGGCCGACCGACCCAAGCCCGCCGGCCCAGCGCACGTCGATTTCCGTTGCACCCGCCGAAGGTAGTCGCGTTCCCGCCGTTCGCCCAACCGTGAGCGCGGACTTGACGCGCGAGGTGCGGAGCGGCTTGTTGATGCGTGGCAAGTACGACGTCCCGCATCGCGAGTTCATCCTCGTCACCCGGCGCAGCGTGGCAACTCCCGGATTGCCGCCCGCACCCCCTCACCCATCATCCCGCGCCTATGTCGAGCACGCGGCGTCCGTATCCGTTCCACCTGATCGAACCCAAATGGCAGACCACATGGGAGCGCACCCAGGCCTTCCGCGCCTTCAACCCGGGCGAAGCGATCCCGTCCGACCACCCCTTCGGTCGGCGCCACGGCCTGGCCGGCAAACGTGCGCAAGCCGCCGACCTCCCCCCCAAGTACTACATCCTCGACATGTTCCCCTACCCCTCCGGTGCCGGCCTGCACGTCGGCCATCCTGAGGGTTACACGGCCACGGACATCCTGGCCCGCTACCACCGCGCTCAGGGCAAACACGTCCTGCACCCTTTTGGCTGGGACGCCTTCGGCCTTCCTGCCGAGCAGTTCGCCATCAAGACCGGCCAGCACCCGCGCGTCACCACCGAGGCCAACATCGCCACCTTCAAACGCCAGATCCAAAGCCTCGGCTTCAGCTACGATTGGTCGCGTGAGGTGGATACCACCGACCCCGACTACTTCCGCTGGACGCAATGGATCTTCCTGCAGATCTATCACAGCTATTTCGACCCTGAATGGAAGCGGGCCACCCCGATCGCCCTGCTCGAAGACGCCCTCTCCGACGCGCCTCAACGCCGCCCGGAATGGGAGTCCAACGCCTACCTGAACGGCACCCACGCTGCCTGGCGCGAGTTGCCCCCCGAACGACGCTCGCCATTCCGCTCGCACCTCATCGAGCACAGCCGCCTGGCCTACGTCAGCGAAGCGCCCGTCAACTGGTGCCCGGAACTCGGCACCGTCCTGGCCAACGAGGAGGTCATTGACGGCAAGAGCGAGGTCGGCGGCCATCCGGTCGTCCGCCGCCCCATGCGCCAATGGATGCTCCGCATCACCGCCTACGCCGAACGCCTCCTCGCTGACCTCGAAACGATCGAGTGGTCCGATTCCCTGAAGGAAATGCAGCGCAACTGGATCGGACGCAGCGAGGGCGCCGAGGTCACGTTCCGCGTCGACCCCGGCTCCCCGGGTGCCGGCGCCGGCATCACGGTCTTCACCACCCGACCCGACACCCTGTTTGGCGCGACTTACCTCGTGCTCTCGCCCGAGCACAAACTCGTGGAACTCGTCACCACGGCCGCCCAGCGAAGCGCCGTCACGGACTATCAGGCCGCCGTCTCCCGCAAGTCCGACCTCGAACGAACCGAACTCGCCAAGGAAAAGACCGGCGTGTTCACGGGCGCCTTCGCCCTCAACCCGGTCAACCGCCAGCCCATCCCCATCTGGATCGCCGACTACGTCCTCAGCACCTACGGCACCGGCGCCATCATGGCCGTGCCGGCGCACGACACCCGCGATCTCGAGTTCGCCGACCAGTTCCATCTCCCCGTCGTCCAGGTCGTCCAACCCCCGGACCCCGCCACCGACTGGCGCGGGTTCGTCGACGACGGGACCTCGGTCAACTCGACGGGACCAGATGTCTCGATCACCGGGCTGCCCACTCCGGAAGCCAAGCGGAAAATTACAGCGTGGCTTGAAGCCCGCGGGCACGGACGCCGGACCGTCAACTACAAGCTCCGGGACTGGCTGTTCAGCCGGCAGCGCTACTGGGGCGAACCCTTCCCCATCATCTGGCGCAATGGCCAACATGAGGCGGTCCCCGAAACGGCCCTGCCCGTGCTGCCCCCACCCCTGGACGATTACAAGCCCACCACCGACGGCCAGCCACCGCTCACCCGGGCGACCGACTGGGTGAACCTTCCGGACGGTGCCCGGCGCGAGACAAACACCATGCCCCAGTGGGCCGGCAGTTGTTGGTATTACCTCCGCTATCTCGACGCCCGTAACCCCGACCGCTTTGCCTCCCCGGAAGCTGAGCGCTATTGGATGGGCGGCTCTCCAGCGCGCAGCGCTGACCCGCAAGCCTCGTCCACCACCCCCGGCGTGGATCTCTACGTGGGCGGCACCGAACACGCCGTCCTTCACCTGCTCTACGCGCGGTTCTGGCACAAGGTGCTGTACGACCTCGGCCATGTCTCGACACCGGAACCTTTCTTCAAGCTCGTCAACCAGGGCCTCATCCTGGGCGAGATGGAGTACACCGCCTTCGCCGATGCCCGCGGCGCATCCGTCAGCACCACCGACCTCCGCCACCTGGAGGAGGAAGCCACCCCCGCCGGCCCCCGGCTCGTCGCCACACACATCGCCACCGGCGAGAAGGTGTTCGGCCGCCGTGTCACCGAGGAGGACGTCGAGAAGGTCGGCGGCGACTTCGTCCTCAAGGCCGACCACCGCATCCGCGTCGATGCCCGCAGCTTCAAAATGAGCAAGAGCCGCGGCAACGTGGTCAATCCCGACCAGCTCATTCAGGACTACGGCGCCGATGCGCTCCGCCTCTATGAGATGTTCATGGGCCCCCTCGAGCAGGTGAAGCCCTGGAACACCAAGGGCGTCGAGGGGGTCTCCCGCTTCCTGGGCCGCGTGTGGCGCCTCTTTGTCGATGAGGCCAGCGACACCGAGTTCGAGCAGCGGTACACGGCCCAACCCGATCGCGCCGAGATGTGGCTCGGCCAGATCCGCCTGCACCGCACTGTGACCGCAACCGCCCCGGCCCCGGCCCAGCTCAAGACGCTTCACGCCGCGATCAAGAAGGTGACCGAAGACCTCGAAGGCCTCCGGTTCAACACCGCCATCGCCGCCCTCATGGTCTTCGTCAACGACGCCATGACCTGGGAAGCGCGGCCGCTCGCTGTCCTGCGCCCGTTTCTGCAGTTGCTCGCCCCCTTCGCGCCCCACCTCGCCGAGGAGCTCTGGGCCAAACTCGAGTCCGCGTTCAGCCTGACCCCGGAATCCCTCACCTACGCCCCCTGGCCTGCCTTCGACCCCGCCCTGCTGGTCGAGGACACCGTCGAGATCCCCGTCCAGGTCAATGGCAAGCTGCGCGACAAGATCGTCGTGCCCGCCGGCCTGACCCCGGCCGACCTCGAACAGGCCGCCCTGCGCGCCCCCAAGCTCACCGGATTCCTCACTGGCAAGACCGTCCGCAAGGTCATCGTCGTCCCCGGCAAGCTCGTCAACGTGGTCGCCAGTTAGCCCGGACGTCTATTACTCTCTGTAGGCGCCGACGTGAGGAGGCCTCGTAGCGTCTCCCCAAGCCCGCCACGCCTCCTTACGTCGGCGCCTACCGTTGCCGGCCCGGCCGTTCCCTGCCCCGTGACCTGGCTGGGAGGGCAGGCTCATTTCCGCCGCCGCCGCAATCCCAGCGCCAGCAATCCCAGCAAGAGCAACGCCCGGATGCCCGGCTCGGGGATGGCTGGCACCGACAGTGGATCTGCCGGTTCGAGCCCGTGCTGATCGTATTGTTCCTGGGTTTCGAGCACGACCGCACCGCTCAGCGGCGTCACGATTTGATACGACGCGGCCAGTTCCACCGCCGCCGCCACCGCCCGCGTCGCCTGAAGCCGGCGCACCTCGGCGGCTGCCCACAGACGTCCCGCGTGCAGCGACACCTCACGCCCGGCCGGCACCGCTCCCGGCAACGGGTCCACGTGCACAAACTCGAAAGCCCACCCGCGCCGTTGACCGGTCCAACACGTGAGCAATCCGCGCAGATCCTCGGCCACGGTCCCGCGACGCGGCACTGCCGACAGCGCCGGCAAGCCCTCGAGTTGCTCGATAATCCGGTTGGGTCCCGGCGCCACCGGCAGCGCCAGCACGCGCGGGCCTGACTTCCGTCGCTCGAAGGCCTGCCGCAGCGCGTCGGCGGTCGATAACATCACCGGCTGCGGCGCGTGGATCCAAAGCACCACACTGTTGGTCTGCCGCGCCGCGAAGTCCCAGGCGAGCACCAGGGCCGGGACGTTGTCCTGTCCTCCGACCGTCCGCCACCTCGTCAGACGTTCCCGCAAGGCCGTGAGCTGTGCGCCATCCAGCCGCCCCGGCCCGGCCAACGTCACCGGCTCGTCCCCCGCCATGATCACCGCCAGTTCGATGTTCTGCGGCCAAGCTTCAAGCACGCGCGCCACCTCCGCCAGGTACCCCGCCATCGTCCCGGCCCCATCCACCACCAACACCGCCAGGACCGGCGCCGGTTCCTCCACCTCCGCCAATCGCCCCCTCGATTTGGCCGCCCGCCGGCGATCGCGAATGCCGCGTCCAGACCTGCCGCACTTCCGCGCTGCGCTCCACTCGCACCAGCGTGGCCGAAGACCCCAGGTCCACGTCCCGCACCAGACCCCGCGCTGCGGTCGTGCCCGGTTTCGGTTCCTCGGAGCGCAAGGCCTCGCCCAGCGCCGCCAGGCACCCGCGTCCTTCGATCCAGAGCGAGTGTTGCAGGGTCTCCGGCAGCGTGAAGTTCCGCTCAAGAAACGCGGGCCATTCCACCACGCCCTCCCCGGCACTCTCGAGGGGAATGGGCGCCGTGATCCCCAGGCGCACCCGCATGGTCCCCCCATCTGCCGGCACCGGGAAACACTGCATCAGGATCCGGTCCGGCCCCGCTGTGGTCACCAGCACCGGATCGCGTCGCTGCCGGATGGCCACTTGCTCGTACGCCCGCCGCGTCTGGGCTCGACCGGCAAAGGCGGCTTCCCGTTCCTCGCCGTTCACCCACAGGGTCAGCCGCGACACCACCCCGCCGTGCGGAAGTTGGAGCTGCGCCCGCGCCTCCCGCTGGCGATTCGAGACGTTCTTGAACTCGAGGGTCCACTCGTAATACGCCACCGCCGCGTCCGGCTCGACCACGGCGTCCAGCCGCGAACCCTGCAGCGTCAAACCCTGGACGCGCCCCCCGACACGCTCGCCTCCTTGATCCGTGTCCCACGTCCAGTCCTCGAGGTCCGCAAAGACACCCCGAGGCGTGCGCACCTTGGGCGCCGGCACGGCGTTGAACGGCCGGCCCGTCACTCGGTAATAAACCTCCCGCGCCTGATCGGCACTCACCTGCCGCCGGGTCCCGGTCAACCACCCCACCAGATCCATGTTCTCGGCTCCCAGCGTGCGCCCGTAGCACTCCCGCAACAGCGTGTTCTCGCGCCCCACCAACCGGAGCCAGCTCAATCCTCGCTGCTGCACGGCGGGCTCGTCCGAAACCGCCATCCCCAGCGCTGCCCGCGTGATCCAGCCCGGGGCATCCAGCACCCCCAGTACCAGCCACGCGCCAACGGCCCCCTGCCAGAAGCTGCGTCCCGGAATCCCTTCCACCCCCACGCGCCCACGCTGCAGGTGACCCCGCAGAAACACCGTCGCCACCAGCGCCAGCACCGGCGTCAACGGTAGCAGCCCGAAGCCATAAACAATGATCGCCAGCAAACCCGGGAGCGCCATGGGCGCAAACAGCACCGTATAGAACAGGGCGACCCCGAAGGCCGATCCGTTCGCCCAGTTCAACCACGGCCGCGCGCGCGCGGGTTCCTCCCGCAACGCCCGCCAGACCAGCCCATTCGCCAGCGGCACCCAGCCCACCAGCAACACATGCCAGATAGTGGGCAAAGGATCGAAAAAGGCCCCGGCACACATCCGGGTCGCGAGCTCTGCCACCAGGGTGATGCCCGGCAGCAGCACCCCCACCAGCACCAGCCAGATCCCGGGCTTCCGCGGAGCGACGGCCAGACCCGGTACCGCGGCCGTCGCCGGGACGTGGGTCGGACTCGGGCGGTGGCACGTCCAACCGCGCCAGCCAGCGTCGCACGTCGGCCTCCGTCACCACGTTGAGCCCGCCAGTCCGGGCTTCAAGCTCGAGGTGCCTGCGCAGGTCGTCCCGCACTTCGCTGGGGTCGGCCCCGACGCCGTCAGCGTGGCCCGGGCGCCCCGGCAGTACCGGTCAAGTTCCTGTTCAGCAGCGGGGGTCCAGGTGATCATGAGCGACCTCCGGAGTGGCGCAGCAGGCCCGCGCCTTGGTTGAGTTGATCCAGGTGATCTTGCATGAGAGCGAGCACACGCCGGCCGTCCTTGGTCAGCGCGTAGTACTTGCGAGCCGGTCCTTCCGAGGATTCCTCGAGCCGCGTGCTGACCAGCCCCTGCAGCCGCAACCGTGACAGCAACGGGTACAGCGTGCCTTCGGTCATCCCCAGACCCGGCAGGTTCACCAACCGCTTGACCAACTCGTACCCGTACTGTTCCTGGTCGGCGAGAGCCTGCAGGACGCAGAGGTCCAGCAACCCCTTGCGCGCCTGCACGGTCCAGTTGTCGAAGTAGTCACTCATTACAGGAGCGATGCCACCGATCATCCACCGCACGATTCAGAGTCGCGAGCCAGACCGCCAACCCACCTCCCATGGGCAACGCGCCCACCACAAAGATCGCTTCCGAAGGCCCGCCCTGCCCGGGCCCAAGGCAGGCAAGCTGCATCGCCAGACATAACCCAGCGAGAAGCAACGCCACACCGAACACCGCCCGAGGACGCCGGATCCGCGGCACCGCGAGTCCAAACAGCCCAAACGTCACCGCCAGGACGGGCAGGTAGATAAACAGAAACATCCCCAGGCTCCACCCGTCGCCCAACAGCGTCAGCAGCACCCCCGCCCACATTCCACCCCCCACCAAGCGTCGCCACGGCCGCCCTCCACACCCGCAGCTCGTCGCTCCTGCATCCCCACCGGCGGCTCACCGCATACAGGCCGATGAACCACGCCAGCAGGAAACCCATGCCACTCAGCATGAACAGGTCGAGCAGGCGAACCCACCCGCGAGGACCACGCGCGGCAACGCCCGGCCCCGGCGAAGCCCCGCCGCCAAGCGCCGCCCATCCGAGTTCCACCGTCGGCCAGGCGAGCAAAGCACACACCGCGACCGCCGGCAGCCAGGCCACCTGCGTGATCCAATACCTCCCTGCCGCCCCCTCGCCGCGAACTCCCATGAACCGGTGGTGCGGGCTTCCAGCCTGCACCCTCCCCGGTTCATGGCCCCTGAGCAGTTCCGCCAGGAACCGGCCGCTTCCCATGCACCGGCAGGGCCGGCGCTGCCCCTGGAGTTCTGGAACTTCCCTTGAGCTCTGAGCTTTGAACTTTGAGCTTCCCACCGCGCTGGGCCCCGGGTTCGGGTTCGGGTTCGGGGTCATCACGAGTTCCCTCCTGCTGGGCCTTCACCTCGCTACTGCGGGCGCGGTCGTCGCGGGGGTTGTCGTGCCGAGGAACAGGAGCGGGAGGAGGACAAGCAGGGCCCAGAGCGCATTCATGATCGGCGGATTCGTCGTTGCGATGCCAAGTACCTTGCGATGCATAGTACTTGGCGCCGACGGTGTCAACCGCCGTCTTCGGGGTTACTCCAGCAGCTCCCGCAGCTCGTCCCACGTCAGCGACGTCGCCAGTTCCTCCTCCCCCAGCGTCGCCCGGATCACCTCCCGTTTCCGCGCCTGCAGGTTCAGGATCTTCTCCTCGACCGTGTCCCGCGCGATCAGCTTGCAGCTCGTCACCACCTGCCGCTGCCCGATCCGGTGCGCGCGGTCCGTGGCCTGGTCTTCCACCGCCGGGTTCCACCACGGGTCGAAGTGGATCACGGTATCCGCTCCGGTCAGGTTCAACCCGGTGCCCCCCGCCTTCAGACTGATCAAGAACACCGGAATCGACGCATCGCTCTGGAACCGCTGGACGACCGCCGCCCGGTCCGTCGTCGAACCGTCCAGATAACAGAAGCCGAGACCCTCCGACTCGAGCCGCTCCCGCAGCAGCGTCAACAGGCTTACGAACTGGCTGAACACCAGCACGCGATGCCCGCCGTCGAGCGCCTCGGCCAGCAGTTCGCTGAACAGCTCGAGCTTTCCGGAAACCTCCGCCGGGTCGAAGGTCCGCTCGCCCGGCAGCAACCGCAGATCGCAGCACACCTGCCGCAGCCGGAGCAGCGCATTCAACATCACCATCCGGCTCCGGGCCTCCCCCGCGGCACCCACCGCCTCGAGCACCTCCCGCCGGCCCGCGTCGAGCACCTGCTCATAGACCCCCGTTGCGTCGGTGTCAGTTCGCAGTACGCCACCTGCTCGAGCTTGGGCGGCAAATCCGCCGCGACCTCGCGTTTCAACCGCCGCAGCAGGAACGGTCGCAGCCGGCGCGCCAACCGCGCCTGCGCCTGGGCATCCCGATCCCGCGTGATGGGCAGCTCGTACCGCTCGCGGAAATCCTTCGCCGACCCGAGATAGCCCGGCATCAGAAAGTCGAAGATGGACCAGAGATCGAGCACCGAGTTCTCCAGCGGCGTGCCGGTGAGGACCAGCCGGTGCGTCGCGCGGACCGCCTTGACCGCCTGCGCGTTCTGGGTCTGGCGATTCTTGATGTGTTGCGCCTCATCCAGCACCACGGTGTCGAACGTGACTTCCCGGTACCGGTCCGCGTCGCGTCGAATCAACGCGTAGCTCGTCACCACCACGTCACTCGCGGGCAGCCGCGCAAAGTCGGCGTGCCGGCCCGGCCCGTGAAGCGGCAGCACCTTGAGGTCCGGCGTGAACCGCGCCGCCTCGGCCACCCAGTTGAACACCAGGCTCGTCGGACAAACGATGAGCATGGGCGGCAGCCCGCCTGGCGCTGGCGCGCAAACCGCAGTGCCGCGAGCGTCTGCAGCGTCTTCCCCAACCCCATCTCGTCCGCCAAAATGCCGCCAAAGCCGTGCGCCCGCAGGAAGTGCAGCCAGGCCACGCCCTCCTTCTGATACGGCCGCAGCACGGACTCGAGGTCTCCCAGGGGCGGGCATTCGAGCGGCACTTCTCCCGAGTGCTGGGCGGCCTGCTGGTTCCAGGTCGCGGGGGCCTGGACGCGCCAGCCCGGCTGCTGTTGGAGCGTGGCAGCGACAAACCCGGCCTGCCGGCTGGAGATCCGGTAACCCTCTGCGTGTTGCCGCGGCGCACAATCCAGCAACACCGCCTGCAACTCCTCCACCGCCCCCGTGTCCATCAACGCCACCTTGCCGTTCGGCAACCGCGTGTGGCTGCGTCCGGACCGCAGCCAGCGCTGAACCTCCGGGGGCGGGATGACGTCGCCCCCGCGCGACCGGTACACCACGCCGAGGTCGAACCAGCGTTCGCCCGAGGGCGTGACCTCGAACTGGGGTTCGACCCTCTCGAACTGCCGGGCTGTGCTACGCTCAAGGCGCTCCTCGAGCGTCACCTTCCATTCGCGCTGCAACCGTGGAAACTCGCGGGCAAAGAACTCGAACACCGCGTCCTGACCCGTCAGTTGCAGCCGCCCCTCCGCATCAGGCCCGGTGAAGCCACTCCGCTGCAACCGCGCCAGCGCTGCCCGTTCCGCAGCCAGGTCACGCGCCAGATACCGCGTGGCAACCTCCGCATCCGGCAGCCAGACCGTCGCCCCCGAGCCTCTCCTCCGACCGCCACGTCCCGCCCGCCGTACGTGGCGTGCAACCGGGCAGTCAGTTGCGCCAAGCCGCCCTCAAGCTGCAACCGCAGGTTCGGCGCCGACGTCTCCAGCGTGAATGCCGTCGGTTCGAAGTCAGCCTCAATCCCGCCCGCCTCCTTGAGTAGTGGCCACTGCCGCATCATGAAGTCCGGCACTTGGTCGCGCGGTACGCGGACGGGACCGCGCAGGACCTCGCGCACACCGCCCGGCAAACCCAGCGGCCGCACCACCGCGTCCTGCCACACCCATTCGCCAAGCGACACGAACGAAGGCCGCGACCCGCGAAGCTCCACCCGGATTTCCCCGCTCGCTTCCAGGACCGCCCGCAACGGCCACGCCAGCGGTGCCGACGTCACCCGCACCGGCCGCGCCTTGCCCAGCGTCAGCCGGGGATGATCCACAAGCCGCGGCAGCAAGCCTGCCAGATCCGCCAGGCCGAGTTGCACCAACGCCGGCGTCTCCCCACGCGTTAACAACGCCACGTGCTCCAGAACCGCCGCGTCCGCCGGCGCGAAGGCATACGCCCGGCCGGCAGGTAACGCGTTCAGAGGTCGCCGCCCCCGTTCCACTCAACCTCGAACACCAGCATGACCTTGCCCCGCGCCACCGCCTGTTCGAACTGGGGCGGAAACACCACCCAGAGTTCGGCCGGTTCGCCGTCCGCCGCGCGCTGCAGTCCTCCGCCCCCGCGGAGCCACCTCGGGCGCAACGACAGGGAGAAAGTCGGGCGGCTTCGCGGCTTGGACCTGGCCCCTCAGCCAGTGCAGACCCACCGCAACACTGTGAGCGCAAATCTTGCCCCATTCCCGCGCCTCCCGGCAGGCACACTGGTTCTCCAGATCAACCGGGTTTGGAATAAGGAGCGTCGCCGGGATCGAACGGTCTCCCACCCGCACCACGCCGTGCAGCCGGGGCGGATCCCACTGCGAATTCACGACCTGCCCTTGCTCCAGATAGGCCCGGGCCCGCTTCATAACGTCCCAGCCCGCCGCCTGTCGCAGCAACCCTCGCTCAGTTCCACGCTCATCACGTCAGCCTGCCACCCGGCAAACCCCATTCTTAAGGGCTGACCCCGCCGTCAAGGACGTACGCGGCCGGATGCCGGGTGAACCCCACCCGCGGGTAGTAATCCACCGCCTGCGGTGCTGCCAACAGGATGATCTGCGCCGCCCCCCCGCCGCCCGCGTCCGACGAATCAGTTCCCGTCCAATCCCCGCCGCTGATGACTCACCCGCACCGCCAGATCGGACAGGTACGTGCAGTAGGCAAAGTCGCTCAGACTCCGCGCCACCCCCCACCAGCAACTCCCCGTCCCACGCCGTCACCACCAGGTTCGCCTGCGCCAGCATCGTCGCCATCCGCTGCCGATCTTCCACCGGACGACGCGCCCCCAGCGTCGAGGCCCGATACAGCTCGATCACCGCCTCCAAGTCCAAGGCATTGCCCAGCCGATACTCGATGGCTCCCATCCTGTCAGGCTCCCTCATCCCGGCCTCTCACCACCACTTCCAGTTCGGGTCTGGCGGCGGCGACGTCAGCCAGTTCTGCATCTCGGGCGGAAACCGGTAGTTCTCCGCGTGGCCGTCGCCAAACAGCATGTTCACGTACCGTTTGCCCCGATAACTGTGCCAGATGTTCCGCGTGTCCGCGGTCACACCTTCTCCCAGCGGCCGGTTCGCGTGCCACGGCCAGTCTCCGTGCAGGATCTTGTTTACGGGGCTCCGCAACAATTCGGCCTCGTTCAGCGACGTGCCATTCGGCGTGCCGGCCGCCGCCCGCGAGTCGGCCGTGACCCGCCGCGTCCGGAAGTGGTCACTCACCCATTGCGGCAGGTAGCTGTTCCCCAACAGGTGTAACAGGTGCGGCCCTTCGGCGTGCTGCTGAATGAGTCGCCCCGATCAGCCGGACACTGAAAGGCTTCCACCGCCGCCACGTAGAGGTTCAGCGGCCGGTTGGTCTCGCGCACATTGCCACCATAATCCGCCGCCGGGCCGCCCAGGTACGCGTTCGTGATGAACTTCCCCCCCACCGCTCCCCAGCCGTTGTGCACCGGGAAGAAGCCGCGGTTCTCGTCCTGGTACAAGCGGAACCCGATCCCGTGCTGCTTGAGGTTGCTGATGCACTTCACGCTCATCGCCTTGCTCTTTGCCCGGGCCAGCGCCGGCAAGAGCATGCCCGCCAGGATGGCAATGATCGCAATCACCACCAACAACTCAATCAGGGTGAAACCAGACGCGCGCCGGGCATCCGCGGGCGTCGGGCGGTGCAAGTTCAGGGCGGACATGACCGCAGCGTAGTAGGGATTCCCGGGATGCCAAGCCTGAAGGCCGAGGTCCCCCGCGCCCACTCAGCGCAGCAAGCTCGCCGCCCGCCAGTCATTGATGGCATCCTCGAACCGGTACGAGAAGGTGATCTCAGTCGTCCCGTGCGCATCGGCCAGCTCGTCGCCACCCAGTGAGGCCTGCGGCCGAAAGTCCGGAAACAGGCTGGTCGGCGTGAAGTCCCGCGGGCCCGACTCCGGCACACGGTAAGCGCACGCCAGCGCGAACAACACGGTGGACTTGCCACACCCGTTCGGCCCCGCCAGCACCGTGACCGGAAACGGCAGCGGCACCCGCAAATCCACGATCCCGCGCAGACCGGCAATCGTCACTTCCTCCAGGGAATCCGCCCGGCTCGGATTCTGGCTCCGCAACTGCAGCCAAATCTGCTCGAGATTGCGCGCGATTGAGTTCATCGGCTGCTGCTTACAGCAATTGCCGCACCCTGGCCAGTGCCTCGTCCAGCTTGCCTGCGTCCTTGCCCCCGCCCCGGGCGTTGTCCGGCTTCCCGCCACCCCGACCGCCCACCACCGGCGCGATTTGCTGGATCAGCTTGCCGGCCGAGACCTTCCCCGTGTACTCCGGCGAAACCGACGCCACCAGTGCTACCGCCCCGTTCGCCACCCCGCCGAGCAGGATCACCCCCGCAAACTGCCCCTTCAACTCGTTGACCATGCCCTGGAGCACGTCGCCGTCCGCATCACACCGCGCAATCAAGGCCGGGATCCCGTTGATCGTCGTCGCCTGGGTCAGGAGCGAACGTGCCGCCCCGGCCGCCTCCTTCTGCTGCAGCGCCTTGAGTTGCTTCTCGAGATCCCGCTGATGCGCCAGCAGGTTCTCGACCTTCTTGTCAAGGTCCGGCAGCGGCGTCGCCAGTCGGCCCGCCACCGTCTTCAGCATCGCCAGTTCCTCCCCGCCCGCCGCCACGCCTCCAGTCCCGCGATGGCCTCGATGCGCCGCACCCCCGAGGCAATCGCCGTTTCCGACACGATCCGGAACAGCCCGATCTCACCCGTCGCCCGCGCGTGGGTGCCGCCGCAAAGCTCCATGGAATAACCGTCCAACCCCGTCGGTCGTCCGCCCACCTGCACCACCCGCACCCACTCGCCGTACTTGTCGCCGAAGAACTGCATGATGTCCTTGCGATCCCTGACATGGCTGTACTTCACCTCCGTCCACGAAACCCCGGCGTTCTCGAGAATCCGCTCGTTGACCAACCGCTCGACATCCGCCAACTGCGACGGCGTGAGCGGCGCGTGGTTGAAATCGAACGTCAGTTTCTCCGGTCCAACATACGACCCCTTCTGCGAGGCGTCCCGGCTGACCACTTCGTGCAGCGCCCAGTGCAGCAGATGCGTCACCGTATGATGCCGCTGGATCGCCTGGCGGCGCGCCGCGTCCACCCGCAACACCACCTCGGCACCCGGCTCTGGCACATCCACCTCCGCGCTTCCCCTCCTCGCCCCCACCCTTCGAACTTCGGACTTCGACTTTCGAGCTTCGGCCTTCCAGCAAATGCAGCCACGTGTCACCGGACTTCTGCGTATTGGCGATCCGCCACAGGCTGGCGCCGTGCTCAAGTTCCCCGTGTCCCCCACCTGCCCTCCCATCTCGGCGTAACATGCGCTCGTGTCCAGGATCACCGCGGTCCGGTCCTTCACGCGCACCACCTCGATCACCTTGGCGGGCGTCTCGAACTTGTCATAACCCACAAAGACCGTTGGGACACTTGTCTCGATCTGGGAGAGTTCGATGACACTCTTCTTTTGGGCCGCACGGGCCCGCGATTTCTGTTCCTCCATCAAGCGATTAAACCCCTCCACATCGACGGTCAGTCCCCGCTCCCGGGCCATTAATTGCGTCAGGTCCAGCGGAAAACCCTGTTCGTCGTACAACTTGAACACGAACGCGCCTGAAAGCTCGCGTTGCCCCGTCCCCCTCGGGACCGCGCCCCATTCCAGACTCCCGACGCCCCACCGCTGCTCCTCCGAGCATCTCGAGGCGGGCCACCTCCTCCTCAAACAGAGCGATCCCGCGATCCAACGTCTTGTTAAACGCCTCCTCCTCGACCCGGATGACCTCCTCCACATGCTTCTGTTTCGCGCGGATCTCAGGAAACACATCTCCCATCGTGTCGGCCAGCACCGCGACCAGCTTGTAGAAGAACGGTTCGTGAAACCCCAGCGTCCGACCGTACCGCACCGCCCGGCGCAGGATGCGACGCAGCACGTAATTCCGATCTGTGTTCCCCGGCTGAATCCCGTCCGCGATGGCGAAGCTCAACGTCCGGATGTGGTCCGCCACCACGCGAAACGCGATGTCCTCAGGGATGGGCGACTGGCCACTGGCGAGGGGCGATTCCGCGGACGGCAGTGTCGAGCTGTAGCGCTTGCCGCTGAGCTGCTCGAGCCGCTCGAAGATCGGCCGGAAGATGTCTGTCTCGTAGTTCGAGATGACCCGGGTGAAGTCGGTGAATCCGCGCGTGTTCTGGATGATCCCGGTGACGCGCTCGAAGCCCATCCCGGTGTCCACGCTCCTGGCTGGCAAGGGCGAGAACGTGCCATCGGGATTGGCGTTGAACTGCATGAAGACCAGGTTCCAGATCTCGATGCACTGGGCCGATCCCTGGTTGACCAGCGCGCCCTGCGTGTCGCCTTGCGGGGTCAGATCGACATGCAATTCCGAGCACGGCCCACAGGGACCCGTGTCGCCCATCATCCAGAAATTGTCCTTCTTGCCACCGGTCCGGATGTGGATGCGGGGATCGAGGCCTGCCGTGCGAAAAAGCCCGGCCCAGTGATCGTACGCCTCCTGGTCGAAGGACGCGGGCTCGCCCGGCCCGGGTTGATAGACCGTGGCGTAGAGCCGGTTGCGGGGAACTTCCAGACTTCGGTGATCAGCTCCCACGCCCAGGCGATGGCCTCCTGCTTGAAGTAATCCCCGAACGACCAGTTCCCGAGCATCTCGAAGAACGTGTGGTGATAGGTGTCGAGCCCCACATCCTCCGAGATCGTTGTGTTTACCGCCTGCGCGTATGCATTTCTGCGTGTCGGCGGCGCGCGTGTCCCGGCCAGGAACAGCCCCCGCCCAGCGGCTGACGTCGGGCGTCTTCTGGCCCAGGAAGATGGGCACGAACTGGTTCATGCCGGCATTGGTGAACAGCAGGTTCGGCGCGTCAGGCAGGAGGCTCGACGACGGCACGAGGGTGTGCTGCTTGGACCGGAAGAAGTCCAGGAACGACTGGCGGATTTCGCGGCTGGTCATGGGCACAAGATCATCAACAAATCGAGCGACGAGCCTAGCCACGGTCGCGGGGCCAAGGCGAGTTGGAAATGCACCCCCGCAACGCAGCTCAGCCTAAAGGTCTTCGCAGTTGCGCCCCGGGTGCTGAGACTACCTAATCTAGCCTTGCATGAAGAGCGACCGCCCATTCTTGGAGGAGGCGCCCGAGGTCCCGGCGCTGGAGGATGCCCTGACGCGCGGCGGCCTGGGTCGCCGGCCGCGACCCGAGTTCGCCACGGGCGACGCGCGGTTCCGGGCCTACGTCGAGTACGCGCCGGTCGCCCTCTTCGTCCTTGACGCCGAAGGGCGTTACGTGGACTTCAACCCCGCCACCCTCACCTTGCTCGGAACAGACGACACCACGCTGACCACCCAGACCTTCCTGGACACGATCGCCGAGGAGGACCGGCCTAGCGCCGAACAGCACCTCGCCACCCTCCAGGCCGCCGGCCAGCTCGAGGCCGAACCGCGCCTCCGCCGAGCCGACGGCACCAACCTCTGGGTCTCGCTGCGGGCCACCCGTCTGGGCGACAGCCGCTTCCTGGTCGTGGCCGAGGACATCACCGAGCGCAAACGCGCCCACCAGGAAATGAGCGACCTCAACGCCAGTCTCGCCCGCCAGGTGGCGGACCGCGCCGCCGAACTCTCGGCCACCAACCAGGAACTCGAAGCCTTTTGCTACTCCGTCTCCCACGACCTCCGCGCCCCGGTCCGCGCCATGGACGGCTTCTCCCAAGCCCTGATGGAAGACTTCGGCCCGCAGCTCCCCGAGACCGGGCAGCAGTACGTCCAGAAGATCCGGCGCGGTGCCCAGCGCCTCGGCCAGCTCATCGATGATCTGCTCGCCTTCTCCCGCTTGAGCCGCGCCCCGCTGAACTGGGATCTCGTGGACCACCAACTGCTCGTCAAGGAAGCCCTCGAAGACCTCCGCCAGCAACGCCAGGGCCGCCGCCTCGAGATCCGCGTCGGCGATCTGCCGCCTGGCCAGGGCGACCGCGCCCTCCTCAAGCAGGTCTGGCATCACCTCCTCGCCAACGCCCTGAAGTTCACCCGCCCCCGCAAGAAGGCCCAGGTCGAGGTCGGCTGCAACCTGCGCCCGGGCCAGACGGTGTATTTCGTCAAGGACAATGGCGCGGGCTTCGACATGCGCTACGCCCACAAGCTCTTCTCCGCCTTCCAACGCCTCCACCGCACGGAGGAGTTCGAGGGGACCGGCATGGGCCTGGCCATGGTTCACCGCATTCTCCAACGCCACGGCGGCCGCATCTGGGTGGAAGCCGCCGTCGACCACGGAGCCACCTTCTTCTTCACGCTCAACGAAGGCGCCCACCATGCCTGAGGCGCACCCCGTCGAGGTCCTGCTCGTCGAAGACCAACCGCAGGACCTCGAGCTCACCCTTCGCGCCCTGCACAAGGCCGGCGTGCATCATCGCATCCAAGTCGCCCGCGACGGCGCTGAGGCCCTGGACTTCCTGTTCGGCGCCAACCGGCAGGCAAACGGCACGTTCGGCGGCCTGCCCAAGGTCGTCGTCTTGGACCTCAAGCTGCCCAAGGTCGACGGCCTGGAAGTCCTCCAGGAACTCAAACGCCACCCCCACACCGAAACGCTCCCCGTGGTCATCCTGACCTCCTCGCGCGAGCCGCAGGACGTCGCCCGCAGCTACCAGCTCGGCGTCAACAGCTACATCGTCAAACCGGTGGATTGCGACGGCTTCAGCTCCACCGTCCAGGCGCTGGGCCGCTACTGGCTGCACCTCAACCACCCGCCTCGATTCCTCGCCTGAGCGTCCCGCCTGCACCTTCCGCGGTTCACGACCGCTGCGCGGTTCAGGATGGCGCCAGCGGATCTCCGTCAGCCACATTCTCACGGCCCCCGATCACCCGCTCCCGGTACAGTTCCGGCCGGACCACCCCGGCCATCCGCTCCGGATGAGGCACGCGCCCCTCTCCCACAAACGCCACCACCCGCGCCAGCCATCGCGCCGGTCTGCTCACCAGTCCCCCATAGGACACCGGCAGCACCCTGACCTGCCGCTGCGTCCGCAACCAGGCGAGTGTGTCCCGCAGATGCTGTCTCAGTTGCCCGGCCAACCACCGCGCGTCTCCTCCCTCCCTGCCCCGCCGCTGCCGCATCCGCAACTGTGACGCCACCACTTCCGCCAAGGATCGCAGCAGGAAGAGCACGTCGTAGCGCCCGCCTGGCGGCAGCGTTCGCAGCAGTGGCGAGACCACCTTCACCGCCTTATCCTCCGCCTCCGCCAGACACTCCGGGCATCTCCCAAGACCCAGGACCGGTTCCCACTCGAAATAGCCTTCCGGATTGTCCTCGTCCGCCGGCCGCCGCCCGTCGGTCAGCACCGGCACCCCTCCCGCCTCCAGCATCTGCATCATCAGCGACGTCCCGGACCGCGGCAGACCTGAAACCACAAGGATCGGCGCTCGCGGGTCCCCGGCGCCACTCACCTGCGGCCGGTGGGACTCGGCTTCACCCGCGTTGACTTTCCCTGACTCTTCTCTCATTGACTCAATCGCCTTGCGTTTAAGGAGAGTTGTTAGAGAGTGCTCCAGGCTACCCCCTTTCCATCCCTCTGCGCATCCCTGACTAGGTGGCTCCTGTAGTCACGATTTCTGGCATTCCATGCCGACCGCCCAGCGTAGAGGATCGACACGACTGCGCCAAGGGAATAGTGCTGGCAGAGTGCTACTGCGAAAGACAGCCCTTGACAGCGAAGGTTTCTTCTACCAAGCTTCGCCCCGAAGGGAATAGTATCTGAACAAGATGCCAAGGGTTATGATTACGTCCGTTGCCAACCTCTGCCGTCCCCAAGCCACCTCTCCGGGATCCCGGCTTCACCTGCACTTCCTGACCTGCGCCGCCGCCACCGCCGCCTGCGGCACCCCCCGCCCAGGCGGTCGTCGTTTACAGCGGCATTGTGAACCTGAATGTGCCGGCGACGGACTTAGGCCTGTACCTAAACGTCGTCACCGACCAGTGGTGGACCGATATGCCACCCAAAGGGGCCGGCTGGGACCTCAATCTTTGGGGCAGCAGCGGCCTGAGTTTTTACCACCCCTCACAAGGTGCCACCATGCGGTACCCAGGGGTGACCACCGGTAACGCCGGCAACTGGCAACTCAATGCGGACAACTATTTCGGCTTCCGCTTCGTGAACGAGGCGGGGGACACGACGCATTACGGCTGGGGACGCCTCGCCGTCGGGCCAAGTTCCACGGTGCGCACCCTCGTGGACTACGCCTACGAAAGCGAGGCCGGCCAACCCATCAACGTTGGCGCGGGCATGGTACCTGAGCCCCGCCACACCCAGTTGCTCAGCGCCCTCGCCCTCGGCGCCGTGGGTCTGCTTTACCGCCGCAACCGCCGCAACGGCCTCCAGCAGCCCGCCTGACCCGCGGTGCGGGTCCACCCGCTTCCCTCCGTGAACGCGACGCGTCTCGCCTCGCGGGTGTTACTGATCGGCTGGGACGGTGCCGATTGGAATCTCATCCACCCGCTCCTGGATTCCGGCCAGATGCCGCATCTGGCCCGGTTGGTCGAGACCGGCGTGATCGCCAACCTCGCCACCCTCCAGCCGTGCCTCTCCCCGATGCTGTGGACCTCGATCGCCACCGGCAAGACGGCCGACCAACACGGCATCTGCGGCTTTCTCGAGCCGCAACCCGACGGCGCCGGTGTCCGCCCCGTGGCCAGCACCTCGCGCCGCACCAAGGCCCTGTGGAACATCCTCTCCCAGCAGGGCCTTCGCAGCGCCGTCATCGGCTGGCAGGTCAGTCATCCCGCCGAACCCATCCGGGGGTTTGTGTCTCCGACCGCTTCGCCGACATTCCCCCTGTGCCCGCCTGGGGCATCAAGGCCAGCACGCCGCCAGCAGAACCCGTCGAGAGCGTTTCGCCGGAACCGACGCCGGGGCCCGCAAACGGAGGGCCGCCGCGCGCGTGGCCCGTCCTGGGCGACAGCGTTCACCCGCACCACCTGCTGCCGGCACTCGCGAGCCTGCGGGTCCATCCCACGGAGATTCACCCGCACGATCTCACGCCGCTCATCCCCAGGTCCAGGCGATCGACCCGGGGAAGGACCCTCGACCCGCAGAACTCGCCCGCTTGCTGGCCCGCGCCGGGTCCGTCCAAGCCGCTGCCACCGCCGTGCTGGAATCCGAACCCTGGGACCTTCTGGCAGTGTACTTCGACACCCTCGACCTGGCCGGCCACCAGTTCATGCCTTACCACCCACCGCGCCTGCCGCACGTCCCGATCACCGACTTCGAACACTACCACGACGTCATCAACGCGCTCTACCGCTTCCATGACCAGATGCTCGGTCGCCTGCTCGAACTCGCGGGCCCCGACACCACGGTCATGCTCGTTTCCGACCACGGATTCCATTCCGACCACCGGCGGCCCCACATCCTGCCTTCTGGTCCCGTCCCGGAACCCCAGGCCGCCGCCTGGCACCGCCCCTACGGCATCTTCGTGCTGAACGGACCGCCCGTGCTCGCCGACCGCCGCGCGTACGGCGCCACCCTGCTGGACATCACCCCCACGGTGCTCACGCTCTTCGGGCTGCCCATTGGACGCGACATGGACGGGCGCCCCCTCCTCGAGGCGCTCAATCGTCCCGTCACCCCCGCGTACCTGGAAAGCTGGGACACCAAACCGGGCGACGACGGGCAGCATCCCAGGGCGTACCGCCAGGACCCCTTCGAGTCCGCGGCGCTGGTCCAGCACTTCATCGACCTGGGCTATCTCCCCGCGGCCACCGCCGACGCCAACCGGGCCGTCGCGGTCGTCACGGCGGAGGCGCAGTTCAATCTGGCCACCGTGCACCTGCACCACGGCCGTCCTCAAGCCGCCCAGCCCCTGCTCGAGGCGCTTCACGCCACGTGGCCGAACCAACCCCGCTTTGCCCTGTGCCTCGCCAAGTGCTACGCCGACCAAGCCCGACATCGCGAGTGCCGCCGACTCATCGAAGGCCTGGAGAGCCGCGGCGTGCGCGAGGCGGAGGGCGACCTCTTGCTCGCAGCCGCGCTCTTCAACGAAGGCGAGCCCGACGCGGCCCTCACCCGTTTGACCGAGGCCCAGCATCGCCACGCCGACGACCCGCTGGTCTGTCAGCTCGTCGGTGACCTCTTCCGGGCCCAGCACCGTTGGCACGACGCCAGACCCGCCTATGCGCGAACCCTGGAGTTGGCCCCCGACCACGCCGCCGCCCACCAGGGCCTGGCCGCCGTGTGCTACGAGCTCGGCCAATGGGATCAGTCCATCGACCACGCCCTCCAGGCTGCCGGACTCCGCTTCTTCGCGCCGCAAACCCATTACTTCCTCGGCATGGCCCTGGCCCGGAAGGGGGATACCGAACGGGCCATCGCCGCCCTCCAGACCGCCGTCGCGCAAGCCCCGCGATTCGGCGAAGCCCACTACCACCTCATGCGCCTCTACGA
Source organism: Verrucomicrobiota bacterium (assembly GCA_027493615.1). GTDB lineage: Bacteria > Verrucomicrobiota > Verrucomicrobiia > Limisphaerales > J093 > DSVZ01. The sequence goes on from JAOSKK010000003.1 coordinate 74,088, forward strand.
ATCCCTCGGCCGACTGGGCGAGGCGCTGCATCACCGTGAATTGGCCTTCGGCCAGCGCCCCAGCTCATGTCGCCCCACGCCCCCTCGCCAAGCCGGTCGTGACCCAACCGCCGCCTCCCGAACTCGTCCGCGAGCGGACCCATGCGGCGCAAGGGTTGCCCGCTGTCCAGCTCACCTCGCGCGCCCTCGCCGACCTCGTCTGCCTCGCCACCGGCGTTTTCGCCCCCCCTCAAGCGGTTCATGACCGCCGCCGATTACGCGCGGGTCCTTGCCGAAATGCGGTGTGCCGACGGCACCCTGTTTCCCCTTCCGCTGACGCTTGACCTCGACGCGCGCGCCCTGCCCAAGCGCGGAGACCGTCTCGCCCTGCGGGACGAAGGCAACGAACTCGTCGCCATCCTGACGCTGGTGGAAACCTTCCCGCGCGATCCCGTCGAGGAGGCCAAGGCAATCCTCGGCACGTGCGATCCGCGCCATCCCTTCGTTGCGGAGAGGTCCCAGGCCGGGACGATCTGTGTCTCCGGTGCCATCGAGCTCGTCGCCTTGCCCCGACCCTCGGACTTCGCGGAGCTCTGGCTCATGCCGTCCGCCGCGCGCCAGCACTGGGCCAACCTCGGCCATTCGCGGGTCGTGGCCTTCTGTGCTCGCGAACCGCTGCACCGCGGACACGAAGCGTTGCTCCGGCAAACCGCCGGTCGACTCAAAGCGGGCCTGCTGCTCGATCCCGGGACGGGCTGGCCCAGGGCCGGTGACCTGACCCCGTATATCCAGCTCCGCCTCTGCCGCGCCCTCGCCGCACGCTGCCTCGACTCGGACCGCACCTTGGTCACGGCGATGCCGCTGGCGGCGCGCTGGGCCGGTCCGCGCGAGGCGCTCTGGCAGGCATTGGCCTACCGCAACCACGGCGCCACCCACTTCCTTGTCGCCGACCATCACGCCGATCCCGGCCAGGACAGTCGTGGTCGGCCTTACCATGCCGCCCAAGCCGCCCGTGAATTGGTCGATCAATTCGCTCCAGAGACTGGCATCACCGCAGTGCCCGCGCCGGAGTTTGCCTACCTTCCCGTGGAAGACCGGTATGTCGAACGCGCGTCGGCGCCGCCCGCCGCCACCCCCTGCCCGCTGTCCAGCCGTGCGCTGGTCGACGAATACCTTGATCGCGGGCGCCCCGTGCCAGCGTGGTTCGTACGGCCCGAAGCCGCCGCCCTGCTCGAGACGATCCACCCCGCCTCGATCACGCCAGGGCTTCTGCGTGTGGCTCACCGGTCTGAGCGGCGCCGGCAAGTCCGCCACGGCACGTTGCCTCACCTCCGTCCTTATGGCCTGCGGCCGGGCGGTGACCTTGCTGGACGGCGACGCCGTCCGGGCGAAACTCTCGGCCGGGCTGGGGTTCAGTCGGGCCGATCGTGACGCCAACATCCGGCGCATCGGTTTCGTCGCCGCGGAGATCGTGCGGCATCACGGCGCGGTGATCTGCGCGGCCGTCAGCCCTTACCGGGCCACGCGCGGTGAGGTTCGCTCTCTCGTCGGAACCGACCGTTTCTTCGAGGTCTTCGTTGACACGCCGATGGCCGTTTGCGAAGCGCGCGACACCAAGGGCCTCTATGCCCGCGCCCGGCGCGGGGAACTCACCGGCTTCACGGGCGTGAACGATCCCTACGAACCGCCGGCAACGCCCGAACTGCGATTGGACACCATCACCCGTTCCGTCGAGGACAACGCCCGCGCGATCCTCACGCTGCTCGAGTCCCGCGGCTTTGTCGCGCGTCGCCGTAGCTCTGGGAATCTCTAACGCCATCCCGCACCGCAGTAAACCGCCCGCGCCCTCTTCTCCCCCTCGGGACCCCGCCCGCCCTCTCGTGGGGGACCGCGCCCGCCCCGGGCGCTGTCTCTTGCGCCCTCGCGAGAGACCTCGTCCCTCCTCCTCCCCTCCCACCGCCAGCACCGCTAATCGCCCACGCCTTTCCCGCCAGTGTCACTTGCCACCTACCGCCACGCTCGCTAGCGTTCCGCCCATGTTCCGCCCGATCCGTCTCACCCTTCCGCTGGCCCTCCTCGCGGGCCCGGCGCTCACGGCCTCGACCCTCCTCTGGGAACTCGGCCGCCCAGACAACGCCAACGCCGACCTCGCCCTCGCCCCGAGCGGCTACGCGCAGTTCCGTGACGACGGCTTCTTCATCGTCGGCCAGTCCGATCCCCAGTCGGCCTGGCCCTATGTCCATCCTGGACCGGCCGACGCCTGGGCCGGCAACCAGGCGCACACCTTCACGGTGCTGTTCCAACTCGATCAGGCCAACCCGAGCGAAACCGCCCGACTCCGCCTCGACTTCCTCGACACCCATGCTGGCCTCGCGCCGCGGCTGCGCGTCACCCTCAACGGCCACGCCTTCGAACGCGCGCTGCCCCCCGGCGGCGGCGATGCCTCGATCAACGGCGATGCCGCCCGCGGACGCGAATGCATCTGGGAACTGGACCTTCCCCCCGGGTCGCTGCGCCTCGGCGAGAACCATCTCGAACTCACGACCCTGAGCGGCAGTTGGCTGCTGTACGACAGCGTCCAACTGTTCGCCTCGGCTGACACGCGGCTCGCCCCGGTGCCTCCCGGCACGCGTCTCAGCCAGATCACCGTGGCCCCTTACTGGCTGCACGCGCCCGACGGCCCCGTGCAACCCGTCCAGTTACGCCTCCAGCACATTGGCGCCGCTGCCGAAGCCCAGGTTCGGATCGGCGATCGCCCTCCCCTACCCGTCCGTCTGCAAAGCGGTTGGCAAAGCATCGAAGTGACCGCACCTGCCGCCGAGCACGCCACGCGGGTGCCCTCGAAGTCACTGCGGCGGGCAACGTCCTGCTCGTCACCAACCTCACCCTCTCACCGCCCAAGCTCCGCGAGATCTGGCTGCTGCCACACTCGCACGTGGACATCGGCTACACCCATCGACAGCACGAGGTCGTCGGCATCCAGATCACCAACCTCTTTCGCGGCATCGAACTCGCCCAGGCCAGCGCCACCAACCCGCCCGGCCTGCGCTTCAAGTGGAATCCGGAAGCCATCTGGGTCCTCGACCACTTCCTGCAACGCGCCACGCCCGCGCAGCGCGAGGCCTTCCTCTCCGCGGTGCGCCGCGGCGACGTCGGCGTGGATGGCCTCTATGCCAACATGCTGACCGGCCTGTGCCGACCGGAGGAACTGGCTCAGGCGCTCCGCTTTGCCCCCGCCCTCACCGAACTCACGGGCGTGCCCGTCACCTCCGCGGCCATCTGCGACGTCCCGGGCTGGACCTGGGGGCTTGGTGACCATGATGGGCCAGGCCGGTGTCAAGTACTTCGCCATCGGCCCGAACCACTCCGCCCGTATCGGCACCATCCACCGCTGGGACAACCAGCCATTCTACTGGCGCTCGCCTTCCGACCGCGAACGCGTCCTCTGCTACGTCGTCGACAACTACCACTTCCTCGGCAACCTCGAACACCATGTCCGTGGCCACACGGCCAAGCTCACCCGCACCGGCTATCCCTACGACCTGGCCCCCTGTTCTGGGTCGGCACCTGGCCCGACGGCGGCGTCGACAACGCCCCGCCCGACACCCAGACCGTGGACAAGGTCGTCGCCTGGAACCGCAAGTACGCCGCCCCGCGGGTGATCATCGGGCTCGCCGGCGAGTTCTTCCGCGAACTGGAACGTCGCCACGGCCCGCAACTCCCCGAGTTCGCCGGCGACCTCACACCGTACTGGGAAGACGGTGCCGGTTCGACTGCCCGCGAGACCGCCCTGAACCGGCGCTCGGCCGATCGCCTTTCCCAGGCCGAATCCCTCTTCGCCAGGCTGGCCCCGGCCGACCGTCCCGCCGGAGACTTCGAGACCGCCTGGAAGAACGTCCTCCTCTACAGCGAACACACCTGGGGCGCCCACAACAGCATCGCTGAACCGGACGTCCCCTTCGTCGTGGACCAATGGCGCGTGAAGCAGGCGTTCGCCCTGGACGCCGACCGGCAGTCCCGCGCGTTGCTCGACGCCGCCCTGGCTTCCTCCTCTTCCGCCGCACTGTCGCCCGCCGTCGTGGACGTCTTCAACACCACCCAATGGGAACGCACCGACCTCGTCACCCTCACGCCGGGACAGTCCGGCAGAGCCACCTCGGTGACGGACGATCGCGGCCAGCCCGTCCCATCCCAGCGCCTCGCCTCCGGACGACTCGCGTTCCTTGCCGAGAACGTCCCGCCTTTCGGCGCGAAACGCTTCCGCCTCTCCGCCCGCCCCGCGCTGTCCCAGGGTCAGGCTCGCATCGAAGGTCTCACCCTTCACACCGCCACTCTCAGCGTGGCAGTGGACCCCACCACGGGTGCCCTGCGCAGTCTTCGTCGGCAGGGGCTGGAGGCTGAATTCGTGGATCCGCAGGCCCCCGTTGGCCTCAACGATTACCGCTACGTGCTCGGCACCAACGTCGCCGGCGCCCTTACCAACGGCCCCGTCACAGTCCGCGTGATCGACCCCGGCCCGCTCGTTGCCACGGTCCGCGTGGAATCGTCCGCCCCGGGCTGCCGCCGCCTCGTCCGCGAAATCCAGCTCGTCGATGGCCTCGACTATGTTGCCCTCGTCAACCATGTCGACCGCGAGGCCGTTCGCGAGAAGGACAGTGTCCACTTCGGTTTTGGCTTCCACGTCCCCGGCGGCATGGTCCGCATGGAAACCCCGTGGGCCGTCGTGCGCCCGAACATCGACCAACTGCCCGGCGCCTGCCGTAACTGGTTCACGGTCCAGCGCTGGGTGGATGTCTCCAACTCCGACCACGGCATCACCTGGGCACCGCTGGACGCGCCCCTCCTCCAGGTCGGCGCCATCACCGCCAACCTGCTCGGGCCCGTCGGTTGGGACGAATGGCTCCCCGAAGCCCTCGACTCCACCACTCTCTACTCCTGGGCCCAGAACAACCACTGGTTCACCAACTACAAGGCCGACCAACCCGGCCTCACCACCTTCCGCTATTTGCTCCGTCCACACGCCGGCGGTTACCACGCCGCCAACGCCGCCCGGTTCGGCCACGAAACCTCCCGCCCGTTGCTTGCTGTCGCGGCCGATCCCGACCGCCCCGTCCCCCGCCCTTCCTCCGCCTGTCCTCCCCGAAGCTGTGGTGCAGGCTTCCAGCCTGCTTCCCCGCAGTTCAGGACCGCTGGACAGGGCCGCGCAGGCCAGGCAAACCTCCCCGGATGTCCTCGTCGAGACCGTCAAGGGGAGTGAAGACGGTCAGGCGGTCATCCTCCGCCTCTTCGGCGTCACCGGCCAAACCCGACGGGTCCAGGTGGACTGGACCGCCTTCCAGCCGTCGGCCCTCTGGTTGACCGACCTGAGCGAGAACCCCCGGCAGCGAACCGAACCCGTCGTCGAGGTCCCCGGTTACGGCGTCACCATGCTGCGGCTCGACCGCCCCCCGCACGGCCACCACGGCCAACCCCCAGCCCGCCTATCTTCGCCTCGTCTCCATCCCCGCTCCGCAAATCGTCGCTGCGACCGAAGAGTACCCCGGCGGCAACCACAAGGCGGCGCATCTGCTCGACAACAACCCGCGCACCGAATACTCCTCCGCCAGCCGCGGCACCAACACGTTCGTCGAGTTCGACTTCGGCACCCCCGTCCCCCTCGCCGGCTTCCGTCACCTCGACCGCAACGACCCAGCCACCGTCGCGGCCTCGACTTTGGTGCTCTTCGCACCCGACGGACGCGAAGCCGGCCGCGTCGACATCGAGCATGTCAACCAGAAGGCGGGGGTCACGTTCCGCACCCTGCCCGAACCGGTCACCGTCCGTCGGGTCCGCTGGCAGATCACCAAGCTCGGGCCCCATCAGTACGGCACGGTGGGCGGCGCCGAACTGGCCTTCTTCGCCGCCGGCCCGATCGAACCCTCCCCAATGTCACGCTCGAAGCCCGCGCCCTGCCCCTGGCCGAACGCACGCCGGAAGGCCTCCGCCAACCCCTCTCCGACTCGAGGTCGATTACGCCTACGCCACGCCCATCGACGCCGTCGTCCAGGTCGGCGACCTCGCCCCTCGCCCTCTCCGCCTAAGCGCCGGCCGGCAGAGCCTCGACTTCGGCATCCCCCTTGCGGAAACCGCCCGCGCCTGGTCCGTCTCCATCACCACACCCGACGGCCAGCGGCTCGGCACCCAGACCCTCGAGATCTCCCCATTCCGCCCTCTCACGATCTACGTCCTGCCCCACTCGCACACGGATATCGGCTACACCGAGCTCCAAACCGCCATCGAAGAGAAGCAGGTCAACAACCTCCTCGCCGGCATGGAAGCCGCCCGCCGCACCGCGTCCTATCCCGAGGGCGCCCGCTTCGTCTGGAATGTCGAGGTCCTCTGGGCCGCCGATCTCTTTCTGCGCCGGCTCGGCCCGGAACAACGCGAAGCCTTTCTCGCCGCCGTCCAGCGCGGCGAAGTGGCCCTGTGCGGCCTTTATCTGAATGAGTTGACCGGCCTCTGCCGACCCGAGGAACTCGTCCGCCTTCTCCGCTTCGCCACCCAACTGCGCGCTGAAACCGGTGCCCCCCTCCAGTCCGCCATGATCAGCGATGTCCCCGGCTACACCTGGGGCACCGTCACCGCCCTCGCCCACGCCGGCGTCAAGTACTTCTCCGTCGCACCCAACTACTTCGACCGCATCGGCGACATCCTCGTGCAGTGGGAGAACCGGCCCTTCTGGTGGGTCGGCCCCGACGGTCATTCCCGCGTGCTCGTCTGGATCCCTTTCTGGGGCTACGCGCTCTCCCATCGCTACGGTCACCCTCTCCCGCCAGCTCGTCGAGGATTTCGCCGCCAGGCTCGAGCAGCGCGCCTATCCCTATGACATCGCTTACATCCGCTGGGCCGGCCACGGCGACAACGGCATCCCCGACCCCGCCATCTGCGAGTTCATCCGCGACTGGAACCAGGCCTTCGCGTCGCCCCGCTTCGTGATCAGCTCCACCGACGACGCCTTCCGCGCCTTCGAACAGCGCTACGGCCACCGCCTGCCCGAGGTCCGCGGCGACTGGACCCCCTACTGGGAAGACGGCGCCGGCTCGTCCGCCCTCGAGACCGCCCTCAATCGCGCCAGCTCCGACCGCCTGACCCAGGCCGAATCGCTCTGGGCCATCCGCCAGCCCCGCTCCTATCCGGTGCCCAACTTCGCCGAGGCCTGGCGCCATGTCCTCCTCTACTCCGAACACACCTGGGGGGCCTGGTGCAGTGTCAGCGAGCCCACCCGCCAGGAAACCCTCGACCAATGGGCCCTCAAACGTGCCTACGCCGCGGCCGCCGACACCCAGTCCCGTGAGTTGCTCAGCCAGGCCGGCGCCCTCGGCACCGCCGGCGAAACCCCCGAGACCGCCGTCGACCTCTTCAACACCACTTCGTGGCCGCGCACCGAGCTCGTGGTCATCCCCCGCGACTTCTGCGAAGGCCGCGACCGCGTCACCGACGACCAGGACAACCCCGTTCCTTCCCAACGACTCGTGAACGGCGACCTTGTCGTACTCGCCCGCGACGTCCCGCCCCTGGCCGCCCGGCGCTACACCTTCACCCCCGGTTCGCCCCACGCCCCGCAACACCACGTCGATGCCGCCGGCACCCGCCTCGACAACGGCTTGCTCCGGGTCCGCCTCGACGACCGCACCGGCGCCATCGTCGAACTCTTCCGCCCCGATCTCGACGTCAACCTCGTCGACACTGCCTCCGGCCACGCCCTCAACGACTACCTCTATTTCACCGGCGACCAACCCGCCGACGCGCAGCGCAACGGCCCCGTCATCGTCAGGATCAAGGAACGCGGCCCGTTGGTCGCCTCCCCTGCTCGTCGGCTCGGACGCCCCCGGTTGCCACCGGCTCGTGCGCGAGATCCGCCTTACCGCCGGCCTGGACTTCCTTGAGCTCATCAACCTCGTCGACAAACAGCGCCTGGTCGCCTCCAGCTACCACGCCCGCGAAGGCAAGGAGAGCCTCAACTTCGCCTTCCCCTTCCAGGTCCCCGACGGCCAGGTCCGGCTCGAAGTTCCTTTGGCGTGATCCGCCCGGATGCCGACCAGATCCCCAGCGCCTGCAAGAACTGGTTCACCGTGGGGCGCTGGGCCGATGTGGCCAACGCCGACTTCGGTGTCACCTGGGTCACCCTCGACGCCCCGCTGGTCCAGGTCGGCGGCCTCACAGCCAACCTCCTCAACTCCCAGACCAACCCCGAAGCCTGGCGCAAGCACGTCGGCCCCACGCAGAAGCTTTATTCCTGGGCCATGAACAACCACTGGGGCACCAACTACCGTGCCTACCAGGAAGGACCGGTGATCTTCCGCTACGTCCTCCGCCCCCACCGCGGCTACGATCCCGCCGCCGCCTCGCGTCTGGCCGTCGCCCAAAGCCAGCCGCTGGTCCCGGTCCGCGCCCGCGGACCGCGCCCCGCCTCGACACCCCGTCTGGCCGTGGATTCACCCGCAGTGCTGGTGACCGGCTTCAAGCCCAGCGACGACGGTCGGGCCTTGATTGTCCGCCTGTGGGCCGCCAGCGACCGCGACGTCCAAACCCGCCTTGCGTGGTCGGATCCAGCGCCCGTGCGCGTGTCTCACAGCGACACCAGCGAGCAGCCCGGCGCGCCGCTCACCGGCCCCGTCACCGTCCCCGCCTGGGGCCTCCTCACCCTCCGCGCCGACCTCCCCTGACCCATTCTGGGGTCGTATCTTAACATTTAACATTTGGCCTTAAATCATTCGTCCAATAGAGGTTACAGTCGTGCCATCGCACCTCGTCTGGCGGCCGAATGTTAAATGTTAAGATGCGACCCCTGCGGCGGTTAGCAGGCCGGCTCGGCACCCCGTGCACCTGCGGGGGTCAAAGCGGCGGCGATGACAGTGCCGGATCTTCCTGCCGAGCGGGGTGCTTGTCGGAGCCGAGCCCATAGCTTTCGCTTAGCGGGTCGCAGTCCACGCTGCGGTCGGCAGCCGGTATTGCGCCCAGCGGCGGCCGTGATCACGTTCCAGGCGGCCGGCGAGGTGGAGCTTCCGCAACAAATAGCAGGCGCGCTGCATTCCAACCCCCAGCAGGTCGCGGCACTCGTGGTTGCAGATGGTGCCGTGCTCCCCCGCAAACGCCAGGATGCGCGCTTCCGGCGACCCACCCCCGTGCCCTGCCGGCGCAGGGTCGGCGAGACCGCCCCGGGGATTTCCCACGGCCGGATGCGACGCCTGGGACAAGTCGCCCAAGAAGTGCAGGTGCTCGGTCCCGACCTCCCCGCCGCCGCTCTCGATCGGGCCGCGTTCGATCAGGTTCTTCAACTCGCGCACGTTGCCGGGATAGGCGTAACGTTCCAGCGCTGCCAGCGCCTCCGGGCGAAGCTGCGTCTTGGGCATGCCCATCTCGCGGGCCAGCACCCGCAGGAAATGGTCGGCCAGCAGCGGGATGTCCTCGCGTCGTTCCCGCAACGGCGGCACCTCGATGATGAAGCGCGCCAGGCGGAAATGGAGGTCGCTCCGAAACCTGCCGGCCGCGAGCTCCGGCTGGAGTTCGGCGTTGGTCGCCGCCACCACCCGCACCTCGACAACCGACTCCTGGGTCCCTCCCAGCGGCACGAGTCGGCCGGCCTCGAGCACTCGCAGCAGCTTGGCCTGCAGGGCCAGAGGCAGGTCGCCGATCTCGTCCAGGAACAAGGTCCCCCATCCGCCTGCTCGAAGCAGCCTTGGTGGTCGCCGGTGGCCCCGGAGAAGGCCCCCTTGAGATGTCCGAACAGGGTGGACTCGAAGAGTTCCGCAGGAATGGCCGAGCAGTTCACCGCCACAAAGGCACCGCGCGTCCGCGGATGACCGTAGTGGATCGCCCGGGCAATGAGTTCCTTGCCCGTACCGCTCTCGCCCGAGATCAACACGCTGGTGTTCAGGCCGAACTGATGCAGGCGCCGGATGTCTTGCACCAATCGCTGGACGGCGGCGCTCCGGCCGACAAAACCCTCCAGCCCCCACCGCGCCGCCTCTTGCTGCGTGAGCAAGGACAACCGCTCGTCCGCGGTCTTGAGCGACGCCTCCGCCTGCTGTCGCTTCTCGATCTCGGCCTGCAGTTCCTGGTTCTTGCGGCGCAGTTCCTCCGCCTGCCGATGCAATGTCAGGTGCGTCCGGACCCGGACAAGCACTTCGTCGGCCTGGAAGGGCTTGGTGATGTAGTCGACCCCGCCGGCCCGGAAGCCCTCGATCATGGACTCGGTCTCGTCCCGCGCGGTGATGAAGATCACCGGGATCGCGCACGTGGTCGCGACCTTTTTCAACTGCCGGCAGGTCTCGAACCCGTCCAGCCCGGGCATCACCACGTCGAGCAGGATCACTTCCGGATGCGCCTCGCGGGCGATCCGCAGCGCGGCCTCCCCGTCGGGTGCCAGGAGCACTTCGTAGCCCTGCGGCTCCAGGGTTTGCCGCAGCAGGTTGCCGTTGTCCGGGAGGTCGTCCACCACCAACACGCTACCCGGTGATGTCCCTGGCAAAGACTCATTCATGGCGCACTTCCTTCACGAAGTTCAGCACTCCCTCCAGGTCTCCCGCCTGCACGAGCCGACGCAGGTGCGTGGCCACTCGACGCTCGGTCGCTCCTCCCTGATCGAGTTCCACAAAACAGGCCTCGAGTCGCGTCGCGCTGTAGCGGCGGGCCGCCTCCCCGAGCCGAGCCAGGAGCCCGGCGGGCAGGAGGATCGCGCCGGGCCGCAATGGCGCCGTGTACCCCGTGGCCACCGATTCGGCCGCACCCTCGCCTTCAAACTCCACCTTCAAGAGTTCCTTCAGGCACAGCAGAATCTCCTCCGTGCGGAAGGGTTTGCCGATGAACCCGTCAAACCCACTGGCCAGACACTCCCGCCGCTGTTGGTCGAAGGCCGACGCCGAGCACGCCACGATCTTGATCCGCTTCCGTCCGAACTTCTCCCAGATCCGCTGCGCCGTCTCTTTCCCATCCATGCCCGGCATGCGGATGTCCATGAAGATCAGGTGCGGCAGTGGCTCGGTAAGCTGCGCCAGGGCTTCCATCCCGCTGGCGGCGGCCATGACCTCGCATCCGATCGCGCTCAGCATCTCGGAGAGCACCGCCCGGTTCTCCGGCACATCGTCCACCACCAGAATCCGGACCTCGCTGCCGGGGGCGCGAAGGTGCGTGTGGCGGGATTCGTCCAGGCCCGGCTTTCGGGCCGGTGTCGTCCCCGGGGTCAACGCGATGTCAAACCAGAACCGTGAGCCCTGACCGGGCGTCGACTCGACCTTGAGCTCGCCGCCCATCAGCTCCACCTGGCGTCGGGCAATCGCAAGCCCAAGCCCTGTGCCCCCGCGCTTGAGCCCCTCGCTACCCTGTTGAAACGGCTGGAACAGGCGCCCCAGGACCTCCGGCGGCATGCCCGGGCCCGTGTCGGTCACTTCGAAACGAAAGTGGGAGAGAACATCCGAGAGGCGTGATCCGTGAAGCGTGATTCGGGAGGCGTGATCCGGAACGGGCGGCAAGGACGTCCCCACGTCCGCCCTGGGGGACTCGTTACCAGCCAGTGACGTCAGACGCAGGGTGACGCTGCCGCGCTCGGTGAACTTCACGGCGTTCCCCAGCAGGTTCACCAACACCTGCCGCAACTTGCTCGCGTCCCCACGCACCCACAGTGGTTCGGCGGATGGCGCCCCGCACTCCGCCTGAAACGCGAGCTGCTTCTGTTCACAGCGGATCGCGCACATGGCCGCCACGTCCCGGACCAGGCCCAGCAGGTCAAAGTCCGCGGCCCGTACCTCCATCTTGCCGGCCTCGATCTTGGCCAGGTCCAGAATGTCGTTGATCATGGACAGCAAGTGCTGCCCGCTCCGCTCGATGGTCTGGAGCGCCTGACGCTGCGTGGGCGTGGTCGTGCGGTCCCGACGCAGGATCTGGGAGTACCCGAGAATCGCGTTCATCGGCGTGCGGATCTCGTGGCTCATGTTCGCCAGGAACAGGCTCTTGGCGCGGTTCGCGGCTTCGGCCGCTTCCTTCGCCGCTTCCAGGGAACGGTTCCGCTCCAGCAGCGCCCGGTTCCGTTCGCGCCGATGCTTGATGGCCAGGCCCGACGTGACCAATCCAAGGCAGACGGCGCAGCCCAAGGCGCCGAACAGGGCCGTCTGCGCATAGTCCCGGCGGATCACGAACGGGAGCGCTGCCATCGGTGACTCGTTGAAATCCTGATCCACGGCCCGCACCCGGAGCTCGTAGGATCCGTAGGCCAGGCGGGTGTACTCCACGTGTCGCGCGTACACGGGACGCTCCGACGCTTCGTGGCCCATCAACTGGCAGAGATAAACCATGTCGTCGGCGTGGGTCCCCAAACTCACGCCTTCGAACTCGATGATCAGGCGCTTCGGCCGGCCGGCCAGTGTGACGGCGGCCGAAGCGGAAAGGTCTGCGGCTCGGCGGTCTTGTTCCGAGGCCTCGGCCCTACCCACGGCTGGCAGCCTCGCCCCCCATCTGGTCACGCACAGGGAACGCCTGGCCATCGGCCGTGAGCGCGGTGATCCGGATGGCCGGTGCGTTTGTGCGCGGACGGTACCGGCACAAGCCGCCCTCGGTGCCAATCCACATGCCGCCCTGCCCGTCCTCGAGCAGCGCGTTCACCGTGTCGTGACTCAAGCCGTCCCGCCACGACAACGACTGGAAGACGTCCCGCGTAGGATCGTAGATGCTCACCCCCGCCACCGGCAGTGCCGACCCACACGCGGCCCTGCGTATCCGCCAACAGGCACCGAATGCCCCCGTCGTCCAGCTCTCCGCCTCCCCTAAACGCCCGCCACTGTCGTCCGTCGTAAAGGGAGAGGCCCTTGGCGGTTCCTGCCCAGACGCGGCGGCGGGGGTATCGGTGACCAGGGCCGTGACCCGGTTGTCCGCGAGGCCGTCGACCGTCGTGTTCGTGCGGAATGCCCCGTCATAGCGCAGGATTCCCTTGCCGAGGGTGCCGATCCAGACATGTCCATCGGCATCCAGAGCGAGGCAGCTCACCCGGTTGGTCGGCAACCCGTTCTGCGGTGTCCACCAGTCCATCTGCCCGTCGCGCCACCGCGCCAGACCCGCCGTGGCAAAACCGAACCAAATCGAGCCGTCGGCATCCTCGAGGACATCGGACTGGTCCCCCACGAGGTTGCCGCGGGTCAGCCCCGAGAGCACGTTGGTCGCGCCCGCGTCCGCATCTCTTCCGATCAGACAGGCGCGCATCTGGCCGGTAGCCAGCAGCCCGCAGCGGCTCGGGCGCAACCTGTGGATGGAGCCGGACGCGAGGTCTTCGAAGGACAGCGGCTCGGTGAGTCGGTTGCGGCTGGCTCCGCTCTTGGTGCCCACGACCAGGCGTCCTTCCCAATGCGCCAGGCTTTGGATGGCATTGCCAGCAAGGCCGTCGGCCACCGTGTACGTGGACCAGGCCGGTTCGAGTCGCCGCAGCCCGCCGCCCTCGACTCCAATCCAAAGTCGCCCTACCCGGTCCTCGAGGATCGTCTGGACCGCCACCCCGCCCAAGCCCGTCTCGCCACTGACGTCCTCGAACCGGTCGTGGCGGAACACGAACAAGCCTTCGTCGTGGCCCAGCCAGACCCGGCCTTGACGATCCGCACACAGGGCGTTCGCTCCCCATCCTCCCGCAGCACCCCCATCCCCCCGCAGCCGTTCCCAGTGGCCGGTCCCGAGGTCATGCCGCCAGAACAGGCGCGGGTCGGATGCGTTGTTCGTCGTGGCGGCCCCGCAGATCCAAAGCCCGCCGCGGAGGTCCTCCAGGATTTGCCGACAACTCCACACGGGAATCGGGGTGGGATGCGCCACGAACCGCCCGTCCTCCCAGGCGCAAATCCGGTTGCTGAACCAAGGACCCACCCAGAGCCGTCCGCTCTTCCCCAGGTGCAACGCGGCGATCAAGTCTCCGCTCAACCCTTGCTCGGCCGTGTACTGGACGAATTGCTGGCGCGCAGCGTCCCAGCGTCTGACCCCGAGGTCCCCGCCAATCCAAAGGGACCCGCCCGCGTCCACCACCAACCGGCGGATGATCCCCAGCCCCGCACCGTCCTCCGCATCGAACAACGTCCAGACGTTCGTCTCGGGGTCCAGCCGGAGCAGGCTGCCGCTCCCCAGCTCAGGATCGGTTGCGAACCAGAGGTGCCCCTCGCCATCTTCGGCCAAGGCCAGGAAATCGGTGCCCGGCAAACCGCTGTCTTTCGAGTAGACCGCAAAGCAGGCCCCATCGAACCGAATCACCCCGCTGCCGGCCGTCGCCAGCCAGAGTGCCCCCGCCGGTCTTCGAGCATGGCGTGCACCGTGGCCCGCGGCAGCCCTCGGCCACGCCGTAAGCCAACCACTGGCCTCGCCGGCTCCCGCGTCCTGCGGGCACCACCCGCGGCGCGCTGACGGGGATCCGAAGGCCGGTCACCGGCGGGGCAACCAACTCGACGTGAACCCGTTCACCAGTCCGCACTTCGAGGGGAACACTCGTCCGGGCCTCGCAGCCTCGCTGCCAGACTCCGACACGGTAGGTCCCGACCGGCAACTCGACGTCGAACTCACCCGCCCGGTCCGTGACGGCGCCCGCCACCGCCCCCCACGCGCCTGCGGCTTGGATCCGGATCCTTTTCTCGGTGCCCGGCGGCTGGTGGTCCCAGAGGGTGACCCGGCCCGCCACCCGGCCCACCGGGGCGTTCGGCTGAACCAGCCACACCTGTCCGGCATCGTGGGCCCAGCCAATGAAGCTGTCCTGCCAACCGGGGGCGTCGTCTGTCAGCCGGTCCGCGTCCATGACCCAGACGTTCAAATCCACGACGCTGTCCGGGCGCAGCCGGTGTTGAGCCCTGGGTCATCCCGGTGAGGTCAATGCGGAATTCGTACTCTCGCTGGTTCCCCCTGGAACGGACGTGCCCTTGAAAGTGACGGGCAGACTCGTAGATCCAGCCTCCGGAGCTGTAGGAGGTCACGGTGCGTGCTTCTTGCTCCGCCTGCAGGAATCCCAGGGGCTCCTGGCTGACATCGCCCGCCGGTGAACGCACCAGAACGATGGCCGGTTCCTGGTTGCCAAATATC
Organism: Verrucomicrobiota bacterium; assembly: GCA_027493615.1. Lineage (GTDB taxonomy): Bacteria > Verrucomicrobiota > Verrucomicrobiia > Limisphaerales > J093 > DSVZ01. The sequence goes on from JAOSKK010000003.1 coordinate 89,139, forward strand.
CAGATCGGATCGCTGGAGGCCTCCGCGCGCTGGGCGTCCTGCACCTCGATCGCCACATACAGCACGTTCTCCGCCTCGCTGTAGGCGAGCCGGAACCAAGCCGAGAAGTCCTCGGCGTCGGTCGGCCCCGCACCCAGCACCAAGACGCCCATCCCGTAGCGCGGCAGTCCTTCCGGCCAGTCTGATAAATCGCCGTCAATCGTGATGCGACTCCCGTCCACCGGATAGGCCAGCGCCAGCCCGTGGTCGGCGGCGTGGGCACTTGGACCCGCAGCTCCGGGCAGCGTCAAGCCAGCCAGCCCCACCCCCAGCACCCAGCGGCGGCAGGCCCTCCCGAGGCGGCGCCACGACAGCGAGCGGCCTTCCGTTGCGAGTACTGCCAACTGCCGCAAGAGCACGCCCCTTTTGCCACGTTCCACGTCGAACATGTCATCCCTCGAAAACACGCCCGTTGGGAAGATCATTTCCGTCGGGATGAGGCGCGCGTCGAGGGACGCACAGCCATCGGCCGGACCAGGGTGGACGTGCTCTGTTTCAACGCACCTCGCTGCGCTTCGGTGCAGTCCGTTCTCGCCCGCTGGGCTAAAGGCCCTCATCGTCACGACCCTCGGATGGCTGAGGATTCCCGGCACTGGCTTCACCCTCATCCTACTCTCCCGTTGCCCCGTGGAAAGTCAGTTCTTCGTTCCCCTCGTTGCCTTCCTTTCCTTCTGTGAAAGCGACTCATCCCCAGCCCGGTGCGCCTTGGCTCCCCTCCTTCCGGTTCTAGCCCGCCTACGATGCATCCCTTGTTCGAAAAGGCCGACCGGTTGAGTCGCGAGATCATCGGGGCGGCCATCGAGGTGCATCGCGTGATGGGACCGGGGCTGATCGAGGGCATGTACGAGAGATGCCTGATGCAGGAACTGAGCCTCCGCAACCTGCGTGCCGTGAACCAACGCCTCGTCCGTATCGAATACAAGGGGCTCGTGTTCGATGAACCGCTCCGGTTCGACGTGCTCGTCGAGGAGTGTCTCCTGCTGGAACTGAAGTCGGTCCAGGAGGTACTGCCCATTCACAAGGCGCAACTGCTCAGCTACATGATGCTGCTCGACGTTCCCGTCGGTTTGCTGATCAATTTCCACGAACTCAAGTTGGTGGATGGCATCCGCCGAATGATCCTGCCCGGAGGCAACCGGTGACCGAGAATCCCACAGAAGGCAACCACCCGCACACGCCTTCCGAGGGTCACAACGCCACCCTAGTGTCTCGTCGCGGTAATCAGGTACCGGTCAATGGTGACGTCGTACGTGTTGCCGCTGGACTTGATCCCGTACAGCGCGTCCATCCCTTCGGCAACCCGCCCGTCGGTCGCCTCACAAGTCTCGACGGGTCGGTCGAGGTCCTCGAGGCGGAAGAGTTCCAGCTTGAGTTGGCTGCCCACCGCCCAGAACCGCAAGCGGTACTGTTGGGTTGGATCCACCGCGGGAAGCCGCTTCACCTCCAGCGGTTCGCCCCCTGGGCCGGTGAGCGAGAGCACCGATTCGGACGGGCTGCCCGCCTTCTTGAACGTCAATGTCCCAGCGTAGCGGTTCTGCGGCAGAGGTACGTGAAAGGCCCGGTGCCCCCGTGATTGGCGGCGATCAGCGTGACCTCGACACCCAGGCTCACGGAGGGCTCGGTCATCACGGGCTCGAGCTCGATCTGCGCCGGGCCGGGCGGATCGGCGACCAGCGTGGCCGTTCCCAAAAAAGAGGATTGTCGCCGCACCTGCGAAGGCGTGCGATAGGTGGCCTACTGGGCGTGGCAGGTTGGAGTCTTTGGTTTGCATGATGTGTGTTCGATTCGTGTTTCGCGGGTGAAAGGCCCGGGCAGAGCTACGCCTGCCATCGCGGCTTCCCTTCCACGAGCCGGTTGGGGAGACCCGACTTCTCCCCGCGGGAGCCTCTCGCATGGATGATGCCAACGCCGGCCGGACATCCTTCGGCCCGGATGCTCCGGTGCGTCAACCAGCGCCGCGGCCATCCTGGCACCCGGTTCCTCGTGGTGCATGGCTGCGCTGAAGTTGCTCAGGCTTAATCGCTTTGGGCGGCCGCCCTGCGGGCGTGTGGGGTGACGCAGTCCATCGGGGCCCGAGGAAAGCCCATGAGAGAGGCGAGCGGACTGTTCCGTGCGGGAGGGCGGGGAGATCCTTCAAATCGCAATCCAATCGCACCCAATCGCAATCCAATCGCAATCCAATCGCAACCGTGCGATTAGGCGCGGCGGTCGCGGTTCTCCCGATCATGTGGATGTCCAGAAAGGCCTTGGGCCGGCGAAACCCGAAGCCCGGCTTTGACGGTGTCCGGAGGGCGCGATTCAATGACCGCGATGCAACGCTCCACAGTCCGTGCTGCGGATTCCGCCGTCCCCCCACGGCGACCCGTCGGGGAATGGGCCGCTGAACTCCGGACGCGGTGTCGGCAGGCGACTTCGGAACGCGGGCCTGGGCACCCGTGACGGCCAGCTCCCCTCGTACCGTGCCCTACCTCAGAACAAGGAATGCCCGGGGACGAACTCGTCCGTCCGACGCGATGGGGCTCATGCTGGTCGCGCTGGCCGCTCTCGGTTTGGCGGGATGCGCCACGCCGCCCCCTGCCAGCGACCGAAGCGGGGGGTGATGGCTGGCAGACCCGCGAAGGCCAGGCCGTCTGGCAACCGCGTCGCACCGCGCCGCCGATTGCCGGCGAACTGCTGCTGATCACGCACGCAAACGGCGATTGCATCCTGCGATTCAGCAAGACGCCGCTCCCCGTCGTGACGGCCCGGCAGTCCGGCTCGCGCTGGGAGGTCGAGTTCCCCGCCCGCTCACGACGGTACGGCGGCAAGGGCGCGGGCACCGGGCGCCTGCTCTGGTCACTGCTGCCGGCAGCCTTGCGCGATGCACCGCTGCCGCCAGGTGTAACGTTCCACCGTGGCGACGGGACCTGGCGCCTGGCCAACGAACGGACGGGCGAGAGCATCGAGGGCTTCCTGTCGCCGTGAACGTGCTGCGACGCTGGGGGTGGCTGCTCCTGCTGGGGCCCGTGGTGATCGGCCTGGCGCGGCTGCGTTTCGACGCCGACGTGCTCAACCTGCTCCCCGGCGAACTGCCGGTGGTGCAAGGGCTCAAACTCCACCAACGGTACTTCGCCCAGGACGCGGAGTTGATCGTCACCATCGCCGCCGACGATCCAGACTCCGCCGCGCACGCCGCGCAACTGGCGGCGGAATGCCTGCGCGCGGACCCGGACCTGGTGGCCTCCGCAACCTGGCGTCCGCCCTGGCTTGAGCATCCCGAAGATACAGCCGAGTTCATCGCGTGGCTTTGGCTGAACCAACCGCCGGAGGCCATGAGACGGCTGGAAGCAGGGCTGGCCGCGACGCCGCTGCGGGAGCGGCTCCGCGCCACGCGCGAGGCCCTGGCCACTTCGATGTCGCCGGCGGAGATCGGTCGCCTCGGCTACGATCCACTTGGCTTGACCGATCTGCCGGCGAGCGGCGCCGCTGCGTCCCCCGGCCAGGGTGAGGAACAATTCACGTCCGCAGACGGCACGTTCCGGCTGGTCTTCGTCGAGCCGGGGCCAGCGAGTAGCGGCTTTGCGACGGCGCACACCTGGCTGACGCGGGTACGCGCGCGCCTCGACGAGTGCGTGCGGCGGGACGGCTGGCCGGCGGAAGCGCGGGTGGCTTTGACCGGGAAACCGGCGTTCGTGGCGGAGGCGGCAACCGGCATGCGGGCGGACATTCGTTCGTCCGTGGCTGGCACACTCGCGGTGATCCTGATTCTGTTCTGGCTGGCGCACCGGCGCTGGCGGCCGCTGCTGTGGCTGGGGTTCTTTCTGCAAGTCATCCTGCTCGGCACGGCGGCGTTGGGCGGATTGCTCGTGGGCACGCTCAACCTGGTGAGCTTTGGCTTTGCGGCCATCCTGCTGGGGCTGGCGGTGGATTACGGACTCGTGCTGTACCAGGAAGCGCGGGCGCACGGCGACCTGCCGGCGGCGGCGGTGCGCGAACGGGTGGGCGGTGGCATCCGGGGATCGGCCGTAACCACCGCGACCGCGTTTGCGCTGTTGCTCTTGAGCGGTCTGCCCGGCCTGGGGCAACTGGGCTTGCTGGTGGCGTTGGGCGTGTTGCTCGGAGCGATCGTGATGCTCTACGGGTTTCTGCCGCTGGCCCGGGGCGAGCACGGGACCACCGGCCGACACGGCGGGGACGGCCAACGTTCCCCGGCCGCGCAATCCCCGGTGCGGTTCTGGCATGCCCGGCTGGCAAATCCGGTCGCGACGCTGCTCTTGGTGGTGGGCGGCCTGGTGCTGTGGCAGAGGTTCCCGTCGGTGGATCACAGCACGCAGCCGCTGAGCCCGCGCCACAGCCCGGCGGACGCCGCGATGAAGGAGCTTGAGCATCACTTCGCGCGCAAGGGCGGTTCGGTGTTCACCTTGGTATCCGGCCAGGATGAAGCCGAGGTCCGTGAGCGTCTGAGCCGGCTGGAGGATGCGTTCCGGGTCGCCGGGAGCCACGGCACGGTGGGCGGCCATGAATTGCCCCTCGCCCTCTGGCCGGTGCCCGGATGGCAGCGAGTGAATCTGGCGGTGGCGTCGGCTCTCGCAGACCGTACCGAAGACTTCCGCGGGGCGCTGCGCGAGGCCGGTTTTTCGAGCGAGGCGATGGCGCTCGCAGAGGGTGTCTTCCGTGCCTGGCAGGCCTTTGCCCAGGCCGTTGGGCCCGTGTGGCCGTCGAGCGATTCCGCCCGGTGGCTGCTGGCGCGCGTCGTGGCGCGCACGCCCGACGGCTGGCTGGCGCTGGGAGCGGTACACGGTGCCGGGACGGAGGCTGTGGCTCAGGCAGCCCGAGACGTGGCCGGGGTCACGTTCTTCGGCTGGCAACTGCTGGGCGAATCGCTGCTGCAGTACATGGAGACGCGCGTCACCTGGTTGTTCGCGATGATGTTGGTGGCCCTGGTGGTGTGCCTGCGGTGGACGTTCGGAAACTGGACGGAACCGGGACTGAGCCTGGCGGCGCTGGCGTTCGGGCTGTTTCTGCTGTTGCTCGTCATGGCTACGGCCAGCTGGTCATGGAATCTGATGAATCTCACGGCGCTGCCGCTGCTGCTGGGCGCGGGCGTAGACTACGCGATCCACGTCCAACTGGCCCTGCGACGCCATGCGGGGGACCTCAGCGCTGTGCTGGGGACCACGGGCCGGGCGCTGCTGCTCTGCTCGGGCACAACGGTCGCGGCCTTCGGTTCGCTCGCGTGGTCGAGCAATGCGGGTCTCGCCAGCCTCGGGGCGGTCTGCGCGGCCGGCGTCGCCTGCATGGCCACAACGGCAGTTGGTTTTCTGCCGGCGTGGCACTACGCTGCGCGCCGTCACGACGCAGTCATGGACTGAACCTTGGGCAACGGAACCGCCACGTCCCCGTCCGCCAGCCTGGCTCCCAGCGCGGAGGCCGGGCCCTCGCTGTTCTATCAGGCCAGGCTGTGGAAGCTCGGCCTCGCCGTGGCCCGCGCGCTGCCGTTGCCGGCATGCCTGGCGATCGGCGCGATCGCGGGCGGCGTCTACGGCATGTTCCACCGCAGCCGCCGGGCGATCGTGATCGCGAACCTGCGCCCCCTGTTGGACAACGACCCGGTGGCTACGGAACGCGCGGCACGACGGCTGTTCCGCAACTTCGGCGGCAAGCTGGCCGACCTGATGCGCTTTGAGGCCGGCGTGCCGGCGAAGTCACGCTTCGTCGGCTTCCACCATTGGGAGCGGTTCGAGGCGGCCCATCTCCGGGGCAAGGGCGTGCTCCTGCTCACGCCGCACCTGGGCAACTGGGAGATCGGCGGCCCTTTGCTGGTGGAACGCGGGGTCAACCTGCTGGTGGTCACCCAGGCCGAACCGGGCGAGGATCTCACGGAACTGCGCCGCGCGGCGCGCCAACGCTGGGGCGTCGAGACGCTGGTCATCGGCCGGGACGCGTTCGCGTTCATCGACATCATCCGGCGACTGCAGGCGGGGGCCACGGTGGCAATGCTTGTGGACCGGCCGCCGATGCCGAGCCGCGTGGAAGTCGAGTTTGCGGGTCAGCCCTTCTTCGCGTCGCTCGCGCCGGCGGAACTGGCGCGCGCGTCAGGCTGCGCACTGATCGGTGTCCACGTGGTCGCGCAGGCGGGCGGCTACGCGGCGGACGTGCTGCCGGAGTTCACCTATGACCGGTGCGAACTCGGCCAGCGCGAGGCGCGCCGCGCACTGGCCGGCCGGATCATGCGGGCCTTCGAACCGATCATCCGCGCGCACGCCGATCAGTGGTACCATTTTGTGCCGATCTGGCCGCCGGAATCCCGGCCAGGAGGACCAGCATGAAACCAGCCTTGGGTCGAAACGTCCGCGGGGCGGAGCGGTTCGTGGTTTGGGGCCTTGTCGCCCTGGGGTTGGCCGCAGGTGCGCAGGGGGCGGGGGTGGCCGATGCCAACGCCTTCCTCGCCGCCTGGCTGGGGGCGCAGGGAGAGCTGAAGACGTGGTCGGCGGACTTCACCCAGACACGCACGCTGAAGGTGCTCACCGAACCGCTGCGCACGCCGGGCCGACTGTGGTTCGCAGCCCCCGATCAGTTCCGCTGGGAGCTCGGTCAACCGCCGCAGACCATTGCCCTGCGCCGCACGAACGAGTTGTTCGTCATCTACCCGAGGCTCAAGCGCGCCGAGCGTTACCCGATGACCGCGGCGGGCGGCGAGACGTGGCGGGACGCGTTGGCGCTGCTGGACGCCGGGTTCCCGTCCGGGCGCGCGGAGTTCGACGCGCGCTTCCGGGTGCTGTCGCTGGTCGAGACCGATGGCCTGGCGACCGTCAGCCTGGAACCTCGCAGCGTTTCGGCCCGCAAGTTCATCAAGGAGATCCGCCTCACCCTGCGGACGAGCGACCTCGCCCTCACGGCCAACGAACTGCGCTTCGCGGACGGTTCCTCGCTCCGGAACGATTTCACCAACGCCCTGGCGAACGTGGCCATCCCGCCGGAGCGCTTCGATCCAGCGCTGCCAGCCGACATCCAGGTCGTCGAGCCGCTCAAGCGATGACACCCGCCCTGGCCAACGCGCTCGCCGCCCTGCCGCACGGACCTGAATTTCGGTTCATTGACCGGTTGTTGGAACTCGATCCCGGCCGAAGCGCCGCGGCCGCGTACACCCTGCGCGGCGACGAACCCTTCTTGCGCGGGCATTTTCCCGGCGACCCGCTGATGCCGGGGGTGCTATTGATCGAAGCCGCCGCGCAACTGGCCGGTGTCGTAGCGCAAAGCGATCCCGCCCGGCCGCCGCTGCCGGGCCTCAAGCTCACCGCCGTCCGCAACGTGAAGATCACGGGCACGGCACGGCCCGGTGAGACCCTCACGGTGCGCGCCGAGGTGGTGGGGCGCCTGGTCAATCTTGTCCAGGCACGGGTGACCGCCGATCTTGGCACCCGGCGCATCCTGGTCGGCGAGGTCACCCTGAGCGGGATTTCTCTTGCCTGTCCGCCCTGAGACTCGCAGTCTCTCGCATCATGAAACCCAACCCATGGCCTCCCCTGCTGGCTGCGTTGTTAATGGTGCTCCTGACCGGCTGTGACACGATGACCTTCTCCCAGTATTCCGGTGGCGACCGTGTCTGGCCGACGGGGAGCGCCTTCACCGAAGGGGTGTTCGCCGTTCCCGTGTACCGGGGATGGCCCGAGAAGCCCTACACGGTGCTCGGGTTGGTCCAGTTCGAGAATCCCAACGTGGATTGGAATCGCGGGGACATGATGCAGGCGGCCAAGAAGGCGCAGGCGGCGGGCGGCGACGCGTTGATCCTGCTGCCCAAGGGAGCGGACCCCTCGCCCACCGTCACGGAAACACGCAAGCAGTTCGGAATCACCGGCGACCACACCGTCGGGGTCGTCGTCAAGTGGAAGTAGCGCCCGCGCGGGTCCGGCTCCATGGTGGGCAGGGCCGTCCGTCACCGAGTGCCGCCCCCTGCTCCGCCAATAGGTGGCCGAGTTGCCCCCGTGGAGACTTGCCGCGGTCATTGACGGGGAGTCTTGGGGCAAACCGCCACACGCGGGGCACCTGCCAGGCGGGCAGCCGACTCGCCACAAAGCTCCGCAGCACCGATGCCGCGATCGCCTCGCGCGCCACGACGAGCGCGACGATGTCCTCGCCACGCTCGGGCTCTCCCGACGGCCTCGCGAACACCGCGCACTCCCGCACGGCCGGATGCGTGGCCAGCACTCGCTCGATCGTCTCGGGCGACACCTTGCGTCCGGCGACGTTGATGACGTCGCTCAGGCGACCGAGCAGCCGGACCTGACCATCCGCCAACTCCGCAAGGTCGCTGGTGTGGAAACAGCCGGAGGTAAGCGCGGCTGAAGCCTCCGGCCAGTAACCGTCACCCACCGCGCCGCCGCGGACTTCCAGACACCCATCAGCCGCGACCGACAAGCCCACGCCACGGACGGCGGTGCCGACTGCGGCCGGGTCGGCGCGCGGTGCGGCCGAGGCGTCGTAGGCGATGCCTCCGCATTCGCTCGATCCGTAGAAGTTGTGGATCTTCAAGCCGTGGCGGGCGAAGACGGCCTCTTCGAGCGGCAGCGGCAGGGACGCGCCGGCGGAGATGGCGAGACGGACGTTGGAGGGGATGGCCCCGGCTTCGTACCAAGCGCTCCAGAGCGCGGGCACGGCGGGAAGTGTCACGGCTGGAAAGCGCGCCGCGGCGCGGCGGACGGCTTCGGGCAGGGCCGACCCCGGCAGAATCAACGGGATGCCGTGGAGCAGCAGGGGCGTCACGAGGTTCGAGAACCCGTAGGAATGCGCGAGCGAAATCGCGCCAAGGTTCGGCCAGTCTGGCCGCAGGCCCATGGTGGGAACAAGATGGTCCACGTCCGCGGCCAGTTGGTCCGCGGTGAACACGATGCACCGTGCCGGTCCGGTGGTGGCGGATGTGAGTTTGAGATGCGCCATCCCGGGCGGCGGAGGCGGCACGGCGGGCGGTGCCTGATCCGGTTCCAACGGACACACGACGGCGCCGGCCCGCCAGGCGCGCAACACCGTGAGAATAAACTCCGCGTCCTGCCCGCGGGCGAACACCACGCCCTCCTCCGGCAGGGCCGCGGCCGCTGCGTCAGCCGCGAGTTCGCCGAAGGTCCACGAGCGCCCGGCCGCAAGGTCGTGCACGGCGGGTACCGCGGCGAAGCGGCGGGCGATCTCGCACCAGCGGCGGTAGAGCATTGTCATCATGCGGAGCGACGCCTAGCGTGCGCCCGGCAGCCTATGCCCAGCGCCCCGATGCGTCCACCCCCGCGCCGGTTCGATTTCGAGCGCGATGCGTTCGCCTTCCCCAATGAGCTGGTTTGGGAGTACAGCTTCGCCGCCGATGGCTCGGCGCGGACGCGCCGCCGGCAACCGCCCCCCACGTACGCCCACCGTTGCTTCGTGCTGGCCCGGTCGGCCCGCCAGTTCCTCTACCACGCCCGCTTCGAGCCTTCGGCCACCAAGCTGGCCGCGGCGCAATACCGCCAGCGCGTGCGCGCGGTGGTGCGCCGGAATCCCCGCCAGCCGTGTCCCGCGGAGGACCAGTTGGTTTTCCCCGGCTACGACGGACTGCGCGGGTTCAGTCGTGAATGGGAGCCGCTGCTGAAGGCGGAATGTGGCGGCGCGTGGGAATCGTACGCGTTGCGCAGCCATTGGCGCATGGTGTTCCCGATCTCCCGCCGACATCAGGCCGCCACGGCAGCGGAGTTGAGCGAGCGAATCCGCGCCGGCTTCGCGCCCATCGTGCACCTGGTCCGATTCCCGCAACTCACCATCAACCACGGCATCGTGCTCTTCGCCCGCCGCGAGGTCGCGGGCGGCGTGGAGTTCGCCGGCTACGATCCGAACCGGCCCGCAGAACCCGCGGCGTTGCGGTTCGATCCCCTTCGTCGGACCTTCACGCTGCCCCCAAATCCCTACTGGCCAGGGGGCGACCTCGACGTGATCGAGATCTATCGCTCGTGGTGGTTCTGAGGCGCCGGCGAGGTGGCCGGGCGCGGTTTCCAGAAGGCGCCGCCGAAGAACACCAGACCGCAGAGGTTGATGCCCGCGATGTAGCCCAGCTTGTAGCCTCGGCCCGTGTTGCACGGGGCGAAGATGCTCACGTCCTGGCCCATCAGCAGCGCAGGCAGGGCCATGGGCATGCACGCGCCGTGGGCCACGCCCCATCCGAATCCAGGCACGCGATCCGGCGGGTAGAGCCGCGGCCCCGCCCAGCCGTAGAGCCAGCCGAGCAGGAGGCCCACGATGAGCAGGCGCAGCGCCACCTTGAGCGCCGCCGTCAGCCAGCCCCGACGGCAGCACGACCGCAGGCAGCGGATGGGCAGGAAGTCAGCCATGACTCAATCGGTGACCAGTCCGGGAGTGGTCGCAGCGGCAACCGTCGGCCTCCACCGCGAATGACGCCACCAGCGCCACCAGCGCCAGGCATCCGCGATGGGCCGGATCCGACTCGGTCGCCGCCCCGGGATCGCGGGCACCGGCACGAAGCGGACCCGGGCCGCCGCCGCAAGGGAACGCCAGCAGCACCTCCGATTCGACCTCGAAATGATCCGTCGTCAGCGTCAGTTGCGCCCACCGGTTCAACCGCAGCAGGCGGAAACCACATTGCGAATCGGGCAGCGGCGTCCCCACCCGTCGCGAAAGCTGCCGGCTCAGCCAGTGGTTCACGAGACGGCGAACAACCGGCAGGGCAGCCGGGCGGGCGAAACGGTTGCCAACGACCAACTCGGCTCCGGTCTCCTCCGCGCACCGGAACAAGCACGGAATGCTCTCCGGCGGATGCTGGCCATCGGCATCGAGCGTCAGGCCCCAAACGAGGCCTTCCTGGAGCGCCGCCGTCAGCCCCGTACGCAGGGCGGCACCCTTGCCGCGCTGGCGATCATGCCGCAGCACGCGCGCGCCGGAGGCGATGGCCGCCGCCGCCGTGGCGTCCGAAGAACCATCGTCCACAACGAAGACCCGGGGCAGTTGCGACCGTGTCCGGAGCACGATGTCGGCAATCGTCGCCGCTTCATTCCAGCACGGGATGACGGCGGCGCAGTCGGCGATGGCGTTCACGGCGTTCGACCGTAGGCGAGAGCTCGGCCCGGCCAAAGCCAAAAGGCGTTGCCCGGCCGGCGGGCCAGGGGTTTACTGCGCGCGGTGTTGGCCGCCTGTTATTCCCTGATCTGCCAAAGCCACCGCCGCTGCGCCCCCGACGCCGCCGCGGCTTGAACCGTCATGGCAAGCCGGGTTCTCCTCATCAGCACGAACCGGTGCGACTTCCCCTACCCGGTCTTCCCGCTCGGGCTGGCGATGTTGGACACCGCCCTGCAGCGGGCCGGCCACGTCACCGGCTGGCATGACTGTCAGGTGACCGCGGAGCCCGTGGAGACGGTCGTGGAGCGGTTTCGTCCGGATTTCCTCTGCCTGTCGCTGCGCAACATCGACGACGTGGTGTTCAAGCGGCAGCACACCTACTACGGCGCACTGGTCGAACTGTGCCAGGCCGTCCGCCGCCAGACGGCGTGCCCGGTCATCATCGGCGGCAGCGGCTTCTCGATTTTTCCTGAAACGCTGCTTGGCCTGACCGGCGCCGACTACGGGATCGTGGGGGAAGCCGAGGCCAGCCTGCCGCAGTTGCTCGGCGCGTTGGAGCACGGCACCGATCCCTCCGCCACGCCCGGCCTCGTGCATCGGCGGGACGGCCGGGTGGTGATCAATGACCGCACCGCCCTCCCGTTTCACGCGTACCCGGAACCGACGCTGCGTCCGCCCGAACTGGTGGACTACTACCTGCGGACGAGTTCGATGCTGAATCTCCAGACCCAACGTGGCTGCGCCTTCGAGTGCTGCTATTGCACGTACCCGCTGCTGGAGGGAACCCGCCAGCGGCGGCGCGAGCCGGAAGCCGTGGCGGAAGACTTCGCAAGTCTCGAGCGATGCGGCGCACGTTACGCGTTCGTCGTGGATTCCGTGTTCAATTCGTCGCCCACGCACGTCCTGGAAACCTGCGAGGCCATCCTCCGGCGCAACCTGAAACTGCGGTGGTGTTGTTTCCTCCGTCCGCAGGGGTTGACCCGCGAACAGATGACGGTCATGGCGCGCGCAGGCCTCGCGCACATCGAGTTCGGCTCGGACAGCTTCTGCGACCCGGTGCTCGCCGCGTACGGGAAGCACTTCACGTTCGACGACATCCTCGCCGCCAGCGAACTGGCCCGGGAGGCGCAGGTGGACTACTGCCACTTCCTGATCTGCGGCGGGCCTGGCGAGACCGTCGCCACGCTGCGCGAAAGCCATCAGAATTCCCAGCACCTCCGGAATGCCGTGGTTCTTGCCCTGCCGGGCATGCGCGTCTATCCCGGAACCCGTCTCTTCGACGCCGCCCGACGACAGGCGGGTTGTCCGGAGGGGGCGGATCTCCTGGAACCCCACTTCTACCTCAGTCCGGAGCTCACGTTCGAGCAGGTGGCTGCCGAGCTGCAGTCCTTCTCGCGGACGTCCAGCAACTGGATCGTCACCGAGCCGGGGCCCGATTACGCCGCCTTGGCCGCCCGTCTCCGGCAACGCGGCGTCGTCGGCCCCATGTGGAGTTACCTCGCGCTGATGCAGCGCGTGCTGCCGCGCCCCGCCTGACGATGCTGTTCCCCCCGCCACTACGGTGCCTGCCGGTCGCGTCGTGGCGACGGGGGTCGGCATCGTCACCGCGCTGGGCCTGGGCTGGCGCGACAACGCCGCGGGCTTCCGGGCGGGGCGAACGGCGTTTCGACCGGTCACGCTGTTCGATGTCTCCAGGCAACGGGCGAAGCTCGCCGCCGAAGTGGACCTGCCCCCGGCCCTTCCGACCACCCAGCTCGGCAGGAAACAGGAACACCGGCTCGAACGCGGGGCGCGCATGCTGCTGTTCGCCGCCCACGAGGCGTGGACCCAGGCCGGCTGGGAGGCAGCCAGCGACCTTCCCGTGGTGTTGGGAACGACCGGCGGCGGCATGACGTTGGGCGAGGATTACTACCGGACGGCGGTGACCGAAGGCTCCCGCCGGCGCGGACAGGCCACCCGGGTCGTCCATTACCAGGCCCAGCGGCAGGGCCTTGACCTGCTGGATGCCCTCGGGTGTCAGGGCCCGGTCACCATCATCGCGAATGCCTGCGCTTCCGGCGCCAACGCCATCGGCCGCGCCTGGGAACTGATCCGGGACGGACGCGCCTGCCGGGTGCTCACCGGTGGCTATGATGCCCTCGCGCAACTGGTCTTCGCGGGCTTCGACTCCCTCCAGGCACTCTCGACCACCCGCTGCCGGCCGTTCGACGTCGCGCGCGACGGCCTGGCCTTGGGGGAAGGCGCTGCCGTGCTCTGCCTTGAATCCCTCGAGCACGCCCGGGCGCGCGGCGCGGAAATCCTCGGCGAAATCATCGGCTACGGGGCCGCCAACGATGTCCATCACCTCACCCAACCGCATCCCCAGGGCGATGCGGCGTTGGCCGCGATGCAGGCCGCGACGGCCGCCGCCGGCATCGCGCCGGACGAGGTGGATTACGTGAACGCGCACGGCACCGGCACGCCCCTGAACGACCACGCCGAGGCCGCGGCCATTAACCGCTGGGCGGGCCGTCGGGCGGCGGACTTGCCGGTCAGCGCGACCAAGGCCGGCGTGGGCCATCTCCTCGGAGCCGCCGGCGCGGTCGAGGCCGTGGTCTGCCTGATGGCGCTGCGTGGGCAATGGCTCCCGCCGCAGACCACAACCGAGACGCCCGACCCGGTCTGCCAGTTCCCGCTCGTGCGCCAGCCGACCGACGCGCGAGTGAACATCGCGCTCTCGAACTCGTTCGGATTCGGCGGCGCCAACGCGTCTTTGTTGTTCCGGAGGTGGGCGTGAGCGCCATCGTCGTCACCGGGCTCGGGGCAGTGTCGCCGGCAGGTTGGGGGGGTGGGGTCGCTGTATGCCGCCGTGCTCGGGAACGCGGCGCTCCCGTGCGTCCCGCTGGCGCATCCCAGACGTGCCCAACCGCTCCTGACCCGGCCAGTGCCGACACCTCTGACGCACCCGGCGTTGCTCGGACATCCCCGGGTCCGACGCGCCAGTCCGATCACCCGGCATTGTCTGGGCGCCGCGCTCGAGGCGTTGGGAACGACCGAGCACCCGTCACCGCGGATCGGCGTGATCACTTGCGTGCTGGCGGGCTGCGTGAACTACTCGAGGCGCTTCTGCGATGAGATGCTGCGCGACCCGGCGAGCGCAAGTCCCCTGGTCTTTCCGGAAACCGTGTTCAACGCTCCCGCCAGCCACCTCGCCGCCTGCCTCGGCACCACGGCGGAGAACTGCACGCTGGTGGGCGACGAAGGCATGTTCGCCCAGGGCCTCGCCCTCGCGAGCGACTGGCTCCTGCGCGGCAAGGCTGACGCCGTGCTGGTGGTGGGGGCTGACGAACTCGACTGGCTGGTCGGCGGCGCCATGAGTCTCTTCGACCCGGGACTCATCCACGCCGCCGGCGCCGGCGCGGTGTGCCTGCGGCGGGCCGCGGTGTTCGGTCCCGTGGTCGCGCTCGAGGCGGTGACGGACGCGGTGTCCTTCACCCGGCGGGAATCGCGGGCGTCGGCAGCGCAGCGGGTGCGCGCGCAGTTGCCGGCCGGTGCCGTGGAGGAACTGCTGGTTTCGTCGTCGCGAGGCTGCGCGCGTTTGGACGCGGCGGAGGACGCCACGTGGGCGGACTGGCCGGGTCGCCGCCTGCATCCCCAGCGCATGCTGGGTGTCGCCTTCGCCGCCGGTGCGGCCTGGCAGGTGGTGGTGGCGTGCGAAGCCTTGCGCCGCGGTGCCGCGCAGGCCGCCAACGTGGCGATCACCGGCACCAACCAGCAGGCGGTCGGCGTCCGGTTCCGGGCCGGCCTGGACACCGCCTGAGCCGGCGCTACGCCACGCGGGCGACCCCGCACGACCGAGGCGCAGATTGGCATTGCAGCGCCCGATGGCCTGCCCTATCAAACGGCGTTGGCTTTTCCGTGGGTTTGGGACGTGCCTCGGTTGCCGCGAGATCAGACGCTTTGCGGCGGCGGGGCCAGCCCGAGCTCAGAGCCCGATCCGACAACAAAACGCCTGCAACCCGTTATGACACCACGTATTCCACTCAAATCAGCATGGCTAGCTGGTCCGATGGCCGGCTTGGCCTTCCTGGCACCGACGCTGGGAGGCAGCTTCAACGCGGACTTCAACGACAATCAAGTCCCCGCCGGCTCCGCTCTGTATGGCGACACGGGGACGGGCGACGCCGGGGTCGTGGAAGAGGGCGTCCTGAAGCTCACCAAGGCCGTTGGCAGCCTGCAGGCCGGCTTCGTCATTGACGATCTCGACGGCGGGGCCACGGTCAGCGGCTTCACCGCCACGTTCAAGCTGCTGGTGGGAGGCGGCAGCGGGGCCGACGGCTTCAGCTTCAATTTCGGCGCCGACGTGCCCGACGGCACCTTCGGAGAGGAGGGAACCGGCACCGGCCTGACCATTTGCTTTGACGTGTACAACAATGGCGACGGCGAAGCCCCCGGCCATTGACCTCAAGAACGCCGGCACCATCGTGGCCTCGGCCAAAGGCGCCTCAACGCTGGCGCTCTTCCGCCAAAACAAGTTCGTGGACGTCAGCGTCCAAGTGAACACCGACAGCACCCTCAACCTCGCGGTCGACAACACGGTCGTCTTCACCAACTTTTACGGCGCTTTCACCCCGACACCGGGCCGTTTCGGCTTCGGGGCCCGCACCGGCGGATCCCACGACAACCACTGGGTCGATGACATCCGGATCGTCACCTCAACGGCGCCTCCGGTCGAACCGGCCCACCCGCTGGTGATCCTCAACTCCCCGTCCGGCGGCGATGTCACCCCCGAACCGCTGATTCAGGTGCAAATCAAGGACTTCACCACCCAGGCCAACAAGGACTCCGTCAGGCTGTTGTTGAATGGCACGGAAGTGAGTCCGACGGTGGTCAAGACCGATGACATCACCACGGTGGATTTCGACCCGCCCGGCCTGTTGCCTCCCTTGTCGGCCAACACCTACACGGTGATCTACACGGACAACAGCACGCCTCCGTACACCTCTACGCACACGTTTTCCTTCACGGTGGCGAGCTACAACAACGTCGTCCTGCCTGCCCCTCTTTACCTGGAGACGTTCGAAGGCGCCGAGGAAGGCTCGCTGCCGACCGGTTGGGTGCAAACCAACGCGACCTACTCACTCAACCCGGGCTACCTGGACCTCGGCGATCCCAACTCGGACTCGTATCTGGGCTGGACGGTCATCGAACGCACGCGTCTGGAAGGCAACCCCTTTGACGCCCGGCGGTTGAACGTGGCCCCCGGGTATCTCAACGGTCAGCGGATCACGAGCCTGGTGGATGGCAAGAGTGTCTATGCCGAGTCGGACAACCGCGGTTCGAGTCAGATCCAGATGCTCTTCTCGCCAGACTACGACCTGACCGGTAAGAGGGACGTGTACGTGTCCTACAACAGCTACTACGAGCAGAACCAAGACAGCATGGGTTGCGTGGAGTACTCGATTGATGGAGGGGCTACCTGGTTGCCCGTCGTGTACATGCTCGACGGTCCTGACATCTACAAGGACGCCAGCGGCAACATCGATGCCGTGAAGACCTTCACCAATGTGGCCGCGTGCTGTGGGGATCAGCCGTGGTATATGGACCCATTCGGTTCGGGGCAGGGACTCTGGGGAGGCTACTTCGGCGCGTTCATTGGCGTGACCGAAGACAAATGGGCCACGCTCGGCCCTTACATCAGTGCGCGCGTCAATGATGATCCCGTCGAGTCCAAGCGGGTGGAACTGTTCCGTCTTCCCCAGGCGGACAACCAAGCCAGGGTGCGCTTCCGCTTCACGCAAGTGGGCACCGGCAGTTGGTACTTCGGCATCGACAACTTCGGCCTCTACAGCATCCAGACTCCCTCGCAGGTCGACTACAGCATCGGCCTGAACTTCGGCGCGGACGAGGCGAATGGCAGCAAGACGGGCACGTTGGCCGCCACCGACCAGGCGGGTGTGCCCGGGGTGGCGCAGGCCAATTGGAACAACCTGAGCCTGCTCAGCGGGTCCAACGCCACCCCCATCCTCGCCGACGTTCGCGGCACGGCCGAACCCACCGCCGTCGCCGTCGCGTGGAACTCGGCCAACACGTGGTCCTCCACCGGTCGCGGCGAGGAGAACAATGCGTTCAGCGGCGCGGACAAGGCCTTGATGACCGGGTACCTGGACACCGGCAACGCGACGACCTCGACCGTGCAGATCGTGAACCTCCCCGCCCAACTCACCGAGGCAGGCTATGACGTTTACGTCTATGCAATGGGCGGCGTGGGCGGACGCGGCGGCAGCTACCGGATTCTCGACACCGCCACCGGCAAGGTCTTGCGCGATTCCATCCGGGCGCAGTCCCCCACCAACCTGGCCTCGTATGTCGAGGTGCCGACGAACCTGGGGGCCACGGCCAACGGGGCCGCGACCCTGGTGTTCGGCGCGGGCAACTACCTGGTCTTCCGCGGTCTGACCGCCGCGGCGATCACGGTGGAGGCCCGCACGGCCGCGGCCGGCGGGGGCGTGGGATACAGCGGGACGCCGCGCGCGCCGATCAACGCCATCCAGTTGGTGAGTCCGGCCGCCGAGGCGGTGTGGGAGGACGTCACGATGCCCGGGGATTGGATCGTGACGAGCAACTCCGACGACCGCTCACCGGCGGCGGAGCGGGTGCCTAACGCCATCGACAACAACGTGCTGACCAAGTACCTCAACTTCGGCAACGACACCGACCAGGCGCCCCCGTTTGTCGGTCCGGTGGGCCTCACCGTGAAGCCCGGTGCGGGTGCGTCGGTGGTGACCGGCCTGGCGTTCACCTCGGCCAACGACGCGCCCGAACGCGATCCGGCGGCCTACAAGCTGGAAGGGTCCAATGATGGCACCACCTTCACCCTGATCTCCGAAGGGCCGGTGGGGCCGTTCCGCGCCCGGTTCATCCGGCAGGAGATCGGCTTTGCCAACACGGTCGCGTACACAACCTACCGGCTCTCGATCCCGAGTGTGGCGAACAACGCGACCGCCAACAGCATGCAGTTCGCCGAAGTGGAGTTGCTGGGAACGGTGGTGGCCCCGAAGTTCACGGCCGTGACCCACAACGCCAACGGCTCGGTGACGGTCCAGTGGAAGGGCGGCGGGACCCTGCAGGCTGCCCCCAGCCTGGCCGGCCCCTGGCAGGACGTGCCCGGAGCCACCAGCCCTTACACGTTCAACCCGGCGGAGACCGGACCGGTGCTGTTCGGTCGGATCAAAAAGTAGGCCTCAACCCACACCTCGGGTTTGCCGGTAAGGAGACCGGGCTTCGGCCCGGTCTCTTGCTTTGCGAAGACGCAATGGGGTCAAACATTGACATTTGACAATTCCCGCCGGGCGGTGGCCGGCGTGGTGGGGTTGGTAGAATGTCAAAATGTCAATGTTTGACCCCATTGCGTCTTGTCAAGCGGCGACGGTCGCGGCACTCTGATTTGCTTGCTCGTGCCCGCGGCTCAAGTGAAACCATGAACCAGGCTTGCCCGGTACCACCGTCCTCATCCCATCCGGTTCGCCGGACGGGACGCGTCAGCGGCGTGGTGGTGCCAAAGCCGCCCTCGCGCGGTCAGCGCGCGCTGGCCTGGGTGGTCGCCCACGGGATGCGCCTGCTCGCGGCGACCTTGCGCTACCGCGTCAACACCCGCCGCGGCCCTGCCGAACTTCCGGAGGAACCGGTCATCTTCGCGCTCTGGCACAGCCGCCTCGGCTTGTGCATGAAGGTGTACGAGCGCTTCGTCCGACCGGATCGTCAACATGACCACCTGGCGGCGCTCATCAGTGCCAGCAGGGACGGTGCGTTCCTTGCCGCCATCCTCCAGAACTTCGGCGTGCAGCCGGTGCGGGGATCTTCCAGCCGGCGTGGCGCGCAGGCCCTGCTTGAACTGACCTCGTGGGCCAAGCGCGGTTACGATCTTGCGGTGACCCCCGATGGTCCGCGCGGCCCGTGCGGCGTCGTGCAGGAGGGCGTGATGACGCTGGCGCAGGTGAGCGGCCTGCCGATCGTCCCCTACTCCTGCCAGCTCGGCTGGAAGATCGTCCTGAAGAGCTGGGACCGCTTCGAGATCCCGCTACCCTTCTCCCGCTGCGAGATGACGTTCGGCGACCCGATTCGCGTTCCCCGCGAGGCGACCGAGGCGGAGCGCGACGAGCTGCGTGGACAACTGCAGAGCGTGCTCCTGGCGGGAACCCGGGGGCTGGATCGGTCCCAGGGGCCGCGAATCGCAGCCTGAATCCGGAGGGCCGGATGGGAACCGGCCAGCGCGCGGAGCTTCGAGGGTGCACCGCCGGCGGGTCCGGTGGCGAATCGCCCTGCTACGTTCTTGACGTTGTCGAGGGGCGTCTGGACCATCAGGTGAACTTGCCACATGATTAGGTCACCCGGCCAAAAGCTGCGGTTGGCCTTGCCGGAGCCTGCGACGATGAGACGCACGTTGAGCCCCTGCGCGGTTCGTGCCGACGGCACGCATCTGCCGCTGTACCGAGTCGAATCTACGGATCGCCGGGTCGTTGAGAGCTTTCTGCAGAACGCGCTCAACAAGCATCCTGCCCTCCTGCCCGTCCAGGAGATCGACCCGGCCTTTGCACCCCTGGCCTCCTTGGGGCGCGAATTGGCCGGCATCGACAACCTCTTCCTTTCGGCCGGAGGCCGGCCGGTCCTGGTGGAGACCAAACTCTGGCGCAATCCGGAGTCGTTGAGGGAAGTGGTCGGCCAGATCCTGGACTATGCCGTCGCCATGGGTTCCTGGTCGTACGAGGACCTCGAACGGGCAGCCCACGAAGCCCACGACTCGCCCCTTGCCCCCGGGGAATCGCTCCACCGTTACATGGCGCGACGATGTCCTGAGGAGGTCCTCGCGGAGCGCGACTTCGTTGATGCCGTGCAGAAGAGTCTCCGGAACGGTCGCTTTCTGCTCCTCATCGTGGGGGACGGCATACGTGAGGGCGTGGAACGGATGGTGGAGTGCCTGCATGAGCATCCCCAGCGTCACTTCACCTTCGGGCTCGTGGAGCTTGGCCTCTACGAGAACCCGGCCTTGTTCGATGGCCAGGTCCTCCTCCCTTCCCTCGTGGCCAGGACCACGGAGATCATCAGGGCCGTGGTCCGGGTGGAGACGACGGGACCGGCGAGTGTCTCGGTGGTGACGGAGGCGGTGGCATCAGACGCCCCCGAAAACCGGCAGCGGCGGACCCTGTCCGCGGCGGAGTTCTTCGAAGCCTTGCCCGACCCCAGCACGCGGGCGCTGTACGAACGGATGTTCCAGTTGGCAGACGAGCTGGGTCTGGGTCGAACCTGGCGCTCCAGCAGCGTCTCCCTGCGCCTGGCGGACCCTGGAGGCTCAGGCAGGGAACTCACCCTTCTGGTTCTCAACACCCGCGGCGAAATCTACACGGGCTGGCTGCAGACCCAGTTGCTGCGACTCGACCTGCCCGTGGCCATCAGCACGGGGTTCGTGCGCACGGTCTGCTCGATCTTTCCGAACGTGTCGCCGCACGCGAATCTCCCAAGCGCGCTCTCGCGCAACCTCACCGCCGCGGAGGTGGCCGAGCGGTTCGATGAGCTTGCCGACGCGTTGCGGGGAGACCATCGAGGCCATCCGGGCTGCCCGCCAGGGCGACTGAAGGCCGCCGGGGACACGATTACATTTTCGACAATGGAATCCCGCAGAATGCCGGCGCCTCTCGGACGGCGAGCGCCGTCCGAGGCCGCGGTGCCTCCCCCGCGCGAGGTCGCGACGCTGAGGACCTCACCCGCGGAGGAGAGTCTGCGGCGGGCGACCCTTCGGAGGCCGTGAGAAGGCACAAGACGCGCATCGTGGTGGCCAGCGCATTCGGCGATGCTTGCGCCTTGTTGGGGCCAAGAGAGAGCTCCGTCCGGTCCGTAGAGCCCGCCCAGGGATGGCAGCCCGCGAATCCGCGGGCGGTGGCGGCTCCAGGTCGCGCCGGGTGTGGGCGGCCTGGCGTTCACCTCGGCCGTTGGGCGGGCGCGCGGTATCCCCGGTGCCAGTCCAGGGACCACAGTTGTTCGAGTCGGACCAACTCGGTGTGGCCGTCCGCAAAGACGATGTTGATGGCGCCGGGCAGCGTGTCGCCGGCCGCCAGGCGTATCGACTTCGCGCCCGGCGTTGAACCGTGGCGGGCGATACAGTAACGCTGCATCATCGCCGAGTTGCCGCCCGTGCCGACGTCACGCGGCGGCGGATCTGTCGCCAGGGGCCAGGAGTCCGCCCAGTTGCAGTCGGCGAAGATCGGAGTTTTCACCGGGTTCTCGTAGCTCGCCTCGCCGGCGAACTGTTTGTTCGCGTCCTGGACGCCTTCGCCGACGGGGGAGTACATCCAGCCGTTCATGCCGTAGCTGCTCTCAAAGCCGGTATTCCATTGGATCGGGGTCTTCAGCGGACCGTACCAGGCGAGCGTGGCGGTGCCGATGGCTTCACCGCCGGGATTCCGGTTGGGGGGCACGGGCGCGGTGGGGCACAGCCGGATCTTGTCGGCGGGCACGTCGCGGCGGATCACCGCCATCCAGAAGTTGCTGGGCGAATAGGCCACCGGAAAGGTCTTGCCGGTCTCGGTCACGTACATGATCTGGCCGAGCCCCATCTGTTTGAGGTTGTTGAGGCACACGGCGATGTGGCCTTTGGCCTTGGCCCGGGCAAGGGCGGGCAACAGCATGCCGGCGAGGATGGCGATGATGGCGATGACCACCAGCAGTTCGATCAGCGTAAAGGCCTTGAGCCAGGAGCGCTTGGGGAACGGCGATTTCATAAAGGTGGAAGAAGAGACGTGCTCTTCTACGTCGGGGGTTACGAGCCGTCAATCGTCCTACCCTGCCTCCGCGCGTGTGGCTGACCGGCGGGGATCGCGGATTTCCGCGTTGAACCGGACGCCACTTCCCCTAGCGTCCCGGCGTGGCTGACCCTTGCGCAAACCCCGCGACGCCGACCCCCACCGGCGCCGTCCGCCGCTCCGCCGCGGAGCGGTTGCTGTCCCTGATCGAACGGGGCGGCAACGCGCTGCCACATCCCGCCACGCTGTTCGCGCTGCTGGCGCTGGCGGTGGTGCTCCTCTCCGGACTGGCCGCGCAGTTCGATTTCAGCGTGGTGCATCCCGCCACGGGCGAGGTGGTACGACCGGTGAACCTGCTGAGCCTCGCCGGGCTTCACCGCATCTTGACGGGCCTGGTGACCAACTTCACCAGCTTCGCCCCCTGGGCACGGTGCTGGTGGCCCTCATCGGCATCGGGGTGGCCGAGCACAGTGGCCTCATCGGTGCCGTCCTGCGCCTGCTGGTGTTGTCGGCGCCCCGTTCGCTGTTGACGCCCATTCTCGTGTTCGCGGGCGTGCTCTCGAATGTGGCGAGCGAAATCGGCTATGTGCTCCTGGTGCCGCTGGCGGCCCTGATCTTCCAGGCCGCCGGCCGGCACCCCGTGCTGGGCATGGCGGCGGCCTTTGCCGGGGTTTCGGGCGGTTACTCCGCCAACCTGCTGATCGGGACCATCGACCCCCTGCTCTCGGGCCTGTCGCAGGAGGCCGCGCATCTCGTCGACCCGACCTACACCGTCACCCCGGTGGCCAACTGGTACTTCATGATGGCCTCCACACCGCTGATCACCTTGCTGGGCTGGTGGGTCACCGAGCGTTTCGTGGCTGTCCGGTTCCCGGACAACGCCTGTGGGACCGTCGAACCCGCCGACACTGCATCGCCGCGCTTGACCCCCGCCGAGCGACGCGGGCTCCGGTTCGCCCTGGTGGCAACGCTCGTTTTCGTGCTTGTCCTGGTCTGGGCCGCGCTTCCCGCGGGCACCGCGCCGGGTGCCGGGTTCCTGCGCGACGCAGCCACCGGCGACCTGCTGAAATCGCCCTTCCTGAGCGGCGTGGTGGCGATCCTTTTCGCCTACGGCGTCCTGGCCGGCATCGCCTATGGGATCGGCGCCGGCACGGTTCGCAACGACGCCGACGTGATTCAAGGCATGAGCCGCTCCATGAGCACGCTGGGCGGCTACCTGGTGCTGGTGTTTTTCGCCGCCCAGTTCGTGGCCGTGTTCAACTGGACCCGGTTGGGCCTGCTGATCGCGGTGGAAGGCGCCGCGGCTCTGAAGGCGCTCGGATTGCCCACCTTTCCCCTCTTTGTGGCGTTCATCGGGTTGAGCGCGGCGGTGAACCTCTTCATGGGCTCGGCGTCGGCCAAATGGGCGCTCATGGCGCCGGTGTTTGTGCCGATGTTCATGCTGCTCGGATACGCACCTGAGCTGACGCAGGTGGCTTACCGGATCGGGGACAGTGTGACCAACATCGTCTCGCCCACGATGAGCTACTTCGCGCTGATCATCGCCTTCCTGCAACGCCACGAGCCCAAGGCCGGCGTAGGCACCCTGGTGGTGACCATGCTCCCCTACACCGTGGTGTTCCTGGTGGGCTGGACCGCGTTGTTCGGTCTCTGGGTGTGGTTGGATCTCCCCATCGGTCCCGGTGCGCGTCTGGTTTACCCGCCACTCGGTCCGCTCTGATCGATGATGCCGGAGCCCGCGGGTGTCATGGGAGAGCCGCCGGCGCCGTGACGAGCTCGAGCCGCGCCGTGGCGGCGGAGGCGGCGTCGAGACGCTCCTCGATCGAAGCCAGGATCGCGGCCGCCCGTCGCACGACCCTTCCGCGGAACACCTCGCGACCGCCGACCCGCACGGTCAGCGGTTGGTCCAGATCCACCAGCCGGTCGGACAGCCGCAGTGCCAGCGCGGCCGGCACATCGCCGGTCAGCGTGATCACCCCCGTCGCCCAGAGCGGCCGTGAACTGTTGCCGGTCCGGGATCACCAGGTCCTCGGGCAGTTGCAGCCAGTAGAACCGCCGGTGCACCACGTCGTCCTGCTGCCAGAC
Source organism: Verrucomicrobiota bacterium (assembly GCA_027493615.1). GTDB lineage: Bacteria > Verrucomicrobiota > Verrucomicrobiia > Limisphaerales > J093 > DSVZ01. The sequence goes on from JAOSKK010000003.1 coordinate 113,105, forward strand.
CACCTTGTCGGGCCACGGTTGGCGCCGGAATTGCGCCATCCAGGGCAGGGCTTCGGCATCCTGCTTGTTCATCCAATGACCCAGCCCCTCGTAGATGCGGGCCAGGTGCACGTACCCGCCCGGATCGGCCGCCGCCAAGCGATCGAGTTCGGCCGCGCGTTCCGTGGCCACCTGGTTGCGATTGTAAGCGGCATCGTTGCCGCCCATGAACAGCGCGAAGGGCAGGTTGCGCAAACCCAGCAACGAGGCCTCGTTCGGATGACCCGCCATCATCGCCGCCGCCGCAAACCGGTCGGCCATGCGCGGCGCCAGTTGCCAGACGCCGTCGCCGCCAGCCGAATAGCCGAGGAGATAGACGCGGTCTGGATCCACGCCCTCCAGGGCCACGTGGTTGTCGATCAACCGCTGGAAAAGCGGATCGATGTGGGCTTCGTGCCAGAGATTCCACGTGTCGGTGGGCGCGCGCGGAGCCACATAGATGCCTTCCGCCGGCTCGTAAAGCCCGGCCTGGTTCTGCCACTGACGGTCGTTGACGCGCGGCGGCGCATTGCCACCGCCGTGCATCGAGATCCAGAGACTCCGGCCGCTGGCGGGCGACTCCCCGAAGGTCTTCGCGAGCCATCGCAGCGTCTTGTCTCCCAGCGTGATCGCCTTGGCCTCCATCTCCTCCTTGCGCTCGGCCGCCAGTCGTGCCCGTCGATCAGCGAACAGCAGTTCCACCGCCCTCTCGGCTTCCGCCCGGCTCAACGAGCGCTGCAGGACCGGTGCGTCTGCCGGACGCTCGACCCCGGCAGCGCCAGCCAGGCCTCGAGTTCCAGTACCGCGGGCGTGACCAGTCCCAACTCGCCCCAGACCGCATCGATCGTCCCCTCGCCCGGCTTCAGCGGACCGAACGCCAGTTCACGGACCTCGCCATCCCGGTCGAAGCGCAACCACCCGCGCGCGCCCTGGGCCAGATCGAACCGGGGCATGTCATTCAGATCGGCCGTGCCCGCCTTGGTTTCGCCCCCGGCACCGGGCCGGCGAGCGTTGTCGAGGACGGTCACACGGGCGACCAGGCGGCTGACGCGCGGTTGGTCCCAAAGCCGCACACCGAGGCGGGCGAGGTGAGGATCCGGTTCGGCCACGCGGGCGTAACGAGCCGTCACGTTGACCGCGGCCACCGCTTCGCTGCGCCGGGACCAGACCATCGGGAAGGTCAGGCCCTCGCGCTTCCAGGAGGTGGCGTAGATCGCATTCCGCGGCACGTCCGCCTTCGCCTGGGCCGCGTCCCCCACAAACCAGCCGCGATTCAGCCCGCCCGGGTCATACTCGTCCGCGCCGGTGAAGTGCCAGCCGTTGTCCCAAATCTCGACCCACGTGTGGTTGCCGCGCCCGTTCGACCAGAGCGGCGTGCCCACCGCACGGGCCGGAATCCCCACCGCCCGACAGGCATCCACGAGAAGGATCGACAGACCGGTGCAGGTGGCCATCCCCAGCTCGATGGACTCCTGCGGGCTCGCGTTCGGGCGTTTGCGGCCGGTGTTGTAGTGGACCTTGATCCGGTTGAACAACTCCCGGTTCAGCGCCTGCGCCGCCTCCGCCGCCGTGCGCGCCTGGCCCACGATCTCCCGCCCCAGCTCGAGGAACGCCGGCCGCCAGGGATCGCGAGGTTCGTCGAACACGGCGTAGGGCAGGACGTCGTTCAGGAACAGGTCTTCCGGTACGTCTTTGGCCCACGGGAATTCCGCGCGCGCGCGAAACGCCAATTCCAGGTTCTCGATCAGGAACTCACTCGAAAGCTGCTCCCGGTCCCGTTCGGGCATGTGCTCGACCAGGAAACGCGCCGCCCGCTCCCCCGACTCGCCGTGTCGCTCCCGCACCACGTTGATGAAGTCGTCCAGCGGCGTCCCGAGCACCACGCCGCTCAGGCCAAGAATCAACCACAGATGTCGCATGCCCGGGAACGTAGCAGACCGCTCGTCCCCGAGAACAGGGAAACGCGGGGCGGCAGCCGGTCTTTGCGGAACCTGGTTGGCCAGCAGGAACCGTGTGTTGCGAGGCGAGGGGCGTCGTGGAAAGCGCCCAGTTCAAAGCCCCAAGCCCAAGGGAAGGTCCAGGACCCAAGAGCCAGCCCACCCGGCTCACCCTCAGCCGGCACCCCGCGAGCTCGACGGGACCGTTAAGTATTAAATTAAGGGCTGACCCCTGGGGAACGGAGTCCTTGACGCCCCGCCCAAGGCCCCGTTGGATACGAGCATGTTCACCCGACCGCTCCCCCTCAGCGGCCTGTTCCCCGGGCTCGTGTTGTCCCTCAGCCTCGGAACCGCCCCCCGCCACCTGCCTCGCCGACCTCGCGGGCAGCCGCCCCAACATCATCCTCATCATGACCGACGATCAGGGGTACGGCGAGATCGGCGCCCACGGCAACCCGCTGCTGCAGACCCCGCACCTCGACCGACTGCACCGCGAGGGTGTGCGGTTCACGGACTTCCAGGTCAGCCCCACCTGCGCCCCCACCCGCGCCGCCCTCCTGACCGGCCGGCACGAGTTCAGGAACGGCGTCACCCACACCATCCTCGAACGCGAACGCCTCAGCCCCAAGGCCACCACGCTCGCGCAGGTGCTCCAGTCCGCCGGTTACGCCACCGGCATCTTCGGCAAGTGGCACCTCGGCGACGAGGACCCCTACCAGCCCGGCCGGCGCGGCTTCCAGGAGGTCTTCATCCACGGCGCGGGTGGCATCGGCCAGACCTACCCGGGCAGTTGCGGCGACGCCCCGGTAACGGCTACTTCGACCCGGTCATCCGCCACAACGGCCGGTTCGCCAAAACCCAGGGCTATTGCACCGACGTGTTCTTCCGTCAGGCCCAACACTGGATCACCTCCCGAAAGGCCGCGCACGCACCGTTCTTCGCCTACCTCACTCCCAACGCGCCGCACGACCCTTCATCAGCCCCGGCCCGCACTACGAACAGCCGTACAGGGACCGGGGCCTCTCGACGAACGCCGTCGCCTATTACGCCATGATCGCGAACATCGACGAGAACGTGGGCCGCCTGCTGGCCGCCTTGCAGGAGCAGGAACTCGAAGCCCGCACGCTCGTCATCTTCCTGACCGACAACGGGCACTCGGTGCGCGAGGTGTACAACGCCGGCATGCGCGGCATGAAGGGCAGCCCGTACCAGGGCGGCACCCGGGTCCCCTCCTTCTGGCGCTGGCCGGGCAAGCTCGTTCCGGGCGACCGCGGCCAACTCACGGCGCACGTGGATGTGTTCCGGACGCTCGCCGAACTCGCCGGGGCCCGCCTCAGCCCCGAGGTCGAAGCCCAGGTCGAGGGCCGCAGTCTGCTGCCCCTGCTCGCCGATCCCGAGGCCGCCTGGCCGGACCGCTTCCTGGTCACGCACGTGGGCCGGTGGCCGCGCGGGCGGGTTGAGGAGTTCAAGCTTCGACAAAGCGCGATCCGCAACACCCGCTTCCGCCTGGTCCAGGACACGGAGCTGTTCGATCTCGTAGCGGATCCCGGCGAGACGAACAACGTCCTCGCCGAGCATCCGGAAGTCGTGGCCACTCTGCGCGCGGCGTACGATGCCTGGTGGGCGTCGGTGCTGCCCGCCCTGGAGAACGAGCTGGTGATCGGCCCCAGCGTCAACCCCTTCAAGGCCGCCTATTGGGAACAGTTCGGAGGCGGGCCGGACGAGGCAACGCGGAAGCAGATGGACCCGGCCACGTTCCGTTAGGCGGCCGAAGCGCATCGTCGCTTTGTTGCGAGTCCGGCCGGGCTTAACGGATCCTTCATACCCGCTGTAGGGCGCTCGACGTGAGGAGGCGAACTGGCGTTGCCCTCAGTTCACTTCGCCTCCTCACGTCGGCGCCTACGGTTTCTCGCGGTTTCGTGTCGAGGATGAGATGCCGCGCTTAGCCGACCGCCACCTGCGTTTCGAGCACCGTGCGGGTCACGTCCGCTGGTTCAAGAGAACGCAGACAGCGCAGGTCCACCGGACACTCCCGCCGGAAGCACGGTGCACAGGGCGGCGGCGCGCGGAGGATGCGATGCCGGGGATCCCCGGGCAGACCGGGAGCCGTCAACTCGGGTGCGGTGCTGCCGAACAGGGCCACGACAGGAACGCCCAACGCCGCAGCAACGTGGGCGGGGCCGGTGTCATTGGTCAACAGCAGTCGGCACACGCTGAGCAGTTGCAGCAGCTCGCGCAGCGAGGTGCGACCGGCAAGGTTCACCGCCCCGGGCACGGCCAGAACGATCGCCTCCGCCAGCGGCCGATCCGACGCGCCGCCGAAGACCAGCCAGCGACAATCGATCCGGCCCTGCACCGCCTTCGCCACGGCGATGAACCGCTCGGCAGGCCAGCGCTTGGCCGGTCCGTACTCCGCACCCGGATTCAGCCCCAACCAGCGTGTCGCAGAGGTTACGTCGCGTGTCACACCGAAGCGCTCGAGGACGCTGGGCGCGGCAGACTGCTCGGCGGCCGAAAGCCGCAGCAACGGAGGCAACGGGTCCGGTCGCGCCCCGAGAGTGCGCCCCAGTTCGAGATAGAGATGGACATGATGTGCCGGCGAGAGGAGCGAGGCGGCGACGGGCGATGCGTCAGCGCCGGCCCGAGGGACGTCGGCACCACCAGGGTGGCCATCGACGACGGGCGCCGCCAACAGACGGCTGATCTCGGCCGTCGTGCGCTTGCGCATCTTCACCTCCTCCGCGCGCGGCGGGACGGGATGCGTCAGCCACCAGTTGCGCCACGGACGCCGGTAGCCAATCCGGACCGGGATCCGCGCGAACCAGAGTTCCAGGGCCGAGCGGGGTGAGTTGGGGAAGACCAGGCCCACTTCGAAATGATGTGGGCGCAGGCGGCGGCCGATGCGCCAGGGAGGCTCGCCGGGAATGAAAGGCAGGACGGCGTCCACGGCCGGATGCTGCAACCAGAGTTCAGCCAGCTTGGCGGGCGTGAGAAGTGCGATCTGCGCGTACGGGAACCGCGCGCGGAGCCGGAGCAGCGCCGGGGTGGACATGACCGCGTCGCCGAGCCAGTTGACGCCACGCACGAGCAGACGCTGGGGGTGAGCTGGATCAAGGACACGCGGGATGGGGTGGGTGCGTTCGGCTGGCAGCTTGATCCGGTGACCGCGAATCCGGCGAAGCGGCCTGGGGCCTCTTCTGGATGCTGCATGCTTCCTTCGGCATTCCGGTTCGGGATGAGGCGTGCGCATGGTGGAGGCCGGATCAGCGAAAGCAGATCTGGCGCACGCATTCCTCGAAGTTCCGGGCGCCGCGGATGATCTTGATCTCCACGCGCATGAAGTAGATCGGGAGATCGCGGCGGTCGAGCTTCGGAAACCGGACGGCGTCCTTTTGGGTGGTGATGACGAGGGTGGCCCCGCGTTTGACGCCGCGATTGATGATGTTGAGCACCTCCTGCTGGCTGAAGCGGTGATGGTCGGCGAACCGTTTGCTGGCCACCAACTCCGCGCCGAGCTCAATGAGGCTGTCCTCGAAGCTCTCGGGCTGGGCGATCCCGCTGAGGGACGCGACTTGGGCGCCTTTGACAAAGTCGATCCCCTGGCGTTCGCCCGTGAAGAGGTCCTCGAAATACAGCGGTTGGTGGACGCACTCGATGATGCCGGCCTTGGGGTTGAGCTTGCGGACCCGCTCGCGCAGGGCGTCGGTGGCCCCATCGCTCTTGGTGATGAAAATGTTGCTGGCCCGGGCCAGGTGGCTGGGCGGTTCGCGCAGCGTGCCGCGCGGCAGGAGGTGGTTGTTGCCAAAAGGCTGCTGGCAGTCGATGAGCACAATGTCCCGGCGTCGTCCCGCCAGCTTCCAGTACTGAAACCCGTCATCCAACAGCAGCGTGTCGCACCCGTACTTCTCGATGGCATACAGCCCGCTCTTGACGCGATCCTTGTCCACAAGCACGACCACATCCTTGAGATTCGAGGCCAGCATGAACGGTTCGTCGCCTGCGCTCTCGGAATCGAGCAGCAACGCCTTCCCATCGGACACCACGCGCGGCGGCGTCTGGTCCTGACGGAAGAGGAGGCGATGGCGCACGCGCTCGTGCAGCGGACGGGGCTTCGAGCGGTAACCGCGCGAAAGGATCGCGACCTTGCGGCCCTGGTTCTGCAGTTCGCGCGCGAACTTCTCCACCACGGGAGTCTTGCCGGTGCCGCCCACCGTGAGGTTGCCGATGGCAATGACCTGCACCCCGAGCGTCGCGTCCCGCAGGATGCGAAAGTCGTACAGCCGCCGGCGGATCTTGACGGCGACGGCGAAGATCCTCGAAAGCGCGAAGAGGCACCCCCGCAACAACGTGGCCCGCTTGCCGTGCCGCTGTTCGAGGATGACCTCCAGGACGAAAGTCTCGATGGCTTCCGTCATGGCCCGGATGGTGTCGCGCATCGCGGGGAATGTGCCAAGGCACCGGAGCCGCGGCAAGGAAGCTGGCCGGCGTGGGGAACGAAAAAGCGCCGCTGGAAGACGGCGCACTCCAAACGCGCCGCGCGTGTGCGGTGTGCGGTGGGCTGGGAAGCTCGCGCAGCGTTTGGAGTGCGTGCGGTTCACCGCCGCTTTGCGTAACGAGGAAGGGGTAGCGGGAAGCGCCGCTTTGCGTCCTGACGGCTTCCGACGCTCACTGGACGTCCGCGCTTTCCGCAAGCCCTCGCGCCGGCTAGGCTGCGCCCCGCTTTGAGTGCGTTTGTGGCAGTGCTGCGTCAGCGGCTCGAGGGGCTGCGACGTCAGGGGTTGTGGCGGGAGCTGCGCCGGCTCGATTCCGGCGCGGGCCCGCGGATCGAGTACGCCGGCCAACGCCTGCTGAACTTCTCCTCGAACGACTACCTCGGCCTGGCCGGACACCCGGCCCTGAAGGCCGCTGCCGCTGAGGCCGCCGCCCGGTTTGGGGCCGGCGCCAGCGCGTCGCGCCTGATCTGCGGTTCACTCGCCCCCACCACGAACTCGAGACGGCCCTGGCCGCCTTCAAAGGCACCGAGGCCGCACTGACGTTCGCCTCCGGGTACGCCGCCGCGCTGGGAACCATTCCAGCGCTGGTGGGACCCGGTGATGTGGTGGTGCTCGACAAGCGCGTCCACGCCTGCCTGGTGGATGCCGCGCGGCTCAGCGGGGCCCAATTGCGCGTGTTTCCGCACAACAACCTCGCCAGGCTCGAGGCCATTTGCCAGTGGGCGAAAGCCGGCGGGCCAAGGGCGAAGGGCGAAGTTGAAAGGGAGAAGTTCGAAACTCGAAGCGCGGCGGACGCCGGGCAGGTGTTGATCGTCACCGAGAGCGTGTTCTCCATGGACGGAGATCACGCGCCGCTGCGCGAGCTCGCCGCATTGAAGGACCGGTTCGGCGCGTGGCTGTTGGTGGATGAGGCCCACGCCACGGGGCTGCATGGACCGCATCGCCGCGGACTGGCCGAGGCGTTGGGTGTAGCGGACCGCCTTGAGGTGCAGATGGGGACACTGGGCAAGGCCCTGGGCGCTGCGGGCGGCTATGTGTGCGGTCCCCGCGAACTCATTTCCCTGCTGGTGAACCGCGCGCGGTCGTTCCTGTTCTCCACCGCTCCCGTGCCCGCGCAAGCCGCCGCGGCGCACGCCGCGGTTGGACTGGTGCGCGGACCGCTGGGGCAGGAGCGCGTGGCCACGTTGCGGGAGCGCGTCCGCCAGATGCACGAAGGCTTGGCCGCACAGGACTGGTGGGACGTGGCAGCCGACACCCCGGGACAAGACAACGCGCCGAACGCGGAGCGTCCGGCGGCGGACTCGGCCATCCTGCCGCTTGTGGTGGGCGGAGAATCCACAGCGGTTGCGCTCGCAGCGGCCCTGCGTGAGCGCGGCGTGTTTGTCCCGGCCATCCGTTACCCCACGGTGCCGCGCGGGGCAGCACGGCTGCGCGTCACGGTCTCGGCCGCCCATACCGAGGCGGACATCGCGAGCTTCCTGTTGGCGCTGGCGGCGTGTCGCAAAGCCGTTCCAGCCTGAGCCCTCCCCCCATGCATCGACTCGCCCAACTCGATCACCAGTACGTGTGGCATCCCTTCACGCAAATGCGGGACTGGCTGCGACAGGAACCGATCGTGATCGTGGCTGGCCGGGGGGCGGTGCTGCAGGATGTCCACGGACGGGAGTATCTCGACGCCAACGCATCCATCTGGACCAACCTCCACGGACACAACCACCCCCGCATCAACGCCGCCATCCGGGCCCAACTCCGCCGCCTGGCTCACTGCTCGGCCCTCGGCCTGGCGAACGAACCGGCCTCGCTCCTCGCCGCCAAGCTCGTCGCCCTCGCCAATCCCGGGCGAAGCGCGAAGGGCAAAGGGCGAAGTCCGAAACTCGAAGTTCGAAGTTCGAAGTTGGAGAAGGTCTTTTTCTCGGACGACGGTTCCACCGCGGTCGAGGTGGCGCTGAAGCTCGCCTACGAATGCGCCCGGCGCACTGGCCTGGCAGCCAAACCGCGGTTCCTGTCACTCGCGGGTGCCTACCACGGCGACACCGTGGGCGCGGTCAGCCTCGGCCACATCGACCTGTTCCACCGGGCCTACCGCGGCCTGCTGTTCCCGTCGGACCAGGTCATGGCGCCGTACTGCTACCGCTGTCCCTACAACCGCGCACAGCCAGAGCGAAAAGACGCCCGCGAATATCGACGTTGCCATTGGGAATGCGTGGATCAGGTCGCCCGCCGGGTGGACCGGCAGCGGCGACGCGGCGCGCCGTACGCGGCGTTCGTGTTCGAGCCTTTGATCCAGGGGGCGGCGGGAATGATCCCGCAACCCGCCGGCTGGCTGGCGCGCGTGGCCGAACTCACGCGACGCGAGGGCACCTTGCTGGTGGCGGACGAGGTCATGACCGCCTGGGGTCGAACGGGCGGCCCCTGCTTCGCTTCCCATCTCGAAGGTGTCCAACCCGACTTCCTCTGCGTCGCCAAGGGACTGACCGGTGGCTATCTGCCATTGGCGGCAACCCTCACCACTTCCGCGGTGTTCAGCGCGTTCCTGGGCGAGTACGCGGAGTTCAAAACGTTCTTTCACGGGCACAGCTACACGGCCAACCCGCTCGGCGCCGCCGCCGCCCTGGCGAACCTCGAGTGGCTCGAGGGCGAAAGCTCGCAGCAGGCGCGGTCACGGCTGGAGCCCCATCTGCGCGCGGAACTGAGAGGGGCTTTGGGCACTGCCCAACGTCGGCGATGTGCGGCAGGTGGGGTTGGTGGCGGGCATCGAGCTCGTCCGGGACTGGCGCACCCGCAGACCCTTCACCCTCGAGGAACGCGCCGGCATTCGCGTCTGCGAGGCCATGACGCGTCGCGGCGTCCTGACCCGGCCCATCGGCAACGTGGTCGTGCTCATGCCGCCTTACTGCACGACCCGACGGCAGGTACGCCAGATGGTGACGGCCCTGCGGGAGGCGATCGAGGAGACGTTCCCGGGGCGGCTTACTTGAGACGCGTCACCGTGCCATCGGGGCGGACGCTCACCTCACGGGCTTCCCCCGGCAGCAGGCCTTCGGTGACGTGGCCACCGGGCCACCGCACCCACACGTGGGTGGGCCGACCGCGGCTGGCGAGCACCGGCACCGTGCTGTGCTGACTCCAATAGCCCGAGCCGGCTTGGATTTCGCGCGCCGGGCCATAGCCGTCCGTCATCTTGAGACGAAGCGTGGCGCCGACGCCATGCGGATTGTCGGCACGGCCGCTCAAGCGGACGCGCAGACCGGGTTGGGCCTTCTGATTGCGGAGCAGGACGGTGGCATTGGCGTTCTGGGTGATCACCACATCCGCGCGGCCATCGCCGTCGTAATCCGCCACGGCGCAGCCGCGCTGTTCGCCATAGACCTTGATCCCGCTCACCTGCCCCGGGATGGGGAGGAGTCGGCCGTTGCCTTCCCCACGCAAGAGCAGGCCGCGCCCCCCGTCGAGCCGCCAGGCGTCGGGATTGACCGCAAAGAAGTTCTGGCTGAGCACGACGTCCTCGTGGCCGTCGCCATCGAAGTCGGCGATCGCAAGACCGAACGCGGGGGCGAGCTGGGCTTCGAGAGGCAAGGGCGCCACCTCAAAGTGATCGCCACGATTCAGGAAGACCAGGCTGGCCCACTCGACGGCTTCGACCCGCTGCGCCCCGGCGAGGCTCTCGCCGTAAACCTCGGTCAGGCTGGCCCGGCCGTACGCCTCGAAGCTGGCGACGCGACCCTGGACGAAAGGAATCGCGGCCCGGATCGCCCGGAGCCCGCGGGTGGGGACCTCGAGACCGTTGGCGGGGTTCACCGTGCTCTCGATGACATCGACCGTGCCGTTGTCGTCCAGGTCGCCGTAGTGGATGCGGATCGGCAGGGCGCGCGACGGGCGATGACGGCTGTTCAAACCCCAGTTGGCCGCGACCATGTCGAGGCGCCCATCACCATCAAGGTCGCCCGTGGCGATGGCGGTCCACCAGCCCGTGAGGTCTCCCAGCCGCGTGGACACCTGGGACCCGGCAGGCTGGAAACCGACACCTTCACGCGACCGATCTCCGCCGGCCGGCCACACGACCCCCTCGGCCAGGGGCGCGCCGCAGAGATGGCGCAAGGCAGGGTCTGATGGAGAACGTTCGGGCGGCGCTGCGCGAAGCGGCGGGTTCCATTCCACATAGCGGCCATCCCGTCGACGGAAGCTCCGCAGGGGCCCCCATTCGCAGGCCACGAGCAGCTCGGGCATGCCATCGCCGTCCAGATCGCTGAAGGTCGCGCCGCTCACAAGTCCGAGTTCCTCGAAGCGCTGGTCGAGAACGAGCCGCGGGCCTTCCCGGCGCAGCAGCAACGAGGTCGCAGGGGCGGGATAGTGGCCGGGAATCACCCGCCCGCCGATGAAGAGGTCGAGATCTCCGTCGTTGTCGTAGTCCGCCACGGCCAGCGGCCCGGTGCTCGAGGTGGGGCCGAGGACACTTTCGCCACTCGCCCCCGAGCCCAGGTCGTAAACCCGGATGGCGCCGCCGTTGGTCAACCCGTCCTCGTAGTTGCTTGAACCGACGAGCAGCGCCGCGCCAAAGCCCAGGGCAGTCGTCTGGTCGCGTGCCGCGCGCTTGAGCAAGGCGACGTTCGTGAGCGACGCGAAGTCGCCGTTGCCCAGGTTGCGGAAGACCTCGAGGCGCCCGCCCCGGCCGCCCGTGAGCACCAGATCGTCCCAGCCGTCACCATCGAGGTCGGTCCAGGAGGCTCCCGGCCCGAGTTGACTCAGCTTGTGCGGAAGCAGCGGCTGGCGTTCGAAATCGTCGAAGGGCTCTTCGACGTGCCGATGGTTGAGCCGCGCGCTCTGGTCCACAAACCAGGTGGAAGATGGGGCGTCCGTCCGGGGAGTCGTTCGTTCGGCCCCTGCGGGTGGTGGCGCCGCCGCCGCTTCTTCGGCGAGCTCGTAAACGTGGTTGGGCAGGGCGTTGGTGATCACCGTGCGACGGCCGCTGCGCCACCGGACTTCGAGGGTCAGACGTGCCTCGGCAGACCCAGCGGCAAACGCCCGGATCGCTTCGCCCCCCGACAGGTAGCGCCCGCCCGCGATGATCTCCTGTTGCTGCTGCGGGACGGGGCCGCCTCGCACGATGATGCGAGCACCGATGCCCTGGGTGTTGGGGGGCAGGCCACGCAGACGAACCGCGACGCGCGGCGCCGTGGTCTCGTTGCGGCACAGCTCGGCAACCCCGTTGAGGTTGTTGATGGCGACGTCGAGGTCGCCATCGTTGTCGAGGTCCGCCAGCGCAACGGCGTTGCCCACGTCCGGAAAATCGAAGCCCCACGCCGCACTGACGTCTTCGAACGTGAGATCGCCACGGTTACGGAAGGCGACGTTCGGGATCGCGTAGCGGGGGAAGAGGGTGCGGAGGCGCTGGAGCTCATGGCTGGACATGGCCTTCTGCGTCTTCAGGACTTCGGCCTGGTCGATGATGTCGGTGTTCATCATCTGGAGCTCGTGGCCGGTGGTGATCAGCAGGTCCTCGTAGCCGTCAAGGTCCACGTCCAGGAAGTTCGGGGACCAGGTCCATTCCGAGGCATGGACGTCGGCAAGCTGGGAGATCTCGGTAAAGGTGAGATCGCCGCGGTTGAGGAAGAGGGTGTTGTGCGAGTACTGCGGGCGGTTGTCGATGGCCCCCACCGGCAGGAACGTGGGCTGGATCTCGCCGTTCTCGAGCATGCGCCTGGCATGGTCGCGGCTGAGCATGTCGGAGACGAAGAAGTCGAGGTGACCGTCCCGGTTGATGTCGGCGAAATCCACGCCCATCGAGAAGATGCTGGTGTGCCGGAGCGCCAGCCGGGAGATGGCCCGGAAGACCCCGTCACCCCGGTTCATCCAGACGCGGTCGGGCGACTCAAAATCGTTGCAGACATACAGGTCCGGCGCCCCGTCGCCATCGAGGTCTCGGAACGTGGCGGTCAAGCCCCAGTCGTACAGCGGACCTGGCAGGGGCTGACCGTCCTCGTCAAGGAAAGCGCCGCCCGCAAACGGCACCACGGTGAAGCGCCCCTGACCGTCGTTGCGGTAGAACGCGTCGGGCTCGCCGTTCTCGATGATGCGACCGTCGCGGCTGGCGATGAAGCGGCCGACGAGGTCGGCGTCGGTGGTGGGGCGATCGTTGACCGCCACGACGACGACTTCGCCCTGCTCCTCACGGAGGCGCATCCGCGTGTTGGGCATGTCCCGGATCGTGGTCGTGCGGTAGTTCGAGATATAGAGGTCCAGGTCGCCGTCCCGGTCCACATCGGCCAGGGCGGACGTCATGCCCGCCCGCAAGTAGTTCAGCGGCGAACCGGCCGAGCGGTCTGTGAAGCGCCCGCGGCCATCGTTGAAAAGGAGGAACGTCCCGTCCGCAACCGTGTTGATGACCAGATCGAGATCGCCGTCCCCGTCCAGATCCGCAAAGGTCGCGCCGGTGCAGCTCCGGTTGGGAAGCGCCGTGCCCGAACCCGCAGTGACGTCTTCGAACCGCCAATGGCCCCGATTCCGGTACAGGGCATTCCGGTTGATCAAGGCCACAGAAGAACAGGTCGCAGTAACCGTCGTTGTCGAAGTCGCCCGCCGCCACACCGGCACCATTGAGATAGATCTGGTTGGTCACGTAGCGCGACTGGGCGAGCGCGTTCGTGAAGGTGACCCCGGTGGCCGCGGGCGAAAGCGGCGTGAAACCCACCGGCCGTCCCCCGGTTGGGGGCGTGAGCAGAGCCGAGCGAAACCCATCCCCTTCGCGCCAGTCCAGCGCGTCCGCGACCGCGGGCAGGGCGAGCGCGGCTCCAACGATCAGCCTGGCAACGAAACGGAGAGGCATGCCGGGGTGACAAGCAGCATTTGCGGCGGTTTTGTCAACTGCGTTCGAGGCTGCGCTCAACCGCTCGACCGCCTTCCCTCCAGCACGGCAGGGGTTTCGGCTTCCCCCGCCGGCTGCGGCGCGCTTAAGTGACACCCATGCGCATCACGGGCGGCGAGATGGGGCGACGAGTCTTGAAGGTGCCCAAAGGCTGGGCCGTACGCCCTACGCCCGATGTGGTCAAGCAGGCCGTGTTCAATCGCCTCGGAGATCAGGTGGTGGGGGCGCGGGTGCTTGAGCTGTTCGCCGGTTCGGGCGCGCTGGGCTTCGAGTGCCTCAGCCGGGGCGCCGCCTCCGTCGTGAGCGTCGAACGGTCCGCACGGCATGCGGCGATGATCCGGCAGAACCTGCTGGCGGCGGGCTTGCCGGTCGAACGGTTCGAACTCCGCACCCAGGACGCCTTCGCCGCTGTCCGCCAGTTGGCCGCCGCGGGAGCGGCCTTCGACCTGATCCTGGCCGATCCGCCTTTTTGGTGCCAAGAACGTCGGTCGCCGCTCGGAGTCGTGCTCCCAGCAGCTCCTGGACCTCGCCGAACTCCCGCGACTGCTGGCCCCGAACGGCTGGTTCGTGCTCGGCCACACCCATCGCGACCTCTTGACGGTCGCCCCCCCCTGGTCCGAGGTGAAATCGCTGCGCCACGGCGACTCGGTGATGACGTTTCTGCAGCCGGTGTAACCTTGCCGCCCCTGGCGGCTCACTCCCCGCAACTGTTGAAGCGCATGCACTGCGACGAATTACTCGCCGCCCTGAACGAGTACGTGGACGGCACTGTGGACCCCGCGATCTGCGAAGAACTGCGACGGCACTTGGCGGCATGCGATCCCTGCCAGGTGGTGGTGGACAACCTCCGCCAGACCATCACCCTCTACCGGCAGGGCCAACCCGTCGAACTGCCCCCGGCCTGCCGGGAACGCCTGCATGCCGCCCTGCGCGAACGCTGGCGCCAACTTCACCCCGTCCCCCCCACGGCATGAGCGGCCTGCGCCTGCTGATCGTCGGAGGCGTGGCCGGCGGAGCCAGCGCCGCCGCCCGCGCCCGCCGCCTCTCCGAGGACGGCGAAATCATCGTCTTCGAACGCGGCCCACACGTCTCCTTCGCGAACTGCGGCCTGCCCTACTATGTCGGCGGCGAAATCGCCGCGGCGGATGACCTGTTGCTCCAAACCCCCGCCGCCCTGCGCGCCCGCTTCGCACTCGACGTGCGCGTCCAGACCGAAGTGCTCGCCCTCGACCGCGCCCGCCACACCGTGCGCGCCCGCGACCTGACCACCGGCCGGGAATACGAGGAGCCTTACGACGCCTTGATCCTCGCCCCGGCGCTGCCCCCTCCGGCCACCCATCCCCGGCATCGACCGTCCCGGACATTTCGCCGTCCGCAACGTGCCCGATGCCGAAGCCATCAAGACCTGGATCCGGCAACGCGCCGCCCGCCGGGCCGTCGTGGTCGGCGGCGGATACGTCGGCCTCGAGATGGCTGAGCAACTGGTGCATGCCGGACTCGAAGTCGCCTTGGTCGAAGCCCTCCCCCAGGTCATGGCCCCGCTCGACTCCGAGATGGCCGCCTGGCTGCACGCGGAACTCCGCGACCATCAGGTCGCTCTCCACCTCGCGGATCCGGTCGCCGGCTTCGAAGCCCCCACCGCTGGTGAATCCGCCGCCGCCTCCGTGGTGCGCCTGCAAAGCGGAACACGCCTCCCCGCAGACCTGGTCGTGCTCGGCACGGGCGTCCGGCCCGAGGTCAAACTGGCGCGCGAAGCCGGGCTCGAACTCGGCGCCTGCGGCGGCCTCCGCGTGGATGCTCACATGCGGACCAGGGACCCGCGAATCTGGGCGGTGGGCGATGCCGTCGAGGTCCGGCACGCCGTGCTGGGCGACTGGCAGTTGCTGCCCCTGGCTGGCCCCGCCAACCGCCAGGGACGCATCGCCGCCGACAACGTGTTCGGTCGCGCCTCGCGTTTCGAAGGCACCTACGGCACCGCCATTCTCCGCCTGTTTTCGCTGACCGCCGCCTGTGCCGGTGCCAATGCCAAGAGTCTGAAACGTGCCGCCCGGCCCTTCGAGGTGCTTCACCTCCACCCCGGCTCCCACGCCGGCTATTACCCCGGGGCCTCACCCCTCGCGATCAAGATCCTGTTCGCCCCCGACACCGGCCGACTGCTCGGCGCCCAAGTCGTGGGACGCGATGGCGTGGACAAGCGCATCGATGTGTTCGCCACCGCGCTCAAGGCCAACCTGGGCGTGGCGGATTTGGCCGAACTCGAACTTGCCTACGCCCCGCCTTTCGGTTCGGCCAAAGACCCCGTCAACCTCGCCGGCATGGCCGCGCAGAACGTCCTCCGCGGCGACGTCCGACTGGCCCACTGGCAGGAGTTGACCGCCCCGGACACCACCGCGCCCTTCGTGTTGGATGTGCGTAACCCCGGCGAGCGCGCCGCGGGAAGCATCCCGGGCTCCGTCCACATCCCGCTGCCCGAACTCCGCTCGCGCCTGGGTGAACTTCCGCGCGACCGTGAGATTATCGTGGCCTGCCAGAGCGGTCAGCGCTCCTACTTCGCCGCCCGGATGCTCGCGCAACGCGGGTTCAACGCGCGAAATCTGACCGGCGGCTATCGCACGTGGAAGACCGCCACTGCCGGAGGGCCGCCAAGGCAACCCACCTGAGCGTCAGGCTGCCGGGCGGCGGACCCTGCCCGCCATCGTGCCTGCACACCAGGTCACGACTTGGAAGACACCTGGGATTCCGGACTGGCCGCGAGAAGGCACAAGAATCGCAAGAAGTCAGGCCTTTTGCAGTTTCTTGTGCCTTCTTGCGGCTATGGGGCTATTCGGGTCCATCCACCGGACTCCTCTGTCACACCCTCGACGAACCCCAGATTCAGGTTTCAGGGACTGACCCCATCGGGATCGACGACGCGATAGAAGCGCGCTGCCTCACCGATCTCGTCCGTCACCACCGTCGCACTGCCAGCCTCGGTCACGACGACGTTCGTGTAAACCTCCCACGCCGCGCCCACGACCAACTCGCTGCTCAGCACCGTGTACGTCCGCCCCGGCTCCGCCGCGAACTCGAACCGCAGTTGGTCCCCTTCCCGCATCCAACCCGTGATCCGGATGGGCGGCCGGGCGGACACAATCCGATACACCTCACCGTCCGCCAGATCGCACACGTAAAGCTCGCCGCGCGCGTCCTCGCCAAAGGAAGCCACATTACCGATCGGCCGCGGACTGCCGGCGTTCAGCTCGGCGGTTCGTTCGCGGAGACCCGTCACCTGGCCATCCGCATACAACAGACTCCAGAACCGCGCCGAGCCGTAGTCCGCAAACAAATAGTGCCCCCGCAGCGCCGGGATGCCCTCGCCCCGATACACATAGCCGCCCGTGACCGAGATCCCCAATGACCGCCCGTAATCGTGCAGCGGCTCCACGGCATCGGTGACTGGATGTTCCTCCGGATACGGGCTGCCGTCGTAGGCCGGATTCTGAATCGTGCCTTCGCGCGGACGCCATCCGAAGTTCAGACCGCCCACCCCGCTCGGCGCCAGACTGATCTCCTCGCGTGCGCTCTGGCCGACGTCCCCGATCCACAGATCGCCCGTCGACCGATCCAGGCTGCAACGCCAGGGATTCCGCAGGCCAAAGGCCCAGATTTCCGGCCGCCATTCGCTGTGGCCAAAGAACGGATTCGTCTCCGGGATGCCGTAGGGCGATGCCCCGTCCACATCGATGCGTAGCACTTTTCCCAGCAGACTGCTCCGGTCCTGCCCGCTGCCGATCGACCCGTGGCGGTCATTCGACCCGCCCCCGTCCCCGCTGCTGATGTAGAGGTAGCCATCGGGACCAAACCCCAGCCAACCGCCGTTGTGGTTCGCTTCCGGTTGATCGAACGCCAGCACGATGGTGGCGCTGCCCGGATCCGCCGCGACCGCCGTCGCCGGATCGCCTTGGGCCTCGTACCGCACGATGAGGGTCTGCCCCGCCGGACCTCCCCCCGCCGTGGTGTAGTTCACATACAAGAAGCCGTTTTCACGGTAGGCCGGATGAAAAGCCAGCCCGAGCAAACCCTGCTCGTTGCCACGCGTCACCCCGGGAACCGTCAG
This sequence comes from Verrucomicrobiota bacterium, assembly GCA_027493615.1. Classification (GTDB taxonomy): domain Bacteria; phylum Verrucomicrobiota; class Verrucomicrobiia; order Limisphaerales; family J093; genus DSVZ01. The sequence goes on from JAOSKK010000003.1 coordinate 130,511, forward strand.
AAACGTGCCTTCGATCGCGCCGGTCGTGAGGCTCAGAAGACGGACCCGACCCGTGTGCTGCTCCACCACAAACAGCCGGTTCGTGTCCCCGCCTGGCGCCGTCGCAAACACCGGCCGGCTGAACCCTGCCCCGACCCGCTGGACCGCCAGCTCCGCCGCGGTGAGCTCGCCCAGCCCCGGCGGCAACACCGCAGCCAGCAAGCGACACGACACGGCAGTCGAAAGTTTGACATTCATCATCACTCAAGCTTGTGGCCAGGAGCGGCTTGTCAGGTGCCGCGTCCCCTGCCGCTGCCGGGCGTCCGCCTCCTTTCCGCTGGTCAGCCAACTCCGCCACAATCATCCTGCCATCCGACCATGATACGCCTTGCACCAACCCGGCTTGGAACCCGGATCCTCCTGACCTTGGGGTGCCTGAATGGCTGGTTGTCCCACGCTGCCCCCGACGACGAAACGGTCGAACCGTGGCCGTATCATCGGCAGTCCACCTGGGTGCAAACCCTCGGAGTGGCCCGGGCCGCCTGGAAGACCGCCCCACCACGGCCGGAAGAACGCGAGGCGGCCCTGGAGGCCTGGTGGCAAAGGTTGCGCGATGATTTCCCCGTGGAATGTGATTGGGCGGCCCAGGACGGCGGATGGGACCCCTTCCCGTGGCTGAGCCGCGGACCGGGCACCGACTGGGAACGCCGGGTCATCACCCGCGCCCTGGCCGGCTGGAGCGCCCCCCATGCCCTGTCCGATGCGTTCCGGCTGTTGTGCACCGCCGCGCCGGGACCTGAAGACCCACGGTGGATGGAGCTCTACGCCAAGGTCGCGACCGCGCGTCGCATCGCCCGCCTCGCCACGGTCACCGCGCAGGTCCCTCAGTTCGTGTTCACCCGGCGCCGCACGGTGCGCCCGTCTTTCTTCGCCTACACCGAGGGCCAGTCCGATGCGCAGAGTGAACGTCACTTCCTGCCCGGCGCCGCGTTGTGTCGGTTCGAATGGGACGGCCAGGCCGGGAGCGTGCACACGCTGCTCGAGGATCCTGCCGGCGTCATCCGCGACCCGGCCGTGTCCTGGGATGGCCAGCGGATCGTGTTCGCCTGGAAGAAGGCGCTCGACGAGGACGACTACCATCTCTACGAACTCAACCTCGCGACCCACAGGCTGCGCCAACTCACCTCCGGCCTGGGCTTCGCCGACTACGAACCTGCCTTCCTGCCCAACGGCGACCTGATCTTCGCCTCGACCCGTTGCGTGCAAACCGTGGATTGCTGGTGGACCGAGGTCAGCAACCTCTACACCTGCGACGCGGACGGCCGTTTTCTGCGGCGCCTGGGCTTCGACCAGGTGCACACCGTCTACCCGCAGGTGCTCGACGATGGCCGCGTGATCTACACGCGCTGGGACTACAACGACCGCGGTCAAGTGTTCCCCAACCCTTGTTCCAGATGCATCCGGACGGAACCGGGCAGACGGAGTTCTACGGCAACAACTCCTGGTTCCCAACGACGATCGCCCACGCGCGGGGCATCCCGGGCACGTCACGGGTCCTGGCCATCCTCTGCGGCCATCACACCAGCCAGGCGGGCAAGCTGGCCATCATCGACCCGGAACGGGGTCGCCACGAGAATCAGGGGGTGCAACTGGTGGCCCCCGTACGCCGAACGAAAGCCGAACGCATCGACGGCTACGGCCAGTCCGGCGAACTCTGGCAGTACCCGTATCCCCTCAACGAACGTGAGTTCCTGGTCGGCTATGCACCGCGCGGCTGGGACCGCCCCGGTCGACACGCAGACGATGCGGACTTCGCGGTCTACTGGATGGACGTCGAGGGACGGCGCGAACTGCTGGTGCGCGACCCCGCCGGTCCCTGTCAGCAGCCGGTGCCGCTCGGTGCGAGGGCACGGCCGCCGGTGCGTCCCAGCCTAGTGGATTACCGGCAGACCACCGGCACCTACTACCTCCAGGACATCTACGCCGGCACCGGGTTGGTCGGGGTCCCGCGCGGAACGGTGAAGCGGCTCCGCGTGGTCGCCCTCGAGTTCCGGGCCGCCGGCATCGGCAACAACGGCAGCAGCGGCCCGGGCGGCGGCGCGTTGATCAGCACACCGGTGGCCGTCGGCAACGGCACCTGGGACGTCAAAGTGGTCCTGGGTGAAACGCCCATCCAAACCGACGGTTCCGCCAGCTTCGCGGTGCCGGCCCGCACACCAGTCTACTTCCAGGCCATCGACGCCAACGGACACGCGGTGCAGACCATGCGCAGTTGGAGCACACTCCAGCCCGGCGAGGTCCAGTCGTGCGTGGGCTGCCACGAGCACAAGAACTCGGCCCCCCAGCCAGGGGTCTTCCCCGACCGTCGCCACGCAGGCTGCGCCACGCGCGCTCGAGCCTTTCTACGGTCCGCCCAGGGGCTTCAGCTTCCCCAAGGAAATCCAGCCCATCCTCGATCGCCACTGTGTCCGCTGTCACGATGAGCGCGAGCGCCGCCCCGCGCCGGCGCGGCTCGCCCACGCCCTCACGCGCGAGAGCGACCCCGCCTGGCACGTGGCGGGACCGGCTCCGGTCGTCCCGCCGACCACCCGTCCGCAACCGGCTGCCGCGTCCCCGGAGCGCTCCGGGGTCGCGCGCTCCCCCGCCTTCAGTCTATTGGGCACGACCACCGTGGACCCGACGGCCAAGCGATGCTGGAGCGACGCCTACCTCAACCTGACGCTCGCGCACCCCGCGGAGAATGACTGGGATCGTGGCTCGTTCACGGGCGTGTTCGACGGACACATGGTCAACTGGATCGGCTCGCAGTCCATCCCCACTCCCCTGCCCCCCTATGCCGCCGGCGCCGCCCGCAGCGCGTTGTTCCCGCTCCTGGCCCAGGATCATTACGGCGTACGCCTCTCCCGCGAGGAGTGGGATAGACTGGCCTGCTGGATCGATCTACTCGTGCCCTATTGTGGCGATTACACCGAAGCGAACGCCTGGACCGAGGCCGAGCGCCGCACCTACGAACGATTTGCCGACAAGCGCCGCCGCATGGAAGCCCTGGAACAGGAGCAGATCGAAGCCTGGCAGTCCCGCGTCCACCTGACTGTCGACACCCACCGCCGTGAGTAGCCGCCCCGTGCCTCCCGACCAAGGACTTCCCGACCTGGATTCTCCGCCGATTACGAATATCGGGGATTGGGGAGTGACGGGTCAGGCGGCTCATGGAGAGTTCCTTGTTCCTTTCGGACCTGCTCACCGGCCATGAACCTGGCAGCATCGCCAGCGTGCTGCGACACCAAGAGCAGTGTGACCGTTCGTATCCTTTGGTGCCTTGTGCCCGGTGGAGAGACTGGTTCCGGTGGTGGACTTCTGCGCATTTTGGTGAGGCCCTTGTGGGTTTTCCCGTTGGGAAGATTTGTTTCTCCCAGAACTCCACCGGGCTTGCGGTGTCGGGGCCAGACAACCTATGAATCCAGTCCCAACCCTGCCCGTGCTCAATCCGCTGGCTGCCTTCGTTGATGTCGGCAGTGAGCAGATGTTTGTCTCCATCGGTGGCGGTCCGCCCGAGGTCTTCGGCACCGTTACCTGCCAACTCCACCGACTGCGCGACTGGCTGCAGGCGCGCGGCGTCAAGTCCATCGCCATGGAAGCCACCGGCGTCTATTGGCTGCCCCTCTACGGCGTGCTGGAAGCGGCCGGTTTGGAGGTCCTGATGGTCAACGGTCGGCAGACCCGTAACCTGCCCGGACGCAAGACCGACATGAAGGACTGCCAATGGGGTGCCACGCTCCATGCCCACGGTCTGTTGCGTGCGGGCTTCGTGCCCCCGGCCGACATCCGCCGCCTGCAGGACTACGTGCGGCTGCGCACCGATCATCTGACCAGCGCGGCGGCGTGCGTGCAGCATCAGCAGAAGGCCTTGGAACGGATGAACATCAAACTGCACGATGTCATCAGCAGTCTGGTCGGCACCAGCGGGCAGAAGGTGATCGGGGCGATCCTGGCCGGCGAGCGTGCTCCGGAGCGGTTGCTGGGGCTGTGCGATGTGCAGATTCGGCAGAAGAAGGCCGCTGAGGTGAAGGAGTCGCTGCGCGGAACTTGGGCCGAGGAACATCTCTTCGCGCTGCAGCAAGCGGTCGAGGACTGGCAACACTTCCAACGCCAGATTGCGGCGTGTGACCGACAGATCGAAGCGGTGCTGCACCAGATCCACGGTCCGGCGTGCCCAGCCCCCGCGGCGGGGACCACACCTGTGGCGGTCAAACGTCCGGGGGTGAACGCGCCACAGATCCCGGGACTGCACGGCCTGCTGGTCCGCTTGTGCGGCGGCAAGGATCTCACCGTGCTGCCCGCCCACACCGACTACAGTCTCCTGCAACTGATCGCCGAAGTGGGCACCGATTTGAGCCGCTGGGCGACGGAGAAACACTTCACCGCCTGGCTGGGACTGGCCCCGGGCAGCCACCAGAGCGGCAAGCGCCACGGGTCGGTGGGGCGCAAGCGCAACCGGGCCGGGCGGCTGTTCTGCGTGATGGGACGGAGCCTGGCGCGCAGTAAGCATATCGCCCTGGGTGGTTATTACCGTCGCATGGCTGGGCGGCGCGGTGGCTTGGTGGCTAACATCGCCTTGGCGCGGAAGCTGGCCGAGTGGTTCTGGCGGGTGATGGTCAAAGGGGTGGAGTATGTCGAACGCGGGTTGGCCCAGTACGAAGAGCAAGTGCTCGAAACCAAGCGCCGGGCCCTGCAACGCTTGGCCAAACAGCTCGGCCGCGTGGTCCTCCCCAGCCTCGCCGAACTCAAGGCCGAGGGGTAGGTTCATGGGAAGGCCTCTCAACGCCGCATCCCGTCCTCGTGCGCCAGGGCCACCCCCGCGTCGTGATGCGGTACTTGGCCAGAAGGTTCGGTTTCTCCCACGCCGGGAGCAGCCGGGGATTGCGGACGTACTCGAGAAAGCGCTGGACCACATGAGCGAAGTGCTCCTCGTGCCCCAGGCGGAGACGTTCCGGGATAACCACCCGCAGCCGCGACGTCTGCCGCTCCACCGCCAGCCCGGAGATCTCGACTGACAGCGCTGCCAACCGCCGTTGGACCGCCGCATGCAACGCCGCGGCGTCGGCAGTTTCGTTTGGCACGACGTACACCTCACGGCGGTATTGGTCCTCCGGATCCTGCCGGACCTCCACGCGCGCCCGGCTCCCCCGGAAAACCACCCGCTCGGTGTCCTTGCGGCCCGGCGCGGCGGCGAATTCCCAGGTGGTTTCCAGCCGCACATGGACGCCCCGCAGGAGGTAGTCCACGGCGTTGTTGCAGTAGTAATCGAAGCGACCACCGACCGGCGGCGGCTGCAGTGTCCCGGGAAAGGACGCCTGGCCCGTGACCCGCTGGTATTCCGCCAAGCTCAACGACGTGGGCCAACGACGGCCGCGCAACACCTGGACCTCGCGCTCATCGTCGATCGCCGTGTCCGGAAACAACACCCACGACACCATGTCCACCAGGTGCGTCCCTACGTCGGTAAGTCCCTCGCCTTGCTCGGCGATGTCGAAAAACCAAGCCGGACGCAGGTTGGGCATGCCCCCACCACCTTGAAGAGGTAGTGCAGGCTCTCGATGGTCACCGCCGGCTCCGTGAACGACCCCAGGAGGGCAGTGCCGAAAACCTCGGGATCGTTCACCAACGCCCGCTGCACCCGGGCCGTGACCTCGAACCGCTGCGTCATGGCGTCGTAAACCACCACCCCCCGCGCTTCCGCCTCCTCCAACACCGCCCGCAGCGTCGGCAGGTCGGCCTCGCCGATCACCCACGGCTTGTCCGCCAGCACATGCAAGCCCGCCCGAACGCACCGCTGGATGCGCTCGATCTTCCCGCGGTTGCGACCCGACATCACCACGATCTGTCCCGGTCGCTCCCCGAGCATCCGCGCCTCGAAGTCGGGCCCGGTGTAAACGCGCAACCGCCAGTGCGTGGGCTGGTCCGGGCGGGCGTTGAAGGCGGCCACCCGACCCAAGTGCGCCACCACCTCCGGCCCGAGCGGCGCATACACAAACGCCTCCTCCGCCACCCCCGCAAGCATCTCGCGCTGGAACAGGGCGGCGTGAAAATGGCCCGGGTCAAGCGTGATCAGTGTGAACTCCCCGGCCAAGCCAAGCCCACTCCACAGCCAAAAGACCGCCGCCAGTACCAGGCAAGCTCGCCGGTTCGGACGCTGCCGTTTTCCGGGTCCAGGAGGGTGGTCGGCCGACGGCAGGCTTCCCATCCACCTGTGGTGCGGGCTTCCAGCCTGCACTCCCACGGTTCGTGATCGCCGGACATGGCCACGGAGGCCAACGGAGCTTCCCGCAAATCTACGGTCCGGGGGCACGGACTCGGACACCTCCGCCGCCGTAACACCAGAGCTGACTGTCCCAGCAGAGCCGGGGACCCTGTGGTCAACTTCGTCAACCGGCAGACCAACCGTCGGATGTACAGAACGCAGCGGCACCATGTTCAAACGCCCCGGAAGGGCTGGGGTGATTCCCACGTCGGGCGGCGGCCATTGTGCCGCAAGCATTCCGGCCTTTCCAGCAGCAGTTCCCATCTTGGCCTCGCCCGCCTGGACCTTTTTTTCCGGCCGGTTGACAAGCCCCCGCCCTCCGGCAATCCCTCCCGCGGCGCACGCCGCGGCTGGTGGGATGCCGGAGTGGTCAATCGGAACAGACTGTAAATCTGTCGGGCTAACGCCCTACGAAGGTTCAAATCCTTCTCCCACCACCAACTTCCTCGATGAAATCCAGGGGCGGTCATCGCATGTGGATTCTGCCCCTGCTCGACCCGGTTCGATGAGGTTCCTTTCAGCTTCCTGCCACGTGACTGCCGCTTCCGGCTCGCGGGCGGCCGCTCCCCCCGGCAAGACCCGGGCATCGCCCCCAGACTGCTACGCCCGGCTGCTGAGGCGCCAGCCGAAGCCGCTTTCCGCCGAGGCCACGCGCCGGTTCTGGGAGGACGAACCCCGAAACTGGGTGCCCGGGCGCTGGACGTGCTGCACGTGGCGTGCGCGCTGGAATTAAAGCTCCGTCACTTTTTCACCTTCGACGAGCGACAACTGCAACTCGCCGTGGCGGCAGGACTGAAGGCCACACGCCTGTGAGACGGCCGGTGGTAGCGCTTCGGCGCGACCGCTGCGAGTTGGCAATCGGCGGTCGGCTCGGGTAGCCACGATCTAATACCGGGCTCCACCCACCCGCGGGACGGTCAGGCGGGGTCACTCCGGCTTTGCGATGAACCCGTGGTATAGCCCCAGGTAGTACGGCAACAGAAACACCGTGCCACTGGCCAACTCCCGGCCGTCCCCACCGTAGTCCAGCCGCCACGGATCCGTGTTCCAATGCCCAAAATGCCGCTCCTCTACCGGCAACACCCGCCCCGTGACCCGTCCCGCCCGACGCATCTGCTCGGCTGAGGCCAGGTCGGCCGCTTGCTGGGGACGGAGCGGCACGAGATCGAGCCGGTGGCTGTTCCGGTGCGGCCAGTTCACCCGGTCCAGCGGGAACCCGCGCAAGGTCGCCAGCGCTTCCTCGTGCCACCCCGCCCACGGATCGACCGCGACGCTCCCGAAGGCGTTGTGATAGGTCTGGCCCAGCCCGTGCGCCGCAAATGCGAAGTTGAAGAACGGATTCATCTCGGGCTGCTCCAGGGCCCAGTAAGCGTAGAAGGCAAACCGCCAGTGCTCGCGCCAGACCGGGTCCTTCGTGTACCGCAGCAGATTGTAGAAACACATGAAGGCCATCTCGTCGTCAGACTGGTTCCCGGACCCCACCCCCATCTGCACCTTCGGGTTCATGACATTGGCCCCGTACCCGTGTCTCGTAATCAGCTCGCGCGCCGCCTCGCCGTACTTCACGTCACCGGTCACATGCTCCGCCACGGCGAGGTACGAGAGGATGCTCAAGGAGTTGAGCCCGCGTTCCACCCACCAGTCGGGATCGTCGTTCAAGGCCTGGGGCCCGAAAACCGCCCAGCGCGTCGGCCGGCCATCGTGATCCACAAGGCAGTACTCATGCGCCAGCAAGTGGTCCGTCAACTCCCGCACCACGGCCTGCACGCGCTCGCGTTCCTCCGCGGTGCCCGCCACCAGATCGAAGTACGCCGCGTAGAAAAAGTAGTGGCCATCCAACTCGTCCGAACTCGTGTCGCTCTTCCAATACCAGCGACCGTCCGCGCTCCGGGGCCATCGCGGCTCGTAGGCCTTCCAGCGCCGATCCGACTCCTGCTGCCGCCGGTCTGCTTCGAGTCGCCCGACGTTCGGATCAGGCCATTCGACCGGTCGAATCGTCCGCGCCACATAACCCCGCGGAGGACTGTGCGCCCCCCTGCGTCACCTCCTGCAGAAACCGCAGTGCCTCAAAGACCTGTTCCGCCCGCCGCCGATACTCCGGCCGGCCAGTCGCGCCGTACGCGAAGCACTCCCCCGCCCCATACATCGCCGTCCACAGCCCGTCATTGTCGCTGTCCGAATAGCGGATCTGACTGCGATCGCCTGGCGCCCCAAGTCCTACCTCTGACGTATACCCGAACGGTGTCCGTTTGATGTAACGCTCGATCTCGTCCTCGTAATGCGCCGCCTTCTGCGCCAACGTCATCGGCCGGCGCTCGATCGCCCCCAAACCTCCGTCCGTGGCAAACCACGCCCTCCCTTCGCGATCCACGGCGACCCCCGCACGTCGTTCCCCGGCAACCAGCGCCGCCCTTCGCGATACGCCCAGTCCCGCCCGTCAAAACGCACCGCGCCCCGCCGCGTCCCGAACCACACTTCACCGCCCGGCGCGGTCGCCACCCCCCGTGAAGTCCGCATACGGTAATCCCTCGCGTCCCGTGTAGAACGTCCACGCGGCTCCTCGTCGACACGCCACGCCCGACGGCAAAGCCACCCACCACACTCCCGCCTCGTCCAACGCCACACCCAGCACCGCCCCCGCCGCCCAGTCCCGACCGTATTCGTCGGCCACCAACACCCGCTCCCAACGTCCGGAGTCGTGGCCCGCCCACAACCCGTCGCTCGTCGCCGCCAACATCAGACCTCCCGCGCCACGCGCGCTCTGAGACACCTCCCGCCCTGCCAGGCCCTCCACGGCGCGCGCCATTCCCAAGGGGCTTCCTCGGATAGCCGCTCGACCCGCCCCTCCCGCACTTCATACCAAGCCTGCCCGTCGGTGGCACGGACCCTCCCGTCCTCACCACACACCACCCGCGTGAATCCCCCCGGCGCCAAGCCGTCCGGCAACGCCAGGCGAATCGCCACTTCTTGGCGGAATGCCTGGGGCGCCATGGGCACCGCCGCCACGGCCAGTGGGCCGAGGACCAACAACAAGCCAAACACCCCGCGCCACAGTGCCAGTCCGATCTTCATCGCCGCATCATCCGGGGCCGCCCACCGGTGTGCAAGCCGGCGCTGCTTCCATGAACCGCTCCGTGAGGGCGCCGGGCCTTCAATCTGTAGCCCGGGTCCCCAGACCCCGCGGGGGAGGCTTCATCGCCCCCCACCAGACCCACGAGACCCACGTCCCATCCCCAATCCCCGATGTTCGTCATCGGTGGAGGGAATTCCGTCCTGGATTCTCCGCCGATTACGAACATCAGGGATTGGGCTGAGGGAGGCGCTTCATGGACCTGGGGGCCGAACGCGAGCGCATCCCGGAGGGATGCCAAACGCCCGCCCAGGACGTCCGCTCCGCGCGAGCGTAGGCCGGCGGGGTCTTGAGACGGGCCCGTTCCCCCGGCACGGGGGTCGTGGCGACCATTGGGGGCCACTGCGGCCATCAAGTCGACGCTTGCCAACCCGGGGTTCCGATGCCACGATGGGGACGGTGAAAGCAGCTCCGCGATTCACTCAAGCCTCTGGAATCGAAGTCTTTACCGGGAACGAGCTCCTGGTCAAAGGGTGTCTTGAGACGGAAGGAGGGACCCACCTCTGGACCGGCTATCCGGGTTCACCCGTCGCCGGATTCTTCGACACCGCCCAGGACATCCAGGAGCTCCTCCGCGACCACGGGATCCGCGCCACCATGGCCAACAACGAGGCCCTCGCAGCCGCCATGGTTAACGGCTCCCAGATGCATGGCCTCCGCGCCATCACTGTCCAGAAAAGCGTCGGCGTCCACGTCGCCGCCGACGCCCTCGCCCTCGGCAACCTCGTCGGCGCCCACCCCGAAGGCGGCGCGGTCATCGTCCTTGGCGATGACCCTTGGAGCGACTCGACGCAAGTCCCGGCCGACTCGCGTTTCCTGGCCAGGCACCTGATGATGCCGGTGCTTGAACCCAGTGACCCGCAGGAGCTCAAGGACTGGATCAACCTCGCCTTCAGGCTGTCCCGCGAGAGCGAGTTGTACATCGGCTACCTGGTGACCACCAACCAGGCGGATGGAGGCGGCTCCGTCGTCGTCCGCCCCAATCAGTTTCCGCTCATCAGCACCGACAACCGCATCACGCTCGACACCGAACGCATCGATTTCGAGCGCAATGTACTCCTGCCGCCGCGCACCTGGCGCAAGGAACAGCAGCTCCATGAACGCTTCGAGCGCCTCTGGGCCAGTGCCCGCCGCCACGGTGCCAACCGCGTCCTCCCCGTCGCCCCGACCGCCAGCGAGACCAACGCCCTCGCCCGCCTGGGCTTTGTCACCTCCGCCGCCGCCTACTGTTACCTCCGCCACGCCCTCGCCGAACTCGGCCTCGACGGTCACTTCCCCATCCTCAAGGTCGGCGTGACCTACCCGCTCGACCCCGTCCTCATCACCGAGTTCGCCGTCGGCCTCCGCAGCCTTTACGTGGTCGAAGAACGCCGCGGCTTCCTCGAACAACAGGTCGTCGAAATCCTCCAACGCGCCCGACAGAACGCCGATCATGAGTCGCGCCCCCTGCCGGCCGAGGTCTGGGGCAAGCAGTTCCCCCACGGTCTGCCCGGCATTCCCGAAACGCGCGGCCTGAATCCCAGCAAGCTCATCCAGCGCCTGGGCAACCTCTTCCTCCAACTCCCCGAGTTCGAAGGCCGGCTGGACAGCACCCGCGTCCGCCGCGAACTCGACCTGCTCGCCGAGATCAAGGCCTTCGACGCTCGCATCGCCCCCGCGCACCCCGACGTTCTGTCCTGGTTGCCCGCACCGCGACTCGGCCAGCGTGTTGTTGGAGATCAAACGGCAGTTCCGCGACCTCCGTTACATGCAGCGCGTCCATGGCACCGGGCCGGTGGACCTCGTGTTCCACGGCGACACCGGCTGCTACACGATGCTCATGTTCGAGCCGACCAAGGACCTCATGCACAACTACTCGGGCATGGGGCTCGGCGGCGGCACCGGCGCCGGCATCGATCCCTTCATCCGCAACAAACAGGTCGTATTCATGGGGGACTCGACCTTCTTTCACAGCGGCCAGATCGCCATCTCCAACTCGCTCAAGAACGGCCAGGACCTCACCTACATCATCCTCGACAACAAGACCACCGCCATGACCGGCCACCAGACGACGCCGGCCCTGGACGAAGGCCTGTTGGGCGAGAAGACCTTCGCCCAGAGCATCGACGCCATCATCGCGGGCATCACGGATCAGTCCCACTCCGGCGCCACCGTCGTCCGCATCAACCCCGCCGAGGTGTCGAGCTACCGTCAACTCCTCGAGAAGACCATCCTCCAGGACGGCGTGAAGATCGTCGTCGCTGACAAGGAATGCGGCATCACCTTCCACCGCCGGGCCCTCCGCCAGGAGCGGCGCACGCTCCGCGCCCAGGGCTTCCTCCCCGTCAAACGCCACATCAACATCACCCCCGAGGTCTGCGAGAACTGCCTCGAATGCACCCGGGCCACCGGTTGCCCCGGCCTGACCCTCGAGAACACTCCCTACGGCCAGAAGGTCGGCATCGACCTCTCGTGGTGTGTGGCCGACGGCGCCTGCACGCGGTTTGACCTGGCGACCCCCAACGACGGCCCGCGCGTCAAGGCCTGCCCCCTCCTTCGAGGAGGTTGTCATCACCCGCAACCAGCGTTCCCCCTCACCGCTCGATCGCCTCGATTTCGCCAGCCTCCCCGTCCCCGAACCGGCCCGACCCGAGCGCGCCTGGCACGGCTACCTCGCCGGTGTCGGCGGCATGGGCATCGGCACCGCGACCGCCGTGCTCGTTCTGGCGGGCAACCGCCAGGGTTACCAGGTGCAGTACTGCGACAAGAAAGGCCTCGCCATCCGCAACGGCGGCGTCTATTCGATGGTCACCTTCGCACCCCCGGGGGCGCCGTTCGTCTCGAACATCATCCCCTACGGCAAGGCCGATCTCCTCCTCGGCGTGGATGTCCTCGAGGCCGCCCGTGCGCTGGATCCTTCCACCAATCAGCGCGTCGGCAGCCGCGCACGTACCGCCGTCGTCGTCAACACCCACAAAACCCCCACCATCCTCACCCTCCTCGGCAAAGACGACTTCGAGGTCCAACGCCTCGAGGACCTGCTGCGCGAGCGCACCCGTTCCGAGGCCTACTTCAGCGCCGACGTCTCGAAATGCTCCGAGGCCTATTTCGGCACCCAACTCTACGCCAACATCATGATGCTCGGCGCCGCCTTCCAGCGCGGCCTCCTCCCCCCTCAGCCTCGCCAGCCTCGAATGGGCCATCCATTCCGGCCTGGGCGCCGCCGCCGGCGACAACCGCAAGGCCTTCAACCTCGGCCGCTTCCTCGCGCACGACCCCGACGCCGTCCAACGCCCCGTCACCGGCTTCCGCGAACCGGATACCTACGCCGGCGTCCTTGCCGACAAGGAGGACATCCTCCGGCGAACCGGCCGCCGCGGCCCCAACCTCGCGCAGGAATATCGGGCGCTGGTCGAGGCTTCTGTCGCCCAGCTTCCGCCCCAGGACGATCTCCGCCGCGACTTCGCCCGGCGCGTCTACGACCTGATCCAATACGAAGATCTCGCCTACGCCCGCCGCTACGTCGACCTCGTCCTCCAGGTCGCCGCCGCCGACCGTCCCGACGCCCACTTCGCCGCCACCCGCGCCCTCGTGTGGAACCTCCACAAGGTCATGGCCATCAAGGACGAGATCTACGTCGCCCACCTCCTGACGAGCGAAGAGAAGCGACGGCGCGACCAGGCACGCTACCAGTTGGATCCGACCCGCGGCGACCGCATCACCTACCGGCACCTCAACCGCCCCCAGTTCACGCTCTTCGGCCGCGACTTCGCCTGGGACATGAAGACCCGCGACTGGATGCTGGAGATCCTCAAACGCCAGCGCTGGCTCCGCCGTTGGCTCCCGGACTGGCACCGCCGCGAGCGGGAGTTCCGTGAGTGGTTCATCGCCCTGGTCCCGCGGTTCCTGGCCGTCGCCGACGACCCCGCCGCCTACCCGACGTTCGTCAACCTCTTCTCCCTCCCGGAGGCCGTGACCGGTTACCGCGAGATCCGTTACCCCAAGATGGACGCCGCCCGTCGTCAGGCCGACGTCTGGTTGGACGAACTGGTCCGCGCGCCCCGATCCGAACCCGTTCTGGCCCGGGCTTAAACGCCACAAACGGCCCCCGGGCCTGTCTCCCCGTTATGGGTCGGCCGCCCCCCATCTCCTCCCCCCAACGAAGCCGCCCGATTGGCAGCGCTCGAGGAATACGGCATCCTCGACACCCCGCGCGAACTCGCCTTCGACGACCTCGCCCGCCTGGCCGCCCGCACCTGCGGCGTCCCGATCGCCCTCATCAGCTTCGTCGCGGCCGACCGGGTCTGGCTCAAGGCCCACCTCGGGGTTACGACCACTGAGATCCCGCGGTCGGATTCCCTCTGTGCCCAGGCCATCCTGTCGCCGCACCGGTTCCATATCAGTGATCTCTCCGCCGATCCGCGCTACGCGCGACACCCCGCGGTCACCGGCCCCGAACACCTCCGGTTTTACGCCGGCGCCCCCCTCATCGCCCCGGGCGGCTTCGCCGTGGGCGTCCTGTGCGTCCTTGATCACGAGCCCCGCACCCTGACCGCCGACCAACTCGAAGCCCTCGAAACCATCGCCCGCCAGGTCATCACCCAACTCGAACTGCGCCGCAACCTGCGCCGCCTCGAACGCAGCCTCGCCGGCCACGAACGCACCGAGGCCGCGTTGCGCCGCGCCGAGGCCCGGTACCGCAGCATCTTCGAGAACGTCGCCGAAGGCATCTTCCAAACCACGGCCGAGGGCCAGTACCTGGCGGCCAACCCCATGCTCGCCCGGATCTACGGCTACGACTCGCCCGCCGAACTCCAGACCGCCGTCCGCAACATCCGAGGTCAGCTCTACGTCGACCCCGAACGTCGCGCCGAGTTCACCCGCCTCATGCGCGAGCACGGCGAGGTCCACCACTTCGAATCCCAGATCCGTCGCAAGGACGGCACCGTTATCTGGATCTCCGAAAACGCCCGCTCCGTCACTGACGCCGACGGCCGCTTCCTCTATTACGAGGGCACGGTCGAGGACATCTCCGACCGCCGCCAGGCCGAGGAGGCCCTCCGCAATTCCGAACTCCTCTACCACTCCCTCGTCGACGCCCTCCCCCAAAACATCTTCCGCAAGGACACCGAAGGCCGCTTCACGTTCGTCAACCAGCTCTTCTGCCAGACCCTCAAACGCCCCGCTCCCGCCATCCTCGGCCAGACCGACGCGGCGTTCTTTCCCCCGAACTCGCCGCCAAGTACCGCGCCGATGATCAATGGGTCATGTCGCGCCAGCAAACCCTCGAAAAGACCGAGGAACACGTCAAACCCGACGGCACCAAGCTCTACGTCCACGTCATCAAGACTCCCCTCCGCGACAGCGCCGGTCACGTCATCGGCGTCCAGGGCATCTTCTGGGATGAAACCGAGCGCCACCGCATTGAGGCCGACCTCGAATATGAACGCGATCTCCTCCGCGCCCTGCTCGACCACATCCCCGACGCCGTCTACTTCAAGGACCTCCGCTCGAAGTTCATCCGCGCCAGCCGCGCCCTCGCCCGCCGGTTCGGCCTGAACAACCCCGAGAAGATCGCAGGCAAGACCGACTTCGACTTCTTCACCGCCGAACACGCCCAGCCGGCCTTTGAGGACGAGCAACGCATCATCGCCACCGGCCTTTCCATCGCCGATGTCACCGAAAAGGAGACCTGGCCCGACGGCCGCGTCACCTGGGTGCGCACCTCCAAGGTCCCCTTGCGCGATCGCTCCGGCCGCATCATCGGCACCTTCGGCATCTCCAAGGACGTCACCGACCTCATCCGTGCCGAGCAGGAACTCGAACAGGCCCGCGACGCCGCCCTCGACGTCGCCCGGCTCAAGGCGGAAATCCTGGCCAACATGAGCCATGAAATCCGCACCCCGATGAACGCCATCATCGGCACCACCGACCTCCTCCGTCGGTCCCCCTCACCCCCGAGCAGCGCGAGTTCGCCGACCAGATCCACCACGGCGCCGAAACCCTCCTCAGCATCATCAACGGCATCCTCGACTTGTCCCGCCTCGAATCAGGTCACCTCACCCTCGAACACATCGAGTTCGACCTCCGCGACACCATCGAGAGCGCCGTCGAACTGCTCGCCGAAACCGCCCACCTCAAGGGTCTCGACCTCGTCTGCTGGATCGAACCCGAGGCCCCTCCGCTCGTCCGCGGTGACCCCGTCCGCCTCCGCCAGGTCCTCAACAACCTCGTCGGCAACGCCATCAAGTTCACCCGCCGCGGCGAGGTCAACGTCCGCGTCGGCATCGCCGCCACCACCGGCACCGAAATCGCCCTTCGTTTCGAAGTCCAGGACACCGGTGCCGGCATCGCCCCCAAGGACCGCGAGCGCATCTTCGAACCTTTCCGTCAGGCCGATGGCTCGACCACGCGCCAGCACGGTGGCACCGGCCTGGGCCTGGCCATCGCCCGCCAGCTCGTCGGCCTCATGGGCGGCCAACTCCAGGTCGCCAGCGAACTCAACGTCGGCTCCACGTTCTCCTTCACCGTCTCCTTCGAGCTGCCACCCGGCCCCCCGCCCCGCCGTCCGCCGAGTCCGCCACCCCCGTTGCTGGGGCTGCGCGCGCTCGTCGTCGACGACCATGCCGGCAGCCGCCGTGTCCTCCTCCAAGCCCTCCGCCGCTGGGGCGTGGTCGCCGATGAATCCGAAGACGCGGAGGACGCGCTGCGACGCCTCCGCGACGCGTTCGCCCAAGGCCAGCCCTTCGAAGTCGTGCTGATGGACTTCTCCCTCAACGAGGTCACCGGCCTCGAACTCGCCACCGCCATCAAAGGAATGCCCGGCATTCCTCCGCCGCGCGTCCTCCTGCTCACATCCCTCAGCACCTGGCTGGATGCTGAAGCCATGCAATCCCACGGCATCGCCGCTTGCCTGCTCAAGCCCCCCGCCAGACCCGCCTCTTCGCCAGCCTCGTCAACGTCCGCACGGCCAACCCCTCCATCACCCGCGCCCCCTGTCTCCCTCCCACCCCCGCCTCACCTACCGACCGCGCCTTACGGGTCCTCATCGCCGAAGACAACGAGTTCAACCGCCGCCTCGCCCTGCGTCAGCTCGCCAGCCTCGGTCACCAGGCCCGTACCGCCGCTCACGGCAACGAAGTGCTCAAGCTCCTGGAACAGGAGCCCGCTGACGTGTTGCTCCTCGATTGCCAGATGCCCGAGCTCGATGGCTATCAAACCGCCCGCGCCATCCGCCAACGCGAAGCCGCCGCCGCCCACCCCGACCGACGCCCCCTGCACATCATCGCCCTCACCGCCAATGCCCTCCCTGGACAGCGCGAGAAATGCCTCGCCGCTGGCATGGATGACTTCCTCACCAAACCCGTCCGCGTCGCCGACCTCGAGGCCGCCCTGCGCCGGGCGCACCAAGCCCTCGCCGGCCCGTTGGCGCCAGGCCAGGAACCCGCGTCCCCCCTCGAACCCGCCCTGGACCCAACCGTGATTCAGGCGCTGGCGGGCGACCCCGAAGGTCGGCAAGAATTGGGCGAGTTGTTCCTCGCCACCGTCCACTCCCAACTGGACCGGCTGGTCACGGCAGCCCGCAAAGGCGATGCCGCCGACCTGCAGGCCGCAGCTCATAGCATCAAGGGCAGCGCTGTCAACTTCGGCGCACGCCGCCTCGGCCGCCTGGCCGCCGAACTCGAAGGCCACGCCAAGCTCCGTCAGCTTGACACCGCCCCCAGCAAGCCCAGGAACTCCAGGCCGAACTCGAGCGCGTCCGGGCCGCCTGGGCCGAACTTCCCCCGCCACCTCGCCCCCACCCTGACGCGGGCTAACCCCGTCGCATCGCCAACTCCCTACGCACAGCGGCGGTCAACCGCGCGCACCCCATACGCTTCGCGACCTCGCAAGCAATGGGCCGCCGCGGAACGTTTGGAGTGCGCGGTCTTCCAGCAGCGCTTTTCGTTACCGTACGCTTTGCGATCGCCCCGGGCCGGTCACCCCAGACCCTGCAGCGTCGCCTTGATCGCCTCGAAGTTGGGCAGGTCCTTCGGCGTCGGCGTCTGCTCGCTGTAACGCACCACCCCCTGCTTGTCCACGACGAAGGCCGCGCGCGCCGCCGTCGAACCGAATCCCAGCAGGTCCGGCAACAGCACTCCGTACGCCGCCGCCGTCTGCTTGTTCAAGTCGCTGGCCAGTTTCACCGTGATCTTCTCCTTCTGCGCCCACGCCTCCTGCGCGAACGGGCTGTCCACGCTGATGGCGATGACGTCGGCACCCAGTTGCGCATAGGCATTGAGCCCGTTCGAGATGTCGCACATCTCCGCCGTGCACACACTGGTGAAGGCCAGCGGAAAAAGAGCAGCACCGTGTGCTTCTTGCCCAGGTTGTCGCTGAGCTTGACGTCCGTCACCCCCGTGGCGGACTTGGATTTGAGGGTGAAATCCGGGGCTTTCGTACCGACAGGAATAGGCATGATCTTGATCTCAGGTTGCTGTGTTGGCTGACAGACCGAACGTGCGGGTTAGCTATAGCGCCCTCTCCCGCCCTGTCAAACCCCGAACGCCGGCCCACTCCGGCTCCCGCCGGCCACGACACCCCCGCCCATCTCCCCCTTTGACTTGCGCCGCCGTTTTGGCCACTTTCCCGCTCACGCGCCGCCAAACCGCCGTTGGTCTCACCCGATTCCCAGCCGGTTCGGCGCCTCTTGAGCCCATGGGAAAAGCCCTGGTCATTGCCGAAAAACCGTCCGTTGCCGTCGACCTCGCCCGCGCGTTGCGCGTGAAGAAGGCCGGCGACCACTACGAAGACGACCACTACGTCATCACCTCCGCCCTCGGGCACCTCCTCGAAATCGATTGCCCCGAGGGAATTCCAGGCCCGCCGCGGCAAGTGGACCTTCGCCGCCCTTCCCGTCATCCCTCCCCACTTCGAACTCAAGCCCCGCGAGAAGTCCGAGGACCGCCTCAAGGCCATCCAGCGCCTCCTCCGTCGCAAGGACGTCGATCGCCTGATCAACGCGTGCGATGCCGGGCGCGAGGGCGAACTCATCTTCCGCTACCTCGTCCGCTATGCCGGCGCCCGACAGCCCGTCCAGCGGCTCTGGCTCCAGAGCATGACCCCGGAGGCCATCCGCGAGGGCTTCGCCCGCCTGCGCACCGACGAACAGATGCGGGGACTCGCCGACGCCGCCACCTGCCGGAGCGAGGCCGACTGGCTTGTGGGCATCAACGGCACCCGCGCGATGACCGCCTTCAATCTCGAAGACCGGCGGCTTCGTCAAGACCACCGTGGGCCGCGTCCAAACCCCCACCCTCGCCATCCTCGTCGAACGCGAGGACCGCATCCGCAAGTTTGTCTCCCGCCCCTATTGGGAACTCCACGCCACCTTCGGCGCCGAAGCCGGCACTTATGTCGGCCGCTGGTTCGACGAGACGTTCAAGCGGGACAACGCCAAGGATGCCGACCCCGACCTCAAACCCGAGCGGGTCTGGGACGCCGCCCGCGCCCAGGCGCTCCGGGAGAAGTGCCTCGGCCGGCCCGGCATCGTCACCGAGGAGAGCAAGCCCGCCACGCAGTTGCCGCCCTTGTTGTTCGACCTGACGAGCCTCCAGCGCGAGGCCAATTCCCGCTTCGGCTTCAGCGCCAAGACCACCCTCGCCCTCGCCCAGACCCTTTACGAGCGACACAAGGTCCTCACCTACCCGCGCACCGACTCCCGGCATCTGCCGGAGGATTACCCCCGACCGTCCGCCAGACCCTCGCCGCCCTCCAGGCCGCTCCCTACCAGCCCCACGCCCGGCGGATCCTCGACGAGGGCTGGGTCCGCCCCAACCGCCGGGTCTTCAACAACGAAAAGGTCAGCGATCACTTCGCCATCATCCCCACACCCGAATCCCCAAGCACCTCACCGAAGCTGAGCAGAAACTCTACGATTTCGTCGTCAAACGCTTCCTCGCCGCCTTCTTCCCCGCCGCAGAGTTCCTCGTCACCACCCGCGTGACCCGCGTCGAGAACGAACCGTTCAAGTCCGAGGGCAAGGTGCTCGTCAACCCCGGCTGGCTCACGGTCTACGGCCGCGATGCCCAGGACGAAGACGCCCCTCCTGACCCCCGTCCGCCCCGGCGAATCCGTCCAAACCCTGGAGATCGAGGCCCGCGAGCTCGCTGCAAACCCCCGCCGCGCTACACCGAGGCCACCCTGCTCAGCGCCATGGAGGGCGCCGGCAAACTCGTCGACGACGACGAACTCCGCGCCGCCATGGCTGAGAAAGGCCTGGGCACTCCCGCCACCCGCGCCGCCATCATCGAAGGCCTGCTGGACGAGCGCTATCTCGTCCGCCAGGGCCGCGAACTCCAGCCCACCGCCAAGGCCTTCTCCCTCCTCACCCTCCTCCGCGGACTCGGCATCGAGGAACTCACCAAACCCGAGCTCACCGGCGACTGGGAACATCGCCTCAAGGAGATCGAGCACGGTCGCCTGCGCCGCGACACGTTCATGCAAGGCATCGCCGAGATGACCCGCCGCATCGTCGATCGCGCCAGGTCTTACGAACACGACACCGTCCCCGGCGACTTCGGCACCCTCCAGGCCCGCTGTCCCAAGTGCGGCGGCGAAGTCCACGAGAAGTACAAGACCTTCCAGTGCACCCAGTGCAACTGGTCCCTTTTCAAGATCATCCTCGGTCGCCAGTTCGAACCCGCCGAGGTCGAAACCCTGCTCAGCCAGCACAAGGTCGGCCCCCTCCGCGGTTTCCGCAGCAAGCTCGGCCGCCCCTTTGACGCCATGATGAAGCTCGGCGGTCCGCCGGATTTCAAAGCCGAGTTCGACTTCGGCCCCGGCAACCAGCCCGCCGGCGAAGGCGAAACCGCCGCCACCGAGGCCGCGCCCGATTTCACCGGCCAAACCCCGCTGGGCCCTTGCCCCAAGTGCCGGGCCAACGTCTTCGACGCCGGCCTCAACTACGCCTGCGAACACGCCGTGGGCCCGAAGAAGTCCTGCCGCTTCAAGACCGGAAAACTCATCCTCCAGCAACCCATCGAACCCGCCCAGATCACCAAGCTGCTCGCAACCGGCAAGACCGATCTGCTCAACGGCTTCGTCTCGAAGAAGAACGGCCGCAAATTCGAGGCCTTCCTCGTGCTCAGGACGGCGAGGTCGCCTTCGAGTTTCCTCCCCGGACCAAGGCGCCAGCCCGCCCCGCACCGCCCGGTCCACCGAACCGCCCCCGAAGGTGGACTTCACCGGCCAGGAACCCATCGGTCCCTGTCCCCGGTGCGGCGGACGCGTCTTCGAGTCGGCCACCGATTACCTCTGCGAACACAGCCAGCGCGAATCCCGCCCGTGCAAGTTCAAGTCGGGCAAGACCATCCTCGAGCAGCCCGTCCCGCGCGAGCAGATGGCCAAGCTGCTCGCCGCCGGCCGCACCGACCTGCTGTCCCAGTTCGTCTCGCGCAAGACCGGCCGGCCGTTCAGCGCGTTTCTGGTGTTCGACGAAAAGGGCAAGGTCGGTTTCGAGTTCCCGCCCCGGGGAAGCGCCGGCCCTTGATTCCTCACCGATGGTGGTGCGGGCTTCCAGCCGGCACTCGTTGGTTGGCTTGACCCCTTTTCGCCGTCCTGGAACATCCCGCGGCCGCGTGGGGGGCATCCGAGGTTCCTCGCCTGGAACCTTCGAACCCGCTGTGGGCGCCGACGTAAGGAGGCGTCTCCGACCAGGGCCAAGACCCTTCGCCTCCTCACGTCGGCGCCTACATCTCCCCCTCCGTGCCGGCCGCGTGCCCCCGCGCGGCGCTCCCACGTGCACCGTCCGGCTCAACCCGCGGGGTACGTGTACACGCCCCCAACCCCAACGGCAGACCCAGCCCCCAGAACGCCAGCAGGAACAGCGTCCAGGCCACCATGAAGCCCACGGAATACGGCAGCATCACGGAGATCAACGTGCCAATCCCCGTACCCCGATGATACTTCTGCGTGTAGGTCACGATCAGCGGAAAGTACGGCATCAGCGGCGTGATGATGTTGGTGGTCGAATCCCCAATCCGGTAAGCGGCCTGCGTCAGTTCCGGTGCGATGCCCAACTGCATGAGCATGGGCACGAAGATCGGGGCCAAAAGGGTCCACTTCGCCGAGGCCGAGCCCATGAGCAGGTTGACACTCGCACAGACCAGAATCAGGCCGCAGATCGTGACCCCGCTCGGCAGCCCGAGCCCGCTCAACACGTTCGCCCCTGTCACAGCCACCAACCGGCCCAGGTTCGAGGTGTTGAAGGCGTAGATGAACATCGCCGCGCAAAACGCCATCACCAGGTAGTGGCCCATCGTGTTCATGGTCCGCGTCATCGCCTGCACGACGTCCCGGTGACTCTGAAACGTCCCGGCCACATAGCCGTACACGATGCCCGGTGAGATGAACAACAGAAGGATGATGGGCACGATCGAGTCCATCAACGGGGGCGCCCCGCGCCGTGAGTTCCCCGGCGCCGTCCCGAAACGGTGAGGCCGCCGGCAGACAGACCAGCACCAACACGAGGAACCCCACCCCCAACGTCACCACGCCGGCCAACAGCGCCTTCGTTTCGCGAGCCGACAGCGCTTCCATCGTGGGCATGTCGTTGGGATCCCCATCCACGGGCACCCGCCGCAACCGCGGTTCCACGATCCGGTCGGTGATGAACCAGCCCAGGAGAACGATCAGGACCGCCGACGCGATGGTGAAGCCGTAGTTGCAAAGGGGGCTCACCGTGTAGGCCGGGTTCACAATCCGCGCCCCGGTTTCCGTGAGCCCCGCCAGTATGGTGTCCAGTGCCGTCGGCAAGTAGTTGGCGCAAAAACCCCCGGATACCGCCGCAAACGCCGCCGCAATCCCGGCGATGGGATGCCGGCCGGCGGCGTAGAAGATGACCCCGCCCAGCGGGATCACGAGCACGTAGCCGGCATCGACCGCCACCAGGCTCAGCAAACCCACGGCGATGGTCATCGGAGTCAACAAGGCCCGCGGCGTGAAGCTCAGCAACCGCTTCAACCCGGCGCTGATGAAGCCCGACCGGTCCGCCACGCCCAGTCCAAGCATCGCCACCAGCACCACCCCGAGCGGCGGGAACGTGACGAACTCGCGAACCATCCGCGTCAGCAGCGTGACCAGCGCCTTGCCCGAAAGCTGGTTCTGGACCTCAAGCAGTTCGGCACCGCCTCCGGCCTTCGGCACTTCCACCCGGGTGCCGGCCAGGAGCCACGACCCAATCCACGTCAATCCCAGGGCCAGGAGAAACAGTACGGCGGGGTCCGGCAGCTTGTTGCCGACCTTCTCGATGGCGTCCAGCAGGCGGTCAAAGACACGCGGCCGGCCCGGTTTGATGACATCGTCGTCCATGGGAATGAGGCGCGGCAGCTTGGGACACCGCGCGTGAATGCCGCGCAGTGTGGCCGCGATAGCGCCCGACCGTCAACCCGCCGCCGGCCACGGGTGTCGCAAAGCGTCCGGAGTGCCTGCGGTTGACCGCCACTTTGCGTAGGGGGCGCGGGGGAAGAACGAAAGCGGCGCTGGAAGACGCCGCACTCCAAACGCGTTGCGCGTGCCCGGCGGTCTGGAGGTCGCGGAGCGTCTGGAGTGCGGCGTCTTCCAGCGGCGCTTTTCGTTCCCTTCAACCGCACCCAGAACAGCCCAGGTTTGCCGCGCTCCGATGCGGTCGGTTCTGTCCCGATAGCGGGACGAAGGTGTCCCGGAATCGACGTTCGACCCGATGCGGCATTCCCGGCACCTGGATCGGTGGACATTGGGCTTCAAGTAGTTCGGTGCTTCGCCAGGCTGGCATGCCGCCTGCAACCCCACGTCGACCGACAGAGCTGTGATGAGCACCAGACAATCAACGGACGCGGAAGGCAGGGATGGTCTGAACCGTGCCGGAAACCACTTTGGGTCATGAGCGAGCCGAAGTCCGCCTTTCGCCAACTGCTCCGGAGCCACGGCCCCGCATCAAGCGGGCAGTGGTTTGGCCTCTTCGATGGACACGATGTGCAGCGGATCAAGCACGTTCACGAAGCCCTCACCGGTCGCGACCACCACGCGCTTGGAGGTGAGAAAGACAAACTCGCGGTGCGGCACCGGAGACTCCGCTCCATCCGAGGTCCGGATCTTGAAAGGCACAAGCCCGCCCTGAAGCCGCTCGCGAACGTCCTGTACTGCCACGCTGGCAGTGTCCTTTCCGTACATGCGCCCGTCAAGGTCAGGGGCAGCGATCACCACCGCGCGACAGATGCTCGATTCAATCTCGGTACTGCCGCTCCCCTGGGTCGTCCCTCGCGGCTTGACCCGCATTGGGACAAGCCCCCTGCGCCCCGCAAAGAACCCTGAGCCACTGGCCAGACCAATCATGAACGACCTTCGCTTCGCCGTCCGCCAACTGCTCAAGCACCCCGGCTTCACCGCCGTGGCCATCCTGACGCTTGCCCTGGGCATCAGCGCCAACGCCACCGTGCTCGGCATCATCCACAGCTTCTTCTTCCGACCGCTGCCGGTGAAGGACGCCGACCGGTTGGCCATCGTCATGCAAAAGACCGACGTCGTCGAATTCCCGCATGGCTTCGCTTGGTTGGACTTCAAAGACCTGCGGGAGCGGGTCGAGCCGTTCGAAGACGCACTGGCCCTCATGATCTCGCCGGCAAACCTGGGCACCGCCGGTCGCACACCGGACCGCACGTGGATCGAGTACGTCAGCGGCAACTACTTCACGATGCTGGGTGTGCCCGCCGCCTTGGGCCGGACCTGGGGACCAGGGGAAGGCGAGCAGCCTGGCGCCGACCCGGTCGTGGTCCTCGCGCATGACTACTGGCAACGGCAGTTCGGCGGCGATCCGTCCCTGGTGGGCCGCAGCATCCACCTCAATGGGCAACCAGTGACCGTCCTCGGCGTCATGCCGCAGCACTTCAGCGGCGCACAATGGGCCATGGCCTCGAGCGCGTGGGTACCCGCCCCGATGTTGCCCCAACTGGCCGAGGACGGACGGGATCTCCTCGAGAACCGGGACGCGCCGGCCTTCAAGATCATGGCCCGGCTCAAGCCCGGGATCGCGGCGGCCGAAGCGCGCGCCGCCGCCGACGTGGCCGTGCAGCAAATCGCCAGCGATCACCGCCGCGACCACCGGCCCGCCCAGGGTATCGTCGTGCCCGAGATGCGCAGCCGACCGGAGCCGAGCTTCTCGCAGTTCATGCCCTTTGCGGCGGCGGTGTTCCTGGGGTTGGTGCTCCTGATCCTGCTCATCGCCTGCGCCAACGTGGCCAATCTCATGTTTGCCCGCGCGCTGGGCCGGCAGAAGGAAATGGGCATCCGCACCGCCCTCGGGGCCTCGCGCGGACAGCTCATCCGGCAACTGCTCGTCGAAAGCGTGTTGCTTGCTCTGGCCGCCTGTGTCGTCGGGGCGTTGCTGGGACAGGCCTTTGGCGTCTGGCTCGGCGGCCTGGCGCCCACGGGCGACATCCCCGTGCGCAACGACGAGTCCTGGAGCTGGCAGGTCTTCGCCGCAACCCTCCTGCTGGCAGTGGGCGCCGGGGTGATCACCGGAATCGTTCCTGCCCTCCGGGCGACTCGCCTGGACATCCATACCGTGCTCAAAGAAGGAGGTAGCGCCCTGGTCGGATCCACGCGCCACCCTTTCCGCAGCGTCCTGGTGATCGGCCAGACCGCGCTGGCGGTGACCGTCCTGGTCTGCGGCGGCCTCTTCCTGGAGAGCCTGCGGCGGGTGGCCCGGCAGGACCTCGGCTTCCAGACCGACAATCTTGTCATGGCCTCGGTGGACCTTGGCCTCCAACGCTACCCCGAGGACCAGGGGCGCCGTTTCTATCAGCAGTTGCTCGACCGCCTCGCCACCGTCCCCGGCGTGAAGTCCGCCGCCCTCGGCGGCCACGTGCCGTTCGATTACTCGATGCGCCTGTCGGATGTCGCCGCGGAAGGTGCCGCCACCAGCACCGACCCGGCCGCACCCGATGGCTTCGTGTCGGCCGGTTTCTGCCAGATCAGCACCAATTACCTCCGCACCCTGGGCATCACCCTGCTCCAGGGACGCGACTTCGACGCGCGCGACGACGCCACCGCCCCGCCCGTCGTCCTCATCAACCAGCACCTCGCCCGCCGGCTTTGGGGGATGAAGACCCCGTGGGCAAGCGCCTGCGATTCGGTCGCGGCGACGATCTGCGCGAAGTCGTGGGGGTGGTGCGCGACGGCAAGTACTTCCTCCTGGGAGAAGAACAGCGCCCGTTCGTCTACACGCCCCTCGCCCAGCACTACTCCGCCGCGGCCTCCCTGCATGTCCGCAGCGAACGCGCCCCCCTCGCGCTGGTCCCCTCCTTGCGCCAGGCCCTCGCCGAACTTGACCCGCACCTGCCCATCTACAACGTGCGCACCATGGACGAGCATCTGCGCCAGAGCGCGCTCGCGCTCATGCCGCTGCGCGCTGCGGCCACCCTCGCCGGCGTACAGGGCCTGCTCGGTCTGGCCCTCGCCGTCATGGGAATCTATGGCGTCGTCGCCTACGCCGTCAGCCAACGCACCCGGGAGATCGGCATCCGCGTGGCCCTTGGGGCCCAACGCTTCGACGTCCTGCGCCTGGTCGTACGCGAGGGCTGGCACCTCACCCTGATCGGCCTGGGCATCGGCCTGGCCCTCGCCCTCGCCTTGGCCATGGGACTGTCGCGGCTCCTTTATGGCTTGAACCCGATGAACCTGCCGGTCTTCGTCACGGTCCTGGCCCTGCTCGCCGGCGTGGCCTTGCTGGCCTGTTACCTGCCCGCGCGCCGCGCCTTGCGCATCCACCCCGTCGAGGCACTCCGCAACGAGTGAGGCGCCCGCCGCGGCCAACAGCACCGTCCCACGAGAGCCCATGCACGACCTGAAGTTCGCCCTCCGGTTGCTCTGGAAGAGCCCGGCGTTCACTGCCGTGGCCGGTCTGTCCCTGGCCCTCGGCATCGGCGCCAACACCACCGTCTTCTGCTGGATGCAGGAGGTCCTCTGGCGCCCGCTCCCCGGTGTGACGCGCTCCGACCAGATCGTTGTCCTCTGCAGCGCCCGCGGCCCCCAGTACTGGGACACCGTCTCCCTGCCCGACCTGCGCGACTACGCCGTCCTCACCAACGTCTTCGCCGGCATCATTGGTTCCCAGATCACTCCGGCCTGCCTCACGCTCCACGAAAAGCCCGAGTGGATGTACGGACAGATCGCCACCGCCAACTTCTTCGACGTCCTCGGCGTGAACCCCGTGCTGGGTCGCACCTTCCTCGCCGAAGAGGATACCCGGCCCGGCGGGGCGCCTGTGCTCGTGCTGAGCGAGGATTTCTGGCAGCGCCGCTTCGGTGGGGACCCGAATGTCATCGGCCAGACCGTCGACGTGAACCGGCACACCTTCACCATCGTGGGCGTGGCGCCCGCCGCGTTCCGCGGCACCATGAGCGGGCTGCGCTGCGATTTCTGGGCGCCGCTGGTCATGCACGAGCAGGTCGCCAACTTCGGCTCCCTCACCGCCCGCGGCGATCGCTGGCTGCACACCCAGGCCCGGTTGCGTCCCGGCGTGACGCGCGCCGAGGCCCAGACGGCCGTGGACAACGCCGCCGCCCAACTGGCCGCCGCCTACCCGGACACCAACCGGGAGATCGGCCTGCGCGTGTTGCCCGTTTGGAAGGCACCCTACGGCGGGCAAGCCATGCTGCTCCCCGTCCTGGGCATTCTGTTCGCCGTCAGCCTCGGCGTGCTGCTCATCGTGGCCGCCAATGTCGCCAACCTCCTGCTCGCCCGCGCGACGGCCCGCGAAAAGGAGGTCGCCATCCGCCTGGCGCTCGGCGCAGACCGCCTCCAGTTGATCCGACAATTCCTCACCGAGAGCCTCGCACTCGCCCTCCTCGGCGGCCTCCTCGGCGTGGTCTTCGCCCATTGGGGCGCCACCCTGTTCAAGCACTTCCTTCCGCGCACCTACCTCCCCATCGGCTACACCTTCGACGTGGACCAACGGACGCTCCTGTTTACCCTCGCCGTGACGCTCGTGACCGGCCTCGCTTTCGGCCTCGCCCCCGCCCTCCAGGCCTCGCGCCAGAACCTCGACGCCACCCTCAAGGAAGGGGGCCGCACCCCGAGCAGCACCCTTCCCAATCACCGGTTGCGCAGCGCGCTCGTCGTGGCTGAGGTCGCCCTGGCCATGACCCTGCTCGTGGCCGCGGGACTGTGCCTCGAAGGATCGCGTCGCGCCCAGCGCGTGGACATCGGCTTCGACCCCCGGCAGGTCCTCGTGGCCGGCCTCCGCGTGGGCATGCATGGCTACGATGAGGAACGGGCGCTGGGTTTCTACCGCCAGTTGCGCGCACAACTCGCCACGACCCCGGGCGTGGAGCATGCCGCCCTGGCCAGTTGGTTTCCCTTGGGATTCGAGGGCGGCACCGGCCTCAGCGTCCAGGTGCCCGGCTACGACCGTGCCCCCGAACGAGGACATGGGCGCCCAGTACGCCATCATTTCACCCGGCTACTTCGCCACGCTCACAATCCCGGTGGTCGCCGGCCGCGATTTCACCGATCAGGACGACGCCACGCGGCCGCGGGTGGCGATCATCAACGAGACCATGGCCCGTCGCTTCTGGCCGGGGCAGGATCCGGTGGGGCGAACCTTCACCATCTGGGGAGGTCAGCGCGAGCTGACCGTGGTCGGCGTCGTCAGGGACGGGAAGTACCGCTTCCTCCAGGAACCGCCGAAGCCGTTTGTCTACTTCGCCTATCAGCAAGGGGTGTGGGACCTGAACCTCGGCATCGCGGTGCGCACGGTAACCGAGCCGTTGGCGTTCGTCGGGACGTTGCGCCAGACACTCCGTGCGGTGGACCCCGGCGTCGAGATCTGGGCCTTGCTGGCCATGACGGACTTCATCCAGGCGGCTTTCCTCGGGCAGCGGATCGTGAGCACCCTGCTGACGGCGTTGGGGCTGGTGGCGCTGCTCCTGGCGGCCATGGGCATCTACGGGGTGATGACCTACGTGGTGAGTCAACGAACCCATGAGCTGGGCATTCGGATGGCGCTGGGCGCGTCGGCGGCGGGGGTCACGCAGCTCGTGGTGGGAGAGGGGATGCGGTGGGTGGGGTTGGGGCTCGGGCTGGGGTGCTGGGGGCGCTCGGACTCAGCCGCTCGCTGGCGAGTTTTCTCCATGGCGTCCCTCCGTTCGACCCGGTCACGCTGGGGACCGTGGCCGTCGTGTTGACGCTGACGAGCCTCGTTGCCTGCCTGCTGCCAGCCTGGCGCGCCGCCCGGGTGGACCCCCATCGTCGCCCTCCGCACCGGCTGACTGTCGCCAGAGCATTCCTTTGCACCAGAGCGGGTTATACACGATGTCGACTCAATCAGATCCCTTGGAGCCAGCTTCCGTGCCTCGTTCTTGGCCGTAAGGAACTGGTACCTCCCGCAACGCCCAAACGTCCCCACCGGACGATTCCACGATTTCCGTTTCCCGCCGCGACAAGATCAGCGGCCGGATCTTTTCAAGGAATCCGGGGCTTCCCACTGCGAGGCTCTCAGTCCAACACGGCTCTCGCTTGGCACCGCCCTGAGCGATTCGCTCCTCCAAGCTCGCCGTGAGGTTGCGCCTCAGGTCGTCGAGGCTCCCGGCTCGCAGTCGCCAGCACAACCGCTCGAGGTCCACCACCCGATACCGCTGGCGCTGCCCCATGATCTCGTGGTAGCCGACCCACCGCCACTCGCGCGGGTGCGCCACCACCCCGCAGCGGACCATGTTGAGCTCGATGTAACACAAGCAGTGCCACAAGTACCTCCCATCCTCGACAAGCGTGGCATGGAAGTTGTCTCCCCAGAAGGCGTTGCTTCGGTTCTTGCGCCGATTGTAGGCGCGGGCGAACTCACTGGCCACCTCCCGCATGAAGGCGCTGATGTCGCTTCGTTTCTCGGCATCCACGAGCAGGTGCACATGGTTGGAGGTCACGCAGTAGTCCAGCACCGAGACCTCGAACTTCCACAAGTGCTCTCTTAGCCTGGCCCGGTAGTTGTCGCGGTCGCGGGCAAACTTCAGCAGGAACGCCTGGTTGTGACAGCGATGCGTCAGGTGAAACACACCGCCTTCTCCTGTCAAACCGCTCAGTCGGTTCGCGCGTGGCATACCGGGTGACCCTAGGCGAGACGCTCGGCCATTGCAGGCCGGAAACGCTCCTCCGAAATGGCCGTAAGGCATCCAATCGCACACCAAGGTGTCGCAGGTGCCTCGCCTGCAAGATGTTGTTCTGGCGACAGTCGACATTTGGCTTGCCTGGCCCGCTCGACCGCGCCAGTCTCGGCGTGGGCGCCCCCGTAGCTCAAATGGATAGAGCAACGGTTTCCTAAACCGTGGATTCCCGTTCAATTCGGGACGGGGGTACCAGCCCTGCAAACAAAGGTATGTCACCACTGCCGATAACCCCTCAACAGGAACGCGACCCTCGAAAATGCTCCCCCTTCCACTCATCAAGCCGATTGAGTTGCCTCCAGCTCGCCGACTGTCCCGGTTTCGAGGAGTAGTCCCAACGCCTGCTCGTAGTGGATCGCCGATCAGTCCGCTCGGCCAGAGCCAGCAACTCTTCGGTTGTCGCCTCATCGGGGCACAGGTCGCGTTCCCGAAAATCCTCCTCGAGGAACGCTGCCGCGTGCCGGGCCTCGACGGAGCGCGCTTTGCCCGAGGACGCCCGCACCATCTCGACCGCTTCCGGAAGATCGATGAAGCTGGCGATCTTGCTCAGAATATCGAAGGCCATCGCGCGCCTCCGACCACCGAATGAATCCCGAGGCCGTCGGAACACGAAGCAGCTCAGAGCGAACTCGGTCAACTGCCTGAGCTTGGCAGGGTCCCGCGCCAAGGCCTCCTCGAACTTCGCGAGATTCCGGACCGCCGAGGGGGAAGGCTTGATCGCGCTCCGGTCGCCTGCGGTCGGCCAGGAGCCGCCTGAAGTCCTCGAGGAGCAGCTCGGGTTTGCGCCGGCGTTCCATGACATATCGACGGACCCTCTCGGAACTCCGCCGACGCGTCGGCTGACCAGTTCAGCCGCCGGCCAGCTTGATCGCAATCTCCCCCACGCGCTTGCCGAGTTGGGCGGCCGTCTTCAAACCCAGATCGTCCTGGGCAATGCTGTCATTGGCGGACAGCACGGTGGCGCCCTGAAACGCAGGCGCATGGCCGCCCACCGGAATCATGCCGAAGCAGAGGAGGACGGCCTGGATCTGCTCGATCGTCAGTTCCTGTCCGCCATTGCGGAATGCCCCCACCGCCACGACGCCAAACGGCTTGTCCGCCAGTACCATCTTGGGCTCGCGCAGCGGCGCCAACCGCTCCAGGAAACACTTCGCCAGACCGCTCAAGCTGCGAAAGTAGCTGGGCGAGCCCACGATCAGGCCGGCGAGCGCCGGATCCTGAAGCTTCGGCAGGATGGCCTTCATGTCGTCTTCCGGCGGCTTGGGCGACCACGGGGCGATGCTCAGGCCCCCGAGGTCAATCAGTTCAGTCTGGATCCGCGAGTCCACGGTCTGGGCAGCGTTGAGCGCGGCCTGCACGGCCTGGGCCGTCGTCATGCCTTTGCGCGGGCTGCAGGACACGCCGAGGATCTTCAGCATCCTGCCGCCACCGGCTTCGGCAGCGCGGGCGGAGCTCGAGGCGGGGGTGGCCGCCAATGCAGCCGCACTGGCGGTGGCAAGGAAGTTGCGTCGGGTTACGGTCTTGTTCATCGCATGTCCTTTCGATCTGGGTTTGTGGTTACGAGTTCACGGTTCACGGTGTGCCCACGAGATGCGCACCCGGGAGAATCCGTGGCAAGCGAATCCGCGAGAAAGCATCCGCCCGGCGACCGCCGCCCAGGCACAGCTTGAGTTGCTGGCCGGCCGAACGCCGAAGCGTTCGTCGCCGTGAGCAGCGCCCACAGAAACCAGGCGCTGTCGTTGTGAGGTGTAAGATGTACCGCACCATAGCGGTTCACGGCGCCTGTAAATCAGCCAGACTCCGCCGAGCATCACGAGGATACCACACACCACCTTGAGCACCGCGAGGCCCTTGGATTGCTCATTCCATTTGAGCCAGCGCTCGACCAGTTCGGTGGACGTCCCCGCCGCCACAATCACCCCGCAGTGCCCCACCCCGTATGCCAGGAGCAGCCCCCGGCGTACAGCGGAGCCTCGCCGCCCAGCTTGAACGTCACCGCCAGCATCGGCGCCATGTAGGCGAACGTGCAGGGCCCCAGAGCAACCCCGAACACCAGCCCCAGAACGAATGCCGCCAGCAGACCCTTGCGCTTCAAGTTCACCGGCCCCGCACCGGCAAAGGACAGGGGAATGACGCCGACCAGATGCAGGCCCACCACGAAGAAGATCAGCGCCACGAAGTAATTCCCGTAACGCCCCACATCGCCCATCATGCGGCCGGCCGCCGCCGTGATGACGCCAATCGCCGCGATCGTAATGAGAATGCCGACGGCAAACAGCGTCGAGGTCCAGAAGGCCCGTCGCGTCGTCACTTTCCCTTGCTCGCTGATGAACCCCACAATCAGCGGGATGCTGGCCAGGTGGCAGGGGCTGAGGAGGATGCTCAGGATGCCCCAGACGAACGAGGCGGCCAGGGCCACCACCGGGGCGCCTTCGACCGCGTGGCTGAGGCTGGTAAAGAGCTGTTCCATGATTCAGGGCTGCTCGGCAGCGGAGACCGTTCTCGCCGCTTCGGCGTCGGCTGACCCCCCTTCTCCGGCAAGAAAGCTCCTCACCTCGGTTTCGATATAGTGCGCGAGCTGGAGCGGTTCATGGACCCATTGCCAGGTCTCGGCGAGGAGCTTCCACTCGAGGGCCTGACCCGCGGCCTGCCGGACCAGGACCAGCGAAGGACACGGGAGCTGATAGGCGGTCAGAAAGTGGGCGTTCTCCGGCAGGTCGTAGTCCACGGAAACGAAACTCAGCCGTTGCGCCGCCCGTTCGGGACCGAAATGCTGCTCGACCACCACACGGCTCTCGTGCTCGATCCGCAGGCAGGCCTCGCAACGCACCGTTCCGTGGAAATAAGCGACGATGACTTGTTCGGCGCTGACGGGGGCAACCGGAGAGTCGGCGGGGGCAACGACTCGCTCCGGCTCGGGCACCACCGCGGGGGGACAACAGGCCCCGACACCACCCGCGGTTCCGGATCTGGCCGTGCTCCTGGGCGACGTGACGATCGCCACGCACAAGAAGAGCGCCAGCCCAAGAAGGATCAGGGGAAGGGACTTCACGGTTCAGAAAGTGTAGGTGAGTTGCGCGAACGCCCAGTTCGCATCCTGGCTGTCACCCGGCGTGCTGCGGACGAAAGCCCCGGCGAAGAACCGGGCGTAACCGACCAGCAGCTCGATTCCCTTGTTCACCTGCCAACGGCCAATCACGTCCACCTCCTGCCCCAGTTCCTGCCCGGCGTGACCGGTCGCATCACGCCGTTCCGGCCGGCCATTGACCCAATACCAGGCGTCGCGGGCCTGGGCGAGGCGGAAGCCGTGATACTCGACGCCCAGCCTCAAAGGCTTCGCGGGTTGGACGCTCACGGTCAGTGCATAATCCTCGAGGTTCTTCCAGCTCACAACATTCATCCACCCGTAGGGCAGGTCCATCGCGCCGAAAATGCCGTCAAACGTCCCCGCCACACCGTCGTCCGGATCGTGGTCACCGCTGGCGTAGTTGACCTCGAGCCCGACCCGCGGCTTCCAGGCAGCAGGGAACGTGTATCCCCCGCGCCCAATCACTCCGAAGGCCCGGATGGCATCTCGCCCGTACTCGCCCAGTTGGCCCGCCGCGAAGCACCCGTAGTCCCAGCCCTGGCCGGCGGGCCGCTCGGAGAGCAGACCGAACGTGTGACGGGTTTCATTCCCGGTGCCTGTCTCGCCGTGCAGGTTGCCGGACCAGTCGTGCTTGAGCACATAGAACCCGTCGAGGGCGACCGGCAACCGCCGCAGGCGCGCATATATCGCGGCGACGTGATACGGCCAGTGATCGAGGTTCCAGTCTTTCGGCTCGCTCAACACCCGCTGGGCATAGAAGGCGTCCACTTGGATCGCGTCCGTGTCGTAACACAGCTTGGCGCCGTCCCACCAATAGTTGCCGACGTTGCCCCACTCGGCCGGGGCGAACACCCGCCGATCCCCGTACGACATGATCTGCCGCCCCAGTTTCACGCCCAACGGTGATGCGCCAATGCGTTGCCATTCGAAGTAGGCCTGGCGGAGATCGAACTCATCATAGTAGGAACTGCTCCGTCCGAAATCCTCAAGGGTCAGCTTGCTCAACCAATAACGGGCGTCCTGGAATTCGACGAAAGTGTGCGCTTGCGCGCTCAGCCGGTAATCAGCGCTCAAGCGGGTGCGGAGGAGAAGCACGTCGTCGTCCTCGGCAGCGCCGTAGTGGAGGATGTTGAAGTTGTCGAGATGTTCGTAACGGCTGCGCACGTTCAGGCCGAAGTCCAGTTTACCCGGACCGACCTCGATGTCCTTGACTGCCGAATGCCAGGGTTTCGGCGCCGCGGCCGCAGCCTCCGCACCCCTGGCCGCGAATCCGAACCCGATCAGCAAGCCCACCGCGCCGAGCGCGTGGCGGCACTTCTTGCCTGGCAGAAGGTCGGCCCGCTTGCCGCCCCGCCGGGAGGGCGGCCGGCGACTCTCCCACACCAGGCTCGACTCGCCGTCCGCCCGCTCAGTCCGACCGGCCGCCACCTTCGTCGCCATCCGGCTCACGACGTGGCCGGTTGTGGGTGCGCAAGGCGGGTCCTCGGCATCGGCGCGCGACCCAATCGCCCGAGCAGGACCAGAACGCTGACCAGCGCCAACGACACCAGCCCCGCGTCAAAGCCCGTGTAGGCCCACCGCGTTAACAGGGCCAGCCAGCCAGGCTGGAGCAAGAGCAGGGCTCCGCAGGCCCCCGTAAACCCGATCAGCAGCCAAAGCAGACCAGCAAGCCCGGACGGCGTCCCGCCTGCCAACCCATGGCCGCACCGTTGCAGTGCGAGCACCAACCCCATGAGCAAGATGCCCGCGCCGATCCAGAAGTGGGCCGCATCGAGGCTGAACCGCCGCGCCGTCATGTACTCGGCCAACTCGGGCGAGCGCGCCACGAGGACACCCCCAATCATGAGGACCGCCAGGGCAAGCCACGCCCCGGCGGTGGCTGCCGGCGGCGCGAACACGTCATGACGCACGGCCAAGTCGCGCAACCATAGAATCCCCAACAACCCGGCCAGCAAAGCCAGCAGGGGGTAAAGAACGGGCTTCAAGGTCTCCTCCCGGAACGCCCCCAGCCACACCGAGGCTGCAGAATACCCCAAAATGACGTGGTTCGGTACCCAGCGCGGTTCCTGGTCATCCGGTGTGAACGCGATCTGCAGCACCGCCTGGTTGAAGAACTCCGCCTCCCGGGCGTGACAATCCGTGCACCCTCCCGACCCCAAAGCCGCCCGGGCGGGGGCGATGTCATGGTTGTACTTGTGCACGTTGGCGTAAGGCGAGGCTTCCCATTCCGCTTTGGTCAGGGAGCGGTACTCTGTTTCCGAGGAATACACCCGCTCGTTGGAAACCCACACCACCCGCTTGCCTTTGAGATCGTAGCCTAGCGCAGTCAGATGCCGCGTCACCGCGGCGATCAGAGCGTCCACTTCGTCGGGACGGTTGATCTCAAGCGCCCCGTCGCCGTCGTCA
This sequence comes from Verrucomicrobiota bacterium, assembly GCA_027493615.1. Lineage (GTDB taxonomy): Bacteria > Verrucomicrobiota > Verrucomicrobiia > Limisphaerales > J093 > DSVZ01. Next base: position 165,568 of record JAOSKK010000003.1, read on the forward strand.
TCCCTGATCCGCGCCAGCTCCGGATGCTGGGTCGGGTCCTCGAGATGCGCCTTCCACATCTTGTGAATGTCCGGCGGGCGCGGCTGCATCAAGCCGGGTTGTCCGGGCGTCTCGATGCCCGGCCAGGTCGAATGGACGCGGTTGACAGGGTAGATCTTGCCCTGGTGGTCCGCCAACACGGGTCGGAAGGTCTCGGTGGGTTTGTCATCATAGCCCATCACCTTGAGCAGGCCGTAGTGATTGCGATAGGCGCCGTTCACGCCATAAAAGGTCCAGAGCTGTTTGCCGCCCGGGTCTATCCACGCGTCGCGATTGAACACATCGCTGGCCTGCACCTGGATGGGCATAACCTGCTTGAACGGGGTATGACAGGTCTGACAGGCGATCCGTTCCAGATGCAACGGCGGCAGCCAGGAATGCGTGGCGACCGGCGCACCGAACTGGCCGGTGCGGTGGCAACTGGAGCAATCCCGCACCGTGTTATCCAGGTCATCGCGCACCCGCCCGCCGGGATCGTCTCCCTTGGCGAACTGGTGCACTTCACGTCCGTGGATGCGCGGATCCTCGGCATTGCTGCCGGCGGGATGGCAATCCACGCACCGCAAACCGGCCCGGAGATGGACATCGGTCCGGGCGCGGTAATCCGCGCCCCGCTTTTTCCAGCCAGGTTGCGCATGGCAGTTCAGACACGCCTCGTTGCGGGGTTGGGTGACCACCCGGACCTTCACCTTGCCGCTGGCGTCGAAGCTCTTCAAGTTATAGGCAACCTGCGGCACTTGGTTGCTCGCCACCATGCCGGTCACCTGGCCAAACCCCGCCCCTTCGGTCGCCGCCCACCGAAAATTCAGTCGGGCAAGCTGGTCGTTTCGCTTCTTGATGTCGTACTCGGGTAGATGGCAGAGGAGACAATCGGCCTCCACCACTCCCGTCTCCGACCAGCGCGTCTTGAAGTAATCCCCGTCGAACTGATTGTCCCCGCCGGGCGTCAGCCCGCTGGCCGGATCCCGCATCCAGTCATCGTAACGCCGGCCGTCGCGGTCGTACTCCAGTGGTCCGCCGCCCGGATGGCAGTTGCCACAGCCGGCGGTGATAAACGTGGCGGAAGTCATGTCAATGGTCATCGCCGATGCGTTGGTCTTGGGCGCGAGGTAACGGTAGAGGGGTGCAGGCGAACACCACGTGCCACCGTAATTGCCAGGCGAAGAGACCCACTGGAACCGCGCCGCCATGTCCGCGGGCACCGCCTCGCCTTTGCCCTGCGTGAAGTGGTAACCCTCGGTGATCTTGTCGTAGTCATGACACCCCACCGCCCCGCACGTCTGCTTGGGCGAGTAGGGAACTGTGGCGTTGATCCCGCGCACCGGGTCAATCACGTTGCCCTGCTCATCCTTCAGTTGGTACGGCGGACAAACCCGCACGGCGCGTGCCGCAGGCTCCGCGACCTTCGACCCGGCCGGGACCAGAGCGGCACGCCCCAGAACCAGGGCCGTCCAACAGACTGCGGCGGCCAGGACCAAACGCCATCCGAGCGGAATTCCGTGAGCACAGGGGGGCGTTTTCATCGTGTCATGCGCTTGGCTAAGGTTGAGACCGCACGCCGGCGTCATCCCGATCGCGGGCGGAACGGCGGTCAGTTGCCGGCCGGGGCGGGCGCGGCAGCGGGCAGATCCACACCCAACTCGCGCCATTTGGCCAGCATGTCCTCCTTGCCATAGAAGCCCTCGTGGCGGAACCGTTCCTTCCCTTCGGCGTCATAGAAGATCTGGGTGGGAATCACCCTTATGCCATATTGCTTGCCGGCGTCAGGGTTCTTCCAGACGTCAATGAACTCGGTGACGAACCGGTCCGCGTAGTCCCGCTGGAACTCGTCCAGAATCGGTTTCATCATTTTGCAGGGGATACACCGGTCCGCCCCCAGATCCACCAGCCGGGGCAGCTTCGCCGTGGGCGTGCGGACCGCCGCCACCTTCTCGGTTGCCAGGGAGGGCTCGGCCGTTGGTGCTGGATGGGCCACCGGTGATGGGGTCGGTACGCTCGCCGCCACCGGCGCCGCGGGGGTCGCTGCGGCGGGCGACCTACCCTTCTTGAGCGCGACGGCTCCACGACCACCACGACCAGAACAGCGACGATCAGGATCTTCAGAGGCGTCTTCATGTTCTCAGGGGGTTACGCAATTCAGGGGGACAGCATCAGGGTTGGATCTTCTGGTAAACGCCCGGCAGCCGCGTCCGATACAGCTCGGCGACCTGCGGTTCCATCTCGGCCAGCGGTTTGACGGGGATCAGGTCCATCACCTCGGCGGGTGTCAGACCGGATTCCAGCAACGTGCGCGTCGCCCCGCAGACCATGCGTTTCAGCGCCGGGGCAATCTCGACCTCGTTCAGCCCGAACCCCGCGGCGATTTCCCGCAGGGCCTGCAGTTGGAACCAGAGGTAGGTTGGCCCCATCGCGGTCAGGACCGCGTAGGCCTCGAGCTTCTCCTCCGCGACCTCCGGACACTCGCCCAGCGGTTCCAGCAAAGCTTTGACCTCCGCCCGGTCGTTCGGGGGGAGGGACGGCCCGAAGGCCACGGGGTTGTACCCCTGCCCCATCAGCGACGGCGCGTTGGGAATCACCCGGGCGATCCGCACAAAGCCGCCGAGCAGTTCGCCAAGTCGGGCCACGGTGAACTTGGGGGCGAGCGCGACTACGACGGCTTGGGGCTTGAGCGCGTTCCGGATCCCGGCACAGACCTCCGCCATCACGGGTGGGTGCACGGCCAGGAACACGATGTCCTGCCCGGCCGCGGCCGCACTGCTGCTGGCGGTTTCCACGCCCGGGAAGCCATCCATGATCCGGCCAAGCGCCTCCGCCTGGCAGTCGCTTACCACGACCTTGGCTGGCAACTTCCGGGCGCGCTTCCACCCTCCGAGAATGATCCGCGTGATACGCCCGCCGCCGACAAAACCGATGCTCTGGTGGTGCATGTGTGCTCCCGTGTGTTCTCTGCATCAGAAACCATCGTTCCGAAATCACCTCGCATGAATCACGTCGCCGCCTTCTCGGCCTCGACCGCCTGGCTCAAGAGCGTCTTGAGCTCCGCCACACTGGGCACCTTGCCGACGACCCTGACCGTGCCGTTCACCGCCAGCGCCGGGGTCATCATTACGCCCAGTGCCATGATCTGTTTGAGATCCGTCACCTTGGTGATTTCGGCCGTCACGCCGAGTTCCTTGACCGCCTGTTCGGTGAATTGCGCCAGGGTTCGGCACTTGGTGCAGCCGGGTCCGATCACGAGGATGTTCATAGCTTGTTGACTTCGTTGACTCTCACACGTTCAAGATCACGCCTCACCCAAACAACGCCCCGTAGATAAGCCCGGTGATCGTCGCCATCAGCACCACCAGCACGACATAGACGACGACCTTCCGGGTGCCCATGATGCTCCGCAGCACCAGCATGCTGGGCAGCGACAGCGCCGGGCCCGCCAGGAGCAACGCCAGCGCGGGGCCTTTGCCCATCCCGGAGCCCAGCAACCCCTGGAGGATCGGCACCTCGGTCAGCGTGGCGAAATACATGAAGGCGCCCACCAGCGAGGCAAAGAAGTTGGCCAGAAGCGAATTGCCCCCCACCGACTCGCTCACCCACGACGACGGAATCAAGGCCTCCTGTCCGGGCCGACCCAGCAGCAAGCCGGAGATGAACACCCCGGCGATGAGCAGCGGGAAGATCTGCTTGGCCAGCGTCCAGGTGGCGTCCAGCCATTCCCGGCCTTCGTCCGGGTGCCGCGTGCAGAGCACCACCAGTCCTGCGCAACCCGCCAGGAATGCGATCAAGGGTTCGTGCGGGAAAGCCAGGCTCAGGAGGAGCACCGGCACCGCCGCCAGGACCAGATCCCGCCACCGGAATCCAAACCACAGCCCGAGCGCCATCGCCAGGGCCGCCGCGAACGCCCCTGCCACCGGCCATTTCCAGGCGAAGACGCCGGCCCACAGCCCGGTCGCCTCGGCGGGTCGGCTCCAGTTGGCGAACACCAGAAAACCGACCATCGAGGCGAAGAACACCACGTTCTGCCAGAGCGGCCGCTTGACTTCCACTTCAGGCATGTCCACCGCGGCTTCGGCCTTGGCCTGCTCCTCGCGACGGAACACTCCGTGCATGGCCAGGCCCACGACCACACTGAACAGCACTGCGCCGATCGCCCGCGCGCTCCCCAACTCCAACCCCAGAATCCGGGCCGTCATCACGATGGCGAGCACGTTGATCGCCGGGCCGGAGTAGAGGAAAGCCGTGGCCGGCCCGAGTCCGGCTCCGCGCATCCAGATGCCCCCGAAGAGCGGCAGGACTGTGCAGGAACACACGGCGAGGATGGTGCCGGACACCGAAGCCACTCCGTAGGCCATCGCCTTGTTGGCCCGGGGTCCCAGGTAGCGCATGACCGCAGCCTGGTTGACGAAGGTGCTGATGCCGCCGGCGATGAACAAGGCCGGGATCAGGCAGAGCAGGACGTGCTCCTGGGCATACCACTTGGTCAACTCGAGCCCCTCCTTGAGGGCGTTGTCGAAGCGCGGGTGGCCCACCGGCAGGAAGCAGAGACCGAAGAACACCGCCACGAACAGGCCGAGCACCTTGAGTTCGCGGCGAGCCGGGGCCGGGTCAGCGGTCATTTCGCAGGCACCGTTCATGTGGGTTCCGTTCTACGCCTATTCGTCATTTAGCCAAGACAACAACTGACTCAGAAAAAAGAGAGCTGCCTGCCCGGGTTACCGACCCGCGTTCTCGCGCACCGAGCTCACGCACTGGAAGAAGTTCATCACGCAGGGGGTCTTGAGCCGGTAGAACACCTGCGCCCCACGCTTGTCGTCCTCGACAATCCCGGCGTGTTTGAGCTGGGCGAGGTGACGTGACACCGTGGGCATCTGAGCTCCCACCATCCCGGCCAGCTCGCAGACGCACCGTTCGCCGTGGGAGAGCTCCTCGACCATGAGGAGGCGCGAGGGATGAGCCAGGGCCTTGAGGACCTGGGCCTGCGCCTTGTAGCGGGCGAAGTCGGCTTTTCGCGTAGCAGCCACCATGACGGGGAGACTTTTAGCCAAGTGGCTAAGCGTGTCAAGCGGTTCGTTTGTCCGCGGCGGCAGCCGTTCTCACTTTCGCGGAGTCCCAAATGAGTCGCGGCGGCTGCCGCCCAAGATAGACCCTACCGTTTACCGTCTTGTGGATTTCGAAGCCCTCCGGGGTATGGTCGGCGAGGTCGCGCACGACTCCCGGGGATACGCGCTTCCGGCTCAACCTTCTCCTCGCCGACCCTTCAACCCGTCGATCTGGGGCTCGCCACGGTTGCTGCGTCGCCGTCGCCGCCGACGCGCTTGTTGCGCCACGGACCATGGCGCGGACACGGGCTGCGGGGAGTGGTAGTGAACCCGTGAAACCGGTCGGATGAACCCGCGATGCCTACAACAGTACGCTGAACTGCTCCCTGGTCAGCCCGGCCTGGCGGATGAGGGCGCGAAGGGTTCCGCGGGCAATTTCGCGATGGTTGGGAACGGTGAGGCGGCGGCCATCGGGATGGCGCAAAATGAGGTGGCTGCCGGTCTGATGGTCCAGTTCGTATCCCAGCGCCTGGAAGACCCGGAGAGCATCGGCCGCCGAACAAACCGGCATGCGGCTCATACCGACACTTCCACGATCTCCTCCGTGATGGGTGAGGGAACGGGCTCCCCGTGCTTCTCCAGACTGTGGAGGTAGCCCTGGATCGCGTCGCGGATGTTGGCCGCCGCCTCCGCCCGGGTCTGGCCCTGCGAAATGCAGCCGGGAAGGACGGGGCACTCCGCCACAAAGACACCATCTTCGTCTGGCTCGATCAACACGCGGAACTTCATGGATCCGACGCTACCCGTGCATGGGACCTCTCGCAACGGAGAACTCGATCCTCGCCCGCGGCAGCCAGCTTCCGAACGACGGCACGCGGACGGTCACTCAGGAAGCGTGGCCAACACGTCTCCGCGGCCATCCCGCTGGTTCCAGCCGTCTCAGGCGGCCACGGCCCGCTCGTACCAGGGTCGCGTCCGCACGCAAAACCGGCACACGCTCAACATGACGGGGACCTCGACCAGGACGCCCACCACGGTCGCCAGGGCCGCCGCGGAGGTCGGACCAAAGAGCGTGATGGCAACGGCGACGGCGAGTTCAAAGAAGTTGCTCGCGCCGATCAGCGCGCCCGGCGTGGCCACGTTGTGCCTCACCCAGAACCATCGCATCAGACCGTAGGTGAGACTCGAATTGAAATACACCTGGATCAGAATCGGCACGGCCAGCAGCAGGACCGCCGCCCAATTCGTCAGCAGATTCTCGGCCTGGAAGGCGAAGATGAGCACCAGCGTGGCGAGCAGGGCGAGGATTGTCACGGGCCGGAACCGGGGCAGGAAGGCCGACTCGAACCAGGCGAGGCCATGCGACTTGATCAAGGCGACACGGCTGATCCAGCCGGCGGCCAGGGGGATCACAATGAACACGAGCACGGAGACCAGAAGCACCTGTCCGGGAATGGTCACGCCGCTGATCCCGACCAGCAGCATCACGATTGGGGCGAAGGCGAACACCATGATGAGGTCGTTGATGGCAACCTGCGCCAGCGTGTAAGGACCGTCGCCGTCGGTGAGATAACTCCAGACAAAGACCATGGCCGTGCACGGGGCCGCAGCCAGGATGATGAGCCCCGCGACATAGTTGCGGGCGGTCTCGGCATCAATCCAGCCCAGCGCCTTGCCAAACAAGGTGGTGATGAAGAGCCAGCCCAGCAGGGCCATGCTGAAGGGCTTGACCAGCCAGTTGACAAACAGCGTGATGAACAGGCCCTTCGGACGGGCGAACACCGCGCGGATGCCGCCGAAGTCGATCTTGAGCATCATCGGATAGATCATCAGCCAGATGAGCACGGCGATGACCACGTTGACCTGCGAGTCCTGGCCAAACTGCCAGTGACTCAGCCAACGGGTCGCCTCGGGGGCCAGGCGGCCCAAGGCCACACCGACAACCATGCACACGAGCACCCACAGGGAGAGGTAACGTTCGAAGAAATCGAGGCGTTTCATCGGCTTTGACAGATAGTATTTGTCAACATGGCTCCCCGGGAGAAGGGCGGGCGGGCTTGCGGGCTTTGATCTCAAGGCTGGTGAGGTAGTCGCTCGGCTTGGCTCCGGCAGGCAGTTCCGCCACGATCTTCTGGTAGAGCGGGTCCTGCCAGTCCACCATGCCATCGATGTAGGCGGACCTGGCATTAAGCTCGACATCGACCAACCCGGCATCCCTGACCATCCGTTCGGTGTCGGAAACCAGCACCGCCCCCGCCACACAGCCCACGAGCGCTTCGACCGATTCGGCCACGGCGGGCGGCAGCGGTTGCAGCAACGCCAGGTCAGACACCGCCACCCTTCCGCCCGGCTTGAGCACCCGCGCGATCTCCCGCCACACCTGCGGCTTGTCCGGCGAGAGATTGACCACGCAGTTGGAAATAACCACGTCCACGGAGTGGTCGGAGACGGGCAGGTGTTCGATCTCCCCCAGCCGGAACTCGACATTGTTCAGCCCGCTCCGCTGCTGGTAGGTGGCGGTGTTCCGGCGTGCCTTGGCCAGCATCTCCGGCGTCATGTCCACGCCGATGGCGCGCCCGGTCGGCCCGACCTTCCGGCCGGCGATGAAGACGTCGAAACCGGCGCCGGCCCCCAGGTCCAGCACCACCTCTCCCGGTTGGAGGGCGGCCAGCGCGTTGGGATTGCCGCAGGAAAGGCCGAGGTTGGCGCCCTCCGGCAAAGCCGCCAGCTCCTCGACGCTGTACCCGATGTGCTTGGCCAGGGCGTCGGAAGCCACGGGGGTCGAACCGCAGCAGGTCGGGGCGGGTCCACAACAGGAACCGCCGCTGCCGGCAATCTTGCCGTAACTGTCGCGCACCGTCTGGTGCACCGATTCAGGATCCATGTGTGTAGGCATAGGCTGATGATCACGGCGCGTTCAGCGCGCCGGGCAACGTCTCCACGAAGCGCCGGATCTCGTCGCGGACCCGGCGATAGACCGCCAGCTTTTCCTCGCCGTCGGGCAGGTGCTTCGTCAGGGTGGGCGGGTCTTCAAAGCCGACATGCAGCACCCTGGTCCTGCCGGGAAAGACCGGGCAGTGCTCGTGGGCATGACCGCACACCGTGACCACCGCGTGGAAGGCCACCCCCGGCAGGTCCGCCAGCGTTTTCGAGTAATGCGCCGCGAGATCCACGCCGGCCTCCGCCATGACCCTGACGGCGTGTGGGTTCATCCCGTGCTTCTCGATGCCAGCGGAATACGGGTCGAGGACGTCACCCTTCAGATGCCGTGCCCACCCTTCCGCCATCTGGCTGCGGCAGGAATTCCCCGTGCAGAGGAAGAGGACCTTCATCTTTCGCATTGGCGACGGCATAACTCGCTCGGATTCACCTTCAAGAGTTCCTTCAGCCGGCGGGCGTCTTCGACCACCTGCGCGTTTCCCGCCAGGGCTTCGCCGACCCATTCGAGGGCCTTGCGCACCGCCACGGGGGCGTCCTTTCCCGGTTGCGAATAGTAAACCCACCGACCGTTCTTGCGGGAATTCACCAGCCCGGCCTGGTAGAGGATGGACAAGTGTTTGGACATCGTGGACGGGGCCAGGCCAAAGAGCTCCGTGATCTGGCAGGCGCAGAGTTCCCGGCCGCGCAGTGCGAGGAGGAGGCGGACCCGGTTGGGGTCAGCCAGGGCCTTGGTGAGGCTCATGAACGCGCGCACGGCCACGACTATTCGCCAATAAGCGAAATGTCGTCAAGCGGGTTGAACCATGCCAGACGCCCAGACGCCAGGCGTCCAGGGGAGCCAGGGTGGCATTCGCGACCCGGGCCTGAAGCTACGGACCGCGGAGGTTCGCCACCACCTCACCGCCGTGGCGCGAGAGTGAACTCCGGAGCAGGTGCCCCCTACGCCTTTCGCTGATTCCCGTCCCGGGCCGGCCTTTCCCGTATCCTCGGCAGGCTGCGCTCGTAGACTCGAAAGGCATGCTGAAGTTCGTCCGTTGGCTGGGGAACAACGCACGGGTCCAGTGTGGGTGCGGCCGCCAGTTCACGGTGCCCCCGGCCGAGTTCATCGATGGGCTCGTCCGCGAGTGCCCCGCCTGCGCCGAACGTGCCGCCTGGCTGTTGGCCGCCCTCCCGGGACGATACCTCCGAAGCCCCGGTGGCCGCCCGGCCCACGATGCCGGACGAAGCCGAATCACCGTAGCCGCCAGCTCGCATTGCTTCCGGGACCAAGGAACCACGGTCGGCCCGCGGCGCGCGACACCCGCCGTCCCTACGCTTCCGCAACCTGCTCCTTGACCCGCCCGGCCACTTCGCAGTTCCTTCCCCGCAGACATCCGACTCGCGGGTCGTGTCCTATGATCATCCAATGCTCGGCGCCAATCCGGATCTGCGACCTGGGGGCTGGACGGACACGTGGTTCGCCGGTTCCGGCCGGGTTCTGAACATCGCCGTGTTCCCGTCGGTCGAGGTCTCGGTGGTGGCGCGCCGCAAGCAACGCGGCGAATCGCAGATCACGATCCGCGCGGAAAACTACGGGGATGTGTATGCCCTCCGCGCCCGGGCCCGCTCCTGGACCAAGCATCCCCTGATTGAAGCCGGCTTCCGGCTTTTCCGACTGCCGCCCGGGATCCATCTCGAGGTGACCATCTTCTCCTCCGCCCCCGCCGGGGCGTCCACCGGCACGTCCGCCTCCGTCTCCGTGGCGGTGTTGGGCGCCCTGGACCTGCTCGGCGAACGCTCTCTCACGAGCAACGAACTGGCCGCCAAGGCGCACTACATCGAGTCCGAGCTGCTCCGGCTCCAGTCTGGCATCCAGGACCAGCTCTGCGCGGCGTACGGCGGCATCAACTACATCGAGATGGCCCGCTACCCTGAGGCGTCTGTGTCCCCGATCACCCTGCCCGAGGAACGGGCCTGGGAGCTGGAGTCGCGTCTGCTGCTCATCTACCTGGGCAAGCCCCACAGCTCCTCCGCCGTCCATGAGTCGGTGATCCGTCGGCTCGAGGAATCGCCCCGGTTCCGCCGCTACCTCGAACCGTTGCGGGAGGCCGCCACCGCGGGCAAGCAGGCCCTGCTGCGGGGCGACTTGGCTGGCTTTGGCGAGGCGATGAAGGCCAACACGGACGCGCAACGCAAACTGCATCCGGACCTCGTCGGTTCCCGGGCCGAACAGGTGCTCGCCCTCGCCCGCGAACACGGCGTGTCCGGCTACAAGGTCAACGGTGCTGGCGGCGCAGGCGGCTCCGTCACGCTGCTGCTGCGCCCCGGCGCCCTCGAGAAACACGCGCTGATCGCCGCCATCGAGGCTGCCCATCCCGACTTCCGCAACGTGCCCATCCGCCTCGTCCCGCACGGACTCCGCCGTTGGCGCACGGACTGAGATCGGCACCCGGCGTTTGCAGTGGTTGTAGGCGCCGACGTCAGGAGGCGAAGCAGCAGTGCACCTCGACCGAAACGCCTCCTGACGTCGGCGCCTACGATGGTGGAGTGATTTCGGTTTGCGTGCAGCGGGCAGCCGGGGGAAGCTCGCCGCGCTTCCCGGACTATGCAGCCCATGAGCCATGTCGAGCGGTTCCGCGCCGTGATGAACTTCCAGCCGGTGGACCGCCTGCCCCGGTGGGAATGGGCCATGTGGTGGGATGCCACCATCGCCCGCTGGCACGGCGAAGGGCTGCCCGCCACGCTGCGCCCGCACCAGGTGTTCGAGATTGCCCGGTGGTTCGGGCTCGATCCCTACCAGCAGTTCTGGTTCAGCACCACCGACCCCACCATTGAGGCCACCCAACACCACGTCGAGGGCATCGTCGCGACGATGGACGATTACCGGCGCGTCCGGTCCGACCTGTTTCCCTCCCATGCCGCCGCCCTGGCGAGCCTGTCCGCCTGGGACGCCAGGCAACGTCAGGGGGACGCGGTCGTGTGGTACACCATCGAGGGCTTCTTCTGGTTTCCCCGCACCCTGATGGGCTTCGAGAAGCTCATGTTTGCCTTTGGCGACCAGCCGGAACTGCTGCACGCGATCAACCGCGACCTGCTCGAGTTCAACCTGGCCCTGCTGGACGACGCCTTTCGCCGTTGCGTCCCGACCTTCATGACCATCGCGGAGGACATGTCCTACAACCTGGGGCCGATGATCTCGCAGGCGACCTTCGAGGCATTCGTGGCGCCCTATTACCGTGCCCTCCTGCCACGCCTTCAGGAACGCGGAATCCCGCTGTTCATGGACACCGACGGGGATGTCACCTTGCTGGTGCCCTGGCTGGAAAAGCTGGGGGTGGCCGGAGTGCTGCCCCTCGAACGGCAGGCAGGTGTCGACGGCCTCCGGCTCCGCCAGGCGTTTCCCCGGCTGCTCATGGTCGGGCACTTCGACAAGATGACGATGCACCGCGGCGAACCGGCCATGCGGGCGGAGTTCGAGCGGCTCGTGCCCTTGATGCGCCGCGGCGGGTTCATCCCCAGCGTGGACCACCAGACACCGCCCGGGGTCCCGCTCGAGCAGTATCAGGTCTACCGGCGGTTGTTGGAAGAGTACACTCGAACGTGATGACGCCATGGCCCCTCACCCCGCCTCGCACACCAGACACCGGCAGCGTAACCACGCGGCCGTGGCACCACGGCCAGCAGCCGCGCAGATCACTCCCACCATGACAAAGACCCCATCGTTCGTTCTCGCCGGTCTGCTGCTCAGCGCTCTGAACGGACCGGTGTGCCTGACTGACCGGGCACAGGCCGTCGAGGTTCGTCCCGTGCTGCACGCCACGGATTCCGGGGTGCAGGTCGAATACCGCTCGGAAGACCGGTTGGTGGCGCGTGCCACGACGGCTGCCCCGGCCGGCGTGGAACTCCGGTTTCCCGACGGCGACTGGACGCCGGTGCGTTTTCTGACCAGGAGCGAGACAGGAGATGCCATCGAGTTGGGACCGGCAACGGTTGGCCCCTTCCAACTCAGGTGGCGTCTGGTCCAGAAGACACCGTCGCTCGTGGAGCGGACGCTGGTCGTCGAGAGTGCGACCGAGCAGCGGTTCACTCTCGCCTTCCCCCTGGATCTGGCGGTGGAGGGGGCTTACACCGCGTTCTCGGGCCCCACGACCAACCGTGTGCTCTGCGATACCGTGCGGGGGAGTGCCCGGACCGAGACGTTCCCCGTCGGCATGGTTCGGACGGAGCGGAGTGTGTTCGGGATCATCGCGGATTCACCCGGGCTGTGGGAGAACCGCTGCCAGGTGCTGCTCGACCCGCCGGCGCGCCGCCTGAAGGTGTTCACCGGCGACGGGCGGGACCCCTATCCACTCGTGATCAAGCCGCCGGAAGACGCGCGGGACACCTACCAGTACGAAATGGACGGCTGGCAGTCCATCGGTCCGGGGAAACGCAGCGCTACACCACCTGGGTGTTCGCCAGTCCGGCCCGCCACCTTTACGACGCCCAGGTGGCAGCACATCTCGCCGTGGCCAACGCGAAGGGCTGGAATGGTTCCGCCGTTGAGGCCATCCTGCGCAACACCTCGTTCTTCCTGCTGCGCCGCAACCTCGCCCGCGATGCCGACCATCAGCCGCGCGACGGCCGCTACATCTTCGTGTCCGGCCCGGGCTACGGCTGGAAACAGTGGGTCAGTGACGGCTTCTACACCGCACTGGGTCTGGACGACCCGGAGAAGACCATCGAGGCGAACCGCGCCGTCTTCTGGACACGCATGGACTACGAGGACAACGCCCAGTACTACCTCATCTGGGCGGTGTTGATGCGGCGCGCCGGCGGCGTGGTGAACGAACCGCTCGTGCGCCGGGCCTACGCGTTCATCCGCCAACACGAGAGAGACGGCCTCTACGTTCCCCTTCCTCCCGGGCGCCCCCAATCCCAAAGGGTGGAAGACGTACCATGACGTGTTGCTTTACGACGAGGACGACGTGCCGGCCAGCAACCAGGGATTCCACTGCGGGGCGTTGTTGGCCGCGAAGGAACTGGGCCTCGACGTCACGGAGGACGACATCGCCCGGGCCATCGCGGGCTATCGATCCCTCTTCAACACCGAACGGGGCTTCATGCCCACCAGCCGCCAGCAACACGACACGCTGGGCCAGGACACCCTGTACGGCGCGACGCTGACGTACGCGGTGTTCGGAGCGAAGCTGCTGACCGACGCCCAGGTGCTCACCCATCATCGCACGTCCGAGCGGGTCAAGACCCCCTACGGTCTGCGCGTGATTTCCCAGGCCGACGGCGCCCTGTTGCCCGGCCACAGCGGCGTGTATTGCTACGGCGGTTCCTGGTTTCTCAACGACGCCGCCAACTACCTGCTCGCCGGCGTGCACGGGTTGCCGGCGGCCGAGGTCGACCGATTGCTCGCCGAGCGGATCGCCCGGGAAATCGCTTTCACCCCCGCCTTCAACGAGTCGATCAGCACCGTCGACGGCCGACCGCACGGCCATATCCTCTACTCGTGGAACTCGGGCTATTGGTGGCTGCGCCGGGAGATCCGCCGGCGCCTCGGTCAGACCGGTGACGACCCTGTTGAACGGGCCATCGATCAGCGGTTGGACGTGATCCGCGCACAGGGACAACTCCGCCTGGCACCGTGAGCACACTTCAATGCCAAATCCCGAAGGCGCGGCAAAGCAGCAGCCTCCTCGATCGCCGGTCCTTTCTCAGGCTGGCAACCCTGGGCTCGCTCGGGGCGACCGGCAGTTGCGTCCACCACCCACGCCCCACTCAGACAGGCCGCCGAAGACCGCGGCTGCTGTTCACCTCGGGCGGGAAGACCTGCCTCATCCACGCCGATGGTACCGGCCAGCGCACGCTCGAACTGGATGTGCCAGACCAGGTCACCTGGCAACCGGTTGGCGTCTTTCCCGACGGCCGACTGCTCCTGCTGAGCCTGGAAGCGCGGCGGGACGGTCCTGGCCGCTCATTCGAGGAGTACTACCACCAGACCCCAACCCATGTGTGGGCCTACGATCTGGACCGGGGACGCTGGAAGAACTCGTCACCCAACAGCGGATGGCGCCCTTCTATGCCCCGCAACTGCTCCTCCCCAACGGTCGGATCCTCATGCAGGTCATCCGCACCCGCCCCGGGCAGATCTACAACATGAATCTCGACGGTACGGAGGCGCGCGAGTTCACCGGGACCGACGAAGGCTTGCCCTACGGCCTGAGCCTCAGCCCCGACGGTATCCGCGTGGCCTTCCATCTCGCGAGCCCGGCGGGCTACCAGATCTGGACCAGCGATACCGTGGGAGCCAACCGGACCCGCGTGGCCGCGCACCCGGACCACCTCTACTTCGGCCCGAACTGGTCGCCGGACGGTGAATGGCTCGCCTTCCAGAAGTGCCTTTTCCGCCATGATCCGGGGCATGATTGGTCCGATGTGTGCCTCGGCCGACCGGACGGCTCGGAACAGCGCATGCTCACCGAAGGGCAGGCCATGTGGTTTGGCGCCACCTACGGCCATCCTCGCCACCGGGGTGGTGGATCGAACGTACCGGTGTGGACGCGCACCAGGGGGGGGGGGGGGGGGGGGGGGGGGGGGGGGGGGGGGGGGGGGGGGGGGGGGGGGGGGGGGGGGGGGGGGGGGGGGGGGGGGGGGGGGGGGGGGGGGGGGGGGGAGCTGTCGGGCGGGATGCGCGTAGAGGCTTTGCTGCACCTGCCTTCAAGTCGTTCGCTCCGTAGACGAGGCGTCCGACCCTCGCGTTCACGACCAGCCCGGCGCACATGGCACAGGGTTCGAGCGTGACCACCAGCGTGCAGTGGTTCAGCCGCCAGTCGCCGATCGTTTGCGATGCCGCGCGCACGGCCAGGAGCTCGGCGTGTGCGGCCGGGTCGTGATCCGCCTCGCGTCGGTTGAAACCTTCGCCGAGCACGCGGGCGGAGGCGGTTTCATAGACGACCGCGCCGACAGGCACCTCCCCGATGGCGGCGGCGGCACCGGCGAGGGCGAGGGCGCGCGTCATCATCGCGTCGTCGGCCGCGGTCGGTTCGCCCGCAGGTCGCGGTCGCGGCAGGGGGCCGAGACGGGAATAGAACACCCCCCCTCTCACGCCTCACCGTCCCGATCCGCCTGGCCGCGACGGCCCATGCGCGCTACGCGCTCGGCGGGCAGCAGGCGCAGCAGCACGCTTCCGAGTTCGAAGAGCGCCCAGAGCGGCGCGGCGAGGAGGGCCATCGAGATCGGGTCTGCGGGCGTGAGCAGCGCGGCGGCGATGCAGCACCCCATGATGACGTGCTTGCGGTACTTCTTCAGCATGGCGGGCTTCACCAGCCCTGCCCACCCGAGCAGCAGCACGACAACCGGCGTCTGGAACCCGAGCGCGAAAGCCATCGCCATCGTGAGGAAGGTCTTGGTGTACTCGCTGATGCGGTACTGCTGGACGATCCCGCTGCCCTGGGTAAGGTTCGACCCGCGAACCACGGCCTTGCTGCCCTCGTAGCCCACGCAGACGCGCAGTTGCATGAGTTCCGTGTTGATCCAGGCCGCCCCGACCTCCGGCCGCGGCGGATCCGCCTCCAGCCGCGGGAACGCCGGGAGCACGATCCCCTCTGGCAGAGGAGCGACGTGGGGGTCGGTCCGCCCGACGGCCGACCCGAACTCGATGAAGAACGAGAGCACGACTGGCATGATGACGGCGTAGAGGAAGACGGCGCTCGTGACGGTGAGCGAGAAACTCAACGGGAGCAGGATGTAGACGAAGCGCCGCTCGGTCTCGTACAGGCCCGGTGCGACGAACTTCCACAACTGGTAGAGCACCCAGGGGCTGCCGGCCAGCACCGTCACCACGAGCGAGAGAAAGACGTAGGTGCCGAAGGTTTCGAGGAAGTTGGTCGCCAGCATCTCGGGCGGCAGGCCCGAGGCCCGCAGTTGGCGGGTGACGGGCCGGGTGAGGAAGTCCAGCATCGGCCGCCCGAAGGACATGGAGAGAACGAAGATGGGAGCCAGCCCGAGGAGCGCGAGGATGAGTCGCCGACGGAGTTCTTCGAGGTGATCTCCGAAGGGCATCACGGCCTGTTCGGATGACGGGCGGGTTGTGCGGTTCGTCGCCATGCGTTCGCGGCAGCCCGGGCCTCCCCTGCGCGAACGCGACAGGCCCCCAGCCCGAAGAAGGAGGATAGCCCGAAGCCGCGGCGGTCCTGACGGGAGCGCGGGTGGGGCGCATCCCTGCGTGCATCGCGGAGCATGACGATGGCCCACGAACCCGAGCCGCAAGCCGAGGGGCTTGAGGACTCGCACGACCCGACGCTCGCCGCGGCCCTCGGGGGCGACCCCGACGCGGTGCGTGCGCTCTGGCAGCGTCACCGCCGGTGGGTTGCCGGCGTGCTGCTCGCGTACAAGCCCCGCCACGCGGACCTTGAAGACCTGCTGCAGGATGTCGCCATGACCTTCGTTCGCAGACTGGGAGGCCTCCGCGACCCCGCCTCGTTGCGGCCTTGGCTGCGTTCGGTCGCCATCAACGCGGCGCGTCTTGCGGCGCGGAAGGCCCGGTCGCGTCCCGACGTTGTGCCCGCGCGTCGGTCGTCCGTGGAGCACGTGCCGCAGCCGGTGAATGGGGAGACACCGGATGTGCTCGCTGCCCGCCGCGAGGACGCGACCCGGGTGCTGAATCTCGCGCTCGAACTTCCGGAGTCGTACCGCGAGCCGCTGCTGCTCCGGTGCCTTCACGGGATGTCGTACCGCGAGATCGGCCTGGTGGTGGGCCTGCCGGAGACGACGGTCGAGACCCGCATCGCCAGGGGTCGGCGGATGCTGCGTGAACTCGCCGCACGGCACGCCATCGGCCCGACACCCGCCACCGAAGGAGCCACATCATGAGCGGCGCAGACCGGGACATTCTCATCAGCCGCGCCCTTGACGGTGAAGCGACGCCGGAGGACTGGTCCGCGTTCCGCGCGATGGCGGACCGCGACCCCGCGATCTGGCGTGAGCTGGCGGAGGCGCAGCAGGACCGTGCGGAACTCGCCGCCGCCGTTGCGCACGCGGTCGCCGTCGCCGACGACGTGAGCGCGCCGATCGAGGAGCACCTGAGCGAGCGCCTGACGTTCCGCATCCGCACCGTGGCCGCGTGGGGCGGCTGGGCGCTCGCGGCGGGCCTCGCGCTGGCCGCCTTCATCGGGCCGCGGCAGGCGCGGCACGGGACGGACGGGCAGAACGCGAGCCTCGTCCCGGGACTTGTGCGGATCAACACGCCGCAGGACGCCCTCGACGCCTACTACAACCGGGGCCAGGCCGACGGCACGGTGCTCGGCGAACTCCCGGAACGCATCGTTCTGCAGACGACCCCCGTCGAGAACGGCCTGGAGGTCATCTACGTGCGTCAGATCGTGGAACGTCTCCGCGCCGATGACTTCTACCGCCTCGGGTATCTATGCCAGCAGCTCCAGCGTATATGGCGGCAACACCAGGATGCCGTTCTCCGAGCACGACAGCGTCGACCACCCGGTCAGCCTCTACGCCGCCAGCAAGAAATCCAACGAGCTGATGGCGCACACCTACAGCCACCTCTTCGACCTGCCTACGACGGGCCTGCGCTTCTTCACCGTCTACGGCCCATGGGGACGGCCGGACATGGCGCTGTTCCTGTTCACCAAGGCCATCCTCGCAGGCCGGCCAATCGACGTCTTCAACCACGGCAAGATGCAGCGCGACTTCACCTACATCGACGACATCGCCGAGGGCGTGGTGCGCGTGCTCGACCGCCCGGCCGCTCCGGACCCCCGCATTCATCAAGGATCGCCCGGACCCGGCCACCAGTTGGGCACCCTATCGCGTCTACAACATCGGCAACCACCAGCCGGTCGAGCTGATGGCCTACATCGAGGCGCTGGAGGCCGCTCTTGGCCGCAAGGCGGAGAAGAATTTCCTGCCCCTGCAGGACGGTGACGTGCCGGCCACCTATGCCGATACGGCCGAACTTCAGGCAGCCACCGGCTTTGCCCCCGCCACCCCGGTGGGCGAGGGGGTGCGCCGCTTCGTCGAGTGGTATCGCGGCTATTACAAGCTTTAGGCTGGGTTTGTAGGTCGGCCTTCAGGCCGACTCAGGCGTCGATTGTCGGCCTGAAGGCCGACCTACATGTCGTTCAGCCCGAGGCACCAAGAAAAACAGCCGCTCCCGGATTTCCAGGCAAGCGCCCCGACTGGACATACCTCACCAGGTCCTGCACGACTTCATCCATCCTGAATCCGCCGGCCCGAATGGCAGCCGGCAGTTCGCTGCCGCGGACGATGGAGCGCACATAGCCCTGGATGAACGCCCGCTCGATGATCTGGATGTCTCCCAGCTCATAGAATGCCGACAGGCCGGTGATGTAATCCGCCTTCATGAAATCCACGAACGAGATCGGCAGCATTCCTGCACCGAGCAAAGGCAGATTGGCGGCCAGTCGCGACGTGCGCTTGTTGCCGTTGGCGAACGCCTGCAGATAGGGAATGCGCGTCATGAGATAAAAAAGCAGCTTCGACCGGGCCGAGTGCTTTGGCCGTGCCGACGATCAACTCCAGCGCCTTGCCGACATACCCGGTTCCGGGCCGAAACGGCGGACTGTAAGCCGATCGCCCCAGCCTCACCTCCTCGTATTCCCTCGGCACGCCGCGCTGCTCGTCGGGCAGGAAATGATCCGAATCCATGGCCTCCGCGATGCCATGCCGGTCCGTCAGGATCGATTGCAGCCGGCAGAGGGTTTCCACGGACAGGTCGCGATGCTCCCACAGATACTCGATGGCATTCTTGTGGTTGAGGATGAGCAGCGCATCTTCTACGGGCTTGTCCGGATTGCGCTGTCCGTATTCGATCAGCGCCTGGGTGTCGATGGCCGAATAAGTGCTCCCTTCCAGCACAGACGAAGCCCACGAGAAGTCGATCAGGAAGTCGGCAAGGAATCTTCTGTCGAGGGGGCGCGAGCGTGCAGTCAGGTTGCGCAGGCGCCCGGCTTTTTCGGGATCGACCGATGGAACGGGCAAGAGTTGTTCTTCGTGATACCCGACGACAGGCCGCTCTTGCCAGTCGGTTTCGAAGTAGCGTACGAGATCTTCCTCGGGAAACGGCGCTGTCGAGGCGTACCGCGTACTGCGGCCCTTGCCGATGGCCCTGACCCTCCCTGACGCACACAACTCCCGCAGGCGGCGGTTGAGGGTGGACCGGCTTGAGTCAAGGAAGCGCTTTTCCAGTCCTTCGGGAGTAACGCCGGCCGGCCCGGCATCCGCGATAGCGCGCTCCAAGGCTTCCGAAGTCAAGGCTGTTCCTCGGGCCATTTTGACAATTTGTTTATGTTTATAATTTATTGAAACTTATATGATAAATATGCTACTTGTCAATTTAATTCTGGTATGTGATTTACCTGTCAGAGCTTAATTCTCACAATATCGTCATTTCTTCCCCATGCGCTGGAGTCGGCCTGAAGGCCGACCTACTGGGCAGGCGCTTGCCCAACCCAATGATATCGTGCTAGATTCCAGTCCGTTCAACAATTGAACGGACATCCGTGACACCTCGCGAAGCCGCCCACTACCAAGTTCTCCGCCTGATCGAGGAACAGCCCGAGATCAGCCAGCGGGAGCTTGCGCGCACGTTGGGGGTCAGCCTCGGCAAGACCCACTACCTGCTCAAGGCCCTGCTCGACAAGGGCCTGGTCAAGGCCGACAACTTCCGCCGCAGCGACAACAAGCTGGCCTACGCCTATCTGCTCACGCCGAGCGGCATTGCCGCCAAACTGGAATTGACGCGAGCTTTTCTTCGGCTGAAGGAGGATGAGTACCGCGCGGCGCGCGAGGGAGATCGATCGGCTGCGGCGGGAACTTCTCCTATGAAGACAGCAAGCAAGAAAATCAAGCCGATTGAAATTGTTGCGCAGCGGATTCTTCTCATACGCGGCGTAAAAGTGATGCTCGATGCCGACCTGGCGGAGCTTTACGGTGTACCGACCAAAGCGCTTAATCAGGCTGTGCGAAGGAATGCGGAAAGATTCCCGGCAGACTTCATGTTCATGCTTACAAAGGAGGAGAAACATGAGGTGGTCACAAACTGTGACCACCTCACCAAGCTGAAATATTCCCCATCGATGCCCCATGCCTTCACCGAGCATGGAGCGCTGATGTTGGGCAACGTCCTCAAGTCGGACCGTGCAGTAGAGATCAGCCTGCTGGTGGTGCGAACTTTCGTCCAGCTCAGGGAGGTGCTCTCCACGCACAAGGAACTTGCAGTCAAGCTCGAAGCCCTGGAACGAAAAGTTGGCGAGCCATGATCAGGCAATCGCCGGCCTGATCGATGCGATTCGCCAACTTATGGTGTCGCCGATCCAGGACAAACATCGCCCGATCGGTTTTGTCATGCCCAAGGAAACGGTCCGTAAATGACAATGGACATCCCTGGCCGTCATGCTGAAGCTCGGTCTGCAAGCGAGTGCCTCCGTAGGTCGGGCTTCAGCCCGACAACAGAAGGAAATGCCCGTGGAACTGTGGCCCCTATGAACGTCAAGGCTACAACCGTTGCCGTGGTGGGCCTGGGCTATGTCGGCCTGCCGCTCGCCGTCGCATTCGGCAAGAAATTCCGCACTCTCGGCTACGATCTCTCCGAGAAAAAAATCGCCGACTACCGTCGACAAGTCGACCCGACGGGCGAGGTGAGCAGCGACGAACTGCGCGCCGCCGGCGGACTCGACTGCACCGCCGATCCGCGCAGTCTCGCAGAGGCTGACTTTGTCATCGTCGCCGTGCCGACGCCCGTCGATGCCGCACGCAGGCCCGACATGGGGCAACTGATCGCTGCCGCGGAGACCGTGGGCAGAAATCTCAAGCGCGGCGCCACGGTGATTTTCGAATCGACCGTCTATCCTGGGGCCACCGAGGAAGTGTGCATTCCCGTGCTGAGAGAGGGCCTCCGGCATGCGCTGGGCCTGCTCCCTCGCACGCTTGCGGAGGAGCGCCGGCCTACACAGTCCCCCTCTCCCCAGCGGGAGAGGCCGAGGTGAGGGGGGGCCTCTTCCCGTCGCCTATTCCCCGAGCGCATCAATCCCGGCGACAAGGAACACACACTCAGCAAGGTCATCAAAGTTGTCTCCGGCGACAGTTCCGAAACGCTGGAGAAGGTGGCAGCCCTCTACGGCGAGGTCGTCGAGGCCGGCGTGCACCGTGTCTCGAGCATCATGGTGGCCGAGGCCGCCAAGGTCATCGAGAACACCCAGCGCGACCTCAACATCGCGCTCATGAACGAACTGGCCATCATCTTCGGCAAGCTCGGCATCGACACGAACGAGGTTCTCGAGGCCGCCGGCACCAAGTGGAACTTCCTGAAATTCAAGCCCGGCCTGGTCGGCGGCCACTGCATCGGCGTCGACCCTACTACCTCACCTACAAGGCGGAGACGCTCGGCTATCACCCGCAGGTGATCCTCGCCGGACGCCGCATCAACGACGGCATGGGCAAGTTCGTTGCCGACCAGGTGATCAAGCTGATGGCGCAATCCGGTCGCCCTCTCGCCGGCGCCCGCGCCGTGGTGCTGGGGCTGACTTTCAGGAAAACTGCCCCGACCTGCGCAATTCGCGCGTGCCGGACATCGTTGGCGAGCTGGCGAGCTATGGCATCGAGGTGGCCGTGCATGATCCGCTGGCCGATCCGGATGAAGCGCTGCGCGAATACGGCATCCGCCTGCTGGGGTGGAGCGAGCTGCCGCAGGCGGACGCCGTTATCGTCGCCGTTGCGCATGACGCCCTGCGCGCTATCGTCCCCGACCGCATCGCCGTCCTGCTCGGGCCGGGCGGGATCGTCGCCGATGTCAAGGCCTGCCTGGATGCGTCCGCCTTGCGCGCGGCCGGCCTGAAGGTGTGGCGGCTGTGAGGGGAGACCATGCCGGCGAGGACGCGACATGGCTAGGCGCCTGCTGATCACCGGCGGCAGCGGCCTGCTTGCCCTCAACTGGGCTTGCGCGATGCGCGAGAACTGGGACGTGGTGCTCGGCACCCACCGCCATCGCGTTTCGCTGCGCGGTGCGACGGTGCTGCCCCTCAATCTCGGCGATGCAGACTGCCTGTCGCGCCAGCTTGCGGAGCTGAGTCCGATCTCGTCGTCGCACCGCCGCCGGGCTGACCAGCGTTGACGCCTGCGAGGCGGATCCCGCCCTGGCGCGCCACGTGAATGCCGAACTCGCCCGCAACGTTGCCGCCGCGGTATCGCCAGGCGGAACATCCGCCTGGTGCATCTCGACCGACCACCTGTTCGCCGGGACGCGCAGCGGCTATCGTGAGGACGACGCGCCGGAGCCGCTCAACGAGTATGCGCGCAGCAAGCTGCTGGCCGAGGAGTGGGTGCAACAGGCCCATCCGCAGCCGCTTATTCTGCGCACCAACTTCTTCGGCTGGGGGCATGCTTACCGCCAGTCATTCAGCGACTGGGTCATTCAGGCCCTGCGCGCCGGACAGCCCGTTACGATGTTCGACGACGTTGCACCACGCCGATCCTCGCCGACGCATTGGCGAGGGCCGCGCACCGCCTCGTCGCGCTGTCACGCCGGCGGAACCTTCAACGTGCCCGGCGACGAGCGGGTCTCCGAAATACGAATTTGCGGTGCGCTTGGCGCACACTTTCAGCTATGACCCCTCATTGGTCAGGCGCGGCAAGCTGAAGGACGCCAATCTTGCGGCGAAGCGCCCCACGGACATGTCATTGGATAACGCCAAGGCACGCGCGTTGCTCAAAGGTGGACTTGGCAGGCTTGACGATTTCTTCCTTTCCCTGCATGGCCAGCAGGAGTCGGGTCGGCGAGACGAACTTATTAACGCGGTTTCGGAGTGGACGATGTCATTATTGAACGGTAAATCAGTACTGGTAACGGGAGCGACCGGCTCCTTCGGCAAGCGCTTCGTCAAGACGGTGCTCGATCGGCACGACCCGAAGCGCCTCGTCGTGTTCAGTCGCGACGAGCTCAAGCAATTCGAAATGCAGCAGTACATCCAAGATCGCGACTGCGCTACTTTTTGGGCGACGTGCGTGACAAGGAGCGCCTCTACCGGGCCTTCGATGGTGTTGAGGTGGTTATCCACGCAGCTGCAATGAAGCAGGTGCCGGCATCCGAGTACAACCCGATGGAGGCCATCAAAACCAACATCATCGGCGCGGAAAACGTTATCAACGTTTGCATTGATCAGGAGGTCAAGCATGTTATCGCGCTTTCGACCGACAAGGCTGCCAACCCTGCGAATCTGTACGGCGCCACCAAGCTTTGTTCGGATAAGCTGTTTATTGCGGCAAATGGCTTATCTGGACGCCATCGAACGCGATTTTCGGTTGTGCGCTACGGTAATGTAATTGGTTCGCGCGGCAGCGTGATTCCGTTCTTCATTCAACGCCGTGCTGCCGGCATATTACCTATAACCGATCCGCGTATGACAAGATTCTGGATTACGCTGGGCCAAGGCGTTCAGTTTGTCCTCGATTGCCTTGAACACATGCATGGCGGCGAAATCTTCATTCCCAAGATCCCGAGTATGAATATCATGGATGTGGCCAAGGTCATTGCGCCGGAGTGCCGCACTGAAATCATTGGAATCCGGCCCGGAGAAAAACTGCATGAAATCATGATTACGCCAGACGACTCCTATTACACGCTGGAGTATCCGAATCGTTACGTCATACAGCCTGCCGTATCCTGGTGGGATGCGAAAGAAATTCGTTGCGGAAACTGGAGGAACTCCGGTGCCCGAAGGCTTTCAGTACAGCAGTGACCGGGACGATTGGTGGATGAAGGCGGATGATCTTGGAAGTATTCTTGAGCAGGAGGCGATTGAGCTGTGATCCCTTACGGGCGCCATTCAATTGATAGAGGATGATATTTCGGCCGTTGTTGAGGTATTGCGCCATGGTACGCTGACACAAGGGCCGAAGATTGCCGAATTCGAACGCGAGTTTGCCGTCCGTGTTGGTGCTCGTTACGCGCTGGCCGTATCGAGCGGCACTGCGGCTCTGCACCTTGCCTGTATGGCGGCCGGCGTGGGCCCCCGTCAGCGGGTGGTCACCAGCCCAATTACCTTCGTAGCAAGCGCCAACTGCGCCCGCTACGTCGGGGCCGACGTAGTCTTCTCTGACATTGATGTGGCGACGCTGAACCTGGCTCCGGCGACCCTCGAACGTTGCCTCTCCCAGCATGACCACGTTGCCGCTATCATCCCCGTGCGCCTTCGCCGGCCTGCCGTGCGACATGCCGGCGATAAACGTCCTGGCCAAGCGTGCCGGCGCGCGTGTCATCGAAGATGCGGCGCATGCGCTGGGCGCCACGCTGCCGGACGGGTCGAGGGTCGGCGCTTGCAAGCACTCTGACATAACGACGTTTCGTTCCACCCCGTTAAGCACGTGGCTGCGGGCGAAGGAGGCATGATCACCACCAACGACGAGTCGATCTATCGGCACCTGCTGGCTTGCGTAGCCACGGCATCAACAAGGGCAACGACCCCTATCTGGTTCCGGGAAGCGTCGGTCACTGGCGGTGATGCAAACCTATGGTATTACGAAATGCAGGAGTTGGGCTTCAACTACCGGATCACCGATATTCAGGCTGCGCTCGCACTTTCTCAACTCAGCAAACTCGACAGATTCATCGAGAGGCGCCGACATTTGGTCGCGCGCTACGATGCTGCTTCGCTGGGATGCCCGACCTGTTGCTGCCGCAACAAGCGGGCCCGGCAACACAGCGCTCATCATCTCTATGTGGTAAGGATAAATTTCGACCGGCTCGGCACCAGCCGGGCGCCGTGATGAGTCGTCTGCGCGAACGCGGCATCGGCACGCAGGTTCACTACATCCCCGTACCGGCGCATCCATACTATCGGCAGATGGGCTATCGGACCGAGGATACCCCAAATGCCGCGAACTATTATGCAGAGGCCCTGAGCCTCCCGCTCTTCTTCGGGATCGAGGATACCCAGCAAGATCGCGTCGTCGAGGCATTGCTCGGTGTGATCAGACCATGAAGCTTGGTCTCGGCACCGCCCAGTTTGGGATGAACTACGGTATCAGCAATACCTCCGGTCAAATCGCGCCCGACGATGTGCGGCGGATTCTCCAGAAAGCTTCCGAACACGGCATATCAGTGCTCGATACGGTAGCCGGCTACGGCAATGCCGAAGCGGTGCTGGGACAATGCCCTGCCGGCGGGCGCAGCATTTTCCATCGTCACGAAGACCCAGCCGCTGAAAGCCGCCCAAGTTGATGACGCTAGTTTGCGTCAGGTGGCGATGAACTTCGAAGCCTCGCTGTTACGCCTCGGCCGGCAATCTGTGCATGGTTTGCTGGTTCACCATGGCGGAGACCTGCTGCTGCCGGGCGGCGAGCGTCTCTATGCCACGCTCAGGCAGTGGCAGGAGAAGGGCCGGGTAGGCAAGATCGGCGTCTCGGTCTATGACCGGGCCGAGATCGACGCGCTGTTCGAGCGTTTCGCCTTTGACCTCGTGCAGCTGCCGCTCAATGTGTTCGATCAGCGTCTGCTGCGCGATGGTACACCGACTACCCTGCAACGTGCCGGCGTCGAGATCCACGCACGGTCGGTGTTCCTGCAGGGCGTGCTGCTGATGGAGACGTCACAGTTACCTGTTCATCTTTTGGAACTCGAACCATATCTCGACGCATTCAAGGCTATTGCCAGTGAGCGGAAAATGAGTCCATTGGTGGCAGCCTTGGCCTTCGTAAAAAATATTCCGGAAATCGCTGTGGCCCTGGTAGGTGTTATATCGCCACGGCAACTTCAGGGATGTATCGACGCTTATACTTTGGCCGCACCGACCCGCTTTCCCAACTGTGCCGTAGCCAATGAGTCGCTTGTGGATCCCAGATGTTGGCCACACTGAGAATCGAGGTTAGCCAGTGATCGTCGCTATACTACAGGCTCGCTGCTCATCGACGCGCCTGCCGAACAAGGTGCTCAAGCCGCTATTGGGAGAGCCCATGATCCGGCGCCAGATTGAGCGAATCCAGCGCGCCAGGCTAATTGACGAACTCGTCGTGGCTACCAGTACCGATTCGAGCGACGATGCGCTGGCAAGCGTTTGCAATAGTGCTGGTATAAATGTGTTCCGTGGCAGTCTGGAAGATGTACTTGATCGCGTCTATCGAGCTGCAGTCGAATGTACTCCCGACTATGTTGTACGCCTTACGGCCGACTGTCCCCTGATTGACCCGGAGGTGATCGACGAAGTGATTCGATCATGCCAAGTCGGCAATTACGACTATACGTCGAACGGTGTCGAGCCGACCTATCCGGATGGCCTGGACGTTGAGGTCATTCGATTAGCGGCCCTGGAACATGCTTGGCGTGAGGCGCGACTGCCCTCGGAGCGCGAGCACGTGACACCATTCATCTACCACCATCCGGAACTATTCTCGATTTACCATGTGAAGAACGATGTGGACTTTTCTCACCTCCGGTGGACTGTCGACAACGCAGAGGATTTCCGGTTCGTTACCAGTGTTTACGAAGCGCTGTACCCAGTTAAGCCCTCATTTAAAACGCAGGACGTGCTCGCCCTCCTGGAGTTGCATCCGGATTGGACTGAGTTGAATCGGCACATCGTCCGCAACGAGGGGATGAAGAAATCATTGCTGGCTGATCAACACGCAGGCAAGGTGACGGCAAAATGAGCCAGCGATATCAGGAATCAGAAAAGCTCCTGCTCCGAGCAGAACGGGTTATTCCTCTCGGCGTCGAAACATTCAGCAAAAGAGCAAGACCCAATATCCTTTTGGCGTCTCGCCGTATTTCATTACGCGCGGAAAAGGGAGTCGTGTCTGGGACGTGGATGGTAACGAGTATGTCGACTTCATCAACAGCCTGGCTGCCATCACATTGGGGTACAACGATTCCGGACGTAACCGAAGCGGTTCGTGCCCAACTTGACGACGGGGTTATCTTTTCCCTGCCGCACCCCCTCGAAATACAGGTGGCGGAGAAGCTCGCCGGGATGGTGCCGTGTGCCGAGATGGTGCGGTTTGGCAAGAACGGTTCGGATGCCACCTCCGGCGCAGTTCGTCTTTCGCGGGCCTATACAAAGGCGCGACCGTGTTGCCGTTTGCGGCTATCACGGCTGGCAGGATTGGTACATTGGTTCTACGGCAAGGTGGCGCGGTGTTCCGGAAGCCGTGCGGAACTTGACACATACGTTTCCGTACAATGACCTAGACGCCCGCGAAACCCTACTGCAGCAGTATCCGGCCGAGTTTGCGGCAGTCATACTTGAACCGATGAACGTGATTGAGCCCGCCCCCGGCTATTTGGCTGGAGTGAAGGATCTGACTCAACGCCACGGTGCAGTTCTGATTTTTGACGAAACCGTCACGGGGTTTCGTTATGCAAATGGCGGAGCCCAGGAGTTCTTTGGCGTGACGCCCGACTTGGCTACTTTCGGCAAGGGCATGGCAAATGGCTATCCATTGTCCGCCATAGCCGGACGCGGCGATATCATGAAGCTCATGGAGGAGATTTTTTTCCTTCACGTTTGGTGGCGAGACCTGTCGCTTGCGGCTGCCTTGGCTACGCTTGAGAAGCTTCTGGCGAGAACCCGTGGTCGAGGCCGCGGGTCTCAGTGGGAGACGCTTCGTCTGGCAGTAGAAGGACAGATTGAGCAACATCAGTTAAGCGAATGGCTTGGGGTCAGTGGCCATCCATCCTGGACATTTCTTACCTTGAAGGATGCTCCCGGCTGTACGACGTTGGAATCGAAGACACTGCTGATGCAGGAACTATTGTTGCGAGGCGTTCTCTGGATTGGCTCCCACAACATGAGCTACGCTCATGCACAGGAGGACATCGACCAACTGACGGCGGCGTACGATGCTGCCTTCAGTCTGTTAAGGCAAGCGATCGAGAGCGGGCGCCCGCAGGCCTTATTTGCGTTGTGAGCCGTTACAGCCGCTGTTTAAGGTACGCTGATAATCTTGTCCCTGCTGCGTGTTGGCATCCGAGCAGATGCATCAGTCACAGTCGGTAGCGGGCACGTCATGCGCTGCCTGGCACTGGCCAATGGATTGCGAGCGGCGGGGGGCGACACGTATTTCATCTGCCGCGATCTGCCGGGTCATCTTGGAGTGGAAATCCTCAAGCAAGGGTATCAGTGCATCTCCTTCCCGCGCCGAGCGATGAGAACGGCGGTACTGGCTGGCAGGAAGATGCGACCCGGTCGCAAGCGATTGCAGACGAATTGCCTTCGCTCGACTGGCTGGTGGTTGATCACTATGAGCTGGATTTACGCTGGGAAGCTGCAATGCGAGCTTCTGCGGCACGCATCATGGTGATCGATGATCTGGCCAACCGTCGCCATGACTGTGACGTGTTGCTTGATCAGAAGTATTATGAAGGCATGGAAGCGCGTTACGATGGATTGGTTCCAGTCGACTTTGCCGCAGCTGCTTGGCCCCGGTTTTGCGTTGCTGAGGCCGGAATTCAGGCAGGAGCGTAACAGGTTGCGCATTCGTGACGGCTTGATCCGCAGGATACTGGTGTGCTTTGGCGGCGCCGACCCGCACAACCTGACGGCCCAAGCACTTGAAGCCATTTCGCGGGTTGTACACACCGAAATTCCAGTGGACATCGTAGTCGGGGCGACCAATCCTCACAATGAAATGCTTGCCGCAGTTTGCCGCCATCAGCCTTGCGTCAAGCTGCATATCCAGGCAAACAATATGGCAGAACTTACAGCCGCAGCGGATCTCGGGATCGGTGCAGGCGGGGCGACAACCTGGGAACGTTGTCTATTAGGTTTACCTGCCCTGACGGTTGTGGTTGCAGACAATCAGGAAAGAACAACGCATGACCTTTCAAAATATGGAGCCATTCGGTATCTTGGCCGGGCTGAAAGCGTTTCGGTCAATGACATTGCTGACGCAATTGAATGGGCCAAGTCTTTCCCCGCCGAAATGAAGGCGATGAGTTTGCGCGCAATGCAGCTTATGGACGCTTTCATGCAGCATGATCAACCGCCGGCGGTGCTGGCGCTTCTGCAAGAGACCCGCGCGGGGCGATTGGTGGAGCGCTACGATACAAAATCAACTGAGGCAGGCAAGAATGTCAGATAGCGACCACCTTTTTCCCAGCTTCATTTTGGATCCGGTACCAACAAGCCTTTGGCGCCAGGCAACAACAATTGAAGGCACTCGACTGGGCTTTTGCGAGAACTGTGGCTTTCTGCATGTCGACCCCTATCCTCCGGCGGAATACTTGGCAAGGTATTACAGCGGCTACGAAATGCCTACGCCACAAGCCAATTTGGCTGAAACGGCCCGCCTGCTTGCGCGAAATCTGGATCCGGCTGCGACCGTTATCGACATGGGCTGCGGGGACGGAAGTTTCCTGCAGGAGATGTTCGCCTTGGGCTTTCACAGCCTTGTAGGTTTTGATCAAAGTCAGGGCTGGGCGGTGCAACTCAGCGCGGTTTCGGGAGATTCTTCAAGGCAAGCGTCTGGGAATTTCTGGAGGAAGCCGAAAGACGGGCACATTGCTGGAGATGCAGTGGTCATGGTGAATGTCCTGGAGCATGTCGCGGAACCACTGGACTTGCTTCGCCGAATTCGACGCCTGCTGTCGAGCCAGGGAAAACTGTGCGTTACTGTTCCGAATGACTTTAGTCCCCTGCAAAAAGGCCTTTCTCAGGTAAGGGGCATCTGCCATGGTTTGTTTGTTTGCCGGGACCACCTCAACTATTTCGACTTCAAGACTCTCGAAAATGCATTGACCAAGACCGGATTCCGCGTGACCGATCAATCAGCGCTATACCCTCTTGAACTGTTCCTGCTGCAGGATCTTGACTACATGCGAATCCGGAACTCGGGCCGGTGGCACACCAACGGCGGGTGATGTTCGAGGACAACCTCAAAGGCCGCAGGCATGGCAGATACCTCTCGATCACTTCTATCGCACCCTCGCAGCGGGCGGCTACGGCCGGGATGTGATGGTCGTGGCGGTCGTCGACCGATCAGCAGCAGGGATGTTGTAGATGATTGTTGGTCTTCTCGGAGATATTCACGGCAACCACCATGCCTTGCAGGCCGTGTTGAGTGCGGCGCGCAGTGCCGATGTGGAGAAGTTGCTCGTGACCGGTGACCTGATTGGCTACTATTTTTGGCCGGAGCGCGTTCTTGATCTGCTCGACTCGTGGGACAGGGTGATTG
Source organism: Verrucomicrobiota bacterium (assembly GCA_027493615.1). Lineage (GTDB taxonomy): Bacteria > Verrucomicrobiota > Verrucomicrobiia > Limisphaerales > J093 > DSVZ01. Next base: position 195,744 of record JAOSKK010000003.1, read on the forward strand.
TCCGCGGCAGCCACGAACAGATGCTGGCTGATGTGAGGGAACATCCCGATTCCTTGCCCAGATAGAGAGTCGCTATGGCAGCGGACTCAGGTTGGCCATGGAACAGCTGACTCAAATACAGCTGGATTGGCTTACCTCCTTGCCGCATCCGCTGAACGTTACTCTTGGAGGTGTTGATGCACTCGTTTGCCATGGCACGCCCTGGGATATTGATGAGTATGTTACCCAGAGGCGGCCGGGCAAAGTCTGGAACGCTGCGGAGACTTGAACGTGCGACTGCTGGTGCTGGGACATACCCACTACCCGATGGTGAAAGTGGTCAATGGCATTACGGTGGTAAATCCGGGTTCCGTCGGCCAACCGAGAAACAGCATTCCAGGCGCGCATTGGGCCGTGTGGGACACGGCGCGAATGGCGATCGACTTGCGCTGCGAAAAATACGACTACCAGCAAGTGGTAGCGGAGTCGCGCGTCCGTCACCCAGAGTTGCCCTACCTTGCCAATGTTCTGAGCCGCACGTGAAAACAATCCTGATTACGGGTATCCGGAGGCGACATTGCTCAAAGTGTCGCAGGAATCATTGCCGCGAACCGCCCAGGGTATCGACTTGTGGGGATAGATGTACATGAACAGCATGCCGGCGCTCTGTATGTCAGCAAGGTCCATGTTGTGCCGCCGGCGCATGCCGCGGAATACTGGGCAAGGCTGGCAGAGGTAATGGCGGATGAGAGTATCGATCTTGTAATTCCCATGACGGAACCCGAGCTGTCGGTTATGCTGCAATTGCCGTTGTGGCCAACGGACGGTCGCTGGATAACGTGCGGGCACGACGTCGTCGCTGCGGGGGTGGACAAGCTTGAAACTTCGCGACGGCTGGCGCAACTGGGGTTGGCAGTTCCATGGACAACCGCCGTGGCTGAGGGTCTGCCCAAGGCGTTCCCTTGTATTTTCAAGAATCGCTTTGGTTCCGGGTCGCGCGGTGTCTTCTATCGTAAGGGTCGCAGAGGAAGCCCAGTACCTTGCGCAGCGCGACCCTGATGGGGATTTTTCAAGAATTGTTGCTGCCCGACGAGAAGGAGATTACTTGTGCGGTATATCGGACTAAAGATGGTCGCATCGCGGTCCTGCAACTGTTGCGTCGGTTGGTCGGGGGATTTCACCGGCTGGGCGAAAGTGATTGACGACCCCCGATGTCGCGCGAACATGCAGGATCATCGCCGAGGGGCCTCGGCCTGAGGAAGCATGAATGTGCAGCTCAGACTTACAGACGGCGGCCCTCGGGTATTTGAAATTAACCCACGCTTTTCTTCGACTGCGCTAATGCGCCAGAAAAATGGGCTTTACGGATGTGCTCTGGGCAGTTGATGAGGCCGAGGGGAAGCCCGCAGAATTGACGGCGGTCGCGCCAGAACGATAGCCCTTCGCACCCAAAACGCCGTTATTATCCCCAATCACCCATGAGTACTAGAATGTCGCCGATATCGATCGCCGGTAGGGAAATTGGCAGCGACTTCCCTCCATATATCGTTGCCGAAATGTCGGCCAATCACAATGGTTCGCTGGAACGTGCCCTGCAGATTATCAAGGCGGCGCATGATGCGGGTGCCGATGCCGTCAAGCTTCAGACCTATACTGCCGCGACCATGACGCTGGACGTGGATCATCCGCGGTTTCGGGTAATGGGCAGCAATCCGTGGGACGGAGAGCATTTGTACGACCTTTATCGCAAGGCGATGACGCCTTGGGAGTGGCATGAGCGGCTTTTCGCCTATGGACCGTGAACTGGGCATCACTATTTTCAGTTCACCGTTCGATCGCTCTGCCGTCGAACTGTTGCAATCTCTCGGTGCGCCGGCCTACAAGATCGCCTCCTTTCGAACTGGTGGACCTCGATCTCATCCGGTGCTGTGCAGCCACTGGCAAGCCGCTTATTATGTCTACCGGAATGGCCTCGCTGGCTGAGATATCGGAAGCGGTCCAGGCGGCGAGGGAGGCGCACGCACAGGGGCTAATACTACTTAAATGTACCAGTGCCTATCCGGCTCCGCCGGAAGCGATCAACTTGCGCACCATTCCGCACATGGCCGAGGCATTTGAAGTGATAGCCGGACTTTCCGATCACACCATGGGGACTGGCGTTTCAGTCGCCGCGATCGCTATGGGGGCAGCGTTCATAGAAAAGCACCTCACTCTTGCACGCGCTGATGGTGGAGTCGACTCCTCCTTTTCCCTAGAACCTGCGGAACTTGCCCAACTCGTTAAAGAGAGCCGTACGGCACATGCGGCGCTGGGGCGTGTCTGCTACGTCCAAGGCGAACTGGAAAACTCTATCAAACGCTACCGGCGATCTCTGTTCTTCGTGCGGGATATGTCAGCGGGAGCGATTATAACTGCACAAGATATTCAAGCATTACGACCAGGAGATGGACTTCCGCCAAAGTACCGGTCAGCTATCGTTGGGCGATCTGTTAATCAAGCGGTCCTTCGTGGGACACCGCTATCCTGGGATATCTTAGCGTAGGAGTACCTTCTCCAGATGCAGGAGATGATAAATATTGAACATTTATTCCCGCTGGAAATTCCCCAAGGAATTTTGGCACCGCTAAAACTTGATGATATGCATATGGGGCATGTCAAGGGGTTGAACGATCCAGAAGTAAACAGATTTCTGGTGACTGCACGAGAAAATGAGCAAACCGATAAGACCGTGCGGGAATTCATAGAAGGTAATTTGCTTGCGGATGATGCTGTGTTGCTTGGCATTTGGATTGATGGGCAATCATTGTATTGTGGGACGGTTCGTTTGCACCAAATCGACAGGAAGGAAGGAACCGCAATTCTTGGACTTTGCATCTTCGACAAACAAGCATGGGGGCGCTCTGTTGGAACGGAGGCGATTAGAGCAGTTACTCGTTGGGCAATGAATGTGCTAAAACTAGACAAAATTCAAGCAAGTGCTTATATCGACAATGTTGTCCTCGTGGAGTGCCTTTATGAAGGCTGGGTTCTCAGTTGTAGAGGATGTAAATGAAGGTTATTTTTTGGATGGGAAACCGGCTACGTGCGACGTTTAGCTGCTCATAATAGATAGCCTTGCAACCAGGGTATGGCACATGCGAGTAATTGAGAGAAAGGTTTGCACCCCGAGAATAGTAGGGTGAACAAGCTACGCACTCACGATTGTTATCAGGCATTCGAGCAACGGATTGCCCGCGCGATGCGTTGGGCAATGGGGTCGGTGCCTTCGATTGCAAGGTACTCACACTCCTGTGTAGTACATCGATTTATTCAGCGCTGCGTTGAGCTAACGATGCCGGCATATATGCAGATTTGCATAGAAATGCACGAGCATGATGGGGAGGTTGCCTGATGAAGCTGCCAGTCTGAACTGTGGTGGGATGCATTTGCGGGGGAATGGAAGCGTTGGACTAACCCTGAGCGTGTTTATACGAAACTTTATTGTATTTCTTCTGGTTTGGATGCGCGCCTAAGGGCAGCATTATTAGGCACGTTGAGTTCATATCGCAACTCAACGCCTTACCAAGTACTTTGGTTTACGGAGTAGGCGCTGATAGCCTTTTTGTAAAGGGAAGTGATCATTGCTTTCTTGAATATTGCCATAGCGGAAGAATTTCTCCACTGGCTGAAGCAGAGTACTTGGTTGTACAGACAGCACGCCCAGTGGTTTCGTCACAACCGGGCCAGTGTGTTATGTGCAGGATCCGCTAGAGGCAGTCGTTCGGATGAATGGATTTAGCCTTGAGATATGTTGGCAATTTATCCTGCTTCACTGTCGGGTTTTGCTCGACTTTTTTCGCTCTTTGTGGCGCAACCCGGCTTTGTGCTTACTTGGGCGCGACTTGGCTCAGCATGCATTGGCCTGGGCTCTGAACCAGAGCGGATCTATTAGCCATGTCGTTCAGACAAATTCCAACTATTTGTCCCAGCCGCTATGGATGCGCAATCGTCCGGATAAGAAGTTCTCAACTCATATGGTATGGTATTCACAAAATAGTGCTCCGATTGTCTCTACCCATGATCCGATAGCTGCGCCTCTCCCGAACTTCCGGCATATAGATGTTGATCACATGTGGGTTTGGACCGAAGGCTTCAGAGAATTTCTGCTTGGCTTAGGTTGCAAAGCGGAGTTTCATGTCATCGGGCCGATTGTGTGGCAGATACCGGAGCGTGCTCCTAGGAAGTATGACCATATAATTAGAATAGCCGTTTTTGATGTAAGCCCACTTCCTATTTCTGCAGGGAAAAAGATAGGCCTGATTTGGAACTATTACTGTAGCGAGACTGCAATGAAATTCATTGGGGACATTGTGGCGGCAAAGAAAGAACTTGAAGCCCCGGCATGCTCAAAATTAAAAATTATGTTAAAACACAAGAGAGAATCATACGGACGTGACGACGCCAAATATAATAATTACATTGACTCACTATCATGTAATGGCGATATAGACAAGGTGTCTTTTGACACTATTATATATAGCAATCGACAGCTGTGACTTTGTAATTGTCATGCCCTATTCATCCCCCGCTTATATAGCCTCCGAATTAGGCAAGCAATCGATTTATTATGATCCCACTGGGGAGGTAATCCCAACTTTTGAGCGTCAACCCTGCCTGCGCTTCGTGTCAGGCAGAGCGCAGTTCGCCATGTGCTGAGGGGAACTTGTGAGCAGTAAAGTCTTGCGTGGCTGCAGCAGCGCTGATTACAAGATTGTCTTTGCCTTCGGCAGGACAGTAAGTTGTATGATTTTCTCGGCTGATACGAAATGCGAGGGTGTCCAACGATCAGATTTTCCGGTAATAGCCCCCTGTTTATCCAGCTTATATTTGTACTGCTTGTCTTTGGCAGTTTGGACGAATTTCCGGGTGAAGGAGTAATAGACAAAGTAAGGGTCGATCAGCATTTTATACAAGGGTGTTGGGATTTCTGAATAACCAATGATTGATCTTACCTTCTGGCGCACCCGTGACCATAGAGGTTGGTGGGAAAACAACCGAGCAGATTTATTGACTTCCTGTTTTCTGCATTCCCAGATCAGAACTGCCGCCAGCCTAGAACCCAGTGTTGAAAGCGGGCGTCAGATTAACGTTGATGCGGGCGATTAAGAATCCTTATCCGAGGGGGCGAGTAAATACTGGTGTGTTATCGTTAATGACGTTGCGCTCCGAGCCCAATCCAAGTTCTGCCACCAGATAGGCTTGTAAAAAAACCGGAAGACCGGCCAGTATGTCCAAGGAGCCGTATCGCCTCAATAGTTTCATTTATATGGTTCTGTTTGTTTCGCCGTATTTTGCCTCACCATTAATGAGCATGCAGGAACCAGCCTTGGAACTTATCAGGTCGTTACATACGCGGCGACATTCGCTGCGACTCATCCGTTTCTTCATCATAAACAGTAGCATTTTTTGACTGCCCGACTCGAGACCCCAGGCAACGGTGAAGCAGTTGCCCGTCTCCAATTCGGCAATCATTTCAGGTGTAACAAAGTCAGCCCTAGTCGACGCGCTCCAATAAACATCCGGGAACTGCTCTTTCATTAGGGCATTGAATTCTCGCGCTCTTGCTACCTTCGTTAGGAACATCTCTCTCACCTATGGCAAAGACCCGAATATCATAATTCTCGTAGAGATGCGGATATGATTCAGGAGATATTCGTTCGAGAATATTTTGAGACCGACAAATTCTTGCTCATGAACACAAAAGGAACAGCGATCTGTGCAGCCAAGCGTTCCCATAACGGTGCGGAACCTCTTGGTTTTCAGCTGTTTTACCGGACTTGTCGAGGTATTTTTCCAGCTTTTTCAATCTATGGCCATTGACGGTGGCGTAATGTTCCATGTCAATAAAGGTGATAGGCAGGCAGTGGCATGTTGATGTCAGAAAAAACTCCGCCGGGATTGGTAACAGCAAAGCCGCGCTTGTCCAAGATACGAAACTCCGGGAGATCGCCTCGATATTGAGTTTGCCTTCCAGATGCTGAGCAAGTTTTCCAAGCGCTATCTCGCCGTAGCCATAAACGATGTAGTCAATCGCCATGTAACGATAACAGTTCTCGATGTTGTTGATGGCAACCTCGACACCAAGTACGATCGGAATGTTTGGCATAGCCTGCCGGATATCGTTCGAGAGAGAAATGATATAGGAATAGGCTGTGATGATGCCGCCTATCCCGATCAGGGCGGAACTGAATTCAGCAACACGAGCGATGATTTTGTCCATTTGGCTCGCGTAATGCCGCAGCATCTACCACCTTTACCTCGTTATCTGCTCCTCCATCTATGCTGCAAGGGAAATAATCCCATTTGGAATGATGTTGGTTGGTACGCTCGTGCGTGAAGGGGTGGATATCAGGACAGCGGGCATGATCTGACGGTTCAAATTGTGCTGGTCAGTTAAGCTGATACCATTGATCCAAGTCTTGCCAACCTTCAAAGGCAGGGTCGTTTCTCAGTAACCGCTGAATATGACTGATAAGAATTTAATCCGGGTGTGGGCATTTGGGCGATTGCGTTTCCTTAGGCGGCTGATGGCTTTTATTTTCGGCGCCAGGAATGGATAGTTTTAGTTGGTCTGGTGGCGCTGGCGATTTTCTCGGGGCAGCGTTGAGGGCTTCTGAGGATTGGTCCTTATCGCCGTTCACAGGCGTGCTCAATGACCGTTTCATCCTTCAAACTCGGCATTGGGCCAAAGACTCGTGTCATTATTTGGGCTTGTTGGCAGCTCCGATCTTGCACAAAGGTCGGCATTGTGCTTCTTGCCATCTTTATATTCAAGAACGTATTTCTTGGTTTCATGGTTTATGTTCAAGCCCGCTTCCTCTCAAAAAAGGAAGCCATGCTGTCCAGGCAACTTTTTCAGTCTTACATGGATACTCCCTATACCTTTCATATGGAACGGAATACGGCTGATCTGCTTCGAAACATCAATCAGGGAGGTTAGCCATTTCTTCACTGGCGTATTAATGCCGGCATTGTCCCTGCTTGCAGAGTTCATCGTATTACTCTTCATTCTCGCCCTGCTTGTTGCGGTGGATCCTAGTGGCCATCTCGACACTGGGGGGTCATGGGTTTTGTGGCAGCCGCTATAGCGTGTTGGTCAGGCGGCATACTGTGTCGCTAGGCAATCGCCGCCACATAGCTAGCGGTTTGAGGATCAAATGGGTTCAGCAGGGCCTGGGGGCGCTCAAGGAGGCCAAAGTTAGCGGGAGGGGAGGGGGTTTTGTTGATTCGTTTCACAGCAGCAGTCTGAGTACGTGCTAGGCGGATCACAGCTGTAGTCAATGCGGCACCTCGTCTTCCGTAATGGAAACAGTTGCCGTTGCAATCATGCTGTCAATTGTGGTGATTTCGCAAAGTCAGGGGAACAGCCTCAGTCGGTTCTCCCGATTCTCACCCTGTTTACCATGGCGGCCATGCGTGTCATCCTCTCTGAATCGAATTATTCCGGCGATCAATCAGATACGCTATTTTCACAAGGCGGTCGATTCGGTTTATGAGGACCTTGCTCGCCATCGCGTGCCTGACGACGCAAACCTCCGGCGGCAGAGGCGAGCTGATGGCTGCTGGGAGAAGTTTCATGCTGAACTGATTTTCAATGATGTTTGGTTCCCCTTATCCGGGTGCGTTAGCGCCTGCGCTCAGAGGTGTCTCGTTTTCAATTCCACGAGGACGCTCTTCAGCTTTTGTCGGCCCATCTGGCGCCGGGAAGGGACCACGGTGATTGACCTGATGCTGAACTTGTTGAATCCGGACGGTGGTCAAATACTCGTGGATGGGCGAACGCTGCAGGAGATTGGCGTGACGTGGCGGCGTGCGATCGGATATGTTCACAAACCATTTACCTCCTGGACGACACCATACGTCAGAACATCGCATTTGGGGTGCCCCCAGCAGAGATCGATGACGAGCGGGTTGTCAAGGTACTAGCGCAAGCCAGGCTCGATGGCAAGGTCTCAACCTTGCCACTGGGAATTAATTCTATGGTCGGCGAGCGCGGTATTCTGCTTTCAGGGGGCGAACGGCAGCGCATCGGCATTGCCAGGGCTCTGTATCACCATCCCGATATCCTCGTCTTCGACGAAGCAACCCTCTGCGCTGGACAATCCAGACGGAGCGAAATAGCCGAGACGCTGGAGAGGGAATTAGAAGGGGCGGTAACGCTGGTGAGTGATTGCCCACCGTCTAACGACCGTAAGGAACTGCGACCGCCTGTTTTTCATGGTTGGGGGAACGATAGTGTCCAGCGGAAGTACGATGAGCTAATGTCCTACTAACGAAGTTCAGGCGCTTCGCAGAAAGGCTGAAGGCGATGGCATTTATAGGAACGTCGATGCGGCCAACCTACATTTCCGGAAAAGCTGGACGAGGTCGAGTGCGGAGGCATCAGTTCACGAGGCGAGATGCACCAGACGTTTTCAGTACCGGGCAGGTCGGCTCGGTGGGACTGAAGGGATTTGGCGGCTACATTCCGCGCTCCAGCCTACTGCGCAGGGTTGGACATCGACTCATGCAGCGCCCCTATCGACAGATGGCAAAATCATTTCCCGGGTGCTGGAGTCTTGTGTCCCAGTTACCAGAGTTCAGCGCTGCTTGGTGAATACG
>JAOSKK010000004.1 GCA_027493615.1 Verrucomicrobiota bacterium
CCATTGGCCCTTGGTCCGATAGAAGCGGTACGGACGTTGCATGGCGCCGGATCCCAACACCACCGGAAAGGGTTCCGCGTCGGTCGCGACCACGCCCGGGGTCCAGGTGTCGAGGTCATCGGAACCTCCGGTTCGGCCAGTTCTGCGTTGCCAGCACAAGAACAGCCGACGCTTCGCCAGGGCCTCGAGGGCGGGCGAGTTTGATCACGGTCAACATCTGGTTGAGCGGCACATTCCTGGTTCCTGGACCGTGCCCGAAAGGCCATTCGATGCGGACCAGGTCGGCCCGAACGGCGTTGCCCAGACCGAAAGTGGGCGATGAAGATGATGGCCGTTGTAGACGTCGCCGCCGGAATGTCGCGACGCTGCCAGTAACGACCGTAGCGCCGAGCTTGAACGCTCGCCTTGTGCCGACACCAGCCCGGTTGGACACGGTGCCGACCAGCTTGATCACAGCAGGTGTTGCTGTTGCCGTTGTTGCGGTACATGAAGCTGGTGTTCGTGTGATCCCGTTGTCGTCGCCAGCAGTGATGTAAGGTCAGGAACCGTCGTTATTGTGGTCGAACCACAGCCCATTATACGTGGCTGCCCCACGCCTAATGGCTCGGCAGCGATGCTTCCGATGTGGACTCGGCTCAGAGCAAGCGTTCAGGTTGCGATAGAGCGCTTTATCGATGCCGGTGAGGAAGAGGTCCAGCCAGCTGTCGTTGTCGTAATCCGCCCAGACCGCGGAGTTGTGGACGCCCTGGATGGTCACGCCGGTCTTGGCTGCCTGAGGAGACCTTCGCCGAGATTGCGATAGAAGCGGCTGATGCTGACAGGGGACGCCGCGCAGAGGTCCAGGCGTCCATCGTTGTCATAGTCGTTCTGTGCACCGGCGAGCGCCCGCCGGGTGGGTGGGATGGAGATCGCGGTGAAGCACCCCCCGGCCATTGTTGTAAGGGCTGGGGGCCAGTTTCCGAGCCCTGATCGTCAGCGTCGGCGCAAAAAAAACAGGTCCAGGCGCCGTCGTCGTCGTAATCCGCCCAGGCGCGCCGCCCCCCACATGCGGGCGGTGGGGGAGCCTGCACGCTGCCTGGGTGGTCATGCGGGTGAAGGTGCGGTCGCCGTTGTTGCGGAGCAGGTGGCCGCTGTACGAGCCGTAGAGGTCCAGGAATCCATCCTGGTCATAGTCCGCCACCGCGATGCTCCAGGACGGGCCGAGTTGGAGCTGGCGGGCGGTGAAGGTGCCGTGGCCGTCACCGAAGTAAATCGACGCGGGCTGGTTCTCGCCCACTGGCTGACAGGGTCCTGGTGCCCGTCGTTGTCGAAAATCTCCCCAAAAGACCCCAACTTTCAGCCTGCCCAGTCTGCCAAGGGATAAACGGCACGGGTCGTGAAGGTGCCGTCGCCGTTGTTCCGGTAACGGCACTCTGGCTGCCTGGGTAGCGCAGGACGCCAGATCGGGGTCGCCGTCGCCGTCGAAATCACCCCCAGGAGCTGATCCACGAGCAGCCCAGGTCCGTGGCGGCGGACCTTCGGTGTTCTTGGTGAACTGGGTGTCGATGGTCAGGTAGGCGTGGTTTGTTGCCGTGCGGGTGTCGTCCGCCGCCGTCACGATGAGACTATAGCGCCCTGCTGGACGGCTTGCAGGTTGGTCAGCGTCAAGGTCCGCTTGGTTTCCCCGGCCAGGTCCACACCGTTGAACTGCCATTGGTAGGTGCCTGTGCCCAGGCCGTTGAGCGTCACCGCGCCGCCGAGGCTGGCGCTCGGGCGCGGTGGTTGAATCCGGTCGGGCCTGTGATCTTCTGTGATGCGGTCCACTGCTTGGTCGCTCAGTTCCTGCACATTGCCCGAGGGCCATTCGACGCGGACGACCTCCGCCACCGCCGCGTCGCCGAGGCCGAAGGGGCTTCGAGTTCCGGATGACCGGGCCGGCGCTGATCTCGTCGCTGGAGACGCTCTTCCCGCCCAGGTCGCTTCGATGCAGTGATCCGGGCGCCGATGCCGGGCTGTTGGATGCTGTCCCCTTGAGCCGGATCTGAGCTCTGTGCCGGCTGCTGGGCGCATTGTTCTGATAGAGCAGATTGCCCCGCTGGAGTGCATTAGCCACGAAGAGATCCAGAGTACCGCGTTGTTATCGTAGTCCGCCCACGCGGCTGACTTTTGGTCGTCGTAGTGGTGTCCTTCACCGGGCTGCCGTGGTGATCTCCCGAAGCTGCCATCGCCCAGGTTGTGGAAGAGGCGGCCGGGGCGCCAGCACGAAGAGATCCAGCCAGCCATCGTTGTCGTGGTCGCCCCAGGTCGGGATGCCCCCAGTTCCCGCCGGCGGTGAAGCCAGGGCGGGGGACTGCCCCGCCAGTTGGCGAAGGCGCCGTCGCCGTTGTTGACCAGGAAGACGCCCGAATTGGGGCCTGACCCTGGCCGGCGGAGATGACGTCCAGGTCGCCGTCATTGTCAAAATCGGCCCAGGATCCACCCGCACCGCTGGGCACACGCCCCTTGAGCACGGCGGTGCTGACGTCCGCAAATCGGAGCTGGCCATCATTGCGATACAGTTTGGCTGACGACGTTTCCAGGGGTAGGAAGATATCCTGATCACCGTCGTTGTCGTAGTCCACGAGCTGATAGCTGTGCGAATAGTCAGCAAGGCCGTACATCGGGGTCTTGCTCAGCACGTTGAACTGGGCCGTTCCCCAGGTTTCGGAAGGGAAAGGTGCTCGGCCCCTGCAGGATTCCATCCAGCAGGCCGTCATTGTCCAAGTCCCCCCACGCGGGGTTCCCGGATTGCCCCGCCAGGCTAACCGGCGGCTGGAACCAGTTCTGGTCCACGGGCAGGCGGCTGAACTCGCCGCCACCCTCATTGCGCATGTAGATGGGGGCTAGTGCTTCATTGACGCTCAGGAGCAGGTCCAGGTCACCGTCGTTGTCCGTGTCCGCCCAGGCGCCAAAGACAACGCGGTCAGTCAGGTTTTCCCAGGGCCCGGAGGTGACGGCCGTGAACCGGCCCTCGCCTTCGTTGTGGTAGAGGCGTGTGTTCTTTCCGGTGGTCTGATGATACCCGGTCACCACCAAGTCCATGAGGCCATCGCCGTCATAGTCGCCGAAATGGCCGCTCCACGATAGCACCCGGTCCGTCGCGACCGGCCCTTCGTTCATCTTGGTGAACTGCGGGTCCACGTCGAGCGTGGCCGTACGGCTCTTGCTCGGAGCCGCTGGTGTCGCTGACCACCACGTAATAGGCCCGGCGTTCCCCAGCGTGACGTTGGTGAGGGACAGCCGGCCCTGTGCGGCCGACGGATTAGCGACCGGGTCCAGTGCCGTGTCGTTGAACCACCACTGGTAGGTGAGAGGTGAAGCCGCCACGCGAACACTTTACCGTGAGTATGGCGGTTGCGCCCAGACTCACCGAGGTGTCCGCGGGTTGGACTCCGATCTCCGGTTGGGCGAGGCGCCGTAGCCGGCGAAGGCGAGCCACAGGGCTGCCGGGAGGCGAACGATCTTCATGCTTGGCCTTTCAGGTTCGGGACCAACAACCTGGCAGCCACCGGGTGGCGGCGGACAGCGCCCCAGGCGCCGGTGCCCACCACCCCGACCACGCAGGTCTGAGGTCCGCTACCTGCCTACTACAAGGGCGGGGTGGATTTCTTAGCACGCTTTCTTGCTCGCACAGGGTCCACGCCCGTGATATGCCCTCGCCGCAATCTCCCTTCCGGCCGCGACAGCCGGGGACAGGGGCCCAGGTAGTCCCGCGGCGCGGAGGACGGACATGGCGCGCGAGCAGGATCCAGTCCAGCAGGGGCGAACCCGACGGCGGCGCACTTCGCGACGACGCACTGGAGCCTCGTGTTCGCCGCCGGGCGCGGCGGGTCGAGCGAAGCCCGGGAGGCGATGGCGGATCTGTGCCGGATCTACTGGTACCCCCTCTACGCCTACGCCCGGTGCCAGGGCGCCACCGCCGATGCGGCGCAGGACCTGACCCAGGGGTTCTTCGCGCATCTCTTGGCGCACGACCTGGTGGCGTCGGCCGACGCGGCCCGGGGCGGTTCCGGTCCTTTCTGCTGCGGTGCCTTCAGAACTTCGCGGCCAGCGAACACGCCCGGGGCCACGCGGGTGAAGCGGGGCGGGGACGACCGTTGCTCTCGCTGGATGCGCCGGGGGCCGAGCAGCGATTCGCCCGTGAACTGGCTGATCATCGCGATCCCGAACGGCTCTACGAACGGCAGTGGGCGTTGGCCGTGATCGAGGAGGCATTGCGGCAATTGCGCGAGTCCTTCGTCGCCGCGGGTCGGGAGCGGATCTTCGATTTGTTGGCCCCGCGGCTGTCCGGAGAGCGGGACGTGGTGCCGGCCGCGGAAGTGGCGCGGGAACTGGGGACGACCGAAGGCACGGTGAACGTGATGGTGCACCGGCTGCGACGGCGCTATCGCGAGCTGTTGTCGGCGGTGGTGCTGCGGACGGTGGACAATCCCACGGAGGTGGAGGAGGAGCTGCGCTATCTGCTGCGGGTGCTGCAAGGGGCCGTGAACCGCGGCCGCCACGCAAAGCGGCGCTGAAGCGCAACGCACTCCCAAACGCTTCGCGCCGTGCCGCATCTTGGGCGGGAGGTGAAGCACTTGGCCCCTTGGAACATGCCTCGGGCGCTGAGCCGATCCGAGAGACCCACGTCACTCCCCTTGGTGCGGGCTTCCAGCCTGCACCCTCCGCGGTTCATGGTCACTGAGCAGGCCCGACCGGAACAGGACGCTTCCCTTGGGCTTTGAACTTTGCGCTTCTCGCCTCGCTAAGAAAGCGCACCCCTTCCCCGTAGATACCCGTTGGACCGAACTGCCCAGCGATGAGCCATCCCCAGCCACAATGTCCGCGCTGTGGAGCGGGGCTTTCGCCCGACACCGCCAGCGGGCTTTGTCCCACGTGCCTCCTCGAGAACGTCCTCAACGAGCCGGAGTCGCCGCCAGCCGAACCGCTGGAGGTGGAAGAAGCCGTGCTGGCGGCCGCGGGTTTGGTCGCCGCCCCCGAGTGCCAGCGGTGGACCGGTTCGGCGACTACCGGCTGGAGGGGGAGATCGGGCGCGGGGGCATGGGGATCATCTACCGGGCGCACCAGCTCAGCCTGAACCGGGACGTGGCCCTGAAGATGATCCTGGCCGGGCCACTCAACTCGAGTGACTTCGCCCGGCGGCTGCGGGTCGAGGCGGAGGCGGCGGCGCGGTTGGACCACCCGCACATCGTGCCGATCTACGAGGTGGGGGAGCATGAGGGCCAGCCCTTCTACGCGATGCGGCTGGTTGAGGGTCTCAACCTGGCGCAGGCGCTCAAGGCGGGGCCCCTTCGAGGCCGCGGGCGGCGGCCACGCTGCTGGTGACGGTGGCGCAGGCGGTACAACACGCCCATGAACGCGGGGTGCTGCACCGGGACTTGAAGCCCTCGAACATCCTGTTGGATGCGACGGGGCAACCGCACGTGAGTGACTTCGGGTTGGCGAAGTTCGTGCATCAGGACAGTTCGCTGACCCTGAGCCACGCGGCGCTGGGGACCCCGAGCTACATGGCGCCGGAACAGGCGGCGGGCGGGAGCAAGACGGTGACGACGGCAGCGGACGTCTACAGCCTGGGGGCCATCCTGTACGAGCTGCTAACCGGGCACCCGTTGTTCCGGGCGGAGACGCCGCTGGAAGCGATTCGGAACATCCTGGAGCGCGAGCCCGAACGGCCCAGTCGGGTCAATCCGCGGGTGCCGCGGGATCTGGAGATCATCTGCTTGAAGTGCCTGCAGAAGGAGCCGGGGCGGCGGTACGGCTCGGCCGGGGCGTTGGCGGAGGATCTGGCGCGGTGGCTGGAATCGCGGCCGATCCGGGCCCGACCCACCGGGTGGATCGAGCGGGGATGGCTGTGGTGTCGGCGCAAGCCGGCATTGGCCGCGTTGGCGGGGGCCTTGGTGGTGACGCTGGTGGTGGCGTCGGTGGTGGCGGCATGGCGGATCGCGGTGGCGCGGGGGCACCAGCGACGCGAGGCCTACTACGCGGCGGTGGCGCTGGCGGACCGGTTCATCGAGGACGGCAGCCCGCATCGCGCGATGGAGCTCCTCCTCCAGTGTCCGGAAGAACTGCGCCATTGGGAGTGGGGTTACCTGGTAGGCCAATGCCATCAGGAAGTGCTGAGCATTTCGGCGCACGCGCGGCTGACCGGCTACCCGTTCTCCAGCATTCGGGCGGTGGCGTTCGACGCCCCGGGCGAACGCCTGGTCACCTTGGGGCAGAGCGGCCAGTTGAAGGTGTGGAACGCCCACGACGGCGCGGCGCTCTGGAGCGTGGGCGAGAGCAACGCCCCGGTCACGCAGTGGGTGCTGCACCCCCGGGTGCCGGAGCTGCTCTTCTGCCAGACCAACGGCTTGCTCCGACGTGTCCCCTTGGCGGATCCGCGCGACCTGCCGGTACCGCCGCTGGCGACGGAGGCCGGCCCGGTGAGCAGTCTGGCCTATGCGCCGGACGGAACCACGGCGGCCAGCGTGACCCGCCAGGGCCGCGTCACGCTCTGGGACACGGCCACCGCCCGGGTGCGCTGGCAGGTGTCGCTGGAGCCGGCGCAAGGGGGAGGAGGTCGCGCTGCGGGAAGCGGCGACGGGCGTGGACCAGAACGCGGACGTGACCGGCCTCCCCCGGTTGTTCTTCGACTCCGGCGGGCGACGCCTCATCGTGCAGGGACTGGTCACCGCCTGGTGGCTGGCGATGGACTCGGGGGCGGTGTTGGCGTCCCGGGAACTGGACCCCTCACGCACTGGGGGCTCTGGGTCGCGCCCGACGGCGAGAGCGCCGTGACTCTGGGCATTGGCGGCGAACTCGAGCTGTTTGCGGGCGGCGAACCGGGCCGGAAGCTGGGCACGATCCTCACCGGTCTGGGGACGTTCCAACGGCAGGTCGCCTTCAGTCCCGACAGCCGCTACTTCTACACCGGCGGCGATGCCGGCACGGCCCGGGTCTATGCGCTGCCCGGCGGTGAGGAGGTCCGGGTCCTCACTGGCCACGTGTTCGGCGGCCGGTTCAGCCCGGACGGCGGCCGCTTGGCCGTGTACGGTTCCCGGCGGTTCGTGTCGGTGTTGAACCTGGAACGTGCGAACCAGGATCTGACCTTGCGGGGACACCTGATGACCGTCGGGCTGGCCGCGTTCTCGTCGGACGGAAGGCGGTTGGCGACGGCGGACTGGGACGGCGGTGTGAAGGTGTGGAGCGCCCTGCCGGGACGATCGGTCTGGCCGGTGGGCCTCTGGCCGAAAGCCACGGCGGCCAGCGCGGATGGTCGCTGGGCGTTGGGCTGCATCAGTTACGGCGACTTGCAGGTGTGGGACACGGCCAGCGGGACGCTGGCGCGAGCCATTCCCGCCCGCTGGAGCCAGCCCTACCTGGCGGATTTCAGCCCGAACAACCGGTGGGTGGTCACGACGTCGACGGATCCCATCGGGCGGGTGTGGGACGTGAGCACGGGGCAGTTGGTGGGCGCGCTCCTGGGCGGCAGCAACGTCATGTTCGTGGCGCGCTTCAGCCCGGACGGCCGCTGGATTGCCTCGGTGGACACGGGCGGCGTGGTGAGCCTGTGGGAGGTGCCCTCCTTCCAGCGGCGTTGGTCGGTGGGCACCGGGCTGCATTCTTATTACGGGCTCGCCTTCAGCCCGTCCTCCGATCGCCTCGTGCTGACGGGCGGGTCCGGTCAGCCGCTGCTGCTCGATCTGCCGTCGGGTCGCCAGACCTGGCTGCCGGTCGAGGCACCGGGCTTCTGGTCGGTCGCTTTCAGTCCCGACGGTCGCTGGCTCGCGTTCACCAGTCCGGACGGCATCCTGCGTCTGATGGACGCCACCACCTGGCGATTGGTCACGAGCAGCCGGAGTCAGGGACGGACATCCGTTGTCGGGGGTTTCAGTTCGGATGGCCGGCGGACTGTCGTGGCGACCACGGATGCGAACATCGCCAACTTCGAGGCCGGCCTGCTGCAGCTCTGGGACGTCGAGAGCGGGCGCGAACTGCTGGCCCTGGGCGGCCGCTCGGACTTCTTCGACACGGCGCGGTTTGTCGGTCCCGGCAATCGCCAGCTCCTGGCCCCCCAACTGGGAGGGGACCATGTGCCAGTGGGAAGCCTTTCCCTGGCGGGACCGGGACTACGCACACCTGCCCGGCGCGACCCTCGCCGCGCGCATCCGGGCTTACGCCACGGATTACTGGCGCGAGCGCCTTCGACAGGAACAGGCGGCTGCGGTTCGCCCGGGCCCCGGCGCCCTTCCCGTCGTGGATGATCTCTTCCTGCCCGCGCGCGACCCGCGGTGCGGGCCGGAGCAGCTTGACCTGGAACGTTGGTACAACGGGCGGTTGGATGGCTGGTTGCACCCGAACTCGAATGATCTGGGGGAAGACTTCACGCTGGCGGCGCTGCCCGCCGGGTGGCAGACGCTGCGGGGCATTCAGTTCGACATCCGCGGGGTCGTGGTCACCAAGGCGGTGGAGCGCCGGGGCGGAGGCCTCGCGGAGATCTGGTTGCGGCAACCCGTGCAAGTGGAAGGCCTTGCGGTCGGCCAGCGCGTGCGGCGCCTGCATGTGCTGCAAGCCGCCTGCCCCGCGGAGGCCGTGTCCGACGGCACCACGATCGGGAGTTACGTCTGGCATTATGCGGACGGCACGAGGCACGAGGAACCCATCGTCTATGGCCGGGACCTGCGGTACTGGTGGTTGCCGGCGGGCGAAGCGCCGCAGGACCTCGAGCGGGGGCGGATCGCGTGGGTGGGCGACACGCCGCTGGCGCAGAAAGCCGGCGCCCGCATGCGGCTCTACCTCACCACGTATGACAACCCGTACCCCGAGCGTGAGGTCAGCCATCTGGACTTCACCTCCCGGGTGCTTCCCTCGGCGCCCTTCGTCGTGGCCCTGACCGTCGAATGCAATGGGGTCAAACATTGACATTTGACATTCTCTCAACCCCACAACGCCTGCCACCAGCTCGGCTGGAATTGTCAAATGTCAATGTTTGACCCCATTGACTGGCAGCGCCGCAGGATTCCGCTTGGCGCGCGGAGCGCATGCGACTACGCTTTCGCCGTATGGGTCACACAATCACGGTTCGTGTTCCAAAGGAGCTCGCGAAATGGCTGGAGGAAACGGCGGCGACGTCGGGCATCTCGCAGGGCCGACTCATCCGGGAACAGTTGGAGAAGGCCAAGGCGGGCGGCCGCCAACAGGCATTCATGCGGCTGGCGGGCGCGGTTCAAGGGGCCGTCGACCTGTCCTCGCGCAAGGGCTTCTCCAAGCCATGAAGGGCATCGCTGACACCGGCTTTCTGGTGGCGTTTGCCAACCGGCGGGACCGGCATCACGACTGGGCGGTGAGCGTGGCGCGCCAGGTGACCGAACCCCTGTTGACCTGCGAAGCCGTGCTGGCGGAAGCCACGTTCCACCTGCAGGACGCCTCGCTCGTGCTGGCCATGATCCGGGAGGGGCTGGTGGAACTGGCGTTCGACTGCAACGATCACCTGCCACAATTGAGGGCGCTGGCGGAGAAGTACCGAGACCGCCGGCCCGACCTCGCCGATCTCTGCCTGGTGCGCCTGAGCGAACTGCATCCGAACCACGCGGTCATCACCGTGGACCGCGACGACTTCCGGGTGTACCGGCGTAACAAACGCGAGGTCATCCCGCTCATCTCGCCCCAAGCCGCCTGACTCGGGTGGGGTGGCGCCCGTCGGACCCTCGGGTCTACGGCCGCGCCCACGTCTCCGGGTGCGGTTCACCGTCGCTGTTCCAGCGGTGGCGGTTCCCGACGGAGAGCCAGTTCGTCTGCCGGCCGGATTCCACGTGGCCGTCGGCGAAGAGCAAGTTGGCGGTGCCGCCGCCGTGGCTCGTGCCGGGCCAGAGCGCGGGGTTGGTCGAGCACGGGTCGAAGTGTCCGGAGGTCCAGAACATCTCGCCCAGGGTCGGCCCAGGCCTGACGTCGCCCACCGCGATCAAGCTGGCCGGTGTGCGAACGCTCGATTCGCCCGTCGGCCGCACATTCCAGCTCGATCCCTGGCTGAATCCGCCCAAGCCGAGGTTCGCCGGGCCTTTGAATGGCGCGGTGCCGGAGGCGTTCATCGCGTACTGACCCTCGCCACGCTTGCCGTCCTCGTTGGCAACCTTCTGTGGACACCGCAGCACCCGCATCGTGTCCTCGCGCTCCACGAAGCGGTCGTCCTTCACGCCAATGAACGGGACCAGCAGCATCTTCCAGTCGTCCTCCATGAGCCAGCCGTACTTCTCGCCGAAGCCCATGATGCCGATCCCCTGCGTCGGCGGATAGGCGTGGAAGTCGCCGAGGTACATCTGCATGGCGAGCGCCATCGTATGGAGGTTGTTCCGGCACTCGGTCGCCTGGGCCATGGCCTTGCCGCGCGACAGTGCCGGCAGCAGAAGGCTGGCGAGGATCGCAATGATGGCGATCACGACCAGAAGTTCGATCAGGGTGAAGGCGCGCCTCTGGGAACCGGAGGAACAAGCCGCTTCGGCGTGGTGGTGCATGGCGGCGCCTACATCGGCCAATGATTGACAATAGATGTTGGTCGTCGTTACGGTGCGGCCATGAAGATGGGCACCATGAACATCTCGCTGACGCCCGAGCAGGCCGAGTACGTCCGGCGCACCGTGGCCCGCGACTTCGGCAACGCCAGCGAGTTCTTCCGCGACCTCCTGCGCGAACGGATGAAGCGGGAGATCGAGGCCGACCTGGCCATGCTGCAGTCCACCACGCCGGGCGCGCCCGCCGGCCCCAGCGAGGCCGAGCTCGCGTCGGTCCTGAAAACCCAGAGAGAGGTTCGCCAAGAGCTCAAACATGCGCGTCGTGTTTGATGCCAATGTGGTCGTGGCCGGCGTTTGCTGGCAGGGCGAAGGCTGGCTCTGCCTGATCCGGATGGCCCGTCGCCAGGCGTTCGCCTACGGCACGGTGGCGACTTTGGAGGAGACCCGTGAGACGGCGGTGCGGATCCTCCGGGAACGGCAACCCACGCATAACGTTGCCGCCCGGCTGGATTGGTATCTGGACAAGGTGCGCCGGGTCGAGCCGTCGCCCCTGGGCAAGCGCCGCAGCCGGGATCAGGGGGACGATCCCTACCTGGCCGCCGCGCTGGCCGCCAAAGCACAGGTCATCGTCACCTACGACCAAGACCTGCTGGATCTGGGAAAGCCCTTTGGCATTCCCATCGTGCGGCCGGCGCGCTTTGTGGCGATGCTCCATGGCGAATGAGCCACTCGCTCCTCCGGTGCCTGTTCCTTCAGGACCCTGCTGCCGGGGTCGAAACGCAACGCCAGCGACGCGGGGCTCTTCGGGCGGCTTCCGGGAGGGATGCCGGGAGCGCTTGCCGGCGCAAGCGATGACGCTAGAATTCACCAACATGAGCACGGTTCAAGAGATCGAGGCTGCCATTCCCCATCTGAAGCGTGAGGAGGTCGAAGCGCTGCAGGCCTGGATTGCCGACTACCTGGAGGACCAGTTCGAGTTGACGGATGAAATCAAAGCGCGGCTGGACGAGTCGCGTCGCGAGATTGCCACCGGCCAATTCACCACCCGCCAGCCTTGAGGGACAGTGGCGGCGGCGCTCCAGATCTGGTCGGCCACCTACGCTCGTGCATTCGACGCTCTCCCGGCTGAGGTCCGGGTTTCCGTCGAGAGAAAAGCGGACGAGATGGGCTCGCGGCTGGAGAGGTTTCCCCATCAACGCCTGGCCGGTCGGCCCGAGTTCAAGCTGCGCGTCGGAGACTACCGGGTGCTCTACGAGTTCGATGCGGTGCAGGGTCGCCTCCTCCTGCACTACGTCGGCCACCGGCGTGACATCTACAAGCGAAGCTGAAGTCACGTACATCGGGCTCCAACCACATCCCGGGGAAGCGGCGGGGCGCACCGCAGCGGGGCGTGTGGTCACCGCACGGTGTTGAGTGTTCACGGCTTCTTCAACCGGAAGAACCGTGCTGCCGCCCCAGCCTCGAGCGTGACGACGTTCTGCTCGCCGACGATCTCGGGCAAGGTGGGTTCGGGCTGCCAGTTGGCTGAGGGGGCGAGAGCGTCGGTTGATTCAAGCCCGAAACCGGCAGCGGACACCGGCCAGGAGATGGTCACCGTGCCGCCAGTGCGTGCAATCCCAAGCGACGGCGGTGGCACGCCTGCAATCTTCGCGATAAAGGCGTCGCGCGCATACCAGTTGCTCTCCGTTCGCAAGGTGCGTTGAAACGCGTTCTGCACCGGGAAATCAGAGGAACTGGTGGCGCCGACCACATACGCAGCACCATCCGCTCCGAGCGCCACACCAACGGCCTCATCGGAACCGTTCCCTGTCGAAGGCGCCCTCCCGCCTCCCAGGAAGGTGGACCATACCAACCGGCTGCCGTCCGGGCTCAGCTTGGTGACAAAGCCGTCGCGGTGCTCCGAGGCTGGGCCGTTGCGGAAGCTTGACTGGACGGGGTCGACCGTCGGGAAATCGGCGGACTGGGTGTTCCCGACCACGTAGACATGCCCCGCGGAGTCGACCGCAAGGGAGCCCGCGCCTTCACCGCCAGCGGCACCTCCCAGATAAGTCAGGTAGTCCATCGACAAGGTCTCACCGTTCAACTTACCAACGAAGA
This sequence comes from Verrucomicrobiota bacterium, assembly GCA_027493615.1. Taxonomy (GTDB): domain Bacteria; phylum Verrucomicrobiota; class Verrucomicrobiia; order Limisphaerales; family J093; genus DSVZ01. The sequence goes on from JAOSKK010000004.1 coordinate 12,603, forward strand.
CGTCTGAGTAACCGCCAGCAAAGGTTCGCTGGAAGGCGTTCGGCGACGTCAGGAGCGTGGTGGAGGAGGTGTAGCCCGCCAGGTAGACCCTGTCGGACGAGTCCACCGCGAGGCCGGCGATCGTCCCGTCACCGCTCAGCACATCCGGCTTGCGGAAGTCCAAGGCTGAGCCGGCCGAGTTCACGCGCGCCAACCACGCGGTGCGGCTCCACTGGTTTTCGGCCACTTCCTCGATGGTCGTCCAGGCGACGTAGCATCTGCCCGCACTATCCAACCCCAGCCTTGCGGAATCGTAGGATTCCAGATGTTCATCCCCCAGGAAGCTGGAGTAGATGAAGCGGCCTCCATCAGGGGAGATTTTCGCCACGAACATGTCCCAAGCGTCGCCTCCATATTCGGACTGAAAGGCGTTGAATGTCGGAAAGTCCGGACCCCGTGTCCCGCCCACGACGTGGATGTTGCCTGCCACGTCCAGGGCGATGCTGCCCGGCACCTCGAATCCGCTTCCGCCGAGATAGGTCGAGAAGACCAGGGCTGCGCCGTCCGGGCTGAGCCTGGCGATGAACACATCACCCCGTTGGGTGTCGCCATAGCTTCCGCCGTAGGCAGGTTGGAGCGCGTTGCGCGTGGGAAAGTCGCTCTGGTCGGTAAAGCCCACCACCACAGCTTGGCCCTCAGCATCCACTTGGATGCCATAGCCTCCGCTCTCGCCGTAGATGTAGTCCGAACCGGTGAGGACGGTCGAATAGAGGAGCTTGTCGCCCGTAAGGTTGAACTTGGTTACGAACGCGGCGCCATTTACGGTAAAGGTGCGTTGAATCCGGTTCGTCGTCGTCGGAAAGTTGTTCGATGACCACGTGAACCCGGTGAGGTAGGCACAACCGTCTTTGTCCACGGCGACGGCGCGCGCTCCGTCGCTCAACCCGCCCCCCAGGTAGGTCGAGTAGGCCAGCACGGGATCAATCACCAGCGCCAGCATCCGGTCGTACGGGGCCACGCGGAAGGCGACGTGACGAACGCCCGCGGAATCCCCGTCCTCCGGCGCCGGTCGCAGGACGTAGGCGCCGGCGACGTCGATCCGCTCGCCGTCCCGCTCCTGGAGAACCACCGGCCTGCGCCAGCGCAGCTCCCGGCCGGCGACTTCGAGGCGCAGGTCCCCATTCGTGTCCACCTCCACCGCGTCCGCACCCTCGATCGCCAGCTCGATCCGGTCCGGATCCGCGCCGGGCGCGACGACGAAGTCGTATTCGAGCTGCCCCTCGTTGCCGTAGTACACGAGGTCAATCCCTGGATAAACCTCGTGGTACCGGACCCTGGCGAAGCTGGGGACGTTCGTGCGCCAGCGCGCCGGGTCATTGCCGATGAAGTAATGAAACTTGCCGGGCAGTTCGTCCTCGCCAGTGATCGCCGCGTCGGTGTTCGCGCCGACCAGTGATGTTCGCAGGAGATGGAACGTGGGCATCGAATCATCGCCAGGAGTTGGAGCGCGCCAGTCCTCTCCAATACCTCCGGCCTTCCGTCCGGCCAGCGCCATCACCGCTTCGGTCGGTTCGAGTGAGAGTGAGTAACCGCGGCCGCGGACCTCGAACCGGGTCGCCGGGTCTGCCTGGCCGTCGTTGCGGACGAAGCTCAGGGGCAGGCGGAGGAAGGAACTTGCCGGTGGCGACACCGCCAGGGGCAAAGGAACGGTCAGCGTCTCCACGGCGTTGAGTCCAAACCAATCGGTGGCGTCGGGGGAATCGGCGCCGCCCTGCAACCGGTGGAGGCAGGCGGCCAGGGAGATCAGGGCGAGGCGTTTGTTCATTGTGGGCGTGGAGTGGTTGGGCAATTCATGGGCCGGACGTCTTCTTCTCCTGCACGTCTTGAAGGTGCTTGCGGATTTCGTCCGCTGGCGGCTCCTGGCCGGCTTGTCGGAGCGCCCGTTGGAGAGTGCGCTCGGCGGCATCGAGGTCGCCGTGCTGCGCCTGGACCCAGCCGAGGGTGTCGAGGAAACTGGGATTGTCCGGTTGGGCGCGAACGGCGCCTTCCGCCAGGGCCAGCGCCTCGTCCAGCTTGCGTTCGTGTTCCGCGAGAAACGCCGCAAGCCCGTTGGCGACACGCGGATGGCCGAACGCCAGTTCGAGCGCCTGGCGGTAGAGACGCTCGGCTTCGTCGAGTTTGCCCTGTTCGCCGCAGACCATGGCCAGGTTCACGAGGGCCGGGAGACGGGCGTTGCCTGTGCTGCGTTCGAGCAAGGCGCGGAAGGTCTGCTCCGCTTCGGCGAACTGCCTCCTCTCGGCGTAGACGATGCCGAGGTTGCCGTAGGGCGCGGGGTTGTCGGGATTGAGTTCGAGGGCCTTGCGGTAGAGGAGCTCTGCCTCCTCCAACCGGCCGCGCTCACGCACGACTTCGCCCAGATTGTTGTGGAGGGCGGAGGAGCCGGGATTCCACTCCACGGCTTGGCGGAGCAACCGCTCGGCTTCCGCCAGGTTGCCGCGGTTGCTCGCGACCAGGCCCAGGCCACCAAGCGATTCGCCGTCGTCCGGCGCCCGTTCCAGCGCCTGACGGAACCAGCGCTCGGCGGCGTCGAGATCGCCCCGCGCCTCGCGACAGAGATTGCCGAGGTTGTGGTAAGGCGCGGCCTCGGCCGGGTCGAGTTCGATGGCGCGGCGGTAGAGGCGCTCCGCTTCATCCACGTCGCCGCGATCGTAGAAGACGATGCCGAGGGCGGTGTGGGCCGCGGCGTAATCGGGGCGCAATTCGATGGCCTTGCGGTAGGCAGCCTCGGCATCGGCGGAGCGGCGCTGGAGCCGGTGCGCCTCGCCCGACCCGTACCAGGCTTCGGCGCTGCCCGGTGCGAGCTCGAGCGCATCCCGATAGGCGCGCTCGGCCCCATCGAACTGGCGCTGCTTGAGCGCCATGTCGGCGAATCGCCAGTGCGCGGCGGCGTCGGCGGGGTCGAGTTCGCGCGCCTTCTGGAACGCGGCCGCCGCGCCGGCCAAGTCGCGTCGGTCGGCCAGGGCATTACCCAGGTTGTAGTGGGCGAGGGCGAAGTCGGGCCGCAGTTCGAGGGCGCGGCGGAAGCTGTGCTCGGCCGCGGCGGACAGGCCGAGATCGCGCTGCAGCGTGCCGAGGTTCACGACGAACACGGCCTCGAAGGGCGCGCGGTCGAGGGCTTCGGTCCAGGCGGCCAGCGCTTCGTCCAGCTTGCCCGCGGCGTGCAGGGTCTCGGCGAGGTAGCTGTGCGCCACGGGGCAGTCCGGATCGAGCTCGGCGGCGAGGCGCGCAGGTGCGATGGCTTCCGCCGGCCGCCGGAGCTTGAGCAGCAACTGGGCTTTCAGTTCCCAGAGGCTGTGGTCCTGCGGCGCCGAGCCGAGCAACGCCTCCGTCAGCACCAGCGCCTCCTCGTGCCGGCCGAGAAGCGAAGTGACTTCGGCGACGCGCTTGCGGGCGGGAACGGAGCCGGGTTCGAGCCGGGCGGCGGCCGCGAACTCCTCGAGGGCGCGTTCGAAGCTGCCGATCTTGCGCAGGGCGAGACCCAGGTTGAAGCGGTAGAGCGGCACGCCGGGATCGAGGTACACCGCACGGCCGTAAGCGCGCACCGACGGGCCGAGGGCGTCCTCGAGTTCGAACGCTACGCCGAGCTGGTTGAAGGCGACCGCCCGCACCGAGTTGGAGCGTGAGAACGAGGCGGCCTGCCCGAACCGGCGCGCCTCGGCGGCCGCGTCCGGTGTCGGGCCGGCGGGGGCGCCGAGCCATTGACGGAACAGGTCGGCGAGCTGGGCGGTGGGGGGTGGGGGACAGGGCCGGTCCCGCGAGCGCGTTGGCTTCCGCCAGGACGGGGACCGCCACAACTTCCTCGCCCGACTCTCGGCGCACGCGGACGTTCACCGCCCCGCCCGGTCGCAACAGGATGGCGCCGGCGATCTGGCGGACGTTGGCCACGGCCTGACCGTCCACCGCCACGATGGCATCGCCGAGCCGCAAGCCCGCCCGCGCGGCGGGCGAACCGGAGGGCAGCCGAGTGACCCGCACTTCGGAGCGACCGTCGGCACCGGAAAGGTCGCGGAACTCCCCTCCCACCGAGCCGCCGCCGCCTGCCAGCTTCATCGCCGCCTCGGGCCAGTCGAGCGGCGAGGTGAGCAGCGACCAGGTGGCGCCGGAGTCCAGTTGCACCGTCTGCAGCGTCTCCAGCCGCCTCGGTTCGGTGGGCGCCGAGTCGGCGCGGGCGGTGGACTCGGTCATGGCCGTGGCCTGGACCGTGCCAAAGGCGTTGGAGAAGTCCACGGCGCCCTCCTTCACGGTCAGGATGGCGAGGATGGGCGCGGAGGACGGAGGACGGAGGACGGAAGACGGACTGGCCGGGGCAGGGACAGACTGGAGTTTCACGCCGAACTCGGTGCCGCGCGCGACCGCAGTGGCGACGTCGGTGCGGATGGCGTAGGGCGGTGCATTGGTCGTCTTCTGCACCTTGGTCCAGACGTGGCCCTTGAGCAGGCGGACTTCGGGAGGACGCAGCAGAGCGGCTGCAGGTTTCTGACTTCCGATCTCAACCTCCGTGTTAAAGGCGAGCCGCAAGGTCGTGCCATCGCGGAACCGGACTTCGAGGCGGTCAGCGTCGCCGGTTTCGAGGCGGTCGCCGAGACGAATGGGGGTTGAGGGTCGAGGGACCAGGGGCGATCGCTCGTCGCCGCGATGCAGGGTGGGCTGGCCGGTCACGGCGGCGAGTTGGCCGATGACCGTATTCGCGGCGGAGGCAGGCCGAACCAGCAGCCAGCCGCCCACAGCCAGGCCCAGCACCGTCGCCACCACAGCCATGGGCTGCAGCCGCGAGGACCTGAAGGCCCGGAGAAGATCCGTCCACCAAATCCGGACCGCACCTCCGGCCCGGGGCCGTGGGGGAGACCGGTTCGGCGTCAGCGGCTGCGACTTCCCTGGCGAGAATCTCCATCGTCCGAGCCGCCACTCCGAACGGACGACGCCCGAACTGGCAGCGCAGGACCCCCTCGCAAGCGCGCAAGTAGCCCTCGTCACGTGGCATTTCCGGCGGGGGTTTCAGATCCTCAGCCATGTGCCATCTCCTTGAGTTGCCCTTCCACGCACTCCTTGAGGGCGCGGCGGGCGCGTTCGAGGCGCTTCAGCACGGCGTCGAGCCCGAGTTCGAGGCTGGCGGCGATCTCCCGTGCCTTGCGGTCTTCGAAGTAGTGAAGCCGGCAGACCTGGCGCAGCGCCTCGGGCAGCTTTTCGAAGCACCGCTCGACGAGTTGGAAGCGTTCCTCCCAGGACTCGGACGCACCGGCGGCTTCGAACCCCCGGAAGGCCTCATCGAGAGCCTCGATCACCGCCGGTTCTACCGGGATTTCCTTCCCCCGCTTCCGGAAGGTGGCCATGACATCCAGTCGTGCGATGCCGCGCAGCCAGGCGGGAAAGGCGCGGGGCTCGCGCAACGTCGAGATCTTGCGGAAGGCCGTCAGGAGGGTTTGCTGGGCGATGTCCTGCGCCAGCACGGGATCGGAGACCAGCGACAGGATGTAGGCCATGAGCATCGGCTCATGCTCGGTGGCCAGAATCTCGAACAGCCGCAATTTGTCCGGATCGTGCATCACTTTCTACCCAATAGCGTCCCAAGGGGCCGGTTTATGACAGACAATTTCTGGGGGAACAGGCCGGGCTCACGGCGTTCGACGTGATGAAGCCGGCCTGCTGAATCCTTCAGGGTGGCCCTGCCGATCTGGCGACACACCCACGACACCCGGAAGGGTTTGGCGGTGACAGAGGCCGCCCTTGTTGCGACGGGTCCCGTGGTCGCGTTCCTTCACGCGAACGGGCGCAGCGCCTCGAGACCATCCTGCCTGTCTGATTCGAACCGCTCAGTCCCGGCCCCGGGTTCTCCCGGATGCGGCGGGCCGTCATTGTTCCACCGGTGCCGGTTCGCGCCGGGGCAGAAGGCTGCGTGCGTCAACTTGGGGCCGGCGGCTCGCCCCGGGAGTCGGCTGACGGCGCATCGAAGAACTTCTCCAGTACGACGCAGACCTCAGGCACATGCACGGTGGCGACTTCCCACACGATCTTCAGATCCACATTCGCGTAGTCGTGCGCCACGATGTTCCGCATACCCCGCATTTTGCGGAAGGGGAGCTCCGGAATGGCCTGCCGGGTGGCTGCGCTGAGATGCGCGGTGGCCTCGCCGATGATTTCGAGACGGCGAATGACGGCATCCTGCCTCTCGATTCTGGTTCGGAAATCGGCCTCCGTGGTGTCCTTGACGTAGGCCCCGATCAATCGGGCGGCCTCCAGGATGTCTCGCAGGCGACCGAGTTGATCAATCTCCATAGACGCAGACGGCCGTGGCGAGAATGTGCTCGCGGGCAAACCGGTTCGGAGATCGTTCCAGCGACGGGCGGAGGACAAAGTCCACCGGAGCCCCCACCAACTCCTCGGCCTCCCCAGCCATCTCCAGCAATTCGCTCGTCGAGGGGGTGGGCCTCGTCGGGCGTGACCAGCAGGTCGACGTCGCTCGCCGGTGTCTCCCGGCCACTCGCTGCGGAGCCAAAGACCTCAAGCCGCCGGATGCGGTGCTTCTGGCAAAACGACCGGAATAGCGACCTCATTCCAACCAGCTTCGGCTGTTCCGTGTGTTTCGACATGCCCGAAGAATATCCGCCGGTTGCATCGGCTTCAAGGTGACAGGTGCGCTGGGCACAACGCAATGGGGTCAAACATTGACATTTGACATTCTCTCAGCCCCACAACGCCTACCGCCGCTCGGCAGGAATTGTCAAATGTCAATGTTTGACCCCATTGCCTCACCCTCCCGTGAACACCGGGCGGAATCCGGCCTCCGTCAGCAGACGCGCGACCGCTTCCCGCTGGTCGCCCTGGATCTCAATCCGGCCCTCCTTCACGGTGCCGCCCGTCCCGCAGGCCTTCTGGAGGGTTTGCGCCAGCTTCTGCTTCTCCGCCAGACCCACGCCCACAAACCCGCTGACCACCGTCACCGTCTTGCCGCCGCGCCCGGCCTTCTGACGCTGCACGTCCACCCGCCCGCGCGACTTCCGCCGCGCCGGTTCCGCCGTGGCTTCGACTGGGAGTGCCGGCGGTCCGGGCGGCAGCCCCTCCAGGTTCAGCGCGGCAAAGGGAGAATTCGCGAACGATGACGCATCGCCCGAGCCCGTGTCATCACCACTCATGCGCCGTCCCGTTTGCCTGAGAATCCGCCGGCGCGCCACTCTGAAATCGATGCCTTCAGCCCCAACGCCCTCGGGATCAGCAATCCATCGCTGACAGGCGGACGACTTCCGGCTAGCCTCCGCGCATGAACCCCAGACTGCCGTCCGTCACGCTGCTGGCGTGCCTCGTCGTGGTCACGGGCCGCGGCACAACGGTCACCCCGGAGGAGATGGCCACCGCACGGGCCTGGATCAGAACCCACTTCCCCGTCCCCGCACGGGCGGAACCGGCGGAGCCGGGGAGCGATCGGCCGCCGCGGTGATGCTGCCCTTCTCGTTCCAGTACGGCGACGCACCTGCCATCGAACGGCTGCGCGACTGGTCGCTCGAGCGCACGTCGAGAACGTACGGTCCCGGGGACGTGGCTCCGCACCCGCGCGGGACGAACTTGACGGAGCACCACTTAAAGTGGACCGAACCGGCCTCGGGCCTGGAGGTGCACTGCGTCGTGGTCGAGTACCACGATTTCCCGACCGTGGAGTGGACGCTCTTCTTCCGGAACGGCTGCAGCCGGGACACGCCGATCCTGGCCCGGATCCAGGCGTTGGACCTCGTGCTGCGTCGGGGGAAGGGAGGGAGTTCCAGTTGCATCATCACGTCGGATCGCCGGCCAACGGGAACGACTACGGCCCCCTCGAGACGGTGCTCGGGCCCGGCCAGAGCAAGCGGTTGGGGGGAGCCGGCGGGCGCCCCACCAACGCGGACTGGGCGTACTTCAACCTCGAATGGGAGCGCGAAGGCGTGATCGCGGCCGTCGGCTGGCCCGGGCAATGGGCCGCCGAGTTCACCCGCGACGACAGCCGTGGTCTGCGCCTGCGGGCGGGGCAGGAGTTGACCCATTTCAAGCTTCACCCCGGCGAAGAGGTGCGGAGCCCCCTGATCGTGCTGCAGTTTTGGCGGGGCGACTGGGTGCGGGCCCAAAACGTCTGGCGTCGCTGGATGGTGGCGCATTCGCTGCCGCGGCCCGGGGGACGGCTGCCGCCGGCGCAGTTCGTGGCGTCCAGCTCGCGGCAGTACGACGAGATGATCAAGGCGAACGAGACGAACCAGATCATGTTCATCGACCGCTACGTGGCCGAAGGGTTGAAGCTGGATTACTGGTGGATGGACGCCGGGTGGTATGTGCACGACGGCGGCGGCTGGCCGCGGGTCGGGACGTGGCTGGTGGACTCGAACCGGTTCCCCCGCGGCCTTCGCGCCGTCGCGGACCATGCGCATCGGAACGGCATGAAGGTGCTGGTCTGGTTCGAGCCGGAGCGAGTCGTGGCGGGTTCGTGGCTGGCCCGGAACCACCCGGAATGGGTTCTGGGCGGAGCCGGCGGCGGACTCTTGAACCTGGGCAATGACGCGGCGCGAGCGTGGCTGATTGACCACGTCGACGGGTTGATACGGGAGCAGGGCATCGATCTCTATCGCCAGGATTTCAACATGGATCCGCTGGCGTTGTGGCGGGCGAACGACGCTCCGGACCGCCAGGGCATTACCGAAATCGGCCATGTCACCGGTTATCTCGCGTACTGGGACGAACTGCGCCGACGGCATCCCGACATGCTGATCGATTCCTGTGCGTCGGGCGGACGCCGCAATGACCTCGAAACGATGCGCCGGGCGGTGCCGCTATGGCGCAGCGACTACGCGTTCGAGACCACCGGGCATCAGTGCATGACCTACGGGATCTCCCTCTGGCTGCCCTATCACGGCACCGGGACCGTGGCAGCCCGCAACGCCGGCTACTACGGCAGCGGCAAGACCCCCGTCGAACCCTACGCCTTCTGGAGCAACGCCAGCCCGAGCCTCGGTTTCGGCATCGACATGCGGGTTCCCGACCTCGACTACGCCGCCCTCCGGCGATTGGTCGCGCAGTGGCGCCGGATGATCCCCAATTACTACGGCGATTTCTACCCGCTGACGTCGTGGACCCGGGACAACACCGCCTGGATGGCCTGGCAGTTCGATCGGCCCGAAGCCGGCGAGGGAATCGTCCAGGTCTTTCGCCGCGAGGACAGCGTCTATGAATCCGCCCGGTTCGCCCTGTACGGCCTCGATCCCAAGGCGCGCTACCGGGTAAGCGACCTCGAGGAACGTCTCGCCACGCAGGCGTTCAGCGGTCAGGAGCTGATGACACCGGGCCTGCGGGTACGCCTGGAGGAACGTCCGGGCGCCGCGGTCTGGCTCTACACCCGGCTACCGTGAAGCCTCGTCGCTTGACGCCACCAGAAACGGGCCGGTCTAATGCGTTCAGCCGCTCACCGAGTCATCTATGAAACCGCCTCTCCCCGTCCGCGCCCGCACCCTGCCTCGTCGTTCGCGTCCCGTCCTCGTGCTGGGGGCCAGCCTGCTCGCGCTCGCCCGCCCGGCCCTGATGCCCGACGCCCATGCCCAGCCGGCGGTGCGCGTCGTGACGACGCCCCCCACGGCGCCGGCGAACGCGCATTACGTCGGCAACCGCGCGCCCCTGCTGCCGAGCCCGCTGATCAAGTTGCCGGTCGGTGCGGTGCGTCCGGCCGGCTGGACCGAGCGCCTGTTGCGGCTCCAGGCCGACGGTTTCCACGGGCATCTCACCGAGATCAGCGATTTCCTCAAGAAGGAGAACAACGCCTGGCTCAGCCCCACCGGCCGTGGCTCCCGCGGCTGGGAGGAGGTGCCGTATTGGCTGAAGGGCTTCCAAGACTGCGGCTTCCTGCTCGACGACGAGCGCGTCATGACCGAGGCCCGGATCTGGATCGAAGGCGCGTTGGGCAGCCAGCAGCCCGATGGCTGGTTCGGACCCGGCGAAGGCCGGAGTGGTCTCGCCACCGACCTGACCGGTCGGGACGATCTCTGGCCGAACATGATCATGCTGTTCTGCCTCCAGTCCTTCCACGAACGCACCGGGGACCCGCGCGTCCTGACCCTCATGACCCGCTACTTCCGGTACCTCGAGTCCGTCCCGGAGGCGCGCTTCCTGGTGGGGTATTGGCCGAAAATGCGGGCGGGCGACCAGCTCTACAGCCTCTTCTGGCTCTACAACCGCACGGGCGAACCCTGGCTCCTCGAACTCGCCCACAAGACCCACCGCCAGGCCGCCCGTTGGGACACCGGCATCATCAACTGGCACAACGTCAACCTCGCCCAGGGCTTCCGCGAACCCGCCACTTACTTCCTGCTCACCCACGATCCCAAACACCTCGCTGCCACCGAGCGGGTGTGGTCCGAGCTGCGCGAGCTCTACGGGCAGGTCCCGGGCGGGATGTTCGGGTCTGACGAGAATTGCCGGCCCGGCTTCCACGGCCCCCGCCAGGCCATCGAGACCTGCGGCATCGTCGAGGAAATGCTCTCGGATGAAATCCTGCTTGGCATCACCGCTCAGACGCGGTGGGCCGATCAGTGTGAGAATGTCGCGTTCAACAGCCTGCCCGCCGCGCTCACTGCCGACCTCAAGGCGTTGCGCTATCTGACTGCGCCCAACCATCCGCAGAGCGACCATGTCAGCAAGTCGCCCGGCATTCAGAACGGCGGTCCGATGTACCACTTCGACCCGCACAACCACCGCTGCTGCCAGCACAACACCGGCCACGGCTGGCCCTATTTCGTGCAGCACCTCTGGATGGCCACCGCCGGCAACGGCCTCGCCGCCACCCTCTACGCCCCCGGCCGCGTCACCGCCAAGGTCGGCGACGGCGTCGAAGCCACGCTCGTCACCGACACCCGTTATCCCTTCGAGTCCGCCGTCCGGATCCGCGTGACGCTCCCGCGCGCCGCAGCGTTCCCACTTTACCTGCGCATCCCGGGGTGGTGCCGGCAACCCGCGCTCGAGCTCAACGGCCAGCGCCTCGCCCTCGAGTCGGCCACCGGCCGCTACGCCCTCCTCGAACGCACTTGGGCGGACGGCGATCAACTCGTGCTCACCCTCCCTATGCCCTTGTCCCTGCAGACCTGGACCCAGAACCGCAACACCGTCTCCGTGAACCGGGGCCCCTTGACCTACTCGCTGCAGATCGCCGAGAAGTACGTCCGCCACGGCGGCACCGATCGCTGGCCCGCGTTCGATGTCTTCCCGGATTCACCCTGGAACTACGGACTCGACCTGCCCGCGGACGATCCGCTGGCGAGCATCGCGGTCGTGACCCGCCCTTGGCCCGCCGACGACCAACCGTTCGTCTGGGACGCCACCCCCATCCAGCTCCGCGTCAAGGCCCGCCGTTTGCCTGCCTGGCAACTCGACCCGAATGGTCTCGTCCACGAAGTCCAGCCGAGCCCGGTCAGGTCCACCGAACCCCTCGAGGAAGTAACCCTGATCCCGATGGGCGCCGCGCGACTCCGAATCACGGCGTTCCCGGTGATTGGATCGGGACCGGATGCCCGGGAGTGGACCGCGCCTCCGCCGGTGCGGGTGCGGGCTTCCCACTGCCACGAAAGCGACACCGTCGAAGCGGTGTGCGACGACGTGCTGCCGCGCAGTTCGGGCGACGTCTCGGTTCCGCGGTTCACGTGGTGGGATCACCGGGGCAGCACCGAATGGATTGAACGTCGCTGGGACCGTCCGCGCGAGGTGTCGCGTGTCGAGGTGTACTGGTTCGACGACACCGGCCGCGGCCAGTGTCGTGTGCCGGAACGCTGGCGGGTGCTGTACCGGCGGGACGGTGCCTGGGTTCCGGTGGCCACGGGCGGCGGTTATGGGGTGACCCTCGACCAGTTCAATGCGGTTGCCTTTGCGCCTGTGACGACCGACGCGCTGCGACTGGAGGTCAAGCTGCAGGAAGGCTTCTCCGGCGGCATTCTCGAGTGGCGGATTCCCGGCATCAGTCCATAGCAGGGAAGTCTCATACCCGCTGTAGGCGCCGACGTGAGGAGGCGTCGTGGGCCAGAGGCAATGACCTTCGCCTCCTCACGTCGGCGCCTACCGAGGGTATGGCATTTCCAGGCCGGGGGCGCCCCAGACCCTTCCCGAACCGAATCCGTCGCTGCCTTCTCACGAAACCCGCGGAGGTGGACCATAGCCCGCATCTCTCCAGGAGAAATCCCCGATAGGAGCTTGTTTTGGTCACGATGAGTTCTGGCTCTAGAGAGGCTCTTGGCGGTCCAAAGAAGCTCTTGACAGATGTGGTCTCTGGCCGATGGTCGGGGCATTGTCCATCAGAGCACTGGGGGCTCCGCGACCCTTGGACAAGCGTGGCTTCATGGATTCTCGGCCTGGCCGATGCGGAACGAGAGCACGTTGGGGCTTGCGAGGGGTGGCGGGAGGTCGTGCCGGGCAAACGGAGTAGCGACATGAAACGATCGACCGGATTCCTGCTGGGCGGCCTGGCGGCCAGCCTGGCTTTCTCACCCGCGGCGCTGGCACAGTATAGCATCACGGTCGTGGACCTGATGCCTCCCGGGGCGGAATACTCCGAGGTCCGCGGGATCTGGGGGCAGCACCAGGTGGGATATGCCTCTTTCGACGCGACAAATCGAGCCGTCCTGTGGTCTGGCACAGCAGATTCGTGGGTCGATCTCCATCCCTCTGGAGGGGCAGTTCGGTCGGCTACGCCATCGCCGCTGACCAGCAAGCGGGTTCGGTCAGGGGCCACGCGGCTATTTGGTCAGGGTCGCCAAGTTCGTGGGTGGATATCCATCCCCCAGGTGCAGGCAATAAGTCAGTCATCTGGGCCACAAGTTCAGGCCAACAAGTCGGCGGGGTGGGGAACCACGCGGCGACTTGGACGGGCACCCCGAATTCCTTCGTCGATCTACATCCGACCGGCGCCGACCAATCCGTCGCGTTTGCGACGACCGGGAGTCAACAGGCAGGCCACACATATCATGCCGACTTGAGGGGCTATCACGCTGCCCTCTGGTCCGGGACCGCAGCGTCCTGGGTGGATCTGCACCCGACGGCAGCCAGCTACGAGGGTTACGCCCCTACTGGCTCCGAGGTGTCCTGCGCTGTGGGCGGGCTCCAGGCCGGATGGGTTTACTTCGAGTATCCGTCATTCTATCGCACCCACGCGGGAGTCTGGAGCGGTACCGCGGACTCGTGGCTCGATCTGAATCCGGATGGATACGATTCGTCGTGGATCTTCGCGACGACCGGCACGATTCACGTTGGTGAGACGTTTACGACCGCTGAGCAAGACGGGGCCCACGCGACGCTCTGGCTGGGAAACGCCCGGAATTCGATTCTCGATCTAAACGCTGTTGTTCGAGACACCCTAGGTGATCTCGCGGCCGTGGAAACCTATGCCAACGGCGTTTGGAGCGACGGCGGAGTCATCTACGTCGTCGGGAATTCGACAGCCGAGGGAATTCCCCTCTTATGGACCCTGGTCCCCGTTGACGGCTCCGCACCCGCAATCTCAGAGATTCCACCCCAGACCACGCTGGAAGACACGCCCATCCTAGATGTCCCGTTCACGGTGAGCGACGCGGACACCCCGCTGGACGAGCTGAAGTTCAGCGTCCTGTCATCCAATCCAACTCGAATCGCGCCCATCGGCGTGGTGGTGAAAGGCAGCGGCGAGAATCGCACCCTCGACATCACGCCGGAACCCGGCCAGCACGGCGAGGCGCTGATCACACTCACGGTGAGCGACGGTCACCGAACCGCGAGCACGACATTTCAGGTCACCGTCATGGCCCAGGACAGCGTCGTCCACGTGCTTACCGGGGCTAACTTCTCAGCCAATCCCGGCTTCAGCGTTGTTCGAAACGACCTCCTTAACCCGGCGCTCTTCGGCCCCAGCGGGACCGTTCCCCACTCCATCAACCTGGTGACCACGGAGTCAATCACTGCGGATAGTCTCGAGGGCATCGAGGTCGTGATCCTCCAGGTGACCTTCGGGCCCATGCCGACGGTCGAGGACTTGTCAGCCCTCACTCAGTTCGTGAACGCTGGCGGAGGGCTGTTCGTATTTGGCAATGAAATCGATGAATTTGCCTCGATGGTGGGTGCCACGCCCTCGCCCGGCTGGGGTTTGGGCGGCACCGCCACGGTGGTGGACACGGCCTCCCCTCTGGTCACCGGACCCTTCGGGAGCCTGCCTCTGGGTCCACTGTTCAGCCTCTGCATGCACGACGCTTTCGCCTCGGCTGGACCGGAGGGGCTTGTCGGGATCACGGACGGGGGCGGCCCTTTTGGAATCACCTACCAACTCGGCGCTGGTCGAGTGGCACTCGTGGGGGACGAAGAGGTTTTCCTTAGCTCGTACCCGGGGACCGGCGCCTGTATCAGACTCGTGGCGTCGTCACGGCTGATTTTTTCGTAACGCCGTGGCTTACGTGATTCCAACCGGGACCGCGGGTACAGGACCTCAGATCTCGGAGATCCCACCCCAGACAACGTTGGAAGACACGCCGATCCTAGACGTCCCCTTCACCGTGAGCGACCCGGACACGCCATTGGATGAACTGACGTTCAGCGCACTGTCATCAAATCCAACTCTGATCGCGCCCTCGGGTGTGGTGGTGAGGGGTACCGGCGCCAACCGCGCCCTGGACATCACGCCGGAGCCGGACCAGTTCGGTGAAGTGCTGATCACGCTGAGGGTGAGCGACGACACCACTTCCGCGAGCCGCAGCTTCAAGGTCACAGTCGCCAGTGTGAATGACGGGCCGCCGGTGCCAGGCCCGGACACCCTCGAGCGCCGCGCCGGCGCGAGCGTCAAAATCGCCGTCAGCCGCCTGCTCGCGAACGACACTGACCCGGATCTGGACCCGCTGTCCCTTACCGCCGTCGCGCCCCTGTCCGAGCACCAGTCCGCGGTTTCGCTCTCCGGTGACTGGGTGCTGTACGTGCCCCCGCCCGGCCTGAACGAGACTGACACCTTCACCTACACCGTCTCCGATGGACACGGCGGCGAAGCCACCGGGACGGTCACCATCCTGATCACCGACGACCCCGCCGGTCCGAGCCTGAATCAGCTTGCCCTGAACGTGACGCGCGATCCGGACACGGCCGAGATCACGAGCCTCACCCTCACTTTCGTCGGCATCCCCGGTCGCCTCTACGCCCTGGAACGGGCAGCCACGCTCGAGTTGCCCGCGACGTGGACCTGCCTCGGGACCCAGACGGCGGGGCCCACTGGCCTATTGGAGTTCACCGACAGCCAACCGCTGGCCGGTGAAGCCTACTACCGCACCGCGGAACGAACCACGCCATGCCCCTGAATTCAACCCCGCCCAGCAAACCGCCACGCACCCCAGCTCCGCCACTAGGTGTTCTGGGGCCGGCGCTGCTCTGACCTTGTGCTATGAAATCGCTCCCCGTGTCTCTCTTGTCCTCCTTGTTCGCCATCTCCGCCACCCATAGCGCAGTCCTGTCCGTGGGCGCGCTGATCCCTGATGGCAGCAGCTCCGGCCTGACCAGCGTCCAGACCCTCACCGGCATGTCCGGCTCGATTCAGTCGGTGACGGTGCAACTGACCGTGAGCAGCGTGGGCGACGGCGCCTTCAACGGCGACCTCTACGCCACGCTCCAGCACGACAGCGGTTTCGCCGTGCTCCTCAACCGCCCCGGGCGCACCGCCGTCGACGCCTTCGGCTACGGCGACAACGGCCTGAGCGTCACCTTCGATGACACCGGATTGGCTCCGGACGTGCACACCTACCGGCTGGGCGGCATTCCCGTGGGCCCCCTGACCGGGACTTGGTCCAGCGACGGCCGGATGGTCGATCCGTCGGTCGTCACGGAGGCAGGTCCGCGAACCGCAACCCTCAGCGCCTTCAATGGTCTGGACCCGAACGGGACGTGGATCCTGTTCCTGGCCGATCTGGAGCTGGGAGGCACAGCCATACTGGATTCCTGGGATCTCCGGATCGACCCGGCGCCCATCCCCGAGCCCGGTCTTCTGGCGCTGGGCACCTCCCTGGGCCTGGCCGCATACGGCCTGCTGCGAGGCCGCCGCCGTGTCGCGGATTCCGGCACTCGACCGGCCACCGCCGGCTTGTGAGTAACTCTTTCCGGACAGTGTCCATGGATGTCACTCTGACTGCGGTACGCTGCGGGCCGTGATGTTACGAATCGGCTCAGCGGAATCCGGGGCCACGTCCCGCAACGATGGCCATTTCACCGGACCCGGGCTGCCAGGCGTATGTGCTCGGCCAACGCGTCGGCAATCTCGGTACGAGCGGTTTCAAATCCTCGAGCCGGTAGGACTTCGCCCGCAAGACGACCACGGCGATCTCGAACCTCGGCAGGTTCTGTTGAACGAGAGGTTTCGATCCACCGTGATGAACGCATCGAACTCGGCTTCCGCGAGCCGCAACAGCAGTCCCTTCTTGATGGTTGCCCAGCCCCGCTGTGGCACCCGCCTCCAGATAGTCGAGCAGCGTCTGCACCGGCACGCGCGTCCCGGAGAAGCAGGGTATGCCACCCATCACCTCCGGATCGCTCGAAATGCTCTTCCGCTTCATGGCGGTAGGTTCCGCCATCCTCCGCGGACCGCAAGCCCTCAACGGTCACGGCGGAACCCAATCGAGGCCACCTCCTGGGAGCCGCAGAAGTTCCACCTCATGGGCGCCATCCGGGGATCCCAACGGACGACTTGCGGTTGGCGGACGAGCTCCGGTAAGCTCCCCGCGTTCAAGCCCATGGAGCTTTCCGCCGACCAGTTCGAAACCTGCGGCCCGAGCGCGATGTGGCGGTGGCGGGAGACCCCGTCCGGCCCCGTCTCCCACGCCGTGGCCACCTTCAGCGCGGTGAAGGGGGTGTTCGCGGCCGTGGTGCCGCGGAAGACGGTGAACAGGCCACCGGACGACGGCCGGTTTGGGGGCGTGGCGGCCGAGTTGTGCGCGAACGAAGCCCTGCTCCCGGCCGGAAGCCGCGGAGGACCGCCCCGGGCGTAGGCGAGCGATGACCTTCTACGCCCACACGGCTGAGGATGAGGAAGGCAGGCGGCTGCCTGAGCAACATTGGCAGCCATTGCGGGACCACCTGTGGAACGTCGCCTGCCTCGCAAGAGAGTTCGCCACGCCGCTCGGGCTGGCCGCCTCCGCGTGGGCGGGCGACCGTAGCACGCCCGAGGAGGACGAGGCATGGAGGGACTTGTGAACCGCGAAGCATGCGAACCGCGCCGCCCCGGCAGCGGTGGCGGAGGTGGGATCCTCACCGGTTTGCGTGTTGGGAGGGGTCCGCGGTTGAACCTCTCGAATCGTCACGGGCACGGCCGGCCACGGCTTGCTGGGTTCAGCGCGCCTGGCTAACCTCCGGCCGTGACCGTGATGATTATGCCCTCCGAAAAGACACGGCTTTCGGTCCTGGTGGCAAACGAACCGCACGGGACAGCGACCGGATGGTCCGCGCCGGGTGACGCCATCTCCTACGGCCCTGCCACGGAACCCGGCAAGTCATTCGCCCCATGAACACGCTCAAGTTCACAGCTATTATCGAGGGAGATCAGGACGGGTATTACGCGTACTGCCCCGAGCTCAAGGGCTGCCAGACCCAGGGAGACACGATCGAGGAGGCCCTGGCCAACCTGCGCGAGGCCGCCGACTTGTACGTGGAGACACTCTCACCGGAGGAACTGGAGACTCTGACGGCGGGTTCCCGAACGATCCTCTCAACCTCGCTGGAGATCACCCATGCCTAAGTTGTCCCCGGCTGACCGCCCCGGAGGCGGAACGTCGGCTGTTGGCTGCAGGTTTCACCCACCTCCGCTCCAAGGGCAGCCACCGCATCTACCGGCGCGGTCAGGACCGGGTCGTGCTGCCGTTTCACCCGGGCAGGATGCTGCACCCCAAGATCGCCAGGCAGGTGATCGAGGCGGCGGGGGATTGAATGACGGTACCCGCGGAAGAGCACGTGACGTCCAGGCGGCCGGACCCCGGGGTCGCCGGACCCGCTCCCGCTCTCCCTGCGCAACGACTTCCTCTACTGCCCGCGCCGGGAGTTCACAGAGTTTCGGCGGCTCAAATCACAACTGAGGCTGCAGTCGGCCCGGTCCTCGGGCCGGGGCGCGGATTGAAACACGCTCGAGTAGTCGTGGCTGTCCACCACCACCGGTTCCACCCCACGGACTCCTCTGCAGGCTTGGAAGCGCGGTGGACTTCTGTCAGGGTGCCGCCGCCCAGTGTGCGGAACAGACCATGTCAGCGTCATCATTGACCGGATCGAGCGTGTTGCTGGTGGAAGACGAGCCCCTGTTGCGCCGTCAACTCGCGGCTTATCTCGAGCGTCAGGGCGCGGAGGTGACG
Organism: Verrucomicrobiota bacterium; assembly: GCA_027493615.1. Classification (GTDB taxonomy): domain Bacteria; phylum Verrucomicrobiota; class Verrucomicrobiia; order Limisphaerales; family J093; genus DSVZ01. Next base: position 30,965 of record JAOSKK010000004.1, read on the forward strand.
GCGGTGGCGGATATGGCCACGGCCCGGCAGATGCTCGCGTCGATGCCGTGCGACTTTGCGCTGGTGGATGTGAATTTGCCCGACGGCGTGGGGACGGATCTGTTGCGTGAAGGGGCGTTCTCCCCGAACACGGGCGTCGTGGTCATGACGGCCGAGGGAGGGGTGGGCGGGGCGGTGGAGGCGATGAAACTGGGGGCGCTGAACTACCTGACCAAGCCCTTTGAGCCGGCCGAGTTGCTGCTGGTGTTCAACGCCGTCCGGAGGGATCGCAGCGCGCGCCGGCTCGAGCAGCATCGGCGCGAGGACGACACGTTGCCGGAGGCGGAGTTCTTCTTTGGCACGGGTCTGGCGGAGCTGCGGGCGCAGTTGGATCGGATTCTGGCGGCGGATCGGCGGATGCAGGGGCGGCTGGCGCCGGTCTTGATCCTGGGGGAGACAGGTTCGGGCAAGACCACCATCGCCCGCTGGCTGCATCAGCATGGCCCGCGCGGGGATAAGCCCTGCGTGGAGGTGAATTGCCCGGCGCTGCCGGACACGCTGGCGGAGTCGGAGTTGTTCGGGCATGAGCGTGGGGCGTTCACGGATGCGCGGTCGGCGCGGATCGGGCTGTTCGAGGCGGCGGATGGGGGGACGCTGTTTCTCGATGAGCTGGCCAGCCTCTCCTTGCCGCTGCAGTCCAAGGTGTTGACGGTGATCGAGGACGGTCGGATCCGGCGGGTGGGAGCGAACAAGACGGTCGGCGTGGACGTGCGGTTGGTGGCGGCGTCCAACCGGGATTTGAAGGAACTGGTCGCCGCCGGACAGTTTCGGGAGGACCTGTACCATCGGCTGGACCTGTTCCGGCTGCGGATTCCACCCCTGCGCGAACGCGTTGCGGACATCGGACCCCTGGCGGAGACGCTGCTGAAGCGGATCTGCCGGCGCCAGCGTCTGGCGCTGCGGCCGATCACGGAGGAGGGACGGTGCCGGTTGGAGGGTTGGTTGTGGCCGGGGAACGTCCGCGAACTCGCGCATGAAATCGAGCGGGCGGTGGTATTCGAGGACGGGCCCTTGGAGTTCCGGCACCTGCAACGGCTGAGCGGGGGTGCGCCGGGGGGTGCCGGGAGGGTGGCGATGGGGAGTGGTTCAATGCGGGCTATCGGTTCCCCGAGCGGGGTTTCTCCCTCGAGCAGGCCATCGACCGGTTGGTGCAGCATGCGGTTGAACAAGCGCAGGGCAACGTGTCGGCGGCGGCACGGTTGCTGGGAGTGAGCCGGGATGTCGTGCGGTACAGACTCTCGGGTCGGGCGGGAGGGACCAAGGCGAGTGAGTAAGGCGCAGGGGTTGGTCCGGGGTGCGCAGGCACTGGGGGATTCTCCCCAAGCCGGACGGAGCGGTGGTCGGGTTGGTGAGGGTGAGACACTTTATAAATCATTGTGCAACAACAACTCGCGCCATGTGCTGAGTCGCGGACTTCCTGGCACGGAGATTGCGGTAGACCATGGGTGTTTTGAGCGGTTCGTGATGTGAGTGGAGACCGTGATCAAACACTTGGCGATGAGAGGCGTTATGAAGATTCTGAAATCCCTCGGTACCGCGGTGCTGCTGGCCCTTGGATGGGCGGGCGCGTCTGGATGGGCTGCGGACGGCGGAAATGGCAACGGTGGCGACCCGGGCAATAACGGCAACGGAGGGCCTCAGACGCCCGGTAATCCCACCGTGGGACCGGTCAAGCCGGACAAGCCCGCGCTGCCGACCGAGATCAAGGATCTGATCGACCGGTTCCAGGCCGAACAGAAGGCGCGCGTTCAGGAGCTGAAGCAACTGGCCCGCGAAGCCCAGGGGCGGCGGTCGAGAAGCGCGCGCAACTGCGGGAGCAACTCCGGGATCAGCTTCGGCAGATGCTGTTGGAGCAGAAAGAGAAACGGGAGCAGCTCCGGGAGCAACTGCGCGAACGGCTCGAGCAACTGATCCGTGAGCAGCCGGATCGCCGGGATTTGATCGATGCAGCCCGGGAACAACTGCGCGAACAGAAAAAGCACTCGAAGGACGAGTAGGCCAGTGACGGGAAGCGGCCGGTGAGCTCCCGGCTGTGGTTCCCTCGGCGCCGGCGACCTGGTGAAACAGGCAGCCGGCGCTTTCGTTTCTCGGGAGGTGGCGTCGGACGATTGAGCGCTCGTCCACTTGTCCTGCAAGTCCCTTGATTCCCGGTCTTGCGCCGCGAGAAGCAACCAAAGCTCGCCTGGCCGGTGGGACTCGAGTAGATTCCCGCACATGTCCGCCGGCCGAAACCAGTCCGGGCATAACACCCAGGACGGCGCCGCGTTTGTCACCACGCGGTGGAGCTTGGTGCTGGCCGCCGGCGATTCTGCGTCCGAATCCGCCCGACCGGCCCTCGAAACCCTCTGTCGCGCTGGAAACGGCGAACGTCAGACTTCAGATCGCGCTTCGACCCGGCCTGCTCGCCCATACCGGCCAGCGGGATTTCGGATACGACCTCGGTTGGGCGGATTACGCCGCCTGCCTGATGCTTCGCGAAGAAGCGGAGATCGCCATCCACGGCCGTGTTCATTCCGACCGTGTCGATGCCGCATGGCTGGCCGCCGCGCGTCAGTTCTGGGCCCCCACCGGCGACCTCCTCAACGAAGCCGAAAACCATGGCCGCCACCGGAACTGGACCGAGGCACGAACCGCCTACCTCCAGGCGATGGATACCGGTCCCATCAACTGGGATCCCCACGGCACCTTCATCACCGAAGTTCCGTTGAAGGTTGCCACCACGTTCGCGTTGACCGGCGAACACGACCGTTACCGCGCCCTCTGCCAGGAACTCCTCCAGCACGCGGACGAAACGCAGGCTGAGTACGCATCGGTCGCCCTGATCCTGCCCGAGGCACTGTCTCCCGCGCTGGTGGAAAAGGCCCGGCGAATCCTGCGGCGGGCCGCAGCACGGCTTAACGACTCGGGCACGTCCCGCCCCCAGGACGACTGGATATGGCTAGATCTCGGAATCGCCGAAGCCCACAGCGGGAACACTCAGGAAGCGCTTTCCGCCCTCGCCAAAGCCCGAACCGCCTTCAACCTCAACTGCGCCGGCGTCGCCTTCGCCTCGTCCGCCGCCCTGCTCGTCCGAAGGGGAGACGCCGCCGATGCGCAACAGTACCTGGCGAAAGCTGGCGAACTCCACCAACGCATCCTCGCGGAACACCCCAATTCCCTTTCCCAACACTGGCACGAGACTGTCCGACTCGAATTGGCGCTCACTCGGACACACGAACTACGTTCTCGATGACTAAAGTTCATTTCAACCCTGCGTCCCCAAAACCATCGCGTATGGAAACAACCCGCCGTGCAAACCGCGCACTGGAAGTGCTGAAACATTCGCTGGCCATACTGCTCATGTGTCTATGCTTCCTACCCGTGTGGGTGGCCGCCGACGTCGTTTCGACTCCACGGCGCAGCTTCGAGTTCTCGCAGTCGGGTGAGAGGGTGTCTTCCTTGGCTGTTTCTCCGGTGACAGACCACTTCTTGGTTGGGGTCCACGCCGCGAATTCCCACAGCGCCTACACCGCTCCTCTGTTACGCGACATCTACACCGGTCAGACTGAAGTGGCCCACGTGCCTAGCCACAGCCCAGGTCGCCCTGCTCGATCCGTTCCTGTGGTTACCTTTGCTCCCGATGGCCACCGTTGCCTGGCAGCCGCGGCTTTTGATGAGCCGCACGTTCCCGGGGGCAACCTCATGATGAGCGTTGTGCTTGGGGATCTCGCCAGCGGTGAGATCGTATGGAGATTGGAGCGCCATTCCATCCTCAATCCGTTCCAACACAACGTCGCCGTGGCGTTTTCCTTGGACGGAACTGAGGTTCTCACTGGGGACGAACTGGCGGCCGGGTTCTGGAACTCCGACACAGGAGCCCTAGTCCGTGAATTCCAACTGCAAGACCTCGCGGCTGCTCGTAATCCGTTTCCCATGGTGGCGCTCTCTCCTCGGGGAACGGAAGTCTTCGTCCATCAACCGGAATCCACAGCGGTCGTCGATGCCTTCACAGGAAGGAAAGTCCAAGAACTGCCTCGCGCTCGTTCCGGCACATTCACGCCGGACGGCCAGTCGCTGCTGGCGGAGTTCGCCAACGGAGAGTGGACTGCCGAGCCGTAGGCATTGATGATTACAGGCGATGAGTCGTCGCAGAGCAACGTCGTAGTCCATTTCTATTCGGAGGACTGGGCCGCTCCCATGCAGTCTATCGAACTAACACAGTCGTCGTTGTGGAGGGTGGCACCCGACACCCGTGCGGACCGAGTCTGGTTGGCCCTTGACCACGGATGTGTCATCGCCCTCTACGATTTGGCGACCGGACAGGAGTTGAGGCGTTTTGACTTGCTGGGGAAATCCCGCAACAGGGAATTGAGGTGCTGGCAGCACCCAGTGGTTTCGCGACAGCGACAGTGTGGAGTGCCATGACCGGGAACCCAATTGCAGCACGTTTCACAGAAGATAGTAGTGTTGTCTTGGCGGCGACTCTCATCGGCGACGGGGCGACCGCGGTGCTCGTCATGGCGCCAATCGTGGGCTGTTGTCTGGGCAGCGTTGCGGTCACCGTGTGGGATGTCGCAACGGCATCAATGCTCAGGGCCATGCCGTTGCCTGATCGGCCTGACGGAATGGCGAACTACGCGACCTTTGCCAACATCGCAGCCGCCCCGAACGGCAGGCGTGTTGCCATTGGGACCGTGACAATCAATGGAACCGGAGGGCTGGATGTGTTCGATATCGAGGCGGGAGTTCACCTGCGGCATTTTCTTGGCGGCTGGACCTTTGAAGGCCCTCGAGGTGTGCATGGTGTCACCTACGGCCGCGACGGCCTTAGTCTTTCCGCTCGTTACCACGATTTCGTGAGGGAGTGGGACGTCCGTGATCTTGTCACCAGACCACGCTGCTTGCGGTCACCGCACGGCAATGAAATCCACTGGGACCTTGGCGCGCTCCAGTTCGCGCCGTCGTTGAATGGTCCCTGGGCCGATCTACCTGCTGCCAGTCCTTTTCGGCTCTCGCCGAACGGCGACCATGGCTGCTTCCGCGTGAAGGTGGAGGAGTGAACCAAGAGTTCGCAAGAATCCGTCACAAAACCAGAGAACGAACAGCGAACCGCAACGTTATGAAATCAACGCATCTCACTGGTAGAACACGCAGGCTCACCTTCGCACTAACGCTCACCGTCGCCGCGCTTGGCAGCCCCCCGTGGTCGGTGCCATGGTTTCCGATTTCGACGATGGTGTGCCCGATTGGACTCAGTCGGTACTGCGGGGAGTGACATTCATTGAATCGGGCGGGCACCTCGTGGCGACCGGGAACATTCCGGCGAAAATCGACTGCGTTACGTGGAACCTCAGTTCCTTTAGATGGTCCCAGCCCGTCGCGCTCAGGGACGGCGAGGTATTCGAGTTGCGCGTGGATCTTCTGGAATTGGAACCGAACGATGTTCAGGCGCTGCTTACCTATGTCGAACTGGGTGTCGGCGGCTATTCCCTGGTGAAGGACCGGGATGAGATCTGGCTCAGCAAGTTTCGGTGGGTGGATTGCGGGGCCAACGCCCCGTTCTTTTACGAGCAGATCGTGACCAAGAACGAGCGTGTCCGCCTGGTATTGGAGTTCAAGAAGGTGGGTCCAAGCCTGCAGATCACGAGCAAGGTGCTGGATCTGGACCGGGATAATGCCGTGGAGTTCGAGAGGACGGTCACCGATTCTCCTGACGTTGATCTCACGGTTCGATCGTTCCGCGGTTTTACCTGGTCGCCGGATGCCGGCGCTCCTTTCCTGAACGGTCATGGGGAGATCGCCTGGAGCCCTTCGATCTGGACGTCAGCCGGCGCCGGCTGCGTCCCCCGCTTTCGGCTGGTAACCGGCAACCGACGAGTTCATCCGGGCGGGTGACGTACCGGAGCCAGCTACTGGCCAGGCCGAAGATATCCCATCCCCATCCCCGGCGTTCGTAATCTGCGGAGAGCACAAGACGATGGCTTTCTCCACCGATTTCGAACCTAGGGGATTTGTCGGGGTGGTGGATGGCTGATCTGGCGGAGCTCCATCCGAGAGTCCGTGTCGGCGTCATCCATCGGTTTGCGAGGGACGCCGACGTTTGCCTGGGATGGAGGAAGACGGCACCGTGCAGACGCGCCTACGAACCTTGACGTGGCGTGCCTCCGTCCGCGGGAAGGGCGGCGTCGCAGTCTTGTGTGCGCAGTTTTATGTTGTCAGCGGCCGCCCGAGCGCGGAGAGATAGCGCCATGCAATCCTCTGCCCGTGTTCGTCCGCAAGGCCTTCTCCTCCCGGCGATGTTGTTTGCGCTGGTTCTCTCCGTTCGCGGCGCGACCGTGGAGGAGGGGTTTACCGCCATGTTCAACGGCCGGGATCTCACCGGCTGGGAGGGTAAGCCGGGCTGGTGGTACGTCGAGGACGGGGCCATCACCTCCGAGAGCACTCCCGCGAAGCCCTGCAACGCGGCGCATTACCTGATGTGGCGCGGGGATTGCCCGGCGACTTCGACCTGCGCCTCGAGTTCCGGCTGCTCGGCGGTAATTCGGGCATCCAATTCCGCAGCCGCGAGTTGCCCGACTGGGACACCTCGGGTTACCAGGCTGACATCGAGGACGGCGAGCAGTGGACCGGCTGTCTCTTCGAGCACACCCGCGGCGGGGTGTCCATGCGCGGCGAACATACGGTGATCGACCCCGACGGCACCAAGCACGTCACCTCGCTGGGCGATCCCAAGCAACTCCTCAGCCACGTCCGCAAGCACGAGTGGAACACCTACCGCATCACGGCGTGCGGGCCGGAGATCACGCTCGCCATCAACGACGTGGTCATGTGCCGGGCCGTCGATCACCAGACCGGTGTGGCCGCGCGTTCCGGGGTGATCGCCCTCCAAATGCACCCCGGCCCGCCCATGAAGGTCCAGTTCCGCAACCTTCGCATCAAGACGTACGACGCGGCCGCACCAACGTCCGCGCCCGCCCGTCCTACGCCTCCCGCGACCGCGAAGCCCTGACCTCATGAGCCCCCGCTCCTGGACCACGCTCAGCCGGCGATCGTTCCTGCGCTGTTCTGCCAGCGCCGCGCCGCTGCTCGCGTTGCCCAGCCTGGTCGGGCGCCACGTCTTTGCTGCTGCCCGGACAACCCGGGGCCAATGACCGCCTGCGGGTGGGCTTCATCGGCCTGGGCGGCCGGGCCCGCTGAATCCTGCTGTAGGAGGCCTTGCCGGGGGCGGACCTGGTGGCCGTGGCCGACTGCTACCGCGCGCGGATCGAGATCCTGCGCGGGGACTACACCAGCAATCCGGCGGTGGGTGTGGGATCCCCGGGCCGAGACCTTCGCGCGCGATGCGGAGGCCAACCGCTTGCTCTCCCGCCCCCGCCGCGCGGGATACGAACTGCGGTCGCTCGGCTAGTCCGAGTATTCCGCTCTCTCCGCGCAAGCCTGTAGGCGCCTACGGGCGGTTGTAACTTCGGGCGAATGTTAAATGTTAAGACACGACCCCAATGGTGGAGCGCTGGACGTTTACGCGGCCGCGGTGGACGGCTACTTTGCGGCGCATGCAACGGCTTGATCAGGCGGTAACCGGGAAGGCGCTGCTGCCAGTGACAGAGCGGGCTCCCGGGATCACGTGGGACGGCGGACTCGCTTTCCGTTCGGTCGCAGGTGATCTCACCCCCCATGACGAACTCCTCCGCCTCATCGCCGAGCGCATCCGCGTCGCCGCCGGTCATCTCGGGCTGAGCCGGAAGGACCTCGAGCGGATCTTCGTTCGTCACAGCGTCTTCGAGGGCGAAACGCCCGGCAGCGGCGGCCGCAAGGACGGTTTTCTCCTGGTCGAAACCCACCACCTGATCCAGGGGCGCGTGGGCAAAGGGGCGCTGAAGCTGGTGTTCCCCGAGGATCTGCTCGGCAAGGGCAATCACTTTCAGCAAGCGGCGCCGGGAGTCATCGAGGTCCGTCCCCCTCCGGGCGTGGCGCGCTGGGCCTGCGCCGCCGAGGCGGAAGAGCGGGTGAAGCAGGCGATGCGCGAGCTCATGACCGGCGAGAGCCTGAGCATGAGCCTGAAGAGCCAGGCGACGGGCGCGCCGTTCGGAGGCAGCGAAGGACTGGTCTTGTGCGCCGCGCGGGAGTTCGACGAAACCAGCGGGGGTTATCAGCTCAAGCCGGTCTTGCGCGGTGGCGAGGAGCCTTGGCGGGAAGACAAGGAGGTGATCGAGCGGATCCTGAACGACGCGGGCGCCCTGCTGACGCGGGCCGGCCGGATCGCCTACGACCGGATCGTCCACGCGGCGGAAACGAACAGCACGCTGACGTCGAGGCTCGGCCTCCAGTTGCCCAGCAACGTGCTCGAGGGACATCTGCGGTCCCTCCTGGACGCCGACCCGGCGATCATCATCGGGGACGAGGACATGACGGCGCGGTTGCGCGAGTTGCGGGGGCGTCGCGACTACGCCCCGACGGCCTGTGCTCTGGCGCGGGCGGCGGCGAAGATGCAGATGGAACATGCGCTGTTGCTGCCGGCTTCACGCGAGCAGTTGCGGCGGTTGCTCGAAGCCCTGCCGTTGGTCGGTTCGCCGCCGCCGGCGCAGTACGAGGCGTTGATGGACCTGTTCTTCGGGAGAGGCGAAGTGCAGCGGCAGGAGGACCGGTTGTATCACCATCGCGAACCGATCCTGCGCGCGCTCTCGGTGGCCTTGTCCACACGGTGTCTGGACGAGTGCGGGAGCCGCGGGTGCTCGAGCTGTATCTGCGGACGCTGCTGGACAACCAGTGGATCCTGCTCGAGCGCGCGCTGGCACGGCTGCTGCCGCCGGGCCAGGCGCTGCCGGTGGGTTGGTTTGCGCCCGATCTCCTCCTCTCGTGGCCGGAGCAGCAGACGTTGGCCGCCTTGATGCCGGGAACCAACCTGGGGCGGGAGGGCGTGCAGGAGGCGTTTTGGAGCATCGTGAACGTGCTCTGCGAGGCACGCGACCGACCCCTGGACGACCTGCCGGCGTTGATCCGGCGGGCGCGGGTCGAGGTGCTCGAACGAGCCATCCGCGCCATCACCGGCACGGGCGAGGTGGTGCCGACGGTCGACCGCCTGCAGTTCTTCACGCTGCCGCTCAGCTATGAATGTGCGACGCCGAAGCTGGGGGTCGTGACGCGCAAGCCGGTCGAGGTGTGCGGCTCGGAGCTGCGGCCGGAAGCGATGGCCCAGGGGGCAGTGATGGCGCTCGAGATCCATCTCAAGCAGAGCACAGGAAGGCCCCGGCCGCTGGCGGGATTGACGGTGGCCATCGAAGGATTGGGCAATGCGGGCAAGAACGTGGCCCATCTCATGGTGCAGCAGGGCGCGACCATCGTGGCGGTGAGCGACAGCCGGGGGCGGTGTTGCGTCCAGGCGGGTTCACACGCCAGGAGCTCGCCGCGGTGATCGCCCACAAGAACGCCGGGCACCGGTTTGACACCTTCCTGTCCAGTCCGATGGCCCGGATGCTGACGCCGGACGCCCGGGCGGGGATGGCCTATGATCCAGACCCGGAACGTTTGAAGCAGGCGGAGGCCGACGTGCTGGTGTTGACCGCGATCCCGGCCTCGATTCGCGGCGAACACGCCCGGACCCTCCAGGTGCGGGTCATCTGCGAGTTGACGGGGGCGGCCGTGTCCGGCGATGCCAAGCAGGTGTTGAAGGAGCGGGGGATCCCTGTGATTCCCGACAACCTCGGCAGTTCCGGCGGGCTGCTGGTGTCGCTTTCCGAGATGTTGCAGAACAGCACGGGCCAGGTGTGGGACCGGGCGATCGAGGCCGAAAACCTGTACGCCCAGTTGACCCAGAGCTATGCGCACACCGCCGCGGTGGCACGGGCTCACGACGTGGACCTGGCGACGGCTTCGGACATGGTGGCGCTCCAGCGTATGCATGAACTGGCCCGGTATCGCGAGCAGTTGGAAGCCCTGGCGTGGCAACTCGGGGAACGCCTGCGCGCCGTGCAGACCTCGGAGCGGGTGCTCGTGCTGTCCGACAACGACGAGGATGGCGTGGCCTCGGCGGCCATCCTCCACGGGCTCATCGCCCATCTCAATCCGGGGGCGCAAGAGCGGGTGATCCATCTCAACGAGTCCTTCCGCTCGCCGGTGGTGTCGGAACTCGTGAGGCAGGCAGAGACCGCGGGGCACCCGATCCGGCACGTGTTTGCGCTGGACCGGGCCTACCCGGCCGGCGAACCGGGGCGGCGTCACCTGGCGGACGTGGCCGCGCGATGCCGGGTCACTTTCGTGAACAATCATCCCCTGCCGGAAGAAGTTCGCGGCCCCGACGGCTCTCCGCCGGCGGCGCTGGGGGGAGGTGCTGTACATCTCGCCACAGACGCTGTGCGCGCCCGTGCCGGCGGAGGATTTCCCGACGGCGCTCGTGTTGCGTGAGGTGGCGACCGTGCTGGTGGAGGACGAGCGTCTGCTCGAGCAGATCGGGTGGCAGGCGGCGGTGGGCTGTTGTCTGGATGTGCCGGGCAAGGGCCGCAGCGAGTGGCTGCTGTTCTACAGCCGCTATCATCCGGACCGGACAGTCGAGGCGGCGCGTGCGATCCGGCTGGTGACCCGCGTGCGTGGTTACCGCACGGCCATCCAGGCCTTGGTGAGCGTCGAGCGGCCCGATCAACTCGAGACCCACGAGGCCTGGGAGCAGTTCCTCGCGGCTTATCGCACGCTCCACGAGCGGGTCCAGGTGTTGGTGGGCAAGATCGAGTGGGAGAACCGGGGACGGCCGTATGCCGCCCACTTCTTCACCGAGGACGAAGTGGCTTCGCCCACGCCCGTGGCAGGGGATGACCGGAACGAGCTGGACTTCTACCACTGGATCTCGGAACCGCTGACGGAGCGGGGAGACCTGACCGCCCGACCCATCCTCGTGGGGCAGATGGTCACGGACACCCAGCAGCGGCGTTGTCTCGGTGTCCGGATCCGAAGTCCGCGCGGCGTGGACTTGCGATCGGCGGGATTGCCCGCGGCCTTTCAGAGTGGCGGCCGGCCGAACACCGCCATCGCCCGGATTCCGGTGGAAGACGGGCCGTGCCCCGGCAGGTCTTCCTGCAACTGGTGGAGGATGTGTGGTGGCGGGCGGCGGGGTTGCGGGCCCCGCCGCCGGCGGTCGCCGGGGATCTCGGCAGCGTGGACAGGCTCGCTGGTTCCTGACGTGGAAGAAGGCGGTGCTCGCGGTTCGAGGTGTGGTGCAGTCGCTGGCTGGCGCCCCGGGCACTTCTGACCACTGCCCAAGCGGCGCGGGCGCAAGCCGGCTCAGGCCCGGCCGCCTTCCTCGATGACCTTGAAGCCCATGAGATCGCCCAGGTCCCGGGCGTCTTCCATGTAGTCGCCGTAGAAAACCACGCGGTGCAGGAGGGTCATGACGCCTCCCTGGATGACGTTCTCGCCCCAGTTGAGGAAGAGACGCCGGGCGTCGGGCACGCTCTGGGCGAACTGGGTGCGGCAGGCCATCGGGCTGGTGCTGGTCTCGAGGATCTTGCCGGGCGTCACCAGCAGGGTGTCGAGATTGACGAGCTTGGCGCAGGTGACGGGTTGGCCGACCCGATTCTCCACCTCGAGGGCCACGCCGCCCTTGCTGTCGGTTTGGGTGCGGATCTTGAACGGCAGGCGGGCGCTACCAGGGCCGTCCATGCAGGTGGCCGACGTGCAGTGGAAGTGGACCATCGCGTTCTTGGCCTTGTCGATCACGGGGTCGGTGATGAAGCCCGGGCGCCGGAAGGCATAGGCGAACATGAGCATCGTCAGCGTTGAGTCCATGTCGCCCTCGCAGGCCCCGACGTAGCCCAAGTCGTTGAGCTTGCTGAAGGCCAGGCAGCCGCGCGGGTTGCCCATGCAGTGCGAACTGGTCACCGCCTGGGCTTGTTCCTGGACCATCAGTTCCTTCAGCGCGAGAAAGAGTCGCGCCGACTCGATGATCTCCGGGCGGGTGGGCTCGACGATGGCGCGGGCGGGCCGGATCCAGTACTGCTCGGCCTCGGCCTCCGCCTCGGCGAGGGGGACGGCCTTCATCAGGGCCTGCACCCGCTCATTCGGGACGGAGATCAGCTCGGGGCCGAGGCGTTGTTTGATGGCCGCGGCGGAGCAGGCGGCTTCGGTGCCCAGGGGGGACCCCACGCGATGACGCGCGTGCGCTTGAGGCTGGCCGGCACGCGGAGCAGTCCCACGGCGCGGTCCAACTCGGCCCAATCGCTGCTCGGCAGGAGGACGACCTTCTTGCCCTGCTTGCGCCATTCCGGGAAGTACATCCACCCGTGGCCGCTGAAGGGCTGGGAGAAGAGCACGGTGGGGAGCCCGACGTCGATGAGCTTGCCGAGAACCGGGGCGTCCCCGCCATGCGCCGAGAGGTGGATGAGGAGCAGGGCATCGGCGTCGCGGACCTTGTTGGCCAGTTCATCGACGTTCGCGGGTGGAATCAGGTCACCACCGACGAAGCGGATGTCGCCGTGCTTCTGCTCGAGGTCTTTGAAGTACTGCTGGAAGCGGGCCAGTTCCTCGGTGGGCCGGGCCAGGTACATGTCGCCGGTGCGACCGGCGTAGATCTGATAGATCTTTGTGGGCGGGAGCTTGGGCAACTCCTTCATTTCGGCCGCAAACGCCCGGGGAGCGAACATGCGCGAGGCGCAGAGAGCGGTGCCGGCCAGGGTGGTGCCGAGGAAGGAACGGCGGCTGAGCGGGTAGATCTTCATGAGTAATGGACGGGTGAGATGGTTGACGGGAAGGAATTCTGATCCTGAGCCGGCGGCACAGCAACGAAATTGTGCGACACCCGGTCGTACGGTCGTACGTCGTACGCCTCGGGACCGGGGGGCGATGGGGCGGAGCCTGCGTGGGACCGGCAAACCTGGCTCGGCAAGGGAAGCGACAGGTCGGGGGAGAACTCAACCGACCGTCATGGCCCCAGCGGGCAGAAGTGTTGATCTGTGGGACTGACCCCTTCGCGTGCGAGGGTCAGTCGCGGGCGGGTTGAGCGAGGACCGCGCCCACGAGTTCGCGCACGTCGCGGAGGCCTTGGCGGCGCAGGAAGTCCTTCACGCCGGCCAGGACCTGAAAGGCGGTCTGGGGTTCGTAGAAGGTGGCGGTGCCCACCGCCACGGCGCTGGCACCAGCCATGAGGAATTCGATGGCATCCGCCGCGTTCTGGATGCCGCCCATGCCGATGATAGGGATCTTGACGGCGGCGGCGGCTTCCCAGACGAGCTTGATGGCGATGGGTTTGATGCAGGGGCCGGTGAGCCCGCCCGTGACGTTGGCCAGGCGCGGCTTGCGGGTCTGGATGTCAATGGCCATGGCCGGGTAGCTGTTCATGATGGCCAGAGCGTCGCTGCCGGCTTCCGCGGCGGCGCGTGCGTACGGGGCGATGCTGACGACGTTGGGACTGAGTTTGGTGATGAGGGGCAGGGACGTGGCACGCCGGCAGGCGGCGACCACCTGGGCGAGCAATTGCACGTCGGTGCCGAACTGGGCACCGCCTTCCTTGATGTTGGGGCAGGAGACGTTGAGTTCGAGCGCGCCGATCCCCTCGATGGCGTCGAAGCGCCGGGCCACTTCGGCGTACTCCTCGACGGTGGTGCCCCAGATGTTCAGGATGACGGGGACCTTGAGGGTGCGGGAGGAAGGGCCAGTACTTCTGGAGGAAACCCTCGACGCCCGGGCCCTGGAGCCCGATGGCGTTGAGGAGGCCGCTGGTGACCTCGGCGGTGCGGGGGGTGGGGTTGCCGCGGACCGGGCCGAGCCGGATGCCTTTGACCACGACGGCGCCCAGTTGATTGAGGTCGAGGAGACGGGCGTACTCGACGCCGTAGCCGAAGGTGCCGGAGGCGACGGTGACGGGGTTCGGCAAGGTGAGTTTGCCGAGGGCGACGGAGAGGTTGAGGGGCGCGTCGGCCTGCATTGCAGCGGAGGCTAAGGTGCGCGGTCGCGAGCCGCAAGGTGGGGAGGCGATTGAGCGTTGCCCTCACGGGAAGACGTTCCTAAGGTGGCGGCGCAGTGTGTTCTCTAAATCGCAATCTAAACCAATGATGAAAACGAATGTTCTTTCGTCGCGGTGGGCGGTGGGACTGCTCGCCAGTGCCGGGCTTTGCCCGGGCGTGGTGCGGGCGGACTATGCCGCGACGGTGGCCGGGCTGAACCCGGTGGCCTATTACCGGTTGAACACGACCAACCCGGTGCCCGCCGAGGTGCCGGCGGTGAACCTGGGCACCTTGGGCGAGGCCTTCGACGGCCAGTACCAGGCGATGGCCGGGTCGCGTGGCTTGCCGGGAGCGCTGGCGGGCGACAGTTCGACGAGCGTTTCGATCGATGGCGCCATCGGCCAACAGATCGTCGTGCCGTTCTCCGCGGTGTACAACCCGAACGGGCCGTTCACGATCGAGTTCTGGGCCAAACCAGCCAACAACGACGGCGGCAATCACGCTGTCGCCACCTCGATGATCAACGGGCAGAACCCGGCCAACGGCGATGACCGGAGCGGCTGGTGCGTCCGGCACAACGGCATGGACTGGCAGATCCTGCTGGGCTACGACCACTCCGACGGCGCGACGTTCTACGGGACGACGTTGACCGCGGCCGGCACGGTGGTGGCGGGTGAGTGGCAGCATGTGGTGGCGGTTTACCGCGGGGCGACCGTCAGCCTCTACGTCAACGGCGTCGAGGCAGCGACAGATACGCCGGCGTTCCCGATGCTGCCCAACTTTGCTGCTCCGCTGATCTTGGGGGATCGCGGCTACACCGGCTGGGACTACAACGGCCAACTCGACGAGTTCGCGCTCTATCCCAGCGCCCTTGCGGCGGCGGACATCCTCGCCCACTACAACAACGGGCGGAACCCGAACCGCGCGCAGCCGTATCCGGAACTGGTGCTCGCCAAGAACCCCGCGCTCTATTTGCGGCTCGATGAGGCGACGCTCCAGCTTCCGGTGGCCAAGAACAGCGGCAGTCTGGGGGCGGCGGCCGACGGAACCTATCTTGCGGGGACGACCCCGGGAGTGCCGGGACTGCAGATGCCGGCCGCCGCGGGCTTCGAGACGACCAACCTGGCCGCCGGGTTCAACGGCACGAGCGGCTCGGTAAGGGTGCCGGGCCTCAATCTCGAGACGGACACGGTGACCATGGTCTGCTGGATCAAGCGGGACGGGACGCAACCGGCCCGTGCGGGGATCATGCACCACCGCAAGGTCACTGCGCCGGAAGTGAAGGCCACGGGTCTGGGATTCCAGGATAACGGCCTGGCCTTGAGCTACAACTGGGAAGACCAGGGCAGCGCGTACAATTTCAATCCCAACTTTGTGCCCCCGATCAGACGTGGACCTTCTTCGCAGTGACCGTGGCGCCCACCGAAGCGGTGATGTACATGGGCACGGCTGCGGGCCTGCAGGCGGCGACCAACACCCTCGATCACTTCCCCCACAACTTCAGCGGGACGAGTCTCGACATCGGCTGGGACAACTACCAGGCCACCCGGTACTTTCGTGGCGCCCTCGACGAGTTCGCCCTGTTCGACCGGACCCTGTCGTTCTCCGAGGTCAGATCATTGTACGAGGCGGCCTTGCCCGCGATCCTCTCGCTCACCCGCACGGCGGATCCCGTGTTCGAAGGCTCAACGGTGACCTTTCAAACCAGTGTGGCTGGCCCTGCCCCGATCACGTACCAGTGGCGCAAGGACGGCACGGCGTTGTCCGGTGCGACCGAAGGCACGCTGGTCTTGTCGAACGTGACGATGGGCGACAGCGGGGCGTACGACGTCGTGGCCACCACCGGCGGCCAGACCCTCACGAGTGCCGTCAATCACCTCGAGGTGGTGTCCTCGCCACCGACACTGACCCAGACGCCGGCCTCGGCGCTTCGGTTCCTCAACGGCACCGTGCATTTTGTGGCTGCCGCCACGGGCAGCCAGCCCTTGACGTTCCAGTGGAGGCACGGCGAGAACGTGATTCCCGGCGCCACCGCCGCCACGCTCACGCTCACCGACCTGCAACCGGCCGACGCGGGCGAGTACACGGTGGTGGTCTCCAATCCGTACGGCACACAGCAAGCCCAGGCCACGCTGACGCTGGTTACCCCGACCAAGTACGCCGCCGTCGCGGCGGATGCCGGCCCGGTGGGCTATTGGCGGCTGGATGAAGCCAGCGGCACCACGGCCTACGACTACTGGGGCGGGCGGGACGGCACCGCCAACGCCGGCGTGACGGTGAATCAACCCGGCCCGCGGCCCGCGGCGCAGAAGGGCTTCGACGACACCAACGCGGCCTACGTGTTGAACGGCACCGGTGGCAAGGTCGTGATTCCGCCGCTGAACCTCAACAAGGCCACGGCCACCATCGTCGCCTGGATCAAGCCCGAGGGCGCCCAGATGGACTACGCGGGGGTGGTCTTCTCGCGCGGCGCCGCCGTGTCAGGCATTGACTACAAGGGTTCGACCGACCAGTTGGGTTATCACTGGAACGACGCCGCCAACACTTACAGTTGGGATTCCGGCCTCTACCCGGAGCACGGCCAGTGGAACTTTGTCGCGTTGGTGGTCGAACCCGCGCAGGCGACGATGCACCTGGACTCGGGCACGGGCTTTGGTCTCCAGGCGGCGGTCAACGCCGTCACGCACGGGCCTTCGGCCTTCGACGGCACCCTGCAGCTCGGTCAGGACGGCACCAGCGGCCGGCTGTTCAAGGGTGCCATCGACGAAGTCACGGTCTATGACCGCGCCCTCTCGGAAGCCGAGATCACGCGCTTGCGCGACGCCGGCTTCAATGGCACGACCTTCACCACGCCGGTGCAGATCGTCGCGCAGCCCAAAGGCCAGACCATCCTGGTCGGAACCGCCTACACCCTGAGCGCCAAGGCGGCCGGCAGCCTGCCGCTCACCTATCAGTGGAAGAAGGATGGACAGGATCTGCCCGGCGCCAACCGCAGCCAACTGGTGTTTTCCAGCGCGCAGGAGTCGGACTCGGGGACGTACCAACTGTTCGTCACCCAGAACACGACGGTCGTGTCCACCACGCCGGCGACGCTTACGGTCAAACCGGTGCCCGCGTACCTGAACCTGAGCGAAGGTCTCGTGGTGCATCTGAAGTTTGACGGTGATTACCAGGACACCTCGGGGCGCAACAACCACGGCACCCCCAGGGCGCGCCGACGATCGTCCCCGGCAAGATTGGCAGTGGCGCACTCGACTATCGCACGGCGGTGGAAGGGGGCGTGACCACGGCCGACTACGTCACGCTGGGCACGCCGGCGGACTTGGTGTTCGGGCCGGGAGCCAGTTTCTCCGTGGCCTTCTGGATCCAGTTCACGGGCAGTCCGGGCGACCTGCCGTTTCTGGCCAACAACAACAGCTCCATGGGTGACACGGGCGTGACGCTCGCGCCCTCCTACAACCAGGGCGGCTGGTCCTGGGGCTTGAACGACGTGGTCGCTCCCCAGCCCTGGCCCGGCATCGGCCTCTACGATCCGGTGCAGAACACGCTCAACGACGGCGTCTGGCATCATCTGGTGCACGTGTTCGACCGCACCGGTGACGCCACGACCTTCCTGGACGGGGTCAAGGTGCACGCCATGTCCATTGCCACCGCGGCCGGCTGGGACCTCAACACCGGCAATCCCTGGAACATCGGCCAGGCCAGCGGCACCTACGCCGAGGCCGGCAGTTTCCGGATGGACGACCTCGGGATCTGGCGGCGGGTGCTCAGCGACTACGATGCGCAGTCCATCTATATCGTGGGCCAGAATCACGGCCGCAGCTTCGACTCGACCGCTCCCCCGAGGTTCGCCTGAGCATCGGCCGGACCGAAGGTGCTTTGCGGCTCGAGTGGTCCACCGGCACCCTCGAGGCCGCGCCGAGCGTGAGCGGGCCTTGGAGCGCGGTGGCGGGCGCCAACCCGCCCAGTCACACCGTACAGCCCACGGAAGCCGCTGGCTTCTATCGCGTGAAGCTGTAACGCGGTTCGCGGTGCCCGGAGGGTTCACACCCTCCGCAGGCGCCGACGTGAGGAGGCGCTGCGGGTTCAGGCATCGCTACATCGCCTCCTCACGTCGGCGCCTACTATCGATCGCGCCTGCCGCCCATCGCGGTTAGAGGCGGTCGCGGTGAGCTGCCGTGTCTGCGTTGGCCGGTCAGAGCCGGTCCATCCCGCCCGGGGGGCGCGCGTTTTCGTGCGCCCCCTGCGCCTCTTCGGGCGGGGGTCACCGCGGCGCAGGTCCGTTGGCCGGGATCCGGGTTGCCGGGGTGTTGGTAGGGGCGGGCGTGTGGAGGAGGGAGCCGAGGCCCAGGCGGGCGACGAGGTCAAGGAGGGCCTGTTCGACGTCGGCGGGGGTGCGCAGGTTGCGCAGGATCTCGTTTTGAAGGCCGAGGTGAAAGGTGGCGGGAGGGCTCTTGCTGCCGAGTTGGTAGGCGCGGATCCGTTCGAGGGTGAGGTTGAGGGTGTCGATGCCACCGAAGCGCCAGGTGGCGAAGCCGGGGTGGGTGGCGCGGTGGGTGATTTCGGCGCGGATGACGGGGGAGGTTGGCGCGGCCCTGGGCGTCACGGACGACGGTGAGTTCGGCGAGGTGAAGTCGGATCAGCCGCCAGCGCAGGCGGCCGGTGGCCAGGGCGAAGCGGTCGTACTCGAGGGTGGCATCGGGGATTTCGAGGAACGGGGTGCCGCCGAACTCGGGGTGGTTGAAGAGTTTGAGGTTGTGGAGGGTGAGGGTGGGGAGAGGAGGTTGGCTTCGAGGCGGCCGATCTGGGTTTCGGAGGCCGGTGCGCTGGCGGAGACGGGTTTCGGTGAGCTCCTTGAGCACGCTGTCCTTGAGGAGAAGGGCGGCCACCGTGAGGACGAGCAGCAGGAGCAGCAGCCGGAAGAGCCACCGCACGATGAACTTCATGGGGGTCGGATACCACGGGCGGGGCGGGGAGGCAACGCCGCCCTGCGGCCGGGCATCTTGAAATTAGAATAGTTCTAGATCTTGACAGAGGTCCGGCACGCGCTACGTTGCGCGGCCATGAAGAAGCAGGGCATCCCGCCGGCATTGCCGCCGAATCTCGACGAGCGGCTCGCCCGCAGCGGCCTGCGCCCCACCGCGCAGCGCCGTCAGGTGTACCGTGTGCTCCTCCAGAAACGCGATCATCCCAGCGCCGAGGAGGTCTTCATCCGCGCGAAGCAGGACCTGCCGGACATCTCGATGGCCACGGTCTACAACTGCCTGGACACGCTCGTGCGCTGCGGGCTCGTGAAGCAGGTCCACCATGACCGCGGCGCCACCCGCTATTGCTCGAACATGAGCGAGCACCACCACTTTTATTGCGACGAGTGCGGCGGCACCTACGACATCACGACGGATCCCGAGGAGGGGCACCCCGAGATGCATCTGCCGCCCGGCTTCCGGATGCGCGGCTACGAAATCGCCTTCAACGGCCTTGTGCCCGGCCTGTGCCGGCAAGAAGCGTTAACCCCTCTCCCCAGATATTCCTTCTATGAGCACCGCCCTTTCCACCATCGAGGAATTCGTCAATACCGAGTACAAGTACGGGTTCGTCAGCGACATCGAGACCGACAGCTTCCCGCCGGGGCTGAACGAGGACGTCATCCGTGCCCTCTCGGCCAAGAAGCAGGAACCTGAGTTCCTGCGCGACTGGCGGCTGCGGGCCTACCGGCACTGGCTGACGATGACCGAGCCGAAGTGGCCCAAGGCCTACTATCCGCCCATTGACTACCAGGCCATCAGCTACTACGCCGCGCCCAAGCCCAAGGCGCAACTGGCCAGCCTGGACGAGGTCGATCCCGAGCTGCGCCGGACCTTCGAGAAGCTGGGCATTTCGCTGGACGAACAGAAGCGGTTGGCAGGCGTGGCGGTGGATGCCGTGCTGGACAGCGTGTCGGTGGCGACGACGTTCCAGAAGGACCTGGAGAAGCACGGCGTGATCTTCTGCTCGTTCTCCGAGGCGGTTCGCAAGCACCCCGGACTGGTCGAGAAGTACCTCGGCTCGGTGGTGCCGCTGACCGACAACTATTTTGCGGCCCTCAACTCGGCCGTGTTCAGCGACGGTTCGTTTTGCTACGTGCCGAAGGGTGTGCGGTGCCCGATGGAGCTCTCGACGTACTTCCGGATCAACGCCAAGAACACGGGCCAGTTCGAGCGGACCCTGATCATCGCCGAGGAGGGCTCGTACGTGAGCTATCTCGAGGGCTGCACCGCGCCCATGCGGGACGAGAACCAGTTGCACGCCGCGGTGGTGGAGTTGGTGGCCTTGGACAACGCCGAGATCAAGTACAGCACCGTGCAGAACTGGTACCCGGGCGACGCCCACGGCCGGGGGTGGCATCTACAACTTCGTCACCAAGCGCGGGCTCTGCAAAGGGCGTCGCTCGAAGATCTCCTGGACGCAGGTCGAAACCGGCTCCGCGATCACCTGGAAGTACCCAAGCTGCATCTTGCTGGGAGAGGACTCGGTGGGCGAGTTCTACTCGGTGGCCCTGACCAACCACTACCAGCAGGCCGATACCGGCACCAAGATGATTCACGTGGGGAAGAACACCCGGAGCACCATCGTGTCGAAGGGCATCTCGGCCGGTCACGGCCAGAACAGCTACCGCGGGCTGGTGGCGATCCGGAAGAGTGCGACCGGGGCGCGCAACTTCTCGCAGTGTGATTCGCTGCTGATCGGTCAGCAGTGCGGGGCCCACACCTTCCCGTACATCGAGGTCAAGAACACCAGCGCCCAGATCGAACACGAGGCGACCACCTCGAAGATCGGCGAGGACCAGATTTTTTACTGCAACCAGCGGGGCATCTCGAAGCAGGACGCGGTCAACATGATTGTGAACGGGTTCTGCAAGGAGGTCTTCAAGGAACTGCCCATGGAGTTCGCCGTCGAGGCCCAGAAGCTCCTGGGCGTGAGCCTCGAAGGCAGCGTCGGCTGAGACGCCTTCGACTTCTCCACCGGCACCGCTGGAATGATCACGATCGATTGGACTTACCCATGAACACCCCCCATCCTCGACATCAAGAACCTGCACGCCGGCGTGGCCGGCAAGGCGATCCTCAAAGGCATCAGTCTCACCATTGGCCCGGGCGAAGTGCACGCGGTCATGGGGCCCAACGGCAGCGGGAAGAGCACCCTGGCCGCGGTCCTGGCCGGCCGCGAAGGCTACGACATCACCGCCGGCGAAGTGCGGTACCTGGGCCAGGACCTGCTCGACCTGGATCCCGAGGAACGCGCTCGGGCCGGACTGTTCCTGGCGTTCCAGTACCCGGTCGAGATCCCGGGCGTCAACAGCACCTACTTCCTGAAATCGGCGCTCAACGAGCAGCGGAAGCACCGGGGGCTGGCCGAGCTCGACGCCATGGAGTTTCTCAAGCTGGTAAAGGAGAAGATCAAGCTGCTGGACCTGAACGAGGACCTGCTCAAACGGGCGGTGAACGTCGGCTTCTCCGGCGGCGAGAAGAAGCGCAATGAAATCTTCCAGATGGCGGTGCTGGATCCCACGCTGGCCGTGTTGGACGAGACGGATTCGGGGCTGGACATCGATGCCTTGCGAGTGGTTTCCGAGGGCGTCAACAAGCTGAGGGGGCCGGGCAAGGCCCAGCTCGTGATCACGCACTACCAGCGGCTGCTTAATCATATTGTGCCCGACTACGTGCATGTGCTCATGGAGGGCCGGATCGTGCGGTCCGGCGGCAAGGAGCTGGCGCTCGAGCTCGAGGACCGCGGCTATGACTGGATCAGCCGCGAGCTGCAACTGGCGGCCTGAACGGAGTGCGTGCCATGAGTGCTGTTGCTCCTGCCACAGTCCGGCCGGTGGAACCGGCGACGGAGGTTGATCTCTGGGTGCGGCCCTTCGCCCGGCTCGAGTCGGGCGCCGCGTTACCCCTGCAGCCGGCCTGGGTGTTCCCGCTGCGAAAGGCGGGGCTGGCCCGGTTTGCGGAGCTGGGCCTGCCCACGCTCGCGCACGAGGACTGGCGGTTCACGAACGTGGCGCCGCTCCAGGGCCTGCCTTTCGCCCCGGCGCTGGTGGCGCCGACGCAGCGCCCCGCGGACGGGGGAGTTGGACACGCGTCCCTTCGCGCGGCTGCCGGGCGACCGCCTGGTGTTTCTTGATGGCCATTTCGTGCCCGGACTGTCGCGGGTGGGGACGGGTCCGGAGGGGTGCGTGGTGGCCTCGTTGGGGGCTGCGTTTCAGACGCACGCCGGCCTGCTCGAGAAACATCTCACCCGATACGCGCGCGGCTCGGCCAATCCGTTCACGGCGCTGAACGATGCCTATTTCACCGACGGCGCCCTGATCCATGTCCCGGCCGGGCAGGTGATCGAGCATCCGGTGCAACTGGTGTTCGTGGCCAGCGGCGAGGAGGAGGGGCGAGCCCAGCACGTGCGCAACCTGATCCTGGCGGGAGCCGGCAGCCAGTTCACGGTGGTGGAGCACTACCTGGGACGGGGGAACGCGACGACCGTGACCAACGCGGTCACCGAGCTGGTGGCGGCGGAGCAGGTGGTGATGGATCATCTCAAGTTCCAGGATGAAACCCGGGCCGCTTATCACTTCGCGGCCGTGCACGCCGAGCTTGGGCGGGCTTCCCAGGTGAACCTCCATTCCTTTGCCCTCGGCAGCCGGCTGTCGCGGCACAACATTCACACGGCGCTGAACGGCGAGGGATTGGAGTGCGTGTTGAACGGGCTTTACCTGACTGACGGCGACCAGTTGGCCGACCACTACATGGTGGTCGAGCATGCGCAGCCGCACACGGCCAGCCACGAGTACTTCAATGGCATCCTCGAGGGGCGTTCGCGCGGCGTGTTTCATGGACGGATCCTGGTCCGGCCCGGGGCGCAGAAGACCGATGCCAAGCAGACCAACAAGAACCTGCTGCTCTCGGACGACGCGACCGTCAACACCAAGCCCCAGTTGGAGATCTATGCCGATGACGTCAAGTGCACGCACGGGGCGACCGTCGGCCAGTTGCCGCCCGAGCAGATCTTCTACCTGCGCTCGCGCGGGCTGCCGCTCGACACGGCGCAGCGGATGTTGATTCACGCGTTCGCCGGGGAGATCATCGACCGCGTGCGGTGCGCCCCGCTGCGCGAGGAGCTGGACCGTCTGCTCTGGGACCGGCTCGAACAGGACGCGCAGATTCAGGTGGGTCCGCACGCTTCAAGCTCATGTCGGACGAACTGAACGAGCTGTACCAGCAGGTCATTCTGGATCACAGCAAGAGCCCGCGGAACTTCCGGCGGATCGACCCCGCGGACCGCACGGCCCGCGGTCACAACCCGCTGTGCGGCGACCAGCTCACGCTGTTCCTCCAGACCGAGGGCGACGTGATCCGGGACATCGCCTTTCAGGGGGACGGCTGCGCGATCTCCCGGGCGTCGGCGTCGCTGTTGACCGAGGCGCTCAAAGGGCGACGCCAGAGCGAGGTCCGGGCACTCTTCGACCGCGTGCACAGACTGGTGACGACCGGCGGCGGGGCCACGGAAGACTTGGGCAAGCTGGCGGTGTTCGCGGGCGTGCACCGGTTTCCGGCCCGCGTGAAGTGTGCGCTGTTGGCATGGCACGCTGCGCTGGCTGCCGTCGAGGGTCAGACGCAGCCGGTCTCGACGGAAACCCCTGCGGATTGAAGCGATGAATCCTCCGGACAAAGTCATTCTCCGACGGGACGTCGAGGCCACGGTGGTGCCGGTGGGCACGAAGGTGACGCTCCTGGCCGGGGAGACCGCCTACATCACCCAGGCGCTCGGCGGCACCTACACCGTGGTTGTCAACGGCAACATGTTCCGCGTGGATGGCTCGCAGGCGGACGCCCTCGGCGTGGAGACCGCGTCCGCGACGCCGGTGGCGACCGGCAAGCCGCAAACGCGGGAGGAGGTCGAACAGGCGGTTTGGGAGGTCCTCAAGACCTGCTATGACCCGGAGATTCCGGTCAACATCGTGGACCTCGGCCTGGTGTACGATTGTGCGGTTACGCCCGTGCCCGGCGCCGGGACCTATCGCGTGGACGTCAAGATGACCCTCACGGCGCCCGGTTGCGGCATGGGACCGGTGATCCAGCAGGACGCGCAGAACAAGGTGCTGGGCCTCGCGTCCGTCGAGGAGGTGAATGTCGAACTGGTCTGGGACCCGCCGTGGAACCAGGCCATGATGACCGACGCGGCCAAGCTGGAACTGGGTCTGCTCTAGCCACCCATGCTCACCGAACTTGCCCCTCCCGTCAGCCGCGCTGACGACACCCGCTTCGCGCAGTGCCGCGCGGACTTTCCGATTTTGGACCAACGGGTCCACGGGCATCCGCTGGTGTACTTCGACAACGCGGCCACCAGCCAGAAACCCCGGGCCGTGCTGGACGCCCTGGACCGCTATTATCGGCGGGACAACGCGAATGTGCACCGGGGGATTCACGAGCTCAGCAACCGGGCCACCGCCGGTTACGAGGGCGCCCGCGCCCGCGTGGCCCGGTTTCTGAACGCGCGACGGCCGGAGGAGATCGTCTGGACCCGCGGCACCACCGAGGCGATCAACCTCGTAGCGCAGACCTGGGGCGTCGTCCACCTCCGCCGCGGCGACCGGATTCTGCTCACCGAGATGGAGCACCACAGCAATCTGGTGCCCTGGCAGTTGGTCGCTCAGCGGACGGGAGCGGAGCTGAGGTTTCTGCCCGTGACCGGCGACGAAGGCTTGCTGGACCTGAGCCGCTTGGAGGCGGAGCTCGTGCCCGGGGTCAAGCTGTTCGCCTTCACCCACATTTCGAACACGCTGGGCACCGTCAACCCGGTGGCCGAGTTGTGTCAGCGCGCCCGCGCCGTGGGGGCGGTCTCGCTGGTGGATGCCGCGCAGAGTGCCGGCCACCTCCCGCTGGATGTCCAGGCGTTGGGCTGCGATTTTCTCGTCTTTTCCGGCCACAAGATCTGCGGGCCCACCGGCATTGGGGCCTTGTATGGCCGGCAGGCGTTGCTCGAGGCGCTGCCGCCCTGGCAGGGCGGGGCGACATGATCGCCAGCGTCGATTACCACGAGAGCACCTGGAACACGGTGCCGCACAGGTTCGAGGCGGGCACGCCGGACATCGCCGGCGCAATCGGGTTGGCGGCGGCGATGGACTACCTTGAGGCCCTCGGGCGGGATCGCATCTTCGCTCACGATCAAGCGCTGGCGGCCTACGCTTACGAACGCCTGGGTGAACTCAAGGGCATCCGTCTGTTCGGTCCGCGCGTGGGGCGTGCCGGGCTTGTGAGCTTCCTGCTCGCGGACGTCCATGCGCACGACCTGGTCACGGTGGCGGACCAGTTTGGTGTGGCGCTGCGGGGCGGCCATCACTGCAATCAGCCGCTGATGAAGAAGCTGGGCGTCAGTTCGACGGCCCGGGCCAGCTTCTACTTCTACAACACACGCGCGGAGGTGGACCGGTTCCTCGACGTGATGCGCGAGGTGCAGCGATTCTTTGGGGTGGCCTGAGCGCGAACGGACGCCGCGGCGCAACGCGTATGGAGTGCGCCGACTTCCAGCGGCGCTTTTCGTATCTCGGCCTCGCCCTTACGCAAAGCGGCGCTGAAGCGCTCGCACTCCAGACGCTTCGCGAGTGCCTCACCGCCCGGCGCGGGCCTCGGTGGGGAGGGACGGTTTGAGGATGGGATCCCGACGCAACGTGCGGAGCCGCCAGGTGACCTGGTCCAGATAGGACGCGGCGATGCCGGGCATGTCGGGCCGGACGGGCGCCAGGGCTGCGGCGGCGCGGGTGACGAGGTTGCTGACGCGGCCGAACGTGAAGACCTGCTGGAAGACCTCGCGGCAGCGGGCTCCGTAGAGGGCTTGGCCGGGGTCAGTGCTGAAGACGGCCCACGCCACCTGCCCGGCCCAACCGGGGTCGAGATCGAGATATGTGCGCTGAAGCAGTTGATCCATGCCGTGAGGCAGGAAGACGGCCCGGCCATCGGCAGGGTCGAAGTACACCCGGTAATTGTTTCGGTTGAGCGGATACCCGTCCCAGTCCGCGAGCATCACGGACAGGGCGGCGTAGGTGGCGAACCGCTCGACATCGAGCAGGGGGTCAGGCGTTCCCACCGGCGCGCCGCATCGCGTTCCCGGGCGGCGTCCGCCAGCGCCCGGAGGTCGGACCCATCGGTCGGGCCCAAGCCGCTCTCGCGTTCAAGGTTGCGGTCGATGTCGCGGACGAAACCGCCGTCGTACAGGTTGCCGTCCGGATAGGGGAAATAGGAGCGGAGGAACTCGCGTTCGAAGGCTTCCTTGAGGACGTACAGTCCCAGGTCGCGTTCGTTAAGGCGGACGGTCGCCCAGGCGACCCGCGGCGTGGGCACCCCGGCGGCGCGGAACAGTTCGCTACCCACATACTCGTTGAGATAGGTCGGGTCTTGCACCGAGTTGTTCAGATGCAACCGGCGCAGGCCGAACAGGCGTCGTCCGGGAGCATCGCGATGAAAGGCCACGGTCAAGGCGGGGCGGTCGTCCACGGGTCGGAAGCTCCCGGCCGCGCCTTTGAGTTTGATCGCCACGCGGGGGAACTCGACGCCGTTCACGGTCACCGTCACCGGGGTGTACTCACGCGGGTGATTCTCGAGGGCTGCGAGATTGGTGGCGTCCAGGTGCAGGTGGAAATGGAGTACGGTCGGCTGGTCGAAGATCTCGCCGCCGGGCTGGAGGCTGGGACGCAGCACGGGTTGATGGCCTGGGCCCGACGCCGTCGGGAGAACCGTCGGCGGGGAGGTGGACAAAGCCGGCGCGGCGACGGGCCTGGCCGACCGAGGACCCGAGGGGGTGCCACCCCCTTCAAGGGCCGACGGAACGAGCAGGCGCAGTCCCAGCAGCGCCAGCAGGATGCCCACGGCTGTTGCGACCAGCTTCACGGTGCGCGCAATGTGACAAAAGCCCAGGCCGACCACAAGCGGGACGCGGCGATCCCTGCAGCGCTGGTTGAGCGAGGTGGCAAGCGGGGTTATGGGTGTGCCATGCGTATCAGTCTGATGCTTCTCCTGCCGGCGATACCTCTCGGTCTCCAGGCCCAGGGCTCCGGGGATCGAACGCCGGGTACAGTGGCCAAACCAGCGGCTGGGGTGGATCTGGCGGCGCAAGCATTGCCCGGGTCGCCGTCGCGCCCCCGGGTGCAGGCGGCGGTGGGCAAGGCTGGGGCAACGCGGGCGGTGGGTCGGCTTTTGGCGGGGGCTTCGGCGGAGGCGGTTTGCATGGTGTGACCCGACGGACCTTCATGCTCGAACACAACGTGATCGCGGCGCGATTCTTCACGTCGGCCGGCGTGCCGGTCGCGAGTCCTGCGATCCCGGGGCCAATACCAGCTCTGGGCCCCGCGCGGGTTTTGCGGCTCGCCCACGCGGTGGCGTGCCGCTGGCGCCGGCGGCGGCGAACTCAACGCTGGCTGCGACCCGCCAAGCGCCGGGTGGAGATGGGTTCGGCGCCCCACGCGGGAAGCCCGAAGCGGAACAGCCCGCTCTTCAGACAGCAGGGGTGTCGCCCGGCACCGACCAGGAACCCGAACCTCCGGTGGCCGCGGCGCCGCCCGCCATCGCCCGGCACCCGGCTCACTCCGTACGCAGCGCGCCCCGTTAGTCCACCGTATCGAGCTCCGGCTGCGTCCGCTTGGGTCGTTGTGGCGGGCGGGTGGGGTGGAGCATCCGCTTCTGGCGCTCCCTTTCGCCCGCGTTCCGGGCCACGGGGATCGGCTGTTCCGTGTTGATGTCCAGGCCCGTGACGTACATCGCGGCGGCACCCGTCATGGGTAGGGGGATGAAGTCCTGCACCTGTTGAAGGTTCCAGTTGCGCTTCGCCAGGAACTGTTCGACGACGGTCATTTCCTTCTCCGTGCAGCCGGGGAAGCTGGAGATGAAATAGGGCACGAGATACTGCTCCTTGCCCGCGGCCGCACTTTCCTGCTGGAACTTCTCGAGGAACGCCTGGAAATCGCCGGCGGGCTTGCGCATGCGTCGCAGGACGTCCGGGTGCAGATGTTCGGGGGCGACCTTCATGTGCCCCGACACGTGGCGGCCGACGAGTTCGCGGAAGTACTCGGGGTGCGGAGCGCCACGTCCATCCGAATGCCTGACTGCACGAAGACGTGCTTCACACCGGGTTCCTCCCGCGCCCGCCGCAACAGGTCCAGTTGAGCTTGCTCGTCGATGTGGAAGTGCGGACAGATCGTCGGCCAGAGGCAACTGGGCCGGTGACAGTTCCGACAGGCTTCCACATGGCCGTTCTCGCAGGCGTACAGGTTCGCGGTCGGGCCGCCGAGATCCGACACCGTGCCGCGAAAGGTCTCGGCCTCGGTGAGCCGGCGGATCTCCTTGAGCACCGAATCCACACTGCGGCTCGAGAGAAACTTTCCCTGGTGGAAGCCCAGACCGCAGAAGGTGCAGCCGCCCGCACAGCCGCGCGACACGATGATCGAGTCCTTGATGGTCGCGAACCCGGGGATCTTGCCCCGGTACGAGGGATGGGGCAGGCGCTGGAACGGCAATTCGTAGAGCGCGTCCAGGTCCGGGCCTTGCACGGGGAAGGCGGGCGGTTCCTGGAGCACCGCGCGGTCGCCGTGCATCTGGACCAGACGCTTGCCGCAATAGGGCGTTTGCTGGGCTTCGACCACTTTCGTCAGGCGGAGCAGCAGCCTGGGGTCCCGGTCAATCTCCTCGCGCGAGGGAGGATGACGCAGTCCCGGAAATCGGCCGCCGCCGTGGCCTTGGCGCCGAGAAAGAGGGCCGTGCCGCGAATGCCGCTCAGATCGGAGCAGCCGTCGCGCAGGCGGGCGGCGATCTCGCGCACCGCCACCTCGCCCATGCCGTACACGAGAATCTCGGCCTTGGCATCGGCGAGAATTGAAGGGCGCAGCTTGTCCTCCCAGTAATCGTAGTGGACGACCCGGCGCATGCTGGCCTCCATGCCGCCCATCACCACGGGCAGGCCGGGAAAGGCGCGGCGACACATCTGGGTGTAGACGACCGCCGCGTGGTTCGGGCGTTTGCCGGGCGCGCCGTCCTCGCTGTAGACGTCCTCCTTCCGCCGATGGCGCGCGGCGGTGTAGTTGGACAGCATCGAGTCGAGGTTGCCGGCGGTGACGCCGCAGAACAGCCGGGGCCGGCCCATGACCTGGATCGACCCGGGATCGCGCCAGTCGGGCTGGGCGATGATGCCGACGCGATACCCTTCGGCCTCGAGCACGCGCCCGATCATCGCCGCGCCGAAGGACGGGTGATCAACGTACGCGTCACCGGTGATGAGCAGGACGTCCAGGGCTTCCCACCCCCGCGCCTCCATCTCGGCGCGCGTCGTGGGCAGGAAGCCGTCGGGTCCGGCAGGCGAGGGATGGTCTCGAATGGCCATAGCGCGGTGAGAAGATGGGGTCCAGCGGGGAATTATGCAAACGGATGGGGGCAGGGGACCGGGCGAGCAACCGGTAGGAGTCGAGGTGACGAGACTCTGGCCCGGGGGTGAGCCTCCTGACGTCGGCTCCTACGGGGAGTGGTCCTTTCGGTGCATTGTCGGGTCGGACGAGGCGTGGAACTGTCCGCGCCACGTTTGCAGCCATGAAAGCGTTGATCCGACAACTACGAGTCGCCGTCCTGTGGGCGGCCTTCCCCTTCTCCCTCGCGACAGCGGCCCTCGGCCAGGGAGATGACCGACTGGTGGGCCTCTGGACCCTGGACGAGGGTTTCCAGATCGTCGAACTGCTCTTCCGGTCCGATGGCCGCTACCAGCTCGACACTCGCAGCACCGACCCGGGCTTCGACTTCGCCTCGACCGAGGGTGGTCGCTACGCGGTGGCCGGCCAGGTCATCACACTCACGCCTTACGAGTACTTCGGCACGCCGGAGGGCATCCCCTATGCCTACCAGGTGAACGGGGGCACGTTGGCTCTCGAGCGCATCGATTTCCCACACACGAAGGTCTACACGTACCGGCCGGGATCGAAGACCGAGGTGCTGGCGTGGCAGGCGGTCGCCCGGGATCCCGTCGGCACCTGGAGGCGCCACATCCAGTTCGCCGGAGACGAGGAGTATACGTTCCGGCCCGGCGGGTACTATGTTCGCAAGAAGACACCCGAGGGCGGCAACTTCCCGCCCGAGTTTGTCCGCGGCCGTTACGAGCTGCAGGCAAACCGGATGATCCTGAAGCCCTACAGCAGTGTCGAAGCGGAGTTCGAACTCGATTTCTTCGGCAACACCCTCACGCTCATCCGCGCCCAGGAATATTCGGGCGATGCTGCCACCTACGAGCTCGTGCCCGGTTCAGGGGCGGAAGTCCGCGCCAAGGCCGCCGAGGCCGAGGCCTTCCTCGGCCGTTCGAATTGGCAGGTCGGTGTCTGGGAAATCCGTGAGGCGTACCGGGACATCGATCTCACCGTGCGTCCGGACGGGCACTACATCGCCGAGAACCACAGCGAGTTCCTGGCCGGTATCGTGCACGGGCGCTACACCCTCGAGCCGGGCCGCCTGCATCTCCTGCCTTTCGTCGGGCAGGACATCTACGCCCGCAGCAACGGCGACTTTGGCAAGGTCAGTCAGCCGTGGGAACTCGACTACTATGACGGCGAGTTGCAGTTCATCGATCTCGGGGCGCTCTCCCAATCGGTGGCCATCGGGCGGAAGCGGGCCGGGTCCGAGGCGGCCGTGCTGGAGATGGCCCGCCAGGCACAAGCGGAGCGCGATCGGGAGAACTGGCAGGTGGGCACCTGGGAGGTCCAGGATCCCTTGGGCTGGATGGCGTTCACGTTCCGTCCCGACGGCCGGTACCTGGCGCAGGCAGGATCGGCGGGCTTTACGAGTCAGGTGGAGCGCGGCCGGTATGTGCTGGCTGCCGGGAAGCTCACGCTGGCGCCCTATGCGGGTCTCGGTGAGGCGAGAGGCTTCGAACTGGACCTCTACGGCGGGGCGCTGTTTCTGGTCGGCGACTGGGCCCGGATGGTTGTGGCGCGCAAGATGCCCGGCTCCGAGGCCGAGGTGAGCGAGAAGACCCGCAACCCCGAGGCCATGAAGGGCGAACGTGGTTCGATCCTCGGCCGCTGGACGGCGAATTTGCCAGGGCAATCAACGGAGCTGGTGTTCCGGACGGACGGCCAGTTCCGCTTGAGCCGTTGTCAGAACAACGTCCTTTCCAGGGACTACGGGCTGTTCTCAGCCAACGTGGCGACCCGCAGCCTGATCTCCGATTCCCGTTTCATCCCCGTGCAGAGTCTGGGTCTGGATTTCTATGGCGACACCCTCACGCTCTTCGGCGGGTCCGCTCCGCCCCGCAGCTTCACGGTGAACCTCGGGACCGTGGACCAAGCCATCGCCGCCTCGTTCGCCGCCGATACCGAGAAGGCACAGGTCGATGCCGAGTGGCTCGCCCGCGTGCCCGTCGGCCCCCGCGACCCGAACGCTGTTCACACGCCCACCGGAGATATCCCGGCCGATCCCCGCCCGGGAGTGATCTTCGAGAGCCCGACGGTTTTCACGCAGTACCGGCTTTACCGCCGTCTGATCCCGGGCTTCGTCTACTTCAACGATCAGGGCACGATCACGAGCGTCGCGGTTGTCAACACCCGGGAGTGGCACTTCTTCCCGACGGGCCGTGTCCTGGTCCGCTTCAAGAACCACCGTGCGGGCGCGTTCTATCCCCACACCATTACGGACGTCACCGACAACTGGGGCGCCTATCGGATCGATCCCAAGCCCGAGCCGAATGACATCCTGAATCTCTACGCGGACAACGCGCTGGTCATCCTGACCGACCTGGGGGAAGCCGTGGACATGACCCTCGAGGACGGCCGGCGCCATCTCTTCTGGGGAAAGGACTACATGCTTCTCTCGGAGTGGGCGGCCGAGCAGCAACCCGTCCCATGCCAGCCACCGGACACGGTCAACGCTTCGTTGATGAACACCGGCTTGGCGCTGACCACCCGGATTCCGCCTGATGCCATCCCGGAATCCGGACCCCTCGCCGTCCAGATCAGTCGGGCAACCTCCGGTCTCCTCACGCTCAGTGGCGCCACGCCACTGCCGGGACGCCTCGTCCTCGAACGCGCCACTCAGCTTGGCGTGCCGACAGTCTGGCAGCCGCTGCAGACCAACCAAGTGTCGGCCGGCCCGTTCAGCTTCACCGTGCCGCAGGACGCCAGCGCGGTGGCCTTGTTCCGGGTGCGAACCGAATGACGTCTGGTGCGAAACAGGGTAGAATCCAAGCCCTTGAGCCTATGATCACCTCACTCGCCTTTGTCCTGTATCCCGTCACGGACATCCGCCGTGCCCGCGCGTTCTACGAGGGCACGTTGGGTCTCCGAATGACCCACGAATTCGGCGGCGCCTGGTTCGAGTATGACCTGGGTGACACCACGTTCGCGATTGCCTCCAGCGACGCCGAGCATCCCACGCCCGTTCGGGGCGCGCTGGCCGCATTCGAGGTCGATGACCTCGATGCCGAGGTCGCTCGTCTCCGTGCCAGGGGAGTGGAGCCAGCCCGGGCGACCGTCGACACGCCCGTTTGCCGGTTTGTCAGCCTGCATGATCCCGACGGCAACGAGGTCCTCCTGCACCAGCGAAAGCGGACGTGAGTCGTTCCAGTTTCCCGTCGCCTGGCCCGGGCGTTTCATGCTCGGCAGGGAATCGGGACAGACTGTAGGCGCCGACGTGAGGAGGCGAAGGGTATTGCCCCTGGCCCACAACGCCTCCTCACGTCGGCGCCTACAGGGGGATCCTGTCTTAGTGCAGGATCGGCTCGATGCGTTCACCGCGGGCCTGGGCGGCCGGCTCGTGGTAAACGCCGTAGAAGTTCGAGTTCAAATCCAGCCAGAGCGTGAGCCGATGCCAGTCATCGGGCGCGAGTGCCACCTCGTGGTGCCCGTTCTCGAGTTGGCGCAGCAACGTCGAAGCCCGCGCGCCCACCTGGCCGGAGATGGAGTAACTCGTGCCGTTCTTCGCCAGCCAGCCGTTGCCGCCGTGCTTGGCCCACGCGTGCGCGCTGAGCGTGTGATAAGCGGCCGACCACCCGTAACGACCCGGTGCGGCGGCGAGGCTCGGGGCCTTGGGTTCCCGTTCATGGCATCCAACACAACGCCGCTCGAGCACGGGCTGGACCAGGCGGGGGAACGTCAGCGGCCAGGAACCTTCGACATCGCTTGCAAGCGGGCTTGGCGGCCGCTGCAGCGCGCTGCCCCCGCCCCCGGCTAACGGCCGGGTGGAACTCGGACTCGCATGGCGGGACTCATGGCATCCCTGACAGAACAGGCGTTCGCCGCGGTGAGCGTACGTCACGGAACGCATCGTCTGCACCGCCCGGCCCCGGGCATCCAATGCCTGGAAATAAACCGGCACATCCGGCGGGAGCTCGAAGTGGGCCGAGCCGTCCGCCTCGACCGGCACCGTCCCCAGCACACCGCGGCCCAACGACTGGTTGCCGATGCCGATGTTCGGATCATTGGCGATGCGCGTCGTTTTCGGGAAGACCTGGACGATGCGCAGGGCCCGGATCGTCGTCCCGGGCGGCCAGGGCCGCGCGGCCTCGTAGACATTCATCACGGCCGCGGTGGCAGTCGCGTTGGCGTGATCGCCCTGGCGCTCGGCCCGGGCCTGGGTGGTTGCGATGGGGATGACCGGCGGCCGCGGGCGAGGTTGGAGCGGGATGGGGTCCAAGCAGGGCACTTCGGGATCGGTGTAGAGGTGGATCCGGTTGCCAAAGCTGTCGAGCAGATACAGGCCGTAATGCCGCTCCTGCGGGTCGTACACCACCAGGTGGAAGTCCTCGCTCAACGGCCAGGGCTGACCATAGACCTGACCCTGCCGATTCCCGCTCTGATGCGTGGGCCCCGGCACACCCGGTGCCAGTTCGGACTCGGGAAAGTGGACCTCCGGGGTGACCCGACGCAACTGGCTGCAGGCGCCGTCGTCCACCTCCCGCGGGTCGACCAGCACGACCGACCCGTAGTTCTCCCCGTGATGGGCCGCAGCCACCGCGACGTACCGCGGCGAGCCAGGTACGGCGCGGATCGCCAGCTCCATCCACGGCCGGTTCTCCCGCACGTCAGGGTAGTTGCCGTGCAACGCCCGCGGGTCGCGTCCGTCCGGATGACAGACCCACGGATGGTGGGCGATGTCGCTGTCCCGATCCACATAGTCCCAGCGTGTGTACACGATCCGACCATCGTGCGTGACACTCGGATGCCACTCGTGCGTTTCGTGGGCGCTCAAGGGAATGATGTCGCTCCCGTCCGGCATCATCCCATGCAGCGTGAAGGTCGGGTTGGGTCGCTCGCCGCACCGCAGAAAGCCGCCGCGCCGTTCTGAGATGAAGGCCAGCCGGCCGTTGGGCAGGACGCAGGGATCGAAATCGTTCCAGGGTCCGTCGGTCAACTGGACGAGTTCGCGGCCGTCCAGGCGTGCACGGAACACGTGGTAACAGGTCTCCTCGCTCCAGTAGTAATGGGCTTTGTTGGCCGCCACGGCCTCGGGCCGCGTCCAGAACTGACCCTCCCACGACGCGTCTGGAGGCACGTCCCGGGCCTGGGTGTAGGCGAAGTAAACCTGCCCGGCGTCGTAGTCGAGTTCGAGGGAGATGAACGAGCCGCCCTCGAGCTTCTGGCCCCGCAACCGCCCGTTCTGCACCGCGGTTCGTTCCAGGACATCGACCACCCGTGGCGCGTCCGAGAAGGCCCCGCGAAGCACGTACAGGCCCCCGCCTGGACGCGCGTTGTGGCCTTCGTACTGGTCCACCATGTGGGTGTCGCCGCGCCCCTGTCGGTGGTGCGTGAGGAAGACGATGTCGGTGAAGTCCAGCAAAGGATTCTTGAACGCGACGCGCCGGCGCAGCGCCTGCCACTCGGCGAACAGGGCCCGGCGTTCGTCCACCTGGTTGAGCTCAAGGGTTCGTGCCCGCCGGTCCAGCGCGTCCAGTCCCTGTTGCTCCGCGGCCCAACTCACCGCCGGGTACGCGGCCTCGAGATGGCGGAGCAAGGCCAGGGTGCGACGCTGCACAATATCCAGCGGATCGCGGTCACCAGACCAGATAAGCGCGTCGGGTCGCAGTGCCTCGCGCCACAGCCGGGCCGGAAGGTCGTTCGTCCGGTAGAACGCAATTTGCCGTGCCAGTTCGGTCCATTCGGCGGGAGAATCTCCTGCTTGGACAGGCACGCCATCGGTCGAGGCAAAGGCCATCGCGAGGAAGCCGGGGAAGAGAAGCGTGCCCAGCCTTGCCACACCCTTCCGCAGCCAGTCGGGCCGCCAGACGCTGCCGGGCCTCGGACGCGAGCTTGCCCCACCTGCCTCCTCGCTCGTGACGGTCCATCGAGTGCCCGTGCTCACGGCAAGGGAAGCTAGCGGAGCGTCCAACGGCCGGGCAAGGGCAAAGGCCGACCAGGAGTGGTTTGTGGTTTGAGAATGCAGCTTGGCCTTCCGCAACCCGGCGGTTCGCCTCGGCCGCGGGGTTCGACCCGCGCTTCCGGTCCGTGGTCCCCACCGGACCGCCGTGCCCACCTTGGCCGGGTCGCTCTGCGATCTTCGCGACTCTGCGGTGGACGATCCCATGCCGCCACCGCTGAGACACGAAGGACGCAGAGGAAGTTGGCTTGGACAGTCCGCGGAGTCCGCCGTGGTCGCCCCCGACCTTCAGATTGAGTCGGAGGTGCCTGGCGGTTGGACGTCGCGCCCGGCTGCCGGTACTCTGGACGCGGTTGCATCCTGGAATGTGAAGCCGTGAATGCCATGAGACTCTGCACCGTTCTTACCGCGCTCCTGGGACTCGCCACAGCCCGTGCAGGCGCCGCCACCGCCGCCGCGGACACGCATTGGCCGCAGTTTCGCGGACCCCAGGCGGCGGGCGTGAGCGCGAACCCGCACCTGCCGGACCGCTGGTCCGCCACCGAAAACGTCGAATGGAAGATCGAACTCCCGGGGCGGAGTTGGTCCTCACCCATCGTCTGCGATGACCAGGTGTTCGTCACGGCTGTGGCCAGCGCGGGCCCCACCGAGGAGCCGAAGAAGGGGCTGTACCTGGGCGGCAACCGCTCGGAGCCACCGCGATCGGAGCATGACTGGAAGGTCCTTGGCCTCGATCTCCGCACTGGCAAAGTGCTTTGGGAACGCTTCGTACACCGCGGCGCACCCCCAACGCCGACCCACGTGAAGAACACTTACGGGGCCGAGACGCCGGTTACCGACGGGCAGCGGGTTTACGCCTTGTTCGGCAACGTAGGCGTGTTCGCTCTGACCCTGGACGGTGCGGAGGTCTGGTCCAGGCCGCTGTCGCCCCGGCGTATGCGCGATGACTGGGGACCGCGGCGTCGCCCGTGCTGTACCGCGGACGCCTGTTCATCATTCGCGACAACGAGGAGCAGTCCGAGTTGCTCGCCCTCGAGGCAACGACCGGAAAGGAGTTGTGGCGTGTGGCCCGCGAGGAGAAGAGCAACTGGGCCACGCCGTTCCTGTGGGAGAACGAGGCGCGAGCCGAACTCGTCACGCCCGGCAGCGGCGCGGTTCGCAGCTACGATCTTGACGGCAACCTGCTGTGGTCCCTGCGCGGTATGTCGACCATCACGATCCCCACGCCCTTCGCCGGCGACGGACTGCTCTTCGTCGGCTCCGGCTTTGTCGCCGACAAGCTCCGTCCGCTCTATGCGATCCGACCGGGTGCTCAGGGCGACATCACGCTCGGGCCGAGCGAAACGAGCAACGCGTTCATCGTCTGGTCCGATCCGGCCGGTGCGCCCTACAACCCTTCTCCGCTCTATTACGAGGGGCGCGTGTACTGGGCAGTCTTTTAGATAGACTACACTCGGCATTGTGTCTATAATCGCGGTCGTGGCAAAGATTGATGGACGCACACTAGATCACAAGGCTCTGGAACACATGAGGATACTCGCTGTCAGGCGAGTCGTGGAAGACGGGGGAGGACCCCAGTGATGTCATGCGATCTTTTGGATTATGCCGGACCACGATTTACCCCTGGTTGCGAAAGTTTAACGATGAAGGGTGGGACGCGCTGGTCGAGAAGATCGCTCAGGGCCCCGAGCCGAAGCTCAACGAGAAGCAACGCCAGCGAGTGAAGCGGTGGATCCTGGGCAAAGACCCAAGACAGTATGGCTTTGAGTTTGGGCTATGGACACGGCGAATCGTGCAGACACTTATTCAGGAGAAAATGGGGATCGAGTTGGGCTTGACGGCAGTGGGGGAGGCTGTTGGCGAGCCTGGAGATCACCCCCCAGAAGCCTCTGCGCCGTGCCTACGAGCGAGATCCGCAAGCGGTGGATGTGTGGATGAAGGAAACCTATCCCAAGCTGCGGAAGCGGGCCAAACGAGCGGGCGCGATGATCTTCTTCCTCGACGAGGCGGGCTTTCAATCGGATCCGCCGCTGGGTCGCACCTATGGGTTAAAGGGGACCACGCCGGTCGTCGTGACCTCTGGACAGCGGCAGAGTATCAATGTGATCAGCGCGGTCAACGCATGCGGGGCGTTTTGGGCCGCGACGTACACCGGCAAGTTGAACGC
The DNA here is from genome assembly GCA_027493615.1 of Verrucomicrobiota bacterium. Taxonomy (GTDB): domain Bacteria; phylum Verrucomicrobiota; class Verrucomicrobiia; order Limisphaerales; family J093; genus DSVZ01. The sequence continues at coordinate 68,440 of JAOSKK010000004.1, forward strand.
GGAGTCCTTTGTGGCGTTCCTCAAGAATTTCATGAAGGAACGTCCCACGAAAGTATTCCTCGTCGTGGATGGACATCCGGCTCACAAGGCGAACAGCGTCAAACACTATGTGCAGTCGCTCAACGGACGGCTGGAGTTGCACTTCCTTCCTCCCTATGCACCGGACCTCAATCCCGATGAGTTCGTCTGGAGCCATATGAAACCAACGGCGTATCCAAAAAGCCTCTCAGGAAGAATGAGTCACTGCGAGAGCGCGTCGAGCAGGACCTCGCCGACCTTCATAACAACCGAGAGTTAGTGCGCTCCTTCTTTTGTGCAGAGAGTGTAGCCTATGCCAAGGACTAGGCAGTATGTGCTTTACGATCGCGGGTTGGTGAGCTGTCACGACGCCCGCACGGGCAAGCTGCTCTACGATCGCGAGCGGCTGCCGGACGGCTTCGCTTTCACCGCCTCACCGTGGGCGGCGCGGGGGTTGATCTTCTGTCTGAATGAAAGCGGCGTGACCTATGTCCTCCGGGCCGGCGACACCTTCGAACTGCTGCACACCAACCGGTTGGCGGACGACGACATGTGTATGGCCACCCCGGCGCTGGCCGGCGACCGGTTGCTCATCCGCAGCGCGGTCCGGCTCTATTGCCTGCGGGCTGCGAATCCGGCTGGCGTCGCGGATTGACCCCTGAGATCGAGCTTCGCGCTCGCCCACGGCGATCGAGCTCGCGCCGCTTGCGGACGGCGCACCTGCCAGCAACCTGCTGTTCGTGATGGGGCGAGGCTGCGGCTGTGCCACGGCCCAGGAGCACCTTCTTCCCACCGATTTCCAGCACCGCCGCAGCAGCAGACGATCCGGTCTTGAGAGTGCGGGTCATCAGTATTTCATCTGACTAGTGCCGCTCCGCGCAACCGCCGTAGTCTCCGGCTGGCTTGATTGTGGCGATCCCTCACGCCGGGTGCGGTGAACCGCCATGCCGAGACCGGGGTGTTTGCCCAGCTTGACTCGGATCATGAACTCAATGGATCGGTCGTTGTTCGTTCCCCAGGACGCGTTCAAGGCAGGTTGCCAGAGGAGGACCCCGAGAGCGCAGAAGCACGCGGAGCATGCGGTGGCCGCCAGCCATCCTTCAAGGCCGGCGGAAGGGCCCGGTGGCGCGGGGCGACGGGGGCGGCAACCGGCAGGCGTCTTGATGGCCCTGCTGGCGGGTCTTTCACAGGCGAGCGCTGCTTGCGTACCCTCGGGCGCCGACTTGGCGGGTTGGTGGCCGGCCGACCACCACGCCTTCAACGTGGTGAACCAAAGGGCCGCTCTGGCGCAGGGCGCCGTGACTTACGTTCCGGGCGTGGCCGGCGACGCTTTTCGGTTCGAGGGCGCCGGCAAAGTGCGCATCACCGAGGCCGCCTCCTTGGACCTCAGCCGCACCAATCGCTGGACGATCACCGCCTGGGTGCGACTCCCAGCCAGCGGCACGAGCGCCTCGCCCACCATCTTCTCGGAGGGCAATCGCGTCGTGGCACTGACCCACCAGCCAGGGACGGACAAAGTCGTCTCGTGGATCAACGGCGCCAACCCACTGGAAAGCACCGTTTCCCTGCCGGCGGGCACCTGGTGTCATGTCGCGCTCGTGCTCGACCGCACGACCCGCACGCTCTACGTCAATGGCGGGTCGCCGGTCGGCACTGCGACCGGCACCCCGGCCACCACCCCGGACAGCACGGGGTCGGCCATCGGCGGCGTGACCACGGATGAGGCCGCGGCGGCCTTTGTCGGCGACATCGACGAACTGACATTGCACCGCCGGGTGCTATCCGAGGAGGAAATCGAGGCGCTGTTCCGGGCCGGGAGCGACGGGCTGTGTTTCGGCGACGGCGCACCGGCTTGGGTGATTGAGCCCCAGCCACAGACGGCGCCGTTGTTCGGCGACGCGACCTTCACCGGCCTGGCGATGGGGTCGCCGCGGCCGACCTACCAATGGTTCTTCAACGATGCGCCGCTCGCGGGCCAGACTGGCTTCACCTTGGCGCTGACCGGCGTTACGGCCGCCAACGACGGCATCTACACGCTGGTCGCCACAAGCGGCGCACAGTCCACCAGCGCGGAGGCGAAGCTCACGGTCCAGCACTGCGTGACCACGCCGCCAGGGTTGGTGGCCTGGTGGCCGGCGGACGGCAGCGCCCTCGACTTCACGGGCAACCATTCCGGCGGGCTCTGGTTTGGGGCCGGGTTCGCCGGCGGCTTAGCAGGACAGGCCTTCCATTTCGATGGCAACAGCGGGTATGTGGCGGTCCCGGATTCCCCTGCGCTCAGTCCGCATGCCGGGACTTCGGGCGAGATGACCGTCGAGGCGTGGGTCTGGATTTCGCAGTATCCGCAGAGGGACCCGACCACGGGGTGGGACTACAGAGACATTCTGACCAAAGGCCAACCCGGCGCTTGGGAGTATCTGCTCAGGATAGGCACTGCAGGGGTGCCCGAGTTCCACGGCGTTAGCCCGTCAGGAACTCCGCCGTACGCCTCAGCGGTGGGTGGGCGGTTGTTGTTGAATCGCTGGCACCACCTGGTGGGCACGCTCAAGAAGGGGCAGTTCGTTCGACTCTATCAGGACGGCGAGCTTGTTGCCGATGGAACGGGTTTCGACATTCCTACGGCCAACACTGCCTCACCTCTGTACATCGGGCGGCGTGCCGAAGGCGGGTTCTTGCGCGGTCTCGTGGATGAACCTGCCATCTACGGTCGCGCATTGAGCGGGGAGGAGATCACGTCACTCTACGTGGGGGTAGCGCGGGTAAATGCTACAGCGGCGGACCGGCGCCGGTATTCGTCCAGGAACCCCGCGACAAGGAAGGTTACCTGCTCAACCGCGTCACGCTCGAAGGCCTCGGGCTGGGCACCCCGCGCCCGACGTATCAGTGGTACCATGAAGGCGCCGCAGTGGCGGGCGCGACGAACGCCGCGCTGACCCTTTCCAATCTGAGCCCGGCTGAGGGGGGCCCATACTACCTGGTGGCGAGCAACCAATTTGGCGTCGCGCAAAGCCGGAACCTGACGCTTGCCGTGGTGGACTGGGCGTCCGTCAAGCACGGATTCGAGTTGGAGGAGACTGGAAGGAGTGGAGAGAGTGGAGCACGGACGACCACTCGATCTGGCAGATCGGCCCAGTGGCCAGCGGGCCAGGTGGAGCGCATTCGGGGACGAGTTGTGCGGCGACGGTGTCGGGGGGGGACTACCCGGACGACCGGACGGCACGGCTCGTGAGTCCGGCCTTCACGGTGCCGGCGGCCCTGGAGAAGCCCCGGCTGCGGTTCTGGCACTGGTGGAGCTTCAACCGGGACGATTCTGGACAGGTGCAAATCACCACCAACAACGGGGTGAGTTGGCAGCCTCTTTCGCCCACCTATGGTGCAGACAGTAGCGGGCGATGGACCCGCGCCTGGTTGGATCTGAAGGCGTATGCCGGCCAGACTGTTCGGCTGGGATTCTACTTCCGGTCCGGCAATTACAGTGGCGCTCCCGACGTGGCCCCGGGCTGGTACATCGACGACGTCGAGATCGAGGAGGGGCCGCCGCCGGGCATGCAGTGGCCGGATTCTTTTTTGAGGACGGGGGAGGCCTCGGATCGTTGGACTTCGGATTTCGGGGTATGGGAGTTGGGCGTGCCGACCAGTGGGCCGGGGCGCGCTCAGAGCGGGAGCAGGTGCCTGGCGACCATCCTGGCGGGGGATTACACCGACGACCGGGGCAGTTTGGTGCGGAGTCAGCCTTTCCTGGTTCCGCCGGCGAGCAATGAGCCCCGGCTGCGGTTCTGGCACTGGTGGAGCTTCAACCGGGACGATTCTGGACAGGTGCAAATCACCACCAACAACGGGGTGAGTTGGCAGCCTCTTTCGCCCACCTATGGTGCAGACAGTAGCGGGCGATGGACCCGCGCCTGGTTGGATCTGAAGGCGTATGCCGGCCAGACTGTTCGGCTGGGATTCTACTTCCGGTCCGGCAATTACAGTGGCGCTCCCGACGTGGCCCCGGGCTGGTACATCGACGACGTCGAGATCGAGGAGGGGCCGCCGCCGGGCATGCAGTGGCCGGATTCTTTTGAGGACGGGGAGGCCTCCGGATCGTTGGACTTCGGATTTCGGGGTATGGGAGTTGGGCGTGCCGACCAGTGGGCCGGGGCGCGCTCAGAGCGGGAGCAGGTGCCTGGCGACCATCCTGGCGGGGATTACACCGACGACCGGGGCAGTTTGGTGCGGAGTCAGCCTTTCCTGGTTCCGCCGGCGAGCAATGAGCCCCGGCTGCGGTTCTGGCACTGGTGGAGCTTCAACCGGGACGATTCTGGACAGGTGCAAATCACCACCAACAACGGGGGTGAGTTGGCAGCCTCTTTCGCCCACCTATGGTGCAGACAGTAGCGGGCGATGGACCCGCGCCTGGTTGGATCTGAAGGCGTATGCCGGCCAGACTGTTCGGCTGGGATTCTACTTCCGGTCCGGCAATTACAGTGGCGCTCCCGACGTGGCCCCGGGCTGGTACATCGACGACTTGATGATCCAAGTCGGGAATATCGGGTTGGCCGAGGTGCCCAGCCAGACCGTGAACGAGAAGACGCCAGTGTCGTTCAAGGCCAGTGCCGTGGGCGCGAATGCGAATTCCAGCCTGGTCTTCACACTGCCCTGGGGGCCAGCCGCCGCGTGGATCGATCCGGAGTCCGGTAACTTCACGTGGGTGCCCGGCGAACGTCAGGGGCCGGGGGTTTATCGGATCCCGGTCTATGTGGTGGATTACGGCAACAACGAGGCCAACGAGATGACCGTGGTCACGATCACCGTGAACGAGGTCAACGAGCCCCCGTGGTTGTTGCCAGCCAGCCTCGCGGTCGAACCGGGGCAAACGTTGCACTTTCCGCTGTTCGCCGGGGATCGCGATTTTCCGAAAAACCCGCTCCGGTTCACCATGACCGGCGCGCCAGCGGGGCTGACGTTGACCACGAACACCGGGATTCTGCATTGGGACGTCCCGCTCAACGCGCCCGCTGCGACCCACCGGCTCAACGTGACGCTGGGCGACAACAGTTCACCCAACTACACCACCAACAACACGATCACCGTCACCGTAACGCCGGACGCCGTCTTTGGCCTGAGCGTCCGGCACCTGGGTGGAGCGGACTTTGAGTGCACCATCCACGACGCGGTGGTGGGCCAAGATTACATTCTCCAACACGCCTCGGCGATCGTGGATTTCGCAACCTGGGTGGCCAACGGGGACCGTGTACCGGCTTGGGTGGCCACGCTACCTGAGGAAGCGTATCTCGAGTGGCTGTCGTGGGAGGATTTCGTCCAGGCGAGGCTGCCGCGGACGGCGTGGGTGGATGTCGTCCGGGTCTCGCCTGCCGAGTTGCCGCACTCCTTTGTCCTCACGCTGACGGAGATGCCCCACGAACCGGTCGGCTTGTTCCGCCTGGTGCGAGTCCCGCGCTGACGCCAGCCACGGGGCCATTGTTATCCGAGCCCGGGTTTTCCCTACCGGCCTTAGGTCCGACGTGAGGAGGCGTCGTGGGCCGGCTGTATCCCCCTTCGCCTCCTCACGTCGGCGCCTACGGCTGGTAGGGGCTTCGAGCGGCGTAAGGAATATCCGGGCGAGGGTGGAGCACCTCGGGGGACACGGGCGGCGATTTGAGTTGGCCAACCAGCGCCGCGGCGCGGGTTCCAATGGGAATGAGATTGCCGGTCGTGCCGGCGCCCGGCAGCCTGCCGGCCGCGTATGTCGCGCGGTTGGCTGAGCGCAAGGAAGCTGGGGGTAATGCTCCCGGGCGGGCTTGCCGCATTCGCCACCCTCGCCTGGAACGGCGTCGGACTGCCCGCTGAGATCCGGTCCTCCGCGGTCCTGTCCTCCGAATACCTTTACCGACAATACCAGCGCGAGGATGGGCTGCCGGACAACCAGATCCGGGCCATGCTGGCGAGCCGCAGCGGGTATCTCTGGGTCGCGACCCGCTTTGGCCTGGCCCGGTTCGACGGAACGCAGTTCGCCGTGTTCAACCATCTCAACACGCCGGAGCTGGGCACGGGCGATTGTCATGCTTTGGCAGAGGACAGCGCGGGAAACCTCTGGTTCATCTGCGACCAACGCCTCTTTCGTATGGCGGAGGGTCGTCCAGTCCGGGCGACGTCAGAAACGGTCGTGCAAGGCATCACCCCCGGTTCGTTGTGGGCGGACCGCCTCGGTCGGATCTGGGCGGGTTACGCCTCGCATCTGACGGTCTGTCTGCCGGACGGGGGGCGCGGCGGTTCGCCCTGGGTTCGGGCGTTCCGGACCTGTTGACGGCGATCGGAGAGCCTGAACCGGGCCGGATCTGGATGGGGTCGCTGATGGGGCTGTATGACGTGGATCCCATCAACGGGCGGTTTCCAAGGGTCCAGCCGGAGTTGCCGTTCACGGGGATGTCCGTGATGGCGTTCGGCCCGCGCGCGCGGGGTGGGTGCTGGGTATTGTTCTCGGATCTGCAAATGGGTCGGGGCAAGTGGTTGGGCGATTCCATGTGGCTGCGGCACTACCAGGACGGCCGTTGGGACCGCGCGGAACTGCCGGCCACGCCCGATTTCCGGTTCCGTATGCCCTACGCGTTCCTGGTGGAGACGCGCGGGGGTGACCTATGGCTGCCCGCCCCGCCCGGGCTCATCACCCGGTACCGGGGCGGCGTGTTTGAGCAGTTGCCGATCCCGCATGAACTGGGGCATCAATGGGTGACCTGCGTGGCGGAAGATCGGGAGGGCAACCTCTGGGTGGGAACCGGCAGCGAGGGCATCCAGCGCTGGCAACCGCGCCGAATCCGTTCGCTGACGACCCGCGACGGTCTGGCTCACGACAATGCGTGGGCCCTCTGCGAAAGCCGGGATGGCAGCGTCTGGATCGGCACGGATGGCGGCGTGAGCCGCCTCCGGGAAGGCGAGTTCACGCACGTCACGACGCAGGAGGGTCTGGCGCGAAACACCGTGCGGGCATTGGCTGAGGACAGCGAGGGCACCCTCTGGATCGGCACAGGGGACGGCCTGCAAACCTTGCGCGATCGGCAGGTGCAGCAGATCGAGTTCCAGGAGAATGGCACGAGGGAAGATTCGCACGGTGCTGGCGGCCCGCGCCGGCGGTGTGTGGGTGGGGACGGCGGTGGGGCTGCAGTGGCTTCACGACGGTCAGTGGCACAAGTTCACCACGGCCGACGGACTGGGGACGAATGATGTCCGGGCGTTGCTCGAGGATCGCACGGGGGCGCTGTGGGTCGGGACCTTCGGCGGCGGCTTGAGCCGCCTGCGCGATGGTGCGTGGACCACCTTGCGCACGGCCGACGGTCTTTCCAACGACCGCGTGTGGGCCCTGCACGAGGATCAGGACGGTGTCCTCTGGATCGGCACGGAGTATGGGCTGAACCGCCTGGAGCGGGGCCGCTTCACCCGCTTCACCACCGCGAGCGGTCTTCCCGACAACCTGGTCAACCAGATCCTCGAGGACGACCGCGGCTGGCTGTGGGTCGGTCACGATCGCGGGATCTACCGCGTCCGCCGGGACGAACTCAACCATCTCGCTGCCGGACGGGTAAAGAACCTTCGCTGCGTCCGCTACGACGAAACCGAAGATGGCTTGCCCATCGAGACGAACGGCCAGAAGAGCCAGCCCGCGGGTGGCCGCATGCGCGATGGGCGCCTGTGGTTTCCCACCACGCGGGGTGTGCTCGTGTTCGACCCGGCGCGTCATCGGGAGGAGGACACTCCTCCCGTGCTGGTGATCGAACAGGTTCGGGCCAGCGGTCGCAGGGTCTATGACAACGGACCGCCCGATCCTCAGGAACCACTCCAGCCATGTTCGGCGGGTTTGCCCCTGCACTTCCCGCCGGGCAGTGCGCGCGTGCTGGAGTTTCGCTATGGCGCCGTCACGTTTGGATCGCCGGAGCAGAGCCGGTTCAAGTTCCGACTGCTTGGCTTGGACGAGAGCTGGACGGATGCGGGCACACGCCGCGTGGCCTATTTCACCGACCTGCGTCCTGGCGCCTACCGGCTCCAGGTGATCGCCGCCAACCGGCATGGGGTCTGGAATGAGGAGGGTACGAGTCTGGCCTTTCGCGTGCAGCCGTTTCTCCACGAAACCTGGTGGTTCTATGCGGTCGCCGCCCTCGGCGCGACCCTGCTCATCACCCTGGGGTCCGCTGGCGCATCCACGAACTGCAGCGCATCCATCGCCTCGAGCAAGTGCACGTGCTGGACGAGCAGCGGCGGCGGATCGCCCGCGACCTGCACGATGAGATTGGCGCCAGCCTGACTCAGATCGTGCGACTCAGCCAGCCGGCGGACGGTCGTCCGACAGACGAAGCGTCCCCCGCCGAACGAGCCCAGCGCATCGCCGCGGTCGCTGGGGAGACCGTGGACCGGTTGGGCGAGGTGGTCTGGGCCAACAACCCCAGGTACGACACGCTGGAGGACCTGGTCTCGTATCTGCGCGAGTATGCCGCGGAGTACCTGGCGGCGATGCCCCTGGTGGCGCGCTTTGCCTTCCCGGCGTCGGTGCCCGTGGCTCCGGCCAGCGGGCTGATGCGCCGGCACGTGCTCCTGGTGGTGAAGGAGGCGCTGCAGAATGTGGTCCGGCACGCGGATGCCACCCAGGTGACCTTGGGGCTGCTCCTGCAGGACGGCCAGCTTCAGATCCGGATCAGCGATGACGGTCACGGGTTCACCCCGGGCGACCCTCGCCGCCACGGGAACGGTCTGGACAACATGCGTGAGCGCATTGCGGAGCTGGGCGGCACCCTCGAGGTGGCGTCCGCACCCGGTCGCGGCACCACGGTGCAGGCGATGGTCCCCCTCCACTATGCCTCCTGAATCGAGCGTCATCCGGGTAGCGGTCGTGGAGGACCGAGAAACCGATCGCCGACGTCTCAGCCGGCTGCTCCGGCAGGCCCCCGGCGTGGCGGAAGTGGCGGTGTGCACCACAGCCGAGGAAGCCCTGCGGGTCCTGCCCGACCTCATCCCAGCCCCCCGACATCATTTTAATGGACATCGGGTTGCCGGGGCTCCCCGGCATCGAATGCGTCCGCCGACTGGGGGGGCGGATGGCGGATGTCCAGTTCATGATGCTGACCGTCGTGGAGGATCACGAGCGCATCTATCAATCCTTGGCGGCGGGTGCGACCGGCTATCTGCTGAAGAAGGCCACGGACACGCAGGTCTTGGAGGCAATCCGGGAGTTGCACGCGGGTGGCGCGCCAATGTCTGGCCAAATCGCCCGACAGGTGGTGGCGGCCTTTCGGGCCCCGGAACCGTCCGCGCCCGCGGGACGGTTGACCCCGGTCGAGCAGGGAGGTGCTGCGCGGCCTCGCCCGCGGGTTGTTGTACAAGGAAGTCGCTGAAGCACTCGGCATTGCGCTGGGAACCGTCCGAACCCACGTCTGGCGCATCTATCGCAAGCTCCATGCCCGCAACCGCACCGAGGCTGTCCGGAAAGGCCTGCCCGGGCTGAGGTGCTAAGTGCATCGGCCGCCGGACGGCTCACACCCCGAGCTCGCGCCGCGCCCGCTCGGCGGTGCAGGGGGCGCAAAGCGTTTGGAGTGCGTGCGCTTCAGCGCCGCTTTGGCAGACGTCCGAAGCGCCCTGACCCAACGCTCACGGCTTAGGTTGAAGCAACCGGCGGGCGTTGTCGCCGTACACCTTCTTCAGCGTGGCGTCGTTCAGGCCAAAACCGTGCAGCGGCCAGTGGTAGTTGAACAGGTTGCGGACGTAGAAATGCTCGTCCTCGCTCTCGAGGATGCGGAACGTGGTGCGGTACATCTCGGGGTCGAAGCCCATGTCCGTGCCGTAGAGCAGCCGGTCCTGGTACTTCTCGTAGAACCTGGCCATGGAGCGCGGGATCGGGGCGGTCTCACCGTAACGCGCACTGATGTCGGCATGAAGATTCGGATACGTGTCCAGCAGGCGGCCGAGGATCGCGAGATCGTAGCAGCAGTTGGCGAAGTGACAGGCGATGAAGGTGGTGCGCGGATGCTGTCGCACGGCGCGCTCGAGCGTCCCGATCACGGCGTCGTGACGCAACACATCGGGCCGGTCCGGGATGCGCCAGGTGTAGGCGTTCATGAGCCCGTCGTTCGTGGCGTCCATCGGTTCGTACATCCAGCGGTCCTCGCCCACGTGGATGTTGACCGGCAATCCGAGCTCGGCGCATCGATCGAGGATGGGGCCCATGCGCGGGTCATCGAGGTGCATCCCCCCGGCGTTGCCCCGCAGGCCGCCCCCTTGTCGCTCAGCTCGCCCACACCGCGGGCTCCGGCGCGAACACAACGTTCCAGCTCCGCAATGGCCGCGGGCCCAAAACCCGGCTGGTCAAACCCGGCGTAGTCAATCCCGCACCACAGTTCGAACCGGTCCGGGTACCGCCCGTAAAGCGCCGACAGGTCATCGAACCGCTTCCCTGTGGCGCCCGTCAGGATGATGGAGCGCTCGATGCCCACGGCGTCCAGGGTGCGCACCCACCGTTCGACGTCAGCCGGGGTCTTGGCATACGCGTGGGAGTGCACGTCCACCACCGGGAACCGCGCCCGCTCGACCCGCGTCTGCGGCACGTTGAAGATCGAGCGTGGCCGATAGTCCTTGAGCAGGAGCTGGTCGGGCGGGGTGGATGGGGTTCCCGCGTCCTCCGCGGCCCGGACCGCGCCAGCCACCACCAATGCCAATCCCCATCCGATGAGCATCCGCGAAGGAGCGAACGGAGGCTGGCATCGGAGGTGCACAGGGCGGAGCTTGGCTGGACCGGAAAGAGTCTGCCGGTTCGAGGATTCCAGTGCGTTCATGCGGCCGGATCTTTTGCGGGATCCGGACGGCCGGCAAGTGTCGATCACAGTTGCCTCCGCCGTGCCGCCGCGCCAGACCTGCCCGCCTGGCGGAGGAAGCGCGCACGGGAGCCGTGGAGGCGCAGGTCGAAACCCACCTGGAGGACCTCTCCCAGCGTCGCTGGGCGCTGGACCGGCTCGAGCGGGTGCTGAACGAACCGAGGCAGGTCGCCGTGCGCCTCGCTGGAGTGTTCCCCTGGACGTCAGCAACGGGCGTCGGGAAGTCAGCCGATCGGATGCGTCAGCGGCACCTGACTTCACCCAACCGATCCACCCTGTCCTGTAACCATCGGCCGGTTCTCCCGTTAGTAGTTTTTGAGGCTGGGTGTGGTGCCTGGAATGCCCGCACGCCAAACCGCGCGCGGCATTGAGGGGCGGGGTGCAAGCCCATGGCTGCCTCACGCCGGCACGGCACGAACCAGTCCCGAACTCAACAAACGAAAGGAAGTTCCGATGAATGCAGCTACGAACCCCCTCCTGCGGCGTGCGGCCTTCGCCGGTGTCACCGCGCTCGCCTTGGCGTTGACGCTGAGCGCCAGGGCCGACGCCCCCAAGACCTGCTTCACCGGCGTCGAGGAAAACTACACACACGATCCCGGGCAATGGTTTGGCGACGGTGTCAACATCTTCGTGTTCCGGCGAGCGTGCGTCGCCGACGAGAACATCAGCGATCCACGCCTCAAGGGCCGGGGCAGCTTCACCTACACGGTGGATGCCACGGCGGGGCTCTTTTGGGGTCGGGGCCGGATCGTGCCCGACCAGGGAGGCGGTGAATGGGTGGGGTGTTTCACGGCGACCATGTCCCCCGGGACCACCATCCAGATGACCCTGACGGGCAGTGGTGACTACGCCGGCCTGGTCGCCCGCCTGACCTACACGCCGGGCGCCAAGCCGGACACCCTCGCCATTGAAGGCTACATCGTGGAGGCCAAGGGCGGACCCGGCGACCGCCCGCTGAAGGTCCGTGCCTGCCGCACCGAACAGTTGCAGATGCTCCCTTGCCTCGAACTGGATCCGACCACCTGGCCCCCGATTCCCTACGAACCACCCCGACCCGCCGCGATCCTGAAAGCCCTCATCACGAGTGAAACGGGGCAGATCACCCACGTCGGGCGCTTGAGCAACCAGGGCCTCTCTCTGGTCGACCCCGTCACGGGACTCATCACGGGCACCGGGACCGCCAAGGCCGCGAACGGAGATGAGGTGTTCTGGGTGTTCGAGGGCGCCCATGATCCGGCCGGGGTGCCGGTGGGGAGCGTCCACTTCTGCGGCGGCACCGGCCGGTTTGAAGCCGCCGTGGGCGGGTTCGACCTCGAGGTCACGCAGGGCCCCGAACCGGCGGAAGACCCGTGGGTGCTGGAACTGTGCTACGTGGGGAGCGGCACGGTCCGGTACTGAACGGTCCGTAACCGTCCTCCCGCCCGGCGGGGCAGGCGCATTCCCTATATGCCCGGCCAGCCGTCCGGGGGCCGCGTCATTTGCGATTGGCACACCGGGGTCGCGGCAGGCAGATTCCTGCCACGGCCCCGGTGCTCTGGAATGGGCGGGCCGCGGCGTCGTCCGGTTCGCCTGTGAAGATCCTGCTGATCGAAGATGACCCGAGAGTCGCCCGCTTCGTGTTGCGCGGGCTGAAGGAGGAGGGTTTTGTCGTGGACCACGCGGCCGATGGCGACGACGGACTCCACGCCGCCGCGACGGGTGGCTACGAGCTTGTGATTCTGGACGTGCTGCTGCCGCATCGCGACGGGTTCGAGGTTCTCACCCGGCTGCGCCGGTCCGGTTCGACCACGCGCGTCCTGATGCTGACCGCGCGCGACGCGGTTGCGGACCGGGTGAAGGGGCTCGAGGCGGGCGCGGACGATTATCTGGTCAAGCCGTTCGCCTTCGCGGAACTCCTGGCGCGCGTTCGAGCCCTCCTGCGCCGACCCTCCGTCGCGGAGCCCGCGCTGCTAACCGCCGGGGATTTGCAGATCGACACGCGCCGCCAGTTCGTGAGCCGCGGCGGACGCCCTCGCGCTCACCACCAAGGAGTACGCCGTGCTTGTCTGCCTGGCCCGCCAGGCCGGCGAGGTCGTCACCCGCACCCGCCTGGCTGAACAGGCCTGGGACGAGAACTTCGATCCCCTCACGAACGTCATTGACGTGACGATCTATCACCTGCGCGAGAAGGTCGATCGCGGATTCCCCCGGCGGCTCATCCATACCGTGCGTGGCCGGGGCTACATGCTGCAACTCGGTGATCCGGCGGCGGAATTGGCGGGTCACGGATGAAAGGTGCTTCATGTCCGGTTCACACCGCTTTCATCGGGACGCGCGCAGGATGGCCGGATGGGTCCCCCAGCCCTCCCGCGCTGCCGCCCGATCAGGCAGGAGCCGGTGAAGACCGCCCGCGCACGCCTGCTGTGGGGCCTGCTGGCGCTGCTGGCCGTCGGGATTGCCCTGATCAGTGTCCTGGCCTACACGCTGGCGCGCGACCAGATCCGCGGAACCGTGGATCAGTTCGTGGCGGACAAGGCCCGGATCCTGGCACGGGCCGTCAACCCCCAGAACATCGCCTACGTGCGGTTCGGACGAGCGGGACTGGCGGGCGGACCGGTTTGTCCCGTTTGCCCAGACCTTCGACCTCGACTGGCAGCCGCGCTTCGTCTCGAGCCGCCTCCGCGCGCCCATCCTGCCCACGGAGGAAACCCGCCGGTTCGCCGCTCATCCCCTGGGCATGCTCCTCCACGACGCCGTGGGACCGGAAGGGGAACGGTATCGGATGGCTACGCTGCAGATCGAACGAGCCGGCGAGGTTCTCGGCTATGCCCAGGTCGGTGTCCGCCACGCCGAACAGGACGCCCCGCTGCGACGGCTCGCCGCCAGCCTCCTGGGCGGCTCACTCGCCACGCTCGTTCTGGCCCTGGCCGGACTCCGGCTCATCCTTCGCCAGTGGCAGTTCCCCCTCTCGACCATCGTCGAAACAGCCAGACAGGTCGCCGCCAGCGGCGTCGGCCGCCACCGGTTCGTGGCTCCCCCCGACGCTCCCGAGCTCGTGGAAGTCGCCCGCGCCCTCAACCGCCTGCTGGACCGCCTGGCCACCCTCCAGGACTCGCAGGAACGGTTCCTTGCCGATGCCGCCCACGAATTGCGCACCCCGCTGACCGTGCTTCGGGGGGAGTTGGAGGTGACTTTGCGCCGCGAACGGACGCCCGCTGAGTATCGTGAGACGCTCGAGATCTGCCGGGGGGAAATCGAGCGTTTGTCCCGGCTCGCCGACAATCTCCTGGCCCTGGCCCGCCTGGATGCCGGCGCGTCGCTCGGTCGGGAGGAGACGCTCGATCTCGGCACCCTTTGCCGCGAGGCCGCCGAACGGCTGACACCCCAGGCGCGCGAAAGGCAAGTCGAGTTCAAGATCCAGGCCACCGCCACCCTCTCGGTCCGGGGGATCGCCTCGCCCTGGAACGGGTCCTCGCCAATCTGCTCGACAACGCCCTGCGCCATACCCCGCGCGGCGAGGCCGTCGAGCTCCGCGCCTTCCCACAGGCCCGGGAAGCCGTTGTCGAGGTCATCGATCCGGGCCCCGGCATCGCCCCCGAGCACCACGCGCGCCTCTTCGATCGCTTCTACCGCGTCGAGACCGGTCGCCCGCGCGAGCGCGGCGGGGCCGGGCTCGGCCTGGCGATTGTGAAGAGCCTGGTCGCCGCCCACGGCGGGACGGTGGCGGTGCGGAGCGAGGTGGGCCGGGGCAGCACGTTCGTGGTCCGGCTGCCGCTGGAGGACGGGTGAGGGTCAGCGGCGGGGCGCGCCGTCGCCGGCTCCGGGCGCGTGCGCCGGGTTCCACCTGTTAAAATCTCCCTCATAGATATCATTAACCATATTTCATCATCATTTCATCGAGGTTTCATGGTCGCCGCCCGAGGCTGGCGTCATGAAACCACGGTCCGCTCTCTCAAGCCCGGGGCCGGGAACTCCGCCCGGGCGGAAGTCACGCCGCCTGGACGGGCTGGCTGTCCTCGCGTGCTTCACCACCTGGTTGGCCTGTGCCCAGCAGGTTCATGTGTTCAACGCGAGCCAGCCTGTGGACGGCAGCACGCCCGTCCACCGCATCGGACCGCAGCCCGGCGACTACCGGGTTTTGCTCCTCCCGGTGGTCACGGCCGGGACCAGCTTCGACCCGGTGAACAACCTGCTGGATACGTACGATCCGGCCATCCCGGATCTCCGTCAGTCCCTGATCGATCGCATGGCGGAGGTGGCGGACTTCTGGGGGGAGGCCTCCTACGGCCAGATCGGCTTCCAGGTGACTGTGTGGGACCGGTACTACCAGATGCCGCTCGGCGCGGACGACTACTACCATCCCGGTTACGTCCCGGCCGGCATTGTCGGGCGCCCGGTGATCGTTGCTCCGGCGGCCGTTCCCGGGGGGAACCTGGTGCTGCGGCTTCAGTTGGCGAACGCGCCCGAGACCACGGTCACCCTGGCGCTGAACGCTGGTGCGCCGCCCTACGCGCACGCCGCGTTGACGGACGCGCTGAGGGCCCAGGTGGACCCCGACGTGCTCGAGATCGAGGCGAGTGCCGACAATCGCATCCGGATCTTCGTCGCGCAGCGCCAGTGGACGCCGGGGTCTTTGTCCACGTGGACACTGCGCAGTCCACGGCCGGCGTGGTGACGGCCCTGGGTCTGGATGCGGGGGCGGGGGCGGACGGCGTGGTGATCGCCCAGTCCGTGGGGGCAAGCTTCCCGCTGAGCGCGCCGACCGCCGAACTGATGGGCCTCCAACTCGTCTTCGAGTCGGGAGCGACCAAGGAGTTCATCTGGTCCATCCCTGCCGGTTCCTCGTTCAACTCCCCTGCGGCGTTCGTCGCGGCGCACGGGGCTGCGGTCGCCGATGCCACGGTGAGCGTTGCGGGGACCGAGCTGCGCTTCGATCTCGAGTTCAATCCGGCCGAGACCGTGGTCGCCGTCCACTTCGACGCCAAGGATGCCGCGTTCGATCTGGTGACCGCGAAGTGGGGATTCGAGAACGGTCTGTGGGGCCTGGACCGCCTCGTCGTCACGGAGGGCGTGGTCACCCACGCGAAGCGCAACACCCTCAAGGTGAGTTCGCGGCTGGTCCTGGGTCAGGCCATGGCCGCGTTCATGCTCAACGAACTGACCCGTCCGGAGCCGGGGCCCGACCCGATCCCGAACACGCCCATTGTGGCCGCCAATGAAGGTGCGCTCGATGCCATCTTCACCGACGTGTTGCGCGAGTATCACTCCGTGGTCGCGGTGTTCCTCGACATCACGGGCAAGCGTGCCCAGGCGTTCGGCGGCTCGATGGATCTCGGGATACAGAACGGCGCCTATCTCTACACCTTTCAGACCTATTCGGACGGCCAGGTCATCTTCGGGGACACCAGCTCGGGAACGATGGCTCACGAGACCGGGCACAACATCGGCTTCCCCGACCTCTACAACAACAGCAGCGGCAACTACGATCCCCACCTGAACTACCCGAACGACTGGGATCTCATGGACAACTCGGGGCTGCGGCACCCGGGTGCCTGGGCCAAGACCGTGAGGTCCGACTGGGTGCTCGACGACGTCGGCGGCATCGACGTGTTCTACGGCCCGCTGGACCCAACCCCCAGACGCGCCGCTATGTCCTCACGCCCCTCGAGCACTCGACCACGGCCTACGACAGCCAACTGGCCGGCGTCCCGGCGGACCGGCTGCTCGTCAAGACCATCCGGCTTCCGCTTGGCGTCGGCGAAGCCGCTCAGGATCACTTCCTCATGCTCCAAAACCGCCAGCCCGGTCCCGTTTACAGTCAGAACCTGCCACTTGTCCCGGGCGAGACGCAGCGGGGCGGCGTCTATCTCACCGACTGCATCAGAACCAACACCTTCAACTACTTCAAGATCACCACGCGCAATTACGTGCATCCGCTCACGGATCAACCCCTGCTCGCGGGCGACAACGTCACCCCGCTCCTGAATGCGCCCCCTCAACACGGTGGATCTCATCGCGGCCTACCCCGCCTACGCCGGCCTCACCATCCAGATTGTCGGCCAACTCAACGGCCCCGGCGGTGCGCGCAGTTACCTGGTCGACGTCACCCGCGAACAAGCCGATTTCCTCGATCTGCGCATCGCGCCGTGGGGCGCGCCTCCCTGGGAATCGCCCGACATCTGGATCGAGCACGGCGACAAGGCGAAGCTCTCCGAGGTGCCGCTCGAAGGGAACGGCGACGACACCCGCTGGTCGGCCGACTACGATCCGCAAGCCAACGACGGCCAGCCGCTGAACTGGATTCGCGTCCGCGTGACCAACGAGGGAACCATCGAGGCCCGCGACGTCCAGGTGCGCCTCCAGCTCAACCAGCCAGGTGGTATCGGCGATACCGGTACCTGGCAGGAGTTTCCTTTGTCTCATCCCCAGGACCTCAGTGCTGGCGGCGAGGCCATCTTCAATTTCCCTGGAACCCCACCGTCGGCGCCCACACCTGTCTCAAAGCCGAGGTGTTCCGCTGGGAAGCCGATCTCGGCGATCTCAACCCCGGCAACAACGGCACGCAGGAGAACGTGGTTTCCTTCCAGCCCACCTCGAACAGTCCCTGGGATCCGACCGACTTCCAGGTCGAGGTCTTCAACCCCTTCGACCACAGTCTGGACATCCACGTCGTCCCCGAGAACGTCCCCTACGGCATGGCGGTCGGGATCGAGGAGTCCTTCTTCACGCTGCCGGCCCGCAGTTCGATGCTGCGGAAGGCGACGCTGCGCATCGACGACACGATCTATCTCACGCCGCAACCCAACGGCAGCGGCGGTCTGGTCTTTCTGTACAACGACCCGGTGATCGGCACCTTCGTCCCTCAGGAACGCTTCGCTGAACAATTCCACGTCGTCGGGTTCGCCGCCCCCGACGGCGACTACGATGTGCCCATCGGCGGTGTCACCTATAACGTGTTCCCCACCACCACGACCACCCTCACGGCTGCGGCGACGCTCGGCGGCTGCGATGCGCTCGTGGTCGCCGGCAGCACCGCGCCTCCGGCCGGCAACGAAACCCTCGAAGTCGAGGCGCGCTACCCGTCCGGCCGTACCGAGTGGGTCCGCTTTGAGACCGCTGCGAACGGCACCTTCACGACCTCGTTCCCACCGAAGGAAGGCGGTGACATCCATCTCCGCGTGCGGGTTCCGCCGGGCGGGTTGTTCGCGCCTGCCCAAGCGCCGCCCCTGGTGGTCTTCAACCCCTGGCCGACCGTCGGGGCCATCATTGCGCCGGCCAGCGGCGGAACCGTGGACGGAACCGGTTGCTTCACGGCCGGAGCGACCACCACGCTGACCGCGGTTCCCAGCGCCGGGTTTGTGTTCGCCGGTTGGCGGGACAAGCTCACCGGCGAACTGGTCTCGAGCAGCAACCCGATGCGCGTCACCGTCGGCACCAACCTGAGTTACGTCGCGACGTTTGGGCCCGACCCGCGCTCGGCAGCGCCGGACCTGGTCGTGGTGAGCTTCGACGCCCCGGCCCAGGCCAACGCGCGCGCGCTGCTGACGGGCCAGGTGACCTTGCGCCTGGCCAACCAAGGCTCCGCCGACATCACCGGACCTTTCCAGGTCGCCCTCTACCTGTCCGAGGATGCCACCGTCACGCGGGAGGATCTCCCCTTGCTACGGGCCGAGCATTCCGTCCGTTCCCTGGCTCGAGGGGGCGACCGCACTCCTGCCCCGCCGGACGCCCATCCAACTGCCGGATGTCCCCTCGGGCCGCTATTACCTCGGCGCCGCCCTCGATACCGGCGGCGTGATCGCGGAGTTGGACGAGCGGAACAACCTCGCCGTGCTCCCGATCACCATTACCCGCGGTACCACCTACGATGAATGGCTGGCCGCCAACCGCTACAACGCCGGTCGTCCCCACGATGATGACGATTCCAATGGGGTCGCCAACCTTGCCGAGTACTACTTCAACCAAAGCCCGACCGACCCGCTGGACACTGGCAACCTGCCCCGGATCACGAGCTGCTGTCACACCAACATCATCGACATCCAGTTGACCCGCCTCCGGTCGTCGGACGGCGTCCGCGGGGTGCTCGAGTTGACCACGGCTCTCGGCCACCGCACCACCTGGCGCGAGGCCATCGAGAATCGGGATTACCATCTCCTTGCCCGCCGATCCGAAGGCGAGGAGGAGGAGGTGCATTACCGGCTGACTCCAAGCCACCGCAAGGCGACGTTTTATCGGTTCGTCGTGCGCCCCGGCGACTGATCCTGCCCCACGCGTGGACGGAGCGGCAGAGCGGCGGTTCGCCTCGACCGCGGATTCCGCAAATGGCACGGATAGGGCCTGGCGGTTTCAGCTCCAGACGCCGGAGATCTTCGCGCCGCAGAACCGGCAACGGCCGTCGGTGATGTCGAGGCGGGTGACCGCGAAGATGTCCCGCTCGACAATGGCTTTGTGGCAGTCCGGACACCACGTCGTGCCCGCGTCAGCCATCCCCGGCACGTTGCCCACGTAAACGAAGTGGAGTCCTTCGGCGCGGGCGACCTCCCGGGCCTTCCGCAGGGTCTCCAACGGGGTGGGCGGGAGGTGCGTCAGATGGTGCTGGGGCTGGAAGCGCGAGAAATGCAGCGGCTGATCGGGGCCGAGCTCCCGGGCAATCCAGGCACACATGCGCTGAATAACCTCCAGACGGTCGGTGTACGTGGGCACCACGAGATGGATGATCTCGAACCAGACACCGAGCTCCTTCAGCACCTGGAGCGTGCGCAGGATGGGGGCCAGCCGGCCGGAATTGAGCTTCCGGTAGATCGCGTCATCGAAGCCCTTGAGATCCACGTGCGCGGCATCGACGTGCTGATAGAGGTCCCGCGCCGGGCGTTCCTCGATCGAGCCGCAGGAGACGAGGATGTTCTTGAGCCGACGTTCGTGTGCGGCCCGGCAGGTGTCCTGCGTGTACTCGAAGAACGCCGTGGGCTCGGAGTAGGTGTAGGAGATCGACGGACATCCCAGCGCCTCGGTCACGGCCACGACATCGTCGGGAAACAGACTGAGCCGTGCCATTTCGGAAGTGGTGAGCCTCGCCGGCAGGGGCGGCCGGAGCCGGAGCGGCTCGCCTTCCGGGTCCTTGGTTTCCTCGGGTTTCCGCTGGGAGATCTCCCAGTTCTGGCAATTCAAACAGCGGAAGACGCAGCCCGAGGTGGCCAGTGAGAAAGTCCGGGAACCGGGGAGGAAGTGGTAGAGGGGCTTCTTCTCGACCGGGTCCACGTGGAAGGTGCAGGGGTTGCCGTACGCCAGGGTATAGAGCGTGCCGTCGTGGTTGACGCGGTTGCGGCAATGGCTGCGGTCGCCGGGTTCGAGCAGGCAGTTGTTTGGGCAGATCTTGCACTGCACGTTGCGGCCGAGCTTCAGGTAGTGGCGGCCTTCCTTCACCCAGCCCCGCCGCTGCCACGCAGCCCAGCGCGCGCCGGTCGGGGCGTCGCCTCTGAAGATGTCCGCCGGCCCTCGGCCTCCTGCCACTTGCGCAGCAGATCGAACACGGACGCGGCGCCGGCCAGGCCGACGATCCCCGCCGCGCCGAGGCCCATCGCCGTGCGGCGGGAGATTCCGACTGACGGCACAACCCGGCGTCGGGCAGGGGGACCTGTCGGTTCGTAGTTCATGACGCCTCACGATGGCGGATCCAACCCCATCGTTGGAGCGCAAGATACACGGCGGGGAGGCAGTGGACCAGCAGGAGAATCAGGAGCGGTCCGTGGAGCATCCGGTGGAGGGTCAGGGCGGTCTTGGCGGCACAGAGCTGGTCCAGGCCGTACTGTCCCGTGATGGCGTAGCCGGTGAGGAGGAAACCAGCCAGCACCGCGAGCAGCGGCCAACTGCTCCAGCGCACGAGCCGCAGGCAGAGCAGGTTCAATGCATTCATGAGATCGTGGCGGTACGACTGAGGCCCCAGCCGGCCAACGCGTTCAGCACAGCGACCCCCAGGCACACGCCGGTGACTCCGAACAGCGGCAGGAGCAGCGTGCTGGTGAGCAAGGCGCCCAGGGAAGCGCCAAGGAAGTCCGCGGTGTAAAGGCGACCGGCGGGGTTGCCGGGGCCAGCCTCGACGCGATTGGCCAACGGGAACTGCGCGCCCACGACCACCGCGAACGCAAACGTCAGGAGGCCAAGCATCCCCTCGGTGGTGGACGCCCCCATACGGCTCCATGCCGGTGACCCGAGAGCGGCGAGGATAAGTGGCAGGCTGAGCGCAAACCCGACCACGATCGCCACCAGCAGCCGCAGGGCGGCCTGCGGACGGCTCGCCCTTCGCGCGGAGCTGCTGGGCGGTTCGAGTGGCAGAGTCGTTACCGCAGACTCGGAAGCGAGCTGGAAGCCTGCACCAGAGGGTTCAGCGAGACGTCGGGTCAGCCAGCGCATCCCCGCCCAGGCCCCCACGGCCAGGCCAGCCATGCACAGCGTCACCACCAGCGCCACTTGCCGGTAGAGCGAGCCGACGAGGATCTGAAGGCCCAGGAGCAGGACCACCTCGAGCGAAGCCGCCGCAAAACCGGAGGCGAGGACCACCGCCGGAGCGCCCCGGAGCCGCCCTCCGGCCAGCCCCACGACCACCGCCAGGCCCAGTCCACCAGCCAGCCAGTCCCAGCCCGCTTCGAACTGGCTTGCCCAATGGCGCAGATGCAGGTAGTAGAGTCGCGGCGCGAGATCACGGTTCACGGGGGCGGCAGCGCCAGCGGCACGTTCCACGCCGGCCAACCGGTCTGGCGTCATCGTGGCACTCAGATAATGACGGTTGACCCATGGGAGCTGAAGCCGGGCGTCTTCCAAGGCCGGTGCGATGTCGGAGGTCAGGGGACCATCCGAGGCCAGGAACCGGACCCGGCCCCCGGCATCAGCAGGACGTTGCGGAACGCCGCCCCCGCCGTTTGCCGGGCGCAGCTCAACAACCGCTCAAGTTCCGGACTCGCATAGTTCTCATACCTTCCCACCGCGAAGCTGACGACGCCGTCAGGCGCGAGCAGGCGGTGGACCTCGCCGAAAAACTCGCGCGTGAACAGGCGGTTGAGGGCGACGGTGCTGGGGTCGGGCAGTGCGAGGATCACGACGTCGTAAGGCCCCTCGGCGCGTCGCACGAACTGACGCGCGTCGCCGGCGAAGGTCTGCAGGCGGGAGATGTCCGACGGGATGAGGGACAGCTTGTGGCCCAGGGCGAGCAGAAGCGGATCCAGCTCCACGCAATGCACCTCGGCGGCCGGGTGGCGGAGCGCTTCCGTCACGGCGCCGCTGAGAGCACCCCCGATCAGGAGCACGCGGGCGGCGGACGGACGCTGCGCCATGGCGAAGTGCACGGTCTCCTCGGCCTGCTCGACGTTTGGGATCGAGGCCAGGAGCACACCGTTCTCCAGGACGTTGGTCTGGCCGTTCGCCTCGGTGACCACGAGGCGTCCGTAGGGGAATGCTCCCGGTAAAGGAGGCGTTGCCCCGGGGATTGCCAGGCGGTGGTGGCTGCGTCGGGATCCGCCAGCCAGAGCCACCCCAAGCCCGCGAGTGCCGACAGTTCGAGGACGAGGAGCAGCACAACGCCCGCACTGGCTGGCGCAGGTCGCCTGCCCGGGCACGACTCCGGTCCGCAGCCCCGCGGCCTGCAGTTGGCCAGCGTGATCCAGACGGCGACCAGCAGATTCAGCAGTGCGGGCACACCCAGCAGGGCCAGGTGGTCCAGCCAGCGAACGAGAACGAAACTGAACAGCACGCCCCCGACCACGCTCCCCACACTGTCCAGTGCATAGACCGAGCCGGCGGCC
Source organism: Verrucomicrobiota bacterium (assembly GCA_027493615.1). Lineage (GTDB taxonomy): Bacteria > Verrucomicrobiota > Verrucomicrobiia > Limisphaerales > J093 > DSVZ01. The sequence goes on from JAOSKK010000004.1 coordinate 91,067, forward strand.
TGGGCTGGATCCGGTTCCGCCAGTGCGGTGCAGGCGACGGCGAGCAGGCACCCGGCTGGGAGACCGTAGGGCAGCAGCAGCAGGAAGCTGCCGGACACGGTTTCGCCGACGCTCAACGCGAAGCCTTCAAGCCCCAACCATCCCCGGAATCCCCGCAGGACCGCGATCTGGGCGGGAGGAACAACGGCGGTAAGGAGAAGCAAGCCTGCCAACCACCGCGGCGAACCGCCCCGCCATCGCTTCCAGCGCCCCAGCCAGGCCCCAAGTCCCATCAGCAGCAGCCAGTTGCCGAGCACAACGCCCAGGACGAGCTCGTTTCCCGCCCACGCGCCCATGGCCTCGCGCATCAGGGCCAGTTGGACGGTGAGACTCGAGACACCGGCGGCGAACACGACCGCGAGGATGGGCCGACGATCGGCGGCGCCGCGTGCGCTGTCATGTTCCGGCTCGGTCACGCCTCTTGCCTTCCAGCGTTCTAGCGGGGTTCCGCGAAGGCTTGCACGCGGTAGGTCGAGACGTGGACGTCCTTGCCCCGCCAGGCCAGGGGCGGGGAGCCGCCCTTGGCCGCAAGGTGGTTGAGGAACTCGGTCTTGTCCGGGAACTGCTCCCACACCTGCGGGAGGAAGGTGGCCAGATGATCGCCGATGCCGAGCACGACGCCATCCAGAGGTGCTTGCAGGCGGGCGAGGAGCTCCTCTGGGGAGCTGAACGTGAGGGGTTGTGGAACGGTGAGCACGCTGATCTCGATGCGCAGCAAGCGCGCCTCTGCGGAGGTGACCGGTCGGAAACGGGGGTCTTCGAGTGCGGCGTTGCGCGTGTTCCGGATCACGGACAGGTAGAGTGGTCCTTGGGGCAGGAGATTGCCGATGCAGCCGCGCAGTTCCCCCTGCCGGGTCAGGGTGACGAAACAGCCCTTCGCCTCGGAGCAGGCCGCCGGCACGGTGGCGGGTGCGATTTCGGGCAGGGTGCGGTTGGCCGTGACTTCGGTCAGGGTCTGCCGGGCGAGGGCGAGGAGGTATTCCTGGGCCTTCGGGTCGAGCGGCACTTGGGTGCTGCCAGGTTTCAACGGCCGGATGGGCGGTGGTGCGTTCGAAGCTCCGCTGAACGCGATGGCGGCATAACCCACCACGGCGCGTTTGTCGCCGGACGTGTCGCCGCTGTTCCGATAATCGAGGAGGCGGGCTTGCCAGCCTTGGAGCCGGGCCAGATGCAACAGCGTCATCACCGGCCGGCGGCCGCACGCCGCCTCCTCCGCTTCCACCCCGGTCAGACGGTCCAGGTCCAGGCTGCAGATGGCCTGGACGGTCTGCCGGTCGATCACACACGCCTGGTTGTACGGGTGATAATGGCTGAGGTCCGTGCTGGCGACGACCAGCGTTCGGTCGTCAAGCCAGGGGACGAGCGCCCGGGCGACCTCCAGCGGGTCGGCGTCCCCGAAGACCACGGGGAGGATGTTGAATTCCGACAGGGCCCGCTGGAGAAACGGGATCTGGACCTCGACCGAGTGTTCCCATGTCTCCGGGGTGTCTTCCCCGGCTGCCGGCAGCGTGGCTGGCGTGACACCCGCCCAGCGCGGACGCTGCACCCGGCATCGTGGTTCGAGCACAAACGGAGGCGTCTGGGCGAGGCGGCGTGCCTTGGGGGACACGCGGACGCGGCCCAACGGGGTTTGGTAGGCCTCCGTGGCCGGTATCGATGCGCCACGAAAGGCGGCGTAGTGGCTGGCGGCCAGAATCACGACCGTCTCGTAGCCGCGCCCGACGACCTGTTGGTAAGCGCACCCGGCCACCGGCCCCGAGTAGTCGTACCCGGCGTGCGGGGCGATGAGCGCCCGGACGTCTTCAAGGCGGTTGGTCGGGGCGGCGGCCAGATGTCGGTCCACGGTCTCGGCGAGCCGCCGCGGGTCCGCGGGATAGAAGAGCCCCGCAACGGCGGGAGCTCGCGTCCGGTTGTCAGCCGCAGGCGTCGCGGCTGTCAGGGGGTTTTCCGGCTCCGGCGTTGCGGCGGGCGGGCGTCCGCAGGCGGGGACGATGGCGAGGAGGGCCGGCAGTAGCCAGCGCAACCTCAATGACCCGAATCGACAGGCACGCTTCATCTCCGACCTCCGGGGGCAGCCTACGCTCACCGTTCGAGGGGACAAGCGAATTGGCCGGGGTGAGTGTGCTGGTGTGCTGGGCGCCTTGACAGCCTGAGGGGGACTGTTTACCGCTGCTCCCGGTGCTTCGGCTCCGCTCGCGAGTTCAAGCGCGCGGCGTTGCGGGTGCCGTCGGCAGACACAGACGGATCGCGCCGCGTGCGGCACGGTCGCGACTCGAACGCACTTCGATTGCTGCTATGAAACACTTTTGGCTCCCGTCGTTCGTGGCGGGCTTGATGTTGATCGGCTGCAAGACAGCCGGGAAGCAGGCGGAAACCGAGGGCGCCGCGGCGAGACGTGAGATGCGCGAGATGCGCCGGGAGATGATCCAGACCCTGCGTGCTGCCGGGGCTTCCTCGGCCGAGGTTCGCGAGCTGGAACGGCAACTGGACGTCATGGAGCAGGAGATGAAGCGCGCGGAGCGGGAGATGCAGAAGTTGGAGGTTGAGGCGGAGTAGGACGGCCTGCGCCGGTTGGAGCGCTCGGGATGGCGGGCCTTGCGCTCAGGGCGCCGGGAAAGCCAGAAGCCGGTAGAATCGCCCTCCGGAGTGGCCGGGGTCGGGAATGCGCATGACTCGCCGACTGGCGCCGGCGGGCACTTCGGCGAGTGGCTGCCACGGCGCGACTCCGAGAGCGTCCGTGAACTCCACGACATAAGTCCGGCCCGGCACGGCCTCGAAGCCCACGTAGGCGTCGGGTGGAGGGAAGAGGACCGTCAGTCGCAGGCAACTGGCAGGGTCGGTCGGGTCCGTTCCCGCCAGGTACTCCTCGCGGTTGCTGTGGCCGTCCGCGTCAGGATCGGCACCCGGGTCCACGGTGGTGTCGCCGAAGTACTCCCTTTCCCACCAGTCCGCGAGGCCGTTGGCGTTGAGGTCCGTGAAGGCGGTTGTTCCGGCAGTGGGCGGGGCGGCGATCCAATGGGCCGGGTCGTCGCCGTAGGCCCGGGGCTCAGGGCGTTGGAGTGAGTGACCTTCGCCGTCGGCCGAGACTGGCCAGGGAGGCGTGTCGCGATAGGCGACCCGCTCGACCCGCACGAAGGCCACGGAATCGTCGGCGAGCGAGGTGGGCTTCTCCAGTTCCACCGTGTCGCCCGCGTTGTTAAGTCGGCCGGTGAACGGGCCGAAGAGCCGCACGGCCGGGTTCACGCTGTACCGCGAGCGGAAGGCGGAGGCCAGCGCGGGATCCGCGGGGTCAAAGCGCACCAGGAGGATGAATTCGCCCGCGGCAAGCGTGACATCCGGAGGGAAATCAAAGGCCACGCCGCCGCGCACGCGCCACGTGTTGGTGGGGGAGGCGGGATCGAACAGCGGGACCGATTGCGGGGAGAGATTGTACAGTTCGAGGTATTCGTCTTCCGCGGCGGCGCTGTCGGGCGTCGGTGGATGGTACATGATCTCGCTGATCACGACGGGGCCGGTGCGGGGCCGGCGTTTTCCCTTCCCAGCGTGGTTGCGGTCTGGGCGACGAAGTGTTCCTGGTCGTCGCTGGTGAGGTGGCGTCCGAAGGAGACCCCTGGGTCCGCCGCCCCAAAGCGATGGCCGTGAAGGTAGCCGGTGAGCTGGCCGTTGGCGTCGGCGCTGAAGAGCCAGATCTCGTCGCCACCGGCGCCGAGGCCGAACGGGGGTGGGACCGGCGTTGAATTGGGATTCGTCGAACGTGAGGTACCCGCCAGCGGGGGAGAATGCTGCCGGGAGGCAGCCGGAACTTCGCCGGAGTCTTGAGGGCGTCCGAGAGCCACCAGCCGCTGACGTCGGCGGGTTCGTCCGTGGGATTATACAGCTCGACGACGTCGCGTCGGGGCGGTTGGTCAGGGCGGGTGAGGGCCTCATTGACCAGCACGGGCGGGAGCGGCGGCGGCGGCGGGTCCGGTGTGCCAGGGGATCCGGACAGCGCGCTGCTGGGGCGCCATTGGCCGCGTTGGTTCCAGAGTTCGGGTGCGGCGGTCTCGTCCACCACGACGAGGGAGAAGCCCAGGCCATCGGCCAGTGGGTACCAGTCGTCATCGTACCGGAAATCGAGGATCTCCTCGTTGCTGGCGTCGACGAGCCGGAGGCGTTCGCCGGCGTTGTCGAGGCTGCCGGTGAAGGCCCCGGCGACGGGCCGATCGTTGCCGTAGCGGGCGGCGAAGGCGACGGGGTTCTTTACCACCAGCACATGCGCCCCGGGGGCGAGGCCGGTGATGGAACTGCCGGTGAACTGGAACTCGACGCCCTCGGTGAAGCGTACGCCGGTGAGATCGAGCGGCGTGGAGGGCGAGAGGTTGGCCAACTCGAGGTACTCGAACTCGTCGGGCGGCAGGGGATTCCCCTCGAGGGCGGCGGGATGGAACATCAGCTCGGTGATGCGCAGGAACTGCTGGGCCGTGCTGGGGGGCGCCGTCGTAGCGGAAGGTGCCAAGCGTTTGGCCTTGCGGATTGGCCACCGTGAGGGTTGCACCCCGGGCCGAGAGTTGGCCGTGGTAGGGACCGAGAATGAAGAGGCCCTGGCCGCCACGCGGTCCGCTGGGGCGTGCCCGGAAGGCGCGAGGATTCGGGGAGACGTAGGCCACGCTGTTGGAGGGGGAGGACCGTGCCCGGGGCGAAGGTGAAGCTGACCGCGCCGCCGAGGCTCCAGCCGGTGAGGTCCACGGCGTAGGGGGCGGTGTTGCTGAGGCAGAGGTATTCGTGGTCCTGGTTGCCGGTGGTGGGGTTGAAGTCGATGTCGACGAGCGCCAGCGTCAGGTCCGGGGGCTGGGAGAGAGGGATACCGGCGTTCTGGTTGTTTCGGATGCCGATGGGCCGGCTGGCGTTCGTGATGGAGTGAGTGACATACCAATGCTGCCGGCGCGGGGCCACGAACTGGCGGAGCAAGTCGGTGGTTCCCTGGGCAAAGGTCTTGCCGGGTGCCCAGGGCGACGTGCCCCACTTCGCGCGGTCGAGGGCGGCGTCGGCGGCGATGCGGTTGCTCATCGACAGGACGTAGTTCTCGATGATGAGGTCCGCGGCGGGGGTGCCGGGCGGTTGGACCATCTGGTCGAGAATCGAGCGTTGGCGGCGCAGGAGCATCTGGCGGGTCTCGGGCAGGGTGACGATGACATCGTAGAGGCGGTTGAAGTTGCCCTCGGTGCTGGAGCCGCCGTAGAGCGGGTGGCTCTTGGACTGGTCCACGGTGGCTTCGAGCGGGTTGCTGCCACCGTAGAGCTGTCCCCACGAAGCGTTCATGTCGAAAGGAATGCAGCGCCAGAGGCCGTCGCCGTAGGTGTCCCGGTAGAGGCTCATGTTGGCCCAGACATCGTCGTTCTCGGCGCACCAGCGCGAGCCGGCGAGATGGTTGATCACCTGCGGGACGTCGAGCAGATCGAACACGGTGGCGCGGCGGACGGCGAGGGGCGAGGACTCGTGGATGCCGTTGGCCAGTTGCAGGTAGTCCGCCCGGCTCGGATCGTTCTTCGGCTCGAGCTTCTGGAACACGCCGGTGCTGTTGAAGGTCGGAACGAGGTTCCCGACGGCCTTGTAGAGCGCGCCAGCCGGGTCGTAGCCCATCCGCTCCATCTGCTCGGAGCCGATGACATCGCTGTGAAAGGCCAGTTGATAGAAGGCGCCGTTCATCTGGACGCGCACGGGGTAGTTGTACGGGGCGGGAACGCCGATGCGATCGAGGAACCAGAAGCACAGGTGCTGGCGCAGGTAAGCGGGGTCCAGGTACTCCGCCAGCAGCGACGAACGGCGGGTGCGACCGCCAGGACCGGCGTGCCGGAGTTCGTGGCCCCGGTTGAACTCGATCCGATGCGCCTTCTTCGGCAGGCCCGCCGACGTGTTCCCGCGCAGTTCCATGTACACGTTGTCGTAGAACTCGCCGTCGTAGAAGAAGGCGATCCGCCCGCCGCTCTCCGTGTCGATGCGCGACAACTGGTTCGGGGCCACGAACAGGTGGAAGACGGGGAGGGGGCTGGTGACGTTCGTGGGGGCCACGACGGTGCCGAGGTATTCGGCGGTGGCGGTGGGGTGGGTGAACAGCGGCCAGCGCGAGGCGTTGCCCTGCACATCCGTTGCCGCGATGACATAGCGGATCATCTGCCCGGGCTCGGACAGCCCGGCCGGAATCGTCGCCCCATAGACTCCGTCCCCGGCCGCGCCATCGCCGTGCGCGCCGTCGTCCCACATCGGCATGCTGAGCTCGGTGCCGAACATGATGCGGTAGCGCAGGGTGACGCTTCCGACGCTGCGGAAGGCCGGCAGCACGCGGGCGGTGACGAGCAGGTCCTCATGATCAAGCGGCACGTTGGGCGCGTGGCGGACGTTCTCAATGACGGGGCCGGGCACGGCGGCTCCGCCCAGATTCACGGTGCCCGGGGACGGCGTCGTGAAGTACAGCGGCACAGGGCTGGTGGCGTACTCGGGCGGTGATCCTTCCTGGGCGAAGCCGTACGACACATCCGGCACCTGTTGCGGGAAGGCCGGCGCGAACTCGCTGGCGCGGGTCGTGCCGTCCGGTCGGATCAGCGCCAGGTATTCGCCGTCCGCACCGAGCTGGAAGTTGGTGTGGAGCCGGGCGCCCGGGACGCGACGGTCCTTGCCCGAGGCGAACACCACCAGGAAGCTGCCTCCGGCGAGGTTGGTGGCGGGGAAGCGCCACTTGGTGGGCTGGCTGGCGTTGTCGGTGAGGTACCAGCCGTCGAGGTTCACCGCGGCGCTGCTGGGGTTGTAGACCTCGATCCAGTCCGGGTAATCGCGGTCCTCGTCGGCGAGGCCGCGGGTGTTCGAAGCCATGAACTCGCTGAGGTAGGGCGCGGCTTCGGAGGCGTTCGGGTCCAGACGGTAGGTCCACGGGCTGCCGGCAAAGGCGTTGGGGGCGTGGCCAGGTCCTGGATGTCATGGCTCGATGCCCAGGTGACGTTGACGATGCCCGGGGCCGGTTGGGGGAAAGTGAACAGGTACTGGCTGGCCGCGGTGGGTGTGACATTTGCGGCCGGGTTGCCATTGATCCGCAGATCGGCCGCGTCGACACCGGACACCGGTTCGCTGAAAAGGACGATGACGTTCGTGAGCGAACGGACCGTGGCCCCGCCGGCAGGGGTCAGGGCGGCGATCACGGGCGAGGTGCGGTCCACGAGTTCGTAGGTCCAGGTGGCATCGGGTCGAGTGGCATCGAACCGGTTCGGTGGAACGGCGAGGTCATGAATGTTGTGCTGCGGGCTCCAGGCGATGGTCACGGGGCCGTAGGGCGGCTGGACGAAGGTGAAGCGGTAGGTGGTGCTGTCGTCGGCCGTCACGTCCAGAGCGCCGATGCCGTTGACGAGCAGGTGGGCGGCCGCGACACCCGACACCGGTTCGCTGAAGGTGACGGCAATCTGGGTTAGTTCCGTTACCGGGCCTGGCAAAGGCGCGACGGCCGCGAGGGTGGGGGGATGGTCTCGGCGACGAGGGATTCCAGCGAGCAATCGAACCCAAGGTCGCTGCTGCCCACACTGCTCTGAAAGACTTGCACGGCGAGCAGGTTGGTGCCCGGGACGAGGTAGGCTGCCGGAGCGGGCAGGGTGTAGGTGGCGAACGCGACGGGTTCGACGGCGTTGTTGGCCAGGGTGGCGGTGGTCACGGCGGTGCCGGGCGCCCCGGGCATGTTGACCCGCAGCACTTCGGTGCCGTTGATCCAGGCGACAAAGCCGTCGTCCACCAGCGCGCGCAGTTGCAGCCCACTGACCCCGGCCACACTGGACAGCACGAAGGACCGGCGAAGGAAGATGCAGGTGTAGACGTTCTGCATCCCGCTGATCTCCGTGCCGCCGGGCAGTACGTCGCCATACCAGAACGGCGCCGGGGCTGGGGCGAACTGCGTGTCGGGAAAGGCCACCTCGCGCCAGAGGGTGACCGGGTTGGAGGCTTCGCTGGTGCCGGGGCGCCAACGCCAGATGCTTTCGGTCGGGACCAGGATTGCGGCGTGGCTGAGGAGGGCGGGTGCCAGCCCCATCCAACCCGCGAGTAAGAGGTGCTTCCAGGACGTCATGAATTCGACACAAACCGGGACAGTGGCTGCTGCCCGCGCCTGAACCCCGCCACCGCCGGGAGCCACAATTGGCAGCAGAACTCGCGCCAGCCGTGGGTAGCGACAGGAGGATGGACGGCTACTTCAAATCCTCGCCCTGGCTGAGGCCGCCGATGGTCCAGTCGAGGTTGTACTCGCCGTAGGGGGCGGTCTTGTTCAACTGGGCGTACTTGATGAAGGCGGTGTGGCTGTCCACGAACAGCAGCGGCAGACCGTCCTTGCCGTGGGCGAGGTTCTTGGCGCCCAGCGTGCCGTGTTCGGGCTCGGCGAAGCAGGACATGACCGCCTTCTTGGTCGGGTTGCGCACCTCGGTGGTCCGCCGCTGGGTGAGTTTGGGCGCCTGCGTGTCGTCGTTGTAGAACTGATGGTAGTAATAATACGAACACGGAAAGAGCAGTTCGTTGGTGCGGATGCCCATGGCGGCGCCGTTGACTTCCGTCCAGGCGAAGTTCCAGGGCGGCGGTTTGTCGGCCGGGCACAGATAGAAGGCCCGGTTGTTGGTGCTGATGTAGGGATCCAGCAGCCGAAGCAAGTCCACGAACGGCATCTGCGGCCAGGCTCGCCCGGAGAAGGGGTAACGCTCGGTGTGGTCGCTGGTATACAAGGCGAGGGCGATCCCCGTCTGGCGCAGGTTCGACACACAGCGCACGGTGTGGGATCGCGATTTGGCGCGGCTGAGTGCCGGCAGGAGCATGCCGGCCAGGATGGCGATGATGGCGATGACGACGAGGAGTTCGATGAGGGTGAACGCGCCCGACCGCGCGCCGGTTCGCGACGACGGGTCTTCGGGGGAGGCAGCGCCCTGCGTGGTGTCTTCATGGAGCGCAGGATACGCCTTCGCCGACGGCGATTCAATGATCTCCATTGACCGGCGAGGCCTTCTGCCCAAGCCTGCTGCCCGATGAACGCTCAACCACGCCCCCTTGGTCAGGCCCTGTTGCGCAGCGGCCTCGTACTGACTCTGCTGTTCGTCTTGTGGCCGGGACGGCTCATGGCCGCCGATCCCACCCCGAGTGCCCTGGAATCCGATCCCTCCGGGTGGGTGGATCTCCTGCCCGGTCCGGACCTCAAAGGATGGTCGCGCGTGCCGGTTCCTCCTGGCGCTCCCCTGGGCCGGGAACAATGGCATGTGGACCCGCTCGCACGCGTGCTGATCTGCGACGGCGATGGCGGGCATGACATGCTGCTGTGCGACCGCGAGTTCGGCGACGCGGTGTTCCACTTCGAGTTCCGCTACACGAAGGTCGAAGGGAAGAGCGGCTACAACAGCGGGCGCCTACGTGCGCAACTCGAAGGACGGTGCTTTGTGGCATCAAGCCCAGTTCGGCGATGCCAACGGCGGCTACTTGTTCGGGGAGACGCCGACGGCTGACGGCAAGAAGCGGTTCTTCACCCTGAACAAGGCAGTGACCGACAGCCGCGTGAAGCCGGTCGGGGAATGGAACACGCTCGAAATCACAGCGCGGGGACCGGTGCTCAGCCTCTGGGTCAACGGCGCGGTCACGTGCCAGTTCGCCGATTGCGGTCTCCCGCGAGGTCGGGTCGGCGTCGAAGGCGAGGGTTACCGCATCGAGTTTCGCAACCTCAAGGTCAAGGAACTGCGGTAGCCGGGGCAAGCCGTGGGACGAGGCTGCGGTTCGCACCGGAACTCGACGGGCACGACGCGGGGCGTTGATGTCGCATCTCCGGACTTGTCGGGGGTGCCGTGGGTGTTATCCCATGGGCCGTGCCGAAACCACACCGCCCCGAGGGGACGAACGTCCCGCGTGTTCCCCCGGTTTCCACCGCCACCTGGCGGCGCCTTCTGGCTGCCGCCGACGCGTTCCAGCAACTGGCACCCTGGGAGTGGATGCATGATGCCCACGTCGTGGGGTTGCGCCACCCGACCACCCGGGAGGTGTTGTTGGGCTCGATCCTTGGCCGGTTGCGCTCGTTGTTTGCCCTGACGGTTTATCGGGGCAGGGCGGGTCATCGGTGGTTGCTCAACACGATCCTGGACGCGGGATGCGAAGAAGATGCGGAGGCGTTGGAGCGGGGCTTCGACCAGGACTTGATCAAGGCGGAGTTCGTTACGAAAACCGCGTTGACCTCCCATGATCGGGCGGTGTTCGCGGCCACCGGATTCCGGCCGACGAACCGGCGGGGACCGGTGTGGCCGCAGTTCCGCAGCGTGGTACCAGGCTGCTACCCGTGGTTGGTGACGGAAGCCGAAGCCGAGACGCTGCTGTTTGCACTTCCTCGGGTGGCGGCCGTGGCGCGACTGGTGCGGGCGAACCCGGCGGTCTGGGACAACCACCTGGACGGCGAAATCGCATTCGTGCCAGCGGAGTTCGACCCGGCCGATCAGGAACTCCACGCCGGCGACCTCGACTGGCATCCGATGCTTCCCCTCCGGAAGCCCCGCCCGAGCCGGTGCGGTTCGCGGAGAGTGTGATGGCGCGCCTCGTGCAGCTTCCGTTTGCCAGTCGGTGCGTACTCGAAGTGAACGTGGCCTACGCGCCCATCCCGATGGCCGCCCCGGAACGTCCGTTTCTTCCGAAGGGGGCGATGGTGGTGGATCGGGCCTCCGGGAAGGTCGGGGGTGTGCTGTTCGGCCCGGCGGAGGACCGGGACGGGGCGGGCGTGCTGGCGACGGTGCTCGAGGGTGCCCTGGTGAAATTCGGGCTGCGGCCTGGGACCCTCGTCGTCCGCCGTCCGCGGGTCCAGGCCATGTTGCAGCGGGCGGCAGCCGAACTGGGTTGTCGCCTCGAGCTCGAATCCGAACTGCCCGCGCTGGATCGAGCTTGGGAGAGCTTGATGCAGAGGTTCAGCCAAGGACAATGACCGAAATGAACGCCTGCTGCTTGACCTTCCCGTGCCAGGCGGCCCGGCTGCTGCTTGCCAGTCTGGCTTGTCTGACCTTGACCGCGCAGGAGCGAAGCGAGGTCCAGCCCGGAGATGCCGCTCCGGGTGGCCCACCCGGTAGACCTGGCCTGGGTGCGCCCCCGGCCGTGCCCGCCGCTGTCGTGGTGCACCGCGACCTTCCCTACGTTGCCGACGGTCACGGGCGGTTCAACGATCCGAAAGCGGCGTCGCTGACGGAGGAGTTCCTGGCCCAGCATCTCGGCCCCGTGCCGGTTCCGCGTTGAGGTGCCCGGAAGCCAACCAGGTTTGCTGAGTCGCCATGAGTGCTGAAACCGATCCGATCTGGACCGCGGAGTCCGTGCTCGAACTGGCCCGGGGTTACCAGCCCGCGGCCATCCTCGCCGCTGCCGCCGACCTTGACCTCTTCACCGCGCTGGCCCCGGGCCCGCGGAGCGTCGGGCAGTTGGCCGGGAGCCTCGGGGCGAACCGCGCGGACTGGCCATCCTGCTCGACGCCCTGGTGGCGCTGCGGTTGCTGGTGAAGCGTGGCGAAGCGTATGTCTTGCCGGCGGAACTCGCCCCCCTGCTCACGGCGACCGGGGAACGGAGTGTCCTGGCCATGGCGCAGCACCAGAGCAACTGCCTGCGCCGTTGGGCGCAACTGGCCCGCGTCATCCGGACAGGGCGACCCGCGGATTCCATGCCCAGCGTGCGCGGCGAGCAGGGTGATCTGGAGGCCTTCATCGGGGCCATGGACAACGTATCGGCTCCCGCCGCGGACGGCGTGATTCGGGCCGTTGAACCGCTCAAGTTCCAGCATGTCCTGGATGTGGGGGCGCCTCAGGCACCTGGACGATGGCGTTTCTGCGAGCCTGCCCGGCGGCGACCGCCACGCTGTTCGACCTGCCCGAGGTTCTGCCGCTGGCGCGGCAGCGGCTCGTGGCGGCGGGCCTCGCATCGAAGGTGCGGTTGGTGGGCGGCGACTTTCTGGCTGACCCGCTGCCTGCAGGGGCTGACCTGGCCTGGGTGAGCGCCATCGTCCACCAGAACTCCCGGGACCAGAACCGCCGGCTCTTCGCGAGCGCGTTCGCGGCGCTGACGCCGGGGGACGCCTCGCAATCCGGGACGTCGTGATGGACCCTTCGCGCACGCGGCCAGTCGCGGGTGCGTTGTTCGCGGTGAACATGCTGGTGGCGACGGAGGGAGGCGGGACCTTCACCTTCGACGAGCTGGCGGAGGACCTGAAGTCAGCCGGCTTCGTCGAGGTGGTGCAGGTGCGACGGGATGAAGGAATGAACTCCGTCATCGTGGCCGTGAAGCCACCGGAGGTTGGAATCAGCGAGGCGCACGCCGGAGATTCGTAGGGTGGCGGCGAAGGACCCGCCGACCCAACGCAAGGCGACTCCCTCCGCGCCGCCCTCTACTTCGCGTCGGGAAGCAAGGGTGTCCTCGCAACGTGCTCACAGGCCACAGCCTCCCGCTCCGACGCCGGTTTCTTGTCCGGCTTCATCCGGTTTTCGGCCGGGACGTAGAAGATGGAGGTGTTCCGCAACACACACCCGGGGCGACCGGCCACACAGTCCGCGGCCAGCCTCAGGCAGTAGTCTTTCTCGTAGTCGAAATGCGGGCAGGAAAAGCTCATGCGCGATATGGGATCCTAGCCATCCGGGTCCCCTGCCGGTCAACCTGTCGTTCCCCGAGGTCAAGACAAGGCGAAGCGGGTCGCGGCCAAACCGGGCCCGAGGCACCTTCAGAACTGGCCCAGGTTGACCAGTTGCATCGTCTCGTCGCCCATGGCGACGCCATAGACCCGATGACGGTTCAGGAAGGTGATCACCGACGGGTCGATGTTCACGCTGGCCACCACGGGAATCAGTTTGTGCGCGGCGTACTCAGGCAGGAACTCCGGCAGCGTGCCCACCTTCTCCACAAACTCGCGGATCTTCTCGGGATCCAGGCGCCGCTTGGCTTCGACCACCATCAGGTGTTTCAGCCCCGCGGCGAGCAGATCGATCTCCAGCATCCGCCCGCGGTCGGCGGGATGGACCTGGCGGAATCGCTGGGTCACCCGAACGACGGGATCGGCGGGGAAGATCTCGGAGGCAATCCGGCGGGCATTGGGCGCCACCATGTCTTCGATGAGCGTGCCCATACTGTCGGAAAGCTCGGCCAACCGCTTGTTAAAGTCCTTCCGGTCCTTCTCCGCTTGCTGGCGGTCCTTCTCGGCCTGCTGGCGATCCAGGTCGGCCCGCTGCCGGTCCTTCTCGGCTTGACGCTGCATCTCCAGAAGCAAGGCATCGGTGCGCAGGTTGCTGGCGCGGATCTCGGCTGTGCTGGCGCGGATGTCCGCCAGCGCTTCCTCGGTCCGTTCCATGAAGGAGGCAAAGACGGCCTCCAACCGGTCCACGCGTTCGACCACGCTCGGCATGCTGAGTCAGACTAAGGGGCCGGTCGTGATCCTGTCAAATGCCAGCTTCGACCGGTGGGGGCAGGGCCGTTCTTCAGTCGGGTTCGGCGGGTGCCCGCCCGCCACCGCTCCGGAGGGTCAGCACGGCGGAGCGCAGTTGGCCGGCGAGAGCCTTGCGGCAGCGGCGCTCACGGGGGGAACTCCGCCAAACGGACGGTCCCCCTTACTCCGTGTTTGCCCAGGAGGTTCAGGAGATGCGGCAGCAGGTTCATGGGGCCCCAATAGCAGGCATCCTTCTCCGGAACACCGTCCTCGAGCGCATAGTCGAGCCGCCCGACCCAGACCGGGCAACCCGTCCTGAGCGCTGGGGCGAGCAGGGACGACTTGAACGGAAGCACAGATCGTCCGTCGGAACTCGTCCCTTCGGGAAAGACCACCACCAACGCGCCGCGGCCAAGGAGCGACGCCAGGTCGGTGTTGACGCGGAGCACGTCGCGACGTCGCTCGCGGTGGACGAACACGGTACCCGCAGCGCGCGCAAACCAGCCGATTACCGGCCAGCGCCGCACTTCCTGCTTGGCGACAAAGACCGCCGGTGCCAGTGCCCCCAGCACGAGGATGTCGAGATAGCCCAGGTGGTTGCATACCAGCAGGCCGCTTCGGGAGCCGTGCCGTGCACGCCTACACGCACGCCCAGCACCCGCAAGAGCCGCCGGCATCCCTGTTGCAGCCAACGTGCCCGCACCCGAATGCTGAGTTCTCCGCGGCGGGACCGCGCCGACCGAGGGAATGTCAGCCTCGCGAGCAGAAGCTCGGCCCCCAGCCAGACCAGGCGCGGCAGCGCACGGCACCATCCCCTCAGGCGCATCACACCAGGAAACTCCGGCGTGCCGAAAGCGGCAGCGATTCGAGGTCCAGGAACGTCAGGAAGTCAATCGTCTTGAACTCCCGGTCCAGCGCCGGCGGCCCACAGATTCTGGCGCCGAGTGCCAGGTAGGCCCGCAGCAGCCTTGGGATCTCCACCGGCTCGGACGCCAGGGGCTCGAGCGAGCACTCGAAGTCGGGGAGCGGAAGAGTCCGCAGCGCTGGCGGCGCCAGATGGCCGCGACAGAGTTCGGCATACGCAGAGGCGCCGACCGCCGCGTCCTGCGACGTGATCGAACTGCAGCCACACAGATACCGCGCACCGTGCGCCCGCGCGTAGGTTGCGATCCCTTTCCAGAGGAGGCCCAGCACGTGGACATGGCGGTGGTCGCGGTGTACGCACGCGCGGCCTAGTTCGATGAGCCGGGCGCGGAGCGATTCGAACGGGCGGAAGCTGAACTCCTGCTCACTGTAATACCCGCAGTGTCGAGCTGCCGAGAGGCCGGATTGCAGACGGTACGTGCCAACGACCTCCCCCGTCGGTCGGTGTTCGACCAGCAGATGGTCGCACACCAAATCGAAGGCATCGGCATCCAGCCCGGTCGCATGCGACCGGTCGAGTCCCTCGTTCAACTCGAGGTTGAAGACGCGGTAACGGAGGGACTGGCAGGATCGGACTTCCGCAGCATCGGCGGCCAATCGCACCGCGTAAGTCCCGGGCGCGCGGGAGGCGGGAGAGGCCGCACGGAATTCACCGGCTCGCAGCCGGTCCGCCGCGGAAACCATTTGAACAAACGCACTCACGCGAGCTGTTGGGCCGCGCGTCGGAGCGCCGCCCGGATGCGTTCCCGCCGTGGGGAACTGAGCGAAGCCGTGGAGGGAAGCGCCGGGACGTCTGCTGCGGCGACGGAGGCTGTGACTTCCTGCAGCCGCCAGATCTGTCGCCGGTACCGGCGACACCAAGCGCAAACGAGCAGGTGCAGCCATCGACCCAAACGGCCAGCCCGCGAGGCAGGGGGGCGAGGCGCTCTCGATGTCTGCCACACCACGTCCCTGCAAGTGGGCAGGATCCTGTCCACCCACGGCCTGCGAACACCTTTCGAACTGGTACGGAGGAGCCACACGATGAAGCAAGTTGTGCTGCGCGCCGTTTCCCGGCCCCACCGGGGAGCCTTGTCCGGCCGGCATCCGGTTCTCCGCGGTTGGTCGCCTGGAGTTGAACACCCTTACGGGCCGGTGGCGCGAAGGTTGCCGCTGCCGCCGGGGCGCCCGCGGCTGATCGCGTAAGGATTTCCCGAGGCCGCCGACTGACTGGCTCAGAACCACGTTGGCTGCCGGATACGTGCTCCTTTCATGAACGCAACCCCCACCGTGCCCGAAGCTGCGGTCTCCCACGAACGACTTCGGCGCGACCATCTCCGCGCCGAAAGCCTGCCGCAGGCGGAACTGCCTGCGTGCCCGATCCACAGAGTCCTCCGGGGCCAGAAGGCACTGGTCACCGGCGCGAACTCCGGCATCGGGCAGGCGGTCGTCCTGGCGTTGGCTCACGCCGGCGCGGACGTCGTGGTCAACTACGTCTCCCGTCCCGATGCCGCGGAGGCGGTGGTCAAGGACGCCGTGCGCTGCGGCACCCAGGCGTACGCGCATCGCGCCGACGTGCGGAAGGAGGACGAGGTGTGCGACATGTTCCGGACGATGATCCGGGAGTTCGGGACCATCGATATTCTGGTGAACAACGCGGGCCTCCAGAAGGACGCCCCGTTGGAGGAGATGACGCTGGGGGACTGGCAATTCGTGCTGGATGTCAATCTCACGGGCCAGTTCCTGTGCGCCCGGGAAGCGGTGCGTGAGTTCAAGCGCCGCGGCGTCCGGCCCGAAGTCTCATGCGCGGCCGGTAAGATCATCTGCATGAGCAGCGTTCACGAGGTCATCCCTTGGGCGGGCCACGTGAATTACGCGGCCAGCAAGGGAGGCGTGATGCTCATGATGAAGAGCATCGCCCAAGAAGTCGCCCCGTACCGCATCCGTGTGAACAGCGTGGCGCCGGGGGCGGTCCGCACGCCCATCAACATGCAGGCCTGGGGCACACCCGAGGCCTATCGCGAACTGATGAAACTCATCCCCTACAAGCGCATCGGTGAACCGGACGACATCGGCCGCGCCTGCGTCTGGCTGGCCAGCGACGACAGCGACTACATCCACGGTGCCACCCTTTTTGTGGACGGCGGGATGACACTGTACCCTGGCTTCGAAACCGGCGGTTGAACCGTCGTGATCCCGTGAGACAGCGAGCCATCGCATGAGCCCCTCAGCCCTCCCGACCGCCGCCGAGCAACGGCGGCTCGAAGAAACCGACACCGGCCGGCGCGATTGGCGTCGCTGGGGCCCTTACCTTGCCGAGCGCCAGTGGGGCACGGTCCGCGAGGACTACTCGCCGGGCGGCACGGCCTGGGACTATTTTCCTCATGATCACGCCCGCAGTCGCGCCTATCGGTGGGGGAGGATGGTCTCGCCGGCTGGAGTGACGCGCAAGGCCGGCTCTGCCTGGCACTGGCCTTGTGGAACGGACGCGATCCGATTCTCAAGGAGCGGCTCTTCGGGCTCACCAACGGTGAGGGCAATCACGGCGAGGACGTCAAGGAGCTCTATTACTATCTGGATGCGACCCCGACGCACGCCTACCTCAAGTTCCTCTACAAATATCCGCAGGCCGAGTTCCCCTACGCCCGGCTCGTCGAGGAGAGTGCGCGGCGACGCCACGACACTGCCCAACCCGAGTATGAGTTGCTGGACACCGGCGTCTTCGACAATGACCGCTATTGGGACGTGTTCGTCGAGTATGCCAAGGCCGATCCCGAGGACGTCCTCATGCGCATCACCCTTCACAACCGCGGGTCGGAAACGGCCGTCCTGCACCTCCTGCCGCAGCTCTGGTTCCGCAACACGTGGTCGTGGAGCCCGGCGGGCCGGAGGCCGCGATTGTGGGCCACCGGCAGCGGTGGGGTGACAGCCGAACAGACCGAACTGGGAGTGTACCAGTTCCAGTACGATGAACGCGTCCAGGAAGCTGGGGGGAACGACGGCGGGATCCCACGCTGCTGTTCACCGAGAACGAGACCAACCCCCGGCGTCATTTTGGTCAGCACGATGCCCCCGGCTGCTACAAGGACGCCTTCCACGAGTATCTGGTCCACGGCAACCGGGCGGCCGTGAAGCCGGAGCCGACCGGCACGAAGATGGCCGTCCATTGGGAACTGCCGGTGCCGCCGGGAGGGACCGCCGCCGTCCGTCTCCGGTTGAGCGCGGACGCCGCCCGCGGGTTTGCCGACTTCGAGACGATCCTGGAGCAGCGGCGTCGCGAAGCCGACGAATTCTACGCCGCCTTGCAGGGAGAGATCAGCGATCCGGACGTGCGTCTGGTGCAGCGCCAGGCCCTGGCCGGGATGATCTGGAGCAAGCAGTTCTATTACTATGACGTGCCGGAGTGGTTGCGCGGCGATGGGGCGCAGCCACCGCCGCCGCCCGAACGTCGGCGCGGCCGCAACCACGCGTGGACCCACCTCAACAATGCCGATATCCTCTCGATGCCGGACAAGTGGGAGTATCCCTGGTATGCCGCGTGGGACCTGGCCTTTCACTGCCTGCCACTCGCCCTGGTGGATGTGGAGTTCGCCAAAGGCCAGCTCCTGCTCCTCACCCGCGAATGGTAGGTTCTTCCGGGAATCCCGGGGAAAAGTCATTGGGCAGGCGCGGGCCGCAGCCGTCGGGGTAGGGACGCGTTGGAGGTACTGTGGGCCCGGCACCCCGACGGCTGCCCCAGCGGCCCGCGCCGGAAAGGCCCCCACCTCCTTGGCGCCGTTGGGTGACGTTTCTTCTCAGGTTTCCCCAGGGCGTGACGACCCGGCTTCGCCTGCTACGCTGCCCCGATGCACGATCATGAGTTGTATCAGCAGATCCTGGGATTGACGGCCCCCTGGAAGGTCCAAGCCGTGCGCCTGGAGTTGGCCCCGCGCCGCATCGAGGTCCAGGTCCAATGCACCGAGTCGACCTGGGCCTGCCCCCAGTGTCAGTGCCGCATGCACATCCAAGACTGGGACCAGCGCCGGTGGCGCCACCTGGACAGTTGCGAGTTCCAGACCCTGATTGTGGCGAAGGTCCCCGGGTTCGCTGTCCGGAGCACGGCACCCTCACCGTGCAGGTCCCCTGGGCCGAGCCCTACGGACGTTTCACCAAGCGCTTTGAGCGGCTGGCGATCGACCTCTTGCAGGAGTGTTCGATCCGCGCGGTCTGTGAGGGGCTGCGGATCAGTTGGGACGAGGCCGATGGGATCAAGCAACGGGCCGTGGCGCGGGGGTTGCTTCGCAAGCAGACCCAGCCGGTGCGGCGCTTGGGGGTGGACGAAAAGAGTGCGGGCCGGGGACAGAACTACGTCACCGTGGTGGCGAACTTGGAGCCCGGGCGTTCGGCCACGGTGGAATACGTGGGCGACGGACGCACCCAAGAGACGCTGGAGGCCTATTGGCAGGGGCGTTCCCGGAACATCGGGCGGCGGTGGAGGCGGTGGCGATGGACCTGTGGGCGCCGTACTTCCAAGCGACGGTGCAACACGTGCCCGAGGCGGCCCGTAAGATCGTCCACGACCCCTATCACTTGAGCCAGATGTTGGGGCGGGCGGTGGACCGGGTGCGTCGGGCCGAGCACCGGGCGTTGAGCGCGGCGGGCGACGAGCGTCTGGCGGGGACCAAGTACGTGTGGCTTTATGGCTGGGAAAACCTCCCCCGGCCCACCAGGAGCGCTTCGATCAGTTGCGCGGGCAGAAACTCAAGACCAGTCGCGCCTGGGCGATCAAGGAAATGTTCCGCGACTTCTGGGCCAGCCAGAGCGTCGAGGAAGGGAAGGAGTTCTTCCACTCGTGGTACAGTTGGGCGATCCGCTCGCGCTTGGGCCCCATCAAGGAGGTGGCCCGGAGCTTCAAGAAGCACTTGGACAATATCGTGACCTACTTCACCCATCGGATCAGCAACGCGGCCTTGGAAGGGTTGAACAACCGCATCGCCGGCCTGGTCAAGAAAGCCTTCGGCTATCGGAGCCGGGAACGGTTCAAAACAGACATCCTCTTCCATCTGGGAGGCCTCGACCTCTATCCGCGGTAATGCAAAATCCCCCGCAGATCCCGGAAGAGGCGAATGGTACATGCACCCCAATGGCCAGTTGCCCGCCTACGAGTGGGCCTTAGGCGATGTGACCCCCCGTGCATGCCTGGGCCACCTGGCGGGTGTTCCAAATGGACCGCAAGGCACGGCGGGCGGAGCGACCCGGGGACGCCGGCGACCTTGCCTTCCTCGAACGGGTCTTTCACAAGCTGATGCTGAACTTCACCTGGTGGGTCAACCGCAAGGACACCCAGGACCGGAACATCTTCCAGGGTGGGTTCCTCGGCCTCGACAATATCGGCGTCTTCGACCGCAGTGCCCCGCTGCCCGGCGGCGGCTTCCTCAACCAGGCCGACGGCACAAGCTGGATGGCCATGTACTGCCTGAACCTGCTCCGCATCGCCCTTGAGCTCGCCCGCCACAATCGGGTGTACGAGGACATCGCGACCAAGTTCTTCGAGCATTTTCTCGGTATCGCCGCCGCCATCAACGGGGTCGGCGAAGATACGCTCGGCCTCTGGGACGAGCAGGACGCGTTCTACTATGACCACCTCTTTTCGGGCGACGGCCACAACGTGCCGCTCAAGGTGCGCTCGATGGTCGGCCTCATCCCGCTCTGCGCCGTTGAGGTGCTGGAGCCCGAGCTGCTGCAGCAGCTTCCCGACTTCGCCCGCCGCCTCGCCTGGTACCTCAATCACCGTCCGGACCTGGCGAGCCTCGTCTCCCGGTGGCAGGAGTGCGGCGCGGGCGAACGCCACCTCCTCTCACTGCTCCGCGGGCATCGCATGAAATGCCTGCTCCGCCGGATGCTCGATGAAACCGAGTTCCTCAGCGACTACGGCGTACGCGCCCTGTCCAAGGTTCACGAGCGGGAACCTTACCGCCTCGAAGTTGGCGGTCTAACGCACGAAGTGCCTTACTGGCCGGCGGAGTCCCGCAGCGGGCTCTTTGGCGGCAACTCGAACTGGCGCGGCCCCATCTGGATGCCCGTGAATTACCTCCTCATCGAGAGTCTTCAGAAGTTCCACCATTACTACGGCGACGAGTTCAAGGTTGAGTGCCCCACGGGCTCGGGTCGCTTCCTCACCCTGAACGCAGTGGCCGACGAGCTCGGCCGACGTCTGGCCCGTCTGTTCCTCAGGGGTGACGATGGCCAGCGTCCCGTGTTGAAGTACCATCCCAAGCTCGCCACCGACCCGCACTTCCGCGACTACCTGCTCTTCCACGAGTACTTTCACGGCGACACGGGTCGTGGTGTGGGGGCTTCGCATCAAACCGGCTGGACCGGACTGATCGCCAAACTGCTGCAACCCCGCCGCGCGACCGGGACGCCGCGCGACTGCCCCGTCCCGAGGCGGCCGGCCCAACGGCGTGCACGGAAGCCCTCACCGGTTGGCGCATGAGATCCGCCCTCGCGCAGCACTGGCCCGAGTATCTCATGGAGGCCTGGGCGCTGGGGGTGTTCATGCTGTCGGCTGCGGTCTGCACCGTGCTGGTCGAACACCCCGCCTCACCGGTCCGTGCCCTGGTAACGAACCCGCACGCGCGGCGGGCGTTGATCGGGCTGGCCATGGGCCTCACCGCCGTTGGACTGATCTATTCGCCTTGGGGACAGCGGTCGGGCGCTCACCTGAACCCCGCCACGACCCTGACCTTCCTGCGGCTGGGGAAGATCCGGCCCTGGGACGCGACCTTCTACGTGGCCGCCCAATTCCTGGGAGGGGTGGGCGGTCTCCTCAGCGCCCGGCTGCTTCTCGGGGATATCCTCTCCCATCCCTCGGTTCGCTACGTGGCGACGGTGCCTGGCCCGGCAGGGGCGGGGGTTGCCTTTGTGGCTGAGGCCGCCCTTGCCGGGGGCATGATGCTGATGGTCCTCTGCACCACGAACTCGGGGCGGCTGACCTCCTACACCGGCCTGTTCGCCGGCGCTCTGCTCTTCCTCTACATCACCGTCGAGGCGCCGCTTTCGGGCATGAGCATCAATCCGGCGCGAACCGCCGCCTCCGCAATCCCGAGCGGCATCTGGACCGGCGGTTGGGTTTATTTCACGGCGCCCGTACTGGGCATGATCCTGGCCGCCCAGGCGTACCTCAGCGTCCTCAACCCGGCGCCTCGGGCGTGTCCGAAGCTGCAGCACGGCGCACGACAGCGCTGCATTTTTTGCGGCCATCCGGGCGGCGACTCGTAAGGCTCCGCCTTCGCCTTCGACCAAGCCTGGTAATGAGCGACCCCTACGACGTCATCATCCTCGGCTCCGGCGCGGGCGGCGGCACCCTCGCCTACCGCCTCGCCCCGAGCGGCAAGCGCATCCTCCTCCTCGAACGCGGCCCTTACGTGCCTCGCGAAAAGGAGAACTGGAGCACCAAGGCCGTCAACCAGGAGGGCCGCTACCACACGAAAGAGGTCTGGCGCGACCGGGACGGCAAAGACCTCCATCCCCACACCAACTATTACGTCGGCGGCAACACGAAGTTCTACGGCGCCGCGCTCTTTCGCCTGCGCAAGGAAGACTTCGGCGAACTGCGCCATCACGGCGGTGTCTCCCCGTCCTGGCCAATCTCCTACGACGACCTCGAGCCCTACTACGCCCAAGCCGAGCAACTCTATCAGGTCCACGGCCTACAGGGTGAAGACCCCACCGAGCCCTGGCGCAGTGCCCCGTACCCACATCCGCCCCTCCGCCACGAGCCCCGGATCCAGGCACTGCATGACGACTGGGCGCGAGCCGGGTTGCGCCCCTTCCACACTCCGCTCGGTGTCATGCTCGATGAGCAGAACCCACGCAAGAGTCCGTGCATCCGGTGTGCCACGTGCGACGGTCATCCCTGCCTCGTCAACGCCAAGGCCGATGCCCAGGTCTGTTGCGTGGACCCGGCGCTCGAATACCCAAACGTGACCCTCATGACCGACGCCCGCGCGCTCCGCCTCGAGACCAGCCCCACCGGGCGCGACGTCACGCGGGTTCTGGTCGAACGCCAGGGCGCAACCCTCGAGCTCAGCGCGGACTTCTTCGTCGTCTCCTGCGGCGCCATCAACTCCGCCGCGCTGTTGCTGCGTTCGGCCAACGACCGGCACCCGCGGGGTCTGGCCAACGGCTCCGACCTGGTGGGTCGGCATTACATGGGTCATCTCAACTCGGTGCTCATGGCCATCTCGAAATGCCCCAACCCGACCGTGTTCCAGAAGACGCTTTCGTTGAACGATTACTACCTCGGCTCCCCGGTTGGGCGTTCCCGCTCGGCCACGTCTCCTTCGTCGGGAAACTCGACGGCGACACCCTCAGGGCAGGCGCGCCGGCCATCGCCCCGCATTGGACGCTCGAGCTTATGGGCCGCCACTCGCTCGATTTCTGGCTCACCAGCGAGGACCTTCCCGACCCGGACAACCGGGTCACGGTGGATCGCGACGGGCGGATCGTCCTCAGCTACCGTCCCAACAACGACGAGGGCCACCGGCGGCTGACTGAAATGCTCAAGCGCCTGATGCAGCAACAGACGCGCTGTGGTGTGCATGGACACGAATGCCATGAGGGCCTGTTCGCCCGGAACCTCTTCGCCGGCCAGCGCATTCCGCTGGCGGGCGTGGCGCACCAAAACGGCACGATCCGTTTCGGCCACGACCCGCGCACGTCGGTCCTCGACGTGAATTGCCGGGCGCATGAACTGGACAACCTTTACGTCGTGGACGCGAGCTTCTTCCCGTCGAGTGGCGCCGTAAACCCGGCGCTAACGATCATGGCCAACGCCCTGCGTGTGGGCGATCATCTGCTCGAACGCCTCGGCGCCTCGACCGCGGCTCAACTCAACATCGGCATCCGAGAACGCCGGCTCAGCCGGAGCGTATCGTCGCCTGTCACCGCAAACGTCGCCTGAACCCGGACCCCGTGAATCCTCCTCCATCGGATCCATCCCCTCGAGGACCGCGGGCTTTGGCCCGCCTCAGCCCGCCCCGCCGGACGCGTGTCGGAGCGGTCCAGCCGCCGATCTCCTGCGCGGTTTCTCGCGCGTCGCCACTTCCACTGGAAGCGGGCGGCTCGCGATGACAGCCATCCCCTCCTGGTCTTCGCCGCCCTCGCCCTCCTCATCACGCGCAACGTGCTTCTTCCTTCTATGGCTCCTGCCCAAGCTACGCCGGTCCGCGTCCGGCTCCTCGCGGCCTCCGGACACCTCACGGAACCGGTCACCCTCCCGAAGGTCGTCAAGTCCGACGCCGCCTGGCGGGCTCAACTCACCGGCGAGCAATACCGCATCACGCGCACGCACGGCACCGAGCAGGCCTTTTGCGGCCGGTTCCACGACAACCACCCGACCGGCGCGTACACGTGCATCGGTTGTGGTCTGCCCCTGTTCCGCTCCGACGCCAAGTTCGATTCCGGCACCGGCTGGCCGAGCTTCTTCCAGCCTGTGGCCACAGAGAACCTCGGCGAAACCCGCGACACCAGTTTCGGGAGGATTCGGACCGAGGTGCATTGTGTCCGGTGCGATTCCCATCTCGGACACGTCTTCGAGGACGGACCGCGGCCCACGGGTCTGCGCTACTGCATCAACTCCGATGCGCTCACCTTCCACGAACGGCCAGGCAGGGAGAACCCACCGCCCAGCGAGAAAGCGCTCCTTGGCGCCGGCTGTTTCTGGGGCGTCGAGCACACCTTCAGCCACGTCAAGGGGGTCACCGCCACTCGCGTCGGGTTCGCCGGCGGTCACACGCGGAATCCCACCTACGAAGCGGTCTGTTCTCGCGCCACGGGCCACGCCGAGGTGGTCGAGGTCGCGTTCGATCCCCGAGAGGTGACCTTCGAGCGACTCCTTGAGGTGTTCTGGGACACCCACAACCCGTTCCGACCGCAAAGCAGCGGGCCCGACGAGGGCCACCAATACCGCTCCGCCATCTTCTTCACGACGCCGGAACAGGAGGCAACGGCTCGCGCCTCGGCGGCCCGGCTCGAGGCCCGGCACCCGGGAGAAGCGGTTGCCACCGAGATCAGCCTGGCGACAGCGTTTCAGCCCGCGGAAGAGTATCACCAGCATTACTACGAGAAGCAGGGTATCAAGACGTGCAGCCCGCCTCGACCCGGTCCCGACCGGCCGCCTTTCCATGAACCAGCCGTTCCGGGTGGGGCGAGGCTGCTGCCGAGCCCCGAGGGATCCTGAGCGGGGGTGGCTCGGCGGCAGCCTCTCCCCACCGGTTTCATGGCCCCTATGCGGGCCGGCCTCGCCAAGCGCGACTGCCCATGAACTCCCCCGTCACCCTCATCACCGGCGCCGTCGGCAACCTGGGTTTTGCCACGGCGCAAACGTTCCAGACCGCGGGTCATCGGACCGTCCTGGTGGACCGTTCGCCTGACCGGTTGGCGCACGCCTTCCCCGGTCTCGTCGCCTCGGCACACCACCTGTTGGCCGGCGGCGTTGACCTGGCCGACCCGGCCGCGCTGGATCGCCTCGTCGAGACGGTGCTGGCCCGGTTCGGTCGAGTGGACATCCTCGTTCACACGGTCGGCGCCTGGCGCGGGGGCAAACCCGTGCACGAGACCGACCTCACCGATTGGGACTTCCTCCTCTCGGTCAACCTGCGGACCACTCTGCTGTGTTGTCGCGCCGTGATCCCCCCGATGCTGCGCCAGCAACGTGGCCGTATCATCACCGTCGCCAGCCGCGATGGCCTGGCCGGGAGCGCCGGGTTCGCCGCCTACAGCGCCTCCAAGAGCGCCGTGCTGCGTCTGAACGAGGCCCTCGCCGACGAACTCAAAGCGTCGAACCTCAACGTCAACTGCGTCCTGCCGTCCACCCTGGACACGCCGCAAAACCGCGCCGCCATGCCGGACGCAGATTTCAGAAAGTGGATCGAGCCTGCTGCCGTTGCCGAGGTGATGCTATTCCTCGCTTCCGATGCCGCCCGAGCCATCACCGGCGCCGCCCTGCCGGTTTACGGCAAGGGATGACGCTGCCTGTCGCCTCCTGGATGCCAGTATGAGGATCCGAATAATGCTCTCGCGAACGCTCTGGGGGGCCTGGCTTGCCTTCACCGCAGAAGTCGGGGCCGGAACGATCATCCTTTCGCCGGTGGCAGACACGTTCCTCTCCGAGTTCAGTCCGGACCACAACACCGGCGGGCACACGAACGTCGCGGCGGGGGAGCGTCAGCAACGGCACACGCACGCGCGCGCTCCTGCGCTTCGACATCGCGGCGAACGTGCCCGCGGGCGCGACCATCACGAACGTGGCGCTCCGGCTCCAGGTCACGCGGGTGATCATGGGCGGGGGCGTGCATTCGAGCTTCGACCTTCGCCGGACACTCACGCCGTGGAACGAAGGCGCGCAGACCGGCAACCTCGGCGCTCCCGCCGGTCCTGGCGAAGCGACCTGGAACCACCGCCGCGCGCCCGACGTGCCTTGGAACGCTCCCGGCGGCGCGATGGGGCTGGATTTCGCCGCAGCGGTTTGCTTCGCGTGAAGACCCCGCCGGCAGCGCGCCGCGGTTGACTGTCGAATTCACCCCGCCGGTCCCGCTGTTCCGGATTGCCCGCCTGAGCCTGGCTGAAAACCAAGTGCATTTCTGCCGTGAAGGCGAGACGGCCAGCGAGGGCATCCGGCTGATGGCCGAACTCGGCAGCCAGCCGCGTCTGCTCTCCGAAGTGAACGCCGCCATCGCCAATGGAACGGCCCACTTCACCCTCTCGGGGGCGGCATCAACCCGGCGCCCGGTTCGCGACGCCTGGTCCTTCCCCAGGCGCTGCGCCGCGATTACCCGCGGGTGACGCTGTGTTCGATGATCGCTCCCAGCCCGGACTGGTTCGTCGGCGTGGACAGCCTGAGTCTGCTCGAGGACGGTGCCTGGGCGACCCCCAGACCGCTGGTGAACGGAGTCATCGTGCCCTTCGGCACATTCACTTTCACGCGACTGGACTGACCCGGCGCATCGGCCTTGGCGCTGCCCTCGACCCGAGGGTGACGATGGGCCTTGCGTACCGTCAACTGCAGCTCCCATCGGATTCAGCATAGCCGCCGCAAATGAACATGACCCGGCGTTCCCTGCGCCATCGCTCCCATCCACGCAGCCTCACCTCGTCGGGAGGGTTCCCCCGGCTCCGCAGCCTGCTGGCGGCCGCGGGACTGCTGCTGATCGTGACCTCGCCGCCCGTCGGCCTCGCTACCACACCGGTGGGGTCCGCCACCGCCGACGCGACCGGCGGCACGCCCTCGACTCCTCTGGCGCCGCCGAAGCCTGGCGGATGCTCGAGCACATGCAGCCGCCGGCTGAGCCCGCCGACTGGGCGACGCGTTCGCCCACGGACGAGGCACGGCGGGAGCATTACCAGAAGCAGGTCGAGTTCGCCTGCCAGGCCACTGATCTGGCGAGCGAGTTCTATCGGCGCTTTCCGGATCATGACCAGGCGCCCGCGGCCATGACGCTCGAAAGACGGTGGATGGCGCCGTTCCAGGAGGCCGTCCTCGAGCATCGGGCGGTGCGGTTCGAGGCCGAAGCGGCACGGGAGCACGCCGGGGATGAACTGGCCATCTGGACGGAGATCGAGCGCAAGGCGCGCGCAATGCAGGATGCATTCCCGGAAAGCTACGCCCCGAGCCAGTGGCTCCTCCGCATCGCGCGTCGGGCGGAGACCGGCCATGCCAGGAAGCTGGCCGCCGAGGTCCGGGACCGCAAGGGGCTGGCCGATTTCGTGCGGGGAGGAGGCGGTGGCGCTCCTGAAGAGGCTCGACATGGTGGGCAAACCGCTGGCGATGCAGTTCACGGCCCTGGATGGTCGCGAGGTGGACCTCGGCCAGATGAAGGGCAAGGTCGTGCTGGTAGATTTCTGGGCTTCCTGGTGTGTGCCGTGTGTCGCGGAGCTGCCCCAGATCCTGGCCACCTACGACAAGCTCCATGCGGAAGGACTCGAGGTTGTGGGCATCAGCTTCGACGAGCACCGCGAGAACCTGGTCCGCTTTCTGGCAGCGAAGCGTGTCCCCTGGCCCCAGTTCTTCGACGGCCAGGGCTGGAGCAACCGGGTCGGCCGGGAGCTCGGGATTCAGACCCTGCCCACGCTCTGGCTCGTGGACCGGCAAGGACAGCTCCGCGACCTCAACGCGCGCTCCGCCCTCGAGGACAAGGTCCGCCGGCTCCTGGCCGAGCCGTCCGATTCCAGCCCCGCGCCGAACGGAGGGTGACCGTTGGCCGGGGCGTAAGGATGACTCGCCTGGACCGACTGATCGGCTGATGACCGTGGTTGTTTCCCTCTTGCTGATCGGCACCGGATCCTACCTTCTCGCCGGACTCGGTTTCGCGCTGGCGTTTGTTACGGTGGGTGTTGGACGCATGGATCCTCACGCGGCGCAGGCTGGGTGGGGGTTCCGCGTCCTGATCTTTCCTGGAACCGTCTTCCTCTGGCCGCTACTGGCCCGTCGCTGGCTTCGCGGCGAGCGGATGCCGCCGATGGAACGGACTGCTCACCGGGGGGCGTGCGGTTGGAGGCAGCCTCCGCTCAGAAATCCGGGATCCCATGACCCGCATGCATCGTCAGTCACATCGTTACGCCGTGCTCGCGCTTGCCCTGCTGCTGCCGCTGGTGTTGGTGCTGGGCTTGTGGGCTCGACGCCCCGTTCCGGTGGCCTCTGCCGACGTGGCCTCTTGGGAGG
Organism: Verrucomicrobiota bacterium; assembly: GCA_027493615.1. Lineage (GTDB taxonomy): Bacteria > Verrucomicrobiota > Verrucomicrobiia > Limisphaerales > J093 > DSVZ01. The sequence goes on from JAOSKK010000004.1 coordinate 119,122, forward strand.
CCAACCTTCCACCCCGCTGAGCGATGGGCCTGCAGTACCAAGCCGTCCAGTGGAACCGCCAGAAGCGGCTCTACGACAGCGTCCTGGCCGCGGGCGTGGGCGGATTTCTGGTGCTATTCCTCGGCGTGACCAAGGCGCTGCACCCGACAATCACCGATGAGATCCTCCTGATGCGGGCCACGAGCTGCGCCGCGTTTCTCCTCTTGCACTTCGTCCTCAGTGTGGGGCCGCTTTGCCGGCTGAACCCGCGCTTCCTGCCGTTGCTCTACAACCGTCGCCACGCCGGCGTCACGATGGCCTTCCTCGGACTCGCCCATGGCGTTCTGGCGATGGCGACCTACCACGCGGGCGGCGACCTCAATCCGCTGTTGAGTGTCTTCCTCTCCGAGCGGTTCACCGGGCCGCTGTCCACGCTGCCGTTCCAACCGTTTGGATTTGTCGCGCTGGCGATCATCCTCCTCATGGCGGCGACCAGCCACGATTTCTGGCTGGCGAACCTGACCGCGCCTGTCTGGAAGACGCTGCACATGCTGGTGTACCTCGCCTATGCCCTCCTGGTCGTCCATGTGACTTTCGGCGTTCTGCAGGCCGAAACCCACCCCGCCCTGGCGATCGCGACGGGCCTGGGTCTCACGACCGTGACTGGATTGCACCTCGCTGCGGCCTTCAAGGAACGCCCGCTGGACGTCCCCGCGGAGGCGGCCAGTCGGAGATCCGTGACCGATCGCACCCACACCGCTTCGCCGCCGCCGCGGTCCGCGATCACCCCGGGACTGGCGCGCGGGCCTGCGGTTTGCGGCACCGACCACGTCCTGGTGGAGGTGTGTGCCGTGGCGGACATCCCCGAGAAGCGCGCCCGCATCGTCTGTCTTTCCGGTGAGCGCGTCGCGATCTTCAAGTATGACGGTCGGATCTCCGCCGTCTCGAACGTGTGCCAGCACCAGAACGGGCCGCTGGGGGAAGGGAAGATCCTCGACGGCTGCATCACCTGCCCCTGGCACGGGTACCAGTACCTCCCGGACACGGGCGCGTCGCCACCGCCCTTCCGCGAGCAGGTCCCGACGTTCAACGTGCAGGTCAGCGGCGGTCGCGTCTACGTGGATCCCCGGCCCAATCGACCGGGGGGCGCGGGCGGAACCTGCGCTGGTCGGGGAGGGGGAATCTGCCACGCTCCTCCAGGGCAAGGAGCGTGCCGGACGGCAGGAAATGCTCGTACCGCCATGAACGACGATTTCTACGTGGGTTGGATGGACCAGGCCCCTCCTGGGCACGCCCGGCTGGCGCGCCGGTTTGCGCTGGGTGTGCTGGGGGTGGCGGTTCTGCTCGGTGCGGCGATCGCCGGGGCGCAGCGCCTCATTGGCGTCGCCTACTTCGAATGGGGCCACGTGCGGGAGTTCACCGGGGTACTCCACGCGGATCCCTATCCGCATCTGGTGCTCCCTGGGGGAGAGACCGAGGCCAGCGGCAAGGCCGCCTGGCTGGCCGCCCCGCTGGTGGCGCCTTACAAGTTCGGTGTCGGACGGACGGACATCGAACCGTTCGACGGTCAGGCCGTTACCCTGCGCGCCACCCGCATCCGCCGCGACGGCCACCTCCTGCTCGAACTCGAACCGGGTTCGATCCAACCAGCGACGCTCTCGATTCCGGCCGAGATCGCCGAGCCCGTCGTGGTGTCCTTGGGTCGCCACGTGTTCCAGGGGGAGATCGTCGACAGCAAGTGCTGGATGGGAGTGATGAATCCAGGGGTGCTCACGCCCCACCGCGCGTGCGCTGTCCGCTGTATCAGCGGTGGCGTGCCGCCCATGTTGCTCGTGCGACGGGCAGGCCGGCCGCCCCTCAACCTGCTGCTGGTCTCGCCCGACGACCAGCCCGTGAACGATCAGGTGCTGGACCTCGTGGCCGAACCGGTCGAGGTCACCGGCGACGTGGTCCGCCAGGGCGAACTGCTCACCCTTCGGTGCGACCCGGCCTCGATCCGGCGCCGCCCGCCTTAGGCATCAGCCTCGAGGCCAGCCCGTCTCCGACTCCCGAGTGTGACACCTGTCCCGGTCATCCTGGTCGTCGCCGACATCAGCGGCTACACCCGCTACCTCATGGCCAACGCCAGGACCTCGCCCACAGCCAGGCGATCATCAGCGACCTGATCGAGACCGTCCTGCGCGAGGTTGAACCGCCGCTGGCGGTGGCGAAACTCGAAGGCGACGCGGTGTTCTTCTCCGGGCGTAAGACCACGACCGACCCGCTGCCTCGCGAACAACGTCGCGCCCTCGGGCAACGTCTGGTCCGCTTCCTCGATGCCTTTCGTCAACGGGTGCACGAGCTCGAACAAGCCACCCTCTGCCGGTGCAGCGCCTGCCGGCACATCGGCGGCCTTAAGCTCAAGTTGATTGCCCACAGCGGCGAGGCGCTCTTTCACCGGATCGACGGCCACGAGGAACTGGCGGGTCCCGATGTGATCATCGTCCACCGCTTGCTGAAGAACTCGGTCGCCGCGTCCGAATACATCCTGCTCACCGAGCCGGCCGCGGGGGACGTCGAACTGCCGCACCCCCTGCAACTCCGGTCCGCAGAGGAACACGTCGCCGACATCGGCGTGCTGCGCATGGGTGTGCGATGATACCGGCCAGGAACACGACTGGAAGAGGGCCCACGACGAACCCCTCCGCGAACTGGAGCACGGACTTGCAGTCCGCAGTGCGCACAAAGGCCTCGCGGTTGCGGGTTGCACGCCCGCACTCGATGCCCACGCATCCCCGCTGGGTGTGTCGCCAAAGCAACAACCAGCCTCGTTCCTGGCTCGGTGCGCCCGCGCCGCACGCTGGCATGCTTGGCTCTGGTTCAGCCCACTGTGGGCCGACCGCGCGCGGCGCGCGCCCGGGCATAACGCGTTGGCAGCGTTCTCGGTCCTGGCCGCGCCGTTGTTCCTCCCGGCGGGCCTGGTGCTCTTGGCCCTGCGCTTCGTCGCGCGGGAACTGCGCCCCCGCCACACCTCACCCGCTTCCGTCGCGGCCTGGCCAGGTTCGCCCCCGCCGCGCGATGCATGATGGCGGCATGCCTCCGATGAAAGCCCCACCCGAAACCGCCTCAACCCTCCGACACCGGGCTGCTTTCCGGACTCGCCGCCACGCCGTCTGGAGCAAGCGAACCTGGATCGGCCTGATCGCCCACTTGTGGCTGTCGGCCTCGGTCCTCGCGCAGCAGGTCACCGAGGTGGGCCCCATCGGTTTGACCGTGGCCCACCTGGACCGGCCGCTCGCGTTCTTCACGAACGCCCTGCCGTTCGAACTCGAGGCAGTCACCCACCAAAGCGGTGACGGCTGGGACCAGCTCTATGCGCTCGATCGAGTGGACGCGCGCCAGGCCACCTTGAAGTTGGGGGAGGAGCGCATCACCCTCACGGAGCATCGGACCCGACCGGGCCGTCCCATCCCGCCCGATTCGCGCAGTCTGGATCACTGGTTCCAGCACATCGCCATCGTGGTCAGCGACACCGAGGCGAGCCTCCGGTTCTATCGGGATGTGCTCGGGTTCCGGGTGGCGGGTGGGGCGGAGAATCATGGGGTCGAGCAGGAGCACCTGAACCAGGTCTTCGGCGCGCGCTTGCGCATCACCGCACTCCGCGCCCCGCGCGGGCCCGGGATCGAGTTCCTCGAATTCCGGGACTCCGATGGTCACGCGCTGCAACTAGTCGAGCCGGCCCCAGACTCGCGTCCGTAGCCCACATTGGTCGAGCGGACCAGCGTGGGCCGCAAGGCCAGCTCCGGCAACCGGACGTCTCGGCGGTCGCTGACCTTGACTCCGGCCCAGGAGGGCCACCCCTGCCCGGGGGTGTGCGCTGGCCGGGATTCTCGACCGCCGCAACGTTGCACCCTCGCCCTATCATGCATCCATCCATGGTCGCAGATCTCCTCGTGTCGGTCGTGTTCGCGGGGATGACTGGGGAAGCGGTGGCTCTGACGCGCACTTTGACGCTCGACGGCGCCCAGAAGGCCGCGGAAGCTGCCGCGTCGCCTCGATCACCTGGCGGAAGAAGGGGTGGCGCACCGACCGCTCAGTGACCATGTCCACGGGGCGTCCGAACAAGGCCTCGAGCTCGTGGGCCAGCCCAAAGTAGTTCTCGGTGTAGTCCGCCGGTGACGACTCATCGAGCGCCACCAGGAAATCGAGGTCGCTGGCCTCTGGCCGGAAACGGGCGCTCGCCGCGGAGCCAGAGAACCGAGCTATCGAGGACACACGATGGTTTGATCGCTTGATGCGAACTAAGGCCCGGACTAATCTGCGGTCCGCGGGCGATTCTGCCGCACCACGCATGGACCCGCTGCCACAGGCGCCAAACACGGTGACGACGTCGGACACCGGCCCTCCACCCCCGGGCCTTCACGCCCGGCTGCTCGAAGGCAGCGTTGACTGCATCAAGGTCCTCGACCTCGAGGGGCGGTTGCTCGCCATGAACACGGGCGGCCTGCGGGCGCTCGAGATTTGTGACCTCGCTCCGCTGGTGGGTTCGCGGTGGACGGAGTTCTGGCACGGCGCGGATCGCGAGGCGGCGGCGGCGGCGGTGGCGACGGCCCGGGGCGGCGGGCGCGGGCACTTTGTTGGCTATTTCCCCACCACGCAGACCCGGCGACCGGCGTGGTGGGACGTGCTGGTGAGTCCGCTGCTCGACGCGGCGGGTCAGCCGGAGCAGTTGCTGGCGGTGTCGCGCGAGGTGACGCACTGGAAGCACAGCGACGAGCTGTTGCGCGCGATCATCGCGGGCACAGCGGGCGTCACCGGCACGGCGTTTTTCCGATCGTTGGTGCGGCACCTCGCGGAGGGGTTGCACGTGCGCTGGGTGTTCGTCGCGGAGTGCTTGCCCAACTTGCGGGCGCGCTCGCTGGCCTTCTGGCAGGACCACGGGTTCGGTCCGGACTTCGAGTATGCCCTGCCGGGAACGCCGTGCCTGGAAGTGGCCCGGGGCCGGACGTGTCACGTTCCGGATCGTCTGGCGGAGGTCTTTCCCGAGGACCGCGGCATGATCGCGATGGGCACCGTCAGTTACCTGGGCGTGCCCTTGCTGCGGTCGGATCGCCGGATCATCGGTCACCTGGTGGTCTTTGACGACAAGCCGATGCCCGCCGATCCGCTCGCGCTGTCGGTGATGGAGACCTTCGCGGCGCGGGCGGGCGCCGAGCTCGAGCGGCAACAGGCCGATGAGGAGGTGCGTCGGCTGGGCGACGAGCGGGAAGCCTTGCTCCAAGTGAACCGGGCCATCGGCCATCACCTGCATCGGGACGAGCTGTTCGGCGCGCTGGCGGGTTGCCTGCAATCCGTGGTACCGACCGACCGCTTCGGTATCGAGCTGCCGATGGAAGGGGACCAGCTCCAGGGGCACATCCTGACCCCCAGCGGCCGGGGGCCCTCGGCAACCCAGCCCACGGTGCTTCCGGCGGAAGGGACCGCGTGCCATTGGGTCATGCAACGGCGTGAGTGGTTCGTGGCCTCGTCGCGCGAGGCGTTGCGAACCCGGTTCCCGGTCACGTTCCAGGTGATGCAGCGGGATGGGATGGAATCGCTCTGCGCGCTGCCGCTGGTGACCGGAGAACGTTGTCGGGGCGCGTTGTTCTTCATGGCCGCCGCGGCGGGGGCTTACGACCGACTGGGGCGCGCCTGGCTCGAGCAGGTGGCCGGGGCGGTCGCGGTGGCTCTGGACGACTGTCTCGCGCACGAGGAGGTCCGACAGTTGCGCGACCAGTTGGCCGTGGAAAATGCCTATCTCCAGGAGGAGATCCGGGCCGAGCACGACTTCACCGAGATCGTGGGCCAGAGCTCCCCCCTCCGGCAGGTGCTGCGTCAGGTCGAGCAGGTGGCCGCCACCGACTCGACGGTGTTGATCAACGGCGAGACCGGCACCGGCAAAGAGCTCATCGCGCGGGCGATCCATGACCGCAGCTCGCGCCGGCGCCGGCCGCTGGTGAAGGTCAACTGCGGAGCGATCAGCGCCGGGCTCGTCGAGAGCGAACTCTTCGGCCACTTGAAAGGGGCCTTCACCGGCGCGCTGAACGCGCGTGACGGACGGTTCAAAGTGGCCGACGGCGGGACCATCTTCCTGGATGAAGTCGGCGAGCTGCCGCTCGAGACGCAGGTGAAGCTCCTGCGGGTGTTGCAGGAGCAGGAGTTCGAGCCCATCGGCAGCAGCCACACCATCAAGGTGAACGTGCGGATCATTGCGGCCACGAACCGGGACCTCCGCGCCGCGGTGGCGGAGGGGAAGTTCCGTGGCGATCTGTTCTACCGCTTGAACGTCTTCCCGATCCAGTTGCCGCCGCTGCGGGAACGGGTCGCGGACATCCCCATGCTGGTGAGCTTCTTCCTGCAGCGCCTGGCGCGGAAGTGCGGCAAGTCGCTGAAGCGTGTGTCCGGGGGAAACCATGTCCCGCCTGACGGCCTATCCCTGGCCGGGCAACATCCGCGAACTGCAGAACGTGCTCGAACGCGCCGTGGTGCTCTCGGCCGGGCCGGTCCTGGAAGTCACCGCGGACTTCGCCTCGCCTCCCCCGCCTCCCGCGCTGACCGGGCCGCCCGCACCGGCGCTGACGGCGCCCGCCTTCGTGCCGCCGCGGATCGCGTCGTTGCCCGCGTCGCCGGCGCCTGCGACCGGTCCTGCCGGTTCTCTGAGGGAAGTTGAGCGCCGCCACATCGAAGCCGTGCTTGAGCAGACCAACTGGATGATCGAGGGCGGCCGCGGCGCCGCCCGGGTGCTCAACCTGCACCCCAGCACCCTGCGCAGTCGGATGCAGAAACTCGGTCTTAAGCGGCCCGCGCGGGTCGCTTGACCACGACCACGCTCACCCGGACCGGCAGGGTCGGACGTCTTCCCTCGACGGCGGTCGCCTTCACGAGGTGACCGCGAGCTGCGCTTCCACGAACAGCGAGCAGGCAATGAACCGGACGCCGCGGGAGCGGAGCTCCGCGAGCAGCGTCACGCCTTCAGCGTCCAGGTACTCGACCTCGGCCAAGTTCAAGAACAACGCGCGGCCCGACGCGAGGACGCGTTCGCAGGCCTGGCGAGCCTCGGCCGCCCACGGGCCGGCGATGCGACCTTCCAGTCGCAGCGTCACGTGATGGTCCGGCGGGGGAGTTCCGTGATGCGCAACATACCCGGATCAAAGGTCAACCGAGGCCGGCGCGGCGGGTTTTGGCGAGGCAGGCCACCAGCCCGCGAGAGACTCGCGGAGTTGCTTCCGGGCCCGGTGCAGCATGACCCACAGGTTGTTCTCGGAAATCTGTAGCGACTGGCAGACCTCGCGGTTGGGGCGCTCCTCGATGGCGTAGAGTTGGAACACCTGGGCCAGGCGCGGTGGGAGTTTGCCGAGCGCGACCTCGAGCTGTTCTCGGAACTCGGCCAGTTCCATCCGCCGGCTGGGCGAGAGGCATTCGTCGGCGACCTCGTGCACCCAGCGCACCGCGTCGTCTTCGGACTCCCGGTCGCGACACGCCGGAAGCGGTTCGGCACGATGCGCGCGTTCGCGCCAAGTGCGGCGGAGGTGATCGAGGATTTTGTGGCGGAGGATGCCCACCAGCCAGGTCCGTTCGGAGGACTGGCCGGCGAAGCGATGCTGGGCCTTGAGGGCAGCCAGGAAGGTCTCTTGCACCAGGTCTTCGGCGACATCCGCATCGCGCACCTGGCCGAGCGCGAAATGGTAAAGGTAGTCGCCGTGCGTTTCGACCCAGTCGCCGGCGGTACCGGCGGCGGGAGTCGCGTTCGAGGTGGGATCGGGTCGTTCTATCATGGCAGCACCCCCGCATGCAGCCGGGATGCCACGACGCCGCGCGGCGCAGCGAGTTGCGGAATCCCCAGGAAAACCATGGGCTTCTCGTTGCCGACCCCCCGGGGAGCGGACCGACCCGGCGGCTCGTGGCCGCGAACAGTCGTGGGCAGCCGCGACGCTTCGTGGGAGCGAGTTGACAGCGCGTTGGGAGCCCTTCCCACGCGCGAGTCTCATGCCCCGGCGGTCAAAGCTGACCCTGCGGTATCCCGGGCCTGTAAGGCTGGCCTTCGGGCTTCGACCCACTGGCGTATGAAAGAATGTCTCCTGGTTACGATGTTGATGACCTTGGCCTGGTCGGCATGGGGCCAGACCAACAACCTGGTGAATGTGGACAAGGCCGGCCTGGCGCTCCAGGGCCACGACCCGGTTGCGTTCTTCGTGGACAGCAAGCCGGTCAGGGGGCGCGCCGAGTTGCAGAGCGTTCATCAGGGAGCCACCTACCGGTTTGCCTCGGCGGAGCACAAGGCGCGCTTCGACAAGGAACCGGACAAGTACGCGCCGGCCTTCGGTGGCTTCTGCGCCTACGGCGTCTCACGCAACAAACTGGTGGGCGTCGACGTCGAGGCCTTCCAGATCGTGAACGGACGTCTCTTGCTCCAATACAGCAAGGGCGTCCGGAACGATTTCAACAAGGACCCGGAGGGGAACCTGAAACGGGCCGACCAGAACTGGCCGGGGTTGCTCCGCCAGAAGGGAAAGTGAACCCCGTGCCGACAGCCCGGACCGCCGCACCCCACACCCCGATGCATCCCCGCTCCAGGGCGCAACAGATCGCGAGTTGGCTTTGCCGGCTTCTCGCTGTGGGCATCCTCCTGCAAACGTTGTTCTTCAAGTTCACCGGGGCCGAGGAATCGCGCTACATCTTCACGACGGTGGGCCTCGAACCTTGGGGCCGGTATGCGTCGGGTGTGGCGGAACTGATCGCCGCAGGGCTGCTGCTCACGCCGCGTCTGGTCTGGGCGGGGGCCTTGCTCGCTCTGGGGTTATGGCCGGTGCGATCCTTGCGCATCTCACCGTGCTCGGAGTCGTGGTCCAGAACGACAGTGGATTGTTGTTCGGGCTGGCGATCGTGGTGACCGGCTGCAGCCTGGCCGCGCTGTGGCTGAACCGGGGCACCATTCCCGGCTTCCGACACCGGTTGGAGGCGCGTCACGCATGAACGCGACCTGTTCTCCCGGCCGCGCGTCACTCGAGGCGGTGATCGAGGTTTTGGACCAGGGTGAAGCGCTGTTGGACCGACTTCCCGACGCGGTCTATGGGCGCGCCTTGCCAATGGCCTTCAACGCCACCATCGGGGGACACTACCGGCATTGCCTGGATCACTTCCGGAGCCTGCTCGCGGCAGCCCGCCGGGGCGACTTGGACTACGACCGTCGCGAGCGGGGCACCTTGGTCGAACGCGACCGCTACGCCGCGCTCAATGCCACCCGCGGCCTTGCGCGACGGGTATCGTGACCTCGACGAGTGCTGCCTGGTCCGCGAACTGCGGGTGACGTGCCAGACCAGCTACGCGACCGTGGACACGCAAGTCGCCTACTCGACGGTCGGGCGGGAGATCATGTACGTCGTGGCCCACGCGGTGCACCACTACGCGCTGATTGGAATCCTGTGCGGCATGCTGGGCATCAAGCTACCCGTTCGTTTTGGCGTCGCGCCGTCCACGCTCAAGCATCAGGTCGAAGGGGGCCGCAGTCTGCGGACGGCGCATGAGCCCTGAATCCCTGGCGCGTCTGGGGTCCGAAATCGCGGGATGGTCCCCGTGGGTGCAGGGGACCGCGCTGTTCCTCGCGACCTTCGTGTTGGAGGACGTGGCCGCGGTGGGCGCGGGCCTGCTGCGGGCTTCGGGGGTGCTCGCGTGGTCGACGGCCTTTTGGGCCTGCTTCACCGGTATCTGGCTGGGTGACGTCGGGCTATACGCGCTGGCGCGGTTGGGGGGGGCGGGCCTGGTTCGAACAGAGTCCGCTGCGGCGAGGTGCGGGACGGGTGCAGCGAAGCGAACGGTGGTTCGCCCGCCACGGTGCTGCGCTGCTCGTCGTCAGCCGGGTGCTGCCCGGGGAGCCGGGTGCCGGTCTATCTGGCGGCGGGTTTTCTGCGGTTGCCGTGGCGTTGGTTTCTAGGCATCACGGCCGCGACGTCGCTGGGCTGGACGGTGCTGGTGCTGCAGTTGGCCGCGCCGCTGGGCACGCGAGTCGCCGGGGCACTCGCTGGCTTCGAGCCGGCCGGGTGGGTGGCGTTGCTCGGCTTGGGCCTTACCCTCGGGTGGCTGCGCGTCCCCCGCTGGGACGGCCGACCCACGCTGCGGGTACGCCTCGCCGCCGTGTGGGGGCGCTGGCGCCATTGGGAGTTCTGGCCTCCCTGGCTGTTCTATGCTCCCGTGGCGTTCTACGGCGTCTGTCTCGCGCTGAAGCACCGCGGGTTGACGGTGCCCACGCTCGCCAACCCGGGCATCTTCTCGGGCGGCCTCATCGGCGAGTCCAAGATGGCAACCCTGCGGGAGTTGATGGCCACCAGCCCGGAGTTCACCGCCGACGCCGAACTGCTCCCCGATGGAACGGTCGAGGAACGGCTCGCGGCGCTCCGGCAGGTCTGCCGTCGCCGCGGCATCCGGTATCCCTTCGTGTTCAAGCCGGACGTTGGCCAGCGGGGCGCGGGCGTCAAGTTGGTGCGCAACGAGGACCAGGTGCTGGCGTACCTGCGCCAAACCCGCGCCCCGTTGCTGGTGCAGCGCTACGCGCCCGGGCCGGGCGAGGCGGGCGTCTTCTACTACCGATTCCCTGGACAGCCGCACGGACGGATCTTCGCCATCACCGAGAAGGTCTTCCCGGTTCTCCTGGGCGATGGCCATTCGACCATCGCCGAACTCGTGTGGCAGGACCCGCGTGCCCGTTGCCTGGCGGACACTTACCTGCGCCGCTTCCGGGCCCGGCAGGATGAGGTCTTGAGTGCGGGCGAACCGCTGAAACTGGTCGAGGCTGGCAACCACGCCCAGGGCTGCATCTTCCGTGACGGCATGCACCTTGGGTCCCCGGCGCTGGCGGCGCGCCTGGACGCCATCTCGCGGCAGCTCAGGGGATTCTACATCGGGCGTTACGACGTCCGTTACCGGTCGGCAGATGAACTGCGCTCCGGAGCTCACTTCCAGATCATCGAGCTCAACGGGGCCGCGTCCGAAACCACGAGCATCTATGACCGGCGTCAGTCGCTTCGCGGCGCCTATCGAACCTTGTTCCGGCAGTGGCGGCTGGTCTTCGCCATCGGCGCTGCGAACCGCGCGCGCGGCTGTGTCCCGACGCCGTTGGGCACGCTGTGGAAGCGCTGGCGGGAGTATGCGGCGTGCGTGACCACCTATCCCCGGCAGATTGACCGACCAATGGAGGGCCCATGTGTACCGTGACCTTCCTGCCCCGCCGCGCGGGCTACTGGCTGGCGATGAACCGCGACGAGCGGTTGACCCGCCCGGTGGCGCTACCGCCACAACAGGCAGAAGCGGGGGACCGGACGGTGCTTTGTCCGGCGGAGCCGGGCGGCGGCACCTGGATTGCGCTCAACGACCAGGGCATCTGTCTGTCGCTCATCAACTGGTATTCCGCGCCCCAATACCTCGCCCGTGACGTTGTCAGCCGGGGACGGGTCGTTCCAAGCGCGTGCGCCGCTGACACCCGTCATCACGTTGAAAGCGTCCTCCGGAAGCTGCCACTTTCCCGGATGAACCCCTTCAGGCTCATCGGTGTCTTCCCCACCTCGAGCGAGGTCGTGGAATGGCGGTGGGGTCGAGGTGAGTTGCACCGCTTGTGCCACGGCTGGCAGGTTCGGCAGTGGACATCCTCCGGTTTTGATGATCTGGCCGCACAGCGGGTCCGGCGAGAGAGGTGGCGCGAGGCGCTCGGTCAACGTTCGGCGGGAACCTCGGCCTGGCTGCGCCGGCTTCACCGTTCCCATGCACCGCAGCGCGGTCCCTTTTCCGTCTGCATGCACCGGGCGGACGCGGCGACGGTCAGCTTCACGGAGATCTGTGTGGCGCCTCAGTGCGCCGCGATGCGCTACTGGCCCGGTTCTCCCTGTTGCGCACGCAGGAGTTCTTCGCGTGAATTGTCAAATGTCAATGTTTGACCCCATTGGGCAGGTCGAACTTGCCACGGCGCGGGGGGCTCATTAGCGTCACCCAGCCGTGGGGCGCTTGGCGCAGCGGTTAGCGCGTCTCGTTTACACCGAGTAGGTCGGGGGTTCGAATCCCTCAGCGCCCACCACACCCGCGGAACGGCGGCGGGATGCTCGGGCGGGATCGGCGCGACGAGCTCAGGCCGAGCGCGGCCGTCTCCCAAGGAGAAGGTCCCGCCCCGTCAAGTAGAGAAGCGCGATGAGGATCGCGAAAGGCAGCAGCGAGAGCAGGTCGGCCTCCGCGCCGGTGGCGAAGGGGTTGCGTTCCGTGAAAGCCGCGATTGCCCGGTTGAACTCGGCCAGCCAGAAGCGCGGACGCCAGTACCACGGACCCGCGGCATTCGGATCCGCCAGGCCCGCGATCACGGCAATCAAAATGCCGGCGATGGCCCCGCCAGCGATGTAGCCCGAGGCAAGGAGCACGCCCGGGCTCTTGTCGGTCTCCGCGGCGAGCTGTTCCTCCGTAAGCCGTGCATGCTGGTGCTTCTGGCGCAGGTAACGATCCACCGCCGCCCGCACCAGACCCCAGGAAGATCGGCGCCGAGGAGGAGAGGGGGGGAGATAGACCCCGGTCGCGAAAGCGAGCGACGGGAGGAAGGACATTTCGAGGACGAAGGCGATCATCGCCCCGATCAACACCAGGCCCCACGGCAGTTCCCGGCTCAGAATGCCCTTGATGATGTAGGACATGAGCGTGGCCTTGGGGGCGTCGAACTTCTCGACGGTCGAACCATCGGGCCGGGTCCGATGTCTGCCGTTGATGCCCGGGTCCACGAGGTACACCGGCGCTCCCTGCTCATCCACCAGGTAACGGCCGGCGAACCCGGATTTCTCGTCGGTGTTGTGCCAGACCAAGAACTCGCGTGAGTCGGTCGCCGCTTGAGGCCCTTGGAGTCGTTCGCGCTTCACCAGGCTGCCGGGATCGGCGCGGAGGGTGGCGGGCAGGTTGGGGAGTTGGGCGGCCGGGACGTAGACGGTGGCCCCGTTGTTGAGCACCGTGAGCACGGGGCCCAGTACGAGGGCGGAGGCCAGCGCCCCCACGAGCAACGCAATCTGCTGCGCCCGCGGCGTGGCCCCCACCAGATAGCCGGTCTTGACACTCTGCGCCGTGGTGCCCCCGTTCGACGAGGCGATGCACACAATGCCGCCGACGGACAACGCCGTGACGTAATAGCGCGCTTCCGTCCAGTCCAGGAGCAGAAAGATCAGGCAGGTGAGCAGGAGCGTGGCCACCGTCATCCCCGAGATGGGGTTCGAGGACGAGCCGATCTCACCCGTCAACCGCGCGGAGACCGTGACGAAGATGAATCCGAAGACCACGATGAGGAGGGCGCCCAGCACGTTCATGTGCAGCGGCGTGGAGAGCGTGATCGCCGCCAGCAGCCCCAGCACGCCGAGGAGGATGTACTTGAACGAGATGTCCCGGTCGGTACGCACCCGGGCCGCCGCCGTTCCGTTGCGCGCCCCGCTGAAGTCCCGCAGCCCCCGCGGAGGGCATGCCAAATCGTCGGTAACGAGCGCAAAACGCTGATGATGCCGCCGGCCGCCACCGCCCCCGCCCCGATGTAAAGAATGTACGCGCCCCGGACGTCGTCCGGTCCCATGTCGCGGATGGGCATCGTCCCCGGCGGCACCACCCCCGACACGTGGTCACCGAAGAATTTGATCGCCGGGATCAACACCAGGTAGGACAGCACGCCTCCGGCGCACATGATGGAAGCAATGCGTGGGCCGATGATGTAGCCGACGCCGAGCAGCTCGGGCGACACTTCCGCCGAGACGGAACCGCCCTTGAACGGAGCACCGAAAATCTTCTCGGGGATGTCCTTCCAGAGCCGGAACAGCGCCATCAGGGTCTTGTACAGCAGCCCGATGCCGAACCCGACGAAGATGATCGCGGGGTTCGATTCCAGGCCGGCACCAGCCGCGGTCTTGTCGGCGCCCATCGAGGCGGCGGCGTGGGATTCCGGCGAGGCGCCAGCCTTCAGCACTTCGGCGCAGGCGGTGCCCTCGGGGAACTTGAGGACGCCGTGCTGGGCCACGATGAGGGCGCGTCGCAGGGGGATCATCATCAAGACGCCGAGCAAACCGCCGAGGATGGCGACGAGCAGGACACGGCTTAGTTCCAGGTCGAACCCGAGGATGAGGATCGAGGGCATCGTGACGCCGACCCCGAATGCGATGCTCTCGCCGGCGGAGCCCGCCGACTGGACGATGTTGTTCTCGAGGATGGTGGTTTCGCGAAAGCCGAATCGGGCCGCGAGTTTGAAGAGCGTGATGGCAATGACCGCCACCGGGATCGAGGCGCTCACGGTCAGGCCCACTTTGAGCACCAGATACAGCGACGAGGCCCCGAACACCATGCCCAGCACCGTGCCGACGAGGACCGGGACCGCGGTGAACTCCGGCAGGGCTGCGGCTGCGGGGATGAACGGGCGAAAACCGACGGCGGGGGCGGCCGCGGGATCTGGGGTGGAACCGGCGATGACGCTCATGCGTGGACCGGGAGGCTAGGGGGCTGGCCCGCGATTGCGAGCCCAATGTGGGGCGGAAGCGACAGTGCGACAGTGCGACGGTGTGACGGTGCGACGGTGCGGGTCTTGCTGCGGCGCGGGTCGTCCGCCGCAACGGGCGCCTCAGCCTCATCGCCCACCCCTTACGCAAAGCGGCGCTGGAAGACGCCGCACTCCAGACGCTGGCGCGAGGTCAGCACGGCCTGTCAGGGGCGAAGCGTTTGGAGTGCGGCGTCTTCCAGCGCCGCTATTCTTTCGCGGGCGCGGGGGCGTGGCCGACTTGCGCCGGGAGGGTTATGTGGCACAGTCACGCCGCTAATTTATGGCAACTACACCCAAGATTGTCGCGTATCTGAAGCCGACCTGCGGTTGGAGCAACGGGGTTCGGGCCGTGTTGCGGAAACACAACCTCCCGTACGAGGACCGGGACATCATCAACGACCCGGCCCAACGCGAGGAGATGATCCGCAAGAGCGGCCAGACGTTGAGCCCTTGTGTCGAGGTGAACGGCCACCTGCTGGCCGACGTGAGCGGGGACGAGGTTGAGGCGTATCTGCTGGCGCAGCGCCTGGTCAGCGCCACGGACCGGGAAGCCGATGCCCCGACGAACGCGCCGTGCGCCCACGAGATCCCGGTGATGGCGAACTTCGATCTGGAGTCGCCGGCCCGAGCGCGGTAGGGATCGCTACCGTTGTGGCGCCTCAGGCGCGCACCGCCCCGGCCCAACCTCACGCGCCCGGCGGTGTGGAGGTCGCGAAGCGTCTGGAGCGCGCCGACTTCCAGCGGCGCTTTTCGTTCACCGCCCCCTGCTCCCTTACGAAAAGCGGCGCTAAAACGCTCGCACTCCAAACGCTTCGCGCTCCGCCGATGGCAGTGGCTTCCATATAGCTTGGCATCCCGGCCGTGGGTGGCCACTGCATGCCCTGGCGCTTTGGAACTTCCCTTGAGCTTTGAGCTTTGAACCTCGAGCTGACCGTTTGGCCCTTGTCGCGCCCAGGCGACACGTGCGAAGGGCTACGGGTCAGCTCCGTGTCATTCCGGCGGTTGGTACCAGAAAGAGCGCCAGTATTTCTGTTCGATGGCGTAAACGTCGAGCGGCCCGACCGTGGGCGAGTCGGCGGCGAGCACGCCGTAGCGCTTCATTTCCCGCACCCATTCGGGGCGCGGTTCGAAGTCGGGCATGTCGAAGCGTTTGATCTTCTCGAGGTACCGGCGGCCGGCGTCGACCATGTCCAGGAGGTGCTGGTAGTCGGGGTCACTGATGGTGGCAAAGCCCGCGCCGGCGTTTTGGGCGGCGCAGATGCCGAACCCTCCGGCCTCGGGTGAGAGGGGGCGAGCAGGAGGAGGGAGTGTTCGGGTCGGGTCAGGTTGAAGAGGCGATGGCGGCTGAACTGGAGGCGCGGGTCGGCCAGGTCGAAGCGCCAGAAGGAAATGCCCAGTTCGTCGGCGAGGGCGCGGGGCAGGGTGCGTTCGCCGGTGTGGCACGAGGCGCAGCGGCGTTCGAGGATCGCCGCGCCGAACCTCGTGGTGGGCCAGTCAAAGTCGGTGTCCACCAGTTCGTTTTGGGCGTAGCCGCCGATCATGCCACTGCCCAGGGCGGCGTAGGTGCCGGGGTAGGGGGCGCCGGTCTCGATCCAGAGCCGGAGGCGTTTCTTCTGAGCGGGGGGGAGCTGGACGCCGTGATGCGAGCCGTCGGTGAGCTGGAGGATCCGGCTGGCGGAAGAGCCCAGGGTGCGCGGGGCGTAGTTGCTGACGGGTTGGTTGCGGCCGTCGGAGAAGAGGCGGCGCACCGTGAGGTGGAAGTAGCTGTGGGAGAACATGGGCCCGCGGTCGCCGGTGAGGATGAGTTTGCCGGCGTAGGGTCCGCCCTGGGCGGTGGCCGTGTAGCCGTGGCAGCCGGCACAGTGTTCGTCGAGGATGGGCTGAATGTCGCGCGGGAAATCGAAGACGTCCGGGCAGTCGTCGATGGGCTCGAGGCGGCTGGGCGGACGCCGGGCGGCGAGAGGTAGCGCGAGCGTGTCGGTCGTGGGCGGGGTCCGGGCGCGTTGTTCGTGGCAGCCGACACAGCCGGTGACCTCGCCGGGTTGGAGGGTGACAAAGCTCTGCATGCGTTTGACGGCGAGGTCATCCCGGTCGAGCGCGACGAAGAAGACGCTGCGGAGGGCGGGAACCTCGAAGTGCGCCGAGCCGTCGGCCTCGACGGGGACGGTGCCGAGCACGCGTTCCAGGGTGAAGGTGCCCCCGTAGCTCAGCGGATCCATGCCGCCGGTGAAGTTGATCGGTTTGGGCAGGCTTTCGAGGACGAGCAGCTTGTGGATCTCGCCGGGGTCGACACCCGTCAGGTGGCGGCCTTCGTAGACATTGGCCAGGAGCAGGCGACCGGTGGGTTCGGCGGGGCGGATACGCGGCGGATGGCGGGTTCGCGGGGGCGGGCGAGGAGGGGGCGCGGTTCGTGGCAGTGGAGGCCGGCCTGGATGTCGGCGGGGGACAAACGATGGAGTTCGTGGGTGTTGCCCTGGTCGTCGAGCAGGACCAGGCTGTGGTCCTGCGCGGCCAGGAACCAGCGTTCGGAGAAGGCCCAGGGATCGCGGAAGTTGTCGGTGCGGCTGATCCGGCGGGCGGCGGCGGG
This sequence comes from Verrucomicrobiota bacterium, assembly GCA_027493615.1. Lineage (GTDB taxonomy): Bacteria > Verrucomicrobiota > Verrucomicrobiia > Limisphaerales > J093 > DSVZ01. The sequence continues at coordinate 136,233 of JAOSKK010000004.1, forward strand.
GTTGTCCGGTCCGGCGCGCGGATCCACGAGGAACACGGCGCCCTCGTGTTCGGTCTGGCCGTGACCGGGGGAGAAGCTGGCGACGATGAGGTCGGAGCCGGGAACGGGTTTGGCGCCGATCATGACGATGCCGGGGTGGAGGTTGCCGTAGAAGACCATCTGGCCGGTGCCATCGGGATTGATGACCCAGAGGTGGTGGTAATCGACCTGGCTGCGATCGACGTATTCCCAGCGGGTGTAGAGGATGCGGCCGTCGGGGAGCGGCCAGGGGGTGTTGTCGTGCTCGTTGTTGCTCGAAAGGGGCCGGAGGTTCTGACCGTCGGCATCGCAGCGGTAGAGCACGGCGACCTGGGTGGTCCAGCAATTGACCCAGCGCTGGCAGCGGCTGGAGACGAAGACGATGCCGCCGTCGGGCAGGTAGCTGGGTTCGATGTCGTCGTAGGGACCGTCGGTGAGCTGGCGGAGACCGGTGCCGTCGGCCTGCATCTCGTACAGGTGATAATGCTCGGTGCCGCCGGGACGGTAGGCGAACAGGAGGGTGCGGCCGTCGTAGTGCACCTGGGGATCGCGGACGTTCCCGCGGGGATCATCCAGCAGCACGGTCGCCGCGCCGGTGGCCAGATCGAGACGGCACAGCCGGCCGCCGTCGCGATAGAGCCTGTTCGGGTTGCCGAAGTAGGAGGGCCCGCCGGCGGCGTAGTAGCCGAAGTTGGCGTACCAGTGCTCGGGCACGACCGGGCGAACGGCGAACACCAGCTCGTGAACGCCTTGGCGGCGGAGCGCGGCGAGAGCCAGTTGTCCCTGTTGCCGCTGACGCTCCTCGGCGGCGCGTCGCCGTTCGGCGAGGAGCGCCTGTACCTGGGGGTCGGGAAACTCGACTTCCCAGATCGAGAACAGACCGAAGGGGCCGGGTTTGAGGCCGACGATTCGCACGAACTGGCTTGGGCGCCCAGCCCGGTGAGGACCTCGCGGCCGCCCTTGCCGGCGGGACAGTGCCGCGCGGTCTCCCACCGCTGGCCATCCGTGGAGACCTGAATCTCGTATTCGCTCGCGAAGGCGTGTTCCCAATGAATGATGAGTTGGTCCAGGGCGACGGTCGCCCCGAGGTCGAGCTGGAGCCACTCGGATTGGCCCGTGGCCCGGCTCGCCCAGCGCGTGCGCCGGTTGCCGTCGAAGGCGGCAAGCGGCGGGTAGTCGCCGGAATGGATCGAGGAAGCCGTGGCGGGGGCCGGGGGCGAGGGTGGCGGGGTCGGCGGCCTCACCGAGGAGGAGGGGGCACGGGGCCGCGAGCAGGAGACCTCCGGCAGCCCAGGCAAGGCCTCGGAGCGAGTGGAATGGGCGCGATCGCATGACGTCACACGGCTGAACCGGCGGTAGGCAAACGGATTTCGATCTCGAAATCCAGGGCAAAGCGCCACGGTGTCGCCACGGTTGCCAAGGCAGGCGCGCGTTGGCTAGGCTCGCCGGACTTTGGCATGAGCGAAATCCCAAAAGCGTACGAACCGCAGGCCGTCGAAGCGAAGTGGTACCAGTTCTGGCTCGAGCAGCGGTGCTTCGTGGCCGACCCGGCGCGGGTGGGCCCGAAACGTCCCGCCTACGCCATCGTCATCCCCCGCCCAATGTCACTGGCGTGCTGACCATGGGCCACGTCCTCAACAACACGTTGCAGGACATCCTCGCCCGCAAAGCGCGCATGGACGGCAAAGAGGTGCTGTGGCTGCCGGGCACGGACCACGCCGGCATCGCCACCCAAACGGTCGTCGAGCGCGCGCTCAAACAGGCCGGCGAGATCAAGCATCGGAATGACCTGGGGCGGGAGGCGTTCCTCGAGCGTGTCTGGCAGTGGAAGGAGAAGCACGGCGGCATCATCATCCAGCAATTGCAGAAACTCGGCGCTTCCTGCGACTGGACCCGCGAACGGTTCACGATGGACCCCGAGTATTCGCGCTGCGTTCAGCGCGTCTTCCTCGACCTGTACCAGAAAGGGCTCATCTATCGCGGCAAGCGCATGGTCAATTGGTGCCCGGTCTCGCTGACCGCCCTCTCGGACGAGGAGGTGGTGATGAAGGAGCAGCGCGGGTTCCTCTACTATTTCAAGGTCGAGGTCGCCGAGGTCCCCGGCACGTGGCTGACCATCGCCACGACGCGGCCCGAGACCATCCCGGCCGATACGGCGGTGGCCGTGAACCCGAAGGACCCGCGCTACGCCGGCTTGATCGGCAAACATGTCCGCCGGGCACTCCCGCTCGAAGACCAGGCGCTGATCCCGATTGTCGGCGACGAGCAGATCGACGCGGAGTTCGGCACGGGCGTGCTCAAAGTCACACCGGCGCATGACCCGGTGGACTTTGCCATCGGCCTGCGCCATCACCTCCCCGTCATCGACATCCTCAACCCCGACGGGACGATGAACGAACTGGCAGGGCGTGACCTGGCCGGGTTGGACCGGACGGTGGCACGACGGAAGGCGGCGGAGCTGCTCAGCAACCACGGCACGCTCGACAAGCAGGAGCCGTACGTGAACAAGGTCGGGTTCAGCGAACGCGCCGATGTCCCGATCGAACCGCGGCTGAGCGAGCAGTGGTTCTTGAAGTACCCGAGCGTCGGCCCGGCCCGCGCGTGTGTGTTGCCCCCCGGCGAGAAAGGGAGTGCACCCGCCCCGGATGCAGGGACGGACGCCCCGTCCCTCCACGGGGGAAGGAGAGAAAGGGTGAGAATGGGGAGCCGACCGCGGGGGCGCGCTCGGCAGCGCCCGAGGCGGGCGCGGTCCCCACACCGGGAGAGGCGGGCCCGGCGGCGCAGGAACGCATGCGGTTCTTCCCCGATCGCTGGGCGAAGGTATATGACCACTGGATGGAGGGTCTGCAGGACTGGTGCATCAGCCGTCAGCTCTGGTGGGGGCACCGCATCCCGGTCTGGACCAGGCGCAGCGAGATCTCGTTGCGCGGCCTGTACACCGAGCTTCTCGCCGTCTTGCTCGACAACACCGGGTTCGCCAGCGGCGAGGCCCGCGAGGTTGCGATCCGCGTGGACGGCCAGACCCTCGGCGCGGACCCAGCCGAACTGCGGCGCTTGGTCGAGTCCGGCGATGCGGGGCTGGATGCTGTGGCGGCGCACGAGACGGTGATCTGCACGATCTGCGACAAGCTGCACCCGAACCTCGCGCGGCACGGGTTTACCCAGGACCCGGACGTGCTGGACACCTGGTTCAGCTCGTGGCTGTGGCCGTTCGCGACGATGGGCTGGACGGGTGACCCCGCGCTGGACGCCCGCAACGCGACGCTTCAGGCCTTCTACCCCACGACCGACTTGGTGACGGGACCGGACATCATCTTCTTCTGGGTCGCCCGCATGATCATGGCCGGCTACGAGTACCTGGGGAGACTGCCGTTCCGAAACGTCTATTTCACGGGCATCATCCGCGACAAGCACGGCCACAAGATGTCCAAGAGCCTCGGCAACTCACCCGATCCGCTCGCCCTCATCGCCGGCTACGGCGCCGACGCCGTCCGCTTCGGCATCATCCGGTCGGTGCCGCTCGGGCAGGACCTGATCTTCGAGGACAAGGAATTCGACCGGTTCAAGAAGGAGGAGCGTTACGACTTCGCCCGCCTGCCCTGGAATCCGGCGCGTTTTCCGCAGCTTGAGCTGGCCCGCAACTTCTGCAACAAGCTCTGGAACGCGTGTCGCTTCCGCCAGATGCAGGGCGGGGCCATCGAGGGCGAGATTGAGCCCGCGCTGCTGACCAGCGATGACCACTGGATTCTGCTGCGACTCGACCAGGCCATCCGGGAGTTGGACGAGGCGTTCGCGCACTATCGCTTCGCGGAGGCGACGAGCACCTTGTACCGGTTCTTCTGGAGCGAGTACTGCGACTGGTACATCGAGGCCTCGAAAGCCGCGCTGCGACCGGTCGAGGAGAGCCGGGCCGCCGACGATCCCGGGAGGAGGGCGACGGACGGACTGGGGTCGGAGGGGGCGACGGCGGTCGCGTTGCGGGCCAACAAGCTGGCGGTGATCGATTTCGTACTGGGCCACACCCTGCGCCTGTTTCATCCCTTCCTGCCGTTCATCACCGAGGAACTCTGGCAGGGGATGGGTTATGCGCAGGACCTGCCGCCGGACCAGGGCGGGCGGACGATCCTCTCCGCCCACTGGCCGCGGCCGTTGGACGAGACGTTCCGCGAGCACTACGGGCTGGACGAAGCGGCCGCGAAGCTCGCCAGTGCCAAGTACGAGTTGGTCGGGCTGGGGCGAAACCTACGGCGCGAGTTCAACCTGCCGGCGGCGAAGCGGCTGCGGTTCGTGTTGCGACCGGCCGGTGCGCTGGCGTCGGAGGAGGTCGAGGTGATGCGGTTGTTGCTGAACGCGGAGGCGGTCGAGGTGGACGCTGGGTATCAACCGGCCCGGGGACGCCGCGGGTGGCGAACGACCTTGGCGAGTTGTTCCTGCCGCTGGAGGGGTTGATCGACGTGGCGGCCGAGCGTTCGCGTCTGACGAAAGAACGGGACAAGGCCCGGGCCGAAGTCGCCAAGGTGCAGGAGAAGCTGGGCAATCCGAACTTCACCCAGAAGGTCCCGCCCGCCGTGCTCGAGGAGCATCGACGGCGGTTGACCGAATGGGAAGGAAGCTGAACCAGGCCGAAGCCAGCCTCGCCAATTTGCCGCTGGCCGTGTGACGGTAGGAGCCGACGTCAGGAGGCTCAGCCTGACAGCGTGCAGGGTCTCGTGACCTCGACTCCTACGGGGCATCGAGTTACTCGAGGGGGCCGAGGCGGGCCAGCGGGCGGGGAGTCGGAGTCCATGAGCGTATGAGGAGAGGAGGTGGGGCGGGTTGCGAGCCTTCAGCGCACGACCATGTGCGTAAACGGGGAGACCGTGGCCTGGAGGAACACCACGATCCCCACCAGCGTGGCCAGCGCGACGCTGTGCCAGAAGACGCCGCGCAGAATCTCGCCTTCGTGACCGACGTAGCCCGTGGCCGTGCTCGCCACGACGATGCTCTGGGCGTCGATCATTTTGCCCATGACGCCGCCGGAGCTGTTGGCCGCGCCCATCAACACCGGGTTGAGGCCGGCTTGCTCCGCTGTGATCTTCTGCAGGCTGCCGAAGAGGACGTTGGAGGCGGTGTCCGAACCGGTGAGCGCCACCCCCAGCCAGCCCAGCATCGTGCCGAAGAAGGGGTAGAATCCGCCCGTGTGGGCGAGCGCCAGCCCGAGCGTCGCATCGGTGCCCGAATACTTCGTCACGTTGCCCAGGGCGAGCATGGCGGCAATCGTCAGAAGCGAGTAGCGCACCCGCCAGAAGGTCTCGCCGTACGTCCGCAGCAATTCGACACCGCGGAACCGCATCATTCGGCCGGCCAGCAGCGCGGTGAGCAGGATGCCGGTCCCCGTGGCCGACAGCCAGTTGAAGCGGTAGATGGCGCTCTCAGGGGCGCTGCCGGGCGGAACCACGGGTGGGCTGCGCTGGATCTGCTGGTGCAACCCCGGGACGGCCAGCTCCGGGGCGATCCAGGATTTCACCGGCGCGGTGACGGGCGCCTTTCCTTCCATCAGACGTTTGGTCACGGGCAATCCCCACACGAACAGCATGATCGTGAGGAGCAGCCACGGTGCCCACGCCCGCCAGACCTGCCCGCGCGCGTAGCGAACCGGCCGCGCCGGCGCAACCTCGGCACCGGGGGCACGCCAGCCGTCGCGCGGTTGCCAGCGCCGGAGCAACGCGACCAGGGCCCCGATGGAGCAGCTCCCGGACACGATGTCCACCAGCCAGGGGCCGTGGAAGTTGGACACCAGAAACTGCGGCACGGCGAACGCGACGCCGGCGGTGAGCACGGCGGGCCAGACGCCCCGCAGCCCGCGCCATCCCGCATAGGCCAGACACACCCACGCCGGCACGATGAGCGAGAAGAGCGGGAGTTGACGGCCCACCATCTTGGAGAGGGCGAAGACGTCCATGCCCGTGACCTGGCTGAGCGTGGTGATGGGGATGCCCAGCGAGCCAAAGGCGACCGGGGCCGTGTTGGCGATGAGCGCCAGACACGAGGCCTGCAGCGGGCGGAAGCCGAGCTGGATCAAAAGGGCACTGGTGATGGCGACCGGCGTGCCGAACCCTGCCAGACCCTCGATGAACGCGCCGAACGAGAAGGCGATCAGAAGCACCTGGATGCGCGGATCCGGCGTGAGGCCCGCCAGACTGTTGCGCAGCACCTCGAACAGCTCGCGCTTCACGGTGAGCTGGTAGAGAAAGATGATGTTCAGGATGATCCAGCCAATCGGGAACAAGCCGTAGCCAGCCCCGTACACCATCGTGAGCAGGCCGAGCGTCGGCGGCATCCGGTAGACCAGCAGGGCCACCAGCAGGGCCACCGCCAATCCGAGGGCGGCAGAGAAGTGCACCCGGATCCGCAGGAGCGCGATGCAGCCCAGCAAACAGACGATGGGGAGCGCGGCCACTCCGGTCGACAGCGCCGCGTGGTGGAGCGGGTCGTACGTCTGCGTCCAGGTCATGTGGGATGGCCGAGGCTGTTCGCGTTCGGCTCCCCGGTCAAGCCCGGCCAGCCGGGGGTACCCATTCCTCGGTCGGACAGTCGGACGGTCGGACAGTCGGACCGGCACCGCGACGGGCGCTTGCCGTGACGGGTGGGGGGAGGCAAGCTGCGCGCCGTCCTGTGCTGAAACTGGAACATCTGGCGGAGTTGCTTGACGCGCACCGAGACGCAGCCGCGGTGCGGGTGCAGGAGTTCGCGGTGGGGGGACGTTGGCTGGCCTTCAACACGCGTCCGGCGGTGATGGGGGGTGGTCAACCTCTCAGCCGATTCATGGTACCGCGAGAGTGTGTGTTCAAGTGCCGACGCCGCGATTCGGCGGGGGCGGGTGCTGGCGGCGCAGGGGGCCGACCTGGTGGATGTGGGGGCCGAATCCACGCTGGCGCAGGCGGCGCGGGTGGACGATGCCGGTCAGACGAGTCAACTGCTGCCCGTGATCCGCGCGCTCACCCAGGCCGGCATCGCCGTTTCGATGGAGACCTACCAGCCGGCCGTGACCCGCGCCGGACTCGAGGCGGGCGCGGCCGTCCTGAACCTGACCGGCGCGGAGCGGAGCGAAGAGATGTACCGGATGGTGGCCGCGCACGACGCCGCGGTGATCATCTGTCACGTGCAAGGCGCCAACGTGCGGGAGGTGGGTGACTTCGATTTCGGAAGCGACCCCATCGAACGCATGTACGAGTATTTCGCCCGGCAGACCGAGATCGCGTCACGGCATGGCGTGAGCAAGATCCTGATCGATCCCGGGCTCGGGTTCTACTACCGCAACCTCCAGGACAGCGCGATGCGGGTGCGGCACCAGATGCGGACATTTCTGAACACCTTCCGGCTTCGGCGCCTGGGGTTTCCGGTCTGCCATGCGTTGCCGCACGCCTTTGACTATTTCGGCGAGGAAGTGCGCTGTGCGGAGCCGTTCTTTGCGGTGCTGGCCGCGCTTGGCCGGACGGACCTGTTCCGCACACACGAGGTGCCGCGGATCCGGGCGGTGCTCGACACCCTGGAGGTCTACTGAGGGCTGGACCGGTCCCTTATTCGTAGTCGACGGTGGGGCGATCAGTCGCTTGTGGCAGGTTCTCGAGCAGGCCGGGGGGTGGCGGGGCCTCCGCCGCCAGCGAGAGGTAGGCCCAGATGGACGCGATCTGTCGGGCGGTGTCGCCCTCGAGGATGTGCGTGACCGACGCTTGTCCTTCCGGCCAGAACGCCGGCATGCGCGTGCCGGCGCGGAGGAGACCCGGGTTTTCGAGGTAGCGCCGAAACCAATCCCAATGGAGCCGCTGGGTCATGCGCGTGAGGTCCATGACCGAGATGCCCAGCGAAGGATGCGGCCCGAAGCGGTGACACTGGATGCAGGCGTAGCCGCCGACGCCCACGAGTTCGGCACCGGCTTTCACGTCGCCCGGCGGGGCCGGATCCAGGCTGCCAGGACGGGCGTCGGCGTCCCGAAGCCCCGCGGTCAGGGGCCCCACGTTGACGGTGCCGAACTGCGGCATGCGCACGCCCATGTACGGCCGGACGGCACCCGCGTTGGTGAGCACCTCACCCAGCCATTCGGGTCGGAGCTTGTGTCCTACCCCGCTGAGGTGCGGCGGCAGCCGGCCTTCGTCGCCCAGGTCATAGTCGCTGAGCGTCTGGAAGAAGTCTGAGCGGCTGGCCCCCGGTCCGCCCCATCCGTCCCGCGAATGGCAGGCATAGCAGTTGAGTGCGGCTAGCGTGTGTCCCACGCGCTCGGCGGGTTTCGGCGTGGTCCGCATGCTGTCTGAGTGCCGCAAGGCGTCCTGCAACGCCGCCCGTTGCGCCGGACTCAGAAGATAGCGAGGCGCGGTCGGAGGCGGGCTTGTTGCGAGACAACCGGTGGCGGCGTCGGGGTCGAGTTCGGCGGAGAGGCTTGGCGACGAGACTGGAGGGGATGGGGGTTTGGCCGGGACCCAGTTCATGGCAGGCCGCGCATCCCACTTCGGCGAACAACGCCCGGCCGCGTTTCGCTCGGGTCGGGTCCACGACCCAGCCCGATGCCGCGCGTGGTTCGGCCAATTCCCTGGCGTGTTCGGTCTGAAGATAAGTCGTGATGGCCCGGGCCTCGGCCTCGGTGAGGTTCAGGGCGGGCATGCGTCCCCCGGGTCGGACTGCGAGGGGATCCAGGAGGAAGCGCGCAAGGCCGGCGGGCTGGTACTTGGCCGCCAGGTTGGGCAGAGGTTGGGAGTTGTCCTGGAGTTGCCGCAGGACGTACTGGATGGCGTCCGGATCGGAGGGACCACCCCCCGCGAGGCCGAAGAGGGCGCGGGGTCCTTCGTAGGGCGCATGGCAGGCCACGCATCCGGTCTGGTGGTAAAGCATGCGTCCCTGCTGCCACAGGAACGAACCTGTCGCCACGGACGGCGGTGACGGCACGGGCTCGTTCTCCAGCGACCAGAGGAAGTGGACCAAGTCGTCCGCGGCGACCTCGCGCTGGGCCAAGGACAGGCGAACCAGCACCGCGGGCATCGTCGTGCCCGGCTTTACGGTCAGCGGATCCAGCAGCCAGGCGCGGACGTGGATGGGGTCCAGTCGCGCCGCCACCTGACCGAGCCGCGGGGCCGGTTTCGGCCGCAAGCGGTCCAGGACGGCGGGGGGTGCGGAGTGACAGGCGGTGCAGTCCAGTTCCGCGAGCAGCACTTCCCCGGGCGCGAGACCGGGCAGGCCAAGATCCAGGGCGGGAAAGAGCGGCGGTCGCGCTCCGGCCCAGAGGCTGGCGCCGAGGACCCCGCACCAGAGGCAGGTGCTCCAAGTGGCGGCAGCCCACCGAGGGAGGGCCGACGGGCGAAGGTGGGTGGCAATGCGATCCATGACACTGTGTGCCGCCGAAAATACAGGCACCCGGGCCGTTGGGCACGCACTTACTCCCACCGCGCCCCGATCGACCCGGAGAACGGTTGGGGCACGGTGACCTGCCCCATCCCCAGGCGCAAGTCGAACTGCTTCGAACCGCGGATGGTTTGTTGCTCAAGGCCCGGGGCAGGCCGCGCTATCGGCTCACGGAACTTGTGGCGGGGATCACGCCCGGCATTCGCCACTCGGAAACCGATTGGGGCCCCGCGCGCGGTCGGGAGATCGTCGGATGAAGCCGCCCGAACGGGGCGATCGGATCTGGATCGACTGCGATCCGCAGTCGGGCCATGAGTAGGCGGGTCGGCGACCGGCTTTGGTCGTCAGTCCGTAGGCTTACAACCGGGCGTCCGGGCTGGCCATCATCCGTCCTGTGACCTCCCGCGCCAAGGGCTATCCCTTTGAATGCCGCTTGCCGGAGGGACTTCCGGTGGAGGGGGGCGTGCTCGGCGGTCACGCTCGGTCGCTCGACTGGCAGTTGCGGCGCGCCGCCTTCATCTGCTCCGTCGCCGCCGAGGTCGTCGAGGACGCGGCGGCCAAACTCTGTGCGCTGATTGGCGGTGAGCCATGACGGTTCCCTGAGGGAACTCGGCATTCGGCTCGAAGGAGTTGCTCTGGTTCTACTTCACCTGCAAGCAGTGGCGAGGGCGAGAGGAGGACGACCGGCTGCGGCTTGAGTTGTTCGACCTAGCGAACTTGATCAACCCCTTCGATATCTGCGAGGCGACCGATGGGCGGGTTCCGGATGCCACGCCGCGCTGTACGGCACGCGGTCGGCCAATCACGTCTATGACGTGACGATCGGTGAATGCCGGCTCACGGACGTGTAGCGGTGAACGGGGACGTTGCGCCTGCCAGTGACCCCCAATCGTGCGGTCTATGCTGAATCCCATGATGAGTTCATGATGAATCAGCATAGGATTCAGCGTGGCGGGTCCTCGGAGGGCCTCGGGACCGGCTTCGGATCGGGCCACATCGGCTTTGTTCAACGGGCCAAGCGCCGGCAAACCTGCCTGCGCCTCCCGGTGAGAAGGGCCTGGCTGGGGCGGTTCTCGCGGCGCGGTCCCGCCTCGAAGATCGCACGTGTTCACAAGGGGTTACGGCGCAACTTGATGGGCGTCAGGCGCTCGCGGATCGCCCGCTTACGCCCCGTTTCGCCTCGATCCACGGGTATCGGGAGTGTGGTTGGTCACCGTGGCCACGACCGCTGTTGGCGTGTCGAGCGGGTGATTGGCATGCCGGGTGCGTTGCGGCCAGAGCGGGACAGTCTTGGGACAACGTAGTGAACCACAGCAATGGCCGGCAACAACACATCCAACTGAAGAAAGGACGAGACCATGAAGCTTACATCGCAACGAGGAACCCGTGGGCAGCGCCGTCGGGCCGGAGCGTCCATCCGCTGGTTGAGCTCCGTTACGCTCGCCATAGGACTGGTCGCCCCGGCTTACCCGGAGGTTATTGATGACTTCAACGACGGGGGAAGGTTCTCCGGGGCCGGCGCCAATGCCCAGGACATGACGTCCACCTGTGAAGTGGTAGACGGCCGGTTGAAAATCTCTCGACTGGGTGAGGACGGGGGCACCGGGGTGTATTACCCGCGCGGCTACGAGTTGCCGGAGGGACAACCCGTCGAGTTTCGGGTGGATTATGTGAGCGCCGACACCCGGAACGTCGAGGCGTACCTCGGAGCCGGATTCACCACCCCGGTGCTGCCGGAGCCGGACCGCGGTTACCTCGTCTATTACTCGCCGCGGGCTATCCTTTTGGTCAAGTACTGGGGTGACACCGGGTGCATGTTCATTGAAGATGATCTTGCTCCTCATGAGGCGCCGGCCACCTTCAGTCTGACTCTGACGCGCCGGGGAGACAGCATCGGCCTCCGGTGCAAAGTGGTGCGCCTCGATGACTCCCGGGAGGTGGTTTATGACCGGGAATTCACCGACCATCCGCGGCCCGACCCGACGACCCGGTTCACCGACAGCATAGCGCCTCTGCTCGGTCCCGTAACCGTTTTCGCCGTCGGGCTGTATGGGGATCCGGGGCGAAGCACGCGCTCCGAAGTGGTCCTCGACAACCTGGTCTGTTCCGCCGACTCCACGCCGCCGCGGTTGGGCATCCGCGCCGCTGCGGGAGGCCGCGCCACGCTCGAGTGGCAGGCGTCGGCGATCCCCCTCGAAGCCGACTCGCCGCTCGGCCCCTGGCGGCCAAGTTCCGAACGGATCCGGCTCCGTGGGTTCAGCGGGACCCTTGAAGTCCCCCTGACGTCATCGCAGCGGTTGTATCGGCTGGCATCGGGTTGGCATTTCTACGATTCCTTCGAAAACCAGAATGGACAGTGGGGATTTGGCCCGGCCACCGGAGGGCAATCGGTGGCACCGCTCCTCAGCGTGGTCCCAGGCACCGGTTGGGGTCGGATCCATGGCGCCGGGGACCGCAATCGGGACTTCATTGCCCGGAGCAAGATGAGGCCAGGCGTGCGGTGTCGCGACGCGGTGGCGTCGGTGGACCTGATGCGCTGGGGCGAAGGGATGGAGGATGCGTCATTCGGGATCGTGCTGCGGGCGCAGCCGGAGAAGGTGTTCTGGTACGGTGCGGCCGAGGGGCTACCGCACAACCGGTATTCAGGGATGTTGACCTTCAGGAAAGCGAGCAGTCCCGGAGAGTCGGTGCTGGCGATCACCGGGCCGGGCGGCGAGGTGCTTGAGCTGCGCCGGTTCCCGGCGGTGCAGCGGGACACGCAATACCGGTTGCAGTTTGCGGCGGTGGGCGACCTGTTAACGCTCGAGTTGTTCGCGTTGGATCAGCTCGATTCGCCGGTGATGCGTTGTCAGGCGCGGGACGGTCGCCTCGAGGAGGGGATGGACGCGCTGTGCGGGACCCAGGCAGCCGGGGACACGTATGACGTACACATTGACCGCTACATCCTGAGCGCAACCACGCGGTGAGCGGGGGCTAAGGCAGGCCGGTTATGAGCCCTTGAGAGGCACGTGGAGCTGGCAGCGGGTCGAAGGGCGTCAGGGCTCGGAAAAGGTCCTTTGCACAGGCTGCCCGCGGAGTACAGTTCCGCTTAATGCAGCACCAAGCAATCCGGGACGATCCTGGGCATTGAGACGATGAGGGCCTGGCAACCACTTCACGGGGTGGAAGGCCGACGCGGGTCGGCGCCGAGGCGAACCACGCGGGCGCGCTTGGGGCTCGCGTTGGGGCTCGGGCTGAGACTGGTTTGGGCTGGCGGGTGGGCCGCCACGGAGACCACGGAGACCACGCCAGCGGGGTACGATTCTGGCCTGGCCTTGGCGTACCCGGTGGAGGAGAACGTGGTCACGGTTGACGGGGATCTGTCGGATTGGCCGGCGGGGTTGCCGCGTTATCCGATCGCCGGACCGTCGGCCGGAGTGGCGGAGGAGGGAGCGGGGTTGGTTCCGCCGAATTCCGGGTGACCTACAGCGAGGCGGAGAATGCCCTTTACGTGGCCATCAACCTCCAGGCGGCGGCCCGGGGCGATCCACCGAACTCTCCGACTCTCACGGTGAGCAACTACGCCGCCAGCGTGTGGTTGCGGTTACGGGCGGCGGAGACGAAGGATGGGGAGGTGTTGGGGTTCCTGTTGCTGCCGGCCCTCGAACGTCGTGCGGTGGGGCGGGCGTTCGGGCCGTGGTACATCCGGTGGACCTCGCCCGCTCATTTCATTGCCGAGGCGCAAGCGCGTGGCAACGCATGGACAGGCGAATACCGCATTGACGTGGGCAGCCTGACCGAGGGCCGGTACCGGTTGCGGCCGGAGGAGGTGCTCGAATTGAATGTGTTCGTTGGATGGGATGGGCCTTCGGTGAGCCAGCACAGAGATCAGGGTTGGGTCACCACCGCGATGCCGCACCAACCGGACGGGCGGGGATGCGTGTGGCTGATGCGGGCGGGCGCGACCCGCGGGCACCTTGCGGGAGAGGTGATGCTCTGGGACGGTCAGCCGCCGGGCACGACGAAGAAGGTCCGCATTCAGGCTGTCGAGGTTCCCGCGAGCGAGGTTCAGGTGCGGACCGATCGGGCGGGGAGATTTGCGGCGGAATTGTCGACGGGGAAGTACCGGGTGGCGGTCGCCCAGCGCGCCGTCGAACCCGATCCGGGCATAGTGGTGGAAGTGATGCCGTTCCTGCCCGCCACGGTCAGGCTGACAGCACCCCGGCGACCGGGCGGAGCATGCCGGCGGGGCCCGGGCGGAGCATGCCGGCGGGACGGGGCGTGCAGCGGGGTCCCTGGCTGACGTATGGCATCCGGGAGGGTCTGCCGAGGGCGACGGTTCACGCCATGCTGCAGGACCGGGAAGGGGCGCTGTGGTTGGGCACGCACAACGGAGTGTTGACGCGGTTTGACGGGGCTCGCGCTACCGTCTGGACGGCGGCGGACGGACTGCAGGACATCCGGATCACCCACCTGGCCGAGGATGGGGAGGGGAACCTCTGGATTGGCTATCTCCCTGGGGGCGCCGAGGCATCACGTGCTTCGACCGCGGGCAGCAGCGCTTCATGCACTTCGATTCGCAGGATGGACTGGCCTTGGACACCGTCGAAACGATGTTGGCCGCTTCGGACGACCAGATCTGGTTGGGCACGCAAGGGGCACCCAGTTGCTGGGATCCCCGACGCCGACAGTTCGTGCACCACGCGCGACCGGATGGGTTGAGCGGGGCGATCGTCACGGCCCTGGCCTGCGGACCCGACGGCCGCGTCTGGGCAGGGGTTTGCTCCACGGCAGTGCTCTATGGCTGGTGTGGGGAGGGCTTTGACCCCGCCACACCTCCCGGGGACAGGACGGTCTATGGCCGCTTGCTCGTGGACCGTCGTGGCGGCGTCTGGGGTTGGGCGGCTCATTCGGCAGAGGCGTGGATGCCTGCGGTTCTGGGTCGGTATGATCCGGAGAGCCGGGGGTGGAGGCGTTTCGGGCAGGCCGACGGTTATTGCGGCGAGAAGGTTGAGGGCATCCTGGAAGATCGCGAAGGGCAGGTCTGGGTGGGGACGGAGCAGGGTTTGCTGCGTTGGGATGGGCAACGATTCGAGGCCCTTCGGGAGGGCGACAGGGTTGGGAGAGGATGCCATTCTCTCGCTGCTGGAGGATCGGGAGGGCGCCTGTGGGTGGGCACCGAAAACCGCGGTCTCTGTTGCTACGACCCGAACTGGAGCGTCTATGGGACCCCGGACGGGTTGCCAGCCGACGCGGTCACGGGTCTGGCCGATTAGGGGAGGGCGCCTGGCCGTGGGGACGCGGCGGGGACTGGCCCGGCAACGGGTGCCCGGGGAACCTCGGTTTGAACGGCTGTCCGAGAAGCCGAGCACACCCTTGGGCGTGGACCGGGGGGACGCCTCTGGATGGCCGAAGCGGGGGAACTTCGAGTGCTGGGGAGTGACGGCGTCGAGGTGCTGACGAACGTCACCCGCTGCGCGCGGGACGGTTTTGGCGCCACGACTCCGCAGGGCATGACGCAGGACCAGGAAGGAACGGTCTGGATCACCTTTGGGGATGGCGGCCTCTTCCGGATGCGACCGGAGGTCCTCAGGGACCCGGACTTGGTCCCGCGCGATCCGGACGCCCTCAAGGCGAACCCGGGCCCTTGGACCAACCTGGTCTGGTTGCTGGGCTTGCGGGACGGCCTTCCGTTCCCCAACACCACGGCGCCGAGCGTTGATGTCGCGGGCGACTTGTGGCTGGGGTGCGGCGAGGCCGGAGCCTTTCGCTATGACGGCCAGCGCTTTCACCGTTATGGCCCCGAGCAAGGGGTGGCGGTTCGCTATGTTCGTTCCAGCGCCAGCGATCGCGCCGGGAATGTCTGGTTTGCCACCACCGAGGGACTGTGGCGCTACGACGGTGAGCGGTGGCACAGGTTCGGCCGGGAGGACGGACTCCGCACGGAGGAGCTGTGGCGGGTGATGGTGGCGCGCAACGGGCGGATCTGGGTCGGGTCCGTGGGCGCGGGCGTGGCCGTTTATGATCCGGCGTTGGGGATCTTCCAAACCCTTTCCTGGCAGGACGGCCAAGGTCACGACACCGCCAACGGGCTGGTCGAAGATAGCCGGGAGATTTCTGGTTCGCCACCGAGGGGGGATTGCACCGGTATCGGCCGCGGACGAATGCGCCCGGGATTCGGATCACTGGCCTGGTGGTGGATGGCCGGCCATGCCGTGGCGACCGGGGGTGTTGGCGGGAAGGCCACGGCGGCTGGTCGCCGAGTTCGAGGGGGTCAGCTTGGGAACGCACCCCGAGGACATGGTGTATCTGTGTCAGTTGGTGGGTCACGAGTCGGGCGAGCGCCCGGTGTACGCCCGGCCGATCGAGTACGCCAACCTCCCTTACGGGACCTATTGTTTACGGGTTCGGGCGCTGGATCGGGATCTGAACAGCTCGTCGGTGGCCACGCTTTCGTTCGTGGTTCGTTGGGACCGCGGGCAGGCGGCCCTATGGGGCGGCCCGATCTGCGCGGTCGCCACCGGGCTCATCAGCTCGGGCCTGGCGATCCGGCATCGGCGGGAACGCAACCGGGCGTTGCTGGAGCGGAACCGTTCGCTCGAGGAAGCCCGGAGTTCGGCGGAGGCGGCGCGTGAAGCGGCGGATTCGGCGAACCGCGCGAAGAGCGCGTTCCTGGCGAACATGAGCCACGAGATCCGGAACGCCGATGAACGCCATTCTGGGTTACGCCCAGATTCTGCGGCGGGCGGACGGTGCGATGCCGGCCGAACGGCAGCGGCAGGCGCTGGAGACCATCGAACGGAGCGGCACGCATCTGCTCGGGAACGCGGTCAAGTTCACGGAGCGGGGGAGTGTGACGCTGCGCGTGAGGGCGGCAGAAGGCCGGGGGCAGAACGATGCCAAGGCGAGGGGGTGGAAGGTGGTGCGCTGGTTCTGCCTTCTGCCTTCTGCCTTCTGCATTTCTCCGTCAGCGATACCGGGCCAGGGATTTCGCCGGAGTTACAGACGCGGTTGTTTCAGCCCTTTCACCAAGGGGAACTGGCGGCGACCAAGGGGGACAGGTTTGGGGTTGGCGATCACGAAGCGGTTGATCGAGTTGATGCGAGGGCGGCTGGGAGTCGAATCCGGGCCGGGCCGGGGTGCGGAGTTCTGGTTCGAGGTGCCGGTGGGGTTGGTGGCGGGAGATGAGGAGGAAGACTGGCGCGGTGGCGGGCGAGAGGGGGGCGAGGACGGCATGGGGGTTTGGCGGCCGCGGTTGAAGGCGGGTGTCCTGGTTCGCGCTCTGGTGGTCGACGACGTGGCGGAGAACCGCGAGATCCTGTCCGAGATGTTACGGCAAATCGGGATCGTGGTGACGGTGGCGTCGGGTGGTGCCGAGGCCCTCGAAGCCTTGCGACACGAGATGCCGGACATTGTGTTTCTGGATATTCGGATGCCGGGGATGGACGGGATGGAGACGCTGCGGCGATTGAAGGGGAACGGGTTGGGGACGCCTGACAGCCGAGCGCCTGGACGCGGGGAGGAGTGCGGTTCGGTTGCGGGAGGGAGCGAGGTTGCCGCGGAGCAGTGGCTCAGGAGCACGTTCGCCCCATCGACTTCTGGTTCGGCGGCCACGTCGCCCCAACCGTCTCCTGTGGGTCGGCGGCCGCCCCGCCCCGCCGACGCGACCGCAGGTCCGAAGTTCGTGGCGGTGTCGGCATCGGTGCTGGGGCACGAGCGGGAGCGTTGTCTGGAGCGGGGATTCAATGCTTTCCTGGGGAAGCCGTTTCTGGTGGAGGAAGTGGCGGCGGTGCTGGAGCGATTGCTGGGCCTGGAATGGGAAGCGGAGGGGAACTTCGGCCGGCGAGGCACGGGGCGTGCGGCTGCCGGTCGAGGTGCTGGAGCGGCTGAAGTCCAGCGCCCGAGGTTACCGGGTGACGGAGTTGAAGCAGCGATTGACGGAACTCGAGGGACTCGGCGCGGGGGCGGCCGTGCTCGCCCGCCGGCTGCGGAGATTAGCCCAGAGGTCCCAGATGGACGAAGTCGTGGCCTGGCTCGAGGGAATGGAGAGCCGTGGTTCCCAGGAGGGCGAGGGGGAGAAAGAGAGCGACCGGGAGGGAGCGTTCCCACCAGGCGGAGGAGAGCCATGAAGGCGTCGAAACGTAACCCGGGCGGCCGGATCTTGATCGTGGATGATGTGCCGGCGAATCTGAGCCTGCTGGTGGACATGCTTGAGGCAGCGGGGCACCGGGTGGTGGCGGCACCCAGCGGGGAGGTGGCCCTCCAGATCGCGTCGGAGGCCTGCCCGGACGTGGTCCTGATGGATGTGATGATGCCGGGGATGGACGGGTACGAGACCTGCCGCCGGTTGAAGGAGATCGAGACCTTGCGGGAAGTGCCCGTCCTCTTCATCACGGCGCGGGACGAACCCCAGGACATTGAGGCGGGTTTTAGGGCGGGTGGGGTGGATTACATCGCCAAGCCGTTTCGGCTGGAAGAGGTCGTATTGCGGGTGGAAACGCATTTGCGCATGCGCCAACTGACGCGGGACTTGCGCGACAAGAATGCGGCGTTGGAGGCCGAGATCGAGCGGCGGAACCGGGCGGAGCGCGAACGCGACGCCTCGAATGCCCGCCTGCGGGTGTTGCGGCAGCAGGATGCCGAGCGCTGGGGGATTTCGGGACTGGTGGGGCAGAGCCGGACGTTCCGGCAACTGCTCGATACGATCGGCAAGGCGGCCGGGTTCGAGGCCTCGCCGGTGCTGATCCTGGGGGAGAGCGGCACAGGCAAGGAGTTGTTGGCGCGCGCCCTGCACGATGCCAGCGCGCACCGCGAAGGGCCGTTTGTGCCGGTGAATTGCTCGGCGATACCGGGAGAGTTGGCGGAGTCGCTGCTGTTCGGTCACGTGAAGGGGGCTTTCACCGGAGCCATGGCGGAACGTCCCGGGTATTTCGAGTTGGCGGACGGCGGCACCCTCTTCCTGGACGAGATCAGCGAACTTCCCTCAGCCATCCAGCCCAAGTTCCTGCGGGCGCTCGAGGAAGGTGGGGTCTGGCCCGTGGGGGCGAGCCATGGCCGGGCGGTCCAGACGTGCATCATCGCCGCGAGCAACGCCAATTTCGCGGAGCGGATCGCCCAGGGGCGGTTCCGACCCGATCTCTACTTTCGTTTGGCGCGGTTCATGGTCGAGGTGCCATCGCTGCGCGATCGGCGAGAGGATATCCCGCTGTTGGCGCATCATTTCGTCCAGGTCTTCGCCCGCGAGATGAACCTGCCGCCGCCGCCGATCTCGAACGCCGCGTTGCAGGCGCTTGTCCGCTACGAGTACCCCGGGAATGTGCGGGAGTTGAAGAACCTGATCGAGCGTGCCCTGATGGAGAGCGAAGGCGGCGAGTTGCGTCCCGAACACCTCCGCTTCTTCGGAATCGCGGGGCCACCGTCGAGTCCAGACCGCGTTCCGTCGGGTCCCGTCCTGGCGGTCGGGGCGCCGTCCGCGTCTGAGGCGGCAGCGAGCTCCGGGTCCGAGGAGGCCCGGGTCCTGGGCTATGTCCGTGCGCATGGCGTGATCACGAACACCCTCGTGCGCGAGGTGCTGGGTGTCGACCGGAACCATGCCAGCTACATGCTGCACAAGTTGAGCGGGCAAGGCCTTCTGGTGGGCGAAGGCCAGGGTCGTTGGGTGCGGTATCGGCTGCCGTGAGCCGGGCGGGTTCCGGTTCGGGTTGGTGGGGTGGGGACGGTGCGGTGGGCGGTTGGGGGAGGCGTTAAGTATTAATTTAAGGGCTGACCCCTGGGGAACGGACTTGGCAGGACCCATCCCTTCAAGCTAAAGAGCGCGCGTGGCCGTGGCCCCCGCCAAACCTCTCTCCGCCCGCACGCGTTACTGCGCCGTGCTGGGCCACCCCATCCACCACTCGGCCTCGCCCGCGATGCAGAACGCCGGGCTCAGCGCCCTGGGCCTGGATTGGCGGTACCTCGCCTTCGATGTTCCGCCGGCCGAGCTCGGCGTGGCCCTGGCCGGGGCGAAGGCCATGCGCTTCCTCGGCCTGAACCTCACCGTGCCCCCACAAGCTGCTGGCCTTCGATCTCGTGGATGCGCGGGACGGCAGCGCCGAAACCTGGGGCGCGGTGAACACGATCCGGTTCGAGGCCCAGGCGGCGGGCGGGACGTGGTGCCCGCTGCGGGAGTTCGACGTGCCGCCCGACGGTCCGATCCGCGCGCACGGCTTCAACACCGACGCGGAGGCCCTGGCCCAGGCGTTGCGCGAGGACCTGGGCTTGCCCCTCGCCGGGCAATCCGTCTTGCTCCTGGGCGCCGGCGGGGCCGGTCGCACGGCGGCGCTCAAGCTGGCAAGCGAAGGGGTCGCGCGCCTGTGGTTGCTGAACCGCACCACCGACAAGGCGCGGGGCGTGGCATGCGAAATCCAGCAACGGCATCCCGCGGTGGCGGTCCGGCTGGGTTGCCCTGAGGCGGACGTTGACCTGGTGCTGAACGCGACTTCGCTGGGGCTGAAGCCCGAGGACCCGCTGCCTCTGGCCCCCGGGGCGTTCGATTTGCGCCGCGCGGCGGCGGTGTATGACATGATCTACCGGCCGGCGGAAACCCCGCTGCTGCGCGCGGCCCGCGCCGCCGGGTGCCGGACCGCCAACGGCCTCGGCATGCTCTTGTACCAGGGGGCGAAGGCGCTCGAGATCTGGTCGGGACAACCCGCGCCGGTCGCGGCGATGCGGGCGGCGCTGGAAGCCAACGTGTACGGAGCCCGCTGATGCCCGCCCTGTTTGCCGCCCCGCTGTTCGACGCCCAGAGCTGGGGCATGCTGCCGTTCCACTTCTGGACGGTCGTGTTCGCCGTGGTGGGCGGGATCGTGGGCAGTTTCCTGAACGTCTGCATTCACCGGTTGCCCCGTGGGGAGAGCGTGCTGCGGCCGGGTTCGCATTGTCCGCACTGCGGGCAGGCCATCCCGTGGCGGTTCAATCTGCCGGTGCTGAGCTGGCTGTGGCTGCGGGGACGGTGTGCCTTCTGTGGCGGCCCGATCGCCTTCCGGTACGTGGTGATCGAGGCGGTGACGGCCGGGCTGTTTGCGGTGTGCTGGGTGTGGTTTGGCGAGGACTCGGCTGGGCTCGCGCTGGTCTACTGCCTGGTGCTGGCGGGCTTGTTGGCCGCGACGGTGATTGACTGGGAACACTTCATCATCCCCGACGGGATCACGATGGGGGGGATCGTCGCGGGCCTGGTGTGTTCGTTTCTGGTGCCGGAACTGCAGCGGGCAGATTCGCCGGTGGCCTCGCTGGGCCGGTCGTTATTGGGGGCGGCGGTGGGCGGCGGGCTGATTTACGGCGTGGTGCGGTTAGGGAAGCTGCTGTTCGGCCGGCACGCCATCGGGCTGACGCCCGGGACGAAGGTGATTTTTGCGGAGACGTCGCTGGTGTTGCCGGACCGCGAGATTCCCTATGAGGAGGTGTTGTACCGGCGGACCGACTGCATCCGGTTACACGCCCGGCAGGTGGAGTTGGTGGACCGGTGCTACGCGGACGTGAGGGTCGAGGTGACGCGTGCGACCGTGCGCGTGGGCGAAGCGGAGTTCGCGTTTGCGGAGTTGCCGGGGTTTGAGGTGGTGACCGATCGGGTGGTGCTGCCGCGCGAGGTGATGGGGCAGGGGGACGTGAAATTCATGGCCGCCATCGGCGCGTTTCTGGGCTGGCAGGCGGTGCTGTTCAGCCTGATGCTGAGCGCGTTTGCGGGATCGGCCGTCGGGTTGACGCTCGTGGCGCTCCGACGGCACTCCCGCGCGGCGCCGATGCCGTACGGTCCGTTTCTGGCGATGGGCGCGACGGTGTGGGTGTTTGCCGGGCCGCAGATTCTGCGTTGGTGGCTCAGGCAATGAAGCTCCAGTCGTAGGGCCGGCGCATCGGGCGGCGGATCATCCGGGCGGCTTCGCGGTCCTCCAGGATCTCCTCGTGCAGCGGATCCCAGCGGATGGGACGGCCGAGGCGGACGGAGATCACGCCGAGGTGGGCGACGCTGATCGAGCGGTGACCGATTTCGACGGTGCAGATGGGGTCTTTGCGGGAGCGCACGCACTCGAAGAAGTTGGCCATGTGATTGTCGCTCTTGTAGAGGCGAACGGCGTTGGCGGGCAACGGGTCCTCGATGATCTCCGGCCGGCTGGCCTTGATCTCACCGCGGCTCACGAACACCCAGCCGTCGCTGCCGAGGAACTGGACGCCGTTCGGGGTCTTCTGGCGGTCTCCCACGACGCTGCGGTCGCTGCCGGTGTTCTCGTCCAGGAGCGACATGGTGACGCCGTTGGCGTAGCGGCATTCGATGCGGTAGCGCGAGGCGGCGTCGTAACCGCCCGGGATCATGTCCACCAGGGATTGGCCGTCGAAGGAGACGGGGCCGGACAGTTCGGTGCCATTGCCCCATTGGGCGATGTCGTTGTGGTGGGCGCCCCAGTCGGTCATCTGGCCGCCGCTGTAGCAATACCACCAGCGGAAGTTCCAATGGGTGTTGTGCCCGTTGTAATCCCAGTCGGGGGCCTGGCCGTTGTAGTAATCCCAGTTCAGGTGGGCGGGTACGGGCTGCTTGGTGAAGGGGCCCTCGCGCGGGCCGGTGGGCAGGCCGACAATCATGTGCTGGAGCTTGCCGATGCGACCGTTGCGCACGAGTTCGCAGGCGAGGCGGAAGCGACCGTCGCTGCGCTGCTGGCTGCCGACCTGGAGAACGCGCTGATGATGGCGGACCTCGCGCACCAGGCGCCGGCCTTCGTCGATGGTGAGGGTGAGTGGTTTTTCCGTGTAGATGTCCTTGCCGGCCCGGACGGCGGCAACGTTGACGAGGGTGTGCCAGTGATCGGGCGTGCCGTTGATGATCACGTGGATGTCGTCGCGCTCGAGGAGCTTGCGGAAATCGGTGTAGTGCTGCTCGGCGCCGAACTGCTTGCGTGCTTCCTGCGCGTGGTTCTCATCCACATCGGCCACCGCGATCACCTGGCCGAAGTTCTTGGCCCAGTTGCAGTCGCCGCGGCCCTGTCCGCCGCAGCCGATGAGGCCGATGCCGGGCTTGTCGTTGGCCGAGCGCGGGACGGGTTCGGCGGCGCGGGCGCTGAGGGATTCCTCGACGAACCAGTGCGGCAGGCCGGCCAGGGCCCCGAGGGCGGCGGCGGATTTGACAAAGCGGCGGCGGGAGACCTGGAAGGGCGTGACGTTCATGGGCGTCATTTCAGACCGGGTTCGTCGGCGCGTCAATCGGGAACACGGTGTGCGGGAGAAGGGGGTGGGAGCGGAGCATTGGGAAGTGGCCGGTTCCTGTGGGACCTGCGCAGGGGCCTTGAATCTGATGAGGCAAAGGACGATCGGAGACGAGACGCAAAGCTCAAAGTTCAAAGTTCAAAGTTCAAGGGAGGTTCCAGGATTCCCAGGGGCGGGCGCAGCGCGTGTGGAGATGAAACCGTCTCTCCCGCCCTCCTGGTTGGCGGTGGCGATGCTGGCGCCCGTGTGGCGAGCCTCTGCCGATGCACCCGTGGATTCTGCTCCGCCGTCGGCGCGGTGGGTTCTGCGCTACGCCAGCCGGGATCCCGAGATGTACTACGGCCTGGCTTTCCCGGACAAGGTTCACGGGTGGATCGTGGGGGATGCGGGCAGGATCTTGCACAGTCGCGACGCCGGCTCGACGTGGAGGCGCAGCCGAGCCCGAGCCCGAACCGGTTGAAGTGCGTGCAGTTTGTCAGCGCCTCGTCGGGTTGGGCGGCAGGCGAGCACAGCACCGTGGTGGGCACGCGGGACGGAGGCGGTACGTGGAGCCTTGTCCATCCGCCAGGTGGGCCCGCGCGGAGGGTGTTCATGGCCCTGCATTTTGTCGATGAGCAGCAGGGCTGGCTCTGCCACAACCATGGCGGTCTTGTTGACACCCGGGATGGAGGGCGGACATGGTCGGTGGAGGGGCGTTGGCCGGGGACTTCCGTACGGGCGATCTGGTTTGGGGACGCACAATCGGGTTGGTGCGCTGAGGTGGGCGGCGTCTATGCGACGGAGGACGGCGGGCGTTCGTGGGTCAGGGAATTGGAGAGCGGTGGTGATCCGGTGGTGGCGGTGGTGTTTGCCGACCAGTCGCAGGGCTGGGTCCTGACGTTCAGCGGCGACGTGTATGGCAGGAACGATTGAGGGGCAGAGCGGCGCAGCGAATGGGTGAGTCTCGTGACCTCGACTCCTACGGGGTTCCGGGAGGCGAGGCTAGGGATCCATCTTGTTGGCTTCGGCGGCGTTGACAGTCCAGGAGCCGTAGAGGGAATTGTCGTTGTTCCAGCGCCGGTGCCACGTCTCGTTGGCCGGGTTGATGACGTCGTTGCGCCGGGGGGCTTTCGGCGTGGCCGTCGCAGAACATGACCACGGTGCGGCGGTTGTGGCGGTTGGAAGGCCATTCCGCAGGGGTGGTGGGGTCGATGTTGGCGTCGAAGAGCCCGCGGGTGGGTTTCGCGCTGCTGCCGTCGCCGGGTTTGCTGTCGGCGAGCATGATCATTTCGGTGGGGACCTTGACGGCGGACTCGCGGACCTCGTATTGGGGCGAATCGACGTCGCCGCCGAGGCCCTTGTCGGAGAAGGCGGGGGAGGCGCCCCAGTCGTTGTAGCCGATGGAGAAGAGGGAGGTTTCGCTGATGCCTTGGGGATCACGGCCGCCACCGTAGAGGTTGGGGCGCCAAGGGTCTTGTTGTCATTGGTGGACCAGCGGCTGTCCACGCGGGCGGAGGGGCACCAGAATACGTCGCGGTTCGTGCCCATCTGGGTGAAGAGCCGCGGAGCCCAGACGTAGCGGAAGCCGCCTTGGGCGAAGAGGCAGCCGGGGTACTTGCCGGCGTCCTGCACGTACATGACGGTGGCGATGCCGAGCTGCCGCATGTTGTTCATGCAGGCGGTCATCTTGGCCTTGCCCTTGGCCCGGGCCAGGGCGGGCAGCAGCATGCCGGCGAGGATGGCGATGATCGCGATCACGACCAGCAACTCGATCAGGGTGAAGGCCGCCCGGCGGCGGGGAGGAAGGTACGCAGCTTTCATGTCAGTCTTCCGGCGTGTTGCAGGGGTATTGCTACCCTTTGTTGCGAAGCGGGGCAAGCGGGTCTTTGGCCGCACAGGATCCGCCGCCTCGCCCTCCCGGCTTCGTTGCCCGGGTTTCCGCCGATTGAAGCTTGCCTCGGTGTGCCGGGGACCGTTTGCTCGGGGTCATGAACACACCGCTTGCCGATCTCGCTTCGAACCGTCGTCAGTTCCTTCAGGTCGCGGCTGCCGGCGTGGCCGGGCTTGGCGTCGGCCTGCAACCCGCTGCGGCGGCCGGGGCGTCCGGCCGTGGCCCCGGCCGGTTCGGGATGCGTTTGGGCTTGGTGACTTACAACCTGGCCAAGGACTGGGATGTGCCCACCGTGATTCGGAACTGCGCGGAAGCCCGGTTCGAGGGGGTGGAGCTGCGCACGACCCATGCGCACGGGGTCGAGGTGACCCTGAGCGCCGCCCAGCGCGCCGAGGTCCGGCGGCGATTTGCCGATTCGCCCGTCGAGCTGTTCGGGCTGGGCAGCGCGTTTGACTACCACACGCCGGACGCGGCGAAGCTGCGGCGGGACATCGAGGCCACCAAGGACTACCTCGTGCTGGCGCACGATGTGGGGGCGTCCGGGGTGAAGGTCCGGCCCAACGGCCTGCCCAAAGCGGTGCCGGTCGAGCGGACGCTGGAGCAGATCGGGCGGGCTTTGCGCGAACTGGGGGAGTTTGCCGCCGGGCACGGCCAGCAGATCCGGCTCGAGGTGCACGGTGCGGGCACATCGTCGTTGCCGCACATCCGCACGATCATGGACGTGGCGGATCATCCGAGCGTGGGGGTGTGCTGGAACTCAAATCAGACCGACCTGGAAGGGGACGGGTTGGACGCCAACTTTGACCGGGTCAAAGCGCGGATCGTCGCGGTGCACATGCGCGACCTGTTTCTCGAGGAGTACCCGTGGCGCCGGCTGCTGGCGCGGTTGAACGGGATCGGTTTTCGCGGTTTCTGTCTGGCGGAGATCCCGGAGAGCCGCGATCCGCTGCGCGTGATGCAGTATTACCGGGCGTTGTGGCTGGCCTACCAGGATGTGATCTAGCGGGACGCGGGGTGGCGGGGGACGGGCGCCTTCGCGCGGTGATCTTCGCTCTTGCCAGCCGGAAGGGGGTCGCGCATCGTCGCCTATGGCGAACCTGCAACCGCTTTCGGACCTCGATTCCCAGTTCTACCGGCGCGCGGACGAGTTCTTCCCGGCGCAGCGGGACACGGCGCTGACCTTCGATGACGTGACGCTGGCCACGCGTTACTCGGAGATCCTGCCCCGCGACACTCACCTGGAGACGCGACTGGCGGAGGGGGTCGAACTGAACATCCCGCTGCTGTCCGCGGACATGGATACCGTGACGGAATCGCGGATGGCGATCGCGATGGCGCTGAATGGCGGCTTGGGGGTGATTCACTACAACCTGACGGAGCGGCAGCAACTCTCCGAGGTCAGCCGGGTCAAGAACCACGTACACGGGCTGATTCAGGACCCGATCAAGGTGGCGCCGGAGCAGTATATCGGGGACGTGCTCGAGATGATGGAGCAGCGACGTTTCGGTTTTAGCACGTTCCCCGTGGTGGATGCCCGCGGCAGGCTGGTGGGGGCTCCTGTCCAGTCACGTGGTCAAGCCGCGGTACGCCCGGCGTCAGGTGGCCGAGGCGCTCACGCCCCGCCACCAGGTGCACACCGTCCGGCAGGAGGAACTTGGAGACGACCCAATTGCGCGGGCGGACCGGTTCTTCACCGACCATCCCGGGATCCACAAGCTGCTGGTGGTGGACGGCGACGACCGGTTGCGGGGCCTGTTCACGATGAGCGACATCGAGCGGATCACGCAGGAGCGGGAGGCGCAGTTCCGGCCGGCGCGGGACGCCAAGTTCCGCTTGTTGTGCGGAGCCGCGGTCTCCGCGACGCGCAACGCGTTTGGGGAACTGGACCGCGAACGGATTCTGGCGCACGTCGGAGATCTGGTGGGGCGCGGGGTGGACCTGGTGGCGGTGTCGACGGCGCATGGCTTCAGCCGCGGGGTGGGGGATGCCATCCGGATGATCCGGCAGGCCTTTCCCGCGTTGCCCGTCTTGGCGGGCAACGTCACCAGCGCCGCGGGGGTGGCGTTCCTGGCGGAATGCGGAGCGAACATCGTCAAGGTGGGGCAGGGGCCGGGATCGATCTGCACCACGCGCACCGTGGCAGGGGTGGGCATTCCTCAGATGACGGCGTTGTATGTGTGTTCGCGGGCGGCGGCAGAATGCGGGGTGACGCTGGTGGCGGACGGCGGCGTCACGAAGTCCGGCGATCTGGTCAAGGCACTGACGTTGGCGCACGCGGTGATGTGCGGCGGCTTGTTCGCGGGTTGCACCGAAGCGCCCGGCGAGGTGATCGAGATCGACGGGAAACTCTACAAGCAGTACCGGGGCATGGGGAGTCTGGCGGCGATGCGGGCGGGGTCCGCGGCGCGCTATGGGCATGCGAAAGAGCCGGCCCGGAAGGTGGCCGCGGAGGGCGTCGAAGCGCTCAAGGAGGCCAGCGGTTCGCTGGACGCGGTGTTGGCGCCGTTGATTGGTGGGATGCAGTCCGGTCTGGGTTATCTGGGAGCGGCGAACCTGGCGCAGTTGCGGCAAAACGCCTGCTTCATCCGCGTGACCGAAGCCGGCCGACGCGAGGCCGCGCCGCATGATATCGTGGAGATTCGGGCGGGGGCGCGGCAGCGCGACCGGTGTAAATCAGCGGCACAGGTGCTGGAAGAGGGCGTCGAACTCGAGGCGCTGCACTTCGCGGGCCTGGAGGGCACGCGGATCGTCGGGCGCGAGATCGGCGCAAAGGCGGCACTCTTCCACGAATGCCAGGGGATCCCAGCGGCCGTCGGGAAGGAGTCGCCGGGCAACGTCGGCCTGGCCAGCTTGTTCGAGGAATGGGGCGGCGGAGGTCGCGAGGAGGCGGAAACCGGGGTGGGCACCCACGCGGCGGTACCAGTACTTGGCGTTGGCGTAGTCCGGTTCGCGGCGGTGCATGAGGGCATGGACCCAATGGGCATCCGCATGTTCCAAATCCTGGACCACGCGGTGGGCGGCCTCGAGATGATCGTGCCAGAGCAGGACGGCGGCGCGGATGATGGCGGCCTGTAGGGGAGGCCAGCCCCTTCGCGAGCCAGGTCGCCGAGAGCGAGGTTCAGGGGGTCGGTGGCTTGGGCGTGCGGGCGTACCTCGGGGCCCAGGAGCGGGAGGCTCCGGGGTGTGGAGGAGGGCGCGAACGCGGCTGAGCACGGGAATGAGCGTGACGGGCGGCGCCGCGGCCAGGCTACCGTCTTGCCTTGGGTTTGGGCCAGTTGCCGGTGCCCTGGGTGAGGGTGCGCACGCGGCCGAGGTACATGTGCGCGGTGATATAGAGCGTGGTGCCGTCGACGTCGCCCCAGGCGCAATTGGCCGTGGCCTCGCCGGTGTTGATGATGCCCAGGAGTTGACCCCGGGGTGAGATCACCAGGACACCGCCGGGGCCGGTGGCAAAGAGGTTCCCTTGCCGGTCGACCTTCAGGCCGTCGGGCAGCCCCTTGCGTCCGTTCATGAGGGGCTTGGCATCGAAGAAGACGGTGCCTGGCTCGACGGTGCCGTCGGGCAGGATCGGGTAGGCCATGATGACCGGGTTATCCGGGTCGGAGACCGCCACGTACAGGATTCGTTGCTGGGGCGAGAGCGCCACGCCGTTGGGGAAGGTCAATGCGCGGGTCAGCAGCACGACTTCGCCGCTCGGGCGCAGGAGGAACACGCCGCTGAAGAGGAGTTCCTGGCCCAGCAGGCGGTCGGGTTGCTCGCGGTCGCGCGGCAGGCCGTAGGTGGGGTCGGTGAAGTAGAGGTTGCCGCGGGAGTCGTAGACGAGGTCGTTGGGGCTGTTGAAGCGCAGGAACTTGTAGTACTCGGCCAGGGTCACGAAGCCACCGCCCGGCTCCCAGCGAGCAATGCGGCGGTCGCCGTGCTGCGCCAAGACCAGGCGTCCCTGGGCGTCCAGTGTCAGCCCGTTCGAACCCTGCTCGCGATCCATGCCTTCACGCGCACGGGCGCCGGTGTAGCCGCTGGGGAAAAGGAAATCGCGAGTTCCGACCCCTTCCTTCCAAACGAAGATCACGTTGCGGGGCACGTCGGAGAAGAGCAGCGTCTGGGTCCTGGGATTCCACACCGGTCCCTCCGACCACTCGAAGCCGCCGGCGAGTTTCTCGATGACGGCGTCCGGGGCGATGAGGGCGTCCATTTCCGGGGCGAGGCGCTCGATGGTGCCGAAGGAGGGGTACTCTTTCGGGGGCGGGGGCGGTTCCTTGGCGTTCACGGACCGGGGAACGGTCAGCAAGGCGGCGGCGCAAGCGGTGATCCGGAGGACGTTCCAGGCATTGCTCTTCATAACGCGGAAGACGGCGCGAGCATCAAGTGCACCCACAGGAGGGTCAAGGCAAAAGCCCGAAACCGGCTGCGCGCCAGGATTTCCCGGTCGCTCCGGCAGGGCCGAACCTGAGAACCTCCTGCCCGCTGCAGGCGTCGACGTGAGGAGGCGTGGTGGTTCTTGGTTCTGGGACAATATCCTGCGCCTCCTGACGTCGGCGCCTACAGTCGGTCGCGGTTTCATGCCGAACATGTAACACCCGGGCTAAGCCTGCGGCGGTGTGGCGCCAACACCGCCGTGATGGATCTTTGCCGGTTCGGTCTTGTCGGCACCTCCGGCGGTGGGCAGTGTGCGGCCGTGTTACGTCGAACGTTTTGCCACGTGCCCGGGGTGGGGCTGAAGGCGGAGCAGCAGCTCTGGTCGCTCGGCGTGGTGTCGTGGGATGCGCTGAGGCAGGAGCAGGTCGTGCTTGGGGCTGGGCGGCGGGAGCGGGTGGCGCGGCACCTGGAGGAATCGCAGCGTCAACTTGCGGACCACAACGCGGCTTTCTTCGCGCAGACGCTGCCGACGAGCGAGCTCTGGCGCCTTTACCCCGAGTTTCGGGACTCGGTGGGCTATGTGGACATCGAGACGACCGGGCTGGGCGGACCAGGGGACCACATCACGACGATCGCGCTCTATGACGGCCGGACGGTTCGTCATTACGTGCACGGGCGGAACCTCCGGGACTTCGCGCGAGACATCCAGGCCTACCGGTTGCTGGTGACGTACAACGGGAAGTGCTTCGACCTGCCGCTGCTGCGGGCGGCGTTTGGGCTCGCGCTTGACCAGGCCCACATTGACCTGCGCTACGTGTTGGCGAGCCTGGGCTACAAAGGCGGGCTGAAAGGCTGCGAACGCCGGCTGGGGCTGGACCGAGGCGATCTGGCGGCGGTGGACGGGTACTTCGCGGTGCTTCTGTGGCAGGAGTACCGTCGGCACCAGGACCTCCAAGCCCTCGAGACGCTCCTGGCCTACAACATCCGGGACGTCGTGAACCTCGAACCGCTGCTGGTCAAGGCCTACAACCTCAAGTTGGCGCAGACGCCGTTTGGAGCGTCGGCCGCCCTGGAAACACCGCCCCCTCCGGCCGAGCCTTTCCGGGCCCATGCGCCGACGGTGAACCGGCTTCTGCGGCAGTACGCCGGGTTCGGGGCAAGGTGGTAGCCTGGCCCGGGTGTTTTCTGCTCGGCACGGAAGCGCCACAGACTGCAGGCGCCGACGTGAGGAGGCGAAGTGGTGTTGCTGCTGGCCGGCAGAGCCTCCTCACGTCGGCACCTACGCTCGGAACGCCTCCTCACGTCGGCGCCTACGGTCCGAAGGCCTCCTCACGTCGGCGCCTACAGGGGGCATGAGGCTTCCAGGCTAGCGGGGGCGGGCGCGGAGGACGGTTCGTTGTGGGCGAGGATGGCCTGGTCACCGATCTCGTTGACGATCTCCACACCGTGTCGGCCGTTGTTGTCGGTGATGATGGCGTGCTGGAGGCCCTTGCGGAGGGCAATGGCGGGTTCATCCGAGCCGAAGCTGCAGCCGCGAACCTGGAGTTTGCCGCCATCGGCCTCGATGAGGAAGACTCCCGGGTTCTTTTCGCGGCCGGCGCTGCTGAGGTAGCAGTCGGACAGGGACACGAAGCTGCGGCTGTGCGACACGACGCACTGCCGGTTCGGCCCCCAGAACGCGCAGTTCACCAGGCGGACCGAGCCGTGACACGACTCCTCGACCACCACCGGCACACGGCGGTCGCCGTGCATGCAGACGAACTGACCGTTGCTGATGAGCAGACCCATGGGTTGGATGGCCTCCACCTTGACGCAGATCTGCGCTTCGTCGGCGCCAATGCCGGAGAACTGGCCGTTGGCCGCGCCATGCGGCGTAGCGATGAAGCGGTACCCGATGTTCACGGGGTAGACGAAGGTGTTCGCCACGTACTCCCAGTCCGTGCGGCCGAAGATGAACGCCTCGAGGTTTCGCCACATGTACTCGTGCACCGGCTTCCAGTCTCCGTCCACCTCGCGTGCCGACCACCAGTGACAGTGAAACTGCACGTTCTCGATGCGCCCGATGTCGGTGCAGAAGTCCACGAAAATGCCGCGCCGAAGCACGCAGCCCACCACGCTGCGAATCCGGTGGCGGACGTTGTTCTCGGGACCGATGCGAATCCCGTTGTAACTGTTGATCAACGTGACGTTTTCCACCGTGTTGTCATGCCCGCGCAGATGGAAGGTCCACGGGTAAGGGACAATCGCCGTGGGTTTCTGGTCCGGGTACCAGACGGTGAGGCCGCGCACGGTGGCCGAATGTCCCAGTTCAAACAGCGGTGCCGCGTCCTCGTCTCCCCGCCCGCCTGTGGCCAGAATCACTGACCCCTGAAGCGGCTCACTCCAGACGGGCGCCTCAGCCACGCCTCGCAGCGTGACGCCTGCCGGGATGCGCAGGCTCCCCGCCACGCGGTAGCGTCCTGCCGGCAACTGCACCTGCCCGCCGCGCTTGCCGGCTTCATCCAAGGCTTGCTGGATCGCGGCGGTGTCATCCGCGGTCCCGGACCCCATGGGGCCGGGACGCTGAACCGACGCTTGGGCGGCTGGCTCGGCACTCCGCCCCCACCAAGTCAAGAGCGCGAGCAGAACCGGCGTGACGAACCGGCCGTTCAGCCGGCGTGGACGCACCGAAACCAGGTCGAGGTGGGAAGTGGCCGGTCCCGGTGGGTGCGGCTCGGAGGCGTCGGCCTCGGGCGGGCGAGTTTGCTCCCGAGGGGAGAGTCGGATGGGCGAGGAGCCTGCTGAGCCCTGGCAGCGTCGCCGTCTCGGCCCACTGGGAAGCGCAGGCTGGAAGCCTGCACCACCAGGGTCGCGGCGAAAGCAAGCCGGGGCTGGCCAGCGAGGGGTCGTGCGGGTCTTCATGTGGCAGGTCGATGAGGTGTTTGGGGAGTCGAAGGGCGTGCCAACACCGGGCTCAGAGCATGCCCGCGGCGCGGAGGACGGCTTCGTGGGTGGCGATGTCGTGGGCGGCATCCCAGGCCAAGGGTCTTTCACCGCGGATGACGCGGGCCAGATCGAGGAACTCGCCGTCGTAACGGCCGGCGAGCGGCGGGAGATTCACGTCCTGGTAGCCGCGGACAAAGCCGCCGCGCGGGCGGTCGAGGCCGAGGCGGGCGAGGGGCGGCTCCAGCGGCCGGATCTCGAGGGTGCCCTGCGTGCCGGTGATGGAGAACCGGCGTCGTTCGGCCCCGAGAGGGTCGATGTGGTTGCAGCGGATGGTGGCGATGGCCTGCGGGTAATCGAACACGGCAAGCTGATTGTCGGCGAACGTGTCCTTGGCAGGGAAGCTGCGTCGCGTGTGGGCGGTGACCTTCGTCGGGGCACCCAGGAGATAGACCAGTTGATCGATGAGATGGCAGGCGAGCTCGAACATGCCACCGCCGGGGTAGGTGGCGAATTCGCGGCGGCTGGCATCGTCGGCGTACTTTCCAATCATGCCCGAGACCTCGGTGATGTCTCCGAGCCAGCCTTCCCGCACCACGCGATGGGCGAACTGAAAGGCGGGGTTGTAGCGGAACATGTAGCCCATCTGGACGGTGAGGCCGCGCTCGGTCGCGAGCCGATGCATGGCCCGGCAGGCGTCGAGGGAATCCCCCGCCGGCTTGTCGACATGCACAGGGAAGCCGGCTTGGAGGCAGCGGATGGCGGTGGGTACCAGCTCCGCGATGGCCGTTTCCACCGCCACGGCGCGCAGGCCTGCGGTGGCGAGCAATGCCTCCTCCTGCAACCACCGCAGCCCCCGGTAAGGCGGTTCGTCCTTCAGCGCCTCGCGGCGGGCGGCGTCCGGCTCGACGATGCCGATGAACTCGAAGGTCTCGGGGTACTTGAGGATGGCCGCGAGCTTGCCGGCGGCGTGCGCGTGTTTGGTGCCGATCTGGCCGATGCGGAGACGCCCGGGCGGTTCCGCGGTCTGCAGGCGGGCAAGCGGCGCGACCAACGCGGCCGCGGCCAATGACGCGCGGGCGGTGAATTGACGACGGTTCATGGCGGGGCGGAGGGTGTCGATGTGGCGGCGGGCCGAGGTGTCTGGGGGACGCCGGACTTCGCCTGGTTGTGCATGGAAGCGCGGTTGCCGCTCCGGAGGTGCACCGGTCAGAGCGCCTATTCCCTGCTGGTGGCGCGGGTGCGCAACCAGACGAGGTCGGGGTTGGTGGCGGGCACGGCGGTGAATTCGTTCTTCTGGGTTTGCGTGCCCAGTTGCTGGCGCCGCAACAACTGTTCGCTGCGCCAGCGATGAATTTCCGCGTGACCATCAGCGAAGGTGACACCGCCCGAACCACCGTGATAGCTCGCGGGGAAGTTCACAATCTGGTGGGTCACCATGTCAGTGGCGAAGTAGGCGTCGTCGATGCTGTCGTCGCGTTCATCGATGAACACGAAGGTCTCGCTGGGCGAGGGGCTGACGATGTCCGTGGTCTTGCGGAAGAGGCGGTAACCGGCATTCCATGGCGCGGTGTTGGGCCAACCCATCCAGCCGTTCATGGAGACGGTGCGGACGACCGGCAGGCGGGTGGAACCGGCCTGAGCCATGACTTTGCTGGCCAGGCAACGATAGATCGTGGCCGATTGGGCATAAGGGCCGAGGACGGCCCATTGAGGGTCGAGGAGCAGGAGGGTGTTCGTGTTGTCGGTGTTGTTGGCCTGACGTGGGTCCAGCCAGCCCGAGGCCCAGTTGCCAACATTACGGACCTTGTTGGCCTGGTTCTGCCAGTGATTGCCGGGGATGGCTTCCTGTTGGTCGCCGGCGTACATGAGCCACGCCAACTGGAGTTGCTTGAGGCTGTTCATGCAGTGGACGCCCGTTGCCTTGGCTTTGGCACGGCCCAGGGCCGGGAGGAGCATGCCGGCCAGAATGGCGATGATCGCGATCACGACCAGCAGTTCGATCAAGGTGAAGGCCAGCGCCCCTGCCGGGCGGGCTGGCATCCGGTGCGGTTGAGTCGAAACGAGAGGTTTCATAGGCGGCGTCCGGTCTGCAGGTCCATCGGCGTGCGTTGGGGTCAGAGATACAACCGAACGGCCGGATCGGCTACTCGGTTTTCCGGGCCGCCACGCATACGCCCTCCCAATCCGCGCACGGTGACGGCGGTGGGCTTTTCAAAGCTGATGTCTTTGCCGGCCTGGTCCCGCCGCTCGCGCCAGACGTCGCAGACCGCCAGCACCTGGACCTCCTTGCGGGCGGTGTAGCCGCCGGCCAGGCAGGTCCACGCGCCGCCGAGGAGGTGTCCGCCACCCTGGCCCCCGACGCCGATGAACCCCATGGTGACACGCTCGCCGGGTGACACGAACCCGCCTCGGCCCAGAGCGGAGGCAGGGATGAAGAGCGGGGCGGCCACACCGGCCCCGAACAGGCCACCGGCGCGGCGCGAGAACTGTCGCCGGGAAGTCATCGAGGGCTTTCTCATGATCGGGAACTTGGTGTCCGACTCTACGCAAGTGCTTCCCATGGGCAATGCGGAAGCGAGGCTCGCTCAAATGGACGGAGCGACCGGTGGAGAGGCCGCGGCGGGCGAGATCGAGGAGTTGAGATCACGACGGACCGTGGCCAATCACGCAGCGCCCGTACACGGGGGTGCCTTGCCGATTGGAGCACGAAAAGCGGTGCTGGAAGACACCGCACTCCAGACGTTGGTGCGAGATCCGCACGGTCAGGCAGGCGCGGAGCGTTTGGAGTGCGGCGGCTTCCAGCACCGCTGTTCCGCCATTCCCGCCTTCCTCCACCGTGGCCTTCCTCCGCCGCGGACCCTCCACGATTCCGTGGTGCCAGGCACCGGCGTGCTCTCCCCGTCGGGGCAAGGCCATCGCCCCAACGGCTCACGATCCTCAGCCGCCACCGGCAACCAGCGAGGGTGATCCGCCCCTTGATCGGCCAGCCCACGGGTGAGCAGGCGGGGATCCGTACCGTCCGCGTTCA
>JAOSKK010000005.1 GCA_027493615.1 Verrucomicrobiota bacterium
GGAAGTTGACCACCTGGCGGCGAGGGGCTTGCCTTCCAGGGAGGAGCGCGACGGGGGCCTAGGTAAAACCCCTTGCCCTACCTCGACAGCGCGGGGCCGTTTCGTAAGACAAGGGGCGCTTAAACAACGTCGGTGTTCATAGCCAGAACCTGGGTTTTTGGCAATCCAGATCGCGGTCCATTTTCGGTTCGCCGAAGATTGGTATCGAGCCGGTCCGGTCCTCGGCTTGGTGCTCGCGTACTACGCGGTGCTGCGATCGGTGCTGCGGGCCAAGCCTGAGTTGCGCCGGTGACGGACGCGCTGTCGGCACTGCGGGATTTTCGTTCTGACCCACCCGCGCAACGCGGGGCGGCGGGATTTGGGCTGTCCCTTCGGCTGTCGAGAGCGGCGCATCGCCGACGCCAGTGTAATCAACGCACGGCGGCCTATTACGGGAGGAAGCGGGCCGGGGACAAGAAACGGGCGCTCAACGCCCGGCGCGTAAAACGCCCGCTCGCCTGGCCCCACCGAGCGGTCTGATCGAGGGCGTCCGGTGAGTCTGACGGAGGTCGTGGCGATGCTGCTCCGGGCCCTGAGACAACACCGCATGGCGCACGCGCCGGATTGACCACACTGTGGCCTGGCTGCATGCAGAACCTCCCTGAGCGCGGGCCGAGCGGGGTCACCGACCTCGAACTGGCAGCTTTGGACCTGCGTTACGAGGGCTATCGGCTGCGCCAACCGCGCCGCGAGGCAGCCCTCTTGGCGGCCATCGCCCAAGCGGGCATCCAGGAATCGCCAGGGGGTCATCCGCGACACGACCTCATTCCAAGCTGACGGCTTCCAGCGCGCCTCGCTGCGCCCGCACCTCCACCTGCACGTGCGTTCTTTAGTGTTTCGGGCACCGACGAGGTCGCCGGCATCCTCCAACCCGCGCCATCGCCAACACGCCTGAGCTTGTTGGAACAAGCGCGGCTGTCGGATGAAATCACCGAAGTGGTTCACGCCCGCCGACATCGCCCGGGAACTGGGCCGCGTGCCCGGCTCCTGGGTCACCGTCCGCCTGCTTGCGCGGTGGGAACGGGAGCCTCGGTCGTGGACGCGCCTTTTCTGCCGGGGCCTTCCCCGGTGTACGCCATCCTCCACACCCGGGTGCCCTTTAGGCGTTCATGGAGCGTCACCGCCGCCGACTTGGACCAGTTCATCCGGCGCCTCCGTGGGCACCGGCTGAGCGTGCGTCAGATCGAAGGGCTGGCGCACGGCTTCTTCCCGCGGCCACCGTCCTTCCGGCAGGAACTGCTCGCGGGCCACCTGACCTGGGCCCTGCAGCACCTGGAGGCGGCCCCCGGACCCGGACGGTTGCAGCGACTTGGAACGCGTCTTCCTCCAGGACCTGGAACAGACCCAGAAGGCGATGCTCCGGGTCCTGGCCAAAAGTCAGGACCCCAAACTGCAGAGTGCGGCCTTCCGCGCCCAAGCCAATCTGCTTACCGCCGCCTTGCTCGGCCCGACGACCGCGTTCCTGCGCACCTTGCGTCAACTCCATGATCACACCGGACAAGCGTAAAGCCCTCTTTGTACTCCACCAGCAAGGCCTCTCCATCCGGCAGATGGCCCGGCAACTGGCCGTCAGCCGCCAGGCCGTGCGCCGCGCCATTGCGCAACAAGGGGGAGTCGCCGCGCCGCGCCTTTGTCCCGCCCCTGGACCCGGAGTTGGTGCGCCACCTCTACACGCAATGCGACGGTTACGTGCAGCGCGTGTGGGAAAAGTTGCGCGAGGAGCACGGGGTGGACGTCAAGTACTCGACGCTCACGCGTTGGCTGCGGCAGTGGGGGATCGGCCAGCCCCTGGCCACCCGTTGTCAACGGGTGCCCGACGAGCCGGGGGCCGAGATGCAGCACGACACCAGCCCCTTCACCGTCCTGCTGAGCGGGTGCCGACCAAGCTGCAGGCCAGCCTGCTCTACCTGCGGTACTCCAAGCGCCGCTACCTCCAGTTCTACCGCGTCTTCGACCGCTTCCGGATGAAGTGCTTCCTGCACCGGGCGCTGGTGCACTGGGCTTACGCGCCTCCGGTCTGTGTCATCGACAACACCAACCTCGCCCGGTGGCGCGGCCTGGGCGCGCAGGCGGTGATGGTCCCGGAGATGGAGGCCTTCGCCAAAACCTATGGCTTTCGGTTCCTCTGCCACGCCCGCGGACACAGTGATCGGAAGGCCGGCGAGGAGAGGAGTTTTTCCACCGTCGAGACCAACTTCCTGCCCGGCCGCACCTTCGAGAACCTCGCAGACTTGAATCGCCAAGCCCTGGACTGGTCGACGGTGCGGATGGAGCAACGGCCCCAGGGCAAGGCCGGCCTCATTCCCGCCCAAGCCTTCGAACACGAAGTGCACTTCCTCCAGCCCTTGCCTCCCTACCTGCCCGCGCCCCTACCTGATCCTGGAACGGAGCGTGGACGAATACGGCTATGTCGCCGTGGACGCCAACTACTACTGGGTGCCCGGCACCGGCCGCGGTCGCCTCACGGTGTTACGCTACGAGGACCAGCTCCAGATTTACGTGGCGGGCCAGCTCGCCATCCAATACGCCCTGGCCCCCGACGGCGTCCGTAACCAGCAGTTCGATCCGCCCGATAAACCCGCCGCCCACGCCCAGCCGCGGCATCGCCCCAGCCCAGCGACGAGGAGGAGAAGCGCTTGCGCGCCCTGGCCCCCACGGTCAGCGCGTATGTGGACTTCCTCCTGGCCACCCCGGGACACCTGCGTCACCAGACCCTGCGCCGACTCTGGGCGTTGAGCCAACGGATGAGTCCCGAGCTCTTCGTCCGGGCGGTCGAGCGCGCCCACCGCTATCGCCTCCCCGAGCTCAAGACCCTCGAACGCCTCGCCCACCTCGTCGTGCAGGCCACGCCCGGCCAGCTCCCCCTGCCGGCCATTGATGAGTCCTTTCGCGACCGTCCTGCCTACCAGGACGGCGCGCTCACCGAAACCCCCAACCTCACCGCCTACGATGACTGACGAACTCCAAGCCAAACTGCGTGCCTTGCGCCTGCCCCGCCTGGCCAAGCACTGGGACCAGGACCTCCAAGAGGCCGCCCGCCAGCGGATGTCCCATGCCGCCTTGCTCACTCACATCGTGGAAGAGGAGTACCGTCTCCAGGGCGACCGCGCCCGGCAGCAGCGCCTGCGGCGCGCCCGTCTGCCCGAGCCCTGGACGATCGAAACCTTCCCCTTCGACCGCCAGCCCAAGCTCAACCGCAAAGCCATCTTCGCCCTCTACGACACCCTGGACTTCCTGGCCAAGGCCCAGAACATCATCTGGCTGGGCCGCACCGGCTGTGGCAAGACCGGCCTGGCCTCCAGCTTCCTGGTCGGGGCCATCCAGCGCGGGGCCACCGGTCGGTACGTCCTCTTCGCCGACCTGGTCGCCGAACTCTATCAAGCCGTCGCCCTCCACGCCCAGGAAGCGGTGCTCCAGAAGTATCTGCGCTGGGACCTGCTCCTGATCGATGAAATCGGCTACGTCGAGGTCGAGCCCGTCCAGGTGGGCCTCTTCTTCACCCTCATGCAAAAGCGTCACCGCAAGAAATCCACGCTCCTGACCTCCAACCTGGGCTTCAGCGACTGGGGCTCCTTCCTCAAGAACGATCACCTCACCGCCGCCCTGATTGACCGGCTCACCGAAACCAGCCATGTCTTCAACCTGCGGGAGTGTGTCACCCTGCGCGGCAAGCTCTCCCCCGACCCATGACCTGGCAGGAGCGGGCCAACCGACTGCGGGCCCTTCCCTGAGCGTGGTGTTGCGCCGCTCCGGTGCGGTTCCGGATCGGGCCGATCCCCACAAGTGGCACACGGCCCAGGGCGTCCTCTCCGTCACGGGCGCCCAGTTCATCAACTGGAACCTCGGCGGTGGGGGTGGCGGGGCCATCGATCTGGTGATGCACCTCCACGGCGTCGGCTTTGGCCAGGCCTTGAGTGGTTGGAACGGCACGGCGCGACGAGCCCGATCCCGCCGGTGAGCCCTCCGCCCAGACCGCCGCTGCGGTTGCCGGAGCCGACGCCCGAACACCTCGCTCACGTCCGGCGTTACCTGGTCGAGCCACGGCGACTGCCCCCCGCGTTGCTCGACCCCTTGATCGCCACCGGCAACCTCTACGCCGATGCCCGCGCCAACGCCGTCTTCCTCCTGCGCGGGCCCGACGGGCAGCCGGTCGGTGCCGAACTGCGGGGCACCGGACTGGTCCCCTGGCGCGGCATGGCCCCGGGTTCCCGCAAGGACCGTGGCTGCTTTGCCGTCCCGACGACCCCGCGCGCGGTGAGCCTCCTGTGCGAGTCGGCCATTGACGCCCTCAGTTGCCACGCCCTGCACCCCGACCCTCGGTGCCTCTCGACCGCCGGTGCCCGGCCCGATCCGGTCTGGCTGGCCGACCTCCTCGCCCAGGGCGGCCCCGTGTCCTGCGGCTTTGACCTCGATGCCACGGGGGAAGCGATGGCTCAGGTCATGATCGCCCGGCATCCCGCCATCCAGCGCCTGCGCCCCTCGCACAAGGACTGGAACGATGTCCTACGGGCAGGGGGTTGAGCGCGCTCGCGCTCCCCAGCTTGCGCCGGCTTGCGGACGACCACCACCAGTGGCCGCGGCGCCAACCTCCTCGGAATCGCTGCTCGGAAGCCCTCCTCGGAACCACCCCTGCTCGGAACCACCCCTGCTCGGAACCACCCCCTGCTCGGAATCCCCCAAAAACTCCCTCCTTGGAAAGGGAAACTGACTGCTCGCGCTGCCCGCCAGGTGGTCAACTTCCGTGAGCACCCCCGGTCAACTTCCCGCGAGCGGCGACGTGATCAGGGGTGTAGTGATAAGAAACACGACAGTTTAGAGAAAGTGTACATCGAGGCGATTGTAGCGAACCTCAGGAATCGACGCAGGCGTTGCCGGAACCGGGGGCTCGAACCACGACCCCACCGCCCTACTCGATCAAGTACTGGCCGGAAAGATGAAGCCCGAGACGGCCCGGCTAACCCGGATGACGCTGTTCCGCAACCTCGACATCACCGGGAAGCTCGGTTGCGTGGCACGGAAGGGCTCAAGGCGGTGGAAGCCGCGGCCCGACTGAAGCCATCGGACCGGTCCTGAGCGGGTTCTGGCGGGACGCGCTGGGCGGGGAGTGGCGTTGCACCGAGGCCGGGACCCCGAGAACGTGGCTCCAGATCCCGCCGGCGGAGGTGACGGCGGACCTGTCGAGCGCGACGATCCCGACGGGTTTACCTGATCCTGAACGTCACCGACGGCGCGGTGAAGCGCCACGCAGGGTCCTACTCCTGGGAAATCACCGTTGGTGCGGCCACGTCCGCCGAGGTCGGCTTCCACGGCGCGACCCCTACCACTCAGCGGGTTGGCGTCGCCCAGGCTACCGTCACCTACGCCTCGCAAACCATCAGCGATCCGCCGACGCGAGCGGAAGTCCAGGCACTGAATGACGGCCTGCTCGCGGTGATCACCCTGCTCAATGAACTGCGCGCTACCGCGGTGGAGAAGGGCCTGATCAAAGGCGCTGCGTAGAACCGACAGCGGGCATCGGTTTCCTTCCGCCTTGCTCGCGTCGAGGCACCGGCGAGGCTCTGCCGGAAGGCCCCGGTGGCGGCGTTCCTATCCTTCCTGATGGTTGGCGGGCTTCTCAGTCATTTTCGACGTGACGCAGCAGGAATTCGGTCAGGAAGGCCGACCCCAGACCGGCGGCGGTGTTTGCCAGGCGCTGGCGGCTCAGAATATTTGGCAATTGTTTGGCAAATGCGGCAGAAGATTGCCCGGAATTGCAGACGGTTGCCAAAATGCCGCCCGGAAGGCCGAATTCAGGAAAACCCCTTGTTCTTCAGGGGTTTCTTAGTGGAAAAACCTTGGAATATTGGCTCCAGAGAGGGCTCGAACCTCTAACCCGCCGGTTAACAGCCGGCTGCTCTACCATTGAGCTACTCTGGATCCCAAACGGGACGCAGACGCTAGCGCGGGCTCCCGCCGGCCGTCAAATCGAATTTGCTCGTCCCCGCTGCCCTCTGCCCTCCCGCCCTGCTCTGCGGTCTGCGGCCGCCTTGCGGTTCCACGGTTCGCCGGTCCGCAGTCCCGCCACTCGAGCCTTGAAACCGCCGGGGCGACGGCCGGCGCCAGTGCCGGACCACACCCCGCTTCCGAGTGTCCTCATCTTCCTGTTGTCGCGTCCACTGGACCGTCAGAGCGATGTATTCCTGCGCCAACGCTTCGAATCGCTGCCGGTTGACAATGGCGCGCTCAAGCGCGGGCACCTCGTCCGGCCGGATACGTTGGCTCCGGTTCACCCCGTCTTCCCAGACCTGATGCTTGTAGTACGGGCCGGTGGTACCGCCTCCAGGCGCGGGCCGAAGCTCGGCCTTCAGCGAGCCGTACTCCATCGGCTCACAACGGGCCATCGCCTCCAAGACCCGCCTCCGCTCTGCTTCCAAGTCCATGGGCCATTCCTGTCTATGTCCTAGACATCCATCGCAAAAAAAGCTGCCGCTTCCGCCAGCGGGAGCCCAGACGAACCACCCTGCCTCCTCGCGTCGCACGAACCGAAGTGCAGAATGCCGAGTGCAGAAGAGCATCCGTGTGGGGCGGTTCGTCTCGTTGGGCAGATCCAGGAGGAACGGGTTGCTCCCCCACAGCCGCCAACTCCTCTGCTTGCGCGTCGGTTGGCGCCTTTTGCGGGCACCTTCCACTCCCCCTTTTCCCTCTGGGTCCCTGCCGTCACTATGGTTCCCCTGCCCCTTACCATCACCACACCTGGATCTTCGTGGGCACGTATACCACATCCATCGGACGCAGGTAGAAACGCGTCTTGGACTGGCCACGCAACATATCTTTCACGTTCAAGCGATAGTGGCTCACCACCCCATCCTGCTCGCGGGTGACCATCACCTTCTTCGACTGCGCCCGGTTCTCATCCAACCCGCCTGCTTCCATGATGGCCTCCACCACCGTCAGCGGCTCCGTGACCATGATCTTGCCCGGACGCAGTACGGCCCCGCTGACAAACACGGGGTACGCCGAGGAATCCACCGTGACCAACACTTCCTTTCGGACCAATCGGGCGGAGTACAGGGTCAGGATCTCCTCCTGCAACTGAGCCGGCGACTTCCCCGCCGCCATCACTTCGTTCCCTTCGTCCAGGGTGATCATCCCATCACGCCGCACCTGCTGCACGGTGTTCAAGCTGGGCGCGCCCGGAAACACGATCCGGACTGCATCGCCCTCCCGCAGGCTGACGCTCCGATACGGTTTCGCGTCCTCGGACGACACCGGCGTGAGGCTGGGTGAGGAGCAACCAGCGAGCCCGAGCACGATCGCCGCTGTGCCCACGAGCCATCCTAGGCGCCGGTGTACCGACCAGGTAAGCCGGACGGCGATGGACGTATTGGACAATGAACCGTCGTCGGATACACAGCGTCGATGGACGCCGTGACTCTGATACCAATGTTGAACGTTCATGGTGAATTGGTGACTGTGTCGCAGAGCCTCCTGACGTCGGCTCCTACCGGGACAATGCAAGCTCACTCCCGCTTGATCCCGAGCTTCCCGATCAACTCGTACAGGGTCGGGCGACTGACTCCAAGATCGGCCGCCGCGGGCGCGATCTTGCCCCCGTGCTTCTGCAGGGATCGGCTGACCATCTCGCGTTCGAGAGCCTCTCGCGCCTCTTTCAGGGTATGCGCCGCGATTTGGATCTCCTCCGACGATGTCAACTCGAGGTCCGCGGCCCGGATGGTATTGCCCTCGGCCATGATCACGGCTCTTTTCACGCGGTTCTCGAGCTCGCGCACGTTGCCGGGCCACCGATATTCGCGGATGGCGTGCGCCGCCCGTTCGTCGATGAGCAGGCCTTCCCGCCCCTCCTGGGCCGCGAACCGTTTGAGAAAAGCCTTCGCCAGCAGAAGCACGTCCTCGTCGCGCTCGCGCAGCGGCGGGATGCGGATGGTCACGACCGCCAGCCGATAGAACAGGTCCTCGCGGAAAGTGCCCTCGGCGACGGCAGTCTTGAGATCAGCGTTTGTGGCGGCGATCACACGGGTGTCCACCGGGATGAGCTTCCGCCCCCCACCCGCTCAAGGGATCGTTCCTGCAGAAACCGCAGCAGTTTCACCTGCAGCGCGGTGGACAACTCCCCGATCTCGTCGAGAAACAGCGTGCCATCGTTGGCCAATTCCAGGCGTCCGGGGCGCGCCACATGGGCGCCGGTGAAGGCCCCTTTCTCGTGCCCGAACAACTCGCTCTCAAGCAGGTTCTCGGGAATGGCGCCGCAGTTGATGGCCACAAAGGGACCGTCCTTGCGCAGGCTGAGCCGGTGGATGGCACGACCCGCCATCTCCTTGCCGGTGCCGCTTTCACCCAGAATCAGCACCGACGCGTCGCTCGGGGCGACCTTGCGGAGGAGCGTGAAGACCTGCTGCATGTTCGCGCTGCTCCCGAGCATCTCCTGAAACTCATCCAGGCTGAACTGCTCCTGCATCTGCCGGTACTGACGCTCGAGCTTGGCCACCTGTTGACAGCGCCGGAGGATGACACGCAGTTCCTCCAGTTCGAGTGGTTTGCAGAGGAAGTCATACGCGCCCAAGCCCACCGCCTGGACGGCATTCTGCTTGTCACCCTGACCGGTGACGATGATCACCTTCGCCAACGGATCGGCGTTCAGGATGTCTGTGAGAACCGCGAAGCCCTCGGTTGGGTCCCCGGGGTTGGGCGGAAGACCAAGGTCCAGCAATGTCACGGGCGGCCGATGGGTCGTGAAGGTCTGCATGGCCGTGCGCCTATCCTCGGCCAGGTGGATCTCGTACTCGGACTCGAGCGCCCACCGCATCTGCATCCGGATGTCCTCGTCATCATCGACCAGCAACAGGTGGGGTTTCATAGGGATACGTTCTCGGTGGGCAACAGAATGCGAAAGGTGGTTCCGCGGCCGGGCGCACTCTCGACCTCGATACGCCCTCGGTGCGCTTCTACAATGACCTTGGCCTGGAACAACCCAATGCCCAGGCCACGGCTCTTCGTGGTCTGGAAGGGTCGGAACAGGTTCTGACGGATGAACTCAGGTGACATGCCGCAGCCGTCGTCAGTCACCGCCAGTGTGATCCAGCCATTTCGACGCGCCGTGCGCACCTGGATATGCCCCTCCGGCCCGCTGGCCTCGCGTGCGTTCATCAGGAAGTTCACCACCACCCGTTGCATCTGGCCCGCATCCAACCGGGTCCGTGGCACGTCGTCGAGCTTCAATTCCACGCTGGCTGCTCCATCTTCCATGGACTGCAGCGCCGCCTGGACCACATCGTTCAGGCTGGCCTCGGTGAGCTTCAGCTCCAGACCTTGCCGCAGCAGCGCCAACCGGCTGACCAAGGCGTTGATCCGGTCCGACGTCCGGCCAATCGCCCGCAACGCATCCTGGCGAAACTCGGGGTTGTCGAAGTGCACCCGCAGATTCCCGAGTGTGAGAGACAGCGTCGAAGCCGCATTCTTCAGGTCATGGACGAAGAACGTCGACATCGCCTGGAACGCCTCCATCTGCTTGGACTCGAGCAGGCGCCGCGACAATCGCTGGTTGAGGAACGTGGCGCCGATCTGGTCCGCCATGCACTTGAGCAGATCGAGGTCCTGTCCTTCGAACGGCAGACCGCTGACCCGATCCCCCACCGTGATCAGGCCCAGCAGTTCGCCATTGGCCCGCAACGGCACGGCGAATCGTCCCCCACCCTTCCCAAACTGATCGGGCTGTAACCGCCGCAGACTCTCGGCCCAAGGCGCCGTAGTGCAATCGAAGTCAACCGCTCCGGGATGGTCCCGAAGCGCCGCCACCACTTCCTCGGTCGGCCCGGCATTGGCCAACACCTCGCTTGCCTTGTCCTCGGACCAGATCGTCGAGGCCCCCACACCAGCGTGCCGCGCGCCTCGTCGACCAGCCAGATCGACACCGAAAGCGCCTCGAACGTCTCGGAGATCAACCGCACGGCCGCCTGCCCGAACCCGGCACGATCAACCAACGTGGCCGTGCGTTCGCTGAACG
Source organism: Verrucomicrobiota bacterium (assembly GCA_027493615.1). Taxonomy (GTDB): domain Bacteria; phylum Verrucomicrobiota; class Verrucomicrobiia; order Limisphaerales; family J093; genus DSVZ01. The sequence goes on from JAOSKK010000005.1 coordinate 10,040, forward strand.
CGGACCATAGACGACGGTAGTCATGGAGCGGTCGGGCGAAATGACGGCTGACGAACCGGCGCAGACGCAACCGCACGCGATCGGAAAGCCCCAGCAACCCCAAACCCACCAACGCCACCAGCACCAGGGCCGCCGTCAGCGGAAAACTGCCATCGCCGCCCCACGCCTCGATCCACTTTGCCATGACTCCCACGACGAGCAGGTACAGGCCGGCGAGCAGAATCGTCAGGGAGTTGTAGAGCAGCGTCTGTGACGGATAGACGTCGATCTCGAACGTCCTCGTCCGCACCACCGATATGACGATCAGTAGACACGCCAGAATCAGGGCGCAAGCGTTGATGTTGACATGGGCCGAGGCCACCGCCGAATACAGAAACGCCTGGCTGCTGCAGTACACCCGTGTCCCGAACAACACCGCCAATCCCACCACGGCAAACTTGATCCGCCACCGCATCGTGCCCACCGCCGTGCGGAAGGTCCGTTCGAGGTTCAACAACACAAACACCCACGACAACAATGCAAAGACGTGCAGGGCCTTGCCTGCCGGACCCAGCCCTGTGACATACCGACCCGTGTCGGCCTCGGGCGGGATCGCCAAAACCAGACCGTCCTGGTAGAGGAATGCCAGCAGCAGCGGGCCGATGACGCTGAGTGTGATCCAGACCCACCAGCGTCGGACGAACTCGAGATGGTTCCCGCGCGAGTAACACAAACTGAACAGGCTCCAGAGCCCGGGCAAGACCGCCATGACCAGAAGACGCCATTCCTGCCAGAAAGCCGATTCCGTGGGCGCGAACGCGGCGGCGCTGCGACCCGCCAGGTAACTCTCGACCGCCAGCGCGGCCATGCCGGCCGCGAACATCCCCCGCCCGAGCGTCCGGCCCCGGCCCGCCACGGCCACCACAGCCAGCAAGCCAGCCAGCAACGCCGCGATGTTTGGCAGCGTGATGTTCACGATGGCTCCCGCCCCGTAGGAGTCGAGGTCACGAGACTCAAACCCGCCAGAGCCTCCTCACGTCGTCTCCTACGGTGGCGAACTCGCCGCCAGCTCCTTCAACACCCGCTCGGCTTCCGACAACAGTTCGGGACGCAGCTTGAGACGCACCGCTTTCTGGATGGCCGCCTGACTCTCCCGATTCTGTTTCAGCCGGTAATGCGCCATCCCAAGATGGAACTGCACCTCGGCATCTTCGGTCTTCACCTGGCTGCTCTCCCGCAGGAGTTGGACCGCTCGCGCAAAGTCGCCACGTCGATACGCCACCGTGCCCAGCGCTGCCGCCACGTCCGGATCGCCCGGGTAGGCTTCCCGGGCCTTCGTCGCGAGCTGTTGAGCCCGATTGTCGTCACCTCCCTGCCGCGCAAACAACAAGGCCAATTGCCGCGTGGCCGGTGCGAAGTCAGGATATCGGGCCAGCAACGCTTCGTAACCCTGGCGTGCACCTGCCATGTCTCCCTGCCCTTCCTTCGCCAGTGCCACGACCATCGCGGCAGGAATCAAGCTGGCATCGGCCTGCAACGCCGACGCGGCCTTGACCGACGCCGCTACTGCCCGCGCCGGGTCCTTGGTCGCCTGAATGAACTCGAGCCAACGTTGCGCGCTCTCGACCTGCGCAAAGGGTGGCGTCACCTGCAACGCAGCCTGCAAACCACCTACGGCTTCCTCGACCCGCCCCATCTGATACGCGGCAAGAGCCAGGTCGTATTGTGCCCCAGCATCGCCCGGCAACCGTCGGACACTCTCCTGCAACAAGCTCAAGGCCCACTTGGCATCACCTGCCAGCAAGGCGGCCCGTCCGGCTGCCCGGGCGGTCTGCGCATCGTCGGGATCCAGATTCCGGGCCGTGCGCGCGTACTCGAGTGCCTTGGCCGGATTGTTGAGCGCCGTCGCGTAGAGCTCGGCCAACCGAAGGTGTGCGAACGCGGCCTTGGGGTTCGACTTGAGCACGGCCTCGTAAAGCGCCACGGCGCGCGCCGGTTCGCCGGTCCGTTCATAGACCGCCGCCAGACGTCTCGCCGCCACGGGATCCGCGGGCACCGCCTTCACCCGCTGCTCGAGGATTGCCACCCGCGCCGCATCGGCGGTAACGGGATCGATGCCAAGCATGGCCAGCGCTCCCTCGACCTCGGTCTTGCCGCGATACTCCTTCGCCGACTGAAGCGCACGCTCGAACGCCTGCCGGGCCGCGGTCTCCTGGCCCAACATGTAATAGGCCATCCCCAAGTGATGCTGAACCTCCGGTTCGGTCGGGAACTGCTTCCCGCTCTCCTCGAGCAGTGTCAGCGCCCAGGCATAGTCACCGCGCTTGAACGCGATCCAGCCCAGCGTATCGGCCGAGAACGGATCGTTCGGGGCCACCTCACGCGAACGTTTGGCCAGCTCGAACGCCTCATCCAACCGGTTCAGATGTTCCCCGTACAGATAGGCCAGATTGTTCAGGGCCGGCGCGAAACGCGGGTTGACCTCCAGCGCCTTGCGATACGCCTCGGCCGCGGCGTCGTACTGCTGCTGACTATCCTTCAGCATGCCGATCTGCATAAGGGCCTGCACGTCCTTCGGGTTCTGGGTCACGGCCCGTTCAAGGCGCTCGAGTGCCTGCGCCTGTTTGCCCGTGGCCACGTAGACCTGAGCCAGCATCATGTAGGCGGGACGCGCGTCCGGATCCAGCTCGATGGCACGCTCCAGGGTTTCCTCGGCCTTGGCGAGATCGCGTTCGGCCAGATAAGTCGCGGCCAACAGAACGCGCGGCGCCGCGTTGGTGGGTTCCTTGGCCAATGGACCCTCGAGCAGCTTTCGCGCCGCTTCGAACTCCTTGTTCGCCACCCGCACATCCACCATCTGCTGGATCACCGACAACCGGTCCGGCGCCAGGGCCAGCGCCTGTTCGAAGGCGCGGTAGGCGTCGGCCGGCTTTTGCTGGTCCCGCAATACCAATCCAGCAAGGAACGGGAACTGCGGGTCCTGTGGAAAGTTCTTCGCCAACTGCTGATAGAGCGCCAGCGCCTGATCCCGTTCGCCCTTGAGCGCATGGGCCTCCGCCAGCGCTACCTGGGCCGGCACCAAATTCGGGCGTCTCCGCACCAGGTCGCTCAGCGCGGTGATGGCGGCGGTGGTGTCGCCACGTCGGATGTTCAGCCGCGCCAGCAGCAAGATGGCGTCGGTGTAATTCGGTTCGATGGCCAATGCCTGGGTCAACGCGGACGTTGCCTTGGTCACGTCGCCATTGATCAACTGCGTCAAGGCATGGTTGTACTGCACCAACGCTGACTTCGGATACAAACCAACCACACGCTCCATCTCCTTGAGGGCCGTCTCGCGCTGGCCCCGCGCGAGCAGCACCTGCACACGGGCGAGCAACGCCTCGAAGTTCGTCGGTTCGCGGGCCAGGACCTTGCCCACCATCGCCTCGCATTCATCCAGTTTCCCCTCCGCAAGGTCCATCTTGAACATCTGCACCTGAGCGGGGATGTAATCCGACGCCTGCGCGAGTAGGTTGGACACGAGATTGCGCGCCTCAGCCCGCTCGCCCATCTGCAGTCGAAACTCGGCGTTCCGCAGCCGGACCAGCGACCGGACCGGCGCCAGATCTGCCGCCGCCTGGAAGGCAAGAAGCGCGTTCGTGCGGTCATTCTGGGTCAGCAGAAAGCCGGCGCGCACGAGCTGTGCCGCACTCGACTTCGGGTTCAAACGGATGGCCTCGAGCGATGCTGTCGCCGCGGCGTTGGTGTCGCCTCGCTGCAGGGCCAGAACGGCTTGCCCCAGGTGATACCCCGCCTGGCTGCCAATCTTCGGACGCCACTCCTCAAGCCGCTGCTGGATCTCGGCCAGCTCGTTGGTCGACCTTGGCGACTCGACCAGGATCAGCATGGCATCCTCATGACCCGGATGCTGGTCCAGGATGATCAACGCCTCTTCCCGCGCCTCTTTCGGACGGTTCCCGACGATCAGGATCTGCGCCGCCCGCAATCGGGCCTCCGTGTTCGTCGGGTTGAGCTCCCGGGTCTTGAGCAGGAAAGCCAGCGCCTGGACGAAGCGGCCCTGATCATAGTAAATCGAACCCAACCGCTCGATGGCGTGCGGGTCCATGGCACGCAACCGGAGCACGTTGAGGTACTCGATCTCGGCCTTGTCGCGTTCGCCCGCGGCGTAGTAGGTGTCCGCTCGTTCGAGGTGCCGCGCCGCCTTGGCGCTCCTGGAACATCCGACTACGGCGCCCGCGAGCAACGCCAGACCCAGGACCATGCCGTATCGCCAGTGTTTCATAGATTCAATGTGTTGGGAGAGATCCCGCCCGTAGGAGCCGACGTCAGGAGGCTCTGCCTGGTTTGAGTCTCGTCACCTCGACTCCTACCGTCCCCGGCCGGGTAGGAAACGACGTCAGGAGGCTCTGCCTGGGTTGAGTCTCGTCACCTCGACTCCTACGGCGGCGGGGGTTTTCCCCGACTTCCCCTCCGACTTGCGCAGCCACAGCAGGAGCAGGAAGAAGGGGATCAGCGACAACACGAAAAAGATCGGCCCGCCCCGATGGTGGATCGGGGAATCAATCATCGCCGGGTCCACGTAGACGCACAGCATCGCGATCGTCAGGATCCGAAACCCGTTCCGCACGATCCCGAGCGGAATCACGGCCAGCACCAGCACCCACCTCCGCCATCGTGTCCTCAGCAGCATGTGCGCACCCAACACACTCGTGATGAACAGAACATAACTGGACCGCACGCCGCTGCACTCCTGAGCCACCTCGAGCGTGATCCCTGGCAACCGGAACACCAACCCGTCCCGCAACAGCGGCACGCCCGTCAAGGACAGCAAACCGTGCGCCGCCTCGGCCGAGGCGAATTGCAGGCCAATCTCAATCGCATCGATCATCACCGTCGGCCACGGGATCATGAAGACGAGGAACAGGATCGGGAAGCTCAGCGCCCTGACCACCCTCCACCCGAGACACGCCAGTGCACCCGACAACAGGACCAGCAGGTACGCCGCCGTGATGACGCTCAAGGAATCGTTGGGAGGCAGCGGTCCGCGCGGCTGCCAGATCAGCCAGTAGAAGCCCAGCAGCACCAGCGCCAGAACGGCCGGGACTGCCGCCCATCGAGTCCCCCTTGACCACGGCAACGGCGCCGGATCGCGACGGGTCCAGATCAAATACGCGCTCACCACCGGGATCAACAATGCGTGCGAGAACAAGTCGGCCTTCATCGAGTACCTGGCCAACTGCCACAACGGGACGGCGAATGCCACCGTCGCCGCGACCGCCCAGACCGCGAAACCCCACATCCCTCTCCGGTAGGAGTCGTCAGACCCGTAGGAGTCGAGGTGACGAGACTCACGCGATCGCTGAGCCTCCTCACGTCGGCTCCTACTGGGTTGATCGATCTCCATCCTACAGCGCATAGCCCAGTTGAAAGCCGATCTGGTTGCTGTCGTATGAGTAACCGGCCAAACCCGAGTCGTTCTGGCTCCACCGATAAAACACCGACACGCTCCCCCGCCGCAGGAATCGGGTACTCAGCCCCGACTGAAAGTACGGCGTCTCGTCTTCGCGCACGACCGTGTCACTCACCAACGTGCTGCTGTACTTCATGAACGAGTACCCACCACTCACGCTCAGATGGATCTTCCCCAGCAACCGTTGTGACAGCGACCCACCCACACGCGTCGTCTCGGTAAACTGATCCGTATAGTACGATGTCCCGATGTCGTGCGAGGCGAAGGCCGCAATCGTCGTCGGCTCGAATACCTGATAGCTCAGCGACCCGTTCACCGTCGGCGACACCTTCATCGGTGCGTCCGAATCCAGGAACTGGCGGAACTCGACCCCGCCTTCGACCGAGTATCCCAACTTGTTCAACGCCCGGCCTCGTACCCGACCGAGCAACCGTTCGCTGGTCATGTCAGTACCCGGATCCAGAAGTTGGTAGGCCGCGTTGATCCCCACGGCCACAGCGAAGTTGGGTCGCAACTGCCTGTCCAGCCAGTCGGTCGTGGACCACGCGTGACTGTCCGTGTAATCCTCGGCAAACCGCAACGACTGCGCCAAGCCGAGCTCGAGCGTCGTGGTATCGGTCAAGCTGCGATTCGCCCCCAACCCGGTGCTGTGCGTATCCTGCGACGTCTGCCTTGCCGTCTCGATCAACGGATCGCTGCTCGAACGGTACGCGTGCCCCAGCGTGAATAGCCAACCCGCCGAAACCGCGGAGCCGTTCAGGCTGACGGCATGGTCCAGTGTGTCCTCGTATCCCTCACTCGAGTAGAACTTCAGGCTCGGCGTGTAGTCCAGCCGCCAGCGCGGCCCGAGGTTGAACGTCATGCCGGGCGACAGCGTATGCTGAAAGCTGTTCTCTTCCCGGCCCGGTCCCGACAACAGCCCCGTCCCGTAGACCATTTGATAGGACACGTGCGGATGGAAGGTGATGATGCCCCAGCTTAACGGCAGCGCTTCTCGTGTGCCTGTCGCTGGCGGTGGCAGTGCAGGGCCCGCGCCGAACGCTTCCGTCCCGAACTCCGGGTTGGGCGATCGCGGCGGCAGCGGCTGGGTGGTCGGCCGTTCGTATGGCGGGACGTAGGACGTGTCAAAACTCGGGGGAGAAAGCGGGTGGGCGCGGTCGTGTCCTGTTCCGGAGCGGGCCAAGTCGCTGATTCAGGGACAATGGTGCGGGCAGGTTGTCCTTGAGAGGCAGAGGACTCACCCGCGGGCGGCGTGGTCTCGGGGACGACTTCCTGTGTCTGCTGCGCCGCCGCAGGCGCCCCGAGGGCCAAACACGGCACCAACGTGCTGATCAATCGTTTCATGCGATAACGGCGTGAGTCTCCTGACGTCGTCTCCTACGAGGGTAGGAGTCGAGGTGACGAGACTCAAACCAGGCAGAGCCTCCTGACGTCGTCTCCTACGGGGTGGGGGAAACAGACTCCCTCGCCCATCGACCGGACCCAGCCAAGGCCTCGAACCAGTACCCGGCCGTCTCCGTCACCAACTCCTTCGCCCGGTCGCTCGACCGCCACCACGACCCGACCTGCGACTCGGCCGCGCTCCACGAAATCGCACCGACCGGGGTCTTCGACCCCAGCACCTTCGCGAACACCAACCGGCTCCGACGACTGTGCGGCCCCCGCGTCAACACATTCACCGCCGCGCCCTCGAGGCCATGCTGCTCTAACACTGCTTTCGTCGCCAACGCCGATTCGTAGGTCCGTTGGGCATCCGTTTCCCGCGCCTGGGCAACCAGCAACCGATCCCGGGGAACCCCCAGCCGGAACAGTTCCTTCTCCGCCATCTGTGCATAGCTCCAACGACGTTCCATCCAGCCTTCCCCCGTGTATCCACCCGCCGCGATCAGCCAACGGTACTTGCCCGCCTCGAACTCGTCCTTGGCGGCCTGCATGCCGTCGCGACCAATCCACGCCTCCACCACCAAGACCTCGGCCGGGACCCGCCGCGTTTCCGCCAGGAATGATTCCCCCTGCCAGGAACCACCAGCCTGCTCCCGAACCGATCAGCAGCAGTAGGCACGACCAACCCAGCCACGTGGGCCACCAGATGGTGCGTCGCGCGAACAGCCGGAAGTTCATCACCTGCGAAGCCAGGCGGTAGCCGGACGCTGGTCAGGGAGAACCGCCCCCTCAACCCCGCAACGCAAAGCGCCGCTGGAAGTCGGCGCACTCCAGACGCTGCCGCGCGGTTCGAAAGTCGCGAAGCGTTTGGAGTGCGTGCGGTTGACCGCCGCTTTGCGTCGCGTCCTCGCGCTCACCACTCCATCCCCTGCTCCCGCGCGACGTTCTCAACGAACGCCTCCACCCAACGGGTCAGACCATCCTCTACCTGCCGCGCGTACTTGAGCAGCAACGCTATGCCAACCCTGCTCATCGTCGATGCTGTTCTCGAAAGTCTTCGCCACCCTCAGCCCCATCTGCTCGAACGCATTGTACAGCCGACACAACCGGTGCGCACAGCTCTCGTAGCCCACCTCGTCGCGCCGCGCAAACCGAGCCTCGGCCTTCTGCAAAGCGTCCCTGACGACCCGACAGTCATCCCGCATCTCCTCCCGCAACGTCTGCAGCCCTACACGGTCCATTCCTCTCCTTCCCGCAGGATCTTCGCCCGAAACCGGCATCGCTCCAGAACGACGACATCCACCGGCCTGCCCAACCGTTCCATCAGAGCGCCCGTCAGCGTCACCGGATCCATTGCCGGCAACGGCACCACCAACGCCAGGTCCACGTCCGAGCGATCGTTGAACACTCAAGGCGAAGGGCGAAGGGCGAAGGGCGAAGGGCGAAGTTCGAAGGGGGAAGGACCAGCGACCGCGGGAGTACAGGACCACCAAGGCAAGAGGCAATGCCGCGGAGGTGAGCCAGGGAGCGGAAACCAAGCGGCGAGCGCGAGGGATGGGCCGATAACGGACGCCGCGTGGGGGCACGCGGCCTACAACAACCTGTACGCTGGCTGCCCGCAGCCGGCGGCTGCCACGACTGTAGGCCGGCTGCCCTCAGCCGGCGACCGGGGTCGGCAGTGCCCCCCAGGAAAGCCCCCTCGGATCTATTGGGCGATCGGCAAACACGATACCCGACTTCCTTCTTGTTTTCGCGTGATTGGCGTGTTCGACATGACAGGCGATTGTAGGTCGCCGGGATATTAGTCGAGTGGGAGGAGGGCGCGCGCAGGGCCCAAAGCCCTCACGTTTCCCTCCTCCCCTCCAGTCATTCCGTACGGTGGGTTTTCCCCAGTACGGTTGGAAGCAGGGTCTTCTACCGAATGACCTTCCCGCCCAGGCGGTTTGACACCCGTTCAGCTCGCCAGTCGAGTCCCGCCTACGTCCAGGCGTTGGTAGCTCCTCGCGGAGCAATCGCCTTACAGCTTCCCCGACCCACCAAGCCGACCCTGCCCACAGGCCCTTGGCTCAGCGCGGTTTATCATCCCCGCACCTGCAAACGCTACTACGGCCTGATGCGCCAGTCTGGCGGACTCCGCCCGGTTTATGGTTTATCCCGGGCGGTCTTTGCCCCAAGGGCCGTCCGCCTCACCTTCCCTTCTTTGCCTGGATCCACGTTGTACGTCCATGCCGCTACCCTTACCCCGCCGACGGCCCGGGTTCATCCGATGGTTCATCCCCCGGGCCTACGAGCCTTCACCACCTTCTGTCAGGTTCGGCTGTCGGTTGTCCCCTCACTGGCTTCCGAGGGGTTCGTTTAACGAGGCAGCAGTTTTCTCGTCCTGTTGCGGCCTGCACGCTTGCTAGGGCGGCTGACCAGTCCCCGCCGACGACCCGGCGCCGACAGGCCCACCCGTTTACGGCAGAGCTTGCCCCGGCCGGAGTCTCCCCCGGCCGGGGTCTGCTATCACTACTCGGCCCAACCACCTATTGCCGAGGCGGGACTTGCACCCGCTCGCGAATCAAAGATCGAAGGCTGCACCAGAAGGCAACGAAGGCAACGAAGATCGCCGGGAACTTCTGACCTCGGGGCTTCGTTTCTTGGTTGCCTTCTGTTGGATTCCGCGGCGCGAACCACTCCGCCGCCCCGCTGCTCCGCCCGGCGTTGGCGGCCAGTTCGGATCACCATGCTCCGCTCCACCGTACGTCCCGGCGACGGTCGCTCACCTGTGGCGTTTCGCGGGTCCTACTTCATACCGCGGACAGACCGTGAGCACTCATCACCTCTCAGCCACACGGCAAACGCCCTCAAAGCTGCGAGCACGGCCCCGCCTCGCTCCCGCCAAGCGCCACCCAACGCATTCAACCGCACCGGATCCAACTCGAAGTCATAACTGTGCCGAAACACGTGCCGGAAGCTGCGCAGTTCGTTGAGGAGCGGACGCACCTCCAAGGGCAAGACCGCCGGCCGCACGCCCGGTATCTCCAGAAACATCTTCAGCATCAACTCGCGATGCCACTGTTCCCGATCCACGACATGGTTCTCGAACGAGCGGGAGATCTGATCAAAGCTGTTCTCGAGGGCCGAGTACAGGTTGTGCAGGGCATACGCGACGCCGGCGCATTGGTTGAAGTCGGCATCCGGCGCCAGCGTCCGCAGCGCCACCTCGATGCGGCTGACCGCCGCGAGATCATGCTCGAGCACTGCGGCCAGACTCGCGCGCTTGGCTGCGTCAGGGACGTTCATACACGACCGCTCCCCACCGCTCGATCTCTGCCCGGAGTGTCGGGTTAGCCTCTTCCCATCGCACCAGGTCGGGGGTCAATCGCAAGGCCTCGTCCAACGCCGCCCATACCGACAGGTAACGCCCCGGCGGCAACCCTTCCACCGCCAGATCCATGTCCGAGCGAAAATCGGGTTCGCGCCCCTTGGCTAGCGAACCGAACAACCACACGCGCCGCACTTCGGGTTCTCGCGACAGGATGGCAATCGCCGCCTTGAGATCGGCCACCGTCGAGGGCGGGATCTGTTCGTGTGCTGGCGCGGGCACGGGAGAGGGAAGTCCGAAGGGCGAATGTCGAAGTTCGAAGGCAAAAGGACGCGACTGCGGGCACTCAAAGCGCCGCTGGAAATCGCGAAGCGTTTGGAGTGCGTGCGGTTGACCGCCGCTTTTCGTCAATCGTCAGCGCCCTCCTCGCCGCTCACGGCCACGTTCGTCAAGGCTGCCGCCTGGATCCAATCCGGCAAAGTCGAAGGCATTAACCCTCACCCTTTGCTACAAGACATCCCACTCCTCACGCGTTACCCTCTGCGAAGGTGCCCTTCTCCAGCTTCTCATAGGACGCCCGGTCAAGTGCGGCTTCGATATAAGCGGTTAACGCGTACTGCACGGCGCAAGAGTAGTCGGGAGAGCAGGCGGGCGCAAGGCTAAGGGTCAAGTTCGAATGGCGAATGTCGAAGTTCGAAGGGCTGCGGGGGTGCGGGGCCGAAAGCACGGCGCACGCCGCGTGGGGGCACGCGGCCTACAACGGTTCCTCAGGGTTTTCGCGTGGTTGGTGGGATTCGCGGGTACTACCGATCCTCCTTCTCCGTCAGAACCGCCCGTATCTATTCCAGGCTTTTCAGATACCACCGGACCGTTTCGCGCTGACCCGTGTTGGACGGACGCGCCGGGCGATGGCAGAGTCTCCTGACGTCGTCTCCTACGGGTGCTCCGCGGTAGGAGTCGAGGTGACGAGACTCACGCCAGGCAGAGCCTCCTGACGTCGTCTCCTACATCGATGGGACAGCCCCCCCGCCCGGGAAGCGCCGCCAGTCCAAAGCACCCCCTGGTCATTCGTCCCGCCTGGTGTCGTACCGTGCATTCGCTTTTCATCCGCTGGCTCGAGACACAAGCCCGTGCTCGGCAGCCGGCGCGATGGCCCGAAGCTGAGTTGCCCCGGAAGATCGCAGCTCTGAACTTCCGGGTGAAGCTCTCGCCGGCAGAAGCACGAGCGGCACGTGATGAGGGGCAAAGTCAGAAGTTCGGAGGACGCACGCCAGAGGCAGAACGACAATTTAGTGGACGCAGGCCGGCGATAGGCTACGATTAGCCCACGATGAAAACTGCGCACCGTTTGACGCGAACCCGCAAAGTGGATCTGAGCTCCGGAAACTTCACTTTGAGCAAGGCCAAAACGTACTTGGGACGGCTCCTGGAGAAGGCCAGCAAAGGCGAAACCGTGTACATCGTGCGCGGAGAGCATCGCTTTGCTCTGCAGGAGGTCTCCCCAATCGATCCGATTCCCATACGACCGCCAGGCTATTTTGACGGCTGTTACAGCAAGGCGGAAAGCGAGGAGGAGAACCGACTGGCGAAGGCGTCCGCGGTGCGCGCTCCCAACGACATCCAATAAGGGGGGTACATGAAGCAATGGGACGTGATCATGTTTCCCTTCAGCCAGGAGAAACGGCATCCGGCTGTCGTCTTGTCCAACGACGAGACTTGTCAGAACGACGACCTCGAAGAGGTCAACGCGCTCCTCTGCACATCAGCCAAGGTAAACCGGGGACCGAAACCAACCGAGGAAGCCTTGGACGAGGCCGACGGTCTCGACTGGAAAACCATGGTGCGTTGCGACCGCATTCATCTTCTTCCCAAGGCGCAGTTTGCTGAGCGAAAGGGGAGTGTGACCTATGAGCGCCGCCACCTGATCGCACGTAAGATTGTCGAGGTCCTGAGGCTGCCCATCCACCGGAGATAGGTCGGAGGTCCAGGGGCCGTTGGTCAGCAGTGGCAGAGTCTCCTGACGTCGTCTCCTACGGGTGCTCGGCTGTAATGGGCGCACCTTGGCCGCCAGCCCAAGGTCGACCATCCACACCTCACCGCGACTCGGACGAGACATCCTCTTGCTCCAGCTTGTCGAGTTGCTGAAAGGCGAGGTCCGCAGCCTGGGTCGCCCAATCGAGCTCCCCGCGTTCCTCCTCCAACTCAAAAACCAGGCGCGCAATCGCCCGGCGCTCTTCCCTGCTCAGCGTCGGGAGTTCCTTCATGATCTCTACGGCACTCACGGCTTGAAGCTACGCCCCATCTTCTCATAATACAAGGAGGCGGCAGGGGGCGAAGGCGAAGTGCGAAGTGCGAATGTCGAAGTTCGAAGGGCCTACGGGGGAGGACCAAAGACCGAGGACCAAGGACCGCCTATAAGCTCTCGGAGGCTAAGGCCGAACTGGGCCGCTTGTGCGATCAGACGCTGTGCGGCAATCCACGGCCGGCTCATGCGCGGTCGGCATCCTGCAGCAGAACCTCGGCCTTGATGAGAGAGACAAAGCGGTCCAGTTCACAGAGAGGAAATCACTTCGCGCCGCAAGCCACTACAGGTTCTCAGCGGTAGGAGTCGAGGTGACGAGACTCGCGCCAGGCAGAGCCTCCTGACGTCGTCTCCTACATCGACGGGACAGCCACCCCCGCCCGGAAAGCGCCGCCAGTCCAAAGCACCCCCTGGTCATTCGTCCCGCCTGGTGTCGTACCGTGCATTCGTTTTGCATTCGCTGGCTCGAGACACAAGCCCGTGCTCGGCAGCCGGCGCGATGGCCCGAAGCTGTCGTGCCGGGCCACACTATTCGTGCGTGCCGCCCTCCAACTCCTTCAGCATCTGTTCAATGGTGCTCGATAGCACGGGCACATCCTGATTCACCGATCGGTGTTACCTCGACAAACAGAGAAAGTGCGAGGGCATGCTGCATGCTGAAAGGCACGGCTGGCGGGCAGGGGTGTGACAACATTGACGTAGGGGGATCCGTGAGGGGGTTGGCGGGGGCTGCCAGGGGCGCTAGCGGAGATAGGCGTGCATGAGTGGCCGCAGCTTGGCCAGGCCTTCGGTCCACTCCCAACGATGCAGCAAGGCATCCTGCAGCCATCGGGTAAACTGACTGCTCCAGCGAGTGATCCGTCGCAACACCCGCACCCAGGGCGACACCGACCGGCCCCGCGACTTGGCCACGCGTTCCCGGGCTTGAAGCGCCGCCTCGTACTTGACCTCGACCTTCTCGTCCCGCAGGCCTTCCTCCGCTTCCAGCCTGGTACTGAGGAGAATCAGCAGATTGTGCACCAGGACCAGAAACTCGTTTGCACCTGCGCCGGCACCGGCCCGCCCCCCAGGCCCGCGCCTCGGCCAGGAGGTTCTCACAGACGTCAAAGAACTTCTCGATGTCCCAGCGCAGTCGGTAGATCTGGGCGATGATCCCCGGGGGCAGGTGAAACTCGGTGGTCAGCAACTCATAGACCGTCCCACTCTCCGGATCCCGGTAGCGGATGCGCCGAAACTCCCCCGCCTCGCTGAACCACACCCGCTCATCGCTCAGCACGCCCTGGTTGGGGGGATACTTCCGGTCCCAGCTCAGCGGGCGGGATTCCCGAACCACGAGGTTCTCCTTGGTTCGCGTGATCACCGTGAAGCCCCCCTGAACTTGGCGCCCCGCAGGAAGCCGAAGTCCACCGCCACCGGATCGATCACCAGGATCGTGCCCCGGGCCTCCGGTCGCCAAAGGAAGTCCCTCCCAGGGACAGGCCTTGACCGCCGCCCACTCATGTTGGTGCCCGTGGGTCTGGGTCAGCACCCGCGCACCGCCCGTCCGCAGATCCCGCAGGAACACCCCGGTCAGCGTATCGGGAACCTTACTCTCACCACGCCGGGTGAGCGCCGCCGGCTCATGGCTGCCATGGCGGATGTCGTGTCCGTCCAAGGCCAGAATGTCCCGGCCGTGGAGTTCGGGGAAGGCCGCGAAGCGATCACTCGGCACCCGCAGTTGCCAGGAGACCGCCGTGTTGAGTTCATGCGCCAGCTTCAGCCGCCGCCGGCTGCGACAGGCTCCGAAGTAGGCCTTGAGCGAGACGTCACTCACCTCGCACTGACGCACCGACTGGAGAAACGAGCGCCCCGAAGGATGGTAGGTGTTGATGCGTCGCACGCCCAGCGTGAGGAACTCGGCATCGCTGTAGTCCAGGTCCTGACGGTAGTGTTCGAGCGTGGGCAAGAGCTCCAGCGCCGGGGAGAGGAAGGCATCGTGAATGAGAAGACTCATGAGGGCAGAGAGTCTATGCCCTGCGGGCGCCAAAGGCACGAACAACCTGCAGAAAACTCTCTCAACTCTGCCTCCTTGGTCCCAGCGCCCAATGACCCTATAAACGGTCGCTGTCTGGTTGGGCCCTCCGTCCACTCCCCACCCCTTACGACGCCGTGGCGCCCCCTTGGCGGCGCGGGAAAAGGGCTTCTGGTAGGTGGGCGGTTCGACCCAACTTTCCTGGCTGTCTGACTCTCTCCCGCGACCGGTTTCCCAATGCCCCACGCGACGCCGGAGTGCCCGCTGGCTGGGCTTGCCGCCTCCCCCTGACAAGATACTATGCACGCGAAGATCTCGAGCTTCACTGCCTGTCACTGTGCCGCCACGTGATGGCAGTGTGGCCCTGCTATCTTTCCTGTTGGTAACACCCATCGATTCACCGCATCCCACAGGACCTGATAGTCCACGTCATCGTATCCGTGACTCAGATGACCGCTCATAAATTGGCAACGCCTCGCGCCGCACCGCGGTTTCGATGCAACGGTTCAACCTGGAACAGAAATCCACCTTCCGCCCCAGGATCCTCGCCAGTTCGTCGCCGTAGCCAAAGTAACGAAACCCCACGCCCCGCAATGCGCCCGGTTCAAACTCCGCCAGTACGTCCACGTCACTGCGTTCAGGATCAAAATCCTCACGCAGCACGGAGCCGAAGACCGACAAGCGACGGATTCCCCGTGCGCGGCAGAACTCCGCAACCTTCTCGCGGTCTATCGGAATGGGCAATTCGGCAAGGTTCATAGTTTCGCACCGGCCAGGAGACCAGAGATCAAGCGGTGACGGCGAACGCGAAGTACGACGTGCGAATGTCGATGTCCGAAGGGCTGCGGGGGTGCGGGGCCGAAAGCACGGCGCACGCCGCGTGGGGGCACGCGGCCTACAACGGTTCGTCAGGCCTTTCGCGTGGTTGGCGTGTTTCGCGGGTCCCGCCGATCCTCAGTCTCCGCCAGGACCGCCCGTCCCCATTCCTGGCTTTCCAGACACCAGCGGACCGTTTCGCGCCGACCCGCTTTGAACGGACGCGCGGGTTCCTGGCAGAGCCTGCTGACGTCGTCTCCTACGGGTCCTCGGCGGTAGGAGTCGAGGTGACGAGACTCACGCCAGGCAGAGCCTCCTGACGTCGGCTCCTGCGGGACTGGTGGCCCGGGAGAATCCTCGTGCGGATCAGGCCAGAAAAACAGCCGTGCATAGAGATACGCCAGACCTTCACCCAAGACCTCGCGCACCCCCGCACTGCTCCGCCACCACCGCCCGGCATCGAAGCTCGGATCTTCAATCCCAACCACCCCCACCGCTACCCCGTCTCCAAATGCCTTCTCGTACAGCAAACGCGAGCGCCGGGCATGTGGCGCCAGTGTCACCACATCTAACGCGGTGACGCACTGTCCTGCTTTTCGCAGCCACTCGCGGACGGCCAGAGCGCAATGGTAGGTGCGGTCCTTGCGCACCACCGGACATAACAGAGTGAGTACCCGCTCTTTAGGGACTCCCAGACGCACCAGATCCGCCGACAGGTAATCAGCCGTGTAGCTCCCTGAAGACCACTTGTCACCGCCTTGGTACACGTCCCGAACAACCACCACCGTCTGATACTTGCCGCTGTGAAAGGCTGTCGCCGCGCCGTCAACGCGTCGTCCGCCGATCCAGCCCTCGATCACCATCACCTCGCCGCTCCCCCCGTCGTTGACAGCGAGAAATGGGTACGCGCCCCACACAAGCAGACCCGCCACCGTCGCCACGAGAAGCAAAAGGAACAGGCGCCCCCGCACCGACAACGTCCACACCTCTCGCCGCACGAACAGTCGACCGCAGGCGTGTCGCCCGACGTGAGGAGGATCAGTGCTCTGGCAGGTCCGGACAGGCTGCGACGCAGCGTTCATCAGAAACGCGGGCTACGGCTCGGCTGACAACCGTCAACGGCACGGCGTCGTCATGGTGCCGCCGCTTTGTCGGTCATCCTCTCGTCGCCTCCAGATACTGTGTCAGGGCCAGCAACATCCAAGCCTGGGACCATCGCATGTAGTTGAGCCGGTTGGTCCACAGCGGCCACTTCTGATAATAGAACCACCCCTCCGGCGATCGCATGTGTTCGAGGGCCCAACGAATGATCCGGCCAGCCTCCTCAAGGGCGGTCGGATCCCGATCGGCAAACTCGCTCAATGTCAGGATCGCGTGAGCCACCGCGTGCGTGTCGATCGGGTAGGTCCGGTCGTGGAAGTACTTAACGACCCCCTTGCCCGGGAAGAAATGCTGTCGATAGAAGCGGTAGCCACGTTCGACACTCGCAGCGGCCTCGGGGAGATCCAGGTGCTTTGCCAGGGCTCGCAGCGCCAGCAGGTTGTATCCCGTGTGGAAACTGTCGATCCAGCCCTGATTTGCGTCCTCACCGTAGATCCAGGAGCCGTCGTCCCGTTGGTGGCGAATGCCGTACCGGGCGGCGCCCTCGGCGGCCTCGCGGAACTCCCGTTCCCCGGTGGCTGCCGCCAACCGGGCCAGCAAAGCCGCTCCGAGCAGGCTCGCGTTATGGACTCGCGATGGGCAAAGGGGGGTGTAGCTGAAGCAAAAGGCGTCGTCCGCCGCGGTACGTTTCAAGTCATTCAATATGAAACGACCGGTGTCGGCAGCGATGTCCAGATACCGCCGTTCGCCCAGAGCCTCGAACGCGTCGAGTAGGGCCTCGCCCGCAAAGCTCGAGCAGATGATGTTCGGGTAACCGCGCGGCACGAGGTAGGTCCGCGTCTGCCAATCGAAATGGTATCCCCAACAAGCGCGCGTCCAGCCCGGGGTTCGCAGGCTAACCAACCGGTCGGCCATGACTCGTGCCGCTGCTGCTGAGGAATGCCCCAGCCGGGCTAGTCCCAACAGGGATTGGGTAGCCAAGGCGATTCCCTTGGGATTGACACCACGCGGTGCAGCAAACAACGGCCGCAGGTTGATCGGACTGCGCTTGAATCCCTGGATGAACGCCAACCGCCCCCAGCGGTTCCGAAGGATGGGAAACGCCTGAAACCAGCGGCTGTTCAGCCCGTCGTAAGGGTCATACCCGGCCCAGTCCTGACTGCGGCAGTAGTCCAGTAGGCGAACGGTGGCGTCGCGTGCGATGGAATGCTCCGCCGACCTGTCAGCCGAGGATGTTGTCACCGCCGTTGCAGCCACGCGTGAAGTCAGCAGCTCAGGCGCGGACGACACGCGGCTGCACTCGCGCGTTGACCAAGCCTTCCAAGTACGCAAACGCATCGAGGATGCCAGTGGCGGCACGGTCGTAGTTGAATTCCGCGACCTTCGCCCGCCCATTCGCCGAATACGCATTCCACTTGGCTTCGTCGGACAGCAAGTTGGACGCGGCCTCGGCCCACCGGTTCACGTCGAGCGGTAAGACGTAACCATTCTGTTCGTGCAGCACCAATTCGCCCGCGGCCGCGGTCCATTCGGTCGTGATCACCGGAGTGCCGGACACCATCGCCTCGTTGATCACGACGCCCCAGCAATCCCCGGACGTGGGCAGCAGCAGCAGCCGGGCTTGGGCATAGTAATCGGGCAAATCCTGGTGTTGGATGAATCCGGCAAAGTCGTGGTGGACGTCATGCTTCGCAAACACGGCACGCATCTGCGCCTTCAGTCGTTCTTCGCCCTCGCCGATGATCAGGACGCGACAGCGGCCCAGGCGCGCTTTGATGGCCGCACCCACTTCAGCAAAGAACACCGGGTTCTTCACGTCCACGATCCGCCCCGAAAAGAGCACGTCGAAGCGCCGTTCCACCTGTCGGCCCGCGAGGCGGCGCTGGAAGAACTCGTTGTCCCCAACAAGGTGGCTGAGGAAACACTGGTCGGCCCGCAGGGACGGATTGTAGTGCCGGTGCAGGGCAAGGGTACCCAGGCTGCTCCCCACATAGGCATCGCCCAGCCAGCGGTAGGTGAGCCGCCGAGCCACGCGCTGGAGCCTACCGATGCCCTGCTCACGTCCCAGCCAGCTATCGTCCAAAAGCGCCACCTTCGTGCCTAACAGCCGGCAAAGGACCATCGCGATCCAACCACTTGGATCCTTGATACAGGCGGATACCACAGCCACTCGAGGGCGGCGCCGGATCAGCAACGGCGCCAGACCCAGGTTGAGGAAGCGTTCTGTTTCGCCTGTCTTCAGGGTGATGGCTGGCAGAATGGTCTTCGGATGGCGACCCATCGGGAACGTCCAGAGCCTCCGCTTCTCATTATCCTTGAAATAGACCACCTCGACGGCGCCGTCCAGCCGCCGATGCACGCGCTCGAAAACCGGCTCGCGCCACGGCGTGGGGATGTCACTGATGATCAGACGGTCCACAAGTGAGGTGGTTCACTTACGATCTGGAACCTGGGGCAACAACGGTAGGCATCTGCGTGAAGATGGCGTGCATCATCCGTGCGGTCCGCAAGATCTCCTGCATTGGAATGGGATCAGGCCCGTCTTCGCGGATGGCTCGATAGAAGAGCTCCATCAACTTGCGCATGCCATAGTCCATGTGGAAATCCCGGTGGACAAACTGCCGGATGTTCTCGACCGAATTGCGGACCTGGTCATAGGCACGAACCCAAGGGGCACCAAAGTAACGCAAGTAACTCTTGAGGGTTGATGGTCCGACCTTCAAGACGGTACGGAACGTGTTGTCAAGGATCAAGTTTCCGCTGCGCCCATAGAGCCGCAACTCATTCGACCCGGCCCCGAACTGAGTCGTGAAGAGGAAAAAGGCCGTGGTGCCAGAGTCATCCCGGATGGTGGCGCGCACCTCGTCCACCACATCCATCTGCCCCCGCTGCACCAACCAAGGGCTGGTGAAGCAAAGCGCGCTGATTGCAGGACTGTCTCCAGACAGAAATTCGGCGAGCTTGGCAACCCCGTGGCTGATCAGGTTCTGCAGCAGGGACCCAGGCAGGCGTCGGACCCAGTGCTGGGGGTCGCTCAGCACGGCTCGACCATACGTCGGGTCCTCGTGCGAATAACACTGAATGCTCTCGAGGTGCACGGGTGGTCCCCCGAGGAAACCCGCCTGCACGAGCCGGCGCAGCCGTAACGCCTCGGGGCTGAACTGGAGGTTGTGACCCACTGTGATCCGGAGATTCTGCTCCTGTGCCAGACGAACCAGCGCTTCGGCCTGAGGTAGCATCTCCGTGAAAGGCTTCTCCATGTAAACATGGCAGCCAGCTTCGAGACACAGCTTGCCGAGAAGGAAGTGGCTCTGTGCCGGCGTAGTGATGTGCACGGCCTGGGGCCGGATCTCATCGACCATCCGACCAGCATCCGTGAACACGCGCGAGACGTGGAAGCGATCGGCCAGTTGCCTGGCCATCAGCTCGTCCTGATCGCAGACGGCCACAACCTCGACGGCCTCCAAGTACCGCAACTGGTCCAGGTGCTGATCGGCAATGAAGCCGCACCCGATCAACGCCACCCTCATGGGTTCGCTCTTATCCACCCTTTTGAAAGGCAAAGTACCGAGCCAACGCCTTCTCCATGGGGACACGGCAGTTCCAACCTAGTCGCTCCTTGAGCTTCCGGTTCGAATACCGGTGGCCCTTCCACGCAAAAGCGCACATCCGCCGGTTGAAAACAGGTGGGAGTTGCCCTCTTGACCAGCCCGCGTACCACTCCCAGAGATGGCAGAGCACAGTCGCGAGCCGGTACGGAATACGCACCGAGCGAAACCGCCGAACCTGTCGTTTGTACTCCCGCAAAAACTGCCGGCTCGTGGGAAGGTCGTCGTCTACGACATTAAACACCTCCCCCTCGACACCACGCTTCAACCCTGCTAGCACGATCGCCTCAGCACAGTTGTCCACGTAGGTCAAGGGCACAGGCCATCCGCCGCCGAGGTTCATGAAAAAGCCGAAGCTGTCCATCCCTACAAAGCCAGGAATCGCCTTCTTCCCCGGACCGAAGACGATCCCGGGCCGAACGATGACGTAGGGAACCCCTTCTCTCGCATGATAGGCTTGAACCAGCTCGTCCTGCTTGATCTTTCCGTACGCGTAAGCGTCGTGCCGCTGCTCGAGGTAGTCCTCGAGTGGACAGGACTCATCCCAGACCGCCCCCCGCCGCAGGCGGTAGTTCGAGTAGACTGCAAATGAACTCACATTTACGAATCGCCTCAGTGTCCCGCTTCGAATCGCCGCGTCCAGCAAGTTGCGGGTGGTGACGACCGAGCCCTGAAAGCATGCCGGAAAAGACTTGCCCCGGCCAGCCACCAGGTGGTAAACGACCGCAACATCGCGGCAGGCCTCCCGGCAGAAGTCTGGGGACAGCAGATTTCCTTCGAGGACAGTGAAGACTTCCGAGGAATAGTCGCTCAGGATGTGCTCCAACGCACTAACGTCTCCTCCACGACGAACGCAGCACCGCACGCCCCGAAAACCGCGACCCAGCAACTGCGCCACCACGGCGGCGCCAACAAAGCCACCAGCGCCCGTCACCAGCACAGGTGAGAGGGGACCGATTATCGAATCCCCAGCACACTTGTCGCATTCCAGTGCCCCTGAAATCACAAGCCTTCCCAACATACTCCCGCAGCAAAGACCGTAGTACAATGCCTGCTATTGCTCCCCACGCAGCCCAAGCATCAACTCCCGCCCCCTTCGGCAGGTCACCCTGTCTACTTCTGACTGTTGGTGCCGCTACGGACTTTCGAGCCTCGGCGGGGCTGGGGTTTCGTAGGCCCCTATATCCGGAGCCCTTCCGCGATAGGACAACGAGACTCCTTGTCGCCTACTCCACGTCAGCGGTGCGGCCAGGTACAATGTGTTGCTCCGGAAATCGTTCGACACCACCAACGTAGCTGTGGTTTGCCCTTCGAGCTGTACTCTGTCGCCCTCGACGATGCCATTGCCATCACTGAAGAACAGCGAGTTGTCCAGCCTCATCGCCGTTCCGGAACCTGCCTCGATTGTGTACGCCAACCACGTTCCTGCGTCAACACACGGGCTGCCCGGTCGCAGTCGGAAATCTGGGAGATTATCTGGATCGTACTTCCACCCCAGCCCGTTCGTGCTTGCGAACAGCGGATCAACCAAAGCGTTGGTAAAGTTACCACGAAAGTCCTGGTACTTCACGATGTTAGGGTCCACGTTGCCAGGCAAGTTGCCCCAAATAATGTTGTTGACAATGAAGTTGTTGGTGCGCCGGTCTTGGTACGTGCTCATGCTCAGGCCGTAAGAGAAGGACTTCATTCCCTCTCCTCCGTACCGGTGCGACAGACCATTACCGTATAACACATTGCCGTACACGCAGTTCGAGGTGCTGAGAGAAGTTGTGCCGCTAGTGTTAAAAAAAGATGCCCGCAGCTAGGCTAAAGGCGATCGTGTTGAAGCGATATATGCTCTGCCTTGTACCCAATTCGATACCAAATGCGCCATAGTCGTCTGGCGGCGGGCCGGTGTAAAGAAAGGTATTACCCTCCCATACGTTTCGCATATCAATCTGCTGTGTACCCGCGTCCCCCGGCTTTGTGTGGCGGTTCCCATAGGCGCCGTACATGTTGGACTGCACTGGCACACCACCAATCGAAGGCAAGGTGTTGCACGTCGCGTTGGTAGCCATCCACGGGGCGTTGACGAATAGATTTCCGCGTATAACGTTGTAGCCCGTGTTGAGCTGGAAATGGTCGTGCCCCCCATACAGAAAACGGTTGCTCACGACCAGATTGTACCACATCGGCTCATCAGTGGACTCAGCGCCGATGCTGATGCTTACCCCATGATCGTTGCAGCTCTCCGTCACTTGGCCCCATTGAATGAACGTGCAATTGCTCACAGTATTCAACTGCGACGCGCCCCAAAATTGGAGGCCCGCGTAACCGGACCCAGCCTGCGGCATCCAACCAAATGTGCAGTTCTGCCAAACGACATTGGTGCAGCTCTCCATCCATACGGACTGATAGCAGTTACTGTAGGTGATGCCGTCAAAGACCCACCAGGTTAGGTTCTTGATTATCACGCCCCGAGACGGGCTTAATTGGTCACAGATAACAGGCATTTCCCCTGGGTAGGCCTTCACAACAATGGGCGCAGTACGAGAGCCCGACAGTGCGCCAGCCACACTATTGATATCAATGGCATGAGGCTGCCCAGAGTAGAGCCCTCCTCGCAGGTAGACGATATCGCCCGGCTGGCGATACTCAATCGGCCAGCCATACTTGACAGCTCGCTGGAGGGTTCGCCACGGCTGCTCGATTGTGCCGGGATTCGTGTCGATCCCGTTCAGAGGGTCCACGTAGTATGTCTCAGATTGAACACTGCCCCACTGGACTGTGGCAAGGAACATCCCGGCGACGACTGAGCGGCTGAT
This sequence comes from Verrucomicrobiota bacterium, assembly GCA_027493615.1. Classification (GTDB taxonomy): domain Bacteria; phylum Verrucomicrobiota; class Verrucomicrobiia; order Limisphaerales; family J093; genus DSVZ01. Next base: position 32,821 of record JAOSKK010000005.1, read on the forward strand.
TCTCATAACGATAATGCTAGTTACTTTCACTACAAAGGTTGCCTTCGCCGGCAAAATGTCAACCGAAACCCCTCGCAGACTCTTGCTTAGGGAGTGACGCTTAGCAAGAGTGCCTGCTGGATTCACATTGCTCCTGGCTCACGAGACTGCGTGGCCGTCCTACTCCTGCCGCGTCGTTGCTTTGTCACAGCAGGCTGCGTACTCCCGCCGAACCAGCCACGCCTCGGGAGTCAGAAGCGAGTACCCCCCAGTTACCGTTTTCGCCAAGCGGTCGCGGCAACTCGAGCAAAGTACCAAGCTCCCGCTGCGCGACCGTCGTCATGTAGTCCGCGCTAACGCAAGCGCCTGGAGTAAAGGTCATTTCGCCGAGCTTCGCCCTTCCCTTTACGGAGTAGAAATCTACTCGTGTGAACGGAAAGGGTCGTGCCAGTCGCTCAGCGCACTCAACCATCTCACCGTAGGCTTCGGGGACAGGGATCTCCACATCTGGCGCCAAGTCAGGGCGGCAGTAGGGTAACTGGCTGTTCCACGGCAGATCGTAAAAGGCTAGTCGAGCGATCCCGTTAGGATCCCGCTCTGTTGCGGTCATTGTGCAGAATGTTTTCCCCTGAAAACAGAACAGCTTGTAGTCAATAGGGAGTTTGTGTTTGCTGCCATCATCGAGAAACTCTTCGCATATGATCCGCGGGTTCATTCCCGCGTAGTGGAGTTCACCCAGCAACGTCGAGTAGTCGGTCGCCATCCAGCGGGTGAGATTGCGACGAATCGAATTCACGTCCAGGGCATTCTCGCTGTGTATAAACACGTTGCACTTGCAGCCGTGACTGCATTTGAGCACGCATGGCATAGGCAACGCGTCAAAATCTATCGCCTCGACCGATTCATACACCCCGTACAACCTGGGAAGCAGATGGCCGAGCCCTTGTTGCTCCACATAGCCGCGCAAGGTGAACTTGTCCGCGCATTCGGTCTTGAGCGGATGCCGCCAGTAGAAGTTCAACCAAAGAAGTTTCTCGTCGAAAGTGATTGGGTTTTCAAAGTCCGGCCACCGTCCCCAAGCGATCCGGTACCGCACCCCAGCCAGCAGTTCGGGCGAAACCGTGAGCAGGGTCCGGATACCCAGCGCGCGTGTCCCGTGGTACGCAGCCTTCAAAGGACCGCAGCGGGCCAAGAGAGAGCGAATCGAAGGCATAAGTGGATTTCAAAGACTCAGGCGAGGCGGCCCAGAGTACCTGGGCGAAGCTTGGCCAGAGTCACCTGCCCTTCCCGCCTAAGCACTGCGCGTCCCACCAGCAGAATCAGCCCCAAGTTCAACCCCGCGCCCACCGCTGAGAACAAAAGAATGCACTCGAGTGCGCCCAAATAGCGTCCTCCTGCGACCAGGGCCAGCACGCGCACCAGGAGTACGAGCACGTTGTAGAAGAAGACCGTACGTTGAATCCGGATGAGCCGGGCGAAAAGGATCGCCGGCACGTTGCAGAACACGAACAATATCCACGCGATCAGGTAACGGGCAAACTCGCCGGCGCCCTGCCATTGGCTCCCAAACAGCCACGTGAACAGCCCAGGCGCCCAAATGCCCAGGACGATGGCCGGCGGTAAGCCTAGAACGAACAGCCCTAGTGTCGTCCTGACAAACAACGGCGCGAGCGGCTGCTCTTCGTGCTGGCTCTCGCCGGCCTTTTGGAACAGGACCTGCCGTAAGGCGCCCATCACAAGGCTCATCGGCGCACTGAGAAGGCGCATGCCGAACGCATAGGTCCCCGCCACCGCGATCCCATAGTAGTGCGTCAGTAACAGAACGGGCAGGCCGTTGGACAGGGCGTTGAGCACGTTCTGCGTGGCCGAGTAAGCCGGAAAGTCCCAGTATTCCCGCGCGAGCGACTTCAACTGCTCCCAGTGCGCCGCAGCGACGAATCCCCGCAACTCAGCCTGGACTACCCGGAAGAGATTGAGGCTCGCCAGGATCTCGGCCAACACGCTGCTGACAATCAAGCCGGGGGCGCCAGCTTTCAGAGAACCAAAGGCAACCTGCAAGCCGTTCGAGGATAGCCCGCGCACGACCTGCGACACGGAAGTCTGCTTGAACGCTTTGACCCGCACACACCACGCTTGAAACGACGCGTTCAGCCCGCCGGCCAGGACCGCCAGCACAAGCAGCCCCAGAACCCAGCCATTGAGCGTTTGGAGCAACTCCATGAACAAATCAGGAACGACCAGACAGGCGACCAGGCACAGACAACTTACGCACAGTGTGACTAGACACGACAGAATGAAGACTTGACCGGCATCCTCCCGCCGTTTGGGCAACATGATGGCCTGCGAGTAATCCAGCGTCACAAACGCTGTGATCACCCCGGTGACGGCTCCGAACGTGCCAAATATGCCAAAATCCGCCGGCGAGAACAGCCGGCTGATGACCGGCGCCAGCAGAAAGCCAGTCGCCTGGGCCACGGCCGAGCCGGACATGACCACCAACAGATTCCGGAGGAAGGCTGATCCCCGCAGGCGAAGCATAGCGCGCTTCAAGAAAGAAGGCGGCTGAGCGAGACGCTCCGCACTCATCAAGTAGTTGAAGCAGTTGGCAGACTCGATCAGAATTGAAAGTAAATGAATGGCGCGGCATCGGTGGCACCCAAGCAAACGATGAGCATTAGCATCGTGGTGAAGCCAAGAATTCGTACGGGGAGCGGACGCTCCACAAGTTCGGCTGCCCAATCGCGATCCTTCTGAACCAGAAGGTGTGCCAGTGTCACGGCCATCAAAGCTGCTAGAATATAGGGGGATACTGTCCGCATTCCAGAAGTCTCCCACGAGCCCAAACGCTCCACAAAGACCGTCGCTGAATCCCAGGACTGCGCGCGGAAGAAAATCCACCCAAACAAAACCACCCCCAAGGTCAAGAACCGTGAAAACACATCACGAATTGCCCGAGGCACTTTTGTCAGGCCAAGATGTGTCGGGACCCAACTCTTCCACGCTCTGTGACCAGCGAGCGCCAGTCCGTGGAGCCCGCCCCAGAAAACAAAGTTCCAGCTCGCACCGTGCCACAATCCACAAAGCAGCATTGTGGCCAGCAAATTGATATACGTCCGTGTGCTACCCGTTCGGTTGCCACCCAGTGGGATGTACAGGTAATCCCGGAACCAGGTTGACAGCGAAATGTGCCATCGACGCCAGAACTCGGTGATGCTTGTCGCGCTGTAGGGCATTTGGAAGTTCTCAGCAAACCGAAAACCCATGATGCGCGCTGCCCCAATGGCCATGTCGGAGTAGCCCGAGAAGTCACAGTAGATCTGAACGGCGTAACCCAGTAATCCAACTAAGAGAGTCAACGCATCATACTGGCTTGGACTCGCAAAGACGAGATCCACGCTGCCGGCTATCTGATCCGAAATCACAAGCTTTTTCACGGCACCGAGCCCAAACTGGGCTAGACCGAGCTCTATATCGTGGGCCGATGCCAAGACTCCACTTCTCAGTTGCGGAAGCAAGTCAGCAGCGCGAACGATTGGCCCGGCCACGAGTTGGGGAAAGAACGCGACAAACAAGAGATAGTCTCTGAGACTGTTGCACGGTTGAATCCTGCCCCGGTACACGTCCAACGTGTAGCTCATGCTCTGAAAGGTGAAGAACGAAATACCCACGGGGAGGATAATCTCAAAGTACCATCCGCTGGTATCGACCCCGATTAGCCGAAGCCCCCAGCCCGCGTTGGCGGTCAGGAAGTTGGCGTACTTGAAGAAGGCGAGCAATCCGAGGTTTGTCGTAAGGCTGGCGACGACCCACCGCTTGCGGCCAGCCGCCGCAGTGTTTTCGGCGAGCTTCCGGCCGACAAAGAAATCAACCACGGAGACGGTGATAATCAACAAGCCACAGGCGACGCTCCAGCTCATGTAGAACGCATAGCTGGCCACGAGGAGAAACGAATTGCGGGCGTCCCTCCGGCGCAAGAGGCTGTACCCCGCCAGCACCAGAAGAAAAAGATCACGAACTCGAACGAGGTGAAGATCATGGCGGGGCAGGGGGCCACCAATACTGTCGAAGAAGATCTCGGTTGCAGCGCGTCGGCCGCGCAGGTTCAAGTGAACCAAATCATAAAACAGCTCAGCGTCATGAAGTTCGGGAACACGGTCCAAGCGCACCCACCGCAGCTGTGGGAACTGCCGTTTCGTCCAAAGCAATAGCTGCTCAAACTCCTTGAGGTCGTCCGGTCCCAATAACTCCGCGACGTAGGGTGGAGAAACCGGTAGGACGACGACTACGGCTGCACCCTGCTGTTTCGCACGTTGCAGCAGCCGGAACAGGGCTAGGCGCTTCGGCCCCATGTACAAATGGCGGCCTTGAGTTAGGCTGCGCATCGCAGCCAGTCGGCGTACCAACCTGCCGTGCGGCCAGTCCATGATCGTTGACTCTGGAAGGCCGTCTGCCGCCAAGCGAAGTGGTTCGTGTGCTGTGCTTGGTTTCCTTGCGCCGCGACGCAGCATTTCTTCTGCTCTGTCCCGCAACCCGGAAAGAACACCTTGGGAACGGCCAACCGTGGGAAAGGCCTTCCTGACCCACATGCGCGGGTAGCAACTCAGCACCCGCTTGGCAAGACTCGTTGTCGCCCTACTGTGCCAGAGGTCAGAAACGGTGCGGCACAGCGGCACAATTTCGGCCCGGAAGTCACATAACCAAGCCTCGTTGAGGTCGTATGCTGAAACACCTACAAATGTGATTGTAGCCTGGGGTGAACGGCCTTGGAGTTGCTCCCATTCCGGAGGCGATGAGCCTGGCACCGGCCAACTTTCGATACCGATGTTCCATCTGTTTCCAATGGCTTCCCAATCTAGCCCATCATAGGTGAGAGACGATCCGGCAATCAGGGCTGTTGCCGGGGAGTTCTTGGGACCATACCACTTGTGACCGCTGGCCGCTTTAGTGTGGATCCCCAGGGATCTGACCAGGAAGTGGCTCCCAAATGATGTCAGCAGTGCCGCTATCACCACGATCAGCAACAGCTTTCTACCTGCGATCATAAGCCGCGAATCCATTGGAAATGGGGGCGATCAAAGGCGCAGGAGGCGTCGTCACTATAATTAGAGCTTGTCCCAGGGGAAGGAGAAACCCGTGGGCATGGCGGCGCTGCGCCAAAGAAAAGCGGGCATAGCAGCCAGAAAAGGCTCCCATGCCCCAAATCGGTGCGTTATGCTCTTGTCAGACATACAATGAACCAACGCCCGATGGCCCCGATCCTACCGCTCCAGGGCGAACTGCGTCCAATCCTTCCCACCGTCCGGGGAACGTGGACTACCAACGCTTCGAGGCCGAACTGCGCAGGATCGATGAACTGTTGCGACTCAGCGGGGTCGAAGCGCTCTTTGTCGAGCGCAGTCTGGCCGGATGGCTGGCCCGGGACCCGGAGCGGGTGCCCACGACGCACGAGCAGACCAAGTACCAGCGCACCAGTGCCCAGGCGCTGCGCTGCAATGTGCTGCAGCGCTTGCTGGGCGAGGACTTCCGGGGATGAGCCGCCGGCTGGCCGAGTGCGCCCTCTTTCAATGGTTCTGCGGGGTGGATCGCTTGGAGGAGGTGCGGGTGCCGAGCAAGAGCCAGTTGGCGCGCTACTTCCAATGGCTGCCCGAAGCGCAGGTGCAAGGTCTGGTGCGCCGGCTGCTGCTGGCGGCGCGGGAGGCCGATGCCGGCACGGGGTTCAACCGGCTCTGGCTGGCCAACGAACTGGAACTGGACACGGTGTGGATGGACAGCACGTGTGTGGCCGCAGACATCCACTTCCCCGTGGACTGGGTGCTGCTGCGGGACGCGACGCGGACGTTGATGAAGGCCACCGGCCTGATCCGGGCGCACGGGCTCAAACGCCGGATGCCGGCCCCGGAGCAGTTTCTGCGGGCGATGAACCAGCAGTGCATCGCAATGGTGCAGGCGGGCAAACGGGCCGACGCGAAGCGGGCGCGCAAGCGGGTGTTGCGGGAGATGAAACGCCTGAGCCGAGTGGTGCGACAGCACGCCCGCCGGCATCGGGATCTGCTGGACACGCATTGGCAGGAGACGGATTGGACGCGGGCCCAAGCCGAGCAGGTGCTCGCGCGGATCGACGGGGTGCTGGCGCAGTTGCCTCGGGCGGTCAAGCAAGCCCATGAGGGGATCATCGGGGAGCGGCCGGTGGCCAACGCGGACAAGATCCTGAGCCTCTACGAGGGCGATCTGCACGTGATCGTGCGGGGCAAGGCCGGGGCGGCGGTGGAGTTTGGCAACACGCTCTTCCTGGCCGAGCAGCGGCAGGGGTTGGTGGTGGACTGGCATCTGTACCAGGCGAGTGCGCCCGCGGACAGCCGGCAGTTGCCGGCGAGCCTGGAACGGCTGCAGTCCTGGCTGCCGGCGGGCGTGCTCGAAGCGGTGGGGGGGGACCGCGGCTTTGACAGCAAGGCCAACCGGGCGCTCCTGGCGGAGGCGGGGCTCTTCAACGGGCTGTGTCCGCGCGGGGTGGCGGAACTGCAGCGCCGTCGGCATGGGGCTCGGTTTGGGAAGATCCAGCGCCGGCGGTCGCAGACCGAGGGGCGGATTGGGATTCTGAAGAATGACTTTCTGGGGCGGCCGCTGCGGGCCAGGGATATGAGCACCGGGCCCTGGGGGTAGGCTGGAGTGTGCTGGCCCACAATCTCTGGGTGCTGGCGCGGATGGAGCGGGTGGCGGCGTCGGCGGAGCAGCAGCGCGAAGCGGCTTAGGCAGTAGTCTGGCTGATGGGAGTGCCAGGCGCGGCGGAGCTGTGTCGTTAGAAGTCTGGAAACACCCCAACCCATAGGGGTGTCGGGCCGAAAGCGTGCCCGGGCTGTCATGATGGCTTATGCCACGCTCACTCTCCTTCCTTTCCTATCGTCTCCCATCCGCAAACAGGGACTTTTGGGACAGGCTCTAATTAGTCGCCGCTGGGTACAAGATGCGTTCTTCCCTGCCGTCAAGAGAATCAGAAGTCCCGCCACTTCCACAATTCGACACCGAAAGTCGCGAAAGCCCTGCTAAAATGGTAGGCACCCTTTTCCGCACACTGGATGAACCGGTGCTGCCCCAAGCAGGCGCACAACGGCGTGGCCAGAGCGTAGGCCGGTGCGGCAATCATGGACTTCAGTGCCAAGACTGTCCGGCGCGTCCAGTTCATGCCCCTGGCCGCGTAACGCTTCGCGTTGAAGCCATTGACCATCGCCCGCTTGATCCAATACCGGCGCGTCCAGCGAGCCGGCGGCACAACCTCGTAGACGGGCCCCTCCTGTACGGCCACAAACCGGCACCCGCGAGCCATGGCCTGACGGAAGAATTCCTGGTCTGTGCCACCTGTCTTGAAACGCGGGTCAAACACCAAACCGTGCCTGTCGAAGACCTCTCTTTTTAGCAGCACGTTGCCGGTGCGGGTCTGGCTCCAATGCAGCAGCGTGCCGGTGCGCCAGGACGGCAGCTCGCAAAGGCGGGACTTCACTAGCCAGGCCGGCGGGGTCTGGACGAAGAACGGATGCACCGGCCCGAGGGCGCCGTCCACGGCAAACGTCCGGACTCCCTCGTACATCTTCAGCAGCCAGTCGGGCGGGGGGAATTCGTCATCATCGATGATGCCAATGTAATTGCCGCGAGCCAGGCGCACGGCATGGTTACGAGCAGCGGGTATGGTGCGTTCCGGCTCGATGGAATAGGTCACGTCCATCCCCAGGTCGGCAGCCAGGCGCGCGACGGTGTCGCGGGCCCCGCCCTCCGCGTCGTTGTCCACCACCACCACGGAGTACGCGAACAACCCGTCGGTCCGTTGGACGGCCAGATTGCGCAGCAACCACTCCAGGAGCTGATTCCTCCGGTAGGTGCAGACACAGACCGAAACGTGTTCAGGAGCGGTCACGGATGGAATCATCGCGCGGGAGACCCTAAGGCGGAGGCCTCGTTAAAGTTCCCCGCCCACACCTCGCATTGCGACACGCGCCGCGCCGGAACCGCTAATGACACTAGGATCACCAGAGCCGTCATCTGCTCCGCCAGGGAGTTGAGTGCTGATTCGGTGACGTTGTACACGAGGGCCATCAGCAGGAAGGAGATGCCCAAGCTCGCCCACTCGTAGTCGTCCCTGAGGGCTGCCTGGAGCTTGTGGGCGCACGCCAGCAGCAGCGCCACGTAGAAGGCAAGTCCCACCGCGCCCACCTCCAGCAGAATGTCCAGATACCCGTTGTGCCCGTGACTCATCTGGTAGAAATCACGCCGCGCGGTCGTCCAAAAGCTGCCGAAGCCCACACCTAGAAACGGCTGGTTCTTGACCACCGGCACCAGTGCTTCCCAGGTCTCGGTGCGGCCGGTCAGAGTCTCATTCCGGCCAAAGCCGGAACTGAAACCGGCGACGTTCGCTCCCCCCAGAAAGGGGGCCGCGACCCCGAAACCAATCAGAAACACAATGAGCGCGGACAAGCCCGCGCCTGAGAGCAGGCGCTCGTGTCGCCGCAACCAGACCAAAGCCAGAAAGGTCATGATGCCCACGGCAAATGTGCCGATGGACGTGGCGGAGTAGGCCCCTTCCGCTCCGCGGAGCAGGTGGAGCGTCATAAGCAGGATGGCGACATCCGCGAAGGTCTGGTACCCTTCGCCGACCGGGCCCCCGGCCTCGCCAACGGCGGTAAAGTGTCCACAACAGGAAGAAGGCGCCAACGAGGCACAGACGACCAAGCGTGTTCTTATGCACCGTGGCGCCAATCCACATCTGTAGCCCCGACCATTGCCCGTATTCCACCCCCGAGCGCGGGGTAGTACTTAATAAGGAGGATCGAGAAGGGAATCAGAATGTAGATCGAGCGCCGCAGGAGGCTCTCCAGGGCCAGCCGCGGATTCGGCTCCGAGAGAATGAGCAGGGCCATGATCACAACCAACGCCTGGCGAACCCACCGCTTGATCGCAATGAAAGTGATGTCCGACCAAAGCGTGCTCAGGAGCATGAAGACGAGGAGGGCGACCAACCATTGGTTCTGGCGCAGCGCATCGACGGCGTCGAAGTGCCGCCGCGCCAAGACCATTACTCCCGCCACTCCCAAGCCGGAAAGCACCACGCGATCCAGCGAACTGCCCGACTCCGCGTCGCCTCCAATGCCGAACCAGATACCGAGGGGCTTGCTTGCGATCAGCAGCATCCACAGCGTAGGAATCCAGACAGCGCCAGTCACCCCCGCGTCCGCAGCCTGTCGCCGCTCGATCCGGAGCAGAAACAGGACAAAGGACGTGCAGAGAAGCAGGGCTAGCGGAGGAGGCATGAACTGGGACTCGAAGTTTGAAATCCGATGGCCGAGGTCCAAGGCCAATCGGAAACAGCGTCAGCAGGACGCAACCACCTGGGGCAGACCTGTACGCAAGGAATCGAGGACGGCAAACGTGGCGGCCGTCGTCTGGGCAAGGGAGGCGACCGGAATTGGCGCCGGCGAGCCTCGGAGGACCGACTGCAGGAAGGCCGCGACCTCTTCTTGATGGCCTTTGCCGGGCAGCTTGAGTTTCCGACACGTCCCGTCCGCGTAATGCTCGCCCGTGCGGAAATCGTCAATGACGAAGCTCTGGCCCCCGCCGAAGATCTCGACGCGCTCCTTGGCCAGCAGCCTGTCGCCGCAGGCGAGGTAGGCAACTTGTCCCACAGCTCCGTTGGCAAACCGCAGGGTGATCGCCACGTTGTCCGCATCCGGCATCCGGACGTTTCCGGCTGTGCCACACTGGGCGAACACACTTACCGGGGCCGAGGCGGTGAGGAACTGCATCAGGTCCACAAAGTGACAGACCTCGCCCAGAATGCGCCCGCCCCCTGCTCCGTCTGCGTCCAGTGATCCGGAGGCAGATACCCGGCGTTAACCCGATAGACCATCAGCAGCGGCCCCCCAGCGGTTGAAAGACCTCGAAGGCCCGGCGTGCCAGCGGGGAGAAGCGGCGGTTAAAGCCGACCATCAGGCGGCAACCGCTATCGCGTTGGGCGGCCTCCACCACGCGAGCGAACTCGTCCTCGCGAATGGCCAGCGGCTTTTCCACGAAGACGTGCTTGCCGGCCTCCAACGCGGCTACGGCCAACTGCGCGTGGGTGTCGTGCCGCGTGGCGATGAACACCGTATTGATCGCCGGGTTTTCCAACACGTCGCGCGGTTCGGTGGAATAGGAGCGGAACTTGAACTTCTCGCCCACGCTCTTGGCAGTGATCCCGCGGGACGTCACCACCGCGACCAAGTCGCCCTGGTCGCGCACGAAGGGGATCAGGAACTTTTGCGCGAAACTGCCGGCACCGACAAAGCCGATGCCGACAGAGGGGGAAGGTGCGGCGCCGGAGACCGGCGGAGGAGTGGACGGACGCGGAGTTTGGCTCCCTGGGTACTTCAGCAGTATCGCGATGTGCCGCTCCGGGGTCTTTCCCGTCACCAGATCATAGGCCCGCTCCGCTTCTTCGATCCCAAAGACATGGGTGATCAACGGCTGTACATCCACCGTGCGGTTCTCGAGCAACTTAACAAAGGCCGCCATGTTCCGGTTCTCGGTCCAGCGGACGTAACCGTAGGGATAGTCCTGACCGCCTTCTTCGTACGTGTGGTCGTAGCGGCCCGGCCCGTAGGAGCAGGAGATCTTCAGCTCTAGCTCCTTCTTGTAGAAATGCGGCTCCCGCGGGATGTTCATGGGGACCGCCCCGACAATCACGAGGACGCCCTTTTGGCGCAGGCTCGCGGTGGCCAGTTCAACCGGGTCAGAAGACTGCGTGGCGGCCGTGATGATCACCGCGTCAAAACCGTGTCCGCCGGTGAAGGCATCAAACGCAACAGCGAGTCCCGGGTCTTCACGCAACCGGGCGGTTTGACACCCCCGAGTTCAGCGCGAGCTGCACCATGCTCTCCGCTGTATCCACGCCGAATACCTGGCAGCCGTTGGCGCGGAGGAGTTGGACGGTGATCTGCCCCAGCAACCCGAGGCCGATGACGCATACCAGCTCGCCCAGGCGTGGAGCTGCCTGCCGGACACCCTGCAGCGCAATCGCACCCAAGGTGGTGAACGCGGCGGCGTCGAGGCCGACTGCTTCTGGCACCTTCACCACCAGATTCTGTGGCACAGACACGATGCCCGCGTGCGAGGCGTAGCCGCCGCCGCCGCAGGCGACGCGGTCGCCGCGCTTGAACGCCCCACGCGTGTCCAGCGAGGCCAACACTTCGCCGGCCGAGCTGTAGCCCAGTTCCTTGAGGGTTTCGAGCTTGGTACGCACCCGCTTCAGTGTTTCGGTCAAGCCCTCTTTCTTCAGCGTGTCCAACACCTGCCGGACAAGGTCGGGCCGTTGACGGGCCTTGCCAAGCATCGAGGCCTGGGCCGTGGACACGGTCGAGCGCTCGGTGCCCGCGCTGATGAGCGAAAAGTGGTTGCGGACCAAGACGAATCCCGACGGCAACGCCGGGGACGGCACTTCCGGGACGGAGAGTTCGCCAGTCTTGTAGTTCTGAACCACCTGTTTCATGTGCGATGCTGTCTACGTCAGGAGCGTTGGCTGGTGCCCAGGGACACGTCCCCACGACGTTTCGCCAATCGGCGGCGCTCCTGATCCACGATGTCGCCGCCCCGCAGAAAGCGCACCCCCAAATGGTAAAAGGCGGCTTTGAGAGGCCGCAGGGAAGATTTCCACATGTAACCCTTGAGCAGCTCACCGCCAAAACGCTCTTTGTACATCACCAGACCCGCGGCTTTCGAGCCAGGGTCGGGATCTACTCTGGCGCCGCAGAAATCGTAGCTTTGCGTGCCCATGGCATGGAAGTAGCGAATGACTTCCCACTGGAGCAAGTTGCTTGCTCCGGTGACCGGGGACGGCGCCGTGCCGCCGTAGGCGTAGTAGGCCCGGTACCGGCTGAATGGGATCACAGCGCAGCCCTGTAAATCCCCGCCCCGCAAAGCCGCGAACACCCGCACGTATTCGCCCAGTCCCCGGATCATGCGATGGAAGGCCTTCTCGTCCATGAAGGGCATGGCCGAGCGGCGAAAGGTATCCGCGATGAGTTCATGAGCAGCTGGGGCGTGCTCCAAGCCGGAAACCACGCGCACGCCTTTCTTTCGGCGCTGCGGATGACGTTCCGGTGCTTCGAATGGACGCCACTCCACAGTTGCTCCAGGGGTTGGGTCAGGCCGAGCACATAGGACCCATACGGCACGGCCCGCGCCCCCTCGGGATAGGTCCGGAACAGCGTGTTTGTGCTGGCGGGGATGACTACATCCGCGCCGCGGGATTTGAACCAACCCAAACACGCGGTCAGAAACGCCTGTTCCTCGCAGTCCTCGGCCGCGCCGGGTTGCGTCAAGATCGTCTCCACCCGGAAGCGGACCATGCGGACGCCGTGTTGGCGGACGATCGTGTAGGGTAGGATGAACCGGAGTTCGCCCCGCCCGTCGCGCCCTCCCAGCCAGCCGAACTCGTCGCTCACCGCTGCCAAGAAACCCGCAGATGCGTAAATGGAGACGTGCGGCTGCCATTCAAACTCTAACGGGGACACGATCATGAAGCGTTGGCGGAGGCAACACGCGAGCCCGCGTCCAGCTTCTCGGCACAGCGGGAGCGGCGAATCTCTTCCCACAGTTCGTTGGTTGCCGCCACGATACGGCGGAGGTCTTTGACACGGAGCGCGTGATACGTCGGAAGCACCAACACGGTGCGGGAGAGGCGCTCGCTCTCGGGGCAGTCCCCCGCGTATCCGTACCTCTCCCGCGCCACGCCCACCACATCGTCGAGGTAACGCATCGTATCCACGCCCTTCGCCCGCAGCCTGTCCGCCAACCGATCCCGCTCAGCAGAACTAGCAAGCCTGACGGGGAACAGGTACCGGTTTGCGAAAGTCCCCGCCCGCTCCTGGCGGAGCATGGTTCGATCCACAGTCAGACTATTCTCGAGATAATCGGCATAGGCGCGCTGCGTTTGGATGGCCGCTTCCAGGCCTCGCACACGCCGGCGCGCTACCGTCAAGTCGCCCGGGAAGATCGGATCGGGTCGGATCGCCGTACAGTCCCCACGGAGTTCCCGTGCGCCGGCCGTTTCCCACAAGCGATATCCAAACCAGCCATAGGCGGGGCGGCTGCGCAACACCGACTTGAGAAACTGCGCCAGGGTGTGGCGCGCTGCCGCAACGCGCGACGGGCGCGGTTGCGACCCAATGACTTCCCGCAAACGCGCCCGCAACGCAGTATCCTTCGTAAACAGGGCCCCGCCCCAGCCGGCTGAGAGATACTTACCCGAACGAAAGCTGAAGAAGGCTACCGTCCCCATGTGGCCCGCGGGCTGCGTCCCCAAACGGCTGCCCAGGGCTTGGGCGCAATCCTCAATGATAGGCCGTTGACCACTCAGCCGCCGGATGGCCGGCACGTCGCAAAGATTGCCAAACATGTGAACGGCCAGCACGGCGTCCAAGTGGTACACCTTCGCAGCTAGGTCCTGCGGGCAGAGGCAAAAACTCTCCGGATCAACGTCCACGAAAACCGGGCGGCACCCCGCGGAGCGAATCGCCTGAAAGACCACCGGGCAGCAGAATAGCGGCACACCGACGCGCGCCTCGCGGGGCAAACCTAAGGCCCGCAGCGCGGCGACCAAGGCTGCTCTCCCCGATTGGGCCGGCACGCATCCGCCAACACCCGAGAGCTCGACGACCGTGTCGCCAGATTCCCTTTGCCAGTCCGCGAACAGGGCGACAAACAAATCGCTCCAACGGTGTTCCCAGTAGTCGCGGGGGATCAAGATGAAGCCATCGCAGGGGCAGCGCGGCTTGCGCCATCGGTTTCGGGATGGGGAGGGGTGGCTCGGAAGAGCGGAAAGTGGTCCCTGGTGAGCGCCCCAAGTGTGATAACGGAGATCGAGCGTTTCCGGAGCCAGTCCAGAAACGTCGTGATGGTGTCAAAGTCGACCAAGTCCTTGGAGTGCCCGATCGAGACAACCGGCTTGAAAACTTCGGGGGTGCGGCGGTCCTCCTGTCGGACCAAATCCACCATGCGTGCGAGCTCCGGGAGCGTCATGCGGCAAAAATCCAGCTTCTGCGGGTAGCGGAAGCGCAGGAAATCCAACCATCGTCGCGGCAGGGGTGCGCCATTGGCCGCTTCAGGCATCTTGCGTTGAATCCTCAACCGCTTACGACCCAGCATCCTCCAGAACGGCACCATCTCCGTGTAAATCGGGATTTCCCACAGCGGGCCGCCGTTGTCCGGCACGTTCACGTCTGAGGAGAACCGCCAATCAGAGCCGTTCCGCAGGGCGGGGCGGTAGTCCAATCCCAACGCCCGGGTACGACCGCCTTTGAAGACTGAAGAATCCACGCGAATCCCATGGCGCGAGAGGACCCGCGCCATGTTTTGGGTTGGCTGCATGAGCCACAACCCGCCACGATACGAGTGCGGTGTGTAGAGGGGGTCCGCTAGTGCGCAGCGGAGATAACTGACGGCGCCGGCAACCACCTCCTCAATGCGCGCTGCGGGCAGGGCGCAGAGATTCCGCTCGGTCCAGTCCAGATGCCATGTCCCTTTCTCGTAATGCGCGTTGGCCCACCACGGATGCAGGTGCAAGGCGATTTCGTGCCCGGCAGCACGGAGAGACCGCAGTTGCTGTTCGATTGCGGAAATGGCGGGATCGGATTGCGTTTCCTTGATCTTGGCGAGCTCAATCGCCTCGGCGAACACCACGAGGGGAACCGCGAATTCCTTGAAGATCTCAGCCAGACGGCGCGTCGGTTCGAGGGCAAGTTCCTCCAACGAACCCTGGCCGTTGCCGTAGATCTCGTAGTCCAGAGTGAAGATGACGGAGATCATTCCTTCAGCGGGGACCTGGGCGACGTGGCTGCAATCTGACGAGGCCGATGTCCTGCCGTGAACTCAGGTCGGCGCTCCCTCCTGCAACAAGCCCCAGTCGGAACTCCACGGCCTCGGCCGAGAGCCAGCCCTCGACCGTCTCGCCCTGCCTGACGCAGCCCGGCAAAGCCGGAACCTCTGCCCAATAGCCGCCCTCTTCCGCCACGTGAATGATCGCCTTCAATGTCATGCCGGAAATCTAGCCGAGCCCCTCACTGCTCAAGCCTGCAGAGCGTGCTTCACCGGACCCCCGGCTGGACGAAAAGCGGCGGTAAACCGCACGCACTCCAGACGCTTCGCGAGTAGCCAGTCGCCAACCGAATGCCGCGCTCTGGGGATCACCTGCTCTCCAGCACGGCTTCGATGTGGCGAATGACTTCGCTGAGCGTCTTTGGTGAGGCCTGTTCGAGGCCCAGTGACTTCTCTCGTCGCTCCAGGCGGATGCGCGTGTGTACCTCGGCGGGAGTACGGATGAGGGTCAACAGGCCTTGCGATTCCAGGAAGGAATCCACCGCGCCCATCCTGCCGCGGAAGATGCTGTAGACGGGCACGCCGAGAGCAGCCGCTTCGCGGTTCATGGTGCCCCCGCCACTCACGACGAGGTCGGAGTGCCACAGGAGGTTCAGACCGTCGAGTGCACGGGCGGGGATGCGGGGTGGCACCCTCCTCAAACCAGCGCGGCCGGTGAGTACGGTAGAAGTTCCCCTGTGCCTGGTTGCGCGGCAGCAGAACGACGCGTGTATCCGGGTGGGCGGTGACGCGGTCCATGAAGCGGTCAAACAAGGCCTCACTTTCCGGGTTATGGTAATGCGCCTCGGTGGCCGGCGGTCGCACGGTGACGACAAGATCCCCGTTCTGGACGCCCAGTTCGCTGAGAATCCGGGGATCGGGCCTCAGCTTCCAGGCGTACACATCCTCTTTGAGACCGGGGTAGTTGAGGACGCGGTCCGGAGGGATGGGCAGGGCGTCCTTGGGAATGGCCTGGGGGCGAGGACCCAGTCGGGACGGGTTAACCAAGGGAAACGGGCGTGTTCGTAATCCTCGATGAGCAGGCTGGGGATCCGCAGGCAATTGCAGACGAGCAACTGGGAACGTGCGCCGTGCGACACGGCCAGAACCGGGCGGTCGCGCCAGACCAGGGGCAACATCTGGAGCGCCCGATAGATCAGGCCGTAACCCTTGGCGAGCCGATGCTTTCCGTAGTGGCGGCCCACCTTGAGGCAGCGCAAGCCTCGTCGTTCAGCCAGTTCGATCACCTGGAAGGCATCCCGTGCCGTGACGAGCAAGGGATAGCCACGCCGTTCGAGTTCTTCGATGATCGGCTCAAAGAAGGGGACATGTGGGGTGTTGTCGAGGTCGATCCAGATCTTGCCGCGGACCCTGGGTGGGGAGGCGGACGACGGCCCTGCACTTCGAGTTGGCCGCGCAGGCGTCGGTGTGTTGCTGGGGGTCGCGGACCGGTCTGGGGAGACGAAAAGCGGCGGTGAACCGCCGCACTCCGAGACGCTGTCGCGTGTTGCCTGTGCGATGGCCGATTCCTCGGTGCCCGGACCGCGCTTCGCGTCGCTGCGAGCTGCCACCTCGCGGGGCAAGGCAGCCCACACGTTATCGCTGCACCTGCCCCGGACGTGATCGAGCAACTGACGGTAATGTTCGATCGGGGAACGTGACGGCTCTTGAGGCTTCGCCATCGAACCGCAGGTAATCCGGGTGGACGTTGACGAGCGCCATGCCACCGTGCTGGGCGATCCAGTCGAGCTTGCGCAGCCAGATGTCCGGCGTGGTCTCGCGCAGGAGCAGGAACAGGGTCGAGTCCTGCGGGAGGGTGTAGGGGAGTTCGATATACCCCTTGCGCCCGGGGATCGGAGATGGGAGATGGGAGATCGGAGATGGGAGATCGGAGATCGGAGATCGGAGATCGGAGGTGCGCCCAGCTTCGATCTTCTATCTTCCATCTTCGCTTTCCGTTCTTCGTCTCTCGGGACGAAGAACGGAAAGATCGTGCCGCGACCCTCGGGCTGGGGCTCGAACGGGTCGGTGTCGAAGGTCGAGGCGTCGTACTGGATGTCGAGGTCGTGCAGCCAGTCGAGGTTGTGCAGCATGAAACCCGACCGAACCCGACGGCGCCCCAATCCTTCAGATGGCGGTTGATTCGGGGTGCCCCGGCCTGGAAAGCTTTCCGGGAGGAGAAGAGCCGACCGTCGTGGCGCAGGTCGTGGACGCCAACTTCGAAGCCGTTGTCAGTGAGCCAGGAGCGAAGGGCGCTGGGCACGGAGTAGGGGCCTTCGGGGATGAAGTTGAAACAGGAACGGAAACCGAGTTTCAGTTCCAGCTCGGCCAGGGGCTGGACCTTGGCGAGGCCTTCGGGACCTTCGACGTCGTGGGTGAGTACCAGGGCGAACTGTTTGCCGTCGGGCCAACCCGGCCAGCCGTCCGGCTTGCGCCCGGCGGATTCGAGGATGGGCCAGACGTCGCCGCAGCGGCGCAGGATCCGCTTCGCGTGCCACCGCCGCAGGGCCATGCGCAGCTTCCAGGGGAGGAAGGGCTTGGCGGAGTAGTAGAGGCGGGTGCGGAGCATGGGGCGGAGGGGCAGGGCGGTAAGGGCGAAGCGGTAAGGGCAGAGCGGTAAGGGCAGAGCGGTAAGGGCCAAGGGGCAGGTGGAAGGGGTAAGGGACGAACGCTAGGCGCCGAGAGTGCGCTGGAAGCTGGTGATCTTGCGGCTCAACAGGTCGCAGTCCGCCAGGAGACTGGTCACTTGATCAGCTTGCAGCAGCCCCATTTTCTCGAACACCAACACCATGGACGCGTCCTCGAACAGAGAGCGTCGCGCGATATTCAAGAACTGCCTGAACTCGGTCTGGTGCAGACTGCCCGAGCCTTCAGCGATGTTGTTCGGCAGCGAAAGCCCGGCGGCTCGAAGCTGTTCGGCGTAACGGTAAAGCCGGCGGCCTTGGAGGGTTCCCGCGACGCTGTGGAACTGGACCGCCAGATCCGCCGCCCGTTGCCAGATGGTGAGGTCCTCGAAGCGGAAGTGGGGGCGCATGGGGCGAAGAGGTAAGTGCGAAGAGGTAAGGGGCAAGGGCGAAGAGGCTAGCGTGAGGAGTCAGACATGTAGACCCAACCGAACAGAACGAGATGTTGTTGGAACAAGCGTCGCAGAACCGAAGCGCGCTGGGGATCTGTCGGAGTCTTGCTGGTTCCTCGCTTGCCCTCGGCGCTTGCCGCTTCGCCCTTTGCCCTCTGCTACCGCCGCGCCCAGATGCGGACGCGGAGTTCTTCGCCGACCAGGGTGAATTCGGGGTCGCGACCGGACACGGCGCGGGTCAGGCGAATGATCAGGCGGGGAATGCCGGTGCCAATGGCGCTCATGTAACCAAGTTGGGTCAGGAGAGTCGCGACAGCCCGGTTACGCTCGGCGTGAACGCCCAACCGGATGTTATCGAGGGTCACGGAGTTGGGCAGACGCCCCGGGCTGCGGACCTCGAAGCGGTCGGGAAACAGGAAAACGCGGATCTGCGAGCCGCTGAGGCTGTAGTCGCGGTGGACGACGGCGTTGACGATGGCTTCGCCCAACGCCTTGAGGTCGTAGAGGGGCAAGTCCTCCCGGCGGAAGCCGTGTTCCCGGGCGGGTTGGCGGATGTTCCGCTCGAGGAAGGCGCGTGCCTCGTCGATGGCGTCCGGGAGTCGACCCCGGATTTCGCGGCGATCGAGCAGGTCGGAGTCTTCGTCCGGACCGGCGAAGCATACGGCTGAGAGGCGGCTTTGGGGCAGGAACCGCTGGGGATCGTCGCCGAAGACGAGCACGGCCGCGACGCTGAGGGCCGGTTCGCCGTCCAGGTCGTGGAGCAGGCGCAGATTGCGCAGGAATCCTTCGAGGGTGAGGCCGCTCTGTTCGAGGTGCTCTTCGAGCGGCAGCCCGAACTGCCTCTCGTGATAGGCGCCGAGAGCGGGCATGGAAAGGTCCTGGACGCTGGTTTGCAGGACGGGGCTTTCGTCGTAATGCAGTTCACCCGCGGCCTGGGCGATGCGAACCAGTTCCCTGCCCGTAGCGTCTTGTTTGTCACGTCCCACCCGCACATAGAAGAGCCCGCCGGCGGTGCGATACGGTTTCTGCCGGTTGAGCTCGGGCCGGACGGCGAGCGAGAGGACCGTCTTGCCCGCAAGCTCGTGTTGTTCCAGCACCGGACTGACGGGCGGTATGCAGCGGTCGCGACAGATGTGGGTCAGGGTCTGAAACACCTGGTCGGGATGAGGTAGTCCGGCGACGGTGCCGTCGTCGTCCACGCCCACGTAGAGGGTGCCGCCCTCCGAGTTGGCGAAGGCGACGATCTCGCCGGCGACGCTTTCCGGGTTCTCGATCGCGCGCTTGAACTCGCGGTGTTGGCTCTCGCCGTCGGCGAGGGCGGCTGGGAGGTTCGGGGACAAGGGGGACGGACCACGGGACTACGGACGACAGGACTACGGACTACGGACTACGGGACCAAGGAACCACGAAACAAGAGGACTACAAGATTGCGGAGGGCCAAGAACGACGAGCCAAGGGCGACGCCGGTCACGCTGTGAGCAGGAGCTGAATGAGACCTGCAACCGGCTCTCAGGCCGACACCGGGCCGGGCGGGTGTCTTAACCACGGATTGGAGGTCAGGCACCCCATCGCCTTGAAATCGCTTTCATCGGTGGTCCACACCGTTCGCCCGGTCCGGCGTGCGCAGGCAGCGATCAGGCCATCGGGAAACGACGGCTTAGCCGAACTCTTGAAGATGGCCTCGCCAACCAGTCGCGCCGCCTCGCGGAAATCGTCCGGCAGATGAGGCAGGCACATCACCGGCAGGATGCAAGCGCTGAAGAACTCGCGCACCTGCTCTCGTGTTTTCTTATCCCGTGGAGCGTATAGACCCACTTCAAATTCGCCCACCGCGGCATCGCACGTCGCCACGTCATCCTTGCCAGCAACAACGCCCGCGAACCAGTGCGGATCGCGCTGGCCCTTGATCCAGATCGAGGAGTCAATGAGGATCGAGGGACCGTCGGCTGGCATCATCCATGCCTTTGATGAGGGCTTCCAGAGTGTCTGCGGCCTCGGGCGCGGATTTCAGTTGGCGAAGCCGCCGGGCCAACTGCGCGCCGGAGGTTCTTCGAGGATACGGAATGACGACCGCACACGGTTCGCCGTGCTTTTCAATGACCACCGTATCGCCCAGTTCCACCCGTCCAAGTATCTTGGACGGGTCTCGGTAGTAAGTCGTAGCCGTCGCGGTCGAAATCATGCGGCTATTCTACCGCAACTCCCGGCGCAGCCAAGACGTAATCCGAAGGACTTGGTCTGGACCCGAAGAAGAAGTCCTGCGGCTCGATCCCGCCGTCGCCCCACGTGTCGACACTCCGGTCTGATCGGGTGGCATGGGATAACCCCCTCTTTGGAGGACCAGGGCGAACTGTTTGCCATCGGGCCATCCCGGCCAGCCGTCCGGTTTGCGGCCGGCGGATTCGAGGATGGGCCAGACGTCGCCGCAGCGGCGCAGGATCCGCTTCGCGTGCCACCGCCGCAGGGCCATGCGCAGCTTACAGGGGAGGAAGGGCTTGGCGGAGTAGTAGAGGCGGGTTCTGAGCACAGAGGTCAGCGGTCAGAGGTCAGACGTCAGAAGTCAGACGTCAGAAGTCAGCGGTCGCTGGGGCGGTTCAGTAGAAAGGAGTCAGGGTTGTTGATCATGCTGCCGAGCATGGCGCCTACCTCGGCGCAAAGGCTGCTGAGGCGGGTATGGTCGGGGATCGACAGGTAACCGCAGTCGCGGGCAAAGTCGAGCCAGGTGTCGGTCTCGCCGTTCTCGCCGTCGGAATCGGTCAGCGAGTAACGCTCGTCGCTGGGGAACTGCCGGCTGGCGCGGAAGATGTCCATCGCGAGCGCATAGGCCTTTTGATAAACGTTCAGGTCCTTCGGCGATCTGATTTGCATTGTTCCCCCCTACTCCAGCCTATCGTCCTGTACTTGCTGACCTCTGACCTCTGCTGTCTGATCAGCCCGATCCCCGTGTCGTCCGGAGAGCGTGCCAGTGCGAGGTGTGGTTCACTCAGGTCCGGAAAGCACCAAGCCTACAAACCTGCAATGGCCAAGCCCTGCACGAGCTTTCGAGCGATCTCCCGCCGCCGTTCGAGGCTCACATTGCCCCGACGAAAGCTCAGCGATGATTTCTCGACCGTGAAGAGCAGATCGCATCGGCAGAGCGTTCTCCAATCCAAACCGTCCTCCTGATCCAGAATCGCCTCATTATTCTTCGGTAGCCGTTCCCGGCCTGGCTTCATCGAGGAGCACTTGAGCACCACGACCTGTGGTTTGGCGTCGATCCTTGCCTGGCATGAGATCAACACGCAGGGGTGTGGGCCGTAAATGTCCCCCGTATAGATGTCCCACGCCTTCATTCCACAACCGACTTCACCTGGGCCGCCATGAAGAGCTTGATCGCTGCCTCATCATCGTCCGGCGTAGAATACAGGCGCCGCGCCGCGCTTGGCGATAGCGGGGGAACATTGGTTACGCGACCGACGGCAAGCTGTTCTCTGAGCTTAGGCAGGCCGAGCTTCAGGCCTTCCCGCATGGCTTCGGGGAGAGATAAACCCGTTTCCTTCGCGGTCCGTCTGACCTCAGTGAGCAGCTCGGAAGGCATCGCAAGTGGATAAGTCTCGGTCTTCATAGACGAATCCTACAAGGCTCGGGCACGGTTTCAAGCGGGCTTGGGGAGCGACCATCCCTCAGCGAAGAAAACGGGGCGCGGTCCAGTGAGGCGGCGGGGGCACGATACACCTCCTCAGTCAGACCCTGGACGCGCCCGGTGGCAACTTCCTCGAGACGGCGGATGCCCTCGGTGATGGCGTCGGTCAAGCGTTCTGGAGCCACCACGCTCTCCACCAGACGGCGGGCGAGTTCAAGCCGTTCCTCCGCCCGAAAGTCAAGGGCGATCCTTGCCAATTCGGCTGTCATCTAATTGAATTCCCGCATCTGCGACGTCCCAACGCAAGCGCGGCAAAGCCCTGGGACACACTCCCCTGCGACTGGTTTGAAATTACCGTGCACGGCACTCCCGTCCAACGCGCGAAAATCAAAACCCTTGATGAGCCTTTTGCGCCTTTTCGCGGCAACTCGGGGGGCGTTCGCAGCAACGTTCTCTCGGTATGGAGAATTGGGATGAGGAAATCTCCGGCTTCGCCTAATCCCCTATGTTCCAAATCGGTGGAGAGATTACCCCTTCTGGTTCCTCCGCAGATTACGAACATCGGGAATTGGGATGAGGGGATCAGTATTCCGGTCAATTGTCCGACGGTCCTTGGTCCTTGGTCCCTCAGTCCGTGGTCCCGTGGTCCTCTACACCTTCCGCGAGCACTTCGTCGACCGCCACCCCGGAAGCCGGGGAGGAGGCGGGATTCGGCGGTCTGGCCCGGACGGGCGCGCGTGACGAGGACGTAGGTCGAGGCTTCGAGATGGAGGACGTCGATGGTCTGGGCCTCGGGATCGAGAATCCAGTATTCGCGGATGCCGTACTGCTCGTAGAGATCGCGCTTTTCGATGCGGTCCTTCTCGCGGCTACTGAGGGAGACGACTTCGGCGACCAAGTCGGCCGGACCGCGGATGGCCCGCTTGACGATCGACAATCTCTCGTTCGCGATGAAGGCGACGTCGGGTTGGACGGTGCGATGTGGCGACAGGACCATGTCGATGGGCGACCCAATCACCTTTCCCAAGCGGCGAGCTGCGACCCAGTCATGCAGGGCGCGCTGGAAGCGAAACACGATCTCCTGGTGCCAAAACGAAGGTGCAGGTGACATAACGACCTCGCCGTCGTGGAGTTCGCTGGGTTGGTTGGTCTCCGGGAACTCGGCGACCCATTCGTCGTAGGTGTAGCGACGGGGTTCGGAGGAAGGGGACACGGGGAGGGAGTAGGTGGACCAGGGACCAGGGACCAAGGACCAAGGACTAGGCGGCGGGGAACATGCGAGCAAGGAAAAGCATCATGGCGCTGCTAAGGGAAGCGAGGGTCTTACTGAGTTTGCCGGCTTCGCTTTCGACTGCCCTGATCAAACCATGCAGGCAAGCGAAGGCGGTGCTCGTCTGACCCTCCACGCGTTCGCTCTCAGGCGCGGTGAGATAGCCCAAACGGGTGGCGAGGTGTGTGAAGTAGCGAGTCTCCGCCAACGAACCGCGCGCGATGTAGAGAAAGTGGAGGTAATCCCGCTTGGTTTCGCGGGCGGAACCCTCGGCGATGTTGGCGGGAACGGAGGAGGCTGCGCGCCGTAGTTGGCTGGTGAGGCCGTAACGTTCCTCCCGCGGGAACGACCGGGTGGCTTCGTAGATTGCCACCGTCAGGTCATCCGCCAACCGCCAAGCCTCAATCTTCGTATAATCCCTCATCCGTAGTCTCTTGTCCCTGGTCGCTGGTCTTTGGTCCCTGGTCCTTCTCCTCCTCTGCTTCCCACGGGCAGACTTCGTCCCCGTCAATTCGCAGAGGGCTGCGACTGATGGCGGACCGATCTCGTTCGGGCCGTTGGGTTCACGGAACTGAGTCCGCGAACGCCCTTACGGGCGAAATAGCTACAATGATACTGTCGTCAGCGGGAACGACCCCTTGAGAGGTTCGTTCCTGTCAGGCAGAGCCTCCTGACGTCGGCGCCTACGGGCGGTCGTGGTAGGCGACGAGGTGACGAGACTCGCGCCAGGCAGAGCCTCCTGACGTCGGCTCCTACGGGCGGATTGGGTAGGAGACGAGGTGACGAGACTCGCGCCAGGCTGAGCCTCCTGACGTCGGCTCCTACGGGCGGTCGTGGTAGGAGGCGAGGTGACGAGACTCGCCCAGCTCAACGCAAAGCGGCGCTGAAGCGCGACGCATTCCATACGCTTCGCGACAACGGCGGTGCGCGGATCGAGGGAGAGCAACATCATATATCGGTCCGGAGGCGTTCGGGCAGGTAGTCGTGGTGACGGTTCATCACCGCAGCCACATTGGCCCGGGACTCGGCCAGCAAAGCGGCACAACGCTTCGCCTGCTCCGTGTTGGTTCGCTCGGATTCAACCACCAGAAAGGTCATGTCGAGCAAACCCGCGACCTTGGAGGTCACGCTGGTCTGGCTGACGGGTGGCATGTCGAAGATGATGTAGTCGTAGTCGCTGGCCTTCATCTTGGGCATGAGGCTGGCGAACTTCTTCGGGACAATCCCCACCCGATTGCCCTGGGTGTCATTGAGCGAGACGACATAGAGGTTGTCCTGGACCTGCGCCGGCTCGCGCTGTTCCTGTTCGAGGGCCTCGGTCAGGCCACAGCCCGCTTTGCCTTTGTGGAACGGATACACCGAAGGGCCGTGCTGCGGGTTCATGTCCACGAGCAACACGTTGCCGTCGCCGGTTTCGGAAAGGGACTCCGCAAGGCCGGCGGCAACACGCGAGACACCGGCGCCGTGGTGCGTGCCCGTAACACCAACCAACTTCGGCTTGTGATGCAGTTCCTTGAACTCGAAGTACATGATCAGGCGGTCGCGCAAGGCTTCGTAGTACGTGCGCAGCGGATCTTCGAGCGGTGCCGGGAGCTTGGAGGAGGAAGGATCGGCGGTGGCTTCGCCGTTGCCGGAAGGGGAAGGAGCGGTGCTGGCATCGGCAAGGGCCTTTCTTGGGGTGGTCTTGAGCCGACGTTGTTCGCGCTGGGCTTTGGCATGGCCGTTGCGGGCGATGTCGGGGATCAAGAGGAAGAGCGGCAGGCGAAGCTTCTGCTCGATGTCGACGGAGCGTTTGATGCGGGAGTTGAGGCCGAATTCGAGGAGGAAAGCGAGGGAGAGTCCACCGGCGAGGCCGATGCCGAGGGCGGCCATGGCTGCTTTGCGGGTCTTGTCCTGATTCATGGAAGCCGGGGTGGCGTCCTGCAGGACGTTGATATTGGCGAGGGAACTCGCGCCCAGAGACTCGTCCACCCGCGCCTGCTCGAGGCTGCTGCTGTACAGGAGGAAAGCCCGCTCTTCCTGTTGGCGTCGACGTTCGAGGTCACGAATGCGTTGCTCCACGTCGTTGATGGCGGCCAGCTCGGCCCGCGCACGCTCCTGATAGTCCTTGAGCACTTTGATGCGCGACTCGATGGCCAGCACCTCGGTCTCTTGGGCCGCCAAGTCCGCAGACTCGAAACGACCGGGTCCCGAGGCGCTGGGCGTGGCGGGCTGGAACGCCAATCGCAGCAGGCGCGGCTCGGCCATCTCGAGCTGCTTCTTGGACTGGTCAGCACTGGCGATCAAATCCTGGATTTGCCGGACTTCCCGGCTCTCCGGGGTGAATTGGAGGCGCGCTTCCCATTCACGCGTCCGCAGCCCTTCGAGTTGGGTGAGAACGGCACGGTAATGACGTTCCTTGTCGGGGTCGAGGGGCTGTTCGACGACAGCGGGTTCGGCGTTGCTGACGGTCGTGGAGGTGGCGGCGGTCGACGGCTGGAGCTGTCCGAGGATCGTGCGGCGCTCGGCCAACTGGGCCTCGGCAGTCATGAGTTCCTGGCGGATCTTGGCCACCTGCTCACCGATGAGGCGCTTGGATTCCTCGACCGAAGCAACGTTGGCACCGAGCTTGAGCTTCTGGAGTTCCTGCTCGGTCTGGGTCAAACGCGAGCGCATCGAGTCGGTCTGCCGGGTGAGGAAATCGTCGAAAACCCCGACGGCGCGATGCACCTCGGCATGCTTTTGGAGGTAGCTCTTGACCAGTTGACGGAGGACAGGTTGTGCAATCTCGGGGTCGGGATGGTTAAACACGACACGGATAACGCTGCTCCGGCGTGGGACGTCGAGTTCGATGCCGCGAAGGATCGCGCCCGCAGCCGCGAAGCGGTTGGTGCCGCCGCCAAGCCTGGCGAGGATGCGCTCGGGACCAACCAGATCGGCCACCTCGACCGCGAGGTCGCGGCTGGTGATGATCTCGAGCTCGGAGTTGATGATGTTCTCTCCCCGGGCATCGGGAGACTTGACGTCCCCCTGGGCACCGAGACTGGCGTCGAAGGCTTTGGAGTCACGGACGTAACGGACGAGGAGCTTGGCCTCGGACTGGTAGCTGCCTCCGTGAAACACCCAGATCCCGGCGGCAGCACAGACGCCGAGGAGGGCCGAGAGGACGATCTTCCACTTGTGCCGGAAAAGGATGTAGTAGATGTCGCCCAGCTTGATCCCAGGCGGCGGCGATTCGGGCGGGCGGACGGGGACCGGTCTGGCTTCGGCGGGATTATTCATGGGAGGCAGCCGTGAACCGGGGGTGCAGGCTGGAAGCCCGCACCACAATTGGGCGAGAGGAGGTTGGAGGCGCGCACCACAGTGGGGCGAGTGCAGGCTGGAAGCCCGCACCACAACGAGGGCGGTGGCGGGCGGGAAGCCTGGACCAGAACGAGGATGGAAATGGGTGCGTCACGTCAGATGGGGGTAAAGGCAGGCGCCGAGCCAGCGCAGGACGGGGATGGGCAGACGGCGGAACAGGGCCGTGTGCCAACCGGTGCTCCGATCCCGGCCAACGAGGAACTGGTCGTGACGCAGGTCGTAGTTGACGTACGCGATCGTGGTCTCGGTTGCGCCCCAGCCGAGCTTGTAGCGGCGCAGTCCGGACTGGTCGAGGGACGTGCGACCAAGGTCGAGCGTCTGGAAGCCGCGCTCGGCGTAATGCCGGATCGCGGTCCAAAGCACCAAGTTGTTGGCGCGCAGTTCGAGGTTCGCTTCATCAGACGCACCGAATTTATACAGTGCCTGTCGGAAACTTCGAAGAAAAACAGCGCCGGCGACAGGTCGGCCCTGGTGGTAGGCCAGGAAGATCTCGCCCAGATCGCGTTCGATGAGGTGGCGGTGGAGGTTGTGGAAGAACGAGATCGGCTGCGGAGGCAGCCCGTGCTTCTTCCGGGTCCGGCAGTGGAGGTCGTAATAGATCTCGACGGCTTCACGCGATTGTTCCCGGCGCACTTCAAGCCCCGCGCGCTCGGCCTTGCGAATGGCACGCCGGACGGCGCTGTCGAGACGTGCGCATAGAACCCGTTCGTCCGGAATCAGATCAAGCGTGTGCCGGTAGAAACGGAGCGAAGCCGGGGCCGAAGGCCAGAAGGCTTCGGTGCCGCCACGACATTCGACGGTCCGCCAGCGGCGGGTGCGAGCGATGGCGAGGAGGGCCGAAGGGGAAGGGCGAAGGGGAAGGGCGAAGGGGGAAGTTCGGAGTTCGGAGTTCGAGGTCGGAGGTGCCTCGGCCTTCAGCCTTCGGCTTTCGGCCTTCGCTCTTTACGTCTGTCCCGCGGTCTGTGGTCCGTGGTCCCGTGGTCCCGCGGTCTCGAATGAGCGGTGCGACGTGATCTGTGAAGGGGAGCGAAACGCCACGGCGGCCGGTGAGGAGGCTCGAACATTCCATGACCGGCAGGAGCGCGGTCGGGGCGTCGGGATCGCCGAAGGCGAGGTGGACGGGTTTGAACCCGTAGGTGTCTTCGAGGACCGCGGCCCAGGCGGCGGTGTGGAAGACGGTGGCGTCGGGAAAGGCCTCGAGCCAGGTGTCCCAGCGCAGGTCGGTGCGTGGGTTGATGATGCGAAAAGCGGGTGGAGCAGGCTGGAGCTCGGGCGAGGAAATGTCGACCTCGGAGACTCGCGGGGTGGAGGAGAGCTCGGTGGGAGCAGGCGGGACACCTGCACCAGATGGATCGGGGAAAGCGGTCCTGACCTCGCAGCTACGGCCGGTCGGGCTGGGTTCTTGTCGCCGTGTGAGGGTGCTCGGACCACAGCGAGCGACAACGCCGTCCGAATAGCCGGTCAGAGTCGGCCAGTCGGGTCGGGGCGAGGTAGCGGATGCTGTGGCGTTGACGGTCATGCCGCGGGGGAGAACGGGGGCGGGTTGATGAGGGTGAGTCTCGTGACCTCGACTCCTACGGGGACAAGAGTGAAGTATAGATCGGTCCTCATGGCGTGAGCCTCCTCACGTCGGCTGCTACAGTCGTGGGGATTGTGATGACACATGCACCCGGTGTCCATCGGTGGATTCCCTAAGAACGGTTGCGGTCAGAGACAGGGGTTTGAGCGCCAATTCCGTTCGCGCCACGCGGGATTCAGCCGCAGGAACCATCACCCGGGAACGGGCCGCCAGGCACTTCTTCAATTCGCGGGCCACCGTCTCGATCTGGCTCCCGGTCAGCTCGGGGAACATCGGCAGCGACAGCACTTCATCGGCACACTGCTCGGTCACCGGGAAGGCGCCGCGTTCGAGTCCCAACGAGCGATACGCCGCCTGGAGATGCACGGGGATCGGGTAATGGATGCCGCAGGCGACACCGCACTCGGCCATTTCCTTCAGGATCCGGTCGCGATCCGGCACCCGGACGACAAACAGGTGGTAGACATGGCGGCTGTCGGGACGTTCGCGCGGCAGGATGAGGTCGGGCACCCCGTTCAGGAGCGAACGATAATGCTCGGCGTGCTGGCGGCGCGCCCGGTTGTAGGCCTCGAGGTGCTTGAGCTTGATCTCGAGGACGGCGCCCTGGATGCCGTCCATGCGCGCGTTCCAACCGACGACGTCGTGGTAGTATTTCCGGGCCTGGCCGTGATCGCGCAGCATCTGGATCTTGCGGGCCAGTTCCTCGTTGTCGGTCACGACCGCGCCCCCTTCGCCGAAGGCACCGAGGTTCTTGCCGGGATAGAAGCTGAAGCAACCGATATCGCCGAGGGACCCCGCGCGCTTGGTGTGGTAGGTCGCACCATGGGCCTGGCAGGCGTCTTCGACCACCCAGATCCCGTGGCGGCGGGCAATCTTGAGGATCGGGTCCATGTCAGCCGTCTGGCCGTAGAGATGGACCGGGATGATGGCGCGCGTGCGCCGGTTGACGGCGATCTCGAGCTCGAGCGGGTCCATCGTGTACGTGGACTTGTCGATGTCGACGAACACGGGTTTGGCCCCGGTGTAGGTGATGGCCTCGACGGTGGCCATGAAGGTCATGGGGGTGGTGATGACCTCGTCACCCGGGCCCACGCCCAAGGCGAGCAACGCCAGCCAGAGGGCATCGGTGCCGGTGCCCACGGCGACGCCGTGGCGGGCGCCGCAGTACGCGGCGAACTCCTGCTCAAACCGGCTGACGAAGGGGCCCCCGGCGAAGGCGCTTGCGTCGACAACAGCTTCGAAAGCCTCGGTCAACTCGCCGCGCAAAGGGGCATGGTGCAGACGCAGATCCAAAAAGGGAACATTCATGATGACAAAGGGTTAAACGACCAGGAACACAAGAACGAACCAGCACTGAACCGTCAGGCAACGAGGGGAACAACACGACCATTCACGGGCAACGGTTTCCCGCCACCGGCGCCGGGCTCGATCCGGCGCAACACCCGGGCCGGGTTGCCGGCCACCACGGTGTAAGCCGGGACGTCCCGGGTCACGACACTGCCGGCACCGACCAACGCAAACTCGCCAATGGTCACGCCACACAGCAGGGTGGTGCCGGAGCCGATGGAGGCTCCGCGTTTGACCAGCGTGGGGCGGCATTCCCAGTCCGCCTCGGTTTGCAGTTGGCCGTTGCCGGCCGTGGCGCGTGGGTAAAGGTCGTTGATGAACGTCACATTGTGCCCGACGAAGACTTCGTCCTCGATGGTCACTCCTTCGCAGATGAACGTGTGGCTTGAGATCTTGCAGCGCCGGCCGATCCGGGCGCCCTTCTGGACCTCGACAAACGTGCCGATCTTGGATTCGTCCCCCACCTCGCATCCGTACAGGTTGGTAAACCCGAAGATGCGGACGTTGCGCCCCAACTTCACGTCGGGCGCGATCAAGCGAAACGGATGAGCGTTCTGCTCCATAGGTCCTCCTTGACGCGGATCCGATGTCGTCAGCCTACGGGGTCGTGGTGAACACGGGCCGGACCTTGCCGTTGGCCAGGCCGGACTTGCCGTTGCGCGCGCCAGCCTTTCCGTTGGCCGAGGCGGCCTTGCCGTTGGCGACGACCACCTTGCGGTGGCCATTGCCATTCCGGCCGTTGTGACCGTTGCCGGAAACGACCTGTGGCGCGGGAGCAGGGTCGAAGGTAACTGGCGCCCCCTGTTCCTTCAGCGACCGGCTCGAAGCTTCGAGGATACGAACCATCTCAAGGGCCTGGCGCCCGTCGGACAGCGGGCGGTTGCCCGTCCGGATGCAGTCCAGGAAATGCTGGCATTCGACCTTGAGCGGCTCTTCCTGTTTGAGGTAGGGCGAGTAGACGTCGCCGTAATGGTACGAGTAATGGAACTCGGCGAACGTATCGTAGTGCGGCGGGCGCTCGACGCGGGTGTCGAAGATCCGGATTTTCTCGAGGCTGGCGAGGTCGTCGTAAACGATCATGCGGCGGCTGCCGACGATGGTCATTTCGCGGACCTTGCGCGGGTCGAGCCAACTACTCTGGATCATGGCGGAGCGTTCCTTGCGGAACTGCAGGCAAAGGGAGGTGACGTCCTCGATACCCGGCGTGACGTGGGCACTGCCGCGGCAGTTCACGCTGAGCGGTGTCTCCTCGAGGATGTAGAGGATGATCGAGATGTCGTGCGGCGCGAGGTCCCACGTCACATTGATGTCCTTCTGGTACAGGCCCAGGTTCAGGCGGCGCGACGCGATGTAGCGGATGTCGCCGATGTCGCCCTGCTCGACGATCTCCTTGATGCGCCGGACGGGGGACGAATAGAGGAAGGTGTGACCGACCATGAGGGTCAAGCCGCGTTTGTCGCTTTCGGCGATCAGGTCCTGGCACTCGGCGACGGATCGGGCGAGGGGTTTCTCGACAAAGACATGCTTGCCGGCTTGGAGCGCGGCCAACGCGAGCCGGTGGTGGGTACCGACGGGCGTGGCGATGACGATGGCGTCGAGTTGCTTGCTTTCCAGCAGTTGCTCGAAGCGGGTGGTGGCCTCGACCTCGGGGTAGAGGGACTTGATGTGCCGCAGTCGCTGTTCGTCGCGGTCACAGACGAGCTTGAGCCGGCAATCGGGTAAGGCTCGGAGGTTGCGGATCAGGTTGGGCCCCCAGTAACCGCACCCAACCACTCCGACGTTAACGGGTTGATTCATACGTCCTTGGTGATAACAGAGGTGATACTGCAGCGTCCGACACGGCGGGCACCAACGATTGTGTATCGCTGACGCCTTTCTCCTTCGAGTCGCCGGATGCCCCGTCCCGCTGTCCCTTCAACCCCTCGAGCATTTGCCCGAGCATGACGAACGGGGTCCGCAACACGATGGAAAAATCGAGGAGCAGGGACTGGCGCCGGACGTAATCGATGTCCAGATCGACCATTTGGTCGAAGCTGGTCCGGTTCTTGCCTTTGACCTGCCAGAGCCCGGTGAGGCCGGGCAGCGCGTTGAAACGTTCGCGCTGCACCACCGAGTAATGCTCCAGTTCGGAAGGGATGCAGGGGGCGCGGACCCACCCAGCTCATCTCGCCGCGCCAGACGTTCCAGAGTTGGGGAGTTCATCGAGTCCGGTCGCCCGCAGCAAGGGGCCCCAGCGAATGAGACGGGGGTCGCGTCCGGCATCCAGCTTCTTCTGGGCGCAGCCTTTGGCCCTCAACAGCCGCATGTGCTCCCGATGCACCCGGTCATCCGCGTTGACGTGCATGGAACGAAACTTCAGACAGATGAACGGCTTCAGGTCCAAGCCAACCCG
Source organism: Verrucomicrobiota bacterium (assembly GCA_027493615.1). Lineage (GTDB taxonomy): Bacteria > Verrucomicrobiota > Verrucomicrobiia > Limisphaerales > J093 > DSVZ01. The sequence continues at coordinate 64,302 of JAOSKK010000005.1, forward strand.
CTCCTGACGAAAGAAAACGGGACCGGGCGAGACGAGCTTGATCAGGGCGGCCAGGAACGCCATGAGCGGCGCCACGAACGGCAAGGTCAGGATGATGAGCGCGCGGTCCAGAATTCGCTTCCAGCGCGGCGCCTGATGCGATTGGGCGATAGCCGGCACGGGTGCTTCCGTCCGAGCGTCAGGGAAGGAGGTTTCACGCGATCCCTCCGGCGGGTTGAGTTCCTTCGTGCTTTGTGCGGCCCAAGAGCTTGCCGAGGAACGAGCGGGGTCGGCTGGCTGGCGGTGGCGGAGGACCCGCCGATGGGTTCGAGTAGTGCGAGCGCGGCAGCTTGTTAATGGCCTCGGTGCGGTTGTGGACGTGGAGCTTTTCGTAGATGCGCCGGATGTACGTCCGCACGGTACCCAGTCCCAGGCCGGTTGAGGTGGCGATCTCCTTGTACAAATGCCCTTGCGCCAGCAACTTCAGGATCTCGGTCTCGCGACGCGAGAGCGATCCGAGATCGGAGCTGTGAACGGGATGCGCCTCGAAATGGGCCATGACGCGGCGGGCGATGGCACCGGACATGGGTGCCTCGCCGCGGGTGATGTCGATGGCCGCCTGGGTAATCTTTTCCAACGGCTCACTTTTCAGCAGATAACCAGTGGCACCCGCCTGAAGCGCGCTGAAGACCGCTTCGGGGTTGGCGAAGGCGGTGAGGACCAAGAACTGGGTGGTGCCCATTCGGGGCTTGAGCTCGCTGATGAGGTCGTGCCCGCTGAGGCGGGGGAGCCCCAAATCGACGAGGGCGACATCCGGCGCCACTGTGGGCAGGGCCTCGAGGGCGGCTTCGCCGCAGAAGTAATTACCAACAAGCTCGAACCGGGAGTCCGAGCGGATGAGACCGACGATCTCCTCGTGTTGGCGGGGATCGTCCTCGACCACCGCAATCCGTACGAGACGAGTCGTCGGGCGGTCGCTTGGGCTGTCGGTGGTGACTTCCTTCATGTCTCCAAGGTTTCCGAACTCCAAAACTGTCGGGATAGGTAACCATGCGTAAAGGTTCCAGTAAAGTCATACCTTCTACATACAGTGGGATCTGGCATACGGACGGGGCGCGGGGACGACGGTCGCCAACCCAACCCGGTTGGATGACAACGCCACGGGGTACACAGTCCACGTAACTATTTGTAGACAAGTCGGTTGTGATCACATCACCCTAATGTAGCAAGACTTAAGCCAATGATCAGTCGCGCTGCGGGTGGGATTGCGAGCGGGATTGGGAACGGACTCGTGCGCCCGCGATCCGGCTCAAGAAAGCCGCCTCAAGATGGGCAGCCGAAAGACGATGCTGGTGCCCTTGCCGGGGCTCGAAAGCAGCTTGAACTCGCCGCCGAAGGCGTGGATACGCGAGCGCATACCTTCGATGCCACGTCGTTTGCCTCGAGTCTCTTGCGGAGTCTGCAGGGCGTCCGCCGGGTCGCGAGCAGGCAGGCCGCAGCCATTGTCGACGACGGCGAGTTCGAGCCATGTCGAAGGATCTCCACGGCGGGCAAGCACGCGGGCGGCGACGCGCACCTCGCTGGCGTGGGCATGGCGCACCACGTTGGCGAGCGCCTCCCACATGACGAGAACGGCGGCACGACAAGCCCGGGCGTCCAGGAGCAGGTTCTCGGGATGGGTTGGAAAGTCCCAGCAAGCCAACAACCCGGCCTCGTCGAGCACCGTGGCGGCATGCTCACGAATCTCCGCCAACAGATCACCCAGGACCCGATCCTGGCCGTCGGTACCGTCCAGAAAGACGCGCATCCGGCCAAGAAGGTGGTCGACCTCGGTCGAGAGGCGATCGAGTCCTTCGCGGGCCGGGCCCTCGTGCACATGCGCGCGGAGGTGATGGCTCATCGCGCGGAGGCGGGTGAGGCTCGATCCGAGGGCGTCATGGAGATCCTGCGCGATCCACTCGCGCTGGCGTATCAAATCGGTCTGGCGTTGAAACTGGTGCGAGCGGTCCCGCTGCCGAAGCCGCCCCCGCCACATCGCGAAGCCGCCCGCGCACGCCAACCCGGCCACCAGCATCTGAAACCACCGCGTCTCGCCCAGGGAAGGCTCGAAGGCGACGCCCAGCGTCGTGACCGGAGAGGCGGCCCCACCGAACCACCGGACGGTGCGCACAGAGAAGCGGTAATGGCCGGGCCGGAGATTCTCGTAGTTCACGGTTTCCCGGTCGCCGGCGTCCACCCAGTCCGGGTCCACACCCTCGAGGCGGTAGCGGAAGCGCAAGCGTTCCTTGCCCTGGAGAGCCACGGCGCCGTAGGCGACTTCGAGGCTGCGATGACTGGCCGGGGAGACCCTGAGGTCAACGCGCAGGTTGGACCCGCTGGGGGCGTCGCGGAAGCTGGACAAGGGCCACGCCTGGTCATCGAAGGCGACCTTGCCGTTCAGGACCAGCCGGTGGATCACGGGCACCGGCGGGGGGACTCCTCGACGGCCGCCGGGTCGATGACCGCAACACCCCGCGGGGTGGGAAACCAGAGACGACCATCGGGGGGTGCGGCAAGCGGCCGGCTGGCTCTTCTGGCCGTTGGTCTCGCTGATGATCAGCCCATCGTCCACATCGTAGATCTTGCACTGCAGCCGATCGATCTGGCCGCTGAGCCGCGCGTCGAAGTCGGTCTTTGCCACGGAAAAAATCCCGCGATCCGCACCAAACCAAAGCCGGCCCGAATCATCTTCAATCACCTCGTTGATGACCTCGTCAAAAGCCCGTCCTCGGCGGTGAACAAGCGCGCCTCGAACTCGGGCACCGACCCGCCGGAAGCGGCCGCCGGTGAGGCCGGGATTGGGCGGCGCTGAACCAGCCGCAGCAAGCCGCCCCGGGTCCCGGCCCACAGCACCCCGTTTGCGTCGATATGCAGCGCCCAGACGAAGTCGGTTCCACGGCCCACCGGCAATCCGATCTTCTGGACCTCGATTTGCGGGGCGTCACGGCCCGGGGAGGCAGAGCCGGGCACGGACGGAGGTCGGATCAGCCGGAGGCGCGCCAAGCCACCGCCGAAGGTGCCGGCCCAAAGCCAGCCATCGCGGTCTTCGCGGAGCACCCGCACATCGCTGTGCGGCAGACCCTGGCTCGGTCCGAACTGGTGCCACTGATCGTCCCGCCAAAGCATCAACCCGGACTCGCGTCCCACCCAGACGTTGCCCTCCTGATCGGAGAGGATCACGCGAACCTTGTTCGCGGCGCGTTCGGCCTGCCAGCGGTGAGTTATGAGCTGGCCCCCGGCCAGACACTCGAGGGAATCCCCGTGCCGATCCACAACCGCCCCATGCGGTCGGTGTGCAAGGCGCGAACGCTGGGGCTGCCGAGCGGCCTGGGCAACGCCACGGGCCGGACCACACCCCCATCGCAGACCGCCAAACCCTCCTCTGTGCCCAGCCAGACCCGATGGGCATCGGTGGGACAGGCGGCGACCGTCCAGACGTTCGGGTGCGGAAGACCTTCCTCGAGGCTGAGCATCTGCACAGGCGCGGGGGTCCACCGGTTGAGTCCACCGCGCTCGGTGCCGATCCACAGGTTGCCCTCCCGATCCTCGAGCAGGCAGGTGATCCAGATATCGGATAATCCCTCGGCAATGCCGAAGCGGACCAGGCGCCCTTCGGGATCGGCACGGTAAAGGCCCGTGATGTCCCCGCCCATCCAGCGGTTTCCGGCGCGGTCAACGAGGAAGCCCTGGCTGGAGTGCGTGAGGATCTCGGGACCGCCCGGGCGGGGTTGAACCCGCCCGTCGTCGCAGACCGAAAGCCCCCAGTCCGCCAAGAGCCAGACCTCTCCCCCGGCTGGCCGCTGATCAAGGCCGGTTGGGACAGCGTTCCCGACGGCACGACGAACTCATCGTGCAGACCTTCTTCCGGTGACAACCGGCTGACACCCCGGCTCCGGGAGAGCCAGAGCTTGCCCGCGCCGTCCTCGTGAATGGCGTGAATGGCAGGCTGTAAAGCCGCACCCGAATGCGGATCGGGCCCAGCCAAAGCCGCCACCTCCCAGCGGCCGTTGTGCAGGCGGCTCAGACCACCCACGGTTCCCACCCAGAGGTCGCCGTTGCGAGCCGCGCAAAGACTGAGGACGCGGTCATCCGCCAGACCGTCCACCTGGGTGATACGCGCCGCGCCCTGGGCAGAAAGGCGGAACAAGCCGCCGCTGGCGGTCCCCACCCAGAGTTGGCCGCGGCCATCTTCCGCCAAGGCCGTGCAGGGTTCGTGCGGGAAATCGCGATGGACGCGGAACTCCCGGCCATCGAAACGCGCCAAGCCACTGCGGGTGCCGACCCACAGGTAACCGTCACGGGTCTGCAAGATGGCCCGGATGGCGTTGTCGGGCAGCCAGTTCTTCGTGGTGAAGACTGCCTTGACGTAGCGAGTGGGCCACGGAGAGCCCGCCAGGCTCGGGCGACCGTCGCGACCATCTTCCCCCGGCAAGCCGAGCGGGTCGGGCGAATATCCACTGGCCCATTGCGTCGCCGCAATGGCTGCAATGCCCAGCCGGGCCAGTCTATTTCCGGACACAGACACGCTCTCCCCGACGGCCCGCACCGCCCAGGGTCCGCCTCCTCCACCCTCTCCCGCCCACTTCCGCGAACAGCGATACTTTCAACTACACCGGCAAAACCGACGATAACTTGACAGTTTCGTGCGCTGAACCTAACGCCCAGTGACAGAGGCGCAATCAGAAAAACCGCGTCCGGGCGCCCGGCATCATGCCCGCTCATCTCGCACGCCAGTTGCTCAGCGGAACCAACTTGTGTACTCTCGTGCGCTTTGAAAGTCGATTGCCGAAAATCATGGAAGAAAGCAGGACTGAACTAGCATCGGACACGGCCGCACCCGGGAACGCCGTCACCCCCCTCACCGAGGCCGAGCCTTCGGCGCCGGAGCCCGTCACCAACGCCACCCCGACGCCCCCCCTCGCCGCGGACCAACTCGAGACCCTCCGCGCCCAGGCCGCGCAAGCCGGGGCCAACTGGGACCGTTACCTCCGGGCCGTGGCCGACTTGGACAACTACCGGAAACGCGCCGCCCGTGAGAAGGGCGAGGCCGCTCAGGCGGCCGTCGAGTCGCTCCTGGGCAAGCTGCTGCCCGTGCTGGACAACTTCGAGATGGCACTGGCGGCCGCGGCGGATCCAACCACCACCGTGGAATCACTGCGCAGCGGGGTGACCCTGATCCAGGGTCAACTCCGGCAGGCCCTGACCGAAGCCGGGTTGGAGGAGATCAACGCCCTGGGTCAGCCGTTCGATCCCAACGTCCACGAGGCCGTGTCGCAACTGGAATCCACCGAAGTTCCTGAGAGTCATGTCCTTCACCAACTCCGCAAGGGCTACCGATTGCGGGGCCGCTTACTGCGACCGGCCAGTGTCGTGGTGGCCCGTCCGCCGACCGTCTGAGCGCGCGTCATCCCCATGGCCAAGCGCGACTACTACGAAGTCCTCGGCGTCCCGCGGGATGCCGACGAGGAGGCGATCAAGAAGGCCTACCGCAAGCTGGCGGTGAAGCTGCACCCCGACAAGAACCCGGGGGACAAGACCGCGGAGGAGAAGTTCAAGGAACTGGGCCAGGCTTACGAAGTCCTGAGCGACCCCCCAGCGGCGGGCGGCCTACGATCGCTTCGGCCATGCGGCCTTCGACCCGCGCAGCCGCGCAGGGGCGCCGGGCCGCGGCGGGGAGGCTTCGGCGGTTTCCACGATCCCTTCGAGATCTTCCGTGAGGTCTTCGGCGGCGGTGGGGGGGGAGCATCTTCGACGAGTTCTTTGGAGGGCAAACCCGGAGCGATCCAGGGGCCGCCCAACGCGGGGCTGATCTCCGCTACGACCTTGAAATCACTTTCGAGGAAGCCGCCCGGGGCTGCGAACGCGAGATCGTCCTCGAAAAGGCCGCCCCTTGCGACACCTGCCATGGCTCGGGCGCCGAGGCCGGGTCGGGGCGGAAGAACTGCCCCGCCTGCGGTGGCCGCGGGAATGTCGAGCAGGTCCTCGGGGGCTTCATGCGGGTGCGGCAGACCTGCCCGCGGTGCGGCGGCGCCGGGCGCATCATCGAACGTCCTTGCCGCGCATGCCAGGGCACGGGCCAACGCGAGAAGCAATCGACCGTCACCATCCGCGTCCCCGCCGGCGTGGAGAACGGGACCCGGCTGCGCTCCAGCGGGAATGGGGAAGCCGGGGTCCGGGGCGGCCCGCCCGGCGACCTCTATGTCGTCCTGCACGTCCAACCCCACGACATTTTCCATCGCGACGGCGACGACCTGTTGTGCGAGATGCCGATCAGTTTCGTCCAGGCTGCCTTGGGCGCCGAACTCGAAGTCCCGACCCTCGACGGCTCGGCCAACATCCGCATCCCACCGGGCACGCAGACCGGTACCGTGTTTCGGCTCAAGGGCAAGGGCGTGCGCAACGTCCAGGGCTACGGCACGGGCGACCTGTTGGTACGGGTCCTCGTCGAAGTCCCCACCCGGCTGACCGGCCCGCAAAAGGCGAAGCTTGAGGAATTCGGGGCCCTATGCGACGGCGACACCAACCCTCGCAGCCGCACCTTCTGGGAGCGTGCCCGCGATCTGTTCCGTTGATCCGTCTCCTGCCCTGATGCACCGTTGCTACCTCCCGCCTGAGGCGTGTCAAGGGACCGCGCTCGAGCTTTCCGGCAGCGAAGCCCACCACGCGCTGCACGTGCTCCGGGTGCGTGTCGGCGACCCGTTGTGGGTACTGGACGGGGCGGGTCACTCGCATCGCTGTGTGGTGAAGGCCCTCGGACGTCACCGCGTAACCCTTGGCGTGGAAGAACGACTGTTCTTCCCGCGCCAACCGCACCAAATCACCCTGATCCAGGCGGTGGCCAAACCGCGGAGCATGGATTGGGTCGTCCAGAAAGCCACTGAACTAGGCGCCCACCGGTTGATCCCGGTCCTGACCGAGCGCAGCATCCCGCACCTCGATCAGGCCGACGCCGCCCGCAAGGCGGCCCGCTGGCGGGACCTTGCCATCGAGGCGCTCAAACAATGCGGCACGCCGTGGCTGCCGGTGATCGACCCACCCCGGTCCTTGAGCGAATTCCTCGCCCGGGTTCCGCGGTTTGACCTGACGCTGGTGGCGGCCTTGGCCGGGTCGCCCCGACATCCCCGCGAGCCGTGGGAGGGGTTCTTCCGCGAACACGGTCGTGTCCCCGACAATGTCGCTGTCTGGATTGGGCCGGAAGGTGACTTCACGCCCGCGGAACTCGAAGCCGTCGTCGCGGCCGGGGCCGTCCCCATCACGCTGGGCCCGTATGTGCTGCGGTGCGAGACCGCCGCTGTGGCCTGCCTGGCGATCCTCGCCTACGAGCTCGCGGCCTGCGCCTGGGACTCGAGGAAGTCGCAGGCCACCGGGAGCACCTGACTCCAGTGGAAAGTGCGGGCCCGCTCCCAGGCCGCGCGGCGGTACCGCTGGTAACGGTCCGGGTCCGATGCCAACTTCGCCAGCGCGTCGGCCACGGCGTCTGGAGTCTCGGCCGGCACGACGATGCCGGTTTGATCGTCGAGGGTGGATTCGATGAGCCCGGCGACCGGGTACACCACCGCGGGGGTCCCCATGGCGTTGGCTTCGATCACGTTCAGTCCCCAGCCTTCGCGCAGCGAGGTGTGAATCAGCACGTGCGCCTCGCGCAGGCACGCGTCCTTGCCCGCCTCACTCAAGGGCCCCGTGAAGACCACCGGTGGATCCGGCGCCAGCTCCGCGGCGAGCTGTCGCAACACGCCTTCGGCGATTCCGCCTCCCACCACCATCAGCGTGGCGGGGACGCCGCGCTGGCGCAGCAGGGCGTAGGCCCGGATGGCGTGGTCAATCCGCTTGTTCGGCGCCAACCGCGACACCACCACGAGGCGCAACGGGGGCGTGAGGGGCTTGGCATCCAGCTCGGGCAGGGCCACGGTATCCACACCATAGGGGATGAGATGCACGCGCCGGACCCCGATCTGCTCGAGCAGGATCTTGGTCGAAGCTGAGGCGGTCCAGAAAGGGACGTTTCGGTAAAGCCAGAGCATTCGTCGCTCCTGCCAGGCCCCGAACGTTGCCGTGAGCGGCCGGTAGAACGAACGCCAGATCGGTCCCAACACCTCGTGGATGTAGGCGAGGCAGCGGGTCCCGCACCACCACGGCGCCAGCCACGGCAACCCGTGGTGCTGGTCAATCACCAGGTCGAACCGCGGCTGCTGTCGGGCCCAGCGTCGCGCCGCCACGATCGCGCTCCCCTTCCCCCGGCTCGTACAATCCGGATGCCCTGCAACTCCTCCTCCGCGGGCGCTTCGGGGAACGCAAAGGCAAACCACACCACCTCGTGCCCCCGTTCACGCAGGGCTCGCAGGTAGCCTTCCGTAACGCGTTCCGCACCCCCGGCCAGCGGGTTTTTCGGATCCCGCCAGTTGAGCATCAGAAACCTCATGACGTTCCCGGCCGCGCCGGAGCGCCCCGGGAGCCGTGGCTTATCCTCCCTTCCCCGCCGGGTGACAACCGCAAAACGCGGGCCCCCATTCCCCATGTTCGCAATCGGCGGAGAAATCCCCACCCCTCAATCCTCCGCAGATTTCGAACATCGGGAATTGCGAGCAGGGAATCTCCGGCTTCCCACAACCTTTTTGGCCTCAGGGTGTTCGATCCCCCACGTCGAGCCACGCCTCGATCTCCCGCTGAACGGCCTTGGCCTCGACCTGTTCCAATCCGCCCGCCGCGACCGCCAAGGCCCGCACGGAATCGAGGGCGTTGGTAGCCCGATCGGTCCTCCGGGCCACCTCCAGCAGCGCTGCCAGAGCGGCGCGGCGCACTTCGACGTCGGCATCGGCCAATCCTCGTGTCAACCCGGCGATCGCTCCGCGCTCCCACAGCGTTTCCGCCCCCAACACCCGCAAGGTCCCGCGACGCACGACTGGATCTGGACTTCCGCTCATCCGGACGACCTCCTGCAGCGCGGCGCGGTCGTCCGCGATGAGTGCCCGCAACGTGCGCACGGCCAGTTCACGAATCTCGGCCTGGTCGCTGTGCAGCCGCTCGGCCAGCGGCGGTACGGCAGCCCCGCCCAAGCCCTTGAGGGCATGCGTTACCGGGAAGCGTCCTCCGGGGACACCTCGAACAACACCTCCACCAACTGCGGTGCCCACTCCGCCGCCGCCGGCCCTGCCCGCCCCACGGCCGCAGCCAGGTGGTGGAGCAAGGTGACGTCGTTCGTGCGCATGGCTTCAACCACAACCTTCAATTCGCCCGGCCCCACCATCCGTAAAGCTTCGATCGCCGCCGCACTCACGCGGGGATCACGATCGTGAATCGCGTTTCCCAACGCCGGCACGGCCGGAGCTGCCGCGGGTCCCAGCGCGGCCAGGGCCACCGCCGCCGGCCAGCGCCGGTCAATCCCCGCCCGCGGCCGCGCCAAGCGCATCACCCAGACCCAAAGCTGCCGGGGCAGGTACTTCCGCGAGCCGGTCGCCGCCGACCCAAACGCCGGGTCGGGCGTCTGCAGAGCCCGAATCAGAAACGGAACCGCGTTCGTTCCCAGTCGCATCACCGCCTGACGCGCCGGATCCCGGCGCTCGCCAAACGGGCTTACCAACTCCTCGAGCCACAGCGACAACGCGCGGCCGTCCTGCACCGGTTCTCGCGGTTCCGACAGCCACGCCGCGACGACGAGCAATGCGAGCAACCCGGACGATTCCGGCCATCCCCCACCCTGCCCAGCGCCACCCGCGCGGCCGACCGCGGGCGGACGTCCGCTCTCCCGCGTCAGGCAACGAAGCCGGTGGTGTGCTCACAGTCATGGGGTCACCGCAACATTCCGGATCCGGCGCAGTGCTTCCCGTGCGGACGAAGCCACATGGCCGACCAGCACGTCGCCGGAAGTGGCCCGGGCCAACTCGTCCAGGGCGACTTCAGCCTCCAACGCCGCCGGACCCAGTGCTGCCAAGGCGTTGGCCGCGGTCATCCGCTCCTCGGGATCCCCGGCCCGCAGCATGGCGACCAGCGCCGGTACGGCCGTAGCCGCCGCCGGGCCCAAACCCTGGACCGCCGCGGCGGCGTTCTGTCGGACATCCGTATGGGCGTGTCCGAGCAGGCGCACAATGCCCGGCACCACCCGCTCTGGCGATTCCATCCCGATCTTGCCCAAAGCGACCGCCGTCATGCTTGGGGTCCGCGACGGCCGGTGGGTAGCCTCCGTCTCCAGCAGTTCGAGCAACACCGGCACCGCCGGCGCAGCGGCCGCTCCGAGTTGGCCCAACAAGTGCGCCGCACGCCATCCCACCTCGGGATCGCCCAACAACCCGATGAGCACCGGCATCACCGGCTCCGCCTCTCGCGTGACGCTCCACCACGCCACTGCTGCCGCATGCCGTTCCACGGGGAGCGTCTGCTGCCAGCATCATTCGGAGCGCGTGGGTACTCTCGCAAGCCCGTGGCCCGAGCGCAGCCAACCCCCGCGCCGCCGCCAGGCGTTCCTCGGCATTCCCCGTTCGACCCACTCCGCCAGCACCGCCGGCACGCGCGGGTCCCCCCCACCCAACCGCGCCAGCACTGTGAGAAGTCGGTGCCGTTCGATGCCTGGATCCGCTTCCCGCAGCCGCAGAAGGCCATCGACCAAGGCGGTGACCGTCGCGTCCGGCCATCTCGAGGCCTCCACGCCTTCGAGCGCGGTCAGCAGACGGTTCCGGACCGGCAACGGATCTTCGCGTAACGCCGCCAGGACGACGGGGACCGCCGGTGGACCCAATCTGACCAGCACGGCCGCCGCCTCCACCCCCGATTCTGGTGCGTTCCCCACGGCTTGCCGCAGGGCTGGTGCGGCAGCTACACCCGCCGAACCCAACCGCGCCACCTGCCGCGCCGCAGCGGCAACCAAGGCGTCCGTCGAGGGCGCCGGTCGGCTACCGGGCACGAGCCATTGACGGACGCGCTGGTGCCACAACGTCAGTCTCGATTCCCGGGTCCGCAACGCCCGTGCCAGTTCCGGCACCACTTCAGCACCCATCCCGCCGAGCACCGCTTCCGCGCGCAACCGCTCGCGATGATCCGCGTTGACACTCAACGCGAGCCAGTGTCCCACCGGTTCACCGGCGTACCGTGGGCCCGACCCCGGCCAGTACACCACGGCGAGGCCTCCCAGCAGGAGACCCCCAAGAACCACGGGCAGAAAGCCCCGGATCACTCGACGTTTCACATCCACACCGCTACCTCGTCCACGCCCCGACGTTACCCTGACCCGCCGCGCGCCACAAACACCGCCTGCGCCTCCATTTTCCGCGCCGCAGGCGCGGAAAAATCGTGTGAAGAACTCCCGCAGCAAAACGTCTCGCCCCGCTTCCCGGCCGCCGGGTAGTCTGACCGCATGCAATCCTGGGTTTGGGGCGGATGCCTGCTGCTCGCCGCCGCGCTGCTCGAGGCCACCGGCGCTCCGGTGCGGTTGGGAAGCGAAGTCCTGGCCAGTCGCCATTACGACGTCCTGCGCGGCAAACGCGTGGGCCTGATCACCAACCAGACCGGCCGTGACGCCGCAGGACGTTCGACCATCGAGAAGCTCCGGGCCGCGCCGGGCGTGAAGTTGGTGGCGCTGTTTGCCCCCGAACACGGGCTCGACGGCACCGTACCCGCCGGACTGGAGTTCACGAACACCACGCATCGAGCCACCGGCCTTCCTTTGTACTCGCTCTACGGCCCGGGTCCGACCCGCCGCCCGACTCCCGCCATGCTCAAGGGTTTGGACGTGATGGTGTATGAGCTCCAGGACACCGGCATCCGGCCGTACACGTACATCAGCACCCTGGGTTTTGCGATGGAAGCCTGCGCGGCGGCCGGCATCCCGTTCGTGGTGCTGGACCGCCCGAACCCCCTCGGCGGCCAACGCGTCGAAGGGCCGATGCTGGACCCGCGCTTCCGGTCCTTCATCGGCCAGTGGGAAATCCCGCTTATCTACGGCATGACCTGCGGTGAACTCGCTCGCATGATCAACGGCGAACGCTGGATCACCAACCGCTGCCAGCTCACTGTCGTGCCGCTCGAGGGCTGGCGCCGCCAGATGGCCTGGCCCGACACCGGCCTGCCTTGGGTTCCCACTTCCCCGAACGTGCGCACCGTGGACGCTGCCCTGTGCCTGCCCACCACCGGGGTTCTCGGCGAGATCGGCGGCGTGAGCATTGGCTTCGGCACCGATCTCCCCTTCCAGGTTTTCGGCGCCCCGTGGCTGGACGGGCGTCGGGCGGCCGAACACCTCAACGCGCGCGGTCTCAAGGGCGTGACGTTCGTGCCGTTCGCGTTCCAGCCGAACCGCGGCGCGTTCAAGGATCAAAAGCTGAATGGCGTCCGCGTGCGGGTGACCCACGGCGCCACCGCCCCGCTGCTGGCCATCAACTTTCATGTGCTGGATGCCGTACGGAAGCTCGCCAACCGCAACCTCTACGCGGAGGCTGCGAAGAGCGGCAAATCGTTCAACATGTTCGACAAGGTCAACGGCACGGATGCCACTCGTCTGGCACTTGCCCGCGGCGGCTCCGCCTCCACGATCATCGCCGGTTGGAAGGCCGGGGAGGACGCCTTCCGTCAGCGACGCCAGAAGTATCTCCTCTACCCGTGAACCCCCGGTCGGCCGATGGCCCTGCTCGAGATCCTTGACCTGGCCGTCGAATTCGGCAGCGGCCCCACCGCCGTGCGTGCCGTGGACGGCGTGTCGCTGCGCGTGGCCGAGGGCCAGACGGTGTGTCTGGTCGGCGAGAGCGGTTCAGGCAAGTCGGTCACGGGGTTGTCCATCGCGCGCCTGCTGCCTTCGCCTCCGGCCCACTGGGTTGGCGGCGAAATTCTTCTGGCCGGTCGGGCCATCCGCCATCTGCCCGAGCGGGAACTGCGGGCCATCCGCGGCCGCGTGGTGGCCTACATCTTCCAGGAACCGGCCGCCGCCTTGAACCCGGTCCTCCGCGTGGGCGACCAGATCCGCGAGATGCTCGAACTGCACCGGCCGGCCGCGGCGCACCGCGACGAAGTCACGCGGTTGCTCGAACTCACGGGCATCCCCGCGGCGGCCCGGCGTGCGCGCGACTATCCCCACCAACTCTCCGGCGGCATGCTGCAGCGCGTGATGATCGCGATGGCCCTGGCCGCGCAACCGCGGTTGCTGGTGGCGGACGAACCCACCACCGCCCTCGATGTCACCATTCAAGCCCAGATCCTCGAACTCCTCACCGACCTGCGCCGCCGCTTGGGCATGAGCATCCTCCTGATCACACATCATCTGGGTATTGTGGCCGAGTTCGCCGAACGGGTAGCGATCATGTATGCCGGCCAGATTGTCGAGGAAGGACCCGTGCCTGCGGTTCTGGCGAATCCCCTCCATCCCTACACCCGCGCCCTCCTCAACGCCGTGCCACGTCTCGGGGCGGGGGCGGAACGCCTCGCGAACATTCCCGGCCAGGCCCCGCCGGCGGGTGCCTTCCCCTCCGGTTGCCGCTTCCATCCGCGCTGCCCCCGGGTCGAGTCCACCTGTCGCCGGAGCCCGCCGCAGTGGCTCGAGGTTCTGCCAGACCGCCACGTGCGTTGCCCGCTGTGGGCTTTGTCGGGTCCCGACGCCGGCCGAGGGTTTCCGCCCGCCTAAGCTTCCGCGCCGAGTCCCGGCGGCAGTGGGCACTCCAACGAGTCGGCGATTGCCCGGATCAGTTCGGCTTCGCGCACTTCGACCTGTCCGTCCGCCGCCACCGCCAGCGCGCAGCCATCGAGCAACTGTCGCTTGATGGCGGGAGCGGCCAGCGCCAACCGGTCCAGCGCGGCATCGATCTCCGCCAGGTTACACTGGGCGGCCGGCAACAGACGGAGGCGCGTTCCCCTGGATCGAGTCGCCTCGCCCCCGCCGCAAAGGCCCGGGCTGCCGCGGGTTCCTCGTCCTGCCCCTGGTGCGCAAGCGCCGACAGCAACACGGCGCAGTCGGGCAGCAGGGGGTTGAGCGCGTAGTACTGCACCACGCGCGCCGGGCGTTCCGCTCCAAACAGCGGCGCGAGGTGGCGCCGCACCAGCCGCAGCAGGGCGTACTCGAACAGGTCAATCTCCCGGTCTCTCTCGACCAACTCTTCGAGCAGCCGCGCGAAGCCTTCGTATTGCGAGGGCGAAAGCTCGCGCAACGCCGGCAGCGCCAGGGACACCAGCGGGAGACGATCCCGCGGAGCGAGCGCCTCCACCGCTGCAGCGATGGCGGGCAGCCCCGCAAAGTACTCGGCCCGCACCTGCGCCTCGATCGCGTCGAGCTGGCCTTGCCGCTGCACCTCGTCCCGGCTCAACACCAGGGCCAACACCAGTCCCGCGGCACCGAGCGGTTCCCGCGCCGCCGCGACCAACTCGGCGGGCAGACGTTCCAGCAGCGCGCCTGCGTATTGGATGTCCTCCGGCGTGGGCGCCCCCACTTGGGCCACCAGACGAGCCGCCGGAATGGTCGGCGGGAGGCCTCGCAGTTGGGGTGGCGCCGCGGCTCCGGCCACGGGAACCAGCCTGCCAATGACGGCCGCACCCCCGCGGTCGGTCCGCCCGCCCGGCTCTGGGCCCACACTCGCCGGACTGACCTTGGGAAACACCCCATTGAACTGCGGGTCCAGCAGCCGGATGCGGTCCGCGAGTGGCGGATGCGTCGAAAACCACGCGAGCCACGATTCCGAAAGCCCGTTGCCGAAGAACAGGTGGCTGGCCTCTTCCGCCTTGGGATTCTCCAGCCGCGAACCCGCCACCAGTCCCCCAATCTTCTTCAGCGCCCCCGCCAGCCCCGACGGGTTCCGCGTAAACTGCACGGCGGCGGCGTCGGCCAGGAACTCCCGCTGCCGGGAGACCGCACTCTTGATGAGCCGGCCGAAGAGCACGCCGATGCCTCCCAGGATGATCAGCGCCAGACCGATGAGCGGCAGCGCGTTGGCCGCCTTGCCATCGCGCGAACTCCCGCCACGCACCCGCAACAACTGCCGGCCCACGATCGCGAGCACCAGCAAGCCGTTGATGATGCCGATCAACCGCAGGTTCAGCCGCATGTCGCCGTTCAGGATGTGGCTGAACTCGTGGGCGATGACGCCTTGCAGTTCGTCCCGATTCAGGAACCGGAGGCAACCTCGCGTCACGCCCACCGCGGCGTCACGGGTGTCGAGCCCCGCGGCGAACGCGTTGATGCCCCCTCCTGGCGCAACAGGTACACTTGAGGAACCGGAATGCCCGAAGCCAGGGCCATCTCCTCGACCACGTTCAGAAGCCGGCGCTCTTCGAGGTCCGTCGTGTGGGGATGCACCGGCGTGCCCCCGAGCATCTCGGCCACCGCCGATCCTCCCCGCCGCAGCTCGAGGATCTTCACCACGCTTCCCAGGAAGATGACGAAGGTGGTGCCGGCGGTAACCCCCGCAAACAGCCGGGCGTCCCAGAGGCGCTGCCAGTCGTCGGGCCGGTCCCAGTTGAGGCGGAAGATCAGCGCGAAGACGAGGTTGAGCGCCAGCACCGTCAAACCCAGCGCCACCGCGAAGTAGAACACCAGCAACTTCGTCCGGCGCCGGGCCCGATCCTGGCGGTCGAAGAAGTCCATCGCCCGGCTCAGGTGAACGACACCTTCGGTGCCTCGCGTTCCTCGGGCTTCTCGACCACGAACAGCTCAGCGGCGGTGAAGTTGAACGTGCCGGCCACGAGGTTGCTCGGGAAGGTCTCGCGCGCCGTGTTGTACACCATCACCGCGTCGTTGAAGGCCTGCCGGGCAAACGCCACCTTGTTCTCGGTCGAGGCGAGCTCTTCCTGGAGGCTGAGCATGTTCTGATTGGCCTTGAGATCGGGATACGCCTCGGCCAACGCGAACAGCCGGCCGAGCACACCCCCCAACGAGGATTCCGCCGCCACCAGTTCGCGCATGGCCCCGGCGTCACCCGGGTTGGCCGCCGCGCGCTGGTTGGCGCTCGCCGCCGCGTTGCGTGCCGTGATCACGCGCTCCAGGGTCTCCCGCTCGTGCTTCAGATAGCCTTTGACCGTCTCGACCAGGTTCGGGATGAGATCGTACCGACGCTTGAGCTGCACCTCGATCTGGGCATACGCATTCTTGAAACGGTTGCGCAGCGTGACCAGCCGGTTGTAGAGCGCGATCACGAACACCGCGACGAGAAACAGCGGCAGCAACAGGACGATCAGCAGCAGGAGGATTCCGGTTTTCACAGTGGGCCTTTGGTTCGATGGCCGCTGTGGTAGCCGAAAACCCGGGGAGCAACAATTACATTCTCCGCCCCGCGCTGGAAGCCATCGCCCCGCCGATTGAGCACCGCCTGAATCGCGGGGCGTCCAAAGGCCCCTCTCCCCATCCCCGATGTTCGAAATTCGCGGAGGAGCCAGGCCCAGGGGGTTTCTCCGCCGATTGCGAACATAGGGGATTGGGGGGAGCTGAAGATCCTGGCGCGTCGACGCCGGCCGGGGGGTGCCCACCTTGAACCCTGGAGCTTTCCAAGAACCGTGCACGAAAAGCGGGGGTGAACCCCCCGCACTCCATACGCTTCGCGATGGGCAGGGCCCGTCCGTTCCGCGCGCAGCGTCTGGAGTGCGTCGGGTTGACCGGCGCTTTCCGGTTCATGGCTACCGAGCAGGCGCGGCAGGAACAGGACGCTTCCCTTGAGCTTTGAACTTCGCCCTTGGCCCTTGGCCCTTCGCCCCCTGAACACGTTCACGGGCAACAAGGCGCACGTCACGCCCCCAGAACCGCGGGCGAGCTTGTCCGGCAGAACCGCCGCCAATCGCTCGTAGTGCGAACGCTCGTTGTACACTTGTGCCGAGATCCGCAACACCCGCCGCGGGGGGCGCCGGCCAGGGAATCACCGGCACCTCGATGCCTTCGCCGGCCCGCAACGCCTCCTGCAACGGATCGAGGTAAAGCGGCGACTTCGGCGCAGCCGTCTCCGGAGCATCGGGTAGAGGCAGCGCCGCCAGCGCGCCGATCATCTCCGCGGGCGCCGGCGCGGGTTGGTCGATCGCCCGACACAGGATCCGCCGGGCTTCGAGGGCGAGCTGACGGTTCCGTGCCATCAACCCTGGCCACCCGTCTGGCAGCAGACCGCCCATCACCTCCAGCGCCTTCGGCACACTCAGCGCGGCCGAGGGGTCGCCCGTACCCGTCCAGCCGAACTCGAGCAGGAAGCGCGAGCGCTCCTTCCGCGGTGAGTTGGCACCGTGGCTGATGATCAGCGGACGCACCCGCGGCTGCCAATCCGGTCGCACGTACAGGAAGGCCGCGCCTTTCGGAGCGCAAAGCCACTTGTGCGCGTTGCCTGTGTAGGCGGCGGCCCCCAGCGTTTCGAGGGTCAGCGGCACCATGCCCGGCGCGTGCGCCCCGTCCACCAGCGTCTCGACGCCGCGATCCGCCAAAGCGCGCACGAGCCGGTCGATCGGCAGGACCAGACCCGTCTGACTCGTCACATGATCCAGCAGCGCGAGGCGCGTGCGTGCGGTCACCCCTGCCAGCACGGCTTCGAGCACCTCATCCGCGTGATGGAGCGGAAAGGGCACCGGCGCCACCACCACTCGGGCCCGTTCTCTCCCGGCCACGTAATCGAGGGCGTTCCGACAGGCGTTGTACTCGTGGTCGGTCACCAGCAGCTCATCGCCGCGACGAAACCGGAGCGAGCGCAGCACGGTGTTCACACCCGCGGTGGCGTTGGGAACAAAGACCAGATTCGCCGGGTCAGCCCCCACAAATCGGGCCAGCGAGGCCCGCGCCGCGTCCAGCAAGCCCTCCAGGTCACGGACGAAAAACTGGATCGGCTCCCGCTCAAGGCGGTCGCGCCACGCGCGCTGGCAATCGAGCACCGGCCGCGGACAACTGCCGAAGGAGCCGTGGTTCAGGAAGACCACCTGCGGGTCGAGCAGCCAGAAGGGCGGCTCCGACGGATGGGCGGCGGCGGCGTTCACACGGCGATGGGCGCTTTGATCGCCGGGTGCGGGTCGTACCCCACCATCTCGAAGTCCGCGAAGACGAACTCGTGGATGTTCTTCCGCGCCGGGTTCAGCCGCATCGTGGGCAGTGGACGTGGTTCGCGACTGAGTTGCAGCTTCGCTTGCTCGAGGTGGTTCGCGTACAGGTGCAAGTCGCCGAAGGTGTGGATGAACTCGCCCGGTTGGAGGTCCGTCACCTGCGCCACCATGAGCGTGAGCAGGGCATAGCTGGCGATGTTGAACGGCACGCCCAGGAAAAGGTCGGCGCTCCGCTGGTAGAGCTGGCAGCTCAGGCGACCGTGGCTGACATAGAACTGGAACAGGGTGTGGCAGGGCGGCAACGCCATCTGGTCCACCTCGGCCGGATTCCACGCCGTGACGATCAGTCGCCGGCAGTCCGGCTGCGTACGGATCCGCGCGATAACCTGGTCCAACTGGTGGATCGAGCGTCCGTCCGGTGCCCGCCAGTCGCACCATTGCGCGCCGTAGATCCGGCCCAAATTGCCCTCGGCATCCGCCCACTCGTCCCAGATGGTAACGCCGTGTTCCTGGAGCCACCGCACGTTCGTGTCGCCCCGCAGGAACCAGAGCAGCTCGTAGATGATCGACTTCAGGTGGAGCTTCTTCGTGGTCACGACCGGGAACCCCGCCCGCAAATCGTAACGCGTCTGCGCCCCAAACACGGAGTACGTGCCGGTGCCCGTTCGGTCCGGCTTGTACTGGCCGTGGTCGAGGACGTGACGGAGGAGATCGAGGTACTGACGCATGGTGCCGCGGTCGGTGCGCGGAGCTTTTCAGGCGAACCGCCCCCGGATGCAAGCGGAATGTCACCCGGTTGCCCTGGCCTCGTTCGCCCGCTACGCTACCCTCGCGAACGGTTGGCCGGGGGAACGACTCCGTCGGCCAGGCCCGACCGCGACACACGATCCGAAACCATGCCACGCCTCCCACCTCCGTCCGACCGGGCGAAGCACGCCCTCCCGCACGCTCCTGGCCCTGGGCTTCATCGCTCTGCTGCAGACCGCCCCGCCGCCCGTCCAAGCGCATCCCGACCGCATTGAAGACCGGTTGCTGCTCCACTTTGCCACGGGCGTCCATGCCTTCGAGAACGGAACGTGGTCGGACCTCACGCACACGTTCAAGGCCCAGATTCAAGGCGAACCCCGCCTCGCCACCCTCGGCCCCGCCCAGGTCGTCGTGTTCAACGGTTTCACCGACTGGCTCCTCGTGGCGCCCGACCGCGCCACGGCCCAACCCCGGGTTGCCCGCCCGCGAGTTCTCGGTCACTGCCTGGGTCGTGGTGAACGAAACCCACCCCGACGGTGGCCTCCTCGGCTTCGTCCAGGACAACGGTGACTACGAGAAAGGCTGGATGCTCGGTTACGACCGCCGCAACTTCACCCTCATGCTGTCCACCACCGGAGCCGATGACGGCAACGGCAACCTCACCCGTCTCCGCGGCAAAACCCCCATCGAAACCGGCCGCTGGCATTACGTCGCCGCCACCTACGACGGCGCCACCATGCGCCTCTACGTGGACGGTCAACCCGACGGCGAATCCACCGCCCAGTCCGGCGACATCCTCTATCCCGAGCGCGGCCGCTACGCCCTCGCCGCGTACGCCGACGACAACGAGCTCTACCCTCTCGACGGCGCCCTCTTCGAGGCCAAGGTGTACGCCCGCGCGCTCAGTCCGGCTGAGATCGCCGACGTGGCGGCCAAGAACAAGAAACTCCTTGCCTACCGCTCCTCGGTGAACCGCGACCTCCGCTTCGTCGTCGCGCCTTACCTCCAGTTCGGTACCCCCGACACCATGACCGTCCTCGCCGAAACCGATCAGCCGTCCCGGCTCACGGTCGAGTACGGTGAACGCCAGCCGCTCACACTCCGCGCCACCACCAGCACCCCCGCGCTGATCTCCGAAGTCAAGCTGGCGGATCTGAAGCCGTTCACCCGCTACTTCTACCGCGTCACCTGCGAGGACGCCGCCGGGAACCTCGCCCGCAGCGAGGTCGCCTCGTTCCAGACCGCGCCCGGTCCCGAACCCGCCTGGGCCTTTGGCATTCTGGGCGACACGCAGCGCAACCCGGACGTCACCCGTCGTTGCGCCGAGGGCCTTTTCGGGCTGCGCCCGAACTTCCTCCTGCACCTGGGCGATGTGGTGGATGACGGCTTTGCCAAGTCCCAATGGGTCTTCGACCTCTTCGAGCCTTGCGCCCGGCTGTTCGCCCACGTCCCGGTCTTCCCGGTGATCGGCAACCACGAGAAGAACGCCCACTGGTACTACGATTACTTCAGCCTCCCCGCCCCCGAGTACTTCTACACCTTCACGTACGGCAATGCGCAGTTCTTCATGATCGACTCGAACAAGGACTGCGGCCCCGGCAGCGAGCAGTATCGGTGGCTCGACCAGGCGCTCGCCGCCTCCCGCGCCACCTGGAAGTTCACCGCCCATCACCACCCGTGCTTCAGCTCGGACGAGGACGACTACGGCGACCAGTGGAAAGGCAAGCCGGGTCGGGACTACACCTGGGGCGACAGCAATGTGCGCCGCCTGGTCCCGCTGTACGAGAAGCACGGGGTGGACATTGCCTTCGCCGGCCATATCCACAGCTACGAACGCACCTGGCCCATCCTCCAGATGACCATCAACCAGGAGAAGGGTGTCCGGTACATCGTCAGCGGCGGCGGCGGTGGTGGACTCGAACAGGCCGCGCCGCAGCGCAGTTGGTTCACCGTTCACGTCCAACGCGGCCACCACTACTGCTTCGCCGCCGTCCAGGACCGCACCATCGAGTTCAAGGCCTATGACCTCGAAGGCCGCTTGTTCGACACGTTCCAGCTCACCAAGCCCGCCGGCCGCTGACGCCCGGCCCGCAGGGCGGGAGTCTCACGCCCTTGATTCATGCCTGCACTCACCTCCAGCCAGAGCGGTCTACCGAACCTGCGTTCCGAGGGCGATATCAACCTCTCGCCCCACCGCCGCCGTTTCGAGGCCGAGCACCTCGCCGCGTCCACCCGCGAACTCCTCGCCGAGGACGCCCGCTGGTTCCTCCACCAGTCGCTCTCAACGCCCTGCCTGAACGCGCTCGCCCGAGCCGAAGGCGCCTGGCTCGAGGACGTCGAAGGCCGTCGCTACCTCGACTTCCACGGCAACAACGTCCACCAGGTCGGGTTCGGCCACCCCAAGGTCCTCGCGGCCATCAAGGCGCAGCTCGACCGGCTCCCGTTCTGTCCCCGCCGTTACACCTGCGAACCCGCCATCGCCCTGGCCAGGCGCCTGGCCGAACTCGCCCCCGGCGACCTCAACCGCGTGCTGTTCGCCCCGGGCGGCACCGCCGCCATCGGTATGGCCCTCAAGCTGGCCCGCATCGCCACCGGCCGCTTCAAGACCCTCTCGATGTGGGACGCCTTCCACGGCGCCTCGCTGGATGCGATCTCGATTGGGGGCGAAGCGGTGTTTCGGCAGGGCATCGGTCCCTTGCTGCCCGGTTGCGAACATGTGCCTCCCCCCGACCACCGCCACTGCCCGTTCCGCTGCGGCACCGCCTGCAACCTGGCTTGTGCGGACTACGTCGAGTACGTGCTCGAGAAAGAAGGCGACGTCGCGGCCGTGATTGCCGAGACGGTTCGCTGCACGCCTTACATTCCCCCGCCGGAATACTGGCAGCGCATCCGCGCGGCCTGCGACCGGCACGGCGCCCTGCTGATCCTCGATGAGATCCCGATCGGCCTCGGCCGAACCGGACGGCTCTTTGCCTGCGAACACTACGGCATCGTCCCGGACATGCTCGTGTTGGGGAAGGGCCTCGGCGGCGGCGTCTTTCCGCTGGCGGCGATCGTGGCCCGCGCGGGGCTGAACGTGGCGGCCCACACCGCTCTGGGCCACTACACCCACGAGAAGAACCCGGTCGCTTGTGCCGCCGGGCTCGCCACACTCGACGTCCTGGCAAAAGAACGGCTGGTCGAACACGCCCGCGATCTGGGCCTCGAGACCAAGGCGCGACTCGAGGAACTGGGTCGCCGCCATCCGCTGGTGGGCGAGGTCCGCGGGCTCGGTCTGCTGCTGGGCGTCGAACTTCTCCGGCGCCGGGGCCCAACGGTCGAACGCGCCACCGACGAGGCGGAGCGCGTCCTCTACGCGGCGCTGCGCCGCGGCCTGAGCTTCAAGGTCACGATGGGCAACCTGCTCACGCTAACGCCCCCGCTCACGATTACGCGGGACGAAATGAGCCAGGCGCTGGCGATCCTGGACACGGCCCTCGGCGAGGTCGAAGCCGGCGGCCTTGCTCCCTGACCGCGTCAGGGACGCTCCCCGCGGGCCAGTCGCGACTGGATGTCGTCCAGAATGGCCGGGACATCCGCGATGCCGTCGACGACGTAGTGCGCGCCGGTCTGGGCCATTCGCTGGGTGGCCGTTGCCAGGCGGGCGTTCAAGGTGTCTGGTGCGAGCTTGGCGATCTCGGCCTCGTTGAGCCCCAGCTCGTTCCCCGTCTTGGCAAGCCCGATGGTCCACATCCCGGCGTTCAAGCCCTCCTCGATGTCCGGCAAGGTGTCCCCCACCTTCACGATGGCCTCCATGGGATAAATGCCCAGGCGCTGCGCGTTCTGCAGGCACATCCAGGGCTCGGGCCGGCCCGCCGGCACGTCGGTCGCACACACGGTGGCGTCGGGCTCGTAACCCCGGTGTTTGGCCTCGGCTTGGAGGAGCGCCATCATTTCCCCGGTGTAACCGGTCGTGGAACCGATCTTCAACCCGCGCTCGCGGAAGGCGCGCACCGCCTCGAGCGTGCCCGGGATCAGATCGGCGTAGTCAGCCAGACACGCGAGTTGGAGCGGGATGAAATCCTGAAACATCGCCTCGACGTCGGCCTCGGTGGGAGGTTGGCCGTGCCGGCTGGCCCAGCGTTCGGCGACCGCGGGAAGTTGGGCGATCTTGCGGATGTGCACCTTCTTGTGCGCCCCCATGGGCACGCGCGCCTCCGCCACGGAGATGGGGACCCCTTTGCGTTCGTAGACCTTCACGAACACGACGGCGGGCGCATAGCAGCCGTAGTCCATGGTGGTCCCCGCCCAATCGAGAATGACGGCCCGCAGGGGGCCCCGGTAAGAACGCTGAAACCTGAAGTCCATGATCGGGTTGTTCTGATCCGTCGGTACCCCGGTGCCGTGATACGCGACGGCAGCCGATGGCGGCATGCTCCGGGTCTCCGCCCGTGAAAGCAAGCCTCGCCCGACCTTCCCCAGGGGTCAGCCCTTAATTTAATACTTAACGAACTTGGGCCTTCGCTCCGGAGCCGTCACCCGCACCGCCGGCCGCCGTCGCTCACACGGAGCGGATCACCAGCAACCGGGGTTCGGTCATTTCCTCGATGGCATACCGAATCCCCTCCCGTCCCAGCCCGCTGTCCTTCACGCCGCCGTAGGGCATGTGATCCACCCGCCACGAGGGCACGTCGCCGATGATCACGCCGCCGACTTCGAGTTCGTCCCACGCCTTCTGGGCCCGGTGAAGATCGCGCGTGAACACGCCCGCCTGCAGGCCGTAGCGGCTGGCGTTCACCTGATCGAGCGCTTCTTCAAATCGCTGAAACGAACTGAGCACTGCCACCGGCCCAAACGCCTCCGCCGCACAGAGCGGTTGGTCCGGCGGCACCGCCTCGAGCAGGGTTGGTTCGCACAGCACCCCGTTCCGTCGCCCCCGCACAGCACCCGCGCACCCGCCTGGCGGGCCGATGCAATCCAGCGCTCGATCCGTTCCGCTTCCCGCTCCGAGATCAGCGGCCCGATGAACGTCGTCTCATCCCTCGGATCCCCGACCACCAGGGCGGTTGTCGCCGCCACCAACCGCTCGCGCAACTCCGCGTAGATGGCGTCGTGACCCAGAATGCGCTGGACGCTGATGCAGCTCTGGCCCGATTGATAGAAAGCGCCAAAGACCAACCGCCGCACGGCGTCATCCAGATCCGCGTCCTGATCGACGATGCAGGCCGCGTTGCCGCCCAGTTCGAGCACAACCTTCTTCTTTCCCGCCCGCGCCTTCAGGTCCCATCCCACCGCCGCCGAGCCGGTGAAGCTGAGCAGCTTGATCCGCGTGTCGGTGACGAGCAGGTCGGCTGTGTCGCGTGTCGTTGGCAGGATGGAGAATGCGCCCTGGGGAAGGTCGGTCTCCGCCAGCACCTCGCCGATGAGCAGCGCGCCAACCGGGGTGCGGCTCGCCGGCTTCAGGACAAACGAACAACCGGCCGCAAGGGCGGGCGCGATCTTGTGGGCGGCCAGGTTGAGGGGGAAATTGAACGGCGAAATGAAAGCGCACGGCCCGACCGGCACCCGCTGCGTCATGCCGCGATAGCCGCGGGCGCGCGGCGAGATGGCCAGTTCGAGCACCTCGCCGTGGATCCGCACGGACTCCGCGGCCGCCACCCGGAAGGTGTCGATGAGCCGGCTCACCTCCCCCGGCTGTCGCGAATGGGCTTCCCGGCCTCCACACACAACGCCTGGGCGAACTCCTCCGCCCGGTCCGTAAAGCGCCGGACACAATGCTCCAGCACCGCCTGCCGCAGGTACGCGGGCAATCGCCGCATCGGGCCGGCCGCGGCAGTGGCGGCGGCGATGCCACGGTCCACCGTCGCGGCGTCGGCGAGCGCGACCCGCGTGGCGACGGCGCCCGTGTACTTGTCCAGGACCGCCAGATCGGTGTTGGCCGGCACGGCCTTGCCAGCCAGGTAGTAGGGGTAGGACGGACGTAACATGTGCCGAGATTACCATGCCCATCGCCCACGCAAAGCAGCCGCTCGACGGGCACGCGAGGCGAAGAAGCAGACGACGGGCACGAGGCGGACGGTTTTGCTGGCATTCGGGCTGCAGCGCGCCTACACCAGGGTTCGTCATCATGAAAACAACATTGGCGCAACCAATCGGCGCCCCACGGAGCGCGGCCTCCTGGACCCGGCGCGACTTTCTGCAGCGGACGGCCCTGGGCAGTGCGGGGCTCGCGCTGAGTGCGGCGGCCCGCCACGCCCGTGCTGCGGACGATTCGCCCCTTCCCCGGCGCGTGTTGGGGCGCACACAAGCGCGCGTGAGCATCCTCGGTTTGGGCACGGCGCCCATTGGCGAAGCGCGGGTCGAAGTGCCGAAGGCGGTGCGGATCTTCTCCGAGATCATTGACCGCGGGGTCAACTACGTGGACACGGCGCGCATCTACGGGATCGCCGAGGAGGCCCTGGGGCAGGTGCTGGCGACGCGGCGCGAGCGCGTGTTCCTCGCCACCAAGGTGTGGGTGGAAACCGCCGTCGACGCCGAGAAGTCCCTCACCGAATCCCTGCGTCAACTCCGGGTGGACCACGTGGATCTGGTCCACATCCACCACATCGGCGACAAGAACCTCGAGAAGGTGTTGGCGCCGGACGGCGTCCTGGCCTACCTCGTGAAGCAGAAGGAAGCCGGCAAGTTGCGCTTCATCGGGGTCTCCGGGCATGCCCGGCCGCCGCGTTTCCTCAAGCTGCTCGAGACCGACCAGATCGACGTGGTGATGCCCGTGATGAACTATGCGGATCGCAACATCTACAACTTCGAAGGCCAGGTCCTGCCCGAGTGTCGGAAGCGGAACGTCGGTGTCGTGGCCATGAAGGTCTATGCCGGGATCAAGGGCGGGTTTCGAACCACCGCAAAGCGTCCGTCGGGTGCAATACGCCGCCCGAGCGCCTGCCGCAAGCCCTCGCCTACGCGCTCGATCTGGAAGGCGTCAGCGTCGCCAACATCGGCCCGTTCACCCTCGAGGAAGCTCTGCACAACGTCCAACTCGCCCGCGAGTACCGTCCGCTCACCGCCGAGGAACGCGCCGATCTCCTGGCGTACGGCCAGCAACTGGCCCCCACCCTCGGTCCCCGTTACGGCCCGGTGGCGTGAGTCTCGTGACCTCGATTCCTACGGCTTGAAGTCCGGCCGCGCCGCGAAGGCTTGGAGGTAATCGGGGCTCGCCGCCAGCGCCTGGCCAAACGCGGCCTCCGCCTCCTCCTTCTCGCCCAACCCCAGATGGCCGAGCCCGATCCATGTGTGCGCCGTGGCCTGCCGGCTCCGCTGAGACTGCTGCTCGCCGAACGAGGCGAAGAAGTCCACCACCTTGCCGGACGCCAGGCGTTCTCGTCCTTCCTCGATCAACTGCCGGTACAACGCCCGGGCGCGGTCCGGTTCACCGAGTTGTTCGAAGGCGCGTCCCTGGTAGTAACGTTGCCCGTCGGCCGCACGGCTCTGTGCGGCGCGGGTCCAGGCCTCCCGAGCCGCTTCGCCACGACCCAACGCCGACTGCGCTGAGCCGATCCACCAGGCAACCTCCGCGACGTGGCCGCCCCGACCACGGTCCTCGGATGGCAGGTTGGCCGGAAGGTCATCCGCCGCCTCGAAGTCCGCCAACGCCTCGGCCGCGCGACCCGCCGCCAAGTGGCGTCGGCCCCGCAACACATGCGCGTCCACCCAATGATCCGCGACGCTGAGCGAGCCGCCTTCCCAAACTTCGAACCTCCGGCCGGTCATGAAGCGGATCGCGTCGTCGTAGCGCCCGTGGAAGACGAGAAGTGCGATCAACCGGGAGAGGGCATCGTCCCGCTGCGCGACCCGTTCCACCTGGCGTTCGAGTTGGGCCAGGCGACGGCCCGGTGCAACGCCGGCGGCGGCATAGAGCTGGTCGAGTTCAAAGAAGTGGAGCGGGTAGGGATCGGGGAGCGCCACCGCCTTTTCCAAGCTGGCGATGGCCCGGTCCAGGGCGTTGCCGCTCGGCTGATGCGAATAGGCGATCCCGAGGTTCCGGTGCACGATGGCAAAGTCCGGATCCAACGCGGCCGATTGTTCCCAACGCTTGACCGCCTCGGCTGGCTGCCAGTCGAAGAGCAGGTTGCCGAGGTAGTACGGCGCTCGGGCGTCGGTGGGGTTGGCCTCCATCGCGCGGCGGAGCACCGGAATGAGCTCGGCCTGGAACGGAAAGACGTAGGCGGGGGACAGCTCCTGGGCACGCTGCCGATGACGGGCCGCGGCGTCGGGTCGGTTCAACCGCTCGGCGAACTCGCCCAGGTAATACTCAACCAGCGGCGAGAGCCGATGCGGTTCGGGAGCCGTGGCCACCAGGGCCGTCAGGACGTCGTAGCCATCCTGGTACAGACCGGCGTTCAGGTACTCGGCGGCGGTTTCGAGGGCCGTGGCCGGGTGGGCCAGGAAGGTCGAACTCATGGCGGCGGCAGCCGCGGGGCGGCGCGTGGCCAACCAGCGCTCGGCCAGGATGCGGACATCCAGCGGATCGCTACGACGCTGCGCGCGGTTGAGTTGGGCCAACGCATCCCGGGTCCGGCCCGCGTGGCGCAGCAAAGCGGCCCGCAGCGTCTGGGCGCGGAGGTCGAGGGCATTGGCTTCGAGGGCGCGCTCCACGAACTCGAGGGCCTTCGCCCGGTCCCCGCGCAGGGTGGCGATTTCGGCGAGGCCAAAGTAAGCGGGCCCCCGCCAGGTGGCAGCCCAGGTGGCGCGGTAAAACCCCGTGAAGGCTTCCTCGAGACGGTCCTGGGCCTGCAACGTGACGCCGAGATAATAGATCGGCTCGGCGTCCTTGGGCGTCGTGTACTGGGCTGTGAGCCGGGCGATGGCTTGGCGGAAACACGCCTCGGCCTCGCCGTATCGGGCCGCCTTGAGCAGCCGAATGCCGAGGGCGGTGTTGACCCGCGCGTCACCGGGGTCGCGTCGCAAGGCCTCTTCCCAGTACGGCTCGGGATCGAGGTTCGGGTTGTGGAACTGCTCAATGCGCAAGCCAGCCAGATAGAGCTCCTCGAGCGTCGCGATTTCCGCGGGCGGTCGTGGCGGTTGAACGGGTTCCGGCATCGGTGCGTTGGCGGGCAGGAGGGGGTGTAGGCGATCAACGCCCGGCCCCCGGCGGAGAGCGACACCCGCAGATCGGTCTCGGTGACATCCGGAGGCAGCGCCACCTCGGCCTGAAAGGGAGCCGATGGCGCCACGTGAACTTCGCGCTCCAACAGCACCCGGTTGCGCGTGAGATCGAGCAGGCGCACCTGGGCAGCGGGCTGGACCGAGGTCGTGCAGAATCCCAGTCGCGCGGTGCGGTTGGTGACCTCGAGGTTCACCGCGGCGTCGAGGTTGGCGTGCTTGACCCCGCGGATGCCTTGGAACGGATACCAGAAGATCGAGAAGGCCTTCACCTCCCCGGGCTGCAGCCAACTGTAGTCCGGCTGGTTGTCGGAATAGGCCCCGACCATGAGCTCGATGTACGGGCCGTCGTCGTCGGTCAGAATCCTGTCCCACATCCGGCCGCGCGGCCCGTTGCCCCAGGTCCACAGCTTTTTGCCGGGCACGATGTGGTGGTCGGCGATGCTCAGCAACCCGGCCTGACGGCCATGGTCGTAACCGGCGAGGAAATCGTCCTCATAGTTCCAGGCGAACATCGAGTTGGCGGCGATGTGGTTCTTGAACCAGCTCACGTCCACGCCCGGACGGAAGTCGTAGCCGCCGTAGCGCGTCGTAGCGACGGGCCAGGTCGTGAACTCGCGCTTGTGATGGTGGGTCACAAACTGCGTACGGGGTGGGAAGATCACCTGGTAGTTCTCGTCGACGTGGACCGCAACGTTGGCAAAGCACAGCAGCGTGTGAACGAAGGGCGTGCGGTTCAGGAGACGCAGCTTGGCTTCGAAGTACGACTTGCCCGGGTGGAGCGTGTAGCCCACGGCCCAACGCGTGCGGTGGCGCAATTCGAGTTCACCGACCCAGACGGTTTGGGAGCCGTCGGCGTGCCTCTCGAGGCGGTGTTGGACGGGGAGGAAAGTGGTGGCGCGGTGGTGATGCGGGATGTTCCACTCGATGCCGCCGGAGATCCAGGCGCCGATCAAGCCGATCAACGCGGGCTTGATGACATGCTGGCGGTAGAGGAAGTGGTAGCCGTTGCCCTTGTCGATGCCCTCAAAGAGGCGTCCCCCGATCTCCGGCAGAACGCCGAGGCGGACGAACTCGTTCTCCAGCACGATCAGGCGGTAGTCACGATCCTCCCGCCGATCCGTGAGCGTGTCGTACAGTGGGTACGGGTAAACCCGGCCTTCGGCGCCTTGGGAAGCGCGGCCGAAGTAGAACATGGGGTTGGGCTCCGGATCGCCGGCCACGTAAGTGGGCAGTCGGAGCGTCTCCTCGCGGACCTGAACCGCCGCCGGGCCGCCTGCCGCCAGGATTGCGATCGGGACGAGGAGAACGCTGGTGGCCGCCAGCACATTTCCATGCGAGTGCTTCGAACGTGGGATCATGATCGCGGTGATTGGGAGGGACCGTACCAAGGACCAGCCACCCTGTCCATCGCGCGACCGTGCCGAATTCTCAAGGGTTCACCCCGAACGGGGCTTGCCGCTGCGGTGGATTTGGGCGAGAACGCCGGGCGTGACAAGCCCCGTCCCTTCCCCCTCCCGGCCGGGCACCGGCACCGTGGCTGGGACCCGCAGCGGCGGCGGATCCGCCCAAGGGCCGCGTGCCGCCTGCGTCTCCTGCTGTGCGCCGAGATGCTCCTTGGCCTGCCAGGACAAGCGCGGTCGGAGACCGGATTGGGCGCGTCGAACGATTTGGTCCGCGAGCTCGCACGACCGCAGCCTGGAGTGTCCCTCGTCCAGGACCTGCACCTCGATCCCGCCCGCGGCGATTGGCTGCTCGCGCCGCCCACCCAACCCGCACAAGTCCGGGTTGCGGTGGCGGCAGACGGACAATCCGCCCGCCTCGCCCTCGGCAACGGACTGATCAGTCGTAGTTTCTTCGTTGGTCCCAACCTCGCCTGCTATAGCTACCGTAACTTGCGGAACCGGGCCGAGTTCATCCGCGCCATCAAACCCGAAATGCGGCTGAAGTTGGACGGCACGTGGTACGACGTGGGCGGGCTTCTCGGTCAGCCTGAACGCGCGTATCTCGTCGAGGCGTGGCTCGGCGACCTCCGAAGCTCACCTCAGAGCTTCCGGTTCGTGGGTTTCACCACCGGCCGCCCCATCGAGCGTTATCCCTGGAAGCCCAAGTTCAACGCGCCTCCCCGACCCTGGCCTCCCAGCGGCCTGCGCGTCTCGCTCCACTTCGCACCACCTGCAAGCCTCGACCCAACAGGCCAGGAACTCCGGCTGTCGGTTCACTACGAGCTGTATGAAGGCCTGCCCGTGTTGTCCAAATCCTTCACACTCGAAAACGGCACCGCCCAATCCCTCACCGTCGAGGAGATTGAAACCGAACTTCTGGCCGTACCCCAGGATCAGGTCGCGAATCTCCACGTCGAAAGCGACTATTCCTTCCACATCGCCAACCACTCCCCCGACGACTGCCATGCCGGCGGCGATCACTCGAAGGCCATCCCGTGGGACGCCCCCCTTCACCTGGCCGGCCGCACAACCACGGTCTGGCGGGTGGATCCCGAGCATGACTCCTGGGCTCACCCCACGGCCCTCGAGGACAAGTTCCTCGGACACACCTTCCGCAACCTCCTGGTCAGCCGCATCCCGGTCGGGCCCGCGCAACCGCTTCCCCCCGGGGAAACGTTCCGCTCCCACATCACCTTCGAACTGCTCCAGGACAGCACCGATCGCGAACGCCGTTCCCTCGGCGTGCGCCGCATGTACCGCACCCTCTGTCCCCAGGTGAACGAGAGCCTGCTCACCGCCGGCTCCCCCTCGCACGACCCGACCGTGATCAAGGCCCTGCTGGATCAGATGGCCGAAATGGGTTTTGAGAGCTACTGCATCACTTGCTGGCCGGGCGTGAGCCACGACCGCCTCGACCCGGACTACGTCGCTCAGTGGAAGGACATCGCCGACTACGCGCGGGCGCGCGGGATCATCGTCAGCGGCTATGAACTCATGGTCGCCTCGCGCGGTCGCGGCCCCGAGCACGATTGCATCAATCCCGCCACCGGCCAGCCGGGCAGCCCCTTTGGCCAGTCCGTCTGCCTGGGCACCCGGTGGGCGGACGACTACTTCGACCGGGTATGGCAGTTCATCGACCAAACCGGCTTTGGCGCCATCGCGGTGGACGGCCCTTACCACGGGTGCCCCTGCGCCGCCACCAACCACCTGCATCATCGCGGCCTGGCCGACTCGCAGTGGGTGCAGTGGCAGCGGCAGAAGCGGATGTTCGAGGAGGAGCAACGTCGGGACATGTACGCCGGGGCACCGGACTGGTACTTCTGGAACGGTCAGTCCAGCACCAGCCTCGGCTTCCGCGAGGCCAGTGCCAACCTGCCGCGGGAACTCGGGCTCCTGCTCTACCGCCAGTACATCTACGACGGCACCTGGTTCAAACCGCCCACCATGGGAGGCATGGCCATCGGACTCATCGGGACCTACACCGACGACCCCCGCGCCATGCTCGAACCGCTCGATGCCAATTTGGAATGGTACGAGCTCAACCTCATTCAACTCCTCGGTTCCGGTTGCCAGGCGAACCTCCGCGCCCACCGGCTCTACGACACCCCGCGCACCCGGCAAATGGTGCGCCGCTGGGTGGATTGGTACAAACGGTACCGACCCATCGTCAGCTCGGACATCATCCATGTGCAACGCCCCGACGGCCGCGACCTCGACTGCCTGCTGCATGTCAACCCGCAACTGGAGGAGCGCGGACTCGTCCTCTTCTTCAACCCGCTGAACAGCCCCCTGACCCGCGCCGTGCGGCTCCCTCTCTATTACACCGGCCTGACCGATACCGCCGAGATCCGGGAGCAGGACGGTGCCGAAGCGCGACAGCTTGCGCTGGATCGCGAATACGGGGTCGAGTTCACGGCCACCCTCCGCCCCCGGGGAGTGACCTGGTTCGTCATCCGTCGAGGGTCGCAGGCCAGCTCCATTCCCGCTCCAAGAACCAGTGGTGCCGGCGTCCCGTCGGCTGCTTCCTCAGCCTCGACGAGGCGCTCTCCCCGAGGGAAGGCCGCGCGCTTTGCCTCAGTCCGTCGCCCGTACCGTCCCCAGCCCCCATCTCCTCCTTCTCTGCACCCCTGACCATGCGCACACCCGTCCACGTCCTGTCCGCCACCTACCGGTTCCCTCGCAGGACCTTCCTGCGCCGGGGCCTCTGGACCGCAGTCACCGCCGGCGCCCTCTGCCGCCGGTCAGGACTCGTCACGGCGGCGTCGAATCCTCCCCAATCCGGCAAGTGGCTCGACGCCGCCTCGCACACCTTCCTGCGCGAACTCGCCGCCGCCACGCTCGAGTCCGCCAGAATCCCGCCGGGCGCCTCACGGGGCGGTATGGGTCCCAACCGCACCGGCCTCACGATCATCAGCCCCGGCGGCAACTACCCCGCCTTGTGGACCCGCGACTTCGCGATGTCCCTTGACTGCGGCCTCGTGCCCCCTGCCGAGATCCGCGCCCACCTCTGGCTGATCGCGGGGTGCCAGAACGGCCCGCAGGAACGACGCCTGCAGAGCGGCGCCATCATCCCGCCCTTCGCCATCGTGGACCACATCAACCTGGCGGGCGGCGCCGTGTTCTACCCCGGCACCTACTCGGCCGGCGAAGACCAGGGAGCGCCGCCCTGGGGCCCGCTGCCCCCGATTGACGATCACTTCTATTTCATCCACATCGCTTACGCCCTATGGCGCGACACTCGTGAGGCGGGGTTCCTCGACGAGACCATCAACGACCTGCGTCTCATGGACCGGCTCGAACGCGCCTTCCACGCGCCAGCCTCGGATCCGGTGACCGGTGCGGCCACGACCACCCGGGAGCGCCGGGCCGTCGGCTTCGGCTTTCAGGATTCCGTTCAACTCGTGGGCGCGATGTCTTTCGCCACCCCTTCTCCGCTATCGCGCCGCGCGGCAGTTGGCCGAGCTCTGTCGCGTCGGCGGGCGGGCCGTTGCCGCGGCGGCGTACGCGAAGACGGCGGACACGATCGCGGCCCATCTGGTGCCCGTGTTTGGGGACCCCGCGAAACCGGACGCCTGGTTGCTGGCGGCCACCGAGGTGGGGCGACAGCCGGATGTCT
Organism: Verrucomicrobiota bacterium; assembly: GCA_027493615.1. Taxonomy (GTDB): domain Bacteria; phylum Verrucomicrobiota; class Verrucomicrobiia; order Limisphaerales; family J093; genus DSVZ01. Next base: position 97,230 of record JAOSKK010000005.1, read on the forward strand.
GGGCGACCCTGTTCGCCTTGCACCTTGGGGTCTTGCCCGCCGAGGCCGCCGCAGTGGCGCGGGGAGACCGTGGTGGCAGCCGTGCGGGCGTCCCACCACACCGTCGAGTACCAAGGTGCGGTACGGCACGTGCCGTCGGATCGCTACTTCCGTCCGGACCAATGCTGGGAAGCCGGGGGAACGCGAGCGAACACCTACCAGAGCGGGGCGTTCTGGCACACGCCCACGGGCTGGCTGATCGAGGCGCTGGCGGCCGCCGATGCGACGCTCGCCCGGGAGGTGGGAGAGCGCTTCATCCAGCACTTGCGGGACGAGGATTTCCGGCAGGGCGAGGGACGGCATGCGCCCTGGGAATGTTTTGGCCTCAACATGGCGGACGCCCAGAACCCGGTCTATCTCACTTCGGTGACCCTGCCGCTGGCGTTGCTCTGACCCCAAGGCCAAGGGCGCACCCCACGACTGACGATTCCAGGGAGGCGCGCGTCGCTAGATCGACCGGAGCGCCTCCCGATGTTCGTAGACCTTGAGGATTGCGTCCGCCACGTCGTCCATGTCCGCCTCGCTGCCGAGCAACGGTCCCGAGGCCCAGAGCATCACCATCTCGGCGCAAACCTGGTCACACCGCGGGCAGGCCATCTCCTCCCGGTACTGACGCAGCCGGCTGGCCGGATACATCCGCTGGTAGGCCCGGGAATTCACGATGTGGTCCACCCAAGGCTCGCGGTGCAACCCGCGCTCGATGTAGGGGCTCAGGCTCACACCTTCGGCCGCGACCGCCTTCAGAAACCGCGCCCGGTCAAGACCATCAAAGTGCGCCGCCTGATAGCTCATCGCGTACAGATAGAACGAGCCGCTCGCCGTGCCTTCGTAGAGCTTCTGCGGCACCAGACCCGGAAACCCTCTGAGCCGTGACGTCAGGTACGCCGCATTCCGGTTGCGTCGCTCGAACCGTTCCTGTGCCCCGGCCAACTGCGCCAGCAGGACCGCCGCCTCGAATTCGTTCATGCGATACTTGGGCCCGATGCATTCGGTGCGTCCGGCGCGGTTGGTGCCGTGGTTGTGCACGGTGTAGCACTTGTCCATCAACGCCTCGTCATCCCCGAGCACCGCCCCCCCCTCCCCGCAGGCAATGGTCTTGCTGGTCTGGAAGCTGAAGCATCCCAAGGGCGCAATCGTCCCCAGCTTCCGACCCTGGTATTCCGCCAGATGGGCTTGGGCGGCGTCCTCGATCACGACCAGGTTATGCCGCTTCGCCAGCGCGAGGATCCGCTGCAGGTCGCACGGCTGGCCCATCATGTGAACCGGCATGATCGCCCGCGTGTTCTCCGTGATCCGGCGCTCGACGTCGTCGGGGTCCAGTTGGTACGAGGCCGGGTCCAGATCGGCCAGGACCGGCAGGGCACGCGCCGACAGGATGCTGGCGATGGTGCCCGGATCAGTGTAGGGCGACGTGATGACTTCGTCGCCAGGGCCAATGCCCAGGGCTTCCACACAGGTGTGCAACGCCTGTGTCCCCGATCCGGTCGCCACGCAGAAGCGCGAACCCATCAGCCGGGCGTACTCCTTCTCAAACGTGGGCACCGTGCCGTGGGCGGATTGGATCCGGCACCAAATGCCGCTCCGGGTCGTCTTGACCACGGCGTCCACGATCTGATCGTCGATGTACGGCCAGTCGGGCCACGTGCGGTTCTTGCGCACAGGTTCGCCCCCCAGGATGGCCGGCTTGCCGGCCGTTCGGGTCACGCCCGCGCCCAGCGGTAACGCCGGCGAGGCCACGGTGGCGATCGTGGTGGCCGAGGTGGAGGCAAGGAACTCACGCCGTGTCAGGTTACGGGCTTGCATGCGCTATTGGGGGCCCGAGCCGCAGGATTTGACAAGGCTTCATTTCGGACTGCAATCCCCGCGAAGGCGGCCTGTGCCTGCTTGCGCTGACTACATGCCATGAACCTGGCGGGGCAATGGGCGAAAGGGGGAGGCTCCAAGCTCGAGGGAAACCACCGGTTCCTGCCGGACCTGCCCAGCGCCCATGAACCGCGGGGGTGCAGGCTGGAAGCCCGCACCACAGTTCCATGGAGCGCCTCCCTGAACCTGTGGAGCCTCCTGACGTCGGCTCCTACGGGGTGGTGGGGACGTTTGTTGGGGAAGGGGGGCGGAAGCCTCGACGGCCAGGACAAGCGCGTCTTCCACTTTCAAGCCAGCGCCGTCCGCGATCCAGGCCGTGCGGTCCGCCGCGGGGGGCATCGGGACACACCGCATCGAGCGTCGCGTCAAGCCGGGCCTGTTCGCTGGGTGAGAGCGGGGAGCCGAGCGTCTGGCGCAGGGCCTGGGCGGCGCCGACGAGCCGGAACCCGTCCGGGACCCGGCCTCGCTTGGCGGCAAGGACACTGAAGAAATCCAGAAGGAACGTCTGTGCCTGACGATCGTTGAGGTCACGGCTGATCCCCAGGCTCTCGAGGAGGAAGCCGCGGGCGGCATCGAGCTCGTTCTGCGTGAGCGCCACGTCGGCGAGGCTGCTGAGGGTGTTGGCCACGGACCAGCGATCGCCGATCTCCCGGCTCAGGGCGAGGGCTTGTTCGAGCATGGCCCGGGCACCCGCAACGTCGCCCAGGTCCCGCAGGACCAGCCCCAGGTTGTTGAGGGACACCGCGATGGCCCAGCGGTCGCCGATTTCACGCCGCAGATGCAGCGCGGCCTCGTAGTACGCCCGGGCATCGTTGAACTCCCCCCGGCACCAGGCGACGATGCCCAGGTTGCTGAGGAGGCTGGCGATGGGCGGGCGATCGCGGAGGCGACGGCGGATTTCCAGGCTGCGCTGGTACAGGGCACAGGCCTCATCGTACTGACCCTGCTGTGCGGCCACGGAGCCGGCGTAGTGGAGCGTCTCGGCCCGGCCGGCTTCGTCGCGCAGGGCCACATAGAGGGCGCGGGCCCGGTCGAGGCAGCGGACCGCCTCGGCGAAAGCACTGCGTTTGCGATGGAGTTCGCCCAGGGCGGTGAAGGCGGCCGCCTGCGCCGGACGATCCTGACGCTCGGCGGCGAAGTCGAGAATGGCCTGGTACTGGCTCTGGGCCTCCGCCCAGCGGCCGACCAACTCGAGCACACGCGCGAACTTCATCCGGACCGGGGGCTGCTCGGCCGGTTCCAGCAGCGCCAACGCGCGCTCGTAGTAGTCCAGGGCCGCCGTGTTGGCGTAACGGGCTTGCGCCGCCTCCCCGGCCCGCAGGAGGTAATGGCGGCGTTTGGCCGTGTCCGGGCTGCGATCAAAATGCAGGGCCAGGAGGTCGAGGTTGCGGGCGACCGCCTCCGGTCCTTGGGCCTCGAGATAAAGACCGATGGCGTGATGGAGCGCCGCCCGCGTGCTGAAGGCGAGGCTTTCGTACGTGACCTCCTGCGTCACCACGTGGCGGAAGAGATAGACCAGTTCGGGATCCGGCTGATCCTCGACCGTCAGCTCGGCGCGCGTGAGAGCCAGCAAGTCGGCCCGAACCTGGGGCTCGGAGAGGTTGGCGCCGATCCCCCACAGTGCGGCGGCGGGAAAGAGGCGGCCGAGCACGCTGGCCACTTTGAGCGTGGCTTTCTGGCTTTCGAGCAGTCGGTCGACGCGGCTCAGGATCAGGCTGTGCAGGCTGACGGGGAGTTCGAGCTCCTGCGGACGCAGGGTCGCGGCCGGATCGACGCCCTGATCCTGCAGGTAGCGAAGCAGTTCCTCGAGGTAGAACGGGTTCCCCTGCGCGCGGGCGAGCAGGCGGGCCTGCAGTTCGGTCGAGGCTCGCGCGCCCTCACCGAAGATCTGGCGGAGCCGGAACCGCAGCAGGGCCTCGGCTTCCGGGGCCGGCAGCTCGGTCAACGCCAGCTCGGTAAAGTGCGCCTGTCCTCCGAGGTCCAGCGGGCGCACGGCCGGCGCTTCCGGCGGCCGATAGGCCAGCAGGATGAACAGCGGCAGGGAAGGCGCCGCGCGCGCGACACACTCGAGCAGATCGCGGGAAAGCGGGTCCAGCCATTGACAATCATCCAGCACGAGCAGCACCGGACCCTGTCGCGCTCGGTGACGCACACACTGGACAAGGAGATCCTCGAGGGAGGCCTTGCGCAGCTTCGCGTCGAAGTGGCGGGTCAGCTCGTTGTCGGGAAGATCGAGGTTGAGCACGCCGCCCAGGAGTGGCGCGCGCGCGGGCAAACCAGGACCCACCGCCGCCAACCGACGTTCGAGAACCTGCAGGCGGCGCGCCAGCGGCTGCGACGGGTCCACTTGGAAGAACGCCTGCCACACCTCCCGCCAGGGAAGATAACTGGTGTTGGTGCCGAAACTCTGCGCGACCCCCCGATAGATGGCCATGCCCGCCACGTGCGCCCGGTGGATCAGCTCGGCCATCAGCCGCGACTTGCCCATACCGGCTTCCCCGGTGATGCCCAGCACCTGACCTCTTCCATCCAAGGCCCGGGCGAGCCGTTCCTCGCCGAGCGCGAGCTCCTCCGCACGCCCCACCATCGGTTGCCCCGGCTCGACCGCCACCCCACCCGATCGCACGGCGGTGGCCACCTCAAGCAAACTAAACACGGGCACCGGCGCGGACTTGCCCTTGGCGCGCAAAGGCGGGAGGGCTTCCCAGCCGAAGTCCGCCGGGCAGTCCCCCTGAACCTTGCCGGTGACCAGCACCTGGCCGGGCGCGGCCTGTTCCATCAAGCGGGCCGCAAGGTTGACGTCATCGCCCAGCACCCCATAGGTGCGGCGGGTGGTGCCGCCGTACGCCCCGGTCCGCATCGTGCCGCGGTTCACACCCACCTGCACGCGCCGGAGAAAGGGGTGAACCTCCGGGGCGTGGACAACCTGACGCGCCACCGTCAACGCGCGCCGGGTGTCGTCCTCATGGGCAATCGGCGCACCAAAGACGTAGTAGAGGTAGCTGCCCTTGTCGCCGAAGTTCAGGTCCAGCAACACCCCCTCCAGCGGCTCGAGCAGCCGCTGGATCCATGAGACGAAGACGCTCAGCTTCTCGCCGGCCTCCGGATCGTCGTCGTAGTCGATCCCCTCGAACTTCACGAACGCCGCCACCGCCGGACGCAACTCGGTCAGGAATTCGCCCAGGCCGGCCTTCAACCGCGCATAGACCGACGGCACCAGCCAGGGACGTGTGAGGCGGTCGCTCAACCCCGGGGGGCGGGCAACGTCGGGCGGAGGTGGGGCGTGCCGCAAGCCGCACACCACGACACATCGGACGCCGTCGGGCCCGGTCCGCACTTCGTCCCCAACCAGTGTGCCGGCCAGGGGGCGCGGCCGTCGGTTCATCCAGCACCACTTCGCCCCGCCGGGCCGCCTGCGCCGCCACGGCCACCCGTTCCAACGTCCGCCCGGCCAGCACATCCAGGAGCCGGACGGCGGGATCGCCCGCCACGAATCGCCGCGCTGGTCCCGCCGCCACCGCAATCTTGACCGCCAGCGTCACCTCCCGTCCGTCGGCCATCCGCACCACCGCAAACCGGGGCATCACCCTGCATCGCCAGCCCGCACGCCGCCGCCCGCCGGCCGTCGTCGCCGTCGAACCAGCAGGTGATCGCATCCCCGGCAAACGCGATCACGCTGCCGCCCAGGGCATCCACCTCGTGGATCAGCGCCTCATAGACCGCGTTGAGGTGAAGGGTCAGCTCCTCCGCACCGCGCCGTGGTCCGTAGGTGCGGGCCAGCAGTTCCGACAACGGCGTGAAGCCCGAAACATCCGCAAACAACACGGCGCCGCGGCAGCGGTCGGGCAAGCCCCCGGCCCGTGCCAGCGCGTGGCAACGGTCCTGTGGCAGATAAGTGGTCAGCAATTCCATGCCGGATCGTCCCGGTCCGCCCAAGCACCCGGTCCTCCCCGCGGCCACGCCCGGCGGGACACCGGGGTGCGGAAGGGTTCTACCCGGCCGGTGGGGAAGCGGCAACGGTCTTCGCGTCAGCACCAGCTCGCGCAGGCCCGGCGGCAGCCGCGGGCGGTGAAGGTCCCCGGCGCGGACAAACCCTCCCCGGGCTCGCCCCCACGGGCCCTCCATCCCCACCGAGCACCGACGGGAAGTCATACTTTACAGGAACTTGTTCATACGACTACTTTGCCGCCGGACATGCACCTCTCGGATGGCATTCTGCCGGTGCCCTTGCTGGCGGCCGGATTCGTCGTCGCCGGGGCCCTCGCGGCCGCAGGGCGCCGCTGCCTGGCGTGACGAGGAAACCCCGCGCGTGGCCGTGTTCACCGCGGCCTTCTTCGCCGCGTCGCTGCTCCATTTCAAGGTCCCGCCCACGAGCGTGCACCTCTTGTTCCATGGGCTGCTGGGGGTCGTGCTGGGACGTCGGGCTCTGGTGGCGCTGCCGGTGGGCTTGGCGTTGCAGGCGGCCCTGCTGGGTCACGGCGGGCTGAGCACGCTCGGCGTGAATGCGTCCGTGTTTGGTCTCGCCGCCCTGGCGGCCCATCACGCGTACCGCGCGCTGGCGGGCACGGGCTGGAGCACCCCCTTCGCGACCGGGGCCTGCGCCGCCGCACTGGGTGTCGCGCTGTCCGCGGTGGCGGTGATGGGTCTGCTGTGGTCGGTAGGGGAGGGCTTCCGGTTGGTGGCCCAGTACGCCCTGATCGCGCATCTGCCCATCCTCGGCGTGGAAGCCGTTGTGACGGGATTCACGGTCGAATTCCTGCGCCGGGTACGGCCTGCGTTGCTGGCAGGAGGCTGCTCATGAGACGTCTCAGTATGACCACCGGCTGGATCCTCGTCGGGCTCTGGCTGGGCATCACCGGTCGGGCGCACGAGCTGACTGTGGCCTGGACGGTGGCCGCCAGGGAACTGCAGATCCACGGCACGAGCGAAGGAACGCCCGCCGCAGGCGCTGCCGTCGAGTTGCGGGGCGGTGACGGCACGCTGCTGGCCTCCGGCAGACTGGATGCCGGCGGACGCTTCCGGTCCGCCTTGCCCGCGGCCGACCGCCTCACCGTGGTGGTGGACGCCGGCTTCGGTCATCGGCGCACCGTCACGCTGTCGGCAAAGGACCTGCAAGGCGGAAACGCGGGCCCCGACACCCGGGCAGCCCCCGCTGTTCACGACCACGAGGACGACCACGACCACGCGCCCCCGGACCCCGCGCACGCCGGCGAGTCCCGCGGCCGCAGCGATGCGGCGATCGGGCCGTTGATGCGCGTCGGTTTGGGGGTGACGTTCCTGCTCGCGCTGGCCGCGGCGTCAATGAGCTACGGCAACATGCGGCGGTTGGCCAACCTGGAACGACGTCTCCCGCCGGATGCAAGCCGAGGTTGAGCGGTTCGCCCGCCGCGCGTCGCCCCTGCAGGCGTGGGATGCCCGTGGGAAGGTGGTATCCCTTGCCGTGCTGACGCTGGTCCTGGCCTCACTCGACGGTCTGCCCGCCGCCACGCTGGGAGCCGTGGGCGCGTTGGGATTGCTGGTGTGCGGCCGCCTGCCCCTGCGGTTCCTGGCCCGCCGCCTGGTCGCGGCCCAGGCTTTTCTCCTGCCCTGCCTGCTGGTGCTGCCGCTCACCTTCACGGCTGAACCACTCTGGATTGGCCGGCTGCGCCTGAGCGGCGAAGGCCTGCGTGTGGCGGCGCTGTTCTATCTGCGGGCCCTGGCCCTCGTGGCCGTGGCGATGGCCCTTGTCTATTCGACCCCGATGCTGAACCTGCTGCGGGCCCTGCAGGAACTTCGCCTCCCACGAATCGTCGTGGCGCTCGCTCTCCTCACGCACCGATATCTCTCGACCTTGGCCGGGGAGTTCAGCCGCATGCGCTGGGCCCTGGCCACCCGCGGCTTCTCTCCCCGACCTCGCCCTGCCGCGTGGCGACCGCTCGCCAACGTTGTCGGCGTCGCGCTCGTCCGCAGCCTGGAACGAACCGAGCGCCTCCAGCACGCCACGCGCAGCCGCGGGTTTACCGGGCAGATCCACGCGCTGCAACGCTTCCCGGGCGGGCCGGCCAACTGGCTCAAGTCCGCCGCGTGCCTCGGCGCCGCCGCCGGGCTGTGGCTCCTGGATCGCGGACCGGGCACCTGACCCTCCATGAGCTGCCTGGTCGAGGTCGAACACCTGCACTTCCGCTATCCCGAAGGCCGGGCCGCCCTTGGCGACCTCACCTTCCACCTGACTCACGGCGAACGCGTCGGGTTGATCGGGCCGAACGGCGCCGGCAAAACCACGCTGCTGCTCTTGCTCGCCGGGCTGCTCCCCGAGTTCTCAGGCTCGGCTCGCGTGGCCGGCCACGACCTGCAGACCCGGGCCGGCCGGCAACAGGTGCATCGCCAGCTCGGGATCGTGTTCCAGCATGCCGAGGATCAGATCCTCCATGCCACCGTGCTCGATGACGTCGCCTTCGGGCCGCTCAACCTCGGCTTGCCCGAGGCCGAGGTGCGACGGCGGGTAAACGCCGCCCTCGCCAGCGTGGGCCTGGACGACACGGCTCGCGACCGCGTCCCGTTCCATCTCTCGGCCGGCGAGCAACGCCGGGTGGCCATCGCCGGCGTGGTGGCCATGGCTCCGCAAGTCCTCCTGCTGGATGAACCGACCAGCGATCTGGACCCGCGCGGCCGGCGGGAGCTGGTCCGCATCCTGGAAGGGCTGCCCATCACGCGGATCATTTCCAGCCACAACCTCGAGTTCGTCCTCGAAACCTGTGACCGCGTGCTGCTGCTGGACGAAGGCCGCCTGGTGGCCGATGGCCCGGTCCGGCGAGTGTTGGCGAACGAGCCCTTGATGTTGCGGCACGGACTCGAGGTTCCCGCTTGCCTCTCGGCCGAGGAGCGCCACAAAGCCACCCTGGCCGGCCCGCTTCCCCTGCCCGTCCCCCACGTCCACCCGCACCCGCATTAGGCTCGGCACGACGGGCAGCGACGGGGCGAGCCTCCCCGAATGTTAAATGTTAAGATGCGACCCCAGCGTCAGTCCCGGATCGCTTCGTACATCGCCAGGATGTTGGCCGGCGGGGCGTCCGCCAGAATGTTGTGGACCTGCTGAAACACCCAGCCCCCCAGGCTGCCAGATGTCCCGCAGACGCCGCACGTGGTCGCGCACCTCCCCGGCGTCCCGCGCACCAACAGCCCCTGCGTGTCGCACCCGCCCCCCAAAAAGTCAGTTGCCCGCCAAAATCACGCTTCAGCCCCGCCGGCTCCATGCCCTTGCAGGAAATCTGTACCGGGTTGATCGCATCCAAACCCGCCTCGATGAGCCCCGGCAGCAGCTCTCGCACCCCCCCGCAGCAGTGCAGCATGATCTTGAGATGCGGCGCCCGTTCCCGAACGCGCCGCCACATCACCTGCTCCCGCGGAAAAAAGAACTCCCGGTACATCTTCGGCGACACCTGGGGTCCGGACTGCATCCCCAGGTCGTCGCCAAACAGGACGATGTCAAGGTGCCGGCCCACCGCGCCCAGGAAACGCTCCAGGTTGGCCAAGTGCATCTCGACCACCCGATCCAGGAATTCGTGCGCCCGCCGCGGATCCCCCGCCAGCAGCAGAAAGAAATTGTCGTTGCGATACAGGAACTGGCCCATCTCGAGCAGGTTTCCGCCGAACAAACCGATCACCGCCCGGTCGGTCCCGGCCCGCAACCTTGCCGCCCCTTCGGCCAACACCTGCGCCCCGTCCGGCCCCTGGCCGAGAGGACCCGGGGGCGAAGCAATGGCTGTCCACATGCTCTGGCTCAGGGCCTCGGGCATCGTGCTGAAATCGTCGCGCTCCGCGAACGGCCAGTAGGTCTGTTCGAAGTACAACACCCCATCCGGCATCTGCGCCAAGACCCGGTCCTCGGGTCCGAGGATCACCCAGCGGTCGCGTTCGCGACGCAGGTTCACCCAACGCGGCATCTGGCACGGGGTGCCGTCGGGCAACGTCCAGTCCTGCCAATGCGCCGCCTCAAGCGCAAACCCCCGGCCCAACTCCAGCGTGTCGACGCCCAAGAGGTCCAGGATGTCGGGATCCACGATGGCAAGCTGTTGGACAGGGTCGTAGACCCGCACGGGTCGCTCCGGGAGCCCCAGGTGGCGGCGGAGCCGCGCGTAAGCAATGGCCGAGATCCCGGAGGAACGATGGCCGGAACAGTCGATGGGAGGGCGGTCCGGTTGTCGGTGGTTCAGGGCCGTTAACACGCGTTCGCGGGGCGTCATGCGCAAGGTGTGCCACACCCGGGGGCCCGTTGCCAAGCAGCGCGTTGCCGCGGCCTCGTCCGGGTGCGCCTGCCCGAAAGCCCCTGCTCGAAAGCTTGCCCTCCGGAACCGCTTGGCTTACACCCAATCCCCAATGTCACACTCGAACCGAACCTCGCCCGCCGCCAGCACCGCTCACCCCTGCTCCCCCATGCCCCCTCTCACCCGCCGCCAGTTCCTCGCGCAATCCACCCGCGGCACCACCGCTCTCGCCCTGGGCGCCGGCGCCGCGCTCTCCGCCGCCAACCGGTTGCATGCCCAAGGCGCCAACGACCGGGTCGTGCTCGCCTTGATGGGGGCCGGGGGACGCGGCTCCGGCCTGGCCATAAACTTCGTCCAGGTCCCGGGCGTCGAGCTCAAAGTACGTGGCCGATGCCGACCAGAACCGCGGCGCCGGCCTGCTTGCCGAACTTGAAAAGAAGCAGGGTCGCGCGCCCCGACGCATCGGAGACATCCGCGAAGCGCTCGACGACCGCGAGGTGCACGGGGTCGTGGTCGCCACGCCCGAACAATGGCATGCTCTGGCGACCGTCTGGGCCTGCCAGGCGGGCAAGGATGTATACGTCGAGAAGAACACCTCGCTCACCCTGTGGGAGGGCCGCAAGATGATCGAGGCGGCCCGGAAGTACCGGCGCGTGGTGCAGGTGGGCTTTCAAAACCGCAGCGCGCCTTACGCGCTGACCGCGCGCGAGTACCTCACCAGCGGCAAGCTGGGCAAGATCGTGTTGGTGAAGGTGTTCAACCTGCTCGAAGGGGGCGCCTGGCGACCGCAGCCCGACACGGCGCCGCCCGCGGGGCTGGATTGGGATCAGTGGCTGGGCCCCGCCCCCGAGGTGCCCTACAACCGCGGTCGGCACCAGGGATGGAACGACTGGTGGGATTACGCCGGCGGCCCCTTCTCCGGTGACGCGAGCCATCAACTGGACCTCACCCGCCTGGCCCTGGGCGACCCTCCGGCACCGAAGTCGGTGTACTGCGCCGGTGGGCGGCTGGCGTATCCTGACGGCCGCGAAATGCCAGACTTGCTCACCGTCACGTACGACTACGGGGATTTCGTGATGACCTGCGAGAGCGGCAACTTCGCCCCGTACATGCGCAAGTTCCCGCAGGAGGTCCGGTACGGCGACCAATGGCCGTACTGGCCGCAGAGCTCGTGTCGAGTCGAGATCTATGGCACCAAGAACCTGATGTACCTCGGGCGCCACGGCTGCGGCTGGCAGGTGCTCGAGGCGGGGGCAAGGTGATCGCGCAGGACAAAGGGCGTTTCCCGGACTCCTGGCACCAGCCCAATTTCATTGAATGCATCCGCTCGCGGGCACAGCCGAACGGAGACATCGAGCAGGCGCACCAGAGCGGATGCCTCATCCATCTCGGCGTGGCCGCGATCCGCACCGGCAAGCAACTCCTCCACTTCGATCCCACCACCGAGCGGTTCACCAACTCGGACGCCGCCAACCATCTGCTGCGGCCAGCCTATCGGAAGCACTATCGGGTGCCGGAAACGGTCTGAGGACACCCCGCGGCGGCTTCGACGGCCTCTCTCGCCACCGCGATCCCGCGCTTGCGCGCTTGCGCACTCGCGAACAAACCACTTGCGCATCGGGGGCTAAGTGGAACTCTTAAGCAGCTATGAGCATGGCAAACTGGATGAAGTCGTTCAAGGACCGGTTTTGCGAGCACTACGGATGCCCGGAGGAACGGTATGTGCCGGTGGCCGCCCGCAAGGCACTGCCCTGGCGCGTTCGGGTCTTGCGGCCGCTGATCCTGATGTTCCACCCCGACCACTTCCGCATGGACTTTGAGCTGCTCGAGCGTGTGGGGAACGCGCAAAGCTGGTCCGAAGTCAATGCCGCCCTGGGGGCGTTCAACTGCAACAACCGCCTCTGCGGCGGCTTCTACCGGAACACGGCCAAGCTGCGCGCCTCCGGTCGCCGCGTGTCCCGCATGGTGCGGCGTCTGATGCACGAGCCGGAGCGAAGCCGCACCTGAGAAGCAGCGGGGTCGGGGGGAGAGGAGGGGCGGTTTGCGTGGTTGGATTTCCGGCGTACTCTGGCCGGAGATAAATGAGTGCCATTGCCATGATGAACCGTCGCCAAGCCCTCCACACCACCGTTCTCGCTGCCGGCGCCTTGACTGGTGCTATCGCCCTTCGTACGCCTGGGGCCCACGCCCAGGCGGCTGCCGCTAGTCCCGCAGGCGCGGGCGGACCGTTCGTTCTGCCGCCCTTGCCTTACGCGGTGGATGCCCTCGAACCAGCCATTGATGCGCGGACGATGGAGATCCACCACGACAAGCACCATGCCGCCTATGTGGCGGGTCTGAACAAGGCCGTCTCGGAAGCGCCCAGCCTGGCCGGTAAGTCCGTCGAGGAACTGCTGCGTCGGTTGGACACCGTTCCGGAGGCCGTCCGGAATGCCGTGCGCAACCATGGCGGCGGGCATGCGAACCACACGCTGTTCTGGCAATCGCTCCGCCGTAATAACGGGGCGGGGGCCCACCGGCGAACTGGCCGCGGCGCTCACGCGCGACTTCGGCTCGTTCACCACGTTCCAGGAGCAGTTCACCAAGGCCGCCCTGGGCGTGTTTGGCAGCGGTTGGGCGTGGTTGACGCGGGACGGCGCGAAGCTGCGCATTGAGTCAACGCCCAACCAGGACTCGCCGCTGTCGCATGGACGCGTCCCCTTGCTCGGCTTGGATGTCTGGGAGCATGCCTATTACCTGAAGTACCAGAACCGGCGGGCGGATTACGTCACCGCGTTCTACGGCGTGATCAACTGGGATTTCGTGGCGGACCGCTACCGGCAGACAGCGTCGGCCGTGAGTGGCGCGTGAGGTTCAAGCCATGCCGAGGGCCCGGCCTGCCCAGTGGGTGAGAAAAGCCAGGCACCACGCCAGAACGCCAAGGTAAGCCCACTGAAACAGGGGCCATCTCCAGGAGTTGGTCTCCCGCCGCACCACCGCGACCGTGCTGGCGCATTGCAGGGCCACGACGTAGAAGACCATGAGGGTCAGCCCGGTGAGCGTCGTGTAAACCGGCGTGCCGTCCGGGTGCTTCTGGTCCTTGAGTTGGGTCGCCAATGCCCCCACCTCCGCCTCGGAATCGCCACCCCCCATACTGTAAACGACCGACATGGTACTGACGAAGATCTCGCGAGCGGCGAACGAGGTCACAATGCCGATGCCCATTTTCCAATCGAACCCCAGCGGGCGGATCAGCGGCTCGATCGCGTGGCCCAGCCAGCCGGCGTAGCTGTGCCGAATCCGTTCGCCCGCCAGCTCGCGTTCGAGTTGCGCCAGGGCGGCTTCGCGCGACTCGGCGACGGCAGGCGATTCGCCAGGGGAAGCCCTCTCGATGAGCGCCGTCCGCGCCGACTCGAACCGGGCCTCGATCTCGGCCGGGCGCGGGTAGCTCGCCAGAAACCAGAGCAGAATGTTGAAGCCGAGGATCACCGTCCCCGCCTTCGTGAGGAAAAGCTTGGCCCGCTCCCACGTGTGGCGCAGCAGCACCCCCGGCCGTGGGACGCTTGAACGGCGGCAGCTCAAGAATCAGCAACGGCGTGTGGCCGCGCAGGAGGGTCCTCTTGAAGACCCACGCCATCCCCAGGGCCAGCACAATCCCCAGCAGATACATCCCCAGCATGGTCAACCCCGGTAACCCGAACATGCCCAGCACCCGCCGGTCCGGAATACACGCGGCAATGAGCAACGTGTAGACCGGCAGGCGCGCCGAGCAGCTCATGAGCGGGGCAATCAGGATCGTCACCAGCCGGTCCTTGGGATGCTCGATGGTGCGGGTGGCCATGATCCCCGGGATGGCGCAGGCGAAGGAACTGAGCATCGGGATGAAGCTCTTGCCATGGAGGCCAACCTTGCTCATGAGGCGGTCCATGAGGAATGCAGCGCGTGCCATGTAGCCGGTGTCTTCCAGGATCCCCAGAAACAGGAACAGCAGACAGATCTGAGGCAGGAACACGACGACAGCCCCAACGCCGGCGATGGCACCGTCCACAAGCAGGCTCCGCAGGTCGCCAGGCGGCAGCCAGTTGGCCACGTGGCTGCCCACCCACCCCACCCCCACCTTCCAAGAGGTCCATGGGCACCTGAGCCAGGGTAAAGATGCTCTGGAACATCAGGGCCATGAGCGCAAGAAAGATGGCGGTTCCCCAGATCCGATGCGTGAACACGCGGTCCAGCCGGTCGCTGGTGGTCTCGCCCTGGGGCTGGGTCTCCGTCACCACGGCATCGTGGATGGCCCGCACCCGGTCGTACCGGGCCTCGATCACGACGGTCCGCCAATCCACGCCCTCGGCTTCCAAACGGCGCCGCGCCGCAAGTGCGGCCGGCCCCACGGGTGGCGGGTGGTGCGCGGCATTCTCGGAGAAGTTGCGCTCGTCACTGAGGAGCAGCAGCGCTTCGGCCCGTGCCCGGGCGGGGGACTCGGCGGCCAAGTCACCCAGGAGCGGCACCAGGGTTTCGAGTTCCTTCGCCATCGGGGGTGGCAGTTGCTCGAAACGCGGCGTGTTCGGGGCCGGCGACTGGTCCTGCAACATCCGCACGATCTTGTCCCGCAACGCCGGAACCCCCTCGCGCGTGCTGGCCACCAACGGGAAGACGGGGGACGCCCAGCTCCTGCTCGAGACGGACGACGTCGACCCGGTGGCCGTTGTCCCTCGCCACATCCACCATGTTGAGCGCGAGCACGGTGGATAGCCCAGCTCGATCACCTGGGCGGCGTAGTAGAGGTTCCGCTCGAGGTTCGAAGCATCCACCACCACCACCACAAGGCCGGGCGCCGACACCTCGTCGAGCCGCCCCAGCAGCACATCCCGCGCAATCTGCTCGTCGAGCGATTGCGGACTGAGGCTGTAGGTGCCGGGCAGGTCGAGCACCGTGATCGCCCGGGGAGGCTTGCTCCCCAGCAATCGCCCTTCCTTTCGTTCGACCGTGACGCCCGCGTAGTTGCCCACCCGGGCTCGCAAACCCGTGAGGGCGTTGAAGAGCGTGGTCTTGCCGCAGTTCGGATTACCGGTCAGCACCACCATCATCCGGGCGGGGGTGGATCCGTGGCCGTCGCGGGGCGCGACCAGGCTGGACGAGCAGGGGCCATCACCAACTTGCGCGTGCCTTGTGCTAGCTCGGGCCGTGCACCAGCACGAGTTCGGCCTCGTGGCGCCGCAGGGAGAGGTGGGAACCGCGCACGAGGATTTCCACCGGGTCACCTAGGGGAGCGAAACGCAGCAACTGGACGGGCGTCCCTGCTGTGAGTCCCAGCTCGAGCAACCGGGCCCGCATGTCAGCGGGAAGCACCAGCTCGGCCACCACACCGCTCTGGCCCGCGGCGAGGCTCGTCAAAGGCTGCGGCGCGGAAGTCATGGGTCACGCGGCTGGCTTGTGCCCCGGAAGCGGCTCCACCCAGATCGAATCGGCCACGCTCCCGCTCAAGCCCAGTCGGACGTTGCAGACCTGACACACCACGCTGCGGTCGCGCAGCAACAGCTTGATCCGCTGCTCCTCGCAGAGCCCCATTTCCCGCAGCCGCTGACAAAGGTCGGGCGAAGCCAGGAGCTGTTTGATGCGGACGCACGTCCCCGCCCGGACCTTGCTCAGCGGGCAGCAGTCCGGCCGAGGCACGCCCGTCAGCTCGCAGGTCGTCGGCAGCGTCGATGGCTTCACGCAGGTGCAAACTAGGCGAACGAAGCCGCCGCGGCAAGCCGGTTCCCCTCGACAGCCGGCTCCCGGCGACCTTCACGTGCGGGGACCGGGGGGAAGACGAAGGTCGGAAGCTCAAAGCTCAAAGCTCAAGGGAAGCGATCTGTGCCGGCCAGACCTGCGCAGGGCGTCGAACCACGCAGGGTGCGGACTGGAACCTCGCACCACAGGTCCATGGATCACCTCCCTTAGCCCAATCCCCGATGTTCGTAATCGGTGGAGGGACTCTTCGTCATGGATTCTCCGCCGATTACGAACATCGGGGATTGAGGAAGTGACGGGGTTCTGTTGGACCTGCTCAGGGGCCATGAACCGACCCGCCTGCATGCCCCTTCTGCCTCAACGCAGGCGCTTGGTCAGGTAGGCGAAAAGCCCGTGCGCCGTGTAATCCGCCGCCCCGGCAGCCGTCGGCTCCTCGTACAGGTAGAAGCCGTATTGCAGGCTGAGCGAGACATCCCCCTTGAACCGGCGCTTGAGCCCGGCCACCAACGCGTGACGATCGTACCGGATGCCCAACGGCAATCCGTCGGCCCAATGGTCCTGGGCGTAATCGGCGCGCGAAAAGGCGTAGCTGGCCGTGCAGTCAGTGCGGGCATCCAACGCATAACCAGCCGTCGTGAGCACGGTGTAGATCCCGCCTTCGTACGGCACCACCGCGGCCGACCCGGCCCCCGTGCTGGTGTGGGCATCGCTGTACGAGAAGGTCCCGTTGAGGAAAAGCCGCCGATAGGGCTGAACGCTGGCGTTGAAGCTGTAAACGTGGGCGTGATGCTGCCCGGATCGGAGCCAGCCCCCGGCCAGAGGCGATTCGCTTACCGGATCCGTCGCGTCGGCGGTGCGCGTCGCGATCTCCGAAGCCACCCACTGGTACTTGAGGGTGGTCTTCAGCCAACGGGCGGCCCGCCAGACGACCTTGGCGCCCAGTTCGTCCGAAGTCACCTCCCGGCCCAGCACAAAGCCCGGGTACCCATTGCCCGGCAACGTCGAGCCGTCGAAATCCCGCAGCGGGTCGTAGGTCGTCTCGTTCTCCCGGTGACGGTACGCGGCATCCAGCGCAACCCGGGCCCACGGCGAGACGGTGAACCCCGTGCGGACATCCCACAGATTCGCTTCGGCATCGGTGTCGCGCAGGAAGTCCCGAGCATCGGAGAAGCTGTCGTCAACTGTCTGCGTCTCGTACTGGCCCACCGCCTCCTGCTGCAGTTGAGCGTCCGCGTACAGGACGGTGTACGGCAGGCCCGTGTAGCGCAGCGTCAGGTGTTCCCCCAGTGCAAACCGGTCGAGGTTCGCATCCAGTGGCGACGGGAAGCCACTCACGGTGGCGGTTCCGAACCCCTCCTGACGGCTCCAGTCGGCCTGGACGCCGGCCGCGAGGGTGAAGTCCTCCCACGGACCGAGCTGGGAGTTGGCATTGAAGACATACGCCTCCCGTCGCAGCACCAGGTCGTTGGCCACCGTCCCCACAAACGGACCCAGGCTGGGGTCACCCGGGATGAACGTGGCGCTGCTGAAGCTGCCATCCCCATCCAGATTGGAGTACAGGAATCCGCCGCTGAACCGGAGCCAATCCAGGACCGGCTTCTCGACGCGCAGCGTGTTCGCGCCGTGGAAAGAGCGAAAGCCCTCGTCGTAACGGGTCACCACGTCCGGCTGCGCCGCTCCCAGCGCGTAGCTGTCCACGTTGACGCGGCTCGTCTCGCGGTCGGCGAACTCGGCACGAAACCGATTCTCGAGTTCGAACCCCCGCCACCGTGTGCTCGACGTCGAAGCGGATCCGATGCTCCCGTTCGTCGACCGACTTCGCGGCCGGATGGATGGCCCGGAACACCCCCGTCGCCGGGTCTCCAACCAAGCCCCACTGCAGCGTTGAGCGCTCGCCGTCCCGAAAGGCATAGGCATACCCCAGCGTGAGTCGTGGCACATCCGGCTTGGCCAAACCCGCCTCGAACCAGGCCTGGCCTGTGTCCAGCGCGCGTTCATCCCCCGCGCCCAAGGGCGGTACACCGAACGGTGCGTAGTAACCTCCGGCGCCGTCGAACCACCGCCGATACTGGGAATACCCGCCGCGGATGAAACCGACGTCGCGCTGGTCATAGCTCAGCTTGACCTCGTAGTCGTCCGCCCCAAACCACGCCCGGCTCCGGGCCGTGAACCGACCTTCCGACCCCACCGGCTCCTCCCACTCGATCTCCTCCCAGCCTCCCGCCGCACCGTCCGCAAGCCAGGTGTGTTCGCGGAACCGGGCCGCGTTGCCCTCGACCCCGATCCAGCGAAAGCCCGACGTAACCGTCAGGCGTGGCTCGGCGTGCGCCCTCGCGGCGGCGTCCGGATAGACGGCGCCCTGGTCAATCCAAGCCCGCAACAAGCCCACCTCGGCCGCCGTCAGCGCCTCTCCCTGCCCCACCGGCGGCATCTCCAGATCCTCGACCAACCGCGCCACGTAGTGGATCAACGGGCTCGCGGCACTGTCACCCACGACAATGGCCGGGCCGATTGCCCCGCCCCGGATCGCTGCGTCGCGGTCCGTCAGCCGGTACCGGCTCTTGGGTCGCTCACCTGCGTGACAGCGGAAACAGGCCGCCTCGAACAAAGGGCTGGATGTCCCGCGTGTAGTCCACCGTTACCGCGGCCGGAGGCGGAAGTCGCGCCACGTCAACCTCGGCGGCAACCAGACGGCTCAGGTCCCCACCGGGCAACAAGCCCAGCCCCACACCGGCCACCACACCCACACCAGCAAACCCCCAACCGCGCCGCGCCGAGGTCGTGTGTCCTTCGGTGTCACCTTCCCGACGTGACGTCGGTCCGCTAAACCCTCGAGACCTCGGCGGGAACCGGCGCATATCAGTACAGCAGTTTGGGATGCACGCTGGATCCGTGCACGGCCGTGTGGCAGCCGGCGCTCCAGCAGGAACCCAGCCGGAGCAACTGGGTGTGATCCACCTTCCCGATCCAGACGCCGTTGCCCTGCGGGGTCTGGGCATGGCACTTCAGGCACAGGTTCGCGTCGCGCTGCACGAGCAGCTTGCTGCTGATTGAACCGTGTGGTTGGTGACAGGACGTGCACCCCTCGCGCATCGCCTCGTGCTCAAACACGAACGGACGCGTCTGCTCCCGATGGCACTCCGCGCAGGTCTCATTCCAGACGCGCCATCGCCAGCCCGCCCGCCGGCTGCGCGATGTCTGGTCCGTGCGGGTCGTGGCATTGGCTGCAGTTCATCCGCCCCTCCAGCACCGGATGCCGCTGGGGCAGGTGAAACTCCGCCTGGATCTCGAGGTGGCAGGCAAAGCACGCCGCCGGGTCCTTGCCGGGATTGACGATGAACTCCCGCGCGCCGGCGGCCGCGATGTGCTTGCCGCCCGGCCCGTGACAG
The DNA here is from genome assembly GCA_027493615.1 of Verrucomicrobiota bacterium. Classification (GTDB taxonomy): domain Bacteria; phylum Verrucomicrobiota; class Verrucomicrobiia; order Limisphaerales; family J093; genus DSVZ01. The sequence goes on from JAOSKK010000005.1 coordinate 116,473, forward strand.
GATTCGCAACCCGTGGCCCCGGCGAAGCGCAGATCGTCACGGTGATACCGGCCATGCGCGCTGGCCGCGAACCCCCTTGTGAGGTTGGTGTGGCAGTCCGCGCAGGCGGCGTTGCCCACGAAGGTGGCCCCCTCGATGTGCGGCAGCGCCGCCACGGTGCCGTCGAACGAAGCACAGGCGCTCAGCAGGGCCATCACCGCGCCGGCACCCGCAAGCACCAGCGCCACCTGGCCCGGAGTCAACCAGTTCGGTCTCATGGGGTGCGGTTGCGGCGGAGATTATGGACCCCATTAAGAAATAGCAAGCCCAGCGGCCGCCTTCCTGCCGGCCTCGCCAGACGGGGGAGCCCCGCGGATGAAAGGAAGCGACAAGCCGCGACCGATCAGGTACGACGTCCCGGACGCCGGACGGCGACGATGCGGCGCCCTGGGCGCGCGACCACCGGAAACCGACCTTGCCGAAAACCATGCTCACCACCGACCAGTCCCTCCTTGTCCTGATCGACCTCCAGGGCCGGCTCGCCCAGCTCATGCACGGGCGCGAAGCCCTGTTTGACCACGTCCAACGCCTGATCCGCGGCGCCCAGGCACTGCGGTTGCCGATCCTCTGGCTCGAGCAGTACCCCCAGGGACTCGGCCCCACCATCCCCGAGGTGGCCGGCTTGCTGACCGGGCTGTCCCCGATCCCCAAGACCAGCTTCAGCGCCTGCGGCAATGAGGCTTTCTCGCCCAACTCACCGGCCTCGAGCGTCGCCAGGTCCTCCTCGCCGGCATCGAAGCCCACGTCTGCGTCTACCAGACCGCTGTGGATCTCCTGGCCGGAGACTACGAGGTCGAAGTGGTTTCCGACGCCGTGTCGTCCCGCACGGCCGCCAACGCGGAGCTGGGGCGTCAACGCATGCGCGAAGCCGGGGCGCGGCTGACCAGCGTGGAAATGGCCCTTTTTGAACTGCTCCGCACGGCCGACGCCCCCGCCTTCAAGGAGGTGGCCCGCATCGTGAAGTAGGCGCCTTCGGTCCCCACCGCCCGACGGCCGGCCTACTCAACCCGGCTGCCGAACTCACCGTCGCGCACCCGCGTCCGGAGAAGCTGTCCGGACCGGAGGGCGTGCACTGAGCGGACGATGCGGCCATCGGCCGCGTCGACGGTGATGGAGTAACCGCGGGCCAGCGTGTGCTCGGGCGACAGCAGACGCAGGCGCTCGAGACAGTTGAGGAATTCCTGCCGACGGGCGGCGAACCGGTGCTGCGCAAGTTCGGTCAGGCGCCCTACGTCGCGGGCGAGTTGTTCGCGGTGACGGGCCAGCCGCTGGGCCGGAGACTGTCGTTGCCAGGCGGCGCGGAGCGTCTCCCACCGGCTCTGGGCTTGTCGCCACTGAAACCGGCCGGCGCGGACGGCCGCGGCCCGGAGATCATCCAGGCGCTGCCAGGCCTCATTGATCCGACGGCGCGGGTGGGCGCGGAGCAAGCGGGCTTCGAGCCGCGAAACCTCCTCGTGGTGACGGTGCCATTGGTCCCGCGCCAGTCGCGGCAGACGCTCGAGGGACTCGAGGACAAACTGGCGGGCTGCCACCGCGTCCTGCGTAATGACCTCCGCGGCGGCACTGGGCGTGGCGGCGCGGCAGTCCGCCACGAAATCGCTGATCGTGAAGTCAATCTCGTGCCCGACCGCGGACACCACGGGCAAGGCCGATTCAAAGATGGCGCGGGCCACGGCTTCTTCGTTGAACGCCCACAAGTCCTCGAGGCTGCCTCCGCCGCGGGTCACGAGCACCAACGCCAGGCGATCCGCAGGCGCACACTGTGCCTGGTACCGGTTCAGGAGGCGGATCGCTTCCGCAATTTCCTCGGCTGCCCCCTGTCCCTGCACCCGGCAGGGCGCCAGCAGCACCCGAAGCGAGGGCTGGCGGCGGCTCAAGACATGAGCCACGTCCCGCAACGCGGCCCCGGTGGGCGACGTGACCAGGCCGATCCGTTCCGGGAAGCGCGGCAGGGGGACGCTTGCGCTCGGGCGCAAACAGGCCCTCCGCTTGCAGCTTCTGCTTGAGCCGCTCGAAGGCGAGCTGCAGGGCCCCGACGCCCTGCAGTTCGACGGTCTGAACCACGAGCTGGTACTGCCCGCGCGGTTCGTACACGGTGAGCGTTCCCTGGAGGAGCACCTTCCGGCCGTCCTCCAGCAATTCCCGGCTCGACCGCGGACCGCTGCGGAAGAGTACGCAGGCGAGTTGGGCACCGGCGTCCTTGAGCGTGAAGTAGCAGTGACCCGAGGCCTGGAGACGCAGGTTCGAAACCTCGCCCGAGACCCAGAGCGGGCCAAACTGCGTCTCGAGCAGACGCTTCACCTGCAGGGTCAGCTCGGAGACCGTCAGGGTGCGGCGCGTCTGTTCCGGGGAAAACAGCTCGCCGAAGTCCCAGGCGGATGTGGTCTTGCGAGGCATGCGCGGGGACGGGCTCAGACCTTCTCGGGCGGCAACGGCAGGGAGACACGCTGGATGGCGAGGGCGCGGCCGGAGCGGTCCTCAACCTCGACGAGCACGCCCTGCAGCCGCACCGAGTTTTCGGCGACCGTGAACTTCTGAGGCAGATTCGTGAGGAAGCGTTTGAGGACGGGCTCGATGTCCCGGCCCAGCACGCTCTCGTGCGCGCCCGTGAAGCCTGCGTCCGTGAGATAGGCGGTGCCGCCGGGGAAGATCTGTTCATCGGCCGTCTGCACATGGGTGTGGGTGCCCACCACGGCACTTACCTGCCCATCGAGCAAGCGACCGAAGGCGATTTTCTCCGAGGTCGCCTCGGCGTGGAAATCCACGAAGATGATCGGCGTGCTTTGCCGCAGCCGCGCCACCTCGGCCGGCACGCAGTGAAAGGGGTTGTCGAGATCGCCCATGAACGTGCGGCCCTGGGCGTTGAGGACGGCCACCGTGGGCTGGCCCGGCCGCTCAAACACCCGGCTGCCCTGACCCGGGGCGCCCGGCGGGTAGTTGAGCGGGCGCAAGATGCGAGGCTCCATCGGCAAATGCGGGAGAAGCTCCTTGATGTCCCAGACATGGTCGCCACTGGTGATGACGTCCACGCCCGCGGAGAAGATCTCGTCGGCGGTTCGGGGGGTGATGCCCGAGCCACCGGCCATATTCTCGCCGTTCGCGATCACGAAGTCGGCCGGGAGCTCCGCGCGGAGCCGGGGGACGAGCTGCCGGATCGCCCGACGGCCCGGCTCGCCCACGATGTCACCGAGGAAAAGAATACGCACGGCCCCACCCTACGCCGCGGGACCCGACAGGGGAAGGGGGCTGACGCGAACTTCTGGGCGCACAGGCCCGATCTGGCGGTGAACTTGCTTACTTAGCTCCTCGGAAGGGACCGCTATGAGTACAGAGCCAACCGCCCCAGGCGGCGTCGCGACCGGGATGGAAACCGGCCGAACGGCCTTGCGGATACGGCTGGGTCACGGCGAGCCGGTTTCAGCGCTTGCGAGGGGACCCAACGGGTATCATGATGCCCGTGTGCCTGCCGAAGATCATGGGGCCCGCAAGCAGTTGCGGATGGTCCCTTGTAGCGGCTGCGGCGCCGCACTCTTTCTGCCGGGCGACGCGGCACCGCTGAGTTTCGTCCCCTGCACGAAATGCGGCACGCCGGTGATGATGCCGATGCGGCTGCGGCAGTTTGAGCTGCGCGCACCGATCGCGTCGGGCGGGATGGGCACGGTGTACCGCGCCTTTGACACCACACTCGAACGCGAGGTGGCGGTGAAGCTTGTCAAGCGGGAGCTGATGAATGACGAGCAGGCCATGGAAGGGTTCTTCCGGGAGGCCCGCGCCTGCGCCCAACTGAACCACACGAACATCATCCACCTCTACACCTTCGATGAGTGGGATGGTCAGCTCTACCTGGTGATGGAACTGGCCGATCGCGGCAGCTTGGACGGCCGCATCGAGCGGGGTCGGGTGGCGGAGCTGGACGTTCTGGACATCGGCATCAAGGTGGCCTCCGCGCTCAACACCGCACTCAAACACGGGTTGCTGCACCGGGACATCAAACCCGGCAACATCCTGTTCAACGCCGACGGCGAACCCAAACTGGTGGATTTCGGACTCGCCCGGCGCACGGATGCCGAACAGGACGCCGACGGCACGGTGTGGGGCACCCCCTACTACATCGCCCCCGAGAAGGTGCGCCGGGAGCGAGAGGATTTCCTCTCGGATATGTACAGCCTGGCGGGAACCCTCTACCACGCCATCACACAGCATGTCCCCTTCGAGGCCCCGACGGTCGAGGATGTCGTGGCCGCCCACGTCCACACCCCCTCACCCCACCGCATCAGGTCGTCGCGGACGTGACGCTCCCCACCAGCGACGCCATCACGCGCGCCATGGCGAAAAGACCGGCGGACCGTTTCCAGAGCTATGACGAGTTCGTCATGGCCCTCGAAGCGGCCCGCAGCCAGTACCTGGTGGGTCGGTTCGTCAACCGCACCGTCCCGGCTGCGGGCGCGAAAACCGGCGGGATCAAAAGCTGGTTCCGCCGGTCGTAAGGCCGGGCTTCCCTCAACGACCACGTCCCGCCGATGGTGCCGCCGACCCCTTGGCGGCCGCTTCGTCGGTGGGCTTGACGTCTCGAGGAGCGGGACCGAAGCGCACCGTGACTGCCTCGGCGCGACCGTCCTTGCCCGTGCGCGCGTAACCCGCCACTTCCTCGACTTTGGCACCGTCGGCCAGCGTCGCGGGTTTGCCATCCTTCGTGAACTTGGTTTCCGTGGTGACATGAAACACCCGGTCCTTCTCGCGGCCCGCCAGCGTCAGGGTCTTCGCCGTCAGGTCCACCGCCTTGAGTCTTCCGCGGAACGGGTAGCCCGCATTTCGCGCGGGACGGGTTTCCGCGTTGCCCTCCGCCTTGGTCTCGGTCTTCGCCTCGACTTTGGCGCCGGCCCCGGCAAGCGGTGGTGCGGCGGGGGTGGGACTGCCCTGGGCAAGCGTGCCGACACTGAACGCGAAGGCGAGGCCAAGGGTGGTAAGGATGTTACGGTTCATCGTTCTGCCTTTCTGTTGGATGTGGTTAACCGACTGCGCTGCCTGACATAGAGTCCGTGCGTCGCCGCGACAACGGGAGAGCTCGGGATTTCCGGGGAGGGGGCGGGGAAGCCGGCGGTCCGCTGTGAAAACCGGGCAGAAGCCGTCAACGACCCCTCATGAACGGGAAGGCAGAAGGGAGAATGCAGAATGCAGAAGGGGCATCCAGCCGAGTCGGTTCCTGGTCCCTGCGCAGATCCGAGAGGATCCAGTCAGCTCCCCAATCTCCGATGTTCCTAATCGGCGGAGAATCCAGGACGGGAAGTCTCTCCACCGATTACGAACATCGGAGATTGGGCCGGGGAGGCACTCCCTGAACCTGTGGTGGCGGCGTCCCGCGCCCTGGTTCCTCCCGCCACGTTTGAACCGGATCTTCCCCTTGAAGTTCTGCCTCTCCCCTTGAGGGTTGAACGTTGAACGTTGAACGTTGAACGTTGTGCGTTGGACGTTGTGCGTTGGACGTTGCGCCTTGAGCTTTGAGCTTTGTTCCTTTCCATCCCTCGCCCCGCCAGGCTCACGGTCGCTGGGCATGGCCATGGAGGCCAAGGAGGCTCCTCCAGACAAACGGGACCGGCTGTGGTAATCTGGCGGTGCAACGCCCGGGCCGAGCCCGGGACATGACAGACAACACCCAACCCCCCAGCAAAGGAGCACAAGCCATGAACCTCATTGTCGAAGCGGAAACCGTCTGGGCGGCTGGCCTCGAGGACCGGCCGGGAGCACTCGCGAGCAAGCTGGCCGAATTGAGCGAGGCCGGGGCGGATCTGGACTTCATCATCGCCCGGCGGGCTGCCGACCGGCCGGGAACCGGGGTCGTCTTTGTCACCCCGCTGCGGGGGACCGCGAAATCGAGGCGGCCGGCGAGCTGGGTTTCTCCGCCACGAACCGGCTGCACTCGGTGCGGGTGGAGGGACGGAACGAGCCGGGCGTGGCGGCGCGGATCACGCAGCGCATCGCCCAGGCCGGACTTAACCTCCGCGGCTTCTCGGGCGCCATCATCGGCACCCAGTTCGTCCTGCACCTGGCGTTCGACTCGGATGAGGACTCGCGCCGGGCCGTGACCCTGCTGCAGACCCCGGCCCGATCGGCTGCCGCCACCGGCCGGCCAGTCGGCGCTTGCATCGGCCGCAGCGGGTTCTGAACATGGGCCCGCATGAACCGCATCGTCGAGCGCTTCGCGCGGCTGCGCGAGCGGGAACAGAAGGGTCTGGTCATCTACATCGGCGCCGGCGACCCGGACCTCGAGGCGACCCGGCAACTGGCGCTGGCGTTCGACGCGGCGGGAGTGGATATCCTCGAGCTTGGGGTCCCCTTCAGCGACCCGCTTGCCGACGGGCTGGTCAACCAACTCGCCGCCCAGCGCGGCCTCGGGTCGGGCACCACCCCCGCCCGGGTGCTCGAGACTGTCGCCGCCATCCGGCGCGAGTCGGCCATTCCCATCGTCCTTTACATCTACTACAACCTGCTGCACCGCCGCGGCGTGAAGGATTTCGTCACCGAGGCCGCCGGCGCCGGCGTGGACGGCCTGCTGGTGTTGGATCTCCCCCCGGAGGAAGCGGACGACTACGCCGGCTGGATGCGGGCGGCGGGGCTGTGCCCGATCTGGCTCGTGGCACCCACCACGCCGGAGGAACGCATTGCCCAAATCGCCCGCCGGGCCAGCGGCTTCCTGTACTATGTGTCCCGCGAAGGCGTCACCGGCATGCAGACGACCGTCAGCAGCACCATCGGGACCATGACCGCCCGGATGCGCGCCCACACCGACCTCCCCCATCGCCGTGGGCTTCGGAATCTCCAACGCCGAACAGGCCCGTGCCGTGGCGCGGCACGCGGACGCCATCGTCGTGGGTAGCGCGGTGGTTGACCGGATCGCGCGCCTGGGCAAGTCCCCGCGCTGCTGCCGGAGGTGAGCGGCTTCGTGCGCTCGCTCGCCGAGGCCTTGCGCCCGGGCTGAGGAGGTCAGAGACGACCGAGCGATCCCGCGGCACGGGCCACCTTCCCGATCGCTTCGGCGAGCGCTTCGATCTGGGCGTCCCCGGCCAGCAGCACATTCTGCGGCAGCCAGACCGCGTCCCGACAGACCTGCTCGCAGACCGGACAGCTCACCTCCGCGTACGACACCCCCGTATGCGCCAGCGGTGCCCGGATCCCGTGCGGTGGGCCGAGGTGCGCCTCGCGAAAGACGCGGTTGGCGTAGAGCGGCCGGTACCACCCCTTCGAAGCCGGGACGCCTTCCGCATTCAAGGCCTCCACAAACCGGTCGCGTGAGGTCCCCAGGTCCTCCTCGTCCACGCGGAAGATGTAGAAGTGGTAGCTGCGCCGGGTGATGCGCGGGTCGGGCGGAAGCAGGCGCAAACCCGGCAACCCCGCCAGCGCCCGGTCCAGCCACGCGGCGCTGGCCTGCCGCCGCTCCCGTTGCGCCTCCGCCCGCGCCGTTTGCGCCAGCAGGACGGCGGCCTGGAATTCGGTGAGCCGCAGGTTGCTGCCCAGGACGTCGTGATCGTACCACGCCGCGCCCTTCCGCCGGCCACAGTGGGTGAAGCTCCGGCAGAGTTCGGCCAGTTCCTCGTCGTCCGTCACGAGCGCGCCACCCTCCCCCGCCGTCAGATTCTTGCTCATCTGGAAGCTGAACGTGCCCGCCGCGCCCAGCGTACCCGCGCCCCGCCCCCGCCACTGGCTGCCCCAGGCGTGGGCGGCATCCTCCAACACCGCCAACCGATGACGGCTGGCCACGGCGTTGAGCCGGTCCATGTCCGCCACACGACCGGCCACGTGCACCGGAATCAGGGCCCGGGTCCGCGGCGTGATCTTGCGCTCGACGTCCTGCGGATCCAGGCCGAGCGAACCGGGCTCGATGTCGGCAAAGACCGGGATGGCCCCGACGGTCACGACCGCGCTGGCGGTGGCGATGAAGGAATATGGTGGAACAATCACCTCGTCGCCGGGCAGGACGCCCAGAGCCCGAAGGCCCATCTCGAGGGCGGTGGTGCCGTTGGTGCAGGACACCGCGAAGCGGGTGCCCTGGAAGCGCGCGAATGCCGCCTCGAACTCACGGACGCGCTCGCCGAACCACCACTGGCCGCTCTCGAGCACGGCGTTCAGCAGCCGGCGCTCGGTGTCGTCGAACACGGGCCAGGCGGGCCACGCAAAGCCACAGGTCGGGGGTGCCGCCGTGCACCGCGAGACGGGGAGGACCATGGACGCCGGAGGTCATGGCGGCTTCGGTTAACATCCCCCCGGCCGCAGGCAAGCGCGGCTTGGCCCGGGGGAGCATGGTTCCTGGGAGCCAGGGCGGACGCCTCAACGCAAAACCAACGAAGGGTCGGTCGGTTCTTCTCGGCATGGCAGTTCGCCTCGGTGTGCCGGCACCCCGAACTCCATGCGGCAGGCCATCCGCGAAATCCGGGAAATCCGCGGTGCCTAGTTGCCACTGCGACCCTCGACCGCGGATCTCCCGGATGACACGGATCAGGTCTGGCGCGGCGCGCCTCGAGGCCATGTCGGGTGGTACGGTCCATTCCTAAACCCGCGGATCCGCCGCGGCCTGCGGGCGGTTGCGAAGCGACCACTTCGCCCCTGGCAGCGAGCGGTTGACCCCGGACGACACGACAAACGGCACCGGCTTTGAATAACCAATAGCAATGCTAGACACATTGTGTTCTAATCTCATACAGCCGGTGTGTCGACGGGTTCCCCGCCCAAGGCTGGTCCCGTTGGCCCTGCTCGCCCTCGGCCTGGCCGCCAGTGTTTACGCCGGGGCCCCAGGCTGTGTCGCCGCCCGCGGCGGCATCTGCGTCCTGCCCAACCAACTGGGCATCCTCGGCAGCGGTGAAGCGGCCCCGCCCAGCCCGGGGTTTCAGGTGTTCTTCGGTTATCGCTGGCAGCACTCCGACCGCCATTTCCTGGACCCGGGTGTCAGCCACCGGTTCAGCCCCTGCTTCAGCAACCGCGAACGCAGCGTGCCCGACCAGCAGTGGACCGAAGCGACCGGCATCTACCGGCACGGCGACGCGGCCTTTGCCGATTACCTCGTGATGTTCACCCTGAGCAAGTCGCCCCGACCCGCGCCGACCGCGCGACAGGTTCCCCCCGGGACTTCCACATCGTTCAGGCCGGGAAATGGCCGCGGACCGCCTCCGCCACCTCGGCCAGCCACGCGGCCCGTTGGTCGGGCGTGCTCACGATCATCGGGCTGAAGTTCCGCCGGAACACGGTGGGGACCCCGCACAAGGCGAAGACCACCTTGCGCCAATGCACCTCGAGCGGGTCGCCGAAGAGCGCTTCCTCCTTTTCCTGGGGTGTGTTGGCCGTGTTGAACACCAGCCCCACGCGCGCTTTCAGCAGGCCCACGGGCTTCGCACCACCCTGGCCGTCCGGGACAAACTGATACGCCCGACCGGCGCGCAAGACCCGGTCCTCCCACCCGCAGATGACGGCGGGAGGGCGGCTCCAGTAGTTCGGGTGGACGATGATCAGGCCGTCGGCCGCGCACACCTCGTCGATGTGGCGGGCGAGGGCGGTCGGCAGGGCGGCGTCGCGTTCAAGTTCAGCGGCGGTGAAGACCGGGTCGAACGCCTCGGCGTACAAGTCATGGTAGCCGACCTGGTGGCCGAGGGTGCGGAGGGTCTCGGCGGCGGTGCGCGCGATGGCATGGTTGAAACTCTCCGGCTTGGGGCTGCCGAGGATAAGCGAAACGTTCATCATGATGCGGATGCGTTGGGACGCGGTCCGACCTGCGGACCAGGCGGAGAGCCTACAGATCGGGGCGCAGGAGTCCAAGCTCCTGCCGCAGCTTCGGCCACGTCGGGGGAGCGCCGGCGGGCGGCGTGGCGGCCTGCAGGCGGGACGAGAATGCGTTGGCGGGCGACCGGCCGGCTGCTACGTTGCGCCATGGTTCAAGCAACCCGAATGGCCGACCGCCACCGGCCTTCCTTGGCCGCCGAGGCGAACCCGGTGCGACTGCATGACAAGCAGAACGAGCGGGACTACCGGGAACTGCGCATCGACAAGGTGGGGGTCCGAGGTCTGCGCTTTCCGATCCAGGTCCGGGACAAGGCGCACGCGGTGCAGAACACCGTGGCGACCATCGGGCTGTACGTGGATCTGCCCAAGGAATTCAAGGGGACGCACATGAGCCGGTTCATCGAGGTGCTCAATGCGCACGGGGCCATGGTGCACGTCGAGAACATTCCCGACATCCTCCACGCCATGCAGCGGAAGCTTCATGCCGCGACTGCCCACCTCGAGATGGAGTTCCCCTACTTCATCGAGAAGCACGCGCCGGTCAGCGGCCTGATGGGAGTCATGGACTACACGGCGCGATTCGAGGCAGCGGCCTGCGGCGATGAAATCGACTTCGTGCTCGGAGTGGTCGTGGGGGTCACCACCCTGTGCCCGTGCTCGAAAGCCATCAGTCGTCACGGCGCCCACAATCAGCGCGGGCACGTCACCGTGCGGCTGCGCTCCCGCCAGACGGTGTGGATCGAGGACGTGGTGGCGATGGTCGAACGCTCGGCGAGCTGCGAGCTGTATTCGCTGCTCAAGCGCCAGGACGAGAAGGCCGTCACCGAGCGGGCGTATGAGAACCCCGTGTTCGTCGAGGACCTGGTCCGCAACGTGGCCCCTCGAGCTCAACGCCAACTCCGTGGTGACCTGGTACCAGGTCGAAGCGGAGAACTTCGAGAGCATCCACAACCACAACGCCTACGCCTGCATCGCCAAGCACTGAGACCTCGTTCGCCCGTGGCCGATACTGAATCCCCCTAACCAACCGACTTATTGAGTCCACGGCTGGCAACCTGCTAAAAGGCGGCCATGAACGGTGGAATGGGCGACGCCGGCCGGGGGCCGGGCGAGGGGCGGAGAGGGAACCCGCACGGGCAATGCCCGTAGGAGGGAGGGATCGTGAGGGCCTCCAGGGGAATCTTCTTTTCCTGTCAGCCGCAGAAGGCGGCAGCGCGCAGCTCCGCCCTTCCCCTGCCCCGCTCTCGCTGCGTGGCAAGGCGCGCCCCTCCCCCACCCCGCGCCGGGAGACCGAGCCGTTCCGCGTCGTGATGGTCGCCATCGCCGGCGGCAGTGGGGCGGGCAAGTCCTGGCTGGCCCGGCAGCTCAAGACGCGGCTGGGCACCGCCGCGGGCGTGGTGGCGCTGGATGATTTCTATCGCGATCTCCGGGACCTGCCCCGTCGCGCCCGGGCGGCGCGGAACTTCGACGCGCCGGATGCCATTGACTGGCCGTTGTTCGAGGCCCAGCTCACGGCGCTGGCCGCCGGCGAGCCCACGCAACTGCCGCGCTACGACTTCGTCACCCATACCCGGCGGCCCCGCGGCCGCCGCTGGCACCCCCGCCGGGTGGTTCTCATCGAGGGGCTCTGGCCCTGGTGGCGCCCCGAATTACGCCGCTACTACACGCTCAAGATCTACAAGGTGGGTTCCGACACCCTGCGCCTGGCCCGTCGCCTCGCCCGGGACACCCGTCGCCGCGGCCGGCATCCGGACTCGGTCCGAACCCAGTGGCGGCGGCAGGTCCAGCCGATGCACACGCGGTTCGTCCGTCCCCAGGCGCAAAGCGCGGATGTCACCTTGCCCCCCGAAACCCCGGCCTGGCAGATCGACCGGCTCGTTCGCCGGATCCGCGAGCTGGCCGGCCTTGAACCATGACACCCATGCGTCGTCACTACGTCACGGCTCGTCGCTCCCGCGCGGCGGTGTGTGCGCTCGCCCGCCGAGGCCAGCCCGCCCGCCCGCTCCTGGCGGCAGCTCATCCGCGGCAGGCGCCTCGCCGGTCCTTGCGCGTGCGGTTGGGTCCCGACGTGGAGCACGTCGCGCGGGCCTGCGACCGGGTACGGACCTTCCTGAGCGCGAACGGCCTGGCCGAACGCGAGGTGAACGCCTGGGAATGCGTGCTCGTCGAGGCCCTCAACAACGCCATCGAACACGGCGCCACCACCGGACGCTCCCGGGGCGCGGGCTTGTCGGTGGTCGTCCGTCCCGCCTGCGTAGTGGCCGAGGTGACAGACCGCGGGCCCGGCTTCGAATGGCCGCAGGCGGTGGCGCTGCCACCGGCCCATTCCGAGCGTGGCCGCGGACTGTTCATCATCCGCAGCCTGACCGACCGCGCCCGTTATGTCCGTGAGGGCACCCGGAATCGCCTGGTGCTGGAACGTCATCTTCCGCCCGCCCTCCGTGCAGGCAAACCTGTCCGGTCATGAAGACCCTCCCTGTCCCCCGGGTGCTCGTTGCCGACAACGAAGCGTTCACGCTCCGGCTCTTGGAAGCCACCTTCCGCAAGGGCGCCTTCGAGGTCGTCGCCTGCCGCAATGGCGCCGAGGCCTTGCGGGCTGCCGGGCAGACCGCCCCGCAGCTCATCGTCATGGATGGGCTCATGACCGCCCCGGACAGCCTTTCAGCCATCCGCCAGCTCAAACAGAACCCCGGTACCCAGCACATCCCCGTCATCGTGCTGTCGTCCAACGGCCAGGTCCTCACCCAGGCCGAGGCGATCGAGGCGGGGGCAGATCTCTATTTGACCAAACCGTTCAGCCCAACCCGGCTTCTGGCCGAAGCCCGCCGTATCCTCGCTGAACCACCCGAACTCGCGGCGTCCGCCTGCCCGAGTCGGGCCGGTGTCGGCTGAGAACGGCCCGGGACGGGCACGACACGGTCCACCAATCCCGAGGAGGCGCGCGGACGGCCTTGTCCGCTGGTCTCGCCAACTCAATCCCCCGCGCGGACAAGGCCGTCCGCGCTCTGCCCCCATCCGGCAAAGAGCGGCAAATCCCGGCAAGACCGGGAAAGGTCTTGCGTCTCCGGCCACCGCCGTTAGCAACGCAGCCGAGGTGTGTCACAGCCCACCCGTTGCGTATGCCATGAAGTTCATTGTCCCCAGCCAGCTCGCCTGGCTCCCCGCCGTCCCCCCTCTCCTCGCCCAGGTCACCTGGGACACCGGCTCCCCCTCCACCTACCTCCCCGCCACCACCACCGGCACCGTCACCGACTTCCAGCACGGCCCCGGAATCCTGGGAGGAGAGAGGGAGAGTGTTTTCGAAGTCCTGTCCGCCCCATTCCCCTCCTTCGGAAACACGATGCAGGCCTACCCTGGCTATGGCCTCGATGGGACCACTTTCTTGGGCGCGTCGCGAGGCATTAACGTGCTCGCCCGCTGTACTTGGGTGTGGGACGGAATAGACGGTAGCCCGACGATCAACCCGACCGGCCTCGGAAATGTGGATCTTGCCGCCGCGTTCTCCGGCATCGAGTTTGACCTCAGCATGGACGAGAACGGGGGAACCTGGTCGTTCCGCTTCTACACCGATGCAAGCAACTACTCGACCTATCACGTGTCGATTCCGAGCGGTACGTTGATTTCCGGAACACACTACAGCCTAGGCTTTTCCGACTTCCTCCCCACAGGAGCGGGTGCGGATTTCAGCCGGATTGGCGCGATCGTGATCACGAGCGAGGGAGGCGCGGGGATGGACACGGAACTCGACAACCTCAGGTTCACGCCGGTTCCGGAGCCGCGACAGGTGGCCTGGGTGACCGGATGGGCCCTCGTGACCTGGCGCGCCGCCCGTGGCCGGCGCCCCGCGGACGCCACCTGAACCGCGCCAGCCTGGCACCTTGCCGAGTTCCCGGCGGGATGGCGGGGAGCCCACGGGCGAACCCGGTCGGCCTGCAGCCCCGGCCCGGACGCAATGCTCGGTGGTGCGTCAGGCAGACTGGGCCAGGATCGCACGGCCGATCCGTGTGCGACCGATCCGGTCACAGGTCTCGGCGAATGCGCGAGGCGTTCGGAGCCAGCCCCGATGTTCGCAATCGGCGGAGAATGCGGCGCGGGGATGCCCTCCGCCGATTCCGAACATCGGGGATTATGGCGAACGTGTCCCCGGCCTCTCCGGGTCCCTGCAGTCTCGGATTCGACTTGAAACCCGTTGTCGCTACAGTCTCCTCCGAATACCAATGATCGCCGCGTTTTTCCGCCTGTCTTCTGCCCTGCTCACCGCGGGATTCCTGCTGGCTCCCGCCTGGATCGGTGCCGGCGAAATCCGGCCCGCCGCCGACGCGCCGCAACCTCTGTCGCCCGAAGACAGTGCGCAGCGGTTCCAGTTGCCGCCCGGGTTCCGGATCGAGTGTGTCGCCAGCGAACCGCTCGTGGCGGACCCCACCGATGCCGCGTTCGACGCCCACGGTCGGTTATTCGTCTGCGAACTGCACGGCTACAACCTCGAAGGCCACTACGACATTCAGGAACTGAACCGGACCGGCGTGCTGGATACCCAGGTCCGCCGCATCCCCGCCAACCCGGAAGCCCTGGCCCGGGCCGAACGCGAATCGCACGGCACCGTGAAGCTGCTGGAGGACACCGACGGTGACGGCCGCATGGACCGGCTGACCGTCTGGGCCAACGACCTTCCCCCCTGCTACGGCATCGTGCCCGCCCGCGAAGGCGTCATTGTGCTTTGCGCCCCTCACATCGTTTATCTGGGCGACCCCGACGGCGACCGCCGGCCCGAGATCCGCGAAACCCTGTTCACCGGTTTCGGCGTGGGCGAGATGTGGACGCGCATCAGCAACCCCCAATGGGGCGTCGACAATTGGATCTACGCCGCTTGCGGCGAGGGCAGCGACGGCACCATCCACGGCCCCCGCCTCCCCGCACCCGTCCGCATCGGCCGTACGGGCTTCCGGTTCAAGCCGGATGGCAGCCGCTTCGAACCGGTCTCCGGCGGCACGGCAGGCTTCGGGCTGGCGTTGGATGACTGGGATGAACGCTTCCTCGTCACCAATCAGGAGCACGCGCTGCAGGTGGCACCGTTGCCCTACCACTACCTGGCCCGGAACCTCCACTCCCCCACCCCGCCCCTGGTGAACAACATCGGCACCTACGGCCATCCCGCACGCGTCTATCCCACCGCCCCGCCCGATCCCTGGCGACTCCAGCGCAGCTTGCAGCCCGAATGGGTCAAGTTCTACGGGGCCGCTGAAACGACGATGGGCCTCATCACGGCGGCCTGCGCCCCGTTCATCTATCGCGCCGACGCCTTTCCGCCCGAGTATCGTGGCGCCCACTTCTCGTGCGAATGCGCCTACAATCTCATTCACCTCTGCCGCCTGGAGCCCGCGGGAGCTTCGTTCAAGGCCGTGCGCGCCCTGCCCGACCGCGAATTCCTCACCTCTGCCGAACAGTGGTTCCGCCCGGTCAACCTCACCGACGGCCCGGACGGCGCGCTCTACATCGTGGACATGTACCGCGAGATCATTGAGGACTACTCGGCCATCCCGCGCTACCTGCAGCAACAGTACGGTCTGATCCACGGCGCCGATCGCGGCCGCATCTGGCGCGTCGTTTATGCCCCCGAAAACTCGCCTCGCCCTGTCCCCATCCGACTGGACCAACCGCTGGCCCTTGCGCCCACCACGGCCCTCGTAAACGAACTCGCCAGCGGCAACGCCTGGCGCCGCCTCACCGCCCAGCGCCTCCTGCTCGAACGTGATGACCGTTCCGCCATCGCCGCCCTCACCCGTCTGCTCCGCGACCGCCCCACGCCCACCGCCCGCCTCCATGCACTCCACACCCTCGCCGGCTTCGCTGCCCTCGATCCGAACCACCTCGCCCTCTGCCTCGACGACGCCCACCCGGGTGTCCGCCGACACGCCCTCGCATTGGCCGAACCTCAGTTCGACCGTGACCCCGCACTCCTTGCCCGGGTCCTCACCCTGACCCGTGATCCCTCACCAGCCGTTCGCCTTCAGCTCGCCTTCACTCTGGGCGAAACGCACGTGCCGCAGCGCTTGACCGCCCTCGCCGAACTCGCCGCCCAGGCCGGAGGCGATCCCTGGATGCAGGCCGCCCTCCTCAGTTCGGTTCCCAACGACGCTGGTGAACTCCTCCGCAACCTGTTCGCCGAATCCCGCCTTGCCGGTCAAAGCCAACACCTCGTCCGCCCCCTCGCCGCCGTGATCGGCTCTCGCCAACACCCGCCCGAACTGGCCGCCTGCCTGCGCCTCCTCGCCGACCCCCACCGCAACTCCTCCCGCCGCGGTCCAAACCGATGCGCTCACGGGCCTCGTCGAGGGCTTGCGTCGCGGCAGGACACGGGCCTTTGCCGACCCCGACGGGCTCGCCGCGCTGGGCCAACTCCTGGTCCAAACCACGCCCGCCACGCGTCGCCTTGTACTCCAGGTCGCCGGCCTGCTCCAGGCCACCGGCGCGCCGGCGATCATCGCCCCGTTCCACGCGGCTGCCCGCGAAGCCCTGGACACCGAACGCACCCTCGAACAGCGCGTCGATGCCCTCGGACTTCTGGCCCACGCCCCGTTCTCCCTCCTCGCACCCGCCGGGCGCCAACTCCTCGCCGCCAATCAACCTCTCGACCTCCAACTCGCCACCTTCAACGCCCTCACCCTCGCGGACGATCCGGGTGTCGGCCCCTTACTGTTGGCCGGTTGGAACCACTACTCGCCCCAGGCCCAAGCCGCCGCCCTCGACGCCCTCTTCCGACGACAGGACCGCTTGAGAGCCCTGTTGACCGCCATCGAGCAAAAGTCCATCCCCGTACCAGGATTCGACGCCGGACGGCGCAATCAGTTGCTCACCAACCCCGACGCCGACATCCGCCGCCGCGCTGAAGCCCTGCTCTCCCATGCGCCCGTCGATCCTGACCGCCAACCCTTGCTCGACCGCTACCGGCAGGCGCTGTCCGGACCGCGCGATCCTGCCCGGGGCCGGGAAGTGTTCCGCGCCAACTGCTCAAGCTGCCACCAACTCGAAGGCGTCGGCATCGTCCGCGGACCGGAACTCATCGCCGCCACCCAAGGCCGCGCCGACGAGACGCTCCTCCTCGACATCCTCGAACCCAGCGCCCAGATCACGGTCGGCTACCGCACGTATCAGATCGTCACCCGCGACGGCGCCATCTTCAGCGGCATCCTCACCGGCGAGTCCGCCACGAGCGTCACGCTGCCGGATGAGGACGGGTTTCCCCAGACCCTGCTGCGCAAAGACATCGCCTCGATGGAGGCCTCCGACGTCTCGATCATGCCGGCCAACTTCGCCGACGTGCTCGAACCCGCGGCCGTAGCCGATCTCCTCGCCTACCTGCGCGCCATTGCCCACGCCGGCCCCGGCCCCGTCCTGACCCTGTTCGACGATGACCCCGGCTTCGCGGAGCTGCTGACCGAAGGCGATGGCACGGCCACGGTGGTAACCACCGAGCGCTACGCCGGCACCGCCTCCCTGCTCATCACACCGCCGCAGCGCTTCGCGGCCCAACTCGGCACCTGGAACCACCCCATCGTCGAACATCCCGACTCGGGCAGCTACCGGTACCTGCGCTTCGCGTGGAAGGCGCCCGCAGCCGAAGGGGTCATGCTCGAACTGGCGGCCTCCGGTGAATGGCCTCCCGCCGATCAACCCCTGCGCCGTTACGTGGCCGGCCAAAACACCACCGGTTGGGCCGCCCGTTCCCTGGCGAGCCAACCGCCCGCGGACTGGACGGTGGTGACCGTGGACCTGTGGCGGGACTTCGGCGCCTTCACGCTCACCGGCCTGGCCCCCACCGCCCTGGGCGGTTCGGCGTACTTCGACCAGCTCCAGCTGCTCCAGCAACCCGATCCCAACGGGACCGTGGGAGCCGCCACGCCACCATAGCCCGCTCGAGACTGCACCGTCTTCCAGCGGCGCTTTTCGTCCCCTCCTCCGCCACCCCTTCGAGCCTTCCCGGCGCGTCCAGTCCGCCATCCAATCCGCGCTTGCGAGCCCGCCGCTCCAGGGGCAGCCTCCCGGCAGTTCTAATCTGCATACCCGCCATGAAGACACCCGTCCTCCCGCGAATCTCCCGCCGGGCCGGTTTCGTCGCCGGCCTCGCTGCCGCTTGTCTCCTCGTTCCGCCCCTCGCGCAAGCGGCTGACCCCGAGCCCCCCTCCGCATCATCTGCTTCGGCGCCCACCCCGACGACTGTGAGATCCAGGTCGGCGGAACCGCCGCGCTCTGGGCCGCCAAAGGCCACAAGGTCAAACTCGTCTCCGTCACCAACGGCGACATCGGCCACTGGCGCGAAGCCGGCGGTCCCCTCGCCCGGCGCCGTACCGCCGAGGTCGAAGCCGCCGCCCGCGTGCTCGGCGTCACCACCGAGGTGCTCGACATCCACGACGGCGAACTCCTGCCCACCCTCGAAAACCGGCGCCTCCTCACCCGCCTCATCCGTGAGTGGCAGGCCGACATCGTCATGGGACCGCGCCCGAACGATTACCACCCCCGACCACCGCTACCTGGGCGTGCTCGTCCAGGACGCCGCTTACATGGTCACCGTCCCGTTCTTCTGCCCGGATGTCCCGCACCTCAAACGCAACCCGGCGTTCTTCTACTTCCCGGACAACTTCAAGAAACCCAACCCGTTCCAGCCGGACATCGTCGTGTCCGTCGACACGGTCATGGACCGCAAGCTCGAGGCCCTCGGCAAACTGGTCTCCCAATTCCACGAAGGCGGCGCCAACGGCGGACCCGAACTCGCCGACCCCGCCAAGTTCGACGAACGCGACCGCGCCGTGAAGGACTGGTTCCGCACCCGCAACCAGCGGCTCGCCGACCGCTTCCGCGCCCAACTGGTGGACTGGTACGGCGCCGACCGCGGTGGCCAGGTCAAGTACGCCGAGGCGTTCGAGCTCTGCGAATACGGCGCCCAACCCGACCGCGAAACCCTCAAGAAGCTCTTCCCCATCGCCACCGACTAACCCTCTCACCGTCCCACCGTCGCACCACCCCACTGTCGCACCGTCGCACCTCCCACCGCCGCACCCTCCCACCGCCGCACCGTCCCACCGTCCCAACACCATGAGCCTGCACGAACGCGCTGGAAAACTGCCCACCCGGGCGATGTTGATTGACCCCGACCGCCTCGCCCGCGACTTCGAGAAGCGATCCCCCGAGCCCCTCGCCGATGGCAAGCGGGTCAGCTTCGGCACCAGCGGTCACCGCGGCTCCCCCTTCGCCGGGACCTTCACCCGCGCCCATATTCTCGCCGTCACCCAAGCCATCTGCGACGTGCGCCGTCGCGCCGGCATCACCGGTCCGTTGTTCCTGGCCAAAGACACCCACGGCGCCTCGGTCTACGCCGAACAGGTGGCCCTCGAAGTCCTCGCCGCCAACGGCGTCCAGACGCTCACCCAGGCCGGCGGCGGCTTCACCCCCACCCCGGCCGTGTCCCGCGCGATCCTGCGCTACAACCGCGGCCGCCAAAGCGGCCTGGCCGACGGACTCATCCTCACCCCGTCGCACAACCCCCGCAGGACGGCGGCATCAGGTACAACCCGCCCAACGGCGGCCCCGCCGAAACCGATGTCACCCGCGCCATCGAACAGCGGGCCAACGCCCTGCTCCAAGGCGGCAACCGCGACGTCAAGCGCATCCCCTATTCCCGCGCGGCGCGGGCGGACTCAACCCACGCCTTCGATTACGTGACGCCCTACATCGAGGACCTGGACCTCGCCCTCAACCTCGAGGCCATCCGCGCCGCCGGCGTCAAACTGGGCGTGGATCCTCTCGGCGGCGCCTCCCTCGCCTACTGGGATCCCATCGCCGAACGGTACGGCCTCGACCTCACGGTCTTGAACCGCAAGGTGGATCCCACCTTCCGATTCATGACCCTGGATCACGACGGCGTGGTCCGCATGGATTGCTCCAGCAAGTACGCCATGGCCGGTCTCGTCCGCATGAAGGATCGCTTCGACATCGCCTGGGGTTGCGATCCAGACGCCGACCGCCACGGCATCGTCACCCCCTTCGCCGGCTTGCTGAACCCGAACCACTTCCTGTCCGTGGCCGTGGATTACCTCGTGACGCATCGCCCCAACTGGCCCGCCGCCGCCGCCATCGGCAAGACGCTCGTCAGCAGCAGCCTCCTCGACAAGGTCGCTGCCGCGCAGCGGCGCACGCTGTGCGAAGTGCCGGTCGGCTTCAAGTGGTTCGTCCCCGGCCTGTATTCCGGAACCCTCTGCTTCGGCGGCGAAGAGAGCGCCGGCGCCAGCTTCCTGGCGCGTAACGGGACCGTCTGGACCACCGACAAGGACGGCCTGCTGCTCGGTCTGTTGGCAGCCGAGATCACGGCAGTCACCCGCCACGAACCCGGCTATTACTACCACCAGCTCACCCGCCGCCACGGCGCCACGTTCTACAAGCGCGTGGATGAACCCCTCGACCCAACCCAGGCGCCCCGCTTCCAGAAACTCACCGCCCAGCACGTCGCCGCCACCCAACTCGCCGGCGATCCCATCCGCCAGAAACTCACCCGCGCCCCCGGCAACGATGCGCCGCTCGGTGGCCTCAAGGTCGTCACCGACCGCGGTTGGTTCGCCGCCCGCCCCTCGGGTACCGAACCCAAGTTCAAACTCTACGCCGAAAGCCTCGTGGGCGCGGAGCACCTCGACGCCCTGCTCACCGACGCCCGCCGCATCATCCAGGACAGCCTCGCCACCGTCACCACCCGCGCTTGAGGAGGCTGCCCATGGAGTGGTCCATCCCGGATGGGGCCGTGGTCCCTCCCCTGCTCGACCTCCAGATCAATGGCTTTGCCGGGGTGGATTTCCAGGCCCCCCACGTCCGTCCCGACGAACTCTTGCGTGCCGTCCGCGGCCTGCGGGCCGCCGGTTGCACGCGCTTCCTGCTCACCCTCATCACCGATCGCTGGGACGCGCTCCTCGCCAAACTGCGCCAGCTCCGCCAGACCCGCGACAGCTCCCCCGAACTGCGCGCGGCCATCGCTGGCTGGCACTTGGAAGGCCCGTTCCTCTCCAGCGAACCCGCCTACCACGGCGCCCACAACCCCGCCTGGATGCTCGACCCCACCCCGAGCCACTTGAGCGAACTCCGCGTCGCCGCCGGCAACGATCTCGTCCTGCTCACCCTGGCCCCGGAACGGCGTGGCGCCCTCGACGCCATCGCACTGGCAGTCTCGTTTGGTTTCAGGGTCAGCCTCGGCCACACCAATGCCTCCGCCGCCTGCCTTCGCGAAGCCGTGGACGCCGGCGCCACCGGCTTCACCCACCTCGGCAACGCCTGCCCCCAAACCCTCGACCGCCACGATAACATCCTCTGGCGCGTCCTCGAAACCCCCGGCCTGACCATCAGCCTCATCGCCGACCAACGCCACGTCTCCCCGCCTCTCTTCCGCCTGCTCCATCGCCTGATCCCCGGCGACCGCATCCTCTACACGACCGACGCCATGGCCGCGGCCGGCGCCCCGCCCGGACGCTACCACCTCGGCCCTCTCGAACTCGAAGTCGGTCCCGACCGTGTCGTGCGCGAACCGGGCAAAACCCACTTCGCCGGTTCGGCCACCACACCGGTCGAGGCCGTCTTCCATGCGGCCACCATGCTCGGCGTTTCCTGGCGGGAAACCTGGCAGCGTCTCTCCGAACTCCCCGCGCGCTGGCTGGGACTCCCCACGCCCGACCCCACCGCGGCCGAGGCCCCCCGTTGCGAGGTCTGCGTGTCCTCCGCCGGTCAACTGAAAACCCTCCGCACCGCGCTGCCGGAACCCCGGCCCACGTAACCACCACCTCCCGGCCACAGCCCGTGACCATCCGGGCCTGGAAATCTCACACGCATTGCAGGCGCCGACGTGAGGAGGCGTTGGGCACCAGGGGCGATACCCTTCGCCTCCTCACGTCGGCGCCCACAGTCTGCCGCGGTTTCATGCCGAACAACGTGTCTTGCGGTTCGGGAACTCCGGGAGCGAAACACTCGACCCCGCCCCCAACCCGTTGTTGACCCTCGCCCCGCGGAGGTTTAGATAAGTGTCATGAACTCTCATCTGAAGCCTAACTTCCTCAACAACCCGGGGCCGCACTCCCTCAACTTGTGGTGCAGGCTTCCAGCCTGCGGCTTCCGCAGTTCAGGGCCCGCGCCCCGCGCCCCGCGCCCAAGACATCTCTCCCCCTGCCTCGCCCTCTTCGCTGCCACCCTCGGCCTCCTCGCCCAGGACCTCGGCTTCACCGTCCAGGGCCGTCTGACCGAGACCGGCAAACCCGCCGAAGGCCTCTACGACTTCCATTTCACCCTCCTGGACGCTCCCGACGGCGAACCTCTGGACGACCGCCTGCAACCTGAGGTGCGCGTGCAGGACGGTCTGTTCGCAACCACCGTCACGTTCCGCCCCGCGTTCTTCGACGTCTTCGTCCTTGCCGACGACGAACTTCGGGACCGCGCCCGCTACTTGCGTGTGGCCGTGCGCCCGTCCGAAGCCGCCGCTTCCCTTCACCAGAACGCCGGACGCGCGGTCGGCATCGCCAGCCCGGCCCTGCCACCGCCAGGGTTTGTGACGGTGCAACCCGCCATCCGCCTGACACCGGCGCCCACCGCCATCCACGCCGCCACGGCCAGCTCCGTCACCCCGGCGCCGTCACCCCTTCGTTGCTGGTGGGCAGCGCCCTGCCTTCGACGGTGAGCGGTCTGGTCAGCGTCCAAGCAGGCAGCCGGTTCACCGTGGTTCCTGCCCCCGGACCCGCCTGGCTGCTCGCGGGCAATGCCGGCACCGCCGCGACCGATTTCCTGGGTACCACTGACAACCGTCCGCTCGAATTGCGGGTCAACCAGCAACGGGCCCTCCGCCTCGAACCCGCCGGCCCCAGCCCGAACCTCATCGGCGGCGCCGCGGACAACGCCGCGACCGGAGCCGTCGGCGCAGTGATCGGCGGCGGTGGCAACAGCACGGAACCGAACCTGGCCCACGCGAACTACGTGTTCATCGGCGGCGGCTCAAGCAACCTCGCCAACGGTCTGGCCGCGGTCGTTGGCGGCGGCTCGGGCAATGCCGTTACCAACGGTCATGCCGTCATCGGCGGTGGCTGGCAGAACCTGGCCGGCGGAGCGGCTTCCACCATCGCGGGAGGCGCGTCCAACCAGACCGCGGGCGACTTCGCCAACATCGGTGGCGGCCAGCACAACACGACGTCCGGCAGCGCTGCCACCATCGCAGGCGGCCAGGACAACTCGGCCGCCCTGGACCAAGCCACCGTGGGCGGCGGAGGAGGCAACGACGCCGCGGGTGTGGGCGCCACCATCGGCGGCGGGGTCGGCAACCGCGCGCACCTCGACCTGGCCACGGTCAGCGGTGGCGGCGAGAACTGGGCGCGCGAGTTCGGCGCCACCGTGGCCGGAGGTGTCGGCAACCACGCCCACGGCACCCAATCGTCCGTCGGCGGTGGCGGCGCCAACGTGGCGACCGGAACGTTCGCCATCATCCCAGGTGGGCAGCAGGCGCGGGCGTCCCAGCACGGTCAGATGGCCCAGGCCGCCGGAGCGTTTACCCTCCAGGGCGACGCCCAGTCTTCCGTATTCGTCCTGCGCGCGCAGACCGGCGCCGGCCAACCGCTCGCCGTCCTGAGCCTGGACGGTCAGGGCGCACCGCTCCGCGTCGAGCCGAACCGGACATTGACCTTCGACATCCTGGTCGTCGGCCGCAGCGCGGGTGTGCCGCCCAACTTCTCCATCTCCGGCGGGTACCATGCCCGGGGCGTGATCCGAAACACCGGCGGCACCGTCGCCTTCGTCGGCACCCCCACCGTCCTCGAACTCGGCGAAGACGACCCCGCGTGGAGCATCGCGCTGGCCACCGGCCCCGATCACCTGATCATCCAGGCAAACAGCGCGGCCACGCCGGACAGTGTCCGCTGGGTGGCCCGCGTCCAGACCGCCGAGGTCGCGTGGTAAAGCCAGAACCCACCGCCTCCCTCAACCCGCCATGAACGCCTTCCTTCGCTCCCTCGCCACGACCTCCCTGACCTGGGGACTCATGGTTCACGCCGAAGACACCCCCCGCTTCGCCCTCGACTGGGTCAGCGTGGACAACGGTGCCGGCGCTGCCCTCGGCGCGAACTACGCCGTCCACCTCACCCTGGGCCAACCCGACGTCGGCACGGCCCGCGGTGGCCCCTTTGAACTGCACCTGGGCTTCTGGCCGGGACCCTGGCCCCCGGCAACGCGCCCCGTCCTTTCCGCAGCCCTTGCGAACCAGGAACTGGTTCTGACCTGGCCGGCCGCGGCCGGTCCGCTCGTCCTCGAACGTACGCCGACGCTCGGCCACGCCGGCGCCTGGGAAACCATACCCGCGACACCGGTCCTGGTCGGCGACCACCTTCAGATCACCCTCCCCCGCGACCCCGGGTCGGCCTTCTTCCGCCTGCGCACCGCCACCCCACCGTGAACTCACGACCGGCTGTAGTAGGCGCCGACGTGAGGAGGCGAAGTAGCGACGCCCCCGGGCCCACAACCCCTCCTCACGTCGGCGCCTACAGCCGGTAGGAAACCTCCGGGCAACCCGCGTCTCGAACCATGACCGCACGCCACGGCTGGAGAGGGATACACCAACAAAGGGGCAGCGATGGCCAACATGCGGTTAGCGGGATCCCCGCCCGTGTTTTAGAAGCCGTCGCATGAAATCCCCTCCTCTCCAGAGCTCCTGGAAGCGGAGGATTCCCGGGGTGCTCCCGGCGCACCCCTGCTGTTGGCGCGGTCCTGCCGCGCCTCCCCGCCTCTGCCCGCCCTCTGTCCCATGAACACCGAGCCAGCACCAAGCACGAATTCCACGGAGCACCGGCTGTTCTTCTTCCAACTGGGCCCGGTCCAGGAGTTCATCGCCCAGGCCCGTTCCACCCGTGACTTGTGGAGCGGCAGTTACCTGCTGTCGTGGATGACTGGACACCTCATTCACGCCCTCCTGGCTGAGGCGCGATCCAAGAAACTCGGTCCGGTCGAGATTGTGTTCCCCCGGTTGGAGGATGAGGCTGGTGCCATGCTCCGCTGGATCCAAGCCGGCGGCCCAACCCGGGACTGCGATCCCGAGGACGTCACTCTACCCACCGTCCCGAATCGCATCCTCGCCCAGGTTCCGGCAGGCTTCGCCGATACCCACGCGCAGGCACTCGTGAACGCGGTGTTCGAGTACCGGCCAGATGCCGCGCGACTTCCTGGCTCGCCCAGCGAATGGGAAAGGATCTGCTGGGCCTGTTACCACTGGTTTGCGGCTCAACGACCGTCCCTCTTCCGAAAGCGGCGCTCCTGGCCAAAGGACGCTGACGACCCGGCAACTCTGTGGCACCGTCAGCTCTCTCGCTTCTGGCAGCCCACCTGGCTCCTCTGGCCAGCTCCAGTCAACGGGAGTAACGAGCACGCGCTCTTCCTCCAGACCCCCATCGGCAAGAACTGGCACTCGCAGCTACCCCATCAGACTCCGGATCCATGGATGCAGCGCTACCACCTGGCGCTGCACCGGTTCGATGCCCGACGTCAGACGCGCGGTTTCGTGGCTTGGGATGGTCAGGCGGGCCTCCACAAGGACAGCCTCAGCGGCAAAGAGGAGGTCATCGCCGATACCGAGTGGCTCGAGGCCATTCCCCAGGGCAAGCGGGCAGGCACGATCCCCTGAATCACCTCTTCCGCAATAGGGATCCCCTCGGCGCCCCCAACCTCGTCAAGCGAGTCTGGCACAAGGCCTACCTTGAGGCCTCCGGCAAGGAAGGGGGCATGGGCCTGGACAAGGAAGCCCTGGGCGGCTCAACCGCTCGGGGCAGCTACTTCGACTTCCCCTCCGTTCCCGGGGTGGCGGTGTTCCCGTGGGCCTGCGGGATCTGGCGCCGACGTGACCACCCCGAACTGGGGAAGTTCTGGACGGCCGTCGAGCAGTTGAATGACTGCCTGGACCTTGAACTCCCCAGCGGATGGACTGGGCTGGCGAGACCGCCCATGCCTGGCTGGCTCGTGTGGATTGGGCGGTGTTCCGTGAAGAGTTCTGGCTCGAACAAGCCCACAAGGCCGAAGCCGCGCGGGACAAGGACTGGAGCGCCCTTGCCCAGCAGGGCCGGGGTGCCCTGCGGCAGTTCCTAGCCAGCGGCCGGTTCCGGCCGCCCTCCTCTTACTACGCGGTTCTCGCGGGCGATGGCGACCACATGGGCAAGTGGCTCTCGGGAGAACTTCCCGACGAGAGCCTGCGCTCGATGGGTCTGGAGGATCACCGGCGCATCAGCGAGGGAATTGCCCGATTCTCGACCGGAAACGCCCAAATGAGTCGCTTGGTCGAAGACGTGGCCAAACAGGGCCAGCAGTCGCCCTGGCCTTTCCAGGGAAAGATCATCTTCGCCGGGGGCGAGGACGTCCTCGCTTTGCTGCCGGCAGAGCAGGCCATCGGCTGTGCCAGGGCCCTGCGCCGGGCTTATCAAGAAGCCATGCCCCACCCGTCCCCCGGGGCGCGTTTCACCTACTCCGTCGGGATCGCCATCGGCCACGTCAAGGCACCCCTGCAGGACATGGTCGAGGCCGCCCAAGCAGCCGAGCGCCGGGCCAAACACCAACTGGGCCGCAACGCGCTCGCGGTCACTCTCATCAAGCGCAGCGGTGAGACCATCGAGTGGGGATGCCCCTTTGGCACCGCCGCCAGTGATCCCTCCGCCGCTCTGCAGCTTCTCGATTTCATCCAGACCGATCACCGGTTCCGCACTCGACCCGACGATCCCGCCTACGTTCCGCCCATCAGCGGCCGATTCCCCCACCGCCTCACGGAACTGCTGGCGCGGTACCAGACCCACGCGACGCGCGACCACCCGCCGGATCTCACCAGACCTGAACCGCTCTCCCCCGAAATCCGCGCCGTCGCCGAACGCGAGTTCGAGTGGGCGGTACAACAGCAGTGCGAGAAGCTGCCCGATCTCGACCGGAAGACCCTGCTTGATCTCGGCCGGAAGTACCTTTCCGAAATCCAGGATCGGCACGCTCCCTCCGCGAGTTCTACCACCTGTTCGCCGTCGAGGCTTTCATCGCCCGCCAAGGAGAGTGACCATGGCCATCTACCAGATCCAGCCGCAAGACGTGCTCTTCTTCCGCGATGCCCGCCCCATGGAAAGCCAGTCCCCCAGCGGCGGGCACGGCGCGCGCTGGCCACATCCCGGGGTCTTCTTCGACGCCATCCACGTCGCCCTCTGGCGCGCCTTTGCCGAACCCGCCGGCCACGGTTTCGCTCAGCATAGCTTCTACGGCAAACGCAACGGCCAACGCCAACGCCTCCGCAACGGCGGCACTTTCTTCCAAACCCTCGCCACCGCCGGACCCTTCCCCGTCCGGGAAGCACAATGGCTCTTCTCCGCCCCGGCCGACGCCCAACCCGGGGGAGGGGCGCTCCACCCCATCACCCAGGACCAAGCCGAATCCGACCTTCCCAAGCCGCTTCGGCATCCTCTCGGTTCCAACAGCACGCCCTCGAAGGTTCCAGTCCCTCCGTGGTGGTCCCGGGAGGCGATGCACGCACACCTGACCGGCTCAGGGGCCACGCAAACCGCTTGGAGCGCAGACGATCTGTTCGCCGAGGAATGGAGCACCGGCATCGGTTCCGACCCCGCTACCGGAACCCAGGATGGCCAGCGCATTTACTCCGCCCAGTACCTCCGCCTGCGCGACACCGTTCGCCTGGGGCTGTCGGCCACTCTCCCCGAAGCCGCCCACGGCGAAGGCCTGGACCAACTCTTCCGCATCGGCACCCCCACCACCATCGTGGTGGGTGGGCAACTAACGCGCCTGTCACGTCGAACGAATCCCTGAATCCGACCTCACTCGGTTCCTGCCGGTTTCCCCTCCCCTCCCCCCGGGGTGCACCCGCGTGAAGTGGGTCCTGCTCAGCCCGGCGGTGTACCCGGCCATTCCCTCCCGCGGCCACCCGGGCGGCTGGCTCCCCACCTGGGTGAATCACGAAACCGGCCAGGTCCTTCTCAGCGAGATCCAAACCGCCACCGCGGGTGGCCACCGGCCGCGACACGAACGACGTCATCCCGCCGGCAACGACCGACTGCAGCAGTGCTCCCTGGTGGCTGCCTGCATCCCCAAGCCTCTCGTCCTGACTGGCTGGACCGATGCCATGCACGTTCCCCCGCGGACGACGACACACCCATTCGCCGGCCGGGACCGCGTCCAACCCTCCTCGCCGTGCCGGCCGGAGCGGTCTATTACTTCGACTGCACAACGCCGGACGCCGCCCAAGCCCTCTGCCGCGCTCTCGCCTGGCACGGCCCGCGGACCGCCGGCGTCGAGAAGGTTATCCACCGCCGCTCCAGCCTCCTCGGCGAGAAGGGTTTTGGCCTTGGCGTGTGCGGCTGGTGGGAACCCTTCCCGACATCTCTCCCGTCCCCTCCGACTCCGCTTCGAACCCCTGATACCCCATGATCGAAACGCGCCTGCTCTACCTCTTCACCCGCACCCCACTCCACGTCGGCGCCGGCGCCAGTGTCGGGGCGATCGACCAACCCATCATCCGTGAACGCCACACCGGGTTCCCGATCATCCCGGGCAGCACGATCAAAGGCGTGTTCGCCGATGAGTGGACGGAGGTGATCGAGGTCACCCGGGACGACCCGACCCGGCCCGGACAGACCATTACTGTCCGTGAACCACGTCCCAAACCTGACCGGGACTGGCTGTTCGGTAAAGGTGGTGGGACCGAGTTCAACGCCGGCGCACTTCAGTTCGGCGAAGCGCGCCTGCTCGCCTTCCCCATCCGCTCGGCGCGCGGGAGTTTCGCCTGGATCACTTGCCCGCTCATTCTCGCCCGCGCCAAGCGAGATCGTGTCCTGTCCTTGGAGGACACCTCGCTCGCTGGATTGCAGTCCATGCTCACCGACGACACAGCGCTGTTTTCCAGACCAGACCCACTCGCCGTGGGTGAGGAAGTGGTATTGGAGGATTACGGCTTCACGTTGGCCCGCGCGCAGACGGGAGACCAAGCGCAAGATGCTGAGGCCAACAGGTTGGCCGATCGGACGCTGGTGGACCTCGCTGACTCGTTCAAGGCGCTGCTACCGAATGACCCCGTTTGGCAGGAAGTCAAACAGCGGCTCGTCATCGTGAGCAACGGCATGATGACCTTCTTCGTTACGAGCGCCTGCGAGGTGGCACAGCATGTCCGGATCAACGACACCACCGGCACCGCGGACGATGGCGGGCTCTTCAACCAAGAGAATGTGCCGGCGGACTCACTCTTCTACTCGGTCATGTCTGCTCTACCGGAGCGAGGGGCGCGGCTCACCCGTGCGGACCACACACCGCGCCCCGCCCGCCCACCGAACGAAGCCCTCCGCAGCTTCTGGCCAGATCCCGAGCAGGCACAGAATGCTTGCGCGGCTCCCGAGCAGGTTCGCGCCTTCCAGTTCGGTGCCGATGCCTCGACTGGTCTTGGTTACTGTTCCGTCAAGCTCGCTACCCTCCAGCCATGAACAGCCTCGAACAACGTCGCGCCACCCACGCCGGCCGCCACGCCACAGGTTTGCAGCAGCGCGACGTCGCCAAACTGCCGGCGCTCATCATCAATAATGGCTTGCTGGCAACCGCCGCCTTTGCCCTGGGCGAGAAACGAGGCCCCATGAAGGTCGCCATGGATGCGCTCGCCGGTCATCTTGCCGGACGTGGCCTGATAGCCATGATCGAGAGCGACAATGGCAAGATGGTAACTCCCGACACGAAGGAGATGATCGACGACCTGGCGGCACGCCCCGACGCTTTGTCCCTGCAACGGGCCACGATTGAGGCTCTCGCGTATTTGGGGTACCTCAAGCGCTTCGCCACGCCAAACGAGTAGGACCCGCCCATGAAGCCCCCACTGGCCACAGCAGGAATCCGCCGTCTCTGGCCTGACTCCCCTCGTCCGGCCGACCATTGGTCACGGACGCTATGGTTCGACCGGTTGGCAGATCCGCGGCTGACCGATGAGACTGAAGCCACTCCTCGGAGGGACTTTCTTGCCGCGGGGTGCCAACTCCGCTCCACACATCAGCACCTGCGGGCCTGGCTCAAGTTCCTGCGCGAGGATCTCCGGGTCCCGTGGTCCGAAATGAGATTCGCCCAACTGCAGAGTCGGCTGCTGGTGAACGCTGCTGGCGGCGTGATGGAGAATGCTGGCCTGGCACTTGACCGGTTCAGCGGACAACCCTTCATCCCCGCCAGCGCGCTGAAGGGCTGCGCCCGGCGCATGGCCGTTGAGGGGTTGCTTTCCCTCCGTCAGCAGCTCTTTCCAACGGCTACCGACCCGAACTCGCAAACCGAATCGCTCCCTCCCGTTCCAGACCGCATCGCGCAATTGAGCGACGCGGTGGCGACGTTTTTCAGAGTGTTCGGTTGGGCAGATGCGGATTGGCTCAGCCGGCTGGAGGTTCGGCTACCGAGGCGAGATCGAGAATCGGCGGCGGATTACCTCAAGCGCCGGCGTGTAGCGTGGCTACAGCGGCGCCCTGACGTTGCCTGGGCCTGCGGGGGCGGTGGCTGCGGGTCCGGCGCTTGGTCGCGACGGCGATGGCAGCGTGGCTGAAGGTGGAGGTTTCCCCACGGCTCCCACTTTGGAAAGCCGTGCCGAGCCTCGCAGGCGCCGTGAGGTTTCTGCCGGCCTATCCGGTCAACGTCTCCCTGGCGGCTCCCCACGAAGCGCCCAAGGAACTCGGCGAACTTCAACTGGACGTGCTGGCCTCGCACCATCGCCAGTATTACCAGCGGAATCCCGCTTATGATGGCGCTCCCGACACCGAGGACCCGAACCTGGTCTTCTTCCCCACCGTCGCGGCAGGGCATGTCTTCGTATTCACCGTGCTGGGCCGTGACACCGATAGCGAACTGGTCAATTCCGGTCGTGATTGGCTCCTCCACGGACTGGAGGTCTTTGGCGTCGGGGCAAAGACCTGCTCGGGGTACGGATGGTTCTTGGACGTATCCACACCGGTGACGCCGATGCTCGCGCTTCAGGAGCGTGTGCATCCGTGGATCCGCCGCGCAGAGTCCTTTGCCGCGTTGCCGGACGCGGCAAAGGAACTCATGGCCCTGGAACTCGCGGCCGCGTCTGAGCTCCTACCTGAGTTGGCGAAACAAGCGCCTCGGGTGACCAAGAAACTCCGCGATTACTGTGAGCAAAGAGCGTCTCACCTGAAGGAACCCACGCTGGGCGTTTTGAATCGGGCCCGCGGTTTCGGACTGCTCGACCCCGCTGCCCAAGAGACCGCCGGCTTGGAACTGAGTGACCACGCGGCGCACCTGTTGTGTGCGCAACCGGACTTCCCGTGCTTGCTCACCCCGGTCCTGGACTGGTTGCGCCAGAATGGGCTACTTCCCGATTCGCCATGAAAACGGAACCATTCGAATTTGAGCTGCTCACTCGGGCATTCGTTGGTGGCGCCATCCCACGAACCACGGCGGAGCTTCGCGGCTCCAGCATCCGCGGCCAACTCCGTTGGTGGTTCCGCACTCTGGGCGGTTTCAAGGCGCTTGCTCCGACCAAAGTACCGGAGCAGGAGAACAGCATTTTTGGCGCCGCCGCTGGCGATTCTGGCTTGGCTGGCCAACTCCGGTTACAGGTCTTGCCACTGGCCCCGCCAGTGATCCAGGTCATCGGCAGGACTGAAGTCCAGGCGCTGGCCGGCGAGAGCTATCTCATCTGGCCCTTTGCGCAAGAGCGAGACGGACAGCCGACTCCTCGTGCTTGCCTGGTCGCGGGAACCACGTTCGAACTCCGCGTCCACTGGCGTGGTGACCTGTCGCTTTGGCCGTCCATCCGCGCCCTGGTCGCCGTGTTCGGTCACCTGGGATCGCTTGGCGCTCGCGGCCGCCGCGCAATGGGGGCGTTGGCGTTAACCTCCTCCGGCTTGCCGTTGAAGGACTGCCTCGCGCATTTCGCACAACCGGGGAATCTTGACATCCGCGACCTGAACCCCACCGGGCTCAGTTCCTGCCAGGCAGCCGTTGGTGAACTGGCCCGGTGGTTGCGGAGTTGGCGGCTTCATGGGCAGATGGCACAAGCCTGGATCAAGACAGGCGACAACACCGGTTACTGGAGAAGAATCACGGACGACGAACAGCGGACGAACCGAGAGAAACCCGGCTTTCACTTTGCCCGACGGGACCATAACGAGGGCTTGGACGTTCAAGGATCCGGGGCTACCAATCCCGACCCTGAGCAACCGGCTGGAGCTCCAGGAAACACCTATCGCCCTGCGTTGGGCCTGCCCATCGTGCAGTTCTTTTCGAGCTTGGAAGCCACGGACGGCAAGCAACTCGCGCGCAGACTCGCCACGGTTGAGTGGACCGCGACCGCTGCAGGTGGACGGTTCGCTTCGCCAGTCGTGCTTCGCGTCTATCGTAGCCAGAAAGGCTGGCATCCATTGGTTCTCTTTCTTGACTCGCGCCAATGGGACTATGCAGAGAAAGTACACCTCGCCTGCAGAGCAAAGGGCACTCAGGCAACCCGCACAGTCCTCCCAGACTTGTACAAAGCAATGAAGCTGAGCCTGGCCAAATTCGATTTGGAGCCAGAGAAGTCTCCATGAACCCCTCCCCCCGACATCGCCTGGAAGATCGGTCCCGATCCCGCCGCCCTCACTCACGAGGAACTCCGCGCCCGCTACGACCACCCCCACATGCCCGAAAAGTTCGAGGTCGGCGAGGGAAAACTCTTCTGGCACGACGACCAGCGGCTCCACCTCCTGGCCATGCTCCTCGAAATGGCGGGTCTGAGAAGAGCCCTCGGCCTCTGCCCGCCCGAGGTTGTGCGCCTGGCCCTCGCCCAACCCGAAACGACACCTCACGTCCCGCAACCCATCATGACCATCGACCTCGCCACCCTCTACGCCGCCACGGAGCAGGCCAAGCTCGACGACTTGCCGGCCTACGAGGCGGCGGTGCTCGCCCAAGTCCCCCCGGGCACGGACGTCACCCTCACCGGCAGGGCGCCCGTCTGGCTCTATCTCCGCGTCGCCCACGCCCTCCACGGACGGGTGCGTATCCTGTCCTACGAATCCCCCGTGACGGGGCGTATCGAGATCTACAACCACAATCCGAGATGAACGGCTTGTCCGATTCTCCAGTGCACCCATTCTCTACGTGCCGAGACCCGGTTTTGGCCATGGAGAGCAGGTCGGACAGTCTCCCGACAGGATGGCTGTTAGTCTGTGCTGAGCGCGGCACCGACAGCCGGTCAAAACCAAGAGTTAGAGGCCCAGATCCATGACTTGCGATCGGACAAATCACGCGAAATGCTCACCGGAGAGCAGTGTCCGGCAGGAGCCTCAACTCGCTCCGCTTCGTCCTCTCCACCGCGCCAGGTTGCTGGTGGCTCACGCCTGCCGTCACCGCCGGGTCGAGGTGGTGATCACGGGCCTCGCCTTGCTGGCCCTCATCCTGGGGGTCTGCTACTCGGAAAGCCTGCGTCCCCCCTGGCTCGGGTCGCCGCCTGCCGATGCCCAGGTCCCGGAGGACGTGCCGACTTGGCTCAACAACCTTCAGGCTGTCCTTGGTGCCTCCACCCTCCTGGTCGCCGCTTTCGTCTGGTTTGGCGAGCTCCGCGAGGACTGGGAGACCAGCCTGCCCTGTCGCATGAGCGTCTATTTTTTCCATGACGGACGCCCGGTCATTGTCTGCCGCCATGTCTGGTTGGCGGGGGCATCGGACCTGCGTGCCTGGGGTCAACAGGTCGGCGCCCAGGCCGTGGGCGAGCGGTTCTTGGATTTTACCCCGGACATCGTTGCGCGCCCGCCGGAGCTGTCCCTGCTGCCGGATGGCACCGCCTGCCGGCATTACGCCGTGCGCTTCCTCCTGACACGCCAACCCGAACGGCTCGCAGCGGAACCCGCCCGCGCTCGGTACCAGAACATGATCGCTGCCCAGACCGCGGTTCGCACCGAGGCCGTCGAGAGCGTGGCGGCCCTGCCGGATGTCGCTTCCTGGGGGATGCCAACTCCGCAGTCCAGCCCTGCGGTATGAACGGACGAGACGGCGCTGCCACCGCGTCCATCCCCGCGCCCAGCCTTGCCACCCTTGCCACCCGCGACAACCTCCAGCGTGCCTGGATCCAGGTCCGCAACAACCGGGGGCGCGCCCGGCTCCGACGGCCTCACGATCCCGTCCTTCGCGGCCCACCTCGACCAGCACCTCGACACCATCCGCCACAACCTCCTCGCCGGTCGCTACCGCCCGTCCCCTCTCCGCGCCCTGGACCGCCCCAAACCCGACGGGTCGGGTGTCCGCACCCTCGGCATCCCCACCGTCCAGGATCGCGTGGTCCTGCAAGCCATCGCCCAGGTGCTAACCCCGCTTTGGGAACCCACCTTCTCCCCGTACAGCTTCGCCTACCGCCCCGGCCGCAGCGCGCTCGATGCCGTCCTCCTGGCCCAGGAACGTCTCCAGTCCGGGCACCACTGGATCGTGGACCTTGACATCGAGAAGTTCTTTGACCGGGTGGAGCACCTTCAGCTCATGCTCCGGCTCGGCCAGCGGATGACCGATGGCCGCCTGCTGGATCTCATCGCCGATTTCCTGCGCGCCGGCCCGAACCGCGACGGCGTCGTTCGCCCCACCACCGTCGG
The DNA here is from genome assembly GCA_027493615.1 of Verrucomicrobiota bacterium. Classification (GTDB taxonomy): domain Bacteria; phylum Verrucomicrobiota; class Verrucomicrobiia; order Limisphaerales; family J093; genus DSVZ01. Next base: position 150,906 of record JAOSKK010000005.1, read on the forward strand.
CATCGCCCAGGGCAGTCCGCTCTCGCCCCTGCTCGCCAACATCGTCCTCGATGAACTCGACCAGCAGTACCAGGCCCTGGGATGCTCGTTTGTCCGGTATGCCGATGACTGCATCCTGCTCGCCCGCACCGAGGCCGAGGCCCGTGCCCTGCTGGACTTCACCCGCGGTTTCCTCGAAGACCGCCTCAAGCTGCGCCTGCACCCCACCAAGACCCGGATCGTGCAACCGGCGGATACCAGTTTCCTCGGGTTCACTTACCGCCTCAGCCGCTACGGCCAGGTCAGCCGCCGGATCACGTCCGATGCCTTCCAGGCCTTCCGCAGACGGATCAAGGCCCTCACCCAGGCCCGCGAGCAGCAACCCTTCGAGGCCACCCTCGAGGCCGTCGCGACGTTCTTCCGCGGCTGGGCGGGCTATTACCGGCTGACCCAGGACCGCGCGCTGCGCGCCGCCCACCACTTCGCGTGCGACGCCCTCCGCGCCGCCGCGTGGCGCCACTGGGAAACCCCACAGGAGCGCCTCCGCCAGTTGCTGCGCCTGGGGATTCCCCGTCAAGACGCCGTCGCCGCTGTTGTCCGCCTCGATTTCCCCGGACCCGAAGACGACCCACCATTGCTGCGGCGGGCCTTGCCCGATCCGTTCTTCATCGCCCGCGGGCTCGTGATCCCCCCGCCGCCGCTCAGCGAGCCCGCGCAGTCCGACCCCCAGCCGCTCAGCCGGGCCCTCGACCGCTCGGTTGGCCGATCAACAACTCCCCCTGCCCCCTGGGCAGACCGACGCTCCGGTCGAGAATCCCATCTCCGAGCCCCAGCAGCATCGCCGGGTCCTCTTCGCGTTCCTTGCCCGGCGCCTCCGCATTGCTCCGCTTCCGTGGCCTCCCGGGACCCGCCGGCGCCAGGCAAACCCGGGCACACCACCCCTCGCTGGACCGAACGCGCCATGATCCAAGATCACTCCCGAACCCGCGGCGGCAGGAATCCGCCGACGAACCAACAACACTTCGAACTTCGGATTTCGAACCTCGAACCTCGCCCTTCGCCCTTCGCCCTTCCACCGCCCTCCCATGCCCACCGCCTACCTCGAGACCCCCGTATTCGCACGTCAAGCTCCACTCCGAGCGTCTCCTCGTGCTGGCGCCCCGCGTCAAGGACCAACCTGACACGCTCCTCCAGGATCTGCCGCTGGCGGAGCTCGAACACGTCGTCCTGCGCGACGATGTGCAGATCACGACCCAGGCCCTCTGCGCGTGTCTCCGGGCCGGCATCCCAGTCAGCTATTGGGACGGCCACGGGCGGACCCTGGGCCAGGCCCTGCCCCCCAGCCGCGCGGCCGCCGCCACGCGCCTGCTCCAATTCCAGCGAGCCACCGACCCCGCGGTGACCGGTCAGTTCTGCCGGGCCATCGTCTCCGCCAAGATCTACAACCAACGTCGCGTGCTCCAGCGGCTGCGCGCTTCCCGAGCCGAGTCGGCGGCCGAGACCGTTTCGGCTGGCGAACCCCCACCGCCGCCGCCGGGCCGGCCACCGGAAGCAGTCCATCCCCCGACCTTGTCGAGCAAGCCTTCGTGCGGTTGGCGGCCCTGGATCAGGATCTCGCGCGGGCGCAGGACACCGCCCAGATCGTCGGGTTCGAGGGAGCCTCCACCGCCGCCTACTTCCAAGCCTGGGCGAGCTTTCTGCCTCCCGAGTTTCCCTTCGAGCGACGCAGCGCCCGGCCGCCGCTCAACCCGGTCAACGCCTGCATCTCCTACGGCGCCAGCCTGCTCTACCATGAAATGGTCGCGCGCCTGCACCTCACCGGTCTCGATCCCGGGCTGGGCGCCCTCCATGCCACCGAGGATGGTCGTTGGTCGCTCGCCCTCGACTTGATGGAACCTTTCCGCCCTGCGCTCGTCGAGGCCATGACCCTGCGGCTCTTCGCCCATCGGATGTTGCAGGCAGGCGACTTCGAGCCCAGCCACGGCGGCATCTATCTCGCCGCTTCCGGACGGCGCACCTTCCTGGCGGAATACGAACAGCGGGTCAACCGCGAGTTCCTGAGCGAACACGTCGGCCACCGTACCACCCTGCGCCAGCAACTCGCCGGCCAACCCGTTGCCTACAAGGCCGCCTTGACGGATCCCCCGTCCTTCCGGCCCTTCCGGCTCAACTGAACCATGTCCACGACCCCGCCGCCGTCGCTCGGCCCGGACATCTGGGACGGTCTCCTCCCGGTCGTTCCCCACCCCAAACCCCCTGGCGCCATGACCCAACTCCGTCTCATCGCCTACGACGTGGCCGATCCCAAACGCTGGCGACGCATCTTCGAAACCTGCGAAGATTATGGCGTCCGCGTCCAGTTCAGCCTCTTCGAGTGCTGGCTCGAAGAACCCCGCTACCAGCAGCTTTGGAACCGTTTGGTCCAATACCTCGACCCGGACGAAGACCGGCTCGTGGCCTATACCCTCGATGCCGCCAACGTCCGCCGACGCCAGACCGCCGGCAAAACGATGCTTGGCACCGAACCGGTCACGTGCTACATCGTCTGACGTCAGTGCCTCCGGTCGGGCGCCGCGGTCGTCTGCCTGTTCCTCAGGTCAGGTCGGCTGGAGTGGCTCGAACCCGGGAGACCTGACCTTGGGTGTAACCTCATGGCCACCAGCGTTTATGGCCAGGCGACAGCCCGGGTGGAAAACGTCCGACAGCTCCGTTTCGCGCCTCCTCAGGCACGACCTGACCTGCGGGCCCTTTTCACCCGCTCCAGTCGCGGCCTTAGACGGGGTGCCGGGAGGAAACCCCTCCCTGCCGAAAGGCATTGGCGACGAAGAAACTCCACATAATTAGGCCAACGACGGTAATAGGGAGGAAACCCTCCCTGCCGAAAGGCATTGGCGACTATTCCCTGCCGGGCACACACGCCACCAAGACGGCGCGGGGGAGGAAACCCCTCCCTGCCGAAAGGCATTGGCGACTTCATGGCCGGCTGCGCCCGCTGAAGCAATGCCAGAAGTCCCGGGAGGAAACCCCTCCCTGCCGAAAGGCATTGGCGACCAAACTGGGTGTAAACGGCTTTGGCACCCCTTTTCTCTAGGGAGGAAACCCCTCCCTGCCGAAAGGCATTGGCGACGACCGTCCAAATCACCATAGCGAAAAATATCGCCATAGGGAGGAAACCCCTCCCTGCCGAAAGGCATTGGCGACGTAGGTTGCCTCCGAGGCACCCTTCTTCAGTTTGAGGGAGGAAACCCCTCCCTGCCGAAAGGCATTGGCGACCCGGCGGGGGCGCTGCGGGTCCTCGCCCTCCTCCTCCAGGGAGGAAACCCCTCCCTGCCGAAAGGCATTGGCGACTGTGTCATCGTCAAACGTAGTGTCAGGGTTGGACGGTGGGAGGAAACCCCTCCCTGCCGAAAGGCATTGGCGACGTAGGTCAAGGCGTAGCCGTTGTTGGCCGTCAGCGTCCCGGGAGGAAACCCCTCCCTGCCGAAAGGATGGGTGTTACCAACAGGAAAGATTGCAGGGGCCACACTGCCATCACGTGGCGGCACAGTGACAGGCAGTGAAGCTCGAGATCTTCGCGTGCATAGTATCTTGTCAGGGGAGGCGGCAAGCCCAGCCAGCGGGCACTCCGGCGTCGCGTGGGGCATTGGGAAACCGGTCGCGGAGAGAGTCAGACAGCCAGGAAAGTTGGGTCGAACCGCCCACCTACCAGAAGCCCTTTTCCCGCGCCGCCAAGGGGGCGCCACGGCGTCGTAAGGGGTGGGGAGTGGACGGAGGGCCCAACCAGACAGCGACCGTTTATAGGGTCATTGGGCGCTGGGACCAAGGAGGCAGAGTTGAGAGAGTTTTCTGCAGGTTGTTCGTGCCTTTGGCGCCTGCAGGGCATAGACTCTCTGCCCTCATGAGTCTTCTCATTCACGATGCCTTCCTCTCCCCGGCGCTGGAGCTCTTGCCCACGCTCGAACACTACCGTCAGGACCTAGACTACAGCGATGCCGAGTTCCTCACGCTGGGCGTGCGACGCATCAACACCTACCATCCTTCGGGGCGCTCGTTTCTCCAGTCGGTGCGTCAGTGCGAGGTGAGTGACGTCTCGCTCAAGGCCTACTTCGGAGCCTGTCGCAGCCGGCGGCGGCTGAAGCTGGCGCATGAACTCAACACGGCGGTCTCCTGGCAACTGCGGGTGCCGAGTGATCGCTTCGCGGCCTTCCCCGAACTCCACGGCCGGGACATTCTGGCCTTGGACGGACACGACATCCGCCATGGCAGCCATGAGCCGGCGGCGCTCACCCGGCGTGGTGAGAGTAAGGTTCCCGATACGCTGACCGGGGTGTTCCTGCGGGATCTGCGGACGGGCGGTGCGCGGGTGCTGACCCAGACCCACGGGCACCAACATGAGTGGGCGGCGGTCAAGGCCTGTCCCTGGAGGGACTTCCTTTGGCGACCGGAGGCCCGGGGCACGATCCTGGTGATCGATCCGGTGGCGGTGGACTTCGGCTCCTGCGGGGCGCCAAGTTCAAGGGGGCTTCACGGTGATCACGCGAACCAAGGAGAACCTCGTGGTTCGGGAATCCCGCCCGCTGAGCTGGGACCGGAAGTATCCCCCAACCAGGGCGTGCTGAGCGATGAGCGGGTGTGGTTCAGCGAGGCGGGGGAGTTTCGGCGCATCCGCTACCGGGATCCGGAGAGTGGGACGGTCTATGAGTTGCTGACCACCGAGTTTCACCTGCCCCCGGGGATCATCGCCCAGATCTACCGACTGCGCTGGGACATCGAGAAGTTCTTTGACGTCTGTGAGAACCTCCTGGCCGAGGCGCGGGCCTGGGGGGCGGGGCCGGTGCCGGCGCAGGTGCAAAACGAGTTTCTGGTCCTGGTGCACAATCTGCTGATTCTCCTCAGTACCAGGCTGGAAGCGGAGGAAGGCCTGCGGGACGAGAAGGTCGAGGTCAAGTACGAGGCGGCGCTTCAAGCCCGGGAACGCGTGGCCAAGTCGCGGGGCCGGTCGGTGTCGCCCTGGGTGCGGGTGTTGCGACGGATCACTCGCTGGAGCAGTCAGTTTACCCGATGGCTGCAGGATGCCTTGCTGCATCGTTGGGAGTGGACCGAAGGCCTGGCCAAGCTGCGGCCACTCATGCACGCCTATCTCCGCTAGCGCCCCTGGCAGCCCCCGCCAACCCCCCTCACGGATCCCCCTACGTCAATGTTGTCACACCCCTGCCCGCCAGCCGTGCCTTTCAGCATGCAGCATGCCCTCGCACTTTCTCTGTTTGTCGAGGGTAACACCGATCGCCGAAAGGCATTGGCGACTTCGACTTGGTTTTTATTTAAAACAAACATACTGGGCAGTCTTTTAGATAGACTACACTCGGCATTGTGTCTATAATCGCGGTCGTGGCAAAGATTTATGGACGCACACTAGATCACAAGGCTCTGGAACACATGAGGATACTCGCTGTCAGGCGAGTCGTGGAAGACGGGGAGGACCCCAGTGATGTCATGCGATCTTTTGGATTATGCCGGACCACGATTTACCCCTGGTTGCGAAAGTTTAACGATGAAGGGTGGGACGCGCTGGTCGAGAAGATCGCTCAGGGCCCCGAGCCGAAGCTCAACGAGAAGCAACGCCAGCGAGTGAAGCGGTGGATCCTGGGCAAAGACCCAAGACAGTATGGCTTTGAGTTTGGGCTATGGACACGGCGAATCGTGCAGACACTTATTCAGGAGAAAATGGGGATCGAGTTGGGCTTGACGGCAGTGGGGAGGCTGTTGGCGAGCCTGGAGATCACCCCCCAGAAGCCTCTGCGCCGTGCCTACGAGCGAGATCCGCAAGCGGTGGATGTGTGGATGAAGGAAACCTATCCCAAGCTGCGGAAGCGGGCCAAACGAGCGGGCGCGATGATCTTCTTCCTCGACGAGGCGGGCTTTCAATCGGATCCGCCGCTGGGTCGCACCTATGGGTTAAAGGGGACCACGCCGGTCGTCGTGACCTCTGGACAGCGGCAGAGTATCAATGTGATCAGCGCGGTCAACGCATGCGGGGCGTTTTGGGCCGCGACGTACACCGGCAAGTTGAACGCGGAGTCCTTTGTGGCGTTCCTCAAGAATTTCATGAAGGAACGTCCCACGAAAGTATTCCTCGTCGTGGATGGACATCCGGCTCACAAGGCGAACAGCGTCAAACACTATGTGCAGTCGCTCAACGGACGGCTGGAGTTGCACTTCCTTCCTCCCTATGCACCGGACCTCAATCCCGATGAGTTCGTCTGGAGCCATATGAAAACCAACGGCGTATCCAAAAAGCCTCTCAGGAAGAATGAGTCACTGCGAGAGCGCGTCGAGCAGGACCTCGCCGACCTTCATAACAACCGAGAGTTAGTGCGCTCCTTCTTTTGTGCAGAGAGTGTAGCCTATGCCAAGGACTAGGCAGTATGTTATTTGGGAGGAAACCCCTCCCTGCCGAAAGGCATTGGCGACATCGATGACCCAGTATCCAAGCGCAGTGTCGATGTTTTGGGAGGAAACCCCTCCCTGCCGAAAGGCATTGGCGACTTCACTGGCCTGCCAACCGTTCCACGCCACTTCCACGGGAGGAAACCCCTCCCTGCCGAAAGGCATTGGCGACCACCACACACGCACTGGAATACGGTGCGGCACGCACCGTGGGAGGAAACCCCTCCCTGCCGAAAGGCATTGGCGACCGCTTCTTGACCTCGGTCAGCTTGGCGTCCATCTCCGCCTGGGAGGAAACCCCTCCCTGCCGAAAGGCATTGGCGACGCCGATGTCGAGGACGCCGGGTTAGGCCATGTGTTTTCGGGAGGAAACCCCTCCCTGCCGAAAGGCATTGGCGACCGTCAACTAAGGCATCGGCAAAGGAATCGTAGCCGTGGGAGGAAACCCCTCCCTGCCGAAAGGCATTGGCGACCCGACCTCTCTCAATGATCTAAGGTCAAACATTGTTGTGGGAGGAAACCCCTCCCTGCCGAAAGGCATTGGCGACTTGGACGTAGGTGTAGTACCCGCCGCTCTCGGTCCAACGGGAGGAAACCCCTCCCTGCCGAAAGGCATTGGCGACTCGACGCAGCCCGCGGAGTGACGTACCAAGTCATGTCGGGAGGAAACCCCTCCCTGCCGAAAGGCATTGGCGACTGGCCATGTTTCCGTGGGTCGAGGCGACCACGAGGTTCTGGGAGGAAACCCCTCCCTGCCGAAAGGCATTGGCGACACCAGTAGCCTTGACACGAACTGCCCCTCGGGAAATCCGGGAGGAAACCCCTCCCTGCCGAAAGGCATTGGCGACAGTCCTGTGCGTAGTAGGTCTCACCGCAGTCGAATAGAGGGAGGAAACCCCTCCCTGCCGAAAGGCATTGGCGACGCGTCGAACCGCTTGATGATCTTGCGACGACGGCAGACGGGAGGAAACCCCTCCCTGCCGAAAGGCATTGGCGACCTGGTCGGACGCTACGGTGTGAGAGAGCCACCATTCCCGGGAGGAATGTTCCGTGACACGCTATTCCGTGGACCCACTGCGACAGATCGTCCGTGGATGACGCCCCGTGTTTCTCAGTTTGCCTCGTGCTTTCGGGCTCTGCCGACCGCGAGGATGCCCTCCCTGGCCCTGGACCGGACTAGGGGAAGGCAACGCTTTCGGTGGTACGACCAGCCATCAGTCTCGCCCTGAACATGTTCCGGTTTGCAGGCTCCTCCCGAGTCCACGAACCTACCTCCACGGACGAAATCGTCACCGTCCCGTCATTTCTCCCCCGAAACAAAGAGTCAGGGAACAGGAGGAAACCCCTCCCTGCCGAAAGGCATTGGCGACTCTTCCGCTTCCAAGGCATCTTCTTCGAGGTTGTCCGGGGAGGAAACCCCTCCCTGCCGAAAGGCATTGGCGACGTCCGACTCGCCCGGGAACAAGTGCTTCGTGACAGTGTGGGAGGAAACCCCTCCCTGCCGAAAGGCATTGGCGACGTTATCAATCAGGTTGTGCACATTGCTCTTGTATAGAACGGGAGGAAACCCCTCCCTGCCGAAAGGCATTGGCGACGAAGCTTCTTTGCTAGGAAGGACTCGAACTCCTTCCGAGTGGGGAGGAAACCCCTCCCTGCCGAAAGGCATTGGCGACGTTGCCACCAACACCATACTGATACCGATGCTTGTCTTTTTGGGAGGAAACCCCTCCCTGCCGAAAGGCATTGGCGACGTGAAGCAACTCTGACTTAAGTGCGGTAGCGTCCGCTGGGAGGAAACCCCTCCCTGCCGAAAGGCATTGGCGACGTTGGTATTAACCTCAGCCGGCGAACCTGTAGTCATTTTGGGAGGAAACCCCTCCCTGCCGAAAGGCATTGGCGACCCTTTGTCTGCGTTGTGCTGTCATTCGCCAGCTTATGACAGGGAGGAAACCCCTCCCTGCCGAAAGGCATTGGCGACCCTTTGTCTGCGTTGTGCTGTCATTCGCCAGCTTATGACAGGGAGGAAACCCCTCCCTGCCGAAAGGCATTGGCGACGAGGCCCCGTCCCTCAAAGAGGCGATCAGTTCCCGCGGGGAGGAAACCCCTCCCTGCCGAAAGGCATTGGCGACACACCCCAATGGGGCTTGTTCTCCGGCCCGAACTTGTTCTGGGAGGAAACCCCTCCCTGCCGAAAGGCATTGGCGACCACAGAACGCTTCCGGGCTGAAAAACTCCATGTTTCTAGGGAGGAAACCCCTCCCTGCCGAAAGGCATTGGCGACCGCACGACGAGAAAATCTCGTCGTTGGGTGGCAATCGCTGGGAGGAAACCCCTCCCTGCCGAAAGGCATTGGCGACGAGGCGTGAACCCCGACAGGTGAGCAGCACCCGTTCGGCATGACAGACGAAGAACCTGGATCATGAACAGGCGAATGGGGACAGACGAATGAACAGGCTGGAAAAAGTATTCGCCTGTCCCCATCCGCCTGTCAGATGGCCGTCGGCGCACGCCCTCCCGCCGTGCTCCCGCCTGTCGCCCCCGCACTCCCATTCCAGTTTACGGGCCCAACCCTCGCGGGGTGGGGTCCGGCGCGCCCTGCCGCAACAGGAGGTCGTGCCCCCGCATGACCACATCCCGGCCGCGTTCCGCGCGCAACCGGTCCACTACGTCAGCCAGGCGCCGGCGGGCCTCGCGCTGTTGGGCAGACCGATCCAACGGCAGTTCGGCGCCAAACCGCCCGTCGTAGAGATTGGACAGCTTGAGCGCCACCAACCGGAGACTGACGCGTCGCCGCCACGCCCGCCGCAACATCAATCCCAGCCGCCCGTACACGTCGGTCTCGAGATCCGTCGGCTCGACCAGGCTCTCGCTCACCTGATCCTCGGTCCGGTCGTTGTAGCGCACCTTCACCGTCAACGTCCGCACGCTCCGGCCGTCCGCTCGGACCTGGGCAAACAGGTGATCAGCCATGCGGCGGAGGGTGGCCTCCAGGAATGGTTCGTCGGTCTGGTCCTGCGGGAACGTCTCCTGTTGGCTGTAGCTCTTGGCCGGCTCGCTCGCCGGCACCACCGGCCGGTCATCCAGACCGTGCGCAAACCGGTGAATCTGCGGAGCCGCACGCCCCAGCACCAGCGACAGCCACTCGACAGGCGTCTCCGCGATGTGGCGAATGAGCGCCAGGCCCGCGGCGTTCAGCCGGGCCGCCGTCTTCGGCCCGATCCCAGGCAACCACCGGTTGGGCAGCGGATGGAGAAAGGCAATCTCCTCACCCGACGGCACGAACTTGAACGCCGCCGGCTTCTCGAGCTTGGACGCGATCTGGCTGACGAGCTTGTTCGCGCCGATGCCTTCGCTGACCGTGATCTTCAACGCCTGACGAATGGCGTCGCGAATGGTCCGCGCCACCTCGATCACCGGGCGCCGCACGCCCCGCAGATCGCAGTACCCCTCGTCAATCGAGGTGATCTCGACGTTCGGCGTGAAATCGTAGGCGTAACTGAACATCCACCGCGAGAACTGCTCGTACTTGTCGAAGTCCCCCGGCAACAGGATGAGGTGAGGACAGAGCTGGCGGGCCCGGACACTGGGCATGGGCGTGTAGACCCCGAAGCGCCGGGCCTCATAGCTGGCGCTGGCAATGATGCCCCGCCGTTCGCCCCCGACGGCCACGGGTTTGCCCCGCAGCCGGGGATCGGCGGCCTGCTCCACCGCCGCGAAAAACGCGTCGGCGTCAAGGTGAGTCACCGGTTCGCGCAAAGCGAATGCAGAATGCAGAATGCAGAATCTTCATTCTGCATTCTTCCTTCCGCATTTCCTCACCAACCCCACCATCACGCCCTGGATGACCAGTTCCCCCACGGGATGCAGCCGTGGGTAGCGGGGATTCTCGGCCCTGAGATATGGCGCCTGGCCGTGCTCCTGGACAAACGTCTTGAGAGTGGACTCGTTATCGACCAGGGCCGCCACCACATCGCCGTTCCGGGGCGTCTTGCCGTGCTCAAGAATCACCACGTCACCGTCCACGATGTGCCGGCCGATCATGGAATCTCCGCGCACCTCGAGGGCGAAGGTGCGGGAGGTCGGACGAAAACCTAGTGTAGCCAGGTCCAGCGAGACGCAGCCTTTGGCCTCCTGCTGGCGTTCCCGGGCAAACCCGGCGGGAATGGCCCCGTAGAGTGGGATGTCCGCCACCGGCCGCCGGAGCGATTCCAGGGGGACACCACCCGCAGCGAACGGGCGCGCCGGGCTTCGCCGGCCAGGACCCCTTTACGGCGCAAGGCCGTGACGTGGTCTGCGGCGGCCTTCACGCTGCGGAAGCGGAAGTGGGCGGCGATCTCGCGCAGGGTCGGGGCGCTGCCGGACCGCTGCTGGGTGGTCTGGACGAACTCGAGCACCTCTTGCTGGCGCAACGTGAGCGGTTTCATGGTCGCTATTCATTTGAATAGTATTCCGGTCACGCCCAACCGCAATGGGAATTTTGGATCCCGACTACCGAGTTGGCCAAGGCTGGAATTCCCTGGAACAGCCCGCACAAGGCTGGAGTTGAACGACTTGCGGCCAGAAAACGGCCCCGCGGTTGAAGGTCGAGTTGGCCGAGAATTTTGGCCAGTTGGCCGGATTTTCCTTCCACATTTTCGAAGGTCGCCCCCCTTGATTTGCAGGCAGTTAAGCCCAAATCGTGGCCAACTCGCCTGTAAGGCAAGAAGGTGGAAGGTGGAAGGCTGTTTTTCAGCGAATTGGCTTGGTGTCGACCACGTCGCCTCAACGGCCCATCGGCACGACCGCCGGCAGCCAGCGGGTCATGGTTCAACCTTTCTTATGGCGAAGCAGGCCCCTCCCCTCATCCGCCGGCTGAACCGTGGCCGACCAGGTCGCCGCAGGGCTTCCGCCGACACGCGGCGGGCCCCGCGGCGGTGGTGCGGCCGAGCGCCCGCCGTTGGCCCGCCGCAGCCCGATGGTTCGGGGAGGTTCCCGCCCCAAGCCATGGGAACGGAAGCGCGGTGGACCTGGACGGGCGGGCCGACCAGGTCACCGACCAGGTCGGATCCGGGGCCATCGGCCCATGGCAAGCGTCCGGATCAGCCGGCGCGGATCGCCCGGCACTCTGGAACCAAGCGCCACCGCTCGGCCGCCTCGGCGGACCCCGGCTCGGTCGGCGAGCTGGCCGCGGACGCCGCTGGGCTTCTTGCCCAGGAAGGACGGGCGGGCCGACCAGGTCACCGACCAGGCCGGACCCGAAGCTATCGGCCCAGGGCGAGTGTCCGGATCACCCGGCGCGGACCGCCCGGCACCCTGGAACCAGGCGCCACCGCTCCGCCACCTTGGCGGACGCCGCCTCAATCGGCGAGCTGGCCGCGGACGTCGCTCGGGTTCTTTCCCAGGGGGGCGGTTGACGGTACTCTGAACCCAGAGGACCTTGCCCGGCAGCCGACCATGAACCCGACCACGCGCATTTCCGGCAGGTGGCTCGACCCTTCCTCCCCCGAGGGGAAAGCCTCCCTGGCCGAGTGGGACTGGGAGCGGATGTGCCTCAAGAGCCAGTTGCCACTCTACGGGATCTTCCCGGCCAAACTCAACGCCGAAGACAGCCGCACCGGCCGGCCCGAGGGCGACGCTTCGCCGGCATCGGGAACGGATTCGGCCGCGTAAGACGGGCCACGTCTTCCCCCCTTTCGCCCGGTGTCCAGGGCCGCGGAGGCCCCGCTGGCTGTGGTGGACCTTGACGGAGACGCCCTCAGCGGGAACGTTCAGAAGGCGCAAGCGTATGAATCCGACCACGCAGATTTCCGGGCGCGTGCTGAGCGGTGATGCTTCGGCAAGCGTGCGGAGCGCGCAAAACGGTCGGCGCGGGCGCTGGTGGCGCGGGATCCGGGAGTCTCCGCCCTGGGCGCCGTCGGCCGAGCGGCGAGCCGGCTGCCTGAACGATAAGGGCCCAGCGGCCTGTGCCGTGCACCGCTTCGCGGCCGCTGGGCGTGTGTCAACTGGTGTCGAGGCGGGCGGCTGACTTCGGGTAGTTCCAGGGTAGCCAGGCTTGCGGGACCCGTTGGACGGCCTCGGGGTGGGTCGCAATGGCCAGGAGATAGTCGAACGGATTGACGGCGTTGAGTCGAGCGGTGTGGATCAAACTCATGAAGAGGTCGCCGGTCCGAGCGCCGTTGAGGGTTTTGTAGCTGAGGCTGTTCTTGCGGTGCAGGATGGCCATCTTCAGGGCGCGTTCGCAGATGTTTGTTATCCAGGGGCGCGCCCGCCTGGCGCAGGAACAAGGTCAACGGCTGCCAGTGGCGGAGCATGTAGCCCATGGCCTCGCCCAAACCGGAGTTGGGCTCGACAAGCTTGTCGTCGAGTTGTCGCTGCATCCAGGCCTGGAGCGCTTCCATGACGGGCTGGCTGTGGGTCTGGTGATGCGCCAGCCGCTGCTCGGCGCTGAGCCCCCGTTCCTTGGCCTCGGCGTCCACCCGGTACACATGCCCCAGGGCTTCGAGCACGTGGCGGCACTGGGCGGGGAACTGCCCGACGAGGCTCACGAACTCTCGGCGACCATGGCTCAGGCAAAGGGCCAGGAGGGTGGCCAGCTCCGGGGGTGAGGTTGCGCGAGAGCGCGTCGCACATCTGGATGGGGGTTTCGCGTTGGGCGCTGCGCTCCCGTAACACGTCGGCCAGGTTCTCGCCAGCGTGTTGCCAGCCGGTGAAGTAGAGCGCCACCGGGTGGGCGTCCACGTAGGCCAGCACGTTGGTGGTGAAGGTGCCCTTGCGTTCCGGGTCGATCTGGGCGGCGGTGGCGCTGCCCGCTCGCCGCAAGTCGAGGATCCGCATCGTGGTGTCATCGTGGTGGAAGAGGGGCGACTGGGCCGCCAGGGTGATCAACGCCTCCAGGATCGGCCGGGCCGCCTGGACCAGCGGTTGCATCACCTCCCACTGGGTGGAGGCGGGCAAGGGAACGCCCAGGCTCTGTTGCAGGCGCGCCAGCCGGTAATGCGGCATGCCGGTGCCGTAACGCAAGAGGGCCACCGTCGCCCCCACGCTCGGATCATACTTCTGGGTTCCCGCTTCCGGGCGGTGCCGGGGCCGTGAACACCGCGCCACAGGTATCACAGCGCAGCCGCTCGAGTTGGTAGCCGGTGGCCGCGATCGGCGGCGCGCCCACGATGCGCAGCAGCAGTGCCGGGGTCCGCTGCGCCCGCAACGTGCCCTGGGGACACTGGGGACAAGGATCCCCGGCCTGGCGCTCGGGATGGGGTACCCGCACCCAGCGGGCGCCGGTGTAAGCTTTGGCTTTGGTGCGGCCATGCCCTGGGCGCTTGGGCTTGGGTCCGGGGCGGGTCGGAGCGGGGGCGCCGCCGGGGGCAGACCTGATCGGTCTTCTCGGTCTTCGGGCCGAAGAGCAGGTGGCGCAGCTTGCGGAGCGTCAAGGCGGGATCCTGCTCGATGCGGGCGAGCAACTCGGGCAGGGCGTGGCTCATCCCTTCAATGAGCCGGTAATCCTCCGCGCTGACCCCCGGACGCACCCGGGCCAGGAACGCGGCCCGCTCGGCCTCAGTCAGGGTCAAGGTGGCAAACTGGGCCGCGGTCCTCATGGGGTCCGGAGCCAATGCTCGCGGAAGTGGCGGTTGAGCGGATAGACCCAGAACTCCTTGATCGAGACCGTGGGCGTCGGGGTCTTGGACTTGGTGCCCCAGCCCGCCGAGCGCCCGACGCAGATCCAGTTGGCCGCCCGGTAGCAGGTGCCCGGGAAGCGCTCGGTGTCCACGAAGCTCTCCAGCAGGTCAATCCGATGGTGGTAGAGGGCCTGCCAGTCGGCGCTGATCCGCCGGGCGATCCGGCTCAAGAGGTGCGTGGCCAGACCGGGCACGTGCACCCAGGGCGCGATCAGGAAACGGGTGTTGTAGGCGATGCGGTGGAGCTGGTGCCGATAGGCCTGCTTGGGCGCGCCGACGAACGCATCGCGCAAGTCCAGTTGGCGCGGGGCCGAACTCCACCCCAGGCAGGCCAGGGTCGTTCCCCCGCCCACACCAGATACTTGAGGTGCTCGCCCACCGGACGGCGGTAGCCCAGGTAGTGATAGCGGCTGAGCAGGTGGGCGAAGAGCGCCTCGCTTTCGGTCCGCCGCACCAAGGCGACCGTCAACGGTCCCAACGACGCCACCGTTCCGGTCAAGGGCGTCGTGTCGTAGGGCGGCACCGCGGCCACGTGCCGATGGCCGATCGCGTTGTTCGGAGGGGACTGGCGTTTGGCCGGCAGCTCCAGGTGACCGGCCCGCTGCAGGGCCAGGAGCAGACTGCGGCACACCATGTCCCGCGGCTGGCCATTGGGCTGCACCCACCCCCAGGCCGCGCACACCTTGACCGAGAGCTGGCGCCGGCTCAGGTCCGGGTGTTGGGCGATCAAGCCGCGCAGAAAGGCGACGTCTGCCTCTCGAAGGAGGCGTCCGCGAAAAGCTCAGCACCACGTCCGACACGGCGCCCAGTGTAGCGGGGGGCGCGTGGAACGCTATTGATTTCAGCGGAAAAGTTGCCGCTCGGTTAACCCGCGGCGGCCACGGGCACCCGGCGCCAGAGCGGGGCGGTCTGCGCCTGGGTGGGATCCCCGTTCCACAAGAGCAGGTGCAACTGGTGCGGCTCCAGCGCGAGTGCGGCACCGGTCGCCGGCCGGGGCCAGGCGCGGAAGCGCCCTTGGGAAAGGCGCTTCTGACAGAGCCAGAACCCCTGGCCGTCGTAGATCAGACACTTGAGGGCGTGCCGGCGGCGGGAACAGAACACGAAGAGCGTCCCGAGCAGCGGATCGCTGGCCAGGACCTGGCGACAGAGGGCGGCCAGGCCATCAATGCCTTTGCGGAAGTCGACCGGCTCCACCGCGACCAGGATCCGCATCTGCGGCGTGATCTGGATCATCGCGGGCGCCTCCAGAAACTCTGGGCCAGAGCGACCAGGGCGGCGGTGTCCCCGCCCAGGCGCAGCGTCATGCGGGCGGCGCCACCGTCGCAGAGTTCCACCACCGACTCGCCCGCACGGACCTCGGGAAAGGTCGCCACCTTCACTTCGACGAACTCCGGCCGCCGCGGCGCCCCTGGGGCTGGCGCTCGGCCCTCGGGGGCCACGACCACGGCCGGGGCGGATGCCGCCACGCGCTCGCGCAGCTTGTAGTAATCCAGGTGCAGGGTGCGGGCGACGGTGCTGGCCCCCTGGCCGCGGGCCGATTGCGCCGCCGCCCGCCACAAGCCTTCGGGCAGAGGGGCGCGTCCGGATTGCCTCCGGCGCCACGTGGCCAGTTGCCGCTGCAGTTGGTTCAGGTCGGTCGTCGAAAACGTCTTGGCTCTCATGGGGGGTTCCCCGGGTGATCGCCGCCGGAAGAACCCCCCCTGTCCCGGGGGCCCCCCCCGCCCCGGAAGAACAGACGAGCGGCGGGGCCCCGGCCCGCCGGCCCGAACCCAGGGGGGATGGGGTTGGGGGTTTCGGGGCGGGGAGGGGGGGGGCGGGGAAGCCGGCTGTTGGGGCCGCGAAGCTCCGGGAGTTCAGCGTCCCGATCAGCGCCATCGCCGCCGCACGAATCCCGCTCTTCCTCGAAGACCTCGGGTTGACGCCACGGACGGCGAGGCCGGCCAGGTGGCGGCGGGGCGTCCGCCGGCCTGCCGCTGGGCATCAGCGGAGCCACGGCCGCACTCCCGACGCCGTGCCCGACGGTACGGGCTGGCTCTTTTCCGCCGTGCCTGCCGGCGGCGGTTTGGCATTCAGGAACGGGAGCGGTTGCGTCCTCAACTTGGCGATGGGACACGGAGGATCTTGTGGAATAGCCTGAGGATTTGCAGCGTAGCCACAGACGCTCCGGCGAGCAGTGCGATCCACAACGAGAACAGTACGTGGTGGGTTTGGAAGTCGGCGAAGAAGCTCAGAAGACTGTAGATCACGAGCCCCAGCAACCAGTAGATCGCCACGGAGAACATTCGCAGCATGTCATTGAACCTGCCGTGCTTGCGGAGGGTTGAGACCACAAAATTATCCGTCATCGAGCAGAGCAGGGCCTGGCCGGTCGCCAAGAAACCCACAGCGATCCCACTGATGTCGAGTACCGCGGAAATCAGGTCTTCGCCGCGGGGCGGGTAGGTGGACGGAAGCCATAATGCGTGCGTCGCCCCAAACAGCGCTGCCGCGGCCACAGGCAGCCATCTTTCGATGTTCGCGCGAAGCGTCATTAATTCAGATCAAGTCACCCAAGCGCTGGCGCCAGGCGTCCCGAAGGCACTCGATCCGGCGTCGGTAGAATTCATCCATTTGCGGCGCTGGTTCGACCTGGCATTGGACTTTCACGGTCGCGTCTATGAAGTCAAGCACCTCGAGATGGCCGCCGGCCTCAGCAGACGCCGCCACCTCAAGTTTCTTGATTTCGTGGCCACCCGCCCGCAACGCCAGCGCCTGTTTGACGAACGCGACGATTCGATCCATCGCCAACTTGCCTTTGCGGACGCGCCCCATCCCAAAGCTCACCTTCATCTGGTAAGAACCAAGCTGCTGAGCTGCATCAATGATGTCGTTGAGAGCCGCTCCCTTCACGCTCTCATTGTCGAGTTTCGGTACCACGACCCCGAACTCCAGCCGTCGCGCCCAAGTATGCCTCGCCAACTGCTCGACTGCGGTCGCCTTGAGCACTGGTTCAAACAGGATCCCCTTTTCCAGTTTTCGCATCTGCTGCACGTAGAATCCGAACGCCGATGCCATGATTCCACCGCGGTTCTTCTGGAAGACGAGATACCTGGTAGAGGGCGAGTACAGAAACGCGTTTGTTTCGCCCATCCCCTCATCTTCATCCTTGAGCACTGGGCGCTCGCCACCGCTCACTTTCGCAACGAACGCCGGCTCATTTAGCCGGATTCGGATGATGTCTCCGGTCATGAACTCGCCATCCTCTTCGAGCACGCGTAACCGGCAGACCCCATCCTTGAAACTCCAATTCCGTGCCTCCTCGCCGCCGAGGTTGCGGATCCCGCGGAGCTGCTCATCGAAACCGATGGCCGCATCAAGACGGTAAAAGTCCACGCGCACATGCTTTGTCATAGGGGTACCGGCGCGCAGTCTGTCATCACATCACTGCCGGTCAACACGCTATCTCGGCAAAGTCGCCCCGGTCGGCGAGTTGGCCGCGGGCCTCGCTTGGTTCGATTCCTCGGGGAGGGATTGACCGGTTGACGCCCTGGACAGCGCGGTCGACCAGGTGGCGGCGGGGCTTCCGCCGAGAGGCTGCCGCCCCGAGGCGGGCCCTCGGCCGGACGGCGGCCACCGCTGCCAGTCGGTTCAAGGAAGGGATGCGATCCACGCGAGCATGTGACGGCCCGCTGGGCCGACCAGGTCAACGGCCAGTTCGGATCGGGAGCCTTCGGCCTTTGGCCGGCGTCCGGCTCTTCCGGCGCGGGCCGGATCCAGGAGCGCCGGCTGGCAAGGCGAGCTGGTCCGCCAAGCGCCCTGGAACTCGCCGCCTCCGCCTGGCTGGCGCAGGGCTGCCCCCCCCATGGCGGGCGGCAGGCTGCCCTCCTGGACGCTCCGGGAAAGCGAAGCGCCGGCAATCCAGGAGGACAGCCGGCGCAGAGCGGGCGGGAACGCGTTTAGTCGACGGCGCCTTCGGGGAGTTCTCCGGGCCATTGATCGTTGACCGATTCCTCGATCACAACCTGGTCGCGAAAGCCCGCTGCCGAAAGAACGGCTCTCGCGACCTCATCAATGGCCAAATGCGTCTTCGGCGTTCGCCTGGTGATTCGATTCAGGGCGGCCTGGATCCGGGCGTCTGCACACTCCCAGACGTCCCCGTTGAAGTGGCACGCATGCCCGGCAACGACGGCCCGTAGCCGGCCTGTGTGAGGGATGCTCAAGACCGGGCAGGAAGCGGTTCATCCATCGGCCGGAGGGCCCGGATCAGTTGGGCGGCCCGATCGAGCCGCCCGGCGATGTCCCGGAGCTGTGACCGGGAGAACCCGGAGCTGAGGTGGTTCGAGGCGAGCATTTCCGCCGCCTGGGTGCTCACGTTGGCCAGCAGCGTGATTGCGCAGTCGTGGTCATGGGCCACGTCAGCGCACAGCATTCGCACGGCAAGACACGCCCCCACCGCGTTGTCGGCGGCTTGTGTTTTCGGGGCTGCGATCCTACGGTGCGCACGGACTTGGGTGTTTTTCATCGTCGATGGGTTTCATCTGGGTCCTGGCCTGGCCGGTGTTAGCGCACCGACCGGGCCGCTTTGGTTTCAGCTCCCACGACTCTCCTCCTGCTCGACCCAGTGAAGCAGGCGGAGCGTCGTCTCACCGCCGGGAGCCGTCCTCCCGGCCAGCCATTCCGAAACTCGAGGCCGAGGCACGCCAAGAAAATCAGCTAGCGCCGCCTTCTTCCCTGGGGCACTGGCAGATTTTCGCACTCGTGCTATGAGCTTATCGAGTTCGGCTTCCACGCCCTTTCTGTTACTTACTTCCGTAATGTTTGGCAAGAACTTATTCGGCAAGTGAGGACGCAGCGATTCAGCCAAGATGCCCGCAGCATCCAACGACTGCGCCGAAAGCGGACGCGACTTGAGGATGGCAATGATCTGATCGAGTACCTCCGACGGCGTCTTGCACACCATAGACCCTAGCATCGCCATCCCCATCGCCGCTGATTGTCTGCGGCGCTCAGCAAGTGGCTTTCGGGACAAATCATCGAGCGTCGGAAGCGGCTCTTCCATCGAGTCAAACGGATCTCCCGTCCCCTCGACAAGCCACTCTCGTTTAACCCGAAGCCGCCCGCAGATGAGATCCACCGACCTGGTGGAGAGCCCCAACCTACGCCCCCGTTCGAGCTTGCTGAGATACGCTTTGCCCAACAACACCTCGCGGCCAAACTCGTCCAGCGTCATGGCGTTGAAGAGCCTCAGCCATTTCAGCCGATCGCCGAGACCCGGCGAACATTGGACAAATGATCGGGAAACTTCTTTGTTGACTGGGTCAACTTTTGCTGGCATTCGTTTTACCGGAACGTAGCCATGAGCCCTGAAGATTGCATCGCAAAAGTGGCCCCCAGCGGAGCCAAACGCGGAAGGAAGCCGGGCGGCTTTGTCCGCTTTCCGGGGCTCAGCCGGGATGCGCGGGCACTCGGGGTCAGCCCGTCACACCTCTTTCATTGCCTCTCCGGCGCGAGGACCAGCGTGCGCCTCATGACCCGCTACCAGGCCTTGAAGGCCTCCGCTCAGCCCTCGGTTCCCCCAATCCTTGACCCCCCGAAAATGTCATCTACCGCTCCCGCCCCCACCCGCCGCCCCGTCGCAGCGCTCCAGCATCCGACCCGCGTCCAGGTCACGAAGGAGGACCAGCGGAACATCCTCCGCGCTTACGTCACATGTCGTTCAGCCGAACAGCGCGCAGAGATCTACGGGGAGGCCGTCGATCCGATCTACGCGGATGGATCCCAGATCGACTTCAGCCGCGCGCCGATCGAGGCAAGCAACGTGCTCGGGTCTGTGGTTGGTGACATCGTCTCGAGGCGGACGCTCGAACTCATGGTGAGCAACCGGCCGCTGATTGACGGGGTGCTCACCGACTTCAGCAGCGAGGCCGTGGCGAAGAACCAGACCGTTTACACGCGGTCCGTGGCCCTTCCGCCGGTTGCGGACTTCGGCGCGGCGGCCAGCGACACCGCGGACACCGATTACCCGGTGACCCTGAGCAACCACAAGCAGGTCCTCTATTCCTTCACCGCCAGCGAGTATCTGAGCACCTCACGCAACCTGGTGGAGGAGCGCGCCCAGGCCAACGCCGAAAGTCTGGGGGATCACCTGGTGGACTCGGTGGCCGCGCTCATCACGGACGCGTTCTCGAGCGAAACCACGGGCGCCGCCGCGGGGAAAGAGTTCTCCGACGTGCTGGCCGCCGCCGCCGCCCTCAACGCCGCCGGCGCCCGACCTTTCGGCGTACCATGTGGGTCAACAGCGAATTCAGCTCGGCGCTCAGCCTCGCGGCCCTCAGCTTCCATGAGACGCTGCTGAAGCACATCGAAGCCGACTTCACGCAGGCCTACGGGCACTGGCGCAATTTCAAGGGGTTCGAGCACATCTGGGAGTACCCCGCCTTGCCGTCCAACAGCATCAACCTGATCGGATTCGCTTTCCAGAGCAACGCGTTGATCCTGGCGGTGCGGGTGGCCACAGACCCGCAGAAGATGATCGGGGCGGGCTACCCCGGCACCCTCGAAGTCATCACGAACCCCAAGAACGGCCTCAGTCTGCTGAGCGACCGCTGGGTGACCCAGGGGTCGCGTGCGGTGAACACGCGGTTGGACCTCCTTTACGGCTGCGCTCGGGGCAACGTGGCCGCCGGGCACAAGTTTGTAACCGCGTGATCAAGGCCAGTTCCTGGCCGACCCGTCCTGGTCTCTCTTGATGAACAGCGTTTGCCACATTGGTCTGCGGCATAACCAGCGGGGCAGCGGCCGGAGCCCGTTCCGGCCCTGCCCCGCAGTGTCCCGGATGATTCGCGCCCGGCCTGGTGTGGCGGCCGGCCCAGCCAATCCAGCAGATGCAGCCCGCGACCCTCAGCCAGGAGCAGGGGGAGCCCACGGTCGGCGACCCAGCGACCGGGAGCCGCTCCGAGCCATCGTTGACGAACGGGATGTGGCTGGCTGGGCGCGTCCCCTTGCCTCCGGCGCTCGTGCCGGTGAGCGTCGCGAAGTTCCTCACGGGTTTGACACGCGAGCGACTCCGCGAGGGCGTCCAGGAGGGCCGGTGGCTCTGGGTGTGGGATGTGGCGACTCCGGGCTCGAGGATCCAGGAACTTCGCTGGTTCGCGCCCGAGTTGGGGATCCCAGAAGCCTTCCGATCCGCGAAGGTCGATGCGATCCTTTGGGAACTCTTCCCATACGAGATCCGGACCCACATCCCGGCGCGGGAGTTCTGCGCCAAACTGGACCTGTCGCGTCCGCATGTCTGCCTCCTAGTTTCCACCGGATCCGTCGCGGGCACGGTCCGCGGTCATACACTTTGGCTCAGCCTGCCGAGCGTCTGCGAGTTCCTGAAGCAGCGACTTGCGAGTGCCGGCTGACGATCGCCCCCGAGCCACACGGGCCCGGTGGCGGCGGGCGACCCTTTGGTGTTGCTTGGACAGCTTCACCCAATGCAAGCGCCGGGGTGAGGCACGGAGACACTGCCTCTGGGGCAAGGCCGACCGCCTCACCCTGGTGCCCTTTCGGGCATCGTGACGTCGCTGAGCCATGAAGCTGTCCAAATCGATCACCCCCACCCCGGCCCAGGCGCGAAGCTACCGGCTGAAGTTGGAGCGCCGGGCCAGCGATGAATTCGAGGCCCTCTACCGTCGGGACATGCGCAAGCTGCGGAGGGCGCACACCAAGCGGGTCCAGGAGCTCAAGCGGGAGTACACTCGGCGGCAGGAGTCATGGGTTGCCAGAACTTGTCAGAAGTTGCGAACCGCGCTGTGGAGTCTGCGGCAGCTTTCCGATCTGCTGGAAGTTCCTGTGACCACCCTCTTTCGGTGGCAGCAACGGCATCTGGCCCCGGAAAGCACCGCCGGCAGATGGCCCCAGTCCCATGAGCCAAGCCGAATCGGCAGGCGGACGACGGCTGACCGGAGCGCGGACGCCGACCCAATTGCGCCCAGGGCAGACGTCGGCGAGGACCACACCGCGCTGGCAGCCTCTATAAGCGGCCGAGGTCCCGTTCCGGTATCCGAACCCTCCCGCGTCTCAAAAGCCTCGCTCAGAGGAACGGCACGAAACGGCAGGGGTGTCTGCGCGGAAAGGTAACGCCGAGATATGCCCCCCACCGCCAAACCTCGAGTTTTTACCGCCGCGCAGCTCGCCACGGCCTTGGGGGTGACACCGCAGGCCGTCCGCAGCCGCCTGGCGGGGATGTGGCCGGCACGGAGCGGAACCGTGGAGGTCCGTGGACAGGAAGCCGCCGCGTTTGCCTTTGACGAGTTGCCGGGTGGACTGATGAGTGACTTGACCAAGGCCTGGGAGGCGACCGAGCGCCGGGGGTGGCGCTACCGGAACCTGGCCCATTTCCTGTCGGACCCTCCTCCGCCCGCCAAAGGGGGGCCGCTGGCCAAAGCGGATTCGCCGGCTTTTCGGGCCGGTGACTTCCACGCCATTGACGCCGCGATCGCGACGATTCGACCCGGCACGAAGCCCACCCCCGCCGAGGCGTCGATGGTCTGGGATAAGGCCTTTCAGACGGTCGAGGCATTCATCGAATCCGGGAAGCCCGAGCCCAAGGCCCGGCGGATCGTCCTCCGGCACCTGGCCGAGACACTGCCGGAATTTCGTCTCTCTCGCCGTTCCTTCGACAGGAAACTCGGGGATTGGCGCAGAAGCGGCGGCGCCCTGGCTGATCTGGTGGACCGCCGGCCGGCGGCCAACCGTCGCCGCCGCATTCAGACGCCCCCGAGGATCTTGACTGGCTCGTTGTAACGGCGCTGAACAACCACGCCGGGGAATTGGCCCCCGCCTGGCGACAGTGCCGGGAAGCGGGAGTGCTCTCTCCCGAGACGGCCGGACGTTACACGGCCAATCCCGCCGATCTGTCCTATGTGCCAGCGGCGATCCGGCGCCTCGCCGGGCCCGAGGCCTCCACTTTGGCGGACCACTTCCATCGGCCACGTTACGCGAAACTCAACGGGGCTCACGCCATCCGGGACTGGAGGGAGGTGGGGGCGGGCGACTGGTTTTCCTCCGATGACTTCACCTTGGAGGTGTACTTCTACATTCCCGACGGCCAGGGATGGTGGAAGCTCACCCGCGGCCAGTGGCTGCCGTTGGTGGACTGCCGGAGCAAGAAGATCCTCGACTTCATCCTGATCCCGGAAAAGCACTACACGGCGGGCAACATCCGCACGGTCATCAATCACGGCTGTTCGCGTTGGGGCCTTCCGCGTCGGGGCTTCCATTTCGAGTGCGGCACATGGAAACAAGCCAGTCTGTTGGGCGGACCTGTGCCGTTCGGCGACGTGGAGACGACGTTTGCGGAACGGCTCGGGGTCCGGATCATTCACGCCCGGCCGGGTAACGCACGGGCCAAGATCGTGGAGAACGTCGGCAAGCTGTTCCAGGGTCGGCTGCGCGGCGAGCAAGGTTGGTGCGGACCCAACGAACAGGTCTTCAAGAGGGAGGAGTTGCAGAGGGCGGCGCGAGACGTAGCAGCGCGCCGCATGGCCCCGTGGGAGGCCGGCTTTCTGTCCTTCGAGCAATGGTTCAAGCGGCTCGAGGAACACGCGGCCGCCTACAACCAAGCTCCCCAGGCCAGCCGAGTGATGGGCGGCAACCGCGAGGTCACGATGAGCCCTGACGAAGCCTGGGAGACCCTACAATCGCGCGACGATGGCGGCGCGGTAATCCCCGTCGTGAAGCTCCCCGATGACTTGCGTTACCTGCTGGTGATGCACGCCCAGAAAGTTACGGTGCGGGCAAAGGGCGGCATCCGGTGCCTCAACCGCACCTACGCGAACGCCGAAACGGCGCGCCTCGCTGGCCGGGAAGTCACCGTGTATCTCGACCATGAGCGACCGGAACACGTCCAGGTCGTCCTGGACGGCGACCATGTCCTTACCGTCCCGCGCGTGCCCTCGGTTCCCGCCTTTGATGCCAGCCCGGAGCATTTCAAATCGGTAGCAGACACCGCCGGCGCTCACAACCGGGGCTTGAGCGCCCGTGTCTCGGAACTGAAAGCCAGGTTCATGCCTCCGACACGCCGCGTGTACGCCGATCAGGCGTCCGTGGCCCAGGGGCGCGTGATGGCAGAACAGAGCCGCGCCTTCAAGGAGGCGGAAAGAAGCGCTGGGCACAAGGATGCGCGCCTTAAGGCCCTGTCGCGGAGTACCGGAATGCCGATCCTCGAAGACGCGCCGGACCTGGAGCGCGGGCTCACCGAGATGAACAAGTTCCTATCCCATGTCGACTGAGGCACCATCCGCCGACTCGACACCTCGCTGGTCCGCAAACGCTTTGCGGGTGTGTGCTCGGTTGCCGCTCCTACCGCCTGGGGAACCTCGGAGGCTCGTTTGGCTGCTCCAGGCCCTCTCCCTGGACGAACAGCGCGACCGCCTGGCCCGCGTGGCCGAGGAACTGGTTGAGCAGTTTCCGGAACGGGTCACAACCAAGGAGTTGGTGGAAGCGGAGCAATCGAAACGCGATCAGGAAGTGTCCATTGTCCGGGCTGCCCACGCTCTGAGCGACTACGAGCGCGGCTATCGGTCATCCAGTAGCCTTTTCCACTTTGACCTGATACGCGGCGATGATGGGGAGCCAATCTACGATCTGTGGAATTGTTACACGACCGTTGCAGAACTGCGGCAGCGGTGCCGTCGGGCCGCACTCGCCACGTTGCCGGCCGTGCTTCGCGACTTCTGCACCGGCCCAGTCTGCTGGCCTGGGGATGAGCAAAGAGCGTGTTCAGCCGCCAAGGCCGTCTATTCGGAGGACCCCAGCTACCTGGTGGGATCCTTATTCTCGCCGGTGTTCCGCGACCTTCCCGAGGCATTGACCCAGTGGATGCGCCGGCATATAGCGGCCGTTTCCGAGGCCTTCTACCTCACCAACATCGGGCGGAAGGTCTGGGCTGCCATTGATCGATGTCTTGAGGACCGCACCGGCGGCGTCATCGAAGGCAAGTCAGGCCGGGGAAAGTCCGCCGCCGTTCGGGCTTGGTGTACGGCGCACGCGGGCGAGGCGCGGCTGGTGACTCTGCGCGGGTACGGGAACGGGCTTTCCGTGTTTCGTGCGATTGCCTCCTCCCTCGGGCTCGGGACTTCCTACTCCCACTCCCCCGGCCAACTCCGGGAGCGCGTCGCCGACGTGTTACGCCGGTCAGGCCTTGGACTCATCATTGATGAAGCGCACTTCCTCCTGCCCGAACCCGGCCGACGTCGGCGCCCGGAGCTCCTGGACTGGCTCAACGCGGACATGCGGGAATCGGGAGTGCCGGTGGTGCTCGTGACGACGGAGCAGTTTGCCCCCGGATCGGGGAGATTGAGCGGAAGGATGGTTGGAACGCGCAGCAATTCCGGCGTCGCTTCTCCGGTCAATGGCTGACCCTGGACGATGCCACTGATCCCGCGGACCTTGAAGCGCTCGCCAAGCGTCTGCTTCCCAAGGCAGGTGCAAAGGGCACCGGCCTGGCGAAGGCCTACGCCCACTTGGCTCGGGACGTCTCGGGCATGATCGACCTGGTCGTGGCAGCACGCCACGCGGCCAAGGCCGCCGGCAGGGCCGAACCGGTTGCCGAGGATGTGGAGGCCGCGCTCCGACAGGAACGGATGCCGGCGGATGCGGCCATGCAGGCGGCATTCCAGCGCAACCTCGGTGCCAAACGCCCCATCGCGCGCGGGCGGCCACGACCCGCCCTCCCCAAGGGCACTGTCGAGCCGTCGGATGCGGAACCGGGCCCGTGCGACGAGCCAACGGGGCGCCAGGCTGGGACTTCAGGGCGCCAGGAGACATCTGTGGAGGCAGGCCTCAGCGATCGGCACGTTCATGGGGCCAACCTCGGGGACGGCATCGCTCATGTTGGGACGCTCCCCCTCGGCGATGGCATCGCGGCGTGATGCCGGGAGGGCCGCCGGCCGCTCGGCGGCGGGGCCTCAGCCGGGGGCGGCGGGGTTCCTGCCGGTGGCCGGCGGACGCGTCCAGGGGCCGCCGTCGGGACCGAAGAGGCTTTCAATCGCGGGACACCGCACGAGGTGTAAGCAGTGGTCGAGTAATCAGACGCCCTACTGGGCGCAGAACTTGCGCAAGCTCGCAGTCGCGGGTTGCGCAATTTGTGTGTCCACGGTTTTTGCCCCCCCCTCATTTTCGGCCAACTCGGTTGTCGGCTTACAATTTGCGTGACAGAACGGCGGCGGTTCCTAAAGTCACGCCTCCTGTGGCCGACCCTATGGTCTAGCGGTTAGGACACCACCCTTTCACGGTGGGAGCCCGGGTTCGAGTCCCGGTAGGGTCGCCATGATGCGCAAGGACTTACGCGCTGAACCCTCCCCGACTTGACGGCGACTTGACCGGCTCCGGCGTCTGCCAAGCTCAATCCGATGATCACGCCGAGGAACCCGCAGATACCGCAGGCCGCGCCGGCTCGGCCAGTCCCTGCTCGATCATACGAGCCGGGAGCTCCGGTTGGCGGGTCAACGGCCGCCGGCGGAAGGGACTCCCGAGGAGGCGCAGCAGGTCCGTGGTCTTCATGTGGCGCCCGAAGGCCCGTAGGAGTCGCCAGGTTCGAACCGGCCGCCGGAGGATTCGGTGCAGAAAGAGCCGTCCATAGCCCCGCGCCCGCAGCCGGTTCACTACCACGCCCGGCAACGCGGTCGGATCGATGTCCGAACACTTGAACCATTTGTGCCAGTCACGGTCGTCATCCAGGATCCCCCGCGCCACGTATTCCTGCCATAGGGGGGTGCCGCGATAAACACACAGGCGGTTGAAGCCGAAGGTGTCCAGCTCCAGACGAGCCGCAAACCGGAAGCTCTCCAGGATGTCCTGCTCGTCTTCGCCGGGCGAGCCGACAACAAAGAATCCGTGAACCCGGCCGATGCCCTTCCGCTTCGCCTCCCGCACCGCCTGCTCGACCTGCGCGGGGGTCTGCCGTTTGTTGAGGCGGTCCAGCACCTTCTGGGTGCCGGCTTCCACGCCGAAGGCCAGGAAGTCGCAGCCGGCTTCCCGCATCAGCGGCAGTTGCTCGATCCCCATTGAATCCACCCGGCCTTCGCAGCCCCAGTGGAACGTGAGCCGGCGCTCCAGGATGCCGCGGCAGATGCCCTCGATCCGCTTCCGGTTGATCAGGAAATGATCGTCGGTGAGGTAGATCGATCGGTAGCCCTGGTCGTGAAGTTCCTGCAACTCCCCCAGCACGTGCGCTGGCGAACGGCTCCGCCACCGCCCCTCGCCCAGGGCTGGAATGTCGCAATAGCTGCAGGCATAGGGACAGCCACGCGAGGTCTGCACGGTGCAGAACTTGTCCAGCGAGAGGACCGCCGGCACATCCAGCGGCAGCGACTCGATGTAGTCAATCGGCAGACTGGTGCGGTCGGGATAGGGAAAGCGATCCAGGTCGCGCAAGAGCGGACGCGGGGCGTTCTGATTCACGCTCCCGTTCCCGCTCCAAACCAGGCCGGCCACCGCACCAGGATCATCGAGGTGCGCCAGGTAGTCCGGCAGCAACTCTTCACCCTCACCCACCCCCACGGCGTCGATGTCCGCGCAGTCTCGCAGGATGTGAGCGGCATTGAGCGTGGCAAACGGGCCCCCGACGATGATGGGAACCCGGGGCGCCTCGGCCTTGAGCCGCCGCGCCATGCCCTTGGCGGCCGGATACGTGGTGGTCGAAAGGAACGACAGAGCGATCACGTCCGGGGGCCCCTGCGCCACCACCCGGGCAATGTCCTCGGCCTGCATCTGCGGATGGGCGGTGTCGAACAGGCGGACCTCGTGTCCGGCTTGGCGCAAGACCGGTGCCAGGGTCTGAATCCCCAGCGGCGGAAACGCCATGATCTTCACCCGCCCGTTCGCGACCCGCGCATCGTCCAATCCGTCCGGAAGCACCCGACAGAAGTCGGCGTCGCCCACGTGGATGAGGAACACCTGCATCATCGTCAATGGCCCAGCCGCGCCATCGCACGAAACGCAGCCTGAAAGCCAGCGGCCTTGAACACCATGTGCCGCAGCGTGGACTTGAACGGCACCGCTAGCTAGGAGAATCGGCAGGCACACGCCCTGAAGCCCCAGCCCGCTCCGACCGTGCCCCTCGAGCCATTGGCGAGACTCGACCAGACATGTCGGATGAAACCCGGGTTTCAGCGGAATCAATGCTTGAGGGCTGCCCCCAACCCAAGAGTCCCCCTGAAGGCGCCCCGAGCGGGCGCCGGGAATTCCCAGCGCCGGGGCTGGACTTCGGCCGCGCCACCCCGCAGGCTCGGCCCGCCGGTCCCGCCTCGACCCGGCCCGTGAGTTCGCCGGGGTGCCAACAACTGTGAATCAGAAGAAGATCCTCCTCACCAGCGTGTGTCGTCCCCTGGGACCGAAACACGGAGACGCCCCCTCCGTCGGCTACGAATTGCTCTACCGGCAGGTGACCCGCGCGCAGGGCCTGTTCAGCCCGCGCACAGTGAACATCCATTTCTCCCTCGAGTACATCGCCGAGAACCTCGAGGCACCGACCGTGGTGCTCCAGTATCCGTCCCGCCGCGAGCTGATCCGCGAGCTCCGCAAGGGCTACGACTACATCGGCATCTCCTTTCTCATGGCCGTCCTGCACAAGATGCAGGAGGTGGTGGCGCTGGTGCGACGTTACGCGCCCCAGACCAAGATCGTCCTGGGTGGCTACGGCACCGTCCTCAAGGACGAGGTGCTCAAGCCTTACGCGGACTACATTTGTCGCGAGGAGGGTGTGGCCTTCTTCCGCCGGCTCCTGGGCGAACCCGAACTCCCCAAACCCTATCGCCACCCGCTCCTGGTGAGCTGGCTCCGCGTGTTTGGCTGGAAGGTCTCGGGCACCGGCAAGCTCCTCGCCGGCCTGGGCTGTCCCAACGGCTGCGACTTCTGCTGCACCTCCCATTTCTTTTCGCGCAAACACATTCCTCTGCTGCCGCGGGGGCAGGATATCTACGAGGTGATCGAGCGGTATCTGGACCGCGATCCGCGACTCGTGTTCCTGATCCTCGACGAGGATTTCCTGCTCAACAAGAAGCGCGCGATGGAGTTCCGCGACTGCGTGGTGCGCGGGGGCAGGACCCTGTCGATCTTCGCGTTCTCGAGCGTCAAGGCGATCAGCCAGTACTCGGTCGAGGAGATCCTCGAGATGGGGATCGACGGTTTCTGGATCGGGTACGAAGGCACGCGTTCGAATTACGCCAAGCAGCAGGGGCGGCCCATGGCGGAGATCCTCACCGACTTCCGCACGCACGGGATCACGGTCCTGACGTCCATGATCGTGGGGTTCGACTACCAGAACCGGGAGGTCGTGGCCCGGGAACTCGAGGAACTCCTGCAGTTCAAGCCGGACCTGGCCCAGTTCCTCATCTACGGGCCGGTGCCCGGAACCCCCTTCCACGAACGCATCCTGCGCGAGAACCTCCTGCAGGACGTCTATACCAGCGACCAGGATCTGTTCTACCGCCGGGCGGACGGCTTCCGCACGATGATCAAGCACCCGACGCTCTCGGCGGCCGAGATCGAGGACCTGCAGCGGTGGTGTTTCGAGCAGGATTTCCAGCGGCTGGGCCCCAGCATCTACCGGGTGCTCGAGACGCGGTGGCTCGGCTATCAGACCCTGCGCGATTCGCCGAATCCCCGGTTGCGCGACAAGGCCGCGTACTACGCCCGCGAGTTGCGGGGTGCCTACCCGGCGTTCCTGGCCGGTCGCTGGCTCGGTCCCAACGCCAAGGTGCGCGCCTGGATCCAGGACCTCGAGCGACGCATCCATGCCACCTTGGGGCCCCCGACCCTTGCCGAGCGCGCCCAATCGGTCGCCGCCGTGGCTGCCGCGCTCTGGACCGGCCTGACCCTCAAGCTGGACCTCTTCCAGCACCCGCGCCTCATCCGCACGACGTACCGGCTGCCGGATAAACGCTGGAATGCGTTCGAGCTGTGGGAGGAATTCCAGCGCAAGGTCGCCTTCCCCGGGCTCTCGGTCCGCGTCGAACTGCAGCACGCCACCCAGCAGGTGTGGCTCCGCCTCGAAGGTGTCCTTTCAGGAGCCGACGCGGAAGGGCTCGGCCAGCGCCTTCACGACTCGCTCGCCCGCAGCCGGAATCATCTGATCCTGGACCTCAAACGGCTCCACTGGGACAAGGTGGACAGCCTCGCCCCGTTGCGGGACAAGCTCGCAGCCTACCGGGACCGCATCCGGCTGGTCCTGCCCAAGCTCTCGGCCGCCCATCCCGAACTGCTCCTGTTGGCCGGCCTGTTCCAGCACTACCGTGCTTGAGCGGGTATCGGTCCGGCGACTCTCTTGGCCGGCAATCCTCATCCCCGCTGCAGTTGCCGACCTGAGGAGGCGCTCGTAGCGTAGGCGCCGACGTGAAGAGGCGTTGTCGGCCAGGGGCAATCCCTTTCGCCTCCTCACGTCGGCGCCTACGGCCCAGGGTTTGCTCGGGCGCAGCGTGCGCAAGCCCTGTGAATTGCGTTTGTGCGAGGGCAAGGGCTCGAACATCTTCGTCCGATGCTCCGCACGCTCTCCCGAACCTCCGGTGACAGGCGCGGGTTGTCGCCTCTCCTGCTCCTGGCTTGTGGCGGCGCCTTGCTTGGGTCGGATCCGCTCGCCTTCGCGCGCTGCCAGCCCACGGACCCGCTCCCGGCGAACACGCCCCCTGCCCTCGCGTCGGTGGTGCTTGACGCGCGCGTCCTCAACGCCGCGACCCGTCAACCGATCGCCTGCAATGTGGCCATCGTCGATGCCCGCGGCCACGTCGTGACTCACGGCCAGGGATTCCGCGAGGGGTTCCGATCCCGCGGCACCTTCACCGAACCCCTGCCACCCGGGCGGACCCGGCTCCGAATCACGCGCGGCCCGGAGTTCAAGGCCTTCGCGACCGAACTCGAGCTGCGCCCTGGCGAAACGAACCGCCTCGAAGTCCTCCTCGAACGCCAGGTCGATCTGCGCCAGCGCGGCTGGTTCGCCGGCGACAGCCATGTCCACATGATTCACGGCGAAAGGACCCTCCCCCGTGGACTTCGACCAGGTAGCACTCGCTGCCCGGGCCGAAGATCTCCGCCACCTTTCGCTGAGCCACGCGTGGACGCTCGAGGCGCCAACCCCGGAAAGCCTCGCGGATGAGCTGAACCGCCGTTCCACGCCCGATTGCCTCCTGACCTGGAACCTGGAAGCGCCCAAGAACTACTATCGCGGAGATGCCAGTCGGTGCCTCGGACATTGCTGGACCCTGGGCATGCAGGGCCGCACGCCCGCAGGACACGATGTCATCACCATGCTCCTGGCAGCCAGCGCTTGGGACTACGAGTCGCACAAGCCCTCGTTCGCCAACTTCGAGTCGCACGCGCTGATCCGTGCGCAAGGAGGGGCCGTGTTCTACACCCATCCCGCCCGCTGGTGGACCGGACCCTGGGGTGGGCAGGGCGGCTATCCGAAACAGGCAAGCATGCGCATCTCGAACATGGCCGTCGAACTGCCCCTGGATGTCCTTGCCGGCCCCACCTTCGATGGGCTCGACCTGATCACCGGCACGGGCGAATTCGCGGCCGACCAGAAGGCCTTCCGTCTTTGGGCGTTGCTCCTCAACCGCGGCTACCGTCTTGCGGCCACCGCCTCCTCGGATGCCTGCTTTGACCGCCCGGGCGGAGCCGTGCCCGGAGCCGCCCGAGTGTACACGTTCGTCGAGGGGGACTTTTCGCTCAGCGCCGTGGCCCAGGCCACCGCGCGTGGCCGGATCTTCGTCACGACGGGACCCTTGCTGCTGACTTCACTGGACGGACACCCGCCGGGCAGCGCCCTTCCCGCCGACGGCCGGCCCCGCACGTTGCGGGTCGAAGCCTGGTCCTCCGGCGCCACCACCGGTGGGCTGGCACGCGTTGAACTGCTCCGGAACGGCGAGCTCTTCCAGGAAGCCGCGCTCGCAGGCCAGCCGACTGCCTTCCGGACCAACTGGGCTCTCACAGAGCACCAGACCGCCTGGTATTGCGTCCGCGCCTTCGGGACCGATGAGCGACGACAACGCGCGATCAGCGGCGCCTTCTTCTTCGATCCGCAGCCCTGGCACGCGCCGGAGCCGGTTCGCGCCAGGATCGAGGTCCGCGTGGTTGCGGCCGACTCGGGCCAGGCCCTGGACGCCACCCTGACCGAGATCAGCTACGCGGGCGTCCAACCCCAAGCGGGCCCCACGCACCGACTGGCGGATGGCTCGGGCCGATTGACCATCCCCGCCACCGCACGACTCCAGGCATCCGCTCCCGGCCACGAAGCGGTGACGTTAAGCCCCTTCTTCGACCATCCGGAGCTCCTCGAGTTCGTCACCCAACTGAACGACGACGACCTCCTCGACTGGGCCACCTTCGAGCGTATCCGCGCCCTGCTCGGCGAGGTGCGACTCACGTTCCGCCTGCCCGCGGCAGGCGGCCCATAGTCGATATTTCATCCTCGGCATGAAACCGCGACCGACTGTAGGCGCCGACGCCTCCTCACGTCGGCGCCTACAGCGGGCAGCAGGGGCGCGAGCACCGTGGACCCGGCGGGTAGCCCTACCGCTCAACAGGCCGGTTGCGGTGTTCGGTTGAGCCTAAACACGAACTCCGGGGGCCTTGAGGTGAACGCGCATCGCCACCAGGCCCCATCCGTGTAATCCGCCAAATCCGTGGTCAAGGGTCACAGCGGCTACAATGCACCACGGATTTCACGGATTTCGCGGATGGTCTCCAGCAGGCAGCTCGAGGCGCCGGCAGACCTTGGCGGACCAACCGGTCAAGGCGAACGGCCGGCCCGCTGCTCCCCCGAGGCTGAACGCCATGTCACCTCGCTCTGGGGATGCCCAGCCCGTGGGTTGCGCTGTTCTCCAGCGGTGCCCTGCCAGAGGAAGCCGCAGGCGTGTCGCCTGCACCACAGGGTTGATGGGAGCGAGATCCGAGGATCGACGGCGGAGCCTGATTCCACTGGGCATTCCCGCCCGCTCTCGCTAAGCTCGCCGCCGTTTTTCGGGAGCCTCCCGGTCACCCCCCACAACCTGGGTGAACCGCGCGCCCCCGTCACCTTATCCATGCCTGGCTTTGAAGTGTTCGGCGCCGAGGAACGCGCCGAAGTGGCGGACGTCCTCGATTCCGGCGTCCTCATGCGTTACGGCTTCGACGCGGCCCGGAAGGGCCGGTGGAAGGCCCGCGAACTGGAGGCCGCCCTGGCCGCGCGCCTTGGCCCACGCCATGTCCACGTGTGCTCGAGCGGCACGGCCGCCGTCTTCACCGCCCTGGCGGCTGCCGGCGTCGGGGCAGGCGACGAAGTCATTGTCCCGCCCTTCACCTTCGTGGCCGACATCGAAGCCGTGCTGTGGTTGGGCGCCATCCCGGTCTTTGCGGAAGTGGACGCGACCCTCTGCCTGGACCCGCAGGCCGTCGGAGGCCGCCCTTTCGCCTCGCACCAAGGCTGTGCTCGTGGTGCACATGTGCGGTGCGATGCCGAGGCTGGCCGAACTGGTGGCGGTCTGTCAGAAGCGGGGCGTACCGCTGATCGAGGACGCCGCGCAGGCCATGGGGGCTTCCTACCGCGGCCGCGCCCTCGGCACCTTCGGCCTCGCCGGGAGTTTCTCGTTCGACTACGTCAAGACCATCACCTGCGCCGAAGGCGGTGCCGTCGTCACGGATGACCCGGCGCTCCACGACCGCGTCCAGGCTTTCACCGATCACGGCCATGACCACCGGGGGGCTGATCGCGGCGCGGATCAGCACCCCATCATTGGCCTCAACTTCCGGCTCAGCGAACTCCACGCCGCCGTCGGGCTCGCCCAACTGCGCAAGCTGGACCTCATCCTCGAACGCCAGCGCGCCCATAAACGCTTCCTGAAAGACGGGCTCGCGGATCTGGCCCGCGTCACCTTCCGCGAACTCCCCGACCCCGACGGCGATTCGGCCACCTTCCTGAGCTTCTTCCTGCCGTCCGAGGCCGAGGCTCGGCAGGCGGCGCGCGACCTCGCAGCCCGGGGTGTGGACGGCTGCTTCTACTGGTACGACAACAACTGGCATTACCATCGCCAGTGGCAGCACTTCAAAGACCTGGCCAGCCCCGCGCTGCTGGCCGTCAAGCGGGCCGGCTGGCTGGAGCATCTTCATGCCATCCACGTCCCGCGATCCGACGCTCTCCTGGGCCGCACGCTCTGTCTCCTCATCAAAGTGAACTGGACCCCGGATCAACTCGCCCAGCGCCTCACCCAACTCCGGGCCGTCCTCGCTTGATCCTTCTCCCACCATGACCTCGGTTCCTCCATTCGTTGAACGTTGGATGTTGAACGTTGGATGTTGAACGTTGGATGTTGAACGTTGACAGCGCGCGCTGAACTTCGCCCTTCGCCCTTCGCCCTTCGCCCTTCCACACCATGCCCGCCTCTTTCGCCGTCATCGTCCCCGCCCGTGTGGCTTCCACGCGGTTCCCCAAGAAGCTGCTGCACGAGGTCCGCGGCAAGCCCGTGATCCTCTGGACCGCCGAGCGCATTCGCACCGAGGCGCCGGAGTTCCCGCTCCACTTCGCGGTCGACAACGAGGAGCTCGCCGCGCTCCTGCGCCACGCGGGTTTTGCCGCCCTCATGACGGATCGGAACCACCCGTGCGGCACCGACCGCATCGCCGAGGCCAACTCGCCACATCGGCGCCCGGTACGTCATCAACGTCCAGGCCGACGAACCGCTCGTCACCGGCGCCCAGATCCGGCAATTGGCCGAACTCGTGCAGCGCGACGTCGACATGGCCACCCTGGGCACTCCCCTCAAATACGAGCGCGATTATCTCAACCCGAATCACGTCAAGTGCGTCTGCGATGCCCAAGGCCGTGCCCTCTACTTCTCCCGCGCCCCCATCCCCCACTTCCGGGATTCGCACGGCGCCTTTGACGCCGCCGCCGCCGCGGCCGTCCCGGTCCTGGTCCATCTCGGGCTTTACGCCTATCACGCCGAAGCCCTCGAACGCTTCGGCGCAGTCCCCCCGGCAAACTCGAACAGATCGAAAAGCTCGAAATGCTGCGCGTCCTCGAAGCCGGCGGCCGCATCCAGGTGGGCGTGACCCACGACGCACTCATCGAGATCGACACCCCCCAACAGGCCGCCGAGTTCGAGGCGGTCGTCAAGGAACACTTCCGTCCCCCGTCCTGATCGGCCATGTACAAGAACCTCCGTGTCGTTCCCCAGCTCATCTTCGGTCGCGGCGCCCTCGCCCAACTCGGCGACGTCCTGTCCAAGCGCCGCACCGACTCCGGTTCGCCCGTCGTGTTCCTCATCGACGACGTCCACGAGCCCAAGCCCTGGGTCCGCACGCTGCCCGTGCGGGCCAATGACCTGATCATCTTCGTCAGCGCCGAGCACGAACCGAAAACCCGCTACGTGGACGAACTCACGGCCCGGGTCCGGGACTTCTCGAACCGCCTGCCCGACGCCCTCATCGGCATCGGCGGCGGGACCACCATGGACCTTGCCAAGGCGGTCTCGCTCATGCTCACCAACCCCGGCTCCGCCGCGGACTACCAGGGCTGGGATCTCGTGAAGTACCCCGGCATCTACAAGATCGGCATCCCGACCCTCGCCGGCACCGGCGCGGAGGTTTCCCGCACCACGGTCCTCACCGGCCCCGTCCGCAAGCTGGGCATCAATTCTGACTACACGCCCTTCGACCAGATCCTCATGGACGCCGACCTCATCGCCGACGCCCCGCGCGACCAGCGGTTCTACACGGCGATGGACAGTTACATCCACGCGGCCGAGTCCCTCCGCGGCACGTTCATCAACGAGTTCGCCCGCGGCTTTGCCGAGAAGTCGCAGGACCTTTGCCGCGAGGTCTTCCTGGGGCAACTCCCCGACCGCGTCGCCGACGAAAAGCTCATGGTCGCCAGCTATCTCGGCGGCCTGAGCATCGCCTACTCCCAGGTCGGCGTCTGCCACGCCCTCAGCTACGGCCTTTCCTTCGTCCTCGGCACCCGCCACGGCATCGGCAACTGCATCGTCTTCGACCAGATCGAGGAGTTCTATCCCGACGACGTCCGCGAGTTCCGCCAGATGGTCGCCCGCCACAACATCCCGTTGCCGCGCGGTCTGTGTGCCCAGCTCACCGACACCCAACTGGACGAAATGGTCCGCGTCGCCCTCAGTCTCGGACCGCTTTGGGAGAATGCCCTGGGCCCGGACTGGCAACAGCAGATGACCCCGGCCCGCTGCCGCGAGCTCTATCGCCGCATGTAGCCCGAGCCCGTCTGTCTCTTACCTCCTGTAGGCGCCGACGTCAGGAGGCGTTGTCGGCCGAGGCATTGCCACTTCGCCTCCTCACGTCGGCGCCTACGGTCGGTCGCGGTTTTCTGCGGAGCTTGACCGTTTCCTTGGCGCATCGCTGATGCTCACGATGTGCAGGGCATCCGCGGTGTGGGTCGAGTCGTGGCGGTCGACAATCGAAACCACGCTCTTGCCGACCGCGATGAAATCCCGGTGCGGGATCGCAAAACTGCGGCCATCGGACAGTTGAATGACGAACGGGGCGAAGGGTCTCTCGAGTCGGTCTCGGATCGGCTTGAGATTCAACATGCCGGGACTGTGGCTTGGCGGGGCAGAAATCAACATCATCGCCCCAGCTTCGCCTCCGGCGGCTCCCGGCGTTAACCCGCCGCCTACCCGCACGCCACGGCGTTCCCCTGCGCCTGTTGGCCCGGATTTGTCCCCTTAGGCAAATCCAAGAGAACCACGTCGCTTCCCTCATCCCCGATGTTCGTAATCGGCGGAGAGGAGCCCACCCCTGGATCCTCCGCCGATTTCGAACATCGGGAATTGGGCTGAAGGAGGGCCTACCTGAACCTGTGGTGCGGGCTTCCAGCCTGCACCCTGCATGACTCATGGCCCCTGAGCGGGTCCAAGAAGAACAGGGGCGCCGCTTCGCTTGCCAGCGCGTGGTCCCAGGGCCAGGCTCGCCGGCATGATCACTCGCTGGTGTGACCAGGCCTTGCGCGCCGGACGACTGGCGTGCGCCGCCCTCGCTCTGGGTCTCGGGACGAGCGTGGCCCAGACTTCCCGACCCAACCTTCTTTGGATCACGGCCGAGGACCTTGGCGTCCACCTCGGCTGTTACGGGGATCCGGACGCCCGCACCCCGCGACTCGACACCTTCGCGCGCGAGGGCGTTCGGTACACGCACGCGTTTGCCACCGCCCCCGTCTGTTCCCCGGCCCGGTCCTGCCTGATCACCGGCCTCTACGCCACCTCGCTGGGCACGCAGCGGCTGCGGTCGCAGTTTCCGATCCCGGCGGACCTGCGCGGGTTCGCGGCCTTGCTGCGTGAAGCCGGTTACTACACCGCCAACAACGTCAAGACGGACTACAACCTGCGGAACGAACCTCGTTTCATCGCCGATTGCTGGCACGAGTCTTCGTCGAGCGCGCATTGGCGGGGACGCCAGGCCGGCCAGCCGTTCTTCGCGGTGTTCAATCTCATGACCACGCACCAGTCGCGGGTCAGCGTGTGGTCCCGCGATCAGTTCGAGGCCGAGGTCGGTGCCCGACTGCGCCCCGGCGAACGCCACGATCCCGCCCACGTGCACCTTCCGCCGTATTATCCCGACACCCCCGCCGCCCGGCAGGCCTGGGCGCGTTACCACGATTGTGTAACGGCGATGGACCAGGAAGTCGGCGCCCTACTGGACCAACTCGCCGCGGACGGGCTTGCGGATGACACCATCGTCTTCTTCTACGGCGACAACGGCATGGGGTTGCCGCGCGGGAAACGGTGTCTCTGGGATACCGGTTTGCGCGTGCCCTTGCTGATCCGGTTTCCGCCCAAGTTCCGCGGACTGGCGCCCGCACCCCCGGGTGCGACCACGGACCGGCTGGTCAGCTTTGTGGACTTCGCGCCCACCATGCTCGGTCTGGCTGGCGTCCCGGCGCCGCCCCAACTCCAGGGCGTCGCGTTCCTCGGCTCCACAGCCGGCCCACCACGCGAGTTCGTATTCGGCGCGCGCGACCGGGTGGATGAAGCGTTCGACCTGTCGCGCTCGGTGCGCGACCAACGGTTCCTCTACGTGCGCAACTTCATGCCGCATGTTTCCAGGATGGCCCCCGAAGGCTACTCGGATGCCGCGCCCTTCCGCCGCGAACTAACGCGGCTGGCCGCCGAAGGAAAGCTCGACGCCGGGCAACTCACTTACGCCGGTCCACGGAAACCGATTGAGGAACTCTACGATACCCACGCCGATCCGCATCAGATCCAGAACCTGGCTACCGCCCCGGCTCATCGCGACACCCTCGAACGACTGCGACAAACGCTGCGCCGTTGGCTGCTGACCACCCGCGACGCCGGGTTCCTCACCGAACCGCAAGTCTGGGAACGCCTCGGCCCCACCGGCACCCCTCTCGAACTGGCCCGCGACGACACGAGATATCCCCTGGCCCGCCTGCTTGAGACCGCGGACCTCGTGGGTCGCCCGGACGCCGTGGCCCCGTTGCTCGCCCTGCTGCGCGATGCCGACGACGGCGTGCGTTGCTGGGCCGCCGTGGGGTTGCATGCGGCCGGCCCGGCCGCCGAATCAGCCCGCCCGGCGCTGCGCCGCGCCCTGACAGATGACTGTGCCGTGGTCAGGGTGGAAGCCGCCGCAGCGCTCGTCGGCTTGGGGGAAGCGCCGGAGCCTTTGCGCGTGCTCGAACAGGAACTGCGTTCAACTCAACCCGACGTCGCATTGCACGCCGCCCGCGCCCTGCAACTCCTGGGCCCGCGCGCGGCGCCTGCCTGGCCCGTCATGCGCGAGATCCTTGAACAGGCGCGACGCGAGGAACCGTCCGTCGGCGACCCGGCGATGTACCTCCGTTTCAGTCTCGAGGCAGCGCTCGGCTTGACGGCGCAGCCGGGGACACCGGCTTCAGCCCAAACGTCTCCGTGAGCCGTTCCTGAAAGCGGGTTCCTTCGAACACGTGCCCTCCGGGATGCACCACCCATTCCACCGCCCCGGTTGCCCCCCACACGCCGTAGGCCGACCGGATCTCGGCGAACGCACCGCGCGCGATGTCCACCGGAAATCCTCCCGGCGCCCGCTCGCGTTCCCCGATCTCGAGCACCAGGCCCCGCGGCGCCACACACGCGAAGATGTCCGCGAAATCGAAATGCTCCTCCAGCCCGGCGAAGTTCCAGCATGGACAATGTCCCTGCTTCATGTTGGCCACGGTCGTCAACCATCCGCTGCTGCAGGTCAGCCGCACCCGCTCCTCCAGCGCCGCCACATACATCGCCGTCTCGCCGCCCAGGGAAAGGCCCGCCACCGCCAGCCGCTCCGGGTCCACCTCCGGCCGACTCGCAACGTAGTCCAGGCACCGCAGCGCATCCCACGTGCGCTCGCCCATCAACGACCACCCGGGATGCTGCAACTCGTGCTGGCCGATGTCCGGCGCGATCACGACGCAGCCCAGACGGGCCAGCGCGCGGCCGTACCAGTACAGTCCCTGGCCCCGGACCACCTGCTCTCCCGTGCCCCCGTGCCCGTGCAGGCCCAGCACCGCTCCGACCCGCCCCTCCCGCGCCTGCGGCAACGCCAGCCAGGCCTTCACACGGCGGTCCGGCAAGGTGCGCAGGGAGAGCGTTTCGAGAATCACGCCCTCGGCCGCATTGGTCTCACGTGCCAGCACCTGGGCGTCGAACGGGACCGGTCTCGGCCGGGCCCCGCCCATCATCAGTTCGAACAGCGTCTGACGGGTTCGCGCCTGCCAGGCGACTGCCGCCGGGGATCGGTCGCCTCAAACCGCGATTGCCGCACCGTCTCCGCGCCGGAAGCGGACACCGGGAACGCCAGCACCGCCAGACCACCTGCCAGAACTCCGCGCCATCGGTTGCTCATAATCACGCCGTGGGAAACCGCGCCAAGCATCGCTCCCCGCTGCCGCTTGGCGAGCGCAAAGAACCCGCACTTCATCCCTCGACCGCCACGGCCTCCTCAACCGCAACGTTCGCCGGACCGGCCCCTGACGTGGCCACCCACCTTCCCGAGCTGGCCCGTGCCAACCCGGACGGGTTCGGCCTTGGCGTCGTGAGGCCGGCCGGGAACTGACCATCGACGAGACGGTGTACCGCTTGGAATCGGAGATCGGACATCGCAACCGGGCCAGTCGGACAAGAACACGTGGTTCTGGATGAGAGGAAGCTGCGCATGGGGTCTGAGGTGCGCCTCGCCAGATCACGCTGCTCAGGAACATGGCGTTGGGTCTGGCGCGCCTGCTCGGGAAGGCCACCCGCGAGACCGGGGTGTTCGATTACTGACCCGCCGCCGCGCTTCTTAATCGCGCCTTAATCCGGTCCCGTCCATACTGGTCTGGTCCGCCGAGGGGCGCCGGAAGCGCCGTGCTCCCAGGCAGACACGGTGCGTATGCGTATCCTGGTGGTGGAAGATGAGCCGAGCCTGCTCCGCAGCCTGGCCAAGGCCCTGCGCGAAGCCGGGTATGCCGTCGACACAGCCGACGCCGGGGACGAAGGCCTCTACAAGGCGGAGACGTACGACTACGACGCCGTGGTGTTGGACGTGATGCTGCCACGCCTCGACGGCTGGCAGGTGCTCGAGCGGTTGCGCCGACAGAAGCGGACGCCGGTGCTCATGCTCACGGCCCGGGACGCCCCTCGCGACCGCGTCCGGGGCCTGGACACCGGGGCGGACGATTACCTGGTCAAGCCGTTCGACCTCGCGGAATTGCTGGCCCGGCTGCGTGCCCTCATCCGGCGGGCCGCGCGCCAAGCGAGCCCGCAGCTAACGGTGCGGGACATCGTGCTCGATCCACGGGCACGTTCGGTGACCCGCGCCGGGGTGCCCGTGGCCCTCACAGCGCGCGAGTACGCCATCTTCGAGTACCTGCTGGTGCACCGGGGCGAGGTCGTGACCCGCTCGGCGTTGTACGAGCACCTGTTCGACGAGACCGACGACACCCTGTCCAACCTCGTGGACGTCCACGTGTTCAGCCTCCGAAAGAAGCTGGGCCCGGAGCTGATCGCCACCCGGCGGGGCCAGGGATACTGCATCGAGGCCTGAACCAGCCCCCATGTTCACCAAGTCCATCCGCTGGCGGCTGCAGCTCTGGCAGGCGTTCCTGCTGATGCTGGTCCTGAGCGGGTTCGGATTCACCGCCTACCAGTTGCATCGGCTCAACCGGTTCCGCCAGATCGACGAGGAGCTCGAGCGCCGTGTCGCCGCCCTGGCCGACGAGCTGCGCGGTCGCCCGCCGTTCGGCCAACCGCCCGGGCGCGGCCCCTTCGACCTGGGACCCGGCGGCCCCCCGGCGTGGGAGGTCCCGACTTCCCAGGCTTCCATCCGCCGCCCGAACCCCGATTCGAGCTCCGCAACGTGATGCTGTCCGCGGCGACGCTGAATCTGTTCGAAGAGACCGATCCGAATGGCTTCTATTATGGCATCTGGTCGCGCAGCGGCACGCTGGTGAAGGGCTCGACCAACCGGGCGGTTGCCCTCGAACGGCCGCTGCAGCCCGGGGCCGGCACGCGGATTTACACGCAGACCCGCGCCGGGTCTCGGGAGGCGTTTCAGTTCACCGAGCTCGGCGATTGCCTGCTCGCGGGACGCCCGATCCAGGCCGATCTGCGAGCGATGCGGCGGTTTGCCGGGTGGCTCTGGGCGGCAGGCGGGGGTGTCTTGGCGCTGGGCTTGGGCGGCGGATGGGTGCTGGCCAGCCGCGCGCTCCAGCCGGTCGCCGACATCAGCGCCGCGGCCACGCGCATCTCGGCCGGCCACCTCGCCGAACGCATCAATGTCGCCGAGACCGACAGCGAACTGGGGCGTCTGGCCGGAGTTCTGAACTCCACCTTCGCCCGGCTCGAGGCCGCTTTCGCCCAGCAGAAACAGTTCACCGCCGACGCCTCCCATGAGCTGCGCACGCCGATCGCGGTCATCCTCGCCGAAGCGCAGACCACCCTGGCACGGGAGCGGAGCGCGGCCGAGTACCGGGAGACCATCGAGGTGTGCCTGGCCGCAGCACAACAGATGCGGCGGCTGACGCAGTCGCTGCTCGAGCTGGCCCGCTTCGACGCGGGACAGGAGGAGATCGCGCGGGCGCCGGTGGCGCTGGATGAGGTGGTGCGGACGTGCGCCGACCTTATCCAGCCCCTGGCGGAGGCGCGGGGGAATCCGGGTCATCGTCGAGCTGGCGCCCGTGACGGCCGTGGGAGACACTGACCGGCTTTCCCAGGTGTTCATGAACCTGTTGAGCAACGCGGTACACTACAACCGCGAACAGGGGGAGATCCGGATCAGCACCGGGCTTGAGAACGGGACAGCGGTGGTGCGGGTGGCGGATACGGGCCAGGGCATCCCGTCGGAAGACGTGCCGCGGGTGTTCGAGCGCTTCTACCGGGGCGACCGGGCGCGTTCGCGGGCTGAGCGGCGGCAGGGGCTGGGGTTGGCCATTGCCAAGGCGGTGGTGGACGCGCACGGCGGGAGCATCGAAGTGAGCAGCCAGCCGGGGGTGGGCTCGGTGTTCACCGTCCGGTTGCCCGGCGCCGCCTGAGACCTCGGACCGATGGTAGGCGCCGACGTGAGGAGGCGAAGCGGTGTGGAGCAAGTCGGAACACGCCTCCTCACGTCGGCGCCTACAGCGAGTGGGAAAACGCCTCCTCACGTCGGCGCCTACAGTGAAGTGGGAAAACGCCTCCTGACGTCGGCGCCTACAGAGGGGCGGGGAATGGACGGTCTGCTTCAGGACGCGCCGTTGCCATTGGCGGCGCGCTTTTCCCAACGGCGCTGCGGTTTGGGCGGGAGGGTGAGGTCGACCTGGGCGTAGTAGGTGCCGGGGCCGAGGAGGGCTTCAAGGTCGTTCTGGAGGCGTAATGAAGGCAGCACGAAGAAGTCTTCGTGGGCTTCAATGAACACCAGTTCGCCCTGCGGCTGGGCGAGGCAGAGCAGCAGCGGCGTCTTGCCGCGGTGCTGGGTGACCAGGGCGCGGACCGCGTCCAGTTTCGGGACCAGTTCGACTGTCGGGACGCGGACATGGACCTGCTTGGTGAAGCGACGCGGCGCCTCCTCCAGAGGCAGCATGTCGACCGGGAAAAGCTTGGGACGGTCGTCGCCCAGGTTAACCTCG
The DNA here is from genome assembly GCA_027493615.1 of Verrucomicrobiota bacterium. GTDB lineage: Bacteria > Verrucomicrobiota > Verrucomicrobiia > Limisphaerales > J093 > DSVZ01. The sequence goes on from JAOSKK010000005.1 coordinate 194,067, forward strand.
CCGGTGACGAGCAGGACGGCCTTGGGCTGGAGCAGATCGCGGAACTTGTCGAAGTTCTCGTTGAGGCAGAGGAGTTGGACGGTGCCGTCCTGGTCCTCGAGGGTGGCGAGGGCATAAGGTTTTTGGGTCTTCTTCGAGAGGCCCTGCTGGACGCCGGTGATCAAGCCGCCGATGCGGGTAATGCTGAAGCGGGGAAGTTGCGCAAGTTGGGCGGTGGTCGCGAGGGCGTAACGCTGAAGCAGCGGGAGAAAGGGCGTGAGCGGGTGGCCGGTGACGTAGAAACCGAGGAGCTCTTTCTCGGCGGCGAGCCGCTCCGCCGCCGGCCACTCGGGCTGCCGGCTGATCGACTCGAGGGGCGCGTCGGCCGGCGTCTCGAGCAGGCCGAAGAGCGAGGTCTGGCCGCGGGCACGGTCCTGGGCGCTGCGCGCGGCGCGGGTGAGGGTGTGATCCACGGCGTGCCAGAGGGTCGCACGGTTCTCGCCCAGGCTGTCGCAGGCGCCAGACTTGATAAGGGCCTCGAGGACCTTGCGGTTGACGGCGCGCGTGTCCACGCGCTCACAGAGATCCGCCAGGGAGGTGAACGGACCGCCGCGCGGCGGGCTTCGAGGAGGGATTCAACGGCGGCCTCGCCGATGCCTTTGATGGCGGCCAGCCCGAATCGAATGGCGCCCGCGGGCGGTGCCGACGAAGGAGCGGAAGGTGCAGGCTGGAAGCCCGCACCACCGGGAGATGTGGCAGGCGGGGAAGATGCACCACCGGGGGGCGCGGGAGGCTGCGGGCGGACAGCATCGGCGGCAGGAGCGAAGAAGACGTCGCTTTCGTTGACGTCCGGAGGGAGGACTTGGAGGCCGAGTTCGCGGGCCTCGGCGATGTAGAGCCCCAGCTTCTCCGTGTCCGCCATGTCGTTGGTCATCATGGCGCAGAGGAACTCGACCGGGTAGTTGGCCTTGAGGTAGGCGGTCTGGTAGGCGACGAAGGCGTAGGCGGCGGCATGGGACTTGTTGAAGCCGTAGCCGGCGAACTTCTCGAGGAGATCGAAAATGGCATTGGCCTTGTCCACCGGGATCTGGTTCACATCGGCACAACCACGGACGAAGACGGCCCGTTGGGTGGCCATTTCGTCCTTGTTCTTCTTGCCCATGGCCCGGCGGAGAAGGTCGGCGCCACCGAGGGTGTAGCCGGCGAGGACCTGGGCGGCCTGCATCACCTGTTCCTGGTAGACCATGATGCCGTAGGTCTCACGGGCGATGGGCTCGAGCAGCGGGTGAGGATACTCGATGCGGACTTCGCCATGACGACGGCGGAGAAACTCGGGGATGAGATCCATCGGGCCGGGCCGGTAGAGGGCGATGAGGGCCGTGATGTGTTCGATGGAACCGATCTGGAACTTGCGGCAGAGATCGCGCATGCCGCCGGATTCCAGTTGGAAGACCCCCAAGGTGCGGGCGCTGTTGAGCAGGGCGTAGGTCTTGGGGTCGTCGAGGGGAGTCGTTCGATGGGCAGTTCGACGCCCTGGGTGCGGCGGATGAGATCGCAGGCGTTGCGGATGACGGTGAGGGTCTTGAGCCCGAGGAAGTCCATTTTCAGCAGGCCGAGGTCACCGACCGGGCCCATGGCGTATTGGGTGACGATGGCGCCGTCCTCGTCGGCCTTGAGCGGCAGGACATTGACGAGCGGTTCGGGGCCGATGACCACGCCCGCGGCGTGGACCGACGCGTTGCGGGCGACGTCTTCCAGGACCTCCGCGATGTCGATCAACTCGCGGGTGGCTTCCTCCGACTCGTAGGCCTGCTGGAGCTCGGGGCACCTTGGCGCGGGCCTCGGTGAGGGTGATGCCGAGGTCCGCAGGGATGAGCTTGGCCAGGCGGTCGCAGTCCCCGTAACTGAAGCCCAAGGCGCGTCCCACATCCCGGATGGCAGACTTGGCCCCCAGCGTGCCGAACGTGATGATCTGGGCCACGCTCTCCCGCCCATACTTCTGCCGGACGTACTCGATGACCTCGGCGCGGCGGTCGTCGGCGAAGTCGATGTCGATGTCCGGTGGGTTGACGCGCTCGGGGTTGAGGAAGCGCTCGAAGAGCAGACCGTACCGGAGGGGGTCCACGTTCGAGATCTCGAGCAGATACGCGACAAGCGAACCAGCCGCCGATCCGCGGGCCACACACGTGATGCCCTTGGTACGCCCGAACCGGACGAAGTCGCCGACGATGAGGAAGTAGGAGACAAACCCGGTCTTCTCAATGACGGCCAGTTCCGTGTCGAGACGCTGCAGCACGACCTGGACGGCCGCGTTGGCCTGGTCGGGAGCGGGAACCGCCGGCCTCGTCGGCTCCGACGGCGGCCCTGCGGACGCCGGTTCCGGTTCGACGTACGTGGGGAGCCGGCGCGGATCGTCGAGACGCTCGCAGACGAAGCGCCGGTCCTCGACCCGGGTGTGGAGGCCGTAGCGGCGGTCGAGTCCCTCGGCCAGCCATTGGCGGAGGAAGGCTTCCCGGGTGCGGCCTGGCGGGGGCTCGAAGACCGGGTAATGCAGCTTGCCGAAAGTGATCTCGACCTGGCAGCGCTCGGCGACCGCGACGGTGTTACGGACGGCCTCCGGCACCTCGGTGAAGAGGGTGGCCATTTCCGCGGCCGAGCGGAGGTAGAACTGGTCGGCGGCGTAGCGGGGTTTCGGATCGTCGCGGGTGATCTGACGGCCGATGCAGACGAGGCAGTCGTGGGCGGTGGAGTGTTCGCGTTCGAGGTAGTGGACATCGTTGGTAGCGACGAGCTGGAGGCCGAACTCGCGCGCCCAGGGGATAAGGTGGCGGTTGACGACGGCCTGTTCGGCGATGCCATGGTCCTGGAGCTCCAGGAAGAAGTGGTCGGGACCGAGGGTCTGCTTGTACCAATCGATGGTGTCGCGCGCCTGTTTGAGTTGTTCGTCGGCAATCAGGCTGGGAATTTCGCTGGCCAGGCAACCCGAGAGCGCGATGAGCCCCTCGCGGTGCGCGGCCAGGAGCTCCTTGTCGATGCGGGGCTTGTAGTAGTAACCCTCGAGGTGGGCGGCCGTGACCAGCTTGATCAGGTTCTTGTAGCCGGTGGCGTTCTCGGCGAGCAGGACGAGGTGGTGGTACGCGTCCCGACCGCCGCTGAGGGTGCGTTTCTCGAGGCGACTGCCGGGAGCGACATAGACTTCGCAGCCGATGATGGGCTTGAGTCCGGCGCGACGCGCGGCCTGGTAGAAGTCGATGGCACCGTAAAGGACGCCGTGGTCGGTAAGGGCCAGCGCGCCGAAACCGAGGCTGGCGGCGCGTTGGGTGAGACGGTCCACACGGCAGGCGGCGTCGAGCAGGGAGTACTCGGAATGAACGTGCAAGTGGACGAACTCGGCGCGCGACATGGGGGCGATTATCGCCGGCGCCGGAGTCGGGGCAAGAGCCGGGTGCAGACTGGACGGTGGTGGGGCGCGCTGGTCTAATCCCCACGGTTGGCACAAACGATGCATCCGTCCGCGCGGCCCGAGCCGAAGGTGGAGATCAGCCGCCCGACGGCGGACGCGGTGCAGGTGTGTCTGGCAGGGGACTGGCGCCGGGCGGGGGTCCCCTCCCTGGCGGAGGCAGAGGCGTTGCTGCAGGGGGCCGGCCGGCCCCGGGTGATCGAGTTCGACACGCGGGAACTGCGCGCCTGGGACAGCGGGCTGCTGGCCTTTGTGGCGCGATGCGAGGAGCTGGGAAGGGAACACGGCGTTGAGGTACGCGTCGAGACCCTCCCGGAAGGGCTGCAGCGGCTCTTGCGGCTGGCGCGGGCCGTGCCGGAAGCGCGTGAGGCGCGGCGCGGACCGCGGCAGCCAGGTCTGGTGGCGCGGGTGGGGGAAGCGGCGCAGGCGACCGGAGACTTCGTGCTGGACTTCGCCGCGTTTCTCGGGGAGAGCCTGCAGTCGCTGGGGAGACTCTTGCGGGGGCGTTCGGCGATGCGCTGGACGGATGCCTTGCACGTGATGCAGGCGACGGGACCTCAGGCGCTCGGGATCGTGGCGCTGATCAATTTCCTGGTGGGCCTGATCCTGGCCTTTGTCGGGGCGGTGCAACTGACACGGTTTGGCGCGACGATGTACGTGGCGGATCTGGTGGCGGTGGCCACGGTGCGGGAGATGGGTTGCCTGATGACGGCCATCATCTTGTGCGGCCGCACGGGGGCGGCCTTTGCGGCGCAGTTGGGAACGATGCGGGTCAACGAGGAGGTGGATGCCCTGAAACGTTCGGGTTTCCGCCGGTGGACTTTCTGGTGCTGCCCCGTCTGCTGGGGCTGGGCCTGATGATGCCGCTCTTGTGTGTGTTTGCGGACTTGATCGCCATCGGCGGCGGATTCGTGGTGGCCACCGGGCTGTTGGATCTGTCGAGTCTGGACTATATGCAACGGACGTTGGCGGCGATCACCCTGGAGAGCTTCCTGCTGGGTGTGTTCAAAGGGGGGTGTTTGGGCTGCTGGTGGCGCTGGTGGGGGTGCTGGCGAGGGCTGCGCTGCGGCAATACCGCGGCGGCGGTGGGCCAGGCTACAACGTCGGCGGTCGTGATCGGGATCACGGGAATCATCGCGACGGACGGGGTGTTCGCGGTGGTGACCAAGGTGCTGGAGATCTGACATGGCCCTGGCCGCTGCCCCCAGCAAGATCGAGATCCGCGGCCTGACCATGGCCTACGGCGACTTCGTCTTGATGCGCGACATCGACGTGCGGATCCGCCAGGGCGAGGTGTTTGTCATCATGGGCGGGTCCGGCTGCGGCAAGAGCACGTTGCTCAAGCACATGATCGGTTTGAAGGCGCCGGCGGCGGGCGCGGTTTACTACGACGGGCAGAGCTACTGGGACGCGGACGAGGCGGGCCGGCTGGCGTTGCGGCGGCGGCTCGGCGTGATGTTCCAGCAAGGCGCGCTGTGGAGCTCGCTGACGCTGGCGGAGAACGTGGCGCTGCCCCTCGAGGCCTTCAGCGGGCTGGGACCGACGGACATCCGCGAACTGGCGCGCGTGAAACTGGCGCTGGTCGGGCTGCGGGGCTTTGAGGATTATCTGCCAGCCGAGATTTCGGGCGGGATGCGCAAGCGGGCGGCGCTGGCGCGGGCGCTGGCGCTGGACCCGGAAATCCTGCTGTTTGACGAGCCCTCGGCCGGCCTGGATCCGGTGAGTGCGCGGCGACTGGACGATTTGCTGCTCGAGTTGCGCGACAGTCTGGGCGCCACCCTGGTGGTCGTGAGTCACGAACTGGCCAGCATCTTTGCCATTGCGGACCACGCGATCTTCCTGGATCCGGAGACGCGCCGGGTGCGGGCGGAAGGAACCCGCGGGACTTGGTGCGGGAGAGCGAAGATCCGCGGGTGCGGGAGTTCCTGACACGCGGCGCGGGGTGAGGGTCAATCGCGGGTATGAGCCAGAAAACAAATCCGACAGTGGTGGGCGTGTTCGTCCTGGCGGGGCTGGGATTGGGCCTGGCCGGCCTCCTGCTTTTCAGTTCCTTCTCGTGGTTCCACCAGCCGCTCCGCTTCATCCTGTACTTCGAATCGTCCGTGAAGGGCCTGGCCCCGGGGGGCGGTGGCGATCGCGGGGGGTGAAGGTGGGTCGGGTGTCCCAGGTGATGCTGCGCTACAACCAGAGCGAGACCGACACGCATCTGCCGGTGATCATCGAGGTGGATGGCCGCGTGCTGCGCCGGCTCTCGGAGCCGCCGCTGCAACTGGACAATCCGGGGGCGTTGAAGCGGTTGGTGGAACGGGGATTCCGGGGGCGGTTGCAGGCGGAAAGCCTGGTGACCGGCGTGCTCTTTGTGGAACTGGCCATCCAGCCCAACGCGCCCTCACCGGTGTATCATCAGGTGCAGGCGCGGTACCTGGAGATCCCGACCGCGCCCAACGAGATTCAGATGCTGCTCGAGAACCTGGCGAACCTGGATTTCCAGCGGGTGTTTTCCCGGCTGGACGCGGTGCTGGTCGTGCTCAACCAGCGGTTGGGCGAGTTCAACGCCGCGGAGATCAGCGCGGGTCTGACCAACGTCCTGGGCCGCCTGAACGAGGTGGTGGCCTCGCCGGATCTGCTGGGCTCGCTCGCTTCCGCCCGGCGCGCTCTGGACGAAGTGCAGGCGTTGTCCGAGAAGCTGCGCGGGCAGGTGGACCCGCTGGCGGCCCAGGCCCGGAGCGCCCTGGAGGCGACGACGCTGGCGCTGGCGGATGTGCGGCGCACCAGCGAGACGTTGCGCGGGACGCTGGCGCCGCAATCCCGGCTTAACAGTGAACTGACGGAGTCGCTGGCGGACCTGCGCCAGGCCGCGCGCGCGATTGCCGATCTGGCCGACTACCTCAACCGCAATCCCAACGCCCTGTTGTCCGGGCGTCAACGTGCTGGATCACGCCGATGAACTGTCGAGGGTTCCTTGCTCTGCTGACCGCGCTTGCCTTGGGGAGCGGTTGTCTGAACCTCAAGCCCACCGCCGACATCACGCGACACTTCCTGTTGTCGGTGCCACCCGATCTCGAACCGCTGCCGGGGACGCCAGTGAAAGACCTCGCGGTGGGGGTGATGCCCCTGCTGCTGCCCTCCTACCTCGACAGCCCGTGGCTGGCGATCCGGGAGAACGAGAATGAGATCCGGTACGCGATGTCCGACCGGTGGGGGGAGCGGCTCGAGAAGGGGGTCCGGCGCGTGCTCGCCACCAGCCTCGGCCAATTCCTCGGCACCGAACGCGTGGCCGCGGAAGCCTGGCGCACCACCGCCGTGGATTTCGAACTGAGCGTGAGCCTGCGCCGTTGCGACCTGTATGCCGATGGCCGCGTCTGGGTCGAGGGCCGATGGCAGCTCCTGGAGACCGCCACCGCCAACGTCGTGTGCCGCGACCAGCACCGCGTGCAGCACCGCGGGCCTTCCCCCGATACCGACCCGGCCGGCGCCGCGGCGGCCTTGAGCGGGGCGCTCGCGGAGTTCAGCCGGGAGATCGCACGCTCGGTGTTGACCGCCGCCCAACGGGACGCTCCCGCGGCCGCGCGTTGAAACCCCGCCTCTCCCCCTGGGGGCGAACCACCGGTTCCTTTGTGGACGGCTCAGGGGCCGTGAACCGCGGAGGGTGCAGGCTGCAAGCCCGCACCACAGGTTCAGGGAGCGCCTCCCTCAGCCCAATCCCTGATGTTCGTCATCGGCGGAGAATCCAAGACGGGGCGGACAGAACGCGCCGCCCTGCGCCCGCCCATTTCCCGTTGGACTTGGCCGCGCCGGCTGACCATGCTCGCGCCACCGTAACGACAAGCTCCAAACCTCATGAGAACCCTGGTTATCGGCATCGACAGCGGCACGCAGTCCACCAAGGCCCTCGTCCTGGATGTGACCAAGAAGCACGTGGTGGGGTCGGCCTCGGTCGCCTACGGGCTCCTCCCCAACCTCCCGCCGGGCGCGAAGGAACAGCATCCCCACACCTGGCGTGATGCCACGGCGAAGGCCATCCGGGCCGCCCTCAAGCAGGCGAAGGCCACCGCCGGCGAGGTCAAGGCCATCGGGGTCAGCGGCCAGCAACACGGCTTCGTGCCCCTCGACAAGGCCGGCCAGGTCATCCGCCCCGCCAAGCTCTGGTGTGACACCGCCACGGCCGCCGAATGCGAGGGAAATCACCGAACGCCTCGGCGGGGTGCGCCCCACGATCAAGGTGCTCGGCAACGCCGTCCTTCCCGGGTTCACCGCTTCCAAGATTCTCTGGCTCCGGAAACACGAGCCCCAAAACTACGCCAAGCTCGCCACCGTCCTGCTCCCCCATGATTACCTCAACTGGTGGCTCACCGGTCGCGCCGTGATGGAGTACGGCGACGCCAGCGGCACCGCCCTGCTCGACGTCCGTTCCCGCAAGTGGAGCGCCCCCGTGCTCAAGGCCATCGATCCCGACCTGGCCGAGAAACTGCCGCCCCTCATCCCGAGCGACCAGCCGGTGGGCACGCTCCAACCGGCCACGGCCAAGGCCCTCGGCTTGAATCCGGATGTGCTCGTGAGCGCCGGCGGTGGCGACAACATGATGGGCGCCATCGGCACGGGCAACACCCGACCCGGCGTGGTTACCGCCAGCTTCGGCACCAGCGGCACCATCTATGCCTGCGCCGACGAGCCCGTCGTGGACCCGCTCGGCGAAATCGCCGCGTTCTGCGATTCGACCAACCGGTGGCTGCCCCTGCTCTGCACCATGAACGTGACCGTCGCCACCGAGATGGTGCGCAACGATTTCGAGCTCACCCACGCCGCCTTCGAGAAGGCCGCGGCCAAGGCCCCGCCGGGCGCCGCCGGGTTGGTGTTGCTCCCCTACCTCGAAGGCGAACGCACCCCCAACGTCCCCGACGGCACCGGCGTGTTCTTCGGCGTCCGCCCCGCCACCTTCCAGGCCGCTCACTTCGCGCGGGCCGCGATGGAGGGTGTGACCCTTGGCATGAACTACGGGCTGCGCCGGCTCGCCGACCTCGGGGTCAAGGCCACGCAAATCCGCGCCACCGGCGGCGGGGCAAAGTCGAAGTTCTGGCGGCAGCTCATGGCCGACATCTTCCAGGCCGAAGTCGTGACCCTCAAGGTGGGCGAGGGCGCCGCGTTTGGCGCTGCCCTTCAAGCCCTGTGGTGTTGGCGCCGTCAGCTCGGGCAGGCGCTCCGCATCGAGGATGTCACCGACGCCTTCGTGACGCTGAACCCGTCGGAGACCACCGAACCGAACCCGGCCAACACGGCTCTCTATGCGGAGTTGCAGGCGTTGCAGGACGAGCTTTCCAAGGCGCTCCGCCCGGCGTTCCGGCGGCATCGAGCCCTGGTCACGCGCCCGGGCTGAGTGACCGCCCCGCAGGCGGAGGCGGCCGGGCCGGTTCAGCGGTCGTGGTCCACCCGCGGGGTCGTCCGTGAGCGCCTTCTCCGGGTTCCCAGCAAACGGAACTCCCGCATGTCGAAGCTCCTCGAATCCCTGCGGGCAGAGGCGGCGAAGCAGCTCCCTTTGCCGCCGGGGCGCCGTCCGTGCCAGGAGGTGATGCGGTACCAGCGTTACCTGCAGCGCAGCCGGCTGCGGACGCGGTACGCCCACAACCAAGGGGCCAGCGGACGTGAGGTGGTACAGGCTCTCGCGCTGGCCGTGGACCTCGTTTTCCAGCACGCCTTCGAGGCGGCCGGCGCGTTGCCCGAGTACGCCGGCCGGGGACGATCCGCACGTTGCGCGATCGTGGCGCTCGGGGGCTACGGGCGGCGTGAGCTGAGTCCGCACAGTGACATCGACGTCCAGTTCCTGCACGAGAGCGGCGATCTCCAAAAGGGGGATCGTCCGGCGTTCCTGGCGCTGCTCGAGGAATCCTGGCTCTACAATGTCTTTCCCAAGGTTCAGAGCGTCGTCCGCACCCCCGCGGAATCGGTGGCGGCGGGCAACCAGGATCTGCGGTCGAAGACCTCGCTGATTGAGGCGCGCTGGGTCTGCGGGGACGAACGGCTGTTCGCGCGGCTCCAGCGGCGGGTGATCTCGGGCTGCGTGGCCGGGCAGGAGAACGCCTATGTCGAGCAGCGCCTGGCGGATCAGGCCGAACGACGGCGGCGCTTCGGCAACACCCCGTTTCTGCAGGAGCCGAACGTCAAGAACGGCTGCGGCGGCTTGCGCGACTACCAGAATCTGGTCTGGCTGAGCTTCTTCCGCTACCGCACCGCGGGGACCGCCGAGCTTCAGCAACGCCAGTTGATCAGCGCCGCCGAACAGGCCGACCTCGACCGGGCCTATGACTTTCTCCTGCGCATCCGCAACGATCTCCACTTCCGCAGCGAACGCCCTCACGATGTGCTGCTCAAGGCCGTGCAACCCGCCGTGGCCCGGGCGATGGGCTACCTGGACGGCTCGCCCAGCAAACGAGTCGACCGGCTCATGCGCGCCTATTACGGCCACGTCCGCACCATCCACGACCTCACCCGCAACGTCGAGGAACGCCTCGCCCTCCTCCCCCAGCCCGGACGCCTGCCCCGCCTCGGCGACCTCCTGCGCGCCCGCCGCCGCCGCGCCGCCTATGAAGTCGATGGCTTCAAGTTCGTCGACGGCCAGGTCCTGCCCGTGTCCGGCCGCATCTTCCGCGAGCGACCCAGCCGCCTGATGCAGGCCTTCTTCAACGCCCAACGGCGCCGGCTCCGGCTGCATCCCGAACTCCTGCAACTCGTCCGCGACCATGTCGCGCTCGTCACACCCGCCTTTCGTAAGGACCCCGGCGTGGCGCAGATGTTCCTCGAGCTCCTCAAGGCCCGCGGTCAGGTCGGCGGCTGCCTGCGTCAGATGCATGAAGCCCGGTTCCTCGGCGCCTACCTGCCTGCGTTCGGCCGCCTCACCGCCCGCGTCCAACACGAGTTCTTCCATCAGTACACGGTCGACGAACACACCCTGGTGTGCCTCGAGAAGCTCGATGCCGTCTGGCACGAACAGACTCCTTCCCTCCGGCCTTACACCGAGATGTTCCGCCACCTCGAACGCCCCGAACTGCTCTACCTCGCCCTCCTGTTGCACGACGCCGGCAAGGGCGAAGGACGCGACCACGCCGAACGCGGCGCCCGCATCGGCGCCACCGTCTGCCGGCAGCTCCACCTCGACGACGCCGGGGCTCGCCGCGTCCAGTTCCTCATCCGCCAGCATCTGGCCATGGTCTCGACCTCGCAGAAGCGCAACCTGGGCGACCCGCACGTGATCGAGACGTTCGCCCGGCTGGTCGGTGACCTCGAGAACCTCCGCGCTCTCGCCCTCTTGACGCTGGCCGACTCGATGGGCACCAGCGACCAGCTCTGGACCACCTTCAAGGATGCCCTGCTGCTCACTCTGTACCAGCGCACCCGCGAGCATCTCGAAGGCCAGGGCGCGGTCGTCGCCGAAGCCGAACGCACCCGCCTGCTCGAAGAGGTCCACCGCGCCGCCCCCGCCGACCTGCCGGCCGACGAAATCCAGGCGCACTTCGACCGCGTGCCACCGCGCTATTTCCTGCATGCGCTCGCGGCGGATGTCCTCGCCGACCTTCGCATCGCCCACGAGTTCCTCAAGCCCAGGTCCTGGCCACCGGCGCGCCCTCGCGCCGATCGTCCACGGCCAGGTCGCCGAGGCGCGCGGCTGTTCCGTCGTCCGCTGCTGCACCTGGGATCGGCCCGGACTGTTCGCGAAGCTGGCCGGCGCCTTCACCGCCGCCCGCCTCAACATCCTCGGCGCGGAAATCTATACCCGCACCGACGACCTGGCGATCGACACGTTCTACGTGACGGACGCCGACACCGGCGCCCCCGCCACGCCGCGGGTGATGGAGCGTTTCCGCGCCCTGGCTCGCGCGGCCTTGACCGCGCCTGCGACCAGCCCGGAAGCCCCGCCGACTCTGCCCCTGACCGCCGCCGGCGACGCGGGTGTCCCGTCGGCTTCGGCAGCCGAGGGGGACGCGCTCCGGCCGAACCCGCCCCGGCCGGGCCCGCCCTCAAACCGCCGGGAGCCGCCCCGGTTCCTTTGGGCGACCCCTTCAGGACCTCCGTCGTATTCGACAACCACTCGAGCCCGAGCCACACCATTATCGAGATCGAAACCGAGGATCGCCTCGGCCTGCTGCACACCATCGCCACCGTGCTGGCCGGGCTCGGCGTGGACATTGCCCTCGCCCGCATCCACACCAGCAACGGCGGCGCCTCCGATGCGTTCTATGTCAGTGAGGCCGGCGGAAAGCCCATCCTCGGCGCCGCGCGACAGAAGGAGATTCGATCCGCACTCCTCGCCGCCATCCGCGCCCTGGGAAACTGACGCTTGGCCCCCAGCGCGGCCCAGATGGAACGTTCAATTCCCTATGTTCGGAATCGGCGGAGAAACCCCTCGTCCTCGATCCTCCGCAGATGACGAACATGGGGGATTGGAAGGAGAGGATCTGCGGACACCTCGCGGGAGGCCAAGGCGGCCGAAGGGCGCCAGCCTTTGGAGTGCGGCGTCTTCCAGCGGCGCTTTTCGTTGCCCCCCATCCCCCCGTTCCCTCGGCCGTGACGCAAAGCGGCGGTCAACCGCGCGCACTCCAGACGCTTCGCGACCCCGCACGTCCGGCCCACGCAACGCGTTTGGAGTGCGGCGTCTTCCAGCGCCGCTTTTCGTTGTCCCCCATCCCCCGTTCCCTCGGCCGTGACGCAAAGCGGCGGTCAACCGCGCGCACTCCATACGCTTCGCGACCCCGCACGTCCGGCCCACGCAACGCGTTTGGAGTGCGGCGTCTTCCAGCGGCGCTTTTCGACGAGCGCGGATGGGTTCCTCCCGCCATTCGAGGTTGCGCCCTCGCGCGAGCTTGGCAGACTCCAGCGCGTGCACACCGCCATTCATTCGAAGCCCGTTTGCTTCGTGTTGCGATGCCGGCGGCTGGCATGAATCCTGGAACCCCCCGTTTGTCATCTTCCAGACATGAAATCCCACGTGTTACTCGCGCTCGCCCTGGGCTTGACCGCGGCGACCGCCCCGGCGGCCAACCTGCCCTTCAACGGCCTGGACATGGGCCTCGGCAACCTGTACCGACTCTCGAACGCCAAGTCCCGCTCAATCAGCCCCGAGAACTTCACCGGTGAAAAGGGCAAGGGCGGCATGTCCGTCGATGGCCCGGCCGCCGGCGCCGCCCGAGGACTGGGCCAGGGCTGGAAGGTGTCGCCGTACGTCCGCATCGAGGCCAAGAAGACCTTCACCATGGCGGAGATCACCGGTCCGGGCTGTATCCAGCACATCTGGCTCACTCCGGCGCCCCTGGACAAGACCCGCTTTTTCATCCTGCGCTTCTACTGGGACGACGAAACCGAACCCTCGGTGGAGGTGCCCCTGGGGGATTTCTTCGCCTGCGGCTGGGCGCGCTATTGCCAGATCAACTCGCTGGCCGTGTGCGTCAACCCGGGCAGCGCCTTCAACTGCTATTGGCCAATGCCCTTCCGCAAGAAGGCCCGCGTCACGCTCGAGAACCTCGATGACCAGACCATGACGCTGTATTACCAGATCGATTACGCGCTGACGGAGGTCCCCGAGGACGCCGCCTACTTCCATGCCCAGTTCCGCCGGGAAGACCCGCTGAAGACCAAGGGGCTCTACACCCTCCTCGACGGCGTCAAGGGCAAGGGCCATTACGTGGGCACCTATATGGCCTGGGAGGTGCACAGCACGGGCTGGTGGGGTGAAGGTGAGATCAAGTTCTTCCTCGATGGCGACGGCGAATTCCCGACCATCTGCGGCACCGGCACCGAGGACTACTTCTGCGGTTCGTACAACTTCGATCGCGACGGCAAGTACACCGAGTTCAGCACGCCCTACGCTGGACTGCCCCAGGTGATCCGGCCGGACGGCACTTACCAGTCCCAGACCCGGTTTGGGCTTTACCGCTGGCACATCCCCGATCCGATCCGGTTCGACCAGGACCTCAAGGTCACCATCCAGGCCCTGGGCTGGCGCAAAGACGGCCGTTACCTCCAGCTCCAGGACGACATCGCCTCCGTCGCGTTCTGGTACCAGACCGAACCGCACGCCAAGTTCCCGCCGCTGCCCGCGAAGGACGACCTCGAATTGAAGTGACCGGGCGAGACCCACGGCACTTTGCCCTTTGCAGTCCACGCCCCGGGCCTAGGCTCGGGGCGTGACGGTTCTTGAGGTCATCCAGCGCAGCGCCGCCTTCCTCGCCCGCAAGGAGGTCGAGTCGCCCCGGCTCCAGGCCGAACTGCTCCTGGCGCATGTCCTGGCGCTGCCCCGCCTCCGGCTCTACCTGGATTTCGAACGGCGCTTGACCGCGCCCGAGCTCGAGCGCATGCGCGCGCTGGTCCAACGACGGGGTGCCCGTGAGCCGCTGCAGTACCTCGTGGGCACCACCTCGTTCTGTGGTCGGGAATTCCGGCTGACACCGGCAGTCCTTATCCCGCGGCCCGAGACCGAGCAACTGGCCGAACATGCCGGGCAGTGCCTGGCCGGGCTGGGCGACCGGCCGGTCGCCGTGCTGGACTTTGGCACCGGCAGCGGTTGCCTGGCCATCAGCCTTGCCCTCCGTTTTCCGCATGCCGTGGTGCACGCCCTGGACGTGTCGGTCGAAGCCCTCGAGGTCGCCCGGGATAACGCGGCCCTTCACGGGGTGAGCGAACGGATCCGGTTTCACGCCGGCGACGGCCTGGGTGCCCTCCCGCCCGGGTTGCGCTTCCAGTTGGTGGTCGCCAACCCGCCGTACATCCCCACCGCAGAAATCGCCACGCTGGCCCCGGAAGTGCGGGACTACGAACCGCGCACCGCGCTGGACGGCGGCCCGGACGGACTTGAGTCGGTCCGCCGGTTGGCCGCGGACACGCCGCCGTTCCTCGCTGCGGAAGGCCGTTTGTGGCTCGAGTTGGGCGATGGGCAGGCGGGCCCGGCGCGGGACCTGTTCGAACAAGCCGGTTGGCAGGTCCACGACGTTCTGCCCGATCTCGCCCAACGGCCCCGGTTCCTGACGGCGGTTCGCCCTTGCCACGACCGGTGAACCTGCCTTTCCAAGGGGAGTTCGCTTTCGACGCCGGCCCGAATCAGAGCCGGGAGTCCGCATGGCATCGCGAACGGCAGGAGGCCATGCGCGCCCTCGCCGAGAAGCTCGGGCTTCCGCTGGAACAGAACGTCGAGGTTCGGCTCCGTGACGGCGTGATCTTGCAAGGCCGGCTGCGCGTGCGTGAGGAAACGCTGTTCCTCGACCGCGTCGACACCGCCAACATCCAACTCGCCATCGGCCGCGCGACGTTCCGTCACGGCGACCTCGCGGCCTGCGTCCGCCTCGACCCTCCGTCCTGATCCCGCACGTCTGCCGCCACGGTCAGGGCCACGGTGCCAACCGGTCCCGCAACTCACGCGCCACGGGTCGTTCGGGTCGGGCCTGGATCAGCCCGTCGAACAGCCGGCGGGCCTCCTCGGGCTGGTCGCGCGACAATTGGACCGCCAACGTCAGGAGATGCGCGTACCCGAGCGTGAAGTCGTCGCTTGCCGTGGCGCTTTCCAGCCACGCAAGCCGGGCGTTTGTCACGTCGCCCTCGGCCTCGAGCCGCAGGCCTTCCAGGTAACGATTGCGGGCCCGGACCACCGCCTGGAACCGACGTTCGGTCGCTTCGTCCACGCCGGGTAACAACAGGCCGAGTGTCGGGGCCGCACGACCCAGTACCGTAACGAGCGTGTCGTACGACCGAAGCGACCCGACCCCGCCCCAGCGGGCGGCACGCCAGTTCACCCGCTGCCGATCGTCCGTGTCCGGTGCCGCCCCCTCCAGAAGCGCCGCGACGGGTCCGAGGTACCCCTGAAGGACCTGAAAAGCATCGGCCAACCCCAGCGGCCGAAGCGCCTCGCGTACCACCGGCTCTACCAGCCGCCGATCCAGGTCATACAAGGTCATCGGCGGCGGCTCGAACGTTCCCATCAAGCCCATCACGGGCGTGTCAACGGTCGGGCGCAGCAAGAAAGCATGCACGTGGGGAAAGACCGCTGCCACCGACGCCGCCATCCGCCCCAGTGTCTCGAAGTCCACTTGATAAAGCGGAATCCACTGGCAGAACAACCCTCCCGCGCCAACCGCCGGGCAATCGCCTCGTAGTGCTCCCGTGTGTAGAGCGCGCCGGCTCCGTCCCGGGCAGGATGAAACAGGTCCGCCACGATCACGTCGTACCGGTTCGTGGTCGCCCGGACGAACCGGCGGGCATCAGCCACGTGCTGTCGCAACCGGCCTGGCGGGGCGAAGTTCTCCGGCGCGAATTCGCCCATTACATCCACCACTTCCGGGGAAAGCTCGACGCTGTCCACGAAGATTCCCGGGTGCGCTGTCGCCGCGGCGGCCGTGATCCCCGTGCCCGAGCCGAGAAACAGGGCGTGGCGGGGCGCCGGATGCAGCAACAGCGGCAAATGAGCCTGGCGACGTTCCGCGTGGGCCGAAGCCGTGCCGCCCATCGTGAACCGGTTGTTCACCCGCAGCGTTCGATGCCCTTCGGCGGTCTCGAGCACCGCCACCGAATCCGCCATCCCGGCCCGCGCCACCCGCAGCCGTTCACCCGGCAGCAACCCGGGGCGATCGAGGTCGGGCAATCCGATCGCGAGGACGAGGGCCGCCGCTTTCAACACCGTTATCCCGGAGACCGTATGCCCGTTGCAGGCGCCGACGTGAGGAGGCGTCGCGGACCAGAGACAACGCGACTTCGCCTCCTCACGTCGGCGCCCCCGTCGGTCGCGGTCGGCTGCCGGGCATGCAATCTCTGGGGCAGGCGCCAACTCCCCTGGCCCATGCGCCACAACGTGTAGCCCCCCACCAGCACCACCAACGTCCATTTTCCGCCCAGCCACGGGAACAGCAGCGGCCCGACCAGCAGGGGCGCGAGCATCCCGCCCACCGTGTTCCACGCCAACGCCCGACCTACGCTTCCCCGCTGGTCGCGGACCGCCTCCGCTAGCGTCGCAAACGTGGCCCCCATGAAGAGCGTCGGCAGCACAAACACCGACGCCGCCACCAGGCCTTCCGCCACCATCACGCCGCCCAGCGAATCACCCAACGCCACCCGCAGACCACGATAGACCTCCGGCGCCATCACGATGGCCCAACCGCCCACAGCACAGGTCACACCCAACGCGCCCAACAGCCACGCGAGCTTCGCCTCGAACGGTTGACGGGGCGCCACCCGCCCGGCCCACGCCGCGCCCAGTGCCGTGCCCACCAGGTACACCGCCAGCACACTCGCGAACGTGAACACGGTGTTCTCGAGTACGCCCTTCAACAACCGCACGCCCACCACCTCGAACCCGATCCCCAACAGGCCCGTCGCCAGCAACAGCACCAGGAGCTCGCCTTCCCCGAACCTGTGGTGCAGGCGTCTCGCCTGCCGCTCCCCAAACCTGTGGTGCGGGCTTCCAGCCTGCACGCTCCGCGAACTATGTCCCCTAAGCGGCTCAAGAAGGAGCTGCTCGGTTCCCGTGAACCGCCGCTCTCTGACGCGGCTTTGCTCCCCGTTGCCGGATTCCGCCCCGTCCACGCCAACCCCAGCAACCCCGCCGCACACGCCAGGTTCAGCCCGCCCAACACGGTGACCCCACCCGCAAACCCAAGCCCGGGCACAAGCACGAACACGCTCGCCAACGTCCCCACCACCGCACCCAACGTATTGGCGGCATAGAGCGAACCGACGACCCGCCCGGCCCTCACCTGGCCCCGCACAAAACACTCCATGGCAGGAAAGCTCGCGCCCATGGCCGCCGTCGCTGGCAGTAGCACGAGAAACGGCAGGCCAAACGCCACCACGGCCTGGCGGACAGCCGACGGCTCCAGCCCCATCAGGTCCAGCGCGACGTGTTGCGCGGCAGCAATCAGCCAGATCGACGCCCACGCCCAGACGCCGATCAGCACCTCAAGCCCGGCATACCAGACCGCGGGACGCGGGCTCCGCCGGATCGGTCCGTCCAGCAGCCCGGCCCCCAGGGCGCAACCGCCGAAAAACGCCGCCACCACCGCCAGCAACGCGGGCATCTCCTGGCCCAACCCGAGCCCGAACCACCGCGTCCAAAGCATCTGATACCCCAGGCCGCACGTTCCGGAGACGAACAGAAGCGCGTGCGCCCAGAAAAGTCGGGTGGAGGATCCCATCGTCACCACGCCGACGGTAGGAGGCTGGCCCGCTGCCCACAAGGCTTCGCCCTTCCCATAGTCGTGTGGCACAGGCGTCCCGCCTGCACTCCCTGATCAAGCTCAATAGAACGTGGTCCAGTTGCCGGACTGCTGCCATTGGAGTTTCGCCCGGGACCGCGTCTCGACGTGCCCATCCGCGAAGGCGAGGTTCACGTTGACCAGCTCGGTGCCAGTGGAATGCCCGGCCCGGGCCTTGGCCACGTTCGTGGTCCGCGTGCCCTCGGCAAGGCAGAGATCCGTGAGGATGGGTTGGATCGCAGCGACCGGATCCTCCACCTTGGCAGGCCAGCCGTCCTGGGTCCGGCTGTAAGTCCCTGCAGTCTTCGGCGTGGGAAACAGCTCGCCCCCGTCCAACGGCCGTGGCACCCACCAGCAATGGTTGATGATGGCGAAGTTGCCGTACTGCCGCCGGAGGTACTTGTTGAGTTCGTCCACGCTCGTGATGCCCGTCCCACCGGTCTGCTGCCGATACCACGCATCCGCGTCCCGGAACTCACCCGCGCGCACCGGGCAGAACCACATGGCCACCGTCAGCCCGTAGGGTTGCAGTCCGGGGACCATGTCCGCGGACACATCCCAGGGGTTGAGACCCGTCCGCGGCATCCGGTACGCCGGCAACCGCCCCTGTGCTGCATCCCCTGCATACAGATTCGCCGCAATCCCCCACTGCCGGTAATTCGAGGTGCAATTCACCACCTTCGCCCGGAACTTCGCGCGTCCGATCGCGGGCAGGAGCATCCCGGCCAGGAGGGCGATGATGGCGACGACCACCAGCAATTCGATCAAGGTAAAGGCGCGCCGACCGGGCTGAGGTTGGGGCGGGTTGTTCATGGCGGCAACATGGGCCGGCTGGCCAAAGCCGTCAAACCCGAGCGGACGAACTTAATCCTTGAGGGCTGACCCCGCCGGTCCGGGTGGGATCGCGTGGGTCAGAAACCGCGTCAACGTCTCGTACACATGCCGCGTCGTGTTCTCGCCCTCGTGGATCCCGTGGCTGCGATTCGGATACACCATCAGGCTGAACGGCTTGTTGTGCCGCACCAGCTCGTTGATCAAGGCCTCGACCCCCTGGTAATGAACATTGTCATCGCCCGTCCCGTGCATCAGGAGCAACTGGCCGCGCAACTGATGGGCGAAGTTCAACGGGGACCCTTCCCGGTAGCCATCCGGATTGTCGGTCGGCAACCCCATGTACCGTTCCTGGTAAATGGTGTCGTAATGGCGCTGGTTGGGCACCGGCGCGACCGCCATCGCCGCCTGGTAGACGTCCGGGTAGCGGAAAATCGCGTTGAGGCTCATCGAGCCGCCGCCGCTCCAGCCCCATATCGCCACGCGGTTCGTGTCTACAAAGGACCAGCGCTCCGCCACCGCCCGCACCGCCGCCGCCTGGTCCGCCGACGCCAGCAGGCCTACCTGCCGATAGATGCTCTTCCGCCAGGCCCGCCCCCGTGGCGCGAAGGTCCCGCGATTGTCCACACTCATCACGAGGTAGCCTTCCTCGACCAGCATTCGGTGCCATAGCCCGCCTTTGCCCCGCCACCGGTCCACCACCGTGGCCCCCGCTGGCTCGCCATACACGTGAAAGAGCACCGGGTACTTCCGCCCTTCCTCCAGCACGGGCGGTCGCAGACACCAGCCGTCCAGTTCCACGCCTCCGCCCACCGGCACCCGGAAGAACTCATGCGCCACGGGCGCCAGCGTGCCCAGCTTCTCACGCAGCTTCTGGTTGTCCTGCAACACCTTGACGACGCTGTGCTCCGGCAACCGGATGAGGGCGGTCACGGGCGGCGTGGTCGCCGTGGAATAGGTGTGGAAGGCCCAACGTGCATCGGGCGACAGGTCGTAGCTGTGGGTGCCGGGCTGATCGGACGGCGTGAGCCGCTCCGCAACCCCGCCCTCGAGCCGTGTCCGATAGAGATATTGCTGCGTCGGGTTGTCCGGGGAAGCCAGGTAGTACAGCCAGCCTTGGGCCTCGTCCACCGCCTCGATCTGGATGACATCAAACTCACCCTGCGTGATCGGTGAGATCGTTCGGCCGGACCGCGCGACCCGATACGCCTGTCGCCAGCCATCCCGCTCGGACAACCAAACAAACGCCCGGCCGCCCTTCACCCAGCGGAACTCGTTCTCGTTCTCGACCCAGGCGCGATCGGTCTCGGTAAGAACCGTCCGGACCTGTCCCGAGTCCGGGTGGGCGATCATGACGCGGTTCGTATTCTGCAGCCGGTTGAACTGCTGCAGCGCCACCCGGTTGCCCACCCAGTCCAACCGGGCCAGGTAATGGTTGCGCGGATCGCCCGGCACCGGGAGCCAGCGGGTCTCGCCCCCGTCGGCACTCACCACGCCGACGCGCGCCGCCGCGTTTTGCTCGCCGGCCTTGGGATAGGCGAACGCGATCACCCGCGGGTACAGGCCGTCGGTGTTGTTGATGATCTGAAACTCGCGCACCCCCGTGGTGTCGAGTTGCCAGTAAGCGATGCGCCGGCTATCCGGGCTCCAACGAAAGCCCTGTCGCAGGTACAGCTCCTCCTCGTAGACCCAGTCGAAGGTGCCATTGATGAGCGTGGGCGACCCGTTGGTCGTCAGTGCCGTGATGCGCCAGTCCCGGAGATCCTGAACATACAGGTTGGCGTCGCGCACATAGCACACCCGCTCTCCATCCGGCGAGAACTGGGCGAACATCAACGTCGAGGGTGGCGCATCGCCCCGAGCGGGCGGAGCTCGCGACTCGAGAGGTCCAGCACCCAGTAGTCGCCGCGGAATTCGCCCGCCAGACGCGCCGGCTATTCGTGAAGATCAGCAGTCGGGCCCCGTTCTCGGAAAGCTGGAAGTCCTCGACGGACAGCGGCCCGCCACCGCCCGGCGGCACGAACCAGTGCGACGGCGCCAGCACTTGCCGCCGGCCGGTCGCAGGTTCGTGGCGGACCAGGTCGCGCCCGCCCGACTTCTCCGCGGCATCCTCAAGCGTGACGTAGACCGCCCCATGCTTCTGCCACTTCAAGGCCCCGACGCCTTCCCCGTCGAACTCGCCACTGCTGAAGAGGCGCTCGAGGGTGAGCCGGGCGGTCTCGTGGGTGGAGCCGGCGTCAGTCGCGTCCTGGGCAAGAAGCCGCGGGCTCAGCAGGGCGCCCAGGCCCGCCAGGCCAAGACCGCCCATCACAAAGCCCCGCCGCACCAACGACGGCAACCCTCGCCTCACGGGGCGCTTCACAGTGGCGTTCATCGCGCCGAACACATTGCGTTTCATTCCGGTGGTGCGAGACGTTTGCCGACCCAGGGCCGGCTGTCGACACCAACCTCTCCCCATGAGTTTGTGGTGCGGGCTTCCCACCTGCACCCTCTGCAGTTCCTGGCTCCTGGCCAGATCCAGGAGGACCACGTCACTTCGCCCATCCCCGATGTTCGTAATCGGTGGAGGGACGCCCCGTCTCGGATTCTCCGCCGATTGCGAACATCGGGGATGGGGCTGAGGGAGTCGATCGGTGAACCCGGGGAGTGCAGGCGGGACGCCCGCACCCCAGGGTCACGGAGAGGTTTGGACACCTGCCCCTCCGATGCCTTATCGTCCCTGCCAGCGCATGGCGACGGACGCAAGCCAACCCGAGGAGGGGCCGGGAAGGGACCTCGAGGCGCTGCTCGCGCAAACCCTGCTCCTCGACCTGGAGGTCTCGCACGAGGGCCGCATCCGCAAGCTCGGCGCGGTGCTCGGTCCGACGACCCTGGCCCGTGCCGGCAGCGGCCTCAAGCCCGGTGCCGGGGACGAACTGGCCACGCTGGCCCGCTCGGCCTGGTGCGTGTTGGGCCACAACCTCGTGCGCCATGACCTGCCCGCCCTGCACGACACCTGCCCGCAGCATCCCCTGCTCCGCCTCCCCGTCATTGACACCCTGGTCCTCTCTCCCCTCACCTTCCCCGAGAACCCGTATCACCGGCTGGTGAAGGACTACAAGCTGGTGCGGGAAAGCGTCAACGATCCGGTGGCCGACGCGCGTCAGGCCGCAGCCCTGTTTGGTGACGAGTTCCGTGCGCTGGCCGGACTTCGCCGCACCGAACCTCGGCTCTTCGAACTGCTGCACTTCCTGCTCGCCACGCCCGATGCCGCCCCCGATCCCCCGCCGACGGCATGGCCGTGCTTTTCCGCGCGCTGCGGGCCCGCCTGCCGTCGCGCGATCGCGCCCTCGAGCTCTGTCGCCAATGGGTGGCCCGATGGGCATGTCGCAACGCACCGGTCGAGCCGCACTGGCTGCTCACCTCGCCCCAGCGCCATGCGCTCGCCTACGCCCTCACCTGGCTGCGGGTAGCCGGCTCGAACTCGGTCCTCCCGCCCTGGGTGCGGCTGGAGCACCCCGGGACACTCACCCTGATCCGGCAATGGCGCGAGGTTCCCTGTGCGGCCGCTGACTGCGCCTATTGCCGGCGCGTGCACAGTGCAGCGTCACAGCTCCGCACCTTCTTCGGCTTCGACACCTTCCGCCCCGAGCCCCGCAATGCCCGCGGCGGCAGCCTGCAGCAGGACGTCATCGAGGCCGGTCTGCGCGATGCATCGCTGCTCGCGATTCTGCCGACGGGCGCCGGCAAATCCCTGTGCTTCCAACTGCCGGCCCTGACACGGAACCACCGGCGCGGGGTGCTGACGATCGTCCTCTCGCCGCTCCAAGCCCTCATGAAAGACCAGGTCGATGGGCTGGTCCGGCGCACGGGCATCACGTCGGCTGCGGCCCTGTCCGGCCTGCTGACGCCTCCCGAACGCGGCGACGTCCTGCGCCGCATTGTGCTGGGCGACGTCGCCCTCCTTTACGTCTCGCCGGAGCAATTGCGCAACCGTTCCTTCCGCGAGGCCGTGCGCCAGCGTGAGATCGGCTGCTGGGTGTTCGACGAAGCCCACTGCCTCTCGAAGTGGGGCCATGACTTTCGCCCGGACTACCTCTACGCCGGCCGGTTCATCAAGGAATTCGCCGAGTCTCAGGGTGGCCCGATCCCGCCCATCGCCTGCTTCACCGCCACGGCCAAGCAGGATGTGAAGGACGAAATCCTGAAGTTCTTCCGCGACGAAACCGGCCGCGAGTTGCGGCTCTTCGAAGGCGGGGTGGAGCGTGACAACCTTCGGTTCGAGGTCCAGTTGATCAACGATCACACCAAGCTCGAGCGCGTTCACGACCTCCTCGCCGACCGGCTTCCCCCGCGCGGCCCCGGCTCGGCCATCGTGTTCCGCGCCACCCGGGAGGCCACCATCGGCATGGCCGGCTTCCTCCAGGCCAAGGGCTGGGCTGCCGCGCACTTTCACGCCGGCCTGGAAGCCCCGGAGAAGAAGCGCATCCAGGACGCGTTCCTCGACGGCGAACTGCGCGTCATCTGCGCCACCAACGCCTTCGGCATGGGCATCGACAAGGACGACATCCGCCTGGTCATCCACGCGGACACCCCGGGGTCGCTGGAGAATTACCTCCAGGAAGCCGGTCGCGCGGGCCGCGACGGCCAACTCGCCGAGTGCATCCTGCTCTACGACGAGGAGGATTGTGAACAGCAGTTCCGACTGGGCGCATTGTCCGAACTCAGCCGCCGCGACATCGCCCAGATCCTCCGCGGCTTGCGCCGGGCCGACCGCACCCACCAGGGCGAGGTCGTGATCACCACCGGCGAGATCCTCCGGGACGAAGACCTCGAGACCACCATGACCCTGGCGGATCGGAACGCGGACACCAAGGTCCGCACCGCCATCGCCTGGCTCGAGCGCGCCGGCTTCCTCCAGCGCGACGAAAACGTCACGCAGGTGTTCCAGGCCCGCCTGCTCGTGCGCACGCTCGCTGAAGCCCAGGCCCGCATGGCACCGCTGAACCTCCCGCGGTCGGAACAGGCGCTCTGGGAGGCGATCCTCCGCGAGTTGATGAACGCCCCGCCCGCCGAGAGCCTCACCGTCGATCGTCTGGCCCTCCTGCCCGAGTTCGCCCTTTATGCCGCCCAGGGACCCGGCACTGCCAGCCCCGAGTTCCTCAGCGCCAAGGTGCTCAAGACCCTGGGCAGCATGGCCCAGGTCGGACTCCTCAAGCGCGACCTGTTGCTCAATGCCTTCGTAAGGCACAAGGTCGCCGACCCTTCCCGCCTCCGCCTCGAACGCGTGCTCCGCCTCGAACGTCTCCTGCTCGACCTGCTCGCCACCGAGGAGCCGGATCCCGAAGGCTGGATGCCCTTGAACCTGCGGCTGCTGAACCAACGGCTCTGCGACGCACTGGGCAGCGCGGATCCGAACGCCGAAGAACCGCGCCGGCCGGCGTGTTCGGTCGAGGCCGTCCGCACCCTGCTCCAGAGCCTGAGCCAGGACGGCCGCGGCTTCGCCGGCTCGCACGGCAGCATCGACCTGCGGTGCTTTGCCCGCGATTCGTACCGGGTCCGCGTCCGGCGAAGCTGGAGCGCCATCCAGGAACTGGCCGAGAAACGCCGTCGGGTCGCCGCCGTGGTGCTCGACACGCTGCTCGCGAAGGTCCCCGCCCACACTCCGCCCCGCGCGGATCTGCTGGTCGAGTTCGCCTTCGAGGAACTCCAGGACGCCGTGAATCGCGACCTCGTGTCGCGGTCGGATCTCAAGGACCTCAACGCCGCCTTGGAGCGCGCGCTCATGTACCTCCATGAACAGCAGGTCATCACCCTCCAACAGGGCCTGGCCGTGTTCCGCTCCGCCATGCGGATCCGGCTCGCCGCCGAAGCGAAGCAGGAGCGGTACACGAACACGCACTACCAGCCCCTCGCCCATCACTACCGGGAACGCGTGTTCCAGGTGCACGTCATGAGCGAGTACGCCCGGCGCGGCCTGGCGGCCATCGGCGAGGCCGTCCGCCTCGTGCTCGCCTACTTCTCGCTGGGCAAAGAGGAGTTTCTCCGCCGCTATCTCCCGACCCGCCCCGCGCTGCTCGAACACGCCACCACCGCGCAGTCCTTCCAGCGCATCGTCACGGACCTGAACAACCGCACCCAGATCCGCATCGTCACCGCCCCCCTCCACCGCAACCTGCTGGTCCTGGCGGGCCCTGGCTCGGGCAAGACCCGGACCGTGGTGCACCGCTGTGCCTACTTGCTGCGCGTGGAGCGCGTTCACCCCCGCCATGTGCTGGTGTGCTGTTTCAACCGCCGCGCCGCCCTCGAACTCCGGCGCCGGCTGAAGGACCTCGTGGGCGCCGACGCGCGGGGCGTCATGGTGCTCACATACCACGCGCTGGCCATGCGATTGCTCGGCTACTCGTTCGGCGCGCGGCGACCGGACGCGGGCGAGCTTCCCCTTCGACCGCTTCATCGCGGACGCCGTGAAGCTGCTGCGCGGCGAGACGGTGCCGCCCGGGCTTGAGCCCGACGAGGTCCGCGACCGGTTACTGGCGGGCTTCCAGTACATCCTCGTGGATGAGTACCAGGACATCGACGAGCCCCAGTACCAGTTGATCAGCGCCCTCGCCGGCCGCACACTCGACGACCCCGATCAGAAGCTCGCCATCCTCGCCGTGGGCGACGATGACCAGAACATCTACACCTTCCGCGGCGCAAACGTGGCCTTCATCCGCCGTTTCCAGCAGGACTACGCCGCCGACGTCCACTACCTCGTCGAGAACTACCGCTCGACCCGGTGTATCATCGAGGCCTCGAACCAGCTCATCGCGGCCAACACCGACCGCATGAAGACGGACCACCCGATCTGCATCGACCGGCACCGGTCCCGGCTGCCCGCGGGCGGCGCATGGACCGAACGCGATCCCGTCACGCGCGGTCGTGTGCGCGTCATCCAGGTCCCGGACAGCCTCGCCCAAGCCGCCGCCGTCATCGCCGCGCTCCGGCGGTTGCGCGAAGGAGGAATCGCCGACTGGTCCGCCATCGCCGTGCTGTCCCGCGGCCACGAGGATCTCCTCCGGGTGCGCGCGTTGGCCGAGCAGGCCGGCATCCCCGTCCGCTGGTGGGAATCACGCCACCAACTGCCCCCGCTGCATCGTCTCCGCGAGATCCATCGGTTCCTGGGCGAGCTCGCGCAGCAACGCCAAGGGTTGGTGCGCGCCACGGACCTGGTGGCACGGGCTGAGGCGAGGTACACCGATTGCCCGGCCAACCCGTGGGCGGCCTTTCTTCGCCGCACCCTCGAGGCCTGGGTCACTGAGTCGGACGACGCCGAACTGCCCGTGCAAGAGGCCCTCGAGTTCCTCTACGAAAGCTGCGCCGAGAGCCGTCGCGACCTGAGCTATGGCGAGGGTGTCACGCTCAGCACCGTCCACGCGGCCAAGGGCACCGAGCATGATCACGTGATCCTGATCGGCCGCTGGCCCCTGAAGGGGGACGTGCGAGCCCAGGAAGAGGAAAGGCGCGTTTTCTACGTGGGCATGACCCGCGCCCGCCACAGTCTCACCGTGCTGGAACCAGCGGACGTCGCACCTTCCTTGCCCGCGAGCCTCGATGGACCGTCGGTTTATCGCGAGAGGGCCAGCCCCCGCCACCCGACCTCGAACCGGCCGCCCTCAACGGTTATGAAATGCTCCCGCTCGAGGACGTCCACCTGAGCTATGCCGGCAACTTCCCGCCCGAGGCGCCCATCCATCGCGCTTTGCGAAGCCTGCAACCCGGCGACCGGCTCACCCTTCGCACGGCCACCGACAACGGCCTCGCGCTCCATCACCCGGACGGCACCTGCGTGGCGCGTCTCTCGCGCAAGGGCAACGCGCGGTGGGCCGACCGGGCCGAATCCATTCGCGAGGCACGGGTCGTGGCCATGGTGCAGCGGTCTGCCGCCCAGGACGCCGACCCCGAGCGCCGCGACCGGTGTCGCGCGGAGGAGTGGGAAGTGCCGCTGGTGGAACTTGTCTATGAGATCGAGCCGTTGCAGGGCCCCGCGCGCTGACCGAGCCGCGCGGGCCAAGCACTGCTGAACGGGCCCGACAGCCGCAACCCGAACGCCCCGAGCGGGCGCGACGGACTGGTGGTGCAGGCTTCCACCCTGCGCCATCCCGTGCTCCTATCCGCACGGCATGGCTACGGGTCAGCAGTGGTTCTATCCTCCTGCCCGGCCGCTGGTCGAGCGGCTGGGGCCATCCTTCTTCCGCGCCATCCCGGCTCAGCCCGGCGTCTACACGATGCGCAATGCCCAGGGCGAAGCGGTCTACGTCGGCAAAGCCAGAAATCTGCGTCAGCGTCTGCGCAGTTATCGGGTGGCCAACCCGGAACGCCTGTCCCGACGCCATCTGCGGCTCCTGCGCGAAGCCGTCCGGATCGACTTCGACCTCTGCCCTACCGAAGCGGCCGCGTTGGCGCGTGAAGCCGAACTCTTGCGCCAGCTCAAACCTCGTTTCAACCGTGCCGGCGTCTGGCCCGGAAGACCGCGTTACGTCGCTTGGCGGTTCATTGGTCAGACGCTCGAACTGTCCCTGCACGACACCTTGCCCGCAGAGTGGGAAGGCGTCGCGACGCGGACCGGCCACGCGCCGCGCTTGTTGGGGTCGGTGCTGCGCCTGCTCTGGTTGGCGCACCATCCCGCGGCGGGTTTCAGCCGGCTGCCCTGTGGCTGGGCCCACAACCGCTTCGACCTGCCGGTGACGCTGCCGTGCGGGGCCCAGCAACCGGATCTGCAGCAGGCGCTCGGAGAGCTCCTGCGGGGATCGACCGGACCCTCCGGCACGCGCTGGCGCGCGCTCCTCCCCAATAACCTCGCCGCTTTTGATCAGCCGCCTTGTCCGCCGACCTCGAGGAGCTCGAGTCCTTCACGGCCCGGGTCGCCGCCCGACTTCACTGTCCGTGAACCGCCTGACCCGTCACTCCCCAATCCCCGAGGTTCGTCATCGGTGGAGGGACGCCCCGTCTTGGATTCTCCGCCGATTACGAACATCGGGGATTGGGCTGAGAGAGGCGCTCCCTGAACCTGGGGTGCGGGCTGCCAGCCTGCACCCCCGCGGTTCATGGGCGCTGGGCAGGTCCGGCAGGAACAGGTGGCTTCCCATGAAATCAGGTTGCGCCTTCGGCCGGCTCCGGCGACGGCGCCAGCTCGGGCGATTGCAGCGCGCGCGTCCGCTTCTCGATGGGTTCGACCGTGGCAATCTCCTTCTCCGAACCCGTGCCCAGTTCCCGGAACCGGCGCGCCGAGACGAGCACACGGCCTTCGAACGAAGCCACCGCCCGGTTGTAAGCATCAACCGCGTTGTCCAGGTTGCCCCCGACGCGCAGGAAATGCTCGGCCAGGACCCGCAGGCGGTCGTGGAGCTCGCGGCCCAGGTCGCTGATGGCCTGGGCGTTCTCGGCCACCTGTTCCTGCCGCCAGCCATACGACACCGCCCGCAGCAGGGCAATCAGCGTCGTGGGCGTGGCGAGGAGGACCTTCTGGTCCACCCCCAGCTCGATGAGGCCCGGATCCTGTTCCAGCGCGGCGCTGAAGAAGATCTCGCCCGGCAGGAACAGCACCACGAACTCCGGGGCGGGGCGGAACTGCTCCCAGTAGCCCTTGGCACCCAGTTTGCGCACGTGCTCGGCCACCTGCCCGGCATGACGTTTCAACAGCCCCAGCCGGGTCGGTTCGTCGGGCGCAGACAAGGCGTCCAGGTAGGCCTGCAGCGGACACTTCGCATCCACGACCACGTTCTTTCCGCCCGGGAGCTTCACGACCAGATCCGGGCGCAGGCGGCCGTCCTCCGTGGTGACGGATTCCTGGGTGAGGAAGTCGCAATGGTCGAGCATGCCGGCCATTTCGACCACCCGCTGGAGCTGGATCTCGCCCCAACGCCCGCGGACCTGCGGCGCGCGCAGCGCCTTCACGAGGTTGGCGGTCTCGCTTTGGAGCTGGCTTTGGGTCAGCGCCAGGGACCGGACCTGCTCGGTGAGCCCCCGCGTAGGCGGCCGTCCGGTCCTTCTCGATCTGAGCCATCTTCCCGTCAACCTTCTCGAGCGATTCGCGGAGCGGCTTGACCAGCTCGGCAATGGCTTTCTCGCGCTGTGACAGGTCGGTCTGGGCACCCTGCTGGAAGCGCTCGAGGGAGGCCTGGGCGAGTTGGAGGAAGGACTGGTTGTTCTGCTGCAGCGCCTCGGCGGACAACGCCTTGAAGGCGTCCGAAAGCTTCTGCTGCGCGTCGTTCAGCACTTCGAGTTTCTCGGCCGCGCGTTTGCGCTCCTCGGCAAGGGTCGTCTGCAGTTCGGACTGCCGCTCGCGGAGCGCGGTCAGTTCACGACGCACGCCGGCGAGTTCGGCGTCCCGCTGCCCCAGCTCGGCCTCGAGGGCGGGCAGCCGGGCATTGCGCGCTTCGGCGGCAGCCCGGGCCTCGCTCTGGGTGCGGAGTTCCCCCTCGAGCCGGGTGTTTTCCGACGTGTGTTGCTCGACGGCACGGCGGAGTTCGGCCAGTTCGCGTTCCCGGCCGTCGAGACGTTCTTTGAGGATGCCGGTTTGAGCGTCGGCGGCCGTCTGGGCCATCTGGGCGGCCTGGCGGAAACGGCTCTTGAGCAGCCACCACGCCCCCACCGCCCCGATGACGATGCCCGCCAGGCCTGTCAACCAAGGCAGCAGCTCGTTCATGGTCGCGACGCCGAGCTCAGTTGCCAGGCGCGTTTCGCCCCCGGCATCGTCCTGCCCGGCGTTGCTCGAAACCAGGCCGGTCATGGTGAGCAAGGGCAGGACGAAAAACCGCTCTTCATCATCGTAAACGGTGACGAACGTGCCTCTGGGGGAGAGCGAGATGTAGTCCCGATGCGGAACATGGTACTCGCGCCCGTCGGCCATCCGGAGGGTGAAGGGCACCCCGCGGTGGATCGCCGACTCGATTTGCGTTCTGGTCACGGCCTACCGTTAAGCTCCGCCATCGGAGGGCGCAAGCGGATTGACGCGGCTACGCCAACCCGGGCTCCGAGCGCGCGGGGGCGGTTCCGGGACTCGCGGTCGTTGCAGCACTGGCGACGACCTTCTGCCGGCGGGGAGCCACCAGCAGGTACACCACCGGCACGATGACCAGCGTGAGGAACGTCGAGACCACCATGCCGGCCACCACGGCGATGCCGAGCGGGCGCCGCGCCCCGGCACTTTCGCCCAGACCGATGGCGATGGGGGAGGATGCCGATGATGGTCGCGAAGGCGGTCATGAGGATGGGCCGCAGGCGAATCCGACCCGCCTCGAGCATGGCGGCCGTGGCGGTCAAGCCTTGGGCGACGCGTTGGTTGGCGAATTCGACGAGCAGGATCGAGTTCTTGGTCACCAGGCCGAGCAGCAGCACGATGCCGATGAGACTGTAAACGTTCAGCGTCATGGCCGGGACCTCGGGCAGTTGGGTCGTCAGCCAGGCCAGCCAGCCCGGCAACTGGTCCAGGGGCGCGTAGCTCTTGATCACCGCCAACCCGTTGATCAGGCCGCCGAACCAAAGCCCGCCCAGGGCTCCCAACAACGCCAGTGGCAGGGCCAGCATGATCACAAACGGATGCCGCAAGCTCTCGAACTGCGCCGCCAGCACCATGTAAACCACCAGCACCGCGAGCAGCAGCACCTTCGCCGACTCGGTCGCCCCTTCCCGGATCTCGTCCGCTTCGCCCGTCCAGCGGTGAGTCACCCCCGCCGGCAACAACTGCGGCAGCATCGCCTCCGTCCGCTCGATGGCCGTCCCGAGCGGCACACGCTGAAGCTGGCCGGACACCGTCACGGCCCGCTGGCGCGCGAAACGGTTGATGGCGTTCGGCGACCCTTGCTCGGCCGCGATCAGAACGCTGGCGGCCGGCACCAACTCTCCACCCGCCGTGCGCAGATAGATGTCGTCCAGACTGCCGGGGACGAGGCGGTTCTCGCGGTCGAGCTGGGCAATGACGTCGTATTCCTTCCCCTTCACGTTGTAGCGCGCGACCTCGAGGCCGCCCCAGAGCAACTGAAGGGCTTCCGAAGCCTCGCGCACACTGATGCCCAGTCCGGCGGCCAGATCACGATCGACGCGCAGCGTGAGCTGGGGCTGCTCGAAGTTCAGGTTCATCCGCGCCTGCGGAATAAGACCCGAAGCGGCCAGTTCGGCCCGCACCCGGTTGCCGGCCGTTTCCAGCACCTCGAGGTCGGGACCCAACAACACCAACTGGTATTGCTCCCCGATGTCGGCGGACTTCGGCAGCACCGCGATGGCCTGCGCCCCATGAATCTCGTTCAGCATACGCATGAACATCGACGCCGGCGCGCCCGGCCGGGCCAGTTCCAGCGCCGAACGCCGCTCGCCTTCCTTGAGCTGGATGAACATCACGCCGAAATCCGGCTCGCCCGGAGCGCCTCGCGCCAGGGCCACGGCGGAAAAGAACGCGCCGGTGTCCGGGTAGGAGCGGGCAATCGCCTCGGCCTGCCGCACCACCTGGTCGGTGTATTCGCTGGTCGAACCCTCGGGCGCGAAGATCAGCATCAACACATAGCCTTTGTCCTCCTCCGGCAGGAACTCGCGGGGCAACGCCCGGTAGAAGCCGTAGGTGAGTCCGAGGGACAGGAGGCCCAGCCCCACGATGACGGCCGGGTGCCGGACCGCCCACGCCAGCGTGCGCGCGTAGCGCTCCTCGAGGCCGTTGAAGAAGCGCTCCAGGGCCCGGTACACCCGCCCGTGCTGCTCGGGTTCGTGGCGCAGCATGCGGGCGCAGAGGGTCGGCGTGAGGGTCAGAGCCACGAAGGCCGAGATGATCACCGCCCCGGCGGTCGCCACGGCAAACTCGCGGAACAGGATGCCGGTGGTTCCGGACTGGAAAGCGATGGGCAGGAACACCGCCACCAGCGTGATGGTGATGGCGATCACCGCCGACGTGATCTCCTTGACCCCGCGCAGGGCGGCCTCGAACGGGGGCATCCCGTCCTCGATATGCCGGAAGATGTTCTCGAGCACCACGATGGCATCATCCACCACCACCCCCCACCGCCAGCACCAGCGCCAGCAGCGTCAGGATGTTGATGCTGTAACCCAGCACGTTGAGCACCAGAAACGTGCCCACCAGCGAGACCGGCACCGCGATCAGCGGAATCAGCGTCGCGCGGAGGTTGCGCAGGAAGGCCAGCATGATCAGCAGCACCAAAGCGAAGGCGATGCCGATGGTCTCGGCCACTTCGTTGACGGCCCGGCGCACAAACGTCGAGGAGTCGTAGGCGACGCTGACCTCGACGTCCGGCGGGATCAGGGGCTGGATCCGTGCGACCTCCTCCTTCACGCGCTCGGCCACCTCGAGGGCATTGGCCTCGGATTGCTTCACGATGCCGAGCCCGACCGCCGGCCGGCCGTTGTAACGCGCCACCGTGCTCTCCTGCTCCACCCCCAGTTCGACCGTTGCCAGCTCCCGCAGCCGGACGGGCGCATCGTTGCGCCAGGCGACCGCCAGCTCCTCAAATTCCTCCGGCCGGCTGAGCTTGCCCAACGTGCGCACGCTGATCTCGCGGTCGCGGTTCTCGAGCCGCCCGGACGGCAGTTCGATGCTGTTCTCCCGGAACGCGCGGATCACATCACCCGCCGTGATCTGGTGCGCGGCCATCCGGACGGCGTCGAGGCGGACCCGGATGGCCTGGCGCTTCTCGCCGCCCAGGTTCACGCCGCCCACGCCCGGGATGGTCTGCAGGCGGTCCTTGAACTGGCGCTCCGCCAGGTCGGTGAGCTCAAGGGTCGAGTAGCGATCGCTGTAAAGCGCGATCCACATCACCTCCTGGGCGTTGGCGTCCTGCTTGGCCACGATCGGTTCCTCGATGTCCGGAGGCAGGAACTGCCGCGCCCGGGCCAGTCGATCCCGCACGTCCTGGGCCGCCACATCCACCTGCCGATCCAGGTTGAAGCGCACCGTGATGAGGCTGACGGCCTCTCGCGAGATCGAGGTGAGCGTCCGGATGCCCGGAATCGTGTTCACCTCCTGCTCGATCCGCTCGGTCACCTCCGTCTCGATCACCTCGGCGCTCGCGCCGCGATACACCGTGGTGATGGTCACGATGGGCGGATCCACATCCGGCAGTTCACGCACCGGCAAACGGAAGTAGCCAACCACGCCGAACAACACGATCAGCAAGTTCAGCATGACCGCGAAGACCGGCCGGCGGACGCAGAATTCAGGCAGGGACATGCGCGGAAAGAGCGGGTCAGCTCGAGGTCTCCGCCGGCCGCGGTTGGTTCGCCGGCAAGGTGGGACCCGCCGCCACGGGCGGCGCGTTCGTGACCTTCACACCATCGACCAGCTTCTGCACGCCGCTCACCACGATCCGGGTATCTGCGGTCAACCCACCGCGCACCTCCACCAGGCCGGGCAGCCGCACGCCAAGCTGGACGGGCCGCAGGTGCGCTCGTCCCTCCTGGACCTGGTACACCGAGAACTGCTCCAACGAAGGCACGAGCGCCGCCTCCGGGGATCACCAGCGATTCAGGCCGGCTTTGCACCACCAGTTCCACCCGCGCGAACATGCCGGCCTTCAACCGGAAGTCCGGGTTGGACGCCAGCACCCGCACGGCCAGCGTGCGCGTCGCCGGGTCCACCACCGCATCGAGCAGGTCCACGTGCCCGCTGAAGGTGGTGTCAGGCCAGGCTGCCACCCGCAGGCGCGCCGGCTGACCCAGACGCACCAACGCCGACTGCCGCTCCGGCAGGCGGCAGCTCACCTTGACCTGTGCGTCGTCGACGAGCGTGACCAGCGGCGTGCCGGCCCCCACATACTGACCGGCGCTGACGAGCCGGGGCCCCACGATGCCGCTAAACGGTGCCGTCAGCGTGCGCTTGGCCAACCGCTCCTCCTCGGTCTTCAGCAAGGCCGTCTTGACGTCCAGCAGACTCTCGAGCTGATCCAGTTCCTGGGCCGACACCGCCAGCGACCCCACCAGGGTCCGGGCCCGTTCGAGGTTCGACCGGGCCAGGCGCAACTCGGCCTGAGCCTGCAACACCGCCGCGGCTTCGGTCCGCGATTCCATCCGGAACAGCGTTTGTCCTTGCTCGACCCGCTGGCCCTCCGCGAACCGGATTTCCTCGATCAACCCGGGCACCTCCGGCTGGATCGTCACCCGTTCGTTGGCCTCGACCGTGCCCACGGCGCTGAGGGTGTCCTCCACCGGCTGGCGCGCCGGCTGGGCGATCACCACTTCCATGGTGGGATCGGCCGGGGGTCCACCGCCCCCACCCGGCTGACAGCCGTTCGACAACAGGGCCGCCAACACCAGCAGGCCGCCGGACGCTGCCGGCATCCACGTGCGGGTCT
Source organism: Verrucomicrobiota bacterium (assembly GCA_027493615.1). Taxonomy (GTDB): domain Bacteria; phylum Verrucomicrobiota; class Verrucomicrobiia; order Limisphaerales; family J093; genus DSVZ01. Next base: position 227,873 of record JAOSKK010000005.1, read on the forward strand.
GACAAGAACAGCAAGACTTCATGGGCATCTCGTCGATGACTATTGCGAAAGGACAGCGGCCACCGCCCCCGCCCCGGTGGGTGCGGACTCCTCCCAACCACCGCCCAGCGCCTTGAGCAGCCGCACCAGGGCCAGGCGCTGTTCGGTGGCCGAGCGCACCCGGCTCAGCTCCGCCTGCAGCCGCGCCGTCTCTGAATCGACCACCTCGATAAAGTTGATCGAGCCCGCGCGATAGCGCTCGAAGGAGATGGCGGCCGAGCGTCGCGCCGCCGTCGCGGCTTCCTCCAGCGCGGATTGTTCCTGGGCCAGGAACCGCAGGGCCGCGAGGCTGTCTTCCACCTCCTGGAACGCCACCAGCACCTGCTGCCGATACCGCGCCACCGCCTCTTCGTACGCCGCCTGCGCCGCCTCGAGCTTGGCCCGATTGCGCCCCCGCAAACACGGGCCATGACACGCTCGGATTCAGCCCCCAGGTGCGACTGTCCCACAGGAACAGATCCGCCGCCTCGCCGCTCAGATACCCACCCGCCGCCGTCAGTCGCACCACGGGGAAGAACGCCGCCTTCGCCACGCCAATCTCCGCGTTGCGTGCGGCCAACTCGCGCTCGGCTCGGGCCACGTCCGGTCGCCGCTCGAGCAACGTCGAAGGCAGATCCGGCGCGACCGGCGGAAGCGGGGGCACCGTCGCCCTGACCGGCGCCTCGAAATCGGCCGGCGCCTGGCCGCACAGCACGGCCAGCGCATTGGCCAGCTCGGCGCGTCGCCGCTCCGCGGCGTGCAACACGGCTTGTGCGCTCGCCACTTCCACCCGCGCCCGCTGCACTTCGAACTCGGTCCCAAACCCGGCGCGGACCCGCTGCTCGATGGCCGCGAAGGCATTCGTGCGGACTGCCATCGTCTCGCGCAGGACCTCAAGCTGCTGGTCGGTGCCTCGCAGCGAAAAGTAGGTGGCCGCCACGTCGGCCTGCATCGTCAGCAACACCGCCTGGTACGCCGCATCCGCACTCATCGCGAGGTAACGTGCCGACTCAAACGAGCGTCGCACCCGACCCCAGAGATCCACCTCGTAGCTCAGGTCCAAACCCACCCGCCACTGCTCCTGCGTGAAGCTCGGTACCGGGAAGGGCACCGGGCTGGGCGAGTTCCCCGAGGTGCGGTACTTGGTCCAATCACCCGCCGCGTTCAGGGTCGGCCAGAACTCGGCGCGGCTGACCCGAGCCAGGGCCCGGGCCTGGTCCACCCGATGAAAGGCCGCCTGCAAGTCCAGGTTGCCCCGCAGGGCCGCCGCCTGGAGCTCCTCCAGGGTCGGGTCCTCGAAAACCGCCCACCATGCACCACGCGGGACATGGTCACGTGGTTCGGCCGGCTGCCAGCGCCAATCCGTCGGCACCGCGACCGTGGGCCGCTGGTAATTGGGACCGACGGCGCAGCCCGCCAGGGTCAACACGCCGACCAGGAGCAGCAGGATGCGCCACCCGGGTTGACCCCGGCTCGCCAAAAGGACCCCTCTCCCCGCAGCGACCGCGGGGAGGAGCACCGCGCGTGTCCTGCGTGTTCCCAACATAAAGGGCGCCGAAAATGAACGCTCCAAGCCCGGCCGTCAATCGCGAGCCGGCGCGCGCTGAGGGCAGACGAGCCAGAGCGCAAGTCGTTGCCGGAAGTGACGGCGACTCCAACCGCCGTTGAATCGCCGGCTGCGGATCTCCGACCGTGGGCGCGAGTCATGCCGGCCGAGTGATGAACCATCGCAACGCCCAGGAACGTTTCCACCTCGTTCTCACGGTTCCCAGACTGCCCAAGCGTGGCTCGGCTACTCCAATGCCTGCTCCGCCAGTATCTGTTCAAACAACTCGTAGATGAATGACCGCCGCTCTGCGAACAAACACTGGAAGGTGCGAACCCCCTCCTTTACCACCTCGGCGTAGACGACACGGTATCCGCCGACCCGCAGTCGACCGTAGCCGGAGAGTCGACCTTCCAGAGCCTTGGTGTCACCGGCGGGGAGCCTTTTCAGGGCTTGCGCCAGGCGATGCCGAGGCTCAGGAGCTAAGCCTCGTACAAACGCCTCGACCTGCGGGTGAACGACAACCCTAATCATCCAGGCAGGAGATGTTCTTGCCGCGAGAGTGCCCCGCCTCGAACGCCTGGATCGCCTTCATCGCCTCGGGATTTGCCAGGATCTCCATCGTCTCGATGATGGCCTCCATGCGGTCCTTGGAAACGAGGAATCCTGCAATCCGGCCATGACTGGTGATGGTCAGCGACTTCTTCGCCGGAAGCTGCCGGAGCAGTCTTGGCAGATTGGCCTGCGCTTCTGTTGTCGTCACCGTGTTCTTCACAGAAACCTAGGTAACACCCCCACTTACGCTCGTAAAGCGATTCCCTCGCGCAGTTCTTCCTCCCGTCCCCGCCAGGTCCTGTGGCAGATTCGCGGCGTGATGAACCTCCCGCGGATCTGCGTCCTGACCCTCTTGTCGCTGGGCACCCTGCGCGCCGCGTTGCCCGCTCCCGCTACCTCGGCTCCCAGCACGTCCGGCGGTGAACTGCTCCCCGGCGATCCTCCCGGCGCGATGCTGGCCTGGGCACGCTGTCAGAACTCGCCCCAGACCTACGCCGGCCGGCCGTACTGGTGGCTCGGCGATGTCCAACTCCGCGGCCTCATCGACTGGCCACCCCGGGCCGGCCTGCAACTGGCACTCCTCTGGGGCAGCAAGAACGATCCACGCACCGCCCGGCTGATCCTCAACGGCCAGGAAATCCCCCTGCGCGCCGGCGGTTACGACGGCTTCCGCTGGCTGTGTGTGCCTGTCCCCTCCCACCCGACGCGCCCGGACATCGAGCTCACCCTCAGCGTCGCGGCCGGCAGCGGGGCACGGGAGGCGTTCCTCGCCGAACTGCGCCTGCTGGACCCGTCTGCCGCCGCAACCGTATCCACGGCGCCCGGGAGTGCTGCTCACCGTTTCCGCGTGCAGACCACACCGGTGCCGGCACCCGGCCAGCCCGGCCAGGAAGCCTTCCCGTCCATGCGCGCCCTCTGGGATCGCGAACCTCCCGCTCCCGCCGCCCCCGCGACCTCCAGCGCGGCGGCGTTTCGCCGGGCCGAGCAGAATGCCCGCCTCGCTGCCGAGGCTTTCTACCGCTGCCGCCAGTACGTGGACGGCTGGCTCGCCCACGCCGACCCCGTCACCGGACTCATCCCCCGCAACCTCGGCGAGCATCGCGACCTCTGGAACGGCCGGGACGCCGGCGCGGACAACTACCCCTTCATGGTGCTCACCTGCGCCCTGACCGACCGCCCCCTGTTCGAAGGCCGCCTGCTCGACCTGCTCCGCACCGAGGAACGCGTCACCCGCCGCCTCGACCGGCTGGGCGACCAGTTCCGCTTCTCGACGCAAACCTTCGCTTACGAGACCGTGGACTTCGAACGGCTGGTCTTCGACAACGCCGAGTACGTCAAGGACGGCCTCATCCCGCTCACCGAATGGCTCGGGCCCAGCCCGTGGTCCGATCGCATGATCGGTCTCATCGAGGACATCTGGAAGCACGCGCCCATCGAGACACCCGCGGGCCGCATCCCCACGCGCGTCCTCGAGGTCAACGGCGACCTGCTCCAGGCCTGTTCCCGCCTCTACTGGTTCACCGGCGAGGAGAAGTACCTCGATTGGGCCATCCGGCTCGGCGACCTCTACCTGCTCGGGGACCAGCACCCCACGCGCCACTTCACACAGCTCCGCTTCAGCGATCACGACTGCGAGATCATCAACGGGTTGTCCGAGCTCTACTTCGCCGTCTCCCACGCCCGCCCCGACAAACGCCGCGCCTACCAGGCGCCCATCCGCGAGATGTTCGACCGCATCCTCGAAGTCGGCCGCAACCCGGACGGTCTGCTCTGGCACACCGTCAATCCCCAGACCGGCGCGCACAATGGCCAGCTCTGTGACACCTGGGGTTACAACTACAACGGCGTCTATACCGTCTTCCTCGTGGACGGCATCGCGGCCTATCGCGACGCCGTCCGCCACGTCCTCGCCCGCCTCGGCCCGAAGTACCATGGCCGCCCTTGGGCCGACCGCTCCCAGGACGGTATCGCCGACGCGGTCGAAGGCGCCCTGAACCTCTATAACCGCGAACCGGTGCCAGCCGCTGCCGCCTGGATGGACCACCAGATGCGCGAGCTCTGGGCCTGCCAGCAACCGGATGGCACCATCGAACGCTGGCATGGCGACGGCAACTTCGCCCGCACGTCCCTCATGTACGCCCTCTGGAAGACCCAGGGACTCTCCATCGAACCCTGGCGGCCCGACGTCCGCGTGGGTGCCGTGTTCGAGGACGGTCGATTGTTCCTCAGCCTGGCTGCCGACGAAGCCTGGTCTGGGCGGATCAAGTTTGATCAGCCGCGCCACCGCGAGTTCCTCCGCCTGCCGGTGGATTACCCGCGCATCAACCAGTTCCCCGAGTGGTTCGTCGTCGAAGCCGGGCGCACTTACGCCCTCGAGGCCGTTGGCAGCGGCGAGCCCCGCTTCCTCTCCGGCGCCGAACTGCGGGAAGGACTGGCATGCACCCTCGAGCCCGGCCAGATCTGGCAGCAGACGCTGCGGGAGCAACCGTGATCCCACGCTGCGGCCAAATCCCCTGGAAACGTCCGCCTTGGTTCGCAGGGTCCTGCCGTTCCGCGTGCCCGCGTGCGTGGGTCGGGTTGGAGCGACAACCGTCCCTTGGCTTCGAGCATTCCGACCTCCCAGACAGAGATGGTGGCCAGTCCGAGTACGGCCCCGACCGGGAGCTCCGCAATCGCGATCGCCCGTGGTTCACCCCCGAACCAGCCAGACCCAGGCGTGGGTGTCGAGCAGATGCGTGACCGGTTCAGGCATCGGCTTCCCACGGATCGCCCGAGGCGCTCACGATGTCTCCCTGCACATGGGTCTGTTCCGCAAGCTTTCCGAACAGGGTTGCCGGGGGCGAGACGGGCGCAGGCACGAGCTTGGCTACGAGCAAGCCATGCTGGTCGATGGCAAGCTCCTCCCCGGTGCGGTTGACGAGGTTGATCCAGTCGAGGCACGAAGCTTGGAATTGTTCCAGCGCGATCGTCATCGGTGCAACATACTTAGGGGGTCGGGTCCTGCAAACACGGTTCCCGCCCTGCCGCAAGGCGGGAAGGATCTCGCTCAACCGAGAACCTCCGCGGGGAGGATCCTGCCTCTGCCTCGTGTTGGTGTGCCCCCGTCGACGCGCGCGTCGCGCTGAACTGACCGGGGATCAGGGGCTGCTGTGGCAGGCGCTGGGGCGCGCGCGGCTGGTCGCAACGGCCGGATCTGGGCTGGGACGCCGTTGATGAGCCACTCTTTCGGCGTGGAGTGGTGCGTTGGGGGAGTCAGGTTTCTTGGGCCATATCAAGGGGGCGTTCACCGGCAGGAGAGGCCGCGCGGTGGAGCAGTCGTCCGCCGCGATCCGCGGTTCCTCTTCCCAAGTTGCGCGAGGCGGCGCAGGATGCTGCGGGAACCGGGCAGCCGGGAACCCACAACGCAGCGTTCCACCATAGATCTATGCAAACGAAGCACACCCGCGAAACCGCCTGGAACCACTGTCTCCACCACCGCTCGGTCATCGTGGCTGGCCTGGCTTTGGGACTGGTCGCGGCCGCGCACGGCGGCCTCGAGTTCGAAGACCAATTCACCACCTTCACGCTGGGAGAAGGCTGGCAGGCCCATGGCGCCGGAGCTCCCGACCTCGCGCTAAGCGTGGTCAGCGGACTGGGCGCCGACGGATTCTCGCTGCGGATGGGCAGTGCGGCCGGCACGGCGGGCGAGATCGTCGGTATCGAGACCAGCACGGCCTTTCCCATGACCGGCGTCCGCCTCATCCGCGTCACCGCCCGGTTGCGGCCGCTGAACCAGACCGGGGCCGGCGACGGGGGTGCGTCGGATGCCTCCGCGGGCGTCGCCATCCTCGGAGCCTCCGGGGCCTTCGCTCGCGCCTCCGCCGGCGCGAACCGGCCCACGACACCCGACTGGGGTGACTTCTACTTCGACAGCGAAGGGAGCGCGGATGCGAACGCCGCCTTCTTGCACTTCCCGCCGAACGACCCCAACGGGGGCGCGGAGGCCTTCCGCACCTTCGTGCTCGAGATCGGACCCGAGGGCACGATGCTGACCACGCTCTCCTCCTCCGGCGAACCGCTGGCCGTCACGCCCTTTGACGTACACAACCCCAACCTCACGCTCGCCGCGTTCGGCAACAGCTTCACCGTGGCGTTGTTCCAGCAGCGCTCGGACAGCACGCTCGCGCCCGAGAACACCTTCGGCGATTTCGACAGCGTCGTCATCGAGACCCTCCGCGACGCCGACGACGGGGACGGCGACGGGATTCCGGACGCGTATGAACTGGAGAACGGCCTCGACCCCGCCGTGAACGACGCCGCCCTGGACCTCGACAGTGACGGACTGACCAACCTCGCGGAGTACGAGCGCGGTACCCGGGCGAACAACCCCGACACCGACGGGGACGGCCTGCGCGATGGCGTCGAGACCGGCACGGGCCTCTTCGTGAGCGCCACCGACACCGGCACCAACCCGTTGAAAGCCGACACCGACAATGACGGATTGCCCGACGGCGTGGAGACGGGAACGGGCGTCTTCGTGAGCGCCACGAACACCGGCACGAACCCCAACAGGGCCGACACCGACGGCGACGGCTTCAGCGACGGCCTCGAGGTGGGCGCCGGCTTCAACCCCAACTCCGCCGACAGCACCCCGGCCGGGGTCTCCACCATCCGGACCGCCGTCGAGTTCCAGTTCTATGCCGCGCCCGGGGTCAACTACCGCATCGAGGGCTCCGCGGATCTCGAGAACTGGACCGTCGTCGAACCGTCCATCCCCGGCGCCGGCAACCGGGTCAACCGGCTGTACTCGACCGAGGGCAAGCCGGTCCGCTACTTCCGGGCGGTTGTGAATTGAACGCACCAGCCCTGCATCGGCCGAGGCCGGCGGATGGCCAGGCGGCAGATGTCGGCAGCCGTCGAAAGCAGGCTGGAAGCCTGCACCACAACGTCGCAGGCACAGAAAGTGGGATCCATGAAGCGCTTCCCATGCACCTGGGTGCGGGCGTCCCGCCTGCACCATCCGCGGTTCATGGCCCCACGACAGGTCCGAGAGGAACAGGACGCTTCCCTTGAACGTTGGGTGTTGAACGTTGGGCGTTCAACTCCGCCCCTTCATCCCCCCGTCGTCTCAAAGCCGCCGCAGCAACCCGCCAAGGAACTTCGGGGCGCCAGGGCACGCTGCTGTGGGCCAAAAAGACGTCGGGCCGGACGGAGACCGCCCGGCCCGACTTCAACCACAGACAATGCCGGCTATCGCCGGGCCCGGTAGAACTTCATCGGGGCCGAGGGGGGCGTGACGTACGGGCTGGTCGCGCCGGCGACGTCCGTGTAAGCGCCCGTCACCTGGTCGGCGGCCTGCAGCGTTCCTTCGAACGTGACGCTCACGCTGCCGGCAGTCCGCGCCACGCTGAGAGCCGGTGCGGCGGGCGGCGTGGTCCACTGATAGTAAGCGAGGACCGCATCGGCCTTCGCGGCGTCGTTGATCAACGTGCGCGTCCCGTCGGGGTTGAGGATGAACCACTCCAGGTTGGCACTGCCAGCCGTCTGATAGTACAGCAGGCGGAACGGATAGATGCCCGGTTTCGGCACGTAGAACTGGAACGGCGTATTGGCCAACCCGCGGGTGGGTCCGGCGGGGGCGAGGGCATCAAAGAAGCCCAGCACCACACTGGCGGCCGGGTCCAGCGGGGCGGTGCCCGCCCGCACCTGGTAGCCATCGCTGGCATTCGGGAACCCCGTCCAGTCCGTGTTCACCGCCATGCTGTACATCCCGATGGTCTTGAACTCGAGGGCGGCCACGATCTCCTGGGCGAAGTTCTCCACGGTCCCGTACAGGCCCGGGATGCCCGGGAAGTTGATGTTCGGGTACTCGGGATCATTGAAGTAGCCGTTGGCTCCGGTCGTGGTGTCGAAGTTGATCACGTCGGTCCAGGTGAAATACCCGTTGGCGTCCACGCCGCCGGCGTCGTCGAGATAGGCGATGTTGTCTCCGAGTTCGCCGGCGAGCAGGGACTCATTGTAGGCGATCGTGCCCTCCTGGGTGCCGCCGTCGATCTGGTAGGTCCGGATCTTGAAGCCTTTCTTCGTCAGATCCACAGCGCTGGCCGGGAGGGCGGCACCGGCAGGCAGGGTGCCGTACGTGGCCACCACAAAACTCGAGGTGCTCGTGTAGGCCACGCCTTTCCTGTCCTTGACCGTCAGGCTCGCGGTGTGCGACGAGCCCGAGGCGAGGGGCGGGTTGGGGACGTCGTAGGTGATGGTCGTGGTCCGCCCGCGCTTGGTTACGTCCGAAGGGGTGACGGCGGTCCCGTCGAAGGTCAGGGCGATGGTCGCGGGGTCGAGGACACCGCCGCCCACCTCGTTCACCCCTACGCTGTAGCTGAACGGGGTGAGACTGGCGCGCCCGATGACGAGCGCGTCGGCGCCGGCCGGCGGCACTTCCTGACTGTCCAACTGCTCGGCGGTCAGGATGCCGCTGTGGACCTTGAGGCGGTCGACCGAACCGACGTATTGCAGCGCCCCGTTCCACTCGGCCCCGATGCTGAACAGCTTCTGGGTACGGGTGAAGTTCACGCCGCCTGTGTAAGGCACAGTGTCGCCGAGCACGCCGTCGACATAGAACCGCAGTTCCAGGCCAGCCTCGTGCACGACCGCGATGTGGTGCCAGTCTTCATCGTCCGGAATGACGGCTTGCGAGGGCACGTCCGCGATGCCCAACGTCGTCACAAAAACGGTGCGGTTGTTGTTCACCGAGAACGAGATGGCTCCACCCGGCCCGTTGCTGTAGAAGAACACCATCCGGCCGGCGGGGAAGCCCGAAACCTTCACCCACGCCTGCAGCGTGAAGTGCGGGTTGCTGGGGTTGAGCTGGATCCGGGTATCGGGATCGTCCACGGTGAAGTACTGGCCGGCCTCGAAATGAACCGCTGTATCGCCAGCCTGGCCGGAGGGCGCCATGGCTTCGAAGGTGGGAGGATTGGCCGGGTTGCCCGGAACCCCGGACAGGCTGTTGATGCTGTCCGTGACGCGGGTTCCTTCGCCTTCGTCGAACTCGAAGGCCACCAGGGGCGTGGGCGGGGCTGCCTGAGCATCCAACTCCTCCGGCTTGAGCATGCCGCTGTGGACCTTGAGGCGGTCGACCGAACCGACGTATTGCAGCGCCCCGTTCCACTCCGCCCCGATGCTGAACAGCTTCTGGGTACGGGTGAAGTTCACGCCACCTGTGTAAGGCACGGTGTCACCGAGAACACCGTCCACATAGAACCGGAGTTCCAAGCCGGGCTCATGCACCACCGCGATATGGTGCCACGCGTCGTCGTCCGGAATCGCCGCTTGCGAAGGCACGTCCGCGATGCCCAGTGTCGTCACAAAGACGGTCCGGTTGTTGTTCACCGAGAACGAGATGGCACCGCCCGGTCCGTTGCTGTAAAAAAACACCATCCGGCCGGCGGGGAACCCGGCGAACTTCACCCACGCCTGCAGGGTGAACGCAGGGTTGGCGGGATCGAGCTGCACGCGCGTGTCCGGGTCGTCCACGGTGAAGTACTGGCCGGTCTCAAAGGACACGGCCGTGTCACCGGGCTTGCCCGAAGGCGCGTCGGTCACGAAGACTGGAGGATTGGCGGGATTGCCAGGGCCCCCGAAAGGCTGTTGACGCTGTCGGTCACCCGCGTACCACTCCCTTCGTCGAATTCGAACGCGACGAGGGGACTGGCGGCCGAAGCCGTCGGCACGAACGACATCCACGCTGCAGTGAGCAACGCGAAGCCCGACAGTCTGATGGAGGTGGGTTTCATGGTTAGTCTTGGTTGTGGCAGACGATGAAACCTGGGCAGAGCACGCGGCGATGTCAACCGGGAAGGCACGGCCCCAGCCCCCACAACGCAAACGATCCCGAGCCGGTCAGGGAACAGCACGCCTCAACAGTCCCTCGTACGCGATGAGCGCCTGGCGGTACTCGGCCAGCGCCTCGGCCGGCAACACCCCGGCGCTCCGCTCGATCTCGTCCCGCACCCGCTGAACCAGAAACTCCACCTCGGTCCGCCGCGGACGAACGGGCGCTCCCGCCACGTCGAAAAACCACGGAGCCGTATGAGCAAAGCGGACGCGACCCTGCTCCCGCGGTTCCCAGCAACGGACGGCCACCCATGCTGAACCTTCGCCGGACCAGACCTCTTCGAAGCGGCTGTCCCACGCGCCGTGCGCATCGATCACGGCGTGGGGCTCAAGGCGCCGAACGACTTCCCCGTTCACCACCAACTCGATGGCCTCGAGCGGCCGCTCACTCAGCACCTCGCCGGCCACGCGCAAAGCCGCTCGTGATCCGGCGGTCGATTCCGTCCGATAGCCGGGCGGGTGACCGTTGACCGTCGCGAACAGCATGGGGCCTGTGGTGACGAAGCTCCGGCCCGCATCCAGGCCCTCGATCCAGTCGTCGTAGCGGAACCCGTCCGGCAGGTGCACGTACACCCGGCTGAAGCCCAGGGGAACCGGGTGAACGCCGCTCGCCGTGCCCGCCGTGGGTCGCAACCGGAACCCGCAGTTCAGCAGCGCGTAGTAGTTCTGAAAGCCGTACAGGGTCCAGTCACGTTCGTTGCCGTTCCGTCCCTGGTTCGGCAGGTTCATCCAGGCGGGCGCGGGCGTGCTCCAGTTGGTGAGAGCGAACGTGGTGCGCCAATGATGGTTGTTGGCCAGCTCGAACAAATCCACGCCCATCACCGGCACCAGGGCCATCGACCACGGCCAGTCATGCTTGTCCAGGTCAAGCAACGCCCCCTCCGTCCGCGCCGCCACGGCGATGGCCCCCACCGGCGGAGCGCCCTGTGAACGGAGCCCGGTGGCCCAGGGCAAACACCGCCCCCAAAGTGTGGCGCCGCTCGCCGAGGGTGAAAATCTCCCACTCGGTGTTGCGTGGCCAGATCACATGCGTGGCATCCACCTCGATCACGCCGGCCCGCTCGCCCGCCGGCGTGTTCCTGTCGCCCTGCGTGGGCGGTGCGAACCCTTGGGTCACCCAGTAGGTCAGCGGGAACGCGACGTTCAGGTCCTCGGCCAGCATCACGTTCGGCAACTCCGCCAGCGACCGGTGTACATGCGTGTCGCCCGAGTACCAGCCCCGCGCCGCCAGGTTCACCCAACGACGCAACGGCAGGTGCAGCTCCACCGGCTCCAGACCCACCGCGAATTCCCGGGTCAGCGCCCGATACTCCTTGCCACGCTCCACGGTGACGGTGTAGCGCCCCGGTTCCAGCTCGATCCGGAACGGATGCGCCGAGAGCGTGGTGTGGTACTCGACCGCCTCCCGGTTCACCCAGTTCTGGCGCTCGTAGCGGATCGCCGACCCCGCGGCGGACACCGACTCCGGGTGGAACCACCGCCCGTCCGCGGCCTGCAGGTAAAGCCGACACGGAACGGGTTCGCCCGTCGCTTCGTCCACGACGCGACCAGTCACCGGCACACGCCGCACCGCCCCGGCCACTTTGGCTTCCCAGAACCGCTCCGCCTCGAGCACCGGCGCCAACGCCTCCGCGCGTTCGACTGCATTCGTCAGCGCGGCCGTGACCCGCTCCTTCCTTTCCCGGGTCCACTCCAGGAGCGCCTCCGCGGCCTCGCGCCGCACCGGACGGGGCCTCTCCCCGATCTCGACATACCACGGACCCGTCGAAGCAAACCGGAACGTATGCGACACATCGGCAATGGCCCGAACCAAGAACCACCCGCTCTCCCGTACCGTGGTCTCGTGGGGCAACGTGATCGCCTCGACGCGCCCGTTCCGGACCAACTCCACAGCCGCGATCGGGTCCCGGGAATCCAACGCCGCCTCGATCCGCACGGTGAGCGGTCCGTTGCTCCGGAACACGTGCCCGGGCCACTGACCGTTGGCACGTGCCCGCAGCAACGGTCCGTTCGACACAAACACCCGGCCAGCCCGCAGTCCCGCCCACCACTTCTCCCACGTCAACTCCCTTCCACGCGGACGTAAGCGCGATTGTACCCGACGGGGTTGGGCAGGACACCCGAGGCACTGCCGGCACCCGGCGGCAGGCGAAAGCCACAGTTGAGAATCTGGTAGTAAAGGTCCTGCGTGTACCGGCCGTTGCCGTGCGGACCGGGATACCGTTCAAGATCGCGCGGCCGGCCCCAGGCTTCGTTGTCCAGCACACCGCCCCGCTGCAGGTGGTTGTGCGCAAGGCCCACTGAATCCACCGCGCCGCTGGCCAGCCACACCGGTGTGTCCCACCAGAAGGGCTTCTCGATCTCCACCCAGACCGGCGCCTGACCCTCCCCTACGGCCGACCCGGCCTGCCTTACCTGGCGGAGGAAGGTCGTGCTCGCGGGGTACTCGCGCTGGGCGCCATCCAGCGGCAGGGGCTTGTCCAATCCGAGATAGAGCAGCGCACCTCCGCCCCGCTCGTCCTCACCCGCCAGCAGATGGTAGAAGCGGTCCCCGTCGAACCGCACCAGCGGTTGGGCCGGGAGCGGTGCGGTTGCCCACGGTCCCCGGCTGTTCCACCACGTGATCACGGGCGCGACATGCAGGTCCTCCGCCCGCAGCAGCAGTTTGATCTCTCCCGGCGGCCGATGCACATGCAGATCCCCGGACCACCACCCCTCCCGCGCCAGGTCAACCAGGCGGGTGATCGAATGCATGGACACCGCGTCGCCTCCTTCCCGCACCACGAACTCCCCCTGCGCCATCGTCCACTCCGGCCCGCGCTCAATGGTGTATCGGTACCGACCCGGGTCGATCTCCAGCGTCACCTCGCCGGCACAGACAAAATGGTCGTGCCAGAAGGGCACGCCAGGCGGACGCACCGGCTTGCCGGTGGAGTCGAGCAGGTGAATGCGACCAGGCACGATCTCGCGGGTCTGGGCATCTTGGACGATCAGGTGGAGGGAAGCAGCGCCCGCCTGCAGCACTCCCGTCAGGCCAAGGAGAACGACGCACGCCGTCCTGGAGGGTGAGGGCCAGTTCATGCCCGGCAGCTTCCGCTCAAACCGCGACCGGTTCAATCCCCGGTACTCCGTTGCACAGTCTCCATCCCGGGCCTACCGTTCCCTCCATGTCGCCCGCGTCCAGCCCCGTCACCCGCTCACCCTGCTCCCCCCCGGCGCGCAGCCCCCGCGGGTTCACGCTGATCGAGCTCCTGGTGGTGATTGCGATCATCGCCATCCTCGCGGGCCTGTTGTTGCCCGCCCTGGCCAAGGCCAAGGCGCGTGGTCAAGGGGTGAAGTGCCTCAGCAACCTCCGCCAGATGGGACTCGCCCTCCACACCTTTGCCGACGACCACGGTCATTATCCCGTCGGCATCGATCCCCGCTTGAACTCGGCCTGGATCTGGCCCTCGCAACTCCGCGAACACATCGCCATGGGACGAAGCGTCGAGCTCTTCAAGTGTCCTTCCGCCCCAGCCACCGCCCAGTGGAAGGTCGAGTTCGGCAGCGGCCTGCCCGCCGGCGACGGCTACCTGGCTGACGAAGTCCGGCTCGTCCCCGGCGGCCGCAGCTTCATGAGCTACGGCTACAACGTCTGGGGCGCCTACGCCGGGCTCGTCCCCAACCAGGGCCTCGGCGTGTACAAAGGCGATCCCGAATACGGCGAAACCAAACCCTCCGCCGTCGTCAACCCCACCGAGATGATCGCCCTCGGCGACAGCAACTGGGACCTCAAACGCCGCGGCGACCCCGACTGGAGCGGATTCATCGGGATGTACGAGGAGCGCCAGTGGCCGCTCGACCTCCACAGCCGGCGCGCCAACATCCTGTTCTGTGACGGCCACGTCTCCGCCGAACGGCGCCTCGAACTGGCCGCCCAGCTCCACCAAGACCGCGGCGCCAAGGAACGCGTCGCCCGGCGCTGGAACCGCGACAATACCCCCACCTGCGGTGACCCCCTGAACCACCCGTAGGCGCCGACGTCAGGAGGCGGTGCCTCGAGTTCTCCAGAACACTTCGCCTCCTGACGTCGGCGCCTACGGGGAGAGGGGGAGGCGTGAAACTCCCCGCCTCAGGCCGACAGCTTCCGCGCGATCGTCGCCACGTGCCGGCCCTGGTAACGGGCCTGGGCCAACTCCTTCGCCGTTGGCTGCCGCGAACCGTCCGCACCCGCAATCGTGGCCGCGCCCCACGGCGAGCCCCCTTCACCTCGCTGACATCGGCCAGCTCAGGACACGCGTAGGGAAGCCCCACATAGATCATCCCGTGGTGCATCAACGTGGTGACGAAGCTGATGATGGTGCTCTCGTTGCCTCCGCCGGTCCCGGTGCTGGTGAACACGCTTCCCACCTTCCCGACCAACGCCCCTTCACCCACAAGCTGCCCGTCTGATCCAGGAAGTTGCGCATCTGCGCCGTCATGTTCCCAAACCGCGTCGGCGACCCGAACAGGATGGCGTCGTAGTCGCCCAACTCCTTGGGGGAGGCCACCGGGGCCTCCTGATCCAGCTTTGCTCCGTGTTGTCGGGCAATCTCGGGCGGCATCGTCTCGGGCACCCGTTTCAGGGTCACTTCGACCCCGTCCACCGAACGGGCGCCCTCAGCCACCGCCTGGGCCAACGTCTCCACGTGGCCATACATCGAGTAATACAGCACCAGGATGCGTGTCATAACGCGCAGAATGTTGTCCCGCCCTGAACGTCCGCAAGTCCATACCCCGGGTTTCGCCGTGCCCCCGGGGAACCGTCTCACCCCTGCGCCTGTCCAGTTCACCCCGGGAATGGTGCCGGAACACGGGGCCTCCCATAAGTTAGTTGACATCATATGAAAATGAAGCTGGCCTTGCGAGTGTGCCGGCCCGGGGGAGCCCTCCGTGCCCCCGGTCGCCAGCGGTCCGGGTTCACCCTGATCGAGTTGCTCGTGGTGATTGCGATCATCGCGATTCTGGCGGGCATGCTGCTGCCAGCCTTGGCCCAGGCGAAGGAGAAAGCCAAGCGGACCGCATGCCTCTCGAGTGTCAAACAGCTTGGCCTGGCCATGATGATGTACGTCAGTGACCACCACGGGAGCTACCCACCACGCATGCCGGACCCGGAGGCGGGGCCGCCCTATCCCTGCAAACCGTGCCGGACGGAGGACTGGCGACCCTACGCACTCCCGTACGTCAGCACGACGAACCTGTTCGCCTGCCCGAGCGACAAAGGGATTCCCGAGGAAGTCACGGCGGACCCGTTTCACCTGGCCGATCCCCGGCCGAAGCGGATGGCCGACTTCTACGGGAGCAGCTACTGCTTGAATGTGGTGATGACGCGCCTGGGCAAGGAGTCCGCCGTTGTGATCCCCTCGGAGACCTTCATGGGCGCCGAGATCTGGTCGTGGCATCAACCATTGGCGATCAATGATTTCCGTGGCGCCACCAAGCGGCCGATCCGGATGGCCTACTTCTGCGATGGGCGCGCCCAGACGACGGCGGAGCGCACGATTCAGGAGCAATGCGCGCCCCCGGCGGCACCCGGGATCGGGCCGGTTCCCTGAACGACTCCCATGCGAGGCATCTTGTGGATGCTGGTGCTGGTGTGTGGCCTGGCTGCGGCGTGCAGCCGGCCCACCGGCAAGGTCAGAGGCGTGGCGCCCCGAGGCGAGCCGCACACGGTTCTCGCGGTGCAGGCCGGCGACGCTCCAACGCTGCTGACGGTCCGCGGGAGGATGATCGAGAAGTGCCCCGTCGCCGGGTGCTGGTTCCGCCTCGATGACGAGACGGGGATCATCAAGGTCGACACGAAATCGGCGGGCTTCGTGGTGACCGACATTCCGCTGAACACCCTGCTCACGGTCGGCGGCAAGATCGGCCACGAGGGCCAGGAGACCATCATCGAGGCCACGGGATTGCGTTATTGATGGGGCCGGGAACCACAGCACGGCTCGCCGCGGTGAGCCTGGTGGTGCTCGCCGGTGCGACGGTTTGGTGGTGGTCCCTGCGCGGGCATCGGAACCTCCCCGCACCCTTCGAGCCGCCCTCCCGCATCACCGAAGCGGGGTTGTTGTGTCCCTGGCGCGACCCCGAGGCCGACCTCGCCCGGTTCTTCCCGGCGGCCAACCGGCGCGACACCCGCACTCTGATTCTGAGCGGACGCCGGGTGGAACTGGCCCGTGAGCTGGGCCGACAGCCCACGGCGGAGGAGAACGCCCTTCAAGTGCACCGCGCGCTCCACGACAACCACCCGGTCGGGACGATCCTGACGCGACGGGTGAAGGGGGAACACGGGGGCATCGAACTGGTCCTGGCGGTGACGCCGGAGGGGCGCGTCCGCGGTGTCAAGATCCAGCGTCACCGCGAACCGCCCGAAGTCGCCAGCGTTCTCGGAGAGGCCGGCTGGTTGAACCGGTTCGAAGGCCGCGATCGCCGTAGCGATTGGGACGCCGCGGGGGATTGCGCGGGCCTGCCCGCCGGAGCCCGAAGCTCGGCCCAGGCGGTCGTGGAGGGGATCCGGAGCCTGCTGATCCTGCTGGCCGCCGGCGAGACGTCGTCCCCCCGCGCGCACGAACATCACGACACGCTATGAGCCTGGGGTGGCTGGCTCTCCGGAATCTGCTTCGCCGACGGTTGCGTCACGGTTTGATGGTGGGCGCGCTGGCGGTGTCGGTGGCGGTGCTGGTCTGCCTCTCCGGTTTTGGCGCGGGCTACGAACGTGCGCTTCGCGCCGAACTCGACGGTATGGGGGTCCAACTGATGCTGGTGCCGCTCGGCTGTCCTTATGATGCCGCGGCGAGGGTGATGCGCGGTCGAGCCCTGGACAACACCCTGCCCGAGCAGGCGCTGGCGGAGGTCCGCAACGACCCGGCCGTGGCGGTTGCCGCGCCGCTCCTGACGACGGCGGCGCTCCACCCCGACGACCGGCGTGTGGATCTCTGGGTGGGACTCGATGAATCCGGGCGTGCGCTGAGACCCTGGTGGCGGGTCAAGTCGGGGGCGGCCTGGTTCACCGGTCCCGAGTCGGTCATCCTCGGCAGCGAGGCGGCGGCGGCGGAACTGCGGGTGCCCGGGGACCAACTGTTTTGCCCTGCTGCCAACCGGAGTCTGCGCGTGTCGGCGGTCCTCGAACGCAGCGGGACCAGCGACGACAGCCTGTTCTTTGTGCCGCTGCTCACCGCGCAAGAAATGTTCGATCTGCCCGGCCGGCTGACCGCCATCGCCATCCGGCTGCATGATCCGGGACAACTTCGCGAAGCCACCGCACGCCTGCAGCAGATCGCGGGCGCCCAGGTCGTCACCCTCACCGAGATGATGGGCGTGTTCCTCAATCTGGTCGGATCGGTCAGAGTCTTGCTGATCGCCATCGCGACGCTCGCGATGGTGGTCTGCGCCTTGGGCCTGTTCAACACGATGCTGGCGGGCGTGTTGGACCGTGCCGAGGAACTCGCCGTGATGCGGGCGCTCGGCGCGTCGCGACACCACCTGTTTGGGCTCGTCACCATCGAGTCCCTGCTGCTGGCGGCCGCAGGGATCGCGGTGGGACTGCCCCTGGCGGCGGGGTCCGGGCACACGCTCGAGGGGCTCATCCGGCCTTACATGCCGTTGGCCCCCTTGGGAACATTCTGGGTGCTCACCGGCGGCGCGGTCGGGCAGGCCGTGGTCATCAGCCTGGTGATGGGGCTCCTCTCCGGCCTCTACCCGGCCTGGCGCGCCGGGCGCGTTCAACCCGCGCCGGCACTGAAAGGCGACTGACCATGACCTGGCTGAGGCTTGCGTGGAGTGGTTTGTGGCGGCGCCCGTTGCGGACCGGGGTGACGGCGGCGGGGGTGGGCCTGGCCGTGGCGGCGTGCTTCTGTCTGCTCGCCTTCCAGGCCGGCTACCGGCGGAGTCTGGCCATCGAGATCGAGCGGCTTGGCGCACATGTGTTGGTGGTGCCCAAGGGTTGCCCTTATGACGCTGCCTCCCTCGCGCTGCACGGCGCGAACTGGCCGTGCCACCTCAAGGCCGCCTACCTGAACGATGTCCGGGCCACGCCGGGGGTGGCGACGGCAGCGCCGGTGTTCATGGGCGCGCAGTACGAGCAGGCCGGGCGTTACACGGTGTACCTGGGAGTGGACACGAACTTTCTGCAGCTCAAACCCGGCTGGAGGTTTGCCGGGGGCTTCCCGCAAACCTCCGGGGAGGTGCTGGTGGGCGCCGAGGTCGCCCGGCGCCGGGGTTGGGACATTGGCCAGCAGGTGGCCCTGCCGGGGCTCGAGCCGGCTCAAGGGCAGATCTGCGGCGTGATCGAGGCGACACAGGGACCCGACGACCGGTTCATCTTCTTGACGCTGGCTGACGCCCAAACCCTGTTTCGGCACCCCGAGGAGCTGACGCACATTCTCGTTCGGCTTGCCGATCCCACCCGCATGGAAAGTGTCGTGGAGGCCTTGCGCGGATGCGACGCCGGCATGCAGATGAACATCGTGCCGCTCGCCCATCTGTTTCGCACGATCCAGTCGCTCGTGGACGCGACGCGCTGGTTTCTGGGGTGCGTCGCATTGGTCGGATTGCTGGCCGCCGCGGCGGGCGTGAGTGCCTCGCTGTTGATCGCGGTGGCCGAGCGGATCCGGGAAATCGGCGTGATGCGGGGGCTGGGCGCGTCACGGTGGGACATCTTCCGGCTGTTCTGGCTGGAGACCCAACAGACGTGTGTCGTGGGCGCGGGGCTGGGGATGGTGGGCGCCTGGCTGGTCATGGGAGCGCTTGAGAGTTGGCTGCGAACGCGGTTGCCGTTCGTCCCCGACGCACGGCTGCTCGAGTGGCAGTGGAGCATTGCGGGCGGTTGCCTGGCCATCGCGCTGGCCGTCGGGACGGCGGCGGGCCTGCTGCCGGCGTGGCGGGCGGCAACCCTGCCACCCGTCAACGCCATGCGCAGCCGGGGCGGATGCGCATGAGTGGAGGGCACCAGTCTGGCGGCGTCCTGATCGCCGCGCGAAAGCTGAGCAGGATCTATTGGCGGGGCGCGGAGGCGATTCGCGCGCTCGATGCGGTGACGTTCGAAGTCCGGCGCGGAGAATTCATCGCCACCGTGGGGCCCTCGGGAGCGGGCAAGACCACGTTGCTGAACCTGCTCGGTTGCATGGATGCACCCACCAGCGGCACGCTGGAGATTGCCGGCCAGGAGGTGCAAGGCTTCAGCGAAGCCCAACGCACGCGATACCGGCGGCAAGTGGTCGGCTTTGTCTTCCAGCACTTTGGGCTCGTCCCCACGCTGACCGTCGCCGAGAACGTCGCGTTGCCGTTGCTCTTTTCCCGCCGCCGGCCCGGTGAGCGCGTGCCGGCGTTGCTCGAGCGGGTCGGCCTGCGCCACCGCGCCAAACATCGGCCCCATGAGTTGTCGGGAGGGAGATGCAGCGGGTGGCCATCGCGCGAGCGCTCGTGAACGAGCCGACGCTCTTGCTGGCGGATGAGCCCACCGGAAACCTGGACTCCGCCACCGGCGAAAGCATCATCACCCTCTTCCAGGACCTGCATGCCCAAGGACTCACGATCTTGGTGGTCACCCACAACCCAAGACTCAGCCTGGCCGCGGAGCGACAACTCGAACTCCGGGATGGCACGCTGACGGAAACCGCATCACCACCCCTTCCCGGACATGGGAGTGGTGGCCCATGACGGAGAGGCAGCGCGCTCGCCCCACACCGTCGCGCTGCACGACCCGCGAAGCGCTGATGACAAGGATCACCGGACTTCCCCGGGCTGGACGTCAAGTCTCCCCCGCTGCGAACGAATGAACCCGGCCAGCGCAGCCAGACGGTCCGTGTTGATCCAATCCACGCCCGCCACCCACTGGGCCTGCCACACGCCCTCGACGTCCGGGGTTCCCCAAAACCGTATCCGCCGTCCCTGGGCATGCGCCCGTTCCACCAAGCCACGCAGCTTGGTGGCCTCGCCCGCCGGCGGGGCACCCTCCCCCGCCACTGGAACTGACTCGACCAACTCGCGCTGACCCACGGTACGCGATGCCGGCTGGGGTTGTCGTCCAGATCCGGTACCCGCCCGTCCAGCGCCGCCAGCCGCTTCCCCCCGGCCAGCAGGGCTTCACGCGGGGCGTTGCCGCTGATCACCACCGTCACCGCGTTCGTGTGCGTGGCGTCCGCCTCGAATACCGTCAGCATGGAGCGGTAACGTTCGAGCAGCGCTTCGAGCACGCGCCACGTGGCGACTCCCTCGGACTTGAAATCGATCAGAAGCCAAAACGTGGGCCCCTCCCGAAACACCCGGCCGCCGTTCGCCCGGACGCGCTCGCTCAGCGGATCCAAGTACAACGTCTCAAGGGTGCGCTCGGGCCGGACCTGACCACGATCATGCGCGACGAGCAACCGTCCCTCCACCAGGAAGATGTCCGCTTCCACGCTGCCGAACCCCTGGTCCAGCGCGTCGAGCAGGGGCCGGGCATGCTCGTAATCGTTGTGGGCATGCGCACGTTCCAGCGGGGCAACCGTGCGCGGGGCGTCGGTTTCGGCCCCGAGGGCCAGCCAAGTGCCCAGGCCGCAAAGACAGGCGGTGAGTTGGCGGAACATCGTGCCATGCAGCCTGCCGCCGGCCTCTCGCTCCGTCGAGGCCCTTTTCGGAACGCACATCGCCGACCCGGTCAGCCCAGCCGCGCCATCTCCGCCGCGACCGCCGGGTACACACCCTTTCGCTCCACCCCATCGACCGGATGCCCGGTGGCGGCCAGGAGCTGACGGTAGGTGGCCAGGGCCAACAGGGGCCAACTGTTCCGGTACATGTCGTACTTGAGATAGTAGACTTTCGGGAAACCCGTGCCGGTGGTTTCGTCTTCGGACCACGAGCCGTCCGGGTTCTGCGTTCGCGTCAGGTACTCGAGGCCCCGGAGGAGACTCGGCCGTTGCGGATCGCCCAACGTGCACAGGCCCATGACCGCCCAGGCGGTTTGTGAGGCCGTGCTGGGGCCGCGCCCCTTGAAGACCGGGTCCTCATAGGTGTCGCACCGTTCCCCCCAACCGCCGTCGGTGTGCTGAACACTCTCAAGCCAGGCACCGGCCTTCTGGAGCCAGGGTTCACGCATGTCCACCCCGAGAATGTGGAGGCCGCGCAGCACCTGCCACGTGCCGTAGATGTAGTTGACGCCCCACCGGCCATACCAGGAACCGTCCGCTTCCTGCGTGCGCCGGAGGTAATCGAGGGCCTTGAGCACCTGGGGATGGTCCAACGGGTACTTCTCGTGACCCAACACCTCGAGAATCCGGGCCGTGATGTCCGCGCACTCCGGATCCAGCATGGCGTTGTGATCTGCGAACGGCACTTTCTCGAGGATGTTGTTCGTGCAGTCCTTGTCGAAGGCCGCCCAGCCTCCGTCCTTGCACTGGAAAGTCATCATCCAGTTCAGGCCCCGACGATAGGCGGCATCGCGCACCTCCGGCCGGTCCGTGGGCGTCTGCCGCAACGCCAGCAACACCATGGCCGTGTCGTCCACGTCCGGATTCCACTTGTTCTCGAACTCGAACACCCAGCCGCTCGGTTCAACGTCCGCCGGGTTCTTGTGGTGCCAGTCGCCGCGAAAACGGATTTCCTTGTTGATCAGCCACTCCGTGGCCTTCTTGAGCAGGGGATGATCCGCCGGCACACCCGACTCCCGCAGCGCAATGGCCACAATGGCCGTATCCCAGACGGGCGAGAGACACGGCTCGAGCCAGACCCGGCCGTCCTTCTCGTGCTCGTGCTTCTTCAGCAACTGCTCACACTCCACCACCGCCGGATGGTCGTTCGAATAGCCCAAGGCCTTGAAGGCCGTGAGCGAGTTCAAGATGCCCGGAAAGATGGCCGCCAAGCCGTCCGAACCCTCCATGCGCTCCCGGATCCACGCCTCCGCCTTCCTCAGCGCACGCCGGCGGAAAGGGTGGATGCCCGCCCGCGCCCACAGATCCGCAAACTTGTGCAGCTTGTCCAACGCCAGGAAGAAATTACGCCAGGTGAACGGCCAGGGATCCCGGGGCAGCCGCAGGTCGCGCTCGTGATAGCCTTCCGGAAAGAGTTCGTTCAGATCCACCCCCACGTCGCGGGTCGGGCGGAAATGGTTGATGATCGCCAGCGGCACGAGCATCGCCCGGCTCCAGTTGCTCATGTCCCAGAAATTCACGTGAAACCACTTCCCGATGAGCAGAACCTCGCACGGGATGGTGGGGACGTACTTCCACGGATACAAACCCACCAGCGCAAGCTGGAGCTTCGAGAACGTGTTCATCCGCGGCACGCCACCGAGGCTCAGGGCGACCGCGCGCGCCCGCAGCATCCGGGGTCGGTCACCGGTACGCCCGCAAGCTTCAAGGCCAGATACGCCTTGATGGTGGCATTCACTTCGGCGGGCCCGCCGTGGTAGAGGTTCCAGCCGCCTTCCGAGGTCTGCAGTGCGAAGATCTGGCGCACCGCCTTGCGTTCCCACTCGACATTCACCGAGCGATCCCAGTGCCGGAAAATCAGCAGATCACACAGGATCGTGCAGTCCACCAACAGTTCCCCCACCCAGTAACCCTCCGGATGCTGCAGGTGGAACAGATTGGCCTGCGCGCGTTCTATCGCGCGCTCGACGCTGGCCAGCGAGAAACCGGCAGTGGTGGTGGCCGCCGACACCGATTCAAGGCGGCTTTCCAGCTTGGTTCGGAGCATGGGTCGACTATTTGCGCCGGAACGACGCGGACTGTAAAGCATCGAAGCGCCGTCCGGCCACCACCTCAGGGACCCCGGAGCCCGTTCACCAGGGCGCTCACCCGGTCCACCAGGCGATCCTCGATGCCCGCATCGAAAGGCCCGTAGAAGCCGTAGTAGATGAAGGAGGAGTCAGCCTCGTACCCGCCTTCCTTGATCAACCGCACCGACGGGATGTAGCAGGGCACTTCGTAGGCGTAGCCCACCGGCCAGGGATGGTCCTCCGCCAGCAACCGCTTCCACCGGCGCGCGTAATCCACCACCACCTCGCCCCCCGCCAGCAGAAACGTCAGATCCTCACCCACCCGAACCACCGCCACCGGCAACCGCACCGAGCGCGGCACCGGTTGCCCGGCGTCCATCCGCTTCAAGTACGCCTCCGCCCGCTGTCGCACATGGAGGTCGGCACTGCGCGCATCCTGCTCCAGGCGGTCGCGACCCGGCGCCGGTACGAACGGCAAGTCCACTTCGTCGTAGCCCATCCGAAAACCGCCGCGCACCGGTCGCATGGGGCGGTCCAGCACCCCAAGCACCGCTCCAGCCAATTGCAAGCCGTGGCGACGCGCGTCCAACAACCGACCGCGCGGCGCTGGATCGATGTCCGCCCCCATCCCGGTCAGGTACAACGCCATCGCCCCGGATGCATCGCCTCGAGATGCTGTCGCGCGTAGGCCATGTACTCCCCCTGAGACCACATACCAGTCGTCTCCCCCGCGCACACTCGTGCCGTGACAGGCGTAGCCAAACACAATCGCCCGTACCGTGCCGTCGGGTCGTCGGATGCGCAGCACCGGCACGTCCCAGTCCACCGGCCCGTCCGGGTTGTCGCCGAACACCACCTGATCCCCCGATAGACCCGGCGGTTCATCCCGAAGGTGGCACGGCCCACCCCGTGCTCGAGCGTCGCCGGCTCGAACGTCTCGAGTGCCGCCCCCACCACAGCGACCAATTCGTGCTGCAGTCGCCGGCTGTAGCGGACGATCTGCTCACGCTCCGGCGTCGTCGGCTGGGTCATGTCCGTCAGCGTGCTCTCCAACACCGGCGCGGAGTGGGTGTGACTCGATACGACCGCCACCGCCCCGCGCGGCAACTGGTAGCGTTCGAGACACTGCTGCAACACCGGCGCCATGAACCCGCCACTCACTTCGCAGTTGTCCAGCGCCACGAACACAAATCGTTCGCCCGTCGGATTCCGCAACGCGAGGGCCTGCACCAGCAAGGGGTGCTCGGCACGATCCGCAGCCTGCTGTCGCCCGGCATACCCGGCCAGCCGGATGGGCAGTTCCGGCGAGACGTCGCGCACCGCGAGACCTACTTCAAGAGCAGCCGGCGCGGCCAGGACACCCAGGGCGCCCACGGCAACGCCCAGCCCCAGCCACGCTCCCGTCCGCCGCACGAGGTTTCGACCGGCCATTCCAGCACGATTCATAGGCTCAGAGGTTCCGCAGGTTCGTTCCATCGACCGGCGGCAGGATTTCAATGATGTCGGAAAGCGGCCGCCCCGACAAGTCCCGCAGCGTGTTCCGCCGGCCATAGAGGGTGTGCCGACCCCGCAACCGGAACGCGCGGTTGATCAGATCGTCCGATTCGATCCGCAAGTAGGCGAGCGGGCGGCCGACGTGGGGCACGCCGCGCATCTTCAGGATGTGCCCCAGCGGCAGGTACTCGTCGAGGATCAGGCGCCTCACTTCGGGATCAAAGCGCGCCAGATGCACGTGGTTCGCCCCGAACTCGACCGGCCGTTGATCGTGGTCCAGCCGCAGCACCACCTCGCGATAATAGGCCTCGCCCCGACGCTCCCGTCCCCAGACCTCGATGTGGATCTCGCACCCATAGTGCGCCTCGAGCGTGGGCGTCATGTCCCGGTCATGTACCAGCAGGCTTCGGTAGGGTTCCGGCACGGCGCCCCCGGCAGCACATCAATCCGCGGCAACGCCCGGCGTTCACGCGCGTAGAAGGCGTCCAGCGGATACAGCACCGACCCCGCCACGGGCGTCGGCCCGCCCCCGCCGGCGTGGCAGCGGCGTCCGTCCTCATGGGCGTCGGGTGCGCGCGAGATTCTCCCGCAGTTCGTCCGGCTGCAGCCCGATCGCGTCGGTCGGGATCCGCTCGAAACCCAGCGCCCATGCCGGCGAATCCGCCGCCAGATCGAAGTCCGCCGCCTTCGGCGGATCCCCCGGGGCGCGCCGGAAGCTCGCCACTGCGTTCGTCAGGTTGTTCTCCACCCGGACATGCTCCGGCTTCGCGTGCCAGTCAAGGTGCAACCATTTTCCGACGCACACATTCCGTGCCACGACGTTGTCCTCCGGCGGCACCCCCCGGAAGGCGTCCCCCGTGAGCGCCGGCCCTCCGGGCGGACCGTACCAGGCATCCAGCGACTTCAACGCCGGATAGCGCTCCCGATACAGGGTCAGCGGGACCTCCGCCAGGCGCTGGCGCATCGTGTCATGCACCATCCCCGCCAGACCGGCGAGCTGTCCAACCCGCGCCCGTCCACTTCCACCGCAGGGTCGCAGTCCACAAAGATGTTGTTCACCACGAGATGATCCCGCCCCCCCAGAAAGGCCGCGCGCTGGACCCGATAGAAGATGTTGCCGGTGATCTCCGTGCCGCTCACACAATCATCCATGTACGCCCCCATCGAGCCCAGCCCCACCCCCCGTGTGATGGATGAAGTTGTGCCGGATCCGGTTGCCCCGATACGTGTAGTCCCGGCCGGTGTAGATCGCGCCCACATCGCCGGTCTCCAGCGCAATGTGGTGAATCTCGTTACGCTCGATGAGGTGGTCGTTGCCCCCATACAGGATCGCGCAGTGCGGGTGGTCGTGGATCCAATTGTTCGAAGCGCGCAGCCCCACCCCCCACCATGTGGATCGCCGGCACGTAACACTTGGACCAGCGTCCCTGGCGCTGGAAGTGACAGTTCTCCACGAAGTGCCCGGCCGGCGTCAGCGTCTGCCGGTCCCCCCGCTCAAGTCCACGCCGCCGTCACCCGTATCCCACACATCACAAGAGCGCACGCCGTGCCCCACCCCGCCTTGAATCCGGATGCCATAGTTCCCCACGTTGCGAATCACGCATCCCGCCACCCGGTTGCTGGCACCCCCGCGGATCTCAATCCCGCTGCCTCGCGTCGCCTCGAAGACGAGACCTTGCACCGTCACGTGCGACACGTCGACCATCCGGAGCAGCGGTGCTTCGCAGACCGAGAGCAGAACCTCGGGCGGCGACCCGTCGCTTCCCATCGCCTCTTCCGGCGGCCAGAGATACAGCCGCCCGGTGGGGCGGTCCAGGAACCACTCGCCCGGCCGGTCGAGTTCCTCGAGCACGTTGAGGAAGTAGAACCGCTGCCCTTTGCGGAACCCGTAGAGCCCGTGCGGCGGCGCCGTGATCAGCCGGCGTTCCTCCAAGTCCAACGTGGCCACCTGCTCGTACGAGTTCGCCCAGTCCCACGCCCAATACCCATGCACCCATAGATCGCGCGTGTCCCGCCAACCGCGCGGCCGATCCCCCTCATAATGGAACCCGGCCTCCAGGCCGCCGAGCTGCCCGCCGTGATCGTCCCCGCGCGCCGTCCCGGCCGGAAACCCGGCGATCGTCGCAAAGGTCCCCTCGTCAGGCCATCGTGCGAGCGTCAACGGCCGGCCGGCGTAGAAAAGCTCATGATGGGCCGGGGTGAGCGGCCGTCCAAACCCTCGCGACTTCATCGCGCCGAAGTTGGTCAGACCCACCGACGCGAGGTCGAGCATCCGCACCCGCTCCCGCGCCGACTCGCTCAGACGCTCCCGCACCGCCGGATCGGTCACCGGCCCGAACCCGCTCAACACTCGCCCGCCCAGCAGGCGCGGCCGCTCTCCGGGGTAAGGCCGCCAGACCACAGGCGCCTCGGCCGTCCCGCTGTCCGCCGAGTTTAACTCGAGCGCCTCGTGCCGCACGAAATCCCCACCCCGCAACCACACGGTCACCCCTCCCGCCGGCGCCGTCGTCCCACTCCGCTGCAAACCCCGCACCGCGTCCCGGGCAGCTTCCAGCGTCGCAAAAGGCTTCGCTTCGGTGCCGGGATGCCCGTCAGACCCTCCCGGTGCCACGTAGAAATCCGGCCGCCCCACCATCGCCATCCCATATGCCAGGGTCGCCACCAACACCGCCCGGTGGCCCATCAGTCGCCGGCCAACCCACCGCGGCCGTGCGGGGAACTCGTTTCGCAACATGTTGGCTTGGACGCACCCGCCCCCACCCGGCTTCACCCGCGGCCGCGTCCTCACCGCCCCCTCCCCGCCTCGGCCGCCGCCATGCCCTGGATGTGCGCGCGGAAGTCCTCATCCTCGCCCTGCAGCAATTCCGGCAAGGCCTCGCGGAAATCGCGCCGTTGACACCACTCGCGCATGTAATCCTCCCACGAACGCCACAACCGCTGCGTCTGCCGGTCCATGCGCTCGGCGTACACCAGGATGTAGGCCCGCTCAAACAACGAGACCAGGATGTTGAAGATCGCCAGCTTCCGTTCCTGTTGCTCGTCCGTGAGCGGTTGGTCGGGCGCCCCCTTCCGCAACAATTGCAGGTCGGGGTTGGTCAACACCAGCTTCAGGAAGTTCGTGTACTCGTCCGACAACCGCTGATACAGCTCCTCTTCCTCGTTCTGCCGCTGCCGCCGTTGCTCATACATGAACACCAGAATGGCCATCGGCAGGCCGAAGATCGTCACGATGTAGCTGAGGGCTTCCGCCCATTGGAGCCAGGTCATAGCCCGCGTCCTGCATCCACCAGCGCCCCGCCCCACCCGCTCGCCTCACGACAAGGCGCGCCCCGACGCCACCGGTTCGCCGCCATCCAAGACCGCCGCGGCCCAAACGCAATCCATTTCCGGCACCGAGCAAGAGCAAGAGCAGGAGCGAGAATTCTGGTTGTCCCCCCGCCCCCTCCCCGCAGTCTCGCCCTCCGTGCAACGTTCGCTGGAAGTCCTCTTTGCCCCCGCGGAGTTGGCTGCGCTCCAAACGCGTGACCTCCGGCAGACCGTCTGTGTGGTGTTCGACATCCTCCGCGCCACCAGCACCATGGTCACCGCCCTCGCCCACGGCGCCCGCTCCGTCCGTCCCGTCACCGACATCGCCGAAGCCATCGCCTGGCACCGCACCCATCCCGATGTCCTCCTGGCCGGCGAACGCGAGGGCCTTCGCATCCCCGCCGCCTTGACCGGGGGCCGCGAGTTCGACCTCGGCAATTCGCCTCGTGAGTTCACCCCGGAGCGGGTCGCCGGGAAGGACCTGGTCATGACCACCACCAACGGCACCCGCGCCCTGCGCACCTGTGCCGCCGCCGGCGCCTTCCGGGTCTTGCCCGCCGCCTTCCTGAACTTGGGCGCCGTGACGCGCCATCTCGAACGGCATCCCCCCGACCACCTGCTCTTGGTGGGCAGCGGCACCCTCGACCAGACCGCCTTCGAAGACACCCTGGCCGCCGGTGCCCTCGCCCATGCCTTGTGGCCCGCCTACGGCGACCGCGCAGCCACCGACTCGGCACACATCGCCCGCCACCTCTACCAACCATTCATCTCCCGACTCCCGGAGGCCGCCCGCCACTCACGCAACGGCCGCCGGCTTCTGGCCCACAGCGAGTTGCACGCAGACGTGGCTTTCTGCTTCCAGCAGGACGTCTTCCCCGTGGTTCTCGAACGGCAGCCCGATGGCGCGGTGCGAAAGACGACGTGACGATTGGCGTGGGTTCTGCTAATTCCAAGCCATGCTCGGAAGCATCGTCGCCGCGATCCTCGGCGGGAGCCTCGCCGGCTTCTCCAGCCTCGCCGCCGAACCCCGCGCCCCCTCCGCCTCGAGGGCTTCGACCCCTTCGGCCGTCCCCGCCTGACCCAAACCAACACGCCCCTCGCCCTCGCCCGCCTCGAAGGATCGCCCGACCTCATCCAATGGTCCGAGTTGGCCCGCCTGCACGGCGCATTTCACCAGTTCCCCGACCTGCGCGCTCCCGGCGGCCAGCACTTCTACCGCACCCTCATCTCCCCCGCACCAGCGCGGATGACTGGAAGAACCACGCCGTCTTTCCGGATGACCCCCTCCTCTCTCCCCCGCCCGGCTGGGACCGCTACGAGCCGAGGTGGCTCAAGTTCGCCATCCTCAAGACCGAACCGCATCGCGTCTGTTTCCAGGACAGCACCAAGTACCCGTTCCACTACGACTTCGCCGTCGAACGGTTGCCGGCCTTCCGCGGCTTCTCGCGCGCCGAGTTCGACGTCGTGTCGTTGCACCGCGACCCACAGCAGGTCCTGCTGGGCGCCGTCCTCTTCGCCCCTTCCGACCAACTGCAGGAAATCGGCATCCAGTTCGTCGGCCAGGATCCCTACCCGCGCGAGGACATCGCCGCCTGGTTCGAACAGGTCCGCGCCGTGATCGAGCCCCGCACCCCCGCGTCCTTCTTCTACTTCCCGACCTTCGAACAACAAGCCGTCGCCGACACTCACCGCGATTACTTCGCCACCCGCGGCATCACCGTCGCGTCCGCTGCCCGCTGGGTCACCGCCGACGAATGCTACGCCTCCGGTTGGGCCATCGGCCGGCTCGTCTGGGTGCCCGCTGGCGAGATCCGCACCGCTTACGCCGACGGCCGACTGCGCCCGCAGGACATCCTCCTCACCGACCACGTGCCGGCCGAGGTGCCTCCCTCGCCGGCCTGATCACCCTCGCTCCCGCCACCCCCAACTCGCATGTCGCGCTGCTCGCCCAGTCCTTCGGCATCCCGTTCGTCTTCTTCTCCGCCCCCGAGGCCCGCGAAGAGGTGAGCGCTTGGATGGGCCAGGAAATCGCCCTGCGTGCCACCCTCAACTTCGGCGCCTGCACCGTCAAAGCCGTCAATCTCGAGGGCCAGCTCACCGCACCCACACGCGACGAGATCCTCGCCCTGAAGGTGCCCCCACCCCTCGAACTCACCCCCAAGGCAACGCTCGGCACCCTCAGCCTGCCCGCCGATGGCCTCCGCCCCGCCGACATCCGCTACGTCGGGGGCAAGGCCGCCAACTTCGGTCTCCTCCGCCGCTCGATCCCCACCAACTCCTCCCCTGCCCTCGCCTTTACCTTTCGATCTCTGGGACGCCTATCTCGACCAGACCCTGCCCGGCGGCCAAACCCTCCGCGCCACCATCCACGCCGAACTCGACGGTGTCACCTGGCCACCTGACATGGCCGACTTGCAGAACTGGCTCGCCCGCCTCCGCGAGCTCATCCGCAACACCGCGGACTTCAGCCCATCGCAGAAAGCAGCCATCCTCGAAATCCTCCAGACCGTCGGCTTCAATCTCCACCGCAACCTCCGCTTCCGCAGCTCCACCAACGTCGAGGACAGCGAACAGTTCAGCGGCGCCGGCCTCTACGACAGCTACAGCGGCTGCCTCGCCGATGATCTCGACGCCGACCGCGACGGCCCCAGCGCCTGCGATCCCACCGAACCCAACGAACGCGGCGTTTTCCGCGCCCTCCGCCGCGTCTTCGCCAGCTTCTACAACGACCTCGCCTGCCTCGAACGCCTCCGCCACGGCGTCGACGAATCCCCCGTCGGCATGGCTGTCCTCGTCCACTACTCGACGCCCGACCCCACCGAGCTCGCCAACGGCGTCGCCACCGCCGCCATCCGCCGCGGTACCCAACCCAACGAACGCTGGGTCGATTGGCAACTCGTCACCCAGACCGGTGCCCTGCCCGTCACCAACCCCGAACCCAACGCCCTCCCCGAGGACGTCCGCGCCAGCCTCTGGGGCTCCACCGACCCCTGGCCCACCCTCGCCCGCCAGTCCAGCCTCCTGCCCCTCGGCGCCACCGTCTTCGCCTGGCCCGCCGGTTATGTGAAGCTGGTCCGCCTGCTCGACCAGGCCGCCCGTGCCTACGAAGCCGAATTCCCCGCCAAGTCCGAACTCACCCTCAACTTCGAATACAAGCAAGTCGCGCCCGACGCCACGCTCGAAGTGCGGCAGATCCGTGAGGTGCCCCGCCTGAAACCTGCCCCCAACCGCCCCGCCTGGCTGCTCAACGAAACCAACCGCTGGGTCGTCTTCCAGGGCGAGTACGGTGACGTCTTCGCCCACCACCGGCTCAAGTCCTCCTGGACCTTCCAGACCGCCAACCTCCGCCTCACCAACAACCCGCCCACCAATACCCTCTACCGCCGCCTCGACGCCGAATTGCTCGAGGCCAACCTGCTCTCCCGCCGCGGCGGCCCCATCTCCGAACTCCCTGACCACCGCCATCTCCGCGACGGCACAGACCACCTCGACGAATGGACCTGGGGCACCGGTCCGGCACAACGCCGCTTCCAGCTCCGCACGTCACTGCCGAGCGACCTCGCCGCCGCGCCCACCCCGCTCTTCTTCCTCTCCGACGGCGCCCTCCAGCTCCAGGTCACTTACCCCACCCCCAGCCCACGCTCGGGCCGACCGGACCCACCAACACCCGCGTGGACCTCGTAACTCTGCATGCGCACGAACCCGTGTCTCCCCGCAGCCTGCGTCAACAGCGCCACCTCGCTGGCAAGGGCCTCACCGTCGAAACCACCTTCTACTGGCCGCCCAACCCCACCGGCCCCGTCGCCGGTTACACTGCCCCCGTCCAAGCCTGGGTCGAAACTCCGCCTCACCGGACTCGTCTCCCACCCCATCGTCCTCCGCAGCGACTACGCCCAGACCTACCGTCCCGGCCACCACAACTTCGTCGAGGACTTCGTGTTTGACCCGCACCTCGAACCCGGCCTGGACCCGGCCCTCCTGGCCGAACTCACGGCCCGAAACATCCGCGCGGTCGTCGGCCAGGTCAGTTTCGACCAAACCCTCGGCCTCTGGATCTGGGGACTGGACGACCGCCTGCGGGATGTGCCGTAAGCGGACCTTGACGGAGGCATGAGCATTCAGACTTCAGGGACTGACCCCAGGGGTGGATTCCGCGCGTGACACGCCGCCCGCCTGCCCCCATCCTCTCCCGCCATGAAATGTCATTGGTTGCTCGGCCTCGTGGCCCTCAGCCTCGCAGGCGCCTCCGCGTCCGCTCAGCCCTCCCCCCACCCCCGTGAACACCCCCACCCCCAGGCCACCGCCGAGGTCGCCGTCATCAAAACCTCCGCCGGCGAAATGACCCTCGAGTTCTGGTCCGACGTCGCCCCCAATACCGTCGAGAACTTCAAGAAGCTCGCCCGCCAGGGCTTCTACGACGGCACCGCCTTCCACCGCATCATCAAAGGCTTCATGATCCAGGGCGGTGACCCGAAGACCAAGGACGCCACCAAGGAGTCCGAATGGGGCACCGGCGACCCCGGCTACAAGATCAAGGCCGAGTTCAATGACCGGAAACACGTCCGCGGCGTCATCTCCATGGCTCGCGCTGCCCACCCCCGACTCCGCCGGCTGCCAGTTCTTCATCTGCCTCGACCCCGCCCCCAGCCTCGACCGCCAGTACACCGCCTTTCGGCAAGGTGATCAAAGGCGAGGACGTCCTCCTCAAGCTCGGTGATACCCCCGTCGGTCCCAGCCGCGGCGGCGAACGTAGCAAGCCCCTCCAGCGCGTCGGCGTCGAGAGCATCAAGATCGTCCCGGCCAGTTCCACCAAGTAACCCCGGCGGCAAGCGCCCCCATGCAAACCGCCGCCTGGAACCCGCCGGGGGACGTTCCCCGTTCCCCCGGTCTTCTGGGTCGCCAACCTCGTTGAGGTCCTCGAACGCTTCGCTTACTACGGCATCTACTTCGGGTTCGGGATCTACATGACCCAACTCGGGTACTCGCGCGACGACCTCGGCATCGTCCAAAGCCTGTTCCTCCTCTTCTCGTACGCCATCCCGCTCATCTCCGGCACCTTCGCCGACCGCTTCGGCTTCAAGAAGGTCCTCATCGTCTCCTACCTCGCCTACCTCCCGGCCGTCCTGCTGCTGATGCTCACCAAGTCCTTCTCGGGCATCGCGCTCACCATGCTCAGCATCGGGTTCGCCGCCGGCATCTTCAAACCGCTCATCGCCGGCACCATCCGGGTGACCACCGACTCGACCAACAAGACGCTCGGCTTCGGGATCTTCTACGCCATGGTCAACATCGGCGGGTCCTTCCGGGCCCATCGTCGCCGGCCGCCTTCGCGCCATCTCCTGGGACTATGCCTTCCTGGCCGCCGCCGTCGCCATCGGGTTCATGTTTCTCATCACCGTCTTCTTCTACAAGGAACCCCCGCGCGAGTTCGCCGGCGAAACCCTCGGGAAGAAGTTCCGCGACATCGGCGTGGCCCTCTCCGACCTGAAATTCACGACCTTCCTCGTCCTGCTGGGCGTCTTCTTCTGGCTGCCGTTCTGGGCGTTCTTCAACCTCTGCGCCCTGTACGTGGACAGCAACGTCGACACCGCCCGGCTGTACCAGAATCTCCAGGCCGTTTGTGGCACCTGGTTTGCCAACCTCTTCGCCCAGCAGGACAAGGCAGGCGTGACCCGGATCCTCGGCGAGACCATCTCCCACACCGGCTACATCATCATGCTCCTCCAGTTGGGGGTGTCGCGGATCTTCGAACGGTTCCGCGCCATGCCCTCATTCATGTTCGGCCTCGTCGTCGCGGCCGTGGGCTTGGGCATCATCGGCCTCGCCCGCGTCGGACCGCCCGCCCTCGTGTTTCTCGGGATCTTCCTCTTCGCCGTCGGCGAGATGATCACCTCGCCGCGCATTCAGGAATACATCACCTGGATTGCGCCCAAGGAAAAGGCCGGGCTGTACATGGGATCGAACTTCCTGGCCGTCATGATCGGCGGTTTCACCAGCGGCTTCCTTTACACCTCGCTCTACGGCTGGTTCGACCAGGCCGGCCATCCCGAACGCGTCTGGTACGTCCTCGGCGCCCATGTCCTCGTCGCCGTCGCGGTCTTCGGGGGTTTTGTGAAGATCGCCGGCGAGTTCCGCGAGCAAACGTCCTGAACAGGCCACTCGCCTGTCATCTCGTACGCCCCTCATCTGTAGGCCGCGTGCCCTCACGCGGCGCAGCGCCTTTCCCCGTTCTCGGCGGCCTTCGTGTCTCTGCGGTTGAAGCCGTCGCGTCGCCACCGCTGAGACTCGAAGCCCGTCGAGAAGCTGACAGGCCGAGGAACGCAAGCAGAGGCGGGAACACCACGATCATCCCCCGCCCTCGGACGCACCGCTGGTGAAAGCCGTTATCGTGAACTGGGATGCTTGACGATCTCCCTCGCGCTGGGGCGCGCACTGGCGGCAAAAAGCGTTGACGACACCGGAGACGTCGGCCTAGCGTCCCCGCGTTCCTGGAAGCGACGGGCCGGATGCCTTCCACCCGTCTCCTTTCCAGGTGCGTAACAACAACTCAACTCACCCAGGTGCATCAAACCAGAACCCACCCATGACACACCGTTTCCCCTACCTCTGGCACCACGGTCTGCTCGCCGCCACTGCCCTGTGGCTGGCTGGCCCAGGTCCAATACCGCAGCTCGAAGCGGCCGCGCCGCCCGGATTGATCACGAAGGACAAGGTCCGCGCCCTCGAAGGCGTGTTCCGCGGTGGCTCGAATTTCACCCCCGACCGCGGGGGGCGCACCGGCAACGCCGGCGACCGGGCCGCCGACCTCAGCCCCGGCAACCGGGGCCCCGTTTATGTCGCCAACGGCGGCTTCCTCAACGAAGCCAGCGCCAACGACGAGATGAGCTTCGCCATCTGGATCAAGAAGACCGACACAGCCCCGACCGGCAACTCGGTGTTCTGGGGTGTCTCCCCTTCGAGCAACAACGGTTCGCGCGGCTGGCAGGTCCACCTGCCCTGGTCCGACAGCAACATCTACTTCGACACCTCCGGCTGCTGTGAAGCCGACCTCCGCCGCATCAACGCCAGCATCGAAACCTTCCCCTACTACTCCTTCGACTACAGTTGGTGGCAGGACTGGCACTTCTTCGTCTTCTCGAAAAAGGCCGCCACCAAGCAGATCTGGATCGATGGTGAACTCTTCCTCGAAGGCGAGAACACGGCTCCCCTCCCCACCGACTTCACCGAGCTCTTTCTCGGCTCGGACAGTGCCGGCGCCAGCGTGTTCAACGGCCTGATCGACGACTTCTCGATCTACGGCACCGCCCTCACCCAGGCGCAGATCAACCAGCTCAAGAGCGGCACCGCCCCCCACCGCCCTCCCCACCACCGCCAAGCTGCTCGCCTATTGGGATTTCAACGATTACCCCACCTCGGGCTACCTGGTCTCCCTCAGCCCCGCCCCCGGTGCCACTGGCGCCCGCCCCGACCTCATCGAGATCGTCTGGGTCCAGGGCACACCCGCCTGGGACCAGAACTCGGTGACCCTCAAGGTGGACGGCGCGACCGTGACCCCCACCTTCACGGTGAACGCCGACCGGTTGACCATCCGCTATGTTCCAAATCCCATGTTCGCTGCCCAGTCCACCCACACGGTGGCGCTCACCTACCCCCTGGCCGGTGGTGGGTCGGACACGTATGAGTGGAAGTTCACCGTCGGAGCCTTCACCCGTGATCTCGTACAGTCCCGCATCGGCGTTTTCCGCGGCGGCTCGACCTTCACGCCCGCGGGCGGCGGTCGCACCGGAACCGGGTCGGATCGCGCCGTCGAGTTCGGCAACGGTACGGGACCCATTTCCATCGTGCAGGTCGACTTCCTGAACCAAGCCGCGGCCAACGACGAGATGACCTTCGCCATCTGGGCCAAGAAGTACGACATCGCCAACAACTCCGTCTTCTGGGGCATCTCGCCTTCAAGCTCGAGCAACCTGCGCGGCTGGCAGGCGCACCTGCCCTGGAGCAACAACAACATCTACTTCGACACCGCCGGCTGCTGTGACGGGAGCACCCAGCGCATCAACGCTCCTATCACCGATTTTGCCGGATACTCAGGTGACGAGACCTGGTGGCGCGACTGGCACTTCTTCGTCTTCTCCAAGAAAG
This sequence comes from Verrucomicrobiota bacterium, assembly GCA_027493615.1. Taxonomy (GTDB): domain Bacteria; phylum Verrucomicrobiota; class Verrucomicrobiia; order Limisphaerales; family J093; genus DSVZ01. The sequence continues at coordinate 263,515 of JAOSKK010000005.1, forward strand.
GCGAGGTCAAGCAGATCTGGATCGACGGCACCCTCTTCCTCGAAGGCTACAACACGGCTCCCCTCCCCACGGACTTCAACGAACTGTTGCTCGGCGCCGAGCCTCCGGCCGGCAACCTGTTCCACGGCCAGATCGACGACTTCTCGGTCTATCGCACCGCCCTGACCGAAGCCCAGATCGGTCAGCTCCGCAGCGGCACCTCGCCCCAGGCGTTGCCCGCCGCTGCCGGACTGCTCGCGTACTGGAACTTCGACGACATGCCCGCGGAGGGCCTGTTCGTCTCGTTCACGCCGGAGCCCGATACCCTGACTGCCGACCCGAACCTGATCCGCGTCGTGCACGCCGAGGGCACCCCGGCCTGGGACACCAGCAAGGTCAGCCTCCTGCTCGACGGCACCGCGATCAACGCCACCGTCACCCAGGCCAGCGGCTTGACCACGGTAACCTACGTGCCCAGCCCAATCCTGGCGGCCGGTTCCCATCACACCGCCACCATTCGTTACCCGGGCGCCGATGGCACCACGATCCTGAGTCGCGACTGGGAGTTCACCGTGGCTTCTTACACCAAGGATGTCCTCCACTCCTATGTGGGTGTCCTCCGCGGGCCGGCCAAATTCACCGCCGACGGCGGCGGCCGCACCGGCCAGGCGGGCGACTTCGGCATCGACTTTGGCACCGTCAACAACCGCCAGGGCGTGTTCATTGGCGACGCCTCCTGGCTCAATCAGGCCTCGGCCACCGACCAGTTTGCCGTGGCGGGCTGGCAGAAACTCCACAACGTGGCGGATTCCGCGTTCTTCTGGGCCGTCTCGCCCTCCAGCAGCGGCACCCAGCGCGGCGTCGGCACCCACACCCCGTGGAGCAACAACAACCTGTACTTCGACACCGCCGGTTGCTGTGACGCCGCCACGCAGCGCATCAACGGTCCTATCACCGATTTCCTGGGATACTCGGGTGACGTGGCCTGGTGGCGCGACTGGCACCACTTCGTGTTCCAGAAGAACGCCGAGGTGAAACAGATCTGGATCGACGGTCAGCTCTTCCTGGAGGGCTACAATACCAACCCACTGCCAACCGACTTCACCACAGCCTGGTTCGGCTATAACCCCGCCGACAACGGCGGCCTCCAGGGCATCCTCGATGACATGGCCATCTACGGCGCCGCGCTCACCGAGGCCCAGGTCGGCCAGCTCGCCGCCGGCAGTTCGCCACAGTCGCTCCCCGCCACGGCCAAGCTGCTGGCGTACTGGAACTTCAACGACGCCTCGGTCCCCGTCCCCGTGCTCAACGTCAGTTACAGCGCGGGCAACGTGACGATCACCTGGACCAACGGCGGCACCCTCCAGCAGGCCACCAGCGTCACCGGCCCTTACACCGACATCGCCGGAGCCACGTCCGGCACCCACACGGAGGCCGCCTCGGCCGCCCAGCGCTACTTCCGCGTCCGCAAATAAGCCGCGCCTTCGCGCTCTTCTCCCCCCACCACGGAGACCGGACGCCCGTCCGGTCTCCTTTTTCTTACCTCGTTCGCGCAGGTGGAACCGCCCGCTCCCGGCGCGCCTTGAACTCGCTGCCCTCCAGCCACGCCGGCCAGGGACGACGCTGCGCCACGGCCCAACCCACGTAGAGCATCAACTGCGTGTCCTCGACCGCCCCCGTCAGGTCCCCAGTCCGGCCTCACTTCGTCGGTGACCCGGTGGTAATGGTCGCGCAGGTACTCCTCGTCCTTCTGCCGGCCGTAATCCGCTGAACGCCCCACGTAGTCGATGCCGCTCTTGAAATAGAGGGCGGGGATGCCCACGTTCGCGAACTCGAAATGGTCCGAGCGGTAAAAGTACCCTTTCTCCGGCTCGGAATCGGGCTTCACCACGCGCCCCTGAACCCGGGCACCCTCCTCGAGCAACCCCTCGAGCGTGCTCTGTCCGCTGCCGATCACCTCGACGTCCCGCGTGCGGCCCCAGGGATTCATCGCGTCCACATTCACGTTCGCCAACGTCCGGTCGGGTGGATAGAGCGGATGCCGCGCATAGTAGGCAGCGCCCAGCAAGCCCTTCTCCTCGGCCGTCACGGCCAGAAACACGATGGAACGGGCGGGGGCACGCCGGAGCTTCGTGAACGCTTCCGCCACCTCGAGCACCGCCGCCACGCCCGTGGCGTTGTCCACCGCGCCGTTGTAGATCCCGTCGCCCGCCAGCCCGGGGTCGCGTCCCAGGTGATCCCAGTGCGCCGTGTAAACCACATACTCGTCCCGACGTGCTCCGGCCGAGCCCGGCAGCAGCGCCGCCACGTTACGCGAGCGAACCTCCCGCAACTCGTTCCGCAGACTGAACCGCGTGGTGAGACTCATCGGAACCGGGCGGAAATCCGGTCGCGCCGCCCGCGCTTTCAGTTCGTCGTAATCCAACCCTGCCGCCGTGCAGAGCTTCCGGGCCTGGGCGAGCGTGATCCATCCCTCGATGGCGGCCCGTGCCAGATTGCGGTCCTCCCGTGCCAGATCGAACTTCTCGGCCGTGTTGCTCTCCGCCACCACGGACCACGGATAACCGGCCGGTCCGTCTTCATGCACAATGATGGCGGCCGCCGCGCCCTTCTCGGCCGCGATCTCGTACTTGTAGGTCCACCGACCGTAGTACGTCATGGCGCGCCCTTTGAAGTACCTCGGATCGAGTTGGGCGGGATCGTTCGGGTCGGGCACGGGCGGATCGTTGACGAGCATGAGGATCGTCTTCCCGCGGACGTCCACGCCTTTGTAGTCGTCCCATTGGTATTCGGGCGCCACCACGCCGTAGCCCACAAACACCAGGTCGTTCTCCGGCACCGCCAGCTCCGGGACGAAGCGCATGGTCCAAATCACGCCCTCGGTAGGCAGTGCCACGGACGTTGCTTGCCCTCCTGCCAGGTATTCGAAACGGGGGTTGACCGTGTTGATACCCATCAGCGGGACCTCCTGCACCCAGGTGCCGTCCAGGTTCCCGGGCCGCAACCCCAACCGCGCAAATTCTCCGGTCAGATACGCCACGGTCTTCACCTCGCCCGCTGTCCCCGGGGCACGACCCTCGAACTCGTCCGACGCCAGGACACGCGTATGCCGCAAGAGATCCTCTGCGGTGATGCTGTTCCAGGCGGGCCGCAGCGCCCGCGGCAATCCCGCGGCCGAGGCCCCGCCCACGGTGAGGAAGGCAGCGATCCACGGAGCCAACTGCCAGGCGATTCGTCGGTGGGCCGCAGGCGCCCGTGCACCACGGCTTGGCCGCAGCCTTGCCCCACCCATCACTGGCAATGCCACCCCATCGGCACGCACGGGTTCATGGAAGAGATTCAGGATCGTGTAACACATGCGCCGCGAATGCACCACACCCGCGAGGGACACGCAAGGACCGGCACCGCCCAATCGTCTTTCCTCCCAGACCCAACGCAGCTCCACTGCCGCCCCATCCGCGTCATCCGCGTCATCCGCGGTCCCAACCCCGTTCCCCCTCGGGACCTTTCGTCTTGAACCCCTCCCCGTTTCGGCCACGCTCCCTCCCATCCGAACAGCGCAGCGCGCCACCCACGTCCGACGCCCATGAAGCTCTCCCGCCTTTATCCGCTGCGGGGGTTGCCTCGCCAGCGCCAATTGTGGTCCTGGATCTCGTTCGACGTCGCCAACCAGTCGTTCACCCTCATCATCAACACGCTGCTCTTCTCCGTCTTCTTCTCGAAGGTGGTGGTGCGCGACGACGCGATTGATGACCGGCTGTGGGCCTTGACCTACGGCAGCAGCATGCTGCTCACCGCGCTGCTCTCCCCCCTCGCGGGCGCAGCGGCGGACGAACGGGCCTTCAAGAAGCGGTTCCTGATCGGCTCGGGCGTGCTGTGCGGCATCTTGACCTGCGGACTGGGCCTCCTGCAGCCGGGTCAACTCTGGCTGGCCGTCCTTCTCTACGTCCCCGCCAACTTCGCGTTCGCGATCGGCGAGAACTTCCTGGCGAGTTTCCTTCCCGGTCTGGCGCGCCAGGACCAGGTGGGGCGGGTGAGCGGCTTCTCCTGGGCGTGCGCTTACACCGCCGCACTGCTTCTCCTGGTCCTCACCGCCGGCGCGATGGTCCTGTTCAAGTGGGAATCGCCGGAAGCCTGGCGACCTTTCTTCGTGTTCGCCGGTCTGTGGTTCCTGGGGTTCATCATCCCCACCGTTCTGTGGCTCGACGAACCGCCCGTCACGGGCGTCGCGCATCCGGGACGAAGCCTGCTCGCGGCCGGGATCGTCCGGTTGCGGGAATCGGTGTCCCCAGACCGCGAAGCACCGGGACTTGGCCCTGCTGCTGACGGCGTCCCTGTTCTACGGGACGGGCATCAGTGTGGTGGTGTTCTTCGCCAGCAAATTGGCGGTCGAGTATGGCTTCCAGCAGGTGCACTTGGTGGTGTTCGTCGGCGTGATCACGATCTCGGGCATCCTCGGCACCATCGTTCCGACGCTTTACCAGGACCGCCTGGGCCATCGGCGGTCGGTGGTCATCTTCCTTCTGATCTGGCTCGTGACCGTGCTGGGGTTCGCCTGGTATGCGCGCCTGCACCAAATCCACACGCTGGCTGGAGGTGGAGACGGATTCCCCACCTGGCCCCTTTGGTTGATCGGGAACCTGTTGGGCTTCGGGCTCGGTTCGCTGGGCTCGGCCAACCGGGCGTTCGTCAGCTACCTGGCGCCGCCCAACCGCGAGGCCGAGGTCTTTGGCATGTGGGGCCTGATCTGGAAGCTGTCCGCCATCACGACGTTCCCCTTCGCCTGGGTGAAGGACACCGTGGGAACCCCGCAGGCGCTCCTGGTGCTCGCAGGTTTTCTGTCGGTGGGGCTGGCGCTCACGCTCTTCGTCAACGAACCCCGCGGCTTTGCCGCCGCCCGCCAACCCCCGTCTCTCCCCGTAGGAGCCGACGTCAGGAGGCTCATCCTCCCAAGGCGGAGTCTCGTCACCTCGTCTCCTACCCTCCGGTCGCGGTCTCGCGCCCTCTCCCACCCGGCGCGCCAGCAACCCGCCGCTCCCTCAGGCTGGCCAACGCGTCCGGACTTCCCTACGCTCCTGCCGTGAACGACGCTGGTTCAGCACCGCCCGATGCACCTGCCGTGCACCTGAACACAGCCAGTTGCTTCAACGCCCCTTCCTCATGAACCCGTGGATTCCTCTCCGTCTCGGCACCCTTGCCCTCGCCCTCCTCACCGTCGCCCACGCCGCCGAGGCGCTCCCCCGTAGCTCTCCCGAAGCCCAGGGGGTTGCGTCCGGTGCGCTGCTCGACCTGGTCGACATCCTGGATCAGGAGATCGAAGGGCTGCACAGCGTGATGGTGGTGCGACGCGGCCATGTGATTGCTGAAGGGTGGTGGGCGCCTTACGCCGCCGGGCACAACCATGTCCTCTATTCCCTGAGCAAGAGCTTCACGTCGACCGCCGTCGGCCTGGCCGTCGCCGAAGGTCGCCTGAGCATCGACGATGAAGTGCTGAAGTTCTTTCCCGCCGAGGCGCCGGCCGAGCCCAGCCCCAATCTCATGGCCATGCGCGTCCGCGACCTGCTGACCATGGCCACCGGGCACCAGGACGAACCGCCGATGTCACCTGATGCGATGTCGGCCCGGTCTTTCCTGGCGCACCCGGTGCCGCATCTGCCGGGCACCCACTTCAAGTACAACACCCCCGCCACCTTCATGCAGTCCGCCATCGTGCAACAGGTGACGGGGCAGACGGTCCTGGACTACCTGCGCCCTCGCCTGTTCGAGCCGCTGGGCATCACACACCCGGCGTGGGACACCAACTTCCAGGGCGTGACCCTCGGCGGCTATGGCCTGCGCGTGCGCACCGAGGACATCGCCAAGCTCGGTCAGCTCTACCTCCAGCAAGGGCGCTGGAACGGTCGGCAACTGCTCCCGGCCGCGTGGGTCGAGGCGGCGTCGTCCCGGCAGGTCTCGAATGGCAGCAACCCCAACAGCGACTGGAACCAGGGTTACGGTTTCCAGTTCTGGCGCTGCCGGCACAACGCCTTCCGCGGCGACGGCGCCTTTGGCCAGTACTGCGTCGTGATGCCCGACCAGGAAGCCGTCATCGCCATCACCAGCGGCGTCCGCGACATGCAGGCCGTGCTCAATGTGCTTTGGGACAAGTTCCTCCCGGCGTGCAACCCCGAAAGGCTCTCTCGCGATCCGGCCGCCCAGACCCGGTTGAACGAGCGGTTGGCGCGGCTGGAACTCCCCCGCGGCGCAGGGCGCCGAAACGTCCCCCGCTGCCACGCGCGCCCTCAACCGGCGGTTCGTCTTCCCGGCGAACGATCAGCGGCTCACGAGCGTCACGTTGGCCTCCGCGGATGGCGGTTCGAGCCTGAAGCTCACCCTTGAGCTTGATGGCAGCGAACTGGTCCTGCCGGCGGGGGTTTCGTCGCTGGCAGACCGGCCGGTCCAGGTTCCCCGCCGGACCCCTCGCGCAGTTCTCCGACGAACCGGTGGCCGGCACTTTCGGGTGGGTGTCGGACCACACGCTCGAGATCAAGGTCTGCGCGTACGAGACCCCGTTCAACCTCCGGCTCCGACTCGCCTTCGAGGGGGATCGGGTCACTCTGGACCGCGAGGCCAACGTGTCCTTCGGCCCCACGAAGTCCGGCACTTTGGTCGGCCGCGCCGAACCGCGGCCGGACTCCAACCAGCCGGGGTTTCTCTCCGGGAAACCCTGGCTCCGGCAAAGCCCGCCAAACACGCCGGCAGACGCCAACGAAGGGGCCACGGAGGGCGGGGGGACCCACGGTCCACCCACCCAACCCGTCGCTCTCGTCCCGCCCCTTTCGCGGCTCTTCGCGCCTTTCGCGGGCAGAACGCTCAGGCTGAGTCTCGTCACCTCGACTCCTACCCGGAGCTCGACCAGTAGCCACGTTGGCTTCTGATGCTATGCTCCGGACCGTGTCCAAACGTTTGTCTCCCCTCCCAACCCGCAATGGCACCGGTCACGAACACCCGTTGCCAGCGGTCAGCAACCCGATCGCGCCCTTCGCCTTGGTGGTTCCCCTGGCATTCAGCGCCGCCGTCTCAGCGTGCGCCGCCTCTTGGGGTGCCGGCCGTGACTGGCCCATCTACCACGCGGACGCCGCCGGCACCCAGCACTCGCCGCTGACGCAGATCCACCGGGAGAACGTCAGCCGTCTCGAGGTCGCGTGGACGTACCGGGCCGGGGACGCCCGCACCAACAACCTCTCCCAGATCCAGTGCAACCCGCTCGTCATCGACGGCGTCCTGTACGCCACGTCGCCGCGCTTGAAGCTCTTCGCCCTCGAGGCCGCAACCGGGCGCGAGCTGTGGCGCTTCGATCCGTTTGCCAATGCCGACCACGCGGACGCGTCGGGCGTGAACCGGGGCGTCGTGTTCTGGCAGGACGGCCCTGACCGCCGAATTCTATTCACTGCCAGTCATTATCTCCATGCCGTGGATGCCCGCACCGGGCGCCCCATCGAGTCGTTCGGGCAGCAGGGTCGGGTGAACATCAAGGAAGGGCTGGGACGGGACGTGAGCCGGCTGTCGGTGGTCAGCACCACTCCCGGAGCCGTCTTCCAGGACCTCCTGTTCCTCCCGATCCGAGTGGGCGAAGGCCCCGGCCCTGCGGCGCCCGGCCACATCCGCGCCTACGACATCCGGACGGGCAGGCAGGTGTGGCGGTTCCACACCATCCCGCATCCGGGCGAGGACGGCTACAACACCTGGCCGCCCGACGCCTGGGAGCACATCGGCGGCGCCAACTGCTGGGCAGGCATGTCGGTCGACCTCGGGCGGGGCATCGTGTTCGTGCCGACCGGTTCGGCCGCGTTTGACTTCTGGGGCGGCAACCGCATCGGCCAAAACCTGTTCGCTAACTGTCTCCTGGCACTCGACGCCCGCACCGGCCGGCGGCTCTGGCATTTCCAGTTCGTCCATCACGACCTGTGGGACCGCGACCTGCCGGCGCCGCCCGATTTGCTCACGATCCACCGTGACGGCCAGCGCATCGACGCCGTGGCGCAAGTCACCAAGTCGGGTCACGTCTTCCTGTTCCACCGCGAGACGGGCGCACCGCTGTTCCCGATTGAAGAGCGCCCCGTCCCGCCGAGCGATCTCCAGGGCGAATCCGCCTGGCCCACCCAGCCGTTCCCCGTGCTGCCAGCCCCCTTCGCCCGCCAGCTCTTCACCCATGCGGACATCACGGACATCTCCCCGGAGGCGCATCGCGAGGTCCTGGATCGGTTCGTGAAGCTGCGCCCCCACACCCCCTTCATGCCGCCCTCCCGCGAGGGCACCATCATCTTCCCCGGTTTCGACGGCGGTGCCGAATGGGGCGGCGCGGCCGTGGACCCGACCGGTGTGCTTTATGTGAACGCGAACGAGATGCCATGGATTCTGACCATGGTGGAACTGAAGCGGGAGGCGTATGGCCTGCCCGCCAGCGGCCAGGCGTTGTTCGCCCAGGTCTGCGCCCCCTGTCACGGGCTCAATCGCGAGGGCAACACCGCCCAGAACATCCCCTCGCTCCTCGGTGTCGAGCAGCGACTCAAGACCGAGGACGTGCTCACCTTGATCGAACACGGCAAGGGGGTCATGCCTTCGTTCGCCTTCCTCTCCGACGCCCAGAAGCGCGCGCTGGCCGATCTGGTCCTGGCACGCGAGGCCCAGCCAGATCCCCGCAACCAGCCAGACCGCGCCAGCACCGAACTGTCCGGCGATGCCCTGGGCGGCGTCCCCTACACGATGACCGGGTACAACCGGTGGCTTGACACCAACGGCTATCCCGCGGTGAAGCCTCCGTGGGGCACGCTCAATGCCATCGACTTGAACACCGGCGAGTACAAGTGGCGCGTGCCGCTGGGCGAGTTCCCCGCCCTGACCGCCCGCGGAATCCCGCCCACCGGTACGGAGAACTACGGCGGCCCCATCGTGACGGACGGCGGCCTGGTCTTCATCGCAGCCACCAAGGACGAAAAGATTCGCGCGTTCGACAGCGAGACGGGAGCTCTGTTGTGGCAGGCGTCCCTGCCGGCCGGCGGCTACGCCACGCCCGCCACTTACGAGGCCGAAGGCCGTCAGTTCGTCGTCATTGCCTGTGGCGGCGGGAAGATGGGCACACCCTCTGGCGACGCCTACGTGGCCTTCGCGCTCCCGGCGCGCTGAGCGGCCGGCAGGAGGGCCACAACGAAACCCTCACGAAGACGAAAGACCCCATCCCAGCCGCGGCGAGCTCGGTCGGTTTGCCGGGTTCCCCCGCCGGCGTTACTCTGTCGGGCGATAACGATCCATGGCCGTATGTCCCATCATTCCCTGTTTCGCCGCGCCCTGCGCCTTGCCCGCCTGAGTCACCTGGCCGAGCGCCACCACCTTGAACCGGAGGAAGTGCTGGTCCGGGCGCGGACGTTGGAACCACGGGCACGCGAATGGAGCCGGCGCGACGTGCTGCGCCTGGGGACCGGTCTGGCCTTGGCCTCGACCCTGTCGCGAAGGGAACTGAACGCCGCGCCGCGGGTGAAGCCGGGGTTCGGGTCGCGAATCGCCATCCTGGGAGGCGGGTTGGCCGGGTTGGCCGCGGCGGATCGCCTCGCGGCCGCGGGCATCACGGCCACCATCTACGAGGCGACCGATCGCGTGGGCGGACGCCAACACTCGCTTCGCGGCCGGTTCCCCGGGCAGGTCGCTGAGCTGGGGGGCGAACTGATCGACAACCTGCACAAGACCATGCTGCGGTACGCGCGCAGCTTCGGGCTCACGCTCGAGGACCTGGGCAAGGCGCCCGGCGAGGAGACGTTCTACTTCTACGACCGGCACTGGACCGAGGCGGAGGCCGTCGCGGAGTTCCGCGTGTTCTCCGCGCGCGCGCAGGCGGACCTCCGGGCGTCCAGCGGGAGCCCCACGGCCCTGGTTCACAACGACGCCGACGTGAGGCTGGACCGACTCACGCTCCAGGCGTTCCTGGATCATCACGCAGCGGACTTGCCGCTGATCCGGGCGCTCCTCATCGAAGCTTACGAAGCCGAGTACGGCCTGGCTGCCTCGCAACAGTCCGCCCTCAATCTCCTCCTGTTCATCCACCTGGACCGCCGCAGCAAATTCACCCCCGTTCGGCGTCTTCTCGGATGAGCGCTACCACATCGTCGAGGGCAACGACGCCATCGCCCATGGCATCGCCAGCCAACTGCCGGGGTCGATCCAAACCGGCGCCTTCGTCGAGCGGTTGGGACGCGATCCGGACGGACGTTGCCGCCTTCATCTGGCGGGCCAGCGCGCGCCGGAACGCGTCGAGGCGATCATCTGCACCCTGCCTTTCAGCGTGCTCCGGTCGTCGGTCACACTCGAACCCAGCCTCGGCCTCTCGGCAGGAAAGCGTCGTGCCATCGCCGAACTGGGCTACGGGACCAATGTGAAGACGATGATTGGGTTCGAGGGCCGTCCCTGGGCCACCTTCCACAGCAAGGGCACGGCTTACGCGGATCTCCCGAACGTGCAGAATTGCTGGGAGACCAACTATTCCCGGGCAGGCGCCACGTCGATTTTGACCGACTACGCGTCCGCCGGGCGGGGGTGGCGCTGGGGCGGGTGCCTTTGGACCGGGCCGTCACGGCATTCCTCGACGATCTCGAGCGCGTTTGGCCCGGCGTCCGGGCGGCCGCACGACGCGATGCCCGGGGCCGATACGACGCCGTCCGCCAGCACTGGCCCTCCGAGCCGACGCAGTTGGGCTCGTACACCTGTTACCTTCCGGGCCAGTTCACCACCCTGTGCGGCCTGGAGGCGACGGCCGAGGGCGGGCTGAAGTTCGCGGGCGAACACGCCGATTCGTTCTATTCCTGGCAGGGCTTTATGGAAGGGGCGCTTCTGTCGGGGATCCGGGCCGCCGAAGAGATCCTGGCCGACGTCAAGGCCGGACGCCTGGTCTGAATCCCATTCCCAAGGGGTCAGTTCATCATATGCTCCAATCGGGGCGCTGAGGCCGACTCAGGTCCTCCGCCTCCCGCGCGTCGGAACGCCCGGATGTCGGAACGGCCGCCGTGGGATTGAGAACCCCGGCGCAGCCCTCACACTGCCCTGACCGAAAGCGGCTCTGCGGTACCCACGCCCCGGCCATGCTACGCATAGACTCTTCAAACGCCGCCCTCCGGCTCCGCAGGTTGACCCTGTCGCTGGGCACCACCCTCGCCGCTGGTTGGGCTGCTTTGGCCAGCGAACACACGCCTTCACAAGACCTCGCCCTCGGCCTGCCCCTCGGGCGAACAGCCTATCGGGGCCTCCAGGATGTCACCGCGCTGGTGTGGGACGGATCGGACCTCGTGCTTGGCGACGCCGATGGGCGGCGGATCATTCTCCGGCCGGACGATGCCCGACGGGAGGAGTAGCCCTCCTCCGCGGGCGAACCGCCCGGTCAAGACAGGGCGCCGCCCGGCTGAGGGAATCGGTTACCTCCCGCCATCCCGTCTCATCCGGCTAGCGATGAACCAGTTGCCCCGGCGCGACCTGCGCCTACATTGCGCGCGCATGACGCTGCTGTCTCGCTCGCTCCGCTCCGGCTGCCGAGGCCGCGCGACCCTCGTCCTCTCCCTCGCGGTGGCTGGCTTCGTCGCGGGACCGGTTGATGCCGCGCCGGACCACCAACAGGATTGGTCGCAGTTCCGCGGCCCTGGCAGCCTGGGTTACCGGCCGGCCGCCCAACCCCCATTGCGATGGAACGACACCACCAACGTCCGGTGGAAGACGGTGTTGCCCGGCCCGGGAGCGTCCAGCCCGATCACTTGGGGGAGCCACATCTTCCTCACGTGCTACACGGGCTATGGCGGTTCGCCGTCCGCGTCGGGCTCGCTCGAGAACCTGCAGCGTCACCTCCTCTGCCTGGATGCGGCCGACGGTCGGGTCCTCTGGAACAAGGCGGTGCCCGCGGAAATGCCGGAGCAGGATCGCATCCGCGAGGACCACGGCTACGCCTCGAGCACCCCCCACGGCGGACGCCGAACGCGTGTACACGTTCTTCGGCCGCTCGGGCGTGTTTGCGTTCAACCATGACGGCGACCAGCTCTGGCGCGCGTCGGTCGGGACCACACTGAACGGCTGGGGTTCGGCCGCTTCCCCGGTACTGGCGGGCGACCTCCTCCTGGTGAACGCCAGCGTCGAGAGCGAGTCGCTGGTCGCGCTGGACCGTCGCACCGGGCGCGAAGTGTGGCGCGCGACGGGCATCAAGGACTCCTGGCACGCGCCGGTGCTCGTCCAACGGTCCGACGCCGGGACCGAGGTGGTGCTGGCCATGTTCCGCAAGGTGGCGGCGTTCGACCTCGAGCGGGGCGAACCGCGATGGCACTGCGACACCGGCATCAACTGGTACATGTGCCCCACCCCCATCGCGCAAGGCGCCGTCGTGTACGCGATCGGCGGCCGCAACCCCAATGGCGGCCTGGCCATCCGCGCCGGCGGCCGCGGCGACGTGAGCGACACCCACGTTCTCTGGCGCCTGAGCCGCGGCTCGAATGTCCCTTCCCCCATCCTGCACGACGGGCATCTCTACTTCGCCCACGAGAACCTCGGCATCGTGTACTGCGTCAACGCCCGCACCGGCGAAGTCGTGTACGAAGAACGCCTCGACCCCTCGCCCGGCCAGATCTACGCATCGCCCGTGCTGGGCGGCGACCGGATCTACTACATCGGACGCAACGGCCGGACGGTGGTGGTGGCCGCCCAGCCAAAGTTCGCGGTCTTGGGCGTGAACACGCTCGAAGGCAACCGCGGGGTCTTCAACGCCAGTCCCGCCCTCTCCGGCGACCAATTGCTCCTCCGGTCCAACCACGCCCTCTACTGCCTGGCCGGGGACTGACGCGCTCTGTTCTTCGCGGACCTGCTCGGAGACCCTGAACCACGCAGGGTGCAGGCTGGAAGCCCGCACCACGGTTGCGCGGGATCACGGCACGATCGTCACGCCCGGCGGCACCTGTATCTGGCTTTCCACCGACCCGTCCGGCTTCCGCTCGTGACGCACCTCGATCAGGCCGTGTGGTGTCGGGTAGGTCCCCTCCGCCCACCGGAGACGACCCAGTTGCGGCGTGATCCGCACCTGGCGAAAGCCGGGCGCGACCGGCTGGATTCCCAAGACATGCTGGCTCAGCCAGGCGGTTGGGCCGCTGGCCCATCCATGACAGAGGCTGTGGCGGAAGTTCTCGTAGCAATACGCGCCGAAATCACCATGCAGGTCCTTCACCCCCGCGGGCACGACCTCGTCGATCCGTCCCGAACCGGTCAGCCAATCGAGGTTGAAGTCTTCCCAGAACGTGGTGGCGCCCCGGTCCAGCATCGCCCCCAGTAGGTCGAGATGATGTCCAGGGCGGCGTCCATTTCACCGGCCCGGGCCAGGGCTTGCAGGACGTAGAAACCGTAGAAGGTCGAGACATCCTTCGCCCCGCCCACCTTCAGCAGTTCGTTCGCGGTCTTCCGCGCCTCCAGCATGTCAGCCAGCACCAGCAGGGCGGCGCCGGACTTCGACCCGTTCACCGCCGGCACGACCTGTCGCGCCCGGGCGGCGGTGTCGGCGCAGAGCCGCGCGGTGGCTTCGTCGCCCAGAAGCGTCATCAGGCGCTGACCGCTCTCGAGCGTCACCACCAACAAGGCCTGCAGGCCGGCGGTGACACCCTGCGGGTTGGGTGAACTGGGCCAGTCGAGGAACCGCGTCCCGTCGAGTCGCTCGCGTCCGTCCGGCCCCACGGTGGCGGCCAGGCGTTTGAGGAGCACTTCGAGGTAGGGCTGCTGGGCCCGCAGGTAGGCGGTGTCCCCGTAGTGGAGATGCCATTGCTCGTGAATGAGCACCCACCACATCGAGTAGCTCGAGATCCCGTTCATCCACTCGGTCGGCGGCGTGACCTCGCGCGTCAGATCCAGGCTGCGCGGCACGACGTCGTTGAAGCCGAACACGGCGGCGATCGTGCTCGTCTCCGGATGCATGTCACCGATCCAGACCAACCGGTCGCGCTTGATCCCGTCCCACAGGTAATCCTGCATGTTCAGGTGAACGGTCCAGGCGCCCGTGGCCCAGATGCGGTTGAGCCGTTCGTCGTCGCACGCAAACCGCCCCAGGTACGGCAGGTCGCGCAAGGTCAGGATGGCCCGCACCTCGCTGATCGCCACCGGCCGGTCGGGGTCCGCCGCCTCGATCAAACAGAAGCGGAAGCCGCTTTGCCCGACCACGATGCTGCCCAGCCAGGGCAACGCCACCACCTGGTCGCGCATCGCGTGGTCGTTCCCCGCGCCCCGCGTGCCGGCCGGCGTGAGGCATTCCATGACCGATTCGCCAAACCGCAGGCGAACCGGCGGATTGTTCTTCTCCGGCGTGAGGGGCGTGAAGAGCTCAATCGAGCCATGCAGTTCGGCGCCGAAATCCAGCACCACACCTGCCGGCTGTTCCGGGGTGCTCCGCAACACGCATGGCGCTACCGGGTCGTTCAACACGGACTGGCCACGCGGGGCGCGCAGGAGGTTGGTCGCGTGCTGCACGCCGCTGGCGCTCTGCCACACGATCCGCGTGGGCGCCACGTGGTACTGGCGCATCGGGGAAGGCGTCGCCCGGAGCGTGGCGGGCAGTTGCGTGGCGGCCGCGAGCGTTCCGCTGGCCAAGGTCAAGACGAGGAGCGCGCGGAGCATGGCGAGGGTCGTGGGCTGCATACAGTGCTTTCCGTTGCTGACAGGCCTGGAGCTCGGCCGTCAGGCCGCGTCGTTTGGCAAATTCCGCGTGGCGGGTTCGTCAAGGCACCACCGGGGCGGGCGTCGCCAGGCCGGGCGGAAGTTTGGGCGGCAGCGGCTTGGGCACCTCCGGCAGCGGCGTGGCCGCGGGGGCGCCCGTGGGCGGACCGGTCTCGGGCGGCGGCGGCGGCGGGGTGAGCTTGCCGGTCTTGACGATCTCGGCGACCTGCTGACCGTCGAGTGTCTCGAACTCCAGGAGGGCGTGGGCGACCATTTCGAGGCGGTCGCGGTGATCGAGAAGCAGTTGACGGGCGCGGTCGTAGTTCTCGGTGATGATGCGCTTGACCTCGCGATCGATCTCCTCGGCGGTCTGCTCGCTGTAATCCTTCGAGCGGATCATGTCGCGACCCAGGAACACGTATTCCTGGTTGTCGCCGTACTGGACCATGCCGAGTTTGTCGCTCATGCCCCAGTGCATGACCATGGCCTTGGCCATGGCGGTGGCCTGCTGGATGTCGCCCGCCGCCCCGGAGGAAATGTCCTGCGTGTAGAGCTCCTCCGCGATGCGGCCGGCCATGGTGACCGCGATGAGGTCGTTCAGCTCTTTGCGCTTGCGGCTGAGCAGGTCCTTCTCGGGCAGCCACATGGTCGAGCCCAGGGCCTGCCCGCGGGGGATAATGGTGACCTTGTGCAGCGGGTGCGTGTGCTCGAGAAGGACGTTCACCACGGCATGCCCGGCTTCATGCCAGGCGGTGGCGCGCTTTTCGTCCTCGGTCATGGCCAGGCTGCGCCGCTCCCGCCCCCAGCGGACCTTGTCGCGCGCCTCTTCAAGCTCGGCCATGGTAATGCCCTTCTTGTTCATCCGGGCCGCCAGCAGCGCGGCTTCGTTCAAGAGGTTGGCCAGCTCCGCGCCCGAGAAACCCGGCGTGCCGCGCGCAATCACGCCCAGGTCCACTCCCGGCGCCAGCTTCACGTTGCGCGAGTGCACCTTGAGAATCGCCTCCCGCCCGCGCACGTCGGGGAGGTTTACGGTGATCTGACGGTCGAACCGACCGGGCCGCAGCAGGGCCGGATCCAGGACATCTGGCCGATTGGTGGCCGCGATGATGATGATCCCGTCCTGGGTGTCGAAGCCGTCCATCTCGACCAACAGCGCGTTGAGCGTCTGCTCCCGCTCATCGTTGCCCCCACCGAGCCCGTGGCCGCGGCTGCGCCCGACCGCATCGATCTCGTCGATGAACACCAGACAGGGCGTGTTCTTGCGGGCCTGTTCGAACATGTCCCGCACGCGACTGGCCCCTACGCCCACGAACATCTCCACGAAATCCGACCCACTGATGCTGTAGAAGGCGGCGTCAGCCTCACCGGCAATCGCCTTGGCCAACAGGGTCTTGCCCGTCCCCGGCGGCCCGACCATCAGGATGCCCTTCGGGATGCGCCCGCCCAGGCGCTGAAACTTCTTCGGGTCCTTCAGGAATTCGACCAACTCCACCACTTCATCCTTGGCTTCCTCGACTCCGGCCACGTCCTTGAACGTGGTGCGGTTCTTCTCCTTGTTCAGCATCCGGGCCCGGCTCTTTGCCGAAGCTGAGCGCGCCCTTGCCCGCCATCTTGATCTGGCGGATCAGGAAGAAGTAGATCAACCCCGCCAACAGCAGAAACGGCAGCAGGGTATACACCAGGTTCATGAGCATCGTGCTCGGCTCCGCCACCTTGAACCGGCCGGAAAGGAGCAACTCCTGCTCGAGTGCGTCGTTCACCCTCGTCTCGATGCGGAACGGCAACGGATTGGACCCGCCCCCTCGACCGGGGTGAGCCGACCCGTGATCTCGCGCAGCGGCGACTGCGGGTTGTAGTGGATGGTCCCTTCCTCGATCTGGTTCTTGTGGAACAGTTCCACGAATTCCGTGTGCGTGAGAATGCGCGACCGCCCTTCGGTGCGGTCCTTGAAGAAGACCAGCAGCGGGATCAGGCTCAGGATGGCCAGCCAAAGCAGCCAGGCGCGCGGGGGCACCCGCGACTCCGTGGGTCGGCGCTCCGGCCGATTGCCATTCTTGGTGTTACGTTCTTCAGACATTGAAGCTTAAAATCGGGCCGAAACTACCATCCCCACCGAACCGCCGCAACCCTGCTGCCCGCCGAAAAGCACTTCGCATCCCGCCTGAGTTCCCGCGCCCGCTCAGCACGAGCCCGACCCGCCCCGAGCCGCACGCCCGCTTGCGCGACCCCGGAAGCCCGTTAATCTGGCGCGATGAACCTCGAAGATCATCTGGGTGACGTGTTGATGAAGGGACGCTTGCACGCCGGAGTGTCCGCCGCGGCAGCCGCACAGGCCGCAAAGTTGACCGAGGCTGAACTGACGGCGCTCGAAGAAACCGGCCAACCGCCCCGGGCCGTCGATTTCACCGCCTTGGGCAAGCTGCTGGGCCTGGCTCCGGCCAGGCTCGAAGCCCTCGCCCACGGCTGGCAACCGGCCCCGGTCAGCCTCGATCGCTGGCGTGAGCTGCGCCAGATCACCACCCAGGGCGGGTCCTTCAGCGTGAACTGCTATCTCGTCTGGGATGAAGCCTCCCGCGACGCTGCCCTCTTTGACACCGGATTCGCCGCCACACCCATCTTCGCCTTGCTCGACGAAAACGAACTCCAACTGCGCCACGTCTTCATCACCCACAGCCACGGCGATCACGTCGCCGCGCTGGGCGAAATCCGGGCGCGTTACCCGAAGGCCCGGCTGCACCGAGGCGCGCCGGACGCGCCCGTGGACCAGCGCAACCGTCCGAACGAGTTCCTGCAACTGGGCAGCCTCCGCATCACCCACCGCGCCACCCCCGGCCACGCCGACGACGGATTCACCTACCTCGTCGGCAACTGGCCCGAGGATGCCCCGCATGTCGCCATCATCGGCGACACCCTGTTCGCCGGGTCCATGGGGAAAGTGACCGGAGACGCCGCCGCCGCCCGCGAGGTGATTCGGACCCAGATCCTCTCGCTGCCTCCCCCCACCCTGCTCTGCCCCGGCCACGGACCCCTGACCACCGTCGCCGAGGAACGCGACCACAACCCCTTCTTTTGAGGGTGAGTCTCGTGACCTCGACTCCTACGGAGGAGGAGGGAAATTCACGGCAACCGCGTGACCTCGACTTTGCGGAAGTGGATCTGACCGCCCTCGGATTGCAGCGCGATCGGGCCGGTGGCCATTTCGCAGTCGAACGCCTCGTTGGCCAGCATCCCGTTGACCCAGGCCTTGAGCGAGCCGCCCTTGAGCTCGATCTCGTACAGGTTCCATTCGCCGGGCGGGTTCTCGGCGCCCACCATCTTCTTGACGATGGTGATGTCCCCGGCCACCGCGTGACCCAGGATCTTGTTCACACGGGCCGGGTCCCCGTTGATGCCCATGGCCTGCAGACCCAGCAAATCACCGGCGTTACCGCTCTGGAGCTGCGCCTCGAGACAGCGCGGCAGGGGGCGGGGCTCGCCATTGATGCGCAGGAGCACGCCGCTGTTGCCCGGCTTGGTGCCCGGCGCCCACCGCCACTCGACCGTTACCCGCAGATTGGTGAACGATTCCTGCGTGGCGAGGTAGCCCAGCGGTTCACCCTGACAAACCAGCAGGCCGTCCTGCACGCTCCACACGTCGGTCATCTTGACCTCCGGCTTGGCCAGGAAATATGTCCAACCGGTGAGATCCACACCGTTGAACAGGGCCTTCGGTTCGCTGGCCGATTTCGAGGAGGAACAGCCCGTGACCAGGAGGATGCCGGCAAGGAGACCGGCCGAGGTGAGTTGGGGAATGGCGTTCATGCGTGTCATGTTCGACGCTCTTCTAGCGAGTCCGCCCCACCGCGGCGAGCGAAAACGACGGTGCCTCCGCCCGGCCGCCCGGCTCAGCGGGTCATCGGCGCCCGGGGACGTGGCTTATGGGGGTGCTCCCCATCCGTCTGGTGCCGGTTGCCCCACCGGCTCCGTTGCGCGGCGGATTGGCGGAACACCGGGCTGTCGAGCCGGCTGGAGGGCTGGCCGGAGCGGATCTCCTCCGTGAGGTCCGCCACGCTCTGGAGCACACGCGTGGGCTGATACACGTAGTCGCCCACGCTCTCGAGTTGGGTCGAGCCCGTCAGGACCAGATAGGCATGCAAGCCCGACTCGATGGCCCCCGGATGTCGGTTTCCATTGTGTCACCGATCATCACGATGGACTCGGGCGTGCCCGCGGCCATGTCGGCGAGTTGCCGGCGGGCGCGATGAAACATGAACCCGTTGGGCTTGCCGAGGTAGTAGGCGCGCCGGCCGGTGCTGGCTTCCAGGAAGGCTGCGGTGGCACCGGCACCCGGTCGGGTTTCGACGTTCGAGACCGGGCACCAGTTGTCCGGGTTGGTCGCCAGCAGACGCGCCCCGCGTTCGATGCAAGCATGGGCCTTGGCCAACTTCTCCATCGAGGCGGCGCCTTCGCCCACCACGACATAACTGGGCTGGAGGGCGTCGTTGGCAATCTTGTGTTGGTGCAGCGCCGCGAGCAGGCCGCCTTCGCCAATGACAAAGACCGTGCAGCCGGGGTGCGTTTCGCTCAGAAAATCGGCGGTGTTCAGCGCCGAGGTGTAGAAATGGCGCGCCGAGAGCCCCGGCAACCCCAGGTGGCGCAGCCGAACCGAGAGGTCCTCCGGGGTCGGAGCGGAATTGTTGGTGAGAAAGATGAATGGAGTCCCGCTGGCAATCAGGGCCTCCACGAACTCGACCGCGCCCGCCACAAGCTGGTTCTCGCGGTAGATCACCCCGTCCATGTCGATCAGATAACCGGTTTTCATGCGGCGAGGCGAAGGCTGCCGGAACGGACTGAGCGCGGCCACGGCGGCCCACCCTCGGCTGTCCTCCAGGTGGTGCGGATCGCCTCGACCGATGTATAGCATGAGCCTTGCCGATGTTGCCCCAACCATCCGGTGACGATCCGATGGCCGGCAAACCGGGCACCGAAGCGGCCTCCGGCAGCCGCAATTCAACCAGTCTGGCCAAGAACCAACACCGGCGCGGACGCTTCTCGCCACGCCAGGAACTCGTGGCGGACTCCGCAAACAAAAAGCGCCGCTGGAAGCCGGCGCACTCCAAACGCGCGGCGCGGGCCGGACGTGCGGGGTCGCGATGCGTCTGGAGTGCGCCGACTTCCAGCGGCGCTTTCCGTGAGACCCAGCGCCTACACCAACTCCTCCCGACCGCTGGCGGGCGGCGGCACGCGGGGCGCCGGGCCGAGCTTGTAGCCACCTTCCTTGATCTCCGGGGGTGTGAGATCGAGTTCGGACTCCCGCAGCACGAACTCCCAACTCACGGCCTGCCCCGTGTACGCGGCCATCCGACCCATGATGGCCGTCAAGGTGGCCTCCGCCACCGGACGCGCTTCGTTGAGCGGTTGGCCCGCCCGGATGCTCGTGATGAGGTCGGCGTGCTCCTGCTCGTATGGGTTCGGATGGGGTCCGTCGTAACGCCAGGCGTTGGCGCCGCTGATCTGGCCCGCGCTGGCCCGGCCTCGAGTGCCGATCACCCCCTCCGTCACCAGGGGCTGCGTATCGTTGATCTGGCGGGCCGTGCTCACCACGACCGCGCCGTTCGCGTACCGGTAGCGGACCCCGAAATGATCGTAGATGTTGCCATACTCAGGTTCGACCCGCCATTGGCGCCCGCCCACGCCCACGGCCTCGACCGGCGGCGCGCCGATGGCCCAGTTCACAACGTCGAGGTTGTGGACGTGTTGCTCGACGATGTGATCCCCGGAGAGCCACGCGTAGAAATACCAGTTCCGCAGCATGTACTCGAAGTCGGTCCAGCCCGACTGCCGGGGGTGATAGAACCCGTACGTCCGCACGCAAGGCCCGTTCCAGTAAGCCTCCCCGGCCACGATCTCGCCAATCGCGCCGTCGTGGACCCGTTTCATCAGCTCCGTGTACGCGTACTGGTGACGCCGCTGGGTGCCCGCCACGATGCCCAAGCCCTTTCGAGCAGCCAGCTCGCCCGACGCCAGGATCGAACGGATCCCCACCGGATCCACCCCCCACCGGTTTCTCCATGAACACGTGTTTGCCGGCCTCGAGCGCCAGCCGGAGCTGGGCGGGACGGAAGTGCGGCGGGCCGGCCAAGATCACCAGGTCCACGTCCGTCGCCAGCAGGCGCCGCGCGCCATCGAACCCGGTGAAGCACGTGTCCCGCGTGGCCTTGACCTGTCCGGCGTCGCGCCACTCACGCGAAGCGTCCCACTCCTTGCCCTTCGAATTGTCCTTCAACCGCGCCAACGCGGCTTCGACGCGGTCCGGAAAGACGTCTGCCAGCGCCGTGATCTCGACCCCGGGTGAAGACATCACGCAGTTCATGGCCGCCCCGGTGCCGCGCGCGCCGCAGCCGATCACCCCCACGCGAAGGGTGTCCGATCCGGCGGCGAACAGGCCGCGGTAACGGACCGCCACGGCACCGGCGGTGGCGGCGAGGGTCGAGGTCTTGAGGAACGAGCGCCGGGTGGGGGATGGCAAGGCAGGTGTGTTCATGGGCGTGAGTCAAGCACGCGGCGCGTCGCGCGGCGAGGGCTTTGATGGCCCGGCAGTGCGTCAACGAAAATAGCCGGCGGGGCATGACAAGACCGTAGGCGCCGACGTGAGGAGGCGAAGTCCCGACGCGAGGAGGCGAGGTCCCGACGTGAGGAGGCGTTTTGGGGCTGGCGACGTCGCTACTTCGCCTCCTCACGTCGGCGCCTACGGGGGCGTGACCGGGACCGAATCCGGTGCGGGCGGCTTCGCCCGGAGCCCGTACCTCATCAGCATCCGCACGGTTTCGCTCGCCTCGGCCGGACCGGCGGGTTCGGGGGCCCGCCAGTGCGGGACGATCCGTCCGTCGCCATGCACCAGGCAGCGGATCTCGGCGGTTGGCAACCCGGCTTCCCCCGCGGGGCTCGGTTCATAGACGTAGCTCACATTGGTCGCAGTCAACGTTCCCCAGTCGGACGCGGGTGATCGCGCGCTGTCCGCGGGACAGACCAGCACGCGCGGGGACAGGAGGCGGTTGCTCAGGGACTGCAGATCGGGCGGAAGTTGCCCGGGGTGTTCCAGGGTCCATGTGGTGATGGCCATTTCCAGCGACTGGAGGTTTTCAAGACACTGGAAGGCCTGCACAGCTCGCACTCGCTCGGGTAGCTGGGGCAGGTCCAGGCCGACGGCACGGGCGGCCCGGCTGGCGCCGAAACAGACGCCGGCAGCCCCTTCCACGAGCAGCACGAAGATGATCCACTGGGCAATCACGCTCGCGCGCCGTCGCTCAAGCCACCGGAAGTTTCGCGACGCCCCCCATGAGCACCGCTGCCAACAGGCCCGCCGCCACGACTCCCCAGAACAGCAACCAGGCGATCCCCACCACGGAAATCCAGGTGCGCCCTTCGGTATCGAACGGCATGAACCCGTTCCACAACGCCGCGCGGTTGCCCGCCGAGCTGAAGACCGCCCCGACCCCGGCCGCGCCCAACAGCGCGAGCGGCACGCCCCAGAGCAAGGCGCGCATCGTGCTCCCCCAGGGACGACAGGTACAACCCCAGCGCACAGAGGACGGCCGCCGCGAGCACCACCGCCAGCCATGCCGGACCCGCAAGCTCGTTCAGGATCGGCGAGCGCCCCAAGCCCAGCACAATCCCCGGCAGCGCCACCCCCAGCGCGAGAGCCGTCCCCAGCGCCACACCCACCTTAACCCGCCACTGCGTCCGGAGCGCGATGGGCAGCGTCAGGTGCCAGGGCAACACCCCCGTGGCGCGGTCTTCGGCACACGCCAGCGCACCGGCCAGCAGAGTCACGAGCAGCACGTGGAACAACGTCACGAAACTCGTTACCTCGCTGGTCAACGACAGTTCGCCCGGCCTGGGCCACGCCCACTGCAGAACAAGGTCGGTTCCACAGATCAGCACGTAGAGCCCGCCCACGACGAAGGCCGGCGATTGCAGCCGTAGTTCCTTGGCCACCAGTCTGGCCCACGGACGACCGCGCGAACGCTTCCTCGGTTCGGTGTGGCCGGCGGACCACATCAACCACCGCGGCCAACGCAGCGGCTGCCCGGCCGCCGCCGCCGCTTCCCCAGCGCGAGAGCGCCCGGTAGCTCAGAAACGGTCCCACCACCCAGAGCCCCAGGGTCAGCCACACAAACCCGCCCATCCGCGCCGCGGCCGCCTCCGGCAGGTCGCGTCCGTCCGCCCCGAACCCCGCGGCCACGACGAGGCTCACCCCCTGCCAGATCAAGGCCGGCAGAGCCACAGTGAACACCGTCCCGGCCAGTGTGCTGCGAGTGAGCAGCGCCATCCACGGCGCCACCAGCAGTCCGTAGGCAACGGCCGCGGCTGAAACCATCATTGGCACCGGAAGCACACTGAGCGGCGCCGAACCGCGCAGCACCGGCCAAGCCACCTGGGCAACTGGCCACCATCGGACCACCAGGATGACCGCCATCGCCGCGCCCAACACCGCCATCTTCCGACGCCACAACTCCCCCGCGTCAACGGTTGCACCAGCACCAGGGACATCGTCCGATGGCTGAATTCATGACCCAACACCGCCGCGCCCATGGCCACAGTCGCGATTTCCCCCACGCCCCATGCCGCGAGCGCCAGGCCCTCCAGCGCATTCGGCCACCCCAACAACCAAACCAGGCTCGTCCCCAGGCTCACCAGCCAGTAGGGCAGGATCTCCCGCAGTTCCTTCGCATACTCGAGCCTCAGCCACGGCTCGCGCAGCCAGCCGGCCAACAGGAACGACAGCCCCACCGTGCCGCGCGCCTTCATGCCGGCGCTCCTTCCTGCCGCAGCGCCGTGACGAAGATCTCCTCCAGCGTCAACGCCTCGCTCTTCAGGCTCTCGGGCGAGAAAGACTGCAGCCGCTCGAGCACCGCCGACGAGTTGCCGTTTACCACCACCTCCAGTTCGCGCCCCTCGCGCCGCAGCACCCGCAGCGCCCCCAGTCCACGGCCGGCACGTCGCGCGGGAACCGGGCATAGATGCGCTGGTACTGCTCGCGCGCCGTGTCCGCCGCCAGCGTCATCACCGCCCGACCGCCGTCGAGGATCGTGAATTCGTCAATCAACCCCTCGAACTCGCTGATGAGATGCGTCGAGACAAACACGGTCCGCCGCTCCGGGTCGCCCTCCTGATAGGCGCCGATCACCGTCTGGATGAACTCGCGCCGCACGATCGGGTCAAGTCCCGACGTGGGCTCATCCAGCACCAGCAACTCCGGCTCGGGACAGATCGCCGCGATCAGGGCAAGCTGGGTGCGCTGCCCCTTCGACAGGGCCCGGGTCTTCTGCGCGGGGTCGAGCCCGAACCGGTCCAGCAACGACGTCTCGGTCGCGTCGTTCCAGTGCATGCGGAACGTGGCGAGGTAATCCAGGGTCTCCCGCACGCTCATCCAGGGATAGAACGCGACACGGTCGGGCACGTACGCCAGTCGCGACTTCACGGCCACCTCGTGCTGGGCCGGATCCAGCCCGAACAGCCGCACCGTGCCCGCGGTGGGCCGCAACAGGTTCAGGAGGCACTGGATCGTCGTGGTCTTGCCGGCCCCGTTGCGGCCGAAGAAGCCGTAGCAGCGGCCGGACCCGACCTGCAGACTCAGGCCGTTCACCGCCTCGGTCTGGCCAAAACGCCGAATCAGGTGGTTCGTCTCGATGACAGGAGATGCGCTTGTCATGGCTCGTCCTCGTTGCTGGTGGGTTTAGTAACGGCGGAGTTCCTCAGCGGTCGTGGGTGCCGGGCGCTCGGCGCGCGGCCGGGGGGCGGGCTTGACGCGCTGGACACTGCCATCCGCCAACGCGACCAGCTCATCGCCGTCCGGAAACCGTGCCCGCATCAGCACATCCTGCGGCCGGGCCGGGTCAGGCCGGAGCGCAACCTCCACCTCCAGCCCCGCAAAGCCCGGGAGGTCCTCGGCGCGAAGCCAGCCGCGTTCGAGTAAGGCACCCAGGGACACCGTCTCCGGAACGGGTCGCCCCGCCGCCTCGAGTTCGGCCCGGTACCGCTCCGATGCCGCGAGCACCTTTGCCAGGTTGACCGGCCGGGTGTCCGGCTTGAGGACTGCATCCAGCACCGCGCCCAGCAACACGATGGCGGCCAGGCACGCTCCCACGATCACCAGATTACGTTTCATGGCTCGGCTTCACTTCACTTGTCATACTTCGCGTTTCGCACTTCAAACTTCGCCCTTCGCCCTTCGCCCTTCGCCCTTCCCCTACGTCTCGCGCTCCTCCGCCTCCTGGGCCGCTTTGAGGCGGCGCTTTTCGAAGGCATCGAACCGCTGCTGGACGAGTTTCAGAAAATCCTCCCGACCGACCTGTAAGTGGTGCGCCTGGATAATCGCGGCGTCGATGTCCTCCGACAGCATCTCCCGTCGGACCTCGCTCTTGAAGGGCGAGCCGTTGCCGGTGAGGAAACAGCCTTTGCCGGGCAGCGTCTGGATGACGCCCTGGCTTTCGAGCTCGGCGTAGGCGCGGGCGATGGTGTTGCGGTTGACCCGGAGCTGTTCGGCGAGGGGGCGGATCGACGGCAGGGGCTCGCCGGGCTGGAGCGCACCTGAGGCGGCGGCAGCCTTGACCTGGTCGACGACCTGGAGATAGACGGGCTTGCCGGACTTGAAATTGAGAGCGAGCAACATGGCCGCAGCGGTTCGTTATCTGTCCTAGGACACTAGGACAGTTGCGACCGGGTGTCAAGTGTGAAGATCGTGTGCCGGCCAGCACACGTTCGGGGTGCGACAAGAACGCCAGGCGCCGCCGGAAGTTGCCGATCCTCCGCTCCACGCCCGCAGGGATCCGGGTAAGCCCAGGATCCCTTTGTCCCAATCCCCGCTGTTTGGCTGTTTGGAATCGGCGGACAAAACCTTTGCCTGTCGCCGCCGCGTTCTGGTACGTTCCGCCCGTGGCTTCCGGGTGGAACAGCACCACGACGACCTTGTAGCGTTCACGGACCTTCCCGTGAACGCCAACGCCTCCGACTGTCCGTCCGGGGCGTTTTTGTTTGGGGGGAGGGGCACCGAGCGGACGAGCGGAACCCATTTGAGCTATGCAAACTGACGATCGCAAGACCCTTGAACAGCGCCACCAGATGTCCGAACTGGAGCGCCTGCGCCACTCCTGCGCCCACGTGATGGCCACGGCCATCCTCCGGTTGTGGCCGGACGCCCAGTTCGCCTACGGACCGCCCGTCGAGACCGGCTTCTACTACGACCTCGAGTGCTCGCACCGCATCACGCCCGAGGACTTCGAACGGATCGAGGCCGAGATGAAGCAGGAGATCAAGGCCAACCACGTCTTCGAGCGCCTCGTCGTCTCCCGCGAGCAGGCCATCGCCGACGCCTCGAGCGGCCGGCTCGGCGGGTTGGCCGAGCGCCCGGGCAATCCCAGCAAGTTCAAGCTCGACCTGCTCGGCGCCATTCCCGAAGGCGAGCCCATCTCCTACTATCGCAACGGCGATTTCCTCGATCTCTGCGCCGGGCCGCACGTGATGCGCACCGGCAACATCGGGGCCTTCAAGCTCACCTCCGTCGCCAGCGCCTACTACAAGGGGGACGAGAAGAACCCCCAGCTCCAACGCATCTACGGCACCGCTTTCAAGAACAAGACCCAGCTCGAGGAGTGGCTGAAGATGCAGGAAGAGGCCAAGAAACGCGACCACCGCAAGCTGGGCCAGGAGATGGGCCTGTTCTTCATGGACGCCGAATACACCGGCCCCGGCATGCCGCTCTGGCTGCCCAACGGCACGGTGCTGGTCGAGGAACTGGAGAAGCTGGCGAAGGAAACCGAGTTCGCCGCCGGCTACGTCCGCGTCCGCACCCCCCACCTGGCCAAGGAGAAGATGTACCTCACCTCCGGCCATCTGCCTTACTACGCCGAGAGCATGTTCCCGCCCATGACCCTCCTCGAGGGCGATGACCTGGCCCGGCGCCCGCTGCTGCGCGAGAAGTTCCAGGAAGTGCTGCACAATGGCGCCGAGCTCACGCCGGGCACCATCGACGCCTTCCTTGAACGGGCCTACCACATCTTCAAGGCCGAGGGACTCGAGGGCGACCGTTACTACCTCAAGGCCATGAACTGCCCGCATCACCACCGCATCTTCGCGGCGGAACCCCGCAGTTACCGGGATCTGCCCTTGCGGCTGGCCGAGTACGGCTGCTGCTATCGCTACGAGCAGAGCGGCGAGCTGTTCGGCCTGATGCGCGTGCGCTCGCTCAACATGAACGACGCGCACATCTATTGCACCGAAGACCAGTTCGCTGCCGAGTTCGCCGCCGTGAACGAGATGTACCTGAAGTACTTCAAGATCTTCGGGCTCGAGAAGTACGTCATGCGCTTCAGCACCCACGTCGCCGCCGGCCTCGGCAAGAAGTACGTGAACGAACCCGAGCTCTGGCTCAAGACCGAGGACATGGTCCGCCGCGTCCTGCAGCAGAGCGGCATCAACTACGTCGAAGTGCCCAACGAGGCCGCCTTCTATGGCCCCCAAGATCGACGTGCAGGTCTGGAGCGCCATCGGCCGCGAGTTCACCATCGCGACGAACCAGGTGGACTTCGCCGTGCCCGCCCGCTTCGGCCTCGAGTACCGGGACCGCGACAACACGATGCGGACGCCGCTCTGCATCCATCGCGCGCCGCTGGGCACGCACGAGCGTTTCATCGGCTTTCTCATCGAGCATTACGCCGGCAACTTCCCGCTCTGGCTCGCGCCTGAACAGGTGCGCGTGCTGCCGGTGACCGAGCAGCAACTGGACTATGCGCGGGGCCTTGTGGCGGAGCTCCGCGGCCAGATGGTCCGGGCCGGACTCGAGTTCAGCAACGACAAGCTCCAGGGCCGCATCCAGCGCGCCGAAGCCGACCGGGCGCACCACATCCTCGTGGTCGGCCAGCGAGAACAGGACGCCGGCGCGGTCGCCGTCCGCATCCACGGCAAGGGTCCCCAGGGCGTCCGCCCCCGCGCGGAAGTGGTCGCCGACATCTTGCAGTCCATCCGGGAACGGCGAAGTTAGGCGCACCGCTATGAACCACGATCCCATGCTCCCGCCGGCCCGCTCTGTGGTGCGGGCTTCCAGCCTGCACTTGGTACGTACCCCTCGTTTGGTGCGGGCTTCCAGCCTGCAACCATCGACTGTCCACTCTGCCCGCTTGCCACTTCGCTCCGCGCGCCTTCGAACCGCCCTCACCGCGGTTTGTGTCCTGCTCGGCCTCGGCCTCCTCCTGCCGCCCGCCTCCGCCCAGGCCGATCCGCCCACAACCGCGATCGACGCCGAAGCCCTCAACCGCGAGGCCATCCAGCCCTGGCCCGCCAACCCGCGTTACTGGCAATTCCGGGGTGAACCCGTGCTCCTGGTGGGCGGCAGCGATGACGACAACCCTTCCAATGGCCGCCGGACCAACTGATCCCCCACCTGACGCCCTCGCCGGCGCCGGCGGCAATTACATCCGCTGCACCATGAGCGACCGGAAGGACAAGGGGTTCGAGCGCTATCCCTTCCGGCAACGGGCCTGACGGCCGCTATGACCTCAACGAGTGGGACGACGTCTACTGGGCGCGGTTCGCCGGCTTCCTCGAGGCCACGGCCCAGCGCAAGATCATCGTCCAGATCGAGGTCTGGGACCGCTTCGACTACGCCCGCGACAACTGGCTGCCCCATCCCTACAACCCCACGAACAACGTCAACTACACCTACGCCACGTCCGGTTTCGAACCCGACTACCCCGATCACGCCGGCGCCAACCGCCAGCCCTTCTTCTTCACCACGCCCGCCCAGCGCCACAACCAGGTCGTGTTCCCGTTCCAGCAGCGCTTCGTGGACCGGATGCTCTCGTACACGCTCCGCCATCCCCACGTCCTTTACTGCATGGACAACGAGACCAGCGGGGAAGCGGCCTGGGGCGCCTACTGGGCCGACTATATCAAGCAGAAGGCCGCCCAGGTCGGCCGCCGCGTCTTCGTCACCGAGATGTGGGATGACTGGAACCTCCAGGGGCCGTCGCACCGCCACACGTTCGATCACCCCGAGCGCTATGACTTCGCGGATGTCTCGCAGAACAACCACCAAAAAGGGCGACACCCATTGGCACAACTTCCAGTGGGTCCGCGCCCACTTGGCCGCTCAGCCCCGCCCCCTCAACACCGTCAAGACCTACGGGGCCGACACCGGCCGCTACGGCACCAGCCAGGACGGTCTCGAACGTTGGTGGCGCCACCTCCTCGGCGGAGCCGCCGCCGTCCGCTTCCACCGCCCCGACTCCGGCATCGGCCTCTCCGCCCCCGCCCTCGCCAGCATCCGCGCCGCCCGCCAACTCGAAGCCGCGGTGAAGCTCTGGGACCTCGAACCCCACCTCGAACTGCTGGGGACCGCGAGCCCAACGAGGCCTTCGCCGCCGCCCGACCGGGCCACACCTACGTCGTCTTCTTCCCCAACGGCGGCCAAATCTCGCTTGCGATGGCCGAGCCCACCGGGCCGTGGCGCCTCCGCTGGCTGGAGATCAGCCGCGGCGAATGGGCCGGCGCCGAAGCTTCCCCGAAGGCCGTTCCGCGATCCGCCTCGAAACGCCGCGCCCGGGCCTTTGGATCGCGCTTGTCCAACGTTGATGCACCTCCCAACCCCTCACCTATGAAATCCCTGCCCTCGTCCTCAGCCTCCTTATGACCGCCCTCGCCGTGGCCGAACCCCCGCCTCTGATCCCTCGCGAAGTCCTGTTCGGCAACCCGGACAAAACCAGCCCGCGCCTTTCCCCCGACGGCACCCGGCTCGCCTATCTCGCCCCCGACACCAACCAGGTCATGAACGTCTGGGTCCGTACCCTCGGCCAGACTGACGACCAGGTCATCACCGCCGACAAGAAGCGCGGCATCCGCATCTTCTTCTGGCAGCCGGACAGCGCCCATGTCCTCTATCTCCAGGACCTCGACGGCGACGAGAACTGGCATGTCTACCAGACCAACATCCGCAATCGGAACACCCGCGACCTCACCCCATTCCAGGGCGTCCAGGCTCAAATCGTGGCCGTGGACCCGAACTTCCCCGACGAGATCCTCGTCGCCCTCAACCTCGAGGACCGCCAGCTCCACGACGTCTATCGCGTCCACCTCAAGAATGGGGCCGTCGAACTCGACACCAAGAACCCCGGCGATGTCGCCGGTTGGACGGCCGACAACGCCCTCCGGATCCGGGTGGCCTCCGTGTTCACCCCGGACGGCGGCACCGAACTCCGCTTGCGCGACGCCCCTCTTCACCCTGGCGTTCCTTCCAGAAGTGGAGTGCCGACGAAACCTTCGGCGGCGTGGCGGCCTTTAGCGCCGACAACCGCAGCGTCTGGGTCGTCTCGAGCGTAGATGCCAACGCCGCCCGCCTCGTCCAGTTCGACCTCGCCTCCGGCCAGAGCCGCGTCATTGCGGAAGACCCGCACTACGACGTCTCGAACCTCATGATCCATCCAACCCAGCACACCCTCGAGGCCGTCAGCTTCGTCCGCGCCCGCACCGAATGGCAGGTGATCGAGCCCCGCCTCGAACCCGACTTCGCCTTCCTGCGCCAGGTCCGCGACGGCGATCTCCAGGTGATCAGCCGCAACCTCGCCGACTCCTCTGGATCGTCGCCTACCACCTCGATGACGGTCCCGTCCACTACTACCTCTACGACCGGGCCGGCCAACGCGCGGAACTCCTTTTTCACCAATCGCGCCCGCCTGGGCGACTATCAACTCGCCAAGATGCAGCCCATCCAGTTCACCGCCCGCGACGGGCTCACCATCCACGGCTATCTCACCCTCCCGCTCGAGGGTGTGGTGCAGGCTTCCCGCCTGCCCGGCGCCGAGGTGAGCTCCACCGCCCGTACTTCCGGTAAGCGCGGGCCCTTCCCGATGGTCCTCAACGTCCACGGCGGTCCTTGGGGACGCGACACCTGGGGCCTGGATCCCGAGGCTCAATGGCTTGCCAACCGCGGCTACGCCGTCCTCCAGGTCAACTTCCGCGGCTCGACCGGCTACGGGAAACAGTTCCTCAACGCCGGCGACCGCGAATGGGCCGGCAAAATGCACGATGACCTCGTGGACGCCAAACGCTGGGCCGTCGCCCAAGGCTATGCCGATCCCGCGCGGGTCTGCATCTACGGCGGCAGCTACGGCGGCTACGCCACCCTCGTCGGGCTCACGTTTACCCCCGACGAGTTCAGTTGCGGCGTCGATATCGTTGGCCCTTCGAGCATCGTGACCCTCATCCGCTCGATCCCGCCGTATTGGGCCCCGTTGCGTTCCCTGTTCGACAAACGGGTCGGCAATGTCGACACCGAAGTCGAATTCCTCAACGCCCGCTCGCCGCTGTTCAAGGCCGACCAGATCCGCGTGCCCCTCCTCATCGCGCAGGGGGCCAACGATCCCCCGCGTCAAACAAGCCGAGAGCGACCAGATCGTGGCGGCCATGCGCAAGAACCAGAAGCCGGTCGAGTACCTCGTCTTCCCCGACGAAGGCCACGGCTTCGCGCGCCCGGAAAACCGCCTCAAGTTCTACGCCGCCGCCGAGCAGTTCCTGGCCCAACACCTCGGCGGCCGCGCCGAACCTCCCTCCGCCGCAGAACAGTGGGACGCGCTCCGCAAGTGACGTCCCGCCCCCTCGCTTGTCGCGGTGTGGTGCCGGCTTCCCGCCGGCCTCCGCGGCACGCCAGGCACACACGTCCGCGGCCCGCAACGACAACGAAAAGCGGCGCTGAAGCGCGACGCACTCCAAACGCCGCGCGACTCCGCACACACCCTCGGCAGGCGCAACGCGTGTGGAGTGCGAGCGCTTCAGCGCCGCTGTACCGGCCCGCCCCACGTCACCGCCCATCCCCTGCGCCATCCCTTGAACACCCGGTGACGCCACCGGACCTCCAACGCCCCAGCTCATCCCCCTGCTCGACATGCCACGCCCCTCCGTTTTCTCGCTCTGTCCGCTGATCGCCTCCATCGCGGCGCTCCTGCTGCACTTATCCGTCCCCGCCGCCCTCGCCACCGCTCCGGCTACCTCCGCTGTTCACCCGGTGCCCGTCATCTACTGCACCGATCTCTTCCATCCGCACGTCGACCCGGATGACCACTTCGACCTCGCCACCCTCTATGCCCTGCCGGAGCTCGACGTGAAATGCATCGTGCTCGATCAGGGTGAGCAACAGCTCCAGCGCCCCGGCCGCATCCCCATCGCCCAACTCAACCACCTCACCGGCCGCAATCTCCCCAGCTTCCCGGGACTTTCCAGGCCGCTGGCGCATCCCACCGACACCGGTCTCGACCAACCGTCCCAGTTCCAGGACGGGGTTGAAGCCATCCTCCGCACCCTGCGCTCGTCCGATCGACCCGTCGCGCTCATCGCCATCGGCAGTCTGCGCGATGTGGCGGCCGCCTGGAATCGCGAGCCCTCCCTGCTGCGCGCGAAACTGAGTCGTCTCCTGCTGTTCATCGGGGAGGCGGCCGATCCCGACTTCCGCGAGTACAACGTGGGCCTCGACCCCGCCGCCTACATCGCCATCCTCCGCTCGGGCCTGCCCATCGCCTGGGTGCCGTGCTTCGACGGCGGCCTTTGGCAGAACGGCGGCCACGCGTCGTTCTGGCAAGCCACCCACGGCGACCTGCTCTCGGCCGCCTCGCCGCCGCTGGTCCAGTTCTTCCGTTTCGCCCTCGAAAAGCCCGCCGCCGATCCCCTGCCCTTCCTCGCGGAACCGGTCGACCTCGAGGCCAAGGCCCGGCTGTTCGCCCAGACGCGGAACCTCTGGTGCACCGCCGTCTTCGGCGCCCTTGCCGGCCGCCGCGTCGTCGAGCAGGACGGCCGGTTCATCGCCCTTCCCCAGCCGCTGGCAAACCGCGGGAACTGCAGCGCGACCACGGCGTGTTTGGGTTCCGCGAAATCTCCGTCACCATCGACGACAACGCGGTCGTACGCCCGGCCACCGGTCCGGACGCCCGGACCCTGTGGCAGTTCGAGATTCGTGACCGCCCCCGCTACGCCCGCGCCATGACCGAAGCGACCGCCGACCTGCTGGCCGGGTTTCCGGTCGTGACTCAGGAACGTTGAAGCGGTTCACGTTTCCCAGGCGAAACATGGCAGCAAGGCACGCGGGTACCGGCGAGCGTGGCCCTGACCCACGACCGGACAGTTCGGGCGACGGTTCTGCCACGATTGACCCTGGTCGGCGCAGGACGTAGCCTTCAATAGCGATGATGCAACGTGAAGTGCTCCAGCAGCCCGTGCGTCGGGCCGTGGGGCGGCCGGCCTCGCCGTCGAGCCGGTTGGCCGCGGTGGAGGGACTCGCCGCCTTCATGAGGAAGTTTGCCCCTGAAGCCTGTGGACGAGCCGAACCAGACTACTTCCCAGTTCGAAAGGTTGTTGGTCGCTCTGGCTCAAGCGGGAGTGGACTACGCGGTGGTGGGCGGCCTGGCCGTCATCCTGAACGGGTACCCCCGGGTGACCGTGGATGTGGACATCCTGGTGGATGACGCCGCGGTTAACCTCACCCGCCTGCTCGCTTGCCTGGCCGGCTGGGGCGAGGGCTGGGCTCGCGAACTTACACTCGAGGACTTCGCGCCCCAAGAAGGCTCGATCCGGGTGATGGAGGAGTTCGAGCTGGATATCTTCACCCGGATGCGTGGCCACACCCTGGCGGACTTCCGCCCGCGGCTGCGCCATCTCGCGGCCGGCGGCGTGCTCATCCCCTATCTCTCCGCCCAGGACCTCATCCACCTCAAGGAGACCTCCTGGCGGGAGAAGGACCAGCTCGACGTGGCCGCACTGAAGCGCATCCTCGGAGCCTGACGCGGACTTGACTCGCATCAAGGCGAGCCGCGCGTCCGCCTCCAAGCTCCACCCCATGAACGCCGTTCACCGCTTGCCCGCCGGCCTTTCGGTCTGGCTTGCTGCCGCCTGCCTGAGTGCCGCACCGCTCACGCACGCCGCCAGCTCAGCCACCGTCAAACCGATCTTCGCCAACCCGCCCCGCGAATACGCCACCGCGCCCCTTTGGGTCTGGAACGATCTGCTCACCGAACAACAGATCCGCGACACCCTCCGCGACATGGCCGGGCAGCAGGTCAAACAGGCCTTCGTCCATCCCCGCCCCGGCCTGATGACCCCCTACCTCGGTGACGACTGGTTCCGCCTCTGGAAGGTCGCCCTCGACGAAGCCGCCCGGCTCGACATGAACATCTGGATCTACGACGAGAACTCCTACCCGAGCGGGTTCGCCGGCGGCTGGGTGCCGGAGCTCATGCCGGAATCCCGCGGCATGGGCCTCGTCATCCGTGATGCCAAGACCGCCCCCGCGTGGAACGACAACCTCGTCGCCGTCCATCGCCTCGAGGGCGACCGCACCACCGATGTCACCGCCCGCGTCAAGGCCGGCGAGGCCCTGTCCGAGGCCCGCTATCTCGTGGCCTCCATCCAGCGCGCCGGCAACTCCCCGTGGCACGGCAACCGTTGCTACGTGAACCTCCTCACCCCGGGCGTCACCGAGACGTTCATCGAGGTCACCCTCGAGGCTTACAAACGCGAGCTCGGCGACCACTTCGGACACCGCGTCCTCGGCGTGTTCACCGACGAACCGAACATCCGGCCCGCCGGCGGTTTCCCCTGGTGCCCCGACTTGCCGGAGCAGTTCCAGAAACGCTGGGGCTACAACCTGCTCGATCACCTGCCGAGCCTCCAACTTGAAGTCGGCGACTGGCGCCGCGTCCGCCACAACTACTTCTCCCTGCTCAACGAGCTCTTCATCGAACGCTGGGGCAAGCCCATGTACGAATGGTGCGATCGCAACGGCCTCGAGTTCACCGGCCATTACTGGGATCACGAATGGCCCCATTGCGCCGGTGTCCCCGACAACATGGCCATGGCCGCCTGGCAACATCGCCCCGGCGTCGACACCCTCATGAACCAGTACGCCGAACACAACCACGCCCAGTTCGGCAACGTCCGCTATTGCCGCGAGGTCTCCAGCCTCGCCAACCAACTCGGCCGCCAGCGTACCCTCGTCGAACTCTACGGCGCCGGCGGCTGGGACCTGCGCTTCGAAGACATGAAACGCATCGGCGACTGGCTGCAGGTTCTCGGCATCAACACGATGGACGAACACCTCAGCTACATCACCCTCCGCGGCGCCCGCAAACGCGATCATCCCCAGAGCTTCAGCGACCACGAACCCTGGTGGGACGCCTACCACGTCAACGCCCAGTACCTCGCCCGCCTCTCCGCCGCCATGTCCCAAGGCGAACAGATCAACAAACTGCTCGTCCTCCACCCCCACCACCACCGTCTGGATGTACCAGGACAACGAACCTCGACTCCGTGAGGTCGGCGACGCCTTCTTCAACCTCCTCATGGCCCTCGAAGCCGCCCAGATCGAATACGACCTCGGCTGCGAAGACGTCATCGCACGACTCGGGAAGGTCGTCACCGGCGACCGCGGAACCCCCGCCCTCCGCATCGGGCACCGCACCTACGACCGGATCGTGCTCCCGCCCCACACCGAAAACCTGAACCGCGCCACCGTCGCCCTGCTCGAACAAGCCTCGCCCGGCCTGGCGGTTTGGAGCCTCGGCGACCCCCAACCCGCGTGGACGGAGCCGCGTCCGATGCCTTCGCCGCGTTGGCGAAGCGCTTCCCCGCCTACTTCCTGAAGGTCGGCCAGGCGGACGCCGTGACCGCCTTGTCCGGGATGCAAGGCGTCCGCGAAGGCTTTCGCATCGATCGCGCTCCCCAGGACCGCGGCATCCTGTTCCACCACCGTCGCCACCTCGAGGACGGCGAGATCCTGCTCCTGGTCAACACCAGCATCGAAGCCCCCTCGAAGGGATCCGTCTTCACCACCCGCCGCGGCGTCGAGGAGTGGAACCTTCGCACCGGCGCCTGCCAGCCCCTGGCGGCACGCCCGGCCAACGGCGGGCTGACCGTCGATTTCGAACTGCCCCCTCCGGCAGCCGGCTGCTTTTCCTCCCGCACGAGCCCAACGAAGCCACCCGCTCCACCCCCGCCAGGCCCCCGACCCGGACGTCCTCGCCGCCATCGGCCCCTGGAGGTGCACCGCCTCCAACCGAACGTCCTTACGCTGGATTACGTCGACATCACCGCCGGCGGCGAGACCCGACGCAACCAATACTTCTACCCGGCCAACCAGTTCGCCTGGCAGAACAACGGCATGGCACGCAACCCCTGGGACAGCGCCGTCCAGTTCAAGGACGAACTCATCGCGAGGACCTTCCCCGCCGACAGCGGCTTCGAGGCCAGTTACCGCTTCACCCTTGAAGGCCCTGTCCCCGCCAACCTCGAAATCGTCTTCGAACGCCCCGACCTCTACACCATCACGTGCAACGGCAGCGTCGTGGCCGCCGAAGTCTCCCCACCCAACCCGGCCCCCCGCCCCCCGGCGCCCAAGCCGTCGAGTTCCAGCACTGGTGGCTCGACAAAGCCTTCGGCCGCATCCCCTCGCCCACGTCGCCCGCCCCGGCGAAAACGTCGTCACCCTCAAGGCCCGACCCTTCACCATCTTCCACGAACTCGAACCCGCCTATCTCCGTGGTGACTTCTCCCTGAAACCCACCGCCCGCGGCTTCGTCGTTGCCCCGGATCAACCCCTGAAGATCGGAACCGCCGAGCCCGTCCTCACGCACAGCAACAATCCCGACGGCACGATGTGGCTCAGCGGCGGCATCGGCTTCACCTCCGGCGCCGACGACCGGGCTCCCTTCCTCGTCCTCGACCTCGGCCAATCTGCCGACCTCGCCGCCGTCGAGATCTGGAACTACTGCGAAGGCCATGTCCGCAACCTGACCAGCCGCGGCACCAAGACCCTCCGCATCAGCACCGGTCCCGCCCCCGACGCCCTCACCGCCACTGGCACCTTCGAGTTGGCCCGCTCAACCGGCCCGGCCCGCGGCCAGCATTTCCCGCTCCAGGCCGCCGGCGTTCGCTACGTGAAACTCGAGTGCCTCGCCAACCACGCCGGCGTGAAATTCCCCGCCACCGGCGAACCCCCGGACAACGGCTTTGTGGGGCTGGCCGAGGTCGTATTCCTCGGCACCGCAAACCAACCCCTCAAAGGCGTCACCGTCCATCAAGCCTCGAGTGAACTCGCCACGCACCGGCGACTCGCGAAGTACGTCGTGGACGGCAGCGGCCTGGCCGGCGCCCGCCCGGGCTGGAACGAGCAGGGTCACCCCTTCTACGCCCACGGCGTGGCCTACCGTCAATCCTTCCAACTCCCACCGACCCGGGGCCGGTACGTCGTGTCCCTCCCGGCCTGGTACGGCAGCATCGCCCGGGTGAAGGTCAATGACGACCTCGCCGGCTACATCAGCGCACCCCCCATGGGAACTGGAGGTCACCCCGTCCATGCGCGCCGGCGACAACATCATCGAGGTCGTCGTGTTCGGCACCCTGAAGAACACGCTCGGACCGCATCACGGCGGCCATGCCCTGGGCAGCGCCTGGCCCGGCATGTTCCAGAATGGTCCGAAAGACGGCCCACCCCCGGGCGACCAGTACGCTACCGTTGGCTACGGCCTGTTCGAACCGTTCCTCCTCCAACGTCTCGAACCGAGCGCCACCGCCGCCCGGTAGTCGTCCGGCTCCCACATCATAGCCTGGGGACCCCATCCCCCGCTGTAGGCGCCAACGTGAGAAGGCGTGGGGGGCCGGTTGTAGTACCCTTCGCCTCCTCACGTCGGCGCCCACAGGCAGTCGAGGTCTCCTGCTGGGGAGGAACGGCCCGGGCTGGCTGGAGCGCCCGCGCTCCCGGCGGTTCGTGACTTTGGACGCGGCGTGCGATCGCGAAGCGTTCGGAGAAGCACCCCCCCATCCACTCAGACTGCAAATTAGAGTTGCGTTGGTTGCGTGTTCTGAGAACTTCTGCCGCCCCGGTCCCGGCAGCGGGCCAAACACGATACCCAAGACCGCGCAAATGCGGTCGGGCCAACCCCGGACCCGGCTCAACCTATGCACACACTCTGTCGCCGCTGGGGCGGCTCGTTCAGCGTCCTGCTCGCCACCGGGCTCGGCATCCTCCACGCCCACGAGGACGGGGCGCCCCACGCCCACGCCGACGAAGTTCCGCTTGCTGCCACCCCCCTGCCTGTCGTGGTGGAAGTCAGCGGCCCCGTACCGCCTCCTCAACCGCTCACCGGCACGCCCCCCGCACGACCGGCCAGGGCTTCTGGCGCTTTGCCGCCGCTCCCGACCTGCTGCCGGTGCCCGAACCGGCCCGAGCCCACGTGAAAGGCGCGCACGGCACCCTCGTCGTCGATCCCGACCGCGACATCGTGTACTGGGGACTCGAGCAGATCGGCTGGATCGCGTTCAGCCAGCAACTCACCCAATCCGCCATCATCCCCGGCGACCCCGCCCTCAGCCGCGGCAACCTCCATGGTGCCGACCTTCTGCGCCGGCCGGGGCAACTGCCGCTCGTCGTCGCCGCCGACAACGTCGAGGGCCATGTGTACCTCTCCGACACCGGCTTCAGCCGCGTCACCACCCTGGGCCTCCCGGAGGGGGGGCCTTATGCGGACGGGCGCGGGTTCGCGCCCACCGACGCCGCTTTCACACGTCCCGGTGAGGTCTATGTGACCGACGGTTACGGCAAAGCCTACTTCATGCCGCTCACCACCGAACCGCTCGCTTACACCGGCACCTTTCTCGGCGGCAAGTCCATCTCCCAAACCCCGCACGGCATCACGCACGATCGCGCCGATGATTCCCTGCTCGTTGCCGCGCGGCCTGAGGCGCAAATCCGACGCTGGTCGCGCACCGGCCAGAAGTGGCTGGAAGTCCTCGGACTGCCCTCCGGCAGCACGGTGTGCGATGTGGATCTCTGGGGCGACTACGCCCTTGCCCCCTGCCTGGACGGTCCGGACAACACCCCCGGCCCCATCTACATCCTCAACCTCAAGCGGCCGGCCATCGTCAGCATCCTCCGGCCCAAGGAGGACCTCGGCTACCGCGATGCGCAGCACATCCACGATGCGTGCTGGTATCTCCGCGGCGAAGGGGTGGATCGCGAGGTCTACGTGCTCTTCACCAACTGGAACCCCGGCGGCGTCGGCGCGCTCAAGCTCGTCAACCTTCGCTCTGAAACACCACCACGCTGAGCGGCGGCAGCGTAAGCGGAGCCGACCAGGGTTGTGCGTGCACCTGATAATCCTCGGCCGTCACGCCCCCAGGTTGCCGATGCCGCTGCCTCCATACACCTCGGCGTCACTGTTCAGCACCTCCCGCCACGAACCGGGTCGGGGTAGCCCCACTCGATAGCCGTGGCGGGGCACCGGCGTGAGGTTCAGCACCACGACGAACTCGCTGCCGCCGCTGAGCGGCCGGCGGACGAATGAGAGCACCGAGTTCTCGTGGTCGCCGCAGTCGATCCACTGGAACCCGTGCGGGTCGTGGTCGCCTTCCCACAGCGCGGCGTGCGCGCGGTAAAGCCGGTTCAGGTCCTGCACGAATCGTTGGGTGCCGGCGTGGAATGGCCCCGCCTGCAGCAGCCACCAGTCAAGCTCCCCGTTCTCGTTCCACTCGCGCTTCTGCCCCAACTCCCCGCCCATGAACAGGAGCTGCTTGCCCGGGAACAGCCACTGATAGGCCAGCAGGACACGGAGGTTCGCGAAGCCCTGCCAGTCGTCCCCCGGCATCCGCCCGCGCAACGAGCCCTTGCCGTGCACCACCTCGTCGTGGGACAGCGGCAGGACGAAGTTCTCGTGATGGTGATAGAGCATGGCGAAGGTCAGGTCGTTCTGATGGAACTTCCGATGCACCGGTTCACGCTTGAAGTAGCCCAGCGTGTCGTGCATCCAGCCCATGTTCCACTTGAAGCTGAAACCGAGCCCGCCCAGGTAAGGCGGACGCGTGACCTGCGGCCAGGCCGTGCTCTCCTCCGCGATCGTCAGCACCCCCGGATGCTCCGTGTGCACCAGGTGGTTGAACTCCCGCAGGAACGCGATCGCCTCGAGGTTTTCCCCGCCCACCGTACTGGTTCGGCACCCATTCCCCCTCCTTGCGGGAGTAGTCCAGGTACAGCATCGACGCCACCGCATCCACCCGCAGCCCGTCCAGGTGATACCGCTCGCACCAGAACAGCGCGTTCGCCGTCAGGAAATTCCGCACCTCATGCCGCCCAAAGTTGAAGATCAGCGTGCCCCAGTCCTGGTGCGCGCCCTGGCGGGGATCTTCGTGCTCGTATAATGCCGTGCCGTCAAAGCGCGCCAGCGCCCAGGTATCCCTTGGAAAATGCGCCGGCACCCAGTCCATGATCACGCCAATACCGGCCTCGTGCAGCGCGTTCACCAGGTACTGCAGATCATCCGGGGTTCCAAACCGGCTGGTCGGCGCGTAGAACCCGGTCACCTGGTAGCCCCAGCTCGGGTAAAACGCATGCTCCGCCAGCGGCAGGAACTCCACGTGCGTGAAACCCATCTGCCGCACATAGTCCACCAGCGGCCCCGCCAACTCCCGGTAGCTCAGCGATTCAAACGCCGACTTCTTCCGCCATGATCCGATGTGCACTTCATAGATGCTCAGCGGCTCGCGCCACGGGTTCGCAGCCCCACGCCGCTCGCGCCAGGCGTCGTCGCTCCAGGCAAACCTGCGGTTGTTCCACACCACCGAGGCCTGCTTGGGCGGCACCTCGCACAGGAACGCAAAGGGATCGGCGCGCAAGCTCACTTGCCCCGCGCAATCCTTCACTTCGAACTTGTACAGTGTCCCCTCCCCCAGCCCCGGCACGAACAACTCCCAGATGCCCGAGGGCCCCAGCAACCGCATCGGGTGGTACCGGCCGTCCCAGCCGTTGAAGTCGCCCACCACGCTCACCCGCTGCGCGTTCGGCGCCCACACCGCAAAGCTCACTCCCGGCACCCCATCCAGCTCCCGCAACTGCGCGCCCAGCTTGTCGTACAACCGCCGTTCATTCCCCTGCGCGAACAGATACACATCCTGCTCCCCCAATGTGGGCAGAAACGAGTACGCATCCCGCATCCGTCGCTGCCCGCCCTGGTAATCCGTCACCACCAGATCGTAAGCATAGACCCGGTCCACCTCGCGGCTCACCCCCTCGTAAAGGCCCGACTCGTGCAGGCGTTCGAGGCGGATGCGCGGCCGCTGCGGCTCATGCACGGGCACGATCTCGACCGCGGCTGCGTTGGGCAGGTAAGTCCGCACCACCACCCCGGAGCCATCCCCCAGCCGGTGCATGCCCAACAGATCGTGCGGACTGCGCAACCGGGCGCCCACGAGACTCTCAAGTTCAGCGGTGGTCAGAATCATTGGCCTCTATTGCCAGAAC
This sequence comes from Verrucomicrobiota bacterium, assembly GCA_027493615.1. Classification (GTDB taxonomy): domain Bacteria; phylum Verrucomicrobiota; class Verrucomicrobiia; order Limisphaerales; family J093; genus DSVZ01. The sequence goes on from JAOSKK010000005.1 coordinate 304,493, forward strand.
CCCCACCGAAACACACGCAAAAACCCCGCCCGCCTTTTCGCCGCCACCCCGTAGGAGCCGACGTCAGGAGGCTCACGCCCTCTCCCTGCAGCCTTGCCTCTCCGCTCCGCCGGACGGAGACTTCCCGCCAGCTCGCCTGTCCCGGTGGATTGTCACCCGACCGGCACCGAACTCCGCGAACATCCCCTGCCCATGTACGACGCCTTCAAAACCCACCTCGTCGCCCAACTGGCCGAGATTCGCCAGGCCGGCCTTTACAAGTCCGAACGCGTCCTCAGCACACCCCAGGGCACCCACGTCCGCGTCGCCGGCAGCGAGCCCGTCCTCATCCTCTGCGCCAACAATTACCTCGGCCTCGCCCAGCACCCGCCGTGCGCGACGCCGCCAAACTCGGCCTCGACCAATGGGGTTACGGCCTGGCCAGCGTCCGCTTCATTTGCGGCACCCAATCCGCCCACAAGCAACTCGAACACCGCCTCAGCGAGTTCCTCGGCACCGAGGACACCATCCTCTACAGCTCCTGCTGGGACGCCAACGGCGGCGTCTTCGAGGTCCTCCTGGGCCCCGAAGACGCCGTCATCTCGGACGAACTCAACCACGCCTCGATCATCGACGGCATCCGCCTCTGCAAGGCCCAGCGCCATCGCTACCGCAACAACGACATGGCCGACCTCGAAACCAAACTGCAGGCCGCCGCCAGCGCCCGCCTCCGGCTCGTCGTCACCGATGGCGTCTTCTCCATGGACGGCACCCTCGCCAACCTCCCCGCTCTCTGCGACCTCGCCGAGCGCTACCAAGCCCTCGTGATGGTCGACGACTCGCACGCCGTTGGTTTCATGGGCCGGCAAGGCCGCGGTACCCACGAGCATTGGGGCGTGATGGGACGCGTCGACCTCCTCACGGGCACGCTGGGCAAGGCCCTCGGGGCGCCAGCGGCGGCTACGCCAGCGGCCGCAAGGAAATCATCGAAATGCTCCGCCAGCGGTCCCGACCCTACCTCTTCAGCAACACCGTCGCGCCGGCCATTGTCGCCGGGACGTTACGCGTGCTCGAACTCCTTACCGAATCCACTGCCCTGCGCGACCAACTCGAGTCCAACACCCGCTTCTTCCGCCAGGGCCTGGTCGACGCCGGATTCCAACTCGTTCCCGGCGAACACCCGATCATCCCGATCATGTTCGGCGACGCCGTCCGGGCAGCGCGCTTTGCGGAGGCCATGCTGGCCGAGGGTGTTTATGTCATCGCCTTCAGCTATCCGGTGGTCCCTCAAGGCAAGGCCCGCATCCGCACCCAGATGTCGGCTGCCCATACGCAGGCCGATCTGACCCGCGGCCTCGAGGCCTTTGCCAAGGTCAAGCGCGAGCTCGGCGTGTGACCCACCAGCCAGGAAGTCGGACCGCGCGAACGTGCTGGCGCCGAGGTTGTGAGCCGAAACCAGGCACCCGCGAGGGGCCGCAACGGGTTCATCCCTCCGCCCACAAACGTCTTGCCGTGGTCCGACCCCAACCCTCCATCCCTTGACGGCCTGCCAACTGCTCCCTACCGTTCCTCATCGCGGGGAGCCAACCCGCGTGGACCCCCAGGGCCCACGCCAAGGCTGAGAGGGCGTCGCGGGAGCGGCGCCGACCCGATGAACCTGCTCCGGGTAATGCCGGCGAAGGGATCCTGTCCGATACCCCGCCCAGTCGCCCGAGCGGCAAGCTGTGTCATTGTCGTCAACATGCACCGCCGATCCGAACCGCCGGCAACCCGGCTGTCCTCGGGACAGCAGCGACCTTCCCCAGGCCACCGCCCCATGTTGCTAACTTTGCTGCCACTTATCCCATGAATACCAACGCCGAATCTCCCGCCTCCCGTCTCGCACGCCTTCCCGACCCCTTTCCCAGCAGCCGGCGCGTGTACGTGGCTGGCTCCCTCCACCCGGATGTCCGCGTGCCAATGCGCGAAATCCGCCTCTCGCCCACGCGGGGTCTCGACGGCCGCCTGGAGGTCAACGACCCCGTCCGCGTCTACGACACGAGCGGTCCCTGGGGTGACCCGGCCTTTGCGGGCACCGTCAATCAGGGGCTCCCTCCGCTCCGCCGCGATTGGATCCTGCGTCGCGACGATGTCGCGGAACAGGCCACGCCCCCGCGGCCCGTAAAGGCCAACGGCCGTCCGGACCCGACGGCGGGCAACGGCCCCGCCTCCGCGCCGGGCTCCGGCTCAGCAGCATGGCCTCCCCCCAGCCCCCATCGTCGCCCGCTGCGCGCCAAACCCGGCCGTGTCGTCACCCAACTGGCCTATGCGCGCGCCGGCATCATCACGCCGGAAATGGAGTTCGTCGCCCTCCGCGAGAACCAGGGCCTCGCCGCCACCGCTTCCCCCCTCGTCGCCAGGCGTGCAGACCTCCCCCTCTGGGCGCGGGGTCGTGACGGCTTCAAACCGGCCGTCCAGCGCCCCTCCCGTTGTGGTGCAGGCTTCCAGCCTGCATCCCCGCGACCTCTCCCACGACCGCGTCCGCGATGATCTCCACAAGCAGCACGCCGGCTCGGCCCAACTCGGCGACTCGCCGTTCACCCCGTCGGTCTTCCGCCGTTTCCCCCAGCGCCTTCCCCGCGAAATCACGCCCGAGTTCGTTCGCCAGGAAGTCGCCGCCGGCCGGGCCATCATCCCCGCCAACATCAACCATCCCGAGTGCGAACCCATGATCATTGGCCGCAACTTCCTGGTGAAGATCAACGCCAACATCGGCAACAGCGCCGTCGCCTCGAGCATCGAGGAGGAGGTCGAGAAAATGCGCTGGGCCACGCGCTGGGGCGCCGACACCGTCATGGATCTCTCCACCGGCAGGAACATCCACGCCACCCGCGAGTGGATCCTGCGCAATTCGCCCGTGCCCATCGGCACCGTGCCGATCTACCAGGCCCTCGAGAAGGTCGGCGGCAAGGCCGAGGAACTCACCTGGGAGATCTTCCGCGACACGCTGATCGAGCAAGCCGAGCAGGGCGTCGACTACTTCACCATCCACGCCGGTGTCCTCCTGCGGTTCATCCCCCTCACGGCCCGGCGCATGACCGGCATCGTCTCGCGCGGCGGCAGCATCCTCGCCAAGTGGTGCCTGGCCCATCACCGGGAGAATTTCCTCTATACCCACTGGGAGGACATCTGCGACATCCTGGCCGCCTACGACGTCAGCTTCAGCATCGGCGACGGTCTCCGCCCGGGCTCGATCGCCGACGCCAACGACGAAGCGCAGTTCGCCGAACTCGAAGTCCAGGGCGATCTCACGCGGCGCGCCTGGGCCCGGGGCGTGCAGGTCATGAACGAAGGCCCCGGCCATGTCCCGCTCCACCTCATCGAGGAGAACATGGCCAAACAGCTCGAGTGGTGCCACGAAGCCCCGTTCTACACCCTCGGCCCGCTCACCACCGACATCGCCCCCGGCTACGACCACCTCACCAGCGCGATCGGCGCCACCCTCATCGGCTGGCACGGCTGCGCCATGCTCTGCTACGTCACCCCCAAGGAACACCTCGGCCTCCCGAACAAGAAGGACGTCAAGGACGGCGTCCTCGCCTACAAGATCGCCGCCCATGCGGCCGACCTCGCCAAGGGCCATCCCGGCGCCCAATACCGCGACAACGCCCTCAGCAAGGCGCGCTTCGAGTTCCGCTGGGAAGACCAGTTCAACCTCAGCCTCGACCCCGTCACCGCGCGCGAGTTCCACGACGAAACCCTGCCGCAGGAAGGCGCCAAGACCGCCCACTTCTGCTCCATGTGCGGACCCCACTTCTGCTCCATGAAAATCACCGAGGACGTCCGCCAATACGCCGCCGCGCAAGGCGTTCGCGAGGAAGAGGCCCTCGAACGTGGCCTGGAGGAGAAGGCCCGCGAGTTCGCCAAGCAGGGCGGGGAACTCTACGCCAAGGCCTGAGCCGCGGCGGTCCCTTGCCCCCTACACGCATCGGTCCGAACGCATCTTCGAACCCGCCGCCTGACCCCATCACCCCAACCTCAGCCCGTCGCCATGGCCGAGAACTCCATTCACATCGAGTACAACGACGAGCTGCAACCGCTCGACACTCTGCTGAGAGGAGTCACCCGCGCCGGCGATTTCTACGCCACCGGCACCGCCGAGATCCCCATGCCTCGCGTCGAGGTCGAGGGCCTCGGTGTGCTCTCCTTTCCTGTCCCCGAATCGCAGATCCAGGAGCTCATCCGCCAGGCCACCCGCGCCCCCTACGGCCGTGGCGAAGCCACCCTCGTGCACGACTTCATCGCCGACATCGTGACACGTGATTACAACGGCAGCGAAAACGACGCGCTCGTCACCGCTGCTTCCCTCCTGGGCGCGAAACCAGCGGGAGCCCTCCTGGCCGGACTCGCCCGCCGACACGTGCGCTGCCTCCCGCCGAATGCGTCAATCTCCTGGGTTCCCTGACGGCCCGCACCGGTTCGTCCGTCCCGGCCGAATGGCGAGGTCGCTCCGCGGGCTGGCCGAGGCAATCGTCGCCGGCCTCAGCCAGATCGGCGAGCCCGCGCCTGAAGACGACTGCAGGATCTGGCAGATCCGCGAGCGGGCCCTCCCGTCGGATGCCCGGCTGGTGATCCGTCTCCTGGGCACGTTGGCCCGGTTGGAGGCGCCCGCGCGATTGGCGGCAGAACGTCAAGCTGTCCTGCACCTGCGCGGATTGCCGTGAGCTTCAGCAGTTCGCCCTGGATCCGGTGGAGCAGGTGCATCGCTTCCGTGTCCGGCAGGACCGCCGCCAACATCTGCATGGGCAAATCGAGAAGCACAGGCTGGACATGACCCACGTCACCGAGCGGAAGGGTTCGCCACAAACGCTGGTATGCACCAAGGACCGCCGCAGCTACCAGTGGCGGTGCGAGCAGTACCGCCAGGACATCGCTGCACTCACCGCACTGGCGGAACTCGGGGGCAGGCCGGGAATCCCCACCGCCTCGCTCCAATCCATCGCCACCGCGCGCGAACGCGCCGCGGCTTGGTCTCCCGCTTGACCGTGCGCAACTCGACGGCCGCAGACGTGCCTGTCCACTCCGAAAACCCGCTACCGGAAACGCAGCGCGTACAGGTCCGCGTCCTTCAGCACAAAGCGTAGCCGCACCGGACGCCCGGCCAACGCACTCAAGTCGCTGCCGTCCTTCCAGGAAACCACCCGCTCGATCTCGTCGCCCACCTGCTCGACAGCATCCGCCAACGTCCGATCCGGAATCGGGCAACCACCCGCATCCTGCACCTCAACCCGTAAACCGCCGGCCGCGCCGGTGCTGAAGTTCACCACCAACGCGCGCCCCGTGAAGGTCAGCGGCCGCGTGAGCGCCTCCCCGCCACGGAAGGGAGCGTTGACGGAGACGAACCCGTCCGTGCGCAGCGTGTAGCGAACCAGATGCCCGCTGGGCTGCGCGTAGTGCGCCTGTTTGTACAGGGAGATCTCCGCCGCACCCGTGGGCACCACGCCCAAAGCGGTCAGCCCAGCCCGCGACGCCCAGTTGCCCAAATCGAGCCCTGGCCGGATAAACCCCTCGAGGAACTGGCGCACGTACCGGTTCCCGCCCCGAGACGTCATGAACACCGTCTCGGCCACATCGCTCGCGTAACCCGGGTTCACCCCCAGCGCCTCAGCCTGCGCGTCGGTCAGCGCCTTGCGCCCCGGCACGAACCGCATCGGCGTCGCCACGTAAAGGTGCGGTGCGCGGAAGTAGGGATGCGTCTGGCTGGTGTACAGGTGCTCGATGGGCACCTCGCCGAACGTCATCTCTACCGGCGCCGTCCACTGGACAAAATCAGTCGAGGTCGAGCGGCTGATCGTGCGGTAACCGGCAAACCCACCCTGGGTCCACGTCCGGAAGTACAGGACATAACACTGCTCGGCCGCCGACCAGAACGCCACGTTTTGCGAATCAAAGGCGCCGTCCCTCAGCAATGGTGTCGCCCCCCGCTGCTGCCAGCGCAAGCCGTCACTGGATACAAACGCGTGCAATCCCGTGGCCGATGTGCCAGCAACGGCCTTGTACCGTTCGCCCGGCGGCACCCCGGGCCGCGCGTCCAGGAACGGAGCGAAGTTGTGCGAGAAGGGAGGTTGACCGGCCAACACCACGTTGTTGCTCCGCGTGCCGGCGACCTCGAAAAGACCGAGGTCCGGCTTCGTGAATACGCGGCCGTCGCGGCTCTCCGCGTAACAGGTGACCTCCGTACTCGACCCGTCGTGCCCAGCGGTCGGGTTGCCTCGGTAGTAACAGCGGAACCGATCGTCGTCCTGGAAGACCGTCATGTAGCCGCAGAAGGCCCCCTCCCACGGCGCGTCGAATCGCAGTGCCACCCCGGCCGGCTGCGGCGTGTGCAGTTTGAGCGTGCAGCCCTCCAGCCGTTCCAGGATCAGATCGTCCACAAACAACTCGAGGCGCGAACCCATCGACACCGGCGCGATCTCGGTGGTCCCCTCCGCCACGCCCCAACCCGTTCCGATCAGCAACCCAAGCGAAGCGACCAGGGCCGCGCCCCTTCCCCCGTAGGAGTCGAGGTCACGAGACTCCGCTTCCCCTCCCTGTCCTGCGTAGGAGTCGAGGTCACGAGACTCCGCTTCATGGCGTCCTCCTCAGCAAGCTCTGCATTGCCACCGACTCCAGGTACTCCGCGTCCGCACCTTCCAGCAACGCGTCCAGCGCCACCGGCACATCCGGCGTCAACCCCAGCCAACCACGGATCCGTTCACGCTCCGGGCTCCCAGCCACCGGCGCGTGGGCATCCCAGAGCTGCCCGGCCGCATCATACCGCGCCGCGGCCACGCACCAGAATCCGATGCGCCCCGCCAGCCGGGACCCCCACTCCGCGGACGCCGTTTGCCCCGCCAACAATGCCGTCGACGGCGCAAGCTTCAGATTGGCCGCCCCCACGCGCTCGATCCACCGCAACCCTCGGCCAGCCCCCCATGGCGGCTTCCCGAAGACCAGCCGCAAATGCAGCGTCACTCCCCGAGTTGCCGCCTGTTCTGCCAACCCGCGCAAGGTGCCGGCGAACGAGGCCTCCGTCTGTTCACCGGTGAAACTGTTCTCCGGATGCCGGTGCAACGTGAACAGCAGGTCCTTGGCTCCCAAGACCACCATCTTGTCCAGCAGCCGGGCCAACACGTTCGTGCTGACCTCGTAGTCGGCCGGCAGATTGTCGATCAGTCGAAGATCGGGATACAGATTCACGCCAGAGCTCAGCTCCACGGCCAGCCGCAACCCCTGTCGCTTCAGCCAACCCGCCTCCGCTGCCAGCACACCCGCCTCGCGCTCGTGCAGGTATCGCCAGTCGAGGATCGCCCCATCGAAATGCTCGAAGAAAGTCGGACGCGCGAGCAACTCCGCCTTGAGGGAAATGGCGGGCTGGCGCAGCGGCAGGAACCGCCCCTGTGGCCGCGCGGCTGGCCGGACATGCGGGATCTCGCGGACGTTGCCCTCCTGCACCTGCACGGCAAACACCCGCACATCGCCCCCGGCAACCACGTCGCCTGTGCCCCGCCCAAGTCCCGCCATCGCCACCCCTTCGGGCGTGTACCCGATGGCCGTCTTCTCCGATTCGTCCAACGCCAGTTCCCGCACCGACAAGATCTCGCCACAATGCGAGCGCAGGGACAACGGCAACGCCTGCCACCCGTTGTTGAACACACCCACCGTGTAACGGCCCGGTCCCTGGCGACCCGTGACCAACTGAAGCCGCCGATCGACCTCGAACAACATCTGCGACCGGAGGACGCGGTCCAATCCCTCCCGTGCGGCTCCCGTCAGCGCGAACGGCCGCGGCAGGCGACGATCAATCTCCGAGGCCAGCGACACGCCCGACGGCTCCCGCTGCAAACCGTATCCCGAATCAAGCCGCGTGACCCGCCCCTGGCCCAGCCTCCACTCGATCACTCCCGCCCCGGTGGCGGCAACCTCGCCGGGCACCTCCAACCCCTGCAGCCCGGCCACCGTCGCCTCCGCGAACACCAGATGGCCACCACCCGACACATACGCCGCGAGCTTGCCGGCGAGTTCCCGACCCGGCGTCAGCGTGCCACCGACAACGATCACCGGGTACCGCTCCAGCACCCACAACGGCGCGTCACTGAGCAGACAGTCCGCGATGTCCCCATAGGGCGTCGCCGTCAGGAAGCCGGCTTCGTCGTGGAAATACGATGCGTCCGCATACCCGGGATACAGAAAGTCCAGGACGGCATCCGTGAGATGATCCCCTGCCTCATAGGGCAGGTTGCCCCACACCCGAAACCGCTTGTCCGTGTAGAGGTGGCGCGGGAAGGACCAGCCGCAATGGAAGTCCAGCAACAACGCCACCGGCGTATGCTGGACCCCCGGAGCTTCGTGCTGCTTCACCCAGCGTTGGGCTGCCTGCTGAATCCGGCCGAGCGGCGAGAGTTGATCGCCATCAAACCACATGTTCTCAAATCCCACCGCCACGCAGTTGTACAGTATATGCGAGTACAGCAGGCGCTTGAGCAGGCTCAGGCTGCTTCCCTTGGTAGGGCCGAACTCATAGCCGTCACTCTGGCCCGACGAACCGTACGCCTTGAAACCCCAACGGTTGTAGACCGACGCGTTCCCAAACCAGGGCACGCCGTACTGCTTGCCCGCCCCGCGGATGAAGGCGTAGTAGACTTGGCTGTTCGGCAGCGCCTGAGCCGTCTCGGCCCCAATCAGCGTATAGGTGCCCTCCTTCAGGAAGTAGTGACCGAAGTTCAGCGAGACCAGCGTGGCATGCTGATGGCCCAGGTCGTCACCCATCCGCTCGAAGTGCCGCTGGAAGTTCCGATACTGGGCCAGCCGGTCGGCCGACGCCGGGGTCATCTGGTTGGCGTAGCCGCCAAGATAACGGCCGTCCTGCTCGCCGATGTCCGTCCCCAGCCAACGGTCACCCAGCTTCGCCTCCAGCGTCGTAAACGCCTCCCGCGGCGGCCGGAATTGCTGCCAATACCCGCCCGGACCCGACCCCGGCACATACCCCCACACGTCGAAGAGATACAGGTCGCGCCGCGCGATCTCGTCCGCCAAATCGCCCAGGTTCGCCGCGAACAGGATCGGGTAACTGGGCCAGATCACGTCTCCCAGCTCGTGCGTGCGAGTGAACCGCTCGAGTTCCTCGACGTACCGCACGATCCGATCCCCCTCCACCGAAAACCCTCGGAGACAGGTGAACTGCGTCCGATGCTTGAACGTGTCCCACCCCGGCGGTCGCACCGCCCGCCGTTCGTAGTCGGGATGCTCCCGCGGTTCAAGCAGGCGACTGTAGACCCGGCGCTCGGCGGGGGGCCGCGACGCAGGCGCCGGCTCGGCCCGCGCCGACAACGCACACGCCGACGCGAGCAGCAGGGCGCAAGCGGGAAGGCTGGTGAAATGCACGCCGCGATTCTGCCCTCCCCCTCGCGGCCGTCCACTGCGAATGCTGGGTCACGCCCGCCGCGGCCCCGATCCGGAGCGCAAGCCCAGCGCCGTGAGTTTCTCGCGCAGCGTCAACCGCGAGAGTCCCAGCCAGCGCGCGGCTTTGGCCTGATTGCCCTCCGCCGCCAGGATCGCCTGCGTCAGGATCTCGCGTTCCGCCTCGGCCAGCAGTTGACCGTGGGCGTCCACGATCTCGCCACGTCGGGCCCGCGCCAGGAGTGCGCCGGCCAGTGCCGGCAGCGTGGGGGCTGCGGGCGCGCCCGCCGGCGGCCGCGCGTCGAGCGCATGTTCGACCGCCTCCGCTCCAATCGCCAGTCCCCGACCCTCCAACAGAAGGCGGCGAAGCACGTTCTCCAGCTCGCGGATGTTGCCCGGCCACGGCTGGGCCTGCAGCAAGGCCAGCGCCTCGGGCGTGACGCTCGGCACCGGCAAGCCGAACTCCGCGGCGTACTGACCCAGAAAGTGTCGCACCAGCAGCGGCACATCCTCAGCCCGCTCCCGCAAGGCCGGTAACCGAAGCGTGACCACGTTCAGCCGGTGAAACAGGTCGGCCCGATTCCGACCTCCGCCTCCAACTCCAAACACTGTTTGGACAAGGAGTTACAAATCTCACAGCCCTCAAGTGCCAGCAAAAGTGCCAGCAGATTTGTGACTCGGAATTACTCACCAACAACTCCGCGATCACCCCGGCACGACTTGCTGAAACGCAATTGGCCGTGCGTTTGGTGTCATTGAGACACCTGCCCTTCGTCCTCGCTTGGCAGGCTCGAACAAAAAAATTCGAGCCATGAAAAACCGATTCCGCCTCTACCGCCGCAAGAAGGGCGGCATGTTCTACGCCCACAACTCCGAGACTGGAAAACAGGAGAGCCTCGGGACGAAAGACCGCGCCGAAGCGACCACTCTGCTCAATGCCCGCAACGAATCGTTTCGCCAGCCTCAACTCAATCTTCACATTGCCAAAGCCTACCTGGCGGGGACGGATTCCGGCGTCTCCACGCGGACCTGGCAGGACGCCCTGAACGCCATCATCGAAACCAAGGAGGGTTCGACCAAGGACCGCTGGGTTCGGGCAGCGAAGGAGTCGGCGCTCGACCTGATTCGCGGGAAGGTCATCCTTGAAACCCAAGCCGAGCAACTGCTCGCCTGCCTCAAGGCTGGCACGGTCAGCACCAACGTCCACTTGCGCAAGCTCCACAACTTCTGCCTCGCGATGAGCTGGCTGCCGTGGCCGATCATTCCGAAGCGACTCTGGCCGGAAGTCCGCTTTCAACCCAAACGCGCCATCACGCTGGAGGAACATCAGCGGATCATTGAGCGCGAGAAGAACCCTGAGCGACAGAGTTTCTACGAACTCTGCTGGCATCTGGGCGGCTCGCAAACGGACATCGCCAACCTCAAGGCCGAGGACATTGACTGGCCCAACCGGACCATCGCCTACAACCGGCAGAAGACCGGCAGCCTGGCAATGATCCACTTTGGAGACGAAATCGAAGCGGTTCTCCGCCGGCTGCCGGTAGTTGGGCCGCTGTTCCCCTATTTGCATACCGTCCGTTGCGGCGATCGGGCGACAGAGTTTAAGCAACGATGCGAAGGGCTGGGCATCAAAGGAGTGTCCCTGCATTCTTACAGATACGCTTGGGCGGAGCGGGCAAAGCAGTGCGGCTACCCCGAACGTTTCGCCCAGGAGGCACTCCGGCCACAACAGCAAGGCAGTGCATCGCGCTTACGCCCGTAAAGCGAAGGTGAAGTTGCCGTCTCTCGAAAGCTACGAAAAACGGGCTGTGGAGGGTCAAATCATCCAGCTTCCGCCGCTCACGGCGGAGCGAGATCGAGCTACCCGCCTCGGCCAGACCGTTGGCTAGTTCATCTGCTGCCGCCTGCGCTGCGCCCGCCGGCCGAACGCTTGCGGGCGTTTCGTTCTCTCCAATACGCGGCAATGGCGTCGCTGGCGCGGGCGAGCCATTTCTCGTCGCGACGTAGTTGTTCCAGCGTTTCGGTGGCGAAGTACTTCGTGCAATTCCGCGCGGGCTTGCCAAGGGGTTTGAGCAGGTTGGCCGCGATGAGCATGGGAATCTCGTGGGGCTCGAATCCGAGATACCACGCGGTCTGCGCGGCATCAAGGCGGGCAGGCAGGATCTTCCAACTGAGAAACTCGGTCTGGTGCGTCGTGGGGCTCATACGTGGACGGCAGCGCGGTGGTGGCTTGAATGCGTGTGATGATTCTTCTGCGCATGACGGTGGGAGGTCTTCTGATCAATGGCCTCCGTGGACTCCGCTTCCACCTGGCTGGGGCTT
>JAOSKK010000006.1 GCA_027493615.1 Verrucomicrobiota bacterium
AATTGGCTGCCGCCAGCGAGCGGCACTGCCTCCAGTTTGAACTCGGCGGCATCCGCTGTGGCAGGCGAACCTGGGAGATGGAGCAGAAGCAAAGCTGCCGCAGCTAGGCCGTGGGCAAAACGCGGATGGTTCATTGGATTGCAGGCACTGATAGTATACATAACCAATCCGTTGACAAGCGGCAGGTGTTGCCCTCCGGGCAATCCTCACCAGCGCGGCCCTGTTCCGCGAGTTGACCGCCGACAACTTCACGCTCCTGGCCGAAGACACCGCCAGGCGCGTCGCCACCTACCAAGACGGGACGCCGACCACGATCATCGGTCCGCCGACGTCCGGCGCCCGGGTCCTGAATGTGTTCTGGCGGGATGCCCTGGGCGCGGAGTGGCGTTGTACCGGGGCCGGCACGCCCGGGCCCTGGCTTCAAATCCGGCCGGCGGCGGTGACGGCGGACCCGTCGGGCGGAACCATCCCGACCGGTCACCTGGTCCTGAACGTCACCACCGGGCACCTGAAACGCCACGCCGGCGGATACGCTTGGACGACCGTCACGGGGCCAGGAGGTCCCCCAGGCGCAACCGGCCCAGGGAGAACCGCGGGACCGCAGGGGCCTGAAGGCCCGTCGGGGTCTGGCGGCCGCGAGGCCTTGACCGCCAACCGCACGTACTACATCGCCACCACCGGGCACCTCAAGCGGCGTGCAGGAGGGTACGTGTGGGAGGTGCCGGGAGCTGTCCGGACCCGGTCACCAATCCGCGCCAACGGACCGCGGGGCAGTACCACGCCTGCAGGACCCGGTTCCTCGCGATTCTTCATCGCGAGGGTGTCACCGCCAAATGAGGAGATGGGAATGAAGACCCACAAGTGAAGGCCAGTGAGCTCATTGCCCACGTCAGGGGCACCTGGGCGTCATGGAGCACACCCTGGTTGACCGCCTGACCACCCGATCTTGGCATCGGCATTGCTCATTTCACCGTGGACCTTCAACAGCCAAGATGGCAGGCAGGAACGATGAAAACCCTTCTACTCTCCGTGGTGGCTGCCGGTCTCGCCTGGGCCGGGCATGCCCAACTCCACTACACGCCCTACACCTTTGTCACCCTCGCCGGGAACGGGGAGGCTGGCAGCACCGATGGGCCCGCAGCCTCCGCGCGGTTCAACGGGCCTTCCGGGTTGGCGATTGACACCAGCGGCGCGCTTTACGTCGCCGATGGGCACAATGGGACCATCCGCAAGATCACGCCCGACGGAATGGTGAGCACGGTGGCGGGGAAGGCGGGCGAACATGGGAGTACCGACGGTCCCGCGAGCGCGGCGCGCTTCTCCTTCCCACGGGGCATGGCGGTGGACCTCGCGGGGAATCTCTACGTGGTGGAGGGCGGTAATGAAACCTTACGCAAGATCACGCCGGATGGGATGGTCAGTACGCTGGCGGGAACCCCGGGAAGTGGGGGTGGACCGACGGACTCGGGAGCCAGGCCGGATTCTTCGCGCCCAATGACATCACGATCGGCGAGGGGGCATTCTCTTTGTCACCGACAACAACAACTTCGCCGTGCGACGCATCACCCCCGAAGGGTGGGTCACCACCTTCGCGGGGAAGACGAGCGTCGACTTTCAACTCCACATGGGAAGCGCCGACGGGACGGGGAGCAACGCCCGTTTCGACCAACCGTGCGGCATCGACGTGGACGCTGCCGGAAACCTGTTTGTGGCGGACTCCGCCAACGGCACGATTCGCCGCATCACGCCGGACGCCGTCGTTACCACGTTCGCCGGGAAGGCGGGTCAACCCCACTCCGACCCCATCGATGGCCCGGGCGATGTCGCTCGATTCAAAGTGCCTCACGGGATTGCTGTGGATGTCCATGGCAACGTCTTCGTGACGGAGCGCGCCAGCCATACGATTCGCCGCATCACGCCCACAGGAGAAGTCACGACGGTGGCGGGTGCCAGTGGGATGCCGGGCGGTGACGACGGCACAGGAGCCCAGGCCAGGTTCTACCACCCGGGCGATATCGCGGTCGACAAGGAGGGGTGTCTCTACGTGGCCGAGTACATGGCGCATCGCATACGGAAGGGTTGGCCCGCCACCGCTCCCAAGCTGAGCCGGCCCGAGGCGAGGCCTGATGGCTCAGTCCAACTGGAAGTGACCGGCGTGGCGGGCAGTTCCTATCGCATCGAGGCTTCGATGGACCTTGCCGATTGGGTTCCGGTAGCCGTGTGCAAGAGCACGGATTCCTCGACGCTGGTGGCTTTGCCGGCGCCGGCGAATTCCGCGAACAAGTTCTATCGAGCCGTGCTGGAGTAGGGTGTGGGGTCCCCTGTCATGAACTCGAAAGCTATTCTGTATGCTCTGTGGACCTTCACGGTCGCGGGAACGGCTGCCGCCCTGCCTCCGATCCACAGCGAGATCAGTTTCGATGGGGCTGGCCGGATCAAGGTCACCTGGGCGACGCAACCGGGCGAATCGTACTTTTGCAGTCAACCCGCAACCTGGCCGGGCCATGGCAGGACCTTCAGACCGATCCGCCGCTGCTTGTCGCCACGACCAACACGCTCGCCTATGAACTTGAGGTGACGGGTCAGATGCGGTTCTTCCGGGTCGGGTGGGCTTACAGTGTCCCCCGCATGGTTCAGATCTCCTCGGGAACGTTCGAGATGGGGGATGCGTTTGGGGAAGTGTGGTCCTCGGGGTGGCTGGAGTACCCCGTGCAGTCCGGTGGGGGATCTGGCGGCGAACGGGTATGGCTTGTACGACATGGCCGGTAACCTTGCGGAGTGGTGCTGGGACCGCTACGGCGAGTACGGGGGTACGCCCCTGGTGGACCCGCGCGGCTCCGGTCCGGGTGAGGACCGGGTGTCGCGCGGAGGCAGTTGGTTCGACACGGCCATCCGCTGCCGTGTGAGTTGGCGGCACAACGCCCCACCGAAAGGCCAAAGCCTGGTGCGCGGGTTCCGGTGCGTGCTCTCCTCGGGTCCGCCGTGAGCCGACAGGGGCGGGGTGCTGCGCGCTGCGCAAGGGGAACGGTTCTCCTAACCGTCACGTACGGCGGGCGCGGGTTGGTGAGAATCCTCGATGGCGTGGTCTCTCTGCCATGCTGACGGCTGGCCCCCGGCTGTGAACTGACGTCTGCACCCGGCTTCTGTCCTCCCCCTGCCCAGGGGTTGCCGTTGCTCTCGAGGCATTCTCGCGACGATGCGGTCGCCCGTTCTCCCTTCCGCCCTGAACAAGCCAGCCGCAAGGGCGGCGAGCAGATGGCTTTCAGGCTCCAAGCGGTCCCCAGGTGGGACCGGAAAACGGGCACCAAGAGACACCCTTACCTGGCACATGCCGCATTGACGAACCTTTGGGGACACCTCTGGTCTATTCGGAATCTGCGGGGGATCCAGGGACGGGGAGTCTCCGCCGATTACGAACATCGGGGATGGGGCTGAGGGAGGCGCTCGATGAACCTGGGGTGCGGGCTTCCAGGCTGCACCTTCCGCAGTTCATGGCCCCGGAGCAAGGTTGCGGAGGCCGGGGAGGTTCCATGCGTTCGTCGTGCTGCCGTCAGTTCAGGCTGGCCTCGCCGCACGAGGGCCGGTACCAAAGGGGCAACTTATTCCGTCGAGCGCACCGATGATGAACACAGGGACTCCCAACGCCGCGGGCCGGTCGCCCGCTCCGAGCTTCCGTCTCCCCGCTCGCAACTGTCTGGTGGCGTTGGGAATCGCGTGGAGCGGCCACCTGGCCGGCACCGAGCCCTCGGCCTCGACATCTCCCGCTCCGGCTGCCACGCAGGCCTTTGAGGCACTGCCCGAGGTGGCGCGCGAGCATCCCATCCTCTTCGTCGTCCGCCACCAGTACGCACCGGACCATCACAACACCGCCACGTTCTTTCCCAAGGCCCGCACGGAGTACAACGACGGGGCCTTCACGGGTGGCAGCGCCCTGAAGGTGATCGACCCCAAGTCGGGCGGCACCGTGCGCACCTTGTTCGCCACCGCCACCGGCGTGGTGCGCGATCCCGAGGTCGACTTCGACGGCCGGCGCATCCTCTTCTCGCTGCGGCAGGGCCCGGCGGACAGCTATCACCTCTACGAGATTCACGCCGACGGCACCGGCCTGCGGCAGCTCACGTTTGCCGAGGACGTGGACGATTTCGACCCGCTGTATCTGCCGGACGGCCGGATCGTCTTCAGCTCCACCCGCGAACCGAAGTACTGCATGTGCAACCGCCATCTGATGGCGAACCTGTACCGGATGGAAGCCGACGGCGCCAACATCCATCAGATCGGCAAGAGCACCCTCTTCGAAGGCCACGCCTCCCTCCTTCCTGACGGCCGCGTCTTGTACGACCGCTGGGAGTACGTCGACCGCAACTTCGGCGATGCGCAGGCCCTCTGGACGGTGAACCCCGACGGCACCGGCCACGCCGTCTATTGGGGGAACAACACCGCGTCCCCCGGCGCCGCCCTGGACGGCCGGAGTGTCCCGGGCACGGAGGAAGTCGTGTGCGTGTTCAGTTCCTGCCACGACCGGCCCTGGGGCGCCGTGGCCCTCGTGGACCGGCGGCTGGGACTGGACGGCAAGAAGCCGGTCGTGCGGATCTGGCCCGAGGACGCCCTCCGGTTGATCGAGGAAACCGGCTGGGAACGCTTCGACGCCTTCACTGCCGTGCCGCTCAAGTACGAGGATCCTTATCCGCTCGATCAACGGTTCTTCCTCGCCGCGCGCCAAATCAGCCCCGGCGGGCCCACGGGCATCTTCCTGCTCGACCGTCACGGTCCGGACCGCTTGCTCCACGCCGAAGCGCCCGGCTGCTTCGACCCGATGCCGCTCGCGCCCCGGCCACGCCCACCGGTGCTTCCAGAACGTCGGGACTACGCCAATGGCGAAGGCACCGTGTTCGTCGCGGACGTGTACCAGGGACGGGGCATGCGGGGGGTGCCGCGCGGCACCGTCAAGGCGCTGCGAGTGGTCGAGTCGCCGGAGAAACGGCAGTGGACGCGCCCAGCGTGGAACGGACAGGGCCAGGCGGCTCCCGCGATGAACTGGGACGATTTCAACAACAAACGGATCCTCGGCACCGTGCCCGTGGCCGAGGACGGTTCGGCCTGCTTCCGGCTGCCCGCCGATACTTTCGTGTACTTCCAGTTGCTCGACGAACGCGGCCTGATGGTCCAGACCATGCGCAGCGGGACGCTGGTGCAATCGGGCGAGGCCTTGAGCTGCACCGGATGCCATGAGGACCGACGTTCCACCCCGCCCGTCACCCTGGCCAAACGGCCGCTTGCCCTGGGTCGAAGCCCGAGCGCCCTCGAGGGCTGGCACGGCCCGCCCCGGCTCTTCAACTACCTCACCGAGGTCCAGCCTGTGTTCGACCGGCACTGCGTGCGGTGTCACGACTTCGGGCAGGAGAAGGAGGCGAAGGTCGTGTTGGCGGGAGACCGGGACCTGGTTTTCAACGCCGCCTACAACGAGCTCTGGCGCCGGCAGTTGGTCAAAGTCGTCGGGGCGGGTCCCGCCGACCTGTTGCCGCCGTACGCTTGGGGTGCCCATGCCAGTCCCTTGCTGCGGTTCCTGGGCCCGGAGCATTACGACGTCCGGTTGTCCACCGAGGAGTTCGACCGCGTGGTGACCTGGGTGGACCTCAACGCGCCGTACTACCCGACCTACGCCAGCGCTTATCCGTCCAACCTGGCCGGACGCTCGCCGCTGGACGACGCCGAGCTCGCCCGTCTCGAAGCGTTGACCGGCGTGCGCTTCCGCGCGCTGGCGTCGTTCCGAGACAACCAGGGACCGCAGCTTAGCTTCGACCGCCCCGAGCGCAGTCCCGCCTTGGTACGAATGGCGGACCCCACCTCGCCAGGCCACGCGGAAGCCCTGGCGATCATCCGCCGGGGACAACAGCGGCTGGCGGAGCGGCCCGAGGCGGATCAACCGGAGTTCGTCGCCTGCGATCTCGACCAGTGGCGGGACGAGTTTTACCGGGACCGGCAAGCCCTCGAACACCGGAACCGGGCGGCCTTGCGCGAGGGGCGCAAGGTCTACGACCGCTGAGCCGGGGCGCCGGGCACTTGGAACCCCCGGACTTGGTGCATACTTGCGCCATGCAATCGTCCAAACCACACACGACATCCGGCACCGCCTTCCACCTCAGCCGCCGGCGCTTCCTCCAGACCGCCTCCGCCTCCCTCGCCGTGTCGGCCCTTGGGGCCGAGGGACTCGACATCGTCCAGGGCAGACCCAAACGGGTCGGCCTGATCGGCACCGGCTGGTACGGCAAGAGCGACCTGTGGCGGCTCATCCAGGTGGCCCCCGTCGAGGTGGTGGCCTTGTGCGACCCCGACCGCCAGCTCCTCGCCGGCGCCGTCGAGATCGCCCGCCAGCGGCAGAAGTCCGGGAAGCGGCCGCGGACGTACACCGACTACCGCGAGATGCTCCGCGAGCGGGACCTGGACATCGTCCTCGTGGGTTCACCCGACCACTGGCACGCGTTGCACACCATCGCGGCCATCGAGGCGGGCGCCGACGTCTACGCGCAGAAGCCGATCAGCGTCGATGTGCTCGAGGGCGAGGCGATGCTCGCTGCCGCCCGGAGACACGGTCGCGTGGTTCAGATCGGGACCCAGCGCAAGAGCACCCCGCACCTCATCGAAGCCAAACGCCAGGTCGTGGACGCCGGCTTGCTGGGCAAGGTCGGACACGTGGACATGTGCTGCTACTACCACATGCGCGCCAATGGCAACCCGCCCCTCGAGCCGGTGCCTGACCATCTCGACTACGAGCTCTGGACCGGACCGGCGCCCCTCCGGCCCTATGACGGTCTGCCGCACGTCCGCTGGTGGCGCACCTTTATGGAGTATGGCAACGGGATCATGGGCGACATGTGTGTGCACATGTTCGATACGGCCCGTTGGATGCTGGGCCTGGGCTGGCCCAAGCGCATCAGCTCGACCGGTGGGATCTACGTGCAGAAGGAGGGCAAGTCGAACATCGCGGACACCCAGACCGCCACTTTCGAGTACGACGGCTTCAACGCCGTGTGGCAACACCGCACCTGGGGCACGCCACCAGACCCGGACTATCCTTGGGCGCTGTTCATCTACGGTGAGAAGGGCACGCTCAAGGCCAGCACGATGCGGGCGGATTTCATCCCGCAGGGTGACCAGGCCAAGCCCCTCCACTTCGAGTGCGTATACGAACGCGAGAAATACCCGGAAGACGTCACCGAAAAGGACATTGAACTCAACGCCGCCCCCGCGACCCGCCGCCACATGCTGGACTTCCTGGCAGCCATCGAGCGCCGCAGCCGGCCGGTGGCCGACATCGAGGACGGCCACATCTCCACCGCAAGCTGCATCCTCGCGAACCTGGCCATGGAACTGGGCCGGCCGCTCGTCTACGATCCCGCCCAACGGGTGGTCGTGGGAGATGCCGAAGCCACGCGCCGCCTCCGGCGCCCGTACCGCGCGCCCTGGCGTCATCCGGAACCGGCGTGAGCGGGGCATCTTGTCGGCCAGACCCCTGGCCAGCCTTCGACGACCGCGGCCGGCTGTACCTCTCCGCCGAGAACCCGGAGGGGCCCCTGCTGCGGGTGAACGTCGACAACCGGGGCGAGGTGGGACGGATCGAGCCTTCGCCGGCGCCGATCGGTCAGGCCAGGGGGCTGCTGCACGCGCACGGCAGCCTCTACGTCAACGGGCGCGGCCCCGAAGGCCTCGGCTTGTACCGGCTCACCGACGCGGACGGGAACGACCAGCTCGATCCCGGAGAGGTGCGGTTGCTCAAGCGCTTCTCCGTCGACGGTGAACACGGTTACCACGCCCTCGCGCTCGGTCCGGACGGTTGGATCTACGTCCTGAACGGCAGCATGACCCGGCCGCCCGAAGACCTCGCCCCAACGATTCCCTTCCGCCATGCCGGAGAAGACGTGTTGTCGCTGAACCCGGACGAGATGGGGGACGTCTCCGGCATCAAGCCTCCCGCCGGCTGTTCACCTTCGACAGCGACAACGAACGGAACCGGGGCACGCCCTGGTATGTCCCCACCCGGGTCTTGCGCTGCGTTTCCGGTGCCGACTTCGGCTGGCGGGACGGCCTCCGCATCTGCCCGGACGACTACCCCGACACGCTGCGGCCGGTAGTCAGGGTGGACGCCGCGGCGGTGCACACGGCGTGGCCTCATCTGGGCAGCGTCGATCCGTTCCTCCGACACGCCCGCACGGTGCTCGATGAGGCCCGGGCGCGTCAGGCCCTCGCCGACGTACAATGTCTCGCGTGTCACCGCTTCGGTCACGAAGGGGGAGCCAGCGGCCCCGAACTCACGGGAGTCGTGAGCAAGTACAGCCCTCGCGACATCCTCGAATCCATCCTCGAACCGTCGAAGGTCGTTTCCGAACCGTACCAGAACTGGACCGTCGGGCTGACGGACGGCGACGAAGTGAGCGGCCGGCTGATCAGCGAAACGGCCGAGCGCATCGTCCTCGAAACCGACTGGCGTACCGGCGCTCAGGCGCGCGTCCCCCGCGACGAGATCGAGGCCATCCGTCCGGCGCGGCTTTCACCGATGCCCGAGGGTCTCGTGAACGGGCTCTCGCGGGAAGAGATCCTCGACCTGATCGCCTACTTGGTCGCGGGTGCGGGGAACTGAGCTGACTCGGCCACGCCGCTTGGTGGTTGCTGCGCTGCGGTCCCGCTGCGGTTTCACTGCTTGTCTCCGGCCTCGGCGAGGCCTACTCTTCGTGCGGTCACGGCATTCGTAGCGGCAACCGCGGGTTTGGGGAGGAAGGGCAGCCTGGTGTCGTTGGTGACCCGGGTGGCGGCCTGCCAGCGAGTGCGTCCGTAGCTCAATTGGATAGAGCTTCTGACTTCGGATCAGAAGGTTGCAGGTTCGAGTCCTGCCGGACGCGCCAATTCGTAAGTCACTGAACAACAGGAGCGTGCGACCGGTTCTCCAACCCGCTCGCCGGTCCGGCGCGGCTCCGCGAGCCACGGTCAGCATCTCCCCGGGAAAGCACCCCGCCGGCGGCTCTCGCCAGGACGCGATTGCCGGCGGGTGGAGTCGACGAGCCGCGTGAAGCGGGGTTGCTCGGGCGCGAACCCAACGCGCTCTGTCCCGAGGCACCGCGAGGCACCTGTCACAGAAGACGCGCCAAGCCGCGCCCAACTGGGCGCGTGCTCGGTCGGTCTCTTGGGCCCTCACGGGCCCACAAACAACTCCCAATCCCCGATGCGGTGGACGTTCCGAATGAGGGCCGTGGCAGGCAGTTCTTTCGGAACGCGGGGGGCGGCCAGGAGCTTCAAGCCAGCCTCCTGCGGCATGCGCACGTTGATCGCCTGCCAGTTGTGGTTGAGCACCACCACGGTCGCCTTGTTCAAGATGTCGCTCATCGCTTTGTCGCAGGTGTTTGATCTTTGCTGAATGGCGCGGATTGGCTGCCTCGCCGGGACTCGCACCCAGACCTCCGGCTCCAGAAACCGGCGCACTGCTGGTTATGCCACGAGGCCGTTCGTGGTTCGCCGAGGGCGTGGTGGAGCTGGAGGGAGTTGCACCCTCACCCTGCCGGATTGAGAGTCCGGTGCCGGTCTGCTGTGGCTTCGACTCCGTGACACTGGTGGGCGAGAGAGGACTTGCACCTCCAAGGCTGCCTGATTCTGAGTCAGGTGGGTCTGCTATTCCCCGTGAACCACGCGCCGAAAAGTGGCGTCCCTGGCCGGCTTCGCTCCGGCGATCTCCTGCTTGAGAAGCAGGCGTGTTGGCTGGACTACACCACAGGGACGGAAAGGATCAAACCCCTGGCCGGTCTCTTCCACCGGCTCACACCCAACGCCTCCCAAAGTCCAGGACTGGCGGGAAAGGGCTGGGCCGCTGGAGCTGTTTCGCGTTCAGGGCTTCGAAATGGTGCGCGCGTCCGGTAACGCTCCGGAACCCGGCAGTGATCCAGTGCGATGCGGGGTGTAGGCCCGCCGGTTCTCTTTGAACTACGCGCGCTGATGGCCGTCTGCAAAGACCGGAATGCCGTGGACTTGCACCACACTCCCCGGTTCGAGGAGCGCACTGGTTAGCACCCAGGCCCGGCTCGCTGGTCCGGATGACATTCCAAGAAACCGGTCCGCGTGGCAGGAGTTGCACCTGCAACCTCCCCGTCTTGAGCGGGGCGCCTCGTTCTGGTTGGGCTACACGCGGATGGTGCCCACGGTCGGACTTGCACCGACACTGGGCGGGTTTTAAGTGCGCCGTCTCTGCGTTGGACTACGTGGGCTGCTGGCGCAGCGCCAACATTGGTGCCGCGTGGAGGATTCGCACCCTGGACGCCGTTCGCCAGGACCCTTCCCGTTCTGAGCGGAATGCCTCTGCTGGTTGGGCTAACGCGGGTCCTGGCGGACTGTCAACATTGGCACTCCCGGCAGGACTCTCACCTGCACCTCCGACGTTCGAAGCGTCGCGCTCTGGTGATTAAGCTACGGGAGCGGAAAAGTAAGAGGGCAGAACCAGAAGGCAGAGGCACACACGCCGCTTCAAGGCAGCGGGTCCTCTCCACTATTCTTCAATCTGACTTCTCCCCCTCAAGACTGGGGCCAGCGGAGGGACTCGCACCCTCGTGGGGCATGATGCCCGGCAGTTTACGAAACTGCGGCTGTCGCTGCTGAGCCACGCCGGCGAAATTCGCTGCGCGAATTTCGATGATTCTCCCGCGCAGCGGGAGAATGGTCGCAGCCGACGGTAACGCTCCGTCCGGGCCTCGCTTATGATGCGTGGCGGCTCACTTGAGCGGCTGCGTGCGGAAGCAATGGAGACCCGTACTGGAGTCGCACCAGTCTCTGCGGTGTTGCAGACCGCCGCCTGAGCTGCTCGGCCAACGGGACAGAATCGAAGGCGCGAGCGGGTGCGCATGGCACCCGCCCGCGTGTGTTCACCATGTTCACCACAAGTTTCGCGGCGTCGCTGAACGGCTGGATCAAGCCCAGGGAAGTCACCTTGCCCAGGTTGCGGATCATGGCCGTCATCGGCATGCGTTGCAGCAGCGCGTCCCAAATGTCCGGCTCGTTGAGCCACTGAGTTGGGATGGCCTCACGCGGCAGATCATGCTCGGTGATCAGCTTCACAATCTCAGCCTTGCTCGATGCCTTCTTGGCCTGTTCGAAGGCGACGATGAGCGCCGGCAATTCGCCGGCGGCGGCGTACTGCGCCGCACGAGGCTCACCGTTCACGCGCCGGGTCACCGTGCGTTCGCCGAGGCCATCCGCGCCGGACAGAATCCAACGGAAGATGGCCTCGTGATCACGGCTGGGCGCCTTTGGGTGGGCCAGACGGAGCAGGTCGCCGTGCGACCAGCGATCCCGTTGCTGGTACTTCACGACCTGGAGGGCCAGATCGTCGGCCTCGCGGCCAACGTACCAGCGGCCCACGGCGTTGCGCAGGCCCCGACCCCAACCGCGCAGAGCATTGACGTACTCGGCGAAGTGGAACAGATGCGTGCCGATGCGGCAGACCTTGTTCAGGCTCTGGAAGGCCAGGGCCTTGGCAGCCGGATCGCCGTGTGCCGCCACCAACGCCAGGGCGAAGATGGCCGGGTCGTTCTTGGGCGCGCGGCCGCTGGCGCCGATCTCGACGATGCGGTTCACCGCCCGCACGCCATCGGCCTGGATGCAGCGGACCAGGGCGTCGTCGTTTTCCTTCACCAGGTCGCATTCGCCGATGTCGTAGGTGCCGCCCTCGGCGCCGAGGATCAGGAACCGGTCAAGCCGGGTCCAGTCATCGACCTGCCAGGCGTAGCCGCCGGCCGAGTTGGGCACCTGAGTCGAGCAGGGGATGGGCTCCGACTGCGGGGTGGTGCGACGGTGGAACAGACGGGCGTAGTTGATGGCCATAGGGCCTCCTTTCATCCTGGGTGTGCCGCCAACTCTCGGCACCGTTGGCTGGATTGACCTGCGGACAAGTTGGTGAGCGTGGGGTTGCTTCGTGCCATAGACGGTAACCCATGCTCTTCGGCCCGCAGAGAGCGTTGCTGACTATTCCCGGAAAGAAGTGGTTCCTTCGGGCGCCTTCGAATCGTCCGGAGCGCAGGCAGCAGGCCTTAAAAGCTGCGTCCCGAGCCGCAGGGACAGAGGTCGTTGCGACCCAACTTCTCGCTCAGCTCTTTGTTCCCATGTACCACGCGGACGCCGCGCCTGACTTGCGTTTCGGACGGGAATCCTCGCCGGCGTTTACTGGTGATCTCGAACCTGGAGTCTTCACCATCGTGCATGCTGGGTGTCATACGACCTCCGGGTTGACGGTTGCGGTTGAACGGTCGCGGCACTCGCCGCGACCAGGAAGAAGATGGGCAAGGGACTGCCGTGGAATGACTCCTTGCGGAGGCTGCTCTACCATTGAGCTACGTCGGGTGCTGGCGCACGGCCAACAAGTCGCCGGCGATTGGACTTGAACCAATAACAAGCGATAACCCACGAACTTCGGCCCATCGTCTTTCGTGCTGCGCACGAAAGACCAGGCGGCGCCTCGGCGCCGCACGATCTTTCCGCGCAGCGGAAAGATGGGGTGACCAACCGGATTTGCACCGGCGCCGATGCCGTCACAGGGCATAATGCTGCTGTTACACCATGGCCACCATGAAAACTGGCGCTCCCACGTGGATTTGCACCACGAACCTCCGGCTTCGCAAACCGGCGTGCAGTCTGATTGCACCTTGAGAGCGTGGCGTCCGTGGCCGGACTCGCACCGGCTAGGGCCGGCTTGAAGGGCCGGGCGCTCGGGCTGCTTTGCATTCACGGACGGTTATCGAAATCCGGAGTGCGACGCCACGACCCGGCGGGCACTCCGGATTTCGATCGAGTCTTGTACGTCAACACCGGTCGGAGCGTTGCGATCACGCGAATCAACCCGGCGTTTACCAACGCCTCGATGACCGACTCGACCGGTTTGTACGCCATCGGTGCCTCCTCGTAGAGCAGGTCGCGGTCTTCGCAGATCACGCGGCTGCCCAGCGACGTCTGCACCAGTTCCGACACCCGGAACCGTTCACGGACACGGAGACGCGTTTCGCTCCGCGCCCATTTGCGTCCAGCGCCGTGCGCCAGGGACCAAGCGTGGGAGGCCCCGTCGCCGACCGGTTTCACGACGTAGCTCAAAGCGCCACGCGAGCTGGGGATCACCAGTGGGCCGGCTTCGGCCACCACGGCGCCCTTGCGGTGGAGCCAAGCGGTTCCGCCTTCGGCTTCGAGCGGCAGGATGCTGTTGTGGCAGCCGTCCCAGACGGACTGACCGTCAGCGCCGAGTGCATCGAGAAACCGTCGAGGGATGAGTTCGCGGTTGGCCTGTGCCCAGCGCAACGCGAGATTGTGCTGCGCCAGATAGATGGCTCCCACGGCCGACTCGGGATCAATCCCGTCAGCGCCGTGTTCGGCTGCATGAGCACGGAAGATGGACTCGCCGTAATCGCGCGAGCCGCTGTGAACCAGCAGAACCAGATTAGCCTTGGTCAGGCCGAAGGCGGCGAGTTCGGTGGAATCGTAGACCGCTTCGACGGCCTGGAGTTCGGCGAAGTGGTTGCCACCGCCCAGGGTCCCCATCGAGGCCTCGAACGGCGAAGAGGCCAGACGATTGTCCTGCAGCCACCCGCCGAGGTTGCCGTCCCACCGCGTCTCCAGGTTGAAAGGCAACTTCGTCCACCGATCGACCTTCGCCTTCCGAAGCGGCAGGTCCGTCTGCCACAGCGTCATACCGCAGCCGATGTCCCCGCCGATCAGGTGCGGGTAGATCACACCTTCGGTGACAAACGCGGCGCCGACCGGCACGCCCTTGCCGGGGTGAAGGTCGGGGAAGCCGACCGCTTGTCGCACCCCGTCGAGGCGGGCACAGGCGTAGAGTTGGCGCACGGCTTCGCCTTCGATCCACGCGCCCGGCGAAGCGATGAGGCGCACGGGAGCTTCAAGGGTCGTGTTCATGGTGGTCGGGAGCGGATACGGAGCGCCTCCGGGGGCGTCCCAAAGGAATGGCCACTGGAGTCGGAATCGCACCGACACCTCCTGGGCTTCAGCCAGGCGTGCAGACTGCCTACACCATCCAGTGGAACAAATGGTCGTCCCGCGTGGTAACGCTCCACGGTCTTCCGGTTATCAGCCGGGCGCTCTGCTTTTGAGCTACGGGACGGGAAAGTGGATCGGGAGGCGCTCGTGAGGAACGCCTCCCGATGATTGAGTTCAATCGAGGAATGCCACGTTGGCCATTGTGCGGCTCTGAGTCTCGGTGTTCATGAGCACCCGGTGCCAGAACGGCAACGTGATGGTCGCATGGTCGGTGTGACGCACCGTGCCGCGGGCATACACCCCGGCGTCACGCACCATCACCCGCCACCCCAGGCGGGCACGCTCGGGTCGCTCGCGCACGTACTGCTGGTATTCCTTTTCGGTCAAACCGTTAGGGAACTGCCGGCAGACATACACCTTCGTGCCGCCCACCCGGGACAACTCCTGCACGAGGTGGGGCTTGCCCCGACCGCGACGGATGGGTTCGTTGTGCAGCACCCGGACCGGGTCAACGACCAGGTCAGGGGCGGGAACGAAGAACCACTCGCCCTGGCGACGGAACGCCGGGTTGCGCCGACGATTCCGTTGGCGGTTATCCAGACCTTCACGGGCCTGGGCCACCTGCACCTCGGCGGGCTTGAGCGATTCCATCGCGTCGGCCACGTTCGAGACGCGACCGGGCACCGCCGCGACGAACCAATGACGTTCGTCATGGCCGCAGAGGAAACGGTCCGTCTGCGGTTGGTCGGCGACCTTGCGGGCCAGCAGGAGCAGATGTTGCTGTTCCGGCTTGGCGT
The DNA here is from genome assembly GCA_027493615.1 of Verrucomicrobiota bacterium. GTDB lineage: Bacteria > Verrucomicrobiota > Verrucomicrobiia > Limisphaerales > J093 > DSVZ01. The sequence continues at coordinate 14,811 of JAOSKK010000006.1, forward strand.
TGAGGACGGAGAAGTCCACGGCCTCGGCCAGATGGGTGGGCAGGCGGAGTTCAAAGAACTCGCCGTGACGATCTCGTTGGATGTCGATGGCGTAATCCTTCGGACTCAACCAATGCCGGTCGCCCTGCTGCCAGCGCGAGGGGATGGCGCGCACTTTCAGACGTGCGCCCATGGCAGCGAACTTCGATTCAATGTGTTCAAGTTTCATACTGGATACGGATCGGACCGGCGCGACTCGGGCGGAACTTAACCGCCAGACCGCGCTGTCCGGGTTTGAGTCTGGCGTTCAGTTTGAACACCCTTCGGACGAGTAACTGGCTTTGGAGTCGGATGATGGACTTGAGCATGGCGTTCCTTTCGTTGGAGGTTCCTGATTAGCGGAAGGCGCGGGTAATGCTCCCGCCTCGGCTCGCGCCGATCCTGTTTTCGGGACAGGTGCAGCCAGCTTGGATCTGCCTGCCTTCCGAGGATTGGCGGACCCGATGGGACTTGCACCCACAGCCTTCCCGCAGACAACGGGTTGCTCCGCTCATTTGAGCTACGGGTCCAATTGGTGGAGTCGGCGGGTAACGCTCCCGCATGGGCCTGCTTGCAGGGCAGGTGCATTGCTTGTCTGCCACGACCCCAAAGTGGCAAGCCGTTCGGGTGCTGCCCCCGACCGGCAGAGTTTTGGAGACTCCACCGCACGCTGGTGCCCGGCTTGTCTGGAAATTGGTGCGGCTGCCGGGAATCGCACCCGGACCTTCTCCCTGGCAAGAAGACGTTCTGCTGCTAAACCACAGCCGCGGAAATTGAAAGGGCCGGGAGCACGTTGTCCGCACTCCCGGCCCGCGCCATTTCAACAAAGATCAAACACCACTTGGTGATCTCTCGATCCCAACCCGCGGTTTCACGGCGGTTGTTTCGGTGTTTACGGGCACACCTCCTTGGAAGCCCTTTGACTGTAAATCCAGGCCAAACTCACACGACGTGCTGGATGGCGACCGGCGGGCACACCCCACCGGCGGAGAACCTCGGCTCTCCCACGTCCTAATCCGTGTTGGCATCTCGGACATCAGCTAGATGTCGCGTCTTGTCTCACTCACCATCCCGGTCCTTTCGTTGAATGATTTCGGTTTCGCTGGTGCATAGGGGAAAACAAAAAACCCCGCTCACCATCGGTAAGCAGGGCTGAGAAATCGTGGTCCTCGCTGGACGCTCGATACCTGCTTACCTTCGTCGACCCGGCCGGGGGTTGTGTCCCTGGCCTTGATCGGAACTAAGGCGGAACACATAACCGCTCGACCATTCACGACGTGTCGCTCGCGCGACTATCGTCGTCGGTCTCTTCGCGGCTAGAATGTTCATGCAGGCTCGCATCGAATGTGGGAGATGTTTAGCATAGGGCGCTGGTTACAGTCCACTTATACTTTCGGAGGGAGGGTCATCTTGAATCAGAATATGCGGATGGATCAATTTGTGAGGAGGCAGGCTGGTCGATCAGGTGCGGCTGGTTGGCGAAGGCCACCTCCCGTTCACCGTGGCGGCTTGCTTACCGTGCCCGATGCCGAAGACACGTCCGCACGCCCGCGTGCCGGACGCAAGCTCCGATCCCGCTTTTGGCTTCGCAGCGCCCGCATTGACGCCGTAACGACGTTCATTGAACCCTGAAGCCTGAAACGAAGGGCACTCCTTTTCGCCGACGCGAGTGATCGATGCACCGCACGAGGTTGCAGCGCCGGTTTCGCGACTGGGCATGGTAGCCGAGGCGGTTCCTTCCCGCGGCTCGGCCCCAAACACGACTTGACAGCCACCACACCGGGATGGCGACACTCCGCGCGAACTCCTTTCCTCCAGCGACAGGCCATGCAAACAACCGTCCTTGTCACCGTCTGCGGCTTCTGGTTGGGCCTCGCCCTCGCGCCAGGCGCGGTAGCCGCCGAATCACCCGCCGCCACCCATCCGTCGGCCCAAGCGATCATCGAGTCCTTTCTCAGCCGGGAAGCGATCCGGCTCGAGTCCTCGTTCCTTGAGGGCATCACCAACCGCGCACAGTGGGAGGCTCGACGCCCCGAGCTTCGCCGGCAGTACCTCGAAATCCTCGGGCTCTGGCCGTTGCCGGAACGGACCCCGCTGGCAGCCCAGGTCACCGGTGTCCTCAAACGGGATGAAGGGTTTCGCGTCGAGAAGGTGCATTTCCAGAGCCGCCCACGCCTGTACGTCACGGGCAATCTATACCTGCCCAAGGACGCCGCGCCCGGGTCGCGTCTGCCCGCGGTGCTGTACGTGTGCGGCCATTCAGGACGAGGACGGGACGGGAACAAGGCTGCCTTTCAGCATCACGGCATGTGGTTCGCCACGCACGGGTTTGCCTGCCTGATCATTGACACCCTGCAACTCGGCGAGATCGCCGGCATCCACCACGGCACGTATCGCTACGACCGCTGGTGGTGGCAGGCGCGCGGCTACACGCCGGCCGCGGTGGAATGCTGGAATGGCATCCGGGCGTTGGACTATCTTGAAAGCCGCCCGGAAGTGGACCCTGCCCGGCTGGCGGTGACCGGGATTTCCGGGGTGGGGCCGCCACGTTCTGGATCGCCGCGGCGGACGAGCGGGTGAAGGTCGCCGTGCCGGTGAGCGGCATGAGCGACCTGGAGGACTATGTGGGGGCGAAAGTGGTCAACGGCCATTGCGACTGCATGTTTGCCCTCAACACCTTCCAGTGGCCCTGGACGCAGATCGCCGCCCTCATTGCGCCGCGCCCGCTGTTGTTCGCCAACTCGGGTCACGACCCGATCTTCCCGATGGACGGCAACGACCGCATTCGCGCCCGCCTGGAACGGCTGTATGGCTTCTACACCAACCGCACCGAGAGCCTTTTTGACATCGCCGTGACGCCGGGCGGACACGACGACAAGCCTGAGTTGCGGCTGATGGCGTACCGGTGGATCGCCTGGCATCTGCAGGGCACGAACGCCCCGGTGACGGAGCCCGCGTTGCCGCCCATCGAAGGCAACCAGTTGCGCGTCTTCCCCGGTGAACTCCCCGCCGACGAGCTCAACACGACGATTGACGAATCGTTCGTCCCGATGGCGACCCGCGCCCTGCCCGGGACGGCGGGCGATTTCCAGGTCTGGCGCGCCGACCGCCTGGCCGAGCTGCGTCGGCTGGTGTTCCGGCCGCTGCCTCAGCGCTTCGAGGCGGCCCACCGGACCGCGCTGGGAAACGACCGGGCCTCCGGGGTTCTCGTGGTTGAACCCGGGCTCGCGGTCTCGTGGAAGTATTTCCCACCCGCGTCCGGGGCGTCCGACCAGAAACGCTGGCTCCTGGTGCTGGGCGAACAGGATTCCTGGAATCCAAACCCGACTGGGCCCGGCGGGTGGCCGGCGACGCGGGTGTGCTACTGGTGGCGCCGCGGGGCACGGGGCCGATGGCGTGGGCGGACCCGGCGCCCTTCTATGTCCAGCGCGCGCTGGCGTTGTTGGGGCGCACGGTGGAAGGGGACCGGGTGCGTGATGTGCTCGGTGTCGCCGCCTCGTTCCTTCCGGTTCTTGCGGAGCGGGATGGCGAGCACTGGGGCATTGCCGGGCAGGGGCGGGCCGGCGTGATGGCCGCTTACGCGGCGCTGTTCGAGCCGCGGCTCGAAGAGGTCGTGTTGGTGGATCCGCCGGTGACGCATCGGGACGGTCCGATCTTCCTGAACGTGCTGCGGGTTCTGGACATTCCGGAGGCGCTGGGGTTGCTGGCGCCGCGACCGGTGCGGGTGCACACGAGCCGGCCCGAGGCCTTCGAGCGCACGGCGTCTCTCTATCGTGCCGGCGGTGGTGTTTTTGAAGCCGCGCCCCTCCCGTAAGTTGAATCCCTTTCGTCCATGAGAACCTCCCTGCTGCTCCTCGTCACGCTCCCCCTGCTTCAGGCGGCGGACGCACCGCCCGCGGGCCAAGCCTCAGACAGCGCCCGCGCCCAAGTGCTGGTGGCCTACTACTCCCGCACCGGCAACACCGAACAAATGGCCCGTGGCGTGGCGGAGGGCGTCCAGCGGGTGCCGGGTGCCCACGCCGTGGTCAAACCGATCGCCGAGGTGACCCAGACCGACCTGGAGGCGGCCGACGGCATCGTGCTCGGGTGTCCCACCTACTTCGCCAACATCCCAGGCGAGATGAAGGTGCTCCTGGATGACTGGAACTGGAAGCTGAAGGTGGACTTCACCGACAAGGTGGGCGGGGCCTTTGCCACAGCGGGCGGACAGGTGGGTGGTCAGGAAAACGTCGTGGTCTCCCTCCTCCTCTTCATGGTCCACAATCGGATGGTCGTGGCCGGTCCGCTTTACCACAACGCGCGCACCGGCAGCGTCTGGGCGGAAGCCGGTGCCGCCGCCATCACCGGGCCTTTGGATCCCGGAGTGGGCGAGGGTGAGTTGGACGGCGCCCGCCGGTTGGGCGAACGCGTGGCCACGCTCGCGGCGAGACTGAAGGCGACGGGCGCGCCCGCCCGAAGCGCGGTTGAGGCGGGCTTCCAGTCCCTGTTTGATGGTCGCACTTTGGCAGGTTGGACGGTCAAATGCCTCCCCAAGGACGCGGCGTTGGCTGCGAAGGCGTGGAGCGTGGATCAGGGTACGCTTCTGGCCAACACGATGGGGCACAAGGAGCATTTCTACATCATGCTGGTGAGCGACGCGGAATATGGCGATTTTGTGCTGCGCCTCCGCTTCCAGGTCGAACGCGGGATCACCGGCAACAGCGGCATCCAGATTCGCAGCCGCTACAACGCCGACACCGGCTGGATGGAAGGCCCGCAGATTGACCTCAATCCGCCGGAGCCGGAACTCACCGGCAAGCTCTGGAACGAGGGGCCCGGCCCGCATCGCTGGCTTTCGAACGAGCCCGTCGACGGGTTCAAGTTCAAGTACGCCGACGAGGGCGACGGCTGGAACGACCTCGAGATCACGGCGCAGGGACTCCGCATCCGATCGGTGCTCAACGGCGTTACGGTCGTGGACTACGATGGTGCCGGGGTGCTGGACGACGCCGAACACCGTCAGGTCGGTGTCGGTGAGCGGGGTCACCTCGGCTTGCAGATTCATTCCTTCCACGAACTCAAGCTCCGGTTCAAAGACATCCGGCTCAAACCGCTTTGACCACGATCCCGCCGTAACGCAAAGCGCCGCTGGAAGTCGGCGCACTCCAAACGCTGCGCGGGTTCGATGGCCCAGGGGCCGGAAGGCGCGCCGCCGCCTCGACTGCGTGATGTGGGTGAGTTCGGGCGGTTCGAGCCGCCGCCGCGTGCTGCGGGTCAGCGACGGAGGACGAAGCCGGCATCGACCCAGTTGGCGAAATCCTCACGTGATCCGTCCCCGGCATCCATCGCGACGAGGTTGATGCGCTGCGCACCGCGCGGCAACTCGAGGTCAAAACGCCACGCCGGGGACTGCAGGCGCATCACCGGGCTCGCCGCGGCCTCTGTGCCGTCGATGAAGACTTTGAACACCACACTGGGATACTGGGCGAGATTCGAGCCGTGGCTGATGCCGACCAGGTGCTCATCGACACCGGCCAGGGCGACAAAGCGTTGGTAGTCCGGCTGGAGGGCATACATCAGGGCGCACGGCGCATGCACGCCCAGGCCCCGTTGGTAAGTCTGCCGATTCGTCCGGAGCGGCCCACCCGGATTCGCCCGGTCTTTCTGCGGCGGCTGGGTGTTCCCCGCGTACCGCACCTGGCCGCCATAGGAGTGACCGAAGCCGACGCTGCGCACCGGTTCGAGGTCACTGAGATGAACATCTGGCGCCGGCGGCATCGGCGCCAGACGGGCGTAGAAAGCCTCGGACTCCCGGCTGACGGACTGGCCGTCGCGAAACGCCGTGGTCCGTAGATGGGTGGTTTCGGTGATCACCAGCGGTTGGGCGTACGGTGCCGACTGCGTCGTGGGAGGCGAGCCGTCGAGGGTGTAACGGATCTCGGCGCCGGGTTGATGCGGCGTCGCGAGGGTCACGATGACGGGCTGCTCGAACAGGTGCGGGCGCATCAGGGTACCCCAGGGGGCGATCCGCACCGCATCGACGGGCGCGGGCGGGTTCCAGCGGCCGAGCCGGGTCAACTCCTGCTCAAAGTGGATCGTGGGCGCGAGGTACTTCTCGAAGTGGGCGACGACCTGTTCGGTGTTGAGGTCCGGAGTGAACTTCTGCGCGGGATCGTAACCGGGGTGGGCGTCGGTCAGGTCCCGCGCCAGCATGCACTTCGGGCCGGCGGATTTCATGGCGCGGAGGCCCATGGGTTTCCCCAGCAGGCAGACCTGGGTGTGAAATCCGACGTAGATCAAATGGGTGAGCCCGAACTTCCGGCACAGGGCATACACCTCGGCCTGGGTGTCGGGCATCCAGTCCTCCGGGGCAATGCGCAATCCCGGGTGCATGCCGTCCCAACCGTAGTTCACGGCGCAACGCGTGCTGTCGCAGGCACAACCTCCGGGGTCGGGTGCGGGCGGGCAGGTGACATCGACGACGGCTGGCACGGGGAGCAGGGGCAGGGCGAGGACGCGTTCGCGTTGCGGGTAGCCGGCGTAGTTGTCCACCACGTCACTCGGGCAGAGCATGACCGTCATGCCGAGGGCGCGCGCGGCGTCCAGCGCCTGGTTGATCCGCGGAACGATGGCATCGACGCGCATCGTGGCCGTCTTGCACCAGTGGAAGTTCCACACATCGACGGCGATGACACCGACTCGCCTCGGATCCACTGTCTCGGTGGTCAGGCGGATCGTTCCGGTGTCCGCGTCGCGGGTCTGCCAGGTGAAGTGGATCAGGGCCGGGGGTGAGGTCGCGGCGGAGGCGGGATCCTGCCCTATTGCCGGGGGGCGAGCATCGCAGCGACGATCACGAGGGTTGCAGGTTTCACGCACGAGGACGTTGGGCAAAGTCTGGCGCAAGACAACCTCGAATCCGCGGAGCGTTTGGAATGCGAGCAGTTCACCGCCGCTTTGCGTGAGGGAGGGGGAGGAGGGGCGAACGAAAAGCGCCGCTGGAAGTCGGCGCACTCCAAACGCTGCGCGCGCCTGTTCAGTCACCGGCAATCCGCCCGCCGCGGCGACCGAAAGCGTTCTCCCACCGGCGGAGGAAAAGCCGTTCTCGCGCTGATTCCCCGATCCGCCGCGGTGACCTTGTCGGCGGCGGTCGGCTTCGGCCGGTTTCAGCGGCGCAGGACGAGCCCGGAGGTGGCCATCACTCAGGGCGAGACGACGCGATAGAAGCGTCGGTCGGCCCCGGCCGGCAGCGGATCGCTGACTTCGTTCGTTTGCGCGACCGGCGACGGCGGCAGCACCGCCGCCTCTTCCCACGGTCCGTTCACCAGGTCCGGCGCTGACAGCAGCCGATACGGCTGACCGGGGCGCGCTGCGAAGCGCAACACCAGACGGCCTTCACGAACTGTCACCGAGTCCAGGAACGGCGGCGCGTACCCGGGTTGGCCGGGAGAGCCCCCGGGCGCGGGCTGGCCTGCCAGTTGGCGGGATCGGCGGCATTCCCCATCGGGTTGAGCGCTTCGAGCGAGTGGCCTTGCCCGTCCGCTTCACGGGGCCAGTCGCCGTCGTCGTCGTAGGCAAACTCCTGGATCACGAAACCATGGCGGTCGAGCAGGCGGAGGGTTTCTCCGCCGTTATCGAGCCCGCCGGTGAAGTTGCCGGCGATGGCGAGGTGTTCGCCGTACCGGAACCGCACGGCCGCCGCGTCGCGCGTGATCAAGATCCGCCCGCCCGGCGCGAGCGTACGGAAGGCGGAGCCGGTGAAATCGAAGGTGACGCCGCGGTCCAGGCGGACGCCGTCGAGGTCCACCGGGTCGGGACCCAGGTTGGCGAGCTCGAGGAACTCGAACTGGTCGGCGTCGGCAAATCCGGCATCGCGTTCGGGTCCGGTGGGCGGCGCGGGGTGATACATGATTTCGGTGAGGCGGAGGAAGCGGCGTTGGGCGTCGTCGAGTCCTGTGCTGTGGACGGTGATGGCGCCCTGGCCGACGATCTCGCCGCGGCGATTGCGGGCCTCGAGGATCAACGGGTTTTCCCCCGGGGCCAGCGGGATGGACACACGCCAGCGGGAAGCGTCGAGCCAGGTCAACGGCAGGGGCGAAGTTTGGCCGGCCAGGCGGAGGTCGCGGACGTCGATCCAGGCGCGGCCTTCAAGCTGGACGACCAGGTTGGTGACGGTGAAGTCGGCACCATCGTTGGTGGTGATGGCGAACGGGATGGCCGCGGGCAGGCGACTGCGCACGTACTGGCTGCGGGCGCGCACGCGGTCGAGGACGTATCGATAGTCCTCCCCGGCCACGGCGCCGTAATGCGTGACCCACGGCGTGAGGTAGTCGGTGTGGAAGGTGGTTTCCATCAAGTCGAGCAGGTGCCCGTGGAACAGGCGGGTGTAGACGGGCAGGCTGATGATCCGGGCGAGGTTCTGGTTGCCCCAGAGCGGGGCGGAGGGCTCGAGCGCAAACAGGAAGTCCCAGTCGTAGGGCAGAGCGAGGATCCGCTGGTCGGCGGGGCGGACGTAGAAGTTGAGGTTGTGCGGGTTGCCTTGGGTGTAGGTGTCGCCGATGCCGAAGAGGGAGAGGAGGGCGAAGACGCGCATCCACTCGTCGATGTCCATGACGTCCGGCACGGTGCGCTGGAGGGCGGGGCCGGTGAGGCTGAAGGTCTTGGCGAGGGCGAGGTAGGGGCGGTAGTCATCGCGGGCGCGGTTGTTGCGGATCATGGTGGACCACCGGTACTGCTCGGGGTCGTCGCCCAGGTCGGTGATGTCGTAGTTGGAAACCCAATCGATGGGGAAAGGGAGTTTGATGCCGCTGGGCGTGCCGTCGTGGGTGGCCATGGCGACGCGGATGCCTTCCATGTTGAACAGGGTGCCCTCGGCCCCGTTTTCGTACTGGGAATCGAGATAGACGTCGTTGTAGTGGGCGAGCGACATCCGGGCGGCACCGGCGTTGCCGGCGCGATGCGAGAAGAGGTGGACAATGTCGTCGTACATGCCGGGGACGCCCGCCTGGTTCTGGGCGTGCTTGGCGAAGATTTCCTGGACGACCCGCCGCTTGAGCTGGACGGTGCGATGGACGCCGCGGAAGAGATGGTCGGCGGGGAAGCGGACGTTGTAGGAGGCGGCGTCGGGGGTTGTTGCGGCTGAACATGCTCCCGTGCAGGTGCACGCCGCAGTCGTAGAAGATCTCGCGGTTGTTCCAGACGACGGTGGCGCCGAGGCGGTCATCGCTCATCATGTTCTGGAAGTCATCCAGCAGCCGGCCGTCGCGGGCCGTGAGGATGAGATGGAACGACGGGCGCCGTAGACCGGGCGAGCGGGCATCGACGCGGATCAGCGCGCGCGAGTCGGGGCCGGCGGCGGGCCAGAACGAGACGGCCCCGCGCGGGTCGCGTCCGGCCACGTAGAACTGGATCACGGTGCCCGAGGCGGCCTGCGGCGGGAGCGCGGCGGTGAACGTCGCCGGCGCCTCCGGCGGAGCGTCCGGCGGCCCCGCCTGCCGGTCCATGGGTATTTGTTGCCAGGCGCCTTCCTGGATCGCGTAGTGCAGGGTGAGGGAATCGAGGCCATCGGGGTCCTGAGCGACGACCCGGACATCGATGGCCTGGCCGGGTTTCGGAACGGGTGGGTCGTGCGTGAGGCGCGTGTAAGTGGGCCCCAGGTTGTCGGTGGTGGTCGAGTTGGGTTGACCGGGTGTCCCCGCGATTCGCGGCTGGGCCAGGATGACGGTGCGGGCGACACGATTGTAGTAGAGCTCGGCGTGGAGTTGCGGGGACCCGCGCAGCCACTTGGCGTCGAAGCTGACTTCGTATTCGCGGCCGGCGACGACCGGGGCGACCGCGCCGCCGAACCGGAGGGTCGACTCGATCTGGTTGTGGAGGTATCCCCGCGAATCGGTGGCGACCACGCGGAGCACGAGGTTATCAGGTCGATCCGGGTCCGGCTCGACGCGGGAGTGGGAATGGTTGCCGAGCAGGCGCCAGGCGGAGGCGTCGGTGGCGAAGTCACCGTTGGTGAGCAGGGAACGGCGGGCGCCATCGGGATCCTCGACGACGACGACGTTGTCGAGCAGACATTCGCCGTCGTCGAGCAGGCCCAGTCTCAGTTCGGAAAAGCCATGCAGGGGCGGCCCGAAGACCGGTTCCACGGCGCGGGCGCGAAACACGTAACGTTGCCAGACGCTACGGGGCGTTTCGTCGCTGGCCGCCCAAGCGGCGGGTGAGGTGTTGTCGGCGCGGGGATCGCGCAGTTCGAGGCTCGAACCTCCGCCGTCCGCCGCGGCCGGCCAAGGCGCGTCGTCCTGGTAGCGGACGGTGTCGGCCGGGTTGCCGGCGTCATCCAGCAGCACGATCCGATCCGAACGACGCGAGAGCCGCCGGCTCAAATCGCCGAGGACGCGGATGCCGGGATGGCGGGACCGGAGCGTGACGGCATTGCGGGCAACGACCAGGAACTCGCCCGGGCCGATCACGGTGTTGGCCGGGAAGGCGAAGTCGATGGCGTCCGCGAGGCGCCAGCCCCCAGATCCACGGCGTGGTCCGAGCGGTTCAGGAGTTCCAGCCACTGCTCGTCGTTCTCCGCGAAGGGAGTGTCGGGCGTGCCGGGGACCGTCGCTTCGGCGACGGCGAGTTCGGCACCCAGCACGATGTCGGAGCTGTCCAAATGCCACTGGTGGACTTCCGCGGCGAGCCAGTTGGTGCCGGGGACGAGCGGGGAAGCATCGAGCGTGTGCGGGCCCGTGATGAGCGGGTCGCCGATGTTGATCGCGGGCGTGGCGTAAGTGACGGCTCCCTCGGGCATCCTTTGGCGGAAGACCTCGACGCCGTTGAGGTAGAACACCGCGCCGTCATCCACCAGGACCCGGAGTTGGAGGGTGGTTGGGTCGGCGGGGTGTGTGATCACGAAAGGCACACGGAAGTAGTAGGTCCAGCGGCCCAGGGTGAGGGCGGTGCGAATCGGTTCGGCCAGCGCGCCCGTGCGATGGCCGAGGACGCCGGGACCGGCGGCCCAGCCGGAATCGTCAAAGCCGGGCTCCCTCCACGCGGTCCCCAGGTCGTTGCCAGACTGTTCGTAGCGCCAGCGGGCATCCCAGCGCAGGACCGTCCGGGTGGAGGTCTCGGGCGGCGTGCCGGGCTGTCGGTAGGTCGGCGGGGCATGGTAGAAGATCTCGTTGATCACGATCTCGTCGCGCTGCCGGAAGGTGTTGGGCGCGCCGGGGGTGAGCTGGTCAGGGCGCAGGAACGGTTGGTCGGCACCGGCGGAGGCACGCGCTTGGGCGTTCGGGGTGACGCGGGCGGCGTCGAGGAGCCAGGTGCCGTCGGCGCTGAACAGGAAGAGCCGATCCCCGTTGCGGATGGATGGCGCCGGCGCCGGTTGGAGGGCGACCTCGAGCTGGCCGGGCTGCAGCTCGCGAACCCCCAGCGGGAAGTCCCGGCCCTGGGCGTCTCTGAGGCGGTAGTCTGCCAACGCCACGGAAGACGAGCCGGCGTTCACCAGCTCGCACCAGAACGGCGCGGTGCCGGCGGCTGGAAGTTCGCTGAAGGCCAGGCCGGATGCCTTGAAGGACGGGGTGCCCCGGCGAGCGGTCAACTCGACCTGCAGCAGGAGGTCGTCGTTGTCCGGCGCGCGGTTCAGGGCCTGGACGGCGAACAGGTTGGCGCCAGGTCGAAGGAGACCCAGGTGCGCCGAGAGGTCGATGAACTCCGGCACCGCCGACTGGCCGGGGGTTCGCTCGTCCGTGGCGGCAGCCTCCCAGGAGAGGACGGCGGGGGCATTGCGGCGGGCGACCTCGACGCCGTTCAGCCAGGCGACGAACCCGTCGTTGTACCGCACGCGCAGCAGGAGTTGGTCGTGGTAAAGCCCTGCGGCTTGATTGAAGGGAAAGCGGAGCCAGGCGCTGCTGTTGAGGTTCCACATCGGGAGCACGAGGTCGGTGGCGAACAGCCCTCGAAGTCCGCCCGCCGTGAGCGGCGAACCGCCCGCCGCCAGCGTGGCGAGCTGATCGTCGGGGATCTCTTCGTGCCAGATCGCCACCTCGTCCAACCAGCCGTCCAGGAGGTTCGGGGTGTGCCCGGAGCTGCTGCCCAGCATCCAGCGGTCCCCTCCCGCCCACAACGATCCGATCGCGTCGGCGCCACCTTCCTCGATGCCGTCGACGAAGAGGCGGATGGAACCGCCGTTCCGGGCCGTTGCGGCGAGGTGATACCAACGTCCGGCCTGGGCCACGGTGCGGCTGGTGACGAGGTTCTGGCCGCCGTCGAACGTGTAGTGCTCGAACTGGCCCGAGCCGTTCAGGCGGAGCTGGTGTGACCAGTGCGTCTGGGGCCCCGCCCCGGAAGTGAGCACCAGCAGGCTGCACGGCTTCACCGCGGCGACCTTGACCCACAAGGCCAGCGTGTAAGCCTCCGGCACCACCGGCTCCGGCATCGTGACGGTGTCGTCCCGGCCGTCGAACCGCAAGGAGGTCAGGGATCCGGCGAGCGGCGGAGGTCGCTCAACGGCGAAGACGGGATTCCCCTGGGCCTGGCCGTGGAGGGCGTTGCCGGAGAAGTCCTGGAGATCGCTCTCGAGTGGATAGAACCGCGCGGGCCGCGTCATCGGCGGTGTGTCCGAGCGGTCGAAGCCGAAGCCGTTGGTGCCCTGGGACCACGCGCCATCCGCGAACGCGGGGGCCGTCCAGTCCGCCAGGGCGTGTGCGGACTCGGGGACGAGCCACCGGCCCCGCGCGTTCGGTCCAACCAGAACGTCCACCGTCGGCGGCTCGGGCCGGGTGGTTTCGGGGAAGTTCGCACGGCCGGGAGTGCCGCCGATCTCGAGGCTGGCGCGCCAGTTCTCGGGCGGGCCGCTGGGGGAAGCTGGCAGGCGCTTGGCCAGCGAAGCGCCCGAACCGTCAGCGCCAACAGGCCAGGGCGGTTGGTCGCTGTAGGTCAGCTCGTCCATCAACCGGCCGTTGAGGTTGCGAAGGATCAGACGTTCCCCTTCGTTGGCCAGCGCGCCCGTGAACGGACCGAGGATGTTCGCGAGGCCTGTCGCGGCCTGGAGTGCGGCTGGATCGGCAGCAACGAGGAGGTAGGCGCCGGTGGGGATCACGGTGCCTGGGGGAAAGCGGTAGGCGACACCGCCGTCGAGGCGCCAGTCCGACAGATCGACGTCCACGGCCATCGGGTTGTGCAACTCGATCCATTCGGCCGGTGCACGTTCGCCGGCGGGGTGGTACATCACCTCGTTGAAGGTGACCACGCAGTCGGCGGCGCTCGTCGAGTTGAGATAGCCTTGTGCCGGGAGGGGTTCGGGGGATAGACGACCCGCGAGGAGAGGGAGCAGGCCCGCAAAGGCAAGGTGCCTCAGCCGCAGCGGCCCGCGGGAACAAGGTGTCATCGTCCGGACACGATGCGGGAGCTTCGCACCTCGTTCAAGTTCAGGAACGGGTCCGGGGAGGTTTCTGCGGCCGACGGCCGCTTCTTTTCCATCGCCGATCGCGGGACGACGCCGTAGGCTGCGCGCATGAACCATTCCGTCTCTCGTCGCAGCTTCCTGGGAACTTCTGCTGTCGCGGTCACCGGTCTCGCCGCCGGTCTGAGTTCCGCCGCGCCCGCAGCCCGCGCCGCGGGACCGGCGCTGCGGACCACGTCCAGGAAGGCCCTCATCGTCGGTGAACCGAGCGAGGACGATTTCAAACGGCTCAAGGACGCCGGCTTTCACGGAGTCGAGGCCGGCGTGCTCCCGCTCGACAAGGCCGAGAAATGCCGGGCCGCGGCGGACAGGACGGGGATGCAGGTGCATTCCATCATCCGGGGTTGGGCGGAGTTCAACAGCCGCGACGCCAGCAAGGTGGAGGCGACGTTCCAAGTCACCGTGAATGCCCTGCGCGCGGGGCAGGTGCTCGGCGCGGACGCGGTGTTGCTGGTGCCCTGCCGGATCGGCGGGATGAAGATGCCGCGGCCCTGGGAGTTCCAGATTGAGTTTGACGAAGCGACCGGTCACCTGCGGCGGGTGGTCCTGGGGGACAATGCCCCGTATGCGGATTACATCGCGGCGCACAACCACGCAATCGACACGTCGCGCGAGCAGGTCGAGCGGCTGATCCCGATCGCCGAACAATGCGGGGTGGTGGTGGCTCTGGAGAATGTGTGGAACAACCTCTGGGTGCGTCCGGCGCTCTTTCGCCACTTCGTTGCCTCCTTCCGGAGCCCGTGGGTGAAGGCCTACTTCGACATCGGGAATCACGTGAAGTATTTCCCTCCGAGGAGTGGATCCTCGAGTTGGGCTCGTTGATCGCCAAGTGCCATGTGAAGGACTTCAAGCTCAACCCGGCGGATCCGGACGGTGGCGGGGACTTCGTGAACATCCGCGACGGCAGCGTGCGCTGGCCGGTGGTGCGGGCGGCGTTGGACCGGGTGGGGTACAACGGCTGGTACACCATTGAGGGCGGCGATCTGTCACTGGAGGAACACAGCCGCCGGCTGGACCTGATCCTGGCCGGTGGGGTCAGTCCCTGAGGTTCGGTCATTCGTGGAGCCCTCCAACCAGACAATTTTGTTGCCCGGATCGCAGCCTGGATCGCAACCTTTATCGGGAACCGGGCCTGCCTCCAGACCGACGGAGCGGTTGGAGAGGATCATGGCCATGCTGTCACGCATGTGAGCGCCGAGCCCGAGGGCCTGGGGATTCCCACTGTGCGAGGCTTGGCGAACGATAAAGGTGCCGACGAAGGCTGCGATGAAGGTCCAGCCGCCGCCTCAGTAAATTTCCAGACTCCAGAGTCAGTCCGTGAAAAGTGAGGTCTCAGGGACCGACCCCAACGACACGTTCAACCAAGAGTTGGCTGGGATCGCTGGTGCCGATCTCGACGAGGGACGCGTTCCGGTAGAGCGTCAGGCTGGGTTTCACCGGAGGAAAACCCGCACGTTCCCGTTGCCGTTCCAGTTCGCCGAGCGAGAGCACATCGAGCGCGACGGGGTCGGCGCTGAAGCGAAGCTGGTTCAAGACCGCGGCGTAGTGCAGCAGCGTGCGTTCTTCGCCCGAGTACTGGGCAAGCAGGGCATCGGTGATGTTGAGCACCACCCGGTCCCCGAGGATGGGCAGGGCGTAGATCTCGGGCACCGCGACGGCGAGGCGGCCGGCATCGGCCGTGAAGCGGACGACGTTGTCCACGCTCCCGAGTGCCAGGCTGAAGAGATGTCCCGAGACGCCCGCCAGGTTGTGGTTGAGCAGGGGCGTGATGCTGATGATCTTCGTCATCTGCTGGCTCACGAGCCGGGAGACGTAGGAATTGCGGCCCAGGGTGTCGGATTGCCGCTCGAATTCGAGGTCGCCGTGCACCAACTGGCCCAGCAGGGCGCTGGCATAGAACTCGTTCGTGTCGTAGCCGGCGTCCGCGCTGGCCGCCACCCGCACGCCGTGGCGTTCGGCCAGGGTGACAAAGCCCGCCTGCCGCAGTGGGGCCATCTGGCGGTCCCATAGAATCACCTGGCCCGGCGGGTGCCCGACCTCGAGCAAGCTGGTGAGGACGGCCTCGGCGACCGCGGGTCGCGTCCCGCTGAGCGGCCCGGGGCTCGAGAGCACCTTGATTCCCACCGTGTCCGCCGGGGCCACGAGCTGGCGCCAGGCGGCCCGTGAGGGTGGTGGTGCGGGTGAAGTTGGTCGGGCCGCGATCCACCATCTTGCGGATGACGTCCCGCCGGGGGTAAACGCCTCGGTGGCCTGCGGGTCTTCGATGATCACGACCCGGCTTTGTGTCGGCGGGGGCAGGGCGAAGGGGCACCATCGCCGTGGCTCGCGGGGGAGCGTTGCCGACGGGACCATCGGCCGCCAGCGCGCCGACGAACCCGGCGAGGCACGCGACGATCGGGATCGACAACCGTGGGTTTCTTGACTCGCCGAACATGGGGTGTTACCACCGGGCGACATGCCAGTCGCCCTTAGACCGGGGGTGTTATCGGCCCTCTCCGGTGACCTTTGCAAGCCTGACCATGCCGCGCGCGCGGAGCCTCCGGCGCGGACTCCTCGGTTCCGGGCGGCGGGAGTGTTGTGGCTTTGTCTGGTGCTGACGGGCGTGGTGGGTTGCAGTCCGCCGGGGCGGCGCGAGTTGCAGGAGGGGCATCGGCTGTTGCGGGCGGGGCGCCCGGCGGAGGCAGTTGCCCCGTTGCGCGAGGCGATTCGGGTGTTTGCGACCAACACGGTGGCCAGCGCTTACGCGTGGAATTCGCTGGGATTGGCCTACCACCGGGCCGGCCAGTTCGAGAACGCGGCGCTCTGCTACAAAGCTGCGCTGGACAAGAACCCCAATCTCTTTGCGGCCCGCTACAACCGCGGCTATCTGCTCTTCGAGCAGGGGAACTACACGGCGGCCATCAGCGACCTGACCGGGTACACCTCACACCAAGCGCAAGATCCGGCCGGCTGGCTCTTGCTCGGCAAGGCCCAGTTGCGGGCCGGGGCGCTGGACCCGGCGCAGGCCAATCTCCAGCAGGTGCTCCGCCTCAAGGCGACGCCGCGTCAGCAAGCCGAGGCCCTCAACGCCTTGGGGGTGGCCCAGGCGCGGCGCCGGAGGGCGCGCGAGGCGTTTCAATACTTCGAAGCCGCGCTGAACCGCGTGGCAGATTATGCCCCGACGCTCCTGAACCAGGCAGTGCTGTCCCATCAGCTCAACGACCGCGGTTTTGCGTTGCAGAAGTACCAGGCCTACCTCGAGGTGGCCGGCAACAGCCCGTTCGTGGCCAGCGTTCGCGCGATCACGAACGAGCTGGGCCGCACCCTCGCCCTGGCCAGCCGGACCGAGGCAGCACCACCTCCGCCCGCCGCGGCCACGAGTCCCCCGGTTGCAGCCGTCGTCTTGCCCGGGGAGTCCAGCACGGCGACTGCCCCCGCGCTCACGGTCACGTCGCCGCCGCCCAGCCTTGTGGCAACTTCGCCGCCGCCCGTCGTGGTGGTCACCTCGTTCCCCCGATTTTGGTCCGGACCTCGCCGCCGGCGCCGGCGGTTGCGGGGACGGGCGCACCTCCCGCGGAGGCGGTCACCCGCCCGGCGCCTGTCCTGGTGGTAACTGCAGCCCCTCCGACCACGGTGGCGGTGACCTCGATTCCACCAGCCTCGGTCGCACTCGCCGAACCGCCGGGCCAGCTCGAACCGGTCGTCGCACCGGAACCCACATCGTCTCGCCCGGTCGAACTTGAGGGAGAATCGCCGGCACCCGTCGTCGAATTACCAGCCGAGCCAGAACCGCCGCTTGAGCGGGTGGAGATCCGGGAGGAGGTGGAGTTGCTGCCCGCACGCGACCTCGAATCGGCCACGGCGGAGGTCCCCACGAACGGCCCGACCCCGGCTCCGTCGCTCGGGACCGAGGCCGCCCCCGCGGAGGCGCCCCCCAAGGCGTCGGTGACGGAAACCGTCGAGCCGCGCAAACGCTCGTTCTTCTCGCGCTTGAACCCGGTGAGTTGGTTCGGTTCCAAGGACGAAGAGCGGGAGGCGGAGAAGGCGCTCGAGCGAGAGGCTGAAGCCCGGGAGAAGGCGGAACGGGCGGCGCAGAAGGAGGCGGAGCGAGCCGCCAGGTCCAAACGGCGGGTGACGGAAGTCGATCGTCCCCTGCCCACGGCTGCGGCCCCGGCCACCTCCCCCCGCCGGTGCCCGTATTCCCGCGTTATACCTACCAGACGCCACGTCTGGCGCCGGCGGGCAATCGGGAGGAGGCGGACCGTCTGGTGAAGGCGGGGGTGGAGGCGCATCGAGCGCGTCGCTTGGGGGATGCGCAGGCCACCTATGCCCGGGCGGTGCAGGCTGACCCGACGAGCTTCAGCGCCCATTTCAATCTCGCGGTGGTGGCCTTCGACCTCGAGGACTGGCCCCGCGCGCTGGCCTCTTACGAGCGGGCGTTGGCTGTGGCGCCACAGGATCCGCGGGCGCGTTACGGTTTTGGGCTGGCGCTGGAGCGGGCCGGCTATCCGTTGGACGCGGCGGCCGAGTGGCAGAAGGTGCTGGCGACGAACGCCGAATACGTCGAGGCGCACCTGGCCTTGGCGAATCTCTACGCCACGACCCTGGGAGATTCGGCCAAGGCACGCGAACACTACCAGCGCGTGCTCCAGCTTCAGCCCAACCATCCCCAGGCTCCGATGATCCGCCGGTGGCTGGGACCCCTGGCCCGCTGAAGCAGAAAAGGCGAGGCCCACGCCTCGCCCCGGAGGAAATCGACCCGTCCGCGGGTCAGGCGGTCTTGGACGGTTCGGCGACAGCTTTCCAGGTGCGCTTGGGCGGCTTGACCACAAGCCCCTTCTTGATGGCGGAAGCGGCGACGCGGATGTAACGGACCTCGCCATTCACCACGGCCTTGACCCGCTGCAGATTGGGAAGGAACCGCCGCTTGGTGATGGCGGTCACGTGCGTGCCGATACCCCCGAGCTTCTTCGGCTTGCCACTTCGCCAGATCTTGCTGCCCTTGATCGGGCCCTTGCCTGTCAGTTCACAACGTCGCGCCATAAATCACAAAGGGCGGGATTGCTACCACCGGGCGGGCGGGGGTGCAAGCGCGCATTTTAGGCCGGCGCGGTCGCCTCGCCGCCCAGGGAGCCGGGGGCCGAGGTGGCGGAGGCCGTTTCGGCGCCGCGCGGGGCGTCCGCCGGAGGCAGGCCGGCGGCGGTCGGGGCAGGCTCAGCGACGACGGTTTCAGCGGGAGCGGGAGGGGCGCGGACGGTGGAGGGGGTGTCCGGTAGGTTTCGATGGCCTCGATGCGGTAGCGGGCCGAGTGACCGTCCAGGTCGAGTTCCGTTTCGTCTCCGACCCGTTTGCCGAGCAGGGCCTGGGCGAGCGGGCTGAGGTAACTGACGATGTGGTGTTCGGTGTCGAAATCCCAGGCCCCGAGGATGGTCAGGGTTTCGGGATGCTCGCCGGTAAGGTTGGTGAGGCGGACGCGCGTGCCGATGCCGACGGTTTCGGTGGGGGCGTCGCTGAAGTCGGTGCCGCGGGCGCGGAGGAGTTGCTGTTCGAGCTCGGCCTTTCGGAGCATCAACAACCGATGCTGTTCCTTGGCGGCCTTGTACTCGTGGTTTTCGCGGAGGTCGCCATAGCTCCGAGCCACGGCGATATCCTTCGAGTTGGCGGGGATGGTCTTCTCGACGAGAACGTGGTATTCGGCGCGGCGGCGTTCGAGGCTTTCCCAGGAAACGACCAGGCTGTTGTCCTGGCGCGTGGGTTCCCCGGAGAGGAGGGACTGAACGGCGGGGAAGTGCTTCACGATGCGGGCCAGGAGGGACCGCTTGTCCATGTCATCGAAGCTGGGGGAGAACTGGAGGGCGCGCGTCAGGTCCTTGATGACCTCGATGTCGGCGGACTCGATGAGGTCCACGAGCAGTTCCTGGTCCTCCATGATGCCGTCGTGGAGGCGCCGGGTCTTCTTCTCGTTGAACTGGTCGCGCTCGATGGCGCTGAGCATGGCGCGGAAGACCTCCGGTCCGAGGATGTCAGCGAACTGGTCGCTGCCGCGTTCTTTCGCCAGCCAGAGCAGCAGTTCGCTGCTGGCGCCATGCTGGCTGATGAGTCGGACGAGCCGGTCCTTCAGTTCGGCCAGATGCCCGTGTTCGATCAGCAGGCGGGCGCATTCGGCGCAGAGCTTGGCGCTCATGCTGTTGAGGGCGGCGAGCAGCACTTCGTGCCAGTGCTCGGGGTTGGCGTCCCGGAAGGAAGCGAGGGCTCGCTTGTGTTTGGGCCCGGAGACCTGTTCGAGGACGCGACTGGGTTCCTCGACCTGGGCCCATACCGCGGCCGGGGTCAGTTCGCCTTCCGCCGGAGGAAGGCCCGAAGCCTGGCGCAGGTCATCGCGCATGAAGATCGCCTCGAGGGCAAGGGCGGGGATGGTGCGCTGGTGGCTGGCGATCTCGGCGCTGAGAATCTCGACGGCCTCGGTGACGGTCTTGCGGCCGTCGGTCAGGTCCTCGAGGCTCTTGAGCAGCTCGGCGGCGAGGGCGAGGCGGGCCTTGAGCCCGCGGGCGGCGCGGAAGTCCTCCATGAGCCGGTCCTGCAGTGCCATCTCAGCGGCCTGGTACACGACCGGTTCGGTCTTCTTGAGCGGGATGACGAAGTGGCCGTCCTTCTTCATTTCGCGCCGGGCCGCCTCCCACCACTTCTTCCAGTCCGAGGCGATCACCTCGGGGACGAGCGTGGCCTGGAGCTGGTCCACGGTGGCGCGGCCGCCGAAGCTCTGGAGCACGATCTTGATGACCTCGAGGTGGTGGAGGGCGGCCATCTGGCGCAAGCCGGCCAGATCTTCGGCTTTGCGCGCCAGGATGTGGTCGCGGGGAATGGGCTTGAGGGAGTCGGCGGCAAACGCCAGGTCCATGGCGTGGCCGGGCTTGTTGGCAAAATCGATGATGAACCGGCCGAACACGGGGTCCACCTGGCGGATGCGGCCGAACCCCCAGCCGCGGTGCTGGCAGAAACCGCATTGAATGAGTTCCAGCAGGGGGTCTACCTGCCGGCGCTCGATCTTGCCTGCCGAAACCAGACTCTCCAGCTCTTCTCTCATGGCCTTTTGCCGCTCGCTTCCGTCAACGTGACGGGCATTATGGCCCCGTGCGGCCGTCCAAACCAAGAGAAATTGCCTGCCACGCCCTGCTGGACCGTGAGAACGGCCGCGGTTTCCTCGAAGACTTGCTCGATCACACCCTGGCCTCGGCGCGTCTGTCGGCTCCGGACCGGGCCCTCGCCCAGGAGCTGGCGTGCGGGGTCGTACGCTGGCAGGCCCCGCTCGACTGGCTCATCGCCCAGAAGGTCGGTGATCGCCGCCAGCTCCCCGTCGTCCAGGTCTTGCTGCGACTCGGCCTGTACCAGTTGTTCTGGCTCGACCGGATCCCGGATCATGCCGCGGTGGGTGAGACGGTCGAGCTCGCCCCCGAACGCCAGGCCGGCTTCGTCAACGCCATCCTGCGCGGGTTCGCCCGCGAACGGGAGGTGACCCGGCTGCTTCTGGAACGCCTCAAACGGGACGAACCCGCCCTCGGCTGGTCGCACCCCGACTGGCTCGCCCAGCGGTGGATCGCCCGGTGGGGCAAGCCGAAGACCCTCCGCTTGATGGAGTTCAACAACCAGCCGGCCCGCGTCTTTGCCCGCGTCAACACCCTGATCGCCGAGCCCGACAAGCTCATCGCGCAATGGCGGCGCGAGGACGTCGAGTACGACTTCGGCCGCTGGGACTGGATCCCGGAGAACCTTGTCTTCGAGTTGCGCTCGCATCCGCCCCTGGCCCGGCTTGAGAGTTTTCGGCGCGGCTGGTTCTATGTCCAGGACCCGAGCACCTGCCTCGCGCCGCGCCTGCTGGCCCCCAGCCCGGCGATCGGCTGCTTGACCTCTGCGCGGCGCCCGGGGGTAAGACCACGTTTCTGGCGCAGATGCTCGAGAACGATGCCCGGCTTGTCGCCGTGGAACCCGCCCCCGCCCGCCGCGCACGTCTGGCGGAGAACTGCGAACGCCTGAACGCCGATTGCACCGTCGTCGAGTCGCTCGAGACGGCGCCGTTGCGCGAGTTCGACCGGATTCTCGTCGACGCCCCTTGTTCGAACACCGGGGTGATCCGGCGCCGGCTGGACCTTCGCTGGCGGCTCCGGCTCGAAGAGGTGCTCCGTCTCCGCCAGGTCCAGCTCGGTCTTCTGACGCAAGTCGCCCCGCTGCTTCGTCCCGGGGGCACCCTGGCTTACAGCACCTGCAGCCTCGAACCCGAGGAAAACCGCGGCGTGGTGGATGAGTTCCTCGCCACACACCCGGATTTCCGGCTGAGCCTGGAACGGGAGTTGTTTCCGCCCGACGACCGGTCCGACGGCGCCTATGTGGCGATCCTGCTGAAGGCGGAGGGCTGACTCAGCGGGAAGCCCGCACCCCAGGTTCAGGGAACGCCTCCCTCAGCCCCATCTCCGATGTTCGGAATCGGCGGAGAAACCCCTTCCGCAATCTCCACAAGCTTCGTGCGTGACGGACGGGCTCCACCCGTCGCGAAGCGTAAGGATTGCGGGGGTTCAGCCCCGCTTTTCGTGCTCGGTTCACGGAGAGCGGGGCGCAAGAGAGACAGACGGACAAGAACAAGTGGTTATGGATGACAGGAAGCTGCGCATGGGGTCTGAGGCGCGCCTCGCTAGCGGCCTACCTTCGATCCGGGCTTCCAACGACGACAAGCTCCAGTCACCCGGCGTACGCACAGCGCTCCCACGGTATCAGCGTTCCCCGCGCCGCCAGCCCGATGAACCCTCCTGTCCCGGCGGCGGGCTTTGCTGAGTCTCGTGACCTCGACTCCTACCCCCGCATCCCGTAGGAGCCGACGTCAGGAGGCTCTGGCAGGCTGAGTCTCGTGACCTCGACTCCTACGCGTTCCTTGCGTAAGAGCCGTCGGCGGCTACTTCCCGCCGCGGGGGTGTGGGCCGGGTTGGACGGTGTCGTTACCCAGCCCGCGGTCCACGTCGCACGGACTGACCTCCGACCAAGAAAGGCTGAGGCCCAGCACCGATTCCCCGCCGGCTCCCAGACCCATGATCCGGCTCAACTCGAGCAGCTCGCCCAGTGACTGGCCGAGGTCCAGGACCGGATACCGCTCGATCTCCTCCCAGGTGAGCACGTCATCGCCGTTGAGGTTGAGGTGCTCGAAGACCTCCCCGGGGCTGAGGACCGGCGGGCGCCGGATCGCCGTGCGCATTTGGGCCGAGAGCCCCAGGACGAGGTTCGAGATCACAATCCCGCTCTGATCGCGCAACTCGGCGAACATCTTCTCCTGCTGGGCCAACGCCAGGGATGGGTGAAGACACGCACACTGCCGTCTCCAAAGGCCACGACGCTCATCAGGCCGGTCTTCCCGGGCAGCGCTGGCTCGGCGATTGCCACGTTCTTCCCCGACGCTGCGTCCCGTTCGGCCCGGAACCGGTAGCCGTCCTTGGCGGGACCAGTTCGGCCTCCCTGGCACAGCTCCGGGAACAGATCGCACAGGGCCACGGTGTCCGGCGGCGTTTCCCAGTCGGCGATCCGCTCGGCGATGCGGACGGCCAGATCCTGCGCGCGGGAGCGGTTGGCGGCTTCGCGGACCTTCTGCACGGCGGGCAGCAACAGGCCGATCAGGATCGCGATGATGGCGATCACGACCAGGAGTTCAATGAGCGTAAATCCACGGCGAAGGGACCGTGGGGGGCAGGAGTGGGTGGGCATGACGGTTGTTTGGTTTGGGGTTCGGGTGAGGCATCGGCCGGACCGGCGGTTCCCCGGGGATTCGCCGGGCCGGACACGACACGTGCTTGTTCAGGATGTTTTCAACGTGAGATTAATTTATTGTAACTACGCTGACAACTTATGGAGTAATGGCCAGGTGTCAAGCAGGAATCTGCCCGGCGCCTCCGTCCGATGTCGTCGCGGACCGCCCGCGGATGCCGGTGGCTTGACATAGCCCCCCGCCGCCTCACGATCACCGCGCATGAAGCCAACACCGCTCCGTTCCGCCCCTGAACCTTCGCTTCCCACCGGTGGGACGGCCGTCGTGCAGGGCCCGTCGCAACCGGCCGCGGTTCCGGTCTCAACGACCTTCGTGAACCGCCGGGGCTTTCTGGCTGCAGGCCTGGCGACGGGGGCAGGCTGCTTCGGGGCGAGCGTCTTCCGGGAGGCGACAGCCGCGGCGGCATCGGCCGATTCGTCGCCCGCCCCGGGTGGCACCCCGGCGGGGAACCGTTTCAAGCTCAAGTACGCGCCCACGTTCGGGATGTTCGAAGCCCACGCCGGCAAGGACCTGTTTGCGCAGTTGCGGTTCATGGCCGAGGCCGGCTTTTCCGCGCTGCTGGATGGGGGCTTCCTGCGGCGACCGCCTGAGCTACAAGCCAGGCTGAGCGAGGAGATGGAACGGCTTGGCATCACGCTGGGCGGGCCGTATTGCAGCACGACGATTGGCGGCCAGAGCCTCGTGGCGGGCACGGACCACCGGGAAGCCTACGCGCAGTACTACCGGGAGATCTGTGAGAAGCTCAAACGCGTGAACGGGAAGTGGTTCCTGGTCGTCCCGGGCGAGCTGGTCAAGGGCCTGTCCATGGAGCAGATGACAGCCCACCTCATCGAGAATCTCAAAGCCATCATGCAGGCGGTTGAACCCACCGGCTGCGTCCTGACCCTTGAACCTCTGAACCCGCGGGATCACGGGGGCCTGTTTCTGACGAAGATCCGGCAGGCGATGGACATCTGCCGGGCGGTGGGGAGCCCGTCCTGCAAGATCGTCAACGACCTCTACCACCAGCAGATCACGGAAGGCGACCTCATCCCCAACATTCAGAGCGCCTGGGACTACATCGCCCACTACCACCTGGGTGATTCGCCGGGCCGCAACGAACCGACGACCGGCGAGATCAACTATCGCTCGATCTTCAAGTTCCTCCACGAGCAGGGCTTCACCGGCGTGCTGGGCATGGAGCACGGCAAGAGCCGCAAGGGCAAGGAGGGCGAACTGGCCCTGCTCCATGCTTACCGGTGGTGTGACGCGTTCGATGCCCCTTACAAGCTCTGACGGACCTGCCCGATGAAAGCCCAGGACCTGTACCCGCGCTTCGTCACCCTGTTGTGCGTCGCCGCCTGCGCCCTGGCGGCGGCACCGCTGTGGGCTGGCACGCCGCGGTTTCTGTCGGCCCAGCCGGTTTGGCCGGAGGGACGAGCCACCGAGAAGAACGTGACCACCGGTTTCCGCGCCGCCTTTGCGGCCCCCGCGGACGGGTCCGTGATGCTCCGTCTCACGGGCGCGACCCTCTATCGTGTCTGGCTCAACGGCCAGTTCCTCGCGCACGGCCCGGCGCGGGGACCGCACGGCTTCTACCGTGTGGACGAACTCGATCTGACCGGGCGGTTGGCGGGGGGCACGAATCTCGTCGCCATTGAAGTCGCCGGCTACAACGCCAACAGCTACTACCTCCTGGACCAGCCGTCGTTCCTCCAGGCCGAAATCGTGGCTGGCGCTCAGGTCCTGGCGGCGACGGCCGGGGACGGCGCGCCCTTCGAGGCGCTGCTGCTCGAGGAGCGCGTGCAGAAGGTGCAGCGTTACAGTTTTCAGCGGCCGTTCACGGAGGTCTACCGTCTGGCACCCGGTTACGATGCGTGGCGCCAAGAACCAGGCACGGCGATCCGCCGCGTCCCCTGTGCCGTGGTCGAACCGAAGGCGCTCCTGCCGCGCCGTGTGCCGCTCTCGGAATTCAACCGGCGCGGCGCCGTGACGCTGGTGACTTCCGGTGAACTGGCGACGGGCCGCCAGCCCGAGACGTTGTGGAAGGACCGTTCGTTAACCCAGGTGGGGCCGGCGTTGGGCGGGTATCCCGAGTCGGAACTGGCGACCATCCCCTCCCTCGAACTGCAGACGGTCGCCACCGCGACCCACCGTCTGATGCAACGTCCGCTCGAGGCAAGCGACGCCCTCGCGCTCGTCCCCCGCGCCTTTCACATTGTGGACTTCGGGGTGAACCTGACGGGTTTCGTCGGCGCCAAGGTTGTCTGCCACCGCCCGACGCGGCTCTTTCTGACGTTTGACGAGATTCTGCGCGGCGGTGACGTGGACTTCAAACGGCTGGGCTGCGTCAACGCGCTGGTCTATGAGCTGGAACCCGGCGCCTACAAGATCGAGTCCTTCGAGCCCTACACACTGCGTTACCTGAAGCTGTTTACTCTGGCGGGGGCATGTGACGTCAGCGGCCTTTACTTGCGGGAATACGTGTGCCCGGATGCCGGGCGGGCGCATTTCGCCGCGAGTGACGAGCGACTCAACCGGCTGTTCGCGGCGGGGCGCGAGACGTTCCAGCAAAACGCCGTGGATCTTTTCATGGACTGCCCCTCGCGCGAGCGGGCCGGCTGGTTGTGCGACAGCTTCTTCACGGCGCGGGTGGCGCAGGACCTCTGCGGACACACGCGCATCGAGCGGAACTTCCTCGAGAACTTCGCCCTGCCGCCGCGCTTCGCGCATCTCCCCGACGGGATGCTGCCGATGTGCTACCCGGCGGACCACAACGACGGCGTCTACATCCCGAACTGGGCCATGTGGTTCGTTCTTGAACTGGAGGAGTACCTCGAGCGCAGCGGCGACCGCGATCTGGTGGAAGCGCTGCGTCCGCGTGTGCAGGCGCTGCTGGAGTTCTTCCGACCGTACCGCAACCCGGACGGCCTGCTCGAGCGGCTTCCGAGCTGGGTCTTTGTCGAATGGTCGAAGGCCAACGATTTCGTCCAGGACGTCAACTACCCTTCGAACATGCTCTACGCCCGCATGCTCGAAGCCGCCGCCCGGCTCTACGACCTGCCGGCGCTGGCGCGTGACGCCGATCAACTGCGGGCTGTGATCCGTCGCCAATCCTTCGACGGCGAGTTCTTTGTGGACAACGCCCTTCGCCGGGACGGCCGGCTGCAGCCCACGCGGAACCGCACCGAAGTCTGTCAGTACTTCGCGTTCTACTTCGGCGTGGCCACGCCCTTGTCCCATCCCGGGCTCTGGGAGACGCTGGTGCGCGACTTTGGGCCCAAGCGGCGGCAGACCGGTGCCTTTCCGGAGGTCCACCCGGCCAATCAGTTTGTGGGCAACGTGCTCCGGCTCGAGTTGTTGTCGCGGGACGGTCGCTGTGCGCAGGTGGCCGACGAGGCGTTTGGCTACTGGCTCTTCATGGCCGAGCGGACCGGCACGCTCTGGGAGAACGACGGCGACTACGCAAGCTGCAACCACGGCTTCGCGTCCCACGCCGTGCGCGTCTTGAACCGCGATGTCCTGGGGCTTGCCCGGCTGGACCCCGTCCGGCGCGCCATCGACCTCCGCTTCACCGAAATCAACCTCGATTGGTGTGAAGGTTCGCTGCCGACACCCGAGGGCTCCGTGACGCTTCGGTGGCGTCGCGACGGCGAGAAGCTCCGCTACCAGCTCAACGCCCCGGCCGGCTACGCGACGACGGTCACGAATCTCAGCCGGTTCGAGCTCGTGCGGGAGTGACCGACCGGCGAGCTGCCTGCGGCACGCGGCGTGATTCCGCTTTCTCAAACGCCCCCCGCTTGCCGCCGCAGGCGAACCACCGGAACCATGATGAGTGTGAACCGACGAGCCTTCCTTCGCCTCGCCGCCTGGAGCGGGATGGCGGGCGTTCCGACCGCGATTCAGGCGCGAGCTCCCGGGCCTGCCGCGGCTTCGCGTCCCAACCCGCGCCCGCGCGGCGTCCGGCCGTTCGCACTGGACGAGGCCACTTTCGCCGACCTCCAAGCCCGCCTGCGTTCCGGCAGGCTCTCGGCGGTTTCATTGGCGAGGAAATACCTTGCCCACATCGCGGAGATTGACCGGCGCGGCCCGGCCCTCCGCAGTGTCATCGAATTGAATCCGGATGCGCTCGCCCTCGCCTCCGCGTTGGATCGCGAGCGGAAAGTCGAAGGCCCACGCGGACCGCTGCACGGCCTTCCCGTCCTCCTCATGGACAACATCGCCACCCGCGATCGGATGAGCACCACGGCCGGGTCGCTGGCCCTCGCCGGTTCCATTGCCCCGCGCGACGCGTTCCTGGTCGGCAGGCTCCGAGCAGCCGGGGCGGTGTTGCTGGGGAAGACGAATCTGAGTGAGTGGGCGAACTTCCGCGGCGAACGTTCGACAAGCGGTTGGAGTGCGCGGGGCGGGCAGACCCGCAACCCCTACGCCCTGGATCGCGATCCGTCCGGTTCCAGCTCGGGTTCGGCGGTGGCCGTGGCGGCCAATCTTTGCGCCGCGGCGGTGGGCACGGAGACCGACGGTTCGATCCTGTCGCCCGCCGCGATGAACGGCATTGTCGGCTTGAAACCGACCGTGGGCCTGGTCAGCCGGTCGGGCATCATCCCCATCTCCCACAGCCAGGACACCGCGGGCCCGATGGCGCGAACCGTCGCGGATGCGGCGACGCTCCTCGGTGCCCTGACGGGTGTCGATTCACGGGACCCGGCCACCGCCGCCAGCGCCGGGCGGGCGCACCCGGACTACGCACGGTTCCTGGATCCCGACGGTTTGCGCGGGGCACGGCTCGGCATCGTGCGCGAGACCTTTGGCGGTCATCCCCAGGTGAAGCCTCTGATGGAATCGCTGTTGACCGTTCTCCACGACCGGGGCGCCGTGTTGGTGGACCCGGTCGAACTGCCGCCCCGCTCGAAATATGGTGCGGCGGAAATCGAGGTGTTTCTCTACGAGCTCAAAGCCGGCGTGAACGCCTACCTCGCGGACCTGGGACCCGACGCCCCGGTTCGCAGCCTTCGCGAGGTCATCGAGTTCAACGAGCGGCATCGGGACCAGGAAATGCCCTGGTTCGGCCAGGAGTACTTCCTCCGTGCTGAGGCGAAAGGCCCGCTGACCGACGCGGCGTATCTCGAGGCGCTGGCCACGTGCCGTCGGGTGACGCGTGACGAGGGGATCGACGCGGTCATGGACCGGCATCAACTCGACGCGCTTGTGGCTTCGGGCGGGGGTCCGGCCGCGGCGTTGGACTACGCCTATGGCGGCCGGGGCACTGGCGGCGGCGGCACGAGCATCGCGGCCGTGGCGGGTTATCCAAGCCTCACCGTGCCGGCGGGGTTCATCCTGGGCCTGCCGGTGGCGGTGTGCTTCTTCGGGCGCGCATGGAGCGAACCGACCCTGCTGCGTGTCGCGCACGCGTACGAACAAGCCACCCAGGCGCGCCGGCCACCCCGTTTTCCCCCGACGATTGCCGCCGCGGCTTGAACCCGGGTCAGTACGTGAACGGCACCCGCATGGCGCGGGAACGGAGGCGGTTGGCCTCGGCGTCACCGACGAACTCCGCCTTGCGGAAATCGAAGGTCAGGCTGCGCCGGAGCTGTTCACAGATGTCGGCGGCCAGGCAGATGTTCATCGACACCTGCATGACGTCCGGATTGGCCACGGGGCGTCGGCGCGAGCGGACGCAGTCGAGGAAGTCCTGGACGTGGTTCAGGGGGCGCTGGGTCCGGGCCACGTAATCCGCCAGCACCTTGCGGTAGTCGCGCAACAGGGCCGGGGAGGACACGTCGGTTTGGGCATAGCCGTCGGCGGCGGCCACCCATCCCTCGGGTCCGTCGAAACGTTCCCCACACGCCCCATGCCAGAACTCACACTGCTCCCAGACCGAGCCCGCGACGCGGTACAACACAAGTTTCACTCCGTTGGACAGGTGCGTCACCATCGTCGCGTCCGGCTTCTCGAACTCGAGTTCGATGGTGCGCACGTCGGTCAGGTCCAGTCCGGCCAGGGCTTGAGCGACGGTGTGCGCCCCCCACATCGCGACGTCGGTGGCGAAGTCGTAGAAGTGGTACCAGCCGCCGCCGTTGACATAGCCGCTGTTGTAGGGCCGCCAGGGGCAGGGCCCCAGCCAGACGTCCCAGTTTACTTCTTCCCGCGGCGGTTCCGGCTCCGCGGGCAACCAGTCGCGACGGAACCCGTCGCGCCAGCGGATGTCCGCGTAGGCGGTGTGGATGGGGCCGAGCCGGCCGGAGCGCGCCATCTCGATGGCGAACACGTGGTGGGGTTCGCTGAGTCGTTGGGCGCCGGTCTGGTACACGCGGCCGTACCGGCGGGCGGTATCCACGATCATCTGGCTCTCGGCCATGGTGAGGCAGGCCGGCTTTTCGCAATAGACATCCTTGCCGGCCCGCATGGCGAGGACGGAAGCCAGGGCGTGCCAGCGGTCGCCGGTGGCAATCAGCACGGCGTCGAGGTCCGTCCGTTCGGCCAGCAACTCGCGCAGATCGCTGTACATCGCGCAATCCTGGTTTCCCAGTTTGCTGTCCACCAAGTTCTTGGCCGCCTGACGGGAGCGGTTCACGACGTCGCACACCGCCACCCACTGCACGTCCGGCATGCCCACCATGACGCTGAGATCGAATGAACCGCGACCCCCATCCCGATGCCACCC
Source organism: Verrucomicrobiota bacterium (assembly GCA_027493615.1). GTDB lineage: Bacteria > Verrucomicrobiota > Verrucomicrobiia > Limisphaerales > J093 > DSVZ01. Next base: position 44,676 of record JAOSKK010000006.1, read on the forward strand.
ATCACGATGCGTTCGCTTGGAGGCACGACGCCGCCGCGCCCGAGCACCCGGGCCGGGACGAGGCCGGGCAGGGCCGCCATCCCTCCCGCGAGGGCGCCGCGCATCAGGAACTGACGCCGGGTGAGTTCGGGACTCCTTCGATGGCTCATAGGCTTTGCGGGGTTCGTGGAAACAGACGCTGGGCAAAGGGGAGGGATGGGTCAAGGTGAAACACTGCGCCTGGGCGGCGTGTGTGGTCGGGCGCCGGTCCACCCGGCCTTACGTGCGCGGCAGCCCTCCCGCGTGAGCCTTGGCACGCACCATGGCCAATCCGGCCGGGAGGTAGATAAGTCCGGAGAGCGCGGTGAACCCCGTGGCCGCGACCGCCAGCCAGAACAGCCAGTGGGTGTCCCATTTCAACAGCGCCCACACCACGCAGCTCATCTGCAGGACCGTGGCCACTTTGCCCGTCCAATGCGGGCGCACCTGCGCCGCGTTGCTCATCGCCCCCACCAGCACCATCAACAGCACCAGACAAACATCCCGCGCCAGGACCGTCGCGGTGAGCCAGAGGGGGAATCCGGTCCAGTCGCGACTGGTTGTCCAGCGTCAGGATGATCAGACCGAGGACCAGCAGGAGTTTGTCTGCCAGCGGATCCAGCAGGGCCCCGAGCTCCGTCTTCTGGTGAAAGCGCCGGGCCACAAAGCCGTCCACACCGTCCCCGACGGCCGCCAGGAGGAACACGCCCAGCGCCACCCACCGGTGCACCTCACCGCCGCCGCCGGTGTAGTTCAGGAGCTCGATGACGAACACCGGCACCAGCAGAATGCGCGCGATGGTGATCTTGTTGGCCAGGGTCATGCCGCTGCGTCCACCTCGATTACATTCGAAACCGGAAACCGCATGCTCATCGTAGGCGCCGACGTAAGGAGGCATTGGGGGCCAGGGGCAATACCCTTCGCCTCCTGACGTCGGCGCCTACGGTCTGTCGTGGCTTCATGACGAGTAGGAAATATCCCGGCTGGGTGCCGGAACTTCGAACTTCGAAGTTCGGATTTCGAACTGCCAACGTTCAACATTCAACACTCAACGTTCAACGTTCAACGTTCAAACTAGGCCGGATAATCCAGCGCCTCGCGGGTCATGACCTGCGTCAGCGCCTCCGCGGCGCGGTCCTTGGCCAGCCGACAGCCGGTCAGGCAACCATCGAGTTTCAAGCGCAGCCGGACGAAGGCCTCGCGACCGGTGAACGTGGCGCAGGGACCCGCCTTGAGCGGGTGCGCCTGGCCGGGCTCGGTCACGTCCGCATAAGCGCGGGCGGCGCTGTCGATTCCAGGGATGATACCCTCGAGCGATTCGAGCTCCTGCGCCTGATAGCAGGCATGGCAACTGGTCTCGTCCCACGCGGGATGCCGGTGGTAGCCGTGGACCAGTTCGGCACAGAGGCGACCCACCTCGCCGGCGGCGCGGGCCGCTTGCACGTGACAGAGGTCGGTGAAGAAGGCCACCGTCCCGGGCAGACCCTCGGCCAGCGCGGGGTTGGCGGGGCCGCGGGTTTCCAGTTCGAGCACGTCGAGGATGAACTGCCGGGCGGCGAGCAGCCAGCACAGGGCGTCGGCGAGCGGGAAGGTCACCCCCTGACGGGCTTTGTGGTAAAGCTTGTTGCCGTCGGCGTCCTTGGCGTTGAGCACGTAGTCGAGGGTCCACTGCCAGAGCTGCATGGCGGTGGCCAGGGTGCAGGCGCCCGTGCCGGGCCGCTCGCTGGCGAGGCGGCGCATGTCGGCGATCCACTGCGCGAACTGCGCGCGGAACAGCTCGTGCGTCATCGTGAGGGAGAGCTGCAGGCGCTGGACGGCCTCCGGACCTTCGTAGGTCGCCTCGAGCTGGGCGTCCATCCACTTCTGACCCAGGAAGCCCGGGCAATCTTCCGTGACGCCGTAGCCGCCCATGAGGCTGACGGCTTCCCGCATCATGGTGGCGCCGTGGCCGGTGTTCCAGAGCTTGCAGGCCGGACAGAGCACGTTGGCCAGCGCATCGAGCCGGACGAAGCGCACGAGTGGGTCGGCCTCGAGCGCGGTCTGACGGTTCAGGTCCCGCGCGCCGACCGGCTGGGCCAAGATCCCGACCAGCTCGAGCGCGGCCTGGTTCTTGGCGGACAGTTCCTTGAACGCCGCTCGCCCGGTGAGACCCCGCTCGGCCAGGAACCGGTCCTTTTCCCGCTCGAGGGGATCGAGCGTGTCGAAGAGGCGGGCGGCCTCGAAGCCAAGGGACGCGCTGGCCTCGCCCGCCGCCCAGATGTCGACAAGCCGATGCAGCACGTCTTCCTTCTGTTGCAGGCCCAGCTCGTAGCGCGGGCTGCCCGGCCCGCCCTCGCCCCCACGAAACCGGCGTCGCTGATAGAGGATGATGGGTTCAACGGCCGAGAGCAGCTTGGCGGCGGTCATCAGGCCCACGGTGACGCGGGTGCGGCGGAACACGGCCTCGATGATGGCGGCGTGGGTGAAGTTGGGGATGAGGACGCCGTCCTTGACGGTGTAACCGCCCACGATGCGGTGGGCCGGCACGCGCAGGTTGAAGACGGGATCGTTCGTCGAGGACAACTGGTGGACGAGTTTCTTGGTGGGCGTGCCCGGATCCCAGGTGCCGGGATCGCCCGCCTCCAGGATCACCATGCAACTGCCCTTGATCCGCGGGTCGTCCGAATCCACGGCGGCGGTCACGACATTCGCGAAGCCCATGTTCGTGATGAACCGGCCGCGCTTGTCCACCTGCAGGATGGGTTCCTCTCCGTCGCGCCACTCGGCCACCCGCACCTTGCCTGCCAGCAGGCCGGTCTCCACGCCCACGAAGGGCAACGGCTCCGTCAGGGCGAAGGCCGCCCGGATTTGTTGCCGTGGCTCGCCGGGCTTCACGGGCGCGGCGCCCGCCACGTAGCGAGCTCGTTGCTCGGGCGTGCCCCGCTCATGGATGGGGGCGAGGCCGAGGTTGCCTGCCAGGCTGCACGTGGCGGCCCCGGCGTCCACCCAGGACAGCTCGAAGGCGATCAGCGCGAGCACCAGGTTCTTGGGGCCCTCGATGAACCCCCCTTCCGCCGGATCCAGGAACGCTGCGGTGATGCCGCTGTCGTCGAAGTGCTGTAGCAAGGCGGCCTTGGCGAGCGTCCATTCGTGCGTGTTGCGGCCGCCCTCGGCGACCAGCCGGGCCACCGGGCCACGGGCCACGCCGCGCGCGGCTTGCACCAGCAGGTGCAGCTCAAAGCGGTCGGCGTAGCGCCACATGACCTGGCGCACCTCGTCGGAGGGCAGCGTTTGCAGCCGGGGGCCGGGCGGGGTTCGATGCGGGGTTCCATAGTCGACACGGATCAGAGCGCCCGCGCGCCAGCCGCGCGGACCGCGACCAGCGAACCGGTTTCAGCCGCGTCGGTCAACTCCGCAGAACGGACGCGACCACGGACCGGATGGTCGCCAGGCCTTCCTCGGCGTGGGCCTGGGTCAGGTTCAGCGCGGGTAACAGCCGCACCACCTGCGGACCCGCCGGGACGGTGAGCACTCCCGCCGCGTGCAAACGGTCCACGAACTGGGCCGCGGCCGGCTTGGCTCCGCCCGCGAGCCCCGGCACGCGCTCCTTCGGGGCCAGCTCGAAGCCGAGCATCAGACCGAGACCCCGGACGTCGACGATCACTTGCGGAAACTCGGCAGCGAGCTTCTCGAGCCCGGCCTTCAGCCAGGCGCCCAGATGGCGAGCATTGGCCTCGAGGCCGTCGCGCTCCACGACCTCCAGCACCTTCAAGGCGACCGTGCAGGCCAGCGGGGTGCCGCCGTAGGTCGTGGCGTGCATGCCCGGCCCGAGCAGATCGGCGTACGGTTCCCGCACCCAGAACGCGCCGATCGGGAAGCCGCCCCCAAGGGACTTCGCCATCGAGACCCCGTCCGGCAGAAACCGTTCGCTGCCCGGAACCCCCTCCAGCAGGCGCTGAAAACTCTGGAACCGGCCGGTGCGGAAATGGCCGCACTGCACGCCGTCCATGAGCAGCAACAGCTTCTTCTCGTCGCAGAGGGCGCGGAGCCCCAGCAGGTACTCGGGGGTGGCCGGCGTGATGCCGCCTTCACCTTGTACGCCCTCGATAAGGACGGCGACGGTGGCCGGCGAGAGGGCGGCGCGCACGGCGGCGAGATCGTTGTAAGGGACATGCCGGAAGCCCGGCACCATGGGCTCGAAGCCGCGCTTGACCTTGTCCTGGCCCGTCGCCGCGATGCCCGCGAGCGTGCGGCCGTGGAACGAGTTGAAGGCGGTGAGGATCTCGAAGCGGCCCTCGTCGTGGCCGAACCGCCGGGCGAGTTTGTAGAGACCCTCGTTGGCCTCGCCGCCGCTGTTGGCGAAGAAGACCTTGCCGGGGCCGATGTGCCGGACCAGCGCCTGCGCCAGCCGGCCCTGCGGTTCGTGGTAGTAGAGGTTCGAGACGTGGATCAGGTGGCGCGACTGCTCGATCAGGGCCGCGGTGAGGTCGGGCGACGCGTGGCCGAGGCAGTTCACGGCGATGCCGCCGCCCAGGTCGAGGTAGCGACGGCCCAGGACATCCCAGAGCTCGCTGCCGGCACCGCGGACGAAGGCCAGGTCGAAGCGGCCGTAGCTGGGCACCACATAGCGTTGGAACAACGCCTGGACGTTCGCGAAATCGTTCCGGATCACCGGCGGCGGGGCAGGCACAATGTCTTTCATCAGCGCGGGCTGCTTAACCCACGGAACCGGCCCCGAAAGCAAGCGGAAAGTGACGCCGTGGCGAGGGCCTCGACATAGTATTCGACCGAGTCCTTCCTGACAGGCGGCAGGGTCAGGTTATGCCCCCCGCGCGCCATGTGTTGTTGCACAGGGATCCCCTGACAGGGATCAGAGCCAGGAGGACGCCAGCGCAGCCCTGCCCCTTGCGGGGGCTGGTTGTCCAACACCATGACCCACCGCGTCTCCGCCGCTTTGCGTCCCGTGGTCCCCTTCGCCTATCTTCCCTCGACCAGCCAGATGTTCCGGTAGCGGATGGGATGCCCGTGATCCTGCAACTGCAACGGGCCCTGCAGGCGATGCTTCGTGCCGGGAATCTCCTGTCGCTCGTGAATCATCACCCCGTTGTGCAGCACCGTGATCCTCGGCGCCTCCAGTACCTTGCCGTCGCCATCGAGCTTCGCCGGTTCGAAGGTGATGTCGTAGGTCTGCCAGGTTTCGGGAGGCAGACAGGCGTTGACCCGCGCGCGTGCGATCCCGTACAGCCCGCCGCAGTCGCCGGAGGTGTGGACGAGCCCGAACGAATCCAGCACCTGGATCTCGTAATGGTCCGCGAGATAGACCCCGCTGTTGGCGCGTCCCTGACCGCGATGGGACGGTTCCAGGGGCAGGCGGAACTCGACGTGCAGATGCTTGATCCGGCCGAACTCACGGCGGGTCCGGGTCTCGCCCTTGCCGGGTGCACACTCCATGCTGCCATCGTCCAGCGCTTTCCAGGCCGGGTTGGTCCACTGGCTCAGATCCGGTTTCCGCCCCGCTTCGAACGGGAGCAGAACCACGGCGTCCGCCGGGGGTTTCAGGCCGGCCTTGGGCGATTGGCTCTCGATGCGGTTCAGCCGGAAGGACAGCCCGTAGTCGCTGTTGGCGACGAGCGCACCGTTCTTGATGTTCCCGCTCCAATGGTAACCGCCCGCGCGACCGAACAGCCCCACCTCCGGGCCGAACTGCCGCCCGTAGATCTCCACCGCGGCGCCGTCGTAACCTTCCCTTCCGGGTGCGGTGATCACTACGCGGTAATACCCGTCTCCCTCGGCCACCACCCGGGCGGTGGCGTCGAGCTTCGCGGTGCTGTCCGGGAGGAACACGCCCCGGTACTCACCCATGAAATCGTCCGCCACCGTCGCGGGCTGGACAACCGTCAGCAGGAGTGCGGCGGCGAGCCCGCGCCGAAGGCGGATCGCCCGGGGCGATGGCGGTTCTTGGGAGATGCAGAGTTCAGCCGTGGTCGGGTGCTTCCCGGACGTCGGGGGCATGCGGTTGCGGGTGTGTTTCATAGGTTCGTGGCTGCCGGAGAGTGGCACGGGTCGGATGGCTTGCACAAGGGCGCACCGCCTCTCCCGCGATAACCAGCCTCAACGCGCGGCTTGTCCCGTCACGATGGGCACATAGCCCACCTCCAGTCCTGGTGGCGGCGTCACGAGCAGCGCCGGATCGAGCGTCACCAACGCCCCGCGGCTGGGCGGGGCCATGTAGTCCCGATCCGTCGGCCAGGCGGCATGGATCTTCTCGACGAAGGCCTGCAGCTTCGCCCGCTTCTCCTCACTCCAGGCGTATTGCTGGAACGACGGCTGATCCACGAATCGGTACCAGTGATAAGTCACCACCGAACCGTCCACGAGCTTCGTCGTGAAAGGCCCCAGCCGCGGGCCGGGCCGGCTCCAGGCCCCGGTCGTTGGCGAGGTGTAGGGCGGGCCGGGTGTGGCCCGCTTGAACGCCTGCGCATGCAATCCCGTTTCCGCGGGCACCTCGGCCGCCGGCACCGCGACACGCTCCTCGCCCTCGTGGCGGTAGTATTGGGGGAAGAGGCCGGACGCGCTGAGCTCGTTGGTAAACCACTGCAGGCCCCAGACGTTGTTCTCGAAGATCCGCGTGTCGAAGGCACGCTCGACGCCGGTGATCCGCTTGCCGTCCTGATCATAGCGCGTGGTGCGGGTCGTCAGCTTCGGCTTCCACGCACCGGCCGCGTCAAAACGTCCCGAGCAAGCCGGGCCGCCGTTGCGCCACGCCCGGAACGCATCCTGGAGGGCGGTCTTGGCGTAGTAGGTCACATCCTGAACCAGGAACGCCCGGCCTTCGGAGTCCACGGGGAACTGCAGCTTGGGGAGCTTGGAATACACCACGCCGCGGGCGTCCCGACTGTCGAACCGCGGCACCGTGTTGATCTCCATGGCACCGCCGCCCATGTTGCCCGGCCGGGCGTCGAGCCCGCGTCCGTAGAGGAAGGGGTAGTTGAACAGCTTGCCGATCTTGCTCCACGTCTCGGGGATGTAATAGGCGATGGGCCCTTTGAAGTTGGCCGCGCTCAGGAAGCAGGTCCAACTCTGATCGCCCGTGGGCGGGTCGCCGGTGGTGGGATCCGTGAAGGGCAGGGCCATCCAGGTGTAGCCGAGGAATGCACCATTGGGCTGCCCCTGGAAGGGCAGGGCATCGGGCGGGATCAACAGCCGGTTGCTCAACTGGGCGATGCCGAGTTGGTGGTCGGGGAGCGCCTCGTTGCTGTAGAAGAAGGACCACCCGGGCGAGCCCACCTCATAGTCGTAGCATTGCGGGGTGGCGTTCAGGCTGAACTTGGGCGGGCCGTAACGGAAGTGGTTGCCGGCCCAGTAGCCCAGGCCGCCTTCCAGCGTCTGGAAGACACTCTCCCAAGTCGGTCCCCGCTCCTTCCACGTGCGCGCCAGGGTGCCCTCCGGCGCCAGCGGCTGGTCTTTGTTGTCGGAGTTGTCCGGCGTCACCCACGAACTCGGCAAGCCGATCTGGAAATCCGCCAACGGCTCGTCAATCAGCGGCCAGACCGCCGCGTAGAAGCCCATGCCCACGTTGTACCCGGAACCGGCCGGCGGCCGGTCGTGGCTGAACCCGATGTACCCGTGCAGCCCCGCGGAATGCGCCGTCACGACGCCGGCGGCGGCGGACGAGGCCGCCGACGAATCCTGCGGGTAGGCCGGTTCCGCCCAGGCGCCGGGCAACAAGACCGCGGTCGTCAAAGCAATGAGGGTCCTTGTCATTTCAAACAATCTCCTCTCGCACCGCATCCCACCGCACCACCCGTTGCTCCTGTTGCGAGACCAGCGACATGAGGAAGGTCGCGGTCTCGATGAAGGCTTCGTCGGTCGAGCATTTCGGCGTGCCGCCGCTGCGGATACAATTCACCCAGTCCACCATGTGATTGGGTTGGGGCGGTGTCTTCGTCCGGTCATAGCCAGGCGGCAGGCCCGATTGCCGCCGAGAGTGTTCCGCGGGGGTGATCTCGAAGGTGGTCACGTCGTGCGCGATGGTGTCAAACCGCAGCGTGGCATCCCGGCCGCAAACCGTCACCGGCTGGCTGTCAGTGGTGTTCATGCTGCCGGAGAACGTGACGGTTCGGCCGAGCTTCTCGAACTGGTAGGTGGCCACCCACGTGTCGGGCACTTCACGATCGTCCTGGAGCAGCGCATTCAAGCCGAGACAGGCACAGGTGTCGGGGATGCCGTGACCGAGGAGGTACTGGACAAAATCAAGTTCATGGGAGAGCAGGTCGCCGGCATAGCCGGTGCCGTAGGCATAGTAACAACGCCAATGCCAGAAGTGCCGCTCGTTCCACGGAATGCGCTGGCGCCGGCCCGAGCCAGAGATCCCAGTCCACCTCCTTCGCGACCTGGGCCGGGTCGGGTCGGGTCCATTGGTCATAGTAACCGTACCAACGCCAGTTGGGATGGGAGGGTTCGGTGGACTTGAACCGGCCGGTGCGCACCAGCGTGACGGGCCCGAGGAGGTTCTGGGCCAGAAGCTCCCGGGCCTGCAGGGCGCAGGTGGCCTGCCGCGCCTGGTGGCCCAGTTGGAACACCACCCCGCTCTGGTTAAGCGCGTCCCGCATCTGCTTGGCTTCGGCCAAGGTCTTGGCGAAGCCCTTCTCGCAGTAGATGGCTTTGTTCGCCTTGGCGGCGTCGAGGACCATGGCGCAGTGCCAATGGTCCGGGGTGGCGATCACCACGGCGTCCACGTGGGGATCGGCCAGCAGTTCCCGGTAATCCACATAGGCCTTCACGTCCGGGTTGCGGCTGCGCTCGATACCCTTCTGCCGGTGCGGCCCGTACACGTCGCAGACGGCCGTCACCTTGACGCCTGGGGCGTGGACCACCGCGTTAATGAGATCGCCTCCGCGCGTGCCCAGGCCGATGCAGCCCACGCCGATCGTCTCGCCGGGAGAGCGGGCCGAGAGTGCGGCCGGAGCCAGGGACGACGTGATCGCCAGCGTCGTGGCCGCCTGGCTGGTTGCGCGCAGGAATTGACGACGATTCAGGACGGGAAGATCGATCATAGCTCAAAGGGTGAAGCCCGGTCGGTAGGGCGGGTTCACGAACTCGTCCGCCTCGGGGCAGTTCGGGAACTTCAGGTTCACCGGGTCCCACTCCAGCTTCTGGTTCATCCGGATGGCGATGTTGCCCAGCAGGACGACTTCCGTCAGATGCGCGGCGTGGTCGGCGAAGTTCGAGCCCGCAGGCGGGCCACCCCGGCAGGCGTCGAGGAACTCCTTCCAGTGCCCCACTGAGCGGGCGAGCTTTTGCGGGGGCCGGCCGAACTCCCGGCGTTTGCTTTCCGGGATCAACCGATCCCGGAGCATGATGCCCTGGTCGCCGACGTACATGGTGCCATCGCCGATGGCGAAGTCGGCCGCCGGATCCAGCGCCTCGGGTCGGGGCGGGCGCATGCCGCCGTCGTACCAGAAGATGCTCAGGGGCCCGTGGGTGTCGCTGGGGGCGAACCGGTAGTGGGTGATCGACGCCAGCGGAGCGGTCTCGCTGCTGATTTCCTTGGGCCGTTGCCAGTTGGTGGAGCAGGACTCGACACTGATCGGGTGGCCGATCTTGAGGGCTTTGAAAATAGCAGAGAGTTCGTGGCAGCCGATGTCGCCCAACACGCCTGTGCCGAAATCCCACCAGCCGCGCCAGGCAAACGGGTGGTAGCAGGGATGGTAGGGACGGGTGGGGGCGGGACCCACCCACAAATCCCAGTCGAGATGCGCGGGGGAGGGCGGCTGTTCCGGGGGCCGTGCGATGCCCCGCGGGGAGATATCCGGATTCCGATTGGACCAGGCATGGACCTCCTTGAGCTTGCCGATGGCACCCGCCCAGATGAGTTCCGCCACGCGGCGCGGTTCCTCGCTGGCCTGGCCGAAGTTGCCCATTTGGGTGGCGACCTTGGTTTCGCGGGCGAGCTTCCCGATCATGCGGGCCTCGTAAACGCTGTGCGTGAGCGGTTTCTGACAGTGGACGTGTTTGCCGAGTTTCATCGCCATGGCGGTCGCGACGGCGTGGACGTGGTCGGGCGTGGCGATGGTGACGGCGTCGATGTCTTTCTGCGTCTCGAACATTTTGCGGAAATCCGTGTAGAGCTTGGCCTGCGGGTACTTCTGGGCCAGGGCGGCCAGGTAATTGCGGTCCGGATCGCAGAGGGCCACGATGTTCTCGCCGGCCTGGGCGCACGAGGCCACATCACCGGCGCCCATGCCGCCCACGCCAATCCCGGCGATGTTCAGTCGCTCGGAGGGCGGGGTCTGGCCCTGGCCCAGGACGTGGCGCGGGACGACGCTGATGGCGGTGGCGACGACCGAGGCGGTCTTGAGGAAGGCGCGGCGGTTGGACGGTGCCGGGTTCATGCGAAATGAGGAGTGGGGTGGTGGAGGTTGGTGATGAAGTTGGCTTAAGACGCGGCGAGTCTACGCCGGCGGCGGGTACGAGGGCAAGGCCGTGACGAGCACGGCCTGGTCGCGGGTGACCCGCAGGTTGTCGGGGCATCCAGCGGCGAACGCGAAGGGTCCACATACCCGCCCCCCAGGCCCAGGTCGTAGTGGCCCCCCCCGAACACGTTGTAGCCATACCCACCCACGCCGCGCAGGAACCGCCCCCGGCGCTCAGGGAGTTGGATGCAGGCCCGGGCAGGATTGGATGCCCTGGGACGGAGGCGGCGCGAGGCGGGGCGCGAACGTCCAGGGTACCTCGGTGATGCCGATCACGGCCAGTACCACCCCAGTTCGATGAGGGTGAAGCCGTGGGCAGCCCGTCACACGCGCGGTCCGGGGAGCGGCCCGGAGGTTCTCATAACCAACCGATACAGATGTGCTTCGCCCCTCGCAGGCATCGGTCGTGCCCGCCCGTAGCGATGGTTTCTGCCACGGCACTTGTGCCCGGCTCAAGGAGTTGCTTCCGAGCAGGTCCGGAAGCCGGACGCGCGCGGGTTTGCAGATCCTCCTGACGTCGGCGCCTACGGTGAAGGGGGAGGTAGGAGTCGAGGTGACGAGACTCAAACATTCGCGCGGCATGGCAGAGCCTCCTGACGTCGGCTCCTACGGGCGAGGGGAGGTAGGAGTCGAGGTGACGAGACTCAAACATTCGCGCGGCATGGCAGAGCCTCCTGACGTCGGCTCCTACGGGCGAGGGGAGGTAGGAGTCGAGGTGACGAGACTCAAACATTCGCGCGGCATGGCAGAGCCTCCTGACGTCGGCTCCTACGGTGGAGGGGAGGCAGGAGTCGAGGTGACGAGACTCAAACCAGCGGCAATCGCAGCCGAGCGATGCAGCCGGAGCGGTCCGCACGATTCTCGAGCTGGAGACTGCCGCCATGCGCCTCCGCAATCTGCCGGCTCAAGGCCAGGCCAATCCCCGATCCGCCCGGCTTGGTCGTGAAGAAGGGCACGAACAAGTTTGTGGTCGTGCCCAGCCCCGGACCTTCGTCCTCGATCCGGATCTCGACGGCGCTGGGAAGCTTCGCCCAGGTGAGCCGCACCTGGCCGCCGGTCTCGAGCACGGCGTCGGTCGCGTTGCACAACAGGTTGATCAGGAGTTGCTCGAGTTGGGCAGCGTCGGCCGGGACCCGCAGGGGCGGCCCCTCGGCTAAGATCACCTCGCGTCGGCGCTCGAGCTGCGCCACCCGCTGGAGCAAGGGACCGAGATCGACCGGCACAAGCTTCGGGGCCGGCAAGCGGGCCAGCTTCGAGTAGGACTCCAGGAAGCGCGTCAGGGCGTCGGCGCGCGAGCCCACGATGGCTAGGCCGCCCTGGACGTCGTCGCGCCAGTCTTCCGGAAGCGGGTCACGCGCCAGCAGGCTGGCCAGGCTGCCGGCGATGGACTTGATCGGCGCCAGCGAATTGTTGAGCTCGTGTCCCAGGACCCGGATGAGCCGCTGCCAGGCCTGTCGTTCCTCGTCGCGCAAGGCCTGGCTGAGGTCGGCCAGCACCAGGAGGTGATGGGAAACGCCGCCCTGGCGGAAGGTGGTGCGGCGCATGCCCCAGCGACCGAGCCCGCCCGGGAAGCTGGCCTGGAAGGTCCGCGCCGCGGCGCCGACCAGGCAGTCCGCAAGCCCCAGTTCGCCGGCGGTTCGACCCGTGGCCCGCTCGACGGGTTGCGCCAACAGCCGTTCCGCCGCCCGGTTCGCCAACCGCAGGCGTTGCTGGTCGTCAAAGGCGAACACGGCGACGTCGATCTCGCCCATGACGGTGCGCAGGAGAGCGGTCGCCTCAAGGGCCCCGAGCCGTTGTTCTCGCAGGGACTCGATCAGCCCGTTGAGCTCCAGCAGCACCTCGCCCAGCGGATCGCCGCCGCGGGCGCCGCGCGCCTGGATCGAGAAGTCGCCTTCGCGCAGGGCGGCCAGCAGTCCCGACACCGTCAGCAACGGTCGCCGGACGCGGTCGCGCACGGCCAACGTGCCGGCCACGAGGGCGAGCAGGAGCAGGATCGTGAGCGTCCACTGAAGCCACAGGCTGGCCGGCGCACTCCAGGCGAGCAGCAGCGCGGTGACCGTGGCGGGCAGGGTCGTGCCCAGTACCAGCAAGAGCACCTGCCGGCCGTGAGGGAGTCGCGACAGCATGGGGTGGAGGTGTCAGGTCGTAGGCGCCGACGTCAGGAGGCGTGGAGAGCCGGGGTTTGGCACGTCGCCTCCTGACGTCGGCGCCTACGGTCTGGGGCGTCATCGTGGGGAGCAGGGAGGATCGGTCAAAGGCCATGCTTCTCGAGCCGCCGGTAGAAGGCGCTGCGGCTCAGGCCGAGGGCCTCGGCGGCCTGACGGGCGTTGCCGTTGAAGCGCGCGAGGGTTCTACGCATCAGGTGGCACTCGACCTCTTCGAGGCTCATGTCCTCGAGCCGCGGGGGCGGTCTCCGCCGCGGTCTGGAGGCCGAGGTCGGCGGGTTGGATCAGGGGTCCTTGCGCGAGCAGGACACCGCGTTCGACGGCGTGGGCCAGTTCGCGGACGTTGCCCGGCCAGGGGTGTTGCTGCAGCCGTTCGAGGGCGGCGGGCGCGAAACCGCCCAACGACTTGCGGTAGCGTTGGGACTGCTGCCGCAGAAAGTGCATGGCCAATACCGGGATGTCCTCGCGTCGCTCCCGCAGAGGCGGCAGGTGAATCTGAACGGTGTTCAGTCGGAACCGGAGGTCCTGGCGGAACCGGCCGGCGGTCACCTCGGCCTCCAGGTCGGCGTTGGTGGCCGAGATCAGGCGCACGTCGGCCCGCAAGGTGCGCGAGGAACCCACGCGCTCGAATTCCCCGGTCTCGAGCACGCGCAGCAGCCGGGCCTGCTGGTTCAGGGTGAGATTGGCGATCTCATCGAGGAACAGCGTGCCGCGGTCGGCGAGCTCAAACCGGCCGACGCGATCAGCCCGCGCATCGGTGAAGGCGCCCTTGACGTGACCGAAGAGCTCGCTTTCGAAGACGCCTTCGGAGAGCCCGCCCATGTTCACCACCACCAGGGCTTGCGCGGCCCGGCTCGAGACGGCGTGCAGCGCGCGGGCCACGACGCCCTTGCCGGTCCCGTTCTCGCCGGTGACCAGCACGTGGGCATCCGAGGGGCCCAGGCGCGTGATCAGGTCCATCACGCCGCGCATGGCCGGGGATTCGGCGATGAGGTCGGGGGCGCTGCGCGTGCGCAGGAGCTGATTCTCGGCCTCGAGCCGGTTGCCCCGGCGCAGGGCGCGCGCGAGCTCGGTCTGGGTGCGCAGGATGGTCAGGAGACGGGCGTTGTCCCAGGGTTTCTGGACGAAGTCCCGCGCCCCGCGGCGCATGGCTTCGACCGCGAGTTCGATGTTGGCCCACGCGGTCATCACCACCACCGGCAGGGTCGGATCGAGTTCCTGCAACGCGGCCAGGAGATCGAGGCCCTCGCGGCCCGACGTGGTGTCGCGCGTGTAGTTGAGGTCCAGAAGCGCGGCATCGAACTCCGTCTGTCGGACGGCTTCGAGGGCGCGGGCGGGGGCGTTGACGGTCTGGACCTTGAACCCTTCGCCCTTGAGGAGGAGTCGCAATGCTCCCAGGACATCCTCCTGGTCGTCGGCGATGAGAACGCGAGGTGGAGAAACAGCGCCGGTGTCCATCACGGTGGCCGCAGGTTGCCGCGGGACGGGGGCTGTCCACAGGCGAATGGCCGGCGCCGATCGGCTCGGCAAGCGGCGTCGTGTCTCCCATCCGCGCCGCGCTTGACACTCCGCGCGCCTTTCCGCCTGCTTTCGCCATGAGTGATGCCTCCCGTTTGAACCCACACCAGGCCGTGGCGATGGGGCTGCCGTGCCTGGCGCTGGCCGCCTGGTGCGGTGCGTTCGCCGGCCACACCGCGACCTCGCGACCGCTGGAAATCGAGGATCTGTTCCGGTGCGCACGCGTCGAAGATCCGCAAGTGTCGCCCGATGGACGTTCGGTGGCTTACGTCGTGACGCGGGTGGACCGCGAGGGCAACCGGCTGGACAGCGACCTCTGGCTGGTTCCGCTGGCCGGGGTGAACCCCGACAGCTCACGCGCAGCCCGAAGCACGACCGCCACCCGCGCTGGTCGCCGGACGGGCGGTGGCTGGTCTTCGAGTCAAACCGCGGCGGCACCTTCCAGCTCTACACGCTGGCAATGGACGGCGGCGAGGCGCAGCCGTTGACGACGCTGGCCACCGAGGCCAACCAGCCGGTGTGGTCACCGGACGGCGCGCACATCGCCTTCGTGTCGGCCGTCTGGCCCGAGTTCTCCGACCGCCCGTTTCCGGAGAGTGACCGGCTCAACCGTGAACGGATGGCGGAGCGCGAACAGAGCCCGGTCAAGGCCCGCGTCTTCACGCAGCTCCTCTACCGGCACTGGGACAGTTGGGTCGAGGGCAAGCGCCAACACCTGTTCGTCGTGCCCGTGCGGGACGGGGCCGCGGTGGGCGACCCGCGCGATGTCACGCCGGGCGACCGGGATGCGGTGCCGACGTCCTCGACGTTCTCGGCAGGGGACGATTTCGCTTTTTCTCCGGATGGCCAGGAACTGGCGTACACGGCAACGCCCGTGCCGACGCGGGAGGAGGCGTGGAGCACGGACCACGACCTCTATGTCGTGAGCCTGGCCACGGGCGAACGTCGTCAGCTCACGGCCAATCCGGCGGCGGACGGCTTTCCGCGGTACTCACCCGACGGCAGGTACCTGGCGTATCGTGCGCAGGAACGGGCGGGCTTCGAGGCGGACCGGTGGCAGATCTGGCTGTTGGACCGCGCGACGGGCGAGCGAAGAAGTCTGACGGCCGGATTCGATGCGAGCGTGGAGGCGTTCGTGTGGGCGCCGGACAGCCGTGCCTTGTACTTCGAAGCCGAGGAACAGGGCACGCGGCCGTTGTGGCGGGTTGAGTTGGCGGGCGGGGTGGTGAAGCGCGTCGTGGTGGGTGGCGCCAACGGCGGCGTGCAAATCACGCCGGACGGCCGGTCCTTGGTGCTGACGCGGGCGAGCTTGTCGCGGCCGGCCGAAGTGCTCGTGACGGAGCTCGGCACAGGCAATCTGCGGGCACTGAGCCGGGTGAACGACGCGATTGTGCGCGAGTGGTGTGTCACGGCGCCCGAATCGGTCTGGTACGGCGGGGCCGGGGGCACGCCGATCCAGATGTGGGTGGTGAAGCCGCCCGGGTTCGAGGCGGGCAAGCGGTATCCGCTGGTGTACCTGGTGCACGGGGGACCGCAGGGGCCTGGCTGGACGGTTGGTCCTATCGCTGGAATCCGCAGCTCTGGGCGGCGCAAGGTTATGTGGTGGCCCTGCCCAACCCCCGCGGCAGCACGGGATTTGGCCAGCAGTTTGTCGACGAGATCAGCGGCGACTGGGGCGGCAAGTGCTACGAGGACTTGATGGCCGGCGTGAGCTGGCTCGAACGGCAGCCGTACGTGAAGGCGGACCGGATGGCGGCGGCGGGCGCCTCCTTCGGCGGTTACATGGTCAACTGGTTCCTGGGCCAGACCGACCGGTTCCGCTGCCTGGTGAGCCATTGCGGCGTCTACAATTTCGTGAACATGTACGGCGCGACGGACGAGCTGTGGTTCGATGAATGGGATCACGGCATCCCGTGGGTGAACCCGGACTTCGAGCGTTGGTCGCCGCACCGGTTGGCCGGTCGCTTCCAGACCCCCACGCTGGTGATTCACGGCGAGCTGGACTTCCGCATCCCGGTCACCGAGGGCATGAACCTGTTCGCCACCCTGCAGCGCCGCGGCGTGCCCTCGAAGTTCCTGTACTTCCCGGACGAAGGCCATTGGGTGAACAAGCCCCGCAACAGCGAGTTCTGGCATCAGACCGTGTTCGCCTGGCTGGCCGAGTACCTGCAGCCCTGACGCGGCGAAGAGCGGCCCGGGGCAGAGCGGGGCTGCCATGAATCCGGGTTTGCGGGCCGCGCGCCTTTCAGGTTCGCTCCCGCGGTGCAACGCGTCCGTCGTTTCGTGTACTGGCTGCCGGCACTGGCCTGGATGACCGCGATCTTCCTGGGCTCGACCGGTCTTCTGGCGAGCGAGAAGACGTCGCGTTTCCTGGCGCCCTTGCTCCGCTGGCTCTGGCCCGGCATGGCCGAGGACCGACTCTGGGCGACAATCTTCTGGCTCCGCAAGGGGGCGCACATGGCCGAGTACGGGCTGCTGGCAGTGCTGGTTCTGGCAGCGCTGAACCGGACGTTCCGGCCGTGGCCGGCCACGTGGTCGTGGGCGCGCGCGGGTTGGGCGCTGTTGATCTGCGCGGGGTACGCTGTCAGCGACGAACTGCACCAGGCCTTCGAGCCCGCGCGGTTTGCCAGTCCCGTGGATGTGGTCATCGACACCGTCGGAGCCGCCGCCGCGTTGGGGCTGCTCTGGTGTTGGGGGCGCTGGCGCAAGCGCGGGTAATTTCGGGCAAAACCCGGGGGCGCTTGCCGCTCCGCGCGACGCGATGGTTCCATGCCACCGGCGTCCCGCGGTCGGGGGGCGCGCAGGCTGTGCTCAAACATCCCCTGGTGCCGGTGACCTTGTGCTACGCGGGCGGCGTGGTCGTGGCCGCGGGGGTGGCCGTGCCGTTGGCCGGAGCGTTTGTCCTGGCGTTCGTCGTGGCCGGCGCAGCGCTGCTCTACAAACGCGGGAATTCCTGGTTCCTGGGCCTGCTCTTGTTCCTCGCCGGGGTCGTAAACCTCACCAGCCGCACGGCCGTCCTCGCCCCGCATGACCTGCGCACGGTCGTGGGGACCGATCCCGTCCTCACCACCGTCCGCGGCCGTCTCCTGGCCACGCCCGCTCAGCGTCTCTACAGCGCCGGCGATCGCGAGACGACGCGCACGCTCGCTCGCCTCGAGGTCGAGGCCCTCCAAGCCTTCGGGGCCTGGCAACCGGCGGTCGGTCGCGTGGTGGTCAGCACGCCGGCGTCCTTGGACGAGGCCTTCTTCGGCGGTCGCACGGTCGAGGTGTACGGCGTGCTCCAACGTCCCCCACCGGCCTGGGCACCGGGCTTGTTCGATGCCCGCCGGCACTTTCGCTGGCAGGGGATTCACTACCTGATCGAGGCCCGGACCACGAACGATTGGCGGCTGGCCGCGGGGCGGGTTCAGCCGGATCGCCCGCCCCTGACCGACCGGTTCGTTCGTTGGGCCCAACGCGCCCTGGCCCGCGGTTTGCCGGTCGAGGACGAGCCTCTGCGGCTGCTTTGGGCCATGACCCTCGGCTGGCGCACCGCGCTGACGGGCGAAGTCGCCGCCCCGTTCATGCGCTCGGGCACGCTCCACATCTTCGCGATCAGCGGGCTGCACGTCCTGCTCATCGCGGGGATCCTGACGACGGTGTTGCGGGTGGTCCGGCTGCCGCGGCGCGTCATTGGGTGCCTGCTGGTGCCGGCGCTGTGGTTTTACGCCGGGGCGACCGGGTGGCAGCCGTCGGCCGTGCGGGCCACGCTGATGATGACGGTCGTGGTGGCGGGGTGGGCTCTCGAGCGGCCCGGCAACCTGTTGAACTCGCTGGCGGGAGCGGGGCTGGTGCTGCTGCTGTGGGAGCCGCGCCAGCTTTTCCAGGTCGGGTTCCAGCTCTCGTTTGCGGTGGTCCTGAGCCTGGCCTGGTGGTTGCCGCCCCTTGAGCGGTGGCGGGATCGTCTGTGCCGGCCGGACCCGTTGCTGCCGGCGGACCGGATCCCGGCGTGGCGACGGGTGTTGGGCCGGCCATTGCACGCCGTCACCTCGAGCCTGGCGGTGTCGTTGGCGGCGTGGCTGGGGTCATTGCCCCTGGCGGCACAGTACTTTCACCTGTTCACGCCGGTGAGTCTGCTGGCCAACCTGCTGGTGGTGCCCCTGAGCGGCGGCGCGTTGGCGAGTGCGCTCGCGAGTCTGGCTTGCGCGCCGTGGGCGGGGTGGATGAGCGAATGGTTCAACCACAGCGCCTGGTTCTGGATGGCGGCGATGATCCGCGTCAGTGAAGGGGCCGCCGGGTTGCCGGGCGCGTTTGCCTACGTGCCTAGCCCGGGTCCCCTTCATGTCGTCGCTTACTACGTCGTGCTGGGCATGGTCGCGGCCGGGTGGTTGGGCCAGCCAAGACGGCGATGGGTGGTGGCGGCAGTGGCTTGCGCCTGGCTCGGGGTGGTCGGGCTCCGGCTGTGGCTCGGCCGTGACGAGACGCATTGGGTGGTGCTGCCGCTGGGGGGCGGTCATGCGGTCTGGGTGGATCGGGCGGGTTGGCGCGAGGATCTGCTGGTGGATTGCGGCAACGCGGCGGATGCCGAACGTCGGGTCCTGCCGTTCCTGCGCGCCCAGGGTGTGAATCGACTGGCCAACCTGGCACTCACGCACGGCGACGTGCGGCACACCGGCGGCGGGCTGGTCCTTGAAACCAACCTGGCACCAACGCGTGTTTGGACCAGCCCGGTGCGCTCTCGCTCCCCCACCTATCGGAATTACTTGCGGGCTCTGGAAGGACAAGGTGCCCGGTGGAAGCGGGTGGTGCGCGGGGGAAGAGCTGGCCGGCTGGCGCGTGTTACACCCGGGGGCGGACGACGCGTTTGCGCAGGCGGATGACAACGCCCTGGTGCTCGCTCGCGACGTGGCCGGGACGCGTGTGTTGCTGCTCTCCGATCTCGGTCGCGCGGGCGAGGCGGCGCTGCTCGCGCGCGAAGCGGATCTGCGGGCCGACGTGGTGGTGACCGGATTGCCGGTGAAGGGCCAGCCGCTGAGCGACGAACTGCTCGAGGCCATGCAACCGCGGCTCATCGTGGTGGCGGACGACGACCGTCCCGCGACTGCGCTGGCACCGCGGGCGTTGCGCGAGCGGTTGGCCGCCGGAGGTTGGCCGGTGGTGTACACGAGCGAGGTCGGGGCGGTGTGGTTCCGCAGCCGGGTTGGCTTGGGGCGCCTCAACCACCAGGTGGAAATGATCCGGCATCAGGCAGTATGCGTGGATCTGCCAGCCGGTTTTGAGAACCGCCTCGGCCAGCGTTTCCAACAAGCGCTGCCGGTCCGGGTCGTCTCTGAAGATGGGTTCGCGTCGGTCGCCTCGATTCATGACGTGGTAGATCGCGCCGGGGTACTCGACTCTCAGCTTGCGGGGCATGGGGGAGGGCTTGCCCGGGCGAGACGGCGACATCAACCAGGGAGTCTCCCATAGCCGGGACTGACCCGATCCCGCGAAAGGGAACGGGTGACCGTGCCTGCCCGGCGGTGCGGGGAGTCGCGCAGCGTATGGAGTGCGAGCGGTTCACCGCCGCTTTGCGTGGGGAGGGGCGGGGTGAACGAAGAGCGTCGCGGGACGATGGGCTACCGCGAAACACGCGAAGCACGCGAAAGGGAACGTGTGATCGCGCCTGCCCGGCGGCGGGAGGATCGCGAAGCGTATGGAGTGCGAGCGGTTCACCGCCGCTTTGCGTGGGGGGTGAACGAAGAGCGTCGCGGGAAGCCGGCGCACTCCAGACGCTGGCGCGCTCGCCGCCTCCTCCCGCCGACCGACGTACCCGTCTCACCGCCAATTGCTTACCAGCTCGGGAGGGGGTGAAGTCCTCCACGGAACGCCTGCGCCCCCGGCCCAGCATGGTGCGCCGCGCGCATTCCTTCCGAACCCCGGCTGCGCACTCCGCAGGGGTCCTCGGCTACCGATTACAAAGAAGTTTGCCGAAAGACAGAAACGAATTGAGACGGTTTCAGTAAGGACAGACTGACGGGCCGCTGTGTGACGAACAGGCCGCCGGCCGGCAGGGCGGGAGGGACGGCCGGCGGTCACCTTGCCCATGAACCGTGCGCCGGAGATAAACGGTGATCGGAGGCGACGGGGCGGGAGGATTCCCACCCCGCCTGGGTTCCAAGTCATGACCAGTCCCCCGCACCTGCTCCGCCCCATTCCTTGTTCCGACTCATGCCTACCCTCTTCCCCCAAGTCGCAACACCAAAACCCCAAGCTCAAGTGAAAGGTGCCCACATGAAGACCCTCAAGACCGTGCTGACCGGTGTTGTCAGTGCCCTGCTGACGGGCGCGCTGCTCCACGCCCAACCGAGCCTCACCGCTCCCTCCACCGACCTGTTCGTGCGAGTCGCCCAGCCCGGCTGGAACAACACCAGCCAATACTCAGTCACCGGCGCCTGGGGCGACTACGACAAGGACGGGTTCATTGACCTGTTCGTGGCCAACTCCATCGAGGGCTGGGAACCCCGAGCCAACTTTCTCTACCGCAACAACCGCAACGGAACCTTCACGCCCACCACAGCCGCGCAGGTGGGTGCCGTGGTCACGAATTTCGACGCCTCCGTTGGCGGTTACTGGGGCGATTTCAACAACGACGGCCGGCTGGACCTGTTCGTTCTCAGCACCTTGGCCAGCGCCACTTCGCCGGCCGTTATGAACCGCCTCTATCTCAACCGGGAGAACGGCGGGTTCACCTTGGCGGCCGGCGGTGACCTCACCAAGCCCTGCTACGCCGTCGGTTGGGCGGCCGTGGCCGACTACGATCAGGATGGCTGGCTTGATGTCTATGTTCCCAGCGCTTGGACCGAAGCGGGGCGGTTCACCAACCAGCTCTACCACGCGCGCGGGGACGGCCGATTCACCCACGTCACCGACTCACCGGTAGTGACGGACCGGATCTCCTCGGTCTATACCCTGTCGGCGGTCTGGGGCGACTACGACAATGATGGCGATGTTGACCTGGTCGTCGCCAACAATCAGGGCCAGGACTTCTTCTACCGCAATGACGGTCGGGGTCAGTTCACCCGGTTGACGAACAGCCTTCTCGAGCAACCCGGCTATCTCACGCGGCATCAGGCGTGGGGTGACTACGACAACGACGGTTTCCTGGACCTCGCGTCGGGCTGCCGGGACAGCCTGCGCCTGTTCCGCAACGACGGCGGTTCCGACTTCCTGGTGGCCACGAACTGGACGGCAGAGGTCGATCGTGCCACTCCGGTGTGGGGCGACTACGACAATGACGGCCACCTGGACCTGCTGGCCATCCGGGGTCAAAGCGTCGCCCGTCAGGTTCGCCTCTTCCACAACAACGGCGACGGTAGCTTCGACCAGGTGGAAGACGCCTTCACTCGCCCCTCGGGTTATTGGCTGGGCGGCGGCTGGGGCGACTATGACAACGACGGCTTTCTGGACCTGTTCATTGCCAACGACACCGGCCAGAACGTCCTCTATCAC
The DNA here is from genome assembly GCA_027493615.1 of Verrucomicrobiota bacterium. Lineage (GTDB taxonomy): Bacteria > Verrucomicrobiota > Verrucomicrobiia > Limisphaerales > J093 > DSVZ01. Next base: position 66,298 of record JAOSKK010000006.1, read on the forward strand.
AACGAGGGCAACGGCAACCACTGGCTGACGGTCCAGCTTGAGGGAAAGGTCTCGAACGGTGCCGCCATCGGGGCCAAGGTTCGCGTCAAGGCGACAATCGCCGGTAAGACAGTGTGGCAACTGCGCGAGGTTTCGGGCGGCAACTACTGCCAGAACGATCTCCGACCCCACTTCGGCTTGGGCGATGCCACGGTGGCCGAGGTGGTACGCATCGAATGGCCCTCGGGGAATGTCCAGGAATACACGGAGCAACCCGTGGACCGGCTCATGAGGATAACCGAAGCGCTTCGTATCACACCCGCGCGACCCACGGCCAGCCTGGGGGCACGGTGAGGCTCCGAAGTGTGTCCGCAACCGGCACATACCAGTGGCGGTTCAACGGTGTGGAGCTGCCGGGTGAGACGGGAACCACCCTGGTCCTGACCAACATCCAATTGGCGCACCAAGGCCGTTACAGCGTGGTCGTGGGCACCGGCGACGGCGGAACGACGACGAACTTCACCTACCTGACCGTCGACCCCCAGTTCAGCACTGTCAGCGAAGGACCGCTCGTAGCGACCCGGGAATCGGGATGGAGCTGCAACTGGTGGGACTTTGACAGGGACGGCAACCTCGACCTGTTTGTCCCGAATGGCGCAGAGGCATCGTCCAACGAAGCGAGCGCCCTCTTTAGGGGAGATGGTCAGGGCGGGTTCACACGGGTCTCCGAGAGTGAAGGTGGCCCGCTGGTCAGCGACCGCGGCAGGTGGACTGTGGCCGCCTGCGGCGATTATGACAATGACGGCTTCGACGACGTCGTGGTCGCCAGTTGGACCGCCGGTCAACCGATCCGCCTCTACCGTAGCCGGGCGGGTGGCGGCTTCGAGAAGGTGCTCAACCCCGCTTCGTTCGGGCCAGGATGGGGAACACCTACCTGGGGTGACTATGATCTGGATGGCTGGCTCGACCTCTACATCGGGAGCGGCGAGTACAGCGTTGCGGCAACGCGACCCGTCCTGTGGCACAACGAGGGTGGCGGGGTGTTTGTGGAGGTCCGCAACAGCCCGGCGGTGACGAGTCCTTTCGCCGACACCATGGCGGCCACGTGGACGGACTATGACGGCGACGGGGATCCTGACTTGTTTGTCACCGACCACACCTTGCAGCAGGTCGCCCTGTATCGGAACTCCGGCCACGGGGACTTGACCCGGACCAGCGCCGGATCTCTCACCTCCGACCGCTTCACCGCCCTGGTTCCGGCGTTCGCCGACTACGACAACGACGGTGACCTCGATGTGCTCGTCTCCGGGTACACCGGATCTACCCGACTCTACGGAAACACGGGCGACGGCCAATTCGCCCTGCAGTTCAGCATGTCGGGTACGGAAGCCGGCCGCCCCGCCTGGGGCGATTACGACAACGATGGCTACCTTGATTTCTACCTGCCGCAAGGCCAGGGCGGCCCCGTCGCCAACCAGTTTTGGCGCAACAACGGTGACGGGACCTTCCTGCCGCTCACCATAGGAAGCCCGGCGGGCGACGTGGGATACTCACCAGCCGCTTCCTGGGGCGACTACGACAATGACGGTTTCCTCGACCTGTTTGTGCCAGGCAACAAAGGAGAAGTCGACCATCTCTACCATAACAACGGCAACTCCAACTCCTGGCTGATGGTCAACCTCCTCGGCACAGTGTCCAACCGCTCCGCGATCGGCGCCAAGGTACGCGTTTGGGCCACGCTCGGCGGGAAGCGCGTGTGGCAGATGCGTGAACTCTCGGGAGGGAATCGGGCCCAGGATGATCCTCGCGCGCATTTCGGCCTCGGGACCGCTCCAGCAGCGGACATCGTCCGCATCGAATGGCCTTCGGGCATCGTGCAGGAGCTGAGAAATGTCCCTGCCAAGCAGATCCTCACGGTGACCGAACCGCCGGCGCTGGAGGCGCTGGGCGAGGGACGCGTTCGCATCCTGTGCTGGGCCCGCCAAAGCTACGAGGTCGAGGCTTCGGATAACTTGCAGACCTGGCACACGCTGGGCGTGACGGACACCGACCAGTCCCGGCCGGTCGTTCTGGACCCGGGTGCCGCGGGCAAGTCGCATCGGTTCTACCGGGCCAAGGGCCTCTGACCGATGCAGGCGGGAGTGATGGCCGAGGGGTGCGTTGGCCCCGGTGCGGCCGCGACACACGTGTTGTGCCTGCCCGGCGGTGCGGGAGTCGCGCAGCGTATGGAGTGCGAGCGGTTCACCGCCGCTTTGCGTGGGGAGGGGCGGAGTGAACGAAAAGCGTCGCGGGACGATGGGCGACCGCGAAACACGCGAAAAACGCGAAAGGCAACGGGTGACCGCGCCTGCCCGGCGGTGCGGGAGTCGCGCAGCGTATGGAGTGCGAGCGGTTCACCGCCGCTTTGCGTGGGGAGGGGCGGAGTGAACGCAAAGCGCCGCTGGAAACCGGCGCACTCCAAACGCTGGTGCGCTCGCCGCCTCCTCCCGCCGACCGACGTACCCGTCTCACCGCCAATTGCTTACCAGCTCGGGAGGGAGTTGAAGGCCTCCACGGAACGCCCGCACCCCCGGCACCAGGGTGGTGCGACGCGCGCATTCCTTCCGAACCCCGGCTGCGCACTCCGCAGGGGTCCTCGGCTACCGATTACAAAGAAGTGTGCCGAAAGACAGAAACGAATTGAGACGGTTTCAGTAAGGACAGACTGAAGGGCCGCTGTGTGACGAACAGGCCGCCGGCCGGCAGGGCGGGAGGGACGGCCGGCGGTCACCTTGCCCATGAACCGTGCGCCAGAGATAAACGGTGACCGGAGGCGACAGGGCGGGAGGATTCCCACCCCGCCTGGGTTCCAGGTCATGACCAGTCCCGCGCACCTGCTCCGCCCCATTCCTTGTTCCGACTCATGCCTACCCTCTTCCCCCAGGTCGCAACACCAAAACCCCAAGCTCAAGTGAAAGGTGCCCACATGAAGACCCTCAAGATCATACTGACCGGTGTCACCCGTGCCCGACTGGCTCGCGGCTGGGCGTGCCTCACGCTGACCGCGTCGGCTGCCGTGTTCTTCGCCCCGTCGATTCAGGCTCAGCCCGCCATCACCGCTGAGCCCGCCGATCAATCGGTCAGTTTCAACGCGACGGCACAGTTCAGCGTGAGGGCGCGGGCTTCCGCAGGGGCCCTGAAGCTCGCCTGGTGGTTTGCCGAAGCTCCACTCGACCCGGGGCTGAACCCGTCCGCCGTGCGCAGCACCCTTCTGCTCAGCAACGTGACAGAGGCGATGGCCGGTTCCTACCAGGTGGTGGTCTCGGATGACAACGGCTCCATCACCAGCCGGGTGGCACAGCTCACTGTGGATCCCACTTTCACCAAGGTCACGCAAGGTGCGCCCGTGACTGACCGAGAGGGCTCTACCACAGCGACGTGGGTGGACTACGACCAGGATGGATACCTGGATCTGTTCGTGGGCAATGCGAGTGGGGATGGATCCGACGTTCTCAACTCCCTTTACCACAACAACAAGGACGGTACGTTCTCGAAAGTGGGGACCAACGCGGTCGCGAGGGCCGCCGGCAGTGCGTGGGGTGTCGGCTGGGGTGACTATGACAATGACGGCCGGCCCGACCTGTTTGTGGCGCAGACCGGGAGTCGCAACGATCACCTCTTCCGCAACCTCGGTGGCGGCGCCTTTGCGTCCGTAGCCAGTCCACCTGTTACGACCGACCGGCTCGACTCGATCATGCCGCTCTGGGGAGACTATGATCTGGACGGCTACATCGACTTGTTCCTATCCGCCGGCTACTGGAGCGGGCCGCAGAATGACCGGCTCTACCGCAACGAGGCCAACGGGCAATTCAGGCTTACCCCCGCCAGTGAAGTGGGCAGCCTGGTCGAAGACAACGCCCGCAGCACCGCTCTCGGATGGATGGACTATGACCAAGACGGTGACCTCGACCTGTTCACCAGCCACACCGTGCTCTTTACCGTCGGCACCCAGGTCACCAACTACGTCTTCGTCAACCACCTCCAGGGACCCATGGAGCGTAAAGCGCTGCCCGCCCTGGACGTCGTCGGCCTGGCCTGGGGCGCGGCCTGGGGCGACTTCGACAACGATGGTTATCCGGACCTCTTCCTCCCGGCGGGCCTCGGCACCAACGGGCTGTTCCGGAACTTGGAAGGCAACGGCTTTGTTGATGTGGCCGAAACGGCCGGGCTGAAGCTGGCCATGGCGTCCAATGACTCCGCTTGGGGGACTATGACAACGATGGCTGGCTCGACCTGTTCGTCGGCAACTTCCAGGACCCGGGGTTTCCCAACTTCCCCGGCGGCCACGCCCTCTTCCGCAACAACCATGATGGCACCTTCTTCAGAGTCACCACGGGCAGCCCGGCCAACGAAGGTGGCAGGGCCTGTGGCACGACGTGGGGCGACTACGACAACGATGGGTTCCTCGATCTCTATGTCGCTTGCGGCGACGGGTTCGCCGAGCCCAACCTACTCTACCGCAACAATGGCAACAGCAATCACTGGCTCAAGGTAAGCCTGCGAGGCACCGCATCGAACCGGATGGGCATCGGGGCGAAGGTGAGAGTTCTGACGACGATTGGTGGTGAACCCCTCTGGCAGACCCGCACGATCTCCGGCCAGCACTCTTGGATCAGCGAAGATGGCCTGCTCGCCCACTTCGGCCTGGGCGATGCCACCGTGGCGGAGGTGGTACGCGTCGAATGGCCGTCGGGGACGGTGCAGGAACTGAAGGACCAGAGTGTTGACCGGCTCCTCACCGTCACCGAAGTCGCTCGGATCCAACCGGCGCGACCGAGTGCCAGTGTGGCAGGATCGGTGACGTTGAGTACCGCCGGCACGGACCCGTACCAGTGGCGGTTCAACGGTGTCGAACTGCCGGGCGAGACGAAACGAATCCTGGCGCTGACCAACCTCACAGCCGCTCAAGGCGGCCGCTACAGCGTCCTGGTCACGGCCGCCGACGGAGTGATCACCACCAATTTCGCCTACTTGAGAATCGATCCCACGTTCGCGAAGGTCACCACCGGGGCCGTCGCCAACGACATCGAACCTTCCCAGAGCGGCACTTGGTGCGACTACGATGCGGATGGTTGGCCGGATCTGTTTGTGGCCAATTACACCTCCGGCTTCAACACACCGAACTCTCTTTACCACAACCAACGCGATGGGAGCTTCCTCCGCGTCGCCAACCGCATCACCGAAGGACCGGGCCACGCGACGGCGGGCGTGTGGGCGGACTACGACAACGACGGTGATCCCGACCTCTTTGTCGCCCGCCTCGGTGGCACCAACCAGATGTTCTGCAACCAGGGGCCGGCTGGCTTTGTGCGCATGCCCACGGCACCGACGAAAGGGCCAGGCCTGGAGGGCGCCTGGGCCGACATCGATGGCGACGGTTGGCTCGACCTGCTGGTCACGACTACCTCGCAGACGCTTCTGTATCATTCACTCGGCAACGGCGAGTTCCGGTTCCTGACAGCGGCGCAGGCGGGTACGGTCGTGCAGACCGGCGATGCAAGCGTCAGCCCCGCCTTCTGCGACTTTGACCATGATGGTGATCCGGATCTGTACGTCACTGCCGACAACGCGAGAAGTCACCTCTACCGGAACCTCGGTGCCGGCAAATTCGGATCGGTCGTGCTGGGTGCCGTGCCTCCCGCCACAGCACGAGTCACTGCGGTGTGGGCTGACTACGACAACGACGGCTTCTTCGATCTCTTCACCACCAGCCGCGGGAATATGCACACTCTGCACCGCAACCTCAACGGCCAGGAATTCGTCGACGTCACCGTGACGGCCGGTCTCTCCCTGTCGATGCCGCAGATGGTGTTTGGTGCCGCCTGGGGTGACTACGATAACGACGCCGACTTGGACTTGTTCGTGCCGGGCTATTCTTCCAGCAGCGTCCTGTACCGGAATGACGGCAACGGGACATTCACCTCGGTGGACGTCGGCAGTCCGATCGTGGACGGGGCAACCGACGAGTCGGCGTCCTGGGTGGATTACGACGGTGACGGCCTTCTGGACCTTTTCGTCGCGTGCGGGGAGGGAACGCCCGCGAAGAACCTGCTGTACCGCAATCAGCTCGGGACCCTCGGCAATGCCAATCACTGGCTGAAGGTCAGGTTGCAGGGCACCGTCTCGAATCGCGATGGCATCGGAGCGCGCGTTCGCGTTCGAGCTACGGTAGCGGGACGACCGGTTTGGCAGGTGCGTCAGATCAGCTCCAATGGCGCTTGGGCCGGCGGAACGGAGTTAGTGGCTCATTGGGGCCTCGGTAATGCCGCCACCGCAGGCGAAGTCCGCATCGAATGGCCTTCGGGTATCGTGCAGGAACTGAGAAATGTTCCTGCCAACCAGATCCTCACGGTGACCGAACCGCCGGCGCTGGAGGCGCTCGGGGAAGGCCGTATCCGGCTTCTCTGCTGGGCCCGCCAAAGCCACGAGGTCGAGGTGTCGGACGACCTCCAGACGTGGCACTCGCTGGGCGTGGTGGCCACCGACCAGCACCGGCCGGTCATCCTGGACCCGGGTGCCGCGGGCAAGCCCCATCGGTTCTACCGGGCCAAGGGCCTCTGACCGATGCCTTTGAGAGCGAAAGCCGAGGGGTCCGTTGGCCCCGGTGCGGCCGCGACACGCGCGTTGCGCCTGCCCGGCGGCGGGAGGATCGCGCAGCGTATGGAGTGCGAGTGGTTCACCGCCGCTTTGCGTGGGGGAGGGGCGGGGTGAACGCAAAGCGCCGCTCGAAGCCGGCGCACTCCAGACGCTGACGCGCTCGCTGCCTCCTCCGTAAAGCGGTCCGTTCTGGCTATTGGGAATTCTGCGCTCTCCTCGGAGAGTTCGCTCGCTCTTGTCGGTAGCCCAGCGGCAATCGTTGCGCGATCGCTGCCAGCGGCAAAGGCCCGCCGTCCGGCCCCGGCAGGGCGGCGGTTTGCCTTGGGTGTTTGACGCCGGTCAACGCGCGACGGACGCGGGGCGGCTTGGCTGCCGGCATGACGACGCACCTCACCGGGCGCGAACGCGTCCTGGCGCACCTGGCGGGTCGGCCGGTGGATCGGCTGCCCCTTATGCCCATCACGATGATGTATGCCGTGGACCAGATCGGCGGTCGGTACGGCGATTACGCCCGCGACCATCGGGTGTTGGTGGAGGCGCAGGTTCGGGTCGCCGAGAAGTTCGGCTTCGACTACGTCTCCGTGATCTCGGACCCGGCCCGCGAGGCGGCAGACTGTGGGGCGAAGGTGCAGTATTTCGAGGATCAACCGCCGGCGCTGGTGGAGCACGAGGCGCGACTGGCGGACAAGACGGACCTGGCGAAGCTGCGGCCGCCGGATCCGCTGGGGGCGGCCGGATGACGGATCGGGTGCAAGGCGTGGCGCTGCTCAAGGAGCGCGTGCGGGGTGAGAAGCTGATCGAGGGATGGGTGGAGGGTCCGGTGGCCGAGGCGGCCGACCTGCGCGGGATCAACACGCTGATGACGGACTTCTTCGACGACCCGGCGTTTGTGCGGGACCTGTTCGAGTTCGTGATTGTGATGGAACTGCGGTTTGCGCGGGCGCAGGTCGAGGCGGGCATCGATCTGATGGGAGTGGGGGATGCCGCGGCGTCGCTGGTCGGCCCGCAGCTTTACGAGGAGTTTGTCTGGCCGTACGAGAAGAAACTGGTGGAGGGGTTGCACGCGTTGGGCACGAAGGTGCGGCTCCACATCTGCGGCAACACGCGGCCGATCCTGGCGGGGATGGGGCGGCTGGGGTGTGAGATCGTGGACCTGGACTACCCTTCGCCCCTGGGCGAGGGGCGCGCCGCGATGGGTCCGCAACAGGTGCTGCTCGGGAACCTGCATCCGGTGCAGGTGCTGAAGGGAGGCACGCCCGAGGGGGTCACGGCGGCCGTGGCCGAGTGCCATCGGCAGGCGGGACCGCGCTACATTGTGGGGGCGGGCTGCGAGGTGCCGCGGGGCACGCCCGAGGCCAATCTGCGGGCGCTGGCCGACTACGCGCATCAGCACCGGCCGTGAGGCGGGGCCACGCCAAGCCGCTTGAGCCGGCGAGCCATCTGCTGTAGACAGGGGTGATGACGCGCGATGAAATCCGCCAGCTTTGAGGGGGTCGGCGTTTCGGCCCTTCACCGTGTACGTGGAAGCGCAGGCCTTTCACGTGCCCCAGCCGGAGTTTGCCACGCTGACCCCGCGGGGCCGGACGTTGGTGGTGATGCACAAGGACGATGATGCCCTCGACCTTCTGGACGTGGCACGGATCGCACGGGCGGAAGTGCATGAGCCGACACGGGCGGACTCGTAGCGGGTGCGGGAGCCGGCGAAGTCAACCCTCCCCGCTTCGGCGCTGGACACCATCGCGGTCGGGGCTTATTGGTTTGCCTGCATCACCTATGAACACGCTGACAAAGAAACGCCTCTCCGGAGCGGGCCGTTCGGGGAGCGGATCCGGATTTACGCTCATCGAACTGCTGGTCGTGATCGCCATCATCGCCATCCTGGCGGGGATGTTGCTTCCGGCGCTGGCCCGGGCTAAGTCCAAGGCCCACAGCGTGGGGTGCATCAACAACGGTCGCCAGCTCGGCCTGGCGTGGATGATGTACGCCGATGATCACCGGGATGCGCTGGTCGAGAATGGCGACGGCGACGGCACCGGCTGGGTGGGTGGCTGGTTGCACACGACGGCGGGTCCCGTGAATCCCTCGAGCTGGACGAACATCAACCTGCTCATGCCCCCGCGCGGCAAGCTCTATCCCTACAACCAGTCCCTCGCCATCTACAAGTGTCCGGCCGACAAGTTCATGGTGACAATCGGCGGCAAGAAGTATCCGCGGACCCGGAGCATCTCGATGAACGGCTGCATGAACGGCAATAGCTGGCACACGGCGCTCATCGACCGGCAGTGGTGGACGTACCGCAAGATGTCGGACATCCAGTCGCCCTCGACCCAGTTCGTGTTCATCGACGAGCGCGAGGAGAGCCTGGACGACGGCTACCTGCTCGTCCTGGTGGATCGCCCCCGAATGGGGCAATCTGCCGGCGCTCTATCACCATGAGGCGAGCGGTCTGAGCTTCGCCGACGGCCATGCGGAGATCCGGAAGTGGGTGGACCCGCAGACGCTCCAGAAGGGGGTGACCGGCGTTCGCCAGGCACCGCGGGACACCGCGTGGATTAACGAGCGGGCCAGCCGGCGGAAGTGAAGTTCGAAGTTCGAAAGACGAGGTTCGAAGTTGGACGGCGCGAAGGGCGAAGGGCGAAGGGTGAAGAGTGGGCCGAAGCGGCTGTAGCCAGGTCTCTCAGGGTGTCGCAGCGGGGGCGGGCAGGGATCACGGCACGGTGACAGCACGATGAGCGAGTCCGGCCAGCCGGAGTTGTTCGCGCCTGACGCCCTGGCGGCGTGGGAGGCGAGCGGGTTCGGGCAGGTGTACGCCGCGCATGCGCAGGTCATCTATTACCTCGCCCTGCGCATGTTGGGCGATCCGACGCAGGCGGAGGACGCGACGCATGACGTGTTCCTGAAGGCCTGGCGCAAGTACGACGAGTTCCGCGGGGAGGCGGCCGTGCGGACCTGGCTGTATCGGATTGCCATCAACCACTGCCGCAACCTGCTGCAGTCCTGGAATTCCCGGACGATGCTCAGCAACGCGGACGAGGCGGTCTGGGAACGGTCGGCCAGCCCGGCCGACAGTCCCTTGCGCGTGCTCGAGACCAAGGAGCTGGGGCAGCGCATCCAGCAAACCCTCGACCGCCTGCCACCGGAATACCGCGAGCTGCTGTTGCTGGTGGCGGACGAACAACTCAGCTACCAGGAAGTGGCCGAACTCACCGGGCAGACCGCCGACGCCATTCGCGGCAAGCTGCATCGCGCGCGCCGGGCGTTCGCCGCTGCGTTCGCCCAAACCGCCTAGAGGAGGCCCCCATGGAACCCGACCCCCCACCGTCCCGGCTCCGCCAGGAGCAGCGCACCGAACAGGCGGCGCAGCAGCACACGCAGCAGACGCAGGCCGCCCTCGAGTTCGAGCATGCCGAGGAGGTGTTGCGCCACGACCGCGCCCAGCATCCGCCCCCCGAGACGCTGGCGACGCGGTTGAAGGCCAGCGTGGCCGCCACACCGCCGCCGCCGCGTCCCTGGTGGCGACGTTGGCTGGGACGCTGAGCTGCGCCGCACGACATGGCCATCATCGAGGAACTCGAGGACCTGGTGCGGGCTCGTTACCCGCTCCTGTATATCGTTTCCAACGAGGAGGCGCGCGTCGAGGCCGCGCTGGCCGGCATCGGGCAGCGACGCGAGAAACAAGTGTTCGAGTGGAGCTGCACGACGGGGCTGATCCCGCTGGGCGCGTCGTTGCAGTCCCAGAAGCAACGGCACGCGCCCTCGCGCGATCCGCTGGCGGCGCTGGACCAGGTGATCGACCACGTCGGCCCCGCCCTGTTCGTGTTCAAGGATCTGCATCCGTTCCTGACCCGGCAGCATCCGGCGGTGACGCGGCGGCTCAAGGAATGCGCGCGCCATCTGAAGGAGAGCCTCAAGACGCTGGTCCTGCTCTCGCCACTGCTCGAACTGCCGGCCGAGATTGAGAAGGAGGTCACCGTGCTGCTGTTTCCGCTGCCTACGCGGGCCGATCTGGGGGCGTTGCTCGAGCGGATCGGCCGCGAGGTGCAGCCGCGCCAGCAGGTGAGCATCGAACTGGATGAGGCGGGCCGCGAGCGCCTGTTGCAGTCCGCGCTGGGGCTCACGTTGGGCGAGGCGGAGAACGTGTTCGCGCGGATGCTGGTGCGGCATCGCCGGCTGGGCCCCGAGCAGGTGGCGGAAGTGCTGGCGGAAAAGCGGCAGATCATCCGGAAAAGCGGCCTGCTCGAGTACTTCGCGAGTGAGGAGACCTTTGCCACCGTCGGCGGTCTGGCCGGACTGAAGGAGTGGTTGACCAAGCGGGGGGCGGCCTTCACGCCGGCCGCCCAGGCGTACGGGTTGCCGGCGCCGCGGGGGCTGCTGCTGCTCGGGGTGCAGGGTTGCGGCAAGAGTCTGTGCGCGAAAGCCACGGCGAACCTCTGGCAGGTCCCGCTGCTGCGCTTCGACATGGGCCGGATGTTCGGCAGCCTGGTCGGGTCTTCCGAGGAGAACGTGCGGCGGGCCATTGCCGTGGCGGAATCCGTCGCGCCGGCGGTGCTCTGGGTGGATGAGATCGACAAAGCGTTTGCCGGGACGCACGGCTCGACGTTTTCGGATGCGGGCACGACGGCGCGTGTGTTTGGGACGTTCGTGACGTGGCTGTCGGAGAAGACGGCGCCCGTGTTTGTGGTGGCCACGGCGAACGAGATCGCGCAGTTGCCGCCCGAACTGCTCCGCAAAGGGCGTTTCGACGAGATCTTCTTCGTGGATCTGCCGCGGGCGGCCGAGCGGGCGGAGATCCTCGGGATTCACCTGGCGAAACGCGGGCGGGATCCGGCGCAGTTCGACCGCGCGACCTTGGGCGAGCTCAGCGCGGATTTCAGCGGGGCGGAACTCGAGCAAGCGGTGATCAGCGCCCTGTTCGACGCCTTTTCTCTGGGCGAGGATTTGCAGACCGGGCATCTGCGGAAGGCGTTGCAGGAGACGGTGCCGCTGGCGCGAACGATGGCGGAGGCCATCCGGCGCTCCCGCGAATGGGCGGCCGGCCGGGCCCGTTCCGCGCAGGGCGTTGAGGGAGGGGCCGCGGCGGTTACTTCCGCATGACCCGCCAGGTCTCGACACTGATGGCGACGAGGATGATGGCGCCGCCGATCACGGTGCGGAGGGCGGGCACTTCGCCCAGGAGGAGCGCGGCGGAGACGGCGCCGTAGATGGGCAGGAGGGTGGCGATGATGCCGACGGTGGTGGCCTTGAGGTGGCCGAGGCTGCGGGTGTAGAGGGTGTGCGGCAGGGCGGTGAAAACGACGCCCAGCAGGAGGAGTTGACCCCCGGCCTTGAGCGTCAACGGTTCACCCCACAGCCAGGCGGCCGGCACCAGGGCTGCGGCACTGACCACGAGTTGGTACAGGGTGACCTTGCCGCCGCCCTGTCGCTTCACCACGCCACCGGTCAGGATGTTGCGGACGGCGAAACACAGGGCGGACAGGACGCCGAACGCGACGCCGCGGGTGATCCGGCTGGTGAAGGAGAGATTGGGCAGCAGGACGGCGACGCCCGCGAGCACCACCAGCGCCAGGACGACGTCCGGGAGCCGCAGCCGTTCGCGGTGCCAGGCCGGCTCGAGCAGGGCGGTGATCACCGGGTAGGTGTGCAGGGCGAGAACGCCCACCGCGACGGTGGACACCTGGATGGCCTGAAAGTAGGTGACCCAATGGGCGGCCAGGCAGAGCCCGCCGGCCACCAGCAGGCCGAGGTCCCGGCGATCGCCAAGGAGCAGCGACCGGCCGCGGCCGCGCAGCAGGACCCACACGGCGAGCGCCGCCACGACCGATCGCAGGGCGGTGATCTGAAACGGCGGCAGCGCAATCCACTTGGCGAACAGTGCCGTGCCCGCCCAGAGCAATACGGCGAGGTTGAGCTCGATGAGGCTTCGTTGACGCGCGGTCATGCCGGCCGCGGGATGCCGACCGCGGCGAGGTCGACACCTTCCCGAAACGGGGCCGGGTGTGGCAAGCCCCGGGTTGCCTTGATCACGGCACGGGCGTAGGGTTCGAACGTCGCGGGAGAGTGCGGTCCTCGCCCGCGGAGCTGCTGATGACGCGCGCAGGAACAGAGTGGGCCAGCCGGGCGGCCGCCCCCCCCCGGGGAGAGGGTGAGCGGCTGGCGCAGGCGCTGGATCGTCGCACGGCACCCGGCCGCCTTTACCGGCAGGAGGACGGGAAGGTGCGGTGTGTGGCCTGTGGTCATCGCTGTCTCCTTGCCCCGGGACGGCGTGGAGTGTGCAAGGTGCGGTTTCACGCCGAGGGCGGTTTGCGGGTGCCGTTTGGGTACGTGGCCGGCGTGGCGTGCGATCCCATCGAGAAGAAGCCGTTCTTCCACGGGCTGCCCGGCAGCGCGGCCTTGACGTTCGGGATGTTGGGGTGCGACTTCCACTGTGGGTATTGCCAGAACTGGATCACCAGCCAATCGCTGCGCGACGAGCTGGCCAGCACGACGTTCACCCCGGTCACGCCCGACCAACTCGTGGCCGCCGCGCGGCGGGCGGACGCGCGCTGGGTGGTGTCAAGCTACAACGAGCCCTTGATCACGGCCGAGTGGGCGGAGGCGGTGTTCGCCGCGGCGCGACCAGCGGGCTTCCACTGCGCGTTCGTCTCGAACGGCAACGCCACGCCTGAGGTCCTGGATTTTCTTCAGCCGTGGCTGACGGCGTACAAGGTGGATCTCAAGGGCTTCAACGACCGCCGCTATCGGAGCTTGGGAGGCACGCTGGCCCATGTGACGGAGACGATCCGGCAGCTTCGGGCGCGCGGGATCTGGCTCGAGGTGGTGACCCTGCTCGTGCCGGGCTTCAACGATGATGAGGCGGAACTGCGCGACCTCACCCGGTTTCTGGCCGGGGTGGATCGGAACATCCCCTGGCATGTCACGGCGTTTCATCCGGACTACCGGATGACCGATCCGAACGCGACCGCCGCCCGCGACCTGGTGCGCGCGGCCGAAATCGGCGCTGCGGCCGGCCTGCACTTCGTGTATGCCGGGAATCTGCCAGGCCGGGTCGATGGCTGGGAAGACACGCGCTGCCCGGGCTGCGGCACGACGTTGATACGGCGGCTGGGCTTTCGCGTGTTGGAGAACCGGTTGGGGTCCACGGGGGCATGTCCGGCTTGCGGCCACATGGTGCCGGGGGTGTGGGCGGAAGCCACAACCGGGGCGGATCCCCGACTCGCGCGCGCGGCGGCGGGCGGGACTGGATCGAGCGAGCAGGTGTCGTCATGAAGAGCGCAACCATGACCGGCGTGCGGCCGGCGGCGCAGGCGGGCCGATTCTACCCGGCCAGTTCTGTACGGCTGCAGTCTGACGTGAACGACTACCTCGCCGGGGCGGTTCCACCGGAGGGGCCGGTGCCCAAGGCGGTGATTGCGCCGCACGCCGGGTATGTCTACTCGGGGTCGGTTGCCGCCGCGGCCTTTGTCCGGCTGGGGCCGGCGCACGGACGGATTCGGCGGGCCGTGGTCATCGGCCCTTCGCACTACGAGGAATTCGACGGGATGGTCACCAGCGGGATGGAGGCTTTCGCCACGCCGCTGGGGGTCGTGCCGGTGGATCGGGCGGCGCGGGAGGACGTCCTCGGGTTGCCGCAGGTCAGCGTGTACGAACCCGCCCATCAACCGGAGCACTGCCTCGAGGTGGAGCTGCCCTTTCTGCAAACGGTGTTGGATGAGTTCACGCTGGTGCCGCTGCTGGTGGGGCGGGCGGGCGCGGCGGAGGTTGCGGAGGTTCTGGACCGGCTGTGGGGGGCGCGGAGACGTGTGTGGTGGTGAGCTCCGACCTGAGCCACTACCTCGAGTACGGGATGGCCCAGCGTCGGGACCAAGCCACGGCGGAAGCCATCGTGGGGCTGCAGGGAGAACGACTGGATGGGCAGTGCGCCTGTGGGCATCGGGCCATTGCGGGTTTGCTGAAGGTGGCGCGCGCCCGGGGGCTCCGCGGCGAGACGCTGCAATTGAGCAACTCGGCGGACGCGGGCGGGAGCCGGGACCGGGTGGTGGGTTACGGCGCATTTGCGTTCGGCGAACTCGCGTGAGTTGCCGGGGTAGAGCGGTGCGAGGCGGCGGCATCTGTCCTCCCGCCAGCCACCTTTTTGCCTCCAACCAGATGCTCCAAGACCCCCGTCATCAATCCGGAAGCGGGGGCCGGCGGGCCGCTCAGGGCTGCGTCCAGGGCGCGGTCAGTTCGTCGAGCTTCCGCCCGGCGTCGCCGCGGGCGATAACGCCCTGGGCCAGGAGGCAGCCTTCGTGGATCGAACTGGCGCGGCCGGCGGCGAAGAGCGCGGCTCCGGCGTTGAGCAGAACGGCGTCGCGCTGGGGGCCTCGTTCCTGGCCGGTGAGGATCCGGCGGATCTGCTGGGCGTTTTGGGCACTGTCTCCGCCGGCCAGGTCGGAGAGTGTCGCGGGCTGGAACGTGAAGTCCGCGGGACGCAGGCTGGACAGGGCGACGCCGGAACCGGTCTGGAAGGAAGCCACGCGGGTTTCACCAAGCGTGGAGAGCTCATCGAGGTACCGCGGTTCGCCGTCCTCCCAGTTTCCGGCGCGACCGCAGACCACCAGGCCGCGGCGGACCCCCAACCGCTGCAGGGCCAGCGCCAGCGGTTCACACCATTCGGGCGAGGGGACGCCCAGGAGTTGAAAGGTCGGCCGCGCGGGATTCAGCAGCGGTCCCAGGAAGTTGAAGATGGTGCGTCGCCCTCGTTCCGCGCAGAGCGCCCGGGCCGGGGCGATGGTCCGAAACGCCGGGTGGTACCGCGGAGCGAACAGGAAGGTGAAGCCCCGCGCGCGCAGGCGGGCCGACGACTCCTCGGGTTCGCATTCGGTCGGTACGCCGAGGGCCTGGAGGACGTCGGCACTCCCGCACTGCGAGGTGATGGCGCGGTTACCGTGCTTGGCCACATACACGCCGGCCGCGGCGGCCACGAGGGCGGCGGCGGTCGAGAGGTTGAGGGTGCCGGCGCGGTCGCCTCCGGTGCCAACCACGTCCAGCAAGCCCGCCTTGCGCACGGGTTCCGGGACAGCCAACCCCACGGCCTTTGCCCGCAGCTCGGCGGCAAAGGCCGAAATCTCACCAGGCGTCTCGCCTTTGCGCGCCAAGGCCTCAAGGAAGTCGGCCTTGTCGGCGACGGACACGGTCTCATCGATCAGCGCCCGCACGGCGCTGGCTACCTGGTCGCGGCTGAGTTGGTCGCCCCGCGTGGCGAACACCGTTAGTTCGGAAAGCATGGGTCGTCAGACGCCCGCGACGCCGCACTTCCCGGCCGCCGCTCCGCTTGACCCGCCCACTCTCGCCAGCCCTCGCGGCTGCGACAAGTCACATCTCGACCTTTCGCCTTTCGCCTCCGATGCGGCCCGCGGAACGTCCGGCGTGTGTGCGCTTGATTGCGACTTGGGGCGAAGGGCGTGGAGGAACGAAAAGCGCCGCTGGAAGTCGGCGCACGCCAAACGCGTTGCGCTTGCCGTGCGGCGCGGGGAACGCGGCGAGTGCGGAACTCGGCGGCTTCCAGCGGGGCTGCGGGACTCGGCCCTCCCCCTCCCCGTCCCCCTCACCCGCCCGCGCAAGCCGTGTCGCAGAGCATCGTGACCCGCGGATGCAGCCACAGGAAGGTGGCCGGAAACCGGGGCGTCACGTTCCCCTTGCAGCAGACGCCCGACCGCCGCGCGCTTGTGCGATCCGCTCACCAGCAGAAGGATTTCGCGTGACGCCAACAGGTCGGCCAATCCCAGGGTGAGACCGAACGTGGGGCGGCGACGCGCGCTGGTGAGCATCCCGTGGGTGAGCGAGGCGCGGGAGAGGGTGGCGACGTGGGCCAAAGGTCGCAGCGCGGCGGCGGGTTCGTTGAAGCCGAGGTGGCCGTTGACGCCGAGCCCGAGCACGGCGACGTCCACCGGCCCGTTCCGGGCCAGCCACTGCCGGACACGCCGGCACTCGGCCTCGGGGTCCGGCGGCTGGCTGCGGAAACCGAGCAGCTTGCCCCGTCGGCGCAGCGGGCGCTGGAGCACGCGCTGGAAATACGATTCGCAGGTGGCCGGGTCGTCGGGATCCAGGCCGCCCCATTCATCGAGTTTGAGCAGGCGAGCCCGACGCAGGGTGGCGGGCGAACGCGCGAGCCGCTCGTAGGTGCGTGTTGGGGTGCTTCCCGAGGCCAGGCAAAGCAGCGCCTCGGGCCGGGCCTTGAGTCGGACCGTGAGCCAATCGGCGGCGGCCCGGCTGAGGGTTTCGTGATCCGGGAAGATGATGGGTTTCAACATCGCTGCATCACTTCATGGCTTCAGCGGCGAGTTGAGCGGGCGGGCGCGGAAGCGGCCGCGACGGTTACTTGCCCTGACGAAACGCGCCCGTCGTGCGGGTGCGGATGGCATACAGGCCCTTGCTGGCGGTGATGAAGAGGGTTTTGCGGTCCTTGCCGCCGAAGCAGACGTTGGCGGTCCAGCTCTCGGGGACCGGGATGTGGTCGATCTGCCGGCCGGTCTTGTCGAAGACGGTCACGCCTTTGCCCGTGAGATAGAGGTTCTCCTCGGCATCAAGCGTCATCCCGTCCGAGCCGAGTTCGCAGTGGAGGGTGCGGTCGGCCAGCGCACCGTCCGACTGGATGGTGAAGCGGTAGGTCTTGCGGTCGCGGATGTCGGCCACGTAAAGGCGACGGCCGTCCGGGGTCCCGACGATGCCGTTGGGCTGGACGAGGGAATCGGCGACGCGGGTGAGGGTCTGGCGGTCCGGCGACAGGCGGTAAACGTGCTGGCCGTCCTGCGGCATCTGGTCGTGGGTCCACCAGGGGCGCTTGTAGAAGGGATCGGTGAAGTAGAGCGCGCCGTCGGGATGACACCAAACGTCGTTGGGCCCGTTCAGGGCCTTGCCGCGGTACTCGCGGACCAGGACTTCCTTCGTGACCACACCTCCGGTGTCCATACAGGCGGCGGGGATCAGCCAGAGTTCGGTCTTTTCGTCGGCGCAGACGAGCAGGTTGCCGTGGGCATCGAAGCACATGCCGTTGGCGCGTCCGGCGGGTTGAGCGAACGTGCTGAGCTTGCCCTCGACGCTCCACTTGAGGATCCGGTCGTTGGGCTGGTCGGTGAAGTAGACGTTGCCCGCCGCGTCGGCCGTCGGGCCCTCCGTGAACTGGAAGTCGCCGGCGAGCTTCTCGAGTTGTGCGTCAGGCGCGACGACGCGTTCGGCGGCCGTCGCCGGGATCAGGGCACCCAGGGCGAGCATCATGGTGACAGGGAGCAGTCGGGCAGTCATAGGAGCGGGAGTCTGCCGTCCACGTTGACCGGCGTAAAGCCGCACTTCGACATGCGGCGCTTTCCCTTCGAGGCCGGGGTCGTTGGGGCGGAGATGCCTCTGACCCGGATCATGCGGCAGGCACCGGCGTCAGGAGGCGTCGTGGGCCCGGGCCATTCGTCCTTGTCTCCTCACGTCGGCGCCTGCAATCGGTTGCGGTTTCGTGTGGAGTCTTCAGGCAGTGCAGTCTGGAAGCCCACACTCCAGGTTCAGGGACGGAGCTCGTGGTAGCGGTCGATCGCCGGGTGGCGGAGGGCCCTGCGCCCGCCGTCGGGCCAGCGCACTTCGACTTCCTCCACAGCGTTCGCGGCGCCCAGGCCGAAGTGCAGGGTGCTGGAATGCTGGCTGCGATGAGAGTCGCCTGTGACCACCTGTCGCACGGCGCGCTGCGATCCCCAACGAACCCGCACTTGCGTCCCGATCGCACTTCGCCCGGGCCGGCCAGCAGGGAATCGGAACCCGATCCAATGGCCGGTGTCGGGCAAAGCGTTCTGGTAGATCCGCAGGGTCTGCCGCACTTCGGGCCAGCGCTCGTAGGTGGTCACGATCAGGTCCTGCCGTCCATCGCCGTCGAGGTCTTCGGCCACGACATTGCGCGAGTCTTCCTCGAGGGCAAGCCCCAGGAGGTGGGCGACTTCGAGGAAGGACGCGGCCTGCAGGTTGAGGTAGAGGCGGTTCTTTTCCCAGCCGCCGTACGACCAGCCCTGGCCGCGGGTGCGGGCGTGTTTGGCGGTGAAGTAGAGGGTCGCGGTATGGTCGTCCACCGTCTCGTCCACGTAGAGGTCGTGCAACCAGAACTCTGGCTCGTACTCGCGGACCCACTGCTGCGTGTCGTGGCCTGTGGCGATGTACACGTCCGGGAACCCATCGTTGTCGATGTCCGGAGCACTCGCCCCCCAAGACCAGCCTGAACGTGCCAGGGTCTCGTTCAGCGCGGTCTGCACGAAACCGCCGTTGGGCTGTGCAAGGTAAAGCCGGTTCCCGTAGGCCATGCGGGCGCGCATCGTCCAGTCCTCGTTCGAGTCCGGCCGCGTCAGCCCGAGATGCTCCAGGCGGTCGGCGGCCGGGGAGTTCATGCCGATCATCAGGAGGTCCAGATGACCGTCGGCGTTGAAGTCGGCGAAGACGTGGGCCATGCCGAAGGCACGGGACTCGGCCACCCAATCCCGGGTGACTTCGGCGAACCGGCCGTCGCCGAGATTGCGATAGAGCTCGAGGCCGCGGAAATCGCTCACCACGACAAGGTCGACGCGACCGTCGTCGTCGAGGTCGGCAAGCGACGCGCTGTAGGTGCGGCGGCGGCGGTTGGGCTCGAGGCCGGCGGCGACCGTCACATCTTGGAAGCCGGCAGCGCCGTCGTTGCGGAGCAGGTAGGCGGGGAACCCGTCGTTTGCGTCGTAATAGAATGGCCGCAGCACCTGGCCCAGGGTGGGGACGCGGTACTGGCCCAGGAACACGTCCAGGTCGCCGTCCTGGTCGATGTCGCCGGCGGTCATGGCCATCGGGTTCTGCAGGGGCGTGGACGGTCGCCACACCACCTGCTCCGGGAGGTCAAAGCGGCCCTGAGGCGGGGTGCCGCGGTAGAGCACGACGCCATCTGCCCGTGCGACGAGCAGGTCGGCGGTGCCGTCCCCATCGAAGTCCGCAACAAGCGCGGTGAAGAGGATTCCGGGCGGGAAGCGACAGAGCGGTTCGGGGGCGAAGGTGCCGTCGGGCGCGCGCCGGTAGAGCTGGTTGACGGACGGCAACAGCACCTCTGCAAACCCGTCATTGTCGAGGTCATGCACCAACACGGGGTCGATGGAGAAGAGGCGGACCGGTGGCTCGATCACGGCGTTGAGCACCGGCTTGAATCCCGGCTCGCCCGGCCGGGTGGTCAGGGTCAGGCCGCGGGCGTCCACGCGTCCGATGGTGGCCAGGTGCTCGCCGCGCGGTGGCTCGAGCCAGTCCACGGTGAGGTCTCCGGCCAGGGCAGCGCGTTCCGGCCGGGTCACGTGGGTAAGATGGGCGGTGACGTGGAACACGCTCTGGCGCGGTTGCCCGGCGGGGTCGGTCTCGAAGCGGTTGTGGCGGAACTCGGCCTGCTCCAGTTGCCAGCCCGCTTGTTCGAGCGCGCGGACCCAGCGTCGCCACGCGTCCGGATCCAGCACCGGTCCGGTCCCGGACGCACGGCGTTGTTCCATTGCGTGGGGGAAAAATCCGCGGTTCTCCCATTGGCCGAGGACGAGTTGGCCGGGGGAAAAGGCGGCGAGGACCTGGAGTTTGTTGGTAGCGCGGTTGAGGGCGTCCCACAGGGCCTCGAGGGTCCGTCCGCAATCCTGGGCGAGGAGCTCCTTGGCCCAGGCGGTTTCGGCCACGTGCCGTTCGCGGGCCTCGAGCCACCTGGCTTTGGCCATCAGGCTGTGGCGGCGGGCATCGGCTCGCGGGTCCGTGGGGCTGACCGCCGGGTTCCCGCGGTCGCCGCGGAGCCAGAGCAGGAGGACGGCCCCGGCGAGGGCGGCCAGTAGGACGGTGCCGAGCGCTTGCTGGACCCGGCGGTTCATGGGGGCGAGCAAACCCGATCCTCCCCGGGGTCAGTCAATCGTATTGTGCTCTTTCGCGCGGGATCGTCGCGCTCCCTGCACGCCCGGACCCCCGGCTTCGGGCGATGGGCGCGAAATCGGCGTTGTAACCCGGGCGCGGGATGCGCTGTCATTTCTCGCAGTGCATTGGTGACAGTGGCTGACATCCCCGAGACCGCGTGGGACGAGTCGAGCTGCCTGGCCCGCGTGCGGAACGGCGATGAGGACGCCGCGCGCGAGCTGGTGCGGCAATTTCACCCTTTGGTGCTGCGGCTGGTCCGTTCGCACCTGCCGCGGCGCACCAGCGAAGAAGAACTCGTGCAGGTCGTGTTCGTGAAAGTGTTCAGCAAGCTGGAACAGTACTCCGGGCGGGCGCCGCTCGCGCACTGGGTGTCCCGGATCGCGGTGAACACCTGCCGCAACCGGCTCGATCATGAGCGGGTGCGGCCGGAGCTACGGTGGGCGGACCTGACCGAGGAACAGGAGCGGGTGGTGCAGAACCTGGCGGCGACGACCGAGGAGTTGCCGGACTCGCAGCGGGCGACGGCGCGCGAACTGGTCGAGGAACTGCTGGCCACGCTGTCGCCGGCGGACCGCCTGGTGGTGACGCTCCTGCACCTCGAGGAGCAGAGTGTGGCGGAGGTGGCGCGGGCGACCGGCTGGAGTGCGGTGGCGGTGCGGGTGCGTGCCTTTCGAGCGCGTCAGAGATTGAAGCGGGCCCTGGACCGCTTGCTGCAGGAGGAACCACGATGAAATCTTCCGATCCTTTGGCGCGGCTCCTGCGTGCCGCCGCCCGCGATGCCGGTCCGGCGCCGGTTCCAGCCACGTTTGCCCTTGAAGAGCGCGTGGTGCGGGAGTGGCAGAGCGGGGCGTTCGGAGCGGCCAGCAGTCTCGAGGGGAACGGCATGCTGGCGATGTACCGCCGCGGACTGGCGTTTGCCTGCGGGTGCATGGTGCTGGCGCTGGCCATGAGTTGGTTGCAGTACCGCCGCGAGCACCAGCCTTCGCCGTGGACCGGGCCGGCCGCCGCGGTGATGCTGGTCTACTCCCGATGAAGAACCTGACGAAAGTGCGGGCGGCGCTCTACCTGGTCGCGGTGTTCCTGGCGGGCGCGGTGGTGGGGGGTGTGGCGGTCTACGCGTGGGGGCGCCCGGCTCCTTTTCGTCCGCCGCCGCCCGTGGAGGAGATCGCCAAGGAAATCGCGGCACGCTATCAGAAGGAACTGGGGCTTTCGGAGGCGGACGTGGAGCGACTGCGACCGATCGCGGCGGAGGCCGCCCAAGCCATGGTCGAGTTGCATCACGACGTCATGCAACGGGTGATCACGCAGTTCCGACGCACGCACGAGCAGATGGCCACCTGGCTCACGCCGGAAAAGCTCGAGAAGCTCCGGGCCTTCGAGGCGCGCGAGAGCCGCAAGTTCACCGGCGAAAGCAAGGCGCCCTGAGCGATCCCGGGGCGCCGACGCCCAAAGGCCCCGGCTCATTTGAGACCGCGGCCGGTGCAGCCGCGCCGCATGAGGGCACGCGGCCGCCCTGCGTCCCTCACACGGCGTTCGCGGTGGACGCGCAACAGCTCACATCGAGGTCGGCATGCCGTGAAAGGCCGTCAGCGCGGCCAGGCGTTCCCGCGAAGTGAGCTGGGACATGCGAGCCAGACGCTCGATGACGGCGCGGCTGAGGGCGAAGAGAATGTCATCGCGCAGGTCCTCGACGGGCCGGGTGCCATCCAGGCGGAGGATGTAGGGTTTCTCGAGGGCGTCGAAGATGGCGCGGGTCCGGGTCAGTTGGGCGAGGGTTTCGAATTCGTTGGCGCGGCCATCGCGGTTGCCAACGCGCGCCAGGGCCTGCTCGGGGGTGAGTTGCAGGAGGACCAGGAGGTGCGGTTCCGGGGCGAAAGCTTCATTCGCCCGCAGCAACTCGGTCGGGTCGAATCCGCGGGCTCCCTGGTAGGCGACCGTGGAGAAGTAATAGCGGTCGGTGATGACGACCTTGCCGGCGGCGAGGCTCGGGGCGATCAACTCGCGGACGTGCTGGCGGCGATCCTCGACGAAGGCGTGCAGTTCGTCGGCGGGCGCCAGCCGGCCGTGACGCGCCGACTCGCGGAGGCGCTGGCCCCACGGACCGCTGGTGGGCTCGTGCGTGAGGACGACGTCCAGCCCGCGCGCCTGGAGAACGGCCCCCACGGCGCGCGCCTGCACGCTCTTGCCCGCGCCGTCGAGTCCTTCGATGGCGAGGAGGAATCCCTGCGGCAAGATGCCTTTCATCGGGAGCGCCGGCGAACCGGTCGAGGAGGGCGGACGGGGTGGAGGTCCATCCTGGCCAGCATCTGCTCAACGTACTTGCCGATCAGATCCGCTTCGAGGTTGACGGCGTCGCCGACGTTTCGCTCGCGCAAGGCGGTGACCTCCCACGTGTGCGGGATGATCCAGATGCGGAAGCCCTGGGGGAGCGTTTCGGCGACGGTGAGGCTGATGCCGTCCACGGCGATGGAGCCCTTGAACACGACGTAACGCATGACCTCGGGAGGGGCGTCGATGTCGAGGACCCAGTCGGTGCCGGACCGTTCCCATCGGCGGATGCGCCCCACGCCATCGATGTGGCCGGTGACGAAGTGTCCGCCGAGACGGCTGTCGGCGCGCAGGGAACGTTCGAGGTTGACCAGGGAACCGGGCTGGACGAACTGGAGGTTCGTGCGCTGCCAGGTTTCCTGCAGCAGATCGAACCGGACCTGCTTGTGCGAAGTGCGGCCGGTGACCTGGACGGCCGTCAGGCAGCAGCCGTTGACCGCGAGGCTGTCGCCGACCTTGAGGCCCTGGGCGCACAGGCGCGGGCGGACGGTGAGTTCGATGGCGCTGCGAGTCGGGCGTATCCGCTCGACCACGCCGGTTTCTTCCACGATGCCGGTGAACATGTCGCGCGGAGTGTCCGGCGGAGGCGGCCGCGATTCAAGCCGGGCTGACGCGAGACGAGCCCGCGTCCGGCGGGGCCAGTCGGGCGGTGAGGAACAGGTCTTCCCCGAAAGTACGCCACTCGAGCTGGACGAGTCGGGGGAGGGTGTCGCGTGAGGGGAAGCCCTTCCCGGCCACGGCGGGGCGGGCGGCGCGCCCGCCGAGGACTCTTGGCGCGTAGAAGAAGGCGATCCGGTGAGCGAGCCCTTGTTCGAGAAACGAGGCATGGACCTCGCCGCCGCCTTCGACGAGCAAGTGCGTGACGTTTTCCTGTCCCAGACGTTGCAGGATCCAGGGAGGTCCAGGCGGCGGTCGCCGCGGGTTGGTGCGGGGACGACCCTCACGCGGCGGGCGAGGGCCGCCACGCGCCGGGCGGGTGCATGGCTCGCCACGAAGACCGTGGTGCGGTCGGCGAAGGGGTCGCTGACCACCTGGGCCGACAGCGGGGTGCGGGCGCGGGAGTCGAGGATGATCCGGCGTGGGCTTGGGGGCGGGGTGGTTGAGGCACGGCGGGTGGCGGGGGCGGCTCGGGCTGCGGACGGTCAGGGCGGGGTTGTCGGCCAGCACGGTGTTCACGCCCACCAGGATGGCGTCGGCGCCGCGGCGCAGGTGATGGGCGTGGGCGCGGGCGGCGGGGCCGGTGATCCACTTGGACTCACCGCGCGCGGTGGCGATGCGACCGTCGAGGGTCATGGCGGCCTTGAGGGTGACGAAGGGGGTACGGCGGACGATCCAATGGTTGAAGGACTCGTTGAGGCGGGTGGCGGCGTCGCCTTGCGAACCGAGGCGAACCTCGAGGCCCGCGCGGCGCAGCAATTCGAGACCGCGTCCGGCGTGGCGGGGGTTGGGGTCGGTGGTGGCGACGACGACGCATTGGAGGCGGGCGGCGATGAGGGCGTCGGTGCAGGGGGGGTACGGCCGTGAGTGGAACAGGGTTCGAGGGTGACGTAGAGGGTGGCGCCGTCGGGGCGTTGGCCGCGACGGCGGGCGTCGTCGAGGGCGACGATTTCGGCGTGGGGACCGCCGGCGTATTGATGCCAGCCCTGGCCGATGACGCGTCCGTGTTTGATGAGGACGGCGCCGACCATGGGATTGGGTGAAGTTTGCCCCCAGGCACGGCGGGCGAGGCGCAGCGCCCGGCGCATGGGGTCAGTCCCAGAAATCTGAATGCTTGTGCTCTTCATGAGTCATTGGCCTCAGCCCCCGACGCTTGGAGCGCGGTGAGCACGTCCCGCCACCGGCGGATCTGCGGGTCGTGGCTCTCGGCCATTGTCCGGCTGGCGTGGCTGACGTTGGACTCGTGGCCCATGGCCAGCCGATCGCTGATCCACCGGCAGGAGACGGCGGTTCGCGAACGCAACCACCAGGCCAACAATTGCTTCCTGGCTGATCGCTTCCGTGTGCCTGCCCAGTCCTTGTCCTGCCAACCCAACGCCTTCACCCCCCACGTCAGCCACTGCTCCGCCGCCGCTTCGCCGTGGGCCTGGACACCCTCGCCGCTGACGGAGTCGGCGCGAGGTCTTTCGAGGGAGCGGCTCACAGCTTCGAGCAACCTGGCCCGGAAACCGTCGCCGCCGAGGTACCAGCCGCGTCGGAGCTTGCGCCATTCTTGTTCCCAGGCCCGGCGTCCGCGCGGGTCAGCGCACTCCAGGGCGCGGCTTTCGAGGTAAGCCTCGTAGCCGCGCCGGGAAGCCTGGTCCTCTGCGCCGAAGCCGAGGGCGCCCAGCACCCGGTCGCTACGCAGCCATTCGGGGGCAGGCGCGGTTCCGACGTGGGCGGGAAAGCTGCTCCAGAGGTAACAGGTCAGACGCTGCTCGCCGGGCTGGATCAAGCCCGCGCGGACGGGGTTGAGGTGGATGTACGTACTCACCACGCCGAAGTACTGTGGTTCGGTTGCGTCGACGACCACCGCCTTGTAGCGGCCCTGGAGCACGTGTCCGAAGGTGCGGTGGCGGAGGTTGAAACGACGCGTGTAAGTGCCCTGCAGCCATTTCATGCCCGCGACGAGATTCGGCTCGGGGGTTTGGGCCAGGAGGTGGTAGTGATTGCCCATGAGCACATAGGCGTGGATCCGCCAACCGGTCTTCGCGCAGGTGTCGCGCAGGGTTTCGAGCCAGAGGACGCGATCCTGGTCGTCCCGGAAGATCGCGTGGCCCTGATTGCCGCGGCTCATGAGGTGGTAGACGGCACCGGGGTATTGAACTCTGAGCTTGCGCGCCATGCGAGGGGGATAGCGGGAGGGGACGGTGGGGTCAATTCAGGTTTCAGGGACTGACCCCACGGGTCATGAGCCAGGTCAAGGTTTGCGGTGGCACCCGCTGGACAGACCCTGCGGCTATGCGCAGTTTGTCGCGTGCGCACGGTGTTGATGTTGACGGGGTTGTTGGCGGGGTTGGCGGCGGTTGGTCCGGCTGCGGCCCAGAACCTGCCGGAGTACGAGCTGCCGCCCATCCGCTACTCGGCGGCCGAAGCCTCGAACCGGGTGACGGCGCTGCAGGCGCGTCGGAGCGCCGGGGACTGGCAGCCGACGGTTGGGACCGGCAAGGAATGTCTGCGCGAACTGCTCGGGGCCCTCGAGGTTCCATTGGAATCGCAGGTGTTGGTGTTTTCGAAGACGAGCCTGCAGCGGGCGCTCATCGAGCCGCGCCGCCCACGGGCGCTGTATTTCAACGATGAGACCTACGTCGGTTGGGTGCCGGGGGGCTGATCGAGGTGGCGGTCACCGATCCGCAGCTTGGGCTCGTGTTTTACCATTTCGATCCGCGGCCCGGTGAGGAGTCGACCCGGTTCGTGCGTGACGCCGACTGTCTGTCGTGCCACGGGGGCTCGCTGACCCGGAACTGGCCGGGCGTGATGGTACGTTCGGTCGTTCCCGACGCGCAGGGCGAGCCGATCACGTCGATGGGGACGTTTCTGACCGGACACGACAGTCCGCTGGAGGAGCGCTGGGGGGGTGGTACGTGACGGGCGTTCACGGCGGAGCCCGCCACATGGGCAACGGATTCGTACGAGCGACGAAGCCGGGCGACAACGAACTCGACCGCGAAGCCGGAGCCAACGTGACGGATCTGACGCCTTTCTTTGCTGCGGAACCTTACCTCCGGGGCGACAGCGACATCGTCGCGCTGATGGTCCTGGAACATCAGGTGGGCATGCACAACCGCCTGGTGCAGGGTGCGCTCCGGGTGCGAAAATGGATGGACTACCAGCGCAACCTCCGGCGGGAACTCGGACAACCGGAGACCGATGAGCTCGAGGGGACGGCCTTGCGGGTCGTGACCAGCGAGACGGAGCGGATTGTGGAGCACCTGCTTTTCTGCGGTGAAGCGCCGCTCCCCGCGGGCGGGCTGCGTGGAGCGGGCGACTTTGAGGCGGCGTTCCGTGCCAACCGCCGGGTGGATGGGCAGGGGCGCAGTTTGAAGGACTTCGATCTGACCACCCGCTTGTTCCGCTGGCGGTGCAGCTACATGATTTACTCACCGGCGTTCGAGGCCTTGCCGGCGGTGCTCAAGGAGCGGGTTTACCGGCGGTTGTTCGAAGTGCTCGGGGCGGCCGAACCGCCCAGGGCCTTCGCCCATCTGCCCGCGGCCGAACGTGAGGCCGTGAAGGAGATCCTGGTCGCCACGACGCTTGACGCCCGCCGCGAGGGGTCAACAGACTCGCCGCCATGTTCAAGATGATCGGCGGGGACGGGCGCGAGTACGGTCCGGTCACGGCGGACCAGCTTCGCGAGTGGATCCTCGATCACCGGGCCAACGGCCAGACCATGGTTCTGGCGGAGGGGGGGTCGTGACTGGCAACCGCTGGGAACGCTGCCCGAGTTTGCGGGGGTGCTGGCCGAGGCCGCGCGGTTGCACGCCGTGCCGCCGCCGCCCGCTGCGGGCCCTGCGCGGGCGACGCCCGCGGGCGATTTGCCCGGCGAGACGCTCTCGACCCCGTCCACACCGGCGACGCCGGTCGAGTGGCCGGAGGCGGCTCCGACGGAGGCCGGTTGGGCGGGTGGTGAATTGCGGGTTCTGGATTGCCTGGGGCGGGCGTGGCATTTGTGGCAGCGACATCTACTGCTGATCACGGGGGCGAGTGCGTTGGCGTGGGGGATTCAGACCCTGCCGCAACTGCTGCCGCAGGTGTTCGGGTGTCTGGGCTTGTTGGCGAGTCTGGCGGTGTCGGGGGCCGTGTACGGGGGTTTGAGCGTGTTGATTCTGGGGCTGATCCGGGGGAACCGGCGCGGCCGAGCGATCTGTTTGCGTGTTTTGACGGTCGGTTCTCGGCGTGTCTGCTGGTGTTTGTGGTCACGGGCATCCTGGAGGAGATCGGGCTGGCGCTGTGCATTCTGCCGGGGGTGTTCCTGAGCACGGTCTGGGCGTTCAGCCTGCCGCTGGCGGCGGATCGGCGGCTGGGGTTTGGCGAAGCGGTTCAGGGAAGCTGGCGTGCGGTGATGCCGCGGTTCTTTGCGGTGCTGGGGCTGTTGGCGCTGGCCTTTTTGCCGGTGGTGATCTTCTCGGCTTACAGCTCGGTTCGGATGGTGGGACATACAATGGACCTGCTGGGCCCCCTGGGATCGCTGGACTTCGAGGGGGTGCGCGAGCGATTGCCCGAGCTCACCCGGCATGCGGGACAACTGGGGTTGCAGCAGCAATGGGTGCTGCTGTTGAACCTGCCCTTTGCGTGGACCGCGCTGATGACGGCGTATGAAGACCTCTTCGGCGTCCGGCCGCGATCGCCCGGTTGACCGGGCCACGGCCTGGGCCTGTCTGTGGACGAATGTCCTCACGTTGCCGGGGTTGGGGAGCGTGGCTGCCGGGCGTGCCATCGGCTATGCGCAAGCGGGCACGGCGCTGGCGGGGTTTGGGCTGACGCTGCACGGGCTCTTCCGCATCGTGAGGGCGTGGCTGGATGTGGGCGAACTGCCGGTCGGCTTTACGACGTCGTTCTGGGTGAGCCTGGTGGGGGTGGCGATGTTTGCCGCGGCCTGGTTGTGGGCGCTGATCACAAGCCTGGGCATCTTGCGTGACGCCCGTCCCCACGAGGGGGCGCCGCGTCCGGCCGCCAACGATCATGGCTGAGCCAGACCATGCATTCCGGACCGCGGAGATCGCGGTCAGGCCGACCAGGCGGGTGGTGGAGGTACCGCCGCGGCTGAGGCCGGGGAAGCGTCGTGTTCCTCTCGGACCTCCGCAGGGGCTGTGAACCGTGGAAGGTGCAAGCCGGAAGCCCGCACCACAGGTTCCCGGGGAACCCGGCACCGGCGCACCCGGGAACTGCGGTGGCCGGTTTGGGCCTTCGGGGCCCTGCTGGTGACGCTCACGGGCCTGCATCTGGCGTCGGTGTGGGGACTGCCGCTGCCGGTCTGCGGTCTGCGGGCAGCCACCGGCTATCCCTGTCCGCTCTGTGGGTCGACCCGTGGAGCGCTGGCGTTCGCGCATGGGGACTGGGTCCAGGCCTGGCGTTGGAACCCACTGGCGGCGGCCTTGCTCCTGGGGGCAAGCCTGCTCTTTGTCGCGGCCCTGGCCGACCGGTTCCTGGGGACGCCGATGCTGGCAGTGGCGGTGCGTGTGGGGCGACGCTGGGGACCTGGCGGACGGCGGCGGCCCTGCTGTTGGCGAACTGGTTGTACTTGCTGGCGACCCAGACGCGGTAGCAAAGGGCCAAGGTCAAAGCTCAAAGCTCAAGGGAAGGTCCAAGGTCGAGGCTCCAAGGTCGGGGCAGCCTCCTTGGGCTGCGCGGCCGTGCATAGGAACCAGGAACCGACGTGAATGGATGCCCCTTCTGCATTCTTCATTCTGCCTTCTGCATTCCGGTCTTGGAGAGCGCAGGCGAGACGCCTGCATCACCGGTTGATGGAGTGGGAAGTTGCGGCTGGTCGAAAACGCCTCCTCACGTCGGCGCCTACGGAGGGGCCTGCTCACGTTGGCGGCTTGATGGGCTCGCGCCAACCGATCGCGGCGTAGGCCAGTGCCGCGCCTCCGAGGGCGAACAGGTAAACGACTTCCCACGCGAGGACATAGGTGCCGAGGATCCAGACGAGCGCGCCGACGATCAGCGCGGCGGTTGCGCTGCGCGGGCCGCCGAACCGGGTGAACAGGCCGAACAACACGATCACAAAGATGCCCGCACTACCGAAGGCCGAGGCGCTCTCGACCAGTTCGAAGATCGTCTCGGCTCCCAGCGCCAATGCCCAGGCCATCAGCCCGAACGCGACCACGCCGAGGCGGGAACACCGCACCTTGGCGGGCTCGTCGAGACCCGGGTAGCGGGGAAGCACCAGGTTGTGGACGGTCAGAGCGGAGGCGGCGAGGAGGGTGCTGTCCACCGTCGAGAGAATGGCGGAGACCAGGGCCCCGGCGAACAGGACGTACAGGACGGGAGCGAGGTGTTGTTGGGCCAACCGGGGCAGGATCTGTTCCGGATGGTCGAGGTTGGGAAGCAACCCGACGCCCACCAGGCCGATGAACACGGGGATGAGTCCCACGGCGATGTAGAGGCCGCCACCGGCGAGGGCGGAGCGGCGCGCCACAGCGGGCGATCGCGTGGCCAGGACGCGAGCGACCAGTTCCTGCGCAACGACCGAGCCGCAAATCGGGATCGCCCAAGCCTCGAGCGTGAGCCAGGGCGACTGGGCGGTGTTGATAAGGCGGAGCCGTTCCGGCTCGACGGTGCGCCAGGCCGTGCCGATTTCCGGCATGCCGGGGAACAGCACGGCCACGAGCATCACGAGGCCGAGGATGATCATCACGCCCTGGATAAGGTCGGTGAGCACATCGGCGCGCATCCCGCCAAAGCCGGTGTAGACGATGGCGACCAGGGCAGCGAGGCTGATCGCCAGCGGCACCCCGACTCCTGCGCTGGCGTCCAACACCTGACCAAACCCACGGATCTGCGCGGCGGCCCACAGGACGGACGTGGGCACCATCAGCACCACCGCCAACCGCTCGACTGCCGGCGAGAACCGTTGCCGGAAGAGATCGGCGAGGGTGGTGAGGCGCCGGCGCCAAAGCGGAACCGCGAAGACGGCCCCCATGAACAGGAGACAGGCGCCGTAGCCGAACGGCTCGGCCGAGGCGCCGGACAGGCCTTCGGCATAGATGCGTCCGGCGGAGCTGAGGCACGTCTCGGCGCCGAACCAGGTGGCGAAGAAGCTGAAAGTGGCGAGGCCGTAGCCCAGCCGCCGGCCGGCCAGCAGGTAGTCATCTTCGGTGGCGATGTGGCGCGAGACGACCAGCCCAATGACCAACTGCAGGGCCACATAGCCGAGGATGCCGGCGAGGACCCAGGTCACGTCGGGTCAGACGTCGCAGACCGTGATCGCCTGGCGCAGGCCTTCCCGGGCGTCCCGCGTGGGGATGAACTCGTGGCCCACATAGCCGCGGTAACCGACTTCGACCAGGGCGCGGAGGACCGGAGCGAAGTTGATTTCCTGGCGGTCATCGAGTTCCCCGCGTCCCGGGTTGCCGGCGGTATGGACATGGCCGATGAACTCGGCGCTCTGGCGGATCCGGCGGACGAGATCCCCGTCCATGACCTGCACGTGGTAGATGTCGAAGAGGAGTTTGAGCCGTGGCGAACTCACGCGTCGGAGGATGTCCAGGCAGTAGTCCACATGGTCGCCCTGGTAACCGGGGTGGCCCTTCATGGGGGTGGGAATCCTCGCGGCTGTTGAGCATTTCGAGGCAGAGGTGACGCCTTTCTGCTCGGCGTAACCGACCACCTGCTTGAAGCCGGCAACGCAGTTCCGGGCGCCGCGTTCGGGGGCGATGTGCTTGCTGCGGGGGTCGCCCGGCTGGCGGGCGCTGTAGCCGGTGAAGCAGATGACGTTTGGGAAGCCGAAGGCGGCGGCGGCATCGATGGCGTCGGTGGTGGCCTTGATGACGCGCGGCCAGTGGTCGGGGTTGTTGAAGCCTTTGACGAAGGGCGGGTCGGGGTTCATGTCGATCTGGCCGATGGCGCAGATCAGGCCGTGCCGCTTGAGGATGGGGTAGTCTTTGTCGGGCACGAGCTCGACGCTGACGCACCCGAGTTCCTTGGCCACCTCACAGAGCTGGTCGAGGTTCCATTTCGAGCCGAACTGCTCGAAGGGCCACTGGACAATCGAGTGCTTGATCCGGCCGTGGGTGGCGGCAGGAGCGGCCGTGAGGCGGCCGGCGGGGCCCAACGCGAGGGCGCCGGCGGTCAACGCCGTGGTGCGGCGGAGCAGTTCCCGGCGGCTCAACAGACGGGAGGCGGGAGGGGTGTTCATGGGGCGCACGATGGATGACACGAGACGGGGACCGGTTTTGAGTCGGGACAACATGGCGCGAAAGCTAGAGCGCCGTGCGCGTTTCGACAAGTCCGGGGCCGACGCACGCAGCGGCGGACGTTCGGGTGAGGGGAAGCTCAAAGCTCAAAGGGCGAAGGGCAAAGCTCAAGGGGAAGTTCCAGCATTCCAGGGGTCGGCACCGGGCCAACCGTCAACAGGCGCGGAGCGTTGGGAGTGCGGCGTCTTCCAGCGGCGCTTTTTGTTCAGCCCCCACGCAAAGCGGCGGTAAACCGCGCTCACTCCACACGCCGTGCGACCTCCCATGCGGTGGGCGAGCGCGGAGCGTCTGGTGTGCCCCGACTCCGAGTGGCGCTTGGGGGAGGACGCGGCAAGCGGGAAGCTCGCATCACAGGTTCATGCGAAGGCACGCGACCTGCGGGAAGGCGGGTTGCAGGAGGTTCACGAACTCGGGGTTGGTGCCGGCGGCGAGTCTCTGGCAGAGTACTCGCCTGTCCCGGGCGGGAGAGCCGGCCGGGTTCAGTGGAATGACGCATGATCACGAAACAGGCCCTGGCACGTACGGCCGGCCGAATGCTGGCCCTGACCCTCCTTCTCACGTTCAGCGCGTGTCGTGGCCCGCGGCCTTGCTGCGAGGCAACGGCAACCGCTCCCGCCCACGAGGGCGCCCCGGCCGCCACCGGCGTGAAGACTTTCGCGGTTCGCGGGGTGGTCCGGGAGGTCCGGGACGGGGGCCGATTGGCGGTCATCCGGCACGAAGAGATCCCCGGGTACATGGCGGCGATGACCATGACGTTCGACGTCAGGGATCCTGCTGAAATGGCGGCGGTGTCGGCCGGGGATCGCGTGGCCTTCCGCATGACGGTGACGGAGACCGACGGATGGATCGACCAGATCCAGGTGCTGGAGCGGGGCGTGCCGGAGGAGGCCAAACCCGAGGTGCCGGGTGTCCGGATCGTGCGGCAGGTGGAAGAACTTGAGGAAGGCGATCGACTGCCGGATTACCCCTTCGTGACGGAGTCGCGGCAGGCCGTCCGGCTCGACGAGTTTCGCGGTCGCGCACTGGGATTCACCTTCATCTACACGCGGTGTCCGTACCCGACGTTCTGTCCGCGGCAAAGCCGGCAGTTTGCCGAGGCGGTGCGGCAATTGAAGGAACGGCTGCCGGGACCGGAACACCGCTGGCATCTGTTGTCGATCTCGTTTGATCCGGCCCACGACACACCCCCGGTGCTGCAACGGTACGCCCGGCAATACGACTTCGATCCGGCGTGGTGGAATTTCTGCACGGGGGCGATGATCGAGATCGACGCCATCACGGAACAGTTCGGGATGTTGATCGGGCGGGACGGCGAGACGTTCAGTCACAACGTCCGGACCGTGGTTGTCGAACCCTCGGGCCGCATCCGGCGGATCTTTGTCGGGAACGAGTGGACGGTGGAGGAATTCGTGGCCGAGATGGTCGCGGCAGCGGCAGCCCGTTGAGGGGGCGGGCGATTCTTGACAGCGGCCGGGCGCGGGAGAATTGTGCACGCGTTCACGCGCTCGCCCGGGCTCAGCTCTCCGATCCGAATTGGGTCGGTGCCGGTGCGGGTCGGCGCAAGTAATCACGACAAATCTCGCCTATGAAAGCTCGTCACTTTGTTCCTCCCCGGATGGCCGGCGTTGTGCCGGTCGCGGCCGGGGTTCTGCTCGGCCTGCTGCTCGGTGTGCCGCGTCCGGTCCACGCCGCGGACGCGGCGAAAGCCGACACGGCCGTGACGCGGACGCCGGACGTGGTGTTCGTGCCGACGCCGCAGCAGGTGGTGGAGAAGATGCTGGAACTGGCCGAGGTGAAGAAGGGCGATGTGCTCTACGATCTGGGGTGTGGGGACGGGCGGATCGTGGTCACGGCCGCCAAGAAGTACGGGGTCAAGGCGATCGGGTTCGACATCGACCCGAAGCGCGTGGAGGAATCGCTGGCGAACGTGAAGTCGAACAAGGTCGAGCACCTGGTCACGATCAAGCAGGCGGACATCTTCACGCTCGATTTGCGGGAAGCGAGTGTGGTGACGCTGTACCTGTTGCCGGAGCTCAACGTGCGGTTGATGCCGCAACTGGAGAAGCTCAAGCCGGGTTCACGGATTGTGTCGCACGACTTCGACATGCGGGGGCGCCAAGCCGCTGGTGGTGCACCGGATGCACGCCACCAGTGCGGGGCCATGGGGCAACGGCGACGACGGCTACGGCGAAGGCGAGCACACGATCTACAAGTGGGTCGTTCCCTGGGAACCGGATCCCAAGAAGCCCTGAAACCGCAGTTCAGCCCTCGGCGTGCAGCAGGGCGTCGAGGTTCGCCGCAGGGGTTTCCACGGCGAGCGTGCAGCCGGAGCTGAGCACGAACCGGCGGTGACCGGCCGCGCGGAGCGAGGCGAGCACGGAACGCGCCGTGGCGCGCACGGTCTGCGGGGTTCCGCGGCTGAGGATGCCCACGGGGTCGACATTACCCCAGATTCCGATCTCCGGGCCGACCGTTCGGCAAGCGGTGGCAAGGTCCACGAGGTGGTCCAGTTCGAGGACGTCGGCGCCTGAGGTCGCCATGGCGGGGAGCAGCGCGGTGGCGTCGCCGCAGATGTGGAGGGAGAGGGGTTTGCCGGTGGCGGCTTTCAAGGCGGCGATGAGTTTCTGCTCGGCGGGCAGGGCGAGGGCGCGGTAGGTGGCAGGGCCGATCAAGCCAGCGGGGGAGTCGCCGCCGCTCAGCAAATCCGGACCCAGTTGCGCCTGAGCGCGGCCATAGGCCAGGGCGTAGTCGGCGGCGCGTGCCATCAGGGCCTGGACGAACGGGGGATCGTCGTGGAGGCGGACCATGAGTTCATTCACGCCCATCAAAGCCGCCGCGAGCGCGAAAGGGTATTGGTCGAAGCAGGCCACGATGAAGACGTCCCGGCCCAAGGCGTCCACGATGCGGGCGAGGGCCTCGAGCATGAGCGGGTAACGGCCTTGACGGCTCACGTCGGGCGGGGGGATGCGGTCGAGGTCGGCGGCCGTGCGCACCACGGGTTCACCGAGGCCGCCGAGCGGCTGGTGATCGTCGGTGGCGCCCACGCGGGCGCCCATGGCCTCGGCGCTCACCCAGGTGTCGGCCGAAAGCCAGATGGCGTCCGGTAAGAACCGCTCGTAGTACCGCATCACGGATTCCGCGAGTGCCGCCGGGTCGGTGCTGTAGCGGCGCAAGGAGTGTCCGGCCAGCCGGGCGCAGTAATGAACGGCGAGCGGGCCGGTGGGGACCCGCGGTGTCGGCTCACCCCGGAGGGCGGCAGCCACGAGTTGTTTTGAGGTCATGCCGGAGGGAAGCAGGGGTGGGCGCTCACGGCTCAGGCGGGTGCCAGCAGGGGCAGGCTGACGGGACGGCGGGTGCGCTGGGAGCGCAACGCGGCGAAGACGACCTCGTGGGTCTTGAGGGCGTCTTCGAGGTCGCAGTGCGATGCCGTGCCTTGCTGGAGGCACGCGACGAAGTGATCCATCTGGGCCTGGAACGGGTGGTGGGAGACGTCGCTGGAGTCCGGCAGGATGGCGGGCAATTCGATCCAGTCGCGCTGGCCGGGGAACTTGTGGGACCAGAGCCGGTGATCGATGACGGTGCCGCGGTCGCCGAAAATGCGGAGGGGGAAGCGGTAGGGCATGACGCAGTCGAAGTTGACGGACACCTTGCCCAGGACGCCGTTGGCGAACCGGACAAGCGCGATCTCGAGGCCGTCGTACTCCATGGGCGGAACGTCCTTGACCCAGGTGTTTCGCAGCGGGTCGTAGGCGTCGCGCCGTCCCTTGCGGTAGCCGCCCGCGACGGCGTAGACCTCGACCGGATCGGCGGCCTCGAAGGGACCCGGCGCGGCGAACCAGCGGGCGGCATCCACGGCGTGGCAACCGGCCACGAGCATGGCACTCACCCCCTGCTGGACCGTGCAGGTGTCCCCCCAGCCGGACCACCAGCTTCCGTTGTGGCTCAGGTAGTCGGCCTCGACCGTGTACACGCGTCCGAGCGCCCCGTCCGCGATCAAGGCCTTGAGGGTCTGGAACAGCGGGTTCCAGCGCAGCACGAAACTGACGACGGTACGGACGCCGGCGGCGCGCACGGCTTCCCGCATCCGCCGCAGTTCGGCGAGCGAGATGCCGACGGGTTTCTCGATGACGAGGTGTTTGCCGGCGCGCGCGGCGGCGAGGACGTTGGCGCAATGCAGGTGTTGCGGCGTGCAGATCGAGACGATGTCCACCCCGGGGTGGCGCAGGGCCGCGTCGAGGTCATCGAAGCACGCCACGTCCTGAGGCCGGCCTCGGCGACGCGCCGCTGCGCGCTGGCGAGGGAACGGCTCGAGACGGCGACCACGCGCGTGGCGGGGTTGTGGCGAAAGGCGGCGGCATGCTGGGCGCTGACCCAGCCGGCGCCGTGGATGAGGACGCCGAAGGACTTGCTGGCCATGAGGCGAAGGGGACGGCGGTTCCGATGCGCCGCGCTCAGAGGTACTGGGCCGGGAACTTCCACGGACTGCGGTACTCCGGCACCGCCTGTTTGGCGGCCGCGGGGTCCCCCACGATCTGCTCGGTGGCGGGGTCGAACTGGATCGAGCGTCCGAGCTTGAGCGAGAGCAGGCTGAGCACGATGGGGACGTCCACCTTGACGTGATAGAACACGCTGCAGGACGGCTGCTGACGCGATTTGATGCAGTCGAGCCACTCGCGTTCGTGGCCGGGGGAAGGCGGAATGGAAGGCGGCGGCGGTTCCTTGCCGTCCATGAGCGTGCCTTCGGCCAGAACGCGGTACATGCCGTAGTTCGCGTAGAGGGTGCCGTTGGTGCCGTGGAAGTAGATGCCGAGGCGACGCTCCGGGGCCTGCGACTTCATGAGGAAGTCGTAGCTGTTCGTGAGGGAAGACATCCAAGTGAGGGTGCAGTGGGGGTAGCGCCAGAGCACTTCGTGATGGTCGTAGGCATCGCCGTCATCCTGGACGATGAACCGGCCGCCCGACGCGCTGGTGCTCAGCGGATAGCCGAGGTCGAGGGCCCAGATGGGCAGGTCGATGATGTGCGGCGCCATGCCGGGCGTCCACCCGCCGCTGTACTCGAGCCACGAGCAGTGGTTGTAGGAATCGGCGGCGAGGATGGGGTTGTAGGGCGTCAGGGGCGCGGGGCCGCACCAGAAATCCCAGTCCATCCCGGCGGGCACCGTGCGGTCGGTGGCGCGGCCAACGCCGGACACGCCCTGGTTCATGACGTTGAAGGTGCGGGCCACGCCGACCTTGCCGAGGAGGCCGGCCCGGAGGAACTCGACGACGCGCCGGTAGTTGTCGGAGGCGTGGATTTGGGTGCCCACCTGGGAGATGCGGTTGTGTCGCTTGACGGCGTTGCGAACGGCGAGGCTTTCGCCGAGGTGGAGGGTCATCGGCTTCTGGATGTAGAGGTCCTTGCCGGCCTCGCAGGCGGCGATGGCCTGCAGGGCGTGCCAGTGGGGTGGCGAGGCGATGATGACGGCATCGACGTCTTTCGCGGCGAGCAGCTCGCGGTAGTCCGCGTAGGGCTTGCAGGTGTCCTTGTACTGCGCCACCACCGAGTCGCGGCGGCCCTTCCAGACATCGCAGGCGGCGGTGACGGCGACGTCGGCCTGGGTGCCGCAGGCGTTGAGGTTGGCGCGGCCCATGCCGCCACAGCCGATCAAGCCCACGTGAATCCGGCTGTTGGGAGCCGTCTGGCCCTCGGCGCCCACCACCGACGACGGGACCAGCAGGGGGCAAAGAGTGAGGCGCCGGCGGCGGACTTCAGGAAACCGCGGCGGGAGGTCGAGGATTCAGGAGGCGGAGTTTGCATACGTTCGATGGGATTGAAACGGTGAGTTGACGGCGGAGAATGGCTTATTCGTGGGGAAGGATCAAGGCGGCGGACGGGGCGTGCCAGGCATCCCAAAGTTTGGCCGCCCAGGCGGGCTCGATGGCGCCGCCGCGGTGCACCCAGAGGCGAAAACGCAGGACGAGCGGCCGCTCGCGGCTCAGTGCGTAGCGGGTGCCCGCCGTGGGAAAGGTCGGTTGCACCCAGGACAACTCCGGGTACTGCACCCAGTCGCCCGGGTACTCGGGGTTGTCGCGATACTGGAGCACGGTCAGGCCGCAGCTTTCCGGACCCGCGAAGACGCCGCTCAGGTCGGACCAGGCGCGACGCGGCGCGGAGGCGGGGGCATCGGTGTGGACGGTGATGCGCTGCTCCTGGGGCGTGGCGAGGCGGAGGTTCAAGCCCCCGTAGTGCGAGGTCTCGCGGCGGGCGATGGTCACGCCGTCCG
Organism: Verrucomicrobiota bacterium; assembly: GCA_027493615.1. Taxonomy (GTDB): domain Bacteria; phylum Verrucomicrobiota; class Verrucomicrobiia; order Limisphaerales; family J093; genus DSVZ01. The sequence goes on from JAOSKK010000006.1 coordinate 104,300, forward strand.
CGAGCGCGACGAAGCGGAAGACCAGATCCACGACCCGGCCGCGGGCGGTCGCGCGATAGGCACGGAGGATCGCCTCTTCGCGGACGATGGGTTCGCGGTCTTCCCAGAGCCAGAGGTTCTCGGCTTTCACCTGGGCGAACACGGGGCCGCTCTCGAGGTGGACGCGGCCGGTGGGGCGGGCGAACACGCGTTGCAGGGCGTGCAGATCACCCCGTTCCTGGCCAAAGTCGACCTCAGGCCAGGCCCAATAGATACCGCGATGATGGGGATGATCGAGCGACCAGTCCCGCGTCAGCACGGCGCCCCCGGGTCCGTAAAGGGGATGCAGGTAATTGCTGCGCGGCCGGGCGTAGCGGCGATTGCCTTCCGCGACCTGGTCCAACACCTCGCCCGGTTCGACGGTGCGATAGTTGTAGCGCAGGACGGGGCAGTCCTGCTCGAAGAAGTCCACCTGGCCGCTGGCGGCATCCAGGACGGCGCGGATCCGGTTCGGAAACGCAACCTCCATCCGCCGCCAATCGGGTGGCGCGACGTCCACCTCCTGCGCCGGCATGAGGCAGACGACGGTTCCTTCGGCCGAATTGGTTTCCCCGTCCCACTGCACCGGGACGATGGGCCCGGCCGGCGCGCCGTTCTCCTTGAACTGCCAGCCCAGGCGCCCTTCGCGCACGGCTTCAAGCTGCTTTTCATCCAGGCGAACGCGGCGGGCGACGGGAGCCTCGGTCTCGGTCAGGACACCGGTCGGCGGTACAGGCGCGTCACCGGCTTGGGCCAGGAAGAAGCCGCCGAGGCCCAGCGCGAGCAGGGGAAACGTCCGGTTCCCCCGGGCCCTGCTCAGGGGCCGTGGGCTGCGGAGGCGCAGGCGGGACGCACGCATCCCAGGTTCAGGGGGTCGGCTGGAGCGAAGGCTTTCATGAGGCAGGAGTTGGGTCGGGAGCTGCGTAGGAAGTGGTGGCGGCGCTGGAGCCCAGCGGGCGGAAGAACTCGGGGCGGGGCGGCAGCGGCATCCGGGCGCACTTGGCTTCGATCCGCTGGAGGTACGCCTCGTAGCCATGCCGACCCGTGCGGTGTTGTTCGGCGATCCAAGCCTTCCAGGCGTCCACTTCCTGGCGAGTGCGCTCGAGGAGGCGGGGCCTTGGGCACGTCCGGATACAGGGCTTGGATCCATTCCTGGCCGTAGCGGATGTGGCCGGATTCGTCGGCCCAGTCGTAATCGCAGTCCTGCGCGCTGTAGGGATCGCCCAACTGCCAGAGCTCGGAGCGCAACTGCGCCTTCCATTGGGGGCCGCCCTGTTCGAGGCCGTGGACGACGAAGAGCATCGCCTCGAGGCCGCCGCGGCCGCCAACGCCACGCCAGTGGTCCGGGACGATGGGCACGTCCACGCCGGGCTCGAACCCGTAGGCGAGGAGGCGACGCTCGCCCATCATCGCGTGCCGCATTTCGTCGTAGGCCCAACGGGCGGCGTCGTAATACAGCGACCAGGGCAGGCCGCGATGATGCCACACGAGGGCGCCGGCCAACTCGCTGGCCCAGATCTCGTTCATGTGGTCGATGGCGACCCAGATCTGCTGTTCCTGCGGAGTGCGAGGCGGACGCGGGGGGACTTGCGTGACGGCCGGAAGCCAGCGCGGATCCCGTTGCGGTTCGGGCGGGATCGCGTATCGGGGCCGGTCCGAGAAGCTGGGGCGGGACAGCCGCGGCCGGCCGGAATCCTGCCCGAAGACACCGCCGGCCTCGGCCAGGGCAGCGCGCACCCAGTCTTCCCAGGGTTGCGCCGCGGCCTGTTCCGCGGGGGAGACCGTGGCCCAAAGAGAGGCGAACTGCTGGAGTTGCTCGCGGAGTTCGTCACGCACCAAGCGCAGCCAGCGATGGCTGGGGGCGTCGTCGAGGGGATCGCTCTGCTGCAGGTAACGCTCGACCGCGGCCAGCACCTCCGGTTTGACCACGCGATACACGCCGGCGAGGAACTCGGCATCCGACTGGGTCGAGGGCAGGTGATCCAACACGGCCAGGAGGGCGTGATCGAGGTCCACCTCGACATCCACCCGCGGGAACCGCAGTTCGAGCACGCGCTGCCGGATGCCGTTCGCATGCTCGGCGTCGAGCCAGACGTCGTGGGCCAGAAGTTTCTTGGCCTCCCAGCCAGCCACCCCGGTCAGGCGCCCGGCCATGGCGCGCAGGGTCTCACGGATGGTCCGGTAGAGGCGGCGTTGGAGGGCGCTGGCCTGCTCGACCTCCTGCAAGTTGGGATGGACCTGGATCATGGCGGGTCAGTGGGCGGCGTTTTCTGCGTTGCTACGGGCAACCGGGCGGACGGACATGCGACCACCTTGTCTGCCTGTTGCCGATTCGTCCAGTGCAGGCTGCTCCGCGGCACCGCCTGACCCCACGCGGGGTCAACGTCCCGTCAGCCCGTCAGCCCGTCAGCCCGGCGGGTGGAGGGTCTCAAGCCAGCAGCGGGCGGACGACGCGGCCGTGCACGTCGGTGAGGCGAAACCGGCGACCCTGGTAGAAGTAGGTCAACCGTTCGTGATCCACGCCGAGCAGATGCAGGAGGGTGGCCTGGAAGTCGTGCACATGCACGCCGTCCTCGGCCACGTTGTAGCCGAACTCGTCCGTGGCGCCATAGACCAGGCCGGGCTTCACCCCGCCCCCGCCATCCAGATCGAGAAACAACGCGGGTGATGGTCCCGCCCGTAGTCGTTGGCGGTGAGCTTGCCCTGCGAGTAGTTGGTGCGGCCAAACTCGCCGCCCCAGATGACGAGCGTGTCCTCGAGCAGGCCGCGCTCCTTGAGGTCCGTAACCAGCGCCGCGGACGCCTGGTCGGTCTCGCGGCATTGCACCCGGATGCCGCTGGGCAGGTTGCCATGCTGATCCCAGCCCTGGTGGTAGAGCTGGATGAACTTCACGCCGCGCTCCGCCAGCCGCCGCGCGAGGAGACAGTTCGCGGCAAACGAGCCCGGCTTCCGCGCGTCGGGCCCGTAACGCTCGAAGACCTGGTCTGGTTCGGTGGAAACGTCCATGACCTCGGGCACGCTGGTCTGCATCCGGTAGGCCATCTCGTACTGGCCAATGCGCGCGTCGATCTCCGCATCGCCGAGTGACGCGGCGGCATGCTCGTGGAGCTCACGCAAGCGGTCCAACAAGAGGCGCCGGGAGGTGGGCGCGATGCCGTCGGGGTTCGAGAGGTAGAGGACCGGCTCCCGGCCCGACCGGAACTGGATGCCCTGATGGCCGGAAGGAAGGAAACCGCTGCCCCAGAGCCGGGCGTAGAGGGGCTGGTCCACCTTGCCCGGCGTGATCAGCACCACGAACGCGGGGAGGTTCGCGTTGTCGCTGCCGAGGCCGTAATGGACCCAGGCGCCGATGCTCGGCCGGCCGCTGAGCTGCGAGCCGGTCTGGAGGAAGGTGATGGCCGGGTCGTGGTTGATGGCCTCGGTGTACATCGAACGTATGATGCACAGATCGTCCACCACGCCAGCGGTGCGGGGCAGCAGCTCGCTCACCCAGGCCCCGGCCCGGCCGTGCTGGTCGAACTTGAAGGCAGAGCCGGCCATCGGCAGCGACGCCTGGTTTCCTGACATGCCGGTCAGCCGTTGTCCCATGCGCACCGACGCCGGCAGTTCCTGCCCGTGGCGCTCGTTCAGCAGGGGCTTGTAGTCGAACGTCTCAAGCTGCGACGGCCCCCTGCCATGAACAGGAAGATGACGCGCTTGGCGCGTGCAGGGTGGTGAAGCCGACCGCCGAGCACGCCACGATCGGGCGCCGCCGCCAGCCCTCCCTGGGCGGCACCAGCGCTCCCGGCGGTCGCCATGGATCCGGCCCCGGCAGCAGATCGGCCAGGGCCAGGCCGCCGAGACCCATCCCGAACCGGTGCAGGAACGCCCGTCGGCTCAGGCCGACAGCCGGGACAGGACCGACACAGACGCGATTCATGGTCGCTATCTTTGCCAGAAGTGGCGCTATGGCAAGCTCGAGCGGAGAACGGCAGCAATTCTCGTTTTGGCAGGTGTTGGCTGAGACCGACGAGGCGCTGGCGCGAGTGACGGAGTTCTCCGGCTCCAGCCCCCGAGCGATTTGCATTCTTTGCGGGGTTCGACGCAGGTTCCATCGGCGGGGGCTCTGAATCGGCGGGGTGAAGGTGTGGGAGTGGTCCCGCAGATTCAAAGCGACCGCAGATTGGGCGAGAGGGCGGACTGTTCCGGGGCGGGTTCGGGGGAGGTTCCATCGGCGGGGCTCTGAATCGGCGGGGTGAAGGTGTGGGGAGTGGTCCCGCAGATTCAAAGCGACCGCAGATTGGGCGAGAGGGCGGGCTGTTCCGGGGGCGGGTTCGAGGGAGGTTCCATCGGCGGGGCTCTGAATCGGCGGGATGAAAGGTCCGGGGAATGGTCCCGCAGATTCAAAGCGACCGCAGATTGGGGCGAGAGGGTGGACTGTTCCGGGGACGGGTTCGGGGAGATTCCATCGGCGGGGGCCCTGAATCGGTGGGATGAAAGGTACGGGGAATGGACCCGCAGGTTCAAAGCGACCGCAGATTGGGGCGAGAGGGTGGACTGTTCCGGGGACGGGTTCGGGGAGATTCCATCGGCGGGGCTCTGAATCGGTGGGATGAAAGGTACGGGAATGGACCCGCAGGTTCAAACCGACCGCAGATTGGGGCGAGAGGGTGGACTGTTCCGGGGACGGGTTCGGGGGAGATTCCATCGGCGGGGCTTTGAATCGGTGGGATGAAAGGTACGCGGAAGGGCCCCGCAGATTCAAAGCGACCGCAGATTAGGCGAGAGGGCGGACTGTTCCGGGGCGGGTTCGAGGTAGGTTCCATCGGCGGGGGTTCTGAATCGGCGGGATGAAAGGTCCGGGGGTGGTCCCGCAGATTCAACGCGGCCGCAGATTGAGCGAGAGGGCGGACTGTTCCGGGGACGGGTTCGAGGGCGGTTCCATCGGCGGGGGCTCTGAATCGGCGGGATGAAAGCTCCGGGAGTGATCCCGCAGATTTAAAGCGACCGCAGATTGGGCGAGAGGGTGGACTGTAGCAGGACGGGTTCGAGGGAGGTTCCATCGGCGGGGGCTCTGAATCGGCGGGATGAAAGGTACGGGGAATGGACCCGCAGATTCAAAGCGACCGCAGATTGGGGCGAGAGGGTGGACTGTTCCGGGGACGGGTTCGGGGAGATTCCATCGGCGGGGGCTCTGAGTCGGTGGGATGAAAGCTCCGGGGAGTGATCCCGCAGATTCAAAGCGACCGCAGAGGGGTGGCCAGCCCGAGGCTCGTTTCGCCTTCTAACACCTGCACGTTCCCAACTGGCAGGCCCTGCTGCGGTTCATGAGGCGCGGACTCGAGATCAGGCCCTATGCCAAGCCGAGCTGAGCCCAGCGGCCCGCCCAGGCGAGGTGTGCCCGAACCCGGCCAAACCTCTGCGTTCCCGGTCGTCCAAGCCAAATCGGGAACGGCTGGGAGAACGGCTGGCGCGATGGTGTGGGCTGTGCAACAATCGGCCTATGAAGCCACCTCTGGACCCCTGGCAGGTTGTTGCCGACGACTTCCCCGCGGACAGCTATGCGAGCGACCAGCTCGAGTTCCTGCTGGCGTACGCCGTGCTGGCGCCCTCAAACCACAACACCCAGCCGTGGCTCTTTCGCATCAACGCCACCGATGTCGAGGTGCATGCGGACCGGCGGCGGGCGATCCGGGTCATCGACCCCTACGATCGCGAGCTCACCATCAGTGCCGGGGCCGCGCTGTTCAACCTGCGGGTGGCCGCCGAGTACTTCGGACATCACTACGAGGTCGAGCTGCTGCCGGACCCGGACGACAAGAATCTCCTGGCCCGGTTTCGCCTTGGGTTTCGGGCGGACACGGGGGTGAGGATGTGCTGCTCTTTCACGCGATCGCCCAACGCCACACGAACCGTGAACCATTTGCCCCGGATCCGCTGCCGAAGGAACTGGGGGCAGCACTGCAGGAAGCCGCGGCGGCCGAGGGAGCCTGGCTGGAGTTTGTGGACGGTGAGGAGGCACGCAACGGGGTGGCGGACCTGGTGGCTGAAGCGGACCGACGGCAGTGGGCGGACCGCCATTTCCGCCAGGAGCTGGCCCACTGGGTTCGTCCGAAGCACGACGCCGCCCGCGACGGCATCCCCCTTCAGGAGGCGGGCGTACAGGACTGGTTGTCGTTCGCGGGCCCGTTGTTGATCCGCACCTTCGACCGCGGGGGTGGCATGGCGGCGAAGGACCGGGACATTGCTGTGCATGCGCCGGTGCTGGCCTTGCTGGGGACGGAACAGGAGAGTCGCGCGTCCTGGCTGGCGGCTGGCCAGGCACTGCAACACGTGCTGTTGAAAGCGCGGACCGAGAACGTCTCGGCCTCGTTCCTCTGTCAGCCCGTCGAGGTGCCGGAGCTGCGCGGTCAACTGGCCGCGCTGGTGGGCCGGGAGGCATACCCCCAGGTGCTGCTCCGGATGGGCTATGGGCCGGAAGTTCCGGCCGCTCCCCGGCGCTCCCCGCGCGAGATGCTGATCCAACACTCGACGGCGCACCCGTAGCCCGGGCGTTTGCTCTGGAAGAAACCGCAACGCACTTGGCGGAGGGTTTGAATCTCGTGACCTCGACTCCTACGGCTCAGGACGGAAGGGAGGCGGCGAGCCAGAGCTGCAGGAGGACGGCCAGGGCCAACCCCACCCACGTCAGCGTTTCGCGCAGGGTCAAGCCTCGTTGCTGTACCGGGCTCAGCCACCAGGAGAACTTCGCCGCGCCTGCCTCAATGACATCGCCCAGACGCAGGACGGCGGTGGCCACGGCACGACCGTTGACGAGGGTGCTGGCGCCCGGTTCGGTATGGAGGGTGAGCGTGTGCCGGGAATTCCGCTCGAGGCGGAAGTGGCTTTCCCACACACCAGGTTCCGCCACGCGCAGGTGGTTGGCGACACCCCGTCCCACGCGGAAAGGGAATCGGTCGGCGACGGCTTCCTCGCCCGCCGCGGCTCCGGAGAGGCGCCGCAACAAGATCACGGCTACCAGATCTTCTTGCGGACCTCAATCTTGTCGCCCGGCAGGACGGGCAGGTCGAGGGCCGGATCCTCCTCGGCCTTCTTCCCGTCGACCGTGATCTTCGTGCGGTCGCTGCGGGTCACCACGATCTTCCGGCGGTTGGCAAACTCGGTGAAGTCGCCGGCCACCTTGATGGCCTTGAGGACGGTCATGTCGCCGGTGAAGGGGTACCGGCCGGGAATACGGACCTGGCCGCCCACGAAGATGAGGCGTTCGCCGACCTCGACGGTCACCTTCAGCCGGACGTAGTAACGCGGCACGTACCGGGCGTGAATCTCCTGTTCGAGCTCGGACTTCTTCTTGCCGGCGGCGGTGACGACCACGCCCAACGGCAGGCTGATGGTGCCGTCCTCACGCACGACCATCTGCAGCATCTCCGGGTTCGGGCAATCCGTGAACCGGACGTTGATGGGGTCGCCGACGCGGACGGTATCCGGCCCCGACTGTCCGTCGAGCGGGCCGGAAGGTCCGTCCAGGACACCGGGAGGTGGTCCACTGGGGGAGGTGCAGCCGCTGAAGGCGGCCACGAGAATCAATCCGCAGAGGAGAGAGAACCAAGTGCTTCGTAGCATGGGATGCGATCGCGTTAAGACCAACCGGACGAAACGGGAGCGGGCGACGGGTCAGGCCTTGCCCACCGGGGTGGGCTGATCCGGAGCGGCCTTGGCGGCGGCTTTCGCGCCACTTCCCTTGGCTGCGCCATCGGGTTCGGAGTCGCTGCTCTTCGAGTAGTAATCGTAGTAGTAGCCGCTGTAGTAGTAGTAGTACGAGTCCTGGGAGATGTTGATGTTGTTCAGCACCACCCCCAGCAGGCTGCCGCCAACTTTCTCGACCATCTGTTTCGCCCGCAGCGTCATCGCCTGCGGGTACTTGCGGTACTGCACCACCAGGATGGCCAGGTCCACCTCGCTGGCCAGGATCGAGGCATCGCTCACGCCCATGATGGGCGGCGAGTCAAAGAACACGAAGTCGTAGCGCGATTTCACGTCCTGGATGAAGTCCTTCATCCGCTGGGAATTGAGAATCCCCAGCGAACTGCTCGGCAGCTTGCCGCTGGGCAGGAAGTCCAGCAGCGGGACCTTGGTGGTCTGGATGACCTCCTCGACCTGGTTCTGTTTGAGCAGGTAGTTCGTGAGCCCGACGCTGTTCGAGGTCTTCATGAACTTGTGGAGGCTCGGGCGGCGAAGGTCCGAGTCCACGAGCAACACGCGCTGGCCCTGCTGGGCGAAGACCGTGGCCAGATTGAAGATGGTCGTGGACTTCCCCTCGCCCGCCCCGCCGCTGACCACGGTGAGCGAGTTGGCGTCCGGACGCTTGCGCGAGAACAGCACGTTGGTTCGCAACACGCGATACGCTTCGGCGTGCGGACTGTCGGGCCCTTCGTCCATGAGGAGGCCGACGTTCTGCGGGATGACGCCGAGCACCGGCGCGGAGAGGGCCCGTTCGACGTCGTCGATCGTCTTCACGCTCGTGTCGAGGTATTCGATGAAGAAGGCGAGGCCGATGCCCATGACCAGGCCGAAGACCGCCCCCAGGGTGAGATTGACGATGATGTTGGGCCGGACGGGCCGGAGGGAAGGCTGGGCGTTGTCCACGAAGAGCACGATGTCGGCCTGCGGAATCTGCACGTCGATCTCCTCCTGCAGGGACCGCAGGTAAAGGGCGTCACGGATGCGTTGCTCGCTCTCAAGATCGCGTTTCAACTGGTAGAACTCGCGCCACTTCTTGGCCTCTTCGATCACGCGGGACTTGCCCTCATCCAGCCCGCGCTGGAGCTCCTCGTAACGCGCCCGGAGGGAGGCCACGTGTTTCTCGAGGCCGGCCATCATGCCGGTGACCCGGTCGTTGACCTGCCGCTCGACCTCCTGCCGCAAGGCGACTGTCTTGAGGAATTCCGGGTGGGCCTCGCCCAGGTCACCCCGCAGTTGGGCCAGCCGTTGATCCACGGCGGCCAGGTCGAGCAGGTACTTGGGGAGGACTTCCTCGCCTGGGAGGGCGGTGAGGATGGCGCGGCGGAGCTCTTCGCCCTGCAACCGCTTCAGCTCTTCGAGCTTCGTACTGTAGAGCACGTACTCGGCCTGGGCATAGGTGAACTGGTTGGCCCGGGAGCTGGCCATTTCGCGTTCGATGGAAGTGGCGTAGCTGGGCCCGTCGCCGGCGGCCTCCGTGACGCCGAGTTCTTCCCGTTTCGAATCCACCTTGGCCTGGAGGTCGCGGACCTTCTCGGTCTGTTTGGCGAGGTTCTCCTTGAGCACTTTGATGCCGCTCCAGGTGTTGTTGGTCCGGTTGAGCATGCGCCAATCCCGGTACTGGGTGGCCACAAGGTTGGCGATTTCAGCCGCCTCGTCGCGGTCGTGGCTGTAGGCGCTGATTTCGATGAGACTTGTGTTGCGGGAGAGGTTGACGTCGAGGTTCCGGCGGAGCCGTTGGTAGACGATCTGCTTGGCGTCGGCGTCGGAGATGGGCTCGTTATCCGGGTTGTAATACTTGGCCCATTTCTGCTGGAGGTTGAGCTTGTCGATGACCTCGTAGAGGACCTCGGTGGACTGAATCTTCTCGAATTCGGTGGCGACGAAGTAAGGGTCGTAGGCGAGCTGGTTCTGGGTTTCGCCGAGCGGGTTGACGACCTTGGCCTCTTTGGCGACCTCGATGCGGGCGGTGCTCCGGTAGGAGGGCTTGAGCATCATGGTGACGCCGGCGGTGGTGAGGAGCACCAGCAGGAAGACGGCGAGGATCACCGTTTTGCGGATCCGGATGATGCGCCAGTAGTCGAGGAAGTGGAGGGGCGACTCCTGGCTGGGGGCGGTCTTCGTGCTGTCCATCGTGTGAAAAAAAAGAGGCTAGATGACTATCTAGCCTCCGGCGTTTCGGCAAGAACGAAATCGGAATCTAGTAGGTCGCCCGCACCCCGAGATAGCCCCGGTTCCGCGAGTAACTGCGATTGTCGATGTCCGAGTCGAGGCGATCCCACAAGTAGCCACCTTCGAGGGCGACGTAGGTGTTGATCGTGTAGACCAACCCGACGTCCACCGTGTAGTAATTATCCCATTCGTTGTCGTAGCTGGACTCCCCGAAGTAATTCAAGGCCTGCCACGTGCCGCGAACCTGGCCGTTCAACCGGCTGGTGAGACGGTGGCTGACACCCAAGTAGGTGGTCGTGGACTGGGCCCCGAGGGTCACGCCCGAGAAATCCTGCGAGACGGCGAGGTCGGTGGCGATCATGCCGGTCTTGACCCCCAACTGCAGCCGTGAGCCTTCGGCGTAGGTGTAGCCGAACATGACGTCGGCGTACGGAGCCGTCTTGTCTTCGTCGGCGTTGTAGTAGTCCGCGACCTGGACACCGGCGCGGAGCTTCACGTCGAACTGGGTCGAGAAGGCGTGGTCGATGCCGGCGAAGGCGAAGTGGTTGCGCGAGTTACGGAAGTCGGACTTGGGCGACATGTCCTGGATGACCGGGGGCAGCAGGACGAGATACTCATCGGCGTTGTAGTCGACGTCCGAGAAGCTGTAACCCACCAGGGCGACGGTGTTGGGCTGGAGCACGCGGCGGAAGTCGATGGTGGGTTTGTTCTCCATGCGATCGAGGATGGCCGAGCGGCTGCCCGCGCCGTCTTCGTCGTAATCGTAGATCGTGTTCTCGAAGCCCACCCGGTAGCCCCACGCCTCGGTGAAGCTGCCGTAGAAACCGATGCCGGCGTAGTTGCGGAGGTTTTGGCCCTGGGTGCGGAAGAAGCTGGTTTGCTGGCCGCTGGATTCGATGACGGACGGTTCGTCCGCGTAAACGAAGTGGTCGTAGAGTTCGACGCGATAGCGCTCGTTGAACCGGTGTTCGAGGTTCAACTTCGCCGTGTGGTACATGTCGATCTCGTCGTCCTTGCGTGCCTCATACCAACGCAAGTCGAAGTCGTACCGCAGATTGAGGGTGGTCTGGTCACGGAGCAGATTCCGCGCCGATCGAGGGAGCCACAGAGAACCCCCAGCTCTCGGCTTTGGCGTAGGGATAGCCGGGCGCCGGGTTGTCGGGCGCCGTGTTGTAGTTGCTGTCGTAAAAGCCGCGCAGTTTGGCTGACACGCTCCAGGACTTGGACAAGGAGGGTTCGCCGACCGGCTGGGCATCGACGCTAGCAACCCCCACGGCGACAAGGCTCGCACAGGTGATCAGTCGTTTCATAAATTGGTCAATCTTTAGGCACGCTATTCCCGTGACCTTTTACTGCCACAAGATGAGTGCCTTGTACCGGCCGCCCCCCACCTTGTCAAACAGAAATCTCCGGGAATCTTTCCCGATCCCCCATCGCCAGCGTCACCGCAACAAACTCGGCGCCACCTGCTTGGAAAGCCACCCGCGGAATCGGGTCGCCACCCGCCCGCCCACCCGCCTAGGATCGCGCCCCCGACATGCGCCTCGTGTTTTCCAGTTACGATTCCCCCGCCAATCCCTACTACGGCGGGGGCGGCGCCGCCGCCATCCATGAGGTCGCCCGTCGCCTCGCCCCCTCCCACCACGTCACCATCCTCACCGCCGCGTGTCCCAACCCGCCCCCGGCGAGCCCGGAGGGCGTCCGCTACGAGCCCGTCGGGCCCCGCTCCGCGGGCCCGAAACTCGGGCAGTTGCTCTTCCATTTCAGCCTGCCGCTCCGGCTCCGCCGCCGCGCCTTCGACGTGTGGTGCGAGAGCCTCACGCCGCCCTTCTCCACGGCGTTCCTGCAGGTCTGCACCCGCCGTCCCGTGGTGGCCCTGACCCAGATCCTGTCGGGCGAGGCCATGCGACGGAAGTACCGCCTGCCGTTCGAGCGCGTCGAGCGGTTTGGGCTGCGGACCTACCGCCATGCGATCGCCACCTCAGCGCACTTGCGCGGCCGTCTGCTGGCCATCAATCCGCGCCTGCAAGTCGAGGTCATTCCCAACGGCGTGAGCGGCGACTGGGTGCGGCTGGAACCGCGTCGGACCGAGCGCCACGTCCTGTTCCTGGGCCGACTGGACATCGAGCAAAAGGGCTTGGATCTGCTGCTCGAAGCCCTCGCCGGGCTCGATTCTCCGTTGCCCTGGCCGGTGGTGGTGGCGGGCGCGGGGACGCCGGATCAGGAGGCGATTCTCCAGCGGCGCGTTCACGAACTGGGGCTCAGCACGAGCGTCCGCGTCGTGGGACGGGTGGCCGGCGCCGCGCGGCAGGCGCTGTTCGAGGACGCCGCGTTGCTGGTGCTGCCCTCGCGCTTCGAGGCTTCGCCGCTGGTGATGTTCGAGGCCTTTTGCTACTGCCTGCCCGTCGTCCGGTTCGCCATCCCGGAGCTCGAAGACATCCCGGACACCGTAGCCGTCGCGGTGCCGCCCTTTGACGTGCGGGCCTTCGGCCGGGCGCTGCGGTCGTTGGCCGAGGATCCCGGGCGGCGGGAGGCGCTGGGTCGCGCCGCGAAGGTCTACGTGCGCGACTTCGACTGGGACGAACTGGCGGCGCGTTACGCGCGGTTCTTCAACACCGTGAGCCGCGGGGACGCGGCCGGCGGTTCCCGGCTGGCCTGAGGGGCGGTCTGCGCCTATCCTGCCGCCATGTTGGTTCTCGACCTGCACGCGTTTCACGAGCGGTGGGGTGCCCGCTTCGGCGAGGTCCGCGGGGCGGAGGTGGTGTTGACCTACGGCGATTCGCGGGCCGAACACTTCGCCCTGCACACGACCGTGGCCCTGCTCGATCTGAGTTTCCGGGGCCGGCTGTGTGTGCTGGGGCGGGACCGGGAACGGTTCCTCAACGGCCAGACAACCAACGACGTCAAGGCCCTCGCGTCGGGTCAAGGCTGTTACACCACCTTCGTCACGGCCCACGGCCGGATGGAAGCCGATGCGAACGTGTACCGCCTGGTGGATGAGTACCTGCTGGACACCGAGCCCGGCAGCGCCGCAGGGCTCCGCCAGCGGTTCGAACATCATCTCGTGGCCGATGAGGTGCAGCTCGCCGACGTCGCCCCTCACTTCGGCCTGCTCAGTGTGCAAGGGCCTCGCTCGCATGCCGTGTGGGCCTGCCTTGAGCTCCGCGCGGACCTGCCGGCGACCCCTTACGGTGTGCGCTGCATTACGCATCCGGAACATGGTGATCTCTACTGCGTGAACCACCCCCGTCTCGGCCCGCCCGGCTGGGACCTTTTCGCGCCGATCGCGGCCCTGCCGGCCATCGCTGAGAGGCTGGGCGAAGGCGTCCGGTCCGCGGGGGGCCGGCTGGCCGGCTGGGACGCCCTGGAAACCGGTCGCATCGAAGCCGGTCTGCCCCGCTTTGGGGGCGGACCTGGACGAGACGGTCCGGCCGCCGGAGGCGGGGCTTGAGTCGCGCGCCATCAGTTACCGGAAGGGCTGCTACGTGGGTCAGGAGGTCATCGCGCGACTCCGCACCTACGGGAATCTCGCCAAGAGGCTCTGTGGCCTGCGGTTGGCCGACGGCCTGACCGCCCTGCCGGTGAAGGGCGACCCGCTGCTCCGGGACGGCCGTGAGGTGGGGCATGTCACGAGTGCGGCGTATTCGCCGCGGCTCGAAGCGCCGTTGGCGCTTGGCTACGTCCGGCGGGGAGCCTCCCGCGCCCGGCACGGAACTGATCCTGCGCAGTGCCGGCGGTGAAAGCGTCGCCCATATTGCTCCGCTCCCCTTCGTCACGCCATGAGGCCTTCCCGCCCGCCGATGCTCCGGCTGGTCCCGCTGGGCTTGCTGCTCACGACGCTCGCCTGGCGAACGGCGGCCGCGAGCGACGCCGCGCTCGGGCGGTTCGAGTTCACCGAACCGCAGATGGGGGTGCCCTTCCGCGTGGTGCTTTATGCGCCTGACCCGGCGACCGCCACCAATGCGGCGCAGGCCGTGTTCGCGCGGATCCGGGCCCTCAACGACGTGATGAGCGACTACGAGTTCGACAGCGAACTGAGCCGGCTCTCGCGCACCGCGGGCAGTGGCGACGCCGTGCCGGTGAGCGCGGAACTCTGGACGGTGCTTGGTCGTGCCCAAGACCTGGCCCGGCGCACGGACGGCGCGTTCGATGTCACCGTCGGACCGTGCGTCAGCGTGTGGCGCCGGGCCCGACGCGACCGGGAAATGCCGACCGCAGCCCGGCTCGCGGCGGCGCGGGCGGCGACCGGTTGGCAGCATCTCGAGCTGGACGCCGCCGCGCGCACCGCCCGGCTCCGGGTGCCGCGGATGCGGTTGGATCTCGGCGGCATTGCCAAGGGTTATGCCGCGGACCAAGGGCTGAAGGTGCTGGCCGACCACGGCATCACGCGGGCCTTGATCTCGGGCGGGGGTGATCTCGCGGTGAGCGAGCCACCCCCGGGCGAGTTTGGTTGGCGGATCGAGTTGCCGCCGCTGGATGCGCCCGGTGCTCCCGCCAAGTCCCGGTTTGTGCGGCTGCGGCGGGCGGCGCTGGCCACCTCCGGCGACGTCTTCCAATACGTGGAAATCGACGGCGTGCGCTACTCGCACATTGTGGATCCCCGCACCGGGCTCGGCCTCACCCACCGCAGCCTGGTCACCGTCATCGCGCCTGACGGCCTCACCGCGGACAGCCTGAGCACCGCCATCAGCGTTCTCGGTCCGGAGCGCGGCCGAACACTGGCCCGGCGCGAAGGGGTCGGGCTCTCCCTCGCGTGGCAACAGGACGGAACCATCCAGACCTTCACGAACCGCCGCTTCCGCCGCTGGCTGGAAGACTGACCCATGACTCACTCCCAGGAACCCTGTGGAGCAGGCGTCTCGCCTGCGGCTCCGCGGTCCACGGTCACGGGGCATGGCTGCGAGGTCCCCGTCGCTTCCCCGGTCCGCTCCCTTCGCGTCGTGGACTCACACACGGCCGGCGAACCCACCCGGGTGGTCATCGCCGGCGGCCCCGATCTCGGGGACGGTTCGCTGGCCGAACGCCGCGAGAGGTTCCGCCGCGAGTTCGATCCGTACCGCTCGGCGATCGTCAACGAACCGCGCGGATCGGACGTGCTGGTCGGGGCGCTGCTCGTGCCGCCCGCCGACCCCGCCTGCGTGGCCGGCGTGATCTTCTTCAACAACGTCGGCTACCTCGGCATGTGCGGCCACGGCGCCATCGGGGTGATCGCCACCCTGGCGCACCTGGGCCGGATCGGGCCCGGCGTTCACCGGCTTGACACCCCGGTGGGGCAGGTGACGACGGAACTGGAATCCGGAGGGGCGGTGACGGTGCACAACGTCGCCAGCCATCGCCAGGCAAAGGGCGTGAGCTGCGACGTGCCCGGCCTGGGCCGCGTGACCGGCGATGTGGCCTGGGGCGGCAACTGGTTCTTTCTGGTCGAACATCACGGCCAGGAACTCACGCTCGCGAACGTGGCCGCTTTGACCAGCTACACCGCGCGCCTGCGCCAGGCCATCAACAGCCAGGGTTTCCCCGAGGTGGATCACATCGAGCTCTTCGGCCCGCCCACGCAACCCGGGGCGCACGCGCGGAACTTCGTGCTGTGCCCGGGTCTCGCCTACGACCGTTCGCCGTGCGGCACCGGCACGAGCGCGAAGCTGGCCTGTCTGGCGGCGGACGGCCGGTTGGCGGAAGGCGAGCCGTGGGTGCAGGAGAGCATTCTGGGCACCACGTTCACGGGGCGCTACCGGCGGGACGGGGAACGGATCCTGCCAGCCATCACCGGCCGGGCCTTCATCAACGCCGAAGCCGCGTTGCGACTCGACGAACGCGACCCGTTCTGCTGGGGCCTCCGCCAGGGTTCTTGAAACCCCGAACTCGTGGCGATCAAGTCAAGTCACCCGCCTCCTCCATGACGCTCTCCACAAACGCGGCAGAGAGAGAGAGCCTGAGGCACCCCAAGCCCGGACGACCACCGCACGACGTCCTGATCGTGGGCGCGGGCATCGTCGGCGCCGCCTGTGCCGCCGAATGCGCCCGGGCTGGCCTCGCCGTCACGGTGCTCGACCGCGGCCCTGTCGGCGGTGGAACCACCGGCGCGGGCATGGGGCATCTCGTGGTGCTGGACGATTCCCCCGCGCAATTCGCCCTCACCACCTTCTCGCGCCGGCTGTGGCTCGAGCTCGCGCCCACCCTGCCACCCGCCGTCGCCTTCTCGCGCTGCGGCACGCTCTGGGTGGCGGCCAATGCCGAGGAATTTGAGGAAGTCCGCCGGAAGTCCGCTGCCTATCGCCAGCAAGGGTGACGGCCGAGATGCTCGACGCCGCCCTTCGCGAAGCCGAGCCGAACCTTCGCCCGGGCTTGCACGGCGCCCTGCGCGTCCCGGACGATGCCGTCGTCTATCCCCCGGCGGCGGCCGCCTTTCTCCTCGAGCAAGCGCGTCATCACGGCGCCCAGGTCCACCTCGGAACCAGCGTCGAAGCGCTTGGCGCGGACGGCACGGTCCTGCTCGCCGACGGTTCGCGTCGCTCAGCCGGCGTGGTTGTCAACGCCACCGGTTGCTGGGCACCCTCGCTCACCCCCGGGCTGCCCGTGCGGAAGCGCAAAGGCCATCTCGTCATCACCGACCGCTATCCCGGCTTCGTCCATCATCAACTCGTCGAACTCGGCTACCTGCAGAGCGCGCATGGAACCACCGCGGATTCCGTGGCGTTCAACCTCCAACCGCGCCCCAACGGCCAGATGCTCCTCGGCTCCTCCCGCCAATTCGACGTCGAGGGCCCCGAAGTGGACCACGCGCTGCTGGCCCGCATGATCCAGCGCGCCTTGGCCTATCTGCCCACCCTCAACCGCCTCTCGGCCATCCGGGTCTGGACCGGTCATCGGGCAGCCACGCCGGACAAGCTGCCGCTGATCGGTCCCAGCGTTGTCAGCGATCGCCTCTGGCTGGCCACGGGTCATGAAGGTCTGGGCATCACCACCTCGCTGGCCACCGGTCAACTGCTCGCCGACCAGTTGCTCGGCCGGCGGCCGGAGATCCCGGTTGAACCTTATCAACCCGCCCGCTTCGCCGCGGGACGCCCCGACCATGACTGAATTCGTCACCCTCACCGTCAACGGCATCCCCGTTTGTGTCCCGGTCGGCACCACCATCGCCGCCGCCGTGACCGCGGCGGGGGTGACACGTTTCCGGCGATCGGCGTCGGGCGAACCCCGCGCCCCGCTTTGCGGGATGGGGATTTGTCACGAGTGCCGCGTCACGCTCGACGGCCTGCCCCACCACCGCAGTTGCCTGCTGCTCTGCGCCGATCACCAGGAGGTGCGCACGGATGAGTAGCCGCGCTGCCAGCTTCGACGTCGTGGTGGTCGGGGCCGGTCCGGCCGGCCTGGCTGCGGCCGCGGTCGCTGCCGAGAGCGGTCGTCGGGTCGCCTTGCTGGAAGGCTCGCCGTGGCTCGGCGGACAAGTCTGGCGCACGCTTCCGGACCCTGTGGAGCAGGCGTCCCGCCTGCCTCTCCCCCACCCTGTGGTGCAGGCTTCCAGCCTGCAGCGTCCGCGGTCCGGGGGCACCGGACCCGGCCACACAACCAGGGATGCTTCCGGTCCACCGAGCACGGACAGCGGGGGTGAACCCACGCACCCCATACAGCTTGCGACTTCGGAAGGCCGTCCGTCCCCCGCGAAGCGTCCGGAGTGCGCCCCGTCTACCGGCGCTTTCAGGTTCGGCGCTACTGAGCAGGTCCGAATGGAACAGGCGCCATCCCGACCCGCCCGGGCGTGGCTCGACCGCGTGCGGCATGCCGGCGTGGCGTTCTTCCCTCCACGACCGTCGTGGCCGCCCCAGGCCCGCACCTGCTCCGCACCGACCGCGGAACCGACTTCGCCTGGCGCCGGCTGATCCTTGCCGTGGGCGCCCGCGAATTCTTCCTGCCGTTTCCGGGCTGGACGCTGCCCCACGTCGTGGGCGCCGGCGCACTCACGTTGATGGTGAAGACCGGCCTCCCGGTGCGCGGGAAGCGCGTGGTCGTCGCCGGCAGTGGACCGCTGCTCCTGGCCGTTGCGGCGGAACTCCGCCAGCACGGTGCCCGCGTGGTCCGCGTCGTCGAGCAGGCGGACCTGGCAAGCCTGCTTCGCTTCGGTCTGACCCTGCCGCGGCTCGCGCCCGCCAAGTTTTGGCAGGGCCTCATTTACAGGGCCCGGCTGCTGAGGGTCCCTTACCAGACCGGTTGCTGGCCGGTCGCCGCCCAGGGCGGTGACGCCGTCGAAGCGGTCGTTCTCACCGACGGACGCCGGCGCTGGACCGACCGTTGCGACTACCTGGCCTGCGGCTTCGGGCTCGTGCCGAACCTCGAACTCGCCCAACTCCTCGGCTGCCACCTCAACCCGACCGGTGTGCGCGTCGATCACCGCCAGGAAACCTCGGTCCCGGGCGTCTTCTGCGCCGGCGAACCCACCGGCATCGGCGGCGCCGAACGCGCCCTGGTCGAAGGCCAGCTCGCCGGGTTTGCCGCCGCCGAACGGGAGGAGGAGGTCGCCCGGCTTCAAGCCGCCCGCCTCCGGCATCAGCGCTTCGCCGACGCCCTCGCCCACGCTTTCGTCTTACGCGCGGAATTGAAGAACCTGGCCGCGCCTGACACGCTCGTGTGCCGTTGTGAAGATGTGCCGCACCGCGAACTCGTCCACTGCCGGAGCTGGACCGAGGCCAAGCTCCACACGCGCTGTGGCATGGGCCCCTGCCAGGGCCGCCTCTGCGGTGCCGCCACGCGTTTCCTCTACGGCTGGGAATTGCCGTCCGCGCGCCCCCGATCCACCCGGTTCCCCTCGCCGCCCTCGCCCTGCCACCTTCGACCGCTGACCCCGGACCCAACCCCGCACCGCCATGACCCTGAAACTCGACCCTGCCCACCTCGCCGAAGCCGTCGCGAAACTCCAGTTCCGCACCCAGACCTTCATCGACGGCGCCTTCGTCCCCGCCGCCAGCGGCCGCACCTTCCCCACCGAGAACCCCGCCAACGGCCGGATCCTCGCCCACATCGCCGCCGGTGATGCCGAAGACATCGACCGCGCCGTCCGGGCTGCCCGCCGCGCCTTCCAGGATGGCCGCTGGGCCCGGCTCCGCCCCGCCGAACGCAAGCAAGTCCTCCTTCGGTTCGCCGACCGCGTCGAAGCCCACGCCGGCGAACTGGCGCTCCTCGACACGCTCGAAGCCGGCAAGCCGATCTCCGATTGCGCCACGCTCGACCTGCCCGACACCGTGGCCTGCCTGCGCTTCCACGCCGAGGCCATCGACAAACTCTACGACCAGGTCGCGCCCACCGGCCCCGAGCACTTCGCCTGGATCGTCCGCGAACCCCTCGGCGTCGTCGGCGCCGTCATTCCCTGGAACTTCCCCATCCAGATGGCCGCGTGGAAGATCGGTCCCGCCCTGGCCGCCGGCAACAGCGTCATCCTCAAGCCCGCCGAGCAAACCTCCTTGAGCGCCCTGCGCCTCGCGGAACTGGCGGCCGAAGCCGGCCTTCCCCCGGTGTCTTCAACGTCGTGCCCGGGTTCGGCGAGACCGCCGGCCAGGCCCTGGGCCGGCACCCGGACGTGGACCTCGTCGCCTTCACCGGCTCGACCGAGGTCGGCCGCCTCTTCCTCCGCTACGCCGCCGAATCCAACCTCAAACGCATCACCCTCGAATGCGGCGGGAAGAGCCCGCAGATCGTCCTCGCCGACGCCCCGGACCTCGACACCGTCGCCCAGCACGCCGTCGCCGCCGCCTTCTGGAACATGGGCGAGAACTGCAGTTGCGGCTCGCGCCTGCTGGTGGCCGAACCGCTCCGGGAACCGCTGCTCGACAAGATCGCCGCCCTGGCCCGCACCTGGACTGTCGGCGATCCGCTCGACCCCGCCACCCGCGTCGGTGCCCTCATCGAAGCCGCCCACCTGCGCAAGGTGCTCGGCTACATCGCCGCCGGCCGGCAAGAAGGCGCCCGGCTCGTCTTCGGGGGCAACCAGATCCGCCAGGAAAGCGGCGGGCACTTTGTCGAACTCACCCTCTTCGACCAGGTGAACAACCGCATGCGAATCGCGCGCGAAGAGATCTTCGGCCCTGTCCTTTCGGTCCTGTCCGTAGCCGACGAAGCCGAGGCCGTGGCGCTGGCCAATGACACCCCGTACGGCCTCGCCGCGTCTCTTCATACCCGCGACGTCAACGCCGCCCACCGCCTCGCCCGCGCCCTTCGCGCCGGGACCGTCTCGATCAACTGCTTCTCCGAAGGAGACATCACCACGCCGTTCGGCGGTTTCAAACAATCCGGCTTCGTCGGCCGCGACAAATCCCTCCGCGCCCACGAGCAGTACACCGAACTCAAAACCATCTGGCTCCAGCTCACGTGAAAACCCCCTCCCCGCTCCCAGAACGCAGAAGGAAGAGTGCAGAAGGCCGAAGGGGCATTCACCCCGGTCGCTCCATGACCTCGGGGGTCAAGGGTCTCCCTCAACCCTGTGGTGCAGGCGTCTCGCCTGCCGCGTCGCCCACATCCCTCCACGGCGTGTTCGCCGCGCTGGTCACCCCGATGACTTCCAGCCAGGAAGTGGCCTGCGACCAGCTTGAAGTCGTGGTCGAGCACCTTATCGGCGCCGGCGTGCACGGGCTGATCCCCTCGGGAGCACCGGCGAGTACTACGCGCTCAACCCCGCCGAACGCCGCGCCGTCCTCACCACCACGCTCCGCGCCGCCGCCGGTCGCGTCCCCGTCCTCGCCGGCACCAACGCCGGGTCCACCCGCGACGTCATCGCCTTCTCCCGCGAAGCCGAGACTCTCGGCGCCGCGGGCATCATGCTCGCTCCGCCCTACTACTCGCTGCCCAGCCTCGACGAACTGTTCGTCCACTTCCGCGCCATCGACCGCGCCACCGGCCTGCCCATCATGCTCTACAACTACCCCGGCCGCACCGGTGTGGATATGACACCCGATTTCCTCGAGCGCTGCGCCGGGCTTGCACATGTCCGGTACGTCAAGGAGAGCACCGGCCAGATGGCGCGCCTCACCGAACTCCTCCGCCGCTGCGGCGACCGGCTCGGGATCTTCTGCGGCTGCGACACTATCGCCCTCGAAAGCCTGCTCGTCGGCGCCGTCGGCTGGGTGGGCGGCGTCGTCAACGCCCTCCCGAAAGCCCACGTCCGCCTCTTCCAGCTTGCCGTGGAACAAGGGGATCTCGCCGCCGCCCGCCGGCTCTTCTTCACGCTGCTCCCCACGCTGGAGCTGATGGAAGGCGGAGGGAAGTACACCCAGTTCGTGAAGGCCGCCTGCGCCCTGCTCGGCCGCCCGGTCGGCCCGCCGCGCTCGCCGCTCCGACCGCCTACCCGGACCGAGATGGCGCGCCTGCGCCTCGCCCTGGCCGCGGTGCCGGAGTAGCCCCTCGCAGTGAGGTACGCAGTCGGTGCGTTGCGGTCGCCTCCCCAACACCCGCCCCTCCTGTAGGCCGGCTACCCTCAGCCTCGGTGGGATGAAAGGTGCGGGGGGTGATCCCGCAGATTCAAAGCGACCGCAGATGGGGCGAGAGGGTGGACTGTTCCGGGGACGGGTTCGAGGGAGATTCCATCGGCGGGGCCTCTGAATCGGTGGGGTGAACGGTACGGGGGATGGTCCCGTAGATTCAAAGCGACCGCAGATGGGGCGAGAGGGTGGACTGTAGCGGGGGCGGGTTTGAGGGAGGTTCCATCGGCGGGGGCTCTGAATCGGCGGGATGAAAGGTGCGGGGGTGATCCCGCAGATTCAAAGCGACCGCAGATTGGGCGAGAGGGTGGACTGTTCCGGGGACGGGTTCGAGGCAGGTTTCATCGGCGGGGGCTCTGAATCGGCGGGGTGAAAGCGTGGGGATGGCCCCGCAGATTCAAAGCGACCGCAGATGGGGCGAGAGGGTGGACTGTTCCGGGGACGGGTTCGGGGAGGTTCCATCGGCGGGGGCTCTGAATCGGCGGGATGAAAGGTCCGGGGAATGGCCCCGCAGATTCAAAGCGACCGCAGATGGGGCGAGAGGGTGGACGATTCCGGGGACAGGTTCGAGGGGGATTCCATCGGCGGGGGCTCTGAATCGGCGGGATGAAAGGTACGGGGAGTGGTCCCGCAGATGCAAAGCGACCGCAGATGGGGCGAGAGGGTGGACTGTTCCGGGGACGGGTTCGAGGCAGGTTTCATCGGCGGGGGCTCTGAATCGGCGGGGTGAAAGCGTGGGGATGGCCCCGCAGATTCAAAGCGACCGCAGATTGGGCGAGAGGGTGGACGATTCCGGGGCGGGTTCGGGGAGGTTCCATCGGCGGGGGCTCTGAATCGGCGGGATGAAAGGTCCGGGAAATGGCCCCGCAGATTCAAAGCGACCGCAGATGGGGCGAGAGGGTGGACGATTCCGGGGATGGGTTCGAGTCGGGTTCCATCGGCGGGGGCTCTGAATCGGTGGGGTGAAAGGTCCGGGGAATGGCCCCGCAGATTCAGAGCGACCGCAGATTGGGGAGGCGGGTGGATTGTAGCGGGGGCGGGTTTGAGGGAGGTTCCATCGGCGGGGGCTCTGAATCGGCGGGGTGAAAACGTGGGGATGGCCCCGCAGATTCAGAGCGACCGCAGATTGGGAGAGAGGTCGGACTGTTCCGGGGCGGGTTCGGGGAGGTTCCATCGGCGGGGGCTCTGAATCGGCGGGATGAAAGGTACGGGGAGTGGTCCCGCAGATTCAAAGCGACCGCAGATGGGGCGAGAGGGTGGACGATTCCGGGGATGGGTTCGAGTCGGGTTCCATCGGCGGGGGCTCTGAATCGGTGGGGTGAAAGGTCCGGGGAATGGCCCCGCAGATTCAGAGCGACCGCAGATTGGGGAGGCGGGGTGGATTGTAGCGGGGCGGGTTTGAGGGAGGTTCCATCGGCGGGGGCTCTGAATCGGCGGGATGAAAGGTACGGGGAGTGGTCCCGCAGATGCAAAGCGACCGCAGATGGGGCGAGAGGGTGGACTGTTCCGGGGACGGGTTCGAGGAAGGTTCCATCGGCGGGGGCTCTGAATCGGCGGGGTGAAAGCGTGGGGATGGCCCCGCAGATTCAGAGCGACCGCAGATGGGGCGAGAGGGTGGACTGTAGCGGGGGCGGGTTTGAGGGAGGTTCCATCGGCGGGGGCTCTGAATCGGCGGGATGAAAGGTCCGGGGAATGGCCCCGCAGATTCAAAGCGACCGCAGATTGGGCGACAGGTCGGACTGTTCCGGGGGCGGGTTTGAGGGAGGTTCCATCGGCGGGGGCTCTGAATCGGCGGGGTGAAAACGTGGGGATGGCCCCGCAGATTCAGAGCGACCGCAGATTGGTCGAGAGGGTGGACTGTTCCGGGGACGGGTTCGAGGGAGGTTCCATCGGCGGGGGCTCTGAATCGGTGGGGTGAAAGGTCCGGGGAATGGCCCCGCAGATTCAGAGCGACCGCAGATTGGGCGAGAGGGTGGACGATTCCGGGGACGGGTTCGAGGGGGATTCCATCGGCGGGGGCTCTGAATCGGCGGGAGGAAGATCCGGGGAGTGGTCCCGCAGATTCAAAGCGACCGCAGATGGGGCGAGAGGGTGGACGATTCCGGGGATGGGTTCGAGTCGGGTTCCATCGGCGGGGGCTCTGAATCGGTGGGATGAAAGGTGCGGGGAGTGGTCCCGCAGATTCAAAGCGACCGCAGATTGGGCAGGAGGGTGGACTGTTCCGGGGGCGGGTCTAACAGGCGAGATGTGCCCACACCCGGTCAAACCTTGGCGTTCCCAGTCGTTCGAGCCAAAACGGGATCTGCTGGCATCGACGGGCACGGCCCCCGGCAGCCTCTGAATCCATCTCCCCATCCCCTCACCCACGGCGTGTTTGGGCTTCGCGAGGTGGGAAACCGCCGCTACAATGGACGGCATGCACATCCCACGGCCGGTCTTGAATGCGCCGTGTGGGCTTTCGCCCCGGCTGGCGCTCCTGTCGGTCACAGCCCAGCCCCTGCCGCCGGGCACCGCCCCCGACACGCGCGGCTCCGCGGCGGAGGGCTACCGTTGGTGGGAAGGTAATCTCCACACCCACTGGCTGTGGCGCGACGGGGATCAGTTCCCCGAGTTGGTCGTGGATTGGTACGCGCGGAACGGCGACCACCCCCTGCCTGGGACGATGGAGTACCGCGAGGAGATCGGACGCGTGCTCCAGGAGGTCGAGGCGGACCAGGCCACCTACGCGTTCACCGGCGACGAGCTTTACATTCGCGCCCGGATCCACTCCTCGCGGCTGAAGGAGAACCCGTTTGTCGAGGGGGAGTGCGAACAGGCCTGGACGCAGCCGGTGGTACCACCCGCTCCCGCCAACCAACCATGACTTGGAAAGCGGCACGTTCGTCCAGGGCATGCCGGGGAACAGGCCACGCCGGCGTCGCCCCCGGAACGGCGCGGCCAAACTCGTGATTGTGAACGCCGTCGAACTTGACCACGTCACCAAGACGTTCGGCACCACACTCGCCGTGGACGACCTGTCGCTCCACGTCCCCGCGGGCAGCATCTACGGCTTCATCGGCCCGAATGGCTCCGGCAAGACCACGACGCTGCGGATGGTCCTGAACATCTTCCGCCCGGATGCCGGGGAAATCCGGCTGTTCGGCGAGCACCCGCACGGCTCGCGCGATGCCCGCGTCGGGTACCTGCCCGAGGAACGCGGTCTCTATCCCCGGATGAAGGTGCGTGAGTTCCTCTGGTTCCTCGGCGAGTTGCGAAGCGGCCAGGCCCGCCGCCCGGATGTGGACACCTGGCTGGAGCGGTTCGAGCTGACCGGCTGCGCCGAGCGCAAGATCGAAACCCTCAGCAAAGGCATGGCCCAGAAGGTCCAGTTCATCGCCGCGGTGCTGGGTGAGCCAAAGCTGCTGGTCCTCGACGAACCGTTCTCGGGTCTCGACCCGGTCAACACCGACGTGCTCCGCCGGGCCGTGCTCGACCTCCGTGCGGGCGGCGCCACGGTGGTCTTCAGCACGCATGACATGGCCATGGCCGAGCGCCTGTGCGATTTCATCTTCATGATCTTCCGCGGGCGCAAGGTGCTGGACGGCACGCTCACCACCATCCAGGACCGCTACGCGCTGGACACCGTGCGCGTCAGCGTGGAATCCGGCCACCCGCTGCCGGCCTCGTTGCCGGGCGTGACCCGCGTCGAGGATAGCGGGAATCTCAAGGAACTCCGCCTCGAGCCGGGCGCCGACCCCAGGCGGTTCTCACCGAACTGATCCACCGCACGCGCCTGCGCAGCTTCGAGATCACCAAACCCTCGCTGCACGACATCTTCGTCCGCATCGCCCGCCCCGAAACACAGGAGGCGTCCCATGAATAGGTGTTTGACGCTCGCCCGACGCGAGTACCTGGCCGCCGTGAAGACGAAGGGGTTTCTCATCGGCCTGCTCGTTGCGCCCGTCCTCATGTGCGGGGGCCTCATCGCCGCGATCGCGCTGCGGGGGCAGGTGGATGTCACCGACAAACGGATTGCGGTGGTGGACCGCGCCGGAGGTTTGGGCGCCGCGCTGGTGGCCGCCGCCGAGGCGCGTACCGAGAAGGAAGTGCAGGACACGAAGACCGGCAAGAAGATCAAGCCGGCCTATGTGCTGGAGCTCCTCACGCCCGCTCCCGACGAGCTGGCCGCGCAGCGACTGGCGTTGTCGGATCGCGTCCGGCGCGGCGAACTCCATGCCTTCGTCGAGATTGGGCCGGAGGTTCTGAGCCCTGGCACCAACCGCGAGCTGGCCCGGGTGAGCTATCACGCCAAAGGGGCGGCGCTCGACGACATCCGGCGGTGGTTCGAGCCGCCGTTGAACAAGGAGATCCAGCGCTTGCGACTGGCGGCCGCCGGTCTCGAGGAGGAGCGGGTCCGTGACATCTTCAACTGGCAGTCGGTGGAACCGATGGGCCTGTTCAGCGCAGACCCGGCGACCGGAGGTGTCGGCGCGGCCCGGCGGAGCAGCGAAGCCGAGGCCATCGCGGCCCCCTCGCCTCGGTGATCCTCATGTGGATCATGGTGATGATGGGGGCGTCTCCCCTCCTGGGCGCGGTGATGGCCGAGAAGTCGCAGCGGATCGTCGAGGTGCTGCTGGGCTGTGCGACGCCGCTCGAGATCATGGCCGGCAAACTCCTGGGGGCCCTGGGCGTGGCTTTGACCGGCTGCGTCGTTTACCTGGGCGGCGCGTTGTTCGCCCTGTTCCAAATGGGCATCGCCGGTGTGGCCCCCCTCCATTTGCTGCCGTGGTTCCTGGTCTACGTGGTCCTGGCCATCCTGATGACGGGCGGCAACGCGGTCGCTCTCGGTGCGGCCTGCAACGATCAGCGGGACGCGCAGAACCTCACGCTGCCTTCGATCCTCCCGATCCTCATCCCGATGTTCCTGCTCGGCCCGATTCTGCGGGAGCCGAACAGTACGTTCGCGGTGGTGACCTCGCTGATTCCCCCGTTCACGCCGGTCCTGATGCTCATGCGCCAGGCCACCCCGGCAGGCGTGCCGCTCTGGCAGCCGGCGCTGGGGCTGATCGGCGTTTGCGGCTTCACCACCCTCGTGCTCCTCGCCGGCGCACGCATCTTCCGCGTCGGCCTTGCTGATGCAGGGCAAGCCGCCGCGGCTGCGCGAAATGCTCCGCTGGGCCTGGCGCGGCTGAGCGCGCCGCCGCGTCATTTGGGCACGAACACCGTCACCGTGTCTCTACGCCGGTTGGCCAACGGATCCGAGGTCTCGACGAACAGTGTGTAAGTCCGCCCCGGCCCGTTCTGGGCGCGTTCGGCGCGGAGCAGGGCCGTGAGTTGGCCCGTAATCTCCCAGTCCGGCTCCGCATCGCCGTCCCCAAGCCCGTTCTCGGGCTCGCTGCTGGTGATGCGCACCATCCGCGAGACGGCCGCACCCGCGGGATCCGTGGCAATGACGGCCACCTTGACCGAAACCATCTTGTGGTTGGGAACTCGCAGCAGGCTGGGACTGACGCTGAGGCTGGTCACCACCGGCGGGTCGGCATCGACCGTCAGGTGGGTGGTGGCGCTGACCGGGACATAGCGCGGGTCGGTCAAGTCCACGACGGCTCCGCTGCCCGGAAGATTACCGACCCGCGTGGCGAAGTGAGCCGTGACCGCGTAGGTGCCCGTGCCGAGCCCGAGATTCCCCCAGCGTTGCCCGCCCGGCGTAATCCGTGATGACGGGACGGACGAGCACGACCCCACCGCCTTCCACGACGAACAGGAGCGTCCGTTCCGGGATCGGGAAGCCGGACCCGTTCCGGAGGGTCGCCGTCACGTACTCCGGATTCGCGGCGCCGACCACCGGATCCGGGGGAGCAAACTCGATCCGCGTCGTTGCGGGCAGGAGGGTGAGCGGAGCCGCCACCCAACTCGGCGCCAGGCCAAAACCCCCGGGATACGTGACCTTGATCTCGTGTTGGCCGGGGACAGTGGCAAGGTCCATGATGACCGTTGCGATGCCCGCGGCGGCTCCGGTGCCGGTGCGGGCGAAGGCTTGTTGGTCGGCGATCTGAAACAACAGGCCCAGCCCTTCCAGGGGCACATCGTTCGCCGTCAGCCGGGCCGTGAGCGTCAAGCGCGCCCCAAACACCGCCGTCGCGGGCGGGTTCTCGAGCGCCACCACGGTCGGCGCCGCGCTGGCGTCGTCCCAGCCATCCAGGAATCCGGGGATGTGGTAGCGCCCCTGGCGGGTGTGGAGGGCCACCAGGCCCACCCCGCTGACGGCCTGCACCACGTAACGGATGTCTTGCGGCGCGACCTCACCCCCCAGCGGGAGTTGCCCCACCCAGAGGGTCGAGTCCTCGTCACTTTGCGTCAGGTCCAGGGATTGCCAGCGACCGGCCCGCGGCCCCTGAGTGGCCGTGTAAGTGACCCACACCTCCTGTACACCCGCCGACGGGTTGCCGACCGCGCGGGCGGAGAAATGGACCGTGTCCCCGTCGATCCGCCCGAAAACACCGCTGAGGGACGGCGGTCCGGAGCGACCCGGTGTGCTGATCCCGTCGGCGGGATAGGTGTTCAGATTGTCGCTGTAGAACAGGCGGAAGTTCAGGTGCTGAAACCGTCGCAGCGTGCCCGTGACGGCGGAGGCCGATCCGGCCCGGAACTGAGCGGCGGCGATGGCCAGCCGGGTGATCCCGCCCTCCGCGGCGCACAACGCCGGGAAGTAGTTCACCGTCCAGGGTTGCACCGGGAAGAAGACCTCCGAGGGAAAGCCGATGTGGACGCCGCGGATCTCCGTCGTGGCCGCTCCGGTCAGAGGAAGGATGTCCTCCAAGTCCTCGTACGCCGCACCGCGGAAGCCGACCCCGCGCAGCACGGTGTCGCTGAGCGTCACGTTCCGCACCTCGAGCGGGAGGACCGGTTCGGCCGGATTGCTGAGCAGGCCGTCACGCCCCTCGAAATACGTCGCGGTCACCCGGCCGCCCCCCTCGAAGTCGGTCAGTTCAAGCTGGCGCGGCGGCGAGAACGTGGGAATCACCTCGATGTCGGCGCGGGCCAGACCGAGGACACTCCCGGGCGGCGTTTCGTAAATCGCCGCCCCGGCGACCACCGGTGCTTCCAAGTCCGCACCCGCCTCGAGGCGTTGGGCTGGGAAACCGATCGCCAACATCGGCAGCCCAAACAGGCTGGCCTGGAGAAAGGCCTTCTCATGCAGGCCGCGCAGAGTCGGCGTCGTGGCCAGGTACCGTTCCTTGGCCCGCAGGAGTGCCCGACCCACCGGGACCGGCCCCGTGCCGCGACGCAGTTCACGGAAGAACTCGAGGTAGAGCCGCTCGCTGTACTCGATGAACTCCGTGTCGCCATACTGATAGCCGGTGCCGGCCAGCAACGTGATCTGCCGGCGCGCGCACGCCTGCGCCCAGTCCGGCTCCGGGGTGACAAACGCGATCCCGTCGCCGTCCACGGCGTTGTACCCGAGTGGCAGCCCGCACTCACGAGGATCGTGTGCCGGAAATCCACCGCCGCCGTGAGCAATTCCGTCGCGGCGACATGCGTGCGGTAATCGGCGGCCAGCGCCCCGAACGCGCTGAAGTGCCCCGCCAGGAAGACCAGGTCGTGCCGCGAAGTGAACAGCACGTCGCGCAACTGGTCCGCCGTCCAACCCTCGGCCGGGGCCTTGTCCGCGGGCGTGATCAGCGTGTCCACCGGCCGTCCCAGACCCGCCGCCAGTTCGTCGCGCACGGCTTCTGCGGCGTCGACCAGGAAATCGTACCCGGTCACCAGCGCGGCGGAAGGCGCAGCGACTACGCCGCCCGCCGTGTCGAGATACGCCTCGATCATGCCGGCGACTTCGGCCGGTTCTTCGACCAGACGCCCCACGGCCGGGCCGGGAAGCGGCAGGCGGGACGCGCCGCGGGGCAGCGCGCAACGGGCCCCATAGGCGTCCTGCCCCAGGACGTAGTTCAGGCGCAGGCTGGCCTGCGAGGCGGAGGCATCCCGGACGGGTGGCACGTAATTCCGTTCCGGCCCGAGCAACGCCTGGTCGGGGGTAGCGGAAGAACGGGATCACGGCGTCACCTCCCACCAGCACGATGTGTTCGAGCGCAGGGTTCGCCGCCCGCCAGTCGTCCACCACGCGCTTGATCTCGGCGGCGACCAGGTTCTTGGCCGTGGGACAATCCAGCTTGCCGTCCGCCTGCGCTTGGAAGAAAGCGACGCGCGGGTCGAGACCCAGGTCGACGATCACGCCCCGCACCTCCGGCCGCGCCGCCAGCGCCTGCAGTCGCTCGGCCATCGAGCCCAGATGCCCGTCGTCCCGCATCCGCGCCGGGTCGGTCAAGATCAAGGTCCGATAATCTCCGGCAACCACGTTCGCGGCAGGCGGCAATGGGACGCCCTGGGCGTCGACCGGCTCGAGCGCGAGGGCGCCGCAAGTGCCCGGGTACAGATACACGTCGAGCCGGAACGGTGCCCCGCGCTGGAACACGCCGTTGCGCCCACGCACCCGCACGTAAAATTCCCCCGTGCTGTCCCAGGTCCGCACGATCACGCCTTCCCCCGCCGTGCCGTCAAACGCCGACACCCCGATCACACTCTGCGCCTGGGCGTCGGAAAAGGCCGCCGGAGCGAACATGTCGGGGCTGAAGGCCGCCGGCGAAAACGCCGCGGGCGAGAAGGCGGCCGGGCTGAACGCAGCCGGCGAAAACGCCGCCGGCGCATAGGCGTCCGGACTGAACGCCGCGGGCGAGAAGGCCGCCGGCGAGAAAGCCGCGGGACTGAACGCCGCCGGCGAAAACGCGGCCGGGCTGAACGCGGCCGGGCTGAACGCGGCCGGCGAAAATGCCGCCGGGCTGAGGGCATCGGCCGAAAACGCCGCCGGGCTGAACGCATCGGGGGCGAAGGCGGCGCTCAGCCATCCGGGATCCGGCTCGGCCAGCAGGCGCGCGTAGGTTTCCGCGACGTCCTTGAACACCACCAAATCGTAGTTGGCCGCCAGTTCGGTCAGCGTCACCACCAGCGTGCTCCCGGGCTCGACCCGGAACCGGTACCAGCGGGACTGGTCGAAGCGGGTCAGGCATTGTCGGGCGAAGGCGGACCGCGGCCCGGGCAGATCGGGATGATCGGTCAGCGTCAGTCGGCGCGCGCCGGGCCACGACTCGTTTGCCTCATCCCGCACCGTGACGTGGAAGGTGCATTCCGAGACGTTGCCGCTCGCGTCGGTCGCAGTCGCGGTCACCACGGTCGTGCCAATCGGAAACAGGCTCCCCGACCCCGGCGTCACCACGAGCGTCACGGCCGACTCCTCGTCAACCGCGCTGACCTCGAAGTCCACCCGCGCGCCGCAGAGTTCGGGATCGGCATCCTGTTCCCGATCGCCGGGACAGAGGAGGGCCGGGGGCTGTCGGTCCACGTCCTCGACCCGCGTGATCACCGACGCCGAGTTGTTCGCCAACACCGGATCCGTGGTTGCCGAACTAACCCAAGCCGTGTTTTGCGCCTCACCGACGGCACCCTCTCCCACCAGCGCCGTGATCGTCAGCGTCGCCCCAGCGCCGGGCGCCAGGTCGCCAAGGGACACCACCACCGGGTCCGTCGCGAGCAGGGTTCCGTCGCTCGCCGCCACGCCGACCCGCGTGGTACCGACCGGGAGCACGTCCGTCACCCGCGTGTCAACGGCCACGTTCGGCCCGGCGTTCGCGACCTCGATGGTGTAAAGCACTTCGTCGCCGACCCGCGCTTGGGCCGGGCCGCTCAAGTTGAGGGCCAGGTCGGCCGTGGCCTGGAGGGCATCGGGATTGATGGCCACGTTCAGGTCCGCGCCGCCGTTCAGGCTGGCATAGGCCTTCCGCGAAGCGCCCGGGTACTGCAGAGCGCCGTTGCCGGGCCCCCACACCCGTTCGCTGGCGAGATGCGCGCCCCACGCGATCACCACGGTCGCGTTGCCGCGGCTGCCGGCGACGGTGAACCGGAGCGCCAGCGTCCGAACCCCGTCGGTCCCGCCGTAGCCGCCCCACTCGAGGGCTTGGACATTCCAGGTCTGCAGGGAACCCGGGCGCGGGATGTCGGGAGGGAGCGTGACATCGACGGGAATCGCCCAGGCCAAGGGTGGTGTGGCCACGTCGAGGCCCCGGGTGAGGTCCACGGCCTTCTCGGTGGCGTCGGGCGAGGCCAGAGCATCGATGAACACGCCGCGGCCGCCCCGGTTGAAATCGTACTTCAGCACGAGCGTGTGGCTCGAGCCCGCCTTGAGGGATCCGACCCACCGGACCGGGACGACGCGGTCTTCGCCGTAGCGCGCGTTGGCTGCCTGCACCACCGGCCCCCACCCCCCGGTCAGGTTCTGCCAGCCCTCCAGTCGGGGCGTGGCGACGGGCGCAGCCCAGGCACCGGACAGCAGGCCCAAAAGGCCGCCCCAGGCCAGGAACGGTACCAACCGACGGGCGCGGCCCCACCGTGGAGTCTCACCCAAAGCGTGCGTCTTCATGAAAGTCTGGCGTCTTGGTTCTGCCCAGCACCCATTCCTTAGTCCCCGCACACCCCGCCTCAACTGCTCCCTCGCGTCAAGGATTATCCTAAAAAATATTAAGTATACCGGCTTATCATCAGCGCGGGTGGGTTCATTCCGCCTGTGAGCCCGGGGTCGGGCCGACTTCCGACACCTCGCTCGGGCAAGTGTGGACCGGACCGGCGGCGCCGACGTCAGGAGGCGTTGGGTTTGGTTCCTGGCCCGCAACGCCTCCTGACGTCGGCGCCTACAGTGGGTGTGCCATTTGCGCGCCAAGGGCCGGGAATGGTGGTCCCTTCCCCCCACGCGGCGCGACAGCCTCACCGTCGGGGGGCCTTGACCCGGTCGCGCGCGACCGCTTGACTCGGAACCGGCTGCCGTGGCGAGGGCACAAAGACCCGATACCAATCACCCGGCGGTCTTTCCTGTGAGCATGCGATTTTCTCCGGTGCGGGGCGGAGGAGCAGCCCGCACAGTCGGGCGCCATCTGGCCTGCCTGGCGCTGGTCCTGACGCCTTGGGCGGTGTCGGCCGGGTGGCGACTCGACGCCTTGGTCAGACTCGACCAGGCCATCGAAGAGACCATCGCCGCGGGGAAATGTCCCGGGGCCGCCCTGTGGATCGAACATGACGGCCTGACCTACCAGCGGGCCTACGGCCAGCGCGCCGTCGAACCGGCGGCGGAGGCCATGACGATGGACACGGTGTTCGACGTGGCGTCGTTGACCAAAGTCGTCGCCACCACGCCCGCCGTGCTCCTCCTCGTCGAACGTGGGCAGGTGCAACTCGATGCGCCGGTGCGCCGATTTCTGCCGGAGTTCGACGGAGAGGGACGAGGCTCCATCACCGTCCGACACCTGCTGACGCACACCTCCGGCCTGCGGGTGGGGATCAGCGGGGCCGACTTCGGAGACTACGCCGCGGGGATGGCGGTGGCGTTGCGGCAGCGGCCCGTCGGCAAGCCCGGGACGGCCTGCCACTACTGTGATGTGAACTTCCTGCTGCTGGGTGAGATCGTCCGGCGCGTGGCCGGGCAACCCCTCGACGAGTTCGCGGCGCGCGAGATCTTCCAGCCGCTGGCGATGCACGACACCGCGTTTCGACCGCCGCCCGCTCTCCGGTCGCGGACCGCCCCAACGCAGCGGACCGACGAGGGTTTCCTGCGCGGGATCGTGCAGGACCCCACCGCCCGACGCATGGGAGGCGTCGCGGGACACGCGGGCCTGTTCACCACCGCCGCCGACCTTGCCCGGTTTGCGCGGATGATGTTGAACAACGGCGGGCTGGAGGGGGTCCGCGTGCTTCGCCCCGAGACCGTCCGGCAGATGACGAGCGTGCAGACGCCCGGTCAGATCACCGAGCGACGCGGTCTGGGATGGGACATCGACAGCGGGTACAGCCGGCCGCGGGGGTTGCTGTTTCCGCTCGGTTCGTACGGCCACACCGGCTGGACCGGCGTGCTGCTCTGGATCGATCCGTTTTCGCGTACGACCGTCATCCTCCTCACCAACCGGCTGCATCCGGCCGACCGGGGCAACCTCACGGAGCTGTATGGCATCGCCGGCACCCTGGCCGCCTGCGCCGTCGAGGATTTCGACTTTACGCACGTCCGCGGAGCTCTGCCATTCCGCACGAACTTCATCCGCTGGGGGCCGTCACCAACTGGCTGGCGCCTTTCCGGGAAAGCACGCCGTAGCCGCAGAGCCCCCACCGCCCGCGCGCGGCGAAGGGGGAGCGGAAAGGGCGAAGTCCGAAGGGCGAAGGGCGCTTCGTTCCCGGCAGGGTGACGCAGCGTCAGCCGAGATCGAACAGCAGCGCCTCGGCGGATGGCGACCCTGCAAGCCGCAACGTTCCCGGCGACTCGGTGCTCGCCCCGTCGCCGGTCGCCAGCGGCACGCCCTGGAAGTTCAGCGCGCCTTCGGCCACCTGCACCCAAACGCCCCGACCCGGTCGCAGGTCGTGCGTCACGGTTCCGCCCGGGCCGAGTCGCAGCCGGTAGACCTCGGCGTCCTGGTGGATGGTGGCCGAACCGTCGCGTCCGTCGGGCGAGATGACGAGCACTTTGGCGAGCCGGGCATGCTCCGGCCGCGGATGCCACTCGGTGTAACTGGGTGTCAAACCGCGCTCGCGCGGCCGGATCCAGACCTGCAACAGCCGCAGCGGCTCGGTGGCGGACGGGTTGAACTCGCTGTGCGTGACGCCGCGACCCGCGCTCATCAGTTGGATCTGGCCGGGCTTCAATTGTCGCCCGTTCCCCAGGCTGTCCCGGTGCTCGATGGTCCCTGAGAGCACATAGCTGAAGATCTCCATGTCCCGATGCGGGTGCGTGCCAAAGCCCTGGCCGGGGGCGATCCAATCGTCGTTGATGACGCGCAACGCGCGGAAGCCCATGTGCGCCGGGTCGTGGTAATCGGCGAAGGAGAACGTGTGGTGGGACTGCAGCCAGCCGTGGTCGGCCTGGCCGCGTTCCCCGGCCCGTCGGATCGTGATCTCGGTCGCAGTCGTCTGCATGCCTCCAAAGTGGCGCTGGTTCGCCCCGTCCGCCAACGCCTGCTGGAACGGCAGCCCGATCACTCCGTCGTCCCTCAGTGCGGCGGTGCACCGTCGGTCTGTGTTGAAGGCAGCGTCCGCGGCGCTGACACTGACCCAGCGCGCCATGAAATCGATGGCCAGCGCCGTAATCCCCGATGGGTGGATCGGCATCGGAGCGCGCGTATCGTCCGTCGCGTGCGCGCCACCGGGTGCCGGCCTCGGGCGGCGCAGGCGTACCAGCCAAGCCACGAAGGCGCCCGCGGTCCGAGCCGCTGGGCGGAATGGCTGGTCTTGAAGTGCCCAGCAGTGGCTGGTTTTGAACCGCCCGGTGACAAGGAGACAGACATTCAGGCTCATAACCTGAAGGTCGTAGGTTCAAATCCTACCCCCGCAACCAACCTTCGTTGATCATCAAGGACTTATCCCGCTGGCCTTCAGGAGCTTTCCAGCCGACTTGGCACGATTCTTGAATTCCTGCAATGCCGTGAAATGGTTTGAAAAGCTCTGCAATGCTCTGCAATGAAACCAAACAAATGCCAAACAATTTGGCGCCCGGAGACGGCCGGACCGGGGCGGGTTCAAGGCGGTGGCGAGAGCGGCCTGAGAAGCCGGTGGCCCGTCAGGGGGGATAGAACGCCGTCACCGGGGGCTTCCGGCAGTGCCTGACCGGTGCCTCGGGCTGGCGAGAGCCCCAGCAGAGTTCCGCCGTCGCATGTGTTTGCCGTTGTTTCCTTTGCCTTAGACGGGGGCAGCCATTGGGGGCGGGGCAAATAGCCGGACCGGAAGTGCTTGGGCCAAAGTGAAGTCTTGCTGATTCAGCGCTGGTGTGCGATACGTCTGGCATTCTGAACCCAGACCGATGACCCATGAATGCTGGCCCTGCAGTCACGCCGCTCCCCGCCTCCCGCCAAGACCAGCATGGACGGCTCTCCGAGCGACTGGGAATTCTCGGTCCGGGGATCTTCGACTTCTCGTGAAATATTTTCCGGGCGTTGAAGTAGTAGTAGGAAGCGGGGCCTGTCGGCCGTCGCCGGCCCGGCCAGCATGAAACGCAACCACAAGCACGACACGATCAGAGTATATGAAGACCGGAGTCCTTAATCGGTTGGGCGTTGCCCGCCGCGCGGGTCAACTAGCACTGCTCCTGTGTACGCTGCCCTCAGCGGTGCAGGCTCAGTTCGACTACAAGGTCGAAAACGGCTCGGTCACCATCACGCGCTACACCGGTCCCGGCGGGGCGGTGACAATCCCGGACACCGTCCAGGGCCTGCCGGTCACCAGCATCGGGGACGGGGCCTTTAACGGCTACACTGGTCTGACCAGCGTGGTGATCCCCAACAGCGTCATCAGCATCGGGTTCGGGGCGTTCCAGAACTGCAGCAGCCTGACCGGCGTCACCATCCCCGACAGCGTCACGAAAATCGGACCCCGTTCTTTCCAAGACTGCACGCGCATGAAGAACCTGACGATCGGGAGGTCTTTGGCTAACATTGACGAAGAAGCTTTTGCCGGCTGCCGCGCACTGACCAGTATCGTCATCCCCGACAGTGTTACGCACATTCGGAACTTCGCGTTCGCTGGCTGCAGCAGCTTGGTGAACCTCACGCTTGGCAGTAACCTTAGCCACATAGGTGTTTGGGCCTTTGCGGGATGTGCTCAGCTTGTCAGCATCGCTATCCCCGACAGTGTTACGACCATCTACGGGGGAGCGTTCGCGGGCTGTACCTCCTTGAATGAGTTTATTGTCAGTGCGGAACACCCAGTCTATTGCAGTCTGGAGGGAATTATGTTTACAAAGAGTAGAGCGAAGCTAAAGGCCTATCCCGCGGGTAAGACGGGTAGCTACACAATACCCACAACTGTCACGAGCATCGAGTTCGAGGCCTTTTCCGGCTGCAGTCGATTGACCGCCGTCGTTATACCGGAAACGGTCACCAGTGTGGGAGGCGGGGCGTTCTTGAATTGCGTCGCTCTGACCAGCATCACGATCCCGAACACCGTCACCAGCATTGGGGAGTTTGCGTTCTCTTCCTGCACCGGCCTGACCAGCATTGTGGTTCCCGGCGGTGTCACCAGCATCGAGAGGTATACTTTCTCAGGATGCACCGGCCTTCGGGGCATCACGCTGGGCGGCGGTGTCACCAGCATCGGGGACAGGGCGTTCTACGGTTGCAGCGGCCTGACCAGCATCACGATTCCGGACCGCGTCACCAGTATCGGGGACCAGGCGTTCTACGGCTGCACCGGCCTGAGCAACCTCACCATCCCGGAAGGCGTCACAAGCATCGGGCAGGGGACGTTCTACGGTTGCCGCGGCCTGACCAGCATCATGATTCCGGACCGCGTCACCAGTATCGGGGACCAGGCGTTCTACGGCTGCACCCGCCTGACCAACCTCACCATCCCGGAAGGCGTCACAAGCATCGGGCGCGAGGCGTTCTGCGGCTGCAGCGGCCTAACCAGCCTGGTGATCCCCGACCGCGTCACCTGGATCGGGGATTCGGCGTTCTACGGCTGCAGCGGCCTGACCAGCCTGGTGATCCCCGACCGCGTCACCTGGATCGGGGATTCGGCGTTCTCTGGCTGCAGCGGCCTGACCAGCATCACAATTCCGGACAGCGTCACCAGCATCGGGTCCTCGGCGTTCTCCGGGTGCAGCGGCTTAACCAGCGTGGTGATCGGCGGCAGCCTCACCAGCATCGGGGGGTGGGCGTTCGAAGGCTGCCTTGGTCTGAACAGCATCGAGGTGGGTTCGAACAACGCCACCTACAGCAGCTTGGACGGCGTCCTCTTCGACAAGGGGCGGACGCTGCTTGTTTGGTTTCCACGAGGCCGAAGGGGTGACTACACAATCCCTGCTAACGTCACCAACATCGGGCAGGGGGCGTTCTCGGGCTGCAGCGGCCTGACCAACCTCAGCATCCCCGACAGCGTCACCAGCATCGGGCAGGGGGCGTTCTCGGGCTGCAGCGGCCTGAGGAGCGTCTATTTCTACGGTAATGCCCCTGGAGAAGATGCCGGGGAGGTATTCGCCGGATGCCCCCGGGCTACGGTCTATTACCTGCCGGAGACCACGGGTTGGGGACCGACCTTTGGTGGCCGTCCGACCGTATTGGGTCACGGGGCGGCGGCGCTGGAGATCGCCCTGCACCCGGCCATCCGAGTCACCGGCGAGGTCGGTTCGACTTACGTGATCGAAAGCAAAGCCGAAGTGGAGGGGGATTTCTGGCTGACGCGGGGGTGGATTGAGTTGGCCACGCCGACCGCAACGTGGACGGACCCGTTGCCGACGACCTCGCCGCGGAATGTTTACCGGGCGGTGAAGGTGACCAAGCCGGTGGTGCAGACCATCCCGAACATAGTGTGGATTCCGCCAGGGAGGTTCACCATGGGGAGCCCCGAAGGCGAGCGGGGTCGGCAAGGGTGGGAAGGTCCGCAAACGCGGGTGGAGTTGACGCAGGGGTTTTGGATGGGGAAGTACGAGGTGACGGTCGGCGAGTACTTCGCGGTCATGGGGCAGGTGGAGAACCCGGGCGAGTTGGATCGGCCGGTGCAAGGTGTAAGCGGGGACGACGCGGTCGCGTACTGCCAGAAGTTGACGGAGCAAGAGCGGGCGGCGGGGCGGCTACCCACTGGGTTTGGGTATCGGTTGCCGACCGAGGCGGAGTGGGAGTATGCGTGCCGAGCGGGGACAACGACGCGGTTTTCCTTTGGGGACGCGCTGGAGTGCGACGACGGGTGTGAGTATTGCCCGCTATTGGATGAACACATGTGGTGGTGTGGGAACTCGGGAGGTCGGACTCAGGCGGTGGGTAGCAAGCTACCGAATGCGTGGGGTTTGTACGACATGCACGGGAATGTGATGGAGTGGTGTCAAGACCTGTTCGGCTGGGACTGGGAGCAACCGGGATATCCCGGCGGGATCGTGGTTGACCCACAGGGGCCGAGCGAGGGTTCGTACCGTGTGCGCGGCGGCGGCTATTGGAGCGTCTGGACCATGCATGACGGCTACGGACTGAACTGCCGTTCGGCGTACCGCGGCTCCTACTCCCCCAGCGGGAATAGCTACGGGTTCCGCGTGGTCCTGGCCCCAGGTCAGTGAACCAGGCGGCAAGCGGAGCTGTCCGGAGCAGGCTGGCGCAGCGCGGGACGCGCCAGCCTTGCCTGCGGAGGGACAGCGGAGCGGGGAATTGGATGGGCGGGCAAGTGCGACTTCGCCCAATTCACCCGTACTGCCCGCCGGTGGCGATGGTGCCGGCGGCGTTGCCGGGCAACCCGGACCCTTGCCCTATGAAGACCCCTTGATGATCCCCTTCGCGATCAGTGCGGCCCGAATTTCATTCAACAGCGTAACGGCGGCAACCAAGCCGTCATTGAGTGACTGCACTTCGGCCTGCGTGGGCGGGTCGCTGATGGTCTGCGAAGCGTAGGTGACGGCAGCCTGGGCGGCTCCGGCCCGCTGCGCCGTGGGCGTCGCGCCGTGAAATCCGATCTTGGCCGACGTACCCGGGCCGACGGTGATCTCCCAGGAATAGGACCCCGCGTGGCGCTTCACCGCGCCGTCGGTCACGTTCCAGATGAGGTAGCCGGTCGGGATCGTGCCGCTCGAGGGGTCCGCCGCCACAGCCGCTGGCCGGATCTGGATCCACGAACCCGGCGTTCCGGCCCCGGTGCAACGCCATTCCCCACCCAGGGCATCGCGCCAGAACTCGGCCAGGACCCGGGCGCCGGAGGTCGGCGGGCCGATGATCGTGGTCGGGCTGCCGTTCTGGTACGTGGCCACCCGCGTGGCGATGTCCTCGGCCAGGAGGGTGAAGTTGTCGGCGGTCAGTTCGCGGAACAAGGCCGCGTTGCTGACATCATTTAATCGGCTGGGGGCGATGGTGCTCATGTCTTCCAGATGTTCAGGGTGTCGTAGTCCAGACTGCGGTAGCCGCCCAGGGCGAGGTAGGCCCTGACGGTGAAGTCGGTCTCAGCGCCCAGTGCGGTGACCAGGGCCGCGTTGGTCAGGGTGTAGGGGCCGGCCCGGTTCACGTAGAGCGTCGCCTTCAGGACCCCGCCGGCGCGCAGCTCGAGAACCGCCTGGTCGGCGCGGCATTCCAGGTCCTCCTCGGGCTCGGCTTCATCCCGGCCCTCGCTGGTCAGGTCCCAGTCCAGGACCACATCCTGGCCGGTGGCGTAGGTCGGGGCCACGCCGTCCCCGTTGGCGGTCAGGTTGGCCGGACCCAGGGGCCGGAGCGCCCGCCGCAGGATGGGGTGGGTGATCTTGGCCACGTCCTCCAGGCTCACCTCGAGGTGGAGCATCCGGGGCTGGACCTTCAAACCCACCTGCTAGCGCCCACTTCGGCGTGTTCCACTCGAACAAGGGCTGGTCCCCGAGCTGGACGCACCAGCATTCCGCCCCGAGGGCATGGGTCCGGCGGACCGTTCCGAACTGGCCCCGGACACGGTGGGGTGGACCCTACCGGCCGGCGGATACCAACGTCGGGGACCAGCCCAGCGGGATCTCATCGCCCAGGAAGATCAGGAAGCGCCGGGCGCTCACGCCCTCATCGAACGGCATGTCGTCGAGGTCATCGTCCGGGCTGGTGAACGTCACGTCGAGGCCGCCCTCCGAGGTAGAACAGGCCCGTCGAGGCCAGCCCGGCATTCAACGTGCCCCGGCCCGAACAACGGCCGCTTTCCCCACGGCCGAGAAG
>JAOSKK010000007.1 GCA_027493615.1 Verrucomicrobiota bacterium
CGTGGGTTTCGACTCGCCGGCGCGATTCGAGGAGCTGCTGGCGGTGTTGGCGCGGCATCGACTGGATCTGGTGACCGTGCACGGGCGCACGGTGACCGACGGTTATCGCAGCCCGGTCCGGTACGATCTGGTCGCCCAAGCAGTGCGGCACCTGCCCTGCCCGGTGCTGGCCAACGGCAACGTGTACTCCGCAGAACACGCTCTGGACGTGCTCGGGCAGACCGGTGCCCACGGCCTGATGATCGGTCGCGGCGCGATCCGGAACCCCTGGATCTTCGCGCAAATCCGCCAGGCCCAGCGCGGCGAGCCGCCGTGGCGGCCCCGGGGTCGGGATGTGCAGTCCTATCTGCACGCGCTGTTCGAGTCCACCGGACGCCCGGACCTGAACGAGGGCGCCCACGTGCAGCGGGTCAAGAAGCACCTGAATTTCGTAGGCCTGGGCATCGAGGCGAGCGGGCGGTTCCTGGCGACGGCGCGGCGGGCCCGCACACGAGCGGAGCTGGAACGGTTGTTTGCGGAGTGGCTGGACCACGACGAACCGATGCCGCTGGAACCGCTGCCGGTACCACTCGGCGAACGGGATGTGCTCGCCGGCATCCACCGGTAGGACTGCGTAGCAGGGTCCCTTACGCGGCAGTCCATCCAGCCTCATCTTTTCGCTGGACGCCGGCACCCGGCTGTAACACTTTTCGAACGTGGGCGCCGGTTCCGGTGTCCATACGCACGAAATGTCCTGGGCAAGGGTATGCAGAGCCCTGCGCGAACCAAGGAGCCGGCGGTCGAGCCGGCGAGGGCGTGCGTCTCTTCCCGGGCCCAACCTAGGTGAGATCAAATGCCAAAACCACTCGCAGTGATCACCGAAACCATCCGCAGCACGAAGCATCCGTTCCGGCAGACGGAGGATCGTCCCGGCAAGGCCAAGAAGAACCGGTACGAGCGGCGCAAGATCCGAGAGTATATGCGGTTTGGTGATTGGTCGCAGGAACTCGCGAGTTAACCCCAACCCACACACTGAAGGAGAAACCACGCCCGCCGCGGCGTGGTTTCGTTTTTTCAGGAGGCGTTTCGGGCAATCCCCCGCAGCATCCCGCGGAACACCAACTCGTGAACGGGATAGAGAGCGTACCAGTAGGCCAGGCCGGCCAGACCCACCGGGTCGAAGGTCGCGGTTTGGCGGATCACCGAGCCCTGGCCCCCCTCGGCGGGAGTCACCTCGAACTCAAGCCAGGCCCGCCCCGGCAACCGCATCTCCGCGGCCAACCGCAGGCGCTGCGGCGGCTCGATCAACTCCACGCGCCAGCAGTCCACCACATCGCCCGGTTCCAGATGCTCCGGATCCCGTCGCCCCCGGCGCATCCCGACGCCCCCACCAGCAGATCCAGCCAGCCGCGCAAGCGCCAGAGGCCATTCCCGTAATACCACCCCGTCGCACCCCCAGCCGCTGAATCGGCCGGAAGGCCGCTTCCGGTGAAGCGTTCACCTGCAGAGTTCGCGTGTCCACCAGGCGGTTGCCAAAGCGCGTTCCCCCCAGTCCCGCCGCGGTCGCACCGCGCTGAGCGCGTCGGACCAGCGGGTCTGGGCAAATTCGTGGTCCTCGTTGCGCAGCGCCGCGGCAATGGCCTCGCGAATGCCCCGGGGCCGGACCGGGAACACATCCAGCGCGGCCGGATCACGCACCACGGTTTCGTGCCGCAGGCTGTCGACCAGGATCCGGCCCACCGGCGCGTAGACCGGCGTCACCAACCCCAGCCACAGGCTCGAGAGCTTCGGCGTCAGCACCGGGACGGGAAGCATGAGTCGCTTCAAACCCCGCTGCCGGGCGTACTCGCGCATGATGTCGCCATACGAGACCCGGTCGGCACCGCCAATCTCGAACAGGCGATGTTCCGGCAGGGGCAGGTCCAAACCGGCCAGCAGATAGGCCAACACGTCCTCGATGGCAATGGGCTGGGCAATCACCTCGACCCAGCGCGGCGTGATCATGGCCGGGAGCCGCTCGACGAGCGCGCGGATCAGCTCGAAGGACAAGCTGCCCGAGCCCAGGATGATCGAGGCCCGAAATTCCAGGACCGGCACCCCCGCGGCACGCAGCACCTCTCCCACCTCATGCCGGCTGCGAAGATGGTCGGAGAGCACCTGCCGATCGTCACCGAGCCCGCCCAAGTACAGCAGGCGCCGCACGCCGGCGGCACGCGCCGCGGCGCTGAAGCAGCGGGCCGCCTCGCGGTCCCGCCCAGCGAACGCACTGCCGTGCTGCATCGAATGGACCAGATAGACCGCCGTGTCCACGCCCCGAAAAGCCGGTGCGAGGCTGGCGGCATCGGTCACATCACCCGCCACGACTTCCGTGCCGGCCGCCACCCGACGGCACAGGAACTCCGGGTGCCGGGCCAGACAACGAACCCGGCGACCCTGCGCCTCCAGTGCCTTGAGCAACCGCCCGCCAATGTAACCGGTGGCGCCGCTGAGCAGGACCAGGCGCTCGTTCATACCCGGGTCTTGAGACCACAGGCCCGCAGCAGGCACCAGCCTCGCCAGGCCTCGCAAAGCGCGAGCGCGCCGGCAACCGCCAGCGCGAGCGCCAGCAGCCAGTGCACCATGAGGGCCGGGAGTGAGCCGAGTACAAGCACTCCGCCCATCACCGCCCGAACACGGCGCCCGGGACGTTCGAGGTTGGGCCGGAAGAAAGCGGCGAGTGAACGTGGCATTGGAGTGAGGGCCGATGGTTATGCAGCCTCAACACCCGTCTGAGTAGCCTGTGTGACAGGTGATGTCAAAAAGCTGTCCAATTTATGTCCAAGGTTAGGTGAGAGTCTCAGCGGGTAAGGTGAGGGCCATGGAGCCGCCCCTCTCCTCCACGTCGTTTGCGGGTCGAGTACGAGGTACCATCAGCCGGCTCATCAGGAAGCCTCCGTGGGTCGGGCCCGCGCGCGACCATCGCATGAACCTGGATTCGGAACAGGTGAGAGTCGTCGTCCCACCTTTCGGCGACCTCTGCCTACCCTCTGGGACGCCTCTTTCTCGGTGAACCGGGATACAGGAGGCAGGATGGGGATTGCTGAGGGGGCACTCGTCCAGGTCGGTTCATGCCCCCTGAGCGAGCACATCCAAGAGAAACCCGTCACTTCCTCAATCCCCGATGTTCGTCATCGGTGGAGGGACGCCCCGTCTTGGATCCTCCGCCGATTACGACCATCAGGGATTGGGCTGAGGGAGGCGCGCCCTGCACCTGTGGTGCGGGCTTCCAGCCTGCACCCTGCGCGGTTTTCCGCCGCTGAGCAGGTCCGCAAGGAACGGGAGGCGCTGAGGAACGCCGCGAGGAACAGGCCGGCACGTCGGCCACCGGTGTCGTCATTCCCCCCGGACAGGTCGGCTGGGGCATCACCGTTGAACGTTGAACGTTGGATGTTGAACGTAGAAGAAACCTCGATCTTCGCCCTTGGCCCTTCGCCCTTGGCCCTCCGCCCTTCGGACCTCCCATTCGGCTGGTGGCGGTTCAACGGTTCCTCGCCCGGTGCGTGGCGGCGTTTCACTCCGGCTCGGCCTGCCAGCGGGGCATGAGCTGGTTGGGGATGCCGAGGTGATCGAGGACCCGCGCCACGACGGTGTCGACGAGTTCGGTGATGGTTCGCGGGCGGCTGTAGAAGGAGGGGTTGGCAGGGAGCAGGACCGCACCGGCCAGGAGGAGCAATTCCATGTTGCGGATTTGGACGAGATTGAGCGGGGTTTCGCGCGGGACGAGGATCAGCTTCTTCCGTTCCTTCAACATGACGTCCGCGGTGCGGAGGAGGAGGTCATCGCTCAGACCGTGGGCGATCCGCCCGAGGGTGCCCATGGTGCAGGGGATGACGACCATGGCGTCGAAGGCGTTCGAGCCGCTCGCGAACGGGGCGTTCATGCTGCGGAGGTTGTGCGTGACCGTGCCGGCGGGCGGGCGGAGTCCCTCGGGGAGTTCTTCGGTCAGGACTTGCTGGGCATAGCGACTGAGGATGAGGTGGACCTCGTGTTCGGGCGTGGGCAGGTTGTCGAGGAGGCGTTGGGCATACAGCATGCCGGTGGCCCCGGTGAGGGCAACGACGATACGCATGGGGAAGGGATCAGTCGAGGATCACGAAGGCGGTCTGGCTGAGATTGGTGAACGCGCCGGTGCCGGTCACGACCAACTGCGCGGCGCA
This sequence comes from Verrucomicrobiota bacterium, assembly GCA_027493615.1. Lineage (GTDB taxonomy): Bacteria > Verrucomicrobiota > Verrucomicrobiia > Limisphaerales > J093 > DSVZ01. The sequence goes on from JAOSKK010000007.1 coordinate 4,176, forward strand.
GATCTGATAAACCGTCCGGGCGCGGGGGGCGTCGACGTCCGTGAAGGCCAGGTCCGTGATGGGGGCCGGGGTCAGGAGATCCTGTCGGCGGTTGGCACCGGCCGCGGATCGGAAGACGACGTAGCCGTTGGCCGCGTCGGGAGAGGCTGACCAGCGCAGCTCGACCCGGGTGCCTTGTCGCGAGCCGCGGGCTTCGGTGGGCGGCGCCGTGACCTGGGCGCGAAGGGTGGGGTCGCCCATGAGGAAGGTGGTGCGGGTGCTGGCGCCGCCGCGGGCGGTGCGGACCAACCCGCTGCCGAGGGTGTCGCCAGCCGCGAGCGTTTCGAAGCGCCAGGTGGTGTCCATGGTCCAACAGGAAGCGAGGCCGTAGTTGGGCGTGGCCAGAAGGGCGCGGAGGAGGTTGTCGCGATAAAAGTTCCACTCGCCCAGGTACGAGGCTTTGAGGAGGTAGAAGGCCACCCGCGGCTCGTGGACGTTGGTCGCCAGGGTGGAGGACATGACCACTTCCACGCCCTGGGCGGCGGCATCCTGGCGGTTGTTGTGGATGGTGTCCGCGGCGCCATAGCCGCCTTGCATGGCCCAGAGGCTGGCCCGCGGGGAGGCGAACGCATCGCCGTGGGCGATGTCCGCCAAGCCGGCAAGGCGCGTGCCGGTCCAGAGCCCGTTCCGATGGATCGCGCGGCCCACCGGATTGAACGGGGACGAGAAGAACGCGCCAACGGTGGCGGTCTGGTCGAACCGGAGCTGGCCTTGCCGGTAGCGATGGTTCTTTTGAAAATAGCGGCGCAGGAGGGAGACCTCGGTCTGACCGGCGAAGGCGGGGAGCCGGACAAAATCGATGCGTCCGACGGCGAGTTCCACGCCGTGCTCGCCGCCCGGGGTGGTGATGTACTGGCTGAAGGTCGGGGGGATCGAACTTGCCGTCGTCGGGGAGGTTGCGGCGCACCGGGCTGGCGATGTTGGTGCCCGTGTTCATGACCTGGTCCGACCACTCGCCATCCATATCTCCGTAGAAGCTGTCGGCGGGCCAGGCGCCGTTCATGTCCCAATGCCCGTCCTCGTAGGCGACGCCGGAATAGGGATGGTGACATGACCGATGAGGACGACGGCCCGCAGCTCGGCCGGGGCTCTGTCATAGGCGGCTTGAATGAGCGACTTGACGCGGCGCACGTCGGCGATGTACCGGCGATTGATCGGTTCCTGAAGCCAGGCGTTGTCGTCGTGGCGCGGCGCCTCGACCCGCTCGACGGACCAGCCGTCGCCCACGAGGTTGGCGCGGAACTGCTCGAGTTCGGCGCTCAACGGACGGGCGATGCTTTCCTCGACGACCAGCAGCACGCGGCCGCGACGTTCGACGGGCCGGCCGTAGAGGCTGACGACAGCCGAGCGGTTTCCGACGTCGTATTCGTAGGTCTCGCCCAACTCGAGGGTTGGACTGCGATCGACGAAAGAAAAGCCGCGGCCGAGGTTGGTCAGTACGAGCCAGTTGGTGCTGGTGAGAACGCGGCGGCGGATGAGGGTGGGCTTCCCGGACAGGTCGAACCAGCGCAGCGTGACTTCGGGCGGGTCGGACGTCACGGCCGCGTTAAGCACCGCGGGGTCGCGGATCGCGTAGAGATCCAGGGGGTGAGGGCCCGCGCGTAGGTCTCCACTTCGTCGAGGAGTCCCTGGGCGGGCCAGTCGCCGTTGGCGTCGCTGCCCAGGGTGAAGTGGAGCGTGGCGCCGCGGGTGGCGAGGCTGCCGACGCCGGGGCCGGTGAGACGTTGGTTGGACCAGTCCAGGACCAGGAGTCCGTCCACCATGAGGCTGGTCTGGGTGGGCGACCAGGAGACGGCGATCTCGCGCCAGGGCCGAATGAAGCGGCGATCAAGCTCGGGCTGGGGGTAGAGCCAGCGGAGGGCGGCCTGGCGGTTCGTGCGGAAGGTCCCATCCGGTTCGCGTGCTTCGAGGACCAGATTGGTCCCATCGGGGTCTACCGACAGCGCCAGCAGCGGCGTGGTCTTGCCGTCCTGCGTGGCCTGCAGGGTGAAGAGGCTGGCGCGCTGCCCCGGGCCACGGCCCCAGCCATAGGGGGGCCCGACCGCCGGCATGCGTCCCGACCACGCCGGTTGGTACAGGAGCCGGATGGCGCCCTGCGGGAAGGTCAGGTTCGTTCGCGCGTCATCGGTGACGGCGGGGAACACGAGCCGGGCGGTCTGGTTGGTCGCGCTGAATTCCAGCGCGAGCCCATCCACACCGGGGACGGCCCGGAGGTCGCGTGCCGCCTGCGGGGCGCGACCATCCTCGGTCTGGAAGCCCGGCTCGTTGAAGGTCCAGTGGGCCAGGCGACCGGGCGCGGGTGCAAAGACGGCGGGAACTTCCCCCGGCCGCTTCGGGCAACGGTGCCAAGGTGAAGGAGCAGGCAGCGACCGCGAGCCAGAAGCGACCGGCGGGGCGGGTTGGGCGGGTGACGGGGTGGGCGGTGTGCATCGGCACCACCAATAACAGCACGCGCTCCGCGCCTCAAGTTCTATGCCCGCGCCGGGTCCCGGGATCGTCCGTCACGAGCACACGTTTCGGTTCGAGGTTTGGGGGAGTGTTCACCTGATTTTGACTCGCCACCGGAGCCGGAGGCCGTACCCTCGCAGGATGCTCGAACCGACCCCGACCCCGTTGGAGCAGTCCACGCCGCCGGCGACGCCGCGGTTGGCGTGGGGATTACCCAGCCCGCACGCGGAACCCGTGCATCGGGCGGCGTTTGTGGCGTGGCTCTGCCTCACGTTGGGCGAGGTGGTCGCCGGGATGACGGGGCTACGACTCTCACCCGGCTGGTCGTGGGTTCACGGGTTGTACCTGGTGCTGACGGCGTTCACGATGCTGGCGGCGCTGGCGCGCTGGCTGCCGGTGCAGAACGTGGTGGCCTGCGGGCTGGTGCTGGTGCTGACGTCAGCCGTGGCGCTGGCGCTCAGCGTGAAGCAAGGGTTTCCGTTCGGGCGTTTCGAGTTCACGGACGCGCTGGGGCCGCGGTTGTTGGAGGCACTGGCCTGGCCCGTGCCCTTTCTGTGGGTGGCGGTGTTGTTGGCCTCGCGACAGACCGCCAAGGTGATCCTGCAGCCGTGGCGTCGGAGCAAGCCGTATGGGTGGTGGCTGCTGGGGACGGCCACGGCATTGGCGGCAGTTCAGACACTGGCGCTGGAACCGTTCGGCCACCGGGTCATGGGGTGGTGGGTGTGGCCCAAGACGACGGCGACGGTCACCTGGTATGGGGCCCCGCTGCTGATGGTCGTCGGGGCTGTGCTCTTGGCCGTCGCGCTGTTGGTGCTGGCAGGTCCCTGGCTGATCTCCAAACGGCCGACCGGGCGCGTGCCGGATTTCGAGCCGGTCTGGGTCTGGCTGGGACTGATGGTCTGGTGGACGGTGGGCAACCTGCGCACGGGACTGTGGCTCGCCGCGGGAGTGGCGCTGGTGGCGGGGGCGTCACGCTCTGGGCGGCGTGGCGCGGCGCCGGCTTCACGTTTGGGTCTCCGGCGAAGAAGGTGGTGGCCGTGTCAGCTTGAGCCGGGTGATCCGGAGGCCGTCAACGGCCTCGACCTTTAGGAGGCACCCACCGACCGTCACGGTGTCCCCGGGTTGGGCGAAGCCGCCGAGGCGCTGGGTGACCAGGCCGCTGGCGGTGGTGACATCCTCGACGGGCAAGGCTTCGCCAACCAACTCGGCGAGTTCGTGCAGGGGAAAGCCGCCCTCGAGGGTCCACTCGTTTTCGGCGTTGCGGACCAGCAACGGTTTTTCCTGATCGAACTCGTCCTGGATCTGACCCACCAGTTCTTCGAGGATGTTCTCGAGGGTCACCATGCCCACCGTGGTGCCGTACTCGTCCACCACGATGGCGAAGTGGAGGCGACGATCCAGCAACAGTTGCAGCAGCTTCTCGAGTCGGGCGGACTCCGGCACGTAGATGATCTTCCGTGCGACAGGCAGCAGATCCGCCGCAGAGCGGGCTCTCAACCGGAATGCGTACAGGTCCTTGATGTGGAGGACGCCGAGGGTCTGATCCACGTCGCCTCCCCGGCAAAGGGGGAAGCGCGAGTACCGGGTCTTCTCAGCCAGGTCCAGACACTCGGCCAGGCTGGCCTCGGTGTTGAAGCCGACGATCTCCCGCCGGGGGCGCATCACCTCCCGCACCACGCGGTGACGGAGATCGAACGCATTGAGAACGAGACGCCGGCCGAAGCTGGCCTCGCCCCCGGGCGGTCCGGTGCCCGCCACCAACAAGCGCAGCTCCTCCTCGGAATGCCCCGGCGCGGCCTCGTCCACAGCCGGAAGCCCCAACCGCCGCAGGATCCACAAGGAGGCCCGGTTCAGCACCCAGATGAACGGAAAGCTGAGCCGGTGGAACCACTCCAGGGGCTGGGACACCGCCAACGCCACGGGCAACGAACGCTGAATCGCCAGCCACTTCGGCGCCTGTTCGCCGGCGGTGATATGCAGGAACGTGATCGAGACAAACCCCACCACCACCGCCACCGCGTGGCGCAAGCCGGCGGCGTCGGGACCCGCCAGGCCCAACCACGGCCAGACCGGAGCCAGCAGCGCGCCGAAGATCGGTTCCCCACCCAGCCCAACGCCAGACTGGCGAGCGTGATCCCCAACTGACAGGCGCTCAGCGAGGCATCGAGATTCTGCACGACGCGGCGCGTGACCCGGGCCAGCCGGTTCCCCTGGCCGATCAACGTGCGGAGCTGCGTGTCCCGGATCTTCACCAGGGCGAACTCGGCCGCCACGAAGAAGCCGTTGAGCCCGACCAGCAGCGCGACGGCGAGCGCCTTGAGCACCAGCGACGCGGCCAACTCCCCGCTCACAGGGCCACCTCCCCAAACAACCGGCGGAGCAGGTCGCTCAGCGTGATCAAGCCCACCATCCGTCCGGCGCCATCCACCACGACCGCCAACCGATGCCCGCTCCGCTGGAACCGTGGCAGCGCTTCCTCCAGACGCCAGGACGCTTCCAGCCGGAACATCTCACGCATGAGGTCCTTCACCGGTTGGTCCAGATCAACCGGCTCGCGGTAGAGGGCGGCGCGCAGGCTGATGACTCCCACCACGCTCCCGGTGGCGGGTTCGCAGACCGGAAACCGCTTCCGACCCGTCTCGCGGCAGAGCTCGAGGAAGGCACGCAGGGGCTGGTTCGCGGGCACCGTGAGGACCTTGGCCCAGGGCGTCATCACCGATCCGACCGTGCGCTCCTGGAGGTCCAGGACGCGGTTGACCAGCGTGCGTTCCTCTCGCGTGAGGGCCTGCTCGGACTCCTGCATCAGCCAGCGCAGCTCGTCCCGGCTGCCGAACAGGCGGCCCTTGAACTGCCGGCCGCCCGTGACGCGCAACAGCCCGTGGGCCAGCCACGCCACCGGCGCCACCAGCGGGCGCAACGCCAGATGGATCGCCTGAAACGGACGGGCCACCGCCAGACACAGCCGGTTGGGGAAGGCCCGGAAGAGCATCTTCGGCAGCAGATCCCCCACGGCGTACAGGAGGAACGCCACCACGGCCAGGGCCCCGAACAGCAGCCAGCGCTGGCCGCCCAACCAGGCGTGCAGCAGCAACACCGCGGCACACAGCAGGACGAAACTCGCCAGCGTGTTCCCGACCAGGATGGTCCACAGGAATTCCTCCGGCTGGTCGAGCAACCGCTGCAACACCCCCGCCGACGCCTGACCCTGCCGGTGCCATCGTCGGAGCCGCAGCCGGCTCAGCAGCGGGATCCCTGCTTCCATCCCGGACAGCATGAAGGCCAGCGCCAGCGCCAGGGTGAGCACCACGATCAGGGTCAGGCTGCCCGTCACGCTCCCTCCTTGCCTTTCCGACCCTCGACCGTCACCAGCAACTCGCGCACCCGCCGCTCCTCCGCCTGCAGCACCGTGAAGCGCAGCCCGCGGAAGGTGACCGACTCGCCCGGTGGCGGCACGACCCCGGCCTGGGCCAGCACCAGCCCTCCCAGCGTGTCCACCTCCTCCACCTCGCCCAAGCCCGGGTACACCCGCTGGAACTCCTCCAGGCGCATCGTGGCCTCAGCCCGCCACTGACCGGGACCCACCGCCACCAGCTTGACACCCGGGTCGCGACCCTCCGGCCGGAAAGGTCCCACCACGGCGCCGAGGATATCCGTGGTCGTCACCACGCCGGCCGTCGAACCAAACTCGTCCAGCACGATCGCCAGGCCGCGGCGCTGACGTTGCAGGCTCTGCAGGAGAGTCATCAGGTTCATCGTCTCCGGCACGAACGACGGCATCTCGATCGCCTCGGCGAAGTCCCCCTCCGGATCCAACAGCAGGCTCTGCGTGTTCAAGACGCTGACGATCGTGTCCAACGACCCGTCGTACAGCGGCAGCCGCCGGTGGCCCAGGCGGCGTGCGGCCGCGATCATGGCCTCGACCGGCAGATCGTCCGGCAGCGCGGCCAGTTCGGCACGAGGCCGCATCACGTCCCCGGCGGTCCGGCGATCCAGGGACAGGATCTGGAGGATCAGATCCTTTTCGGACGGCCGCAGCGCGCCCTGCTGCCCGGCCCACTCCACCAACTCCCGGTACTCCTCGTCCGTCGGGCCGAGCGTCGGGCGCACCCCCGCCGGAACCAGGCGGCGCAGGAGATAGTCGTCCAGGCGCTGGGCCAACCACCGCAGCGGCCGGCTCACGCCTTGCAGAACCTGCAGCGGCCGCGCCACCCGCGTGGCCCAGAACTCCGGTGCCCGCACCGCCAGGGTCTTGGGCAGGACTTCGCCCCCGAACAAGATGAGTCCAAGCACGCCGGCCAGCGTTCCGCCGACCGCCCAACCCCGTTCCTGCACGAGCCAGAACGCGAGCACCACCAACCCCGCATTGGCCAGCGTGTTCCCCAGCACGATGGTCGCCAGCAGATCCTGCGGCCGTGCCAGCAGCGCCTCGACCCGGTCGCCCCGCCCGGGATGCCGCGTCGCCAACTGCCGCACCTGCCACTTGCTCAGCGAGAAGAACGCCGTCTCCGCCAGCGCAAAAAAGAAACTGGCCCCCGCAAACGCGGTCACCTCGAACCCGATCATCCACGACGCTGCCATGAGTCCCGTCCAGCATGGCGGGAAGTGGCGCGATGGCAAAATCCTTTTGCCAGCCCCGCCCCCTGCCCCACCTTTCGGTCCTGTGATGCACTGGATTCACCCGGCAACGGCCCTGGCAACCCTTCCCGCCCGAAACGCACTGGGTTTTCTGGCTTTCGCCCTCGCATTCGCGGGCGCAACCCACGCCCAACCCCGTCTCGAATCGCCGCGCCTCCTTCCCGAAGGAACCCAGTTGCGGTGGCAGGCCGACCCGGCGACGACCTCCGCCTACACCGTGCAGACGCGTGGGCCCGGCCCCGAGGATCTCTGGCTGGTTCCTCCGGCGACCTTCCCTGGCCCACCGCCGCGCTCGAGTGGCTTGATGCCCGTCCGCTCGCCGACAGCCTCTGGTACCGCGTCCTTGCGGTCCCGCCGGCCGAACGTGGCCAGTTGCTGGGCAGCTCCTCGATCCGGAACTACACCGTGGTCGAGCTCGGATTCCTCTTCGGCCTGGCGGGGATTCCCCTGACCCCCGAACACCCAGTGGCCGTCCACAAGCTCGTCTATGAGACCGTGGGGCCCTGGGGCGAACGCCGGCAGGCGTCCGGCGTCATCGCGATCCCGCAGAAGGCCGGTGTCGCCTGGCCGCTGGCGACCTACCAGCACGGCACCCTGGCCAAGCGGTCAGAAGCCCCTCAGCGAACCCGCTGGGCGAGACGTTGCTCGGGGTGGCCTTCGCCACCGCCGGCTACGTGGCCGTGCTCCCCGATTACCTCGGCCTCGGCGATTCAGCCGGGGTCCACCCGTACCATCACGCCCGTTCCCACGCCACCACCGGTGTGGATGCCCTGCGCGCCGCCCGCCGCTTCTGCACCGCGAACGGCATCCTGCTGAATGACCAACTCTTCCTCTGCGGCTATTCGCAAGGCGGTTACGCCGCCATGGCCGTCCTGCGCGAACTCGAACAGTTCCACACGGAAGAATTCCCGATCACCGCCGCCGCGACCATGGCCGGTGCCTACGATTTGTCCGGCGTGACGACCGATGATTTCCTCTCGGACCGCCCCATGCCCAGCCCATACTACTTCGCGCTCCTGTTGGCCGCGTACCAGGAGATCTATGGGTTGGCACCCACGCTCCCCGACCTGCTTACCCCGCCTTACGACACGACGCTGCCCCCGCTGCTCCAGGGCCAGCGCACGGGGGTGAAATCGACGCCAGGATGCCGGCCGTGCCCACGCAGATCTTGAAACCCGCTTACCTCGCCGCCTTCCGCGCCAACCCCCATCACCCCTTGCGCCAGGCGTTGCGGGACAATGATCTCATCCGCTGGCGCCCCCGGTCCGCGCTGCGCCTCTACCATTGCGACGGAGATCAGGCGGTGAGCCCGGCCAACGCCGACGCCGCCCTGGCCAGCTTCCACGCCGCCGGGGCCACGCAGGTGCAGCTCTTCAACCCCCAACCCGGCGCTGGCCACGGCGACTGCTCGGAGCCGAGCCTGCTGGCTGCCAAGGCCTGGTTCGATTCCCTCCGCTGAGTTGGCGTCACAGCACCGCGGGCACGTGGCATCCGCATGCCCGCGGTGTGTCTCCCGCCTTGCTGCGGCGGCTCAGTCCAGCCGTTTCACCCGGATGTTGCGGTAGTGGATGACACTTTTCGGGTCGTGGCCCTGCAGCGCGAACGTGCCTTCGCCAAGCTTGCGTGCGAAGTCCGGATTAGGCTGTGCCCCGAGGGGTTCGGTGTACTGCAGCACCGTCTGGCCATCCACCTTCACGGTGACCTGGCGGCCCTGCACGATGATCTCTTGCAGCCACCACTGGTTGTCCTTCGCGGCCGCCAACCCGGTGTTCACGATGCCATAGAGGCTGCCGGTCTTGATCCAGTCGCTGTGCGTGATGTTGACCTGCGACTCGAAACCCGCCCGCGGCCAGTCCTTCTCCTGATACTTGGTATGGAAGTAAATCCCTCCGTTCGAACCGGGCGTGGTCATCACCTCGGCCTTGAAGTGGAAGTTCTTGAAGGGTTTTCCATCGCCTTCGTAGAAGAGGTGGCAGCGCGGACCGGCGGCAACGAAGGCGCCATTCTCGATCTTCCAAGTGTCCGGATTCTCGGTGGCCTTCTTCCAGCCGTCGAAAGTCTTGCCGTCCATGAGGGAGACGAAACCTTCTTCCGAATCGGCGGCCAGCGCGAAGCCGCTGCTGAGCGTTGCCGTGAGCAGAGCAATCAGGGTGTGTTTCATAGCGGGCCGCGACGCTACGCCCGTCGCCCCGTTCCGCCAAGCGGCAAATCGTCCTGCGAAACCTCCTGCCTGCGGAACTCGGCCAGGCACCCCAGAGACGGTAGAGTGGAGAGGAGAGCACGGGATGAAAGGTCCGAGGACGAATGACCGCCGCTCCCCTCTCCCTCGTCGAACCGGACATGAAGGGTTCCCCCATCCGGCTCCCGCCAGAGTCGTCTCTTCCAGAACGCATTCACAAGAGAACCAGTCCGCAGGTGACGATTCGAGCGCGCGACCAACTCCGGCAGCGGCGTGGAGCAGTCCACGTCTCGACCTTCCCCAGCCACGACCGGATCTTGCGCCACACCCCAGGGCTTTTTACGCGTTCCGTGCTCGTGAACCGTGGCGTCCGGGAGAAACCCCACCACCAGCCGCACGAGCCAGCCCGGCATTCTCCCCCTGAACCGGTGGTGCAAGCCCCCCGTCTGCTCCCCCCAACGCGCCGGCCGGAAATCGCGCACTCCACGCGCTTTGCTGCATTCGGGGCGCAGCTAAGGCCCGTTCGAACCCACGCTGCTGATCTCGCCCACGAAGGCCTCAATCCATCCCGTCGGCGTTCCCTCCGGTGGATCCCAAGTAGACTCCCAATTCCCGGACGCGCCCGCGAACCGCCCTGTCCCGCCGGTTACCAGCCCAAAACCGCCGCCGCCAGCCTTCGGGGTTATCTCCGCCCACAACTCACTCCCGTCGGGTGCCCGGAGCAACACCGTCATGTCCATGTACAGTTGCCCGGTGAACTGACCCATGTGCGTGCCATGGCCCGTGACGTTCGCCAGCACCCCGTCCGAAAACACCCACTCTCCGATGCAGAGGCCCTTGAACGGAACCATGCGATCGGGTTGGGCAAGCAACCCCACGGCCATCATGCCTGCGGCGAGGAGCCCAAGTCCAATGAGTTGCCTCGCGTGGACACGCAGCCAAGCGATCATTGGCCGTCTCATAGGTGACTTCTCACTCTGGCAGCTTCTGTCTAGTAACGCCTTCATCCTGAGCACCTTTCTTTCGCTGGTTGGCGGTCGCTCGTGTCCCGTAGCCCCCGGCGCCTCACCCGCAGGCCGTCGCGGCATTCCGCCTCAGCCCAACCCGGCGGGCTCCTGACCTCGCGGCGGGCGACACCCGATCGCTACATGGTACAACGGGAAAACGGATGAAAGGTTACCGATCTGGAGAAGTCCTCGCGACCGCGCCGCCCGACAGGATGATGCCACAGAACGTCCCATCGGCGCGCTGTCTGTGGCGCTTCATGGCGTCGTTGGCGGGCATCCCTCCCGAGGGGGCGTCGGCGGGCACCACCGCCAGGAGGTAACGAAGCTCGTCCTCGACTTCCTCGGGACTGCCAACGGTCTGCGCGATCTCTTCGCGCAGCAACCAGTAAGTCCGACACAGGTTCTCGAGCGCCTCCACCGCCTGCCGCGAACCGGTGTGCTCGGCCGCCTGCATCACACTCCAGTGCGTCGTCGCAAGACGCGCCCGACCGCCTCCGCTCGGGTCGATGTCTCGACCTTCCCCAGTCATGACCGGATCTTACGCCGCACCCCCCGCGGTTCATGGTCACTGAGCAGGTCCGACCGGAACAGGACGCTCCCCATGAACCGGCCGGGAGGGTTCACGGCCCCTCAGCAGCTCCAAGACAATCCCATCACCTCCCCAATCCCCTATGTTCGGAATCGGCGGAGAATCCCCATCCCTCATTCCTCCGCAGATTCCGAACATCGGGAATTCGGCACAGGGAGGCGCTTGCTGAACCTGTGGTGCAAGCTCCCCCGCCGGCGGCTCCCTCCCCCAACGCGCCGCCGGAAGTCGCGCACTCCATGCGCTCCGGAAGGAAGACGTCGGATGTGTTGATCTGTGGGACTGACCCCTTCTGACCCCTTCACCGGGCTTGGCAACCGGGAACAACCTGCGTAGAACCGCCCCTGACACAAATCGCTGACCATGACCACACCACGTCGCACGCCCGGCCCCTCGATCCGCTCCCTCCTCGCCCTCGCCCTCGCGGTCGCGGCCCTCACGTCCGCGGCCCAGACCCCTTCGGCGAAACATTCCCCGCCGCTCGCCGAAGCGCGCCCGATCAGTGTCGGCGTCTCGCCCGAACGACTCGCCCGCATCGAAGCGATGTGCGAGAAGGCCGTGGCCGACGGCGCCGTGCCGGGTGTCGTCGCCCTCGTGGCCCGCCACGGGAAGATCGTCTTCCACCAGGCCTTCGGCTTTGCCGACAACGCCGCCCGCCGCGAACTCCGCCGCGACGACATCTTCCGCATCGCGTCGCAAAGCAAGGCCATCACCGCCACCGCCGTGATGATGCTCTGGGAGGAAGGCCGGTTCCGGCTCGACGACCCCATCGCGAACTTCATCCCCGAGTTCCGGGACGCCCAAGTCCTGAAGACCTACAACGACACCGACGGCACCTGGACGGGCGAACCGGCCCGGACCCCGATCACCATCCGGCACCTGCTCACGCACACCTCCGGGATTGGCTACGGCGTGATCGATGGCGATGAGCGGTTCCGCAAGCTCTACGCCAAAGCGGGCGTCACCGACCTGTTCACGACCGAGCCCGTCACCATCGGCGAGAGCGTGAGGAAGCTCGCCAAACTCCCGCTGCACCATCATCCGGGCGAACGCTTCACCTACAGCGAAGGCCTCGACGTGCTCGGGTACTTCATCGAGATCGTCTCGGGCCTGACCTTTGATCAGTTCCTGCGCCAGCGGCTGTTCGAGCCCCTGGGCATGAACGACACCGGCTTCTACCTGCCGGAGGAAAAGGCCGGACGCCTGGTCGCGGTGCAGAAACCCGAGAACGGCCAATGGATCCGCTACCCGGTGACCTTCTACGACCCGGACTATCCGATCAAAGGGGCGAAACGCTTCTACTCCGGCGGCGCCGGTCTGTGCAGCACGGCGAAGGACTACGCCACCTTCCTCCAGATGTATCTCAACGGCGGCGAGCTCAACGGCGTCCGCATCCTGAGCCGGACGACCATCGACACCTTGATGCGCAGCCAGGTCGGCGACCTGTTCGGCGGCGGCGACAAGGTGTACGGGCTGGCCTTCGGCGTGTTGACCGACAAAGGGCAGGCCAAGGGGGCGAAGGCAGCGCCGGGACCTTCGACTGGGGCGGCTACTTCAACACCCAATACTTCGCCGACCCCAAGGAACAGCTCATCGGCGTCCTGATGAAGCAGACCCAGGGCACGACGTCGGACAACACGGGCTGGCAGTTCCGGCTCCTGGTGGGCCAGTGTGTGGATGATTGAGCCGTGGGGTCGGACCACGGCAAGTGCTTCCAGGTAAAGGCATAAACCCAGGGTTCTCGCCCCTGACCAGCCGTTGGAGGCGATTTCCAGCCCCTCTTCTGGCCCACAAGCCACTCGGTTCGGCATACGCCGTTGCCAGGGACGACAGCCGACCCTTGTGTTGTGGAATCCGGGCTGAAAAGGGCACCTAAGCCCCTCAGATCGGGCTCCCAGACCGCGCAACACACTGCAGATCCACGGCTTCGCGTGGTCCGACCCCGAATCTTCTCGGAGATCAACCGTTTGGCGTGGTCCGACCCCGGAGGACCACGTTTGAACTGGCATAAGTCGTGACAATGCGCTATATGATCTCCTGCGATGGCAGCGCCGGATCCACCCGCGGGCTCGCAGTTCACGACCACGCACTGGAGCGCGGTGCTGACAGCCCGCAACAAAGACTCGTCCAAAGCCCCCGCAGCCCTCGCCGAGCTCTGCCAGACGTATTGGTACCCGCTCTACGCCTACATCCGCCGCCGCGGCAACAATCCCACTGACGCCGAGGACTTGACCCAGGGCTTCTTCGAGCAATTCCTCGCCAAGGATTACCTGAGCGACCTGACGCCCGGCATCGGTCGGTTCCGGTCGTTCCTGCTGGCGGCGCTCAAGCACTACCTCGCCAACGAATGGGACCGCACACAGACCCGCAAGCGCGGCGGCGGCCGGGCTCTCGTCTCCCTCGACGCGCAAGACGCTGAAACGCGGTATCGATTCGAACCGGTGGAACACCTGACCCCGGACAGGTTGTTCGAGAAACGGTGGGCCCTGGCGGTTCTCGAGCGGGTGTTGGCCCCGACTCCGCGCGGAATTTGTGGTCGGCGAGAAGGGCGGACTCTTCGAAGAGCTCAAAGGTTTCCTGTCCACCGACTTGCCGGAGGGCTCGTATGCCGGCGTCGCGGCGCGTACGGGATTGAAGGAGGGCACGGTGAAAGTCGCCGTGCATCGCCTCCGGCGCCGGTACGGCGCACTCCTGCGGGAGCAGATCGCGGACACCGTCGACGGTCCGGAAGCCGTCGAGGACGAGCTCCGTTACCTGATCTCGGTGCTGGCCGGGTAACCTTTACCGTGCCTGAGGGCCGCATGGACACGTTCGAGCCAGTCAGTCTGCTTGTGGGGGCGGCCCTGCCGTTGCTGGGAAGGCGGCTGTACTGGGTGTTCGTGGCCGGCGTGGGTTTCCTGGCGGGAGAGTACTTGTTCCACGCGCCGGCCCGTAAGGTTGGCCAGCATTTCCGGTTGCGGGCGATGTGGCTCGATCACGATGGCGACACGATGAAAGGACGGGCGCTCACAGCGCAGGTACTGTAACTCCTCTTCCGTTTTCCTTCGGTAAGGAGCGACCTCATCCGCGTGTGCGGCTGAGGGAGAGACATTCGATGCACATCATGAAGAAAGCAACTTTGGGCACATGGCTCGGCTTCAACAGCCTGGACGTCGTCATCGGGCTGGGGGACGCCCGCGAGATCACCCTGCTGCGGTTGGAGTGGCCCTCCGGCGTCATCCAGGAAATCAGCAACGTCCCGGCGAACCAGACTCTGGAGGTCGTCGAACCGATCCAGCTCGCCGCCGTCCAGAAACCCCGGACGGAGGCGGGAACGATCGAAGTGCGCCTGACCGGCGCGACCGCGCGTCCCTTGGGTGTCGTCGCCAGTTCCGATCTCGTCCACTGGTTGGCGCTCGAGCTGGATGCACAGCAAGGCAACGACTTGAGCTTCAGGGATCCGGAGTCCCCTGCCGGGCCACATCGCTTCTACCGCGTGCGGGTCCCGTGAGGCGCGCCGTGGGAACTTGGCCTGGGCACATTGATGTTTGCGAACGCTCGAGCCATGTTGTCCAGCCGGCAGCCCGGGGATCCGGGCAGCCGACATCACAGCCCAGCCATGCCAGATGAAGTCCTTTTGTGCGCCGGGTGCGGATGCCGGCTCCCAGCGGCTCCCCAGAAGGCCTCTGCCCGAAGTGTCTGCTGGCCCGCGGGCTTGACCTGCTGGCCGGCCCGGCTTCTGCCGCGACGGCCATTGCCACCGACGGGGCGTCCGTTCCCGCCAGCCCGTTCACCGGCACGCGTCTGCGCTACTTCGGCGACTACGAACTCCTCGCGGAGATCGCCCGCGGCGGGATGGGCGTGGTGTTCAAGGCACGTCAGGTCAGCCTCAACCGCCTGGTCGCCCTCAAGCTCATGAGCGCCGGCACCCTCGCCACGCCCGAGTTGGTCAAGCGCTTCAAGGCCGAAGCCGAGGCCGCCGCCAGCCTCTCCCACCCGAACATCGTCCCCATCCACGAGATCGGCGAGCACCAGGGCCAGCATTACTTCAGCATGGGCCTGGTCGAAGGGCCGAGCCTGCGCGAAGCGTTGGCCCAAGTCCGGGGTTCGAAGGTCGAAGCTCGAAGGTCGCAGGTCGAAGTTGGAGGTCCGAGGTCCGAAGTCCCAAGTGCCAGGGCTGCCGCTCACTCGCGGTTCGAACCTCGGGAGGCGGCGCAACTGGTGGCAACCGTTGCCCGCGCGGTGCACTACGCCCATCAGCGCGGCGTGCTGCACCGCGACCTCAAGCCGGGCAACATCCTGCTGGACCCGAACGGCACGCCGCACCTGACGGACTTCGGGCTGGCCAAGCTGGTCGCGAAAGACAGCACCCTGACTCACACGCATGCGATGCTGGGGACGCCGGCGTACATGGCACCCGAACAGGCCCGGGGTGCTGCCAAGGATGTGACGACCGCCGCGGATGTGTACGGGTTGGGTGCCGTGCTGTACGAGGCGCTGACCGGGTCACCGCCATTCGCGGGCGGCACGACCTTCGAGACGATCCGGCAGGTGCTGGAGCGCGAGCCGCGGCGTCCGTCGGTCTTCAATCCGGCGGTGGACCGGGACCTGGAGACGATCTGCCTGAAGTGCCTGGAGAAGGACCCGGGAAGGCGTTACAGCTCGGCGGCCGGGCTGGCGGCGGACCTCGAGAAGTGGCTGCGTCACGAGCCGATCATGGCGCGACGCACGGGGACGGGAGAACGGTTTCGAAAGTGGGTCCGCCGCCGGCCGGCGATTGCCGCCCTTACAGTGGGCCTCGCGCTTGCCCTCATCTTGGGGCTGGCCGGAGCGACTTGGGAGTGGAGCCGGGCCGAAACCAGCGCCCGCGAGCTGCGCGAAAACCTCTACGCTGCAGACATCGGGCTTGCTTTCCAGGCTTGGCAGTCAGACCGCGTGGCATACGCCAGGGACTTGCTCGAGAAGTGGCAACCGGGCAGCCATGCGGACCTGCGCGGCTTCGAGTGGCGATACCTCTACAACCTGACACGTCCGCAAGAGGAGTTCGCTTTCACCAACGCGACGCCGCTCGCCGGTGGGGTCTGGGGCAGCGCCCTCTCGCCCGACGACCGTTTTCTGGCCACCGGAAGCGGCGATGGACAGATTGACATCTGGGACTTTGAGCGGCGGCAGCACTTGCAGACGCTCAAAGGCGCCCCAGGCATCAGCTATGTCGTCTATTCGATGGCCATCTCCCCGGACGCTCAAACGCTCGCGAGCACGGGAGACCATGTGGATCAGAAGTTCGTGATCCACCTGTGGGACCTTGGGACCTTTGCACTGAAACGGGTGCTCCGTGGACATACGAACATGCTGAGCGGGGTCGCGTTCAGTCCGGACGGCAGGTTCCTCGCGTCGGTCGGCGGTTGGCCTTACAACACAACCAACGTCGGCCAGATCTTCCTCTGGGACCTGGATTCCGGCACCCAGCGTTCTGAACTCACGGGCCACCATTGTTCGGTGGGTTTCGGAGGAGTCGCGTTCGCCCCAAGCGGCAAGACGCTGGCCACGGCCCATGGCGACGGCGCCATTCGCATCTGGGACCTCCAGACCAAGCAGATCGCGCAAACCCTGGAAGGCCATCGCGACTTGGTGTTGGGCGTCCGAGCTTCGCCCGACGGAACCCTGATGGCGAGCGGAGGGATCGATGGCTCGGTTCGGCTCTGGCAACTGGGCGATCGGCCAAGTGGCGAAATCCTCGGTCGCCACCTGGGTCCGGTTTACTCCGTGGCCTTTTCGCCCGACGGCAAGCGCCTGGTCTCAGGCAGTCTCGACTCGACGGCCAGACTCTGGGATCTGAACCGCCGCGAGGAGATCCGCCGCTTCCGAGGGCACTCTGACCGGGTCTGGAGCGTCGGTTTTGTATCGGATGGGACCCGGATCTTCACCGGTAGCTCGGACGGGTCCACCAGGCTTTGGCGCGCGGAAGCGGACCGTTCAGCATCGGACGTCTTCCCCTACCCGAACTCTGGCGCCTTCGTGCTTTCTCCCGAGGGTCGGTGGGCCATCTGGAACGGCGGCTGCTGGAGCGTCAACGGCATGATCCGCATCGCCACGATCACGGGAGGCTTGTGGGCATTCTCTCCTGACGGGAAGCGGTTCGTGACCCAAGGCTCCGAGCCTGGATTCCACGTCTGGAGAGTGGCAGAGGGCACACCTCAACACGTCCGCGCCATCACCACACGCACGAATCTGACGGGGATCTGGCCGTCCTTTTTCACCGGACGGGAACCAGGTCGCGCTCATCAGCGGCGGCACCACCGCCGTGATCTGGTCCACCGATTCCTGGGAGGAGATCGGGTCCGTCCACGAACCGGGTCGGACCATCACGGCCCAAGGCTTTTCGCCCGACGGCCGCTGGCTCGCCACCGCCTACGACAACGGCCGAACGCGCCTGTGGGATGCGAGGGACCTGACCCCCGGCCCAGCGCTCGACGGCCACGGGTTGGCTATCAGGAATCTGGCGTTCTCGGACGACCGCAGGTGGCTGGCCACCGCCAGCATGGACCGGACGGTGCGCCTTTGGGAGATGGCCTCCGGCGAATCCCACGCCTTGCACGGAGATTTCGGTTGGATGTCCTCGGTGGCCTTCTCGCCGGATGGTCGGATGCTCGCCTCCGCCGGGGGTGAGACCTTGCGCCTCTGGCAGGCGGATGCTCCCTGAACCTCCGGCCAACGATCTGGCACAATGCAGGTCATGCGTGCCAGCACCTGAATCGGCAGCCCGCCAGAATCCCTGTAACCTTCCGCGCTGTTTCCTTCGGTAACTCGGCGGCGAGCGATCGCCGGAACCGTCACTTGCCGCGGTCAAAGAGCAAGTGTCGCAAACCAACAACAACGCCGGAGGAATGTCCTCCGCAAACCAGGAAAGAACCGACAGTATGAAGGAAATCACCAGCTCCAGAAGTCTCAGCCGGAAGCTCCGTCTCTCGTATTGACGATCCGGCGGGGCTGGTGGGGCATCTCCGGCTCGTTGCTGCACGAGCCTGGCATGTCCCACCAGTGGCTTCCCGAACTGCCGTAGGCACCCGGCACGGCGGCGCAGGGTCGGACTACGCCACCTCATTCCGTTCGATCTAACCCGGGTGTTTCCCAGCGCGGCATGAAACCGCGACAGACTGTAGGCGCCAACGTGAGGAGGCGAAGGGTATTGCCCCTGGCCGACAACGCCTCCTCACGTCGGCGCCTACCGCGCGTATGGGATTCGCAGGCTGGGCACCAGGCCTGTGGCGTGAGCCAGCCGTAAGACCATCCAGCCGGGCATCCAGTTCCGTCCTTCGCTTCCAAAGGCCCGCCGTTGCCAACCTCGTTTTTCGTGATAAGCTTCCCCCACATCATTCATGACCATGGCGGCTGCTGATGCGTCCACCCCGGCGTTCGGGTTTCAGACGACCCGTTGGACGGTCATCCTGCAGGCGCGCGACGCCGACAACACGGCGGGCCGGGAAGCGCTGAACTGCCTGTGCACCAACTACTGGTATCCGCTGTACGCCTTCATCCGCCGGCAAGGCGCGAGCGCACCGGAGGCCGAGGATCTCACCCAGGAGTTCTTCCGTCGCTTCCTCGAACGCGACGCGCTGGCCTGGGTCCATCCGGCGGCGGGCAAGTTCCGCTCGTTCCTGCTCGCCTGCCTGAAGAACTTCCTGGCGCATGAGCGCGAGCGAGGGCAGGCACAGCGGCGCGGGGGCGGCGTGGCTCCCCTGCCGCTCGAGATGGGGGATGCCGAAACGCGGTTTGCACGGGAGCCGGCCGACCCGGTGACCCCCGAGCTGGTCTTCGAGCGGCGTTGGGCCTTCGCGGTGATCGAAAGAACCCTCGATGAGTTGAAGCGCGAATACGTCCGGGAGGAGAAAGCCGAGCTGTTCGAGCAACTGCAGGGGGCTCTCCCCGGAGGTCGCGGGGCTTGTTCGCGGTCGGAGCTGGCTGCCCGACGCGGGGTCACGGTGGGTGCCATCGACGTGGCCGTCCATCGGTTGAAGAGACGTTTTGGCGCCCTGCTGCGCGAGCAGGTCGCCCAGACGGTCTCCTCGGCGGAGGAGGTCGAGGAAGAAATCCGGCACCTGATCGCGGTGCTCGGGAATTGAGTGTGGTGCGCGACGGCCTCCCGCTTCCACTGACGATGGTAAGTTGTCGGCCCAGTGCCGTTTGGGGTGGAGGGACATGAGCCCGGGTGGACCCTGCGAAGAGTGCGGCGCGAGCATCCCGGCCGAGAGCCCACAGGGCCTGTGTGGGAGGTGTTTGCTCCGGCTCGGGCTCGAACCGGCTGCCGGCAGGGTGTCGAGTATCGACGCGACCGGACGCTCAAGCAGCGCACGGACGGCGCGGCCCGGTGATCACATCGGCCGTTACCGCCTGCTCCAGGAGATCGGTCGCGGCGGCTGCGGGGTGGTTTACCTGGCCGAGCAGGAGGAACCGGTACGACGCCAGGTGGCACTCAAGGTGATCAAGTTGGGAATGGACACACTGGAGGTGGTCGCGCGGTTCGCCGCCGAACGGCAAGCCCTCGCCCTCATGGACCACCCGAACATCGCCATGGTGCTGGATGCGGGCGCCACGGAGGAAGGGAGGGACGAAGGGCGAAGTCTGAAGTCGGAGATCTCCACTTCGGCCCGCGACCTTCGGACTTCGAACCTTCCCCTTCCCGCCGGTCGCCCCTACTTCGTCATGGAACTGGTACGCGGGGTGAAGATCACCGAGTACTGCGACCAGAACCGGCTCTCGACGGGCGAGCGACTGAGGCTCTTCATCCAGGTCTGCCAGGCCATCCAGCATGCCCATCAGAAGGGGATCATCCACCGGGATATCAAACCCGCGAACGTCCTGGTGACGCTCCAGGACGGCGTGCCGGTGCCGAAGGTGATTGATTTCCGGAATCGCCAAGGCCACCCAGGGGCGGCTCACCGACCAGACCCTGTTCACCGCGTTCGAACAGTTCCTCGGGACGCCCGCGTACATGAGCCCGGAACAGGCCGGACTGGGCGGCTTGGACGTGGACACCCGCAGCGACATCTATTCGCTGGGGGTGTTGCTGTACGAGTTGCTCACCGGCCAACCGCCGTTGGATCCACGTCAACTGCGCGACGCCAGCCACGAGGCCCTGCTGAAGACCATTCGCGAGGTCGAACCGACCCGGCCCTCGACCCGCCTGCGCCAAACCCGGGCCGCCGCCCGCGCCCGCCGCGGCGCGAAGTCAGAGATCACAGATCAGCGATCGGAAATCGCCTCTGATCTCGACTGGATCGTGATGAAGTGCCTCGAAAAGGACCGGACGCGACGGTACGAGACCGCCAGCGGCCTGGCCCGCGACCTCGAGCGCCATCTCCACAACGAACCGGTAGTGGCACGACCCCCGAGCACGGCGTACCGCGTTCAACGGTTCGTCCGTCGCAACCGGGTCCTGGCCATGGCGATCGGAGGGGCGACACTCGTGCTCCTGTTGGGGATTCTGGCGACCACCCGCGAGGCCCTCCGTGCCAACACCGCGGAACGCGCGCAGAGCGACCTTGCCGCCGAGGCCCGGCAACGGGCACGAGAAAACCGTTTGCGCGCCTACGCGTCGGAAGTCGGCGTCGCGTTGCAGGCCTGGGAAACGGGCAATCCATCGCGCGCTCGCGCCCTGCTCGAAGGCCAGCGGCCCAGGCCGGGCGAGGAGGATCTGCGGGGGTTCGAGTGGCGCTACCTCTACGGGCTCTTCCAACCCCGCGAAGTGGCCACCTTCCCCCGTCCAGGAAGGGGGATTCGAGGTCTGGGCGAGTGCCTGGTCGCCCGACGGCAGGCACATCGCCATGGGGGGCTTGTTCGGCAAGGTCGAACTTTGGGATGGGGTCGCACGGAAGCGCGTTGCAACGATCCCGGCGTTTGGAGCCGTCGTGTACAGCCTGGCGTTCTTGCCGGATGGACGAACCCTGGCTTGCCCGTTCGGGGTTGAGCATTCCACCAACGGCGAAGTCGGGGTCGCGCTCTGGGACGTCGCCAGCCAGCGGATCACCGACCGTTTCACGACGACGGGAGGAGGTTTCCCCGTGATCACCGTGGGTCATCGAGGCGGACTCCTGGCCTACGTGACCGGCCAAGCCTACGACGTGCGCTTCCGAGGGAAGATTGTCATCTGTGACCTCACGCGCACGACGGCGCCGTTCGAGTTGGTCGGACACGAGGCGTCGCCCCTGTTTCCGGACCTTTCCCCGGACGGCCGGTGGTTGGCCACACCGCACAGCGATGGCAGGGTCATCCTCTGGGACTTGGACCAGCGCCGGGAGCGGACACGCCTCCTCGGGCATCGTGGCCACGTGTTCGTGGCCCAGTTCGCCCCGGTCGGCTTGACCCTGGCCACGGCGGGCATCGATGGCACCGTCCGCCTCTGGGATCTGCGAGACCTCTCCGGTCCGATCCGCTCCTCGATCCTCGGGTACCACCACAGCACGGTGTTCGGCCTGGGCTTCTCACCGGACGCCAAGCTGCTGGTCTCGGCCAGCCTCGACCATACCGCCAAGGTGTGGGAGGTCGCCGCCGGCAAGGAGATCGCGACGTTGCGAGGCCATGATCAACGCGTCTTCAGCACCGCTTTCTCCCCGGATGGCCGGTTCATTCTGACCGGCAGCGAGGACGGCACGGCCAAGATCTGGCCCGCGCCCGAACCCGCGGCCGCTGAGCCGCTGCACCATCACGACAGCGAACGGTACGGCGCGCTTGAGTTCTCCGCGGATGGCCGCTGGCTCCTGGCCGGCGAAACCAATCGAACGCTGCTTTGGCAGGTGGCGTCGCGCACCCGGTTCACGCTGGACGCGCTCCGGTGCCGGTTCTCGCCAACGAGCAACCTCCTCACCGGTTTGACCGGGAACGGCGAGTTGACGACTTGGCGCTTGGGTCAGGGGCAGCCACGCAGGCTGGCAGCGCTGACGAATGTCCCGCCCCTCCGGCTCGATCTCGAACCCGCCTTCAGCCCCCGACGGCCGTGGGCTCGCCGGCGTGACCACCAACGGTCAGGTCGCGGTCTGCAGCCTCACGGACGGGATCCCCCGCCTCATACGCGTGCTCACCAACGGGGTGGTCAACGGCAGCCCGAGGTTTTCGCCGGATGGGCGGACGCTTGCCGCTCGGTCGGGAACCAATGCCTTCACGCTGTGGGACTGGCGCGAGGGACGGCGGCTGACCAGCCTTGTGGAGGGGATGCCCGCGGGGCCGCTGGAGTCCTGCACGTTTTCTCCAGACGGCCAGCTCCTTCTCACCCGGCATGGGGCGGGCGCCATCTTCGGAGGTTACACGGTCGCACTCTGGGATAACGCTGGCCGGCAGGCCCAGGAATGGATTGCGGCGGAGCACTTCGCCTTCTCGGCGGACGGTCGCTGGCTGGCCACCGGGAGCTCCCTGAGCACCCGGATCAGGCTTTGGGATCGAGTCCGGAACACTGTGGATGAACTGCCCAGCGGCTCCGGGCCCGTGGATTGCCTCGACTTCTCACCCGACGACCGGGTACTCGCCGTCGGAACCCGTGACGGCTGGGTCAACCTGTGGCACCTGCCCAGCAAACAGGAGGTCATCTCCCTGAAGGCTCACCGTTCCCATGTCTGGCGGGCGGTCTTCTCCCCGACGGCCGAGCCCTGGCCACCGCCGGTGCCGACGGAGATCTCCGCCTCTGGACCGCACCGGCACTCAAGGAAGCCGACGCCGGCCACGAGCCGGCGCAAACGGCTGCCATCACACGATAACGCCAGCGACTCTCGACGCCCACGGCTCGAACCCGTCCTGGCTTGCCCTTCCCAGGCGGCTTCGCGTGGGCGATGTGGTCCGTGGGCCTTGCCCACGTCTGCAATGGTTGGCGCCCATCGGGCGGGGACCGAGGTCGAGCGCAGTGTGCAGCGAGTAGCCGGTGTACCTGCGTGGCGCGCGATGTCCGACACATCCGCTGACCGATCCAGCCGGCGCCGGGGGCGCAACCCAGCTCCCTGTAAGGTCGCATCCGATTTCCGTTTGTACGGAGTGGCACTCGATGCCGATGAACACCGCGACAACTCAAACCCGTATCGAACCAGCTCCTATGATCACACACCCATCCTCCACCGACGTCTTCGCCCCCAGCCGGCGCGGCTTTCTGAAAGGGCTGGGCGGACTCGGCGCCGCCTCCCTGGCTTGCGCCCCGTCCGCCTTGGCCGGCGCGGCCAGGTACGCGCACCGCTTCCAACTGTCCGCCACCGGAACCGTGGATGATGTCAGTCTCACCTGGCCGATGCCTGAGTTCCCGCTGCCGGATCCGGGCATCATCCTGCGTGTCCATATCGAGTTTCCTATTCACGGCCACGACATCCTCGAATGGACGACATTCCTGGCCGCGGAGGCGGCACCGGACGATCCACTGTTCCTTGTGACCCTCTTCCGCATGCGGGTTGACCGGATCGGCCTATCGGAATCACCCGCTCCCAACTTCGGGCTGTTCGGCCCGTGCATTGAGAATCCGCCGGTACAGAACCCCGGCCACTCGCCCTGGGGTGATTTGACCGGTCGCGTGCAGACGATCTGCGCCGAGTTCGACGAACCCGGCGATCACACAACCTTCACCCTGCTGGGGGCGTGGCTGCTGGAAGCCATGCCGGCGCCATGCGCACCGTGACGGGTTCGTTGCACATTCGCGGCCCCTGGCAGGCGTTCTAGCGGCCTCAGGAATCCTCCCAATCCCCTGTAACTCCTCCCCCGATTTCCTTCGGTAGAGGAGTGGCCGCCGTCGCACGTGCGACAGCGGCGACTCGACATGCACCAGACAAATCACAACACATCCAATGATGAACCCCACCTCTCCTTTGCGTAAAGCCATGCTCGCGCTCTGCGCGGCGACCGTCATGCTTCCCTCTCACCCTGCATCCGCCGGCGCGGGGAACCCGCAGTGCGCCGCGAAACCGAATCGATGTCGAGCGGGACACGCGCTACACGTTCAAGGCGACTTCGAGACATCGATTCAGGTCCTGCAAGTTGACGCCCGCTGGACGGACTCGGATCTGACAAGCACGCCGCCCGACGCCCGGGGCGATTCCGGGTTCTTCTCCGTCGATGGCACCGCCTGCGTCCCCAGGGGACCGAAGAGGAGGTGGAATCGATCCACGGATCACCGGTGCCCGACGCCGGCGGTTGGGACAAGAGAGCGGCTCTCTGACTGACTGGAACAACCCGTCCGCTTGTTCAGGTATTCGTACCGGCGGAAGATCATAACTGCGAAATCGGACACCACTCACCAATCCGGCCACTCACCTGCTCATTATGAACAACAAATACCGGGTCACACTCAACGGCTTCTGGTGCCGCACCGCCTCCCGCGACAATGTGGGAAACTGGGACGGCAAGGGCGACGAAGTGATGTTCGTGACGACGACCCGCGTCGTAGCCCCGGATGGCACCACGAAGATCGACCTGTCCAGCGAAAGCGAGGTGCACGGCGATACGTGGAACCTTCCGAACCGTGTGCAAGCGGGCTCCGCCTGGGGAGGGTACGGAGGCATCGTCACCGGGGACCGGTTCCCGACGCCGACACCCTGGCGCATGACGCAGCCGGTCAACACGCGATTGTCGCCGCCCTACACGCTTTGGGAAGGTGACTGGGCAACGGGTGGTGACAGCGTGTTCCTCAGTCCCACGGTTTGGGAGTGGGACGATGGCACGAGCGCTTGGGAGATCTACCGAGCCTGGCTTGCGTCCACCGACTCGAGGTTCGGCAAGCAGGCCAAGGAGGCCTACGGGACCATCTGGCAGGCCGCGAAGCCCATCTTCGACATCGTCTCGATTGGCCTCCAAACCGCCCAGACGATGACGGGGTTCTGGGGCCTCTACAAGGAGGCGCGACGTCCGATCGGGCTAGCACGTGACCCCGAGGATCCGGACAATGCCATTTTCAACCCGTTGGTGATCGGGCTGAACGCGGAGTCTGCCGAATGGTTGGCGACCAACAACCTCCATGGACTGGGCAACGGCATCGTCGAACTCCGCTATGCGGACGATCCCTGGCTTGCCGGCGTGTACTCCCTCTTCATACAGATCTCGCGCGTGGCGAAGTTCACCGCGCACAGGCAGGGTCGGAACAGGTTGAATATCGCAGGTACCTGCCGATGGCGGCGACGGCCGACTCCACCCACACCCTTGACCCAGAGGAACTCGAACTGCTTCGTCTCAACCTGGCAATCCCCCTGTGGGAAGAGAACCCGGATGGCAACGCAGCGACCCTCCTCGCGCCCTACCTGTCCGACCGCCTGGTTTTCGGGAAGGGGGACGGCTCGGTGGTGGGGAAGCACCAGTACCTGCAAGGACTCGGGCCGAGAGGACGTAGGCCGTCGGATACGGTTCGCGTGCTCAACCGAGCGCGCCGAAGGGCCAGTGCTCCGGCTGAGAGTCTCCTGATCTCAACCGCCGTGACCGTTGACGCCAAACCGCCCGATCCCGGCCAGTTCACGAACCTCCGGCTGTTCTTGAAAGAAGATGGGTTCTGGAAGTGCCGGCTCTGGGTCAACTTCCCTGGGGATTCTTAACGAGGCTGCGGCGCGAGGTCGGACCACGGCAAGGGTTTCCATTCGCTCTGAAAAGGGCACGTAAGCCCCTCGGACCCGCCTCCCAACCCAGACAACTCACGGGAGATCAATGGCTTCGCGTGGTCCGACCCCGGAGCCACCGAACGGTCGACGGAGGAGGGTGAAGTGAAATGTCAAATGTCAATGTTTGACCCCATTGCTCGCGGCTTTGACCTTCGGCGGGAATGCCGCATTCTCATCCGCCTATGGGCAACACACCCCCATCCAACCTGCCGTTTCTGGCCCGTGTCGGTGTCGCGCTGCGCTGCTTCTGGCTGGCGCTCACGCGACCGGAGTTCGCGCGCCAGGCCCGCGCCTGGCTGGGCGCAGGTGTCGCCGCCGCACCCGCGACCAGCGCCGCCGTCCCGCCCGAGACGACTCAGGCGCCGGCCCTGCACTTGCTCGGCCTGCTCCAGCGCGAAGGGCGCCTGATCGATTTCCTGCAGGAGGACATCGCGGGCTTTGACGACGCCGAGGTCGGCGTCGCCGCGCGCGTGGTGCACGCCGGTTGCCGCCGGGTGCTGACCGAAGGGCTGACCCTCGAACCCGCGCTGCGCGAGCCCGACGGCACCGCCGTCACCGTGCCGGCCGGCTTCGACGCCCAACGCATCCGGCTCACCGGCAACGTGGCCGGCTCACCCCCGTTCCGCGGCGTCCTCCGGCACCACGGCTGGGTGGCGACCGCCGTCCAGTTGCCCACCCGCTCCCCGGCGCTCGATCCCCGTGTGCTCGCCCCGGCTGAAGTCGAGCTTTGACCTCCATGCCACGCTATTCGATCGGGATAGATCTCGGCACGACCAACTGTGCCGTCTCGTACTTCGACCTGGGGGAGGCCGACGGTCGCCGCGAGCAGACCATGCTTGCCATTCCTCAACTCACCGCCGTCGGCACCGTCGAGGCGCGTCCCTTGTTGCCCTCGTTTCTCTACCTGCCGAACGAGCAGGAGTTTCCCGCCGGCGGCCTGGGACTGCCCTGGGACAGCCAGCGGAGCGGGACGGTCGTGGGCGAGTTCGCCCGCACCCACGGCAGTCAGGTGCCCATGCGACTCGTCGCGTCCGCCAAGAGCTGGCTCTGTCACTCCGGGGTCGATCGTTCGAGCGCCATCCTTCCCTGGCAGGCGCCGGCCGACGTCCGCCGGGTGTCGCCCCTGGAGGCTTCGGCGCGGTACCTGACGCACCTGCGAGAGGCCTGGGATCACCAGTTCCCCGACGCACCGCTGGCCACGCAGGACGTGGTGCTCACGGTTCCCGCCTCGTTCGACGCCGCCGCGCGCGACCTCACGCGGCGAGCTGCCGAGCAGGCGGGCTTGCCGCAGCTCACATTGCTCGAGGAACCCCAGGCCGCCTTCTACGCCTGGTGCGAGGCGATGGGCGCCGGCTTCCGCAAACAGGTCCGCCCGGGAGACGTTGTCCTCGTTGTGGACGTCGGCGGCGGCACCTGCGACTTCTCGCTCATCGCCGTGACGGACCGGGCGGGCGAGGTCGAACTGACGCGCGTGGCCGTGGGCGATCACATCCTGCTGGGCGGCGACAACATGGACCTCGCCCTGGCCCATGCGGTCCATGCGCGCCTCACGGCCGCGGGCAAGAAGCTTGATGCCTGGCAGTTCAACGCCCTCACCTTCGCCTGTCGCCAGGCCAAGGAACGGCTTTACGAGGATCCGAAGCTGACCCGCGCCCCGCTCGTCGTTCCGGGTCGGGGCTCAGCCCTGGTGGGCGGCACGCTCAAAGCCGACCTCGAGCGGTCCGAGCTCGAGCAACTCCTCACCGAGGGATTCTTTCCGCGCACCACAGCGACCGATCGACCCCAGACCGCACGGCGCACCGGGCTGGCGCAGATCGCCTTGCCTTACGCGCAGGATCCGGCCGTGACCCGGCATCTGGCGGGGTTCCTGACCCGCCAGGCCCGGGCGTTGGCGGAAGCGCACGAGGCCCCGCTCGACGTGCGGGGGCAGGCGTTCGTGCATCCGACGGCCGTGCTCTTCAACGGGGGCGTCTTCCGCGCCAGCCCGCTCAAGCAGCGCGTGCTCGAGGTGCTCAACGACTGGCTGGCGGCCGACGGCGCTCAACCCGCCAAGGAACTCGGGGGCGCCGAGCTGGACCTCGCGGTCGCGCGAGGTGCGGCCTATTACGGCTGGGTGCGCCAGGGTCACGGGCTGCGCATCCGCGGCGGCACCGCCCGCGCCTACTACGTGGGCGTCGAAACCCCCATGCCCGCCGTGCCCGGCGTGTCGCCGCCCGTCAAGGCGCTGTGTGTCGCGCCCTTCGGCATGGAGGAAGGCACGCAGGCCGATGTGCCGCCGCAGGAGTTCGGGCTGGTGGTCGGCGAACCGACCCGGTTCCGCTTCTTCGCCAGCTCGTTGCGGCGGGAGGATCGGGTGGGAACCCTGCTTGAATCGGCCACCGACGCCGACGATCTGGAGGAGCTTGCCCCGCTTGAGACGACCCTGCCTGCCACCGCCAACAATGCGGGCGAACTGGTCCCGGTGAATCTGCAGGCCGCGGTGACCGAGGTGGGCACGCTCGAGCTGCGCTGCCTCGAACAGGGCGGTGCCGGCCAATGGAAGCTCGAGCTGAACGTGCGGATGAAGGATTGAGCCGGCCCTACGCCATCGGGATCGACCTGGGCACGACCAACTGCGCCGTGGCCTGGGCGGGTCTGGCGGAAAGCGTCACCGCGGGCGTGACCGACTTTCCCGTTCCCCAGTTGCAGGGCCTGGGCGAGGTGACGTCGCGGCCGCTTCTGCCTTCCTTCCTCTATCTGCCGGCCGAGTCTGAGTTCGCCCCGGGCACGACACGATTGCCGTGGGGCGCGGGAACGGGGCCCGTTGTGGGTGAATGGGCCCGGGCTCAAGGCGCGCGCGTGCCCGGCCGGTTGGTCGCCTCGGCGAAGAGCTGGCTGTGTCATCCGGGCGTCGACCGTACGGCGGCCATTCTGCCCTGGGGCGCGCCTCCGGATGCCGTGCGCAAGCTCTCACCGGTCGAAGCCACCACCCACCTGCTGGCGCACTTGGTCGCGGCTTGGGATCAGGCGCATCCCGAGGCACCGCTCGCGGACCAGGAGGTGGTGGTGACGGTGCCGGCGTCTTTCGATGAAGTGGCCCGCGCCCTGACCGCCGAGGCCGCTCGCCGCGCCGGCCTGCCGCAGTTCACCCTGCTCGAAGAGCCGCAGGCGGCGTTCTACGACTTCCTCGCCCGGCATCGTGCCGACCTGGCCGGGGCGCTCGACGGCATCCGGTTGATCCTCGTCGTCGATGTCGGTGGTGGCACGACCGATTTCTCGCTCCTGCAGGTAGAGGCGACTTCCAGCGGACCCCGGTTGCGGCGCCTGGCCGTGGGCGACCATCTGTTGTTGGGCGGCGATAACATGGATGCCGCCCTCGCCCATTGGGTCGAGGAGGGATGGCGTCGAACAGGTCGCAAGCTCGGCGCACTGCAGTGGAGCCTGTTGGTCCAGGCGGCTCGCGCAGCCAAGGAAGCGCTTCTGGGCGAGACGCCGCCCGAGTCGTATCGCGTGGCCGTGGCGGGCGAGGGCAGCCGACTGCTTGGGGACACGCTCAGCGCCACGATTCCACGCGCCGAGGCCGAGCGGCTGGTCCTCGACGGTTTCCTGCCGCCCTGTGCGGCCGAAGACGCGCCCGGTCGACTGGCCCGGACCGCCCTGCAGGAACTGGGCCTGCCCTACGCGAAGGAGCCCGCCATCACGCGCCACCTCGCGGCCTTCCTCCGCGAACATGCCGCCGCCGGCCAGGCTGCCCTCGCTGCCGAGCCCTCGCTGAAGGTTGTGGGGCAGGCTTCCAGCCTGCCGGTGGAGTCCGGACATGGGCAGGCTTCCAGCCTGCCTGTCCAGACGCCTCTCCCTCGTCCCGACGCCCTGTTGCTGAACGGGGGGTCTTCCAATCCGAACGGCTGGTCCGGCGCCTGGTCGAAGTGGTGTCGTCGTGGTGGCCGGACGCCCCGCCGATCCGCCTTCTTCCGCATGGCTCGCTCAGCCTCGCGGTGGCGCGGGGCGCGGCGCATTACGGGCGCGTGCGCCACGATCAGGCCGAGCGGATCCGCGGCGGTGCGGCTCAGGCCTTCTACGTGGGGCTCGGCGGCGGGAAGGAAGCCACGGCCAATCGGGCCGTGTGCGTGCTTCCCCGCGGACACGAGCCGGGCGATCCCGTGGATCTCCGCGAACGCCCCTTCCAGCTCACGCTGGGCCGACCGGTGCAACTGCCGTGGTTCTCCACCACCGCGGACCGCCCGGATCGGCCGGGCGACGTGGTGGAGGTGGACGAGGCCTTCCACGCCCTCCCTCCGATCCACACCCTCTTTCGCGGCGCGGGCCGGCAACCCACCGCCGTCAGCGTCCACCTCCGGGCTGTGCTGACCGAACTCGGCACGCTCGAACTCTGGTGCGTGGCCAATGACCGGGACGAACGGTGGCGGCTCGAGTTCGACCTGCGCGGCGCCGCCGTGCGCACCGCGCCCTCCGTCGCCGAATCCCTGCCGGCCCGCTTCGCGGAGGTGCGCATCCTCGTGCAACGCGCCTTCGGTCCGCAGGCCGCGCCAACGCCGGGCGCGGAAGGCCGCGAAGCCAAGCAGCTTTGGGCCGCCCTCGAACGCCTGGCAGGTCCACGCGATTCGTGGCGGCTGCCCTTGTTGCGCGAGCTGTGGGGCGCGTTGTTCGCCGGCGCGAAACGCCGCCGCCGTTCCCCGGCCCACGAACGCGTCTTCTATCAGCTTGCCGGTTATTGCCTTCGGCCGGGCTTCGGCTACCCGCTCGATGACTGGCGTTGCGCCCAGACCTTCGGGTTGCTGCGCGAGGGGGTGGCGCACCCGGGAGAGACCGCCATCTGGAACGAGTTCTGGGTGATGTGGCGGCGCCTGGCCGGGGGCTCGAGGCGTCCGCCCAGCAGGAGCTTTGGGACTTCCTCAAGCCCCATCTGGCGCGCCGCCTGCCGCTCCCGTCGGTCGAAGTCCCCGCCGGCGCGAAAGTCCCGCGGGCGGAGGGCTGGCATGAAATGGTGCGCACCGCCGCCTCCCTCGAACACCTCGAGGCGGCGGACAAGATCCTGCTCGGCGAAGGGCTCGCCGGGCGGTTGCGTCGACCCGATGACCGGGCCGGACCGTGGGCCTGGGCTCTGGGTCGCCTGGGTGCTCGCGTGCCGCTCTACGGCAGCAGCCACAAGACGGTGCCGCCCGAAGCCGCCGCCGCCTGGGTCGCCCTCCTGCTGGAGCTCGGCCTGGGCAACGTCGAACACGCCGCCTTCGCCGCGGCCCAACTTGCCCGTTGCACCGGCGACCGCGCGCGCGACCTCGATCCGGACCTGCGCGTCGCGGTCGCGGCCGCGCTACGACAGGCCACCGCTCCGGAACACTGGCTCCGGCTGGTCACCGAGGTGGTGGCCCTGGAGACCGCGGAGGAAGCCCGCGCGCTCGGCGACAGCCTGCCCGTGGGCTTACGGCTCCGCTGACGTGCCGTCCGCGAGGGGCGCGTAGGAGTCGAGGTCACGAGACTCTGCTGAGCCTCCTCACGTCGGCGCCTACGGACGGCTCACTTCATTTGCGTAGCCGATAGAACTGGGCGGCGGCGTTCGCGTTGACCGTCGCGGCGTTGCCGGACACACCCGCCACCGCCGTCCACGACCCGGTCACGGCGGGGGCCTGCTCCAGCGTGAAGCCGGTGCCCTCCCACGTGAGCGTGAGTGTGCCGTTGCCGTTGTTCCGGATGGCCAGCGTCGGGGGTGAGGTGGGCGGCGGCGCCGCCGCGCCGGAACCCGAGGCGGCGGAGGGGATGCCGAACACGCTCGGGCCACCAAGGGCAACGACGTCGTCGTCGGTCATCGCGCCCTCGCGGATCTGGATGGCGTTCACGTACGCCTCGGTCCGCTCGTTGTCGTCGCCGTCACCGAAGAGGAAGACCTCGGGCGGCAGGGCGAACCGGCCGTCGATTGAGCCGCCGTCGCCGGTGAGATCCTCGCGGTGCTTGTAGCCGTTGATGAACTTCGCCAGCCGCGGCGGGTTGGCCGCCAGGTCGGTGACGAACACCACGCGGGCCCAGGTCTCGCTGGCGTGTCGCTTGTCCGCGGGCAGGTCATCGTACAACGAGCAGCAACCCTTGCCGTAGCTGCCGTCGCTGCGCCGCCAGAACAGGTCGCCATCGGTCGGGTTGTCCAGGTCATGGGTCTGCAGCAGCCCGCCAAAGCCCTGGCTCTCGGGGCCCCAGTACAGGTCCAGGATGAGGGACCACTGGTTGGCCTTGGCGCCCCCGCCGTTGGGCGGGACGAGATGTTCCATGCGCAGGCCGATCTTGCTGAACACGTCCCGGGGTTCACCGGGCGTGTAGGGGATGTGCAGCACGCGGGCCGGTTGACCGTCGATGCCCGGGATGCCCAACTCGGCGGTGGTGCCGAACCGATACCGGCTGGCGAGGGCATTGTCGATGAAGCGCAGGTCGCGTCCGATGGTGGCCGCCAGGTTGCCTTGGTCGAAGTTCCACTCGCCCTTGACCGGGTTGGGCGTGGGGATCCCGCTGGCCCGTGGTCCACCCAGGGCGATGACCTCGTCGTCGGTGAGTGCGCGGGCCTGGAGCTGGATCGAATTGACGTACGCCTCGGTCCGTTCGTTGTCGTCGCCGTCGCCGAACAGGAAGAACTCGGCGGGCAGCGCGAACCGCCCGTCAAGCGAGCCGCCGTCGCCGGTCAGGTCTTCGCGGTGCTTGTAGCCGTTGATGAACTTCGCCAGGCGCGGTGGGTTCGCCGTCAGGTCCGCCACGAACGCGACCCGTGCCCAGGTCTCGCTGGCGTGCTGCTTGTCCGCCGGCAGGCCGTCGTAGATCGAGCAACAGCCCTTGCCATAGCTCCCGTCGCTGCGCCGCCAGAAGAGGTCGCCGTCAGTCGGGTTGTCGAGGTCGTGCGTCTGCAGCAACCCGCCGAAGCCCTGGCTCTCCGGACCCCAGTACACGTCCATGACCAGCGTCCACTGGTTCAGCTTGGTGCCCCCGCCGTTCACGCCCAGACCGTGCTCAACCCGAAGCCCGATCTTGCTGAAGACATCCCGCGGTTCGCCGGGCGTGTAAGGAATGTGCAGCACGCGGGCCGGTTGACCGCCGATGCCGGGAATGCCGAGCTCGGTGGTGGTCCCGAACCGGTAGCGGCTGGCCAGGGCGTTGTCGATGAACTGCAGATCGTTCCCCGCGGTGGCGGCCAGGTTGCCCCGCTCGAAATCCCACTGGGCATAAGGAATCGGGATGCCCGCCGCGCTCGGCCCGCCCAGGGCCACCACTTCGTCGTCGGTCAGCGCTCCGTCCCGGATCTGGATCGCGTTCACGTACGCCTCGGTCCGCTCGTTGTCGTCGCCGTCGCCGAAGAGGAAGACCTCGGGCGGCAGGGCGAACCGGCCGTCGATTGAGCCGCCGTCGCCGGTGAGATCCTCGCGGTGCTTGTAGCCGTTGATGAACTTCGCCAGCCGCGGCGGGTTGGCCGCCAGGTCGGCGACAAAGACCACCCGCGCCCAGGTCTCGCTGGCGTGCTGCTTGTCCGCGGGCAGGCCGTCGTACAGCGAGCAGCAGCCCTTGCCGTAGCTGCCGTCGCTGCGTCGCCAGAACAGGTCGCCGTCGGTCGGGTTGTCCAGGTCATGGGTCTGCAGCAGCCCGCCAAAGCCCTGGCTCTCGGGGCCCCAGTAGACGTCCATGATCAGCGTCCATTGGTTGGCCTTTCGCCCCCCGCCATTCGGAGCGATCGTGTGCTGCATCCGCAGGCCGATCTTGCTGAAGACATCCCGGGGTTCACCGGGCGTGTAGGGGATGTGGAGCACCCGGGCCGGCTGGCCGTTGATGCCCGGGATGCCCAGCTCGGTGGTGGTGCCGAACCGATACCGGCTGGCCAGGGCGCTGTCGATGAAGCGCAGGTCGCGCCCGATCTTCGCGGCGAGGTTGCCGTTCCGAAAATCCCAGTAACCCTTGACCGCATTGGCGAGATTCAGGGCCGCGGCTTTCCCGGTCGTGAAGCGGTACTCGCGGGTCACGGCGTTCCCGGCGCTGTCGGAGAAGGCGAGACGCAACGTCTGCTCTGCCAGGGGCTCCAGCGCCGCCAGCAACTTGATGTCCAGGGTGGTCACCTTGCCCGCCTTGGTCACCGCCCCGGCCGGCAGGTCCACGGGCTGGCCGTTCAACGTGAGCGCGATCGTGGCGGGGCTCACCGTGGTCGCGTCCTCGGTGACGTCCAGCACGATCCGCGGCAGGGTGCTGACGTTGAGCTCCCCGGGGGCCGGCGAAGCGCGGCTCAGATACGGCGGGGCCTGATAGCCCGCGGCACGCTGGCGGTAGGCGCGGATATGCCCCGCGGTCGCCCGGTCGTTGAGCAGGACCCGCTGTCCCGCCGCGTCCTCCGCCCACAACTCGATGTTCGCCCCGCCTCCGCCTTCACCCCATAACACCCGGATCGGATAGAGTCCGGCCTGTTCGACCAGGAACGTGCCCCGCACCGTCCCAATCGCCGTGTCGAGAATCCGCAACGCCGTCACATCGCGCGGGTCCGGGCCCAGCGTGAGCCGCAGGTTATCGTCGCTCACCGCCCCCAGCGTGTACGAACCCGCCGCCAGATCGAGCACCGCCAGGATTTCCATCGCGATGTTGTCGGTGGACGCGGTCCAACCCGGGATGCCCGGGATGGGCTCGTCTCCGTGGCCGTTTTCCCAGTTGAACAGCCCCGCGCTCAGCCCGTCCTGGTCGAAGTTGATGACATCACGGTCAAAGGTCCCGTCGGCGCTGGCAAGGGTAAGGTCGGCAATGTTCTCGCCAAACTCGCCGGCCAGTTGGCGCTCGACGCGGTCGGCCGTGTTGCCCCCGGGCGCCGCGGTCTCCGTCTGGTGCACCCGGATCTTGAAGCCGCCCAGCGTGGTGTTGACCGTCGCCGGCGCCACGGCATACGCCGCCGGAACCACCATCACATTCGCCACGGAAAACTCGTACTTCAGCGTCTTGGTGCCGTAGGTCAGTTCGACCGTGTGGCTCGTGCCCGGCGCCAGGAGGCCCGGCGGGTCGTACGTGATCGTCGTCACCCCGCCCACGGTCGAACTCGTCGCCGTCACCGTCGCGCCGTCGAACTTCAGCGCCGTCGCCGCCCCGCCCAAGTCCTGAATCCGCACCTCGACCCGCGCATCCGGCCGGACGTTGGTCCCCAGCGGCAGCGCGGACAACACATAGGCGCCGGTCACCGTCGTCGTCGTAATCGACAGATCATCGATCCAGTGGTTGTCCCGCAACGCTGCCGTGAGCTCCGCGGTCCCTGCCCCGAAGCCAAACTGCCCCGCCACCGGCACATACGGGATCGGGAAATCGTCGTAAACCCGCGTGCCGTTGTACGTCACGTCCAGGGTCCCGTCGGCCTCAAGTCGAACCTCCACCGGCACAAACACCGGCGTCTGGTTGTTCGGCGCGCCCGTCCGCAGCCCGTTGAAGCGCTTCGCCGCCACCCGCTGCCCGCCCTGCTTCACAATGATGCCTGGCGCGTCCCCGAGCTGGTTTCCCTCCGCCTCAAACCCCGCCAGGTTGTCGATCGTGTCGAACGAGATCACCAGCCCCGTGCTGCTGCCGCCCCCTCCCGAAACGGCGCTGTGAGCCCGCCGATATCCTCCGCCAGCACCAGGCTGAACCCCTGCGCCGGCTGTTCCGTCCCCCCGTGAATGCTCACCCGGAACGTCGCGGTGAAGGCCGCCACCCGCGCGTCCCCGTCCAGCGGCGGGAACACATAGGAACCGTGCATGGGCAACCCCGACTCCCCGTCGATGTACTCCTGCAGGTCCTGCAGCTTGAGGATCCCGTTGTCGATCTTCGCCTTGCCCAGGGGCACCCCGCCCGGGTCGACCGTGAAGTCGGTCTGCAGCGTCCCCGCCCACAAACCCGCCGGCAGCAAAAGGCCAAGCGTCAGCCCGACGGCCGTCGAGCGAGCCAGGAACGCCGTGCACCGCGAAGGAAACCGCGGCAAGGAAGAGGATGCGACAGGGGATTCATGGGTTGGAGCTTGAGGCGTGGGGGGCCCGGTGGTGGGGTTGCTCGATTAAGACACACGATTCTGTGTACATGTCTTTCTTCTCAGAGATGGCGGCAATATGCCGCCCCGTAACCGAGGGTCAAGGGCTTTCTCGAAAGTTCTTCCGGCCTCTGTGGTGCCGGCGTCCCGCCGGCTCCCCCGGATCCTGCCGGGTTCGACCGCGCCTCGCCCAACTTTGTCCGGCTTTGCCCGTGCACCCGACCCGCCGCACCGGGAATGCTGGCGTCATGCAACACTTCACTCGTTTCAAGGCGCCTTGCCTCCCCCCGTCCCCAACCGCGTGCCTGAGCCTCCTGCTCCTGGCGCCCAGCCTGGCCTCGCTTCAGGCCGAACTCCTCCTGACCGAACCCTTCGCGTATCCCGACGGTCCGCTCGTCGACGTGTCCGGCGGCCGCTGGGCCACCCACAGCGGCACCGCGGGCCAGGTGAACGTCCGCGCGGAAGCCGTGGACCTGACCGACCAGGAAAGCGAAGACGTCAACCTCGCTCTCCCGTCGAGCCCGCTGCCGGCCAGCAGCGACGCGGTCCTTTACGCCGCGTTCACCGTCAACTTCACCGCCCTGCCCCGGGGACCGGCACCTTCTTCGCCCACTTCAAGGACGGCACCACCGGCTTCCGCGGCCGGCTCTTCGCCACCACCGCCGGGGCTGCCGAGGGGCGCCTGCGCGTCGGCATCGCCGAAGCCGCGGCCAGCCCCACCCTGCTCGAAACCGACCTCGGCCTGCAGACCGATTACACCCTGGTGTGCCGCTACGAGGTGGCGACCGCCCGCAGCACCCTCTGGGTGAACCCGACGCAGGAAGGTGATCCGGGCGTCATGGCGGGCGACGACGGCACCCCCATCGCGGTTCATGCCTTCGCCCTCCGCCAGTCCCTCAGCAGCGGCAACAGCATGGGCACGCTGACCGTGGACGACCTGCGCGTTGCCACCAGCTTTGCCGAACTGTTCGCCCCGCCGGGCGATGTCCCCTCCATTACCCGGCAACCCCAGAGCCTGACTGCCGTCGCCGGCACCGAAGTCATCTTGAGCGTGGCCGCCACCGGTCGGGCTCCCCTCCAGTACCAGTGGCTACGCAACCAGGAAGCGGTGCCCGGTGCCACCGATGCCACGCTGGTCCTGACTACGGTGCGCCCGGAGGACGCCGGCGCTTACCAGGTCGTCGTGAGCAACGACAGCGGCTCAATCACGAGCGCCGCCGCCCAACTCACGGTCACCGACACCCCGCCCGTGGGCGAGCCGCCGCTCGTCTCCTTCACCCACGTCCTGGAGGGCCTGCGCCGCTCCGGAGACCAAGCCACCAACACCTTCACCGAACACAGCCTGCGTCCCGGCGAACAACTCACCCTCAGCGTCACCGCCACGGATCCCGCCGGCGTCGCGGTCAGCGTCGAACCCGTCACCCACTCGCTGCCTCCCTCCGCTCACTGGGACTTTGCCACCACGACCGGCCCCAGCGTCGCCGGCACGTTCACGATGGTTCCGACGTCGGCCGATGCCGGCCAACTTCTCGACCTCGAACTGCGGGTTGCGAACCAGGCCGGCGCCCGCACCGTCTCCTGGCGGATCTACGTCCCCACCCCGGCCGAGCAATCGATCGTGATCGCCGAGTACCTCGCCAACCCGACCGTCGCCGTCGATGCCCCGCACTACAACCCGCTGCGCCGCGAGACCCCGGCCACCAACCCGAGTCAGCATGACGAGTACATCGAGTTGGTGAATCACGGTGCCTCGGACCTGAGCCTTGAGGGATGGACCTTGTCCGACGCCGTCCAAGTGCGGCACCGCTTCCCCGCACCGACACTCCTGTCCGCCGGCCACGCCCTGGTGGTCTATGGCGGACCCCGCGACGCCTCTCCTCCGCAGCTCGACGTCGAGGCCCAAGCCGCCAGCGAAGGGTCTGCCGGTCTGGCGCTCAACAACACGGGCGACCAGATCCTGCTCCGCAACGCCCTCGGCTACCTCATCGAGCGTGTCGTCTATACGACCACCCAGATGAGCAGCCAGGGCTCGATGTCCCGTCATCCCACCCTCTCGGACGGGTTCGCTCCTCAAGCCACCGCTGGTACGGAGCCGGTGACCCCCGGCCGGCGTCCGGACGGCCAGCCCTGGAGCGAACCCGTCCCACCGGTGCTCGACGCGGTGGGACTCGTGAACTGCCGCCTGAACCGGGACGGAACCCTCACGTTCACCTGGCCGCGGGTGGCCGGGCACAGCTACTCGGTCCTCTCCTCCCCCACCCTCGACGGCCCGTGGCTGGCCGTGGCGACGGGCCTGACCCAAGGCGAGTGGACCGCGCCCTCCTCGGGCGAAGGTCAGACCTGCTTCTACCGGGTCCGCTCGCCTTGACCCGGATAGACCCGCTGTAGGCGCCGACGTGAGGAGGCGAAATGGCTTTGCCCCTGGCCCTCAACCCCTCCTCACGCCGGCGCCTACGGCGGGAGACATCGGGGCTAACCTTGTCCGCGCAGGCAAGCACGGATCGTTGGGACTGCGCCGCTTCGCGCGGCGCTTTTCGCCCTTTTCCATGCTTGCCAGCGTTCGGGGTGTCTCCAACCCTGCGGTGCGACGCATGCCCAAGAAAGCATTGATCACCGGGATCACCGGCCAGGATGGCTCGTACCTGGCGGAGTGGTTGCTCGGCAAAGGCTACGAGGTGCATGGCCTCATCCGGCGGGCCAGCACCTTCAACACCGGCCGCTTGAACGCCATCTACGCCGACCCCCACCACAGCGACGTCCGACTCCGGCTCCATTACGGCGACCTCAGCGACGCCAGCGGCTTGGCCCGGCTCGTCGGCCAGGTCCACCCGGATGAGGTCTACAACCTCGCCGCGCAAAGCCATGTGCGCGTGAGCTTCGACAGCGCCGAATACACCACGGACATCGTCGCCACCGGCACGGTGCGGCTCCTCGAGGCCATCCGCGAGGTCGGCCTGCGCCCCCGCTTCTACCAGGCTTCCTCGAGCGAGATGTTTGGCCAGGCCCGCGAGATCCCGCAGCGCGAAACCACCCCCTTCCACCCGCGCAGCCCCTACGCCTGCGCCAAGGTCTTCGCCTACTGGATCACCGTCAACTACCGCGAATCCTACGGCCTGCACGCCAGCAACGGCATCCTCTTCAACCACGAATCCCCCCGGCGCGGCGAGACCTTCGTCACCCGCAAGATCACCCGCGCCGTGGCCCACATCCGCGCCGGCCTCCAGGACAAGCTCTACCTGGGCAACCTCGACGCCGCCCGCGACTGGGGTTACGCCCCCGAGTACGTCGAGGCCATGTGGCGCATGCTCCAGGAGGATCAGCCGGACGATTACGTCATCGCCACCGGCGAAACCCACACTGTCCGCGAGTTCCTCGAACTCGCCTTCGGCCATGCCGGTCTCGATTGGCGCAATCACGTCGAGCTGGACCCGCGCTACCACCGCCCCGCGGAGGTCGATCACCTGGTGGGGGACGCCTCCAAGGCCCGCCAGCAGCTTGGCTGGGAAGCCCGCACCCGCTTCGCCGATCTCGTCAAGCTAATGGTCGATGCCGACCTCCAGCTCCTGCAGGCCCAGCGGGAAGGGCGGCTTCTCCCCAGCCTTTGATCCCACCCGCCCGCTCCCCATGCCTCGCGCGCTCATCACCGGCATCACTGGGCAGGACGGTTCTTACCTTGCCGAAGCCCTGCTGGCCGACGGCTTCGAGGTTCACGGTCTCGTCCGCCCTCACCGCGACCTGGCCACCTCCGCCATCGCCCACCTCGTCAACGATCCCGCCCTCCACGGACAACGCCTCTTCCTCCACCACGCTGACCTGGCTGAGCCCGCCACGCTGCGCCGCGCGCTCCTCGCCGCCCGGCCCGACGAACTCTACCACCTCGCCGGCCCCAGCCACGTCGGCCTCAGTTTCGAGCTGCCGGAATCCACGTGCCACACCGTGGCGTTCGGGGCGCTGCGCTGGCTCGAACTGCTCCGCGACCTGCCCCGCCCGCCGCGGTTCTTCCAGGCTGCCTCCGCGGAGATCTTCGGCCGGCCTGCCCTCGCCCCGCAAGACGAGCAGACCCCGTCGGCACCCGTGACGCCCTATGGCTGTGCCATGGCCTTCGCGCGTCACCTGGTCGGCGTCTACCGCGCCAGCTACGGCCTGTTTGCCTGCTGCGGCATCCTCTACAACCACGAATCGCCGCGACGGAGCGCCTCGTTCGTGACTCGGAAGATCTGCCGGGCGGCCGCGGCCATCCGGCAGGGTCACCAGCAGGAGCTCTGGCTGGGCGACCTGGACGCCGCGCGCGACTGGGGGCATGCCCGGGATTACGTCCAGGCCATGCGCCTGATGCTGCGACACGATCCGCCCGCCGATTATGTCCTGGCGACCGGACAGCTCCACACGGTGCGCGACGTGCTCGACATCGCGTTCGGGGTCGTCGGGCTGGACTGGAGGCACTACGTGAAGTCCGATCCCCGCCTGTTGCGCCCGGCCGAACCGGGTCGGCTCGTGGGCAACGCCGCGAAGGCGCAGCGCGATCTGGGCTGGTGGCCCGCCACCTCCTTCGAAGACCTGATCCGCGAGATGACCGAGGCGGAAGTCGGCGCCTCGAAGGCCCCCCCTGCCCTTCCGCGGGCTGAGCCGTTCCTACGGAAAACGGCGGTCAACCGCGCGCACCCCACGCGCTTCGCGCCCCGCCCGGCCGCGGGGTCCCGCCGGAAATGCGTTGACGCCCCGGGCGCGGGTCGGAAGCTAGCCCCCCATGAACCCGTCCGATGCCGTTCCTCACGCCTGCTCACGACGTCGCGCCCTGGAAATGGCCGCGGTCGGCGTCACCGCCCTGACCGGCTCGCTGGGCCTGGCGCCGCGAGCCGCAGCCCAGATGCCGCGCGCATTCGTCGAGCCCGATTTCAAGATCCGTCACGGGCGGATCCGGCAGTCCATCATGGGCTGGACCTTCAACCCCATGCCGGTGCCGGAGCTGGCGCGACTCTGCCGGGACATCGGCCTGGTGGCGATGGAAGGCGTGGGCCGCGAACATTACCCCCTGATCCGGGAACTGGGACTCGAGATCTCGCTGGGCGGCAGCCATGGGTTCGACCGCGGGCCGCTCAACCGCGCGAATCACCCGGCGGTGATCCAGGCGCTGCGTGAGGGCATCGACGTGGCCGCCCAGTTCGGTTGCCGGCGGGTCATCACGTTCACAGGCATGCGCGAGCCCGGCATCTCTGACGAGGCCGGCGCACGCAACTGCGTGGACGCCTGGAAGGCGGTCATCGGCCACGCCGAGGCCAGGGGCGTCACGCTCTGCCTCGAACACCTCAACAGCCGGGACGACACGCATCCGATGAAGGGGCACCCGGGGTACTTTGGCGAC
The DNA here is from genome assembly GCA_027493615.1 of Verrucomicrobiota bacterium. Classification (GTDB taxonomy): domain Bacteria; phylum Verrucomicrobiota; class Verrucomicrobiia; order Limisphaerales; family J093; genus DSVZ01. The sequence continues at coordinate 45,011 of JAOSKK010000007.1, forward strand.
CACGTGGATTTCTGCGTCGAACTCATCCGGCGCGTGGACTCGCCGAACTTCAAGCTGCTCTTCGACATCTACCACGTCGCGATCATGGACGGGGACGTGACCCGTCGGCTCCGGCAACACCGGGACGTGATTGCGCACGTGCACACCGCCGGCGTGCCGGGGCGGGGGGAGTTGGACGACACCCAGGAGCTGAACTATCCGGCATTGATGCGCACGTTGCTCGAGCTGGGCTTTGACGGCTTCGTGGCCCAGGAGTTCATCCCCACGTGGCCGGACAAGGCGCTCGCCCTGCGCCATGCCGCCAAGGTATGCGATGTCTGACCGCCCCTGCCCCCACCACCTTCCCCGCCTGCAACGCCTCCCATGAAACCATCCCTGACGTCCCGCACCGCGGCGATTCTGTTGGCCACGGCCGGTCTCGAGGGCATCGCTTCCGCCGCCGAATCGCCTGAGCGCCCCGGACCCTTGATTTACCGGCACTTCGAGGTTGAAGAACGCGACGGACGCGTCTCGGCGCTGCGGCCCGTTCCGGAACCCCAACCGCCGCGTTGGGCGCGCGGGGTCTCGACGGCTCCGGCCGACTGGTCCGACGGCCCCGACCCGGCCCAGCCGTTCTTTGCCGCGCCCGTTCCCTTCGTCCTGCCGCCGGAGGACCCGGGCGAGCCCTTCCATCCCCACAACCATCAGCCGGCCGTCACCTGGCTGGCCAACGGGGATCTCCTGGCGATCTGGTATACGACCCGAAAGGAAGCCGGGACTGAACTCACCGTGCTGGCGAGTCGCTGGCGGGCCGGGCGCAAGGCGTGGGATCCGGCGAGCGAGTTCTTCAAGGCCCCGCGCCGCAACATGCATGGCTCAAGCCTTGCGCACGACGGCGAGGGCAGGGTCTACCATTTCAATGGCATGGGGCCCGAGGACGGAACCGGTTGGGCCCACCTGGCCTTGCTGCTCCGGACCAGCACCGATCACGGCGTGACCTGGACTCCGCCGCGGGCCATCGGCCCCGAGATCAAAGGGCGGCATCAGGTCATCGCCGGTGCGCTCCGTACGCGAGAGGGCGTCTGGATCCAGCCTTGCGACGCGGTGCCGGGCGGCCAGGGCGGCACCGCGCTGCACCTCAGCACCGACGGGGGACAGACCTGGACCGATCCCGGTGCAGACAAGCCGGCCCCGGTCTTCGCCGAAGGGTCCCACGGGGAAGGGACGATCGCCGGCATTCACGCCGGTGTGGTCGAACTCACCGACGGGCGGTGGCTCGCCCTGGGCCGGGGGTGACACGATCCGGGGACGCATGCCGCAGAGCGTGTCGGCAGATGGCGGCCGGACCTGGACCTACTCGGCCAGCCCTTTTCCACCAATCAGCAGCGGCCAGCGTCTTGTGCTTCGACGGTTGCGCGAGGGTCCGATCCTTCTGCTCTCGTTCACCTCGGCCGACCGTCGCCAGCCCCGCGCCCACGGACTGGATTTCCGTGACAGCGAAGGCGGTTCCTTTGTCGGTTACGGGCTGTATGCGGCGCTCTCGTTCGATGACGGTTCAACCTGGCCTGTGCGTCGGCTGGTGACGCCCGGGGAAGGCGAGTATGACGGCGGGGCCTGGACCGGCCAATTCCAGGCGGCGCCGGATCAGGCCGAGCCGGCGGGTTATCTGGCCGCGACCCAGAGCCCGGACGGCGTGATCCATCTGCTGTCGAGCCGGCTCCACTACCGGTTCAATCTGGCGTGGCTGCGCGCCGCCCCCCCGCCCCCGGCTCGCACGCCGTAGCGGGGGGCCACCCGCGGGGGCTCCTCACCCGCCAGTCTCCCTCCCCCCGTAGGCGCCGACGTCAGGAGGCGTTGCGGGTCAAGGGCAACCCCACTTCGCCTCCTCACGTCGGCGCCTACGGCCCATCGCGGTTTCCGCCAGCGGAAAGATTCTCGCCTTCGTTCCGAATGTGCCTTATGAGATGCAATACGAAATCGCATGAGGACCGACTCGGAACTCGACCTCAAGACGCGTCGGAGCCTGCTGAGCCGGCTCCGGAACCTGGACGACCAGGAGAGTTGGCGGGCGTTTTTCGACCTCTACTGGCGGATGCTTTACAAGGTGGCCCGCCGCGCCGGCCTGGGCGAAGCCGACGCGGAGGACGTCGTGCAGGAAACGGTCGTGGCGGTCGCACGGCAGATGCCCCGGTTTCGCTATGACGCCACCCGGGGACATTCAAGGGCTGGCTGTTCCGGATCGTGGGGCGCCGGGTCACCGACCATTTGCGCCGGGTGTATCGCGAACCGCCCCGCGCGGAAGGCGTGTTCGAATCAGGGACGGACGGGGAGGAATCCGCGGCGCCGGTGGCGACCGAGAGCAGTGACGCGATCGGCCTGGCCTGGGAGCAGGAATGGGAACAAGCGGTGTTCGAGGCCGCCGTGGCCCGGGTGCGGGAGCAAACCAATCCGAAACACTTCCAGGTGTTCGACTGCTGCGTGCGTCTGGGCTGGCCCACGGCGAAGGTGGCGGCCACCCTGGGCTTGAGTGCCGCGCAGGTGTACCTGGCGCGACACCGGGTGTCACGGGCCGTCAAACAGGCCGCCCGGGCCATCAACGCCGAGCGCGTGCTGGGCGGATTTCCGTCGGAACCACGTTCGTCCTCCGCAAGCTGAGCGGCCATGGACCCGAGCGATCTGGTTGGGCGCATCGCGGAACAACTCGGCGAGGGGCCGGCTGGGATCGAACCGTTGCGCCTCCAGCCGCCGCCGCGGGTGGCCGACCATGAGCTGGTGCGCCCGGTGGGGGCCGGCAGCTATGGGGAGGTGTGGCTGGCGCGCAGTGTGACGGGTCAGTGGCGCGCCGTGAAGGTGGTGGCCCGGGCTCGTTTCGAGAGCGACCGGCCCTACGAGCGGGAGTATCGGGGAGTCATGCAGTTTGAGCCAATTTCGCGCACCCACCCCGGTCTCATCCAGGTCCTGCATGTGGGGCGGGACGATGCCGCGGGCGCCTTCTATTACGTCATGGAACTGGCCGACAGCGAGGGAGGGCAGGAGGGAGAGCGCGGCCGGCCGGCGGGCGCGTCCCCAATCGCTGGAACGACAGGGTTACCCGGCGGCGAGATCGACGCCTTCGTCGTGCGCTACCGCCCGCGCACCTTGCGTTCGGAGCTGAACGCCCGGGGGCGCTTGCCGGTGGCGGAGGTCGTGGCGCTCGGCGTGGGGCTGAGCGGTGCGCTGGGCCACATCCATCGTCATGGCCTGGTCCATCGCGACGTCAAACCCTCGAATGTCATCTTCATGCGGGGACAGCCCAAGCTGGCGGATCTTGGCCTGGTGTCGACGACGAACGAGGCACGGTCCTTTGTGGGCACGGAGGGCTTTATCCCACCCGAGGGACCCGGGACGGTTCAGGCCGACCTGTTTGCGTTCGGCCGTCTCTTGTACGAGGCGGCCACCGGGATGGACCGCTGCGAGTTCCCGGCCGTGCCGCCTGACCTGGATGCCTGGCCGGACCGGGAGGCGTTTCTCGAGCTCAACGAGGTCCTGACCCGGTTGTGCGCGCCCGAACCGTCCCGTCGGTGCGCCAACGCGGCGGTGGCCGCGGGGGACCTCAATCTGCTGCTGGCCGGGCGGTCGGTGCGCAAGGCGTACGGCGTGGAACGTCGGCTGCAGCGGGCCACGCGCATCGCCGCGCTGGCGGGTGGGGCTGTGATGCTCGCGCTCGGCATCGTCGGATTCCAGGAAGTGCGGCAACGGGCCGCCGAGGCGCGCGCCGGCGCAGAACGGGTCCTGCGTCTGCGGGCCGAGGCGGCGGAGCGGGCTTCGCAGCAGCAGCTCTATGCGGCTTGGCTCGAGCAGGCGCGGGCCACGGTGCGGAGCGGTGAAGTCGGACAGCGCATCCGGGCACTCGAAGCGGTGCGCCGCGCCGCGGCGATCCGCAACACGCCCGAATTACGTCGCGAAGCCCTGGCCGCCCTGGCCCTGCCGGACTTGCGTCTCGAACGGGAACTGCCGTTCGGGTCCCGCTACACGGCGCGCCAGCTCGATCCGACCTTCGAGCGCATCGCCGTGTGCGAGGGGCGCGGTCCGGTTGAAATCCGGGCGGTGGGTGACCATCGCTCTCGGGTCACGCTTCCCGCCAGCACGAACCTGATGTGCTACAACGTGAGCTGGAGTCCCGACGGGCGCTTCCTCGTCGTGAAACGGGACTATGACGGATATGGCTACGGCGAGGATCTCGAACTGTGGGACGTGAGCGGCGATGTTCGCCAGGTTCGGCTCATCCGCGACGCCCGCCGCAACGTCCGAGCCTACCATCCCCGCGCGTCCTCCCTCCTCACCAGCGACGCCGCGGGTCGGATCGTAACGTGGGACCTCGCAAGCGGCACCGAGCGTGACCGGCGCCCGCTGGCAGGGGGCATCACCGAGCTGCTGGTGTACTCACCGGACGGAACCCGGTTGGCGGCCGTCCATCCCGGACCGGCCGGTTCCGCGGTCTCGATCTACGACGCCGCCAGTCTGACCTTGCAGGCGTCCTGCCCCTTCGGAACGGCGATCACCACCGCCGCCTGGCACCCGCACGGAGACTGGCTCGCCGTCACGGACCTCAGCGGCACGGTCCACCAGGTGGCAGCGGACGCGGGAACGGCGCGCGCCTTGGGCCGGCATCGCGCCGAGGCCGTGACCGCGGTCTTCGACCGGGCCGGGGATTACCTGATCACCGGCGGCTGGGAACGTTCCTTGATCTGCTGGGACCTGCGCACGGGGGCAGCGCGGGTTCGGGGTCGAGCTCGACAGTTACCAGGTGCAGGTTCGCGCCGACGGTCGCCAGTGGGCCCTCCTCACCCCGGGCGGCGTGCAGCTCCACGCCTTCGAGCCGCCGGTGCCCCGGGAGTTTGCCGAGGACCTCGGCTCGCGCTTGCGCTTCGCCGCGTTCTCGGCCGACGGTCGCTGGCTGGCCGCCTCCGCCGACGAACGGCTGGGGGTTTGGGATCTCGCCCGGCCGGGACCAGGAGCGTTGACGGCGGACGGCGTGGAAGCGAGCCCCTATTGGAGTCCCGACGGCCGGGAGTTGTTCGGCAGCCGGCGGGATCAGGCCTGCCTTCGCTGGCGCGTCGTCCCCGCGCCGGAGCACGGCCTGGCCCCGCGACTGGAACCCCTGGAGCTCGCCAGGCCGGCAGGGTTCACGTGGTTCAGTGTGAACGGAGACCAGGCGGCGTGGACCACCACGCGCGGCTCGCAAGTCGTGGGGTTGGACCAACTCCTGCCGCGGGACGACGGCTGGATCCGCACGGCCCCGGGCATGAACGGCATCTCCCCGGACCGCCGGTGGCTGGCCATTTACCAGGGCTATACCTCGTCGCTGCATGTCTACCACCTTCCCAGTCTCGAACCGGCCGCCCGGCTCGACTGCCTGGCCGCCATCGCAGGCTTTCAGTTCTCCCCCATGGGGGACGAGGTCGCCGTCGCTTCGCGGGGGCAGGTGGAGTTCTGGAGCATCGGCGACTGGCGCCGTACCCGGGTGCTGACGAATTTCGCCGGGATCCCGCACGTGGGTGTGCTCGTCCAACCCGACGGCCGCGGATGGTGGCTGGCGCCGGAAGCGCGCTTCGCCTGTCTCTACACGGCCGGATCTCTGGCGCCGCAACTCCCGCTGCCCAGTGCGCTGGCCCCGCTCGCGTTGAGCCCCGACGGCCGCCAACTGGCGGTGAGCGTCGAGGCTCGCCGGCTGCAGGTGTGGGACCTGCAGGAAGTCCGCCGTCACCTGCAGGCCCTGGGCCTGGACTGGGCCGACGCCGGCCACTGACCGCGAGCGGGGTCCGCATCCCCTGCACGGGAGTGCGGAAGGGAGAACAAAAAGGAAGGAAGAAGGGGCATCCATTCAGAGTGGCTTTCACCGCCGATGACGGACATCAGGGATGGGGCTGGGCGAGGCGCTCCATGAACCGCCCGGTGAAGGCACCGGGCCTACAACTTGTCGGCCGGGTCCCCCGACCCGGCGGGGAGGGTTCAAGGCCCCTTGAGCAGGTCCGCAAGCAACAGGACGCTTCCTTTGAACGTTGAACGTTGAACGTTGAACCTCCCCTGCCTCTCCGCCCCACAAGTTCATGGCCCCCCACGCCGAGATCCCGGGTCCGCCCGTGCCATCCCGACTCCGCGTTGAAAGAAATCCCTTCCCCCGGCGAACGGAGGTCTGGAGCTATGAGAAACTCGAGTATCGAGCATTCGATTCGCCTCTGCCCGTCGGGCGGGAGGAAGGATCTCTGCCCGGTCCATTCGGACTCTCCGGCTCCTCCTGAACACAACCTCCAAAACCAAGAAACACAACGTGAACACCCTCATGAACTCAACCTCCCTCCTCACAGCCAGTCTCTGGACCGTCGCCCTGCTGGCCGGCCCTGTCGGGCGCGGCGATCCCGTCACCGAATGGAGCGCGTACTGGGACGAAGCAGTCTTCGCCACGGGCGAACCTGTCCCTGCCCAGGGACGAAGTGCCGCGATCGTGCACCTGGCGATCTACGATGCCGTCAACGGGATCGAGCGGCGCTACACGCCTTACTACGTGACCGCCGCTCCCCCGCCCGGCGCACGGGCGGACGCGGCGGCGGTCCAGGCGGCGTACACGGCCATGCGCGCCCTCTATCCGGGACATGCGAACGCCCTGGACGCACACCTCGCCACGTCCCTCGCGGGTCTGCCGGGAAGCCCGGGAAAGAGCCAGTCCATCGCCCGCGGCCGGGCCTGGGGCGAGTATGTGGCCGGGCAGATCCTCGCCTTGCGGAGCACCGATCATTGGTCCGATCCCCAACCGCCGTTCTGGGGCGGCTTCGCCGTGGGCCAGTGGCGGTCCATTCCGTTCGGTTCGAACGGGGACGGCGCCTTGCCCGCGGTCTTTCCCCAACTGGCCGTGATGACGCCGTTTGTGATGACCAGCCCTTCGCAGTTCCGCCCCGGTCCGCCCTACGGCGCCGGGATTCCGGACGCGCTTCTTCACCCCCGTTACGCCGTTGATTTTGAAGAGGTAAAGGCGGTGGGCCGCATCGACAGCCCGCTTCGCACGGCCGAGCAAGCGAACATCGCGCGTCTGTGGCAGGCCATGGGGGCGGTGGACGAAAACCGCGCCGCGCGCGCGGTCATTCCTTCCAACACCCCACTTGTGGACAAGGCGCGTCTGTTCGCCCTGCTGAACATGGTGGCCTGCGACGCGCTCATCATCGGCTGGGACTCGAAGTTCGCCTACCAACTCTGGCGCCCGCACCATGCCATCCGCCTGGCCGACACCGACGGCAACCCGGACACGACGGCCGACCCGGACTGGACGGCGCTGATCCTGTCGCCGCGGTTTCCCGAGTACGTCTCCAACCATTCCGTGCTCACCTCAGGCATGATGCGCGTGCTGGCCCGCGAGTTGGGGGACGAACACAGCTTCACGCTGAGTTCCCCGCTGATGCCGGGGTTCAGCCAGCACTATGCGAGGTTCTCCGACGCGGCGGCCCAGGTCGCGGAGGCCCGGATCTGGGGCGGCATCCATTTCCGTCACGCTTGCGAGCTGGGGACGGAGCTGGGGACGGCGCTGGCTGACTTTGCGCTGGCAAACTACCTGACACCGCGGCGGGCCCGATGACGTCCGCCGACACACACTGCCCCGAGATGCCAACCTCAAACAAAACGCCTGTCATGAACCCCCACTGTCTGGTTCACCGCCACACCAGCGGCCTCTGCGCCCTGGCCGTGGCCTTCCTCGCGGTCCTGTTCTCCGCCACGGCGCACGAAAGCGACGCACCCGACCGTCGCGCGCCCGAGCTCCCCCACCCCCATGTGTGACACGCTGGACGTGCCTGCTGGACACCGGGTGAGCACACGCCTCTATGCGTCGGGCGTGCAAATCTACCAGTGGAACGGCACGGCCTGGGCCTTCGTGGCGCCTGAGGCGGAACTCTTCGCCGACCCGCACCACCGAGGCTTCGTCGGCATCCACTACGGTGGGCCCACCTGGGAAGCCCGCGACGGCAGCCAAGTGGTGGCGGTGCGGGAGGCGGGCTGCACGCCGTTCCCGGACGCCATTCCCTGGCTGCGGCTGCGCGCGGTGGCGACGTCCGACCACGGCCGGTTCGCGCGGGTGACGTACATCCAACGCGTCAACACGATCGGCGGCATCGCACCCGCCGAGGCCGGAACCGCTCTCGGCGAGGAAGCGCGCGTGCCCTACACGGCCGAGTACTACTTCTATCGCGCGGTGGGAGAGTAGGCCGACCTGGCCACGAACCGGACGGCGGGCCTTCCCGGCGAGGGCCCGCCGTTCCGGCTTGGGCCGACGCCAGGCCCGGGGATGTGGCTTGTGAGTCTGCCCCGGCCCCGTTAGAACCTCCCGCATGCACCACTCCGTTCGTCACGTTGGGTGTCGTCTCGCTGGCTTTCCCGGCTTACGCTCGCGGCCATGAAAGTCACCCTTCACGGTGCGGCGGGCGGAGAGGTCACCGGCTCGGCCTACCACGTGCAGACCGGGCGGGCCAACCTCCTGGTGGATTTTGGCATGTTCCAGGGCATGGCCAATGCCCACGACCACAACCGTGTGCCGGCCGGACTGGACGTCGCGAAGCTGGACGCGGTGTTGTTGACCCACGCGCATCTCGATCATACCGGGCGTCTCCCGTTGCTGACGCGACAAGGGTACCAGGGACCGGTCTTCGCCACCCCGGCCACGATTGACATCACCAGTCTGATTCTGCACGACTCGGCGAAGGTGCAGGCCCAGGATCTGGCGCGACTCAACCGCCGCCGTGAACGGGCCGGCGAGGACCCGGTCGCCCCCTCTACGGTCCCGCGGAGGTCGATCAACTGATGACCCTGGCTCAGCCCGTGCCGTATGATCGACCGGTGAACGTCGCTCCGGGTGTCCGCGCCTGGTTCCTCGAGGCTGGTCATCTGCTCGGATCGGCCAGCATCCGGCTCGAAGTGGATGAGGGAGAGCGGCGCCGGACCGTGGTGTTCTCGGGCGATCTCGGGCCGAAAGGGGCGCCGATTCTGCGGGATGCGGAGTGCGTGCGGGAACCGGCGGACGCGGTGTTCCTTGAGTCCACGTATGGCGATCATGACCACCGGCCGTTTGCCGACACGCTGGCGGAGTTCCGGGAGCTGCTGGCGAAGGCGGTCGAGGCCAAGGGGAAGATTCTGGTGCCCACCTTTGCCGTCGGGCGGGCGCAACTGATGCTCGTACTGCTGGCGGCGTTCTTCCGGCGAGGCGAGCTGCCGCGGTTCCCGGTGTTTCTGGACAGCCCGATGGCCGCGGAGGCGTCGCGGATCTACCTGGATCATCCGGAGCTGTTTGACGAGGAACTCACGGCGCTGAATGGCGAGCGTCCCCTCCGGGCGGACCTGGAGACGCTGCGGATCACGACAACGGCGGACGAGTCGAAGACGATCAACGACGTGCCGGGCCCGTGCCTGGTGTTGGCGGGAGCGGGCATGTGCAATGCGGGCCGGATCCTGCATCATCTGCGACAGAACCTGTGGAAACCGGAGACGCGCGTGCTGATCGTGGGCTATCAGTCCGAGGGCACGTTGGGGCGGCAGTTGGTCGAGGGGGCGAAGCACGTGTCGATCTTCGGGGAGAAGGTCATGGTCCGGGCGCGGGTGCACACGCTGGGGGGATTCAGTGCGCATGCGGGGCAGACGGATCTGCTGGCGTGGTTTGACTGTCTGGCGGGGTCGCGGCCGCGCGTGTTTCTCACCCACGGCGAACCGCGCGGGCGGGAGGGTTTGGCGCGGCAGATTCGGGACCGCTACCGCCTGGAAGCGGCGCTGCCGGAGCTCGGGGAAGTGCTGGAACTCTGACCCAAGGGGTCAGTAGGTAGTATGCGCCAACGAGAGGAGCGGGTGGCCGACACCTTGCACCATGGGTCGAGTAGAGCGGCCTTCCGGCACCCTACGGCCCAGACTGCCGCACCACGGTCAGGGAGTTGAGCGCGGGAATCGGCAGGGACTGGAAGGCACCGCCCGGCCAGCGCACCTCGACCGATTCGATGGAACGCGCCTTCCCCAGGCCGAAGGTGACGGGCAACTCGGATTGGGACAGGTAGCTGCGAGCGGCCATGACGGTGCGCCGCAGCTCCCGGCCTTCACAGCGGACCCGGATCTCGGCGCCGATGGCATCACGGTTGGCGGGGTGGCCGACGAGTTTGAACCGCAGCCAGGCGTGGCCCAGGTCCTGGTCATTGCGCAGGAGGAGCGGAGGCCCACCGGTCTGGAGAAGCAGCACATCCGGATCGCCATCGCCGTCGATGTCAGCGTAAGCCGAGCCGCGCCCGACGATGGGTTGGAAGAGGTCGGGTCCGGCGAGGTCCGGGGTGACGTTGACATAGCACGGCGTGCGTCCGCTGTTCCAGAAGAGCTGGGCGGGCTGCGCGTAGGTCTGGCTCTGCTGCACCTTGGTGATGTCGGGTTCGAGGTGACCGTTGGCGGTGAGCACGTCGAGCCGGCCATCGAGGTCGTAGTCGAAGAAGAACGCGCCGAACTTGAGGGGGAGGCGGCTGGCGGGTCCGATGCCTTCGGTGATCGCGTCGTCGGTGAAGTGGAGGGGGCGGGTTGGGCGACGTAGAGGGCGGTCATCTCGTTGGCGAAGTTGCTGATCAGGATGCCGAGGGGCGCCGTCGGCGCGGAAGCGGGCGGTATCGATGCCCATGGCGCCGCGGGTCTGGCCGTAGCTGTCGAAAGCGATGCCGCTGGCGGCGCCGATTTCCTTGAAGGAACCGTTGCGCAGGTTGTGGAAGACGAAGTTGGGGACGGTGTCGTTGGCAACGACGATGTCCAACCAGCCATCGTCATCGAGGTCCACGGGGGCGACGCCCAGGGACTTGGCGGCGGGGACGCGGGTGACGGGATTGCGGACCTGGACGCCGGCCTCGGCCGAGACATCGCGGAAGCGGCCGTTGCCCTCGTTACGGTAGAGGAGGGAGAAGACGCCGGGAAAATCGCGGGGCTGGCCGTAGGCACGCCCGATGCCGACCAGGGTGTAGCCGACCTCGAAGTCGATGGCGCGGGACCACTGGACGTAGTTGGCGACAAAGAGGTCGAGGCGGCCGTCGTTGTCGTAGTCGAAGAAGGCGGCACTGACGCTCCAATCCTGGCCGGAGCCGCCAACCCCGGCGGCGTCGGTCACGTCGGCGAACTTCCCACCGCCGAGGTTGCGAAAGAGGCGATTGCCGTGGACACCGGTGACGAACAGGTCCACGAAGCCATCGTTGTCGAAGTCGCCGACCGCACAACCTTGGCCGTACATGCTGAGGTCGAGTCCCGAGCCGGCGGTGACGTCGGTGAAGCGGCCGTGGCCGTCGTTGGCATAGAGGGCGTGGGTGGGGAGGGGTTGGCCTGAGGGAACCTGCTCAGGCCAGAAGGTGGAGTTGACGAAGAAGAGGTCCTGGTCGCCGTCGTTGTCGAAGTCGAAGAAGGCGGCCCCCCGCCCATGGACTCCGGCAGGAGCTTCTCGCCAGCGGCCCCGTTCTGGTGGACGAACGTGATGCCGGCCGCGCGGGTGATGTCGGTGAACTGGACGCGCGGCGGTGGAATGACGGGTGTCAGGGGGAGTTGGGGTGCCGCGAGGGGGTGAGGCGGGCGGGCGCAGCGGCGGGCTGACGTTTCCACCACCAGAGCCCGAGGAGCGTCCCGACGACCAGCGCCAGGAACGCCCAGCCGGACCAACGGAACGCACGACCGATCACAGCGTCGCCATAGTGCACCGTCTCCTCCTCCTCGCCCGGTGGAACCGATTCGGGAGGGTCGTCAGGGCGGAGGTTGGGGGAAGGCGGCGGGGGCGCGGGCCGGGGCGGGTCGGCGGGGGACATGAGATGAGGCGGGAGGGCGGGGCCGGAACTCAAGGGGCGGCGTTGGCCAGGGCGGCAGCGGCGGGCAACTCGGGCGCACCCGGGCGTTGCAGCGGGTAGAGGACGATGGCTTGGGCGGCGTGATCGGCGGCTTTGTTGCGGCGACGTTCGACGGTGATGGCGTGATCGCGCGCGTTGTCATCGGGCCGGTACTTCTCGTGCTCGCGCAGGTGCCCGAGGGCGCGGTCGGTTTCGCCGAGCTGCACGTAAAGCAGGGCGAGGTTGTAGTGGGCGGTGAGGTTCTCCGGATCGAGGGCGAGGGTCTGCTCGAAGCGACGGACGGCGTCACGAAGGAGCGAGCGTTCGGCGGAAGGATTCTCGCGCTGGCGCTTGGCCAGTTCGAACAGGGTCTGACCGAGCTCGTTGAGGACCTCGTAGTCCCGGCTGAAATCGAAACCGCGCGCCCGGAGGGCGGGGTCCTGGTCTTCGAGGATGCTGGTGAACTCCTGGACGGCCTGTTCGAGGAAGCCGTTCTGCTTGTTGACGAGGCCATTGAACCACGCCACCAACCAACGCGGGGCGGGGGCCTGCGTGGTGGCGGCACGCTGGAGGGCGCGGACGGCGTCGGGGGAGGCGGCCCTCCTTGAAGGACACCCGGGCGAGGTTCACCGGTCCATCCCAGCGTCCGAGTTTCTCGACTTCGAGGAAGGCCTGGGTCGCCTGGATGAGCTCGCCCTTTTCGCTGCCTTTGTCGCCTTTGAGAAGGAGCCCGATGCCGTAATCGTTCCAGCGCTGCCACAGCGGGATGGCGGGCTCGGGCTGGACGGGAAGCGGTGCGTCGACGCCGGCCACGGGGAACGTGAAGGTATCGGCGGCAATGGTGACGATGGGCAGGTCGTTGGTGAGCTGGAAGGGCAGCCCGTTCGTCCAGCCCGGGGCCTTGAAGTAGTTGTAGAAGATCGTGTCGAACTTCCGGTACTGCAGCTTGACGTCGAAAGTCAGCGGGGCGGCGAGGTCGGGCGGGACGGTGAACCGGTAGTGGACGACCTGGGCGGCGCCGGGGTTGATCTGGTTGTTGTAAAGAGGCGTGAAGATGTCCTGGGGATTGCGGCGGTCGATGCGGTTGCCGTCCTTGTCGAGCATGTAGACGTTGACGAAGTGGGCCCACGGGTCGACCTCGCCGTGGGGGCCGAGGCCTCCGCTGCGTCCGACGACCCGGCCGGCACTCACCGCGCGGGCATCGACCCAGATCTCGTTCGAGTCGGCGGTGCCCTGCGAGAACTGGTGACCGAGGCGGAGGGTTCGGAGCACGACTTCGAGGAGGTAAGTCCGGCCGGGTTCGAGGGTGGGGATCGCCGGACGCAGCGGCGCGGTCAACTGGCCGTCGATGGTCCCGTCCTCCTTGAGGCCGAAGATGTCGAGGCGGAGCGAGCCCTGGAGGAAGTCGGCATGGCGCTGGACCAGATTGGACTGGCCGCGCAGGTGGACGAGCGCGGTGTTGGCGCTGGGGAAGAAGTGGTTGTGGATGCTGAGGACCTGGTTGGTGGGGTGGAAGAACTTGGCGCCGAAGTCCCTCGAGGGCTGCAGGGGCATGTGGCAGCCGTTGCAATTCGCCTCGGCCTTCTCGGGGTAATAGAAACTGCGGGCCCCGTGGCCGGAGACCCCGCTGAGCAGGAAGCTGTCGTAGCTGTTCTGGCCGCGGAGCCATTCTTTGTAGTGATTGACCTCCTGCGGGATGCTGACCTTGTGGCAGGTCGAACAGAACTCGGCGGTCTGGTGGAGCGGCTTGAGGAAGGTCTTCTTGTGGAAATCGGGTTTGGCCTTGATGAGCTGGCGGTTGAGATAGGCCAGGGTGCGGTTGGTGCTGAAGGTGAACGGGTAGTGGACCGGTTCCTCGATGGTGTAGTCCGCGTTGCCGACCGCGCTGTTGACATTCACGATGGAATGGCAGGAGGTGCAGGTAATGCCCGCATGGGCGGTCGGATGGTTCTCGAGATCGAAGTCGGGATCATCGAAGGCCCCGCTGAAGAAGGGGACGGGGTCGTGGCAGCCGGCACACCAGCGGGAGGCCTTGACGTCCCCGTCGCGCGCCAGGGCCACAGCCCGGGTCTCCTTCACGCTGAACAGATACGCCGGGTTGTTGAAGGAACTGAAGTGGTGAACGCTGTGGAACCACCCTTCGTAGGCGTCGGCATGGCACTCCTGGCAGTAGGTATCCAGCATCAGGGTCTGCGCCGGGATGAAGTTCCCCGTGGCAGTCTTGGCGCGGGAAGGGGCGAAGTACCGCTCCCCCTCCTGAGGACCCACGACGCTCCACTTCCGGGGATCGAGCGAATGCAGGGCGACAAGGCCGGCGACCACGAGAGCGACGCTGCCCGCATAGGCGAAGCCGGCGCGCCAGCGTATGCGGGGTCCGGCCAGCCGATGGAGGAGGTACAGCCAGATGGCGAACAGCGGCGAAAGGACATGCGCCCAATAGGCGGCAGAGCGGAGGGCGGGGGTTCCGGAGCTGGAAACCTTCCACGCGCAGGAGCGCGACGCCCGACCCGAGCAGCACAAGGCTGACGAAGAAGAGCAGATAGCCCATGCGGACCGCCCGGCGGTTGGGGCGCCCCGCGGCGTTGCGAAGATGGAGGACGCAAAAGACCAGGAACGGCAGCACCAGCAGCAGGCCCAGCGCGAGGTGCGCGAGGAACATGAGCTGGTAGAAATAGTTCTGGTACGAAAGGCCGCGGACCCACTCGAGGAACGTGATGCTGGCCAGGTACACGGAGTTGGCGCCGAGAATGGCGACCAGTCCGAACACCACGACAAGCAAAGGGCGCAGCCGGGGGCCGACCGCGCGGACATAGCGGCGGCGGGGGAGGCGTCGGCGGGGACGCCGGCGAGGTCGGAGCGTCGTTCACAGTCGGAACCAGGACTTGGCGGACTTCATGTGTGTCAGAGGCTTTTAACTAACTGATTAGCAATACCCACTCTCAACACCAGGGACGAAGTGGTAGGAGCCCGGGGTGAACCGCTGGGTTGCGCGGGTGGGCAGGCTTCAAGCCGCGCCGGTCAGATCGGCCAGTTGCAGGTCGCCGATCCCGGGACGGACGAGGTCGGCCTGACTCAGTTGAGCCGGGGGGAAGCTCTGCGCCACGGCGAGACAACGCATGCCGGCGGCCTTGGCGGCCTGGACCCCGTTGACGGCGTCCTCGATGACGACGCATTGCGCCGGGGTGAGGGCCAGCTTGCGGGCGGCGGCGAGGAAGAGGTCCGGGGCGGGCTTCTTATGGACGGCGTCCTCGGCGGACACCACCGCGTCCCAAAAATCAGGTGGCAGGCCGATCTGGCGCAGGTTGGCGTGGATCTTGATGAGGTCGGCGCTCGAAGCGACGGCGAGGCGAAGGCCGGCGAGGCGGCATTGGTGGACGAAGTCGACGGCGCCGGGGAAGGCGCGTAGTTCTCGAGGGACGAGCTCCAGGTAGATCTCGTAGGTGCGGCGTTTGGCCGCGGGCAGATCGAGGGCGACGCCGTACTTCTCGGCCACGCCACCCAAGTAACGGTCTTCACCCGTGCCGATGAAGGGACGGAAATCCTCGGGGGCGACGCCGACGCCCCGTTCGCGGAACATGGCGATGGCGGCCGCGTTGATGAGCGGTTCCGAGTCGGTGAGCACGCCATCCATGTCGAAGATGACACCGCCGCATTTCACCGTTCGTTCGTCCTTACCAGGCATCATAATGACCCACCCGTGATCGTCCATGCGCCCCGGCGGTGGTCCGCGCCTACGATGGAGCGGAAGCACTTCCGTCCACCACCGCCGTCCGGGTCGGCATCGTACGGGCACGGGCGCTGATGTCGAGGCGCTTGCCATTGGGCTGTCGGCCGAATCACGCCCCCTTCGCCCGCCGGTACCGGTCGAACATCCACGAGAGGAAATCGTGGGCGAAGTCGGGGTTGTCGGTGACCTGCTTGTAGAACTTGAAGTTGGCGTCGACCATCTCCTGAAGCCGGTCGTTGACGATCTGCTCGAACGTCAGACGGGCGTCCTCGGGCGGGTTCACCTGGATGCTCGCCGCCAACGCCGGGTCGTTGGCAATCCGCTGCTCGAGCTGCCGGATGAACACCTTGTCTTCCTCGGTGAAGTCGGTCCCGAACCGCTCGTTCAACTGCCGGATGATCTGCGACAGCGGTTCCAGGTCTTCGGGCCGGACACCGCCCTCGTCCTTCGGCGTCATCGGATCCAGTTCCTCGGTGCCTTTCTTGAGCCGAATCCTCGCCGTCCCGGTCTTCCTCAGCCGGTAGGCATCGAGGTCAATGTTCTGCTGGACCTCGACCGGCAACGGCTCCCGGTGAACGGGCAGCAACCGCCCGAGCAGCTTGGCGAACACGAAGAGCTTCTCGAGGTCCGTGTCCGTGAATGTGATGACCTGCGACAGGAAGGCGTAGAGCCGGACGTAATCCACGAGACAACCTCGGAAGTCGGACTGGGTGTCCAACGCCGCTTCCTCGTAGCGGTCCACCACCGGGGCGAGCACGGCCTGGAGCTTGTCCTGCGTACCCTTCGGGTCGAAATAGACGGCGGCGAACCTCTCCACCTCCGGCCCGGTGAACAGGTGGAACCCTTCGAGTCGGGCCTGGAGGTCGTAGAGCAGGTTCGGATCGGTCGCCCCCTTCAAGAGCGTCCGTTCGTAGTAGGGCTGAAACGCCTTCTGGATCTCCTCGGCCTCGTTGGCGAAATCCAGGACCATCGTGTCCTCCTTGTCGGGCGGACAGATCCGGTTGAGGCGGGACAACGTCTGGACGGCGTTCACGCCGCCGAGTTTCTTGTCCACGTACATCGTCTGAAGCAACGGCTGGTCGAACCCGGTCTGGAACTTGTTCGCCACGATGAGGAGCCGAAACTCCTGCTGCTTGAACGTCTCCGCCGTGGCCGTCTCCGGAACGGACTTCCCCACGGACAATGTGTTCATGCCCGACTCGGTGTAGTCCTTCCCGCCATCCCGCACGGTGCCGGAGAAGGCAACCAACGCTTGGAACGGGCAGCCCTTCGCCTGCAGGTACGCATCCACCGCCAGCTTGTAGCGAACGGCGTGAAGTCGTGACCGGGTGACAATCATCGCCTTGGCCCGGCCCCCGATGCGGTGGAGCACGTTGTTCCGGAAATGCTCAACCATGATGGCGACCTTTTTCCCGATGGCGTGCGGGCTCAGGCCGACGAACGACTTGAGCAGGGATTCCGCCTTCTCCCGGTCGTAGGCGGGGTCGTCTTTGACCTTCTTGAGCAACGCCCAGAAGCTCTGGTACGTGGTGTAGTGCTCCAACACGTCGAGGATGAACTTCTCCTCGATGGCCTGCCGCATCGAATACAGGCTGAAGGGCTCGAACTTGCCGTCGGGTCGCTTGCGCCCGAACAGTTCCAGCGTCTTGTTCTTCGGGGTGGCCGTGAAGGCGAAGTAGCTGACGTTCGGCAGTCGCCCCCGCCGCTTCATCTCGGCCACGATGCGGTCTTCGAGGTCGTCCTCCGGACTCCCGTCCTGCACTTCGGCTTCGTCCAACGAGTCGGTGGCGAGGACCTGCTTGAGGCTCTTGGTGCTTTCGCCCGACTGGCTGGAGTGGGCCTCGTCGATGATGACGGCGAACCGTTTACCTTTGAGGGCCCCCATCTGGTCGGCGATCACGGGGAACTTCTGGAGCGTGGTGACGATGATGGTCTTGCCGTCTTCCAGGGCCTGCTTCAACTGCCGGGCGGTCGTGTCGATGTTCTCGACCACGCCCAAGGTCTGCTCGAACTGGCGCACCGTTCGTTGAAGCTGACGGTCGAGGACACGCCGGTCGGTGATGACGATGATCGAGTCAAACACCCGCTCATCCTTGGTGTCGTGGAGCACCGACAACTGGTGGGCGAGCCAGGCGATGGTGTTGCTCTTGCCGCTCCCGGCACTGTGCTGGACGAGGTAGCAGTGCCCCACCCCCCGGTCCAGGGCATCCGCCACAATCCGCCGCACACAATCCAGTTGATGGTAGCGGGGGAACAGGAGTTTCCTCTCCCCGGTCTTGTTCCCCTTGTCGTCCTCGATCTCGACGATGTGGATGAAGTGCTGGAGCAGGTTCAACACGCTGTCCGGTGCCCAGACCTGTTCCCACAGGTAGGCGGTCGGGAACCCCTTCCATGACGGCGGATTGCCGGCGCCGAGGTTGTGGCCCTGGTTGAAGGGCAGGAACCGGGTCTGGCCGCCCCGCAGTTCCGTCGTGACGTAAACCAGTGACGGATCCACGGCGAAATGCGCCAGGCAACGCCCGAACCGGAACAACGGCTCCTTCGGGTCACGGTCCAACCGGTACTGCTTCACCCCGTCCTGGACCGTCTGGCCTTGGAACGGGTTCTTCAGCTCCGCCGTGAACAACGGCAGACCGTTCAGGAAGATCGCCATGTCGAGGGACTTCTCGGTCTTCGGGCTGTACCGGATCTGGCGGACGACGACGAACTGGTTGGCCCGGTAGAGCTTCTGGGCCGACTCGTTCAGCCCCGAGGCGGGACGGAAGAACACCAAGCGGAACTTGCAGCCGTTGGCCTTGATGCCCTTGCGGAGGACATGGAGCGTGCCGTGTTTCTGAATCTCCGAGGCCAGCCGCTTCAGCAGGAGCGGTTTGGCGTCTGCCCCGTGCTGGGCCAGCAGCTTCTGCCACTCCTTGGGCTGACTGGCACGGAGGAAATCGAGGACCTCCTGCGGGATGAGGCACAGTTCCCGGTCGTAGTCCGTGGGTTCCCGGCGACGGTAGCCCCAGACAGGTACAGGCCCCGTGGTCGCTCGCCCAACGCCCCCGCCTCCCGCTCATCTCCCCGCTCAGCGGGTCACCCAATAGGGCCGA
The DNA here is from genome assembly GCA_027493615.1 of Verrucomicrobiota bacterium. Classification (GTDB taxonomy): domain Bacteria; phylum Verrucomicrobiota; class Verrucomicrobiia; order Limisphaerales; family J093; genus DSVZ01. The sequence continues at coordinate 63,649 of JAOSKK010000007.1, forward strand.
CTCGATGGCGGTCTCGAAGTTCTTCTCGGTCGTGTCCACGTGGCCTTAACGCAGGGCCGGAGAAGACGCCGGGCTTAGGCATACGCCGCCTCGAAGCGAGTCACGAACACATCGTTTCGATACCGGCGCTGGACTTCTTCCGGGGGGCGCACTCCAGGAACAACTCCACCGCTTCCTTGAGATTCGCCAGCGCCTCCTCGACGGTCTGGCCCCTGACTGGCCACGTCCAGTTCAGGGCACAGCGAGACGAACCCATCGTTCTCCCGCTCCAACACCGCGGTCAGGTTCAAGGTCTTCATCGTCGTCTGCCGGCAGCGTACCCGCTTCCGGAGCCAGCCTCAAGGGCCGGGACGGGCGGCCTTGTTCCGCACGTGGTCGTGACGAGCTCCCCGCCGAACCGTTCAAGCCACGCTCGTTTCACGGCGCTGGCGGGGATTCCGTTGGATCTTCAAGCCGTCCCGCACCACGCGCTGGAGCAGTTTCCGTTGCGCTTCCGTCACGGCGCGAACTTACGGTCCACACCCGTAGCCCACAAGACGCAATCACCCGCCTCGATGTCCGCCAGCCTGGACTTGCCCCTCCAATGCCGCTTCGTGGGGAAGTTGACGATGTGCCTGGGATTGCCAAGCTGGCCCGTGCGGAAGACAAACATCCGCCCCGGTTGAACTTCCTCCGGCTCACACGCTGTCCGGTAGGCCTGGTAGTTCTCGGGATACGGCTGGCGGAACTGCAAAGCGATGCCATTGCCCATGATCCCCACCGTGTTCGATGGAAAAGGGATTCGCCTGGTGGTAGCCGGCGCGGTAGAGTCGAGACATGACGGCTGAAGAAGTCAAATCGTTGCCGATGGCCCAGAAGATCCAGATCATGGAGGCCATCTGGGAGGACCTGCGAGATCGGCTCGAGGAATCGGATCTGCCACAACGGCTCAAGGACCTGCTGGATCAGCGTCGCTCGCGAGTTCGCGACGGTTCCGCAAAGGTTATGGACTGGGATCGTGTCAAGGCGGGCATCGGCAGGCCATAATCACGCTCAGGATATCCGCAGATGCGCTTGCGGATCTAAACGATGGCTTCCTGTTCTACGAGGCACAGCAAGCTGGGTTGGGGGACTACTTCGCGACCTGTCTACGGGCCGACATCGAGGGACTCCGCGTGTATGCTGGCATCCATCGTGTGGTTTACCGCGATTACCACCGCCTCCTGAGCCGGGTGTTTCCCTATGGGATCTTCTACACCATTGAGGGTGACACGGCGGTGATCTGGGCGGTGATCGATCTGCGTCGCGACCCGGAGTGGATACGAGCAAGGCTGCGTGAACAATAGCAGCGAACCAGCCGGTCGAGCGAATGGCGGCGGGCGAATGCGCTGCGCGAGATCGTGCGTCCTGGTTCGCCGCTATCGCTCACCTTGTCGTTTACCGTGTTGACCAGGGCTTCGGCGTCCGCCTCCAGCAGGTTACCGTTGATGTGCTCGATCATCGCTTACATGTCAGTAATACCAACTACGCTGGGCAGTGACAACCGGATCATGCGCCGCGCCGCTTAGATCGGTGTCACCCTGGGGAAGTCTCGGGTTGGGCGGCATTGGGGAGATCCGAAACCTGACGCACGTCAATCTGGCCGGTGACGGCGGCGGAGATGAGCGCCGTCCGGTATTCCTGCAACCGCTCAATCGCCGTCCGCATTTTCGCCGTGAGGGCGTCCAGCTTGGCGATTTCGGCATCGAGGTAGGCGGCAATGTCCTCTTGCTCAGCAGCCGTTGGGCAGCACAGCGTCAAGTTCTTGATCTGCTCAACATTGATGCGCTTGAACGTCACCCCCAGCGCAAGGGAGTCCAGTTGGCGCATCACCACCGGTGAGCGAAGCTGGTAAACGAGAAACCGCTGATCGTTTGAAGGTGAGCGGATCAGGCAAACATCCTGACCCATGCAAAAGACTGCGTCGGTGTTGACGTATGCAGCCGCACCAACTGTCGCATTCCTGCTGTAAATCACATCGCCACGCTTGGGACGCCTTCCGCCCTCGATCAGGGCCAAGTACTCGTCACGGGTTGTTAGGTTCGAGTTGCTCAGGTCGAGGTTGAAACTCTGGACTTCGCCAATGCTGGCGACGGGTACACCTTCCAGAACGAAAGGCACCGTCCGGTGCTTGCAGTCAATGACTTCCCAGTTCCGCTTGAGTGCGGTTACTTCCCAATGCGCCGGGATGCGCCCCAACCACGGGATGCCGGAGTCCTTCATGGGGGCGTCGGGGTTGAGCCCTTGAGTGACGGCGTGGCTGATGAGGGCCGTGCGCTTTTCCTGCAACAACTCGATCAACCGCTCCTTCTTCGCCACCAGCGCATCAATCTTCGCCGTCTCCCGGTCGAGAAACGAGGCGATGGCCGCCTGTTCGGCATCAGGTGGGAACGCGAGCCACGCCTTTACAATGTCGGCTGGGTTCGCCCGCTGGTGACTGCGGGTTACCGACTGGACCGTTGACGAAATCAAGTCCCGGACCGGCTGGGATGCGTAGAGGTAGTACGCAAATCGAAGCTCGCACCCTCTCGCCTTCAGCGGGACGAACTCTGTGGAACAGACGACTGGCAAGTCACGTCTCCTGGAGATCAACACGCAGCCCTTGCGGGGGTTGAGTTTGGAGACGAGCAGTTCGTCCCCATTGAGGGAAATCTTGTCGCTGTCGATCTCCGCTCCATTCTCCTCTCGTCCGTCGCCCGTTTCCTGTATCGCCGGGATCGAGTAGTGGAAGACTCTTCTGCCACCAAACGACTCTCGTCGGGCCTGCTCTTTCCTGTATTCAAGGACGGCATCCGCCCGCACGACCTCCCAATGCTCCGGTATCCGTCCCAGCCACTCGACGCCGGAGTCCTTGTAGCGGGGGTACGGTTTCCACCTCGTGCTCATCGGGTGATTGCCTTGAGCATCGCCACGATCTCAGATTCGAGCGTCTTGATGTCCGCCTCGATGGCGGCCAGGGGGCGGGGCGGTTGGTACTGGTAGAAGTAGCGGTTGAAGTTGATTTCGTAGCCCACCTTGCCGACCTCGTTGTCCTGGGGGTCACGGACGGTCGTGTTGATCCAGGCGTCGGGGACATGCGGCTTCACCTCCCGGTCGAAGTGCTCATGGATGTCCTGGGTGAGCGGGACGTTCTCGGTGTCCCGCAACTCGGGGTCGGGCTCTGGTTGACCGTCGTCGTCACGGCAAATCTCGGCGGTCTCGTCCCGTTCGGACAGGGCGGTGAGAATGGCCTTCCGGACCGGCGCACCGACCTTCAAGCCCGCCCGTTTCAGGGCGTCGTCCATGAGCGGCCCGAACTCCGCCCGGTCCTTCCAGAGCCTGTTCGGCAACGTCCCCAGCGCCTTGAGGATGGCGGCCTGCAACTTCCGGCCCTCGGCTTCCTCGGCGGCCTTGGCCTTGGCCTCCTTCTTCTTGCTGACGGCGAGGTTCTGGAACCCGCTTTCCTGTTCGAGCCGGGCCAGGCGTTCGGGGGTGACCTGGAAGTTCAACCGCAGCGGTCGTTCGACCGTGATCTTGCGGTAACCGAACTCGATGCTGTCGAAGATGCGGCAGTGCTCGCCCGCCTCGAACCGGCTGTAGAGGTCCACGATCTGCCGGATCTGGTTGTCGCCGATCTCCCGGCGCTTGTTCCCGAGGCTCTTGCGCATCGGGGTCCAGAAACCCGAGGCGTCGATGAGCTGGACCTTGTTCCGGCGGCGTTTCTCCTTCCGATTGCTCAACACCCAGACGTACGTGCTGATGCCGGTGTTGTAGAACAGTTGCTCGGGGAGGGCGATGATTGCCTCGAGCCAGTCGTTTTCCAGGATCCAGCGCCGGATCTCGCTCTCGCCGCTCCCGGCATCCCCCGTGAACAGGGGCGCCCCGTTCATCACGATGGCCACCCGTCCGCCGCCATCCGCCGGTTCCTTCATCCGGGAGAGCATGTGTTGGAGGAACAGGAGCTGGCCGTCGCTGATGCGGGGCAGGCCCGCCCCGAATCGGCCAGCATGACCCCGCTCGGCCTCGGCCTCGACGGCGGCCTGGTCCAGTTTCCAATCCTTGCCGTAGGGCGGGTTGGCGCATTGGTAGTCGTAGCGGCGGGGGCCGAGCTGCCAGTCCGAGAGCGTGCTGCCGAACCGGATGTTGTCGGCGTCCCGCCCGTCCACCGACTTCATGTAGAGGTCGGCCTTGCAGACGGCGAAGGTCTCGGGCTGGGACTCGTGCCCGAACATGTGGACCTCGGCGTTCGGGTTGAGGGCGAGGATCTGCTCCTTGGCGGTGGTGAGCATGCCGCCGGTGCCGCAGCAGGGGTCGCACACGGTGCGGACGATGGCCTTCTGCTTGATGACCTCCCGATCCACCGAGACCAGGAGGGTCGCCATCAGGCGGACGACCTCCCGGGGGGTGAAGTGCTCGCCGGGGTTTTCGTCGAGGGCCTCGTTGAACCGGCGGACCAGCTCCTCGAAGATGGTGCCCATCTCGTGGTTGGAGACCCGGTCGGGATGCAGGTCCACGACGTTGCTGGCGAACCGCTCCATGACCAGGAAGAGCAGGCCGTGTTCGTCGAGCTTGGCGATGGTGTTGGGGAAATCGAACTTGTCGAGGACCTCCCGCATGTTCTCGGAGAAGCCGTTCAGGTAGGTGCGGAGGTTGGCGGCGAGGTTGGGCGGGTCATCGAGGAGCTTCTCGAAGTCGTAGCGGGAGGTGTTGTAGAAGGCGAAGCCGGCGGCCTTGCGGAGCTGGGGGTCGAGGTTTTCGAGTTTGCCCTTGAGCTTGGCGTGGGTGGTCAGGACCCGCTCCTTGGTCGGGGCGAGCACGCAGTCGATGCGGCGGAGGACGGTGAAGGGGAGGATGACGTCCTGGTACTTGCCCCGCTTGAACCGGTCACGAAGGAGCTCCGCAATGGACCACAGGAAGTTGACCTTCTCGCCAAAGTTGTTCATCGGCTGATTCGGGGGCGAGGGTACCGGAAGCGGGGGACCGGGGACAAAGGGTTTCGGCGGCGGCGGGACAAGGGGCGGAAGCGGTCTGACCGCGAGGGGCATGGGAAGCGGCCGGTTCCTCCTGGACCTGCTCGCGGGCCGTGACCCCGGGGCGTGCAGGCGGGACGCCCGCACCACCGGTTCACGGGCGGAGCCGAGATCGTCCCGCGACCAATGCCCGATGTTCGAAATCTGCGGAGGATTCAGAGGGCGGGGGGGTCTCCGCCGATTACGAACATAGGGGATTGGGGGAACGGCTCAGAACTGGTCTTCCTTCTCCTTGAACAGGACGTTGAACGTGGTCAGCGAGCCGTAGCAGCGGGTGATGTACTGCTGCCAGTCGAACTTCTCCGCGGCGCTCAGGTTCTCGCTCGCGTTGAGCTTCTGCTCGAGCACCCGCAGGTTGTTTCTGACCATCACGATCTTGTGAAAAAACACCTCCAGCCCGACCTCTTTCGTCTGCAGCGCAGGGTCCGCCGGGTGCAGCACCAACCGGCCCCCGCGCCAGCGCGCCCCGAGTCGCTCGACCACCTGGTCCGGACGCTCCACGCCGAGCCGGGCCAACGTGGCCTCCACGGTGTCGCGGAGCAGCGTCACGAGCGGCGTCTCGAGGTAGCTCAACGTGGCGTGCGCCTCGGCAGGGGCCAGACCACTGAGGTCCGGCGCGACCTCCTGGCGCGTGCCGTTGTCGAACGCCACCGTGGCCGTGAGCTCGCACAACGCCCGGACCGTCCCCGGTCCGTACTGCGGATGCCGAACGCGTTGGCCGATGTGCATGGTTTCGATTTTCATGGCGAAAACAGGCGTGAACTGTGAACTTCTCTGGCTGTCAAAAAAGGATTTCCGGGTGGGCCGCCAGCCAGGTGCGCAAACCCGGCAGCGGGAAGGACAGACGTTGCTGCGCCTTGGTACAGTCCAGGGACGTGTCCGGCGGCCGCGGAGCCCCGGCGTATTCCTGGAGCGAGGCGGCGGCAAGACGCGGGCTGAGTTCGGGGCAACGAGCAGCGACCAGTTGGCCGATCTCCCAGCGCGAGAGCCGTTCCGCACCGGCCACGTGATAGATCCCCCGCGCCTCGCGCTGGACGAGTTCCCAGACCGCTTGGGCGGTGGCCGAAGCCGGCAGGGGCGAGCGGAATTCATCCGTGAACAGGCGCAGCAACTGCCCCGCCCGCCAAGCCCGGCGCATCTGCTCGTTGAAGCCGCGATCCCCGGTGGGCGAGGTCCCGCCGTTGAGGGACGTCCGGATCACCAGGGCGTGGGGGTGAGCGAGGATGACCTGCTCGGCGGCGTGCTTGGTCTCGGCGTAAACGCTCAGGGGGTTCGGTGTGGCCTCTTCGGTGTAGGACCCCTGGCGGCCGTCGAAGACCAGGTCGGTGGAGAACCAGACGAACGGGGCCTCCGCACCCAACTCCGCCAACTGGCGCGTGACCTCGACGTTGAGCCGTCGGGCCCACTCGGGATGGGCCTCACAGTCCGGGCTCCGACTCAAGGCGGCGCAATGAATGATCAGTTGCGGGCGGTCCTGCCGGTACAGCCGCTGCAGGGTCGTGAAGTCGGTGAGGTCGATGTCCGCCCGGCGCAATCCGCGCACCCGCCAGGCGGGGGCGTAGCGCGGGGCGAGTTGGACGAGGTAATTACCGATGAGTCCGCCGGCGCCGGTCACCCACGCCAAGGGGGAGTTGGCCATGGTGGAAGCGGGTTAGTCGCAGAGCCGACGGGTCAGGTCGCCATAGGCATCGATCCGGCGGTCGCGCAGGAAGGGCCAGTGCGTGCGGGTCTCGTCCACGGCGGCGAGGTCGACCGGGACGAGCAAGGTTTCCGGCCGGTCCACCGCCGCCCGGGCCAGCACGTGTCCCTGGGTGCCGGCCACGAAGCTTTGTCCCCAAAACTCGAGGCCGTCGCCGCCGTAGGGGCGTTCGTGACCGACGCGGTTGACCGCGGCGACATAACAGCCATTGGCCACGGCATGGGCTCGTTGCACCGTCTCCCAGGCCGCGTGCTGTTGGGTCCCGTGGGCGGCCTTCTCGGAGGGATGCCAGCCGATGGCGGTGGGGTAGAACAGAATCTGTGCCCCCTGCAGGGCGGTCAGCCGCGCGGCCTCCGGGTACCATTGGTCCCAGCAAATGAGCACGCCGATCTTCCCGTAGCGGGTCGGCCACGCGCAGAAGCCAAGGTCGCCCGGTGTGAAGTAGAACTTCTCGTAGAACAACGGGTCGTCCGGGATGTGCATCTTGCGGTAGCGCCCGAGGAGGGCGCCGTCCGCGTCGAACACGACCGCCGTGTTGTGGTAAAGGCCCGGGGCCCGCCGCTCGAAGAGCGAGGCGATGACCACGACCCGCCGGCGCCGGGCCAGCTTCGCGAAGGCGGCCGTGGTCCGGCCGGGGATCGGTTCGGCGAGCGCGAAGTTCGCGTAATCCTCGGCCTGACAGAAGTAGGGCGTGCGGAAGAGCTCCTGGGTGCAGAGGATCTGCGCTCCCTGGCGGGCCGCCTGATCGGCCAACGCGAGCGTGTTGGCCACGTTCGCCGCGGGGTCGGTTCCACAGGCGGTCTGGATGAGACCGAGCGTGACCGTGGGGGCGTGCCTGGAGCGCTTCACGGGGGCAGTGTAGCGGCGGGCGGCGGCGGGAACAAGCGGCCGTCCGCCCACCGCCATGCCGGACGGCGTGGGGGAAGTGAACGCAAAGCGGCGCTGGAAGCGCTCGCACTCCAAACGCTTCGCGACCTCCGCGTTGATCGGCCAGCGCAGCGCGTTTGGAGTGCGAGCGCTTCCAGCGCCGCTTCTTGTCCCTCGCGGGTTTGAGGTTGGAGGCGCCGTCGAGCTGAGGTACACCCACCAACGTCACGGCTCACCCCGGGAAGGGGTGGACCCGCAGGCCAGCCGTCTCCGCCTGTCATGACCGAGTCACCGCAACAGGACCATGCGTGGCCCCGGACGCGAACCGTCGTGGGGGGCGGCGATGCGTGGCGCTGCTGGTGGCGGCCGGCCTGGCGGGCGGGGCTTGGGCGGATCAGTGGCGGTTGTTCCGGGCAGCGGACGGGTTGAGTGAGTCCCTGAGCATGGCGGTGACGGTCTCGCCGCGGGGTCATTTGTGTGTCAAACACGGCGAAGGCAGCGCGCTCAGCCTGATGGACGGCTACGTCGTCCGGCACCTGCCCGTACCCGGCGAGCGGATTCACCGCGTTTACCAGAATCGGGCTGGGCGATTATGGGCAACGTACGACGACGGCCTGGTCACCTACGCGGGCGAGAGTTGGGAACGGTATCCTTTGACCAACCACCTCTCCGGCGCGGAATGGAACCAACTGCGTGCCGGCCGTTCGCCCACCCTCCTGCCGGCCCAGGAGGATCGGGTGTTGCTGGTGTTTCCCGAGCGCCTGGTGATGTTCCGGGCCGCCGACCGGTCCTCGACGACCCTGCGGGAGGCGCGGGCGTCCGGGCTCGAGCGGTTCACCGACCTGGCGCCCGCGGCCAGTGGGGGGCTTTGGCTGACCGGGTTACGCGGCGTGGCGAAGTCAGCCGTGCCGGTGCGCGGCCTGAACCCGGAGGCCGGCTGGATCGAGCACCGGTTGCCGGCGCAGCTTGGGGTGAGCGATCTGCAGCGGCCCTTCGAGGATGATCGCGGCGGGTTGACCAGCGTTGGCGAGGCGATCTCGGGACGGCGCGTGCTGGTGCACTTCGCGGATCCGAACTGGGAGGTTCACGCGCTGCCGGAGGAGAGCTTGCGGTTTGCCTGGCGCGGTTTCGAATCAAACGAATTCTGGGGCGTCACGTTGAAGCGGCTCGTGCATTTCCAGGACGGCGCGGTGACGACGGTCGCACCTCCCGTCGAGCTGAGTCTGGTGTTCGACGTGGCCGTGCAGCCGCGCGGGGCCTTCTGGCTGGCCACGCGGGAGGGCGTGCTGCGCTACGCCCCTTCGGCCTGGCGCCCCGACACTGCCGACCGCGCCGGGTCTGGTGGCTGGTTTGGCGGAGGACATGCGCGGCCGGTTGTGGGTGGCGGCGGAGGCCGGTCTGTTTGGCCTGATCAACGGCAAGTGGCAGCACCATCCATGGCCGGCCGGATTCGAGCCGGTATTCCGGGCGCGTGAAGGGGTGTTCGCCACTACGGAGGGGGCGCTGCTGGTGACGGCCTCCGAGGCGCTGTGGCGGTTCGACACCGGGAGCGGGACGTTCGAGGCCGTGCGCCCCCTCGCGGGTCGCCGGGTGGCGCGGGTGGTGCGTCGACAACCCACCGGGGCTTATCTCCTGGCCACGCGGAGCGAGACGGTGGGTGAGGCACAGACGCTGGAGCTCTTCGACGGTCGTCACTTCGCGCCTTGGGTCGAGGGACCGGGCCTGCCACCCAGCCCCGGCGAGGTCTTCTTCCTGGAACAGGCGCGCCGCGGCGATTGGTGGTTGGGTACGAGCGCGGGGCCGGCCTGGTGGCGGGACGGGCGCTGGCAGTTCTTCACGAGCACCGACGGCTACACGGACGACGGCGCCTTCGCCTGGCTTGAATGGGAGGATGGCCGGATCTGGTGCGCCGGACTCAGCCGCGTGCATGAATTCGATGGGCGTCGTTGGAACGTCGTGCGTCGCGAACTCGACCGGGCCAACGCCATGGTGAGGACCGGCGACGGCAGCGTATGGGTGGCGGCGAACAACGGCCTCCATCGGTTCTATCGCGACGCCTGGCTGGCCGTGGGCGAACCGGAAGGACTGCCCGATGTGGCCACCCACAGCGTCTTCGAGGACAGTCGGCTCCAGCTCTGGGCCGGCACCTCGCGGGGACTTGCCGCCTATCTACCGCGCGTCGACATCGACCCCCGCGCACGCTGACCATCGAATGGGAGCAGCAAGGCAGCGCCACGGGGGAAGGCACGGGCTTTCTCACCTTCACCGGCCGCGACCGCTGGCAGTTCACCCCCGACCCCCGGCTGGTGTTCGCCCATCGCCTCAACGACGGCGAATGGTCGGCCTACGCCCCCGTCCCCACGGTGCGGCTCCGCGGCCTCACGCAGGGGCGACACAAGGTCCAGGTCCGGGCGATGGATCGCAACTGGAACGTGGAGCTCAATCCGCCCGTCTTCGCCTTCCGCGTCTCCGTCCCCTGGTACCGCGACCGGCGGGTGGTCGCCGCCGCCCTCCTCGGCCTCGGCCTGGCGCTGGTCGCCGGTGCCATCGCCGTCAACCGTCACCTGCGCCTCCGCCGCAGTTATGCTGATGTCGGGCGCCAGGTCGAGGCGCGCACCCGCGAACTGCGCCGCGCCACGGAGGCTCTCGCCCATAGCCAGAAAATGACCGCCCTCGGCACTCTCGCGGCCGGGATTGCCCACGACTTCAACAACCTCCTCTCGATCATCAAAGGCTCCGCCCAGATCATCGCCGCCAATCCCCAGGACCGCAGCAAGGTCCTCACCCGCGTCTCGCGCATCTTGCTCATGGTCGACCAGGCCAGTGACGTTGTCCGGGGCTTGCTCGGTTTCGGCACCGCGACCGACCGGGACGTCAAGCCCTGCAACCTGAACCCGCTTGTCGAGTCCACCGTCCGGCTCCTCAGCGACCGGTTCCGCCGCGAGATCCGCGTCGAACTCGAACTGGACCCCGACCTCCCACCGGTCCGCGCCGCCGCCGACCTGGTCCAGCAGTCCCTGCTCAACCTGGTGTTCAACGCCGCCGACGCCAGTCCCCCGGCGGCCGGATCACCATCGCCACCGGCCGTTGTCCCGAACCCCCGGCCAACCCGGTCCTCGCGCCGGCCCCGGCAGCCGCCTACGCCTTCGTCGCCGTCCGCGACGAAGGCCAGGGATCGCGCCCGACGTGCTGCCGCGCATCTTCGAGCCCTTCTTCACCACCAAGGCGCTGTCGCCCAAACCCGGGCGCGGGCTCGGCCTCTACATGGTGTATGAGTTCGCCCGGGAAACCGGCCATGGCCTCGTCGTCGAATCACAAGTCGGTGTCGGCAGCACCTTCGAGATCCTGCTGCCCCTGGCCGGTCCCGCCGAGGCGCCACCCCCGCCGGCCGGATGACCCAAACCCCGGCGCCGGGACGGGTCAGGTCCGGGCCGCCACGCCCGCGCCGCCACCCGCCGAGCGCTGGCTTCACGTCCCGATAAGATCCCTGCAAGTCGGGATTGGCGAGCCGGCGGGCCATGTGCTTCTTTCCCGCTCGCATGAGAATCCGGTTTCATTGGGTCGCGGGCATCCTCTTCGCCGGCTCGGCCGCCGGGGCCGGGTCCGTCGTGGCCGTGGCGGGTGACGCCGCCGGCTTGCCCCCCGCCGCCACCCGCACGGTGGCGTTTGTGCCCGACGTCAAGCCAATGCTCGAGGCTTCGTGCATCGCCTGCCACGCCCATGGACAGACGAAGGGTCGCTACGCCCTCGATTCGCGCGAGCTGTTCTTTGCCGGGGCAGGTCCGGGACCGCGGCCGTTCCCGGTGACAGCGCCGGCAGCCTCGTCGTCCAACTGGTCGCCGGCCTCGACCCGGACCGCGTCATGCCGGCCAAGGGACCCCGCTGGTCCCCCGAGCAGGTTGGGGTGTTGCGCGCCTGGATCGATCAGGGCGCACCCTGGCCGGAAGACGTCCGCCTGGGACGCGGCGTGCAGGCCCGACTCGAACCACGCCCCGTCGAACTGCCTCCCGCCACCGGTCCTTCGTCCAACCCGGTGGACCGCCTGCTCGCCCCCTACTTCGAGCGGCATGGGTTCACCCCACCGGCACTGGTGGAGGACCGCGTGTTCGTGCGGCGGGTGTACCTCGACACGATCGGGCTGCTCCCCACGCCGGAACAAATGCAGGCCTTCGTCGAGGACTCCCATCCGGACAAACGGGCGACCCTGGTCCGCGCGCTCCTCGACGATCACCAGCGGTATGCCGAACACTGGCTGAGCTTCTGGAACGACTGTCTGCGCAACGACTACCAGGGCACCGGCTACATCGACGGCGGGCGGAAGCAGATCACCCCTGGCTCTACGAGGCCCTCGCAAAGAACCTCCCCTTTCGACCAGTTTGTCAGCCGGTTGGTGAACCCCGATGAGCGCACCGAGGGCTTCACCAAAGGCATCGTCTGGCGCGGCGTCGTCAACGCCAGCCAGACGCCCCCCCTGCAGGCCGCCCAGAACCTCTCGCAGGTCTTCCTCGGGCTGAATCTCAAGTGCGCCTCCTGCCATGACAGCTTCATCAGCGATTGGACGCTCCGCGACGCCTACGGGCTGGCCAGCATCTACGCCGATCAACCCCTCGAACTCGTCCGTTGCGACGTCCCCACCGGCGTCACCGCTCAACGCCAGTTCCTCTTCCCCCAACTCGGCCCCCTCACCGACTCGACCAACCGCGCCGAACGCCTCGCCAGCCTCGCGCGCCTCCTGACCAGCCCCGGAAAATGGCCGCCTCACCCGCACCATCGTCAACCGCCTCTGGGCCCGCCTCCTCGGCCGCGGCCTCGTCGAACCCGTCGACGAAATGGATAACCCGCCGTGGCACGCCGACCTCCTCGATTGGCTGGCCGTCGACCTGGCCGGTCACCACTACGACCTCAAGCGCACCCTCACCCTCATCCTCACGTCCCAGGCCTATCAACTGCCCGCCGTGCCCGGCGAGGAACAGGCCTCGCCTGACTACGTCTTCCGCGGTCCTGTCGTCAAACGACTCAGTGCCGAGCAATACGTCGATGCCCTCTCCAGCCTCACCGGCCTCTGGCGTGAGCGCCCCGCCAACCCGGACGTCGATCTGCTCGCCGGGGACGAAGCCGCCCGCCCTCCGCTGCCGTCCACCCAGTGGATCTGGACGGAACCCGGCGCCGCCCAGGGCGCCCCGCCGGGCACGGTCTACTTCCGCAAGACCTTCCACCTCGACACCCTGCCCGCCCAGACCCTCGTTCTCGCCACCGCCGACAATCGCTTCCGCCTCTTCCTCAACGGCCACGAAATCGGCACCGGCGAGGATTGGAAACGGCTCCGCGTTCTCGACCTCCGCCGCCGGCTCGTGACCGGCCAAAACGTCCTCGCCGTCGAAGTCACCAACGGCCGCAGTCGCCCGGACGATGAGGCCGACGCCACGCCCAATCCCGCCGGCTTCCTGTTCGTCGCCCGCTTCACACCCGACCCGCGCCACGATGCCGGCAGCCCTCTCGCGCTCGGTTCAGACGCCTCGTGGCTCAGCTCGAGCCGGCCAGCAGACGGCTGGGAGGGTGCCGATTTCGTCCCCGACGGTTGGCAACCCGCCGTCGAGTTGGGCCCGCCCCAGACCGCGCCCTGGCATCTGGAACCTGCCCTGGCCGCCACCTGGGCCAACGCCGCCCAATACGGCACCATCCGCGCCGTCCATGTGGCGACCGACCCGCTCCTGACCGCGCTGGGCCGGCCCAACCGCGAACAGGTCAACACCAGTCGCCCCACGGCGGCGACCACCCTGCAGGCACTCGAACTCACCAACGGTCAGACCCTCGCCCGCTGGTTGAGCCGCGCTGCGGAGCGCCTCCTCGCCAGCACCGACACCCATGCGCCCCGCCCCTTGGCCCGCCGCCTCTACCTGCACGGCCTGGGCCGCCCGCCCAACCCCGAGGAACTTGACCTCGCCCGCGAACTCCTCGGTCAACCCGTCCAGCGCGAGGGCGTCGAAGACCTCCTCTGGGCGCTCAGCGTGCTGCCCGAATTCCAACTCATCTACTGACCCCGCGATGCACCCGCTCACCCGCCGCGACTTCCTCAAGACCGCCAGCGCCGCCACCCTGGGAGCACTGGCCTCCGGTCCCCCCCGGCGCGTCCACGCCGCCAACGCCGTGGCCCCACCGGCCACCGCCGACACCCTCATCGTCCTCTGGATGGGCGGCGGCATGGCCCACACCGAGACCTTCGACCCCAAACGATTCACCCCCTTCGAAAAGGGGCTCGACCCCCAGGCCGTCCTCAGCACCTTCCCCTCGATCCCCACCGCGGTGGACGGCATCCGGTTCTCCCAAGGTCTCGAGAACCTGGCCCGCGTCATGGATCGCGGCACGCTCATCCGCACCTACACCGCCGGTGACCTGGGCTTCATCCTTCATTCCCGGCATCAGTTCCACTGGCACACCGGCTACGCCCCGCCCCAGACCGTGGCCTGCCCGCACATTGGCGCCTTCGTCGCCCGCACCCTCGGCCCGCTCAACTCCGTCGTCCCCGCATTCATCAACATCGGCCAGCGTTTTGACGTCGGCGAAGGCGAGGAGCTCAAGGCCTTCACCACAGCGGGTTTCCTCGGCAGCGAATACGGCCCCTTCAACATCCCGTTCCCCGACCAGGCGGCCAGCGCGGTCCGTCCGCCGCCGGGGATGACGCCCGGCCGGTTCCAGAACCGCGAGCGGTTCCTCAAGCGCCTGGTCGCCGCCAGCCCCGTCGGCCAATACGGCAGCGAGTACCAGCGCGAATCCCTGCTCCGCTCGCTCGACAGCGCCCACCGCCTGCTGAATTCGCCCGCCGCCAAGGCCTTCGACCTGGCCCTCGAACCCGTCGAGAACGTGCGCAAGTACCTGCCCGAAGGCGTGGACCCCGGCCGCTCCTTCGACGCCAGCCAGTCGCGCGACGGCGCCTACGAGCGCGAAACCCTCGGTCGCTTCGGCCTCGGCTGCCTGCTCGCCCGCCGGCTCTGCGAGGTCGGCGCCCGCTTCATCGAGGTCACCACCGAGTACATTCCCTTCCTCAATTGGGACACCCACGAGAACGGCCACACGCGCGTCGCCGACATGAAACGGCAGATCGACGCCCCCATCGCCCAACTCGTCCTCGACCTCGAGGAACGCGGGCTCCTCGACCGCACCCTCATCGTCGTCGCCAGCGAGTTCAGCCGCGACATGATGACCGAGGGGAAGCCGGACAAGATCGTGCAGGACCAGGTTGAGGTGCCGGACAAGATCGAAAGCGAGAAGCACTACGGCATGCACCGCCACTTCACCGACGCCGGCTGCGTGCTCCTCTTCGGCGGCGGCATCAAGCGCGGCTTCCTCTACGGGCGCACCGCCGACGAACGCCCCGTGCGGACCGTCGAAAAACCCGTGCAGATCGAGGACCTTCATGCCACGCTCTACACCGCGCTGGGGATCTCCCCCAGACCGCGTATGAGATCGAGCGTCGACCCTTCTACGTCACCCGCGACGGCGTGGGCCAGCCGATCCCCGACCTCTTTGCCTCGCATGGATCTTGACGCGTTGATCGCCGCCGCCCAGTCCCAGGGCGCCAGTGACCTCCACCTCGAAGCCGGCCTGCCCGCCGCGTTTCGTATACGCGGCACCCTTCAGCTCACCGGCGACCCCATCCCCGCTGCCGCCCTCCAGAACCTCGCCCGCGATCTCATCGGCCCCGAACAGTGGCCGGGCTTCCTCGAACGACGTTCCCACGACTTCTCGCGCACCCTGGCCGGCGTGCGCTGTCGCCTCAACGTCTTTCACACCGCGCGCGGCATCGCCATGGCCATCCGCGTCCTCGCCGCCTTCCAGGCCACCCTCGAACGCCTCAACCTCCACCCCCGACCTCCGCCAACTCGTCACCCACACCCACGGCCTCGTCCTCATCTCTGGCCCGACCGGCAGCGGGAAGTCCTCGACCCTCGCCGCCCTCATCCAGGAGATCAACCTCAGCGAACCCCGTCACATCCTCACCATCGAAAGCCCCATCGAGTACAGTTTCCGCCCCCGCCGCGCCTTCCTCCGCCAGCGCGAGGTCGGCCGCGACACCCCCTCCTTCGAACAGGCCCTCCTCGATGCCCTCCGCGAAGACCCGGACGTCCTCATGGTCGGCGAAATGCGCGAACCCGAGACCATGCGGCTCACCCTCAACGCCGCCGAAACCGGCCACCTCGTCCTCGCCACCGTCCACTCCGGCACCTGCGCCGAAGCCCTCCAGCGCGTCGTCCTCGCGTTCCCTTCCGAGATCCAAAACAACATCTGCGCCCAACTCGCCGAATGCCTCGTCGCCGTGGTCTGCCAGCGGCTGCGGTTCCGTCCCGACCTCAACATCCGCGTCCCTGAATGCGAGGTCCTGCGCCCCACTGTGCCCGTCAAGGCTTTCATCCGAAATCGCGACTTCTTCAAGATCCCCCAAGTCCTGGAAATGGGCGGAGAACACGGCATGTGGACCTTCGAACGTTACCAGGCCTGGCTCGCCCGGCGCACCGACTGGCATCTCCCCAACCCGAAGGACGAGACCCCGGACGACGAACCCGCCCGCGCGCCCGACCCGGCCAACCCCAAGGCCCGCCCGCTCCCGCCGACGCCCGCTGGGACACGGCCTGCCGCCACCTCCTCGTGGACCGGCCGCTCCACCGGGGGCCCCATCGAAATCGAGCCCGTCGAAGGCGGCCTCGACGCCGTCCTCAAGAAGCTCTCTTAGCCCGGACATCCCCTCCCCCTCCGTAGGCGCCGACGTCAGGAGGCGTTTTCAAACGGGACAGCCGCCGACCCTGACGAGGCGTCGTCAACCCGGGATCTGAACCCCCTCCGCCCTTCGCCCTTCGCCCTTCCCCCTTCGCCCTTCGCCTCCACACCGCATCCAATGGCACTCGGGTAATGGTAAGGATCATTAACGTGGCAGTCTAAATTGAAAAAGCGGCCTTCCGGCCAATTGCCCGGTAGCCAGCCAAGTGAGACGACGTGTCCCGACAGTTTGACACGGGAAGGGACACATGAAAACACGCTCACTCGCGAGCCGCTCGATCCGTCCAACCGCCGGGGGGATCCGGTGCATCGCCTCACTGGCACTGCGGTCGCTTAACCTGGCGCTGCTGCTTGTCCTGCTCGTTGCGCCCCTGCGTCACGCCACCGCCGCGGACGTGACCCTCGCCTGGGATCCCAGTCCCGACGCCACCGTCGTCGGCTACAAACTGCACTGGGGAGGGGTAAGCCGCACATACACCTCCCATCTGGACGTCGGCAACGTGATGACCGCCACCGTGCCCAGCCTCCAAGCCGGCACCACCTACTACTTCGCTGCCACGGCCTATGACGGCGCTGGCCTCGAAAGCGATTACTCGAACGAGGTCGAGTACACCCCGCCCGCTCCGAATCAACCTCCCACCCTCGCCACCCTCGTCAACCGCACCATCGACGAGGACACCTCCACCGGCCCCATCGCCCTCACCGTCGGCGACGTCGATAACGACGTGAACTCCTGGTCCTCACCGCCACCGCCAACAACACCACCCTCGTCCCGGCCAGCGCCCTCGCCTTCGGCGGCTCCGGCGCCAACCGCACCCTCACCGTCACCCCTGCCGCCAACCAAAACGGCTCCGCCACCATCACCATCACCGTCTCCGATGGCTCCCTCACCGCCTCACGCTCCTTCACCTCACCGTCACTCCTGTCAACGACGCCCCCACCTCGCCACCCTCGTCAACCGCACCATCGACGAGGACACCTCCACCGGCCCCATCGCCTCACCGTCGGCGACGTCGATAACGACGTGAACTCCCTGGTCCTCACCGCCACCGCCAACAACACCACCCTCGTCCCGGCCAGCGCCCTCGCCTTCGGCGGCTCCGGTGCCGACCGCACCCTCACCGTCACCCCCGCCGCCAACCAAAACGGCTCCGCCACCATCACCGTCACCGTCTCCGATGGCTCCTCACCGCCTCACGCTCCTTCACCTCACCGTCACCCCCGTCAACGACGCCCCCACCTCAGCAGCCTGGCGGATCAACAAACCATCCCGGGTGGCGTGGTCGGACCGCTGCCGCTCGCCGTGGATGACATCGACAGCCCTGCCGACAGCCTCACGCTCAGCGCCACCTCGAGTGACCCGGACAATCATACCGACGGCGAACATCCAACTTGGCGGCAGCGGAACCTCCCGCTCCGTCACCCTGACCGCCGGCGGAAAAGCCGGTTCCTGCACCATCACCCTGACCGTTTCCGACGGGGCAGCCACGGCCCAAACCTCGTTCTTGGTGACCGTGACGACCGGTCTTCCAGTTCCCTGGAGCAACACCGACGTCGGACTGCCCGCCCTCGCCGGAAGTGCCAGCGGCACCCTGATCGCCATCACCGCCCGCGGCAGCGGAGCCGGTATTGGCGGATCGGCCGATCAGTTCCATTACGTTCACCAGGTGATGTCGGCCGACGGTGAGATCACCGTCCGGGTGACCCAGCCCGGACCGGATCTGCCCCAGGCGAAGGCGGGCATCATGATGCGCGAGACCATGGGAAGCACGTCGCGCTACTACTTCCTCTGTGTCACCCCGTCCGGCGTCCGCCTGCTATGGCGCACGGCCGAAGGCGGTGCAACTTCGGAGCTGGACGGCGGACCCCTTTCGAACTCCGGCTATTGCTGGCTCCGCATCACCAGGTCGGGCAACCAATTCCGCGCCTTCAGATCCGACAACGGGGTGAGTTGGATCCGGGTGGGCACCTTCCTGAACCAGAAGTTCCTGACCAACCAGGGCATCGGTCTGGCCGTCACCTCCCACGAGGCCAGCAAGCTGCACGAGGCCACCTTCGATAACATGACCGTCGTGCCCTAGACCCCGTGACGCGGAAGGCTGCATCCGGAGGCCCACAGCCTCGTTGCACGAGTCGGCCCCTGTTGCTCGCGCTCGTCTCGGGCCTCCTGCTCCTGTCTGCCCTGGTATCCTACCGCCCAAGCCCCCGCACCGTCGACCGATGGGACGGTGACCCTTGACAGCCCCGCGCTGTCCCCGGTTGTGGACCGGGCCCCCACCCGCCCGCCGCGACCGCATGCTGACCGCAGTTCGCCCCTTCTGGGCAGGCTCCACGCCCACCCGTCAGACCGCAATGCCCAACTCCCGTCGGACTTGAGCACGAGCGAGGAATACGCCGACCGCATCCGGCAGTGGGTCACGGATGACCCCGCTCAGGCTGCCACGTGGGCCTTCGGCCTCCCGGACCCCGAGCTCCGGCGCCAGTGCAGCGAACTCGTCGTCGTGGTCTGGGCCTCCGCGGATCCCGAAACCGCCTCGAACTGGGTGGTCAACCTCGACCCGGGCGAACTCAGGGACGTCCTCCTCTCCGCCGTGGCCCAGATCCGGACCGCGGCCGATCCCTCCTCCGCTGCCTTCCTGGCCGCGCTCATCGCTTCAGACCACGTCCGACAGGACAGCATGGCCCAGATCGCTTTGACTTGGGGCACTCTTGCCCCGGAGACCGCCGCCGCCTGGGCCGCAAGCCTCGAGCCGGGTCCCACCCGCGACCGCGTCTGGCAGCAACTGGCCGTGGCGTTCGCCGAGCAGGACCCTCGGCTGGCTGCCAGACTGGCCCTGGAATACCTCCCCGCCGGACCGGAACAGGACGCCGCGGCCGTGGCGATCGTCCAGCGCTGGGCCCAAGCTGATCCGACATCGGCCGCGGCGTGGATCGAGAGATTCCCGGCCAGTCCGGTCCGCGCAGCCGCCACCGAGAACTTGGTGCGCATCTGGTCACGCCAAGACCTCACGGCGGTGGCCGCCTGGATCGAGCAACTCCCGGAGGATGGCGCCCGGGATCAGGCCGCAGCAACCCTCGGTTACACCCTGAGCGCGCAGGATAACGAAGCCGCCCAAGCCTGGATCGGTCTCGTCGCCGACCCGCGCCTCCAGCACCAGTACCGCCAGGCCGCCCTCCGCAATCGGTCGTCGGCTGCGGACTGAACCCGCTCCCCGTCGCCGCGACCGACTGCAGGCGACTGCAGGCGCCGACGTGAGGAGGCAAAGCCGCGTTGCCCCCGGCCCCCAACGCCTCCTCACGTCGGCGCCTACCGCGGGGATGAAGTCTCCGGGTCAGCGCTCCCAGACCACCTGCCGCGCGTCAAACACCGGCCCTTCGGTGCACGCCCGCTGGTAGTCCCAGCCTTCGCCCGACCGGATTTTCACCACGCAGGTAAGGCACACGCCCACACCGCAGCACATGTGCTCGTCCAGTGACAGTTCCGCCTGGACATCCAGCTCCTCCGCCAGCTTTCCTACGGCCCGTAACATCGGCGTCGGCCCACACGCAAACAGCTTCTTCCCCACCGGATCCCGCCGCAACTCGACCTGCAGAGGTTCGGTGACCAGACCGGCCTGGCCATGACTGCCGTCCTCCGTCGTCACCCGCACCTCCCATCCGAGTGCCCGGAAGTCCGCCTCGCAGAGGATGTCCACCCGCCGTTTTCCCCCCACGAACACCACCCCGGGCTGCGGCGATCGCTCCGCCAACAGATACAGCGCCGCCATCCCATAACCGCCCGCGACCAGCACGGGCCGTACGCCGCTGCCTGACGGAACCGTGAACCCGTGACCCAGCGGACCCAGGGCGCTGAGGCACTCGCCCGACCGCATCCGCGCCAGCGCCTCCGTGCCTCGTCCCACCGCCTTGTACAAGATGGAGAACGTGTTCTGTGTCACCTGGAAGATGCTGAACGGCCGCCGCAACAGCGCGTCCTGGAGCGGCAGGATCCGGAGATGGGCGAACTGCCCCGGCTGAACCTGCGGGGCGATCCGGGGCGCGCGCACCACCAACCGGTAGTAGAGGTCGGTGTCGCGGTCGTTGGCGAGGATCTGGACGGTTTCTTCGAGCATCGGCCGCGTGAGCATCCCCGGGGGTGGCGGGGTCGTCAATGCCCCACCCCGCCCGCCACGTTAAGTAGGAAATCAAGGGCTGACCCCGGAGACACCCGCTTCCTCGAACACCCGGCGCACCGCCGCCAACCGCTCCGCCGTCGGAGCGGTCACCCCGTCCAACGCGTGCGCCCTCCCCAGACGCTGGAACTTGTGCACCCCCGCCCGGTGAAACGGCAGCAAGCTCACCCGCGTCACCCGTCGCCGCCGCGCTACATACCGCGCCATCCGCCCCCAGATCCTCCAGATCATCGTTGAACCCCGGCACCACCGGCAGCCGGATCCATACAGGCGTTTCTCCCTCATCCAGAGCCTCCAGATTCGCCAGAATCCGCCGGTTCGAAACCCCCGTCAGCCGCTCATGCCGCCCCTCGTCAAACGCCTTCAGATCGTACAGCACCAGATCCGACAACCGGGCCGCCGCCAACAGCGCCTCCGTCGGCCCAAAACCCGTCGTGTCCAGCACCGCCGACACCGATGCCGCCCGGGCCGCCTCGAGCAGCGCCAGCAGGAACCGGGGTTGTGCCAGCGGTTCCCCCGAGATCGTCATTCCGCCGCCGGATTCTTCGTAGAAGACCCGATCCTGCAGCACCTCGCGCAGGACCTCTCCCGCCGTCATGGTCCGGCCAATCCACTGCCGCGCGCCGGTCGGACACGCGTCCATACAAGCCGCACACTGCCGGCAATCCGGCAACCGCGCCGGCAACGGTCCCTCCCCTTGCGAGGCGGCCGGGAGCGGACACGCGGCCCGGCACTCGCCGCACACGACACACCGGTTTTCGACCACGACCAGCTCGGGGCGCGGGTGAATCCCCTCGGGGTTGTGGCACCACGCGCAGCACAGCGGGCACCCTTTCAGGAAGACGGTCGTGCGAATGCCCGGGCCATCGTCCAGGCAGTACTTCTGCAGGTTGAAGACGAGCCCGCACGTGCTGACGTCGCCTCCAACCGCGGGCCAGGCGCGGGGGGCCGGCGTCATCGGTTCATGAGCGACTCGATCTCGTCGGCATCGAGCGGCACGTCGGCCATCAGGTCCACGGGGCCGTCGGCGGTGACGAGCACGGTGTTCTCGAGGCGGATGCCAAAACCCTCCTCCGGCAGGTACAGGCCCGGCTCAACGGTGAGCACCCAACCCGGCGCGAAAGGTTCGTTCATGAACCCGACGTCGTGCACATCGAGCCCGATCACGTGGCCGAGGCCGTGCATGAAGTACTTCTTCACCGCGGGCTGATCGGGGTTCTGCTTCCGCACCTGGGCGTGTTTGAGCAACCCCAGTTCGAGGCACTCCTCCGTCAGCAGCGCCTCCGCCTGCTTCTGCCAGTCGCGATGCATCGTGCCGGGCGTGGCGGCCCGGATCATCGCGCGCAAAGTGCGCAGCACGGCCTGGTACACCTGCTTCTGCCGCCGCGTGAACCGTCCGCTCACCGGCAGGGTGCGCGTGAGATCGGAGTTGTAGTTGGCGTAGGCCGCCGCCGCGTCGACCAACAGCACGTCACCGGCGCGACATTCCTGGTCGTTCTGGTTGTAATGCAGGACGCACGAGTTGGCGCCTGCGGCGAGAATCGGGTTGTAGGCGAACCGGCCGCGGCGACGCAGAAACTCGTGCGCGAGTTCGGCCTCGACTTCGCACTCGTTCACCCCCGGCCGCACAAAGCGCAGCAGCCGGCGAAAGCCGTGGCCGGTGATCGCGCAGGCCTGCCGGATGGCCTCGACCTCCGGTTCGGCCTTGGCCACCCGCAGCCGGTGCAGCAGCCGGGCCAGCCGGTGGTATTGATGCAGCGGGTAACGCCCCTGCACCTGGCGGATGAACCGGGCATCGCGCGTCTCGACCTCGATGACCGCGCGCTTGTGCTCGTTCGAGTTGAGGTACACGTGCTCCACCTCGCACATGAGCTTGTGAAACTCGGCGGGGAACTCCGACAGCCACCGCACCTGTTGAATGCCGGACACGCGCCGCGCCTCCTCCTGGCTCAGCTTGTGGCCTTCCCACGTCTTGAGATGCTCGTTCGGCTGGCGGAGAAAGAGCATCTCGCGCTGCTTCTCGTCAAAGGCGTCCGGCGCCAGCACCAGGATCGACTCCTCCTGTTCCACCCCGGTCAGATAGAACAGATCCGAGTTGGGCTGCATCAGCAGCGTGCCGTCGGCGTTGGTGGGCAAGACGTCGTTGGCGTTGACCACGGCGAGCGACTGGCGATGCAGGAGCCGCGTCAGGCGCCGGCGGTTCTCGACAAACAACTCGGGATGGATGGGGGTGTGTCTCATGGCGTGCGGCGGACCGGAATTCGTCGCCGCAAGGTAGGACCACGGCCCCGCCGCGGGCAAGCCTTGAAGGGCCGAAGGGAAGGCTCCACCTTCAAGACCCAAAGCCCAAGGGAAGCGTGCCGTTCCTGCCGGACCTGCTCAGGGGCCTTGAACCGCGGAGGGTGCAGGCTGGAAGCCCGCACCACAGGTTCATCCAGCGCTCCCCGGCCTGCGCCTCGATGGCGGCAACGACCAGCTCAATGTGCCGGCACCCCCTGGTACCAACAGCCTCTGTCTCTTCGCCGTGTTCCGCACCAGCCAGGCCCACGACAGCGATCCCGAAGGAGGCGGCGTGGCGGGGACCTCCGGCCAACGCGACCTGTTCGGCGCGCGCCACGGCGGCGACACCAAGGCCGACAGCCCACCCTCGATGTCCAGGGCTCCGTCGCCCGCGTCGGCAGCGTCTCAGCCCGCAGCGAGGTGACGGCTCCGCTCGAGATCGGCGCCGGGGCTTCCGGCGCGACTTCATCAACCGCTTCTGCGATCTGCTGAACACGACGTTCACCCCCGCCCACACCCTGGCCCGCATCCAGGCATTCCCTGCCGCACTCGAACCGGAGATGGCCGAACACACGCGCCGCTGCGCGCCCCGGCCTCCCTCGGCGAGTGGCAAACCCAGGTGCGCGCCCTGCGCGACCCTCCGATTGGCTGCCTCCCCCGACCTTGAGCATTGGGAGGAAGTCCTCCGGTTGCCCCTCGATGACCAGGGAAAGGCCGACTGGTCCATCGGTTCCGCCGCGGAAGCCCCGGCCACGTTTTACCTGCTGGAACTCACGGATCTGCCAGCCGATCAGCCGGCGAATCAGGAGTTGCCCCGCGCCCATGCCCCCGTTCAACATGACCCGCAAAACCCCCAACCACCGGCCGCCCACCGCCCACCCGCCTCCAGCCCATGAACCCGAAAGCGTCGCCGCCCCTCAACACTGACCTTGGCCGTCCGGCCTTGCCCAGCAACGACGAACCCGATCGGGCGAAACACGATGGCGGAGGCTCAAAGCTCAAAGGTCAAAGCTCAGGGGAAGTTCCAGGAAACCAGCAGACCGAACCGGCCCCACCGTGGCCGGCCTGCCAGGCGACGCGGAGGCCAGCACCGTCCGCGGGTCGCGCAGCGTTTGGAGTGCGCCGTCTTCCAGCGGCGCTTTGCGTGACGAGAATGCAGGCTGGAAGCCCGCACCACACACTCATGGACAACCCCGGTCCCACGCCGACAAGCCACGCGCCGTCCCAACGCTCTCCCATCACGGCCAGACTCCCCACCCTTCTCCTGGCCTTGTCCGTTGCGACGTGTCTCGCGGCGAAGTCCCGTCTCCGGGCCGCCGATCCGGCCCCCAGCACGGTCGTCGCGCCATCGACATCCGCCGGCCCGGCGGTGCTGAAGCCCGCAATGTTCCAGCACTACATCGAGGCCTTCAACCAGCAGGACCGCGAGACGGTCATCAGCCACATCCCCAACGCCGCCGCCTGGGGGTGGTTGACCAACAACATCCCCCCTCTTCGAGTGCCCCGACCCCGACCTCGAAGAGATCTACTACTTCCGGTGGTGGACCTATCGCAAACACATCAAGCACACCCCGGACGGCTTCATCATCACCGAGTTTCTGCCGCCCGTGCCCTGGGCGGGGAAGCATAACTCCATCAACTGCCCCGCCGGCCACCACTTCTACGAAGGCCGCTGGCTCCATGATCCACGTTACCTGGATGACTACGCCGTGTTCTGGTTCCGCAAGGGTGGTGAGCCCCGCAAGTACAGTTTCTGGGCGGCCGACGCCATCTACGCCCGCCGCCTGGTGTCGGGCGACCCGCGCCTGACGCGCGAGCTGCTGCCCGACCTGATCGCCAACTACGAGGCCTGGGAAAAAAGCCACCTCGATGCCAACGGCCTGTTCTGGCAAAACGACGGCAACGACGGCATGGAGGTCTCGATCGGGGGCAGCGGTTGCCGCGCCACCATCAACAGTTACCAGTACGGCGACGCCCTCGCCATCGCCCGCATCGCCGAGGAGAACCGCCAACCCGAGCTCGCCCGAGCCTGGCGCGGCAAGGCCAACGCTCTGCGCCAGCGCGTCGAGACCATGCTCTGGGATCCGGACGCGCGGTTCTTCAAGGTCCTGCCCCGTGGCCAGACCACGCTCGCCAACGTCCGCGAGCTGCACGGCTACACCCCCTGGTATTTCGGACTGCCCGGCCCGGACAAGTCGGTGGCGTGGCGAGAGCTCATGGACCCACAGGGCTTCTACGCCCCATTCGGCCCCACCACGGCCGAGCAACGCCACCCTGGTTTCACCGTGGCGTATGAAGGCCATGAGTGCCAGTGGAACGGCCCGAGCTGGCCCCTCGCCACCTCCGTCACCCTCACCGCCCTGGCCAACTTCCTGAACCACGACACGCAGGACATCCTCGGCCCGGCCGATTACTGGCGCACCTTCCAATGCTACCTCCGCAGCCACCGATTCCGGCAGCTCCCGCCCCCGTCGCTCACCAGCCCATCCGCCGCCCCGGATACCGCCTCCGTCCGCCTCGAACGGCGCGAGACCCGCCAGCCCTGGATCGACGAAAACCTCAACCCCTACAACGGCGACTGGATTGCCCGCACCCTCCTCCAACACCGCCGCCAACCCCCGATGAGCGCGGCAAGGACTACAACCACTCGACGTTCTGTGACCTGGTCATCACCGGTGTCATCGGGCTCCGCCCCCGCTCCGATGACGTCGTCGAAGTCAACCCGCTCGTCCCCGCCGGCACCTGGGACTACTTCTGCCTCGACAACATCCGCTACCACGGCCGCACACTCACCATCCTCTATGACCGGACCGGCGCCCGCTACGGGCGCGGCAGCGGTCTGCAGGTGCTGGCCGACGGCCGCCGCATCGCCCACACGGATTCGTGGCAACGCATCACGGCCTCCCTCGCCTCGCCCGCGAGCCCGCCTTCACCCTGAAACCCCTTTCGCCGCTCGAAACCCATCCCAGACGGCCCCGCCCCTCCTCGCCATGAACCCTCGCCCCTTCCTGGCTTGCCTCCTCCTGGCCTTCACACGCGACCCGGCCTTGGCCGGGGAATCCGCCCCGATCGACTTTCGCTATGCCCCGCCCGAGTGGCAGACGGCCATCTGCCTCCCCGACGATCCGCACAAGTCGCTCGTCGATCACCACGGCGCCCTGCTCTATCACTACCGCCAGGGCGGCCGCGAGTTCGGCACCCGCATCAGTATCGAAGTCACCGAAGACGCCGTCTGGCAGCGGCAGGAACTTCTCTCCCCCCGCGTCCCGATGGTCCGCACCTTCCGCGCTGGGGCGGACTGGCTCTGGTCGAGGAGGCCTTCGCGGTCACGGTGCTTTCGTCCCCGAAGCGCACGACGCCGATCTTGCTGCGAACGGACGGCGGCGGTGTGAACCTGGATTGGGCCGACCCACCCGCCGGCACCGACCCGTCGCTGCAACACATCGCGCTCCACCACGGCGGCAGCCTCCAGTACGAACTCGCCGTGCCGCCCGGAAAGGCGCGCCGGGTCGCACTTGCCCTGTGTGAGGGTTGGTGGAACGAACCGGGCCGGCGAGTACAGGTGCTGAGCGTCGAAGGCGCCGAACCCCAGACGGTGGATACCGTGGCCGATCTGGGCCGGACCCGGCATGGTCACCCGCCTCGAAGGCGTCGCCACGCCCTTCGGCCCGCTCCACCTGACCGTGCGGGTGGACCGTCAAGGATCCCGCGCCACGCTCTCCGTGAAGCCGCTTGCCGCCAACTGCCGGGCGATCGTCGTGCATCTGCCGGACGGCACCACGCCACGCCTCGCCTCGACCCGTCACGCGGCGGCCGCCTCACCTTCCGCATTCCCTAATCCCTATGTTCGGAATCGGCGGAGCCCCCCTCCCTCCGTCTTCCGCAGATTGCGAACATCGGGAATTGGGGAGGGGGGGTTTCTCGGGCGCGGAGGCGTGGCTCGGTCAACGGCTGGCGACCGCGGCACCCCATTCGTTCAGGGCGCGTTCGTCCTGACCATTCAGGGGCCCGCTCAGCAGCTCAAGCGCCTCCCCCACCAGGTACAGTGAACCGGTGATCAACCGGAAGGGCTCCGGCTCGGTCACGCGTAAGGCCTCGGCCAGCGAATGACAGGCGGTGAGCCGCACGCCGGGATGCGCTTCGGCACAAGCGGCGAGCAGTTCCTCCGGCGTGGTGGTGCGGGCGCTCGGGACGGGAACCAGCACAATGGCGTGAGCGTGGGTGCGAGGACCCGGCACATGGCCGGCCAGTCCTTGTCGCGCAGGATCCCGAGGATCAAGGTGGGTCGTTCCCGGGGAAATGTCGTTCAAGTGCCGCGGCCAGGGCCTGCGCACCGGCGCTGTTATGGGCGCCATCGAGCACGGTTCGGCGGCCGCCGGGCCCGGGCAGCACCTGGAGCCGCCCGGCGATGCGCACGTCGTGGAGACCGGCGATCAAGGCGTTGTGAGACACGGGGAAGCGGGCAGCAAGACCGCGCACCACGGCGAGGGCGAGGGCGGCGTTGAGCCGTTGGTGTTCGCCAAGCAATGGCAGGTCCAAGGTGTCGAGAGGTGGCCGCTGGGTATCCCGGTGGGTGACTTCGGTGAGGGGGGCAGCGGCCAGCGCGGCGGCGGCGCGGAACACGCTGAGGGCCTCGGGAGCCTCGGCCGCGGTGAAGACGGGCACACCGGGCTTGATGATGCCGGCCTTCTCGGCGGCGATCCGGGCGAGGGTATCGCCGAGCCATTGCTGATGATCGAAGGCGATGTTGGTGATGACGCTGGCCAGCGGGGTGACGATGTTGGTGGCGTCCAGGCGCCCTCCCATCCCCGTCTCCCAGATCACCACGTCGCAGGCCTGGCTGGCGAAATGCCGCAGGGCCAGGACCGTGACCACCTCGAAGAACGTGGGCGAATGATCGGCCGGGAAGTCCGCCAACAGCACGCGAATCTCCGTGACCTGCCGGACCACCTCCGCCTCGGTGATGGGGAGGCGGTTGACCTGGATGCGCTCCCGAAAGCTGACCAGGTGGGGCGAGGTGAAGAGCCCGACGCGCAGACCGGCAGCCCGGTAAAGGCTCTCCAGAAAGGCGCAGGTCGAACCCTTGCCGTTGGTGCCCGCCACATGGACGAACAGGAGTCGCTCCTGGGGTTGCCCCGCCAACGCGGCCAGCCGGCGCGTGTTCTCGAGGCCCAGCTTCGTCCCGAAAAGCTGGAGATCGTATAGAAACCGGAGGGTGTCGGCGTAGGTCATCCCGGGCCATTCCATGCGGGGCGAGTGTGGCGACCCGCCGCGCGAGCCAGACTGTCCGCGGTACCCGCGGTGCCGCGGCGCCGCATTCGCCGCGGCGCCGGACGCTACGGGCGGCGGTCCGGAGCGTCAATCCCCGAGGAAGCCCCCGCCGTCAGCCGTCAGCCAAATGGGGCTTGAGTCAGCCGCCCGAACATGCAGGATGCCCCGCACATCTCCATGCCCGTATGAAGCCTACTAACGATTCGAACCTGAGCACCCGCCGCGACTTCCTGCGCACCTCGACCACGGCCGTGGCGGGTGCCGCCCTTTCCGGGGCCCTGGCGCGTCCCGGTTATGCGGCCGAACAGAACACCATCAAGATCGCCCTCGTGGGCTGCGGCGGACGCGGCAGCGGCGCGGCGGCGCAGGCCCTTTCCACCCGCGGCCCGACCAAGCTGGTGGCGCTGGCCGACGTCTTCGACCACCGCCTGCAGGGCTGTCTCGGGCAGTTGAAGGCGCGCTACGCCAACCAGGTGGACGTGCCCAAGGAACGGCAGTTCATCGGGCTCGATGCCTTCAAGAAGGCCATCGACGCGCTGGACAAGGGGGACGTCGTCCTGCTCGCGACCGCGCCGGCCTTCCGCCCGATCCACTTCGAGTACGCCGTGCAGAAGGGGGTCAACGTGTTCATGGAGAAATCGTTCGCGGTGGACGCACCGGGCATTCGCCGCGTGCTCCGCACCGGCGAGCTCGCGACCCAGAAGAACCTCAAGGTGGCCGGGGGCCTGATGAGCCGGCATTCCCGCCCGCTCGAGGAGGCGATGCAACAGATCCACGACGGCGCGATCGGCGACGTGATCACGGCCTGGGCCTACCGGATGCACGGCCCGGTCGGACTGGGCGGGCGCGGCAACCTGAGCGAGCTCGCCTTCCAGATCGCCAACTACAGTTGCTACACGTGGCTCAACGGCAGCTTCATCGTGGACTGGCTGATCCACAACATCGATGTCTGCTGCTGGCTCAAGAACAGTTGGCCCGTCTCCGTCCAGGGCATGGGCGGCCGGCAGGTGCGCACCGAGCGCGACCAACTGTTCGACCATTACTTCGCCGAGTACACCTTCGCCGACGGGATGCGCATGGCCGCCCAAGGCCGGCACATCAGCAACTGCTACGACTTCTTCGGCGTCACCGTCCACGGCGCCAAGGGTTCGGCAGTGCTGGGCGAAGGGCAACCCCGCCCGCGTCTGTTCAAGAGCCACAACCAGACCTCGGCCAACCTGCTCTGGAGCTACCAGGGCCCCGAAAGCGACCAGTACCAGGTCGAGCACGACCGCTTGTTTGCCGCCATCCGCGAGGATCGCCCCTACAACGAAACCGAACGCTGCGCCAAGTCATGTCTGGCCGCCATCATGGGCCGGATGGCCTGCGAATCCGGCAAGCTCATCACCTGGGAAGACGCGCTGAACTCCGACCTCGAACTCGCGCCGGGTCTCGAGCAGATCACCAGCCTCGACGCGCCGGCTCCGGTCATGCCAGACGCTCAGGGTCATTACCCCATCGGGATGCCCGGCACCACGCGGGTGATCTGATCCGCCCCGCGGCTTCATGGCCTTGGTGGTGCAGGCTGCCAGCCTGCGCTTTCCCGTTGTGCAGGCTTCCAGCCTGCGCCACTTCGTTGTGCGCATCCCCGCCGACCCGCTTGCTCACGCCCCGGGGTCGGCGCTAAGTTGCGACCCATGACGGTGACAGCGGCAGCGGAACCCACGGCAGAGCGACCCCGGCTCTGGCCGATATCCGTCGAAGCCTATCATAGGCTCGGCGAAGCGGGTCTCATCCCGAAGCGCACCGAACTGCTGTACGGGCAGGTCTTCCAGAAGATGTCCAAGTCGCCGATCCATAGCGGCCTCGTGCTGCGCCTGCTCCGCTGGTTCCAAGCCGCGGTTCCGCCTGGCTGGCATGTTCGTCCCGAACAACCCCTCACGTGTGCTGATTCCGAACCCGAGCCGGACCTCGCCGTGGTCCAGGGGCGGGAGGAGGAGTTCTGGCAGGCCCATCCTCAAACGGCGGCCCTGGTCGTGGAGGTTTGCGTGAACACGCACGAGCATGACTGCTCGAAGCTCCGCGCCTACGCGGCCGCGGGGGTCAACGAGGTGTGGTTTGTGCTCGGACCGGAGCAGCAGGTCGAGGTGCACCGGCGACTTCGCGAAGGAAGCTACGCCGAGCGCATCCGCCGCGGCCCGGGCGACGTGCTGATCAGCGAAGCCGTGCCGACGATCCAGGTGGACCTCAACGCGCTGTTTGGGAAGTAGCCGGGGTCGCGCGCGCTACTTCACCAACCGGCGGACGAACTGCTCCATGCGGTCGAGGCCCTTCTGGATGTTCGTCAGGCTGGTGGCGTAGCTGAGGCGAATGTAAGCGTCCGCCCCGAACGCGATGCCGGGGACCGCCGCCACCTTTTTCCTCCTCGAGGAGGCGGGCGCAGAACTCGGTGCTCTTGAGGCCGGTGCGGCTGATGTTCGGGAACAGATAGAATGCGCCCTTGGCGTTGACGCAGCTCACGCCGGGCATGGCGTTGAGCCGTTGGTGCGCGTAGCTCCGGCGCTTGGCGTATTCGGCCAGCCAGACCTTGAGGTGGTCCTGCGGACCCGTGAGGGCGGCCACCGCGCCCTTTTGGGCGAAGGAAGTCGGGTTGCTCGTGCTGTGGCTCTGGATGGCATCGACCGCCTTGGCCACCGGTTCGGGTGCGGCCATAAAGCCCAGCCGCCAACCGGTCATGCTCCAGGCCTTGGCAAAGCCGTGGACGATGATCGTGTGTTCCTGGTGAGCCGGGCTGAAGCTGGCCACGCTCCGGTGGACGGCCCCGTCGTACAGAAGGTGCTCGTAGATCTCGTCGCTCATGATGAGGACGCCGCGCTGGACGCAGAGATTGCCCAAGGCCTCGAGTTCGGCCGGCGTGTAAACACAGCCGGTCGGGTTGCTGGGCGAATTGAGCACCAGCAGGCGGGTCCGGTCCGTGAACGCGCCACGCAGTTGCTCGGGCGTGAGCTTGAACTCCGTGGCGTCCGTGGTTTCGAGGATCACGGGCTTGGCACCGGCGAGCTTGACCATCTCCGGGTAGCTGAGCCAGTAGGGCGACGGGATCAGGACCTCATCGCCGGGCTGGCAGGTGGCCATGATGACGTTGAAGCACGAGTGCTTGCCGCCGCAGGAGACGATGATCTGGCCGGGCTTGTAGGTCAGGCCGTTGTCCCGCTTGAACTTGTCCGCAATGGCCTGGCGCAGTTCGAGGATGCCGCTGCTGGGGGTGTACTTCGTGAAGCCGTCGTCCAACGCCTTCTTGGCGGCGTCCTTGATGTGCTGCGGCGTGTCAAAATCCGGTTCGCCGGCGCCAAACCCCACGACATCCAGGCCCTCGGCCTTCATCTGCTTGGCCTTGGCATCGATGGCCAACGTGAGCGAGGGGGAGAGGGAAGCCGCCTGCTGGGAAATGCGATAGTTCATGGTTTTTGGAGAAGCGAGGCTAAGGCGCCGTCCGCCCAGTGCAAGGCGGAACTGGCCGTGCTCCCGCGCCCCGCTGCCGGGGCGGAGGTGCGAACGTGCGGACGCCAGGGAGCGGAGGGGATCAGTGCCGTTGGCGCGGCACCGGTTTCTTGGCGGCCGTGGCGCTCTTCCTCTCGGCGGCCAGCCAGGCCACGACCATCGGGCCAAAGCAGATCATGAGCCCGATGGGCATGGCGAAGATGCTCCAGAATTGATCCCAACTCATACGCGGACGGGATGTTGCCGCCCCACACGGCGCTTGCCAAGTGCGGAACCTTGCGTCGAACATCCGCGCGCCCGGCCCGGTGAGGCCACGGCTTTGCCCCATGCCCAACTTGCCCGCCTCCGATCCGCCTCCGGCTTGCGCCCCCGATGCGTCCGCACCCAGGCTGGTGCGCGGCCTGGGTCTCCTGGACTCAGCCATGCTCGTGGCGGGGTCCATGATCGGTTCGGGCATCTTCATTGTCTCGGCCGACATGGCACGTCAGGTGGGCAGCGCCGGCTGGCTCCTGATGGTCTGGCTCCTGACGGGCGGGCTGACGCTGATCGCGGCCCTGAGCTACGGTGAACTGGCGGCGATGATGCCGCGGGCCGGAGGCCAGTACGTGTATCTGCGCGAGGCCTACGGACCGCTGTGGGGCTTTCTCTACGGCTGGACGCTGTTTCTGGTGATCCAGACCGGGACCATCGCCGCTGTGGCGGTGGCGTTCGCCAAGTTCCTGGGTGTGCTCCTGCCGCAGTTGTCCGAAACGCACGTGCTGATCCAGGCCGGGCGCTTCAAGCTCACGCCGGCCACGCTGGTCGCCATCGGGGTGTTGATCCTGCTCACGTGGTCCAACACCACCGGCTTGCGGACGGGGAAGATCGTGCAAAACGTGTTCACCCTCACCAAGATCGTCGCCCTCGCGGCCTTGATCACGGTCGGGTTGGTCCTCGGCTCGAACCAACCGGCGATCGAGGCGAATTTCCGGGACTGGTGGACGGCGACCGCGGCCCAGACCGTCCCCGGTAATGACGGCACGTTCGTGAAGTCCGTGGTGCCCCTGGGTGCCCTCGGCTTGTTGATCGCCCTGGGGACCGCCATGGTGGGCTCCCTGTTCTCCGCCGATGCCTGGAACAACCTCACCTTCACGGCCGGGGAGGTGAAGGATCCCCGGCGCACGCTGCCGCTCAGCCTCGTCGTGGGCGTGGGGTTGGTTTGCGCGCTCTACTTCCTGGCCAACCTCGCCTACCTGGTCACGTTGCCGCTGGCCGGGGATCCGGCGGGAGCCACCGCCTTGGAACGGGGCATTCAGTTCGCCAGGAACGACCGGGTGGCGACGGCCGCCATGGAGGTGATTCTCGGGAACAAGGCAGCCGTCGTCATGGCGGTGCTGGTCCTGATCTCAACCTTCGGCTGCATCAACGGCATGGTGCTGGCGGGGGCCCGCGTCTACTACGCCATGGCACAGGATGGCCTGTTCTTCCGACGGGTCGGAGCGCTGAATGCGCAGGGCGTTCCCCGGAACGGCCTGGTGGTCCAGTGCATCTGGGCGTCTGCGCTCACGTTGTCCGGCACTTACGGCGATCTCCTGGATTACGTCATCTTCGCGGTCCTGATCTTCTACGGCCTGACCATCGCGGGTCTGTTCGTGCTGCGGCACAAGCGACCGGACGCGGATCGACCCTATCGCGCGGTGGGCTATCCCGTGTTGCCCGCGCTCTACGTGGTGGCGGCGAGCCTGATCGCGCTGGATCTCCTGGTGGCTGCCAAGACACGCGGCAATACCTGGCCGGGCATGCTGATCGTCCTGGCCGGAGTGCCGGTTTACTGGCTCTGGCGCTGGCGAACCAAGGCGGGTTAACGCGGCGGCTCCGAAGGGCCCGCGTCATGGGGGGGGCACTCCCGGCGGCGGACCCGGAGGCACACCCGGGGGCTGCCTGGTTCCTGGCCGCGACGAGACCGGGGTCCCTGGCCATCGCCCCAACGTCCCGGGGACGTTCGCCCGGAGGCCCAAGATGGCGCTCGTTCTGAATGAGCTCGGCTTTCTGGCGCTGTTCCGGGGTGAGCTCAGAGTCGATGGCCTGGCGCACGCGCTCCATTTCCTCCTTGAACTTCGGCGCCAGCGGATCCCAGAGCTCGCGCATCCGCTGCTGGCTCTCGCGCAGATGCTGGTCAATGCGCTGCTTTTGCTCGTCGCTGAGCCCGAGCCGGTCGCCGATGCGCCGCATGAAATCCATGCGCGGCCCGACCCAGGGGCCGGGCGGTCCCCCCGGGGCACGCTGGGGAGGCCGGAGCTCGGTCTTGGCCCGGTAGAGCTGCACCCCCATCGCACCGGAGAGAACGCCCGCGGCGAAGATGACGACGGCCGCACTGATGGCTTTCCAAGGGAACAACGTCAATCTCCCGGTTCAGTGAGCGCGGCGTAGACCGTGCTCTCGAGGGCCTCGCCCAACGGTGCCTCCTGCTTCCCCAGGCTGCCGGAAGCGAACGTGAGCACGCTCAGCACCAGGGTGATGCCCAAACACGGCGCCGCGGCGCGCCACAACATGCCCGCCCAGGCCGTCCAGGAATCCGTCGCCGGCAGATCGGCCAGCCGGGCCATGATCCGCCGCTCGAAGGCGTAAGGCACGTGATCATTCGGCGGCGTCGCCCGCGCCACGGCGATCAGCTTTTTTCTGGAGTTGGTCCACTTTCATAGCGCCTGGGCAAGGAGACGAGGTCCCTCCCGGGACGGGTTACACGTATTCATCCGGCTTCAGCCGCTGGAGGCACTTTCGCATCTCCTGCCGCGCCCGGAAAGCCCGGACTTTGACCAGGGGCACCGACCACCCGGTCAGCGCGGCGATCTCTTTCACACTGCGCTCCTCGATCTCGAGGAGCGTGATGATGAGCCGGGCCTTGGGGGACAGCATCTCGAGGAGCCGCTGCACGAGCGCCCGCGCCGCGTCAGCGTCTTCCGGAGCACTGGCCGGCTCGGCCACGAACCGGTCCAGCCAGTCCTCCTCCGCGTCGGTGAGATCCGCGAAGCGGTGTTCCCGGCTCCGGCGATGGGCCCGCAGGAAGTCGTAGCACGTCCGCACACCCAGCCGCATCAACCAGTGTTCGAACGGGGCCTCCCCGCGATAGGTTTCCAGCCGCTGGTACGCCTTGATAAAGATCTCCTGGACGATGTCCTCGACCTCCTCTTCGCGGCGGGCGTAACGGCGCGCCATGGCGAACACGCGGGGCTGGTACTCACGCACCAGTTCCTCGAACGCCGCCGTGTCGCCCGCGCGAACGGCCGCCACCAGCTCGCTGTCCGTACGTTCCACCGCGCGGAATCTGCCAGCGAACCGTCCCGGCCAAAGGGAAAGCCGCCGCTCTCCGGCGGCGGCCTTCCTTGTCCTTAACCCATTAACAACTGAACCGAAAGCCTGGAGTCCCGCACCATTCGCTCGCAGCGCGACCCCAACCCGACCCGAAGCCTTGGATGGGACCATCGCCTGCGGCCGTTCCCGTCCTGCCCGAGGAAGGACGTTCGGCGGTTTCTGTTGGAGCGCTCAGACGTCGGCCGTTCCCAGCCGGTTACGCCCCTTTTCCTATACCTGTGGCGCAGGCTTCCCGCCTGGCGGGAACTCGCCCCCAGGAAATTTGGAACCCTGGAACTTCCTTTGAACTTTGAACTTTGAACTTTGCGCTTTGCGCTTCCCCGCAATGGAGTCGCCACTTAGCCTGCGCGCACCGCGCGGCAGCCCCGGACGCCCCGCAGACGGGAGCCGGTCCCCTTTGCAGCTCGGCGCCCAGGGCCCGGCGGTCCACAAACCGTGAACCAAGCCACTCTTCGTCCTTCCCGGCCCGGCGACGAGCCGGGTGCCTACTACGTCTGCCTCAAGACCGGCGACCACGGCCGGGACGGCGAACCGTTCTACCGCGAGGACCCGGATGCACTCGGGCGCTTGTTCGTCGGCCCCTACCTCGCGTTCGAGCCGGATCTGGCCCGGATCCTGGAAGACCCGGAAGGCATCTGCGGCTACGCGCTGGGGGCGTTCGATTCCCGCGAGTTCTACGCCCGCTACGAGCGGGAATGGCGCCCCCTCTGCACTCGATTCCCCGCGCCCGCCGGCGATCCCGCCACCTGGACCCGGAGTACAACAGGTGTATGACTGGTATCATCACCCGGACTATTTCTGCCCTGAACCCTACGACCGCTACCCGTCCCACCTGCACATCGACCTGCTCGAACGCGCTCAAGGCAGGGGTTACGGGCGACGCCTGCTCGAGGCGGTGATGGACCGGCTGCGGGAACGCGGTTCGCCCGGCGCGCATCTCGGGGTCAGCCTGCGCAACCAGCGCGCCCTGGGCTTCTACGAGCGGCTCGGCTTTCGTGAACTGGTGCGGGTGGGATCCGGACAGGATGGTTGCATCTACCTCGGGAAGGAGCTGCAGTCATGACGGCCGTCCCGGCGTTTCTCCACCGCTGGGTGGTGCCCGCCCTGACGGCGCTGAGCGAGAACCCCTACCTCGCGGCCATCCGCGCCGGGATGGTGTCGGTGGTGCCGCTGACGATCATCGGCGGGCTGTTCATGGTGGTGGCGAACCTGCCGGTGCCCGGCTGGGAGGAACGGCTGGGACCGCGTTGGTCGCAACTGCTGCAGGTGCCGGTGTCCGCCACGTTCGGTCTGCTGGCGGTCTTTGTCTGCTTTGCCATCGGCTATGACCTGGGCCGGCGGCGGCATCAGGAAGCCGTGGTCAGCGCGACGATGGCCACGCTGGTGTTTCTGCTCATCCAGGTGGACCTCGAGTCCCAAACCCTCGTGATGGACGGCTTGGGGTCGCAAGGTCTGTTCACCGCCATCCTCATCGCGCTGATCACCGTCCGGACCCAGGAGTACTTCACGGCGCACGCGTTCGTGATCCGGCTGCCCCGGAACGTACCGCCGATCGTCTACGAATCGTTTGTGTCGCTGAGCCCGATGGCCTTCCTGGTCGCGGTGTTCTGGGGCATCCGGTTCGGCCTGGGGGTGGACATCAATCACCACGTGCAAACGGCGCTGAGCCCGCTGGTCTTCGCCCTGAACACGCTGCCCGGAATCCTGGTGTACGCGTTCCTGGTGACGCTGCTGTGGTCGGTGGGGATCAACGGCGACAACGCGATGGATGCGCTGGTGGCCGGCTTCTTCCTGCAGTATCTGGCCGCGAACGTGACGGCCCTGAGCCAGGGCCAACCACTCCCGTACATCACTGCCTACGGCTTCTTCACCGTATTCGTCAATGTCGGCGGGACCGGTGCCACGCTCGCGCTGGCCCTGATCATGTGGAACTCGAAGGAACCGGGCTTTCGCCAGGTGAGCCGGCTGTCCCTGCCCACCCAGGTCTTCCAGATCAACGAGCCCATCTTCTACGGCTTCCCCATCGTCCTGAACCCGATCTTCATGGTCCCGTACATCCTGAATGCGCTCCTGCTGACGACGGGCACCTATCTGCTGATGGCCGCCGGCCTCCTGCAGAAACCCTTTATCAACGTGCCCTGGACGACCCCGCCCATCCTCGGCCATTACCTGGTGACGGGCGGCGACTGGCGGGCGCCGGTTTGGGGAGTGGCGTCGATCGCCCTGGCCATGGCCGTCTATTACCCTTTTGCCAAGGTGGCCGAGCGCCAGCGACCTCCAGGCCGAGGCCGCCGGCCAGGCCCACGAATAGTCGCGGGCCCGCTCGCCAACGAAAACCCACGGTCCTTGGCGACTCGACCCGCGACTCAAGCCATCCACCCCCGCGAACGATTCTGAATGGCCGGGTCCGCCAGGAGCGACCGTGTCAGCGCCACGTTGGCTTCCACCTGAAAGTCGAACATCCCCACGCAGAGGAAATCAGCGCCACTCTCCAACGCATACCGGAAGCCGGACTCGGGCCGGATGGCACCCGCCGCCAGGATCTTGAAGGCGATCCACGGCTTCTCGACCGCGGACATCACGCGGACGGTGCGGACCGGGTCCATGTCCCAGTAGTTGTCCGCCGGGTTGTCGATCACCGGCAAATCCTGATCTGGCCGCCGGGCGGACCAGTACCGGCTGTGGTGACAGGTCTTCACGTAGAAATCCGGGTGGAAACCGCGCTGCTCGGATTCGGTGACCACTTCGATCTGGTGCGCCCCAATCCCGCCCGGCACCCCCTGCGACTTGATGAACTCGACGCAACGACCCAACAGATCCAACCGCCCCTCCTTGAGCCAGCGGTCGCCGATCACGCCCTGCACATAAACCGCGCGGGCGCCGAACTCGATCGATTTGCGGATGTTTGTCTGCCAGTCCTCCGCGTCCGGGTGACCTTCGGCGATCCACTGGATCCGGCCGCCGCGCTCCTTCCAGTAGCGGGCGAGGAGGTCCATGACATTCTTGCGCGGATCGGCGATGAGGGCGTTGACCCCCTGCTGTTCGAGCTTCTCCAGCGTGTCGAGCACCTTGTCCGGCGTGTTGTAGGCGCGCATCAGGCTGGGGACATAGTGGAGGTCGCGTGCGTGCGCCCAGCCGCTGAGAAGGTTGCCGCCGGAAATCAGCCGGCTCAGCGTCAGGGAGCCAATCTTCGCCGTGGGCAGCGTGCTCGCCGGCCGGGACGCTGCGGCCGTGGCCGCCCGGCCGGGGCGGCGAACGCCGGAGCGGCCGCGAGAGTGGCAACGGCCCCGGCGGCAGCGGGAGTGCGAGAGGAATTGGCGACGCGAGACGGTGTCTTTCATAGGCAGGCTCCAGGGGACCCTGATAGCGCGGGTCACAGGCCGAGTTAATCGAACTCGGGATCAACCGGCAAGCAGCTTACGCAGCGCCCGGAGGCCACGGACGCGGCCATTGCCTTCCGACCCGGTTCTCCGGTTGAATCCCGCGCCGTGAAGATCCTGGTCATCGGCGGGGGCGGCCGCGAACACGCCCTGGTGTGGAAGCTGGCGCAGTCCGCGCATGTCACCCGAATGTGGTGCGCCCCCGGCAACGCCGGCATCGCGGACGAACGCCTCGCCCGGAACCACGCTCCGGTCGAATGCGTGCCCACGGGCGCCGAGGACCTCGAAGGCTTGCTCGCCTTCGCGCGGGAACAGCGTCCGGACCTGACCGTGGTGGGCCCGGACAATCCCCTCGCCCTCGGCGTGGTCGACCAGTTCGCGGCGGAAGGCTTGCGGGCGTGGGGGCCGACGCAGCAGGCGGCCCGGTTCGAATCTTCGAAGGCCTTTGCCCAGGAGTTCATGGAGCGCCACCACATCCCGGCGCCGAAGGGCGGCGTCTTCACGGACGCGCGGGCGGCTTCACGGTTCGCCGCCACGTTCGGCGGACGTTGCGCGGTGAAGGCCGACGGGCTGGCGCTGGGCAAGGGGGTGTTGATCTGCCGCGACATGGCGCAGGCCGACAGCGCCATCGAGGACCTGCTCGTGAACCGAACCCTCGGCCCCGCGGGCGCGCGGATCGTGATCCAGGAACTGCTCGAGGGCACCGAGGTCTCGCTGCATGCGCTGTGCGATGGCCGCACGGCCAAGCTCTTCCCCACGTCGCAAGATCACAAGCGGGCTCGGGACCAGGATCAAGGTCCCAACACGGGCGGCATGGGGACGTATTCGCCCACGCCGTTTCTGACCGATGCCCACCTGGGAATGGCGTATCGAGACATCCTCGAACCCTGGCTGCGGGGGTG
This sequence comes from Verrucomicrobiota bacterium, assembly GCA_027493615.1. Taxonomy (GTDB): domain Bacteria; phylum Verrucomicrobiota; class Verrucomicrobiia; order Limisphaerales; family J093; genus DSVZ01. Next base: position 102,850 of record JAOSKK010000007.1, read on the forward strand.
CGCGGCGGAGGGGATCGATTTCCGCGGGCTGTTGTACCCGGGGCTGATGCTGACCAAGGACGGTCCCAAGGTGCTCGAGTTTAACGCGCGGTTTGGCGACCCTGAGACCCAGGTCTACCTGCCGCGGCTCGAGAACGACCTCGCCGAACTACTCGAAGCGAGCGCGACCGGCCAGTTGGGTCCCCTGGTCCTCCGGTGGCGCGACGTGGCTTCGGTCTGCGTGGTGATGGCCTCCGCGGGTTATCCGGGGCCGTACGCCAAAGGCAAGTTGATCACCGGACTGGTCGAGGCGGCACGACTGCCCAATGTGAAGGTGTTCCATGCGGGCACCCATCGGGCCGCGGATGGGGTGGTGACCAGCGGGGGGCGCGTACTGGGGGTCACGGCCTGGGCGGCAGACCTGCGCCAGGCCCGGGAAGCGGCCTATGCGGCAGTGGAATGCATCCGCTTCGAAGGCGCCCATTACCGCCGCGACATCGGACACAAGGCGCTGCGAAACCCGGGGCCGTAAGGTCCTGCCCATGAACCGCCCGACCCGTCACTCCCCAATCCCCGATGTTCGTAATCGGTGGAGGGACGCCCCGTCTTGGATTCTCCGCCGATTACGAATACTGGCAAATTGTTCCAAAGAGCCAATGTTTTGGCCATGTGCCTGGAAGTGGTGCCTTTTGGTGCCCGATTTCCAGTCCCGTCAGAGGGCCGCTTAGAGCCTGAAAGCCGTCTGCTCGCTAACCTTGCGTCTGCTTTCTGGTCGGGTCTGAACGACCCAGGTGAGCGCCTGCTCCGGGGTGAGCAGAGGAGGGTGTCGTGCCCTTCAGGCTCATAACCTGAAGGTCGTAGGTTCAAATCCTACCCCCGCAACCAATTTCAAGCCCCTGCAAGCCTGGCTCGCAGGGGCTTAGTTGTTTTCGTCGCCGAAGTCGCAATCCCCTGCAATCCCCGGTGATTTCGGGCATTCCTATGCTCGATTACCAAACATTTGCCAAACAGTTTGGCGCCCGGAGACGGCCGGACGAGGGCGGGTTCAAGTCCGCCCGCGAGAACAGGTCGAGAAGCCGGCCGACCTGTAGGAACGAGGAAACGCCGCCAACAAGGCGCTGCGGCAGCGTCTCGCCTGGTGCCTCGGCGCGAGGAGCAGGTTTCCAGGGTTGCCTCCCCTCCCGGGAGTCTTCACAGCCCCCGTCCGGCAACGAAGCCCAGAAGAGTTCGATCTCATTCTTCCCTATGGAACTCGACCGCGCGCCCCGGACTGTTGACCAGGGTGGCGGGCCTGCCGTTGGGAAGGGACCCGCATCCGGCTCGCCACGGATTTGTGGTTCTACCCGTCTAGCGCCGCAGCCGGAAGAAGGCTGGAGCATCACTGCGTGGCAGGCGGATGGCATTGGCGCTCACGCCCGGCACCGCTTCCCACGTGGGTTGACCCAAGGCCGGACTGCGTTCCAGCGTGTAGCCGGTCCAGACCGTGGCCCAACTCAGGACAATTTCCTCCCCCTCGCGCCGCGTCGCCAGCTCCGGCCGCGCCGGCTCGCCCGCCTGAATTGCTTTCTCCGGCTCCGGATGAATGGCCACTCCCAGCAACTCCAACCTGCCCCAAGGAGGATCCCACTCAAACTCCCATGTCCATTTCAGCCTAATCCACCCCAAGTGCCAGCCGTCGGCGCGTTGCAGCCGCATGCCGAAGAAGCCTTCTTGGGGCTGCGCAAAGACATCAGGTTTCAAGAACCCCATTGTCCCACCGCCCCAGCAGATACCATCGTCCGGCGGGCAGGGGTAGCTCCGGCTGATGCGAGACACAATCCCCACGCCCAAGGCTTCCAAGGCAAACGTGGAACAGGCGCCGCCCCAGCACCAGTAGGGCTTGGCGAGAGCCGGCGGGTCCGGCTCGATGATCTGCCCGACCGCCAGCTTCGGGTCGAGCATGGAGATGTTGCCCGGCCCCCAAGTCCGCACGTACAACTGCACATGCGCCTCCGGGTAGTACGCCTCAATCTCGTCGTCCTGGTAGTACCAACCCCCAGGTCTCCCCTCGAAATCCGGGTAGTCTATGCGGTGCTCCGCCCGATTCCGTTCGTGGCTGAACTCCGCCACGCCGTCCCCGTCCAAGTCCACCGGTTGCGCCCAGTAGTTTGTGACAAAACAGGTGGCGTACGGCGGGGTATAGATCGGCAACGGGGCACAGGGCCGGTCGGCGGCGGACGTGGCCCAAGCCAGCATCAGCGCTGCGGTGATGAGGATTCGCGTCTTCATAGCTTCGCTCCTTTCGAACTGACTATTGCCCCACGGCGGACTGGGGTACCAGCACATAGCCCCGGATGTTGCCGTTGCGCGTCCCATTGCCCACGATCCACCCTTGGTCGTTCACGTCCTCCGCCGTGCTCAAGACCCAGCAACTGCCCGAAGGGGAACATTCTTCGATGTAGGTCAGGTGCGGATCACTCAGGTTGATCATGTGACTGAGCAACGGATCCTTGTCTGGATGCGTCTTCTCGGCGGAGAGCAGCCACGCCCTTGGATATCCTGTCGGCGTGATCCATCCCGTGCCAACAACAGTGCTCTTGAGGCCAGCGGTGCTGATCGCCAAAGCTTCACTGCGGCCGGGCGGGTTGGTATAGGCGTCGGCGCCCTCCGGGAAGATGGTGCCCAGCACAGTTGGTTCATTCGTCCCGATCCACCAGATCGCGGCGCGCGTCTGGATGTTGGTACCAACCTTACGAATGATTACGGCATCGGTCGCGCCGACCGCGTTCCCCGCCTCGTCCACCCCGTTGGCTGTGCTCTTGGCGGGAATGAACGTGTCCAGGGACGGAGGCAGGGCCAGCGCGGTCATCAGGCCGCCGTCCTTGCGAAAGGCCCGCCAGTTCACGCCCACTTGCCCCTTCCCAACGGCCACGCCGTTGTTGTTCACGGAATACGCGTAGCCCGCCTTGCCCGTCTCAAGATCGCCCAAATCGTTGGCGGTCCAGTTTGCGCCCGAGCCCGTCCACAATGTGGGACGGGTCACGGAGGCGGCGTTCTTCGACCACCCGACAATCTTGCCGCCATTGCGCGCAATGGCCAGCGCCTCGCTGGACAGGTTGGTTGACAGCGTGGGCAGCAGCCACACAGGGCTCGCTCCGTTGAGGGCCACACAGGCCTGCGTGCCCCAAACCCCCGCGAGATCGTTGGCCGTGCTGACGCCATAACAGCGGAATGAATTCGTCGCGCTGCCCACGTGCAAGAGGTCCGCGTAATTGGGCGGAATCCAACGACCACCCGGATTGTAGTAGGTGGAAAGATAGGATTGCCAGTACGTGACGTACCCGGCGATGGAAGGCAGGGTGTTGGTGTTCACCGCGTAGCCGTAGCTGTAGAGAAAGACCGTGTCGTAGGGCGAGCTGGACGCGACATTCTGCTCCGGACTCGCGCTGTCCCCGACAGCAGCCGGCGCAGCAAACTCGCTCAGCGCTTCCGGATCGCCAAACCATTCGTCGTCGAACTGGACCCGGCTGAACCGGGCCACCGGCCAGTCAACCGATTCCGGTGGCGGTTCCTCCGCTGCCTCATCGGCCACCTCAACGCCTTCTGGGGACACTTCGGTGTCGGCTTCCTCGGCGTCCGCCTCGCTGGGATCCGTCGCCATAGCGGCTATGCCTCCGCCCCCTGGCCAGGAGTCGGCAAGTTCGTAAAGCTTGTACTGGGGACCGTCCCAGAGGGCGACCACCCCCTCGCCGCCGGGTCCGCGCGTGGCCCAGGGCGCCGGGGGTGCGACCGCGTAGTTGGCGTTCGTGACCAACCGGAAGTACGCCGCTTCTTCCTCGATCCAGTCCTGGTTGGTGCTGCCCGAAACCGGTTTGACGCGCACGGTCACCTCGCGGGCGCCGTCCGGAATACCGATCGTCCATTGCCCATTGGCGGCAGGGAAGCACTTTGCCCCAGGTGTTGGTGCTGCTCCAGGCGTTGGTGTGCAGGTCGTAATCGTAGTTCGGGTAGGCCTCGGGCAACGCCGGCCGCGTTACGCCGTTGGTCACGGACGCCAGCGTCAGGCTCAGCAGGCCTGTCGCCGTGCTGCGGCTGATCCGCAGCAGACCGGGATAGAGCCGCCGGTCGTCCGCCACGTCCGCCGTCCGCTCGAACCGGACGGTGGTGCCCCGCAGCACCTCCCCTATGGTCCACGCCGTGTCCGCCGTTTCCAAATCCCAGCCGGGCGGTACGGGATTGGAGGGGTTAGCAACCGGCGCGTCGAACAGCGTCAGTTCATCCCGGCCAGGCCCCGGAGCGGGCTGGTATTCGAAGACGCATTGCGGCTCTGTCCATGAAAAGGAAACGGGAGCGAGGTCCGTCACCGCCCCCGAAGCTGAACGGACCCGGAGCCGCAAGCTGTAAGGGCCGTACCACACGGCACTCGAACCACCCTGGCTGACGCTCGTGTGGGTTATCCAGCGTCCACGCACTCGAACCAAACCATTGATCAAGATTTCGGGCTGGCTAATCTGAACTTCCCCAACCGCGATGAGCCCACTGTACGAGTCAGCGACCACCACAGCCCGCATGGTCCGTCCGTGGGGTATGAAGTCGGCCGGGGGTGAAGGCAGTGCCGCTAAGGCACTAGTGGCGTTGGTGGGCATGGCGGGTAATGCCACCAGGGCCGTAATATCCATGCTTGACGAGGAGAGCCAGTTGGTTGCGGCATACAGGTGTGGCCCGTGATAGCAGGCTTGCCCGATCACCGGATGGTAATCCGGTTTGTGCAAGGGCCGCCAGATGGCCAGCGCCGTGTTGGTGGGGTTCGGCTCGTAAAACTGGCTCCGGGGCCAGGTCGTGAACCGGTTGTGCTCAAACCGGATGCGGTCGGCCCCACCAATCAGCAGGCCGGAGGCGTAGCCGGGAATCAGCCGGCCCACGGGCAGCGAGGGATCGCTCACCGGCAACCAGTTCGTGTAGGTGCCTACCGCCGTGGCCCGCCATTCGTAGCTGCCGTACTCCTGCCGCCACGGGACCGAGCGCAACCGGGTGGTGTTCGCCGACACCGTGATGTTGGTGAAGAGGTAGTTGCCGGAACCGTCCGCCCCCCTCCCGGACATGCCCACGTTCGCCAACAGGTTCACATCCAGAACGACATTGTTCGTGAGGTCAATGTTCCGCACAGGCGTGGCCTCGGTGGCGGTGTCGGTGTTCATGCCCAGCGCGGCGCCCACCACCACGTTGTCGCAAAACGTGATGCCCGCCGAGTCCGCCGTGGCAAAGGCGATCCCGTTGCCAATGCCCCGCACCTGGCAGCGTCGGACTACGGCCACGCGGTTGGTGTAAAAATGCCCCGGGCCGAATTCACCAGGTGGATTCGGCGTTCGGACGAGAATCGCGGAGCAATAGCCGCCGCGCACGGAGTGAAAGTCGCTCACCTCGCAATTCTCGATGAACCACACGGGCTGGGCATTCGCGCCGAAAGTGAACTCCGGCACCTTGACCGACAGCGGGAAGCACTCGACTTGCACGGCGAAGTAGCGCGCCAAGGGCGCGATACCGTTGGCCCCGAAATTGCGCACGTGAACATTGGAGAGGGTTCCGCTGTTGGCCACCACCTTCAAGGCGCCGATCTTGAACCCCCGGTGTAGGCTGCGCTGGCGCAGGTCCGGTTGGTGGCCCACGCCGACCAGTTGGCGTCCAGCACCAGGTTGCGAGCCTCAAACCGGCCCAGTGCCTCTGTGAGATTCAGCATCGTGGATTCCCAGCTTGGCCCCCAAAACCGACCGGTGCCGTTGGTGGGCGCCTGGTAGCGCAGGATTGGCCGCATGTCCGCGTCCGCCGCCTGGATCGTCAAGCTGCGGCTGGCGTTGTTGGGGAGGCCAGCAGCGTGAGTTGACCAATTGAATAGACGTTGGTGAAACCGCTGGTGCGCAGGTTGAGGACCACGCTGGTGTCGCTCGTGGCTTTGGGGTTGTCCCTGATGATGAGTTGGACCGTGGCATTGGTCCACGGCAGCGGATTCGCGTACGAGTTGTTGCTCACGGTGGCGCCGCCAAGATTGGGGGAACCCGGCGGCGAAAGCCAGTACTCCCGCGCCGCGCACGGCACTCGGCGCCGACGCCAACCCGATGATGAGGATTGAAGCAAGAACCGGTTTCCCGGTCTTCCGGGGTGAATTCGGGACGTTCATCCGACCTCCTTGTTGGTCCACAATGTGATTGCTGCTGACGGTGCAGAATAGCCCCCCTGAAATGCAAGTGCAGAGTGCGGATGCCAGCATGGTTTCAGTGTCCTGCATGCCTTCCATTAAACCAACGCACTGAATCCCCAACCGGCCCTGCCGCAGCAGGGGACCGCATGCCGCTTCGCAGACCTTCACGCTATACCAGCAGCCGCTGCCTGTCGTCTTTCCAAGTTGTTAACCGAGATTGCTCACGGAGAAGTCCCGGATATGGCAAGCCCGCCCCGTTCTATCGGACTCCCGTTGAGCGTTGCGGCCCTAGCGGAGACCGGCAGCCTGTTGACGACTCGGTCCCGGGGGGCTTCCAGATGAGATGGATTTGCGGGGTGGTCTTCAGGGAACCCGCATTTCCGTGAGAAATGCGGGCTAGACCTCCGGCACCTCCCACACGTAGCCGCCGGTGTGGCGCTTGATGTGGCCAGTGGTGACGTTCAGGATGAGGTAACCGGCCGAGATCGTTCCGCTCGATGGGTCAGTCGTCACCGCCGCCGGCCGGATCTGAAGCCAGGTCCCGGGCGTCCCGGCCCCGGTACAGCGCCACTCTCCGCCCAGAGCATCCCGCCAGAACTCATTTTGGACCCGGGTGCCGGAGGTCGGTGGCCCGATGATCGTGGTCGGGCTGCCGTTCTGGTACGCGGCGACCCGTTTCGCGATGTCCTCGGCCAGGAGGGTGAAGTTGTCGGCGGTCAGTTCGCGGAACAGGGCCGCGTTGCTGACGTCATGGAGTCGGCTCGGGGTGATGGTGCTCATGTCATGGGCAAAGGGCTAAGGGCGAAGAGGTAAGGGGCAGAAGTCAGCTCTTCCAGATGGTCACGGAGTCGTAATCCAGGCTGCGGTGCCCGCCCAGGGCGAGGTAGGCCCGGACGGTGAAGTCGGTCTCGGCGCCCAGCGCGGCGACCAGGGCGGCGTTCGTGAGGGTGTAGGGACCGGCCCGGTTCACGTAGAGCGTCCCCATCAGGACCGCGCCGGCCCACAGCTCGAGAACCGCCTGGTCCGCGCGGCATTCGAGGTCCACTTCGGGCTCGGCTTCGTCCCGGCCCTCGCTGGTCAGGTCCCAGTCAGGGACAACGTCCTGGCCGGTCGAGTAGGTCGGGGCCACGCCATCCCCGTTGGCCGTCAAGTTGGCAGGGCCGAGGGCCGGAGCGCCCGCAGCAGGATGGGATGGGGGATCTTGGCCACGTCCGCCAAGCTCACCTCGAGGTGGAGCATTCGGGGCTGGACCTTCAGACCCACCGCCAGCGCCCACTTCGGCGCGTCCCATTCGAACAAGGGCTGATCCCCGAGCTGGACGCACCAGCACTCCGCCCCGAGGGCATGGGTCCGGCGCACAGTTCCGAACTGGCCACGGACCACGCTCAGGGTGTAGCGGCCGGCCGACACCAACGCCGGGGACCAGCCAAGCAGGATCTCGTCGCCGAGGAAGATCAGGAACCGCCGGGCGCTCACGCCCTCTTCAAAGGGCATGTCCTCGAGGTCGTCATCCGGGCTGGTGAACGTCACGTCGAGGCCCCCCTCGAGGTAGAACAGGCCCGTCGAGGACAGGCCGGCTTTCAACTCACCCCGGCGTCCGAACAGGCCGCTCTCCCCCACGGCCGAGAAGCTGTTCGTGGACCGCTCCCACCAGAGGGTCCAGGCGCTGGAGAGCGTCTCGCCCCTGGCCGGCAGCACGAGCAGCCGGGCAGCCGTCTTGCCGGTCCAGGCCAGGGGCAGCTCGAAGACAAGCACGTCATGGCTTGGCAGCGGAGTGTAGATGATCGGCTGAAGCGCCGAATCGGCCGGGACCGGGTAGTCATTGACCATCAGGTGGGCCGAGTCCTCGCGGACGGTCAAGAGCACGTCCGGCGCCTCCGGCCCGGGCACCTCGACGCCGAGAACCCGGAAGCGCACGTCCTCGATTCCGGCCATCGGATACGTCAGGGCGACCACGTCCCCAGGCCGAAGACCGGCCGCCACCGACCGCCTGGCCCGGAGCTGGCCTTCCAGCCAGGGCAGGCTGTGACTCTTGCCGTAGGCCATGGCGACCTTCCAAGCCACGGCCGGGTCGGTGATCCAATCGCACTCGATGGCCTGGGTCAGCGGCCGACCCGTGACGTTGAACGCCGCCGGGTTCCGCCACGTCATCGCATCCGTCTGCCAGTTGCGGTCCCGGTTCTTGAACCGGACCACCACCTCATTGACGACCTCGGTCCACCCGTGCGCCGTCAGGTCGGGCAGTTCGAGTAGGCTGCCGGGGTTCAGGGCGACGGGCGTGACGTTGTCACGCAACAGTCGCAGGCTCAGCTTCCCGGCCGGGGGTGTGGTACAGCGCGGCGTCGAGGTACTCGAGGAAGTCGTTGAGCAGGCCGTCCAGGCGGGTGACCTGATCCAGGAACACCGAGAGGCTGAAGCCGTCGTTGAACAACTGGGTCGCCACCGTGTTCCAGCCCACCGTGTCCAAGGCCGATGAGGGCAGGCCGGCGCCAAAGCGGGTGTCGGTCATCAGCTCGCCCAGCGAGGCGATCGGGTTGACCTCGCCGTTCAGGCCGGCCGACACCGTGAGCCAGCTCACCACCGGAAGCCGGGTCAGCTCGAATTGGATGCCGGGCACCTGGTTTCGGTTCTCGCCGAGCAACCAGTCATTGAAGACCACGTAACACTGGCCCCGATAGGCCGGATGCTCGACCCCGCTGCCGGCCAGTTCGGCATCCGCCGTCTGCGTGGCCGTGCCCCAGTAGAGGGTGAGGCTCCCGCGGCCCTCGACGGTAATCTCGGCCGAATCGTTGCTCCCGGCGTTCAGCGGGCCTTCCCAGGCCGTCTCATCGTCCACGATGATGGCGTGCAAGGTCTGGACCGGCCCGACGCAGAGCATCCCGGCGAAGCTCGCAAAGTAGTTGTAGCCGACCGTCTGCCGCTTCTTGCCGACCTCTTTGCGCACGGGGACCGACCGGACGCCCCAGGGTTCACTGATCCAGGTCAGGCCCAGCCGGGCGCCGCCGGCCAGGTACGGGACGGGTGGGACCGTCGCGGTGTTGCCCGGCCGGTTCGCCCGCAGGACCGTAGTAGATTCGGGTCACATCTCGACATTCGACATCTGACAGCCCTGTTCGATTGAAAGACCGCTTTCGTCGCCCGCCGACGCGCTCGATCGTCAACGGTTTTAGAACGGCCCGAGACCTTTTCGCGCATCTGCGCGTCGTCAATTGTCGAATGTCGAGATGTGACCCTACCATCTTCCAATTCCTCCGCCTCTACACCCCCCATTGGATCACCTCTCCTGAGCACCCCAGGGTCAATGTCCGTGGGCGGGATCACTTTTCAGAACGCCCTGGATTTCCAATGGAAAGCACGGGACGCAGCGGGGATTTGCCGCGCCTGTGGGACGCCAGTGAACCATTTCTATTTTCGCTGCCGGTAATAGATAAGAAGCCACGCAAATCCCAGACAAGCAACGAAAGCCGCTGCTAGGACCAGCCACTGACCGAATAGGCACGACGTGGATGTATTAGATTCGACTTTCGGCTCGTGATAAACTTCTGACTGGTGATTGACACTGGCAACGGGAACCGATCGCGGGATCGCACGCCCGGTATCCGGCGATATCGGCGGCAGACGCAGTTCCATGGAAGGGAATTCTACGAGCTCCGCCCTTCTACCGTCCTCCGTGACTCTGTAAAGCCGCGGCTTCAATCGAAGAATGTACGCTCCACGGAGGTCTGTTTTGAATAGTGTGGAAAGATTGAAATCAACACACGGAGCTCTCTCGTGTGAATGGAACCTCAGCCAGAGCATTCCCCGGCTTGACCGGGGTCTGGCCATCTCGAACACCTCTTTGACATCTACTTCCTTGGGAGGTGCCGGTTCTTTCTGGAGCGTCCGAAGTCATCCGAACCTCGTCAGCCACCTCCGTACTCAACTCAACTGGAATGCCTATGCCGCCGGGCACTTTAAACCATCTATGGCGCAGACTCTCGATGGAGACTGCCCGCGGTATGAATCCGATTTCAACGGCCCAATCCCCACCACTCCGCATCGCGAACACATGCGGCTGCAATCCATGAAGAGCCGTGCCATAAGTCTCTACTATTGTTGGCGTATCCGCAGAAATCACCCCGCAGAAGGCGATAGCCACAAATTCTGGCCGAACCCGGCGTTTCATACCCGCAACAATACTTGCGATGAAATAGAATAACATGAATCCCTCAGCGGTCATTCTTGACCCGAGTAGAGATTGGGCCACTCTGGGAAATCGTCTGTTGCGTCGGGTGGGGTCGGTCGCACCACATTCGTTCCTTGCGGTGGGGACCATGCACCTCCACTCCAATCCGTGTATGCCTTCCAACTCCAAGTACCTTTGCCTAAGGAAACGTAGATGTTCTCGGTCGGACCGCCTGCATCGGGTCTAAACATAACATAGTACTTGAAGTCATCATCAATCGACGTCCTAGTCCAGCCAAAGTGGTGTAGGCACTGGATCTCCGGAGCGTCCGAGAAGATCAATGATCGCGGGCTATTCGGAGTCACGGGCTTGGCAAGATCTGGATCTGAATGCTTGCTGGTGTAAAAACAATACTTATCAAGCCAGTAGGCCCCATGAGTTCCGTCAGAATCGGCCCCGGAAACGTACTCGCGCCTGACAAGCTGGAGGATGTCAGATCTCCCCGCGTACCGGGAAACGAATCGAATGGTGAAGTCCATACTCTCGGTGTCGCCCTCCGTAGCCAGTTGAAGGTAAGTCGTACCGCCACGCGGCACGACGTGGACGGTTGCCGGTGGATCATCGATAAGTTGGGGCTGTTCGGGGCGATAGATGGAGATCTCGCCCTTCCCGGTGACGACGACATATTGACCGTTCGCAAGATGAAGTCCGGCGCCAAGTTGTACGATTCCCACTGGCTGGTTCACGCCTGGTCGATTCACATACCAACAAAACGTCTGCCAAGGCGGATCTCCCGTCAGGTGGAGCAGGGCATCATTTCGCCGATAGTTCAGCGAGCCGGTCGGAGTTGCCTGCCACGCCTCATTGACGAACTTTGCGGGCAAAACCCAGAGTGCTGATGCAGTATTCAGTGATCCTTCGGGAAGCGGGGGAGCGAACCGAGCCGAGAAGTCCACCTTCACCCCAACGCAGAACTCCGGCGTCTCCTCGGCCAGGTCATGACCGTCCGCGGTCAGGACCAGGCTGTGCTTGGTGGCCAAGACGTCGAAGTAATAGAAACGCCCCGCCGCACGCGGCGTCACGTCCACTTCTATGCCGTCGGGCAGAGCGACGAACAGATAACCATCGCTCCCCACCGAGGCGCCCAGCACCTTGACGGGAGTCGGGGGATCGACCGGGGTCATCAGGTGCATCCGTTGCACTGCGTCCGGATAGGGCGGCACCGTCCGGGGACTGTTGAGCGCGTAGGCGGCGGCGTAGATGGCGAAGAGATTCCGCCGCTTCCTCAGGGCCTTGCCGCCGGTGTTCAGGACCATCGTCGTATCGGCGGAACGGATGTAAACGTCCGGACGCAAACAACTGCCCATCTGGAGGTCGGTCACGGCGCAATGTTCCGGGGGCAGGGCCCACCAGTAAGCGTACCCTTCGGGCATGCATTCCGGGCAATCTCCCCGCGGGCGGCAGGCAACCAATGCCGATGCCTTCGTCGGTGTACGCCGGCCAAAGCTGCAAGGTCTCGCTCGTGCCGTAGGTTGGGTCCCGAGTGATCAGGTGCCGGCGGCCATCCTCCGACCCCCAGCGCACCGTCATGTAGGTGAACTCGGTGCGCGTTTGCTCACAGCGGGGTATCAGGTGCCAGCAGACCTCGAAGTATCGCCCGACGTAGGTCCGCGCCGGCCGGTCCCATTGTCTTTGCGCATCCCGCGCCTGTTCGGCGGCCGGATTCCCCAGTGACACGGGATCAAACGGCGGCGGCGCACCGTGCGGAGCCCCCACCGGAATCGCCCGCGCCTGGATCACCGCGGTGCCGCCGTCCCCTAACGGCACACTGTCCGCCTGCCAGGCATAGACCCCACCCTCGGGAATCAAAGCCGCCGCCGGCACGCGCACGCCGTTGACCCAGACGTCATGCTGGTTGTCGGTGATGGTACCGAACACGGTGACCAACGGCGCGGCAAGCTGCTCTTCGGTGGGTTCACTGATCGTGACCGTCAATGCCGTCGCGCGGGTGAGGGTGAGCGCCTGGCTCCTGGCGTTGCCGGCCGCGTCGGTGGCGACCACGGTCAGGGTGTTGATCCCCGGGGCGAGCGGCAACCCTTCCACCCAGAAGAGGCCGTTGCGCTCGACCAGGCCCGCGACAGGTTCTGCGGTCAAACCAGTCACTGTCACCGTGGCGCAAGGATCGTCCAATTGGCCGCGCAGGTCAAAGGTGTCGGTGGCCAACTGCGCGTTGTTCTGCGGCCAATGGAGTGTGATGACCGGGGCGGTGTGGTCGGTCGTCAGGTCGAGGGTGTAGTTGAGCGGCACCGTGGCGGTGTTCCCCGCCCGGTCCGTCGCCCGCAGCGTGAGGGCGTTGGCGCCGTCCGCCAATTCGACGTCGAAGAGCTGGAAGGGCCAGGCGATCGGCTGCGGGGGCGGAGCCTCGCCCTCCGGCGGCTCTTGCAGGAACGCGTTTTCATCGTAGGTCTCCCCAAGGAGCAGGCCAGGTTCGTCGCTGAGCGTGCCGTTGCCATTAACCAGGTCGAATGTCACTGCGGTCAACGGTTCGTTGGCCGAACCTTTCACCTGGACGAAGGGCTGCGAAGTGGTTCCGCTTAGAGGTTCGGTGAGGGTCAGCACCGGCGGCGTGGTATCCAGGATGACTTGGTGTTTCTGCCAGGTTTGGACGCCGGAGAAGTCCATGAAGCCGATCCAGACATCGCGCGCCCCATCGCCCGGGCCAAGATTCACCGAGAAAGGGGAGTGGAACGCTTCCCAGGTGGCTGATGCGAAGTCCTCGCTGTTCACGAGGAACGCCATGCCGGCCGGAAGCCGGCCCTCGACGGTTCCGGAGATCGTGGTGGTATTGACCCAAAGGCTAGGGATGATGACGATGGGTTGCTGCCAAGCCGCGGCGAGGTCCGCCATTTCCGCGGCGGTGAGGGCGCGGTCGTAGAGGCGCACGTCGTCCAGGGCGCCGTTGAGATAGGTGTGGAAGCCTGCGTAGCCGAACGTCACCGGGTGATTTGAGGTTCGCGGGGTCACCCCGCTCATCGTCAGTTGGCCGGCCGGGGTCCCGTTGATGTAGATCCGCGCGGTCGCCCCGTCGTAGGTGCAGCCGACATGGTACCAGACGCCCACTTCGAGATTCACGGTGCTGTAGAGGTTGAGGTAGGCGCCAGAGGTCATGTAGATCTGGAAGAGAATGCGTTTGTCGGCTCCAGCCTCTTCCCAGACGTTGTAGTTGCGAGAGGTGGAGTTCCCTTTGCCCACCAGCCGCGTCCGGTCGCCCGGTTCGCCCTGTTTCTTGAACCAACAGGCGAGGGTGAGGTTTGTCCCCAGCCGGAGATCGGCTTGATCCGGCACGGTGACCGAGTCGTTCGCCCCGTCGAAACTGAGGGCGCCGGCGCCCACGCGGCCGTTGATCCAGGCCGGCCCGTTGAGCAACGTGCCGGTGTGTCCACCGCCGGAACTGTCGAACGCCACGCTGCCGTCGCCTTCGTCGAGCTTCCACCAACCCACCGGACCCCGCCCGAGGAGGACAAACGGGGCGCTAGTGGTGGTGACGCTGTCCGCCATGCCGCTCTTGAAGGCTTTGGCCTTCACGGTCGCGTTCTGGGTCAGGAGGAAGGGCGCGGTGTAGAGGGTCGAGCCGCTGGTCGGTTCGCTGCCGTTGGTCGTGTAACGGATCGTGGCCCCGCTGGTGCTCGTGCTCAGGGTTACCGAGACGGATCCTGTGAAAACCCCGCCGTAGGGGGAGATGATCGGCGCCGCGACCTCGAGGCGCTTGCCGGAGCCTCGGGCGCTGGCGATCGCCTGGATCTCAGGCGCCGACAGCGCGCGATTGTACACGGCGAACTCGTCCATGAGGCCAAAAAAGCTCGCATCGAGGTTGTCGCCCCGCGCCCCGATGGCAATGTCGGAGTTGAACGTGAACGTTGAGGTGTAGGCCGGCGCCGCGTTGGCCACCCCCGTCCATGTAGAATATGACGGTGGTTCCGGTCTTGGTCACCGCCACGTGATGCCACGCGGTATCGGTGAATCCCATGGTTGAACTTACGCTGTCAATCCCCACCTTGGTCAGGAACAACCGGCCGTCTTGCCAGATGCCGAAACCGTAACCGGCCCAGCCATAACACACCAGCCCGGCGGTACCGCCGGTGTATGTGACGATCGAGCCACTCGAGCGGCGGATCCACCCTTCCACCGTGAAATCCTGCAGGCGCAGGCTCACCCCGGTGCTTAGGCCGACGCCATCCCCGCTGCCGTCGAGGCCGAAGCCTTGCCCGACCCGCCCGGGCAGGTAGCCGACGTTGCCGGCCAGCGTGCCCGGGTTGTTGCCGAGGCTATCCAGGGCGTTGTCTTGGGCGGACCACCAGGACACCGCCCCGCTGGGCAGCGGCACCGTGCCGGGGAAATCGTGCAGCGTCGGGTTGGTGCCGCCCTGATACTCTTGCAGGTTGGTCAGCCCGTCTCCGTCGTAGTCGCCGGCGGCGGTCTGGCTGAGGTTGCCGAAGTACGGGAGCTCCCAGGCATCCGGCAAGCCATCGCCGTCGCTGTCCGACGGAGGCGGGCCGCCTTCGTTGAACTCCCCGGTGCCGGCGATCTTCCAGTTCAGATCGCTCTGGCCATCCAGGTAGGTGGAGCCGATCTGCGCCGCGTTGTTCATGAACCAGACCACATTCGCCCCGCTCACCCGGTTACGCCAGAGAATGTCCAGGAGACCATCGGCGTTGAAAGAGCCGGTGCCGACGATTTCCCAGGTCGTGTCTGCGCAGGGGTTGATCGTGGCGGAGGACACGTAGGAAGTCCCGTTCATGTACCAGATGGCGTTCTGGCCGGTGACTTGGTGACGCCAGAGGATGTCGCGGTGGCCGTCCCCGTTGAAGTCGCCCGTGCCCACGATCCGCCAATTGAGGTCGGTCTGGCTCTGAATGTACGTCCACCCCAGATAGGTGGTGTTGTTCATGTACCAAACGACGTTGCCACCGCTCAGGTGGGCGTCGCGCCACAGCAGGTCCAGGTGCCCGTCGCCGTTGAAGTCGCCGGTGCCCACGATTTCCCCAGTTCAGGTCGGTGCAAGCTTGAAAGGACACCCAAGTGACGTACGCCGGGCCGTTCATGTACCAGAGCACGTTCTGGCCGGTGCCGTAATGCCGCCAGACCACGTCGGTGTGCCCATCGCCGTTGAAGTCGCCGGTCGCGACCGCTCGCCAAGCGACCGTCGGTTCGGTCGGCAGGGCGACCGAGGAAGCGTAGGCGGCACAGCCCTGGAGGTTGCAGGGGCTGCCTTGCATGAGCCAGAGCGAATTGGCGCCCGTGCTGGAGTTGCGCCAGAAGATATCCGTGGTAGCAGCCGTGCCGGAAGCGACGGTCGAAAAGCCGGCCAGCGCCACGAGGGTCGAGTACAGACCCAACTGCCGGGTTCCCCAGCCGAACGGGCTTCTTCCCGAAAGTGCTCTCATCGCCTTTTCCTGGTTCGAAGGGCTTTCTCCGGGTTTGGCTCGCGTCAGCGACGCGCGCGTGGGGGTTCGCTCGGGATCATGGCCGGCGGGAGAAGCTGACTTTCCAAGTCGGCCATGGCGGCCAAGGCCTCGGCCTGCCGCTGCGGTGCCTCGGGGTCGGATACGGCCCCGGCGCGCCCTGCAAAGCCGGTGAGGCCGGCGAGGCCGGTGACTTGGTTCGTCGCCGCCTGCGGCTCGAAGCCGTCCGCCTCCATCTTGGCCAACAACCCCTCCATCGTTGGCTGGGATCGTGGGTTCTGCATGCTGAACTCGGCCGGACGCAGAATCGCAAGCTCGGCCATGGCCTCGATTTCCTTCTCCTCAGGACTTTTGAGCGGAGCCAACTCACGTTCCAGTTCCAGCGGGAATTCGATAGCCAGCGCGCTAAGTTCGTCAGCCGCGACCAACGCCCTGAGCCGGTCGTACGCCCGCGCCGCGGTGGGGGGTGGGGATTTCGCCCCGTCGTCATCCGCCGGCGATTGTGACCAACTTCGCCAAGCGAAGTTAATCGCCAGGCTCGTCAGGAGCATGGACGTAGCCAGGCCGGTGTAACAAAGGACTGTATGTCCGCGGGGGTGATGCCGTTCATAGCGGGGAGAGCTGATCGGAGGTTGAATCTCGGAACGAAAGCGGCGCCCGCCCACGCACCCGGCCGGAAGCGTGCCCGGCAGGGGTCCTGAAAGCTCGCGATCTGCAGCCTCTTGCGGCAGACCGTCCGCGGTGGTCTGCGTGCGGGGGAAAATCTCCGGCACTCCTCGCAGGCGCCGGTTCGCCGCCGACGGGAGGCACGTTACGAAGCAAGCGAGAGAGAGACGGGGCAGCGAGTACCGACGTCCTTCTCCCAGCCTCCATGACGGTTCGAATACTCGCATCGGATCAGGTCGAGTCAATAAGAAAACGCGTATGAAGTGAATCGTACAGGGCGTGTCAAAGAATGATTCAAGAGCAATCACTCCGTGGCCAACGCGGCGAGCGCTTGGAGTCGGCGGACGCGCGTTGGCCCAGGCTGGCACGCGGCTGCTCACGTCGGGCGGTGCGAGGGCGCAGGGGTGCCCGTGCCACGGTGCAGAGGCCGCCCGAACGAGTCCGCCACCCCGACCGCAGCCGGCAGGGGGGAGATCCACCCCAGCGGTGGAGAAGGGGTCCGCAGCCATTGCATTTGACCTGAGGTTCCACCGCCGAGACTCGGCCGCTGAAGCGGTTGGGCGTCGGGCGGGTTGCCGACGCGAGTCTTGGCCATTGACAACTCGGAGTACTCAGGGCAGGGAAACCGTTCGTCGTCATCTATGAAACCACATTGTGTCACAAGGATCATCGCATGGGGTCTCCTTCTGGGC
This sequence comes from Verrucomicrobiota bacterium, assembly GCA_027493615.1. Lineage (GTDB taxonomy): Bacteria > Verrucomicrobiota > Verrucomicrobiia > Limisphaerales > J093 > DSVZ01. The sequence goes on from JAOSKK010000007.1 coordinate 119,989, forward strand.
ACCGTCGTGGCAAGGGGTGCACCTGTCGCCGAACCACTCTACACGGTTCCCTACGAATACTCCGCGCTTCTCTTCGATGCCGACCGGGCGAGCCTCTATGTGGCTTGGCCTGGACGTCGGGTGCTGGCCCGACACGACCTGGTCACCGGGGTAGAGGGAGATGCGCTTGCTCTAAGTCTGACCCCGACCGACGTGGCGATGACGCCGAATGGCCGGTGGCTATTCGTAGGCGAAACTCAGGTCACCGCAGACGGTTATCCGACCGAGCAGCCGGGGAAGATCGCGGAGATCGACCTCGAGACGTTCACCCTGGTGCGCGAGATCGAGTACGCTTACAGCCCGCGTCACCTGCTGGCGCGGGACGACCGCATCCTGGTCGTCGTGAACCCCAACCCGGTCAACCTGGAGAACGAGGTGCGGCTTTTCCATGCGGTCACCGGAGCCAGCGCGGGCCGGTTGGTGGTGTCGGGCTACCCGCTGACGCTGGACCCCTCGCAGCAGTCCATCATCGGCTATGGGCTGGGCAACATCTCGGACCCGAACGTCCGTGTTTTTCTCGTCGCGGAACCGTTGGGGTTCGGGGTGCACTGGAAGAGTCCCGGGACCGACATGGGCTCGCCTGTCTATGCCTCGCCGGATGGCCAGTTGCTGGTCACGGAGGGGAGCTTTTATCGGGGAGCGGCGAACCAAGCGGCGGAGGACATGACGTTGATCCGGACCCCGGAGACGGCGCTGGGCTTCAACCAGGTAGCGCGCTTCGAGCCACCGGAGGGTCGGACGTTTCTCATTGTGGGGGTGGACGGGTTGGCGTTCTTCCGGCGCGACACGCTGGAACCATTTGCGACCGCTACGGTGGGGAACGCGATGGACGCGGCCTACGATGGCGCATGGGTCTATGCGCTCGCCTTGCAGGACTGGACGACGGTTCAAATCAGCCGTCTGGCCAATCCGGGGCTAGGAATGGAGGGCAACCAGGCACCGGTGGCCAGCTTCTCGTGGAGCCCGGTCAACCCCACGGACCGGGACGATGTCCGCTTCGATGCGAGCACGAGCCGCGACGAAGACGGGGCACCGGGCGACCTCCGGTTCCGCTGGGATTTCAACAGCGATGGCCGTTTCGAGACGGAGCTCAACCCAGACCCCGTGACGTTCCATCGGTTCCGCGCCGCCGGGCCGCAGGGCGTGACGCTGGAAGTGCGCGATCGCCTGGGGGCGACCACGCGGGTGACGAACCAGTTCACGGTGACGGCTTTGCCCGACCCCGGGGAACCGGGGGTGGCGCACGCGCCCTGGCGAATCCCGTTGCCCTCCACGAGTCTGGTCTTTGACCCCGTTCGTCCGGTTCTCTACGCCGCCAACCTGACGAATCGGTCGTTGGTGACGCTGGATCTCCGCACCGGTCAGATGCGGCGGCAATGGCAGCTCGATGCGCTGGTGAGTGGTCTTGCGGTTCGCCCGGATGGCAGCCGGCTCTACGTCGGACTCACTCTCAGCGACCCAACTATCTATGATGCGCAAGGGAGCGGCTGGATCGCGGAGTTCGATTTGGAGCAAGGTAGGAAGGAACGGGCCTTTGCCGTTGAGCTCGGTCCGCTGAGTCTGGTGGCCACCGACGCTGGGCGGATTGTGGTCTTCGGAGAATCGACTCCCGAGCGCGAAATCCAGCTTTATGAGGCTGCCAGCGGGGCCCTGCTTTCGAGGCAGCGTCTACAGGACGCCTCCGCGTTGGCGCTGCATCCGGGGCAAGCGGTCATGTACGCGGCGACCGCCGAGGCGCCGCTGGGGTTGCGGCGCTACTGGCTGGACCCGGACACGGGTTTATTGGGGGCCGGCCAACGCGGGAGTCGTGACGGCCGGCAAGGTGTTTCCCCTGCCGGACGGCCAGCATCTGCTCACGGCCCGGGGGGTGCTGCTAACCGCTTCACCCGCGCCCCAGGCCGTGGATGATCTGCGACCGGTTCGGGATCTGGGCCTCGGGGCTGTGGTAGCCGCGCTGTCGATGCCAGACCGCGGATTGCATGGGTTGATTCAATGGACGGGGTGGCTGACCAACAGCCTGGTGTTCTTGCGTGAGGATTGGCAGACCGAGCTGGTGCGGCTGTCCGTCGACCATGAAGCACGCGAGCTGGCGCGGTATGACGATCGGTTCTTCTTGGCGGGGTCGACGAAGACCCATACCTGGGTGGAGCAACACCGGATTCCGGCCCGGTTTGCGGAGGAGGACCTGGCGCCCGAGGTGTCGCTACTCGCGCCCGAAGCAGGCACGGTCGTGTTGCTGGGCAGCACGGTTGAGCTTCGGGCGGAGGTCCGCGACGAGGACGGCATCGTGACCCGGGTCAGGTTCCTCAGCGCGAATGAGGAGCTGGGCGAATTGCTGGTGCCACCCTACGTGCTGAACTGGCAGCCGGCTGCGCCGGGCGAGTACCTGATCTCCGCGATCGCCACCGACAATCTGGGGGTCAGCACCCGGACGGCCCCGGCCCGGCTCATCGTCAATGCGCCGCCAACCATCAGTCTCAGCGATCCGAACGCGGGTGGTCCGCTGGTTTCCCCGGCGAGCTTCATACTCGAAGCCGAGGCGCACGATCCGGAGGGAGCGATTGGCGAGGTCGAGTTCCGCTATCTACCTCACCGGGAGGCGCCCGTGCGGCTGGGGGTGGTCAGCACGGCGCCCTACCGCTGGGAGTTGGTGGACTTCATGGGCACAGACGGTCACGTGGAAGCCGTGGTGCGCGACGACTACGGAGCGAGCGCCGAGGCAACGCGCCCCCTGCGCCTCCTGGGGCCAGTGGGCGATGACTTGCGCCGTCCGCTTGCGCTGCCGCCCCTCGGGGGCGTGGTTCAGACGAACAACGTAACGGCGACCAAACAGCTTGAGGAGACGCAACGGTTCTGGTTCGACCCGGCGCCGGAGCATTCGCTGTGGTGGGCGTGGACCTCCCCGGGCGATGGGGTGCTGCGCTGCTCGACGCGGGGCAGCTCGTTCGATGCCCAGTTACTCATCTTCATGGGGACCAATGCACCGACCCTCGAGCTCGTCGCCTGGAGCCGCGACCTGATCCCGCACAGCCTCACGAAGGAGCTCAAGGTGGCTGTCAGCGCACAGACCTCGTACTTGATCGGGGTGGCCAGCGCCCGAGCCGACGCGGCGGGTCTGATCCGGCTCGAAGCGGCCTTCCTGCCAGTCGTCTCCGAGCCGGGGCCGGCACCCCCAACGATCGGTGGACGAATGCCATTCCCTGACCGGCTCCCCGGTCTCGGCGACCGGCACCAACAGGGGGCCACGGGCGCGGCCAGCCACCCGGGTTCAGGGTCGGTGATCGCAGACCCCTGGCCCGCGGTGTGGTGGACCTGGACCGCGCCGCGTGCGGGATCCTACCGTCTGTCCACCCGTGGTAGCGACTTTGACACTCGGCTGGGAGTCGCCTACGAGGTCCGGCCGGGGGTGCTCACCAACTTGGGAGGGAACGACGACGAGCATCCGGCGACCCTCACGAGCCAGTACCGCCTCCAAGCGGTTCAGGGCCGTGCGTATTACCTCGTCGTGGACGGATTCGCCGGCGCCACGGGCAACATCACGCTGAGCATCGAGCGGCCCGACGAGTTGGGCGCCCCTGGCAACGATGATTTTGCCAACCGGGGGCAGCTCCAAGGTTCCTTGGCGCTGGTGGCCGGCACGACGTTCGGTGCGACCTTCGAAGCGGGTGAGCCCACCCAAATCCTGACCAACACCCCCGCCGGGAGGCTACACGGTCTGGTACTCCTGGACCGCCCCGCGCGACGGCTGGGTGCAGGCGACGGCCCGGCCCGATGGTCCCTCGTTGCCGATGAACCTCATGGTGCACCGCGGCCGTGTGCTCGAGGCGCTCTTGCCGGTCGTGCGCGGGCGGCTCGGTTCCCTGGAGTGGTCCTTCGATGTGGTCGCGCGCTGGTGGGCGTCCGCCGGGGAGACGTACTCCCTGCAGTTGAATTCCAGCAGCGACACCGACTTCCTCGTGGCGGTCAACGCCACGTACGATGAGGAACTCCCCCAACTCGGCTGGCGGCGCACGGGCAACCCGCCCGCGCTGGAGCTCCTGCTCACCAGCCCGGGGCGGCGGCGCCTGGAGTTGGAGGCGACGTCGGATTGGGCCGCCTGGCATCGGGTGGCGGGGTTCTGGCTGGAAGGCACCACCAACCTAGTGGGCGGCTTCGATGGAGCGGCGACCGCGCGGTTTATCCGCATCCTGGCCTATTGAGTGTGGGTCGGTGGGCGGTCCGGCGGCGCAGAAAGCCCCTCGGGACTGCCGAGGGGCGGGGTGGCGGATCGAGGGCTGGTTCGCGGCTTTCAGCGCAGACCGGCCTCTTGGCTTGAATCGCGCGTGAGCTGCGGACCACTTCAGGCACCAGACCGGGCTAACCGCCCCTTGATTTACCCGACTGGAGAGTGGGATCGCGGCTGACGCAACCTCAGTGGCCGTTCCCCATTCGACCCGGATGCCAAATGACTTCGGGATGTCCGTTTCTTGTGATTTCCGGAGATGCAGCCGGTCGGACTGAGCCGTAGACAGCCGGTTTCACCGTTACCTCGCGCTCGGCTCCTCGCCCACCGTGTGTCACTGCTCCAGGATCTCCTCCCTCTCCTTGAGCGGCCCTCGGCCGTCGCTGAGTAGGGGGCGGACCCCGTGCTGGTGCGAGTTGTCATTTTGCGGGGGGCGGCCAAGACTGCGGTGCCCGCGAGTGTTGCCGGACAAGAAGTCCTTGGTGCCGACAGCGGGAGATTGGATCAGGATTTCCCTTGACGCGTGTTCAAGCTGTGAATCAATTTGACACAGCATTGTGAACATTTCATCAAATCTGATGACTGCTCTCGCGACCTCACCCACGTTTCGTCTGGCGCTCCTGCTGGTTGCCGGGTGCCATAGCCCGACATCAACCGCGCAGCCGGCGAAGCACCTGATCAGTTGGGGTTCGACCAACTACGGCTTGGGCAGCCTACCCGCCCCCACGACGGATGTTGCGCAACTGGCGGCGGGCGGGAGCCATGCCTTGCTGCTTACGGCGCAGGGCACAGTCCTGGCCTGGGGTGAGACGATGTCCGGACAAAGCGAAGTGCCCGCCGACCTCGGGCTGGTGCGCGCCGTGGCAGCGGGCGGTAATCACAGCCTGGCGCTGCTTGAAGGCGGTGCGGTTCGCGCCTGGGGCGACAATACTTACGGCCAATGCACAGTGCCGGCGGACTTGCGGGCGACGGCCATCGCCGGCGGGGGGGCATTCAGCGCTGCGATCCGAACCGACGGAACGCTGGAAGTCTGGGGCTACACGGCCGCCAACCCTCCGGTTCCCAGTGAATTCACCAACCTCATTCGCATCGCCGCAGGCGAAATGCACGTGATCGCCCAGCGCCAGGATGGCCAGATCCTGGTCTGGGGCGGCCACCCCCCGATGCCCGTCCCGGAGGCAGCGACCAACGTCACCGCGCTGGCCGCCGGATCGGTTCACAACCTGGTCTTGCGGGCCGATGGAGTCGTTATCACCTGGGGAGTTGACAGTCACGGACAAGTACAGGTGCCTCCGGACCTGACGGAGGTCGTGGCTGTGGCGGCGGGCGGTTACCGGAGCGCGGTCGTACGACAGGATGGCAGCGTGGCCGAATGGGGGGATACCCAGTGGTTCCCGATGCCGGGCGGCGTCACCCAGGTAAGCCACCTTGCCCTGGGCGGCATTCATACGGTGGCCTTCGGTGCCCAGAAGCCATGGGTGACCGTGCAACCCCTCAGCCAACCAGCCTTCAGCGGTCACCCCGTCACCTTCGAGGTCACGGTCTCCGGCACTCCGCCGCTGTCGTTTCAGTGGCAGTACGAAGCGACAGATCTACCCGGCGCCACCGAAGCGGTCCTCACGCTGCCGGCCGTGGAACTCACCGACTCGGGCGCCTATCGCCTCGTGGTCCGCAATGAACTCGGGACCGCGACCAGTGCGGACGCGGTGCTTACGGTCAGCGATGCCCCACCCACGATCCCGGCCCAATCTGGGACGGTCACGACTTTCGGGGCGGCGACGCCGTGCTGAACGTCGCGGTGCAGGGCTCATTGCCCTTTTCCTTCCAGTGGCGCAAAGAGGATTTGGACCTCCCCAACGCGACCAACAGCAGCCTGCAGTTGACCCCGGTGCCGGCCGATGCCGCAGGCACCTATTCAGTCGAGGTGCGCAACCCCTTCGGCGTAGTCACCAGCGCCCCGATCCAGGTGCACTTGCTACCGGTGGCGCGGTGGGGCAGTGCCCCGCTCCAACTGGTGGAACTTCCCCTGGCGATGACGAACGCCGTCGCCGTCTCGGTGCGGGACTGGGATTCCCGGACGGGTCTTGGGCTGCTGGGCGACGGTCGAGTTGTTACCTGGGGGGCAGCCTTCTGCTGCGCTGGGGGGCCTCGAACCTGACCGACATCGTGGCCATCAGCGCGGGCGGCAGTGGCTTCGGGATGGCGCTTCAAGCCAACGGGCGGGTTACGGTCTGGGGGCGAACAACGCGCGCCAGACGAACACTCCCCCGGACTCTCGGAAGTCGTGAGTATCGCGGCAGGGTGGCGGCACTGCCTGGCTCTGCGCCGGGACGGTACGGTGGTGGGTTGGGGCGAGAATGCCCAGCGACAAGCCACGCCGCCCGCGGACCTGCACTCGGTCGTGGGGATCGGTGCGGGTTTCACCCACAGCGTTGCGTTGCGCAGTGATGGAACTGCGGTGGCCTGGGGTAACAACATCGTTGGCCAACTGGACGTCCCGCCGGGTCTTCACAGCCTGGTCGCGATTGCCGCCGGCGCTGACCATACGCTCGGGCTCAAAGCCGACGGTGCGGTGGTCGCCTGGGGACAGAACTCAGAAGGCCAGACCGAGGTGCCGGCCGGGCTGACGGATGTGGTTGCGGTGGCGGCCGATGACACCTACAGCTTGGCGCTGCGACGCGACGGCGCGTTGGTCCTCTGGGGGAGAGCCGGGGCGGTGACGAACTTCCCACCCAAGCTCGAGGGGGTGCAGGCGATTTGCGCCGATAGCCGGATCGCCTACGCGCTACTTGGCAACGGGACACCGACTTCCTTTGCAGCCGCGGCCAACCCGGTGAGGAACGCCGAGGGCTTCTCCGTCGAGTTTGCGGGTGAACGCGGCAGTGCCTATCGGCTCGAGTCTGCCGATCAACTCCCCGGTTTCCGCTGGAACCTTGGAGTACCTGCGCCGGGTGAGGACCAACGGTCAATCCTGCGAGATCCTACCGCGACGGGCCCAGCCCGGTTCTATCAGATCCGGCGGCTACGGTAGGACGCCGAGCCCTCCTGTGAGGATTGCCTGACCGGACGGGCAGGAATGACGGTGAACGCTGTTCTGGAACTCGAGAAGGTCACCGAGGACCTCGCTGAGCCAAACGGGCAGTAGCTCGCCCGCCCCTGGGAGCAAGGTCGCGCCGACTTGTCACGCGATCTGCATGTGCGTGTCGTTCCGTCGAACGCCGGCCAACCCGGCGTGCTCAGCCAAGGTGGTGGTGGTCAGACCTAGACCCGCACGCACTTATGCGCCGCTTCCTGGGACCGCCCAGGCCTCCACGCCATCCGCGCTGCTGTCCGCCACCGGACCAGCGTTAGAACGGGCAGGGACTCGTCATTGGATCGACCCACGCGTACCTGCCCGGCCCGACCTTCTGGAGCCCCGTCACGCGCTTGCCGGTCGAGTGGAACCAGACGAAGAGGCTCTTGGGCTTGGCGCCGAGCTTGGCGGCGAGGTCGGCGACCCTGATCCCCGAGGAACCGGCGGCCTTCACCTGGGCGAGCACCGACTCCTTGAGCTGCCCGCGCGGCTGACGCTTGGCCGTCCCGGCCGCCTTGGTGGCCACTGCCCGGGCACTTGTGGTGGCGGCCTTGCGCGGCGTGCGTGAGGTCGGTTGGTCCGCTGGCCCCTTCGCTGCCTTGGATTCGACGTCAAGTTTCCAGGCGGCGAGTCGGAGGGTGATCTCTTCAAGCTGCGCCTCCAGCGCCTCCTTCTGTTCCACCAAGGTGATGATCGGTTTCAGAGCGGCCGAAGTGAGATGCGTTAGATTCATCGGCAATGAGCGTACGCGTCTGGGCTGTGCCAGACAAGACGTCGATCTCCCGGCGCCGATGTGCCAGGTCACTGTCATCCGGCCATGACGGGTAGGATCCGTTGGATCATGGTGGAAATACGAGAGATCGAGCTGCCGAGGGGTGTGAGCGATTTGACGATTTTGCCATGCTGCAAAGCACCTTCCCTGCCAGACTCTCGGAATGCATGCAGGAAAGAACGTCTTCGCCCAAGTCATGGCTTGGGTTCATCCCGAGCAATTTCGTCGCTGTGTTGCCCGTTACCGCGGTGAGTACAAGGTCCTGAGCTTCTCGTGCTATGAGCAGTTTCTGGCCATGGCCTTCGCCCAGATCACCTATCGTGAGAGCCTGGCCGACTTGGAAGTCTGCCTCCGTTCGCGTCGCGACCAACTCTATCATATGGGGTTCCGATCAACGATCGCCCATAGCACCTTGGCCGACGCCAATCGTGAGCGCGATTGGCGGATCTATGCGGACCTGGCACAACGTCTCATTGCGCGCGCTCGCCGACTCTACGCGCAGGAACCACTGGGGATTGAACTGGAGCAAGCCGTTTATGCCTTGGATTCGACGACCATCGACTTGTGTCTGAGCCTCTTTCCGTGGGCACGCTTCCGCTCGACCAAGGCCGCCGTCAAGCTCCACACGTTGCTGGACGTGCGGGGACCGATTCCTACGATGATCGCGATTTCCCAAGGAAAACAGGCCGATGTCCGCGTTTTGGACGAACTGATCCCCGAGCCGGGCGCGTTCTACGTGATGGACCGCGGGTACTTGGATTTCGCGCGACTCTACCGGTTCGTGCTGAGCGGCGCGTTCTTTGTCACTCGCACGAAAGCCGGGGTCCAGCTCAACCGTTTGGAGTCTCGCCCGGTGGATCGCAGCACGGGCATTCGCAGCGATCACATCGTCTGGCTTCGTAATCCTCAAAGTGCTACTCGTTACCCGGACCGGCTTCGTCGGGTTACCTTTCGAGATCCCGAGGACGGCAAGGTCCTTGTGTTCCTCACCAACAACCTCGATCTACCAGCGACCGTCATCGCGCACCTATACAGGTTACGCTGGCGCGTCGAACTGTTCTTCAAGTGGATCAAGCAGAACCTGCGGATCAAACACTTCTTCGGTACCAGCGACAACGCCGTGAAGACGCAGGTGTGGATCGCCGTTTGTGTTTACGTCTTGGTGGCGATCATCCGCAAGGAACTCCAACTCGATTTGAGCCTGTCCCAAATCCTACAGATTTTGAGCGTCAACGCGTTTGAGCAAGTACCTCTGGCTCAACTGCTTGCCACAACTCAATCTCAAGACGAGACACCATATCCTTCTAACCAGTTGATGCTGTGGGGGTAATGGCCGGATGGTTGTGGTGCCAGGTACACCCATGCATGCCGAAAGCCCAGGCTGTCGGCACATCTCGGCCCTTTCAAGCTTGCCCGTCCGCGCCTGGAGTCTCGGCGACCGACGGAACGACGGTTGACCTTGCCGTTGATGACATGACAGGCGGAAACTGCCCACCGCCGTGCGCTTGACGATGTTCGCCAGGTCCCGGCGCAGCAGCATCTCCGCTTCCTGCGGAGCGAGCCCGATCTTCTCCATACCATAGGGGGACGGTGAAGTCCCGGAGGAGACCGACCGGGAAGGGGCCGGGAGAGCGTTAGGAAGCCCGGAAGGCCGGCGGGCCGGCGCCCGGGGGTGGTGGGGGTCTGGCGGGAACGAGTCCGGGGAGGGTGCTTAGCCCGACCCGCTATCAACTACTTGCGGAAGTCAACTATTGCGGCAGATCTCGTGAGAGCGGACCTTCTGCCAGCCCCGCCTCTCGAGGGTCTGGTGTGCAGACCGGACCGATCGAGGGACGCGGCACTTTGGAGCCATGACCTCGAAGACCCGGAGGCACGACGAACTCGAACTCCTCCACGCAACGCCCAGCTCTGCCATGGTCCTGTTCGGCGTGCTGATGCTGGTACTGGCCGCCCTCCCCCTCATTATCCTGGCGTTTGCTTGGCCCAGCTACGCCGACATGATGGGCGCGGCGACCCGGCGGGAAGGTCCCGTTCTTTGTCTGGCTACCGTTCACTCCTCCGGTTCTCTTGGTTCTGCCCTTCGTGATCAACCTGTTCATCGGTTACTTCACTCTGCGACAGGTGGTCACCAATCAGCGGCTGCGCTTCAGTTTTGGCTTGCTGGCGTACCATCAAGGGGAAGTCCCCCTTGAGAACATCGAATCGGTCTACCTGCGAAGAACGCTGCTGGGACGGTTGCTCGGCTACGGCACCGTGGTGGTCTGCGGCGTGGGGGCACGAAGTTCCTCCTCCATTTCCTGGAGGATCCCCTCGGGTTTACACGCGTCCTGCAACGGGCACACGACGCGGTGCGCAACGGCCGACCTCTGTCGTCGCTCGGCGAGGTCTACGGCGCGGCTGACCTGCCCGCGGACAGAAGTGAGACGGGCGGGCTGGAGACAGAAGTCCTCGGGAACTATCAGGGACGTCCTTAGGCCGCACGCGAACTCGCTCGGCCCCGACTCCGTGGTCGCACAGGACGTCTGCCAGGCTCCGCCCGCAAGGAGAGCCGTTCCAAATCCGCGGCGAACCGGTCCCGGAGCAGCCGCTGGAGGGTCGAGGCGGGCCGGGTCCGGCTGATCTCCCCAGTTCTGCAAGGTCCGCACCGGGCAGCCGAGCACTTCCGCCGCTTGCGACTGCGAGAGGCCCATTGCCGCCCGCCACGCCTTGATCGCCCGCTCGAAGCTCCGGTCCACACCCGCCATACGCGAACAGAGTAGGCGGGCGCTGACCCCTGTCAACGCCCGCCACGAGGATCTGTCTCCGCAAGATTACATTGGGATGAACCCGTCGTTGTGGTCGCGGATGGCCCGGTCATAGACCGCCTCGATGACGCCCTTGAGCGTGTCGCAGTACACGTCCCGGGCGCATGCCAACTCCTTCAGGCCTAGCTGGCCGCGCCGTCTGCGACCTTCGACCAGCCAGGCCGTGTACGTATCATTCGGCTCATAGGCCACGATCATTGTCCAGACCCGGCCGCGTTTGCCGTTCACCTGGAACTGCAAGCCGACCTCATAGTCCACGAAGGGCATGGCCAGGTCGGTGCGGAGCCTCGAGTCACGGCTGGACCGGAACTCTCCCTCGAGGCGCGCGCAGCGGTAGGTCAGTTTCCTCGCCCCCACGTAGGCGAATGCCCCGCTGATCCGTTGCCCGCCGGCCTGGGCGATGATCGTCCTGATCGTCTCTGGAACTGTTGCGTTCATCGTTCGTTGTTGTTCGAGGTTGAACTCAGTACCCCGCGGCCTCGGCCGTGAAGTCCCGC
>JAOSKK010000008.1 GCA_027493615.1 Verrucomicrobiota bacterium
ACGGCTGCCCCAGCGGCCCGCGCCGGAAAGGCCCCCACCTCCTGGGCGCCGTTGGGTGACGTTTCTTCTCGGGTTTCCCCAGGACGTGACGACGCGGCCCCGCCGGGCACACTGCCCCCGATGCACGATCACGAGTTGTATCAGCAGATCCTGGGATTGACGGCCCCCTGGAAGGTCCAAGCCGTGCGCCTGGAGTTGGCCCCGCGCCGCATCGAGGTCCAGGTCCAATGCACCGAGTCGACCTGGGCCCTGCCCGCAGTGTCAGCGCCGCATGCACATCCAAGACTGGGACCAGCGCCGGTGGCGCCACCTGGACAGTTGCGAGTTCCAGACCCTGATTGTGGCGAAGGTCCCCCGGGTTCGTTGTCGGAGCACGGCACTCACCGTGCAGGTCCCCTGGGCCGAGCCCTACGGACGTTTCACCAAGCGCTTTGAGCGGCTGGCGATCGACCTCTTGCAGGAGTGTTCGATCCGTGCGGTCTGTGAGGGCTGCGGATCAGTTGGGACGAGGCCGATGGGATCAAGAACGGGCCGTGGCGCGGGGGTTGGCTTCGCAGCAGACCCAGCCGGTGCGGCGCTTGGGGGTGGACGAAAAGAGTGCGGGCCGGGGACAGAACTACGTCACCGTGGTGGCGAACTTGGAGCCCGGGCGTTCGGCCACGGTGGAATACGTGGGCGACGGACGCACCCAAGAGACGCTGGAGGCCTATTGGCAGGGGCGTTCCCCGGAACATCGGGCGGCGGTGGAGGCGGTGGCGATGGACCTGTGGGCGCCGTACTTCCAAGCGACGGTGCAACACGTGCCCGAGGCGGCCAGTAAGATCGTCCACGACCCCTATCACTTGAGCCAGATGTTGGGGCGGGCGGTGGACCGGGTGCGTCGGGCCGAGCACCGGGCGTTGAGCGCGGCGGGCGACGAGCGTCTGGGCGGGGACCAAGTACGTGTGGCTTTATGGCTGGGAAAACCTCCCGGCCCACCAGGAGCGCTTCGATCAGTTGCGCGGGCAGAAACTCAAGACCAGTCGCGCCTGGGCGATCAAGGAAATGTTCCGCGACTTCTGGGCCAGCCAGAGCGTCGAGGAAGGGAAGGAGTTCTTCCACTCGTGGTACAGTTGGGCGATCCGCTCGCGCTTGGGCCCCATCAAGGAGGTGGCCCGGAGCTTCAAGAAGCACTTGGACAATATCGTGACCTACTTCACCCATCGGATCAGCAACGCGGCCTTGGAAGGGTTGAACAACCGCATCGCCGGCCTGGTCAAGAAAGCCTTCGGCTATCGGAGCCGGGAACGGTTCAAAACAGACATCCTCTTCCATCTGGGAGGCCTCGACCTCTATCCGCGGTAATGCAAAATCCCCGCAGATCCCGGAAGAGGCTTTGATTTCGCCCCCGAAGCCATTGAATCGACGCTGGCGGTGGCGTGGGAGGGGCCTTTCCTCGCCACCACGACGGGGCAGAGCGGGTTCATGCGCGTGCAACGCCTGCCCCGGAGTGCCATCCTCGATTCCGACCACGACGGTCTGCCGGATGTGTACGAGCTGGAACGGCCACCGCTGAATCCGATGTCCGCCGCGGACGCCACGCTGGATTTCGACGGCGACGACGGCGTGGCCGTCACGCGCGAAACGGTGCTGCAATTCTCACGCCCGCTCGCTGCCGACACCCTGCTGGAAAATGCGCGCTTCTTCGCCGAGGCGGCGGGGCGCAAGGTGCTCAGCCGGCCGGAACTGTCCCCCGACCGCCGCAAGGCCACGCTGTTCTACCTCGAGCCGCTGCCGGGCGCGACACGCGTGCGCGTGACGTTCGACGCGGCGGCAATCAAGGACACTGAAGGCAGGCTGGTGGACGCCGACGGCGACGGGCAGGAAGGCGGCGTGGCGCGAATCGAGTTCGACACGTTGAGCAATCACCCCACGCCGGGCACCGCCGTGATCGGACGCGTGTTCGCCAGCGAACTGGTTGCCGGTCCGGACACCGGCACGAACGCGGTGAACCGGCCGTTGAAAGGCGCGACCATCACCGTGGACGGCATGGAAGAGGCGCTGCGCGCGGTGACGGATGCGCAGGGCGACTTCAAACTGACCAATGCGCCCGCCGGCTGGTTCTTGGTCCACGTGGACGGCCGCACCGCTGCGGGCAGCCAGTGGCCGGATGGCGATTACTATCCATTCGTTGGCAAGGCGTGGGAAACCGTCGCAGGCCGGCAGGACAATCTCGTCGGCGGCACGGGTGAAATCTATTTGCCACTCATCCAAGCCGGGAGTTTGAAGCCAGTCAGCGTTGTCGGCCCCACCTACCCCGACTTTCCGACTTAGTTCAAGGGTGCCTCGCAGGTGGCTAAGGCTAAGCAGCTTGTGGAAGTGGCCGCTATCCCCTAAACAGCCCGCTTCTCGCCGCGTAGCCCCAAGACCTCCACCAAGCGTTCCTGCAGCGCCGTCAACTTGCTGCCCACCGTTTGCCGTACGGGGGCTGCCGCCCGCTGCGCCCCCGGATACACGTTGACGACTTCCTGCACTTGCTCCAACTCCGCCCACAGGCGCGGGAGCGGCAGTTCCACGCCCGCTTCCCGCACTTGCCGGCTGACCATCGCCCGGAGCAGCAAGGCGATCGTGCAGTACAACCCGTGCACCTGGATCATCCGGTCGGTCCAGTGGAACATCGGCCACCAACAGCCCACGTCGCGGTCCTTCATCTGCTGGAAGATCTGCTCGATCAGGAACTGGCTGCGGTAGGCCTCAATGACCTCGGAGTCCGTCCAGCCGCCGTGGCTGGTTACCAGCACGTTCTTGCCCAGCACCGTGTCGCGCAGGCGCTCCAACGCCTCCGGTTGAACCCGGTAGTCCAACGCCGGCACGCCCGCGTCGTGCGGGTGGATTTCGATCGCCACGACCTGATGCAAATGCTCCCGGTGCAAGATCTCCCGGCACTGTTTGTGCACTGACTCCACCGTCGGGGTCTTGCCGCCTTTGACCTCCCCGTGCTGACGCCGTTGCAGGCTCTGCTGCAACTCGGCCAGCTTGCGCAACGCCCGCGCCAGTTCGCTCTGCACCGTGGCCCACTGCGCCTCGAAGAGTCCTTGATGCCAACTCACCACCAGAGTGCGTGGGCGGCCGTACACCTCGGCCTCCACGCGGAAGGCCTTGGTCCCTTCCAACCCGGCGCAGGCTTCCCACCGGGAGTCTCCCGTATTGGACACCGCCGCCCACTCGGCCACCTCCCCCAGTTTCACCGCCCCCACATAGTCCAAGCCCAGCGTGTCGATCAGCGCGAAGTTCGCGGCCGAGTTGTTCCCCTTGTCAAACACCAGGGTGGTTTGCGGCCGCGGCGCTCCGACCGGAGCCAACCCCGCGTAGAAGGTGGCAAAGCGTCCGAGCATCTCGCCCAACTGCCGGCTGTCATGGCGATGGCCCTCGTACACCTCGTAGTACAGCGGCCACTGTCCGTGGGCGGCGCACACCAGGGCGTAGCTGACCTGCCGCAGGTTGGCCCGGCCCTGCTTGTTCTTGCCCCGCTGGGCCAGGTGATTCTGCACGTTGAACGTGTCGATGAAGGTGAAGAAATTGGTGCCGTCGTAGCAGAGCCGGGACAGGTCGATCCCCTCGCGCTGGACGGCGCGTTCCAGGAGGCCTTTCCAGAGGGCTTCGATCTTCTCCGGTTCCCAAGCGACCAGGTGATCCCAAAAGCGCTGGCTACTCAACGCCTCGGCGGAGAACTCCGGCCCCGCGCGCACCAACGCCGTCCCGGAGAGCCACTCCCAGAACCCTCGCTTGCTGACCGGCTCCACCGCCCGGTTGACGGCGGCCAGTGCCAGGTAGATGCCCGGGCTCAGCCCCTGCTGGCGCTTAGGGCATAGCTGGTTGGCCAAGGGAATCAACTCGGCGCGCTGCACGGCGCCCCACAACGCGAGGGGGCGGCCGGACTCAAACACCTCGGCGTAGGCGGGTGCCGGTCCGGCGCCGGTGAGTCGGGAACTGAACTGTTCGAGCTTGCCGAGGTATTGCTGGGAGAGGCGACGACACTTGCCCTCCCGCCAGCCCCAGTCGGAGAGGTAGTAGTAGGTGTGGCCGTTGACGCGCTTGGCTTCCAGCCGCTGCACGGGCTGGAGTTAGGGCATAGAACGCAAGAATTTCAACGCAATCATGAGTGTTTTTGCATAGAATTGCTTCACAAAGGGTGAGCGATTTTAGGGGATAGTGACCACGACAGGCAACCTGCTTACCTCCAACCACTTGCCACAAAACCCTCGTCATAAGTCGGAAACTGGGGCTAGGGGTTGACCCCCGGCTTCGGGGCTTTTCCTCTTGCTGCGCGTTGCGGGCTTGGGCACGGTCGCCGTCCAGCATGCACCCCGTCGCGGTCCCTGCGCTTGCCGCAACCTTCCTTGGGGAATGTCGCAACACGGACGGGCCGGCCGGCGGACGCGCACGCCACGACCGATGAAGACTCGCCTCCTCCCAGCCCCGCGGTGGCTGTCCACCCCCGGGTTCACGATCCTCCTGCCGCTGTGGCTTCACGCTGCGGACGCGGGGGCCATGGCCTCCGGCGGGCATCTCGCTGGACGGGACCAACTGGCAGGTCGCGGCGGATCGCCAGAATACCGGGCGTGGTGAAGCGTGGTGGCGGGGTCCGGTCGAGGGAGCGGGCCGCGTGCGTGTGCCGGGCATCATGCAGGAGGCGTTGCCCGGCTACCACGGGGTGGCCTGGTATTGGCGGGAGTTCGTCGCGCCCGAGAGGGTCTTCCCATCCGGCCGCTGCCTGCTCCGGTTTCACGCCGTGGACTACCTGGCGGAAGTCTGGCTGAACGACGTTGCGGTGGGAGGTCATGAGGGCGGTGAAACGCCGTTCACTCTCGACATCACCGACGTCGTGCTTCCGGGCGCGACGAACCGGCTGGCGGTCCGAGTCCTGAATCCGCGTGCGGATCCCATCGATGGGATCGTGCTGTCGGAGACCCCTCACCGGAACAAGGCGCCCGCGGGCATCAGCGTGGGCGGCTCCTACAACAGCGGCGGGCTGACGGAGTCCGTCGAGGTGTTCTGGTGTCCGGCGGTGCGCCTCGATGACGTGTACCTGCGGCCGGACTGGCGGACGGGTGAGGTGCGTGTCGAAGTCAGCGTGGTGAACGCGGGCGCCGCCGCGGTGCCGGTGACGGTCGAGTGCGTCGTGGCACCGGCGGCGGGGGACGCGGCGGTGGGCGGCGTGCGGATGACGGGCACCGCGACGCCCGGGAGCAGCCGTATCGACGGCCGGTTGCGCGTCGCGCAGCACCGTTTGTGGGCGCTGGACGATCCGTTTCTGTATCGCTTGAGCACCCGGGTCACGGCCGGAGCGGGCGGTGAGACCGACGAGCGGGTGACGCGGTTCGGTTTTCGCGAGCTGCGCGTCGAGCGGGGGTTCTTTCGATTCAACGGCAAGCGCCTTTTCGTGAAGAGCTCGCACACCGGGAACCACTGCCCGATCGGGGCCATCGTGCCGCCGGACAACGCGCGGGATCTGCTGCGGAAGGACCTGGTGTACATGAAGGCATGTGGGTTCAACATGGTGCGGTTCATCGCGGGCGTGGCCCATCCGTACCAGCTCGATCTGTGCGACGAGATCGGGCTGCTGGTTTACGAGGAGAACCTCGCCGCCTGGCTGCTGGCGGACTCGCCGAAGATGGCCGACCGCTTCGACGCCAGCCTGCGCGAGATGCTGCGGCGCGACCGGAACCATCCGAGCGTGGTGATCTTCGGCCTGGTCAACGAGATGCCGGACGGCCCGATGTCGCGGCATGCGGTGGCGAGTTTGGGTCGGTTGCGCAGCCTGGATGACACCCGGCTGATCCTGCAGCAAAGCGGACGCTGGGACCGGCGCTACCACATCGGCTCGGTCTCAAATCCCGGTTCCACCGTCTGGGAACCTGAGTGGGGCGTGGAGAGCCCGGATTACCAGGGTATCGCGCCACCGGGCCCCTGGGGCGGCTACTTTGAAGGCGCCGGCGACGCCCACGTCTATCCGGCCACACCGCACACACCGGCGATCGAGGCCGGGATCCGCACGCTGGGCCGCGACACGAAACCGGTGTTCCTGTCCGAATACGGCGTGGGCAGCCTGATGAACGCGGTGCGCGAACTCCGGCATTACGAGCAGAGCGGAGCCAACCCGGCCTGGGACGACTTCAAGTACTTCCAGCAGACCGAGGAGAAACTGAACGCGGACTGGCAACGGCTGGGCATGGACGGCGTGTATGCGTTTCCGGAGGAGATGTTGCGGGACAGCCAGCGACTGCACGCCCGCCAGCGGGAACTGGGATTCAGCCTCATCCGGTCCAACCCGCAGATCTGCGGCTACAACCTCACCGGGCTGCTGGATCACGGCTACACCGGCGAAGGGCTGTGGACCCTCTGGCGCGAGTTCAAGCCGGGCATTGTGGACGTGCTGCAGGACGGCTGGGCGCCGCTGCGATGGTGCCTGTTTGTGGCGCCCCTGCATGGGTACACGGGCCGGCCGCTGACGCTCGAAGTCGTGCTGGCGAACGAGGACGTTTTGGGGCCGGGGACCTACCCGGTTCGGCTGCGCGTGATGGGGCCCGCCGGGGTTGCCTGGGAAAAGAAACTGAACCTCGTGCTGGCTCCGCCTGGGCAAGGCGCGGAGGCGCCGCTGGCTGTTCCCGTGTTCGCAGGCGACGTGACGATTCCCGGTCCGGCGGGGACCTACACGTTCGCGGCCACCCTGGAACGAGGAGGCGCTCCTGCGGCGGGCCGCCTGGAGTTCCGGCTCAGCGATCCGCCAACGGCCAGGGCACCGCGCACAGTGTACGTTCACGGTGTGGACGCCCGGGTGCAGGCCTGGCTGCGGTCAAGGCAGGTTGCGGTTGAACTGCTGGCGGGCGCGGTCGGCGGAGAGGACGAGGTGATCTTGATCGGCAACCGGGAAGGGCTGGCAACCGACGCGGGGTTCTGGTCCGGGTTGCGCCGCCGCATCGAGGCCGGCAGCACGGTGGTCTTCGGCGATCCCGGGGTGTTTCGGAAGGACGACGATCCCTTGGGCTGGCTGCCGTTGCCGACCCGGGGACGGCTCACGCACTTTTCCGACTGGCTTTACCACAAGGAGTGTGTCGCGCGTCACCACGCGCTGTTCGCCGGGCTCGCGCCCGCGGGGATCATGGACTGGGACTACTACGGGCCGTTGATCAGCAACCTGTTTTTCGAGGGCCAGGAGACGCCGGACGACGTGGCGGCGGCGGCGTTTGCCGTGTGCCACTCGAGTCGACCGGACGGTTACGCGGCGGGGGTGATGCTGGGAAGCTATCGCCTCGGGCAGGGCCGCATCGTGCTGAACACCTTCCGGCTCCTCGAGAACGTCGATCGTCATCCGGCCGCGGATCGGCTGCTGCTCAACCTGCTGGAATCCCCGCAAAGGTAAGCCCCTCGCGGGCCATCCATTTCTGTCTGAGGCGTCCCAGACGGCTCCGGGGGTCTCGCCTGCGAACTCGCTCGACCCTGAAAGCGCCGGTAAACCGGACGCACTCCAGACGCTTCGCGAGGGGCAGAGCCCATCCGTCCCGCGCGAAGCGTCTGGAGTGCGGAGGTTCACCCCCGCTTTTCGTGCATGGTCTATGGGAATCGTCCTGTTCCTGCCGGACCTGCTCGGGGGCCATAGACCGCGGAGGGTGCAGGCTGGAAGCCCGCACCGCAGGTTCACGGAGAGTTCAAGACCGCCGGTCCGTGCCTCGGCGCCGCGCGTTCCAGAGAAGGCAGGCGCAGGTGCCAAGGACGAGCACCGCCAGCCCGCCGAGAAAGCCCCAGCCGCGTAGCAGGACCGCCGTCTGGCCGGCCGGGATGCCCGGGTCGTGAAGGGGCTTCTGAAGCGGCGAATCCGCCCCGTCCGCCGGCGGTGCGACACCCGCAGAAACGTCCGCCCCATGGGGCCGCGGATCCGAGCTGAGCAGGACGGTCGGGTCGGCGGCGGGTGCCGGGCGGGGCACGCCCGATCGCGCCGCGATGCGACCGACTTCCAGCTTCACCAGGGGGTTCTCGGGGTCGAACCCGAGCGTCTTGGCCACGCGGGCATGCTGGGCTTCCTCCCATCGAACGGGCAGACGCGTTCCCAGGGTCCACGCGACGTCGAGGCCGCATTCGCAATCTGCCCCGATAATGGACAGGAGTCCGACCACGTTGGGCGCGGAGATTTCCTCGCCGTGCATGAGCGGGCCCATCCAGCGGGCCCGGCCATAGACGATGGCAGCGCGCGGCTCTGGAGTTCCAATCGGATCCAGCCCCAGGCTCCACAACAGGATCCGCTCGCTGGCCAGCGCGTCGGGCTCGAGCACGACCAGGGTCGGGGGTTGTGCAATGGCCTTGGGCATGGTCTGCATCTGCTCCCGGATGGCGTCGCAGGCGGTCGTGATCGCCTCGCGTGCCCGGCGATTCGCCTCAGCGACCGCGCCCTCGATGAGCAGGACGGCGGCAAAGCTGCGGCCTGCCGCGGCCACGAGTTCCTCGCGTTTCGGGGAGGAGGCGACCTCGTCGAGCACCGCTGCCAGACGCTGTCGCAGCGGCTGGCCCCGGTGGGAGAAGGTGAGCGGGAGGGAACAGCCATCCGGCGACTCGAGGACAGCCCGCACGGTCGGATCGTCGCCGGTCCGGGACGGGGGTGGGAAGGCCGGGTGGCCGGCCGCCCCCCTCGGGAGTCAGGAGCTCGAAGTGGATGTTGCAGTCGCGCAGGGCCACGGGGGCATGCGTTGCAACAGGGCGAGGCTGGGCGCGGGAGTTCCCGGAGGCACGAAGATGCAGAGCCGATAGGACTCGGTCTCGAGGTCCACGAAACCGACGTCACGAACGTTGTAGCGACACGCGAGCAGCGTGGCAGGCGGAAGCCAGCACGTCAGCGCCAGCATGAGCACGAGCACGGTGCAGCGTCCGCCAGCCCCACCTTGTCGCCGCCATGCGGGAATCTGCCGCAGCCCACTCATCGAGAGGCCGTCCATTCGCTGCTGCCGTAGCACACGACCTGCCCGCCCTGGAGCGCGACTATGACCCGGCCGGCCGCATCGACCGCGAGACCCCAGGGAACGGCCACGCCTGGCAGGCGGTGCGCCCACAAGGGACGGCCTTCCGGCAAGCTCAGCGCGACCAACTCCGCACCGCGCGTGGCGACGAGCGCGTTCCGGCACAGCGCCACCGCGGTGCTGTCCTTGACGTCCGCTTCCCCAGACCGCCTTCAAACCGCGCAGTTGTGGTTTGCCCCAACCCTGCAGGAGCCGTTCGGCCCGCTGCGCCTCCACCCGCGGGTAGCACAGGATCTTCGAGATCTGCGGGTTGTTGACCCACAGATAGTCGCGGTCGTCCCGCGATGCCACCCAGGTCCAGTCGGTGACGGACGGATCGCAGACCCGGTACTGGGGGTGCGCATAGTGCGGCTGGCCGCCGACGCGGACCTGGTTGGCGACCACGTACAAGGCGGAGCCGCGGGGGCTTTGCGAGGCTGGTACCTGGTTGTCCGTCACCTGGTGAACCTGGCTGACATCGTTCAGGCAGGTCCCGTCGCCCAGCGCATACACGCCGGGCGAGACGACATTGCCGCCCGCCAGCCAGAGTTTGTCCTCGTGCAGGATCATGTTCCCCTGGACGCTGACGCCGGCCACGGCGGCGGGGTCGAGGTGACCCGAGTTGTTGTTCTGCCATCGGATCCGGCCGGTGGCGGCGTCGAGCGCATAGACGTGCGTGCCGTCGTAATTGACGATCCCAGCCGCGGCATAGGCCACCCCGTCCTTGACCAGCACGCCGCCCGCCACGGGCCAGGTGGAAAGGAGTTGGCCGTAGACCGGCATGCGCCGTTCCACGGGCGCCGCGCGGAAGCGCCACAACGTCCGTCCGCTCCTTGCCTCGAAGGCATACACGAAGCCGTCTCCGGAACCGACGAACGCGCGCCCGTTCCAGAGCGTGGGCGGGAACCGGACATTGCCGCCGGTGTAAGCCCTCCACGCTTCCTGGCCCGTCCGGGCGTCGAGCGCACGGACGATGCCATCGGAACCCGCCAGGAATACCAGCCCCCCCGCGGCGGCGGGCGCGGTGGGCGTGATCTCGGTCGGGGCCGGATACTGCCACAACCGCTGCACGCGGGCGGGCACGGCGGCGTCGGTGGTGGCCGAGGCCGCGTTGTCGGCACGGAAGGTCGGCCAGTCGGTGGGCGACTCGGGAAGTTCGGCGACGGGCGGCGCGTCTGGGCCCGCGGTTTCGAGGCGCGAGGCATCGCTGCCGGTTTGGGCGAAGTCGAAGTCGCCGGCCGGTCCCAGGCAGGTGATGCCGTAGAGCGTGAGGTTGCAGTCGCAGACCGAGGGCCACCAGTAGAGCAGGCCGTTGGCGATGGTGACGCCGTCCTGGCATTGGGCGCGCATGGGCGAGATCAACTGCGGTTGGTCCGTCGCGGCGTCCCACCGCGTGGAACCGCCGCTGGCCCGGCAGAACACGGCGTCCAGGGCCCCGGTGGGACGCGCACAGGCGCGCCGGCCCAGCTTGACCTCTTCGAGGACCCGGCCGGTGAGCGGATCGAACTTGCGGCTGGCTTCGTTGTCGATCTGACCGCTCAGGGCGTAGAGCCCGTCCTCGAGCAAGACGAGCTGATAGTTGCTGTACGGGTGTTGCCAGAGGATCCGGCCGTCGAGCGCGGACAGGGCGAGCAGCTTGCTGAAGGTGGGACCGGAGAAGTACAGGGCCTGGTCGCTGCACTTCAGGTAGGTCGTTGTCCGCCAGTTCGTCCGCCAGTCCTGGCGGTTGAGGGTGGGGCCGAAGGCTTCCACCAACTCCGGGGCGTTGGCCTTGGTCTTGCGCCAAAGCTCCCGCCCGTCGCGCGCATCCAGACAAGCCAGGAAGGCGCCCGGGCGGAAGAGGAAGAGGCGACCCGCGGCCAGGCACAAGGCCCGGCTGTCCACGGCCTCGGCCTCCTGATGTCGCCAGCGGATCGTTTTTGGTCTGCGGGTCGATGGCCAGCACCGTCCGGCCGTAGCCCCAGGGGTTCTCGTTCTGGTTGAAGCCGGGCGACAGCGGATCCCAGGGCCAGCCGTGATTGTTGCTGCGCATGCGGATGACGGGATCGCGCGGTTCGTCCTCCCCGATCAGCGCGTAGAGCAGGCCGTCTTCGAGGGCCAGCCACTTCCAGAACGTGCCGCCGGCCACCTCGAAGGGTGGTGCGATCTGGTCGCGCAACTGTCCGCTCGCGGCGTCGATGACCTGGCACGACTTGTCATCGGCGAAGTACAATACGGAGGGTGTGGCCACGAGCGTGTTGCGATGCACCATCAGGCCGGGCGTGATCGGGCGGCGCCAGAGGAACTCGCCGTTGAACCCGTTGAAGGCTGCGAGGGTGTTCAGCCAGGGCTCCTCCCTTTCCTTGAAGGCGATATGACCAAAGAGCTTGAACACCCGGCCGGCGGAGGCCACGGCCACTTGCGGCAACGGCGCGTAGCGCGGGTCGGCAAGGAACTGCGTCAGGTAAGGCGCTCGCGCGAGCTGATCCTTCGATGCCGGGTTGTTGTCGGGCCCGTGATACGGATGGCTCCAGTCGTCCATGCCCGTGGGGAACGGCTTGGTAAGCACCCGGCCGCCGAGGAAGGCCTTGCCCTCAGGGCGCAACACGCGGAGGAGTTCGGCCTCGGGCGGACGGTTCGCGCTCTCGCCCACCACCACGACGGCGTCGGCGAGGTTGTCGGCGAGGTGCAGCCGATGGGTCGGGCCCGGTTCGATAAAGACGCGGCTGCCGTAAAGCCCGGCGGCATCCGCGGCGCGACGGGCGGCGTCCACCTGGCGGGCGTCCGGTAACTGGACGTAGAGGAGCCACTCGTTCTGCCGGGCCAGCTCGATGGCGAACACCCCCGCGGCATCGCCCAGCACGACCCCCACACCCCGACGGCTGCCAACGTCCCGGGTGACCTCCGTTGCCAGAGCACCGGCCGCCGGGGAGCCGTGGCAGCCTCCCCGGTGGCCGTGCCTGGCCCAAGGGCTGCCGTCATCATCCAGCTTGCGGCGGCGAGCCAGGCATGGCGGCGGAAGCGGAAGACCGTCCGATGCGTCTTCAGCGAGACCGCCCTTTTCCTTTCGAACCTGCGCCGAGGCCATGAACCGCGGGGGGGTGCAGGTGGGACGCCCGCACCACAGGCCCATGCAGAGTGAATCAGTCAAGAACCGACCTGGGGACCGGCACGCTCTTCCCGGCACCTCGGCGGGTTTCGGAAGGAAGGCTCCATCGGCGGCAATGGTTCTCATACGAAGCAGTGTCCCTCCACGCAAGAAGGGGCTTGTGAGTCAGCTATGGGCGACGCCGCATTGATGCCACCGACGGGATGCCAACTCAAGCCCAAGTCGTGGCGCTGTGCCTGCGATGGGCGCGGTCCCCGGGGGTGCGGGTGCTTGACAGGGACGGCCAGGCACCGAGATTGCCCCGCCGGCACTCCGCAAGCCCGGGGCGCCGCACCGCTTCACACGCATGACACGAAACAGCAACGGCGGGCTGCCGACGCCCGAGGAATTCCAGCGGCAGCTCCATGACTTGATGCGCCAGCAGTTCGGCGGGCTGCGCGCCGGCCTGGCGCGTCCCCAACCCGGCAGCAGCGAAGGGGAGGGAGGCGGGACGGAGGATGCCGTGCCGCGCTTCGACAAGAAGCCGAAAGAGGTCAAGGCCTACCTCGACCGGTTTGTGATCAAGCAGGAGGAGGCCAAGAAAGTGCTCAGCGTGGCCCTGTGCGATCATTACCACCACGTCCGGCTCGCCCTCGAAGGCCGGGACCAGCCCAACTACGCCAAGCAGAACCTGATCCTGGTGGGCCCGACCGGGGTGGGGAAGACGTACCTCATCCGCAGCATCGCGGATCTCATCGGCGTGCCGTTTGTGAAGGCGGATGCAACCAAGTTCAGCGAGACCGGGTACGTGGGAGGCGATGTCGAGGACCTGGTGCGCGAACTGTTCCGGCGGGCCAACAACGACGTCCGGCGCGCCCAGTACGGGATCATCTACATCGACGAGATCGACAAGATCGCGTCCGCCAGCAACCTCGTCGGGCGCGACGTGAGCGGGCGGGGGGTGCAGACGAATCTGCTCAAGCTCATGGAGGAGACCGATGTGCCGGCGCGCTCGCCGAACGACATCGCCGGCCAGCTCCAGGCGATGATGGAGTTCAGTGCGCGGGGCCGGAAGCCGGTGGACCTGATCAATACGAAGCACATCCTGTTCATCGTCAGCGGCGCCTTCACGGGGCTGGAGAAGACGGTGCGCAAGCGGCTCCGCGAGGCGACGATCGGCTTCGCGGCCAAGGCGGCCACGGTCGAGACCGACTTCGAGGTGATGACCCACGCGCAGACGCGGGACTTCATCGAGCACGGCTTCGAGCCGGAGTTCATCGGACGTCTGCCCGTGCGGGTCTTCTGTCATCCGTTGGCGGTGGAGGATCTCTTTACGATATTGAAGAGCTCGGAGGGGAGCATCATCCGGCAGTACGAGCAGACGTTTGCGGCGTACGGGATCGAGGTGCTGTTCCAGGACGAGGCGTTGCAGCGGATCGCCGAGCTCGCGAGCGAGGAGCAGACCGGGGCACGGGGACTGATGACCGTGTGCGAGCGGGTCTTTCGCGAGTTCAAGTTCGAGCTGCCCTCCACCGAGGTGCGGCGGTTCGTGGTGACGCGGCAGGTGGTGGACGACCCGGTGGGGGCCTTGGCGGCGTTGTTGGCGGAGAGCGCGACCGAGGAACAGGGCGTTTTGCGGCAGATTGTGGGTGAGTTTGCCGCGCGGTTTCAGCGGGAGCACGGGCTGGAGCTGCGCTTCACGGAGGCGGCGGTCGAACGGTTGGTCCAACGGGCGCGGGAGAAGGGGCAGCACGTGCGCGAGGTCTGTGCCGAATGCTTCAAGGACTTCCAGTTCGGCTTGAAGCTGATCGCGGGCAACACAGGGCAGACGGTGTTCGCGGTGGACGCCGATGCCGTGGAGGCACCGGACAAGGTGCTGAGCGAATGGGTGGTGGCGAGCTACCGGGGCACGAAGCCGGCACCGCCCGCCCCCCCGCCCCACCGGCACCGGCCGCGGAGGAACCTGGCGGTGGTTGAACGCACGGCGCAGTCGAAGCGGGCAGGGCCGACGACGCTGGAGCTGGCGGCGCGGGTTGTGGCGGGGTCGGATCGGGAGCATCCGGCCGACGGCGTGTTGCGGGAGGTCTTGCGGACGATGCGGGGCGTGTCGCCGGACAAGGCGCGGCGCGTGAGCGAGGCGGTCTTCGCGTATTTCCGCTGGCTGGGCTGGGTGGATGGGCAGGCCCCGCTGGAATCGCAGCTACGCACGGCACTTGAATGTCGGCGCGCGTTCGCCGAGGCACCGGAAGGTTTTGCCGACGCGGACTTGCGGAGTCGGGCGGTGCCGGCGTGGGTGAAGGAGCACGTCGAGGTCACGCCGGACTGGGTGCGGTCGTTGCAACGGGAGCCGGTGTTGTGGCTGCGGGCGCGGCCGGGGCAGGGACGGGCGTTGGCCGCCGAACTGGGGGAGTGCCGGGCGGCGGGGCGGGGACCCCTGGCGGATGCGCTGGAGTACCGGGGACCAACGATTTGTTCCGGACGCCGGCGTTTCGGGCCGGTGGCTTTGAGATTCAGGACCTGCATTCGCAGGCGGTCGGCTGGCTTTGTGATCCCCAGCCGGGCCAGACGTGGTGGGATGCTTGTGCGGGTGAAGGTGGCAAGACGTTGCACTTGTCGGACCTGATGCAGAACCGGGGGTTGATCTGGGCGAGCGACGTGGCGGAGTGGCGACTGCGGCGTTTGAAGCTGCGGGCGCGACGGGCGGGGGTGTTCAACTACCGCCTGGCCCATTGGGAGGGCACCGAGCGGTTGCCGACGCGGACCAAGTTCGACGGGGGTGCTGGTGGACGCGCCGTGCAGCAATCTGGGCACCTGGGGCCGGAATCCGCACGCGCGTTGGACGACCCGGCCGGAGGACGTGACGGAACTCGCGGCCTTGCAGGCACGGTTGCTGGCGCAGGCCGCGCTGGCGGTGAAGCCGGGAGGACGGCTGGTGTACGCGGTGTGCACGCTGACCGCGGCGGAGACGGTGTCCCTGGCGGCGGCGTTCACCGGGGCGCAACCCACGTTTCGGGGTGAACCGTTGCGGGATCCCCTGGAGGCCGGGGCGGCGGACCAGGTGGATCTTTTCCTGCGGTCTGACGCCCGACCGGCGAACGGGATGTACGTGGCGGCGTGGCGGCGGGACGCGGCGGGCGGGGGAATTGCGCTTGACCGGGGGAGGTGAGCGGCGTTCCTTCGACGGGCATGAGCGGCACGCATAAGCACAGCATGGCGAATCCTTACGATTATTCAGAGGCAACCCGCGGCCGGGGAGAAGGCGCGGTCGGTTCGCGCGGGGCACGGGGGCGCGCGGGGTTCACGCTGATCGAGTTGCTGGTGGTGATCGCGATCATTGCGATTCTGGCCGGCATGCTGTTGCCGGCGCTGAGCAAGGCGAAGGCGCGCGCCAACCGGATCGCGTGCGTGAGCAACCTGAAGCAGATCGGCCTGGGCATGTTGATGTATGCGGACGACGACTCGAGCGGGTACCTGTCGGGCACGCTGGACGACGCGGACGATGACCTGACGTGGCTGTACCCGAACTACATCCCGGGCGCGGTGGCCAAGTCGGTGTTCGTATGTCCGGCCACGCAGAACTTCATCAGCACCAACACCGTCCGGCATCCGAACAACGGCCAGGTCGTCTTGCGAGACATGCTGGTTCAGGCGCGCAAGACCCGGGGGCGCTCGAACGAACTCGTCGGCGTCAGCTACGAAATCTACGGGTTCATGAACGCCATCGGGCCGCTGAGTTCCTCGAGCACCATCAAGTACTACGGCCGCACGCTGGCCTCTTATGGCATCAAGAAGTCCACCTCCAGCGTGCAGAGCTACGTCCACAAACACAGCGCGTTCGGGCTCCAGGGCCAAACCGTCGGGCCGTCGGACATCTGCATCGTGGTGGACGGCGACCGCGAGGGGGGCGAGAACAACTTCCCCGACAAGGACGACAATCACGGCGCGGCAGGAGGGAACGTCCTCTTCACCGACGGTCACGTGAGCTGGGTCCCGGCCGGGACCCGGGGCAACAACTACATTCGGATGTACGAGCTCGGCCAGGACGAGAATCGCGGGCCGCGTTAGCCGGGCCAATCGACTTCGATCGCCCGGCCGGTGCTGCTTGGGGATGGTGAACCTGGCGGGGCAAAGATCGAAGCTCGAAGCTCAAGGGAAGCGGCCTGTTCCTCCTGGACCTGCTCAGGGGCCATGAACCGGACAGCGCCGGTAAACCGGACGCACTCCAGACGTTTCGCGCGGGACGCCTGCACCGCAGCTTCCTGGGTCCGCCTGGGCGAAGCGGCTGAGGGTCTGCCGCACGCGCGTGTTCGAGCCTGCGGAAAGCAAGCAGGCCGGAAGGCGTGCGCCCTCCGGCCTGTGTGAGTCTGGTCCGCGCTCGGCGGTTACTTCTTGAGCCGATAGAACTTGCCGGCGCCGGCGGGAGTCACCTGGTGCGGGCTCTGAGCGGTCTCGTCCGTCCAGGTGCCGGAGACCGCGTCGGCGGACTGGAGGGTGGCGCCGCTGTCCCAGGTCAGGACGACGTTGGC
Organism: Verrucomicrobiota bacterium; assembly: GCA_027493615.1. Taxonomy (GTDB): domain Bacteria; phylum Verrucomicrobiota; class Verrucomicrobiia; order Limisphaerales; family J093; genus DSVZ01. The sequence continues at coordinate 16,620 of JAOSKK010000008.1, forward strand.
GCCGCTGCGGGCGATGCCGAGCGTGCCGGCGTCGCTGGGGCCGGCCACGACCACGGTGGAGAGGTCCTGGCCTGCCTGGCCCGCCTCGAAGATGCCCGCGACTTCCTGCGGGGTGATCACGCGGCGCCAGATGCCGATGTCATCGAACGTGACGTCGCTGAAGCGGGGGCCGTAGTTGCCCGTGCCGTCCTGGCCGATGTTGGTGGCGAAGGTGGCCGGGGTGTCCACGTTGTTCTGATCAGCCGTGAGCGGCCGTGCGTCGCGCAGGGTGCCATCCACGTAGGTGGAGGCCACGCCGTTGCGTTGGAACGTGACGACGACGTGGCGCCAGGCCTGGTCAGCAAAGGTGTTGGCGGGACCGTCGTAGTCCTTCCGGCTTCCGGGAGGGCCAGCCAGGTTCCACTGGAGCCGGCCGTCGCCGTCCGTGGCGATGACATAGCCCTGGTTGCCGCCGCTGTTCCAGTCCTTGTTGCCGATGAACGACGGGTCACTGCTCCACGCGCCAACCTTGGCCCAGAAGGCGATGGAGAAGTCCGTCGTCGTGCCGAAGTTGAGGTCGGCCGGGCTGCCCAGGGTGAGGTAATCGAATTCCGAAAGCAACTGGGCGGCCTGGGGGCCGACCTTGCCGGTGACGAACGTGGCGGCGCCGACCTCGCTGGCGGCGTTGCCGCGGCCGCTTGAGTCATTGAGGTTGCCGTCGAGTTTGAGGTGAACCACGAGGTTCTCGGTGATGGGGCCCGCGAAGACGGTGACGATGGCCTTGGCGCTGGTGACCGAGCCGCCGGCGTTGCTGACCTCAACAGTGTACTCACCGGAGGCTGCGGCGCTGGCACTGGCCAGGCTGTAGGTGGCGCTGGTGGCCCCGGGGATGGCCGTGCCATTGAGCTTCCACTGGTAGGCCAGGGGCGCGGTGCCGGTGGCCACGACCCTGAGTTCGAGGGCGGTACCCGCCGACAAGACCCCGCCTACGGGCTGGCTGGTGATCTCCGGGGCCTGCGGGCCACTGATGCTGTAGAGGCCGACGTTGTCGACGCCGTAGAACCAGCTCGCGGTGCCGGCCTGGAAGAAGCGGAGTTTGACGCGGGCCTGGTTGTCGGCCAGCGGCAGGCGGAAGCGTTCGATGCGTTTGGACTCCATTTGGTCGTCGTTGATGCGACCGCTGATGTAGGGGGCGAGGGTGGGCCAGGTGTTGCGGGCGGCCTTGACGAAGGCGCCGTAGGTCATGGCCGATGGTTTCGCCGGTGATCGGGTCTTGATACTGGGCGGTGTCCGCGCGGGCAGCGGTGAGGGTGGCTTCGGCGTCCAGCGTGCCCTCGGGTGTGTTGATGAGGTCGTCCTTGTCGATCATGTAGACGACCGGGAGCCAGGTGGTGCCGCCGTCAATCGAGTACTCGGTGCCGGCGATGTTGTCCTGGTTCTGGGTGTAGATGCTGTGATAGACAAGGTAGATGTCCGACTTGCCGGTCAGGTTGACCTCGGGCGAGAACAGTTCGGCGTACTGGCTGCCGCTGCGGACGTCCGACTCGTGGTAGGCGAACTGGCCCTGAATGAGGCTCTCGACGCGCTGGCCGTTGATGTAGGCCTCGGGCGTGTTCAGACGCTGGGAGGCGTTCCAGGCGGTGATCGAGGCCACGCGATCGCGGGAGATCACGACCCAGACGAGGTAGCTGTCCGAGTTCGGGTTATCCAGATCCTCGTAACCCGCCGGGGTGATGGGGCTGAAGGTGGTCCAACCCGCCGGCATCGTGCCCTCGGGGACGTTGTCGAAGGTCTCGAGCCAGATCGGGTCGGGCAGGATGTAGTCCGCGTAGGGCGCGACGGTGTAGGTGAGCAGGGCCTCGCGGACGCCGCCGTCCGCCGTCGGATCGTCAAAGACAAGCTTGTATTCCTCGACCGCGGCGGGGCCGGGGCGGACTGCGGGTTTGTAGGTGACCTTGGTGGTGTTGCCGGTCTTGGGGCCGACCGTGGCGCCGGGGGTGACATCCGTGCCGTTGTAGAAAAGCTTCAACGAGGCGGCGTTCAGCGCGGTCGAGCCATCCTTGATGACTGCCATGATGCCAGCGGAAGCCGACACGTTCACGGCGTTCGGAGTGGGGGAAATGGCGCTGACGCTCGGGCCGGTGACGACGGAGCCGGCGCGCAGGGCGCGGTAGCTCGGCGTGCCGCCGAAGTCGTTCAGAAGCACCCGGCTGGACGGGTCGGCGTTGTCGGCGGTGTACCACCGCACGCTGTAGCCGCCGCCGCCCTGTTCGTAGACCAGGCGGAAGGGATAAACGCCCGCCTTGCTGACGGTGAAGCTGAAGACCTTGTCGGCGGTCGTGGGGTTCTCGACGAGGAGAATTTCCTGGAGGCGATCCTGAACGTTGCCGGTGGTCACCTTGGCCCCGTCGTCGCCGGTGACGACCATGGTGTAGGTGCCGGGCTGGAGCTGCACGTAGGTGATGGCTTCGAGGGCGATGTTGACGGTGGTCCCTTCGGTGCCGGGGATGCCCGGGAACCAACTGCCGTCGTACGAGAGCGTCAGTTCCTCGTTGTAGGTGCCGTCGGGATTGAACAGCGAGAGGTCGGCGATGTTCTCGTAAGGCTGGCCGGTGGCCGGGTTGATGAGGAAGCCGGCGATCTGGTCCTCGGCGCGGGCCAGGGTGTTGGGGGAGCGTCGGGCCGGTGGCCTGGAAGACGCGCACGACGAAGCCGGGTTTGGTGGTGTCGAGGGCGCTCACCGGCAGGGCGACCGACTCGGGGATCACGATTTGGGCCTGGGCCCAGGCGGCGCCGAGAACGGCGAAGCCGAGGAGCCCCCGGACAACAACAAGTTAGGTATTCGTTTGTGTTTCATTGCTTTTTCTGTTTCTTCCACTACGAGGACCGCGCCCGCCAGGCGGGTTCGTCCTCCAATCTTCCCCACGGGTGCGGAGGCCTCCGTCCGCCCGGCGCGGGGCCAGGAAAGCGGGAATATGGGTTGCCGACGCTGAAGTGCAAGATCGCGGCACACAATTCCCCGCGCGCGACGACGCAAGCCGTGCCGTGGTGCCGTGGTCTGTTCGTTCACCGGTATTCCCGCAGATGTTGAGCAGGAAGACTGATCAGGGCCTGCCAAGGTTACAGTGGCGGTGCGCGGCGTGCCCGCGGAAGGGGGTGGCGGAGGCGCCCGCGGCGGGACCGAACGGCTTGCCTGCGGGGCGGGGCGGGTTCTTAAATGCCGGCGCCATGATACTGCCGCTGAGCGACGCACCCAATCCGCGGGGCACCCCGGTGATCACCTGGGCGCTGATTGCGGCGAACGTCTTCATCTACTTGTTCATCACCTGGCCGTTGAGCCAGCGGCCGGCGTCGCCTCAGGATCCGCTCCTGCGCGAGTACGTGATGACGATCCGGGAGGTGTTGCCGCCCGGCGTGCCGCTCCAGGCCGCGCTCCGCGAGGTTTCGGCGTACGACCTCTACGTGTTCCGCCACGGCTTTCGTCCGGCGGCCCCCGAGTGGCGGGACCTTTTCTCGTCGTTGTTCCTGCACGGGGGATTTCTGCACTTGTTCGGGAACATGCTGTTCCTGTGGATCTATGGGGACAACGTGGAGTACCGGCTGGGGCGGCTGAGGTTCCTGATTTACTACTTGTTGACGGGGGTGGCGGCGACGCTGTTCTACACGCTGTTCGCGCGGGGCTCGAGACTGCCGTTGGTGGGGGCCTCCGGGGCCATCTCGGGGGTGCTGGGTTTTTACTTCGTGTGGTTCCCGCGGAACACGGTGCGGCTGTTCGTGCTGTTGTTTCCCTTCTTCATGAACGTGGTGCAGGTGCCGGCGCGGCTGGTGTTGGGGATCTACCTGGTGCTGGACAACGTGCTGCCGTTTCTGCTGACGCAGGGCAGCCGCGGAGGGGGTGGCGCACGGGGCGCACATCGGGGGTTCATTGCCGGCCTTGCGCTGGCCTGGCTGGCGAATCGGCGCGAGGTGCGGGTACCGCCCCGGGAATACCGTGGAGCCACGTCCCGTTTGCTCAGTGCGGCGCAGGCCGTGCGGGGCGCTCTGGAACGCGGCGACCTGGCCGAGGCTGCCACTGCCTATTTTGCGCTGCCGGCGGAGGCGACCCGCGGGGTGCTGCGGCCCGAGGAATCGTTGCGGCTGGCCGACTGGCTGGCGGGTGCGGGACATCCGGAGGCGGCGCACACCCTGTACCTGCGGCACCTGCGCGATCATCCGCAGGGACCGGGAGCGGCGGAGGCCCATCTCGGCGCCGGCCTGGTGCAACTGGAGGCGGCTGGCCAGATCGCCGCTGCCTACCAGCACTTTCTCGACGCCCTGGACTTGAATCCACGGCCGGAGACGGCCGCGCGGGCCCGCGCGGCGCTCGCGACGATCGCGGCGCGGCAGAAGTACGCCCTGCGGCGTTATGGTTGACACGGACGCCGAACCCGGTTCCTTTGGGGGCCACCATACCTGACGCAAGCACGATGAAACTGACGAAGCATGCCACGCCGTGGCTCGGTCTCACCCTGGTCGTTGTCAGCGCCGTCTCCCTCGAAGCGCACCCGCGGGCGCGGACGCCTGTCCGCCTCCCGGATGTGCCGGGGTACCTGACGCTGAAGTGCGATTTCCACATCCACACCGTGTTCTCGGACGGCTCGGTCTGGCCGGACATCCGGTCGGAGGAAGCGTGGCGCGAGGGCCTGGACGCGATCGCCATCACCGACCACATCGAGTACCAGCCGCACAAGGCGGACCTGCCCACGCAGCACAATCGGTCGCACGAAATCGCCAAACCGCGCGGGGATGAGCTGCGGGTGACGGTGATCCGTGGATCCGAGATCACGCGGCAAATGCCGCCGGGCCACCTGAACGCCATCTTTCTCGAGGACGCCACGCGGTTGGACACGACCGAGTGGCGGGACGCCGTGGGAGAGGCGCATCGCCAGGGGGCGTTCATCTTCTGGAATCATCCGGGCTGGCGCGGGCAGCAGCCCAACGGGGTCGCCAAGTGGTACGAGGAGCACACCGACCTGGTGACGCGCGGCTGGCTGCACGGCATCGAGGTGGTCAACGGACGGGAGTACTATCCGGAGGCGCATGCCTGGTGCCTGGAGAAGAATCTGACGATGCTGAGCAACTCGGACGTGCACAATCCCCTGAATCTCGACTACGACGTGCCGGCCGGGGATCACCGGCCGTTGACCCTGGTTTTCGCACGCGAGAACACGCCGGGTGCGATCCGCGAAGCCCTCTTCGATCGTCGTACCGCCGTGTATTCGGACCATCGCTTGGTCGGCCGGGAGGTGTTCCTGCGGCCGCTCTTCGAACGTTCAATCCAGCTTCGCAATCCCGAGGTCTCCCTGCGCCCCAAGCAACGGGTCTATCTCCAGCTCCACAACGATTCGGATGTGCCGTTCGAGCTCGAGCTGGCCGACGACGTGCCGGATCTGAGCGTCACGCGGGACCTCACCTTGCACGCGGGGAAGACCACGCTCCTGTCGCTCCAGCGCGGCGCGGGGGGCGACCCGGGTGAACGTGAAGTGGCGATCACCTACCGGGTGAAGAACGTCCTGGTCGGGCCCTACGAAGCGTTGAAGGCCGCGGTGCGGGTCAAGGTGCGGTTCGTCGGCGCGCCGTAGTTTCCGTACGCTTCACGTCGGCTTCAGGCCTCCTCACGTCTGCTTTAGGCCTCCTCACGTCGGCGCCTACAGCGGGGTAGGACGCGAGCGGCAGGCTGGAAGCCTGCCCCACAACGAGTGGCGAGGTTCGGAGCGGTTAGAACGAGCGGCCGGGGAGCTCCAGTTGGGCCTTGATGGAATGGAGCTTCCGCTTTCCGCCCACGGTGCTCTCGCTGCCGCCAATGGCTCCCGACATGCTCTGGAACGGGTTCTCAAGGGGGCCGCGTGCGGCGGCTGAGGGAGCCAGATTGGGCCGGCGCTCGAGGCTCTCGGCGGCCAGCAGGTCCTGCGGTACCAGCGGGCCAGACAGGTTCCGACCCGGGCTTACCACGACCGGGTTCAACGCCTCACGCGTGGGATCCGGGTAAGCGGTCACCGGATCCAGGCTGGTAATCGAGAGCTCGGACACGGGGCTGACGATCGGATTGGCCCCCAACAGACGAGCAACGCCTGTGAGTTCCGTCTCCGGGGACGGGCCGGGCGCGACCCCGGGGCTGTGAGGGGAGTCAAGGAACTGAGCACGGACCGTTCGCCGGTCGGGGGAGGACGCTTCCCGTCCCGAGGGGCGGTCCCGCTGGAAAGGGTTGTCCACCCAAGCGCGGATCCCGGAATTCGCCTCCTGGCCTGGTTCGCGCGCGCCGGGATTGGGGCCGGCCAGGAAAGCGGGGGCGCTCACGCGCGGTTCGAGCGATCGCTCGCCCGGGGGGCGGTAGCCGTCCCGGCCGGGGGCAGAACCAAGTCCCAGGGGTCCGGCCGGGTTCCGGAGCGGGTCGGTTCCGGGTTGGGGCGCGCCGGGGGTGTCGGACGACTCCAGCCGCTCGTAGTAACGCAGGAGGTCGCCCTTGGGCGCGGTGGATTCACTGGTGTTGCCTTCGACACTGTGCTCGCGCACACCGAACGCGCGGTTGACGTCCAGTTCGGTGTCGGCTCCGCTCCCGGGCGAGCGGAGAATCCAGTCCCGACGCTCCATCAGCAGTTCCCGCTCCCGGGGCGTGAGCGGGGAGCGGGAGGGAGCGAGTGAACTGGGCGGTGCGAAAGGCGGCGCCGTGATGCCCTGCAAGGAGTTACCCGGTTTGAGGTTGCTGAAAGGATTCTCCCAGCCCTGCGAGCGCTTCACCTTCGACTGCGATTCGGCCGGAGGGGACGCCTTGCTCTTGGGGTCGGAGAAGATGACCTGCTCCTGGGCGGTCGTGGACACGACCCCGGCCAGCCCCAGCGCCACGTAAACACTGCGGATCCACCCCACGGCTGAGACACGGTCTCGCATGAACACGTCACTTGTAAGCCCGCTCTCCCAACCCGTCAAACGCCAATCGCGGCGAATCCCCTGGCGGTGCCGGATCGGATCTGGCCTTGGAGCGAGGTGTCCGGCAGGCTGGGGCCCATGCACACGACCTCGCCGGATTCACCCGCGTTGCTCGCGGCGTTACTGGTGCTGCTGTGGGGCGGGGCCGGGACGGCGGGGGCGGGCATGCTGGCTTATGCCCCGGCGCCGCCGGACAACCCTCTGAAAGGCTTCGTCGCCTACCCGCGGGAGCACGCTGGTTTCCCTCACAGCCTGGAGTGGGATTACACGCCGCTGGCGGCCGTGATGGTCGGGCCGACAGAATTCCATTGGGAACCCTTCGAGCGGAAGCTTGAGGCCGCTCGGACACGCGGCTGCCAGTTCTATGCGCGATTCTACCTTGAATGGCCGGGTCGACCGACGGGCGTCCCGCAGTTCCTGTTGGACGCCGGCTTGACGCTGCGCACCTGGACGAACACCAACACCCAGCCGTTCCCGCCGGCGATCGACCACACGCCGGACTACGAGGATCCGCGGCTTCGGGCGGCGCTCCTCAGTTTCATCCGGGCGTTTGGCGCCCGATACGACGGCGATCCGCGGCTGGGCTTTGTCGGCCTCGGCCTGCTGGGCACTTGGGGGGAATGGCACAACCATCCGAACGACGCCTGGTTTGCCTCGAAGACCGTCCAGCGCGAGGTGCTGGACGCCTATGAGGCCGCGTTCCCGCGGACCAGGCTCGTCACGCGTTACCCGGCGGGGGCCGACGATCCCCGCTATGCCGCCAATGACAATCGTGCGATCGGCTACCACGATGATTCGTTCGCGTGGGCGACCGTCGACACCGGTCGGGCGCAGGACGCCTGGTTCTTCGAGGCGCGGCTCCGCCGGGCCGGGGCCGTCGCGAAGTGGCGCACCCAACCGATCGGTGGCGAGGTCCGACCGGAGGTGTGGGATTGCGTGTTCGACGAGCCGTCCTGCGCGCCGGCGGGACAGGAGTTCGACCGCTGCCTGGAAGCCGTCAGGGTGTCGTGGCTCTGCTGCGAAGGGGTGTTCCGGTCCCGGCTGCAGGGTCCGGCGCGCGAGCGGGCCATTCACGCCGCCCAGCGGATGGGGTATGAGCTGCATGTGTGCCAGGCAGAGGTTTGGGTGGCCGAGGCGCAGGTGCGTCTCAGCCTCTCGGTCACCAACACCGGGGTGGCGCCTTTCTACTACGACTGGCCGGTGGAACTGGGCCTTCTCGACGCTGCCGGCACCGGGCTGATCATCCACCGGACGGATTGGCGGCTGAGCACGATCCTTCCCGGCGAACCGTCCGCGGCGTGGCGGGGAGACGTTCCCGCGTCCGGGTTGCCGGCGGGCCCGCGGCGCGTGTTGGTGCGCGTGGCCAATCCCATGCCGGGCGGCCGTCCCCTTCGCTTCGCCAACCTGGCCCAGGACCGTGACCTGGAAGGGTGGCTGACGTTGGGCACGATCGACGTGAAACCGTGAAAGCCCGTAGGCGCCGACGTGAGGAGGCGAAGGGTGTTGTCCTCGCCCACGACGCCTCCTCACGTCGGCGCCTACGGAGGGTCGGGAGACTCCCAGGCTAGGCCCAGATCATCTCCTGCACGGTCCGGCCGGCCGGGATGAACGGCAGCACGTGCTCGGTGTACGGCGTGATGACGTCGAGCAGGTAAGGCTGGTCGGAATCGAGCATGCGCTGGATGGCGGCGCGGAGGTCGCGACGGAACATGACCCGTTCACAAGGCACGTTGAAGGCCTTCGCGATGGCCACGAAATCCGGGTAGATCCGCTGGCGGAAATCGGGGTCGCCCAGGTACGTGTGCCCGCGGTTGCCCTGGTAGAAGCGGTCCTCCCACTGCACCACCATGCCCAAGTGCTGGTTGTTGAGGATCATGGCCTTGGCGGCAATCCCCTCGATGTGCGCGGTGGCCAGCTCCTGCACGTTCATCAGGAACGAGCCATCGCCGTCGATGTCGATGACCTGCTTGTCGGGCCGTGCCACCTTGGCGCCCAGCGCCGCCGGATAGCCAAACCCCATCGAACCCAGGCCCGCGCTGGTGACAAACTGCCGTGGCTGGCTGTACTGGTAGAACTGGCCGGCCCACATCTGATGCTGTCCCACGCCGGTCGTGATGATGGCCTCGCCCTTGGTGAGTTCGTAGAGGACGGCGATGGCCTCCTGCGGGAGGATGACCTGGCTGGCGTCGCCGCCCATGTGATCCTGGACATGCTGGGACTTGAGCACCTCTTCGGTGACGCGCCAGTTGAGGGGGGCCTTGGCCTTGAGTTCCGCGACCCGGGCCTGCCAGGCCTCGAATCGCGCCGGCAACGGGCGCTCGGCCAGGAGGGCATTGAGACGCTCGAGGGCGTAGCGGATGTCGCTGATGACCGGGAGGTGGACGGCGCGGTTCTTGTTGATCTCCGAGGCGTCGATGTCGATGTGCACGATGGTGCCGTGCTCGCAGAACTTGTCCACCTTGCCCGTCACGCGGTCGTCGAAACGAACGCCGAAAGCCAGGAGCAGGTCGGCCTCGGCGACCGCCCAGTTGGCATAGGCCGAACCATGCATGCCCAGCCACTTGAGCGAGAGCGGGTCGGTCTCCGGGAAGGCGCCACACCCCATGATCGTGGTGGTCACTGGGATGCCGGTGGCGGCCGCGAACCGCCGCAACTCCGCGGCGGACCCGCTGGTGATGATGCCACCGCCGCAGTAAAGGACCGGGCGCTCCGCCTTCGCGATGAGGTCCAGGATCTTCAGCAACGAGGCGTCGTCGGCGCGCCGCTCCGGCGAGTAGCCGCGCAGACTGACCGCGTCGGGGAAGACCGGGGTCGTGCGCTGTTGCTGGACGTTCTTGGGGACGTCGATCAGCACCGGACCCGGCCGGCCCGTCTGGGCGATGTGAAAGGCTTCCTGGACGACGCGCGGGAGCGTGTTGATGTCGGTGACCAGATAGCTGTGCTTCACCACCGGCAGGGTCATGCCGAAGATGTCCGTTTCCTGGAAGGCTCCCTTGCCGATCATGGCTTGCGGGACCTGGCCCGTGATGGCGATCAGGGGGACCGAATCCATGTAGGCGTCGGCGATGCCGGTGACGAGGTTGGTGGCGCCGGGCCCGCTGGTGGCCATGCAGACGCCCGCCTTGCCGGTCACGCGGGCGTAGCCTTCGGCGGCGAACGCGCCCCCTTGTTCGTGGCGGGGCAGGTACGTGCGAATCTGCTTCGAGCGGGTGAGCGCCTGGTGAATCTCCATGCTGGCTCCCCCGGGGTAGGCGAAGATGACCTCGACACCCTCGCGTTCGAGGCAGCGGACCAGGAGGTCACTGCCCGAGAGCGTCGCGGGGGCCGGGGCCGGGGGAGGCCGCCGGCGTGCCGGCGGGTTCCGGGAGAGTCGTTGAATGCGATTGCGTAAGGCTCATGGATTGCTGTGCTCGTTTGACTGGCCGCGCCCGGGGCAACAAAAAACCCACGACTGTCGGCCAGCCGTGGGTTTTGGGTGCCAATGTCCGCTTAGTAGCGACCCAACCCAACGGTGGCGGCGTTGGCTACAACGACGACCCACAGCAGGACTGGGCACCCGTTCGGTTTCATCTGCAGGCGGACTCATACGGGACGTCCCGCGGCCGGTCAAGCCCGCAGTTCGCAGCCCCCCGCGGCCGCGGCGGCGCGCGGTGCACCGGTGCTGTTGAAAAGGCCGCGACAAACCGAGCGGGCAGCGGCACGATCACCGCCATGCACCTGCTGACTCCTCCGCTGGCGGCCTTGATGCTTGCCCTCCTCGGGAACTTGCCCACCATCTCCGCCCAAGACGCCGCGCCCGCGGACCGCAACCTCGTCAATACCCGCGCCCGCCCGGGCGGCATGCAGGCGGATTCCCCGGTGACGTTCCCGGAACACGGCGCGTTGCCGGCCAGGTTCCCGCCCGACGTCCAGGAGCAGCAATGGCCGGTCGAGAAGGACTACTACCTGTTCAGTTCACCCTGCCGCTCGCTGGCTCAGATCGAAGCGATCCAGGCCGCGATGCCCGCGGGTCGCTTCACGCCTCCGCCCAACGACTGGCAACATCTCGCCCGCACGCGCCGTCTCCTCACCGAGGGCGGGTCGCTGCACCTGATGGCCATCGGCGACAGCATCGTCAACGACACCATGCGGTCGGGCTGGGTGGCGCTGTGGCGAGCGGCTTACCCGAAGGCCGACATCCGCGCGACGGTCTACGTCCGCGGCGGCGGCGGCTGCCAACACTATCGCGAGGCGAAGCGCATCGAGGAGGTCGTGGTGCCGCGCCGACCGGACCTTGTGTTCCTGGGCGGGATCAGCCAACGGTCCGTCGAGGACATCGCCGCGGTGATTGCCCAGCTCCGGGCCGCCTTGCCGGAGGTGGAAATCCTGCTGGGGACAGGCGCGTTTGGCACCGCCGACCCGCGCGACGCAGCGGCGTTGGCGGCGGCCTCGCATTCCGGCACCGGCGCTTACGGCCGGTCGTTGCGGCAACTGGCCGCCGAGCAGCACTGCGCCTACCTCGACTTCACCTCGCCCTGGGCGGAATACCTGAATGCCTCCGGGTTGCACCCGCACCATTTCTATCGCGATGTGGTGCATGCGAACGAATTCGGCGAGCAGGTGCTGGCGAAGATCCTGATGGCGTTCTGGAGCTCCGCGCCGTAAGCGGCCGTGAAACGCGTGCGTGGATGCCGGGTGCCGGCCCGAAGGATGGCAGATCGGGGACGGGGAAGGCGAAAGACCCACGAGGTCGGAGGCGACCTCTTGCGCCTGGATCTGCTCAGGGGCCATGAATCCGGGGAGCGCAGGCGGGACGCCCGCACCACAGGTTCATGGAGCGCCTTCCTCCTCCCCATTCCCGATGTTCGGAATCGGGAATGGGGAAGCGACGTGGTTCTCTTGGATCCGCTCGGGATCGCGAACCGGCTTGGACGGATGCCGCTTCTGGTCTGCGATCTTCCTTCCTGCCTGACTCCTTGCCGTTGCGCAGGCGGCCGGCTTAGGCTCGCGCCATGTGTTGTCCTCCCCTTGGTTTGCAGGCGTCGGCGCTGCTCCTGACGATCGCCGTCTCGACCAGCCTGGCCGGTCCCGAACCCCTGCGACCGTTGCCCGTGGATCAAAGCCGTTCGACCACGGCGCGGCATCTCGCCAAGCCCGTGCTCGAGTCGCGCCTCCTGGATGGCATGGAAACCGACGCGAACTGGGTGCGATTCGGGCCCGGTGCGATGGAGGTCACCGCGGCGCGCGCCCGACAGGGAGGGCACGCGCTGCGATTGACGTCGCCGACCCAGACCGGGAAACCACCCCCCGTCCAGGGGGCGGCCGTTCGCGGAGACGGGGGTGCGACGCGTCTTCGGTGGGGAGGATTGGAGCGGGTTTAATCGCCTCGCATTCTGGGTGTATCCGGACCTCCCCGGCTTTCGCGTGGTCTCGCTGCTGGTCAGGTTGCAGAGCGAAGGCACCCAGGGGCGCCGCTACACGGACGGCGGGCTGCACTACGTGCTGCTCCGGAACGGCGAATGGAATCCGGTGGTGTGGGAAATCGCGCACCTCGAACGCCGCCAGGTGCAGGGGGTCGAGCTGATCTACCGCCTGCAAGGCAATGAGCCGGAGGCCACCAGCCGGGTGTGCTTCGACTTTGACCAACTCGAGCTCCAGCGGGTTGAGTCCGACCCTTTCCTGGGCTGGTCGGTCGCCCCGGGCCGGGTGGCTTACAACTCGTTGGGGTATGCGCCCGACGCCGCGAAGACCGCTCTGTTCGCGGGGGGCGTGGGACGGCTCGCGGTGCTCGACGAGGCGGGCGTCGTGGTGCTCGAGCCACCCGTGGAACGGCTTCGCACCGCCTTGGGCGAGTTTGGGCGGATCGACTTCTCCGCGCTGCGTCGCCCGGGGCTTTACCGATTGCGGGGCGACGACCTGACGACGCCGTTGTTCGCGGTCGAGGCTGATCCCTGGCGGGAGACGCGCTGGGCCGTGTTGAACTCGTTTTTCTGCCAGCGCTGCGGCTTCACCGTGCCGGGCATCCATGGCGTCTGCCATCGGGATTGGCAGGTCCAGCGGGGGGAGCGGCGGATCGTGATCAACGGCGGGTGGCATGATGCGGGCGATCTGTCCCAGGGCCTGGTGAACACGGCCGAAGCGGCGTGGGCCATGCTCCGCCTGGCCGAAGTCGAGGCGGACCGCGAACCGCGGCTGCACGACCGGTTGTTGGCCGAGGCCCGCTGGGGCACCGAATGGCTGCTGAAAACCCGGTTCGGGGACGGCACCCGCGTGACCTGGGCCACCATGGACTTCTGGACCGACGGCATCCTGGGCACACCCGATGATGTGGTGGTCGAGGCGCAATCCGCTCCCTTCGACAACTTCCTGGCGGCGGCGACCGAGGCCCTTGCCGCGCGGCTTTGGCGATCTCACGACCCGGTGTGGGCGGACTACAGCCTCCGGTGCGCCGAACAGGACTGGGCCTTCGCCCTCGAACGGGTAAGCGAGCCGGAGGTCGAGGTTGCCAGCGCCGGGGTGCAGGCGGGGGTCGAGTTGTTCCGCACCACAGGCCGGACGGAGTTTGCCGAGCGGGCCGTTGCGCTCGCTGATGGGTTGCTCGCGTCGCAGGAACGCCGGGTCCGGCGCGAGTGGGCGTTGCCGTTGACCGGCTTCTTTTATCGCTCCCCCCGGCGGGAGGCGCCCCTGCATTACAGTCATCGGAGTCACGAACAGGCCCCCGTCGTGGCGCTGGCCGATCTCTGCCGCTTGCTGCCGGACCATCCGAAGTGGATCGAGTGGTACGCGGCCGTGGCCTTGTATGGCGAGTACCTGCGGATGGCGGCGGAGGTCACGGCGCCCTACCGCATGCTGCCCGCGGGGATCTGGCGCGCCGATCGCGGGGCCGATTGGGAACGCGCCCAAGCCCGACAAGGGTTGCGTCTGGACGACCAGCATTACCTGCGCCGGTTCCCTTGCTGGCCGGATTTCCGGGGCAACCTGGGGGTGCAGCTTTCCCAGGCCAAGGCGCTGTCAACGGCCGCTCGACTGCGACGCGACCGGGGCCTGCGCGAACTGGCGGAGGAGCAGTTGCACTGGACGCTGGGGAGAAATCCGTTTGCCCAAAGTCTGATGTACGGCGTGGGGCAGGATTATGCACCGCAGTACACGGCGATGAGTGGGGATATGGTCGGGACGCTGCCCGTCGGCCTTCAATCGCGGGGCGATGACGACGAGCCATACTGGCCCATGGCCAATTGCTACAACTACGCGGAGGTATGGGTCCATCCCGGGAGTCGGTGGCTGGCGATTCTGGCCGACGTGGCTGGGGAGGAGATGCAGTTGAGGGGAGACCTCCGGTTGCAGGCGAGCGCGCTGGGCCAAGGCGAGGTGGAGGTGGAAGTGACGTCGAGTGAGGCGCGGGAACAGCGGGTTGCGTTGCGGGCGTTCAACCTTTCGCTGCCGGGAGAAGGAGAGGCAGTGGTGTTGCCGCCGGGCAAAGAGATGAGCTGGCGGGTGCGAGCGAAGGTGAAGGACCCGCGGGGCCCTGGCTGATTGTGGCGTTCCCGGCGGGTCAGCCGGGACAGGCGCGAGAGGTGATGGGCGGCCTTCCGGAGCGATGAGAGGGAGGCTGAGTCTCGTGACCTCGACTCCTACGGGAGAGAGGGAGAGGGGGAGGAAGGGGGACGGGGGCCGAGGAGGAGGATCTCGTGGCGATGTTCCATCTGGCGGGTCGTGAACAACTTCCGCCCCTCGATCTGCCAGTCCAACCGTCGCATGTACCAGAGGCCGTCAGGCGTCCGCTCCTTCTCGAGCGCGACTTCGCACCGTTTGAGGGCGCCCACCAGCCCGCCGACGACACGGATCGGTGTGGTCAGCCGGAACGTGGCTTTGACCAATGCCGCCTCGGCGCGATCGATCCAGAGGCGGCCGGCGGTCTGGCCGAGGAACCGCTCGGGAAGCGAACGCGGGGGCGGGGCCTGCTCGGCCGGTTCGAAGTCCAGGACCCACACAGGCCGCCCGGCACAGATCTCGGCGCCCACATAGTGGAAGCGGAAACGTTCCAGCACCGCGGCGTCCACGTGGAAGTCGTGGCGTTCGTAAGGCCGCTTGGCTGGATGGGCGTCGGGTTCCGCGGACTCAGCGAGGCTGGCGTCCGCGCCGGCCGGGCCCGGGTTCGGTGCTGGCGGGTGGGCGCGGGTGCGTTCGGTCCGTTTGCGGAGCTGGCCGCTTGTGTCGCGGGTCTCGGTCACCTGGAGGTCAAGGTAGGCGTAGCGGGCTTTGAACTGCGCCTCGGTTTCCGCATCCCGGGCGGCAAGTTCGACCGCGCGCAGCACGAGTTGGTGGAGGTCGGGCGGGGCGGCGTCGGCGTGGTCGGCGTGCGTGCTAAGGACGGGCGCCGCTCCGTTCCAGGCGGTCAAAGCCAGGGTGAGGGCGAGGAAGCGAAGGGGCGGAGGGAAGTGCCGGCGTGATTTCACAGACGGCCAACGCGTGGGTGCGGTCATGGCTCAAGGTGTCCTGGCAGTCTTGCACTGAACCCGCCGTTCCGGGGAACAGCCGGGCTAGCTGCTGCTGCAGAGCACATGGTAGGCGGCTCCGAAAGCGCCGGCAAACTCGCCCATCTGGGCCGGCACCACCCGGACGCGATGGCCCCCCGGACGCCACTCGAGGGTCTCGAGCCGTTGTTCGAGCGGTTGGAACAAGGCGTCGCCGGCGCGGGTGATGCCGCCGCCGAGGATGACGACTTCGGGGTCAAGAATGTTGATGAAGGAAGCGATGGCGCAGGCAAGGGCCTGGACGGACTTGAGCCAGAACTCGCGCGCAAACGGATCGCCCGTCTGGAAGGCATCGATCAACGCGTGCGTGGTGAGAAACCGACCCTGCGTGCGGGCCGCGATGCTGTAGTTGCCGATGGCCCATTCGAGGCTGCCCGGGGTGTTGCAGATGTCGGGCGGGCCCGCCTGGTCCAGCACCAGGTGACCCAGATGGCCGGCCCGGCCGATGGCGCCGCGGAGGAGGTGCCCGTCGACCATGGCGGCACCGCCCACGCCGGTGCCGAGTGTGAGCAGGATGACGTTCCGCGCGCCTTTGGCCGCGCCTTGCCAGACCTCGCCCATCAGGGCGGAGTGCGCGTCGTTGAGGACGCGGACCGGCTTTTCGGCGTGGAGGTAGTTGGTCCAATCCAGGTCCTCGATCCCGGGCAGGCGATTGGGCAGGAACGCGATGGCGCGGGCGCTGGGCGAGGCCAGGCCGGGGGCCGACAAGCCGATGAGGTCCGGCGGTTGGCCCCGGGCGGCGACGGTCCGGTCCAGGACGCCCAGGATGGTCTCCGCGAAATGCATGGGCCGGTCGGGGTCAAAAGGCTCATGGCAACGGAGCAGCGCTTCGCCGTCACGCGTGGTGGCGACGGCTTTGACGCTTGAGCCGCCCAGGTCAATGCCGAGGAGGTAGTTCATGGTTGGAGGTTGAGGTCAGGGGGAGCGGCCTGTTCCATCCGGACCTGCTCGGCGGCCATGAGCCTGAAAGCGCCGGTAAACCGGACGCACTCCAGACGCTTCGCGCGGAACGGACGGGCGACGCACATCGCGAAGCGTCTGGAGTGCGGGGGTTCACCCCCGCTTTTCGTGCTCGGTTCATGGGAGGGAGTGGGGGGAGGAGGGCCGGGTGGATAGAGGTAGGCGCCGACGTGACGAGGCGAGGTGATGTTGCGCCGGTTTCCCAACGCCACCTCACGTCGGCGCCTGCAGCGGGTCTGGGATGCCCGGGTTCGGCGTGGCTGGCGCCGTGCTCCGGGGAGCCCGAGGCCACTGGTGCCGCCCACCATCACGATGGTTGTTCCCGCAAGCCGCCGCATGGGTGCCGAGTTTGGACGCGGGAGTCTGCCCTTGGCCGGGGCGGCTCTGCAAGCCAGGAACCCTCATTCGGAACGGTGGGCTGGCTGATGCAGTACCCCGGGCCTCTTGCCGGCGGCTGCCGGGTCTGCCTCCATGGGGCGGTGTGCGGGAAGACACAGCATCCGGGGGAGCGACTTGCGCCTCCGCGACCCGGTCCGGAATCCGCAGACTGCGGAGCGCAGGCGGGACGCCTGCACCACAAGGTTCGCGGAGGGCGTTTGAAGCCGGCTGCGCTGACGCTGGTCCTGGCGTTGGTGGTGGCGAGCGGTTGTGCACCCAGCCGGATGCTGGCGCGCGCGATCGTGAAGGCGCCGAACACGTATCCGGACTGGTTGCGGGTCACGTGTGTGGCGCCGGGGATTACCAGGCCCGGATCCGCACGAGCCCGATGCGAGGAGGTCGCCGGCCGGGGCTGACTTTTTCGCTGCGCGCGAAGCTGCCGCCGCGGCCGACCGCTGCGACCGACGCACCGCGGGGGACGGTTTTCCTGCTGCACGGGCACGGGGTGGACTCGTTCAGTCTCTGGCCCTGGGCTGTGGTGTTGGCCGAGGCGGGGGTATCAGGCCGTGTTGGTGGATCTGCGGGGGCACGGCGATTCCACCGGGAAACGGGTGTATTTCGGGGCGGTCGAGGCAGAGGACTTGCGGCAGGTACTCGACGACTTGATGGCGCAGGGCAAGGTGGGGGGACCGGTGGCGGCGATGGGGGAATCGCTGGGCGGCGTGCTGGCCCTGCGGTGGGGAGCCGTGGATCCGCGCGTACAGGCTGTGGTGGCCCTGGCGCCTTACGCCGAGCTGGCCACGGCCATTCTGGCCATCCGCGACGAGTACGCACGCTGGCTGCCCCGCGGCCTGGTGCAGGCGGCGGCCCGGCGATTGCCCGAGGTACTGGCGGTGCCGGCGGCGGGCCTTGACACCGAGCCTTTCGTCACGCGGTCGATCACGCCCACGTTGCTCGTCGCGGCCGGCCATGATCCGATTGCCTCGCCGCCGACGGTCGGGCGGTTGGCGCGGCTCTGTGCGGGGCCGGTCAAGTACCTCGTGGTGGAGACAGCCCGCCACGAGACGCTGCCGTATTACCTGGATGAACTGCGGGAGCCGGTGCTGGGCTGGCTCGAGGCGTACGCGGGTGCCCGGTCGGATTACTTCTCGAGCAGATAATAGGGCGTATCGCGTCCCAGGGTGAGGCGAGTGGCCGGGCCCGGGGCACCGGCAGTTCGATAGCCGTTGAAGTCGAGGGGCGTGACGGTGAGGGAGGCAGCATCGGCACGTTTGAGGGCCACGGTGCCGGCGAACTCTTTCACGAGCAAGGGGGAGCTGCCGCGGTGCGTGAGCGTCCGTTTGCCCGTGGGCGCATCCGTGGCCCACTGGTAGGGACGTTCCTCGCTGGCGACCTGCAGCAAGAGGCGGTCGGAACGGGCGATGGGCTTGCCATCCAAGGCCACCAGGAGGATCGCGCCGTAATCGAGCGGAGACTCGAAGGTGATGTCGTTCAGTTCCACCCGACCCAGCGCACCGAGGAAGCCCGTGACACCCTGGGCGGCCGGGGCGTTGATGGTGAGTCGGCCGAGTTGCCAATTCCACTCGAGCTCGCCGGTGTGGCTGCGGACCCTTCCGGCCTTCCGGTCGATGAACGGTGAGAGGTCGGTGGCCCGTGAACGTGGTGGGTCGGCCGTCACGAAGTCCACGCCCACCCGGCCGACGAGGAAGGCGAGCGGATCGGAAGGCGTTGACGTTGGTGAGCGTGCCGCCCGGGGGCACGGCGTCGCCGCGGAGTTGGTCGAAGTTCTGCGGGGCGGGCAGGGGGTCCCGGCGAGCGCGTAGAGGTCGTTGACGGCGAGTTCGAGATCGACCACGCGGGGGCTGGTGCTTACCAGGCCTTGCCGGTAGAGCAAGGCGGCGCCGGGGAACTGGCCGAAGACGACCGGGGTCTGGATCGAGAACTTGCCCGGGAGTCCATCCCAGGAGGAGGAAGCGGCGGCAAACCAGCCGATGGCGTCGGTGCCCTGGAGGGCGGCATAAGCCGCACCCACGAGGACCATGTCGGCGCGATAACGGTTGGGGAGCGGCCAGTTGACCTCACTGATCATGGAGGGTTGGCGCTGATAGATGAGGTCGAAGAACGGGTTCTCGAAGTCGTCGCCGGGACCGTCGGGCTTTCGGAAACGGAGGGCGCTGCGGTCGTCGTAGGTCTGGTTGGGCTCGAGATTCCAGGCGGCATTCGGCCCGTCATGCGGACCGCCGAAGTAGCCGTGGCGGTCGAAGAAGTCGGCGATGGAGTTGGCGTACTTGTCGAGGGGATCGAGGTACTGCGGGGAGGCGGTTTTCCAGTTTGAGGCATAGACCAGGCCGCGGAAACCCAGCTCCTGCTTGAGGTAGGCGTAGGTGGCCCGGTGGAAGTCGAGCATCAGCTCGGTGAGGAAGCGGGCGGTGTCCTGGTCCCGGGGCCGGCGTTCGTTGACGAGGGTCCACAGGCCGCGGAAACCCACGCGGCCGGATGCGAAGTCGTCGTGGGGCGAGCTCACGCCCTGCCAGGGTCCGGCCTGGATCTGGGCGAGCGTCTGGCCCGGGTACCGGGCAAGGAGCCAGCGGGCGAACTGCTGTTCGAGGAGCGCGCGCTGTGGTTCGGGGAGATGGCTCTTGCCGCCGGCGTCGGGGTTGAAGGTCCAGAAGAGGGTCGAGTCTTCGTTGTACATCTCGGCGAAGGCGACGGCGGGTTCGTCCTTGAGGGGCAGGCCGGTGTGGGGATTCGGGGTGGTGAGGAGGTAACGCCACCACTCGCGGTAAAGCTGCTGGAAGCCGGGATGGAAGTAGAGCAGCGCGAACGGGTGTTGGCCGCCGGTGTAGCCAGGGAACGCGGCGTTCTCGGGGCCGAGCCGGACCCAAAGCGGGAAGTAGATGCTCAGGCTGGTGTAGATGCCCTGGCGTTTGAGCACCTGGATGAAGGCGTGAAGCTGGGCCACACGATTCGTATCGATGCGGCCGAAGTCCCGTCCGCTCCCCGCGTAGATCGGTCCATGAACGCGGACGAGGTTGACGCCCCGTTTGGCGACGGTGCGGGCGAAGCGGTCCAGTTCGTCCGGGGCGGACCCGACGAAGTCCATGCCCACGTTCACTCCCCAGAACCGCACGGGTTGGCCCGTCCGCTCATGGACGAAGTCCTCGCCGCGGGTGCGGATGAAGCCGTGTTCGCCGGCCTCCTCTTCGTTCAGGCGCCGGAGATCCATCGGGCTGGGGGCGAACGGATCCGGGTCGGGCTGGAAGGCGAACCAGCCGGGCTCGTGGATCGCGAGCTTCTCGCCGGGCTTGAGTTTGCCGCGAGGGGTGAACGGGTCGCGGGTGAGGAGGAAGCAATCGTAGGCGGTGGTGCGGGATTCGCCCGCGAGCACTTCGAGGCGGAAGACGGCGGGGCCGGGTGCGAGGGTCACGCTGCCGACGTTCGCCCAGCCGACCCGCCGGCCGGGGTTGTTTCCGAGCAGGACCAGTTCGGTGAGGGAGGCCTGGCGGGATTCGTTCCAGGGCGCATCGGCGCCGACGCGCCAGCGGAAGTCCTGGGGATTCCAGAACTTTCGCACCCAGAAGTGGTAGGTGCCGGCGGCGGGGATGATGAGTTCGCGTTGCACGCTGCCGCCGGGCGGAAGCCAGAGCATGGCGTGGGCGGAGAGTTCCGGGCCGGCTTCGCCCCCTGGGTCTCGGCCTCGAACCAAACCCAGCCCGGTTCCGTCGCCGGGGGCGCGGGTTCAGTGGCGAGGAGGAGGCACGGGGCAAGGGCGCTCGCCAGGGCGGTGACGACACGGGAGGAGCAGGGCGGCGACGCGAAGTGCAGCAGGCAAAGCATGGCGAGAGATTAGCAGGCGCAGTGCCGGGTGTCAGGGGCCTGGGCACGGATGGCTCCGCAGCGACATCCGGGAGCCAGCGTAAGGCATTCACTGATTGTTCGCTGCTGCGGGAGTGTGGTCTCATGCAATGTGGCGTTCGTGCCAAGGAGAACTGTCTGCCATGTCAAACCTACCCCCTCCCGAAAACGTCGCGCTCCCTGCGGGCCACCTCCACCAAGGAACGCACAAACCAACGACCCCTCGTCGCCGGTGGTGGCTGGGGGTTCTCGGTGGCCTGGCGATCCTGGCCGGTATGCTGGTGATTGAGCACTTCCGCGGGGAAGCCAACCTGCGGGCCTGGCGCGAGGCCATGCGTGCCAAGGGGGAGCCGCTGCCCGTGGCGGAGCTGTTGCCCCCGCTGCCGCCGGGCCGGACGCCGCTCCCGCGGTCCGCCATCGTCAAGCTGCTTCGGTTGGAGGACCTGCAACCCCTCGCCGACGCCTCCTACGGACCAGGGTTTCTCTACCTGGCTCCGGGGCAGGTGCGGTCGGTTTGGGCTGAACCCGACGCTGAACCGACTCCGTGGGGGACGAACACATGGAAGCACTTGGAGGCGGTCCTGGCCCAGGTCTCCGAACCCCTCGGCGCCCTGCGGGAACACCTCGCCAAGCGGACCTGGACCGTGGCGATGGAGAATCCCTCCAAGTCCGAGCTCCCCACCTCGATGACTTTCAGTCTGATCTCGGCTTCCATTGCCCTGCGCGGGGCCGTCCAAGTGGAACTGCACCGCCAGCGGCTGGATGCCGCGCTGGAACATCTGTTGGCCTTGCTGGCCCTTCCGGAAGACGGGCTCGCCGGGCGGCAGAGCGTTGGCCACGTCGGCTTCCTGGCAATGCACCAAATCGCGATTCCCGCCACCTGGCAGGCCCTGCAGGCGACCGGCTGGACGGACGCCCCCTTGGCCGCGCTGCAAACTGCCTGGGAGCGCAAGTGGTTCCTCGAGGAGACCGCCCTCGGCCTGGCGGCCGAGCGGGCCAGCACAGGTGCCGCGACGTTTGACAAGCTGCGCGAAGACCTGGGTACGGCGCTCCGAAACGCCCCGCACTTGATCCTTCATCGGAGTATGGCGGTCCCGTCAGTTGGTGCGCCCTCGACCCCGGATCAGGGACGGTGGCAACGTCTTGGCAGCCGCGCCGTCGAGCTGGCGGTCTTTCCGGCGGGGATTGCCTGGCGCGTTGCCTGGTTGGACCAGGACGAGTTGCATTATTGCCGGAGCATGCAGGAGGCGATCGAGCGGGTGCGCTTGATTGCTGCGGAGCGTTCTGTCGCCGCCGCCAAGGCGTGGGCGAAGCGCGGCGCCCGGCCGGTTGCGCCTTTCCGGTCCGCTGCCCGGAGCCTGGGAGAATCCGGCGCCGCCCTCGACCGGGTGCGTTATTGCGCTTCGCAGGCCCTGTTGCCCAAGCTCGAATCGCTCGTGGCCGCGGCCTGTGAGCTGGAAACCCTGCGGTCGATGGTCGTGGCAGCGGTGGCATTGAAGCGCCATGAACTGCGCCACGGCGGGTTGCCTGCGGACCTCGCCGCGCTGGTGCCGGAGTTCCTCGCGGCGGTTCCGGTGGACTACCAGGACGGGAAGCCGATTCGCTATCACGCGCGGGCAGACGGAACGTATCTCCTCTACTCGGTGGGCGATGACGGTCAGGATGACGGCGGCGTGGCGGCGGCGGCAGTGCCCTCCGGCGAACCGTCTACGCTCACGGGGGGTCGCGATTGGGTCTGGCCGGTGGCCACCGCGCGGTGAGGAACGAAATACGGCGCGGAACGACGGGGCACCGCGAAACACGCGAAAGGCAACGGATGGCCGCGCTCGCCCGGCGGTGGGCGGATCGCGAAGCGTTTGGAGTGCGGCGTCTTCCAGCACCGCTTTTCGTTGCGGCGCTGCGATCCCGCCTTGCTTTGCCCTTTGTCCTCCGCGGGACCGGCCCGCACGCTTTCGCGCGATGACTCGGGATCCTGCCCCGCCTGCCGTGGGTGACGCGACGCTGCCGTCGGTCTCGGTGGTCATTCCCAACTACAACCACGCGCGCTACCTGCCGCGATCGCTGAACGCCTTCCTCCGCCAGTCCGTTCGGCCTGTGGAGATCGTGGTGGTGAATGACGGTTCGACGGATGAAAGCCTGAAGGTCCTGCGCGAGCTCGCCCGCCAACATCCGGTGATCGAGGTCCTCGACAACGAACGCAACCTCGGCGTGGTGCCCAGCATGAACCGGGGTTTGGCACGGGCGCGCGGCGACTATGTCCTCTTTGCAGCGGCCGACGACGAGGTGCGGCCCGGCCTCCTGGAACGGTCGCTCACGCTGCTGCGGGAGCATCCGCAGGCCGGGCTGTGCAGCAGCCTGTCCGAGTGGCGCTGCGAGGCGTCTGGCTTGGCCTGGACTTTCGGGGCCGGCATGCCGGGCGAGGCGGGCTACCTCACGCCGGAGGCGATGGTGGCACTGGGGCGGCGCGGGCGGCTGGCGATCTCGGGGCCCAACACGCTGTTCCGGCGGACCGCGCTGGTGGAGGCGGGCGGCTGGGTGCCGGAACTGCGCTGGTACTGCGATTTCTTTGGCGCTTACGTGGTGGGGTTCCGCCATGGCATGTGCCATCTGCCCGAGGTGCTGGCCGAGTTCAATCTGAGTGCGGGCTCCTACTACCACACGGCGCGGAATGCCGCGGAACGCCGCGCCGTGCTGGCCCGGATGCTGGACCTGCTGTTGGCGGAGTCTTGTGCTGACGTTCGGCCGCGGATTCGGGACAGTGGGATTCTGGGCACGCTGGGCATGCCGTTGCTGCGGGTGGTCCTGGGGCAGCCGGCGTATCGGGGGTTTGTGACTGTCCCGTTGTTGCGACAGGTGGCACGGCGCGGGGCGGAGGTGTTGGGTCGCCGGTGGTTCCCGGCCTGGTTTGCCCGCTGGTGCCTGCGCGTGTTTTACGGGAAGGGGTAGGTTTCCTCGTGGCTGCGCTGCCGAGGGACCTGCGTCCCCGCTCTACGGGGTACGCGCGAGAGCGACAACCCGTTGTCGTTGGCGACGGAGTCCCGCAAGCATACCTGCGACGGCTTGTCGTGCAGGCGTGGTGATCCACCGCACGAGGGAGGAGGATTCACGGTTTTGGGGCGGAGAAGATGGTAGGAAATCTGCTAGCTTCTTGTTGCTGTTTGCTGATGAGAAGGTCACCATAGCGCGCCCGTAAGACCATGAAAGCTACCCAAGGAGTTCCTGTTCCCATGAAAGCTACCCTTGCGTCCCCGTCTGCCGCTCGAGTCCTTGTGCTGGTATGCGCCCTGGCTTGCGCTGGAACAGCCCGGGTCTGGGCGAGCGGGTGGTTTGAGGCGGTGTCGGTTGGGCTGCCGACCGAAGGATCATGGGCAGGAGTTGCCTGGGGCGATTACGACCGGGATGGTGACGAGGACCTATTCGTCGCCGGGGCGGAGGGTGGAGGAAGGCTGTACCGAAACCGAGGGGACGGAACCTTCGAAGAGACCGCGGGCGCGCTCCCGCCGGGGACCGGTAGCCTCCATGGCTGCGCTTGGGGGACTACGACAATGACGGTTGGCCCGACTTGTTCGTCGGGGTTCGCGGTGGCGGGGACAATCTGCTGTACCACAACCGACGGGACGGGACCTTCGAACGTGTGACCGGAGGGGTGGTGGTGCAGGACGGGGGCGACACCACCGGGGTTGCCTGGGCGGACTATGATCAAGACGGCTTTCTCGACTTGTTCATCTCGGATCTGGGCAGCCGGGTGCGCCTATATCATAACGAGGGCGGCCGCGGCTTCAGCCAGGTGGGTGGTTTGTTCGACAACTTGGTTGCTTCGGTGGGGTGTGCGTGGGGTGACTATGACAACGACGGCGACCTGGATCTGCTCAGCGCCAATGGCGCGGCCCGGAACAACGTCCTGTATCGCAACGACGGGGGAGGGCGGTTCTCCCTCGTCGCCTCAGGGCCGGTCGTCAGCGACGGCGGCTACTCCACCTCGGCCGCCTGGGGCGACTATGACAACGATGGGGACTTGGACCTGTTCATCCCCAATCGCGCAGGACCGGACTTCCTGTACCGGAACCTCGGCGATGGGAGCTTCGCACGAGTGACCGGTGATCCTTTTGCCTCCGACACAGGCGAGGCCAACGGCTGCGCGTGGGCCGACTTCGACAACGACGGCGATCTCGACCTCTTCGTGGCCAACTACCAAGCGAGTCGTTCGTTGCTCTACCGCAATGACGGCGGGGGTCGATTCACGAAGATGCCGGATGAGTTGCCGGTCCTCGCCCCCAACCAAGCCGTCGGGGTAGGCGTGGCGGACTACGACGGGGACGGCTTCGTTGATCTCTTCGTCAGCCAGCTCACGGGGGGTGTCGACTGTATCGCAACCGCGGCAACAGCCATCACTGGTTGACGGTGAAGGTGCAGCCGGAGGGTGCCGTGCGCTCGCCGATCGGCGTCCGGGTGAGGGTCAAGACGCTCGTGGAGGGTCAGGAGCAGTGGCAACTGCGCGAAATCGTTGGTGGGGGACGGTTGGTCGTCATCGGGCTTCAACGCCCAGTTCGGGCTCGGCCTGGCGACGGCGGCAGCGGTGGTCCGCGTCGAATGGGCGGCGGTGGGTCGGGTATGGGAATTCACGGACGTGGCTGCGGATCAAGTTCTGACGGTTGCGGCGGTGCTCACTCCCAACCCGCCGCCGGTGCCGCCCGGGCTGGTGCTTCCGCCTGGCTTTGCCGCGGTGGAAGACGATGGGTACGGGGGGGGACTGGGGAGCCCGATGCGGGTGCAGAATGTCTATGCTGCGGCTCATTTCCCGCACTATCCGCTGGTGATTCAGGAACTCCGTTACCGTCGCGATGCGCGGGCGGAGCCCCTTCCCGAGCCGGGAGCTGGACCTCCAGATCCGGCTCGCGACGACGAGTCGTCAACCGGACGCGCTGAGCGCGGTTTTCGAGGAGAATCTGGGGGCCGACGCCCAGGTTGTGTGGGACGGCTCCGTCACGGTGGCGAGTGAATCGGCCGCGGTACCAGGCGGCCCCAACCCCTTCGAGATCCGTCTACCCTTCCACACGCCGTTCCGCTACGACCCGGCACGGGGGAACCTCCTGATCGAACTCAAATCTCGCTCGACGGGCGGTGAACTGTGGACGGACGGCTCTAACGACGCTGATGATGGTGCCTCGCGCATCTTCGCCGAGGGGGCCGACGCCCAGTTGGCGAGCCATCAAGACACCGGCGCAGACATAGCCCACCTGACGTTCACCGCCGCGGAGCCGTTACCGCCGTCATTCGTGGAGGTGGCGACGGGCGTGTTGGCCGGCGCGGCGATTAGCCACGGCGCCGATTGGGCGGACATCGATGGGGACGGAGACCTCGACTTCTTTCTGGCCATGCACGGAGAGCCGGGTGTGCTCGCGCGCAACGCCGGTAACGGTGCCTTCAGCCGTGTGACGGAGGGTGAACTGCCGCGCACCGCCGGGCCCGCTACCGGCTGCGTGTGGGGGGATTACGACAATGACGGCGACCCGGATCTCCTGATCGTTCTGCGGGGCCAGGATCCCGCCCTCTGGCGCAACGATGGCGCGGGCCGGTTCACCCTGAACACGGACTCCGGCTTGCAGGTTGGGGCGGAGCAATCCTACGGGGCGGCGTGGGCCGACTTCGACAATGATGGTTGGCTGGACGTCTTCATCATCAACACCTCGGCGGCCAACCATCTCTACCGGAATCAGCGTGACGGCACCTTCCGCCGCGTGTTCGATCCGCCCCTCGGGACGGATGTCGGCGCTGGAATCGGCTGTGCCTGGGGAGACTACGACGGCGATGGAGACCCAGACCTGTTTGTAGCCAACGCCGACCAGGAGAACAACGCGCTTTACCGCAACGACGGTGGGGGCGCCTTCACGCGCATCACCGAAGGCGTGGTGGTCAGCGACGGCGGAGGCTCGGTGTCGGCGGCCTGGGGGGATTACGACAACGATGGCCGGCTCGATTTGTTCGTCGGTAACCGTTCCGGTCCCAGTTTCCTCTACCGGAACCTCGGCGGCGGTCAGTTCGTGCGGGTGAGGGAGGGCGAGATCACCACCGACGTGGCTGAGGTCAATGGCTGCGCATGGGCCGATTACGACAACGACGGCTGGCTGGATTTGCTGGTGGTCAACTGGCAGGGATCCCCACACTTCCTCTACCGGAACCTGGGCAACGGCTCCTTCCAACGGATGACCACGCCGCCGCTTGGAGACCTCCCGAGGTCGGCCATCGGGGCGGCCTGGGGCGACTATGACGACGACGGATTCCCCTGACCTGTTGCTGGCCAACTACGGACCGGACTCGGCGCTGTTGCGGAACACTGGCAACGCGAATCATTGGCTGAAGCTCCAACTGGTGGGTGTCCTCTCCAACCGCTCCGGGGTGGGGGCCAAGGTGCGCCTCCTTACTGCTGGTGGGTCCTGGCAAATGCGAGAGGTCACCAGTGGCACCGGTTGGTCCAGCGCTGGCCCTGGGGCGTCCTTCGGGTTGGGGAACGCCCTCCAGGCGGAGATCGTCCGGGTCGAGTGGCCGTCAGGCATCGTCAACGAACTCCGCAACGTGGTCGCGAATCAGGTGATCACGGTCGTCGAACAGCTCCCGCCCTTGAGGATTGCGCCGACGAACACATGGTTTAGCGGCGCGGTCACCGTGACCTTGATTACCCCGCTCGAGGATGTCGCGCTTCACTACACGACCGATGGCACGGAACCGACGACCGCCTCGCCGCGTTATACGGCGCCGCTGTCCTTCACCCAGTCGGTCACGCTCAGGGCCCGCGTTTTCCTGGACGGCCTGCCAGCCTCGGAGGTCGTCAGCGCCACGTATCTCGAGGACGTCTGGAACGACGGCATCCCGGTAGCCTGGCGCGCGCAGTACTTCGGCGCGGATTGGTTCACCAAGACCGCCGCGGGCCCGTTGGCTGACGTGGACGAGGACGGCGCGAACACGTACCAGGAGTTCCTGGCCCGGACCGATCCCACCAACGGCCAGTCGGTGCCCGACCCGGTTCCCGCGCTGCTCGTGGTGACGCCGACCTCCGGCATCTACGCCGGTGAAGTGGCGGTTTCCTTCACCACGCCGGTCCCGGGCGGCGAGATCCGGTTCACGCGCGATGGAGCGGAGCCGGGCGCGGATTCTGAAGCCTATGCCGGTGAACCCGTCACGTTGCTCGAGTCGGCCACGCTCCAGGCGCGGGTCTATGTCAATCGCAACCCGGTGTCCGGTCTGGTCGAGGCGAGCTACACCGTGACGCCTGTAGCGCCCACGCTGGTCCGTCAACCGGTGGGCGCGACCGTCTACGAGGGCGACGCGTACGCCTTTCAAGTGCTCGCCAAGGGTACCCCGCCACTGACGTACCGGTGGTTCCGCGACGGCGTCGAGATCGCCGGTGCCTTGGGCCATGAGCTGGTGTTCGCCGCAGTTACCTTCGCCGATGCCGGGGCCTATACCGTGCAGGTGGCCAACGATCACGGCGCCGCCACGAGCGAGCCGGCCGTGCTGAACGTGGTGCCGCGCCCCATGCCACCGGTGATCGTCCAGCAACCGCAGTCGCAGACGATCGTCGTCGGCGGCACGGCGGTGTTCGCCGTCGAAGTGACGGGCACGGAACCCTTCACTTACCAGTGGCGGTTTGGCGCCGCGGCCTTGCCAGGCGAGACGGGGCCGGTGCTGCGGCTGAGCAACGTCCAGAAGAACCAGGCCGGGTTCTACAGCGTGCTGGTCCGGAACGCGCATGGCTCGCGGGGGAGCGCGCACGCGGTCCTGACCGTGGTCGATGCGCCCATCGCCCCTCGCGTCACCAGCGGCCCGATCAGCATTGCCCAGCGCGAAGGGGAAGCGGCCGCCCTCTCCGTGACCGTGGCCGGGACGTCTCCCTTCGCATACGAATGGCGGCACAACGGCCAGCTCGTCCCCGGCGCCAACACTGCCTGGCTGAACTGGTCCGCCCTCGCGTTGACGGACGCCGGCACCTACACCGTCACGGTCAGCAACGACGCGGGTTCGGTCATGTCCATGCCCGCCATCGTCGAAGTGCAGCCGCTGGCGCCGGGCGGCACGGTGGTCTTGGATAATCGGGTCATGGACGCCCTCGATGCGCCGGTGCTCGACGCGGACGGTGTCACGCGCCTGGCGGGGCCGGACTTCTTCGCCCAGCTCTACGCCGGGATCGACGCCGGAGCCCTCGTGCCCGTGGGGCCCGTGGTGCCTTTCCTCCCGGGAGGCGGCGCCGGCTATGTGCAGAGGGGCCAGGGGGCAATGTGGTGACCCTGCCGATGGTTGCTCCTGGCGGTACCGCTCACGTGCAGGTGCGGGCCTGGGAAAGCGCCCGCGGAGCCAGTTACGAACAGGCCTACCGTGCCGGCGGCAAGGCGGGCCGGTCCGCCGTCCTCACGCTGGTCACGGGCGGCGCCGGTGAACCGGCCAGCCCGCCCGCCCAACTGTTCGGGATCCAGTCGTTTCGCCTGGAGCGGGAAGCCGAGCCGCCGGTGGTCACGGTGAGTTCGCCCCTGGCCGGCACGACGCCGGACGAGCGCTTCAGCCTCACCGGCCAGGTGACCGACGCGATCGCGCTCGGCGAGGTGCGCTGGGAGTGGAACGGGGCGAATCAAGGGCTGCTGACCCTGGACGGCGAAGGCCGGTTCCAAGTGGCCGGGCGACGCCTCCTGCCGGGCGACAACCGCCTGGTGATCCACGCCACCGACGCGGCGGGCAACGCGAGCCAGGCCGAGGTCGTCGCCGTCTGGGAACCGCTGCGGGTGATCGAGTGGGATGCGGTCGATCCCGTTCGTGAAGGGCGCCGGGTCCAGGCCCCGCTCGCGTTCCGCAGTCCGGGCGAGGTGAGCGGGCTGACCTTCGTGGTCCGTTACGATCCGGAGCAGTTCCGCGATCCGGCGTTGAGCTGGGCGCCGGGTGTGTTGCTCGCCGGCGCGCTCGCCCAGGTGAGCGATGGAACCGCCGGTGAGGTGCGCGCCACCCTTTCGCTGCCCGGGGCGGTGCTGCCCGCCGGACGTCAGCCGCTGGCCACGCTGACTTTGCGGGCGCGCAGCGTGCCGGGTCTGACGATGGCGCGTCTCGAATCCCAGGTGCTCGATGTGGCTGATCGCGAGGGCACCCCGCTGGCGTTCGGGAACCTGGGTCAACCTCTGACCCTGGAGATCCAGCCGCGCCAACTCGTCGGCGACGCCAACGGCAACGGCGCACTCGATGTGGGAGACGCCACCTTGATCCAGCGGCTCATCGCCCGGCTCGACCTGCCTCGCGCCTGGGACGTGGTTCTCAACGATCTCAACCAGAACCTGGACCTGGATTCGGGTGATGTGGTGAAGATCCTGCGCGTGCTGGTCGGTTTGGACCCGGCCCCCGCGCCCGGTCGGCTTGTTCGCCTCGCCACGTCCATGGCCCCGGCTCAGGTTCGAACGGCGTCCTTCGCGGATGCCGGTGCAGCGTCAAACGCCCGGCTCAACCTCATCGCTTCGACGACGGTGGTGTGGCCGGGAGCACGCCTGGTTGTGCGGGTGAATCTGGCGGAAGCGCCGGCCACCACGTCGGGCGTGGCGTTCACGTTGAACTATCCGGCAAACGCGTTGCGGCTGGCAGGGGAACCTGGCTACCGCACCGGCGAAGCGGTTCCGCCCGGGTCGGTGGCGCTGTGGAACCCGGACGAGGCCGCGGGTCGGCTGAGCTTCGCCGCCGCCGGTGCCCAGGTGTGGCCCGGCACAACCGGAATGCTGGCCGAGGTGACCTTCGAGCGACTGGCGCAGCCGGCAGGGCAAGCACTCGTTGTCACGGTCGATCCGGCGCAAGTTGCGCTGGAGGGCGGGTTCGAGGTCGAGTCGCTGCCGGCCGCCAGCGTCATCCTCACCGACCACATGCCGCGGATCGACGCGTCGGTGACGCGCACCGACGACGGCTGGGAGATCACGTTCGACACGGCGGACGGAGCCGGGTATCGGCTGGAAGCCTCGAGCGATCTCGTGGTCTGGGAAACGATCAGCACCCATCGCGGGCAGGGAGGGAAATTGCGGGTGACGGATCCGGACACGACCTGGCACGCACAGCGTTTCTACCGGTTGCTTTTGGTGCCGTAAGGCGGAGGATTCAGCCGGTGGGGGTTCTCCGCCGATTACGAACATAGGGGATTCGGGGAAGGCGCAGATCCCCTCCTCCCAATTCCCGATGTTCGCAATCTGCGGAGGATTCAAGGGTGGGGATCGCTAATCTGGGCTGTTTGTAGGGCGGTGCGCAGCTCCCGCTCGCTTGCATGCGGAGCCGGCACGGGTAGCCTCGCCCGTATGAGAAAGCTCTGGATGGTGCGGACGTGCTGGCTGGGCGTGCTCCTCTCCGCCTGGCAGGCGGCGACGGTGGGAGGGGCCGGGGAGGCCTTGCGCGACCGGATTCTGCCACCGCCGAATCGCGCTGGGGGACGTCGCTCATGCAGGCCCTGGAGCAACGCCGGACAACGCGGGAATTCAAGCCGGATGCGCTCGGGGACCAAATGTTGTCCGATCTGCTGTGGGCAGCGTGCGGCGTCAACCGGCCCGGCGAAGGCAAACGCACGGTCCCCACCGCGAAGAACGCCCAGGAGATCGACGTGTACGTCGCCCTGGTCGAGGGACTCTATCGGTACGAGGCCGAGACGCACCGGCTCCGCCAGGTGGCCCGCGAAGACCTGCGCGGGTTGACCAGCGGCCAGGAATTCGCCCGCGTCGCACCAGTCGCGCTCGTGTTGGTGGCGGACTTCGCGCGGTTCAAGGACACGGCCGAGGCCGACGCGCAGCGTTACGCGGTTTTCGACGCCGGCGCCATCGCGCAGAATATCTCCCTGTACTGCGCGGCGGCGGGCTTGGGCACGGTGGTGCATGAGCTGCCGCGTGAGCCGTTGGCCCGCGCGATGCAGCTCGGCGAACGTCAGTCCATCATCATGGCGCAGGCCGTGGGTTGGCCGAAGTGAAGCCCCGCGCGGCCAGGCCAGACTCTTTGGTGCGGCAGGTGCACGACGTGATCCGTGCCCAGGGCTTGCTTGTGCCGGGCGAGGCGGTCGTGGTGGCGGTGTCGGGGGGGCGCGATTCGATGGTGTTGCTCGACGTCCTCAGCCGCCTGGCGCCGACCGGAGGCTGGCGGCTGACGGTGGCGCACTTCAACCATCGGCTCCGCGGCCGCGCCAGCGATGCCGACGCCCGGCTGGTCCAGGACATGGCGGCGCGACGCGGCTGGCCGTGTCGGCTCGAGGAGGCGGACGTGCGGCGGGTGGCGCGGAACGAGGGGGTTTCCGTGGAAATGGCGGCGCGCCGGTTGAGGCACGCCTTCCTGGCCCGCACGGCGAAGGCGGTGGGCGCGGCGAAGGTCGTGCTTGGCCATCACGCGGACGACCAGGTTGAGACGTTCTTCCTGCGGGTGCTCCGCGGTGCCGGGGTCGACGGGTTGGCCGGGATGAAGTTCGCGAGCCCTTCTCCGGCCGCAGCCGACGTGCTGCTGGTCCGGCCGTGCCTGGAGGTCCCGATGGCGGAACTCGCGGCGTATGCCCGGCGCCACCGCATCGCGTTCCGGGAAGATGCGAGCAACCGGATCCTCGACACGCCGCGCAACCGCGTCCGGCACCAGTTCCTCCCGCTGCTGCGTCGGACGCTCCAGCCGGCCCTCGCGACGACGGTAACGCGTTTGATGGCGGTGCTGGGCGAGGAAACGGCGTTCGTCGGCGCCGCCGCACACCGGTGGCTGGCGGGGGCGCGGCGTCCCCGGTTCGAACGCCTGGCTGTGGCCGTGCAGCGGCGCGTGATCCACGAGCAACTTCGTTCGTTGGGGATCGAGCCGACGTTCGAGTGGGTCGAGCGGCTGCGGCAGGCGGCGGGAAGGAGCATCACGGTCCCACCAGGCCGGCAAGTCTGGCGGACAATGACGGGCGAGCTTGTGGCCGGCGCTCCCTTGCGCGCGGCGTTTGTCACTGACCATGTTACGGTGCCGATCAAGGGGCGGAAGGGGCGGATCGAGTTCGGCGGGCTCGCGGTTTCATGGTCGCGGCGACGTTGGACGGCCAGGCTGGAGGAGGTGCCGAAGGGCGTGCCGGGCCAGGAATGGCTGGACGCGGATCGGGTCGGAGAGACCCTGGTGCTGCGCCACTGGCAGCCGGGTGATCGGTTCCAGCCCAGCGGGTTCGAGCGGCCGGCGAAGCTCCAGGACCTGTTCACGAACGCCCGGGTCCCGCGGCTTGAGCGGCACCGGCGCGTGGTGGCGGTGGCGGCCGACGGCGGGGTTTGTTGGGTCGAGGGATTGCGGCTGGGCGAGGGGTTCAAGGTGCGAAAGGACACCCGCCGGATCCTCGAGTGGCGGTGGACAAGCGCAAGATTTGCTGAAACTTCCGGGGTGGTTGCCGTGTCCAATCCTCATCGCCGCCACCGTGGCGGCATCTCTGCATGCGCGGAACACTAAACTTGAAACCGGGGATTCGCTGGTTGGCAGCGGGGATGGCGGTGGTGTGGCTGGCCGGAAGCGGCTGCACGAAACGGCCGTTTGGCAAGTCGGCAGACAACCCGGCGCCGGACGCAGCCGTGATGGCGGTGCCGGTGGAGGTGGCGGCCATCCGGCGCGGGGCCATCGAGGCGGTGCAAAAGACTTCGCGGCACCTCGAGGCGGAACAGGAGGTGCGGGTGTTCGCGCGCACGGCGAACCGGGTGACCAAGCTGTTGGTCGAGGAGGGGGATCGGGTCGAGCCGGGCCAGGTGTTGGTGCAGCTCGAGGATGACATCCAGACGACGCAGGTGGAAAAGGCGCGAGGAAATGTGGAGCGGGCGCGGCGGGAATTCGCGCGCTTGGAGGCACTGTACGCGCAGCGGCTGGTCAGCGAACAGGTTCATTCCGACAGCCAGTTCGAGCTGCGGCAGTTGGAGCTGGCGCTCGAGGACGCGCAGCGGCAGCTCGACTACACCCGGGTGGTGGCCCCCATCGCCGGCACTGTCACGCTGCGGCTGGTGAAAGAGGGCGACCTGGTGAACGTGAACCAGCACCTGTTCGATCTGGTGGACTTCAACTCGATTGTTGCGCGCGTCTACCTGCCCGAGAGCGAACTGCCGAACCTGCGGGTGGGCCAGCCGGTGCGGGTGGTGGCCACCGCGTTGCCGGGCCAGGAACATCAAGGCTATGTGCAGCGGATCGCGCCGGTCGTCGAGCGGAAGACGGGGACGGTGAAGGTGACGGTGGCATTCCGTGACGTCGGCGCGCTGCGGCCGGGGATGTACGTGACGGTCGAGTTGGTGACGGCGGCCAACGCGCAGGCGCTGTTGATCCCAAAGCGGGCGTTGGTGCACGACGGTGGCCAGATCTTTGCCTACCGCCTGGGGAAGAGCGCGTGGTCCAGCGCGTGTTGGTCCGCCCGCGCATGGGGGATGAGCTGCATGTCGAGCCCGCCGAGGGTTTCACGGAGGGCGACCTCCTGGTGGTCGCCGGCCAGACGGGGTTGCGAGACGGTGCCAAGGTCCGGTTGCCAGGCGATCCAGATCCCGCCGACGCCGCGGCGGCGGCCAAGCCGGTCGTGGCCAGTTCGAGCCCCAAGACCAAGAGCTGATGGGTGCCCCGGGGCCGACGCACTTCACCACCAGCCGGCCGGTGGCGGTCTTGATGGTTTTTCTGGCCGCCGTCGTTTTCGGTTTCTTCTCGTTCCAACGGCTGCCGCTGAACCTGATGCCGGAGCTGACCTACCCGACGCTCACGGTGCGCACGGAGTATCCCGGGTCGGCGCCGGAGGAGGTGGAGAACGAGGTGAGCCGCCCCATCGAGGAGGCCCTCGGCGTTATTGGCGGTCTCAGCAAGCTCAGCAGCATCAGCCGGGCGGGCCTGAGCGATGTGGTCCTCGAGTTCCTCTGGGGGACAGACATGTCCAAGGCCACGCAGGAGGTCATGGAGAAGCTGGACCTGGTCTTCCTGCCGCGCGAGGCGGAGCGGCCGCTCATCCTGCACTTCGATCCGGCGCTGGATCCCATTCTCGAGCTGAGCTTCTCCGGGGAAGGGGATCGCTTCGAAGGCGAGGCGGGACTGCGGCGGTTGCGGCGCATCGCCGACCTCCAGGTGCGACGGGCGCTCGAGCCGATCAAGGGCGTGGCGGCGGTCCGTGTCCGGGGCGGCCTCGAGGAGGAATACCACGTCTTGCTCGATCAGCCGGCGATTGTGCGGGCGGGGCTTTCGGTGCAGCAGGTGATTGACCGGCTGCGGCAGGAGAACATCAACGTCGCCGGGGGCACGCTCAAGGAGGGTCGCGCCGAGTATATGGTCCGCACGCTGAACGAGTACACCCAGCTCGAAGAGATCGGCGAGACCGTCCTGCTGCGCTGGGAGGATCGCGAGGTGCGGGTGCGGGACGTGGCGCGGGTCGTCCGGGCGCACAAGGACCGGGACATGATCACGCGCACCGACGGGCGCGAGAGTGTCCAGATTGACATCTACAAGGAAGCGGACGCGAACCTGGTGGCCCTGGCGAAGGCGGTGCAGTTGGCCGTGGGACCCCTGGACCGAACCGAGGCGGCCGACCGGCCGGGGCCGGGACGGATGCGACCAACGGGGTTGGCGCAGCGGTTGTATCGCGACGAACGGGCGGTGCTGCAGGTGGTGGCGGACCGGTCGGGCTTCATCGAGAGCAGCATCCGGGAGGTGCGCAACACGGCGATCCTCGGCGGGGTGCTGGCGGTGGCCGTGCTGTACTTGTTTCTGCGCGACCTCAAGACGACGGCGATCATCGGCGTAAGCATTCCCATGTCGCTGCTGATCACGTTCGCGCCGCTGAACCTGCTGGGGGTGTCGCTGAACATCATGTCGCTGGGCGGGCTGGCGTTGGGGGTGGGCATGCTGGTGGACTCATCCATCGTGGTGCTGGAATCCATCTTTCGATGCCGGGAGGAGGGCGACGATGTGGTGGCGGCGGCCATCCGGGGACGCAGGAAGTGAAGAGCGCGGTGGTGGCCTCGACCCTGACGACGGTGGCGGTGTTCCTGCCGATGGTGTTTGTCGAGGGCATCGCCGGGCAGGCGTTTGGTGACCTGAGCCTGGCGGTGGTCATCTCGCTGCTGGCGTCCCTCGCGGTGGCCGTCTATTTCGTGCCGATGCTGGCGAGCCGGCGTCCGCCCGTGCCGCAGGAAGCCGGGGGCAGGGCCGCGGCGGTGGTTTTCGGCGTGGGGGAACTTTCGGGTTTCGTGGCGGGAGACTCCGGTGAGGTGGCGCTACATGGCGGCGCCGTGGCTTGCGCTGCGCTTGGTCGTGGGGACGGTTTTCGAGCTGCTGGGGCGGTGGCGATGCTGCTGCTGATGGCGTTGAACGCGCTGGTCCGGCGCGGGCTGGTGCCGGCGCTGGCCGGTTTGGGCCGGTACCTGGTAGTGCCGGTAGCGCGCGTGGTGGGGGCCGGCGTGGAGCGGGTCACGAACTTTTACCCACGCTTGATTCAGGGCGTGCTGGATCGTCCGGCGGTGGTGCTGGGCGGCGTGGTGCTGATCGGGTGGGTGACGTGGGAGGCCGGACGACGGCTCGAGACGGAGTTGTTGCCCGAGGTGCACCAGGGCGAGTTCACCTTCGAGGTCAACCTGCCGGTGGGCACGCCCATCGAGCAGACCCAGGACATCCTCGGGCGGGTCGAGCAGGCGATCCTGGCGGACCGGGCGTCGATCCGCACGTTGCTGGTGAGCTTCGGCTACGACGTGCGGAACCTGAAGCGGTCGGACGAAGGCGAGCACTCGGCGCGGTTCAAGGTGGTGCTCGAGTCGGGGCGCGACCCGGTGGGCACCGAGGAGCGGGTGTTGGCGCGGCTGCGGCGGGCTTTTGCCGACGTGCCGGACCTCGAGTTGCGGGTGGTGCGGCCGGTGTTGTTCAGCGCGGAGACGCCGTTGCTGGTCGAGATCGAGGGGGACGATCTCGAGGTGCTGAAGCGGTTGGCGCGCGAGGCCGAACAGGTGCTGGCGCGGGTGCCGGAGCTGGCGGATGTCGAGACCACCCTGCGCCGGGGGGCGCCGGAGATCCAGATTGTGTATGATCGGGACCGGCTGGTGGTGCACGAGCTCAACCTGCAGACCGTGGCGCGGCAGGTGCGGGACCTGGTGAAGGGATTCGAGGCCACGCGCTTCAACCTCAAAGACCGGCGCGTGCCGGTGGTGGTGCGGCTCGAGGAACGGGACCGGGCACAACTGGAAGACGTCGGGCGGCTGGTCGTGAATCCGGGCGCCGATCAGTCCATCCCGCTGGCGGCGGTGGCGACGCTGGGGCTGGGGAGGGACCAAGCGAGATCCGGCGGATCGACGGGCAGCGGGTGGCCTTGATCCGGGCGAACCTGGCAGCCGGTTCGTTGGGCGGGGCGGTGCGGCGGATCGATGAGGCGTTGCGGACCGGCATGGCGTGGCCCGCGGACGTGCGGTACCGGATTGCGGGTCAGAACGAGGAATGGGAGCGCAGTCAGGGAAGCCTGTACCTGGCGCTCGGGCTGAGCCTGTTCCTGGTGTACGTGATCATGGCGGCGCAGTTCGAGTCGCTGGTGCAGCCGCTCATCATCATGCTCACGGTGCCCCTGGCATTCTCTGGCAGCATTCTGGGGCTGTGGGTGCTGGGGGTGAACGTGTCCATCGTGGTGTTCCTCGGCTTGATTCTGCTGGCGGGGATCGTGGTGAACAACGCGATCGTCCTGGTGGACTATGCGAATACCCTCAAACGGCGGGGGGTGGATCGGCGCGAAGCCATCGTGACGGCCGGCCGGGTGCGCCTGCGCCCGATCCTCTTGACCACGGCCACCACGGTGCTGGGCCTGCTGCCGATGGCGTTGGGCCTGGGCGACGGCGCCGAGATCCGGACGCCGATGGCGCTGACGGTGATTTGCGGGCTGACGGTTTCGACGGGGCTGACGCTGGTGGTCATTCCCCTGGTGTACCACGTGGTGGACGGACTGCGGGATCGGGTGCTGGGCGGGGTGCCCGCGCCGGCCGCGGTGCCGCAAACGTGATCGGCCATGGATACGTCCGGCGACCAGGCGGGACGACTGGCGGGCGGGTTGACCGAGTTCAGCCTCCGGCGCCGCATCACCGTGCTCGTCCTGCTTCTCAGCATTCTGGTGGTCGGGATCGTGGCCACGGTGGGAATCCCCCCTCGAGATCTTCCCGCGCGGCTACACGGGTCCGTTCCTGCACGTGTGGGTGCCCTGGCCAAACGCCCCGACGCAGGAGGTGCTGGACGAGATCACCCGCCCACTCGAGGAGGAAGTCAGCACCGTCCGGGGCCTGGAACGGTTGAACTCGATGTCCACCGTCAACGGCGCCAGCTTGTTCATCCAGTTCAAGTCCGGCACCGACATGGACGTGGCCTACCGCGAAGTCCGTGACCGGCTGCAGCGGGCCCGGGTCGAGTTCCCTGACGACGCCGATCGCGTGTTCATTTTCAAGGAGGACGCCGCCGGGATTCCGGTGGCCGTGATCGGCATGGCCTACGACCCCGGGCTCACGGACTATTACAGCCTGCTCAAGCGTGAGGTGCTGCAGCCGCTTGAGCGGATCGACGGCGTGGCCAAGGTCACGGTGGACGGGCTCGAGGAGAAGGAGTTCCTGATCGAGGTGGATCGCACGCTCGCCGAGGGCAACGGGCTGAACCTCTATCAACTCGCGCGCGAGTTGAGCGGCGACAACTTCACCCTGGCGAGCGGGCATGTCCGGGACGGCGGGCGGAAGTGGTTGCTGCGGTCGGTGGCGACCTACACCTCCATCCAGCAGCTTGAGGAACGGCGCCTGACTCCCACGGTGCGGCTGAAGGACATCGCCCGCATCACCTACGACGAGCCCGAGAAGCGCTACGCCGTGCGCGTCAACAGCCGCCCGGCCGTCGCGGTGGTGGTGTTCAAGGAGGGCGAGGCGAACACCGTCGAGGTGTCGCGCCGGTTGCATGAGGCCCTGGCCGAGATGCGCCAGAACCCACGGCTGAGCGCCATCTACATGGAGATGCTCTTCAGCCAGGGCAGCGTCGTGCTTGAGTCGCTGTTCAATCTGGTCCAGGGCGGGCTGATTGGCGGCGGGTTTGCCGCCCTGATTCTGTTTGTGTTCCTGCGCCGGGTACGCCTGACCGCGATCATCACCCTGTCGATCCCGCTGTCGCTGCTGATCGCGCTCGTGGCGATGTTCTTCGTGGGCGAGACGCTGAACATCCTGACCCTGCTGGCGCTGGTGATCGGCGTGGGGATGCTGGTGGACAACTCGATTGTGGTGGCGGAGAACATCCATCGGCTCCACCACGAGGGCGTGCCGCGCCGGGAGGCGTGTGTCCGCGGGGCGGCGGAGATCGCGTTGGCCATCACGATGGCAACGTTGACCACGATGGTGGTGTTCGTGCCGGTGTCGCTGGTGGAGGGTCAGGGCCAGTTCTTCCTCGTGCGGCTGGCACTGCCCATCTCGGTGTCGTTGCTCGCCTCGCTCTTCGTGGCCCTGGTGTTCATCCCGCTGAGCGTGTACCTGACACTGCCCGCGGACGGATTGCACCGACGCACGTCCTGGCTGCGGGCGGTGCACGAGCGGATCAACGCGGTGTTGCGGCGCTTCTACGCGCTGACTTTCGAGCGGCTGAACCACGCCTATAACCGGGTGCTCGCCGTCTTCCTCGAGCGGCGCCTGGACCTGGTGCTCGTGCTGGCCGTGGTGTTCGCGCTGACGGCCGGCGTGGCCTTCCGCAAGGTCGAGTTCGTCAGCCAACAGGAAACGGACCAGACCTCGTTCCGCATCCGGGTCCAATCGCCGCCCGAGTACAGCCTGGACGAACTGAAGGAGTACTTCGCCGCCGTCGAGGAAGTGCTCGAGGCCCGGCAGGCGGAATACGGCTTCAAAGGGTACTTCACCCTGGTGTTTCCCCGCGGCGGGAGCATCGAGGCCTGGTTCGACAAGGATCGCGAGAACCGCCTTACCGCGAAAGCGGTCGGCGAGAAGTTGCTGGCCGAGTTTCCGAAGAAGCCGGGCCTCAAGCTGTTCACCGGACAGGAGAAACGGGGGAGAGGAAGCCAAGGAACGCGATGTGTTCGTGTTCCAGTTCGAGGGGGACGACGCGGCCTTGTTGGATGATGTCGCCGAGCGGCTTGAGCCCCGGTTGCGAGCGATGCCGGGTGTG
This sequence comes from Verrucomicrobiota bacterium, assembly GCA_027493615.1. GTDB lineage: Bacteria > Verrucomicrobiota > Verrucomicrobiia > Limisphaerales > J093 > DSVZ01. Next base: position 56,387 of record JAOSKK010000008.1, read on the forward strand.
CTGGGCATCCGCGAAGGGGAGGCGCCGGCCCCGAGCGAAATGGCGCTGGTCATTGACCGGGACCGCGCAACGCTGAGCGGCGTGAGTCCGGAGGTCATCGCCGGTCTGGTGGGTTACGCGCTCCGGGGCACCGCCCTGCCGAAGTTCAACTACGAAGGGCGCGAGATCCCCGTCCGCATCCGGTTCCAGGAGCGGGACCGGCAGAGCTTCACCACGCTGGCCGGATTCCAGGTGCCAACCGCTGAGGGCGAGGCGATCCCCTTGTCGGCCCTCACAGAACAGCGTCCGCTCAAGACGCCCAAGGGAATCTTCCGGTCCAACAAACGCATCACCCGGAATGTCACGGTCGAGCTGAAGCCCGACGAGGCCAAGGAGACGCGGCCGCGCCTGCAGGCCCTCCAGCGGCAGGTCGACCTGCCCGAAGGTGTCACGTTCGGCACGGCCCAGGTGCAGACGGTCAACGAGGAACTCGCCAACATGGCTTACGCCGCCGCGATCTCGGTCGTGTTCATCTATCTGCTGATGGGCTTTCTCTTCGAGAGCTTCGTCTTGCCGCTCTCCATCATCCTCACCATTCCTCTGGCCGGCATTGGGGTGACATGGATCCACTGGGTTACGGGCAAGGACATCGATTACCTCGGCGCGGTGGGCGGCGTGCTGCTGATCGGCGTGGTGGTAAACAACGGGATCGTGCTGGTGGACTACGTCAGTCGATTGCGCGCGGAGGGACTGAGCCGGCGCGAAGCCTTGCTGCGGGCGGCAGACCGCCGCTTTCGCCCCATTGCCATGACGTCGCTCACCACCATCATCGGGATGCTCCCCCTGACGGTGCAGCCGGCGAGTGACATCGGGCCTCAGCTACAAAAGCTTTGGGTTGACGCTGATTGGCGGCATGAGCACCGCAACGCTCCTCACCCTGCTGGTGGTGCCCGTCTTCTACACGTTCTTCGACGACGCCCGGCTGGCCCTTGCCCGCGTGATGCTGGGGGCAGCGCTGCGCCTCCTCCTGCAGCACCGGTCACGCTCCCCAACCCGTGCTGGCGGTGCAGATGCCTGACGGTTGCTGGCTGGGACGAAATGGCGTGGAGCCTGCGGGGGGGGGTGTCCGAGGCGAGGCGATTCACCCTTCGCCTGCTTGTCTGGCAGAACCCGTCGTACTTCGATCGGTGTTACTCTGCCATGTGTTCGCGTGGTCCGGTTGCCTGTCTCAAGGTGCCCCCGCGCGGCAGAACCGGGGGATGGGTGCGTCCGCGCCTTCGATCCATTCCCACGTGGTCCCGGTGAGGGTGTCGGTCCAGACCAGCAGCCAGCGGATCAGATCCGTCGAACGTTCGAGCCGATAGACACCGCCGGCGTTGCCATGGAGTTTCCTGGGCACTCGCCCTCCCACCGCGTACACCGCGCTTGCTGACCAGGACGGTCGGCGGAGGTATGGGGATTGTTTTCATCTCTGGACACAGCTTGAAGTCTGACTGGGCTGGCAAATGGTTTCGCGTTGTCAGTCGAGTGGGAGGAGGGCGCGCGCAGGGCCCAAAGCCCTCACGTTTCCCTCCTCCCCCTCCAGTCATTCCGTACGGTGGGTTTTCCCCAGTACGGTTGGAAGCAGGGTCTTCTACCGAATGACCTTCCCGCCCAGGCGGTTTGACACCCGTTCAGCTCGCCAGTCGAGTCCCGCCTACGTCCAGGCGTTGGTAGCTCCTCGCGGAGCAATCGCCTTACAGCTTCCCCGACCCACCAAGCCGACCCTGCCCACAGGCCCTTGGCTCAGCGCGGTTTATCATCCCCGCACCTGCAAACGCTACTACGGCCCGATGCGCCAGTCTGGCGGACTCCGCCCGGTTTATGGTTTATCCCGGGCGGTCTTTGCCCCCAAGGGCCGTCCGCCTCACCTTCCCTTCTTTGCCTGGATCCACGTGGTACGTCCATGCCGCTACCCTTACCCCGCCGACGGCCCGGGTTCATCCGATGGTTCATCCCCCGGGCCTACGAGCCTTCACCACCTTCTGTCAGGTTCGGCTGTCGGTTGTCCCCTCACTGGCTTCCGAGGGGTTCGTTTAACGGCCTCTTCCGGGATCTGCGGGGGATTTTGCATTACCGCGGATAGAGGTCGAGGCCTCCCAGATGGAAGAGGATGTCTGTTTTGAACCGTTCCCGGCTCCGATAGCCGAAGGCTTTCTTGACCAGGCCGGCGATGCGGTTGTTCAACCCTTCCAAGGCCGCGTTGCTGATCCGATGGGTGAAGTAGGTCACGATATTGTCCAAGTGCTTCTTGAAGCTCCGGGCCACCTCCTTGATGGGGCCCAAGCGCGAGCGGATCGCCCAACTGTACCACGAGTGGAAGAACTCCTTCCCTTCCTCGACGCTCTGGCTGGCCCAGAAGTCGCGGAACATTTCCTTGATCGCCCAGGCGCGACTGGTCTTGAGTTTCTGCCGCGCAACTGATCGAAGCGCTCCTGGTGGGCCGGGGGAGGTTTTCCCAGCCATAAAGCCACACGTACTTGGTCCCCGCCAGACGCTCGTCGCCCGCCGCGCTCAACGCCCGGTGCTCGGCCCGACGCACCCGGTCCACCGCCCGCCCCAACATCTGGCTCAAGTGATAGGGTCGTGGACGATCTTACGGGCCGCCTCGGGCACGTGTTGCACCGTCGCTTGGAAGTACGGCGCCCACAGGTCCATCGCCACCGCCTCCACCGCCGCCCGATGTTCCGGGAACGCCCCTGCCAATAGGCCTCCAGCGTCTCTTGGGTGCGTCCGTCGCCCACGTATTCCACCGTGGCCGAACGCCCGGGCTCCAAGTTCGCCACCACGGTGACGTAGTTCTGTCCCCGGCCCGCACTCTTTTCGTCCACCCCCAAGCGCCGCACCGGCTGGGTCTGCTTGCGAAGCAACCCCCGCGCCACGGCCCGTTGCTTGATCCCATCGGCCTCGTCCCAACTGATCCGCAGCCCCTCACAGACCGCGCGGATCGAACACTCCTGCAAGAGGTCGATCGCCAGCCGCTCAAAGCGCTTGGTGAAACGTCCGTAGGGCTCGGCCCAGGGGACCTGCACGGTGAGGGTGCCGTGCTCCGGACAGCGAACCCGGGGACCTTCGCCACAATCAGGGTCTGGAACTCGCAACTGTCCAGGTGGCGCCACCGGCGCTGGTCCCAGTCTTGGATGTGCATGCGGCACTGACACTGGGGGCAGGCCCAGGTCGACTCGGTGCATTGGACCTGGACCTCGATGCGGCGCGGGGCCAACTCCAGGCGCACGGCTTGGACCTTCCAGGGGGCCGTCAATCCCAGGATCTGCTGATACAACTCATGATCGTGCATCGGGGCAGCGTAGCAGGCGAAGCCGGGTCGTCACGCCCTGGGGAAACCCGAGAAGAAACGTCACCCAACGGCGCCAAGGAGGTGGGGGCCTTTCCGGCGCGGGCCGCTGGGGCAGCCGTCGGGGTGCCGGGCCCACAGTACCTCCAACGCGTCCCTACCCCGACGGCTGCGGCCCGCGCCTGCCCAATGACTTTTCCCCCGGGATTCCCGGAAGAACCGTTTAACGAGGCAGCAGTTTTCTCGTCATGTTGCGGCCTGCACGCTTGCTAGGGCGGCTGACCAGTCCCCGCCGACGCCCCGGCGCCGACAGGCCCACCCGTTTACGGCAGAGCTTGCCCCGGCCGGAGTCTCCCCGGCCGGGGTCTGCTATCACTACTCGGCCCAACCACCTATTGCCGAGGCGGGACTTGCACCCGCTCGCGAATCAAAGATCGAAGGCTGCACCAGAAGGCAACGAACCCGGCGCATCTCGAGGATTACGGCCGATGAAACCGCCCATCTGTTGCGGCGGGCCGGTGTGGGTGCGGAGCCACTGCTGGCGTGTTGACCCCACAGCGCACGCAGGGGCGGGGCGGACGCTCACGACGCGAGTGGGTTCTTCCAGCGAATACCGTCGAAACGATCAAAGTCTCGGTCCGTGGAATAAACCGTTCCGCCATACTCCTCGGCCACGGCTGCAATCAGGGCATCCGTGCACAGGTTGCCCCCTGAGCCCACCCCCTGCAACAGAGCGAAGAATCGTTCGATCGTGCCCGGTCCTGCCGGAAGAACGCGACAGATGGGCTGCTCGAGCCACCCCATCACGCAGCGGCGCGCCTGTTCCACCGACATGGGGTTCTCGCTCAGGGTAGAGTGGGTCATGAGCCGCACAAACGCCAGGACGACCACCCAAGGAACGCCGACCGGTTCCTGGCCCGAGAGAGACTCCTCCCACCACTTGCGTGCCGCCTGATGGGCCGGCGCGGTGAGGTCGTGCGCATAGACCAGCAGATTGGTGTCGGTACGATCACCGCGCGTCCTCCTCCGCTTCCAGTTGGTCAAACACTTGGTTCAGGCTCAGGTTCCGAAAGCCCGGCTTCAGGTGGAGAGCGTGAGGCTGGACGCGAAACGCTGGTGCAGACCTGGCGCCTGCGCGCCGGGCTAACCCGGCCGCGATCGTCTCCTCTAACACGTGGCGGAACGGGCGCCCGGTGGCCGCCGCCCGTTCGCGTAATTCCTTGAGCAAGGCATCAGCGATGTTCAGTGTTGTGCGCACAGTGGCATCATGATGCGATGTTCCAACCTCGTCAAGCCATCCGGGTACGGCGGTCCGGCGCAGGCTGGGCGTCGAAGGTCGCAACCAGGAGACTCCGCCGCGCCTGCGGATTCCCCCAGCGACCGGTTAACGCGATCGAACGCGGTAGAAGCGAGCCGGCTCGCTCGGCGGCCCCGGATCGTCGAACTCCGCCACGCCGCCGCTCAGAACGTGGGTCCATGCCAACCCTGCGGGTCGGTCACAGGCACGGCGCGCGAAATCGCGAGGAGCGGTAATGTCGTGGTGCGTCCGTTGGGCGCTGGTCGGTTGCGTTGGCATTTTTGATTCCTTTCGGTTGAGCCCGTGCGGGGCGCTCAGCGGCGGACGAAATCCATGACTTCCGAATACTCGGAACCGGGATCATCGAGGAAATGATCGTCCACCCCCGCAGATACTTGTTGAAGAACGAGGTGACCGAGCGCTTGGTCAACGTGCCGACGCGCGCGTTCTCGCTGATGAACCAGCCGTAATCGCCGAAGTTGCCGTGCGTGGTTCCCCTGACCCGGAAGAAGTAGGCGTCTTTGGGTAGTGATCCCACAAAAGCCTGCATGGCCCGGTAGCCATCCTCCCAGCTCGCGTTACGCCCAGTGCCGCTGCAAATGATCATGACCGCCTTGGAATAGCCGGGGCGGACGTAGTCAAGCGGCACAGGACCATCGAGATTCACGGCGGCCTTGCATTGCGGGTGCGTCCGCGCGACTTCGATCGAAGTGATGCCACCCGCCGAATAGCCGAAGATGCCGACGCGTTCCGGATCGAGTCTGCCCGCGAGCAGGGGATCTTCACGGTTCCACCGATCCAACTGCTCGATGACCCCAAACGCATCCTTGACCCGGGCGGTGTGCTTAGCGTCAAGCGGTTCGAACATCGGGCCGATCACGCCCGCCCTGTCCGGCTCCAGACCGTACAAGTTGTCGTAATGGTCCATGCCGAAAACGACAAAGCCGTGGCTGGCCAGGTCTTCCGCCTTGTCCGTGTTGTCCGTGCCGGCGTTGCTCGATCCCGGCGAACACAACACAACCCAACAGGGCGGCAGCGCGGCGGCGAATTCGACCTCTGGCGATCCGTGCGCAAAGGCCGCTCCGAAGACCGCCGCCGATCCTCCGTAAAACCCGGCCCATTGCCCCGCCAGCTTCGACTCGAAGTAACGCATCGGTCTCTGCCCGGCCTGGGCGCGAGCCGGATACCACACGAAGACGCGGAACAGCCGGCGCACGCTGTGACCCGGCAGCTCAACCCAGCGCACCGTCCGGCCCACCGGATGCGGCCCGGTCGGCTGAAGGATGACGGTGGGAAACTGGTTGGTGAACGTCCGATAGAACCGGCGGGATGTCTCGACGGCTGACGTGTCCCACGGACTGAAGCTGCGCCCCAGCCGGTTCGTCCGCAGAAACGTCTGCCAGGGCATCCAGTTGGTCAGGTCCTCCGAGACCTCGACCGGAAACAGGTCGTAATCCGAGCTGAACCCACTCGGGATCGCCCCCGCCAGGGTCAACTCGATGCCCTGGGCCGGAACGTAGCGGATGTCCTGGAAGTGGTGGACATTCGTGTCTCCCCCGCCGCCCATCGGCTGCAGGGGTCTGTCCAGAACCGGAACAGGTAACTCCGGGCTGGGCGCCTCGTCGCCCGCAGCCTTCCAAGCGGCCATGGGACCGGCGCCCCATCCCTTTGCCGCGCCCCATTCGCCCGAACGCAGCAGCACCCCGTGGTCCCCCGACACCAGAAACGAATCCCCGGCCCAGGCTACGCCACTGAGCCACTGGCGCGACCCGCTTGCTCGCGGCGTCCAGGCGATCCCGTTCGTGGAGGTGAGCAACGTCCCTTCCCCGCCGCAGGCAACGAACGTGCCGCCTCCAAAGGCCACGCCGAGCAAGGCGTGGCGTGTGCCCGAGGTCCTCGAGGTCCATTGCACCCCATCAGGCGAGGTCAGGACGGTGCCCTCGTTGCCCACCGCTACAAACAGCCCGTCGCCCCAGGCCACGTCCCAAAGATATTCGTCCGTGCCGGAGAACTGCTCGGTCCAGTTCAACCCATTCGGCGAGACCGTGACGGTGCCACGATAGCCCGCGGCCACAAACCGGTCGTTGCCCCAGGTAACCGCCGCCAGCTCGTTTTTCGTCCCCGCATCCTGCTGCGTCCAGTTGAGTCCGTTGGTCGAGACCAGGCAGACTGCGTTGGTACGGAAGTTGAACGCGTTCCCGCCCACGACGACGAAGCGCCCGTTCCCAAACGCCGCGCCCCACCACGTCTTGGGAAGTGCCCAGGTGCCCCGCTGGACCCAGTTCACTCCGTTGGTCGAGGTGTAGATGAGTCCGTCGCCGGTGGACGCTATCTGTCCTACCGCGAGGAAAAGGCCATCACCGTAAGCCAACCCGCCGAGGATGAAGTTGCTCACGGTGCGCTGATTCCAGGCCGCGCCGTTACCCGAACTCAAGAGGGTGGTCTTCATGTCCGTGAGAGCGAGAACCTTGGTAAACACATTCGCCGCCACGGTGATCCCATCTCCGTGGGCGACCGTAGCCATTCAATCCCGCGGGCCGCTCGACCGCTGGGGCCACGTCGCGCCACTTGAACACTGCTGGATCGTGCCATGGTCCCCCACCGCCACAAACCCGGCCGGGCCGAACGCGACGCCCCGCAGCGTGTCCGACCAGCCGGTGGTTCGGCTCGTCCAGTTCGTGCCATTGACGGAGGTCAGGATCTTGCCGCCCGCCCCAACCGCCGCCCACAAAGCTGTGGCCGTGCTGAGGTTCGTCCCGCCGGCGACCCCATACAACCACTCCTCCGCCCCGGACGTCGCCGGGGACCACTCGCGGCCCGTGCTCGAGGTCGCCATCCCGCCGCCCATTCCGACGGCGACCCAGAGGTCCGCACCCCAGCCTACGTCGAACCATGTCCCGGCCAATCCACCCATGGCGGCCTGCCATGACAATCCATCGTTCGAGGTGAAGACACGGCCATCGTCCGCAGCGGCAACCCAGCCGTCCGGTCCGGCCGCAATGCCGCCCAGCGGTGGCAGATCGGGTACCTCGACCCGGGTCCAGGCGCGGCCGTCGGTCGAGGTCCACACCTGGCCGCCCGCGGTGGCGACAGTGTTTTCACCCACCGCAACGAAGCGTCCCGTGCCGAACGCCACCGCCCGCAACCGCACGCCGGCCCCGACCGTGCCCGCGTCCCATTCCGCGCCGTCTGCCGAGGCGAGCGTGGCGCCCTTGTCGCCCACGCCGACGAATGTTCCTTCCCCCCAGGCGACCCCGCGCAGATCGTCCGGTATGCCGCTCACCTGGAGTACCCAGTTCGTGGCATCGGATGACGTGACGACCGTGCCCAACTCGCCCACGGCGACGTAGAGTCCGTCCCCGCAGGTCACGGCGTTCAATCGGTTCGCCGTGGGCGTCGGATTCAGCGGCTGCCATTCGTCCAGCGGATCGGTGGCAGCGAACACGTTCAATGCCGCCAGGATGGGGGCGGCGAAGATCAGACAATTGTTGGTTTTCATGATTTCCTCCGAAGATGGGTTACGGTGAATGGTCAAGTTGAACGCAAAAGGTAGAAGCGAGCCGGCTCGATTGCCGGCTCCGGATCGGAACTCCGGCACGCCACCCTCCTACATGCCCGCTCTCGTCGCCGATATTGGGGCAACCGGCCGGAGCTAAGCTCCGCGGTAGGGACGGCACGACCGCCGGCCATCGCACCCGATTGAATCAGGGCGTTGCCTGCGGTGACGGGTACAGACAAATTCGAGCGTATGGAATTGGCTGTGCCCGATGAAGTCGTTGCCCAGACGGGTTGCTCGCCCCAGGAACTCCTGTTCGGACTGGCGGTCGGGCTGGTGCTCGACGGCCGGTTGACGCTGGGACGCGCGGCGGAGCTGGCGGGGCTTTCGAAGATTGCCTTCCTGGAAGAACTCGGACGTCGCCGGATTCCCATGCCATACGACGAACGGGATCTGGAGGCGGGCCTGTTGACCCTCCGCGAGGTGTTCCCAAGCCGTTTCTCGACTTGATGGAGGGGCAAGGCAACTACGGTTTGTCTGCCAGGGCCCGGGCCCAGGTGCTCCGCTTGGCGAGCCAGTGAGCGGGGAGGTTTCACGCACGCTGGTTGCGCCCAATGGGTGTCTGGTCCACCTGGGTCAAGTCGGCCGGGCGGGGGACGCTTTCGAGGACCGGTAGCGAGGCGCTGTTGGTGGGATCGTTCCCGGCCGGCATCCCGGCAGGGCGCGGTTTTGTCCAAGCCCGAAAAACCGTGCCCCTGTCCCGGAACGAGATTTCCGGGTCCGGTCAAAGCCAGCGGCAAGAGGCGCGACGAAGGGATCATCGGATTCTCGAACCTGGGTGTTTCCCCAGTTCAGCGGGCGATGGCGCGATAGAATTGCCGGGGGTTGGTCTCCGGATCGGTCAATTCCACCGGACCGGTGCCCAGGAGGGTGTTGGTCCAGCTTTGCCAGTGGTGCAGGTCGCTGCTGCGCTCGAGGTCCACGCGCAGCCCCGGCAGTCCCTCCAGCACCAGGTCCACCCCCGTGGGACCGGGTTGCACCCGCCCAAAGGAAAGCGGCGGGCCGGCCAGCGGTGTGAACGGGTGGAGAATTATCAGGCCATCGCGGCCCGCGGCCACAAACACATGGTCTGAACCCACGCAAACCGCTTGCCCATCGAACGACGAGTTGCCCCCCACCCGCCGCGGGTTGGCGGGGTCGCTCACGTCAATCACCTGCAAGCCGGCCCATCCGTCCGCCACGTAGGCGTAGTCGCCTGAGACCGCCACGCCAGCCGCTCCCCCGCCGGTGTCATAGCCGCCCACCCGCTGCGGGTGGGCCGGGTCGTTCACGTCGATGACCTGCAAACCGGTCCAGGAATCCGCCACGTAGGCGTAGTGGCCGGAGACTGCCACGCCATACGCAATCCCGCTGGTGTCATAGCCGCCGACCCGCCGCGGATTGGCCGGGTTGCTTACGTCAATCACCTGCAAACCGGCATCGCCATCCGCCACGTGTGCGTAGTGGCCGGAGACTGCCACGCCTTGCGCAGACCCGCTGGTCTCACAGCCGCCCACCCGCTGCGGGTTGGCCGGGTCGCTCACGTCGATCACCTACAAACCGCCATTTCCAGCCGCCACGAAGGCGTAGCGGCCGGAGACCGCCACGCCGTTCGCCTCCCCTCCCGCAAAGGGCGAGGACTGGCCCCGCAGCACCGGGTCCAGGTCAATCGCGCGGACCTCGCCCAAGAGCAAAGCGGCCGCGGTCAGACAAAGCAGCAGCCCGGACCGCCACGGCCGGGCTGCCACCCCGTCGGCACGGCGCCGTGTCGAAGTAATGCGATGGGTCTCCCTGGATGGCTCCGTTGTAGTCGTGCGCGCCCGGTCGGAAGGGAGCCGCGGGCGACCCGACCCGAACTGTCTCGCGGCCCGGCTTGGAGCGGAGACACCGAATGCCGCCAAGCCGGGAACGGCGACTATCAAAGGATTGTTGGTTTTCATGATTGGGTGAGGGCGATAGTAGTGTAAGCACTACGGCACCACGACCCGGTAGGACATCACCTCCGGTCCGGTGTCCCAATACCAGTCGTTGACCTGCGCTGCGCCCTCAGTGCCCATCCAACCCGTCCAGATCACTTCCCAGTCCCTGAGGTTGCCACTACGTTCCAACTGAGCCCATTTCTCGGGGGCGCCGGTGATGTTCAGTCTCCAGCCGGCGGTAATCCGTTGCGGAGCGACGCTAAACCGCGGCGGCTTGAACGAGTTGAACTCGCAGGCCCCAATATCCCACACCACCTTGCCGTCCCAGTCGCCGTCGATGAACCGGGTGTTGCCGAGAATGTCGGTCGTGGGGGCTGGACGCCCGTGATGTCACCCCAGATGTTCGTCACCTCGACGATTCCCAGCAGATTTGCCCCCGCGTCTATGCACGGTGAATCTTCCCGCAATCGAAAATCGCCAGCCGCCATGTCCATGAACAAGGGCGGACTGGTCACGTTTCCAGTTCCAGCGCCGGGAAGAGGCGTCGTGCAGCAAAAACTGAGCAACGACAGGTCGTCGTAGTTGCCACCGTAATTGTAATAGGCAATGGAATTGAACACGACACACGCTTCAACAATACCGCCTGCACGTGGATAAGGGGGAGCCGCACCGTTGCCCACGACAACACAGTTCATCAGCTTACTCTGAAAGACACCTCCGTGAGGATTGTCTCTTACGATGCAATTGTAGAGAACGCTCTGAGCGACCGCAACACTACCCCAGTTGTCATTCACCGTGCAGTTGTAGAGGGTGCAGAACTCAGCCGTACACCATTCTCCCACGTTTCCGTTCAAAGTACAGTCGAACAGCGTACTGCCGGAGGCACCGCTTCCACCTCCCGTGCCGCCGATGTTTCCACTCAACGTGCAATGGTGGAGCGTGCTGCCTGAGGCACCGCCTGCCCCCTCGATACCTTTATTGCCGCTCAGCGTGCAGTTGCTCAGCGTACACCCAGAGGCTCCCGTATTGTGGTTATCCACCAGCGTGCAGTCTTCCAGAGTACTGCGATACGCTCCCCCGCCCGCCTTCCCCGCACCATTACCCTTTATGACACATCCACGGAGCACGCCGCCAGAGGCTCCTCCACCCCCGTTCATGGCTTCGTTTCCTGTCAACACGCAGTCCTGCACTTGTCCAGTTGCGTCCGAATGAACCCCGCCGCCGTACAGACCTTCCTGTCCTCTGCGATAGTTGTAAGCCGTCCCGTTCGTCAGCGTAAACCCGCTGAGGACTGCATTGCGTCGCAAGACCGCGCAACGAATACCCTCAGTCTGACCCTGGGAATTGGTGCTGCGACTTCCCATGATGCGTGTTACGGCTGGCCCATTGATGCTTGTGACGGTGATCGCTTTTAGAACCACGACACGGCCAGATGGTTCAACGAGAATGCCGTCTTCATCTAGGTCCCTTCTTCCCCGGTGGCATACACCCCATTAGTCACCAGCACCGTGTCCCCCGCGTGGGCGGCATCCACGGCATCCTGAATGACACGGGCGGCGGTGGCCCAGTTGGTGTAGGGCGGCGTCGGGTTCGGACTGTCGAGTGCCACGTAGAGCGTGGCGGAGGAGAGGTTGCATGACGCCAGCACGAAGGCGGCGAATGCCACACGATAGATGGTTTTCATGGTTCTTTCCAATGACAGGTTAAGGTGATCGCAAACTGGTGAGCTCGGGCGTTCACCGCGCAATGGCGCGATAGAATTGCCGGGGGTTGACCTCCAGATCGGTCAGTTGCAGCGGACCGGTGCCCAGCAGGGTGTTGGTCCAGCTTTGCCAATGGTGCAGGTCGCTGCTCCGCTCGAGGTCCACGCGCAGCCCGGGCAGACCCTCGATCACCAGGTCCAGCCCCGTGGGACCGGCTTGCACCAGGCCAAAGGAAAGGGGAGGGCCGGATAGCGGTGTGAACGGGTGCAGAATCACCAGGCCATCACGGCCCGCGGCCACAAACACATGGTCGGAGCCGACGCAAACCGCTTGCCCATCAAATGACGAGTTGCCGCCCACCCGCCGCGGGTTGGCTGGGTCGCTCACGTCGATCACCTGCAAACTGCCCCCAGCCGTTACGTAGGCGTAGTGGCCGGAGACCGTCACAGTCCATGCGTGCTCACGGGTGTCATAGCCGCCGACCCGCTGCGGGTTGGCCGGGTTGCTCACGTCAATCACCTGCAAACCCCTCCAAACATTCGCCACGTAGGCGTAGTGACCGGAGACCGCCACGTCCAGCGCCTCCCCGCTGGTGTCATGGCCGCCCACCCGCCGCGGGTTGGCCGGGTCGCTCACGTCAATCACTTCCAAACCTCCTGGACACCTGCCGCTCCCCGCTGGCCCACCCCCCACGCCAAGTAGACGTAGCCGCCTGAGACCGCTACGGCATTTGCCTCACAGCTCGTGGCGTAGCCGCCCACCCGTTGCGGCTGGGCCGGGTTGCTCACGTCGATCACCTCCAAACCGCCAAGCGAACTGTGGTCAAAGCGGTAGATCCAGCACGCCAGGTAGGCGTAGTGACCCGAGACCGCCACGCCATACGCCTCGCTGATATGACAGCCGCCCACCCGCTGCGGGTTGGCCGGGTCGCTCACGTCAATGACCTGCAAGCCGGCAAACCTGTCCGCGACGTAGGCGTAGTGGCCGGAGATCACTACCGCCTCCGCAGACCAGGCTGTGTCACAGCCGCCCGCCCGCTGCGGGTTGGCCGGGTCGCTCACGTCAATCACCTCCAAACCACCCCACGAACGGTTATCGCGCCAGATCCACCACGGCACGTAGGCGTAGTGGCCTGAGACCGCCACACCATTCGCCCCCCCGCTGGTCTCATACCTGCTCACCAACTGCGGCTTGGTTGGCTCGCTCACGTCAATGACCTCCAAACCTCCCCACAAACGGTCGTCGCGCCAGATCGACCACGCCACGTGCGCGTAGTTGCCTGAGACCGCCACGCCAGACGCCCACCCGCTGGTGGCATGGCCGCCCACCCGCTGCGGGTTGGCCGGGTCGCCCACGTCAATCACCTGCAAACCAGCCAAACCAGCCGCCACGTAGGCGTAGTGGCCTGAGACCGCCACGGCCCGCGCATCCCCGCTTATGTCATAGCCGCTCACGCGCTGCGGGCTGGCCGGGTCACTCACGTCGATCACCTGCAAACCGCCAGTTCCACCCGCCACGAAGGCGTAGTGGCCTGCGATCGCCACGCCTAACGCAGTATTCTCGGGCCAGTTGCCCCGGTGCACCAGGTCCAGGTCCACGGCGCGGGCGCTGCCCAACATCAAAGCCGCCGCCGTCAGACAAAGCAGCAGCCCGGACCGCCTCGGCCGGGCCGCCACCCCGTCGGCACATCGCGTTGCCGAAGTGATGCGATGGGTCTCCTGGATGGCTCCGTTGAGGTCGTGGCCCGGACGGCAGGGACCCGCGGACGACCCGACCCGAAATGTCTCGCGCCCCCGGTTGGAGCGGAGACACCGAGTGCCGCCACGCTGGGGGCGGCGAAGGTCAAACGATTGGTGGTTTTCATGATTTCCTCCGAAGATGGGTTAAGGTGAGACGTTAAGGTGAACGCAAACGGTAGAAGCGAGCCGTCTCGGTCACGGGCTCCGGATCGCGGAACTCGGCTACGCCGCCCGCCAGAACGTGCGTCGACACCGGAACCCAGATCGGCGCGGTCAGGTCCGCAGCCGCTTCGACCACCACGGTCGCGTCCGCCGCCCAGGCGATGGTGAAGCCCAAGGCGTTGGCTTTCATGCCCAGGGTCCCTTCCAGGATCACCGGGTTCGTCCAAATCGCCGTGGGCCGACCCGCATACGTCGCTCCCCAACCGGTGGTGCCGGGCAGGTAGTAGATGGTGACGTTGTCGGCACCGTCGAACACGGACTCGGTGACGTCCGGGGCATTTCCCTGGAAGTAGAGTGCCCTCAGGGTGATGCAGAGCTCGAACGATCCATCCTCGATACTGGTGACGCCGGCGGGGATGACGAGGCCGGTCAAGCTGGAGCAGCCCCAGAACGCCAAGCCCTCAATTCCGCTGACGCTGTTGGGGATGGCCACCGCAGTCAGGCTGCTACAGTCCTGGAACGCCCCCCGCCCGATGCTGGTGACGCTGTCGGGTATGGTGACGCTGGTCAGGCTGGTGCAGCCGTCGAACATCCCTGATGCAATTCTGCTCAGGCCGCTGCCAAGTGTGACGTTTTTCAAGCTGGTGCAGCGCGAGAACGTCCCGGATGTATCCCGTCTCCCACCACCCCGCTCCAAGGCATCCTCTATGACTTCAACATTGTCGGGAATGACGATATCGGTCAGGCTGGTGCAGTATGAGAATGTCCCCAGTCCAATGCGGGTGACGCTGTTGGGGATGGTGACGCGCGTCAGGCTCGTACAGCCGTAAAACGCCCAGCCCTCGATGGTCGTCACGCTTTCGGGGATGGTGACGCTGGCCAGGCTGCTACATCCAGAGAAGGCCGCGCACCCGATGCGGGTGACGCTGTTGGGGAGCACGACGCTGGCCAGGCTGCTGCAGCCAGAGACGAATCCAAAGCAGTTGAAGCAGTCATCGCACCCGGTCCCAATCGTCGTGAGGCCGTCGGGAATCACCACACTGGTCAGACTGGTGCAATCATTGAACGCTCCTGCCCCAATGCTGGTGACGCTGTCGGGGATCGCGATGCGGGTCAGGCTGGTGCAGCCGGAGAATGCGTTCTCCCCGATATCAGTCACGCTGTCAGGGATGACGACGCTCTTCAGGGTCGCGCAACCAGTGAACGCGTTCTTCGCGATCTCCACAACGCTCTCCGGGATGACGTAGTCACCGGCCTTATCACGCCGGAACCAATGGAGAATCGTCTGGCTATGGTTGAACAAGGCGTCAAGCCGCTCACAGCCGGCGAACGCCTGGTCGTCGATCTGTGGCACCCCGTTGTCAACCGTGACCGTCGTCAGATGGGTGCAGTACTGAACGCCCCCGACTCGATGCTGGTAACGCCGTCCGGGATCGTGAGGCTGGTCAGACCGATACAGCCAGAGAACGCATCGACACCGATGTTCGTGACGCCGTTGCCGATCACCACGTTGGTCAGGCACGAGCACCCAGAGAACACCGCGTAGTCAATGCTGGTGACGCTGCCGGGAATCACGACCCCGGTAAGCCAACGGCAGCCCGAGAAAGCTTCCGCATCGATGGTCGTGACGCTGGCGAGGATGACGTAGCTCCCCACCCTGCCTTGAGGGTATTGCATGACCCGATCCTGGGCCTTGCTCAATAGGACGCCCTCCGGGCTGCAGTAAGCCGGGTTTGCTGCGTGTACCCCGATGGCGGTGAGGCTGGATAAACCATGGAACGCGCCTCGCTGTATGTTGGTGACGCTTTCAGGTATCGAGACGCTGGTGAGGCCGGCGCAGCCGCGGAACGCACAGTATCCGATGGTATTGACACCGTTGCCAATCACGACATTGGTCAGGCCCGAGCAGCCAGAGAAGGCCTCGGACCCGATTATAGTGACGCTGTCGGGGATCACGATGCTGATCAGGCTGGTGCATTCAGAAAACGCCCCGCCGTCCAGGTGGATGACGCTGTCGGGTATGGTCAGGCGAGCCAGGCGGCCGCAGCCTCTGAACGCCCAGTCCCCGATGCGGGTGACGCTATCGGGGATCGTGACGCTGGTCAGGCTGGTGCAGAACTGGAACGCCGCCTGTCCGATGCGGGTGACGCTGTTGCCGATGGTGACGCTGGTCAGGCTGGCGCAGAATCGGAACGCCTGCTCTCCGATGCTGAAGACGCTATCGGGGATCGTGACGCTGGTCAGACTGGTGCAGTCGGCGAACGCCCAGTCCCCGATGCTGCGGACGCTGTCGGGGATCGTGACGTGGGTCAGGCCGGAGCAGCCCGAAAATACATATGGCCCGATGCTGGTGACCCTGTTGCCGATCGTGAGGCTGGTCAGACTTCTGCAGTCGGCGAACGCCCCGTCCCCGATGCTGGTGACGCCGTTGGGGATCACGATGCTGGTCAGGCCGGTGCACGAAAGGAACGCTTCGTCCCCGATGGTGGTGACGCTGCCGGGGATGGTGTAGGCGCCTGTCTTGTCTGGAGGGCACAAGATCAACGTCGTTTGGCTCTTGTTGAACAGCACCCCCTCGAAGCTGCCATACACCGGGTTCAGAGCCGCCACGTCGATCGCCGTCAGGCTGGTGCAGCGGTAGAACGCCCGGTCCCCGATGCTGGTGACGTTCTTGGGTATGGCCACACTGGTTAGGTTGCGCCCCGGAACGCCGCGTAGCCGATGCTGGTGACCGGCAAGCCGTCCATTGTGTCGGGGATAACCACGTGACCGCCGGGACCGGTGTATCCCGTGATGGTCACCGACGAACCGCTGGATTCGTAGGTGAAATCGCCGAATTGCGCGGCGTGACCTGCCACCGTTCCAGCGAGGAACATCAGGCTGGAACAGACAAACTGGATAATCGATTTCGCTTTCATGGTTTGTTGAGGTGGGGAGGTAACTGGTTTGGTCTCCCGTCCCACGCGCGGGAATTCACCACGAAGAACACGAAGATCACGAAGGAAGAACGGACGTTGATGCTCTCCTTTGGGCGGGCCTTCGTGTCCTTCGTGGAGGGTGGTTTTCACAGGCTCATTTCATCCGGTAGAACCGGTGGTTCTGGGCGGGGGCGCCGGGGTCGCTGACGGTGACCGGGATTTCGCCCTGGCCGGGGACGGTGGTGAACGTCGTCCAGGTCACGAGGTCGGGCGAGTGCTCGAGGGTACAGGTGCGGTTGGTGCTGGCCCAGACGCGCAACTCGAACTCGCCGTTGGGCTTGAGCGCAGCGCGCAGCGAGGGTTCGACGATGGTGTAATACCGGTTCGGGGGTGAGGTTAGCGAACTCCTCGACCACGCCCGAGGGCCATTCGATGCGCAGTCGGGTGACGAGCTGGGCGTCGCCAAGACCGAAATGCGCGTAGCGGTGGTTGCCGTCGCTCAGGCAACCGACGGTGATGTCGCGTCGTTGCCAGCGGTCCCGGCCGGCATAGGTCGCCAACGCCTGGACCTTGGCGCCGGCGGCGTCGCGGTTCGAGACGGTCCCGATGGGTTTCACGGTGAGCCAGGCGTTGTCGTTCCCGTTGTTGCGAAAGAGTTGGTTGGCGGTCCAGATGCTCGTGTTGTCATCGCCGTTCATGACGTATGCGTCGAGAAAGCCGTCGTTGTCGTAATCGAACCACGCCACCTGATAGGTGCCCGCGTTGTTGAGCGGTCGCTCGTTGACGAGACTGCCGGTGGTGATCCCGGTGAAAGACCCATCGCCGTTGTTGCGGAAGAGCTTGTTGCCGCTCATGTAACCCGACACCCACAGGTCCAGGAATCCATCGTTGTCGTAGTCCACCCAGCTCACGAAATTATGCGTGCCGGTGAAGGTGGGGGCGGTGGCCGGGCGTTCGAACTCACCGTTCCCGAGGTTCCGATAGAGGGCGCTGGTGCCGGTCCAGCACGCCACAAACAAGTCCAACCGGCCGTCGTTGTCATAGTCGCCCCACGCCGCTTGGAAGGCGGGCGCGCTGGTCTGGGTGACCAGGTTGGTGACCGGTGTGAACCCGCCGTTGCCATCGTTCCGGAACAGATAGCTGCGGGATTGTCGCAGGCTGGCCACGTAAAGATCCGGCCAGCCGTCATCGTCGAAGTCGCCCGCGCACGAGGCGCCGTAGGTGTAGAGGCTCGCGGGGCCCGTGCTCTGGCGCCGATCCACGGTGAACTCGCGGTTCCCAAGGTTGCGAATCAGGCAGTTGCCCACCGAATGATAACCCCCAATACACATCCAACAGGCCGTCCCGGTCATAGTCGGCGTGGGCACCCCAAGACCCGATGAGCGTGGAGGCCGAGCTCAGCGTGAAATCCCCGTGACCATCGCCGAACGCGAGGTGCTCCACCCCTCCCAAGGTCGCCCAGACGTCCTGATTACCATCATTGTCCCAGTCGAACCAACACCAACCCTTGTAGGAGGCGCCCGCCAACCCGGGCGGATCAGCAAGGCGGGAGAAGGTGCCGTCCCGGTTGTTGCGGTACATGGCAAAGGTCAAATACACACCGCTGCCCGGGATCTCGCGCAACACGCCCAGGTCGGGATACCCGTCGTTGTCAAAGTCGGCCCAGGAACCAAATGCGGAGGATCCAGTTTCGGTGACCAGCGGTCCTTCGGTGATCTTGGTGAACTGGGTATCCACGAGCAGATACACGTGATTCGTCAAGGTGCCGGAGGCGGTGTCCACGACGACGCTGTAACGGCCGGCGTCGGTGGCCCGGATGTTGGACAGAGCCAGCGTCTTGGCTGTCTGGCCCTCCAAGGGCTCGCCGTCGTGATACCACTGCCAGGTGCCGTTGAGTTGGGAGGTCAGCGTGACCGATCCGCCCAAGCTGGCCGAGGGTCGGACCGGGGTGATGCGCACCTGCTCGGTCACGGTGAGCAACTGGTTGGGCGCCAGGTCGGTCAGTTCCTGCACATTGCCCGAGGGCCATTCGACGCGGAGGATATCCACTTGGGTGGCGTCGCCGAGGCCGAAGTGGGCGCGGAGGTCGCTCTGACCGGTGAATCCGTCGCCGGTGGCGATTTCGCGCAGTTGCCAGATGCTTTGACCCCAGAGGGTGGCGCGGATCCGCACCTTGGCGCCGATGGCCGAGCGATTCGAAGCGGTGCCGACGAGCCGAACGTGAAGCCAGGCGTTGCCGTTGCCTTGGTTGTGATACAGGGCGTCGGTCGCGGTGCTTACAGCTCCCTTCCCGACGAACAGGTCCAGGAAACCGTCGTTGTCGTAGTCCGCCCAGGCGCAGGACTGACCAGGACCGGGGTCGTTGCCCGGGCTCGTCGTCACCCGCTCGAAGGTGCCGTCGCGCTGGTTGTGGAACAGCCAGAGTCCGTTCGCTCCCGTGGCAAACAGATCGAGGTATCCGTCGTTGTCGTAATCACCCCATGCCCCGCCGGAGACGTTGCCCGTGACGGCCGGCAGTTCCGTCGTCGTGAGGGTGAAGGAAGCTTGGCCGTCGTTGCGATACAGCATGCTCCGGCTCGCCGCTCCGGCGTGCTCGCCCACAAACAAATCCAATAGGCCGTCATTGGTGTAATCCCCCCAGGCGCAGCCTACGGATTTACGGCTCAGAAGTCCCGGGTGAGCATCGGTAATCTTGCGGAATTGACCGTTGCCTTCGTTGATGAAGAGGGCATCGCTGGCGCCGTTGGCAGCAATATGGGCCGCAAAAAGGTCGGGCCGACCATCGTTGTTGCAGTCGCCCCAGGCCACCGCGTGCGCGTCTGTCTCGACTTCGAATGGACCCGGCCGGATCCGCTCAAAGGTTCCATCTCTTCGGCTGTGGTACAAAGCGTTCCGCCAGGCGTCATTGCCGACGGCGAGGTCCAACCAGCCGTCCAGATCATAGTCGCCCCAGGAACACCCCACGCTTTTGTCGGCGTCGGCTGGGATTGCGCTGGTGACCCGGGTAAACCCAGCCGGGCCATGGTTGATGTAAAGCGCGTTCGCACTACCGAATATCGTGACGAACAGGTCCAAATCGCCGTCGTTGTCGAAGTCAGCCCACACCGCGCCGCTGCTGTCATCGGTATCGGTGACGATGGGATTCCCTTCGAGAACACGGGTAAAGGTGCCGTCGCCATGGTTTCGATACAGGTAATTGTTGAGGGTGGGCGCGCCGTTCACGACCAGCAGGTCGGTGTAACCGTCGCCATCGAAGTCGCCCCAGGCGCAGCCCCATGTACTGCCGGGTGTGTTCACGATGTCGCCCTCGGTGATGCGGGTGAAGTAGGCCGGTTGGGCCAGCAGGGTGCCGGCACTGATCAGGATCAAACACCAGGCTGACCAGGAAGTGGTCTTCGTGAAGCGATCGCACTTTGCTCTCTGGAATTGTACGCAGAGGGGGTTGACTCGTTTTCATGAGTAGCCTTTCGTCCATAACGGGTTGGCGTCTTCTCAGTTCGATCAGTCGTCCGTCCGTGCGGCCCGGGCACGCCGGGCCCTCACTGGCGTACTTCAAGAAGCGGAAGTCCCGATCACGGAAATTTTCGGTCATCGGTGCGATTTCGTGGAAAGTGCACGGGATGAAGGGGTTTTGCGTGGGTGCTCGGGTCGTTTCTCATGAACCGCGCCCGAAAAGCGGGGGTGAACCCCCGCACTCCATACGCTTCGCGACTTCGGAAGCGCGTCCGTTCGGCGCGCAGCGTCTGGAGTGCGTCCGGTTTACCGGCGCTTTCAGTGCACGGGATGAGGGGTTTCGCGTGGGTGCTTGGGTCGTTTCTCATGAACCGCGCCCGAAAAGCGGGGGTGAACCCCCGCACTCCATACGCTTCGCGACTTCGGAAGCGCGTCCGTTCGGCGCGCAGCGTCTGGAGTGCGTCCGGTTTACCGGCGCTTTCAGTGCACGGGATGAGGGGGCTTCGCGTGGGTGCTCGGGTCGTTTCTCATGAACCGCGCCCGAAAAGCGGGGGTGAACCCCCGCACTCCATACGCTTCGCGACTTCGGAAGCGCGTCCGCTCGGCGCGCCGCGTCTGGAGTGCGTCCGGTTTACCGGCGCTTTCAGCGCATGGCATCCAAGCCACTGGGATGCCTCCGGTTCACCCCGGCGGCCGCCCGCTGTGGGCTGCCTCATTCCACCGTGACGGCGAAGAGGATCGGGCCATCGCCCGGGCTGGGCGTGGTGAAATCCAGGGTCTGCACCGCCACCTCGGGATGCGGGTTGGTCCAGGTGGCGCGGAAGAGTCGCACCGGGATGCCGGCCGGGCTGGTCCCCTCCCACGCCACGACCGGTCCGGGGCTGTCCCACGAGGGATGGAGGTCCCATCGCGCCACGTTCACGTCCATGCGGATCGGCAGCTCGAACGATTGGCCGTCCGCGAGACGCATCGTGTAGGCCCGCGGCTTCGCACCCGGCGTGTTGGCGGCGATGGCGGCGTGGAGGAAATGGATGCGCTGGCAACGCCGTCCCACGGGGATGCCCAGGACGGCGTTCGGATACTCCAACCCCCAGGAACCACTGCCCCAGTTGAGTTGAATGGCGCCCCGGAGGTCGAACTCGATCCCGCCGAAGGTCTGCCGCCCGCGCGGCAAGGTGGACAGGTTATGCCGGGAGAAGCGCATGCCGCGCCAATCGGTCTCGAGGTTGGCGTTGTAGAATGCGGACAGGTCCAGCAGCCGTTCCGGCGTCTCAGGATCACGTGGCGGCACGGCGATGGCGTAAGCCAACCGATGATCCCGCAGGGCCTCCGCCTCCTCGCCTTGCCGACGATGGATGCGCGCGTGCCCCAGCAAGGCCCGTCGCCGTTCCGTCTCGTCGAGGCGCGGCTGGTGGCGATCCGACTCGACGGCTTGGGTGTAAGCCTCGAGGGCCTCCCCGATCCCGGCCGGCCCGTTCGAGCATCGCGCCAAAGGCGAGCCAGAAAGGAGCGCTGGCGGACTCGGAGTTGCGCCCCGGTTTTCATCGCTCGAAGCGCGTCGGCGGAGTCGCCGGCGGCGGCCAGCCAATCTGCGTGGGCCCACCACGCGGCGGCTTCCGTCGGCGCCAGATCAAGCGCGCGCCGGCTGAACCACCCGGCTCGAGCCAGCAGCGCCGGATCGCTCCGGGAACGATGTTCCTCGAGGGCAATGCGCGAGGCCCGAGCCCACAAACCCGCGCGGGCCGGGTGGAGCGCGATCCAACTTGCGAGCTGTGGACACGGCGCCGAAGAGCCGATGGCGGCTTCCTGGGCCTGCGCGGCCACGGCCTGGTGAACACTCAGGGAAGCGCCAGGTCCGACGGAACGGTTAGACCGATCCGCCAGGAACCACTCGAGCCATCTATCGCCGGGTTGGCCGTCCGACGCGTCGGCCAAGACCCGCCGGAGCCGGATGAACTCGGTCGCCGGCACTTGTTCGGCGGCTCGGTCGAGCGCGGTGCGCTGGCCCGCGACGGCTTCCGCGAGCTCGGCCAACCAAGCCGGGACGGGGGCTTCGACCACCGGCACGTCCCAAATCCAGCCACTGCGACCTTGGCAAGCCGTGGCCAACTGCGTGCCATCGGGGCTGAACTCGGCGTGGTTCACGAAGAACGGATGCTTGAACGGGCTGGCCAGAACCTGGCCGGTACGCCCATCCCAGAGCCGGGCGGTGCCGTCCTCCGCCGTGGTCACCACCCGATCGCCTTCGGGACTGAAACCGGCCCACAGCACGGCGCCGTTGTGACGAAACGGTTCGCCCATGGCCGCACCCGACCGCGCGTCCCACAGGCGGGCGGTATCATCCTGGGAAGCGGTGACCACGCGCGCGCCATCCGGACTGAACGCCGCCTGGTGCACTCCCCCGCGATGCCGCAACGGCGGTGTGACCGGCGCCCCCGAAGCCGCGTCCCACACGCGTGCCGTGCCATCCTTCGAGGCGGTGACGACCCGGCGGCCATCCGGGCTGAAGTGGGCGACGGTGATTTCCGCTGCATGGGCCGGCCACTGGGCTTTCAGGAGGCCGTCGGCCGGGTTCCAGAGGCGAATCGTTCCGCCACTCTCGGTCAGCACCCGCTGACCGTCCGGGCTAAACTCAGCAAAGGTGACCGCAGCCGTCGGTTGATGCGGGAAGGACCGGACCAATTGGTAAGACCCGGCTTCCCGCAGGGCCGCGGTGCCGTCCCCGGAACCAGTCAGGATAAAACGTCCGTCCGGACTAAAGCAGGCTGGTACTGCTCGGGTGCGGTCATCGAACTGCACCACGCATTCCTCCGCTTCGAGGTCCCAGACCTGAGCCGGTTCGCTGCCATAGCTCAGCAGCACCCGACGGCTGTCGGGACTGAAGTTGGCGCAGATCGGGTGACCGTGGCCGCGCAACTTGTGTTCCCGGGCTTGAGCAGTCGCGCTGTCGAACAAGACAGGCGCCCAGGCGCCCACCAGCACCCGGTGACCGTCCGGCGACCAGTGAACCCAATGCGTCTGGCTGGTCACTGGCAGGTGTCGGGGCAACGCAGCTCCCGGGCGAACGTCCCACACCTGCGCGGTGCGATCCGATGAAGCCGTGACCACACGCTGGCCGTCCGGACTGAATCGCGCTGACCAGACCGCGTCCTGGTGTTGGATGGGTTCGCCGGCGAGTTGGCTGGTGCGAAGGTCCCACAGATACGCCTTCTTGTCCTCGGCGCCGGTCAGCAACCGTTCGCCTTCGGGGCTGAACTGAACCGAACGAACCGTCCCGCCATGTTCGAGGGGCCGTCCCTGGGGCGCGCCCGTCAGGCCGTCCCAGAGCCGGACAGTGCTGTCGAGTGAAGCCGTGGCCAGGGAGCCGCCATCCGGGCTGAACGCGAGGGCGACAACCTGGTTTTCGTGGTGCAACGGCGGGCTGAGGGGTTCGCCCGTGGCGGCGTCCCAGAGCCGGGCGGTTCCATCCTGACTCGCCGTGGCCACCCGCCGACCGTCGGGGCTGAATTGACCCGCCTTGACGACGCGACCGTGCCGGATGGGTTTGCCGATCGGCTGGCCGGTTTCAGCGTCCCACACCTGGGCGGTCGCGTCGTCGGACCCGGTGAGCAATCGTCGGCCGTCCGGGCTGAACGCCATAAAGTTCACGCACTTCGCGTGACGCATGGGTTCGCCGAGCCATTCGCCGGTTCGCGCTCGCCACAGCCGGATTCTGCCATCCCGGCAAGCCGTGGCGAGCCGCGCGCCGTCCGGGCTGAACGCGACCGCGGTGACCCAGTCGGGATGAGGCAACGAGGGTGTGAGCGGCTGACCGGTCTGCGCGTCCCAGACGCGAGCCGTGTGGTCCACCGAACCCGTGGCCAGGCGCAACCCATCCGGGCTGAACCGGGCGACGATGGGTTTCAGGTTGCCCTCGAAGTAGTCTCGGCCCAGCCGATCCACGAGGCCCGGCTCGTGTTGCATTGGCGACCCGATGGGTCGGCCGCTGGCCGTTTCCCAGAGGCGGACGGCGTTGTCCATGGCGGCGGTCAGAATCCGCGCGCCGTCCGGGCTGAACTCGGCGTAGTGGGCTTCCTCCGGATGCGGCAACGCCTCGAGGACCGGCAATGGCCAACTGCGATGGGTCAATTCGGCCAAGAGCCAGTTGGCGACCGCGCGGTTGCCCGGGTCCTGGCGGAGCAGCAACGCGAGAGAGGCGAGGCCGGCGGCGGCGTTTTGGCTGGCGAACAGCTCACCGGCCCGCTGCAACTCGAGGCGATGCAGGGCGTGCTCGGCTTCGAGCCGGTGAACGCGCTCCGCCGACGCGCTCCGCTCCGCTCGCCGCCATTGCGTCAGCACACCCGTCAACCCCAGCGTCACGGCCACCACCACTGTAGCGCTCATGGTGGCCAAGGCCGGCTTGCGCCGGCACCAGCGCGCCACCTTGCCGACCAGATGGATCGGCCGCGACTGGATGGGCCGGCTTTCGAGGAATCGTTCGAGTTCATCCGCCAAGCCGCTGGCCGAGGCGAACCTTCGTTGGGGGTCTTTCTCGAGGCACTTGAGACAGAGGATTTCCAGGTCGCGGGGCACCGACGGGTTCAGGTGGCGAGGCGGCAACGGCTCTTCACCCAGCACGCGCGCCAGGGTGGCCTCGAAGGTTTCGGCGGCGAAGGGTGGGCGGGCCGTCAACAGGTAGTAGAGCACCGCCCCAGACTGTAAATGTCACTGGCCGGGCTCACGGCGGCATGGGTGCCGCGACCTTGTTCGGGCGGCATGAAGTTGGGCGACCCCAGAATCTGGCCGGTCAACGTCAGGTCCGAATCGCCCGTCAACTGCCGCGCCAGTCCGAAGTCGGTGATCCGCGGTTCGTCGTGGTCGTCAATCAAGATGTTGGCGGGCTTCAGATCGCGATGGAGAACGCCGTGGTCGTGGGCGTATTGGACGGCACGGCTGATTTTGAGCAGGTAAGTGCCCGCCTGCCGCGCCGGCAGCGGATGATCCCGCACCACCTCGGCCAGGGTCCGCCCGGCCACGTAATCCATCGAATAGAACGGTTGGCCGTCCTGCTCGCCGATCTCGTGGATGGCCACAATGTTCGGGTGCTGCAGGCGCGCGGCAGTCTCGGCTTCGACCCGGAAACGCTGAAACGCCACGGCATCGGCGAACTGGCCCGCCAGCAGCACCTTCACTGCCACCGTCCGGTCCAGGCTTACCTGCCGGGCGCGATAGACAATCCCCATCCCGCCGTGGGCAATTTCCTCGATCAACTCGTAGTCGCCCCAAACCGTCATCGGCCCGACCCGCCTGTCCTCGTTCGGACTGACCGCTGGCGGCTGACCGCTGACGGCGGACTCCGGACTGGCTTGGGCGAGCTCCTGACCCGTGCCTTCGGCAGGCTCGGCGAGGCAGAGTCGGGCCAGGCATCGGGCGCAAGCCCCCCTGAGCCAGCGGCCGGAGAGCGGGGCGCCGCAGTATCGGCAGACGGTCAATGGGGCGGATGTATCGTTCACAGGCCCGTTGTCCGACGGTTACTTCAAGAAAGAGTCACGGCGGTCACGGAACGACCAGGGCTTGGGGTCACCTTTTAGCGGATCAACAGTTCGACGAGATAGCGCATCTCGGCGTTGATATCAGTGGCCACGGGCACCGTGTGGGCGATTTCAGAGCGAACGCACTCGCGATAGCGGCGCCGAAACTCGTTGAACAGCAGCCGCGACCGCGTGGGAGCTCAGCCCCAACTGCGTGCCGATCCGGGCATACTCGCCGGGACCGGCCGGACTGGAAAGAAACGGGGAGAGGGTTCTGAAGTCGCGGGTCCTGCCGTGGCGCGCGCATTCGGCCTCCAATTGCCGCAACGCGTGTTCGATCACGGTCCGAGCCCATGCGTGGTCGTATAATCGGTCGGGACCCTCTGCCGCAGCCGATTCCGCCAAGTAGGCCTCTTCCGCGGCGTCGGCCTCGAGCGGGATGATCCTCTGACCACCTCCTCGTTTGAGCGTCTGCCGACGACGCCATTCATTGACCAGGAATCGCTTGAAGGCAGTGAGGAGGAAGGTCCGGAACCGGCCGCGTTCCCGGGCCACGTGGTGAATGAACGGTCGATCAACCAGGGCCTCGAAGAACGCCTGGGTGCTGTCCTTGGCGTCTTCAGGCGGCAGTCCCCGTCGGCGGGCAAACGCGTAGAGGGGATACCAGTAGGCACGGCAGAGGCGTTCGAGGGCGGCGAGTGCCGCCGGAGATCCCGGTTCGCCAGCCCTGAGCACCGTGCTCCAGTGTGTCGTGTCAAACTGGACTCCGGTGCGGTTCCAGAACTCACTGTCGGCAGAGTCTGTCGGCATCGCTGCTGCCCTCCACGCTCTCGCCGGCAACGCTGCAGAAGTCGTTCGCTGGCGATCCACCGGCGGAATGGCTCGTGACCGTGCTTTCTCCGCGACTCCACCAGATTTCCGGAGCTAAGGCGAGCCCATAGATCATCACGTTCGGTGCTTGGCGGGCGCACCGCGAAGGGACGGAAACCCACCCGGCACGCCGAAGCCGGTGAGGATCGAGGCGGCCTGGTCGCCCGCGAACGTGGTCCGCGTTCGGGCGATCGGACAGGCAGCTTTGAGGTCTAACCGCCTGCGGGGAGGACGGCTCGAAACCGGGAATGGCGGCATCCTTTTGGGTTAGGTTTATCGCCTTATCATGTGGATGAAGAAGTCAAATGATCAATGAATCGACCCGGCCACGACGAAGCCCACCCTCCCCTGGACGGGCCGCACGCCCTCGGCGCCCCGGGGCGCGCCCGCGCTCCGAACATCAAAATGCCTGAGTTTATGAATCAAAACATCGATTTCCCACGCCGCCGCCCTTCTCCCCACCTTCGCTCCCATGCAAACCGAAGGGAACACCCCGCCTGGTCCCGCGACCCTCCCCACGGTCCTGCGTCCGCCGCGCGTGGCGGATCCGACGGCCCGGGCGGCCAAGACCCTGCCCGCGAGCGCCCCCCCGCGGCGCGGGTGGCGCCGGCTGATCTGGTGGCTCGGCTGTCTGGTCACCCGGCTGCTCTACCGGATCCGGGTGGACGACCGGCACCACCTGCCCGTGTCTGGCGGCGCCCTCCTGGTTGCCAATCACCTGTCGCTGGTGGATGCCTGCATCCTGGCCACGGCCACGGGACGCTTCGTCCGCTTTCTGATGCACGAAAGCCACTGCCGCACCCCCACTCCTGGGCGGCTTGTGCCGGCGGCTCGGGGTCATTCCGATCGCGTCCGACCAGCGTCCTCGCGACCTGATCCGCTCCCTCCGCACCGCGGCCGAGGCCATCCGGCGGGGGAGAACTGGTCTGCATCTTCGCGGAGGGGGCAGGTGAGCCGGACCGGGCAGATGCTGCCGTTCCGGCGCGGCTTCGAGCGGATCATGGAGGGTGTCGATGCCCCCATCATTCCGGTCTGTCTGGAGAGCGTGTGGGGGAGCATCTTCAGCTTTGCCCGGCGCCGGTTTCTCTGGAAGCTGCCCCAGCGCCTTCCCTACCCGGTGAGCGTGAGCTTTGGACGCCCGCTTCCGGCCAGCGCCACCCCGGCCGAGGTCCGGCAGGTGGTCCAGGAACTGGCGAGCGACGCCTGGCGGCATCGCAAGCCGCTGATGCAACCGCTCTCGCGGGCATTTGTCACCACGGCCCGCCGGCATCCGTTCCGGTTTGCGATGGGCGACCCACGGACGCCCCGGCTGAACTTCCTGGGCGCGCTGGCCCGTACGGTTTACCTCGCCCGGCGGTTGAGGCCTCACTGGGAGGGGCAGGAGAAGGTGGGCATCCTGCTCCCGCCCTCGATTGGCGGGGCGCTGGTGAACTTCGCGGCTCTCTTGATGGGCAAGGTGCCGGTGAACCTGAACTACACTGCGTCCGCGGAGGTGATCGCCTCGAGCGTTCGCCAGTGTGGCATCCGGACGATCCTCAGCTCCCAGGCCTTCCTGGAGAAGGTGAGGCTGGACCTGCCCATTGCGCCGCTGCATCTCGAGGCCGTCGCCGGTCAACCCCGGAGGAGCGAACGGCTCGCGGCGCTGGCGATGGCCGCTCTGTTCCCGGTGCGCTGGCTCGAACGGGCCGTGGGCAGCGTTCGACCGGTCCAGATGGATGACCTGGCGACGGTCATCTTCTCGAGTGGCAGCACGGGCGAACCCAAGGGCGTCATGCTCTCGCACTTCAACGTCGCCGCCAACGTCGCCGCGATGAACCAGGTCTTCGGCCTGACCGGGCGTGATGGTTTCCTGGGCACGCTGCCGTTCTTCCACTCCTTCGGGTTCACCGGAACGCTGGCCCTGACGGGGACGCTCGGTGTGGGCGTGGCGTACTACCCGACACCGCTGGACGCGGCTGCGGTTGGACGGCTGGTTCGCGAGCACAGGCTGACCTTCCTGCTGTCCACCCCCACCTTCCTGCAGCTCTACCTGCGCGGCTGCGCGCCGGAGGACTTGGGCAGCCTGCGGGTGGTCATGGCGGGGGCCGAGAAGTTGCCCGAGCGACTGGCGACTGCCTTCGAGGACAAGTTCGGCATCCGACCCCTGGAGGGCTACGGGTGCACCGAATGCGCCCCGGTGGTGGCGGTCAATGCGCCCGACTACCGCGCGCCCGGCTTCCGGCAAGTGGGGGCGAAGCGGGGACGATTGGCCATCCGCTTCCCGGTGTCAGCGTGCGCATCGTCGATCCCGGCACCCACACGACGCTGCCGGTCAACCAGCCGGGCCTGCTGCTCGTCCGCGGCCCCAACGTCATGCAGGGCTATCTGGGGCGCCCCGACACGACCGCCGAGGTGTTGCGCGAGGGCTGGTATGTCACCGGGGACATTGCCGCCCGGGATGAGGACGGCTTCCTCCATCTCACCGACCGGCTGAGCCGCTTCAGCAAGATCGGTGGCGAAATGGTGCCGCACATCAAGGTGGAGGAAGCGTTGCAGGAGCTCACGGGCACGCCCGAGCGAACCCTCGTGGTCACCGGGGTGGGCGACGAGCGGAAAGGCGAACGCCTGGTGGTGCTCCACTGCCTGGACGAAGCGGCGCTCGAGAACCTGCTCGCCAAACTGCCGCAACTCGATCTCCCCAAGCTCTGGGTGCCCAAAGCGAACCAGTTCTTCCGCCTCGACGCCCTGCCGCTCTTGGGCAGCGGCAAATTGGACCTCGCCAAGGTCCGCACCCTGGCCGCGCAATGCGCTGCGGAGTAAGAGGGCGCCGAAAGCGCCCGATGCCGGATGCCGGGTGCCTGATTTCACGACTCGCTTGCCGGGCAGTCGCTTGCTCATCCTTGGCCGGGTCGGCCCATACTTTTCCGAGACAGGATGCGCCTGATGGGGTACCTGGGCCATACTCAGACGCCCCGAGCGCACCGGCGCCACTCGTTCACGCCCGTCGCCTGGCTGGTTGACGCGATGGTGCGTGTAGGACATCCTGTAGGACATGAATGCAATCACCGTCCCGTTGCGGCGATTCCTCAACGAGGCGCGCCTCCAGCGGGCCGCCGCGCAGGGACAAAGAACCCTGGTCACCTACCGTGGACGACCCTATTTCGAGGTGAGATCTCCCGAGCCGCCGCAGACCTTCATTGGTCGGGGTCGTCACCTCAGCACCGGCCAGCCCACGGATGGGATCATCCCCGCCGCCGAATGGCAGGGGCTCCGGTGAAGTACCTGCTCGACACGGCGGTCTGGTGCCACCTGACGATGGATCAGCATCTGGTCCCCGGGCGTCTGCGCGAACTCGTCGCGGCGGAACCGGAGGTGGGCCTCGCCTCCGTCAGCTTGCTCGAGGTGGCGATTCTTCACCGGATCGGGAAACTGCAGTTGCAGGGTTCCTTGGCCGACTTTTCGCCGCCGGCCTCGTCCGCCCGGTTCAAGTCATGGAACTATCGGCTGCCGTGGCCCTCGAGACCAACGCGCTGCCGGCCGCGTTCAACGGAGATCCGTTCGACCGAACCGTGGCCGCGACTGCCCGCGTCCTCGGATTGGTGCCGATCACCACGGATGCCCGGCTACGGGACCACGCCGGACTGGTCGCGGTGGAGTATTACCCGTTCAAGCCTGGGCGCCGTTCTGGCTGAATGTTTGCCCGCAGCTCCGACGCCCTCCGCGCCCGTGCTGCCTCTGCGGTGCTCCCGGCGTCCTCTCCTCCCGTGACCCGGCGGAGGCGCGCCTGAGCAGACCGGACCGCGGGCTTTAGCCCGCCTCGACGTCCCCGGAAGAGCTGGACGAACGACGCGGGCCGGACCCACCGCCGTACCCCCGACCCCCGCCCGCGTGTTCGGTGAGGCGGCTTCAACGCCGCGGTTCTGTGGGAGCCCAAGGCCGCATACTCTTGGGGGACAGATTGCGTCTTATGGATTAGATGAGACCGCAAGCTCTGCGATGAACCCGACGCCCCACGAGGAAACCCTCTTCCAAGCTGCCTTGCCGCTGGCCGGGGCCGAGCGCGCCGCCTTCCTGGACCGCGAATGCGCCGGGGATCCAGCCTTGCGCGCACGCCTCGAGGCACTGCTCGCAGCCCATGATCAGCCCGACACGCTGTTGGGCACCCAGGCTGGCGCCACCCGACCGACCATCTCCTTGGACCTGGCGCGCGATCTGGCCGACGACCTGGTCGGCCAGACCATCGGACGGTACAAGCTGCTGGATGCTTCCGTTGCTCTTCCGACGCGGATGGAAGCATCGGTCCTGGAGACGCCGCAGCCCCCGCAGGAAGCCGAGCGCCATCCTCGAATGGGTGAGGCGTTCCGAATTGGGCCTCTTCCGGGATCTGCGGGGGATTTTGCATTACCGCGGATAGAGGTCGAGGCCTCCCCAGATGGAAGAGGATGTCTGTTTTGAACCGTTCCCGGCTCCGATAGCCGAAGGCTTTCTTGACCAGGCCGGCGATGCGGTTGTTCAACCCTTCCAAGGCCGCGTTGCTGATCCGATGGGTGAAGTAGGTCACGATATTGTCCAAGTGCTTCTTGAAGCTCCGGGCCACCTCCTTGATGGGGCCCAAGCGCGAGCGGATCGCCCAACTGTACCACGAGTGGAAGAACTCCTTCCCTTCCTCGACGCTCTGGCTGGCCCAGAAGTCGCGGAACATTTCCTTGATCGCCCAGGCGCGACTGGTCTTGAGTTTCTGCCCGCGCAACTGATCGAAGCGCTCCTGGTGGGCCGGGGGAGGTTTTCCCAGCCATAAAGCCACACGTACTTGGTCCCCGCCAGACGCTCGTCGCCCGCCGCGCTCAACGCCCGGTGCTCGGCCCGACGCACCCGGTCCACCGCCCGCCCCAACATCTGGCTCAAGTGATAGGGGTCGTGGACGATCTTACTGGCCGCCTCGGGCACGTGTTGCACCGTCGCTTGGAAGTACGGCGCCCACAGGTCCATCGCCACCGCCTCCACCGCCGCCCGATGTTCCGGGGAACGCCCCTGCCAATAGGCTTCCAGCGTCTCTTGGGTGCGTCCGTCGCCCACGTATTCCACCGTGGCCGAACGCCCGGGCTCCAAGTTCGCCACCACGGTGACGTAGTTCTGTCCCCGGCCCGCACTCTTTTCGTCCACCCCCAAGCGCCGCACCGGCTGGGTCTGCTTGCGAAGCAACCCCCGCGCCACGGCCCGTTGCTTGATCCCATCGGCCTCGTCCCAACTGATCCGCAGCCCCTCACAGACCGCACGGATCGAACACTCCTGCAAGAGGTCGATCGCCAGCCGCTCAAAGCGCTTGGTGAAACGTCCGTAGGGCTCGGCCCAGGGGACCTGCACGGTGAGGGTGCCGTGCTCCGGACAACGAACCCGGGGGACCTTCGCCACAATCAGGGTCTGGAACTCGCAACTGTCCAGGTGGCGCCACCGGCGCTGGTCCCAGTCTTGGATGTGCATGCGGCGCTGACACTGCGGGCAGGCCCAGGTCGACTCGGTGCATTGGACCTGGACCTCGATGCGGCGCGGGGCCAACTCCAGGCGCACGGCTTGGACCTTCCAGGGGGCCGTCAATCCCAGGATCTGCTGATACAACTCGTGATCGTGCATCGGGGCAGTGTACCCGGCGGGGCCGCGTCGTCACGTCCTGGGGAAACCCGAGAAGAAACGTCACCCAACGGCGCCAAGGAGGTGGGGGCCTTTCCGGCGCGGGCCGCTGGGGCAGCCGTCGGGGTGCCGGGCCCACAGTACCTCCAACGCGTCCCTACCCCGACGGCTGCGGCCCGCGCCTGCCCAATGACTTTTCCCCCGGGATTCCCGGAAGAACCCGAATTGGCACGAGAGACCTGTCCAGAGCGATCGTGCCCACAGCAACAGCTTCCTTGACTGGCGCGGAGCCGTCCGCTTCAGCGACGCTGCCGGCCAGCCCCTCCCCGGCCTCCGTGTCACCTTGGACCCGGAGGACACCGGGCGGGTTCCATGACGCCAGCCTCAGTGGTCCAAACCGGAGGGTTGGGAGCAGGTAGCCGGGGTTCGCAGCGCAGCGGAAACTCTCAGTTCGGGAAACGAATGTTGGGGCATCCTGGCGGGATGCCAGCGGGGCGCGACCCGATGGGGGTCGAACAGGGCCTGGAATCGCGATTCCAAGAGAGCTGGCCGGGTTTCACCAGCCGACCGCGGGCCAAGCAGTGCTTCCGGTCGGGTCGGCGGAACGGTCTCGGAGCTGACGCAGCCACGACTCCAGCTCGATGAGGTCCTGGACCGTTGTCGCTCACGGGAAGTTGACCGGGGGTGCTCACGGGAAGTTGACCACCTGGCGGCGAGGGGCTTGCCTTTCCAGGGAGGGAGCGGGACGGGGGCCTAAGAAAAACCCCTTGCCCTACCTCGACAGCGCGGGGCCGTTTCCGTAAGACAAGGGGCGCTTAAACAACGTCGGTGTTCATAGCCAGAACCTGGGTTTTTGGCAATCCAGATCGCGGTCCATTTTCGGTTCGCCGAAGATTGGTATCGAGCCGGTCCGGTCCTCGGCTTGGTGCTCGCGTACTACGCGGTGCTGCGATCGGTGCTGCGGGCCCAGCCTGAGTTGCGCCGGTGCCGGACGCGCTGTCGGCACTGCGGGATTTTCTTTCTGACCCACCCGCGCAACGCGGGGCGGCGGGATTTGGGCTGTCCCTTCGGCTGTCGAGCGGCGCATCGCCGACGCCAGTGTAATCAACGCACGGCGGCCTATTACGGGGAGGAAGCGGGCCGGGACAAGAAACGGGCGCTCAACGCCCGGCGCCGTAAAACGCCCGCTCGCCTGGCCCCACCGTCACCGCCACCCCCGCCGCCTCCGCCGCCTCCGGCCGACCAACTGCCCTCGGCCTGGCCGCGAACGATGCTCCCGTATCTGCAGATGGTGAGCGGTCTGATCGAGGGGCGTCCGGTGAGTCTGACGGAGGTCGTGGCGATGCTGCTCCGGGCCCTGAGACAACACCGCATGGCCCGCACGCGCCGGATTGACCACACTGTGGCCTGGCTGCATGCAGAACCTCCCTGAGCGCGGGCCGAGCGGGGTCACCGACCTCGAACTGGCAGCTTTGGACCTGCGTTACGAGGGCTATCGGCTGCGCCAACCGCGCCGCGAGGCAGCCCTCTTGGCGGCCATCGCCCAAGCGGGCATCCAGGAACCGTTGGTGGGGGTCATCCGCGACACGACCCCCATCCTGCTGGACGGCTTCCAGCGTGCCCGCTGTGCCCGCACCCTCCACCTGCACGTGGTGCCCTTTTGCGTCGTGGGGCACCGACGAGGTCGCCGGCATCCTCCAACTCCTGCGCGCCGACCGCCAACACGCCCTGAGCTTGTTGGAACAAGCGCGCTTCGTCGATGACTTGCACACCGAGCGCGGTCTGGCGCCCGCCGACATCGCCCGGGAACTGGGCCGCAGCCCGGCCTGGGTCACCGTCCGCCTGGGTTTGCTGCGGGAACTGAGCCCGGTCGTGCGGGACGCGCTCTTCGCCGGGGCCTTCCCGGTGTACGCCTACCTCTACACCCTGCGCCCCTTTAGGCGTCTAAGGAGCGTCACCGCCGCCGACTTGGACCAGTTCATCGGCGCCCTCCGTGGCCACCGGCTGAGCGTGCGTCAGATCGAAGGGCTGGCGCACGGCTTCTTCCGCGGCCCACCGTCCTTTCGGCAGGAACTGCTCGCGGGCCACCTGACCTGGGCCCTGCAGCACCTGGAGGCGGCCCCCCCGGACCCGGACGGTTGCAGCGACTTGGAACGCGTCTTCCTCCAGGACCTGGAACAGACCCAGAAGGCGATGCTCCGGGTCCTGGCCAAAAGTCAGGACCCCAAACTGCAGAGTGCGGCCTTCCGCGCCCAAGCCAATCTGCTTACCGCCGCCTTGCTCGGCCCGACGACCGCGTTCCTGCGCACCTTGCGTCAACTCCATGATCACACCGGACAAGCGTAAAGCCCTCTTTGTACTCCACCAGCAAGGCCTCTCCATCCGGCAGATGGCCCGGCAACTGGCCGTCAGCCGCCAGGCCGTGCGCCGCGCCATTGCGCAACAAGGGAGTCGCCGCGCCGCGCCTTTGTCCCGCCCCTGGACCCGGAGTTGGTGCGCCACCTCTACACGCAATGCGACGGTTACGTGCAGCGCGTGTGGGAAAAGTTGCGCGAGGAGCACGGGGTGGACGTCAAGTACTCGACGCTCACGCGTTGGCTGCGGCAGTGGGGGATCGGCCAGCCCTGGCCACCCGTTGTCAACGGGTGCCCGACGAGCCGGGGGGCCGAGATGCAGCACGACACCAGCCCCTTCACCGTCCTGCTGAGCGGGGTGCCGACCAAGCTGCAGGCCAGCCTGCTCTACCTGCGGTACTCCAAGCGCCGCTACCTCCAGTTCTACCGCGTCTTCGACCGCTTCCGGATGAAGTGCTTCCTGCACCGGGCGCTGGTGCACTGGGCTTACGCGCCTCCGGTCTGTGTCATCGACAACACCAACCTCGCCCGGTGGCGCGGCCTGGGCGCGCAGGCGGTGATGGTCCCGGAGATGGAGGCCTTCGCCAAAACCTATGGCTTTCGGTTCCTCTGCCACGCCCGCGGACACAGTGATCGGAAGGCCGGCGAGGAGAGGAGTTTTCCACCGTCGAGACCAACTTCCTGCCCGGCCGCACCTTCGAGAACCTCGCAGACTTGAATCGCCAAGCCCTGGACTGGTCGACGGTGCGGATGGAGCAACGGCCCCAGGGCAAGGCCGGCCTCATTCCCGCCCAAGCCTTCGAACACGAAGTGCACTTCCTCCAGCCCTTGCCTCCCTACCTGCCCGCGCCCTACCTGATCCTGGAACGGAGCGTGGACGAATACGGCTATGTCGCCGTGGACGCCAACTACTACTGGGTGCCCGGCACCGGCCGCGGTCGCCTCACGGTGTTACGCTACGAGGACCAGCTCCAGATTTACGTGGCGGGCCAGCTCGCCATCCAATACGCCCTGGCCCCCGACGGCGTCCGTAACCAGCAGTTCGATCCGCCCGATAAACCCGCCGCCCACGCCCAGCCGCGGCATCGCCCCCAGCCCAGCGACGAGGAGGAGAAAGCGCTTGCGCGCCCTGGCCCCCCACGGTCAGCGCGCGTATGTGGACTTCCTCCTGGCCACCCCGGGGACACCTGCGTCACCAGACCCTGCGCCGACTCTGGGCGTTGAGCCAACGGATGAGTCCCGAGCTCTTCGTCCGGGCGGTCGAGCGCGCCCACCGCTATCGCCTCCCCGAGCTCAAGACCCCTCGAACGCCTCGCCCACCTCGTCGCAGGCCACGCCCGGCCAGCTCCCCTGCCGGCCATTGATGAGTCTTTCGCGACCGTCCTGCCTACCAGGACGGCGCGCCCACCGAAACCCCCAACCTCACCGCCTACGATGACTGACGAACTCCAAGCCAAACTGCGTGCCTTGCGCCTGCCCTGCCTGGCCAAGCACTGGGACCAGGACCTCCAAGAGGCCGCCCGCCAGCGGATGTCCCATGCCGCCTGCTCACCTCACATCGTGGAAGAGGAGGTACCGTCTCCAGGCGACCGCGCCTGGCGTCAGCGCCCGCGGCGCGCCTGTCTGCCCGAGCCCTGACGATCGAACCCTTCCCCTTCGACCGTCAGCCCAAGCTCAACCGCAAAGCCATCTTCGCCCTACGACACCTCTAACTTCCTGGGCCAAGGCCCAGAACATCATCTGGCTGGGCCGCACCGGAAAGTTGTGGCAAGACCGGGCTTACCTCCCAGCTTCCTGGTCGGGGCCATCCAGCGCGGGGCCACCGGTCGGTACGTCCCTCGCCGACTCCTTGGTCGCTGAACCCTATCAAGCCGTCGCCCCTCCACGCCCAGGGAAGTAAAGCTCCAGGAAGTCATCTGCGCTGGGACCTGCTCCTGACTGATGAAACGACTGTCGAGGTCGAGCCTGTCCAGGTGGGCCCTCTTCACCTCATGCAAAAGTGTCACCGCAAGAATCCACGCCTGACCCTCCAACCTGGCCTTCAGCGACCGGGGCTCCTTCCTCAAGAACGATCACCTCACCGCCGCTCCTGATTGACCGGCTCACCGAAACCAGCCATGTCTTCAACCTGGAGGTGTCACCAGGCGGCAAGCCTCCCCGACCCATGACTTGGCAGGAGCGGGCCAACGGTGAGCCCTCCGCCCAGACCGCCGCTGCGGTTGCCGGAGCCGACGCCCGAACACCTCGCTCACGTCCGGCGTTACCTGGTCGAGCCACGGCGACTGCCCCCCGCGTTGCTCGACCCCTTGATCGCCACCGGCAACCTC
>JAOSKK010000009.1:0-76627 GCA_027493615.1 Verrucomicrobiota bacterium
CGAGAGCTTCATGCGAGTCCCGCCTTTCGGGCCTGGGCGGCGAGGGCGCCTTCGATCCAGCGGCGCATCCGCCCCTCGCGCCGGGTCATGGCCTTGCGGACGATGATCTGGGCATGACGACTGCCGGCCCAGTAGGTGTCATTCTGCAGCCGGACGGTCGGCTCCGGGCGCGCCGGTCTGGTCCACGAGATGCCCGGCCCAGAGGTGCGGCCGTAACCACGCCTGGACCCGACGGCCGAGGGCCTGCTGGGACGCCGCCCAACCACCCTTGGCGAGTCCGACCCGCCGACGCATCTGCCGGGTGTACGCGGCGTGCTCGCGGTAATCAGGTGTGGCCTGTGCCTTCGGTTTGCGGACTCGCCCCTCATTGTCCCGCGCTTCCTGGTGGACCGGCGGGGCAAAGGGCAGGATCCGGTCGCTGCTGAAGCGTTTGAACACCTCCTGCAACGCCGCGTGTTTCTTCTGCCGGATCAGTTCGGCCAAGGACTCGGACTTCCACTCCGACGGGATCAACGGCCGGGCCGCCCGGCGGATGTCCCGCGCCAGCCGCGCTTCACCCGCCTTCCGGGCGCCGAGGGACTGCCCGTCCACCGCGCCCTTGGCCGGCGGGGTGTCCCGGACCAACTCATCGGCCAGGAGCCCCGCCTGCAGGCGCAGGCCCTCGGCCAGCGAGAGCTTCTTGAGGGCAATGAACTGGTTCATCGCCGCCTCGAAGGTGGTCGCGTCCACCCGGATGTCGTCAGCTTCCAGCATCTTCCTTCTCACACGTGAACCGCGCCGCCACGTCCACCCCGCCGCGCTCGATCCGCACCACCCGGTAATCGGTGGTTCCATCCCGGAACACGTCCCCGATGCCGACCGCGGTCTCGCCCAGGTCGGTCTCGAGGATCGCCAGGCGCACGGCCGTCCGGGTCTCGGGCTCGAGCACCTGCGGACCGCTGTCGGCCACCGAGCCGGGCTGCGGTCCCTGGTAGTGCTCGACCAGTGCCGGGAAGGTTCCTCGCGCGGGTAGCAGGGTGAGCGTGCGTCCCCGACACCCAGTTGCGCCCGGAACCCTGCCACCCCGCGCCTGTTGGGTGAGCGTCATCGCAGGTTGACCGTCCGCCGCGGGTTCTTACGGCTGACCTTCACGGTCAAGTTGGTGAGGGCCACCGCGTTGGTGTTCTGGATGGACACCAACTGGAGGTAACCTGCGCCACCCAGGGTAGGCTCACTGAGCAACCGCACGGTGTTGGTGCCGTTCAAGGGCACGGTCAGGGTCACCGAGGGCGTGGTCTCGAGCGTGTCGGCGTCCAGGCCCTTGGCGAAGGCATAGACCACGTTGCCGCTGCCAGCGCCGGTGCCGCGGTGTTCGACCAACAGCGCCACCTGGTCCTGCTCGGCGCAGGTCAGGCCGACCGCCGCTGGCGTGTTGGTGGCGGTGGCCGCCACGTTGTTCGTGCCCCCGGGCAATAGGGTCAGGACCCGGTAGGCGAAGGGGCTTTGGGCATGGGCGGTGAACAGCAGGCCGCTGATCACCACCGCGAGGGTGAGGAGTCGGTTCATGGATTGGCTTTCGACTTCGGTTTCTTGGGAGCGGGAGCGGCGCTCGACGCCCTGGCGTGTTCGGCCAGGAGCCAGGCCACGTCCCGGTTACGTCGGGCCAGCCGGCGCAGCCGGGTCTCCCGGCCCTGCTCGGACTGGAGCCGTTGCACCCGCTTGGACTGCACGGCCGTCAACGGCACCGGCTCGGGGTACGGGTCCACTTTGGGTTTGAGATCGGTACTCATCACTTTCGCGTGGTTGGCGTGTTTGGCGGGCCTTA
The DNA here is from genome assembly GCA_027493615.1 of Verrucomicrobiota bacterium. Lineage (GTDB taxonomy): Bacteria > Verrucomicrobiota > Verrucomicrobiia > Limisphaerales > J093 > DSVZ01. Next base: position 1,805 of record JAOSKK010000009.1, read on the forward strand.
CCCGTTGGTCCGCATGCAGACAGCCCCGACCCGGTTCGGGGTGGCCAGGACCAGGTTCCAGTTGGTGACCGTTCCCAGTTCGGCGTTGGCCGGACTCTCCCCCCACCGGCGTGCCCACCCACTTCATGCCGTTGAGGTGCATCACGAACCGGGTCCGGTCGTAGATGATCTCGTTGTTGAGCCCGGAGATTCTTCTCCATCTGGAGCGCCGCCACGTCGACCACGTCGGTCTTCTGCGGCTTCTCGCCCCAGGCCACGATCCCGCGGGCCAGGAGGTAGGTCTCGTACACGTACCCGTTGGAGCTGCCCGCCCGCACCAGCGACTCGGACACGTAGATGGGAATGCCCCGGTAGGTGCGGATGGTCCAGGGACCCCGCGAGGCTTTGTCGAAACTGGTCTCATCGGCCTTCTCGAGCGCGGCCAGGATGCTCGGGTGGATCCAGAGCGCCCCGTTCATGAGGTCATCGGCCAACTCGCCCATCAGGCTCTTGGTGTCGATGAACAGGTCGATGGACATCAACTGCTCGCCGGTGGCGTCTTCGCCCGACTCGTCGAAGGCATCCACCCGCACGGCCTTCAGGGGAGCCGCGCCACCGGCAGCCCCGGCCGACCCGAACGCCCCGCGGATCGTGGCGAGCAGGGTCTTCTGCCGTTGCTTGAGCCGGCGCTGGACCATCTGGGCGATCATCTCCCCCGACGGGATCTTCGCCGGAGAGCTGGGCGGCGAAGGCGGTGGACGAGTTCTTGGTGACCCGGTTGCAGGCGGTGGCCTTCATCTGGCCGGCGGTGATGATGTTGTCGACCTGGGGCTCGGCGTTCTCGACCTGGATCTCGTCATCCTGGTCGGTGATGTCACGGAAGAACGGGATCATGGCGACTTCGCCCGGGCCGGAGGCGAGCTCGGCAGCCTTGGGATGATCAACGACGACGCCGGAGTTGAGCAGGCTCAGGAAGGTGGCCTGCTTCTCGCGCATGGTGGCCAACCAGATGTCGGGGATCCAGAGATTGGAGATGGTCGTAGGCATGGGAGGAAGAGGTCAGCGGTCAGAGATCAGCGGTCAGAGGTCAGCTCCGGGGCAGTTGGGCCAGTTCGGCGAGGGAACTCACGCCGCGGGCAGCGAGCACGCGCTGGGTCGGGGTCAGTTTGGCGTCGTCCGGCGGTGGCTTGTGCTCGGCGGCCTTCGGACGCAGGCCCAGCTTCTGGACCTCGGCGGCGACGGCGGCGTTGAAGTCCGCCATCTTGGTGGTGAGCTGCGCGTTCTCGGCCTTGAGACGAGCGAGTTCTTCGCCCGCTACCTTGGCCGCCAGTTCGAGGGTTTCGAGGCGTTTGGCGTCCGCCTCGGTGCGTTGGGTGGCCGCCGCGGTGTGGGCCTGGGCGGTTTCGAGCAGGTCGGTCGCGGCGGTCAGTTCCGCCGTCAACCGTGCGTTCTCGGTGGTGAGCCGCTGATTCGTCACCAGGATGTCTTCCTGATCCGGGATCGTGATCTTCTCAGACATAAGTCATCAGTCTCTACCTATGGCGTGACGTCCCGATTTGAGGGTCGGCGAGCCAAACGGCGGGCCACCGATCGGGCGTAATTGAAGTCCCCGAGAGCATCCACCAAGCCCTGGCGCTTGGCCTGGTGTCCATCGAACACCTGGCCCTGCCATGGCCTCGGCCGGGATGCCCTCACGCCGGCGCAGGACATCCGCGCGGAACACTTCAAAGGACCGTTGCGCCTCCCGGCTGAACTCGGCGGCGTGCTCCGAGGTGATGGGCGCACCCGGCATCCCTGCCGCTTTGAAGGTCCCCTCCTTGTTGGTGAACACCTTCACCTCGATGCCGGCGTTGGCCAGCATCCGGTGGTAGTCCACCACCGACACGTAAGCCCCGATGCTCCCCACCATCGCGCTGCGGGTGGACACCACGGCCGAGGCCTGGGACCCGATCCAGTAGGCCAGGCTGCACATCATCCCGCCCACCCAGGCCACGGTGGGCTTGGCCGACTGAAGACCGCGTCCGCGATCTCGGCGCCGCCGACCGAGAACCCGCCGGGCGAGTTGACGTTCAGGATGATGGCGGAAACGGCGGGGTCAGCCTCGAGGCGTCGGAACGCCGCCAAGACCTCGGCGCTGTCCTCGAACCCGTCGAAGATCAGGTCCCCCAGGTCGGGCTGGTAGGCGAGGATGCCGCTGATCTCGAGCGTGCCGACGCCGTTGTCGACAACGGTCCGGGGCGCGAAGTGCGCCCGGGCCTTCCGCCAGGAATCGGGCTCGGCCGCGGCGGGCTGAAGCCACCGGCTGAACAGGGCCTGCGCGGCGCGCACCTCAATCAGCGGCACCTGCGTCGCCTGCATCGTCAGAAGCGGACTTTGCATCTTCACCTATAGGCGCGACGTCCACATTTGAGCCGGGCTGCCCACCTGACGCGGTTGATTTGGAGCCACTCAAACCGAAGCTGGCCATGACGGTCTCGATGGGGATGCCGTGCTCGGCCGCGACCGCCTGGGCGCGGTCCAGGATGTAGTCAATCTCCTCGAACACTTGGTCGGTCTCCCGTCGCCAGGACCGGCCCCGGTTGCCGTAGTGGTCCCGCCGGCTCATCAGGCCCCGCGCCACGTCTTCCCGCTCCTGGGCCATCTCCCGTCCGGCATCAATGGTGATCTTCGACGGCCCGATGAAATCGCACCGCGCCCAACCGTCGGTGCTGGGAAGCGCCCCCGACGTGATGCCCTGAGCGATGACCCGCACCCACGCCGACCGCCCCAGCCGCGCGGCCACCTGCTTGCGCCGGTCGAACTTCCGCTGCGCCTTCCCGTTCACCGCCCGCTGGTTCGGCCCGGTCAGCTTCTCATCCAGGAAGAACGCCGGTGGCAGCCCCATCCCCGCCACGAAGCACCCGGCCAGGTAGCTGATGACTTCGATGTTGTTGGCCGGCGCACTGGGTGTGTTCACCTGTTTCAACTCGTGGCCCTCCGGGACGGTCGGGATGTCCCCCGCCACCAGGTCCGCCACGGTGAAGCTGCGCTGCTTGGCGTTGCTATCGGCGGGTGGCTCTTCCTCGGTCGAGGCCTCGCCCGCCGGTTCGGCAGGGTTGCCCCACGGGTTCTCCTCGAGCGGCGCGCCCTGGATCGCCAGGGTCAGGACGGTCGAGAGCTTGGACAGCACCTTCTGAAAGCCCTTGATGTCATTCCCGTCCCGCATGTCATTGGCCCCCCGCCGGATCGGGCTCATCCCCCGGTACTGGGTGTACCGCTCCAGATCAAAGAGGTGGACCAGGGCGTTGGCATCGAGCCGATGTTCCCCGTCCAGCCAGTAGCCGAGAACGCGGCCGTGGGCGTCGAGCTGGATGCCATCGAGGATGCGGTCATCCGTGGCCGTGGGCTTGTCGATCCGCCAGGACTCGAGGAACTGTATCTGCGGGAACCCGGCCTCCTCGGTCCAAAGGGCGAACACCTCCCCGTCGGTGTCCAGGTAGAAGGATCCCAGGCGTTGCAGGTCCCAGTAGTCGAACCGGCCGGTGAAGTCCGCCCGCTCGGCCCAGTCGTCGAAGAAGGCGTTGGCGGCCTCATTCCACTTCCGGTTCATCGTGGCCGCCCGCGGGATCATGGGCGTGGAGTAATTGGCCACCAGGTCGGTGGCGTAGAACACCAGGCCGACATTGTCCCAGAGGTAGCGGGCCACGCTCGCCAGTTGCAGGCGGTTGAACTTGGACAGCAGCCGGTGGACGTGGATGCCGGTGGCGGGGATCGGCGTCCGGTGATCCACGACGTTCAGCGCCTCGAAGTAGTGCCGGACCGGCGTGATGGCCGGGGCCAGGCTGCCCGCCTGGGGTGGAGTGCGGATCGGTCGGATCAGGCCGCCCGCCTTGGGCCACAGTTTGCGCAGGAAGGAAATCACAGGACAGCCTTGTGGAAGGTGGGGTGGAGACGGTTGTACCGGGGCACGTCCAGGGGCGGGTTCTCCGGGTCGGCCAGGGTGCTGACCCACTCGAGGGCTTCCTCGGCCATCACGGCGAGTTCGGCCGGGGTGTAGGCGCGCTCGAAAGTGAACGTCACCGACCCGCCGGCCTCGGCCGTGCTCAACACGGTCTGGCCGTTGAGCACGTGGGCGGCCCACTTCTGGGTCACCAACGCCTCGAGGGCGCCGACCAGGGTAGCCCCTTCGGTCAGTTGCAGCTTCAGCGCCCGGACCAGCATCCGGACTTCAAGGCGTGGACGTGCCGTCACACCCTAGCCGGAACGTTACGCTTCAACTATGCGGCGGCGCTGGAAATGACGCCGGCATTCGCGCCAGCCATCGGTAGCCGTTTGCACAAGGAGGCGGTTGTCGGTTGGCAATTCGGTTCGCCACCGAAGCAACTCCCTCTCGACAAACCAGAAGCGCGGGAGCATGCTCTTGCCTGACGCAAATAACTGCGTCAAATAGGTAGCCGAATACTTGCTCGGCGGCAGCTCGCGGCATCCTGAACGATCCATAGTTTATGCGTGACCACAGTTTCATGGACGAACAATTGAAGCGACGGAACTACCAGGCCGACGACCAAGGCACATTTGAGCGCGATCTGGTTTTTGTCATCATGCCCTTCCGGGGCGGCGACATGACCGACGTTTACTCAGCGATCAAAGATGAGTGTCAGAAGCTGGGATTGGCCCCGAAGCGCGTTGACGAGAATGCTGGTTCAGGACTGGTCATCGGGGAGATCACTGACCTGATCGAGCAAGCGGAGTTTATTATTTGTGATCTCACCCACGAGCGCCCCAACGTGTATTACGAGCTTGGCTATGCGCATGGCGTCGGAAACGAGGCACTGGATATCTTACTGATAGCCAAAGCTGGCACTACGCTTCACTTCGACATCGCGCCGTTCCGTGTGGAATACTACAACTCCACTGAGCATCTTCGCTCGATACTGTCCTCGAAGCTCAAGACGATGATGAGGGAGACGCGCAGGTAAACACATGACGCCGAACCATAGAGAATTGAGCGGACGGCCTTGTGCCTGATCGCTGCCACCACCCTACGCAGCTCCCTCTGACCCCGTTCCGCCGTCCGTCTGCGCCGCCTTCAGGAATCCCGAAATCACCGCCGCGGCGTCCATCATCAGCTCGCAATCCAGGTAGTGGTTGTCCCGGCGCTTCTGGACCCAGAGCACCTTGATCCGGCCCCGTGAGTCCTCCCGTTCCTCCCGGACCTCGGCCGTCATCTGCTCGAGGTAATCCCGCCCGACCTTCCGCGGCAGGGTCCACTGGCCGACCACCCCGTGCGTGAACAGCGCGAGGTGATCCTTCAGGCTTGGGTTGGACCACTGGAAGAGCGGCAGATGCCGCCGGACCCGTGAGCGCCGCGCCCCCAGGGTCGGGTCCACCAACACCCGCCGCCACACCCGCCGCACGGTCTTGCCTGTCCGCGGGTCCTGGGCCAGGAACCACTCGGCGTCATCGCCCTTCATCGCCTTCCAGCCCGCCCCCAGGCAGAACCGGTACACCTCCGAGGCCTTGAACCCGGTATCAATCATGGCGTTGACCACCGGCACGTTCAGTTGCCGGCGGACCTCTTCCAACTCGGACGTGGTGTTGCACCGGCCGTAGCCGATCAGTCGGCTGGCCCCGCCCGGCCCGAATGCCCGCGCCACCCAGAAGTAATGCTCCCCGCCCCGGGCCTGGCGATCCGCCGCCAGGAACCGGGTTTTCTCCAACGGCCACGGGTCGCCGAAGTCATAGTCCGCCTTCCGTTCCTGGAGGTAGTCATCCCCCGTGACCAGCCACCGGTCCAGGTCCCACGGCTCCCCGAGGGTCTCGGTGACGAAGGTGAACATCGGCTCGATGTCACCCCCCACCCGCATGGCGTCCACCGCGCCCAGGAACTCCTCGACGATGGCCCGCCACTCAATCCAGTGGGGCAGCAACGCGTTCCAGGTGTAGCTGACCCGTGACCGCGGGGCGTTGGGGTTCTGGGGCACGAAGCGGCCGTGATTTTCGATCCACCGCCGGTCCACGGGCGTGTCCTTGATCCGATGCCCACACCCGGCGCACTCGAAGCGGATGGTGCCGGCCAGGACGTCGAACCGCCACTTGCCTTCGGGCTTGGTGAGGTCGTTGGAATCCCATTTGAGCTGCTCGAACTTCAGGGGCTGAAGGTGCTGGCAGGCCGGGCACTCGAAATGCCAGACCCGCTGGTCCCCGGCGCGGTAGGCGGTGTCCATGGCGTCGCCCTTGGTGCCCGGCGTCGAGATGAGGAAGCGGCGCGAGTTCCAGAAGGACCGGGTCCGCTTGAGGACCATTTCCAACCGGCCGGGCGGGTAATTGCGCACTTCGTCGCAGAACACCCACCGGATGGGTTTGGACTGCAACCGGGCTTTCGACCCCGACCACCCGGCATAGAAGGGCATCCCGTCAAAGGCGAACCCGGTCAGGGTAACCTCGGAGAGCCGTTCCTTGACCGGGCGGCAGGTCTCGAAGGTCGGGGTCAACCGGTCACGGAGAAAGTCCCGGAGTTCATCCTTGGTGGCGGTGACCCACATGGCGGGGCCGGGATCCTCGGTGATGGCCCAGCAGGCGCAGTTCATGACCGTCTGGGTCTTGGCGCTCTGGGCGGCGCACTGGACGGCGATGTCGCGGACCGCGTTGTTGGCGAAGTCCTCCATGACAGCCCGGACCCAGGGGAGGCGTCTGAACGCCACCGGCCGGGCAAGGGCGAGGTCTCGTCCACGTGGACATGCTCTTCACACCACTGCCAGGGAGGCCGGCGGTCGGCCGGTTTGCAGGCCGAACAGAACCCTTCGATCAGGGGATGGCGCGAGGTTCCCACATTGAAGCGAGAACGTTACGCTTCAGGGCGCAGGCCGTAGGCTACCTCTGGCCGGCCGATTCCGGCGCAGCTCGCACCAATGGCGGCAGTTACGGCTGGAAACTTGACGGGTGTAGCATATAGGCTACACTTCGGCGGTGGACAGCAAACCCAAGTCCGTCCTGGTCTATCGCACGCGTGAGGGCCGGTTGCCATTCGATGAGTGGTTGCGGGACTTGCGCGACCCGAATGCGTTGGCGCGGGTGCTGGCCCGCATCGGGCGCATCCGCCGGGGAAATCTGGGTGACTGCAAGCCGGTAGGTGAAGGCGTGTCCGAGTTGCGGGTAGATTCCGGGCCGGGGTACCGGGTGTACTTCGGCCAGCGAGGGTCCACGCTTGTGATCCTACTCTGCGGGGGCGACAAGCGCACGCAGGCGCGGGACATCCGGTTGGCGCAGGAATACTGGAGCGACTATGAAGACCGTGAGAGGAAATGAGCCATGAAAGCCGCCGTGAAGTTCGAAACGGTCCTGAAGGACCATCTGTCCGATCCGGACCAGGCCGCGAAGTACCTGACCGCCTGCTATGAAGAAGGGCCGGAGGTGTTTCTCCAGGCCTTGCGAGACGTGGTGGACGCGCAAGGGGGCATGAGCCGCACCGCGCGGCTTGCGGGCCTGAACCGCGAAAGCCTCTACCGTCAGCTTTCCCGCCGAGGCAATCCCAGCCTCACCAGCCTGAACGCCGTATTGACGTCCTTAGGGCTGAAGCTCCGGTTTGCGGCGGGGTGAGCACAGCTCTTGGTAGTAGGCCGTAGCCTACCCCTGGCCGGCCGGTTCCGACGCGTCTCGCACCGGTTTTCGCCGGTTCTCGCGGCGGTTTCTGAACCCGTCTGATCACGAAAACGGCCCCCCGGTAGCCCGAGGGGCCGCGTGACAGGAGAGGTCGCCGCCTACTTCGCCGCCATGAGGTCGAAGGCGCGACGGAAGAACCGCGCCCTACCGGTGATCCGGCGGATGATCTTCACCGCTTGCCCTTCCGTGAGGCTGAATGCCGTCTGCAACTCTTTGGTGATGTCCTCCTTGTCCTTCCCAGTCAGGAACAGGAACGTCACCAGCCCGCTCTTGCTCTCCTTCAACTCCTGGACTGAGGACGGCAGCCGGTCCACCGGTTCCTCTTCTTTCTCGACCTTCGGTGCTGGCTCCCTGCTGGCCTTCACCGCTTTCGGGGCCGCGGCTGGGGTCGGGGGTTGGTTCTTCGCCGCCTGTTCCTTCTTCACTTCGTTGTTCTTCTTCATGTTGTTCTCCGTTCTGTTTTGTCGTTGTCCATCTGTACCGAACATGAGTTCTCTCGGGTGGGAGGGCGGAGACTGTCCAAGGGTATTTCAGAGAATCCATGGTCCCCGTCGCCATGGGCTTCCGGCGGGGTCTCGCGCAGGGCCACGGGCTCGGCCGGTTCCCGCCTGCCCAGGCGGCGGGCGACCTCGAGGGCGCCGCGCTTGTAGACGCAGAGGCAGACCAGCTCGCCGGATCCATCCCGCAACGCCCAGAATCGGCTGCGGCCGTGCTTGGTGACGGTGAAGCCGTTCATGACAGGGGAATGAACCCGCCGTTGTGTTCACGGATCGCCCGCTCATAGACCGCCTCGATGACGCCCTTGAGGGTGTCGCAGTACACGTCCCGGTCGCAGGCCAGGACCATCGAGCCAGCCTGCCGGCCCCGGTGCCCCTCGACCAGCCATACCGTGTAGGTGTCGTCGGGCTCGTAGGCGATGATCAGGGTCCAGCGGCGGCCCCTCTTGCCGTTAACCCGGCATTGGAGGCCGACTTCGTATTCGACGAACGCCTGGCCGGCTTCGGACACCAGTCGGGAAGGCCGGCTGGACCGATACTCGCCGACCCTCTCGGCGCACCGGTAGCTGAAGGTCTGCGCACCGATGTAGGTGAAGGCTCCGTGTAATCCCAGGCCGCCCGCTTGCGCGATGATCGCCTGGACCGTCTCGGGGAGGATTTCCGGTTTCATCCGGTGGCCTCCTAAAGGGCGCACCGGCGGCGGGTCCAGTGGCGATCAGTTCACCGCAGTCGTGCTGGGATCACGGAAGAGGATTCATCGGACTTGCGAGCGCATCCGTCAGAAGATGAAGTCTGTTCTCGAGCAGGTGATCGGAGAAGTCAGTCAGCCTCCGTCTGTGATCTCCCCGCGTCTGGAAGACGGCATGGGGATCATTGAAACCGAAACCAAACATGCGGTCTGGTTTACCGGAAACCGTCAGGCAGTTGGCCATGAAGACGTGCATTTCCGCTTTCGTGAAGAGGAGAGTGCAATCACGATACCAAGCGGCAGTCACACGCTTGGTTTGACTTCGATCCGGGGCGTAAAGCCCAAACAGCACGATAAAGTCGGCCTCATCAGGCACCGGAAACCTATGGAACCAAGTTCGGTGCGCAAACCGCACAGTGGTCTCGCGTTTTGGTTCGCTCCCTCCGTATGTCCGCGAGGACTTGACCTGAAGTGTGATGGTCCGACTTGGTCGTGACCCATGCTTCTTCAGGAGGGCAAGATCGATACCCTTCTCCTGGCGAGACGCTGGAACTAGAATCGAATACCCTTGGCTCTTTGGCAGCAGCTTGCGTAAGCGATCCGCCACCAGAAACTCGGGCCACTGCAGCGTGAAAAGAGGCTCCATAGCTGACTCATGCGCTGTAGCCAGGGTGTTCACTGAGATCGCTGCCGACGACAATGAGGCTGGCCTTGCGCACTGACGCGGTAATAGACATCCGCCGCACAAACGTCAATCACCCGCCTCCCTTTGCGATCATCTAGGTGCCGCCACGTATATCAGGCTGGCGAGCCCCGCCATTGGAGCAAGCGTTCATCCAGGGTGTGCAACTGCTTAAGGATCTCGTCCTGCTCTTCCTTCAACCGCTCTTCGATCACGGGCACCGGCTGCCCTCGAGGGAGGGCGCCAACCGATGCAGCCGGGTCAGGACCTTCCGAATGGCCGATCCCAATTCGGCGCCCAGGTGCGTGACTTCCTCGGCCGGGATCAACTCCCGCTTCAACTGGCCCAGCTCGACCTTCAACTTGGCGTTCTGCAGGATGACGTGCTGGGCGCGTTCCTGGTCGTAGTTGACCCGGGATCGCTCGGGCGAGGCGAAGAGCCAGCGCAGGAAGGACGCCAGGTACACCCGGCTGCCGCGGAAGGCCGAACAACCCTGGCGCTTGGCGTGCTTGAGGGTGCCCAGCGGGATGCCGGTGGCCGCGGCGCAGGCGCCCAAGCTGTCGTAGGCATCCTGCATGATCCGTGAACCCTCCCGCTCGCGGTAGTAGCGGAGCAGGCCCTGGATCGTGGGCACCAGTTGGTAGGCGCCCTCGACCGCCCGCGGGAACCACCCCTCCGCGGCCAACTCGCGCAAGCGCCGGTCGGTGAGACCAGACAGCCGGGCGAGTTGGGCGATGGCGATGGCGCCGGTCTCGGCCATGACTACCGCTCCGGCGCGGCCAGGATCCAGCCGACGAACTCACCGACCTGGAAGAAGGTCCGCGCCGTTTCGGGCATCATCCCGGGGTCGAGCGGGCGCTGGTAGCCGGCGAGGGACAGCTCCTTGCGCAAGATGTCCTCGGGTCGGGCGCCCACAGCGAGCTTCTGCTGAAGGGTGAGCCGGCTGAACGCCGTCCCGACGTAGCCCGGCGGCATCTGGACCTTGTCCACCACCACCAATGCCCCGCCGGGCTTCGTCAGGGACTCGAGCCGACGCAGGAACGCCGGCCTCGTGTCCACGGGCAGGAACATCATGACCAGGAAGCAGACGGCGAAGTCAAAGGGCTGGTAGTCGAACGTCACGGCGTCGGCGATAGCCAACTCGGGAGGTCCCTGGTAGCGGTCGGCCATCTCCCGGCTTTCCTCGATGGCCGTGAACCGGGCGCCGCGCTGGTCGAGGGTCTCCTGCAACGCCAGGCCGACGTTCCCCGTCGAGGCCCCGACGTCGTACACCACCCCACCACGCGGGATGTAGTGCCGACCGAAGTGGGCGACGGCATTGGTGGCCAGGTCGTACCAGGGCAACTGCTCACGCACGTGTCGGGTGAAGTGCTTGGCCACTGCCCGGCTGCGGAACGTCCAGTGCTTCGGGATCTCAAGTGAGGATTTCATCGCGGATGGTTCGGGCGACCCAGGCCATCATGATGGGAGGAACCGCGCGGCCCAGGCGTTCCCATTGCTGTGAGTAGGTCCCGGTCAACACGAAGTCATCCGGGAACGCGCAGATGCGCTTGAGCTCGGCAATCGTGAGCTTCCGCTTCTCGGTCGGGTGCGTGACGCTCGCCACCCCCGGATGCCCGTGAGACGCGCAGATGGTCGGGCACGGCTGGTCCGGATGCGGCCGCACCAGGTTGAAGTATTTCCCCGACGCCTCGCCCGGCCGCAGCTTGTCCCACTCCTTCCCGATCGCGAACCGCTCCATCCCGACTTCGAACTGGTTGGGCTTGGTCCCCAGGATCGTCGGGCAGGGCTGGTTCAGGTCATAGGCCCGACCCGTCTCGGCTAACGCCGCCCCCGTCCCGCCGGTCAACCGGACCTTGAACTGACCCTGGCCCATCACGGTGATCGCCGGACACGGCCGGTCGGTGACGTTTCCCGCTGAAGGGAACTGGCCCTTGGTGTCGTGAATGACCGCCTCGATCAGCTCCAGGCCCTGGTGGCTGGTGGCCGGGTTGTAGGACATGCCCGCACTCACCGTCGGGCTGGGCGCATCCGACGCCTTCCACGCCGGGCCGTACTTGCCGCGGACCACCCACGGCAACGCCTCACGCAGGCTGTACCGGTAGGGCAGAGGTTTCGGGAACACGGGATCCTTCCCGAGGTCCTCACGCACGCCGATGAAGATCGTCCGTTGCCGGGCCTGCGGAACCCCGAGCCACTGCGCGTCGAGGACCTTCACGCCGACCCGGTACCCGCACGTTTTGAGCCGCGCCAGGATCTCGAAGAAGTATCCCTTAGCGACCCCCTTCACCAGGCCGCTGACGTTCTCGGCGACGAACACGCGGGGCTTCAATCCCTCGATGAGCCGGATGTACTCGAAGAAGAGGTCATCCGTGCGCTGGACGGTGTCACTGTAGGGCTTCGCTTTCCCCCAGTGCTTCTCCCGTTTGCCCGCCGTCGAGAATGAAGCGCAGGGCGGCGACCCCTCGACCACATCCACTTCACCCACCTCTGGCCCGATAGCGGCGAGGATCTCGGCGGGTTGGACCTTCCGAATGTCCCGGGTGTCCAGGGGCGTGCTCGGGTGGTTGGCCCGGTACACCTCGGCCGCCGCCGGGATGAACTCACTCGCCCACAGCACCCGGTAACCGGCCATCCGGTAGCCCAGGCAGGAACCACCGCACCCGCTGAACGTGGACACCACGTGGAGGCCGTTGTCCGGGACCGCCGCGATCTCGGCCATGCTCGGAACGCGATAGGGAGGCTTCTCAGTCTTCACGGCACAGGTTGAGGATCGCGCGGGCCACGCCGGAAGCACCGCACCAGCGCTGTTCGTAGCGCCGTTGGATCTCCGCTTCCCGCCCCGGGTCGAGGCTCGGCAGGCCCGCCTGAACCTTCAACGCCTGGGCTTGGTGCGACAGACACACGCGGCAGACCAGCAGCTCGGCCAGGGCGTCGTCCAAGCCGTCAATGGCCCGGCGCAGGGGCTGGAGGTCGACGACGCTCACGACGGTTTGCCCGACCACCGGAACTGGCATTTGGGGCACTGGTACTCGGTGGGCAGGTCCTCATCCACCTCGGGGAAGTCCTCCGGGGCGGTGGGCTCGGGCGTCCCGGCCAGGAGACCGGCGAGGGCGTCGGCGTCGAAACCCGCCAGGTCCATGTCGAAGTCCGCCGCCTTCAACTCGCCCAGGACCTCCTTCAAGGCCGCGCCGTCCGCTTCGGCCAGCTCCGCCAGCCGGTTGTCAGCGACCAGGTGCGCCCACTCATCGGCGTCGGTGGCGAAGTCCTGGAAGTCCACCGGCACCGCGGCCAGTCCGAGAGCCTTCGCCGCTTCGTACCGGCCGTGACCCGAGACGATGAACCCGGACCGCCGTGACACCACGACCGGGGACCGCCAGCCCTGGTGGGCGATGACCTTGGCCAAGAGCCGGACCTGGGCCTCGGGATGCTGGTTAGGGTTGTGCGGGTTGGGCACGAGCCTCTCGAGCGGGACCAGCTCGTCAAAGGCGCAATTGACGGCCGGGCCGGAGGCCTCCGGCGGACTTGCTGCGCGTTTCTTCGGTTTTCGGTCGTTCATACGTGCATTCGGGGCTGGCGCCGAACCTCCTGGGGACCCGGGTGGGCGGGAAGATTCCTTCCGTTCGGGCTCGCGGTCTTCACTGTCCTGTCTCATCGGTTCTCTGCCGGTTCTCGGACGTTGGTTCACCGGGGCAGGTCCGTCCCCGTCGCCGGGCGCTTCGGCCGTTTCTCGCGCCCCGAGGCACCTGTCATCGGGTGCCGGCCGGGGCCGGATTCCTGCCCTTCACCGGAAGCGGGAACGTTACGCTTCAATCTCGACTGGGCGGATTCACCGCGGTGGGAAGGCGTGCCCTGGCGCAACCAGTTCCAGGCGTGGCGCTGGCCTCGGTTGCGCCACTGAAGCAGACGGCTGTAGTGCCCGGTGTAGACCGCCAAGGCGGCGGTGCGGTGTTCACCGCCGGCGCGGGACAGTTCTCTCTCTCTGGCGATGGCGATGGAAGCAGCGACTCGCAGCGGTTTGCTGCGGCGTGACGTCAGAACGCAGCGCAAAGCAGTGGGCGTGGAGGATGGGGATCCGGCCGTCGTAGCGACCTTCATCGTCCACCAGCGTCAGCAGCCGGATGAAGAAGGACTGTTCGAACCAACCGGCCCGGTTCCAGGCCTCACTGGTGGTAATGCCCGGTCGAAGGAAACGTTGCGGCATGGGGTTGTCGAGGAGGCGGTAGGTTGGGATTACCAGACCAGCCGGACCCGGCATCCGGGCGGGCCGTCGGCGTAACGTTTGGTGACGCGCAAGGACCACACCAGACGGTCATCACGCAGGAAGCCGATTCCGACCAGAGCGTCCAGGACCGCCTTGGCGAGGTTGTCGACATCAGGTTTGCCCGTGTGGAAACTGGGAGCGGTGGACCGGAGTCCGCCTCGACTGAAATGGGCCTGCGGCCGCGAGAGGTGAAACCACAGCCACAGGGCGGCCGCCGTACAAACCGGGGTGGCGGGCCGATGCGCCTTCGCCGCCAGCGCCACCTGTCCCTTCCAGCCCTCGGCGGTGGCGGGGGTCATAGACCCGCGCCCGACCGTGGCGGCTGAACGCCCGCGGTCGGGGTTGGCCCTTGGGCGCACCGGCCACGAAGAACTCGACCCGGTTCATCGCGCGGCGCCGGAGCAACGTTCCAGCATCGGTCGGGTCTGGCTGACCTCGACACAGCCTTCGATCACCGACCCGAGCCGGGCGTCGAGCAGGGAACCGCGCTCCCGCGTGACGCCCTCCAGCAGGGACTTGAGGGCCTTCTTGCTCAGGGAACAGGCCCCGATGAATGCCTCGGGCGGTGCCCCCGGCCGGTGCACCCGCTCGAAGACCTGCTGCAGCTTGGTGATGGTTTCGCGGTTGCGGCCGGGGACCAGGCGCCAGCCGGGAACGGCCGTGGGATCGGCGGACAGCAACCGGCGAGCGTGGTCCCGGATGGACTCGATGATCTGCTCGGCCAGCACGCACCGATCGAGGAGCACGGCCAAGTGGGCCGGCGTCGGGGGTTCGGATGACGTGGTCACCAGGGCGGCGACCTCGGCGTGGGCCTCGGGACAGATCGCCTTGGCGGGACAGTACCGGCACTGGTCCGGTCCGGCGCGCAGAGGTGCATCCTCCCATTGAGCCTGGGTCACGATCCCGTCGATTTCGGTCAGGGCCTTCTTGAGGTCCCGTGGCTGGTACGCGCACCGGGTGATCTGAGGACAGCAACGGGGCTGCAGGACGGCAACAGTCACCCGGCGGATGCCGGGCAGCGTATGGGCCACCACCGCCGCCTGGGCGCGGAGTTGCAGGTTGGCGGAGGCGTCCTCGACGGCCAGCGGGCCGGTCTTGTATTCGACCACCAAGGCGGCGTCCCCGCGCACGACCACCAGGTCGGGCTTGGCCGACCAGAGCGCAGTGTTACCCACTTTGCGCCAGAATCGCGACTCACGAATGACCCGGTAGGGCGGATCTTCACCGAGCCATTCGGCGAGCAGTAGCTCCTCGAGGGTGCGCAGCGTGCCCAGGATCACTTCTTCGTCGGAGGTGAGCGTCACGTTGGCCCCGGCGAGCGCGTCATGGATGCGGGGTGCCGCTTGCCGCTTCTTCACTCGACTCCTCCGGCGGCGCGATGCGGCTCAATCGCCAGGACCTGGGGCACCTCGCCAGCCGCGGCAGACTCGAGGCCGAGGGGCAGCCATGACGTTTATCACTCACGGTTGCCTCCCCTTCGAGTGGGCGAGGCCTTGGAGCAGCCCCTTCTTCGCCTTCAGGAACCTCTCGGCCGTCTTGTCGGGTACGTCCTCGAAGGACTCGAGTGCGCGGGCATTCTCGATCCAGTTGGACTTGTGCGCCCACTCGCGAAAGTCCTCGAAGGTGTATCCGGCACCGGTCACGAGTTCGGCCAGCCGGATCTGGGGAACCAAGGGCGGTTCGGGCGCCGGCGGGGGAGGTTCCTTGGAGGGCAGGGGAGCCAGACCAGCCTCGGCTTCGGCCCTGGCGTCGCCGGCGTCGAACTTCGGACCGGCCACCGGGAGCTTGAAAAACTGCTCTCGCTTGGCCATCCCATCACGCAGGCTGGTGAAGATGCGTCGGAGTTGGACCAGCTCCGCCTCGGTGGTGACGTCGAGCTTGTGGCCCAGACGCTCCGCGAGCATTTCGACCGTCACTCCCATCTCACCGAAGGCCGACACCATCCGATGGTGCCGCTTGGCGAAGGGTTCGGCGTCATTGGCGAGGGTCTGTTCGCGCGCGGCCACGGCGGTCTCGACCACGTCTCCGGGGATCACGCCCAGGACGCAGGCCCGAAGCCGACGCGCACCCTGGTTGGCCACCAACTCATAGATGTCCCGCGGGTCTTCCAGCCGCACCACCGATCCCCGGGCTTTGCGCTTGTGCCGGACGGAGAAGACCTTCGTCTGGCGGGTGTTGGTGTCGAGGTCCCAGGCGTAGGCCATGACGGTGCTTTCACCGTCTCGCTGCTCGAGTTCAACCACGCCGAAGTCCACGTTGCCCCAGTTCTGGGCCAGGCACTCGGCCAGGCGGATGCTCGGGCCGGTCACGGTCTGACCGCCTTTCGGGTAGGCATAGACGGCGGTCTCGGCGAGGCCGCGCCGCTGACAGGCTCGCTCGATACGCTGCATGGCGGCGTACTCATCGCGGGGGAACCGCTTGGCGACGACCATGGCGGCCTGAACCTCTTGGGCCTGACGGCTGGCCTGGGTCACCATCATGCCGGCGGGCTCAGGACGGGGTTGGAACAGGGTGGGTTTGGCTTCCGTGGGTAGGCTCTTCTCGTTCATGGGTTTGGGGGTACTTCAGTTGACCGTGGTTCTGGCTGCTCGGCCTGGACGGACTTCACCGCGGGTGAACGCCTGGCCGTAACTTTGGTTTTGCGGAGCGCCCGGAGCGTGGCGATGCGGGCGTGAAAGGCGTCGCTTTCGAGGTAGCTGATGACTTCGGACAACCGAAACCGCCGCCGACCGCCAAGGTCGTGTCCGGGAATCTGCCAACGCCAAAGGCTGAAGGTGCTGATCCCGAGCCGCTTCGCGGTTTCACGCAGGGTGAGGTAGGGTTCATAACGCGGGGAGGCGACGTAGTAGCCGGTCACCTGCGCGTCCCCTCGAAGAACCCGAAGGGCCTCCTCCTTGCGGTCCGCCGACGCTCCGAGAGCCGCCTGGAGCAATTCCTCCGTGGCGCTCGTGGCTCGGCCACCCGAACGCTCTTCCTGAAGTTCTTTCCTTCGCTTGCTGCTGTCTGTTGCCGTCATCGCCGTCTCGGTTTGTGGCCTCGGCTTTATGCCTGGCCACCTACCTACGGCGGGACGGTCAGAATTCTGAGAATACGAAGACCAAAAGCGCCTCGGGGTGAGGCGATTAACTCGCTTTGACCGCGGTCAGAATTCCGGTCAAAACCCGCCAGGATCATCAGCTTCTTCGGGGTCGTCCAAAGCACTCCGCCGATGAATCCGCCGCGCGCGATCATCGCTGAGTGATTCCTCGATCGCCTCGAACTGCGCCGAGTAGGTGCGGAGCTTCGCCGGGTCCACACCGGTCCGGCGTCGGATCTGGTTCAAGCGATTCAGGATGGTCCCCTTGGAACAGCCGCACCGCTGGGCCGTGACCTCCGCCGAGAGGCCTTCGACGCAGTACAGGCGGAAGACCCTCAGGAGTGAAGCTTCCCGCTTTGGTTCCTTGGCATCGAGGGCCTTCACCATCGCAAACGCCTGTCGCGCCGTATCTTCAACCGGCGCTGTCGGTCCATCGGCGAAGGCGGTGAAGATCTCGCCAGGCCGCCGGCGTGACCGCAGCAGCCCGAAGGTGATGCTTCGGCAGGCGTGCGGAGCGCGCCAAATCGTCGGCGCGGGCGCTGGTGGCGCGGGATCCGGGAGTCTCCGCCCTGGGCGCCGTCGGCCGAGCGGCGAGCCGGCTGCCTGAACGATAAGGGCCCAGCGGCCTGTGCCGTGCACCGCTTCGCGGCCGCTGGGCGTGTGTCAACTGGTGTCGAGGCGGGCGGCTGACTTCGGGTAGTTCCAGGGTAGCCAGGCTTGCGGGACCCGTTGGACGGCCTCGGGGTGGGTCGCAATGGCCAGGAGATAGTCGAACGGATTGACGGCGTTGAGTCGAGCGGTGTGGATCAAACTCATGAAGAGGTCGCCGGTCCGAGCGCCGTTGAGGGTTTTGTAGCTGAGGCTGTTCTTGCGGTGCAGGATGGCCATCTTCAGGGCGCGTTCGCAGATGTTGTTATCCAGGGGCGCGCCCGCCTGGCGCAGGAACAAGGTCAACGGCTGCCAGTGGCGGAGCATGTAGCCCATGGCCTCGCCCAAACCGGAGTTGGGCTCGACAAGCTTGTCGTCGAGTTGTCGCTGCATCCAGGCCTGGAGCGCTTCCATGACGGGCTGGCTGTGGGTCTGGTGATGCGCCAGCCGCTGCTCGGCGCTGAGCCCCCGTTCCTTGGCCTCGGCGTCCACCCGGTACACATGCCCCAGGGCTTCGAGCACGTGGCGGCACTGGGCGGGGAACTGCCCGACGAGGCTCACGAACTCTCGGCGACCATGGCTCAGGCAAAGGGCCAGGAGGGTGGCCAGCTCCGGGGTGAGGTTGCGCGAGAGCGCGTCGCACATCTGGATGGGGGTTTCGCGTTGGGCGCTGCGCTCCCGTAACACGTCGGCCAGGTTCTCGCCGGCGTGTTGCCAGCCGGTGAAGTAGAGCGCCACCGGGTGGGCGTCCACGTAGGCCAGCACGTTGGTGGTGAAGGTGCCCTTGCGTTCCGGGTCGATCTGGGCGGCGGTGGCGCTACCCGCTCGCCGCAAGTCGAGGATCCGCATCGTGGTGTCATCGTGGTGGAAGAGGGGCGACTGGGCCGCCAGGGTGATCAACGCCTCCAGGATCGGCCGGGCCGCCTGGACCAGCGGTTGCATCACCTCCCACTGGGTGGAGGCGGGCAAGGGAACGCCCAGGCTCTGTTGCAGGCGCGCCAGCCGGTAATGCGGCATGCCGGTGCCGTAACGCAAGAGGGCCACCGTCGCCCCCACGCTCGGATCATACTTCTGGTTCCCGCTTCGGGCGGTGCCGGGGCCGTGAACACCGCGCCACAGGTATCGCAGCGCAGCCGCTCGAGTTGGTAGCCGGTGGCCGCGATCGGCGGCGCGCCCACGATGCGCAGCAGCAGCGCCGGGGTCCGCTGCGCCCGCAACGTGCCCTGGGGACACTGGGGACAAGGATCCCCGGCCTGGCGCTCGGGATGGGGCACCCGCACCCAGCGGGCGCCGGTGTAAGCTTTGGCTTTGGTGCGGCCATGCCCTGGGCGCTTGGGCTTGGGTCCGGGGCGGGTCGGAGCGGGGGGCGCCGCCGGGGGCAGACCTGATCGGTCTTCTCGGTCTTCGGGCCGAAGAGCAGGTGGCGCAGCTTGCGGAGCGTCAGGGCGGGATCCTGCTCGATGCGGGCGAGCAACTCGGGCAGGGCGTGGCTCATTCCTTCAATGAGCCGGTAATCCTCCGCGCTGACCCCCGGACGCACCCGGGCCAGGAACGCGGCCCGCTCGGCCTCGGTCAGGGTCAAGGTGGCAAACTGGGCCGCGGTCCTCATGGGGTCCGGAGCCAATGCTCGCGGAAGTGGCGGTTGAGCGGATAGACCCAGAACTCCTTGATCGAGACCGTGGGCGTCGGGGTCTTGGACTTGGTGCCCCAGCCCGCCGAGCGCCCGACGCAGATCCAGTTGGCCGCCCGGTAGCAGGTGCCCGGGAAGCGCTCGGTGTCCACGAAGCTCTCCAGCAGGTCAATCCGATGGTGGTAGAGGGCCTGCCAGTCGGCGCTGATCCGCCGGGCGATCCGGCTCAAGAGGTGCGTGGCCAGACCGGGCACGTGCACCCAGGGCGCGATCAGGAAACGGGTGTTGTAGGCGATGCGGTGGAGCTGGTGCCGATAGGCCTGCTTGGGCGCGCCGACGAACGCATCGCGCAAGTCCAGTTGGCGCGGGGCCGAACTCCACCCCAGGCAGGCCAGGGGTCGTTCCCCCGCCCACACCAGATACTTGAGGTGCTCGCCCACCGGACGGCGGTAGCCCAGGTAGTGATAGCGGCTGAGCAGGTGGGCGAAGAGCGCCTCGCTTTCGGTCCGCCGCACCAAGGCGACCGTCAACGGTCCCAACGACGCCACCGTTCCGGTCAAGGGCGTCGTGTCGTAGGGCGGCACCGCGGCCACGTGCCGATGGCCGATCGCGTTGTTCGGAGGGGACTGGCGTTTGGCCGGCAGCTCCAGGTGACCGGCCCGCTGCAGGGCCAGGAGCAGACTGCGGCACACCATGTCCCGCGGCTGGCCATTGGGCTGCACCCACCCCCAGGCCGCGCACACCTTGACCGAGAGCTGGCGCCGGCTCAGGTCCGGGTGTTGGGCGATCAAGCCGCGCAGAAAGGCGACGTCCGCCTCCCGAAGGAGGCGTCCACGAAAACTCAGCACCACGTCCGCCACGGCGCCCAGTGTAGCGGGGGGCGCGTGGAACGCTAGAGATTCCAGCGGAAAAGTGGCCGTTCGGTTAACCCGCTCCGGCCACGGGCACCCGGCGCCAGAGCGGGGCGGTCTGCGCCTGGGTGGGATCCCCGTTCCACAAGAGCAGGTGCAACTGGTGCGGCTCCAGCGCGAGTGCGGCACCGGTCGCCGGCCGGGGCCAGGCGCGGAAGCGCCCTTGGGAAAGGCGCTTCTGACAGAGCCAGAACCCCTGGCCGTCGTAGATCAGACACTTGAGGGCGTGCCGGCGACGGGAACAAAACACGAAGAGCGTCCCGAGCAGCGGATCGCTGGCCAGGACCTGGCGACAGAGGGCGGCGAGGCCATCGATGCCTTTGCGGAAGTCGACCGGCTCCACCGCGACCAGGATCCGCATTTGCGGCGTGATCTGGATCATCGCGGGCGCCGCCAGAAACTCTGGGCCAGGGCGACCAGGGTGGCGGTGTCCCCGCCCAGGCGCAGTGTCATGCGGGCGACGCCACCGTCGCAGAGTTCCACCACCGACTCGCCCGCATGGACCTCGGGAAAGGTCGCCACCTTCACTTCGACGAACTCCGGCCGCCGCCGCGCCCTTGGGGCTGGCGCTCGGCGTTCTGCGGCCACCCCGGGGCCCCCCCCCCCCAGGGGAAGAGAGCGAGGCCGGGGGGAGCGGGGGCCGCGGGGGGCGGGGGCGGCGGCCCGCCCCCGCGGCGGGGGGGAGGGGCGGGGGGGGGGGCGGGCGGCGCGGGCCGGGCCGGGGCGCCGGGGGGTTGGTTGCGGTCGTTGGGCGTCAAACGCGGCGCTCCCAGGGGGGGGGCTCCTGGTTGGTGCTGCGGCGGAACCCCCCCGCTCCGGCCCGGGGGCGCCCCCGCGGGCTGCCCGCCGAAGCAACACCGCCCGCCCCGCCGCGCCGCTCCTCCTTTTAGTCGGCCGTACGCACAGACCGCAATGATAGGAAAGAGGCGGGGCGAGTTGGCGGCTGCCGATGAAGTGTGCTTCCGCGGCAGCCTGATTGTTTGCGCACCGGAACCCAAACAGGAGATGATGTGCTGGTCCTGGAAGAGAGCGGTGATTCTGAGACCGTGGGTTCCTCCTGTGGGCTGTATTCATATTGAGATGACTGATGGGTGCTGTGCTCTCGGGAAATCAGCTAGGAAATCTGAAGAAGCAGCCGAAGGTCCCGAGTCGGGGAGGTAGGGGCCTCGGAGATGACCGCCCACGTTCGGGTGTGGTCGGCGAGACATCGGAACTGGACGCCAGGTGTGAGATGACCGACCGTTCTGGCAACAGATGAACACCACGTACTGCATTGTTGGACCAGTGCTGGCTGCCTCGATGGTCGGCGAGGCGTGTGCGCAACCAGCCTTTGCGAGCGTGGACATCGGCCGCCAGAGTCCGCCGGGTCAGACCGTGGTCAGCGAGGGCGGGTTCGATGTTTCCTCCGCCACGGGCGACATCTGGGACCTCTTCGACAACTTCCGCTTCGTCTATCAGCGGGTCACCGGCGACTTCGATATTCGTACGCGCATCGCCAGTCTGACGGGTGTCGCGTATTGGACGAAGGCCGGCCTGATGGTCCGCGAGGACCTCAGCCAATTGGGGGCCAACGGCTTCATGATCGCGACCCGGAGCGGCGGCTGGGGACGCCACTTCTTCACGGCGCGGCTGGCGGCGTTTTACGCCACGTACTCCTATTTTGCCGCGACGTTCGAGCGGGTGCGCTACCCGGATGTCTGGGTGCGCCTGGTGCGGGTCGGCGATCGGGTGATCCCGATGCACAGCACCAATAGCCTGGCCTGGACGCAAGTCGGTGATCTGGAAATCGCGCAACTGCCCGCCGCGGCCTACGTGGGCTTGGCCGTGAGCAATCATCCGGACAGCGGCTCGACCAAGGCGACGGCGCAGTTCCGCGACGTGACGCTGGACCGCGGGCCTCCGTTCGCCCCGGCGATTGTCTCGCAGCCGGTCTCGGTGATCGCCAATCCCGGCGCAGAGGTAACCTTCAGCGTCATCGCGCTCGGTCGGGGGATGCTGGCATACCAATGGTTCTTGAACGGTGCCACCATGGCCGGGGCCACCAACGCGAGCCACACGCTGGAGGCCACGCCGGAGGGTGACGGGAGCAAGTTCACTTGCCTGGTCCGCAATGAAGCGGGCGAAGTCCTGAGTTGGGCGGGTCTGCTCGAAGTGGAAGCGGCGGCGCAGCCGTTCGACGGGATCTTGCTGGAGCGTTACACCCGCATTCCCGGGCGGCTGGTGCAGTACATGCTCAACGCGACCAACTACCCCGCTGCGCCGCTCTCCGTGAGCCGGCCAAGTCTCTTCGAAGCCTCGAGCTTGAGCGACGAAACCGGTGCCCGCCTGAGAGGCTACCTCACCCCGCCGCTCACGGGCGACTACACCTTCTACATCGCGGCCGATGATCGTGGCGAACTCTGGCTGAGCACCGACGACAACCCGACCAACAGAAGGCTCGTCGCGGTCTCTTACTACTGGGTGGCGCCACGTGACTGGGATTTCTATGAGTCGCAGATCTCTTCGCCGATCCGGCTCGAAGCGGGGCGGCGGTATTACCTGGAGGCGCTGATTCGAGGCGACGGCAGTCCCAATCAGGGCGCGGTGGGGTGGCGTTTACCCGACGGCAAGTTCGAGCGCCCGCTTCCAGCCGGTCGGTTTGTTGGCGCGCCCGCGCGGTTTTCCGGGATGCGCTGGCCGCCTTCGGGTCGGTTCGAGGCCGCAGTCGAAGGGACGCAGAAGAGCCTTTACGTGATCGAAGTCTCGACGGACCTAGCCACCTGGGCAGCGGTTGTGACCAACCGCGCGCCCTTTGTGTTCGTGGATTCCGAACCAGGGCTCGGAGCGCAGCGGTTCTTCCGGGCGGTGGCCACTCGTTGATGACCCGTGGTCGGGGCAAGGAACCGCTTTCGAGCGAGAACCGCATGTCAACCGCGGAACAAACAAGCGCGAGCCCGCCCGCGATCTGCGTCTTGATCCCGGTGCATAACCAGGGGGAGTACCCGTTTCGTGCCTTGGCCAGTGCGGTGCGTGTTCGCCGACTGGCCCTGCTCGAGGTCGGCCTGTTCGATGAGCGGATGGATCACGAAGAAGATTGGGACCTGTGGTTTCGTTTGCACCAACGCTACGGGTTGTCGGCGTTTGCGACGACGTCGGCACCGGTCTGCTACTACTGGATCCGCCACGCGGAGCGACGCCCGAAGCATCGTGAGGCCCAAGTGGATGGGCTGCCCGTTCGCGATTACTTCCGTCAGCGCTACGGCGCCACGCCGCGGGACTGACCAGGAAACCGTTCGATGTCCGAAGTCCTTGAGCGCCTGTACTCCCCCATGATTCGCGAACACGCGAATCAGCCGCGAAATCGTGGTCGGTTGCGAGATGCGAATCGACGCGCCTCCGCCCGAAACCCGCTCTGCGGCGACTGCGTCAGCGTGTACCTGCGAGTCGATGAAGGGGTCATTCAAGAAGCGGCGTTCGAATCCTTCGGCTGCGCCCTGTGCCGCGCTTCGGCATCGCTGTTGACCGAGGCCGTGAGGGGGTCCCACGTGGAACTGGTGGTGCGGTTGGCGGTCGCCGTCGAGCGAATGCTCACAGATCGAGAATCCGGCGGGCAAGAGCTGCTCGGGGATGACCTAATAGGCCTGGCTTGCGTACGTGGGTTCCCCAGTCGGGTGAACTGCGTCCTGTTGCCTTGGTGGGCCGCCCTCGAGGCTCTTGGGCAACCGCAGGCTACGGGTCAGCCCGGTCGGTGAGTCATCGGTGTGGTGATCTCCCGAGGGAAACCTCCAGCATGCTGATGCAAAGCTGATACCACGGAACCGCTATCAGAAACTCGTGACCGGCCTGCCTAACCGCGCGAGTTGCCAAGCTTCAGCCTCTCCGTGTTCCTGGATCAGGTCACCCGCCTGGACGGGCTGCTCAACGACTTCCTCGAGTACCTCGACGCCGCCCTGTACCACACGCCAGCCGGGAAGCTGAGCCTGCGACTGTTGCGTGACACCGTCACGCCGGTCGCCCTGAACCCCGGGAACCTGCTCGAACCGCCCGACCTGACGGCGCACGGGTGGACCGAGGTGCTCAACGAGGTGGTGGTCCGGTTCAAGAACCGAGACCGGAATTGGCAGACGGATGCGATGACCTGGCGCAACCCTGCCGCGTACGCCGTCACCGGTCGGCCGCTGACTCAGGCCATCGAGTGCGATTGGATCACCGACCCGGCCGTGGCCTGGAAGGTCGCCATGGCCTACGGCAAAAGTCACAGCCTGCCCTGGCTGGAAGGCCGGCTACAGGCGCGGCGGTCGGTGGCGGCGGGGCTTCGGCCTGGGGATGTGGTCGCCCTGACGTATCCGACGGCCGGGATTGAGGACGTGCACTTGCGGGTCCTCGGCGTCGAGGTGCCCGGACCGGAATCGCCGGACGTGCTCTTGACCGTGCGGGAGGACTCCGCCCACCTGATGGTCAACGACTATCCGGTCCCGGCCGATTCGGCGCTCGAGCCGGTCATCTACACCCCACTGCCCTGCCACGATGTGCTCGTGTTCGAGCTGCCTCTAACCTGGACCGGCAAGACGGCCGCCAGGCTGCTCGTGCTGCCCGCCCGGGGCGAGACGCTCTCGAGTGCCTGGACCCTTTGGTGGGAGCGGTCCAGCAACAGCTTTTCGGCCGTGGGGGAAAGTGGCCTGTTCGGACGCCGGGGCGAGTTGAATGCCGGCTTGTCCTCGACGGGCCTGTTCTACCTCGAGGGGGGCCTCGACGTGACGTTCACCAGCCCGGACGATGACCTCGAGGACATGCCCTTTGACGAGGGCGTCGGCGCCCGGCGGTTCCTGATCTTCCTCGGCGATGAAATCATGTTGGGCTGGTCCCCGACGTTGGTATCCGCCGGCCGCTACACCCTGAGCGTGGTCCGCGGTCAGTTCGGAACCGTGCGGCGGACCCACGCCGTCGGGGCGGAGTGCTGGTGCGTCCAGCTCGGGGATCAGCCCTTGTTCGAGTGGGACGCGCCCAAGTGGGCGCTGGCGGTAGGTTTGAAGGTCCAGCCCCGGATGCTCCACCTCGAGGTGAGCCTTGCGGACGTGGCGAAGATCACCCATCCCATCCTGCTGCGAGCCCTGCGGCCCCTGGGCCCGGCCAACCTGACGGCCAACGGAGATGGCGTGGCCCCGACCTACTCAACCGGCCAGGATGTGGTCCTGGACTGGGACCTGACCAGCGAGGGCCGGGATGAGGCGGAGCCGGAAGTGGACCTCGAATGCCACGCGGACCAGGCGGTTCTCGAGCTGTGGGCTGGCGGGGTGCTGAAGGGAACGCTCTACGTGAACCGGGTCGGTCCCTACACCCTGACCAACGCTGTCCTTGTCGCCGCGCTGGGCGCCGAGACCGACTTCACCGTCCGGGCCTACCTTGCCCTGGGCGGGCACCGCAGCCTGGATTACGACTCGGTTGCCGCCTGGAAGATCTGACCTCTGCCCCTTACCTCTTCGCCCTTAGCCCTTTGCCCCCATGAGCACCATCGCACCGAGCCGACTCAATGACGTCAGCAACGCGGCCCTGTTCCGCGAGTTGACCGCCGACAACTTCACCATCCTGGCGGGCGAGGTTGCCAAGCGGGTGGCCACGTACCAGAACGGCAGTCCGACGACGATCATCGGCCCGCCGACCTCGGGCGCCCGCGTCCTGAACGAGTTTTGGCGGGACGCCCTGGGCGGGGAGTGGCGTTGCACCGGGGCGGGGACGCCTGGGACCTGGCTCCAGATCACGCCGGCGGCCGTGGCTGCGGACCCGGCATCGGGCACGATCCCAACGGGTTACCTCATCCTGAACGTCACCACCGGGCACATCAAGCTGCACGCCGGCGGCTACGTGTGGGAGGTGCCGGAGGTCTAGCCCGCATTTCTCACGGAAATGCGGGTTCCCTGAAGACCGCCCCGCAAATCCATCTCATCTGGAAGCCCCCCGGGACCGAGTCGTCAACAGGCTGCCGGTCTCCGCTAGCCCCAGTTTCCGACTTATGACGAGGGTTTTGTGGCAAGTGGTTGGAGGTAAGCAGGTTGCCGGTCGTGGCCACTATCCCCTAAAATCACTCACCCTTCGTGAAGCAATTCTATGCGAAAACACTGAGTATTTCGTTGACACGTCCAGAGACTATGCCCTAAGTATTGTCCGTGCAGCGGCTGGAAGCCAAGCGCGTCAACGGCCACACCTACTACTACCTCTCCGACTGGGGCTGGCGGGAGGGCAAATGCCGTCGCCTCGCACAGCTCTACCTCGGCAAGCTCGAACAGTTCAGCTCCCGACTCACCGGCGCTGGACCGGCGCCCGCCTACGCCGAGGTGTTTGAGTCCGGCCGCCCCTCGCGTTGTGGGGCGCGGTGCAGCGCGCCGAGTTGATTCCCTTGGCCAACCAGCTATGCCCTAAGCGCCAGCAGGGACTGAGCCCGGGCACCTACCTGGCACTGGCCGCCGTCAACCGGGCCATGCAACCGGTCAGCAAACGCGGGTTCTGGGAGTGGATCTCGGGCACGGCGTTGGTGCGTGCGGTGGCGGAACTCTCTGCCGAGGCGTTGAGTAGCCAGCGCTTCTGGGATCACCTGGTCGGTTGGGAAACCGAGAAGATCCACGCCCTCTGGAAAGGACTCCTGGAACGCGCCGTCCAGCGCGAGGGGATCGACCTTTCTCGGCTCTGCTACGACGGCACCAATTTCTACACCTTCATCGACACGTTCAACGTGCAGAATCACCTGGCTCAGCGGGGCAAGAACAAGCAGGGCCGGGCCAACCTGCGGCAGGTCAGCTACGCCCTGGTGTGCGCCGCCCACGGACAGTGGCCGTTGTACTACGAGGTGTACGAGGGCCATCGCAATGACAGCCGGCAGTTTGGCGAGATGCTCGGACGCTTTGCCACCTTCTATGCGGGGGTGGCTCCGGCCGAGCGCCGCGGCCGCAAACCACCCTGGTGTTTGACAAGGGGAACAACTCGGCCGCGAACTTCGCGCTGATCGACACGCTGGGCTTGGACTATGTGGGGGCGGTGAAACTGGGGGAGGTGGCCGAGTGGGCGGCGGTGTCCAATACGGGAGACTCCCGGTGGGAAGCCTGCGCCGGGTTGGAAGGGACCAAGGCCTTCCGCGTGGAGGCCGAGGTGTACGGCCGCCCACGCACTCTGGTGGTGAGTTGGCATCAAGGACTCTTCGAGGCGCAGTGGGCCACGGTGCAGAGCGAACTGGCGCGGGCGTTGCGCAAGCTGGCCGAGTTGCAGCAGAGCCTGCAACGGCGTCAGCACGGGGAGGTCAAAGGCGGCAAGACCCCGACGGTGGAGTCAGTGCACAAACAGTGCCGGGAGATCTTGCACCGGGAGCATTTGCATCAGGTCGTGGCGATCGAAATCCACCCGCACGACGCGGGCGTGCCGGTGTTGGACTACCGGGTTCAACCGGAGGCGTTGGAGCGCCTGCGCGATACGGTGCTGGGCAAGAACGTGCTGGTGACCAGCCACGGGAGCTGGAGCAACGCGCAGGTCATCGAGGCCTACCGCAGCCAGTTTTTGATCGAGGAGATCTTCCAACAGATGAAGGACCGCGACTTGGGCTGTTGGTGGCCGATGTTCCACTGGACCGACCGGATGATCCAAGTGCACGGGTTGTACTGCACGATCGCCTTGCTGCTCCGGGCGATGGTGAGCCGGCAGGTGCGGGAAGCGGGCGTGGAACTGCCGCTCCCGCGCCTGTGGGCGGAGGTGGAGCAAGTCCGGGAGGTTGTCAACGTCTACCCGGGGCGCGGCGGGCGGCAGGCCCCGGTGCGGCAGACGGTTGGCAACAAGTTGACCGCGTTGCAGGAACGCTTGGTGGAAGCCTTGGGGCTTCGCGGCGAGAAGCGGCCCGTTTAGGGGATAGCGACCGCTTCCACAAGCTGCTTATCCGCAGCCACCTGCGAGGCACCCTTGAACTAAGTCGGAAACTGGGGCTAGGGCCGCAACGCTCAACGGGAGTCCGATAGAACGCGGCGGACTTGCCATATCCGGGATTCTCCGTGAGCAATCCCGGTTAACAACTTGGAAAGACGACAGGCAGCGGCTGCTGGTATAGCGTGAAGGTCTGCGAAGCGGCATGCGGTCCCCTGCTGCGGCAGGGCCGGTTGGGAATCCAGTGCGTTGGTCTAATGGAAGGCATGCAGGACACTGGAACCATGCTGGCATCCGCACTCTGCACTTGCATTTCAGGGGGTGCTATTCTGCACCGTCAGCAACAATCACATTGTGGACCAACAAGGAGGTCGGATGAACGTCCCGAATTCACCCCGGAGGACCGGGAAACCGCTTCTTGCTTCAATCCTCATCATCGGGTTGGCGTCGGCGCCGAGTGCCGTGCGCGGCGCGGATTACTGGCTGGCACCGCCTGGGACGCCGGCCAACGGGAGCACCCGGACCCAGAACTCATGGAACCAGCCCCTGCCGTGGACGACCAGCGACGTGCAGATCATCATCCGGGACAACCCCAAGGTGCCCTCTGACACGAACGTGGTGATCCACCTGCGCACCAGCGGTTTCACCAACGTCTATTCCATTGGTCAACTCACGCTGCTGGCCTCCCCCAACAACGCCAGCCGCAGTTTGACGATCCAGGCGGCGGATGCGGACATGCGGCCGATTCTGCGCTACCAGGCGCCCACCAACGGCACCGGTCTGTTTTGGGGGCCAGGCTGGGAATCCACGATGCTCAATCTCACCGAGACGCTGGGCCGGTTTGAGGCTCGCAACCTGGTGCTGGACGCCAACTGGCCGGCGTGGGCCACCAACCGGACCTGCGCCAGCGTGGCCTACACCGGGGGTTCAAGATCGGCGCCTTGAAGGTGGTGGCCAACAGCGGAACCCTCTCCAATGTTCACGTGCGCAATTTCGGGGCCAACGGTATCGCGCCCTTGGCGCGCTACTTCGCCGTCCAAGTCGAGTGTTTCCCGCTCAGCGTGTACGTGCCATCTTTCAACTATGGCCCAAATGCCCAGCCCGTGTGGTTCATCGAGGATTGCGAGGTGAGCGACTTTCATTCCATCCGCGGCGGCTATTGCTCTGCTGTCATGGTGACCACAAAGACGAACTTCCTCGCGGGGGTGTACTTCACCAACCGAGTTGCTGTAGTCCGCCGCTGCCAGGTACGGGGGCATTGGCAACGGGATCGCCTTTGCCACGGCGAACTCGGCGGGCATCAGCTTTCACGACAACGTGGTGGTGGGCGCCGCGCTGGGCATGAACACCGACACCGCCACCGCCCCGACGCCTGTGCGGAACATTGACCTCACGAACAATGTCTTTCTGGATGTGAACCTGATGGCGAACGTGGGCATGTCCGGGCGGGGGGCGGACGGTTCCGGCAACTACCTCTTCACCAACATCACGGTGTCGGCGAACACCACCCGATTGCGCTCGGTCCCGTGGCGGCAGGAGTACGGCAGCTACGAATGGCGGGCCACGGCGGTGGGCACCTACACGAACTGGTTGCCGGTGAGCGATCCCTCGCTGCCCGTGGGCCGGCTGATTCCCGGCTACGCCTCCGGCCTGCTGATTGGCGGGGCCGACCGCATCTGGTTTGAGAACAACCGGTTCACGACCTGGCCCCGGAGCCAGTTCTACGAGCCGGATCCCACGAACACGGCGCTGGCCATCTGGCGGCCCTTGCACAAACCGGACTACCATCCGGTGATCGGGCAAGCCTGCTTTCACGGGCCACACCTGTATGCCGCAACCAACTGGCTCTCCTCGTGGAGCATGAACTTCAACACCGATACTTCACTACCGTCTCCGCCCACCGGGACCATCAGCGCGTTGGCGACGCAGCCAGGGGATTTCGTACCTCATGGGCGGACCATGCGTGTTAAACTCCTACCCAACTTGGAAGATCGGTTAGCCTGGGTTGAAGAGGTTCAAATGGGGCAGCCGGAAGTCCTGACCGATGGCAGGATTCGAGTCCTCGGGCGCATGCTGTTTCATCCGAGCTGGACATATGCGGATGGTAGTGGCCTGTCCTTCGTTCCAGACAGTTTGCGGCTCCGGATCCGTTCGGCGACCGGCAGCGAAGCCACTCTCACGCCTGTTTCTTACTCGACACCTAACTGCGTCTTCGAGTACCAGCCCGATCCAGGGCATGGCCGGGATGAACTAACGCTCTTTGACGCGCTGGTTGAACCGGATGATCCATTGCCACCTGGCTGGAATGTGGAAACGGCGGACACGGCGTGGACGGTGGGGGGAGGTATTGCGCGGCGCCACTGTGCGTTTCGAGCGGACGGCGGACGTGGCCGACGACCGGCGGCTCTATCCCGGTCTGCTGCGGATCCGCCGCAGCACGGCGACAGGCCTGCTGAGCCTGACGCTGGCGTCCGTGACCAACGGCGTGACGCGGCCGGCGTTGCCCGAAGCCTACCCGAACTACGATTACGACCTGCACACCAACGCCTGGAGCAGCACCAACGCCTGGGGCAAGGTGCTGCCTGCCGCCAATGGGCAATGGACGATCGGCATTCCGGACGGCGCGCGCGAGGTGACCGTGCGCGTCAAGCCGGTTTCGGGCAGCACCAACCAGGACTGGATCGAGCAAGAAGCTGCGTACTTCCGGCTGGTCCCGGACGCCAACTACACGGTCGCACCCCCGGCGCCCTGGGCGACGCGCGGACCGGGCGGCGAGGGGGTGGTCGCCCTCTGGGACGGCCCCCAATACAAGCTTCACGAACTGGCCGACTCCTGGCCAGGGGGCGGAGGCATGGCCGCTGGGGCGACGGATCCCAGCGAGGCGGACGTGGAGGAAGCCGACACCGAGGTGTCCCCGGAAGGCGTTGAGGTGGCCGATGAGCCAGTGGAGGAACCGCCACCGGAATCGGTTGACTGGCCGGTGGCCCGGTTCAGCCGGGTCCAGTTCGACGACGAATGGTTTGGCGATCCGGAAGCGCTGAGCGAGTTTGCTGCGCCGGCTGCTGTCGGGGACAGCGCGAGTCCGGAGCAGAATGTCGCGGCCAGCTCGCCCTACGACACGGTCTTTCTCTACAGCTACGGCTACGCGGTGAACACCAACACCCTGCCTTCCATCGCCGGGTACGTCACGTACTGGCAATCCTATCTTTCCACCTACTACAATCCGGGTGGTCGTTGGATTCCGCCCAATTACGCGGACCTCTTGCACGTGGGCAGCGCGACGAATTCATTCCGCTGTTATGGCGTCAGCACGGCCAACGATCTCGCGGGGGTTTGGGGCACGCAGGCCTGTGTGGCCCTCAACGGAGCGAGCCCTGTGTGGCTGCTGCCCACGCTGTCAACCAACCTGTCCAGCGAGGCGCTGGCCATTGCGCGCAATGGCGGCAAGATTGTCGGGTGGTCGAAGAACGCCGCCTCCGTGACCCGTCCCACATTGTGGACGGGCTCGGGCGCAAACTGGACCCCCAACGATTTGGGCGATCTTGAGACGGGCAAGGCGGGCTACGCGTATTCCGTGAACAACAACGGCGTGGCCGTTGGGAAGGGGCAAGTGGGCGTGAACTGGCGGGCCTTTCGCAAGGACGGCGGCCTGATGACCGCGCTGGCCCTACCTCCGTCCCAGGACACGTTCATTCCCGCCAAGAGCACGGCCAACGGGATGGACGAGGCGGGGAACGCGGTCGGCGCGACCGATGCCGTGATCATTCGTAAGGTCGGTACCAACATCCAGACGCGCGCCGCGATCTGGTGGATCGGGACGAATGAACCAACTGTGCTGGGCACGATCTTCCCGGAGGGCGCCGACGCCTATACCAACCCGCCCGGCCGCAGCGAGGCGCTGGCGGTTTCCACCGTCGGGACTGAAAGCACGGTGGTGGGAACCGGTTGGACCACTCCAACGGGCTACCCCAGGGCGTGGCTGCTGACTTCCAGAAACGACAACGGCAACAGATTCTATTCAAACATGATCAACCTTGGTGACCCTCACCTGACCTACATTGAAGAATGTTCCCCTTTGGGCAGTTGCTGGGTCTTGAGCACGGCGGAGGATGTGAATGACCAAGGGTGGATCGTGGGCAACGGGACGCGCAACGGCAGCACGCGGGGCTATGTGCTGGTACCCCAGGCCGCCGTGGGACAGTGAACAGGAAAGGAGACGACCATGAACAAGCAATTATCCATCGCGGCGGGGCTGATGCTGGCTTTGGTTTCGGTTGCGGCGGAGCGGCCCTGTGCGCCGCTGCCTTCGTACATCTTGGTATCTTGGTTGGTGGACCCTGCCACGACGTGCGTGGCCGCCAACTACTGGGTGCAACCGGTGGACCTGGACGGGGACGGCGTGGCGGAGTTCAGCCACGAGCGGAACCGGGCTGAGCATCACGCGATCTCCCTGCAAGGCCAGGGCCGTGCATATTACTACCAGGATGACGAGATTGAGGCGTACTACCCGGAGGCGCATGTGCAGATGTACGTGCGGACTTGGGGGCCGGGCAACATCTCCATGCTCGACCCGAAGCTGGCGGTCGGGCAGATCATCGAGCCGGACCCGCCGGCTCTCGCCAAGCCCTACTGGTGCTGGGGCGGCGCCTGTTCCACGTTTGCCTTGGAAGCCTTGGGCGTGGGGATCGTGATGCGCACCACGGACAAGTCGCCTTGTGGCTGGCCCAACTTCGACTGCGGCGGAACGGGCCTGGCAGGGTTTCTGTACCCCGACGATCTTGTGTTGCTTCGCCAGCAAGGGGTCTTTGGTTTCCGGCTGCAGGGTGCGGACGGATGGCATCTGGGTTGGTTGAAGTTGAGTTGGCAGTACGAGCCGCCTTTGGGTCCAGTGGTTTTGCTCGCGTCGGCTGTTCATCCGGAGCCGGACAAACCCATCACGGCGGGGGAGCCGGCACGGCCGGAACTGGCGGTGTGGCGCGAGGGTGAGGAAATCATCCTGGGCTGGGCCACGGTCTGGACCGGCTACAGGCTGGAGCGCAGTCCGGCCTTGCGTCCACCGGCGTGGGAAGCGGTGCCGGGGGTGAGCTCCAATGCCATCCGCCTCCCCAGCAATGAGGCTCCAGCCTTCTTCCGGCTGCGGCGCTAGACCGGTAGAAGCACAAATCCGTGGCGAGCCGGATGCGGGTCCCTCCACAACGGCAGGCCCGCCACCCTGTTCAACAGTCCGGGGCGCGCGGTCGAGTTCCATAGGGAAGAATGAGATCGAACTCTTCTGGGCTTCGTTGCCGGACGGGGGCTGTGAAGACTCCCGGGAGGGAAGGCAACCCTGGAAACCTGCTCCTCGCGCCGAGCCCCCTGCGAGGCGGCGCCGGAACCCCCGCTGGCGGCGTTCTATCCTTCCCGACGGGCCACCGGCCTCTCAGCCCGTTTTCGCCGCCGCCCTGAACCCGCCTTCGTCCGGCGGTCTCCGGGCGCCAAGATGTTTGGCATTTGTTTGGCAATGCACCAGAGATGGTCAGAGATCGTCAGGGTGCGTCACAACGAGCAAGCGGGATGCCAACTTCCGGGCAAGGTCCTGAAGGCCAGCGGGATAAGTCCTTGATGATCAACGGCGGTTGGTTGCGGGGGTGGATTTGAACCACCGACCTTCAGGTTATGAGTCTAAAGCTGCACAACTGATAGTCAGCTACTTACGAAGCGTTTTTCGGTTTTGTTTGGCAAATGTTTGGAAGTCTTGCCAGAGCCGCTGTAGAGTAATGCCGACGGTTGCAAGCGATTGAACAGCATTACTTTATGGCACTCGAAATCCGCAAGAACAGCAAGTGGTGGTACGCGGTCTTCATGGTCAACGGGCAGAAGACGGTCATCAATCTCGGCGTCCCGATCACCGGGAAACGTCCACCGAAGCGCACCATGCTCGGGGATGATGAGTTTGAACGCTCCCGTGGCCGGGCAATGGAAGCGCATGACAAGCGGTTCCGCGAGATGCAGGAAGACCGGACGGGCGAGAAGGCGCTGACCAAGCTCGCCGAGATCAAGACCGGCCGGGAAGTGACGTTCCCCAAGCTCGCCGACTTGGCCCGGCACTGGGACGCCATCCCGCGCCGGAAGCCGCCGGGGACCGCCTACGCCAAGCAATGTCGCCTCACCCTGGAACGGTTCGCCGCGTTCGCCGCCGACCGCCAGCGCGGCGTCGAGGAGTTCGTGGCCATCAAGCCCGAGACGGCCAAGGCGTTCATGGACGCGGAGGCGGAGCGCGGGGTGTCACCCAAGACGTGGAACGACGCCCTGAAACTGCTGCGGGCGACGTTCAGCACCTCCACCCGCACCTGACCGATGGCATGAACCCCTTCCACGGGCTCGTGACCCGAGCGACCGAGACCGTCAACCGGGAGCCGTTCACGGTCGAGGAACTCAAGGCCATCACCGAAGCCTGCGCTGGGGATGACTTCATCCGCCCCGTGATCGTGACGGGCATGTGCACCGCGATGCGTCGGGGCGACTGCTGCCTCCTGAAGTGGGATGACGTGGACCTGGCCGCCGGCTTCATCACGGTGAAGACCGCGAAGACCGGCGAGACGGTGGACATCCCCGTGTTCCCGATGCTCCGCGAGGAACTGGACCGGGCACGGCTGGCGACCGGGGAAAAGGGGTTCTGCTTCCCGGCGGCGGCGCAGATGTACCAGAACAACCCTGACGGCATCACTTGGCGGGTGAAGCAGGTACTCGCCAAGGCGCTGGAGACCGCCCCGGAATCGCACGCTTTGCCGGTCGAGACAGCCGACACGGTCCGGGCCAAGGGCTTCGCCTACATCGACCGCCTCGGCGCCACCTCGAAGGCGGAGAAGCTGCGGGCCGTGTTCACGGCGTACATGGACGGCCAGACGCTCGACCAAGTGATAGCGGCGACGGGTTGCAGCCGGGGATCGGTGTCCGGCTACCTGAACGAGATCGAACGCGAAACCGGGTGCCAGGTTGTACGCGGCAACCGCCGGGCGCTGAAGACCGACGGGCTACAGGCTGAGCGCGAGAACGGCAAGCGCCGAGCGTCGGTCCGGGATTTCCACTCCTTCCGCGTGACTTGGATCACCCTGGCCCTCGCCGCGGGAGTACCGCTCGAACTGGTCCAGCGCGTCACCGGCCACCGGACGGTCGAGGTCGTGATGAAGCACTACTTCCGGCCGGGGCGGGAAGACTTCCGGGCCGCGATCCTGAAGGCGATGCCCAAGATGCTGGCGGACGGCGGGCAGCGGTCTGCGAAGGAGCAGATGCGGGAGGCCATCGAAGGAATGACGGCGAAGACGTGGCGGAACAACAAGGGCCGCCTCCTGGAATTGCTGGCGGTTCTCTGAAGTGGATGCGAACTTCAAGCCAACCAAGTTGCGATGAAAGCAAATGACATCGTCAAGTACTCGAAGCCGGTTGATGCTGAAGAGGCAAGGCTGAGGTTTATTCTTCTTCGGGACCCGGAAAAGGGACGCGCAGATATTCAGCTCATCTGCGACTGGCGCATCAAGCCAATAGAGACGGTTGAGGTCGGAGAAATCGAAGTCGCCGAAGATGCGGAATCTGGTGTAAGAACGGCTTGAACCACGCCTCCTTTCCAGAACCACCAAGCGGCCTCCTGGCCTGATGCGCAGGCGTACGAGTTTCCTCGGATCAAAGCACTGCGCGCAAGTTACCTCCACTTGGCTACGTGTCGGCGTCTTCCTCAGTGCCGCCTGAAAAATCTCTCAGCCGTTCCTCGGCAAGCCGCTCCAGCCTCTTGGCCTGGGTCAGAAGGGTCGTGCGCAGTCCCTGGGACACCTTTCGCTCGCTGATTACGCGGGCGAGGCTGGCAATTGTGCTGGCCCGACGAGCAATGCGGATGTCTGGGTGCTTCCGGTGCGGATAGATACTCTCAGGAATAATGCGCTTCGAGTATGACGTGGGCAATTCGATGGCCACGGTCTCTCGCGGGGGCTTCTCATTGAGAACCGCCCCTAGTTTAGATTCAAGAATCACCTTTTGAAATACGGTGTACTCAGCCCGATCAAGATATTCCCGCTGCTCACCTTCAGCCATCGAAGAAAGATCGAGCGGCCAGACGCGAATCTCAGCAACCTCGAACGGATCGAGGACATTCATGGCGACTGCATCCGTGCGCTGGTTGGTCAAGTGGCGGCCAATGCGGCTGGAAAGCCCCCTCGAAGGTCTGGCCAACGTAAATCGGCTCGCCGTCATAGTCATAGAATGCGTAGACACCCCACTTGTGGCTGCCTACGCTCCGACCACCCGCATCGTGGCTCTTAAAAAAAGCGTTGATCTCCTTGCGAATGGCGGCAACGTCCGCGGGCAAGCCGAGCGGCATCGAATTATCGGCGGCCTGACCTGCGGTAGGTGACTGACGCTTCGGCGAGCTTTGCTGGTTTTTCTTCGGCATACTCTTCGGACCAGAGTGGGTTCAGGTAGTTTCGGGCGACCCATTCGATAACCGGGACACATACGGCATCGCCGAAACCAAAAAGCGCCTGGTTCAGAGGAACCTTCAGGACGAAATCATCGGCCCCCATGAGGCGGGCACATTCTCTTGGGGTGAGAAGGCGAACGGAAAAGCGGCCCTTCCCGGCAGCTAGGAGGATTTGACGACCGCTGCCACCACGTGGCGTGCGTAGGCATCCGGCAATGCCGTCGGTGCGGAGTTCGGCCATGGATTTGCCGTTGCGGACACGTCGAAACACCGTGCCGTAGGTGACCTTCTCCGCTTGAATCATGACATCGGCTTGGGCGCGGTGCTTGGGGCTCATCTGGTTGAGCATGTATTCGCAGCGCTGGCGACTCCACCACATCTGGTGGTTTAGGGGAAGGTCTTCAATGATGTCTTCGATGCGCTTGGCGCACTTGGGCAGAGGCAGGGAGATCACGAAGGCACCATGCGATGTCGGGATGTAGCAGGATGAAGCTGGCAAGAGCGGGGGGCGCACTTCGCTCTCATAGAACTGCGGGGTTTCGCGAATTGCGTAGGGCTCGCGATTCATCCTGCCGACGACGAAAAGGCGCTGACGGCTTTGAGGAACAAAACGGGCGGCGTCGACGATAAGAGCGTCCACGGCGTAGCCGAGGTCATTCAGAGCGAGAAGGGCGTTCTCGAAATCATACCCGTCATGCGAGGTCAAGAAGCCGGTGACATTCTCCAGCAGCACGAGAGGTGGCTGCCGGCGCTGACGCTTCATGGCTTTCAGGATGTCTATAAAGCCCCAAAAGGCTGATGACTGTGCGCCTGCAAGACCGTGACGAGCGCCCGCCAGGGACAGGTCATTGCACGGGAATGAGGCGGTAGCGAGGCTGACGGTGGGAACCTGCGAAGGTTTCAGCTTGTGAATATCATCCGCAATGAACTCCCCCGGCGTCACCAAAATGGTCCACGTACATCTGCCGCTTGTCGTGGTCGATGTCATTGGCAAAGGCGATGCGCCAGCCTGCCCGTTCGAGGCCGATGCGCATGAGGCCAATGCCAGCAAAGAACTCCGCAACCGTCTTGTCCGCTGTGCCGTTCATAATTGTTCAGGAAGCTTATCCGCCTTTGTAGGCAACTCCGCAATTCCGTTTGATCGCCAATTTCGAGGCGATCCGCCTGGCCACCGACTCGGGGGCGCGAAGCGAATGTTCCCAGAAACGGAGGACTCGCCAGCCGGCACGCCTGAGGCGACGGGCGTTTCCGCGATCTCGGCGCATGTTTCGGGTGATCTTCTGCTTCCAGTAAGGTTGGTTGGCGCGCGGCATCCTCAAGTGACGGGGGCAGCCGTGCCAAAAGCAGCCGTCCACGAAAATCGCAAGGCGCTGGCAGCGGAAGATGAAGTCAGGTTTACCCGGAAGTGGTTGGTGGCGACGCCATCCGGTGATGCCAGCCCCTCGTAGAATAGAGGCAAGCCTCAGTTCGGTGCTTCTGTTGCCGCGTGATCGGACAGTCGCCATGACCTGGCTGCGTTTGGCCTTGGTGAATACGTCGGACACCGAGCGCAGCCTACCCTTTGCGGTCCGAGATGTCATTGGTGAAAAGCACGTCCCGGATTGCCGGGTAGCCGGCTGGTCGCGAGTCGAGGGTCAGATGACGGGAAGGCAAACGCCCACGACTACCGCCTCCCAGGGTGGTGCCTGCGAATCGACTCGTTCAACCACGCACGCGAGCGGCACGGCGTCCTGAAGCAGCCGGCTGATGTGCCGGTTGCAGAACCGGGGCACGTAGCCCAGCTTGGCGGGGCCGTGGAAGATTTCCACGGCGAAGGAGTCGTAGGGGTTGGCCGGCTCGGCGCGCAGCGTCAGTTTTGTCCCGGCGGCCAGACCGGGCAGTTCCCTCGCCCCGTCGTAATACCGGAAGCCGGCGATGGCGAAGTCATTCATGAGGACCTGACGCGCGGACGTGGGGGGCGCCGCTTGTGCGGGTCGTGGCGCGAGCACCGCCACTGGAACCAGCGGCGCCTTCGCCAAAAAGCCCAGGAACGCCCGTCGAGAGGTGATGCCGATTTCGCTATTCATCCCGCCATTCTACCAAAAGGGGAGTGACAAGCGCTGTCCCACGGGCGTAAAAACACCCGCACTGCATTTGACTGCGAACCAAAGCTTTATGAGCAAAACCGCTCTGCGCGAAAGGTACACGAGGCCGCCGTCCGACCGGATGCGGCGGATTCACGACTGGATCAGCAGCGGCAAGTACCCCAACGCGGTCACGATGGGAATGGACTTGGAGGTTACGGCCCGGACGGTGAAGCGGGACATCGAGTTCATGCGCGGGCGTTACGGCCTGCCAATCGCGTATGATGAAGAGCGTTACGGCTACTTCTACACCCGTAAAGTGGACCGGTTCCCGGTGGCGGCCATGACCGAGGCCGAGATGTTCGCGCTGCTGGTCGCCGACAAGGCCATCGCCCAGTACCACGGGACGCCGTTTCAGAAGCCGCTGCGGATGGCGTTCCGCAAGCTGACCGGGCAACTGGACGGGCGGGAGCGGTACTCGCTGGAGAATCTCGGGTTGGCCCTTTCGTTCCGTCCCTTCGCGCCGGAGGACGCGGACTTGCAGAACTTCCGGGTGATCACGCGGGCGCTCCGGGAACGGCGAGTCTTGGAGTTTGACTACCGCAAGCTTGGGGCCGCGAACTGGGAGCGCCGGCACGTGCATCCGTACCATCTCGCGTGTATAGACAACCACTGGTATCTGTTCGCCCACGATCTGGACCGGGGGCGATGCGGACCTTTGTGCTGACGCGGTTGACGAGGCCCGCGGCGACGAGCGAGCGTTTCGCGAAGCCGAAGACGTTCGACCCGGACAAGTACTTGGCCGGCAGCTTCACGGTGATGAAGGGGGAGGAACAGCACGAGGTGGTCATCGAATTCGACGCCTGGGGCACGGACCTGGTGCGAGGGCGACAGTGGCATTCCAGCCAGGTGCTGGTCGAGACGGCCAGCGGCGGGTCGCGGTTGACCATGCGGCTGAACAGTCTGGAGGAAATCGAGCGCTGGGTGTTGAACTGGGGCGTCCATGCGCGGGTGATCGGCCCGGCGGCGCTCCGAGAGAGGGTCGCAAAGACGGCGGCGGCGGTGGCGGGCATGTACTCCTGATGAGGGACGCACCGTCGGCGGCCTGCGGGCAGGAGGGGTGCAAGGAGGCTGCTGGCGTGGTGCGCTTCTGTGAACAACCCCGTGAATAAGTTTTTCCGGGCACGATCAGGGGAGGGACCGCCGTTGTCCCGCCCCTCCTGATATGCTGGCGAGCGCAATGACTGGCATTGCCCGAGTAACAACAGCGCTGTTCACGATCGTGGCGAGGGGAGGAACCTCGCGACGAACGAAGCGCCAGCAGAAAGGAAGATAAGATGGCGAACCTGAGTCTGTTCACGCATCCGGGGACCTTCAAGCGGATGAACCCGGAGAACCTGCGCAAGTGGCTTGAGCCGGCGCGGGGATACCTGGCCGGGCGCGGGCTGGCGCTGGACGGAGCGAGCGGCCCAATCGACTATGATCGGCTGGCATGGATCTTCATGGAACCCGACGGGGCGATGCCACGCGACCTGATGCACTCGGCATCGCTCGTTCATGAGATGTCCACGGAGAACGCGATGCTTGATTTGCTGGATGGCGCGCGGCGTGTCGGTCTGACGGTGGACGTGGGGGAAGACCCCGACCCGGTTGACGTGGCGGTGCAGGTGTGGCTGCAAGCGCCTGCGGTGCTGGAGGAACTGCACCAGATGCACCAACTGGACCGTCCGCGGGGCTTCGTGCATTTCGTGACCGACCGTCAGCCAGACCCGTCATTCGACGGGCCGACCGCGAAGGGGATGACCGATCTTGAAGCCGAGTTGGCGGATTGGTTCTTCCACGCGAAACGCGGGCGGCATGCCAAGGTGTGGATGTACCGGCGGCCAGGGGAATACTGGTTCCTTGTGCGCCACGGGCTCGCCAGCAAGCGCCAAGAGGTGGTTTCAGCGAGCGGGGCCGACACGCTGATCTTCCGACCCGGCGAGTACGACGTCCTCGTCTACAACCGCAAGCGCGGCGAATTGCGAGTCCACGGCTGCAACCCGCGCGAGGTCGAAGTGCTGCGGACCCTCTTCGGGAAACACATCTTCCACGACAAGGACTTCTTTCCGGGGGGAGCGAAGTTCACGCTGGCACCCCCTGGTGGACGACGGCCGGGCCTGCCTGGCCTGCGCTGACGTTGCGGGAATCGAGGACATCCTGTTGACCGAGGTTCAGATACTGGCGGCGTCCGGGAGCGAGTGGCTTCGTTCGACCCACCATGCGTCGGACCTGTTCACCGCGATAGAGAGTGAGCGCGTCGTGCTGCCGGATGCCGAAAGCCTGGTGCGCGCCAGCTTCCTGGTGCGGTTCAGCGACTCGAAGAAGCGGCGCACGATCAAGATTCTCGGAAGCAACAGGCTGAGCGTCGTTCGGGACGGAGACACCGCCCTGATGGAGCGGTGGCTTGATGCGCGGGGGTTCATTCTGAAGCGTAGCGCCGATGAGCAAGAGCCGGACGGGATTTTGGCCAGCGCTTGAACGCCTGGCGGGCGGCGCGGTAACGGTTGAATGGCGGGGGAACTCGGCCCTGACGCCGAGGGGGCGTGGCCCTTTTTGCGGCCCGCAAATCGCCTGGCGTCAACTTACCCTTGCACGAATGTCCTGGGCTGCGAATGCCCGCACCGGATCGAGGAACTGTCACCCGGTTGCTGGATGGCCGTGCCCGCCGCTGATGAGGGCTGCGCGCCGATACCGCTGAAGCGTGAGGACTTGATTGTCTACGAGGTGGATACGGCTGCTCTGTGCCGGGGAATGGCGGTGTGCTTGAACCTGGACGTGTGCGGCAGCCGGACAGTTGCTGGCGCTCGGGCGGAACGGATCGGGAAATACGGGCCTTCGGGGTGGGGGGTCTATCTGATGGTCCCTGGCGACAGTGCGCGGATGATGCGCGAGGTTGACCGTCTGTTCAATGCCCACCCAGACCCGTTCGTCCTGTTGACGCCGACGGGCGTCCACTGTTCGGGTGATGTCGAATCGTGCCTGCGACGACAACTGTGCATGCACATTGCGCTCCGGGACATCGTCGACTTGGGGCCGGATGGGAAGCTCACGGCTAAGCCGTCGGCGGGGCCGCTGCTCGCCGAGTTCGCGAGGCGGATCGACTGCCGGCACGTGGCTGACGCGGCCCAGCAGGGACTTCGGCAGCATCTCGATGGTCGGCTCGACCGAGTCGAACAGGAGTCGAACGGATTGGGACCCGCGTCCGAGATCTGGAAGCCGAGAACACCCTGTTGAAGCAGCACCTGGTGAGCGCCTTGGTCCGAATCGCCCGCCGCGTCGAGCCGGAGTTCTTCCAATGGGTTCTGATGATCCTCGGCAAAGGATCGGTCAGCGGCGTGGCGCGAGACCTTGGCCTGAGCGGTTCGACGTTCGATGAACGCCTGAAGCGATACGCCGACAAGGGGGGCCTCCATCGGACACTCTACAGCCTGGTGGCCGTCCGCCGGAAGGGACTCGGAGCGAAGTCGGTCGAAGGGTTCAACGAATTGTTCCTGGGGCACCAGAAGTCCGGCGAGAATGACGAGTCCGACATCCTCCGCCGAGTGCTCGACGGGCTTGAAGCATTAAACCCGAGCAACTTCCAGTCGATGGTCCGCGAACTCATCGAACTGGTTCAGGAATACCTGCCGGACGCTTAGCAAAAAGCGTACCGGAAATGGACCCGGAAACACCCGAGATCTTCCATCTCATTTAGCCGCAGGGGGTACCGTCAACGGTATCCCCTTTTTTGCCCCGTTTTCCGGAAATCAGGGGCGTTGGTGAAGGCAAGTGGAAACCAGCCCTCACCAATATGAACAAGCGAGTCAAACACCGGAAACCGGAGAAGGAGCGTCCGAAGGACGACCCGCGCTTCCAGCAACTGCTGGCTGCCGCCCGCGATGGGGATGAGAACGCCATCGCCGATCTGTGGCGCGAGTTCGGCTTTCGCTTCGGGGAGGACCAGCCGTGATCGCCCTGGAAGACATCGTCCAGGCGGCGCTGCTGGCCCCACCCGACCGCAAGAAGGAAGCCCTCCGCGTCCTGCGCGGGGAGATTCCCGCAGCGGACGCAGCCCCTTCACTCCCGCCCCTCGAACCGTACCTGACCCTCAAGGAAGTCGCGAAGCGGCTGGGTCTTGACCCCAGCACGCTCTG
The DNA here is from genome assembly GCA_027493615.1 of Verrucomicrobiota bacterium. Classification (GTDB taxonomy): domain Bacteria; phylum Verrucomicrobiota; class Verrucomicrobiia; order Limisphaerales; family J093; genus DSVZ01. Next base: position 44,386 of record JAOSKK010000009.1, read on the forward strand.
GCGTTGGCAGGTCCCCGGCCATGACCTCGGCGGGCGACGACGGTTCCGGCTGCATGAAGTCGTGGCCTACCTCGAAAGCGACCTGTTCAAGAGTCGAGTGTCGGCACTCCGCGCAACTCGCCGGACGACCAAGAGCACCACGCCGTGACCCTTTCGGCGACGGCCTTGACCGGTCTGGCCGACGCCGACGCATCACTCGACCGGAGAGCAATCGAGCAGACGCAGCATGAACGAAACTCAACAGCAGCAGCCCCGCAGAATCGACTGGATCAAGTCCGCCGGAAACCTCGCCCTGGGAGTCTGGGGCGTGGCGACCTTCATCGCCCTCCTGGGCGGCATCGCCTGGCTGGCGGCCGCAGCGGGGGGCGGCAACCCAAAACTCACTGCGCTGATGGCCGTCGCGAACGCCACGTGGGTGAACTGGGTGGCCTTCGCCGTGATCGAGCGCAGAACCCGCAACTGACAACCCCCAACCCGAAAGGAACAAACCGTTATGGCAGTCCTACAGCAACCCACCAACCGCACCAACCCGTTCGCCGACAAGATCGGCGACGCCCTCGCCCCGGCGGGGACGTTCATCGCCACCGTCATCGACATCCACGATGAGTTCGGTGTCACCCGTCAGAAGTTTCAGAGCACCGAGGTCGAAAAGGTCGATCTGACCTGCTTCCTCTTCGGCTTCCGCGACGCGCAGGGCGTTCCGCACAAGATCGCCAGCCGGCAGATGCGGATCAGCGGCAACGAGAAGTCGGCCCTGTTCGGCTTCCTGAAGGGCCTGCTGGGGCGCGCTCCCGCCTACGGGTGGGACTACTGCTCGCTCAAAGGCGCGAAGTGCCTCTTGACGGTCGAGCACATCCAGCGCCGGGACGGCAGCGGTGTGTTCGCGGCCATCGCCGCGTTGTCGCCGGTTCCAGCGGGATTCGGCGTGTCCGTCGCACCTGCGCAGACCGTTCCGTCCCTGCCGCCGCCACCGCCGGTGGCCCCCGTGACGCAGCCGCGCCCGCAGCCCACGCCGGCAGCGGTGCAGGCTCCGGCTGCGCCATCCGTCACCACCGAAGAGGATGACATCCCGTTCTGAGTATGGCCGTTCTCTCCAAATCGAAGGTCCCGTCGGGTCACTGGTATCGGCCCGACGGGACTCCCGTCCACAAGCTCCCCACCGCTGACGGGCGGGGCGAACGCCCGACCACCGTCCGCGATGCCAAGCGCCTGGGCCTCTACCCCTCCGTTACGAGCATCCTCAGCATCCTGGCCAAACCGGGCCTGGAGAAGTGGAAACTCGACCAGGTGGCCCTCGCCACACTCCGCACGCCCAAGACGCCGGATGAGTCGGAGGACTACTGGTGCAACCGCGTTCGCAACGCGGCCTTCGAGCAGGTCGAGGAAGCTGCCGACCTTGGGACCATGATCCACGGCGCGCTCGAACTCGCGATGGCCGGCGAGCCCTACGCCGATGACCTGCGCCCCTACGTCGAGCCGGTCCTAAAGTGGCGGCAGGAAGTCGGCATCGAGATCGTTGCCCGCGAGGTCAAGCTGGTGAACCAGCAGCACGGTTTCGCGGGCACCGCTGACGTGCTCTTCCGCTACGGACGTTCGGGGATCGGCATTCTCGACTACAAGACGCGCAAGACCAAGCCGGGCGAGGAAGTCCTGGCCTACGACAATCAGGCGATGCAGCTCGCCGCCTACGGCGCCACGCACTGGGGCGAAGAGAACGTGGGCCGGCTGCTCGCGGCGAACGTCTTCATCTCGACCACCGAGCCGGGCCGGGTCGTGGTGGTCAAGCATCCCGACGTTGCGCGGGACTGGCAGGCGTTCTGCATGGTGGCCGCGCTCTGGCGGTACATCAAAGGCTATGACCCCCGGCAGCAGGCGACGGCATGATCCCCGAGCCGGACATCCTGATGCCGGAGGTATGGGCGCAGGCCGAGTGTGGCGGCGCCGTGGCGGTCGATTTCGAGACCTTCTACACCGCCGCCTATTCGGTCGCCGAACTCGGCCTTTGGGCGTACTGCCACGATCCGCGCTTCCAGGCGTACCTGGTGGCCGTCACGGATGGCGAGCGGACCTGCGTGTGTGCGCCGTCGAAGTTCCCGTGGGCGATCATCGCCGGTCGCACCTGGGTCAGCCACCACCGCGACTTCGACCGGGCGGTGTTCGAGCGGCTCCAGGAACTGGGCCTGGTGCCCGAGGGGATCGCCCCGGCTTCCTGGATGTGCAGCGCGGGCCTGTGCGCCTATCTGCAACTGCCGCGTGATCTGGCCGGCGCGGTCAAGGCGGTCTTCGGTCAGACGCTCGACAAAGGCCCTCGCGAACGGGCGAAGGGGAAGGCTTCCCGGCGAGGACTACCTCCTTGCCGCCGAGATCAGCCGCTACGCCGGTCGAGACGCGCTGGCGTGCCTGGCCCTATGGAATCACCTGGGGCGGCACTGGCCACCGCACGAGCGCCGCCTCTTCGACCTCACGTCCGACATGGGGCGTCATGGTCTCGCGGTTGACTGGGATTACGTTCGCGCCAAGCGGCTCGAACTGGAGGACCTCGCCGGCTCCATCGCCGACGCCTTGCCCTGGAAGCCGGCCACGTCGGTCAAGCAGTTCGAGGCGGCGTGCGACCGGATCGGCGTCCCGGCCCCGCCGTCCACCTCCAACGCCGACCCCGGCTTCGCCCGCTGGCTGAAGAGGCACATCGACTCGGACGCGGCGACCTGGGTGCGGCACATGCAGCGGGTCCGGTCGGCGAACCGCACGGCCAAGGTCCTGGAGTCAATGGAAGCCCGGCGGATGCCCAACGGACGGATGGCGTATGAACTGCGGTACTTCGGCGCCAGCACGGGGCGGTGGTCGGGCGGCGGCGGGCTGAACCTTCAGAACCTGAACCGGAAGACGGCTGAGGGCGTGGACCTGCGCCGCGCCATCGTTGCGCCACCAGGCCACGTCCTGGCCGTCGCCGACTACAGCCAGATCGAGAGCCGGGTTCTGCTGTTCCTGGCCGGTGACACCGAAGCCCTCCGGCTGTTCCGCGAGGCCCCCGACGCCGACGCCTACGAAATCCACGCCCGGCGCACGATGGGCTACGCCGAGCCTGAGCCGCTGAAGGCGTGGTGCGACCGGACCGGCTCGAACCTGCGCCAGCTCGCCAAGGCCCGCGTCCTGGGCCTGGGCTTCGGTTGCGGGTGGCGGAAGTTCATCGAGGTGGCCCGCGTGATGGCCGGTCTCGAACTCAGCGAAGAGGACTCCAAGGGCGTGGTGGAGAGCTTTCGCGATTCCAACCCGCTGATCGTCCGACTGTGGCACCGGCTGGAAGTCGCCTGTGAGTCGCGTGCCGGCGGGCACTACGCTCTGCCGCTCCCCTGCACGCAGCACAACCCGGCCCTGAAACGCTTTGTCCTGTATCGGGACGTGGTCCCTTCGGATGACGACATCACCGCGACTGTGGCCGGCGAGCGCGTGAAGGTGTACGGCGGCCTGCTCGCCGAGAACTGGACGCAGGCGACCGCCCGTGACGTTCTCGCGTCTGCCTGGCTGCGGTGCGCCACCGCAGGCTTCGTCCCCGTTCTGAGCGTCCACGATGAACTCGTGTTCGAGCTTCCCGAGGCGACCGCGGAAGCCGACCTCGCCCGGATCGTCGCCACCATGGAAACGCCCCTGCCCTGGGCAGCCCATCTGCCGCTGAAGGTCGAGGGCAAACTCACATCCACCTACACCAAGTAACGACCCCTATGGCTGAACTATACCCCTTCTCGAACCGGACCGTTGAACTCCTGCGCGCCGCGCCGGCACCGGGACAGACCCACCGCTGGCTCGCCAAGGTCGCCTGCGGCCTGCGCCACGTGCTGGACGCCGACACCTGCTTCGCGTTCCTGCGCGAGTGCTGCGACAAGTACGTCCACCACCGGGTCGTGCCGGATGAGGAGATCGAAGCCGCGGTGGACTTCGCCTATGAAGGCGATGGCAATCCGAAACCGGGCGCGCTGTCGCGGTCCATCGAATGGCCGCAGGTGTCCCTGTCCTTGATCGAGCGGGTCCTGCGAGACACCAAGCCCCTGTTCGACCCGGACTCCGACACGGCTCTGACCGCGCGAGACGTCCTGCCGCGGTTGTTTCATCCGCATGAGTTCGTCTGCGTGGGGCCGACTTCCCGCAGCGCCCTGGTCCGGTCCCTTTCCGCCACGCTCCCCGACGCCGGCCTGCAACAGTTCATCGTCCCCAATCCGATGCGCGGGCGTTCAGCCCTCAACTTTCGCGGCAAGCCGTCACCGCGTTGCCAGAACAACACCGGGCCGCGGCGTCATCTCGTCATCGAATTCGACAGTCCCACGCTGACCAAGCCGATCCAGGCAGTCCTCCTGTCCAAGCTCGCCGAGTTCGTTCCTCTCATCATGGTGGTCGATTCCGGCGGCAAGAGCCTGCACGGCTGGTTCTGCGTCGGTCACCTTGGCCTGCGCGACCAGGCCCGGCTTTTCGCCGTCGGCTGCCTCCTGGGCTGCGACCCCACGCGCTGGGACATCTGCGGTTGGCTGCGCATGCCCGGCGGCCTGCGTCAGGTCGAGGGTGTCCCGGCGGTCCGGCAGCGGATCATTCACTTCGCCCGATGAACCCCAACTCGCCGCTCGCGATCATCCTGCCCAAGCTCCTTGAGGGGGCGGGAGCCGGAACAGATCGAGCAGGCGGCGGCGTGCGCTCCCGACGCGCCGCCGTCCATCGACTTGCTCGACATCATCCGGCCCGAGGGCGCCGACCCGGATGAACTGCTGAAGGACCGTTTCCTCTGCAAGGGCGGCGGGTTGCTGATGTGCGGCCAGACGGGAGCGGGCAAGTCGAGCTTCAACATGCAGGCGCTCGTGTCCTGGGCGCTGGGCAAGCCCTGCTTCGGCATTACGCCCGCACGGCCCCTGACCAGCCTCCTGGTCCAGGCTGAGAATGACTCGGTGGACATCGCCGAGTTCCGGGACGGGGTCTTTAGCGGTCTTCAACTCACGGATGAGGAGCGGGCTTCTCTGCGCGGTCGCATCCACGTCGTGCGGGAGAACGCCCGGACGGCGGCGGAGTTCGTCGCCCACACGCTGCGCCCCCTGATCGAACGCATCCGGCCCGACCTGCTCTGGATTGACCCGGCCCTGGCCTACCTGGGCGGCGAGAGCAACAGCCAGAAGGACGTCGGCGGGTTCCTGCGCAACCTGCTCAACCCGCTCCTGACCGAGTTCCGCTGCGCTGCCGTGGTTGTCCACCACGGGAACAAGCCCCCGTCCGGGAACCAGAAGCCCCAGTGGCAGGCCGGGGACTTCGCCTACCTGGGCGGCGGGTCCGCCGAGTGGGCGAACTGGGCGCGGGCCGTGATCGTCATCCGCTCGATCGGGTCCGAGGAAATCTACGAACTGCGCGCCGCCAAGCGCGGTCGCCGGCTGGGATGGAAGGACGAGGCCGGGCTGCCGACCACCCGCAGGCACATCGCCTGGTCCCCTGACCCCAAGTTGATCTTCTGGCGGGAGCCGTCCCCGGAGGAGGTCGCCGAACTCGAGCCCTCCGACAAGGGCGGACGGCCCCGCAAGTTCAGCCCCGTCGAGTTCCTTCACTGCATCCGCGTCCACCCGGACCAGAACCAGGCGTTCTACAAGGCCGCGGCCAAGCGCGTCCTCGGATGCTCCCCAACGGCGGTTCAAAACGCGCTCAAGGTCTGCATCGGGGAGGGCTGGGTCCGGTTCAATGAGGAGGGCCAGGAGAAGCGGTACCGGCTCACCGCCAAGGGGGCAAAACAGGCCTCGGAAATGCCCTCAGCCGTCGATTGGAGCCCACCACCCACCAACAACCCGGTCTAGGAGTTTGTGTTCATTTCCAACGCGCTAACCAACAAGGTATTACAATGCGAACGCCCGGCCACCCACCCGAAATTAAACAACCCACCACCAGAAACCCACCCCCCACAAGGGGGTGTGGTGGTGGTGGGTTTCTGGCGGGTACGTCGCCAGCGCGTTTCCAACCACCCCGAACCATGACCCGTCCCACATCCCCCGCCACCACGGAATCGAAGGCGCAACCGGTCACTGTCCTCGCGGCCCACTTCCGGTCCCAGGTCATCGAGACCACCCGCCGCAGTCTCGCCATGCGCCGCTACTGGCCCGACGGGCTCTGCCGCTGGCGTCGGGCGGCCCGGGTCGGTCCGAACGCCGAACTCGCGCTCGTGTTCCTCTGGAAGCGGGGGCAACCGCCCGAAGTCGAGGTCTGGCCCTACGCGAAGATCGAGCGGCTCGCGACGGAGATCACCGACGCCGAGGTGTACGCCGAACTCGAACGCCGGCTCTCGAACCCGCCCGACGGGGAAGGAGATCAGCCGTGAAAGGTCTCTCCCCAACCCAGCGAACGCTCCGCGCCCTACGTGAACAGGGCCTGGTCTGCGCCATCGTCGAGAAGTGGAACCCCTACGGCGGCCCCCACGGCATCCGGCAGGACCTGTTCGGCATCCTCGACATCCTCGCCCTCGACCCTCAGCGCGGTGTCGTCGGCGTCCAGTCCACCGGCCAGGACTTCGCCGGCCACTTCCGCAAGCTGACGGAAGAGCGAGCGCAGGAATGCCTCGACTGGCTTTCGACGCCCGGCACCGCGCTCGAACTGTGGGCCTGGCGCAAGGTGAAGGCGCAGCGCGGCGGCAAGCTGCTGATCTGGCAACCTCGCGTCCAAGTCCTGACGCGGGCGGACTTCCAACCCAAGGAGGGAACCACGTGAAGGAAGAGTTCGACGATGAGTTCATGGCGAAGAACCGCGACCCGCTCGACGCCCCCGACCAGGGCTTCGACTGGCAGGCGCTCTACCAGCGGCTGAATGAGGACGCGGCCAGCGGGGACAATGACCAGCGGCTGTCCCAGACCGTCATCCGCCTTCTCCAGATGCTCCTGCCGTTGTCCAGCCGCCGCATCCAGCCCGAATCCCTCGGCTTGCGCCTGATCGCTTTGGCCTGGGTCCTGAGTCCCGCCTACTTCGAGGGCAACCCGTCCATCCGCCGGCTCGCTCGCCGCTGCGGCGTGCGGATCGCCGCGCTGGCCAACTACACCGGCTACTACAGCCGCCTGCTGCGGTGGCGCAACCGGGGCCAGCGTCATGCCTGGAACTGGCTGCGCCACGGCACGCCTGTCCGGCGCGGCGCGAAGGCCAAATCCAAGTTGAAGCGTAACGTTCCCGCTTCGGGTGAACGGCAGCAGGCCGACCCGAACCGGGGCAAGACGGCAGGTGCCTCGCGGCGCGAGAGCACGCCGCAGCTACCCGGCAGCGGTGTCGCCCCTGTCGCGCCGTCGAAACGCACGAGAACCGGTCGAGAATGATCGAGACAGCCCAACGACGACCGCTGACTGCCACGCCGGCACCGACCGGGGTGCGGGGAAGGAATCTTTTGCCTACCCCCGGTGGGGTGGAGGTGTGGCGCCAGCCCCGACAACGCACATGAACGAACGAAAACCGAAAAAACGCGCAGAAGTTCCGCCGGATGCCTCCGCGCCCGCGGTGAACTGCGCCTTTGACGAACTGGTCCCGCTCGAAAGCTGGTCCCGAACCCACGCAACCCGAACCAGCACCCGCAGGCCCCAGGTGACGCTGCTCGCCAAGGTGATCGCCCACCAGGGGTGGCGGTCGCCCATCGTGGTGTCGCGACGGTCGGGTTTCGTCGTGTCCGGCCACGGGCGGTATGAAGCGGCGAAGGTCCTCGGGCTGGCCGCGGTGCCCGTGGACTTCCAGGACTTCGCGACCGACGCCGATGAATGGGCGCACCTGGTCGCCGACAACCGGCTGGCCGAGTTGGCGGAGGTCGATGACGCCGCGCTCCGGGGCGTGCTGGGCGAGTTGAAGGCGGCGGACTTTGACATGGACCTGGCCGGGTTCGACGCCAACGCGCTCGCGGGCCTGCTCGCCGATCCGCCGGAGCCGACGCCGCCGGAGGACTTCACCGCCGTCGATGAGAACCTGCCAACCGAGTTCCAGTGCCCAAAATGCTCGTACCGCTGGTCCGGTAAACCGTCGTGAGCGCGCCGACCGCCAACGCTGAACTGCTCGCCCTGCGCCATGCCATTGACGGCATCGACGACGCGCTGGCGAGCCTGCTGGCTTGCCGCGTGTGCCTGTCGCACCAGGCCCAGGCGGTGAAGGCGCGAGCGGGGCTGCCGGCGCTTGACCGGACGCGCGAAGTCGAAATCCAACACCGCTATGAACAGCGCTGGGCCGGCGCATCCACCGTGGCCCGCGCCATCCTGAACCTGTGCCGTGAAGACTGACAAACCTCCCTACCGCGTTCCGAGCATGGCGGAGACCGCCGCCGTCCCCGACAACGGCCTGCGCGTGGTGTCCACCTTCAGCGGGTGCGGCGGCTCATGCCTCGGGTTCAAGATGGCGGGCTACCGGGTGCTGTGGGCGAGCGAGTTCATCCCGGCAGCGGCGGAGGTGTACCGGGCCAACCACGCCGCCACGATCCTCGACACCCGTGACATCCGGCGCATCCAACCCGCCGACATCCTCGAGGCGACGGGCTTGAAGGCGGGCGGAGTCGATGTGCTGGAAGGGTCGCCGCCCTGTGCCTCGTTCAGCACCGCGGGGAAGCGGGAGAAGCACTGGGGAAAGGCGAAGAAGTACTCGGACACGGTCCAGCGCGTGGATGACCTCTTCTTCGAGTACGTCCGGTTGCTGGACGGTCTCCGACCGAAAGTGTTCGTGGCGGAGAACGTCAGCGGCCTGGTGAAGGGCGTGGCCAAGGGGTACTTCCTCGAAATCCTGGCCAAGCTCAAAGCGTGCGGCTACCGCGTCGGCGTGAAGGTCCTCGACGCGCAATGGCTCGGCGTACCGCAGGCGCGGCAGCGAACCATCTTCATCGGCGTGCGCGAGGACCTGGGGAAGAACCCCGTGTTCCCGAAGCCGCTGCCCTATCGCTACAGCCTGCGCGAGGCGTTGCCGTGGATTGTGCGCGGGAAGTACGGCCCGGCGTGGAAATCGGCGGACGCCCCGAGTCCCACGGTCAGCGCGGGGCGGGCCTACAATCCCGAGACCAGCCACCAGGGTCTCGAACTGGTCGAGGCGAAGGTCATCCAGGGGCCGCAGGGGAACGGCTGGGCGGAGGGGAAGGACTTGACGGATGGCCCGGCGCCCGCGGTGCTGGCCACGCAGACGCAGTCCATGCTGGTCGAGGCGCGGTTGAAGGGTGGGACCGGCGCGGCGTTCGATGAGAAGGGGCGCGAGTATGACCTCGACCAACCGTGCCCGACGATCCTGGGGACCAAGCCCAACCAGTTCGAGGTGGACATGACCGGCTACGCCGTCGGGCGCGAGTGGGACAAGCTCAAGCCCGGCCAGGCGTCGGACAAGTACTTCAACCTGGTGCGACCGCATCCCGACCAGCCGTGCCCGACGATCTGCGCGGCGCACGGCCATCCGGGCGTGGCGAGCGTCACGCACCCGACGGAGAAGCGGAAGCTCACCATCGCCGAGTTGAAGCGCATCTGCGCCTTCCCCGATGACTTCATTCTGACCGGCACCTACTCGCAGCAGTGGGAACGCCTGGGGCGCGCCGTGCCGCCCGTGATGATGGCGGCAATCGCCACAACCATCCGCGATGAAATCCTCACTTGAAATCCCCCAGCACTGGACCTTCCGCAGCCGTGCGGTCGCGAAGCACTTCGACCGCCACGTGAAGGAACAACTCCCGTGGTATGACCTCGCCACCAACGCGGTAGCCCATTTTGGTCGGCACTACATCCCACGCAACGGCGTCGTGTACGACATCGGGGCCTCGACGGGGAACATCGGTATGGCCTTGAAGGAAACGCTCATCCAGCGGCAGGCGCGGTTCTTCGCCATCGAGGAAAGCCGCGAGATGGCCGACCGCTATGAAGGTCCGCCGCAACTGGTCGTGGCCGATGCGGTATCCTACGACTACAAGCCCTTCGACTTCGCCGTGTGCTTCCTCGTGCTGATGTTCCTGCCGGTGGACACGCGGGCGTCCTTCCTGCGGCGATTGCAGGGCCTGACGAAGGCCGGCGGCGCGCTGTTGATCGTGGACAAGGTTCAGATGCCGCCGGGTTACGTCGGGACGGCGTTCAGTCGGCTGACGCTTCAGCAAAAGCTCGCCGTGGGCGCTCGGCCCGATGACATCCTGCGCAAGGAACTCTCCCTGGCCGGCTACCAGCGTCCGCTGGACCCGGAGATGTTCCCGAAGGCGGCGCGGACCTTCTTCCAGGTCGGCGAGTTCATCGGTTGGATCCTCGCAGCCCCGGAGCGGTAATCATGGCCGATACCGGCACCATCGCCATTGCCCAACTCACCCGGCTGTCCGGCCTGACCGACCGCCGGCTGCGCGAGTTGGCGGTCGAAGGCTGGTTCCCGAAGGCGGTCGAGGGCCATTACGAGCTTGTCCCCACGATCCAGGGCCTGCTGCGGTACTACCGCGAGCGGGAGCAGTCGCGGGTGATGCAGGATGCCTACGACAGCATCGGGGCTTGCGCCGCCGCCACCGGCATTCCCGTCTCGACCATCAAGCACGCCAAGCGCAACGGGTGCTCCGCGTTTCGCGGCAGCCGGGTGTACCTGGCCGCTCTGTTGCGGTGGCTGTTCGCGTCGCCCGACCGGACGTTGGTCAACTACGACCAGGAACGCGCTCAGCACGTTGTGTTGCAGAATGCCAAGCTGAAGGTCGAACTGCGGCAGTTGAAGCGCGAACTGATCCCCGTCGAGGAAGTCACGCACCTGGGGGGCGGAACTTGGGGCGGCCATCCGCAAAGGTGGTGACGCGGGTTCACCGCACGGCCCCGTCGCTGGAAGGGCAGTCGGTTGCCGTGATCGAAGCCCGGCTGAAGGAGGAAGAGGACGACATCCTGAAGCAGTTGCACACGCTGGACGACCGGTTGGGTGAGTGGCAGCGGGCGGATTGATCGTCACTGGACCTTCCGTCGGCGCGCAACCTATACGCTCGCCGATGAAACTCGAATCACTGCCGGAGACGGTCCAGGCGATCATCGCGCAAGCGGGCGGCCTGGGATTACGTGGGGCCTTCACCTATATCGGCGCGAGCGCGTTCAGCTACCGGTGCGCCGAAGCCCTCGGCGAATACCGGTCCAGCCGGCCTTCCCGGCTGGTGTCCGAGGGCGGACAGGCGTTCGTGGACTATGAGGTTGGCCTGCAATGCCGGGTCAACGGGAAGCGTGGTCGGGCGTGGACGCTGATCGTGGCCTATGAACCCACGGACGTTTACACGGTCTGGTTGGTCGAGGGTCACCGGGAGCGTAAGCCGTCCGAGATGGTCCTGGCCTGCCAGCGGGACGTGTATTGCGACACGCTGCAAGGCGTGATTGAAGCGGCCTACGACGAGGCGATACGCACCCACAACCAAGGCTTCATCCCGCTCTCATGAACGCCTTCACCGTCACCAAGCACGGCCACAGTCGGTTCTGGGCGGTCCGCGATGTGGCCGGCGAACTGGTCTGCCTCTGCGTCTACAAGCGCGGCGCGGTCGAGGTTGCCCGACGACTTCAGACAGCCGCCCCGGCTTCACTCGAATTGCATGAGTCCGCGTCGCCCTGGGCTGGCGAAGCCGGTCCCAAGATTTCCATGGATTCCCTTGGACAGCCCACGCCGCTCCACCGTAGCGAGGCTCACGATCGGAGCGGAATAACAACAAAACCAGAACGGAGCACAGTATGAAGAACAACAAAGACGCAGCGAAGGAAACGGCGAAGACCCAACCGCAGACCGCAGCCCCGGCCCCCGTGCCGAACGGCAAGGCGAAGGCAGCGGCTCCCACCGCGGCCCCGGCGGGCAAGGGCAAAGCGAAAAAGGAACCGGTGGCGAAGGTCGAGAAGGAAGAGGAACCGGCGGACCGGCTGCCGACCACGGTGGCGGAGTTGAAGGAGAGCAAGAGCGGGCTGGTGACGTTCCTGCACCTGTCCGGGAAGGACAAGGACGACATCGCCAAGGAGTTGGCGGCGACCTTCAAACTCGCCGACGCGCAGGCGGTGAAGATCGTCCGGCGCATCACGGGCCGGGCGCGGTTCTTCCGCCGGGCCTTCGACCTCATGGCGGCGAAGTAGGCGGCGACCTCGCCTGCGACACGGCCCCTCGGGCGACCGGGGGCCGTCTTGCGTGGTCGAATGGCGTCGAGAACCGCCGCGAGAAACGGCGAGAACCGGTGCGAGACGCGCCGGAACCGTCCGGCCAGGGGTAGGCTACTGCCCGCGCCTTGAAGCGTAACGTTCCGCCTTCGACGTGCGAAGCTCGCGCCATCCGCTGATCGAAGGCTTCTGCGGGGCCTGCAAACCCGCCGACCGCCGCCCTCCGTGGCAGTGGTGTGAGGAACACGTCCACGTCGATGAAACCTCGCCCCTGCCGGGCCGGTGGCGTTCGGATGCCTCGCCCTGGGTCCGCGCCGTCATGGAGGACTTCGCCAACAACACCGTCCGGGACATCGCGGTTCAGTGCGCCGCCCAGAGTGCGAAGACTCAGACGGTAATGAACTGCGCGTGTTGGGCCATCGCCGAAGACCCCGGCCCCGCCATGTGGGTGACGGCGACCAAGGATGAACTGCGGGACTTCCTCCGCGACCGGTTGACGCCGACGTTCGAGACCTGCCGCCCGGTCAAGGAACGGATGGCGGAACCCACGCTCACGGGTTTCGCCTTCGACGGAATGCCGTTCTATGCGGGGTGGTCGGGGTCGAAGGCGCGGCTTCAGTCCAAACCCATTCGGTGGTTGTTCTGCGACGAAGTCCGCAATTACCCGCCGGGGCGCTTGGAGATGGTCCTGAAGCGGACGCGGTCCTTCTGGAACTCCCGGCGGTTCCTCATCTCGACGCCGGGGACCAAGGGCGACGCGATGGACACCGCCTACCGGGCCGGAGACCAGAGGGTGTGGCAGTTCGAGTGCCCGGCCTGTCAGCGGCTGCAACCGCTCGCGTTCGAGCAGTTGAAATGGGACTCGAACGACACCACCAAGCCCGAGGGCAAGTGGCGGTTCGACGCTTTGGCCGAGACGGTTCGGTTCGAGTGCGTCGGGTGCGAGCACCGGATCAAGGACACGCCCGTGGACCGTCGGTGGATTGAGAACCACGGGCGGTTCGAGCCGCAGAACCCGAACGCACCGCGGTCCCGCGTCAGCTACACCTGGAACGCGCTACTGCCGCATTGGATCGAGTGGCGGTCCATCGTGGAGGAGTTCCTGGCGGCGGTGGACGCCATGCGGATCGAGGGCGACATCGAACCGATGTTCACCTTTGTCACCGAGACGCTGGGCGAGCCGTGGGACCTCGACCGGTGGCTGGTCACCAGTGACGATTACGTTCAGCAGCGCAAGGGGGACTATGACTTCGGCGATCCGTGGCCGTTGGAGAAAACCCGCTTCCTCGCCGCCGACCGCCAGGCGCGCGGGGGCGAGCATTACTTCTGGGTGGCGCGGGCCTTCCGGGCCGGGCGGGGCCAGCCGGCTGATCGGATATGGTCGCTGCAACACCACTTCCGAACTGGAGGAAGTGCGCCGGCAACTGAACGTCCCGGTCGTCAACGCGATGATCGACACGGGCTTCAAGGCGTCCGAGGTGTACCGGTTCTGCCTGGCGACGGGCTGGAAGGCGATGAAGGGCGATGACGCCGAGTGGTTCCTCAGCCAGGACCCGCGCACGGGCAAGACGGTCCGGCGGGTGTGGCGTCGCGTGCTGGTGGACCCCAGCCTGGGGAACGCGCCGGTCGCGCGTGCGCCGACACCTCCCGCTCTTCCAGTGGTCGAACCCCAGCTTGAAGGACCACCTGGCGCTGTTCACTCACGGCGTAGTCGGCCAGTGGACCATCCCCAAGAAGACCGGGCGCGACTACATCGACCAGGTGACGGCGGAAGTCCGGGAGGAACGGGAAGACTCGCGCGGGCGAATCAAGGTGCTGTGGGTTCAGAAGCGACGGGACAACCACTACCTCGATTGCGAATTGATGATCGACGCGGCGGCGGTGATATCGGGCTTCCTGGAAGTCGGTCTCCACAAAGACAACGGCCAAAGGCTGCCGGGGTCCGAGTAGGGACCGCCCGAGCTGTCACGCGGCAAACAGTTCACTCAATTCGGTGCGGGCAACCTGCCTTCAAATGATCTCAATTGTGGAGTACCGACCGCGCTTACTATATATTAAGCCGGCCTTGTGGAGTTCCCTAATCATCGAGTCAACTTCCGTCCGTGAATAGTGACTAACGTCTCCAGCAACTGCTGAATGACGTCTTCCCGTCGCACCGACTTATTGCCATCGCAGGAGTGGATCACCTTCAAGGCGAGCGACCGCAGCCTCTTCTTCTCCCCCTTTGGGTTTCCACGAAACCTCTGATCAAGGAAGGACTCAAATCGTTTTGTATAAGGGATGTGATGCCGAAAAAGGCTCCGGAGAAGCCGCTTCAGGGCTGGTTCATTCTTATACTGCTGGCGCGTCTTGCCAGCGAGGTCCGAGATGATTGGCTGGTCCTTCGCCTTTTGTGATGCCTTGTGCGCCGATATATAGAGGGCACGCTTTATGTATCACGTGCCTCGGCGTAGCCATACTCAAGGGACACATTAGCGTTCCCCGCAGTTGCATCGAATATCGCGTAACTCGATGAATCCATTCGCAACCTGTCAGATCAAGAAGATCCCGAGCATCCTGGATATCATCCCTGCCAACGATGACAAAAACCAGCGGACTGCGGATCTTCAACCGGTCGATGGCGTTTTCCCACTTCCGCTTTACGTTCTTCCAGGGCAAACCGACGAACACCTGATTTGGGATCTGGCTTGTAGTAGGCATACTTGGCTCCCTCGCCGCCAACCCGTGCAAATCGAACCCGACTAGTCGAGAACTCGAAGGGCTCGGTGTAGTCCGGTATCCGGAACTGACGCGAACATTGCAGGAGAGTAGGCAACCACCGATGCTGAGGCAAGTCGAAAGCGCCTCGCGAGAACGGTTTGCGGTCGCTCAGTAGGATTCTCCAGAAGGTCTCGGCTGCGCTGCGCGGCATGCGTGTCACTCGACCTGATCATCCTGGCGGAGGCTTGGAGACGCGGGGTTGTGATGCCCGCGCCCCGATCACCGCCGACTTGTGTCAAGCCGACTGTTTCAACTGCCGACGCGCAGTTGAAGCGTAACGTTCCGACTTGGGCGTGACGGCACGTCCAAGACTGGAAGTCCGGATGCTGGTCCGGGCGCTGAAGCTGCAACTGACCGAAGGGGCAACCCTGGTCAGCGCACTGGAAGCGCTGGTGACCCAGAAGTGGGCCGCGAACGTGGTCAACGGCCAGACGGTCCTGACTGCGACGGAGGCGGGCGGGTCGGTCACGTTCACCTTCGAGCGCGCTTACACGCCCGCCGAACTCGCCGTGATGGCGGAAGAGGCGTTGGAGTGGGTCCACACCCTCGCCGACCCGGAGGACCCGCCGCTCGATGTGCCCCGGTTTAACCGGCTTCACCCCACTTTCCACAAGGCTGTCCTGTGATCCCGTTCCTGCGCCGCCTTTTCTCGCCACCGCTGCCGAAGCGGTCATCCGGCAACCGCTCGCCGCAAGTGGCCAACGCCGCGCCGGCCGTGACGCCCGTCCGGCACTATTTCGAGGCGTTGAACGTGGTGGACCATCGCACGCCGATTCCGGCCACGGGCCTTTACGTCCACCGGCTGCTGTCCAAGTTCAACCGGCTCCAGCTCGCCTCGGTCGCCCGCTACCTCTGGGACAACGTGGGCCTGGTGTTCTACGCCACGGACCTGGTGGCCAACTACTCCACCCCCATGATCCCGCGGGCGGCCACCCTCGACCGGAAGTGGAATGAAGCGGCCAACGCCTTGTTCGATGACTGGGCCGACCGCGCCGACTTCACCGGCCGGTTCGACTTCTGGGACCTGCAACGCCTGGGGTCCTTCTACCTGGACACCGACGGCGAGGCCTTCGCCTTGTGGACCGATGAAGCCGGCTTCCCGCAGATCCAGCTTCTGGAGTCCTGGCGCATCGACAAACCGACTATCGCCGACGACCGCATCTTCGACGGCATCCAACTCGACACCCAGGGCCGCGTGCTGGGCTACTGGCTCGACGGGGAGACGTTGCTCGACGCCAACGCCCTGGTCCACCTGTTCGACCTGGAGCGGTACACCCAGTACCGGGGCATGAGTCCGATTCGGCGAGGGGCCAACGACATGCGGGATGGGAATGACATCAAGGGGTTCCAGAAGGTGCTGTCCAAGCTCTCGACCGTCCTGACGCTCGCCATCCAGGGCGCGCCACTCGAAGAAAACCCGTGGGGCAGTCCGCCCGAACCTTCTGGGGAAGCCTCGACCGAAGAAGAGCCACCCGCCGAAACCAACGCCAAGCAGCGCAGCTTCACCGTGGCCGACCTGGTAGCCGGGGACATCCCGACGGTGCCGGAAGGCCACGAGTTGAAGCAGATCAACACGCCCAGCGCCCCGGCCAACAACATCGAGGTCATCAGCTACCTCGCCGGCTGTTTCGTGGCAGGCATGGGTCTGCCGCCGGCCTTCTTCCTCGATGAGAAGCTGACCGGTCCCAACCAGCGGGCGGTCAACGGCAAGGCCCAGCGGAAGTTCGACCGCCGCAAGCAGGTGGCGGCGCGCCTGGGGCGGTCGGCGTGGCAGCGGGTGATTGCCAGCGCCATCGCGTCCGGGGCGCTCCCGAGCACCGAGGGTTGGGCGCGGTGCGACTTCATCGGCCCGTCCAAGATCACCATCGACGCGGGGCGGGAGATGGCTCAGGAACGCGAAGACGTAGCGCGGGGCCTCATGAGCCGGCGGGATCACTACGGCAACCGGGGCCGATCCTGGCGGCGGGAAACCGAACAGGTGTTCGAAGAAATCGACTACATCCTCGACCGCGCCAAGGCGGTCGCCGCAGAGCACGGCATCCCCATTGAAACGGTCATGGCCAGCTTCGGTTTATCTTCGGCGAAGGGGGTGCGGCGGAGGGCGAAAACAAAATGAAGCGTAACGTTCCCGACTCCAGTGACGATGCAGAAAAGTCTTCTGACAATGCTGGCGACGCAGGTGCCGCTGATTGAGGTGCGAGCCGCACAGGCCCTCTTGCGTGAGAGCCTTCAGCCGACGCTGGGCGAACCCGATTCCCGGCGCAAGGTGCGCCAGGCCCTGGCCCCTCGCGCCACGGTCGAGAACGGCATTGGCGTGCTCGAAATCAGCGGCGTGTTGGCCTACCGGCCCGACCTGGGGGAGATGTTCTTCGACGGCTTCGAGGACAGCGCCGAAGTGCTGTCCGCTTTCCACCGGCTGGAAGCGGACCCCGAAGCCAAGGCCATCATCCTGAACGTCAACTCGCCCGGCGGGTTCAGTGTGGGCGGCGCGGAGATCGCCGACGCGGTCTTCAAGTCCGCCAAGCCCACCGTGGCCTGGGTCGGGGGCATGATGTGTTCCTGGCCTACTGGATCGGGTCCCAAGCGTCGGCGGTCATCGCCACCCGGAGCGCGATGGTGGGCAGCATCGGGGCTTACGTCTCGGTGGTGGATTTCCACCGGATGCTGGCCAACGCCGGCATCGAAGTGAAGGTGTTCACGAACAAGGAGGGGACCTTCAAAGCGGCGGGGATGCCGGGCGCGCCCATCAATGATGACCACGCTGCTGAGTTCACCCGTCAGGCGCAGCGGTCCTTCGACGTATTCCGCGCCGATGTCCTGCGCACCCGCGAAGGCGTCCCCGATGACGCGATGCAGGGCCAGGTGTTCGACGGGCACCAGGCCAAGCGTGTGGGGTTGGTGGATGCCCTCGGAGACCTCGATTACGCCAAGGCGGTCGCCCGCCGTCTGGCAAAAGGCAGGTCCGGTTCGGACTGAAGCGTAACGTTCCCGCTCAACAAAAAAGAGACCTATGGCTGACAAGATCAACATCCCGGACCAGGAAGACATCCTGGCGACCAACCAACGGCTCACCGCCGACAATACGCGGCTGACGGCGGAACTGACCGCCGCGACCGAACTCCTGGAAACCGCCCAAGCGCAGACGACTGCCGCGTCCCAACGCGCCGAGGCCGTCGCGAAGCGAGTGGAAACCGCCGAACTCGCCGCGAAGGTGGCGGGCGAGGAACTGACCCGGTTGAAGGCGGAGAACGCCCAACTGACGGCGAAGATGGCGGACTTCAACCAGGCGGTGGCGGCGGAAGTCCAGAAGCTGGGCCTGCGTCCCAAGGCCGCCGAACACAAGGAACAAGCCGCGACCGCGGACCTGACCCCCACCCAGCGCGTGCTGGCGGCCAAGGGCGTCGGTTCGCTCGCCGAACTGGCTGCCAAACGGCAGTCGTAACCCCTCCGACCCAACCCCAACAACACGGACCTCCCTATGCCCACGACCATCAGCGATCTTTGGATTCCCGACATTTGGCTCCAGACCATGCGGGAGAAGCAGGCCACCTTCCCGGTCCTGCTCAACTCGGGCGTCGTCGTCGATAACCCCCGCGCCTCGGAACTCGCTTCCGGCCCGGGCGAAGTTGCCGTGATCCCGTTCTTCAAGGACATCACCGACCAGGACGACGAGATCCAGGTCGAGAACGCCGAACCCGCCGTGGACAACAAGATCACGTCGGGCCAGATGAAGGCCGTCGCCTGCAACCGGGTGTGCAAAAGCTCGGCCACGGCGTTCGCGGCCCAACTCTCCGGGGAACGCCCCGTCGAGGAAATCATCGCCCAGATGGTTCAGCGCCGGCTCAAACAGCGGCAGAAGACCCTCCTGGCGATGGTGCGCGGCGTGTTCGGTTCCGCCGGCGCGAACGGGGTTGCCGCTCCGCTCAAAGCGGTCCGGGTGGACGCGTTCGATGAGTCCGGCGATGGCGCCACCGCCGACCAGTTGATGAGCATCGAACTGTTCATCCACGCCAAGAGCCTCATGGGCGAACTGGCCGATGACCTCATGGACGGCGCTCTCTGGCTGCATCCGACCATCCTGGCCGCGCTCGAACTGGCGGATGAGACCAGTTTCTCGAAAGCGTCGCAGGGTCCCTGGACGGTCCGCACCTACCGGGGCATCCCGATCTACACCAGCGAATCGCTGGTCCGCGCCGGCACCACCAACGGGTTCGTGTATGACACCTACCTGCTCGCCAAGGGCATCATCGCCCGCGGGGAGAAGCCGCAGAAGACGGACGTGGTGGACGTGGCCGCGCTCCAGATGGAGCGGAAGTTCGGGCTCAACAACGAGATCATCTACGACCGGACCCGGTTCGTGATGCACTTGAACGGGACGAAGTGGGTGGGCACGCCCGCCGCCGAGAGCCCGAGCAACGCCGAACTGGGGACCATCGCCAACTGGAACCTGGTCCTGGCCACCGCCAACCGCGTGGGTGCCATCTGCATCCGCACCAACGGCTAGTGCTGCGCACGGCCACCAATCCATGAGCACTCCCAAAGTCGATCCCTACCCGGAGCCGGTGGCGCTGACGGCGCTCGATCTGAAGCGCGTACAGCGCATGCAGGTCGAGAAAGGCCGGGACGCCCGGCTGCGCCGGCTGGCCCGGCGCAACCGTGACGTGGCCTGGCTGCTGAACCAGCCCCAGCAGCCCGCCACCACCAAAGCCAAGAAGGCGAAAGAGGGCGCGTGACGATCATCGAACAGTGTCGCCTGGCCGGCATACGCGCCCACTTGATGGTGCGCGGGCGTCGCCTCACTCACGTCCGCAGCGGGACCGAGTTCACCGCGCTCGCCGATCACGCGCCGGGGTTCAAGGCCGCCCCGCCGGCGGAAGGCGAGTACGCATTCGGTGCGGGAGGAACGCAGCCAGGACAGCTTCTACGCCCTGCGCGATGGCCTGCCCAAGGTCGCCGTCGGCGACGAACTGACCAGCGAAGGCGGAAGCCACCGCGTGGTCGCCGTCGAGGACACGCCCAACAACCTGCTGGTCCGGTTCACGGTGGAGGTCGGCCATGCTTGATCTGACCGTCCAGACCCGCGAGTTCAATGACGCGGTCAGCCGCTATGTGGTGGCGTTGGGCAAGGACGCCCGTCAGGCCGTGCGGCATCAGTCGATGCTCCTGGGCAAGCGCCTGATCCAGTACACGCCGCCCGCCACTCGCGCCCAGGGCCGCAAGGCGGTGGCCCGCGACATCCAACGCGCCGTCACGCCGCTGCGCGTGGCCGACTTCCAGAGCCGCGGCATCCGCAAGCTGATCCGGGAGCGGGCGTACTCCGCCCTTGAAGCAGTGCTGGCCAAGTTCAAGAGCGGGCCGTTCGCCCGGTTCCTGGTGAAGCCGTTCAGCCCCGAGTTGCACACGTCCAGCGCGACTCGCGCGGGCGAGTGCGGAAAGTCGGCGAAGGTGGCGACGCCGGATGCGGGCGAGGTCCGCGACTACATCCGCCAGGTCCAGGAGCGGGTGGGTCGGGCGAAGGCCGGCTGGGTGAAGGCGGTGACGCAGTTGGGCGGCAGTGTACCCGATTGGATGGCGCGTCACGCCGGCACCGGCTCGGTCGAGGACCGGACGCAGAGCGTCGCCCCCTATGTGCGGATGTTGAATCGCAGCGAGTGGGCGGCGGACCCGGAAGTGAACCGGGTGCTGGCCCAGGCGTTCCGTTCCCGTCGCCGCGACATCGTCACGTCCATCGAGAAGGCGGCTGCCGATGCCGCCCGCAAGGGAGGGTTTCGCCGATGAACCTCTGGGAGATTCAAGCGGCGGTAAAGGCCGGGCTGGAAGCCCATCCGACGTTGGCGGGGGGGTTCCGGTGCTGCTCGATGACGGGACCTATGAACGCACGCCCGGACGCGAGCAGGCGCTCAAAGCCGAAGGCGTGGTCATGATCGTGTGGCAAATCGCCAGCTTCGGCATCCCAGCGCTGGCCACTGACGGCGTCGCAGCACTCCTGGTGTACGTCCCCGTCGTGATCGAGGAGAACGTCGAACGCAACCGGCACGGCGGGTTGGGTCTGCCGTGGGAGAAGCTCCTGCAATGCGGCCTGGAAGCGCTCAGCGGCCGCAAGGGGCGCTTCGAGTTCCAGATGTATGACCCGGCCTGGCAGAACCTCGGCAAGGTCGATGGCACCAACCGGATTGTCCTCAACCTGCTCACCACGGCTTACGTGAAGCCTCTGACCACCACCGGAACCCTATGAACCGCGTCGAGACTCTGCACCGCTTGTCCTGGGTGGCCGTGGCCCTGTGGCTCGCTGCCTGCCTGTCGCTGGTGGCGGCGACGACCGAGGCCGTGGACCCGATCCTGCGTGCCGCCGACGTGGCGCGGGAAAAAGGACATCGTCTGGCTCAGCCTGGTCACCGCCATCGTGTCGCTCCTGTTCAGCGCCTGGCTGGTGCGCCAGATGGTGAACCAGGCGACGGCAACCCTCACGACCATCAACGCCCTGACCGAAGAGCTTCGTTCGCGTCCCTGCTTCTATCGCGAGGCGGAGCGCGAACGCGAACACCACACCCGCAAACCATGAAAACCAAACTCGCCCTCCTCCCCATTGTCCTGATCGCCCTGGCCGTCGGCTGCAAGACGCTGCCGGACTGGGTCACGCCCTCGCGCATCGAAACGGTCACGCGCCTGGCCGCCTACTCGTCGGCGAAGGCGCTCCTGATCAAGCAACCGGACTCCCGGCCGCAACTCGAGAAGGCCCGTGACGGCTTCGCCGCCTTGGAAGCCTCCGAGAAGTGGGACATCGCCACCGCCGCCAGCATCGCCGCGAGCAACGGCCTGGACTGGCTGTCCAGTCCCGAAGGCAATCTCGCCCTGACCGGCGGGGTCATGTTCATCGACCTGATCCTGGGCAAGCAGGTTGAACTCTCCGGGGACGCGAACGTGCGCGCCTTCATCGTCGGCGCCCGGTCCGGCCTCGACCTGGCCCTGACCGCCAAGCCGACGGCGCTCACGCGCTCCGCCACGCCGGCTGCTGATCCCACCTATCAGCGCCTCCTCAAGGAAGCGCAAGCCACCCGCACCCGATGAACATCGAACTGCTCCAAGACCACTGGGTGAACGGTCGGAAGTTCGCCCCCGGCACCATCCTCGATTTGCCCGAGCCGGCCGCCCGCAACCTCATCGAGGCGGGCGCGGCTCAGGCCCTGACCTGCCTCCGCCAACCCGTCCGCGTGCGGACCTGCCTACGCCAAACACTGCGCAGCAGGCAGGCCCGCACCGGCGGCGGCTTCGGCAAGCCGACCCGGAACCCCCAACCGCAACCCTGAACACAGACTGACCTATGCCTACTCCCATCACCCTGGGCCACATCGAGGCCCATGAAAAACTCACCGCCCGCCTGTTCGTTCAACCGTCGGGCGAGAGCGGCTACCTCGACTGCGGCAATGTCGCCGACTACAAGCACGCGCCCGAGAAGCAGTACAAGACCCGCATGGTGGCCGAAGGCGGCTTCCGCCGGGTCAATGACGAGCAACTCGATACCGTCCACGATCGCTGGGAGTTCACCCTCGATGAGATGGACGTGTTCAACCACCGGCTGCTGCACCTGGCGCAGGCCCCGACGGGCATCGCCCAGGCGGCCGTCACCGCCCCGGCGGGGACCGCGACGCTGACCAACGTCACCAAGGGCCGGTGCTACTTCGTCGGCGCGGTCGGGCTGAACACGGTCGTCGTCAAGAAGGACGTCACCACCCTGGTCGAGGGAACCGACTACACCATCGACTTGAACGCCGGGGTGCTGACGGTGCTGCCGGGCAGCGGCCCGGTCGTGGACGGCGATGACCTGAGCCTGACCTTCGGCCACAGCGCCCAGAGCTTCGAGAGCTACACGGCCAACAGCCAGGTGCTGTTCCGGGGCGCCATCAAGATCCTCGAAACGAATCAGTTCAGCGGCGTGCCGCTGCGCGAGATCGCCTTCACCGGTTGCCTGACGGTGACCGCCTGGCCCGAACAGACCGGCGAGTTCGGGAAGTACACCGTGCGCGCCACCCCGACCTCGGCGCCCACGATCAAACGCCGTTACCAGCCCTGACGCGGACTAAACCCACGGGGGTCGCCGCGTCAGGCGGCCCCCGACCAACTGGAGCGCGATGGAAACTGAACTGGAACTGCTCGACCCCGTGCGGGTCGTGGACATCGGGACCGAGAAGGTCCAAGTGCGGGAACTGCGCTGGGTGGACACCCTGCGGTTCCTCGAGAAGCTGGCCCACAGCATCGAACACGTGCTCGGCGCGCAGGCGGCCGGTCCGGACGGGTCCTTCCGACTGAACGCTGAGAAGTTGCGCGAAGCGGTGCTCTCCAGCGGAGAGCTGGCCAATACGCTGTTGGCGAAGGCGACTGGCCTGCCCCAGGAACGGCTGGACGCGCTGTCCGCCTCGCAGGCGCTCACCCTGCTCGAAGCGGCGGTGCAGACGAACTTCCGGGAGGACCTGCTGGGAAAATTCCGGGGGGTGGGCCAGTCCCTGCGCGGCGTGTTCACCGTGACCGCGAACGCCCGCTGACCCGCGCCGTCGATTTCCTGGTCTGGCAGGGCTACCCGCCCGCGTGGGTGATGGGACTGACACTGCGTCAGTTCCTGGCGTTTCTGGACGCCGCTTCCAAGCGCACCGCGCTGGCGGGCAAGGCCCTCGCCTCGGGCCTGCTGGGGACCTGATCCAATGCCCGCCGACACCGTTGAAGTTGTCGTCAAGCTGACTGGACTCGCCACGGTCCAGGCGGGCATGCGCCGTCTGCGCGAGGCCGTCACCGGGCCGCTCGGAAATGGCGGCGGGCCGGATGCGGGGCTTCGCGCTCTCCATCGGCAGCACGCTCCCTGGCCGGCCTGTCGGTCTATCGCGTCGGGGCCGAACTGAAACGCGCCTTGAACGAGATGGACCGCGCCGATGAAGTCGCCCAGAAGCTCGGCGTCGCCGCCGACCAACTGACGGCCCTCAATTACGCCGCCACCCTCGCCGACTCTTCCGCCGAAAGCCTTCAGAACGCCCTGAAGTTTCTCGCCAAGGCCGCGGAGTCCAACTCGGACGCCTTCGCCACCTTGGGGGTGGAACTGCGCACCGCCGACGGCCGGTTCCGTCCCCAGGTCGAACTGTTGCACGCGCTGGCCGACCGCTTCGCCGCGATGCCCGATGGCATCGAGAAGACTGCCCTCGCACTGAAGCTCTTCGGCCGCGAA
This sequence comes from Verrucomicrobiota bacterium, assembly GCA_027493615.1. Lineage (GTDB taxonomy): Bacteria > Verrucomicrobiota > Verrucomicrobiia > Limisphaerales > J093 > DSVZ01. The sequence continues at coordinate 68,431 of JAOSKK010000009.1, forward strand.
GGGGTCAGCATGATCCCGATGCTGAACGCGGGCGCGGACGGGATTCGGGGCATGACGGAGGAGGCCCGCGCCTTCGGTCTGACCGTGGCCCCCGACGCGGCGGCGGGTGCCAGCCTGCTGAATGATAACGTCAACCGCCTGCGGATGGCAGTTCAGGGGCTGGCTCGCACGGCCCTGACCGAACTCCTGCCCGTCCTGCTCGACCTGACCAACCGGTTCATCGAATGGATCAAGCAGAATGACGTGGTCCGGCGGGGGGCCGAGTTGTTGGCCGAGGCGATGCGTTACATCATCTTCGACATCCAGGCCCTCGTCATCGCCGGGCGGGTCTGGTGGCGCACGTGGATGGCCTATCTGGATGCCCTCGCGAAAGCCTTCGTGGCCTTCGGTCGCCTGATCGCCCGCGTTTGGGAACAGCCCATCGAGATCATCCGGGCCGTGATCGAGTACATGAAGGTCGCCATCCGGGCGGTTGGCGAACTGGCGCAGGCAATGGTGCTGGTCGCCCAGGGACGCTTCGGCGAGGCGAAGGACAAGGCCAAAGCGGCGGGCGTCGAGATCGCGAGCGCGATGAAGACCCTTGCCGGTTCGGTGCTGACTTCCTTCGGCGAGACGGGCGACGCCTTGCTGGACGCCTTCACCGCGCCCTACGAGGGCGCTGCCCGGACCGTCGAGACGTTCATCGAGGAAGGCAAGAAGGGGGTTCGAGGAACTGCAACGGGCCTTCGTCTCTATCTGGTTCCCGCCTTCCTTGCCGCCCGCTCCGGTCGCGGGTCGCGGGACCGACCTCGAACTGGACCTCGCCGATGACCGGCGCAAGCGGATCGCCCGCGAGTTGCGCGAGGCCGAATACGCTCTGCGCCAGCAGCGGCAAGCGGTGGCCGATGAGATGGCCCGGCTCGATTCCGACTTCGCCACACGCGAGGCCGACAAGCACCGGCAGCGCATCGACCTGCTGCGCGAGGAGATCGGCCTCATTGACCAGGAGATTGAACGGCTGCGTGAACGCCTCGCCGTCGAGCAGGACGCCGATGTCCGCGAAAACCTCACCCAGTCCATGCGCGGGCTGGAGGGCGAGCGGCACGGCGTTCAGACCCAACTGAACCGCGTCGAGAACGCGCCTGACCCGTACTCCTACCGCGACCAGATGCTGGCCACGATGACCGAACTCGAAAACCAGATGGGCACCACCGCCCAGTCGGTCGCCCGCCAGTTCGGCAACGTGATCGGCAGCGCCATCGACGGGGTTCAGCAGGGGATCGAGGGCCTCATCAAAGGGACGATGGACTGGGGCGACGCCCTGCGGAATATCGGTTCCTCGATCATCAGCGGCGTCATTTCGGCCATCAGCCGGATGTTCGCCGAGTGGATCGTCAAGCGCGCCCTCATGGCCGCCAAGAACATCGCCTTCAGCACGTCCGAGGGCGCGGCGGACGCGGCGGCGAAGGCGCCCGGTGCCCTGATGTCCTCCATTTCGAGCTACGGCGTCGCGGCCCTGGTCGGCACGGCGGCGCTGATCGCTGCCATCGCCGCCATCGGAGGTGCGTTCGCCGAAGGTGGCATCGTGCGCGGTCCCGGCGGTCCGACGGATGACGCCATCCTGGCCCGGCTCTCGAACGGCGAGGGCGTCCTGAACGCGGCCGCCGTTCGGCACTACGGCGCCGGCGTGGTCAACGCCATGAACAACCGCACTGCCCGCTTCTACTCCCAGCCACAAGGCGCAGGCTCTGCCCAGGACACTCGCGCTCCGGGCACCGCGGCGGCGGGGTCGGCTTCAAGCCGCTCCGCCGCCGTCAGCCTGGTCCTGGTGGACTCGCGCAACCAGGCCCGCCAGTTCCTCGAATCGGCCGAGGGCGAGGCCATGCTGGTGGACATCCTCCGCAAACGCCGGATGCAGTTCGGCGTCCCGACCTGATGCCCCTCGCCACCGTCAACGGCCACGTCTTGCTGCCGCACTACCCGGATTGGACTCGGGGACTGCAACGGTCGCGTGTCTGGCAGACAAGCGTGGACCGCGCCTTGACCGGGTTCGAGTCGCGCCAGGCCCTCCGCCCCAGGCCGCGCGAGCGCCTGAGCTTCCGGGTCGAGTCCAAGGATGCCGACGACCTGACGCTGCTCTTGGGCCGCGTGGACGCCGCGCTCAAAGCCGGCCTCGCTTGTGTCCCAAGTTGGGGCCGGGGCATCCCCCTTGATCGCGGCGAGCGGCGATACCGTGGAGTTGGCCCGCGATGCGTGGGCCGACCTGCAGACTGGCAGCTTCCTGTTCCTGGCCGAACCCGGCGCCCGCGAAGCGTTCGAGATCGCCGAAGTTGAGTCCGTTTCGGGTGACACCGTCACGCTGGCCGATCCGCTCGCGTCGGTATGGGGCGCGGGGCACTGGGCCTGGCCGTTGCTTTTTGGCCGGCCCGCCTTCAGCGCCATCGAACAGCGCACCGACTGGCACGCCGCCCTGACCATTACCTTGAGCCAACTCGCCGTTCAGCCGGAGTCCCCGGAAGAACCGCCCGAGCCGCCGCCCGAACAGACCCCTGCAACCATCACGTTCACCTGGTGGCTGAACGCCGCCGCCATCCCCGATCCGGGCTCGCCGACCAAGATCACGTTCGATCACTGGCTGGATGACGCCCCGGTTCACAACCTCGACTGACCTATGTTCAACGTCTATCGCTCCACCGATTCCGGCGCGCCCTCGCTCAGCGGGGTCGCGGGTTCCCTGACCGCCCTGCTCGATGCCTGCCTCGTCAGCGGCTACGGCTCGCTCCCCGCCGCCGGTTGGACCAAGCCCTTCGTCGATACCGGCAAGGCCGTGTACCGCAACGCCGCCGCGGCAGTGGCACGTTCCTACTACCGCGTCACCGACGCCGGTACCACTTGGGCGCGCATCCGCGGCTATGACGCCATGTCCAGCGTGGACGCGGGCACCGGCGAGTTCCCGACTTCGACGGTCATCTCCGGTGACGGCCTCTTCGCCTACAAGTCCTCGACCGCCGACACGACTCCGCGTCCCTGGATCCTGCTGGCCGATGAACGCACGGCGCTTCTGGCCCTCAAAGGCTCCACCTACTGGCAGGTCTGCCTGTACCTGGGCGATGGCAACAGCGATGTGCCGGGGGACACCAACTTCGCCGCGCTGTGCGCCTTCTGGTCCAACGCCGACGAAATCCGCAACGCCCTGGCCACGTTCGACCTCGTCGGCGCCCCCCGGCGTGAGCGACGCCGCCAACTACGGACTTTTCGTGAAGGGCTTGCCGGGGATTCTGGGGGCGAAGGGGCTTCGCATTGCCGCCGGTCCTAACGTGTACGGCACCCTTTGGGGCACCAGCACCCAGACCGTCATCGGCGGTGACCTCGCCATGCCCAGCGGCGGCGCCATCCACCTCTGGCCCTACGTCGTCAAGACGTACAACGGCACCTTGTGGGAACACCGTGGCACCCTGCGCTTCCTCTACGTCCCGCGCCACCAGGCCGGCGCCTTCACGCACGGGGGACACGTTCTCGGGCACTGGCGCCCTGTCCGGCAAACGGTTCGAGGTCATCAAGACCGTGCTCACCTACTCCGGCTACTCGACTTCGACCGCCACGGGCGCGCTGGTTCTCGTCACCCAGAACCCGGACTGACGCTTATGGCCGAACTCGCCCATTCCGCCCGCTCGCTGGCGCTCGCCTCCTGCCTGGTGTCTCCGAGTTCGCTGTCCGTGTTGGTCCCGTACACCGACCGGCTGATGACCTACTCCGGGCGTGAGGACGTCGTCGGGGCCGAACTGCCCTCGCTCAAGATCGGCATCTACGGGTTCTTCTGGTTCCGGCTGGCGGTCAAGGTCGGTTCGCGCCGGGTGCGGGCACAGGTGCTGCAACCTCGCGCCGACGCGCAACGCCCGTTCATGCGCGTGCGTCGCAACCCCGCCGTCGGCCTCGCCAATGCCGTGACCGCCACGGCGGGAGGGTCCACCGACTGGCAGGAACTCTCGCTCACGTTCACCACCACCAGCAAGGGCGCCATCGTCCTGGAACTTTGGAATGCCGACCACGCCTGGCCCTGCTGGTTTGACACCGTCCTCCTCGAATGACCTACCGCGACCGCCCAGTGTTTCCGTGGTCCCTCGACTGGCAGACCAGCCAGGAAGGGCGCGTCGAGTTCGAGCAGCGCGAAGTCGCCGCCGGCTTCGGGGCCGAACTGATCTACTCCGACCAGGAGAAGGTCGTGCGCGCCTGGACGGGTCGCGTGTGGCTGGATGACTTGGATGAGATCGAGGCCTTCGACGCCTTCACCGCCGCGCTCCAAGGCCGGCTGATCGGGTTCTGGTTCCCCGCGCCGCAGGCGGCGTTCGAGATCGTGTCGGGCGTCTCTGGCCAGCGGTGCGACATCGCGGGCGAAGGGTTCGCGGCGCGGTTCGATGACCAGGCCGGCGCTTACGTCTGGCTGACCAAGGACGGTCAAACGCCCCGAGGCGCGAAGGTCATCGCGGTCGCCCTGAACGGCGATGGCACGACGCGCCTGACATTCGAGGAAGCCGTGGCCGTCGATGCCTCTTGGCAGGCGTGGGACCTGGCCTACGTGCGCCTGGCCGATGACGCCGAGGAAGCCGAGTTCGTCGCCGAACAGCGCCAGGTCCGCAGGGTGCAGGTGGTCGAACTGCCGCTCGACTACGCCGAGGCCGAGACGGGGACTCGGCCGGTCTTCCTCTATCACCTCTGGGTCGGCGAGGGCGAAAGCCAGGTTGACTGGCACTGGACCAGCTTCGCGCTGGACCTCGAAGATGTGGGTGGCCAGACCTACCTCGCCCGCCGGATCACGCACGGCTCGATCCAGTACGACACGACCGGCGTGCGGCAGGGTGTTCAGATCGAAGTCGAGCGCGCCGAGGACTCGCCCTTCGCGCTTTTGTTCCCGCCCTACGGTTGCCAGCCGCTCAACCTCGAAATCCAGACCGCCGAGTACCCCGACCTGGAAACCGTCACCACTCTCTTTCGCGGCGTGGTCGCCTCGGTTCAGGCCGACGGCAAGAGCCTGCGGGCGCGCTGCAACGCGCTGGGCGGCGGCGCGCAGTCGAGCGTCCCGGCCTTCTACTTCTCCGCCCGATGCCAGTACCGCGTCTTCGACATCGGCACCTGCGGCCTGGCCCGCGTCGCCTGGCAGAACACCGTCAGGATCACGGCGCTCAACGGGCGGGACGTGACGGTGGTGGGCGCGTCGCTGACCGGCCTGCCGGGCAACTGGTTCGCCGAAGGCTGGCTCGAAGTCGGCTCGGGCCTCAGCCGCGAGGTCCGGCTGATCCTGAAGCACCCGCCGGAAAGCGGCACGACGCTCGTGCTTACGCTCAATGCGCCGCTGCGGTTCAACGGCGTCGATGCGACGGCGATCCTGGTGCCCGGCTGCGACGGGCGCTGGGTTACCTGCGAGACCAAGTTCAGCAACACCGCCAACTACGGCGGCCACCGCTTCGCCCTGCGCAACCTCGCCATCAAGGCGCTCGACATCCCGCAGATCAACGGAGGCAAGAAGTGAACGCCACTGCTGTCAGCCTGAACGCCGCCGCTACACGCTGGAAGGGCACGCCCTTTCAGGCGCGGGCGCGTATCTGTGGCGCGGGGGTCGATTGCGTCCAACTCGCCGCCGCGTTGATTGAGGAAGCCGGCCTGGCCACCAGCCTCGCGTTTCCGCCCTACGCCGTGGACTTCGGCGACCACGCCGACACGTCACCGGTTCTCGACTGGTTCAACGCGCACCCAGAGTGGGCGGCAGTGCCGCCTTCTGATGTCGAAGCCGGGGATGTGGTCGTGTTCCAGGTCGGGAAGGTCGCCAACCACGTCGGTGTCGCCCTCGGCGACCAGCGGTTCTGCCACTGCCTGCGCGGACACGGCGTCCTCATTTCCCGGCTCGATGATCCCACCTACGCCCGGCGCTGGGTCCGGGCCTACCGGCCATGTTCAACTCTTCCAGCGACCTGACCCCAGCCCCCGCCGCCCAAGGCGTTGGGCAAGGACCCGGCCACGCTCTCGACCGATGAGCATGGCCGCCCCCGTGCCGTACCTCGCCGGACGCGCCCGGCTGGGCCTGACGTGGATCAGCGAACCGTGGGGCGTGCGTTCGGTGCCCGTCCGCAAGAAGGTGGGGAAGAAGACTCAGACCACCGGCTACAACTACTATGCGAGCTTCGCCGGACTCCTGTGCCTGGGACCGGTTCAGACGCTGCACGCAATCCTGGTCGATGACGAGCTGGCCTGGAACGGTCCGCTTCAGGCCGGCACGAGCGATCACGCGGAGATCACCGTCGAAGGGCGCGGCGCGCTCATCCTCTACTGGGGCACCATCACGCAAACCGCCGACGCCGACCTGGCTGCGAGTGGCGTGACCCACCCGGCCTATCGCGGCCAGTGCTACGCCGTTTTCAACGACTGGTTGCTGGGCGAGAACCGCGCCCAGGTCCCCAACCTGGAGTTCGAGTTGTCGCGGATTCCTGTTGTGGACTGGCTGGGCACCGCCGCCGCGCTGAACGGCGAAGTCAATCCCGTCGCGGCTCTGGCTGAACTGTTCACCGACTCCCGCTTCGGGGCCGGACTGCCGGTGACGCTCCTGGACGCCGACGGCTGGGACGCGGTCGCCGGCCAGCTCGCCACCGACGAGTTCAGCGTCACCGTGTTCCTCGACACCGCCAAGCGTCTGGACGCGCTGCTGAACGACTTCCTCGAATACCTCGATGCCGCCTTGTTCCACACGCCGGATGGCCGACTGAGCCTCCGCCTGCTGCGGGACCCTGTCGGGCCGGTGACGATCGACACGGACGCTCTGCTCGAAGCTCCCGACCTCACCGCCCACGGCTGGACCGAGACGGTCAATGAGGTTGTCGTTCGGTTCCGCAATCGGGACCGCGCCTGGCAGACCGACGCCCTGACTTGGCGCAATCCCGCCGCCTACGCCGTCACGGGCCGACCCCTGACCCAGGCCATCGAATGCGACTGGATCACCGACCCGGCCGTGGCGTGGAAGGTGGCGATGGCCTACGGCAAGAGCCGCAGCCTGCCCTGGCTGGATGGTCGCCTGCGCGTCCGGCGCGGCGTGGGGGGCCGACCTGCGTCCGGGCGACACCGTCTCGCTCACCTACGCCCACAGCGGCATCGACGCGGTCCGCTTCCGGGTGCTGGCCGTCGAAGTTCCGGGCCCGGACTCGGCGGAGGTGCTGCTGACCGTCCGCGAGGACGCGGCCCACCTGGTGGTTGATGACTACCCGGTGCCGGCGGATGAGGCGTTGGCAGCCGTCCAGTACTCGCCGCTGCCCTGCCATGACGTGCTGGTGTTCGAGCCGCCCTACGCCTGGACCACCGACACGACGCCCCGACTGCTGATCCTGCCCGCACGCGGCGAACGGCTGTCGAGCGGGTTCACGCTCTGGTGGGAACGGGCCACGGACAGCTTCACCACTGCCGGCACCGGCCAGGTGTTCGGGCGTCGGGGCACGCTGAACGGCGCTCTCGATGCCACGGGGTGTCTGTACCACGAAGGCGGTCTCGACGTGGCGTTCACCAGCCCCGATGACGACCTCGATGACATGCCCTTCGACGAAGGGGTGGGGACCAAACGGTTCCTGATCTTCATCGGCGACGAAATCCTCCTGGGCTGGGAACCGACGCTGGTGAGCGCCGGACGCTACACGGTGAACGTCCTGCGGGCGCAGTACGGCACGACGCGCGGGCAGCATCCCGTCGGCGCCGAGTGCTGGTGCGTGCAGTTGGCCGAACTGCCCCTGCTCGAATGGGCGCCGCCGAAGGATGCGGTGTCCGTGGGCCTGAAGGTCCAGCCCCGGCTCCTGCACAGCGAGGTCAGTCTGGCGGACGTGGCGAAGATCACGCACACGATTCAGCGCCGTTCGCTCCGCGCCCTGGGGCCGGCCAACCTGACCGCCAACGGCGACGGCGCGCACCCGACCTACGCCACCGGCCAGGATGTCGCGCTCGACTGGACCCTGACCAGCGAGGCCCGTGCCGGAAGCGACCCCGAGGTGGACCTCGAATGCCGAGCCGACGCCTGCGTGCTCGAACTCTGGGCCGGGGCCGTCCTCAAGGCGACGCTCACGGTCAGCCGCGAGGGGCCGTACACCCTGACCAACGCCGCCCTGATCGCCGCGCTGGGCAGCGAAACCGACTTCACCGTCCGGGCCTACCTCGCCCTGGGCGGCTACCGCAGCCTCGACTTCGACTC
>JAOSKK010000009.1:77344-107914 GCA_027493615.1 Verrucomicrobiota bacterium
GTGCGTTTCAGATCGCGCAGCGAGTTGGACGCTGTCATCCACGCCCTGATTGCCCTGCGGGATGGCGACGCAGATGACGCCGACCATGTTCACTTGCAGGACGGACGCCTGACGAGCGGAGATGGGGCGGCCACGGAAGTGACGTTCTATCGTCCCGGAAGGCGACGCGATGCGGCCGTGAGCTTAGCCATAGCGGCCGCGAGACAAGCGCTACCAGGCAAGAAACGCTCGACACAACCTGCATCCAGAGCCTCGGAGGCACCGTGAACTCGTGCAATTGCAGAAGGTTCTTCCGATTCGGTGGTGCGGCGCTTCTCATAATGGGCGGCGCATTGCTGACAGCGTACATGATTCGGTGGTGGCCTTACGCACATCGGGAAGACTTTCAGCTTACAGTGTTATGGTCGAACGGATCGGCCTCTGCGACCAGCGGAGTAATTCCGATGCCCTTGGTGCCTTGCCTGCTGTTGGGGGCTGGGTTGGCATTGCTGATCGCCAGTATTGTTGCGACAACTCGCAGGGGAAAGCATCCGTGAATCGTCAATTCATCTCGTTAATCTGCCTCGGCGTTACGCTGGGTTTATCCGGCTGCACCTATGCGCTTCAGCCGTACAACACCCCCGGACCTGAGAAGCTGCAGATCATTTCGGCACGCACTGGCCTTTATGCCATCCGCATCGACGGCCACGGCGACACTCCTGTTGGCCCGGATGGGCGCGTCGTTGTGGCAGTCCCCGTGTTGCCCCGCGGTTGCTCGCCATATCTTTTTGGGCTGATCAAGATCGGGGATGGCAGCCCAGAACGGCTCAAGGCCATTCACGTGCTGCGAGACGGCAGGGTTTTCCGCCACCTTTCTCTCCGGGAGATTCGTGATCTGCCCATGAGTCCGGACGGCTACAGGTTGGTGAAACTCTGAGGCTATGAACGAAGCTGGGGCCATTTTCTTGATCTGGCTGATGCATGCTGCCGTTGCGATCGTATCGACAGCTCCCGTGGTCCTTCTCGGACGTAAGCGGGTTCATTGGCGACCTTGGGAACTGACCGCGCTCATTCTTCCGTTCGTGGTGTGGACCGCGTTGATGTTCTCACCGCTCGCGACGGGCAATAAGAGCCTGGCAAATCTCGGGGAACCGTTTTACTTCGCCTGCGCGATCCCGCTGGCTGCTCTGCTCAGGGTTGGCATCGGATCGCGAGTCCCTGAATCAGCGTGCGCCGCGCTGTTGATCGGACTGGTCTGTACCCTCGCGGGCGTCGTGTTTTTCCTAACCCCAGCGCTGCCAGAATGAGAACTTCTAACGCATTCCAATTCGACTGAATACGGCAAACCGGCCGAACCCGCGTGGTGACGCCCTCAACCGCCAAAGCCACTGTTCGCCTGTTGAGCGTCATTCCAGTAGCGTTTGGCGGGCTGGCGCTGTTTCTGGCAGCGATGTTCTGCGCCTCGCTGGCCGGCGAGTGGTGGCAATGCATGCTGGGCCTCAGTTTTGGAGGGAGTGCCGTTTTCCTGTTTCGCCGCGCGTTTCTGATTTGGCGGCGACCGTGCAGGCAATTTGTGTCTGAGGTGTGCGGTTGGACGGCTTTTGCGGTTCTTGCGGGATGCTCTTTGGCCGTGGAGCAACTCACCGTTTACGGATATGACCGAATAGCGGTCGGCGTCGCTGCAGCGGGACTACTTCTTTCGGTTGCCGTCTATCGGCCACTGAAGCGCAGGTTGCTTAGGGACACCAGCAATGAGGCGCCTTGACCTGAAACTCAATTGAGCTCGCGGTTCCGAGTCAGCCTGATCAAGGGTGGGGGTAGTGTCTACGGCTTCAGCGGGCGGACCCGGAAGAACCGCAATCCGGCAGGGTCCACAGCCTGTTCGAACACGGCAGGTGCGCGGTTTGTGCTGACCGGAATCCAGTGCTCAAGGTCAAGTGATTCTTCGACCACGCAGCACTGGCCGAGTGGATCGACAAGCCCAAACTCGAAATCTCCATCCTTGACCGTAGGTTCACTAGGACTCGGCGGTGGGGTTGGCAAGAGGGATGCCGCGTTCGCGGTATGGCGGGGTTCACGTCCAAACATGGGCCAGCCAGCATTCGGCGGCGGAGCAGACGCCTGGACGCAAACCAGGCGGGAGCCGTCGCCGAAATAGAGCCGTCCCTTAGCGTCCAGGCAGGGAGCCGATGAATCCCTGCCGCCCGCAAAAGTCCACCCGCGCTTTCCTGTGGCAGTGATCGTAACCAACTCGCTGTGCACCGTTCCGAAATGCAGGGTGCCGTCGGCGGCGAGGGCGGGCGTCGAGCCTGGCACGCCGCCTATCCAGTTTGTCCCACCGTCGGGGCGAAGGGAAAAAAAGGCGTTGGTTCATATTCACCACGAACACAGTGCCGTCAGGCCCGACAACCGGACCTGCGCGGATCGCTGCTCGCGTGAACCGGCGCCAGAGATTCGTGCCGTTCGGGTTGAAGGCGTAGAAAGCACCTTCATTGTCGAGGGACCCGAAGTAGATCGTATCGCCGGGGGAGATTGCGGGGTCGGCGGTGAACGGTCCGCGGTCACTGAAGCGCCACTTTTCCGAGCCGTCCGAACGCAAGGCGTAAAGACGCCTACCGTGTACCCAAGGACCTCATCGCCGTGACCGGAGCCCACGTAGATCACACCATCTGCGCCGATGGCGGGCGAAGAGATGTAGCCCTGACCGCCCGTGTCGAACTCCCATGCTTTCGCGCCGTCCGGGTTCAGGGCGTAAACCCGGCCGTTGTTCGCAGTGACGTACACAGTTCCGTCTTGGGCGATCCCGGCAATAGTCTCGACGCTGCTACCCGTTTCGAATGTCCAGCGTATGACGCCTTCCGCAGAAATCGCCAGGAATCGGTTCGAAGGCCAGCCGGTTCCGAGGTAGAGGGTTCCGTCTGCCGCAATCGTCGGGGACGACAGCGTCTGCGCCCCCAGCGGTAGCGACCACTGCAGCGTGCCATTGGTCCGACAGGCGCAGAGCAGCCAGTCCTCGGGTGTTTGAGCGACGATGTAGGCGGTGCCGTCCGCGGCAACCGCGGGCGAACTCGCCGCGATGCCGGGCAGAGGAACCTCCCACAACAGAGTCCCAGGCTCCAGGAAGCCCGCCAGCACGTTCAGGCGGACTGCTTGGCTCGTGATAGCACCGGCGTCATTGGAGATCAGTACTGTGTAGTCCCCTGCGTCAGCGAACATCGCTTCATTGACAATCAGGGTTGCTGTCTGCGTGCCGAACACGTTACACGCATCCGTCAAATTCTCTCCGTTGCGTTGCCATTGATAGCGCATGGGCGCCGCACCGATAGCGGTAACCTGGAATACGACGTTGGACCCTGGCGCGACGGAACGATCCGCTGACAGCACCGTGATCAAGGGCGCTCCGCCGGGCGGCAAGGCTCCCGTCCGATCCGCACTGCGCCGGAACATAGGCCAGGAAGTGTTCGCGGGGCCTGCCGACCCCCACAAGGCATGCAGATAAGCGCCGCTGCGATTGTCGCTGCCTACGTAGATCATGCCGTCGGTTCCAATCACCGGGCTGCCTTCGCCAAAGCGGCCGCCTGCGCGGAAATCCCACGCCTTGGAACCGTCGGCCCGGAGTGCGACCAGCGTTCCCGTTTCAGAACCGTCATCACTCGCCGTAAAGTAAACGGTGCCGTCATCCGCAACCGCAGGCGATGCGTTGAGGCGCTCCCCCATGTCAAACACCCAGTTGGTCGATCCGTTCACGCCAAACGCCGCAGCTGCCTTGCCACGTCCGACGTACAGGCGATCATCCGGACCGATTGCCGGCGAAGTATGCCCGAACCCTGTTCGGTTGGTCCAGGCACGGGTACCGTCAGGGTTCACGCCGTAAATGTTGCCGTCATTGGCTGCGAGGAAGATCCGGCCGTCACTGCCGAGAGCCGGTGATTGAGTGAGCGGTTGGCCCGTGATGAACTCCCACTTCTTAGCGCCACTGGGCGTCAGCGCGTACAGTTTCTTGTCATTCGATCCGACGTAGACCGTCCCGTCCGTTCCGAGGGCCGGCGATGACAATACAGGACCTGCGGTCTCGAACTCCCAGCGCAGGGTCCCGTCGGGATTTAACGCATAGACCTTCCGATCGTGACTGCCAAAATAGACCGCGCCGTCCGCCCCGATTGCGGGTGAGGAGGCGACCCGGTCACCGGGTTGGAAGTCCCACTTCTCGGTCCCGTCGGGATTGAAGGCGAGAAAGTGAGACGATGAAGTCCCGAAGTAGAGCGTCCCATCTGCCGCGATGGCGATAGCGGTGTTGACCGAACTGATGATTGGTGTCTGCCACTTCACAGTGCCATCAGGGCGAGCCGCCACCAGTCGGTCCCCTTCGCTTGGAGAATTACCCACGACGTAGATCGTTCCGTCAGGGCCGATGCCGGGGGAACTGGTTACCGACTCACCGATCTTCAACGTCCACCGGACACTCCCAGGTTGTTGCGCAACCGTGGGGATGACCGGGACAAGGACCAAAGCAGCGATCAGCCAAAGCAGTCGTTTCATACCAAGCCCTTCATCAAGAGCCATGTTTAACCGTTCGAACATTTCGGCAATCTACGACAGTTCCCGTGATCAGTCACGCCTTTCCCCCGGCTGGCCGAAGTTCATGCGTGCCTCCCGATTTGGTCTGTTGCATGGCGGCTCTTATCGGGCGCTGCGACAGGTTCAGTCCCCGCAAGTCTCGCTGTCCTGCGGATGTACCGCCATTCTCGCGCCGAGACACCGGCTAAGAACTGCCGCAGAGCGTCGGTGGCGGGTTCTTCATCCTTCCTGAAGGTCGGAGGGCTTCTGAGCCCGTTCTCGCCGCTGAACTTGAACCTGCCCTCGTCAGGCCATTCTCCGGGGTCGAAATGTTTGGCAAATGTTTGGTTATCGGGCATAGGAAGGCCCTAAATTGCAGGGGTTTGCATGGGATTGCCGCTTTGGCAACGAGAAGCAATAAACCCCTGCGAGCCAAGCTTGCAGGGGCTTGAAATTGGTTGCGGGGGTAGGATTTGAACCTACGACCTTCAGGTTATGAGCCTGAAGGTCCAGGTTGCACAGGCACTCGCGTCCGACCCGTCGTTCTGGCGGCGGCGGGGGCAGCCACGTCGAACCGACGGCCGCCCGCTCTCAGCGCGTTCGTGTGCAACAGTGGCCCGACAAGGAACGACACAGGAGCCCGCTACCGGGGATGCTGCGGCAGTGTGGCAGAAGGTGTGCCGATGCCAGGTGAACCCCTGAGCCGGGCCGCGGCCTCGTGCGCGCGACCTACGTGCCCGGCCCACCCCAGCAGCAGCAACCCCACCAGGCCAAGGACGCCCGCCAACACCCAGGGATCGACCGGGAAGGGCAGGCTCCAGTCCGAGGCCACGACGTGGTCGCCGGGAACCGGCCCGAGCGGGTGAGGGGAGATCATCGGACCAGGCGGAGTTGGGCGCCCTCGACGACGAGGCGTCCGTGGCCACGGCACCCTTCAAGCAGATCGTTGGCGATGGCGTTGCCGACCAGTTCGTGGATCGTGTCCAGCAGCGGCCGGGCGCCCAACCGGGGCGAGAAACCTCGTTGCAGGAGGAAGGGAACGACGGCGGGATCGTACGTGAGCTGACGCCCCTGCTGGCGCTGCCAGGTCACCAGGTCGGTCAACCGTTGCTCGGTGATCTCGGCCTGCACCTCGCGGGTGAGGGGACGAAACACGAACGGACGTTTGAACCGGGCCAGCAGCTCCGGGCGCAGGTGGCGTTGGATGCAGTGGAGGACGTGCTTCTCGAGGCTGGCAAAGGGCAGATGCCTGCGGCCGAGGATCTCGGCCGACCCCAGGTTGCTGGTCAGGACCAGGTAGAGGCCGGCGAGGTCCAGCGTTCGCCCGTCCACCAGGGTGAGCCGGCCGGCGTCGGTCATCTGGAGGAACAGTTGGATGAAGGCGGGATCGCTCTTCTCGATCTCGTCGAAGAGCCACAGCCCGTCGGGTGCCTGCGCGTAGGCCTGAGCGAACCGGCCGGGATCGCCCTGACGGCTGCCCAGCAGGGCCGCCACTACCTCCGGGGTCTTGAACTCCGAGCAGTCAAAGCGCACGAAGGCTGCGGGGCCGAACAACTGAGCGGCCAGGAACCGGGCGGTCTCGGTCTTGCCCACGCCGGTCGGCCCGGCGAAGAACAGCGCCCCGCGACAGCCGGTCTGCGGCACCGTGTTCAGTTCGCGGCAGACGATCTCCTCGACCAGACGATCCAGCACCTCGTCCTGACCGCGGATGCGGCGAGTGAGGTCTGGCTCAGTTCGGCCAGGCGCCGGATGTCCGGCTGGCAACGGGGCGGCGAGGTGGTGTTCATCAACCGCCGGCCGTGTCGTGGGACACCGCCGGCTGCTGGTATATCCGTGAAGAGCGCCGGGCGAGTTGCTTACGAATCCGCTGTCGGCTCAGTAGCCCCGCCCCATCACTCCTCCGGGACGGACGCACGATCCCGACGCTCCCGTGCGCCGTATGGTTGAAAACCGGGCTTTCGGGGGGCGTAGAAACCGTCGGTGAAGTATAGGAAGCCCTCAGTCGTCGCCAGCGTACGCAGAACGTCCTCCGCAATCGGATCCTCTGCCCTGCTTGCAGCAGCAGGCCAGGATTGGTCTGGCCAAGGATGGTGCCGGCCAGTTCAGCGCCGTGTCCACGCTGCGTCCACGCAGCGTCGAGCACCGCTACCGGGGCCTGCTCAGGCACTTGGCAAAAAGAACTCCAGCGCGCAGCGCTGGGTCGAAGGCGGCAGCCCGTCCCACTCCGCGACGATCAGGTCCACGAGTGCTTGGATCACGTCGGCTGGAGCTCCAACAATGGCATTGAGCCAGGACAGCAGCGAGTCGTCCTCGGTCTGAGCAAGCCTCCTGCGTAACGCCGGGAGGCAGGAATCCAGAAACCACTCCCGACAGCTCGGCAGATGCCCCTGCCGGGTGTTCATTGCCGTCAGCCAAGCCCACAGCTCGTTGGTCAACTCCGGGCAATTCTCGCGCTCTGCTCGCTTAAGCAGCGCCGCCACCTCCTCCGACAGCGCAAACGCATCGGAGCCGATTTCCCGTGCCAACTCCAGGGTTTCCTCCAGAGTGGTGAGCGACCACTTGGGCAGGATGCTGGTCTGGATCAAGTACTTCCGCAAACGCTTCAACCCATGGAAGCCTCCCCGATTGGCCACCACCTTCCAGGCGAGTGCCCGTAATCGAGGGGTGGAGTCATCGCGACCGAGAACCCGCTCCACCGACGTCGGCACCTGCCGTTCAGGCCACTGGGCCAGCCCGATGAGGATCGTCTCCATCAGTCCTGGATCCTCTGTCGCCGCGGTCTCCTCCAGGACCTTCTCGAGCAACTGCGCCGAGCTCGCCATCCGGATCTTGTTCAGCTCCCTGCAAAGATCCCGGAGATGTCTCTCCCGAAACAGGGGCAGGTCCAGAAGGCGGCTGGCCAGGTCGACGGCGTGTGCGCTCTGCATCTCCGCCAGAGCCAACAAGCAATGCGCCTGAAAGCGGAGCATCCACTCCAGCTTTCTGGAGGCACGATCTCCGCTCTTGATTTGCTCTAGCCCCAGTTTCCGACTTAGTTCAAGGGTGCCTCGCAGGTGGCTGCGGATAAGCAGCTTGTGGAAGCGGTCGCTATCCCCTAAACGGGCCGCTTCTCGCCGCGAAGCCCCAAGGCTTCCACCAAGCGTTCCTGCAACGCGGTCAACTTGTTGCCAACCGTCTGCCGCACCGGGGCCTGCCGCCCGCCGCGCCCCGGGTAGACGTTGACAACCTCCCGGACTTGCTCCAACTCCGCCCACAGGCGCGGGAGCGGCAGTTCCACGCCCGCTTCCCGCACCTGCCGGCTCACCATCGCCCGGAGCAGCAAGGCGATCGTGCAGTACAACCCGTGCACTTGGATCATCCGGTCGGTCCAGTGGAACATCGGCCACCAACAGCCCAAGTCGCGGTCCTTCATCTGTTGGAAGATCTCCTCGATCAAAAACTGGCTGCGGTAGGCCTCGATGACCTGCGCGTTGCTCCAGCTCCCGTGGCTGGTCACCAGCACGTTCTTGCCCAGCACCGTATCGCGCAGGCGCTCCAACGCCTCCGGTTGAACCCGGTAGTCCAACACCGGCACGCCCGCGTCGTGCGGGTGGATTTCGATCGCCACGACCTGATGCAAATGCTCCCGGTGCAAGATCTCCCGGCACTGTTTGTGCACTGACTCCACCGTCGGGGTCTTGCCGCCTTTGACCTCCCCGTGCTGACGCCGTTGCAGGCTCTGCTGCAACTCGGCCAGCTTGCGCAACGCCCGCGCCAGTTCGCTCTGCACCGTGGCCCACTGCGCCTCGAAGAGTCCTTGATGCCAACTCACCACCAGAGTGCGTGGGCGGCCGTACACCTCGGCCTCCACGCGGAAGGCCTTGGTCCCTTCCAACCCGGCGCAGGCTTCCCACCGGGAGTCTCCCGTATTGGACACCGCCGCCCACTCGGCCACCTCCCCCAGTTTCACCGCCCCCACATAGTCCAAGCCCAGCGTGTCGATCAGCGCGAAGTTCGCGGCCGAGTTGTTCCCCTTGTCAAACACCAGGGTGGTTTGCGGCCGCGGCGCTCGGCCGGAGCCACCCCGCATAGAAGGTGGCAAAGCGTCCGAGCATCTCGCCAAACTGCCGGCTGTCATTGCGATGGCCCTCGTACACCTCGTAGTACAACGGCCACTGTCCGTGGGCGGCGCACACCAGGGCGTAGCTGACCTGCCGCAGGTTGGCCCGGCCCTGCTTGTTCTTGCCCCGCTGAGCCAGGTGATTCTGCACGTTGAACGTGTCGATGAAGGTGTAGAAATTGGTGCCGTCGTAGCAGAGCCGAGAAAGGTCGATCCCCTCGCGCTGGACGGCGCGTTCCAGGAGTCCTTTCCAGAGGGCGTGGATCTTCTCGGTTTCCCAACCGACCAGGTGATCCCAGAAGCGCTGGCTACTCAACGCCTCGGCAGAGAGTTCCGCCACCGCACGCACCAACGCCGTGCCCGAGATCCACTCCCAGAACCCGCGTTTGCTGACCGGTTGCATGGCCCGGTTGACGGCGGCCAGTGCCAGGTAGGTGCCCGGGCTCGGTCCCTGCTGGCGCTTAGGGCATAGCTGGTTGGCCAAGGGAATCAACTCGGCGCGCTGCACCGCGCCCCACAACGCGAGGGGGGCGGCCGGACTCAAACACCTCGGCGTAGGCGGGCGCCGGTCCAGCGCCGGTGAGTCGGGAGCTGAACTGTTCGAGCTTGCCGAGGTAGAGCTGTGCGAGGCGACGGCATTTGCCCTCCCGCCAGCCCCAGTCGGAGAGGTAGTAGTAGGTGTGGCCGTTGACGCGCTTGGCTTCCAGCCGCTGCACGGACAATACTTAGGGCATAGTCTCTGGACGTGTCAACGAAATACTCAGTGTTTTCGCATAGAATTGCTTCACGAAGGGTGAGTGATTTTAGGGGATAGTGGCCACGACCGGCAACCTGCTTACCTCCAACCACTTGCCACAAAACCCTCGTCATAAGTCGGAAACTGGGGCTAGCTCCGACTTCGCGGCTTCGTAGATGGCCTCCGAGGCGCGGGGCGTGGTAGCGGTTCGCAGGTAGTTGATCAAGTTTACTCGCTGATCGAAGGAACGCGTCACCGCCAGCCAGTTCACCAGATCCTCAACGAGAGCATCATTGCGTCCGGATCTGGCGCCCGGGCCTAACGAGAACGACTGAGCTCGGTTGGGCGATGCGCGTGCTTCAGCTTCGATCAGTCGCCGCTGGTATTCCAGCCCGGAAGGATGACAGATGCACTCCAGCATCGCCACCGCGTGCTCGACGGCGGATGCGCCGGGTGGCCCGGATCCGGCTCCCCTGGGTTGCTGGTAATACTCTCGCCACGGCTCCAGCGAGCGTTTGGCGACATCCAGAAAATACTCCGGGTCGAGGTCGACCATGGCGCGCAAGTCCGGGTCTTCGGCCGTGTGACAATCCGAACACACTCGCAGGAGTGCTTCGCGCAAATCAAAGCCGAAAGCCTCCCGCGTATCCCGCATTCCATACTCTGTGCAGAGCGGCGCCACCCACAAAAGACACCGATCATACAGGTCCCGTGACTGAACATACGCTGTGGCCAGCGCCCGAAACCGCAGTCTCCCCGGCTCGCCCTCCTCTCGGCAGAGACCGGCATAGAATCGCCAGACCTCGCGCCAGTAGGGGTTGAAGCGATGTTCTTCGATCAGCTTCAGTACCCTGGCCGCGGGCTGAGCCACCAGCCAACGGGCGGCAAAGTACTCCTGAAAGCTCAGATGCACGAAGCAATACCAGTTGCGCTCATCCCACTGGCTGACCACCCGCGTGCGAAGCCACACCAGGTCAAGTGCCCGGTGCACCTGGGTGCCGACCACGCTCGGCCTGAGCTTGTTCCGGTTGCTGGCCGTCCTGGCACAGAACTGGCGAACATGTTCGCGGGTGAAGAGGGCACGCGGTCCCCGCCCCGCGGCGTGGTGTACGTATCGGTCCAAGGCGAAGGCCGCAAGGACCTCAAGTGCCTCATCAAGCTCCGCCGTGCCGAGGCGGTGGCGATCCGACACCAACTTCTCCACCGCCTGCCGATACAGATCAGCCCGATTCGCGGCCTGCAGGAAGTCATCCTCCGGCCGGTCTTGGTTGAGGTAACACAGGAGTGAGAGCAGGCACGGATTGCGCGCCATGTCGTGGCGCCGTGTGTCCGTGAACAGCCACGAAATCAGGCCTTGGACGAAACTCGCCGGACGAGGGTGGACATGCCGAAACCAGTTGTGCACCAACCGGCTCATCGCCGACTCCTCCAACTCGATGATCTCAAAGCGCACAAAGGCCGGCACCGGCATTTGGAATCCCGCCCGGCGGGAAGTGAAGATCAGGCGCGCGACGTACTCAATGTCGCGGAACTTCGCCTCCATGGCGTTGAAGGTCTTGGCATTGGGGGTCACCTCGTCGATGCCATCAACGATGAGGAGCAGGCGCGGCGGTTTCTGGTCGTGGAAGAAGTGCGACAGCACCGTCAGCCACTTGGCCGAGTCCTGGGCCGGTACCCGGAGTTCACGGCGCACCAGGTAGGGGAGGATTTCATAGCCGTCCTTTTGCCCCTCCCGCTCGAAGTCCTTCAAGTGAATCAAGAAGGGAATGGCGCCGTCAGCCTGCAGTCCTTCTCCGGTCACCAACCCGCGTCCCAGGGCGTGCAGTAGAAACTCGCAGAGGGTGGACTTGCCCGAGCCAGGATCTCCGAAGACCACCGCTGGGGCCGCGTGCGTCCGACCTACGAGCACATCCACCGGAACCCGGCTGGTTGCCACCCGGTGCCGCCACTCGGCCAGATGGGTGTCCAAGGGCAAATCTGCTTCCAGGCGCTGCCCCTCTGCTGCTCCGCTTTCCCGTCTCACCTCCCAGCGCTGATCCTCGGCAGCCTCCAACTCGACGTAGAGTTCGTCCAGGGCGATCTCGCCTCCGGGGGCGAACTGATTGGAAATCCGCGCCGACTCCTGCAACCGGCCCAGGTACGCGTAAAGGGGACCCAGGTGCAACCGAAACGTCCCGAACGCAACGAAGCCTTCGTCAACCGCCATCCCTGCGGCTTCCATCAAGCGATTCACGCAGCGATGCGCCGGGTTGGCCCGGTCGTAGGCGGGCGTTCTGCTGAGCTCGGCTGCCTTAAGTTCGGCCCGGCGTTCCGCCGCCAACTTCTTCAGTTGCTCAGTGACCTCCTGTGTCCACCCGAATTCCTGTGCCGCCAATTCGTGCTGGTAGTCTTCAAGCGGTTCGCCTCCCCCAACTGCCCGGGCGAACTCGTCCGGGCTAACCTTGCCCTTCTCGGCGTACTTGGGAACGCACTGATTGAGCGTCTTCGAGTAGGCGCAGGGATGGATCTTCCTCTGGCCGAAACGTCCGCTTCGCTTTCGCTGCTCTTCCATTCCAGTCAGCCTTTAGCCGCAGCCTACCTTCTTTCTTTGGCGCGCCTCGGCGCTCTACCCGGCGCCGCTGCTTCTGCCGAGCTTCAAGCCCCGAGGGCCGTTACCCCGGAGACGCAGCGTTCGCTCGCTTCCTTCGCCCTTCCCTCCGGACTGGCGTCGATCGCTGGCATGTCTTAAGATCGATGTCGCGTCTGCATCTGCCGCCGCCGTCCCGCAGCCTGATGACTCCGCATGCGGAGTCACGCGGACAGCGGGGCGCGGGCGCCAGGTTAGGGGTTGGGCGTGACGAAGAAATCGCTCATACCTCTGAAGTCGGGTGTCCGCCATTCGGTTCGGCGCAAATCCACCTCGCTCCCTCGCAACCGATCGGGAACGAATGCCAGTCCCGCTGCCGCCGGCATCGGTGGCCCCCAGATGCTCCCGCGAGGGGTCCCCAAACAGGATTCCCCGCGAACCGTTACTCGCCCATCGCAAGCGTCGGCGCATGCGAGGAAACGTACTCAGGGGAGTGGCAAAACGAAAGCCAAATCCCCCGTCGCCTTCACCCCGGAGCAGCAGCAGCAGTTGGCCGCGCTCCACAAGAAACACCACGCCGCGTTGGTACGATTCGTCCGGCGAACAGGCCTGCCCGACCCCGACATGGTGGCGACCGATTCCCTCATCGAAGCGTTCAGGCGGTTCGATCCCAAACGGGGCCGCTTCGTTACATTCCTCTACAAGGTCCTGCGCTCTCGCATCATTGACTACTGGCGCGGCGTGATCCGAAGGGCTTCGCGCTTCATGCCGCTTCCGGCCCATTTCGAAGCCGCAGACGAAGCCACCGAGCGGGCCCGGCAGTCCTTCCTCATCCGCGACGCGCTGGAAGCGGCCCTGCGGCGCCTCCCCCTCGAAGAGCAACTCCTCGTCACACTCCACTACCTCCATGGCCTCTCCTACGATGAAATCTCCCGCTTGTCCTGAGGGCCGCCGGGGCCCCTTGACGGACTCCACGATCAAGGCCCGGCTCTTCCGCATCCGGCGCGCCCTGCGCCAACACCTCGCCAAGGTCGATCAGCCCAGCCCGGCTCCCGCAAATTCCGCGCGACCTTCCTCCGGGTTGGGACGGACTACTCAAACGGAAGCTCGCTGAACGAGCTTCAGCGCCATAACAAACATGAACACACTATCGCTACTCCTCGCGTTCGAGCAGGGCGCCCTCGCCCTGCTCGAGCCTCTGCTGCACCGCGCCCCCGGGCTCTTCGGGCACCTGCCCTCGTTGGGCCTCCTCTTCGCCCAGGCCACATTCGACACCGCGCTGGAGTCGTTTCTCCGATTCCTGGCCCGCGTATTACTCCTGATCGGCGTGGCAATGGTGTTCTTCGGCGGTTGGTTAGTCAGCCAGGGCAAGACCACCGAAGGAGTACTGGCGATTATCGGAGGGTTCATCGTGGCGGCAGCGATTCTCATCGTGCGCGCCCTGGCCGGCATGATCGGAAGCACCTTCTAAGCGCCCCCATGGACCAACTCCGCATCACCCCCACGCACGCGGCCGAGGAACATCCCGGCACCGTCTGGGGCATCGAGACCCCCCATTTCAAGTGGGTGGGCGGTGCCGTGCTCGCCGGCCTCGCCCTCCTGGCGGCCTTGTCCCCCCGCCTGGGCCTCCTCCAGGCCGCCCCGTGGGCCGCGGCGCCCGTGGGGATCGCGTTCCTCTATCTGCGGCTCTTCCAGCAGGGCAAGCCCGCCGGCTACACGCTGGATCTGCTCGATCAACTCCTCACCAGCGGTCACGCCCAGCCGCCGCTCACTCAAACACCCCCCGCGATGATCGCCCCGTTTCCTGACCCCTACCTGGTCGAGGGTGTCCTGGCCTTCGGCGCGCCGGCGGGCGGCGCCTTCGCGGCGGGCTGGTACCTGGAGCTGCCCGACCTCCAGACCGCTTCCTATGCCGACCAGAACCGCGCCCAGGATGCCCTGGTCGCCGTGCTGCATCAGTTGCCGGAGGGTTGGCGCGCCGCCGTTCAATGGTGGGAGGACCACGATCACCGTGAGCGTCTGCTCGACTACCAGGCCCGGACGCAACAGGCCACCCGGCCCGCCACGCGGTTCATCCGGAACGCGAACTTCCTGGACCTTCACCAGCGGCTCGAACGCGGCGAACTGCGCCGCAAGCGGCTCGCGTTCTATGTCGGCCGCACGCTGCCGGTCTCGCCGGCGCCCTGGCCCCGGAAGCGCGCCGCCCAACACCATGC
Organism: Verrucomicrobiota bacterium; assembly: GCA_027493615.1. Lineage (GTDB taxonomy): Bacteria > Verrucomicrobiota > Verrucomicrobiia > Limisphaerales > J093 > DSVZ01. Next base: position 91,498 of record JAOSKK010000009.1, read on the forward strand.
CCAACGGCTCCTGGAGGTGAGGGCGGGATTCGAGGAGTGGGAGCGCTCGCTCAACCAGGCCCTCGCCACCGTCGACGCCCGGGCCGTGCGGATGGACGATCGGGATCTGATCCGCCGCTGGTCCGATACGCTCAACCCCTCGCTCGCGGATCGCGTCCCGTACGACCCGGCCAAGGGCTTCGACCCGCAGCACACCCTCCTGGCCAACTGCTGGCACTCGGATCTGCGGGCCCAGGGTCGGCAGGGGTTCCTGCTCGACGGCTACTGCCACGGGGCGCTGGTCTTCAAGCGCCTGCCCAGCGAAACCTATCCCACCCTCAGTCACCGGTTAACCCGGCTGCCCTTTGGCGACTACACGGTCACCGTTCACCTTCGGCGTTTGCCCCGCGACCCGGTCCTCGCCCGCACCCAGCGCGAGCTGGACCGGATCCACCAGCAACTGGCCCGCAAGTCCGATGAGCGCCTGGCCGTGACCCGGTCCCAGGTGGAGGACAAGATCCGCCGCCTGGCCAGCGGCGATGTCATCCCGCTGGAGATCGAGCTCATCCTCATCGTGCGGGCCCGGACCCCCGACGAGCTGAGCGAGCGGGCCGCCCTGCTCAAGAGCGCTATCCTGGACTTGAACGGCGCCCAGTACTACGAGGCCAGCCTCCCCGCCACCGCCCGCAATCTCTTCGCCAAGACCCTCCCGGGCTGGCTCTGGAGCCACCATCGCTCCTACACCCTCTACGGCGAGAGCCGCTATGTCGCCGATCTCCTGCTCATGGCGGGGACCTGGGCCGGGCACCCCGGACCGGTCCAGTCCCTGTTCCCTGGCGCCGACGGCAACCTGGTCAACGTGGTGAATTTCCTGGGCGAAGGCCCGGACGCCACCCCGCAGAACCGGGTGTTTCTGGGGGCGACGGGCACCGGCAAGAGCCTGGTCCTGAACAAGGAGCTGCGCGAAACCGAACTCGATTTCGCGTTCACCGCCATCCTCGAGGAGGGCCTGGCCCATGCCGCGTTCTCGCGCGGAATCGGCGTCGAACCGGTTGTCTTCCGCCTCGACGGTGCCCCAGACCCTCAACGTCTTCGATACGCAGGGCCTGCCGCTGGGTGCCTTTCAGCGCGCCTCCGTCACGGCCACGCTCGCGCGCATGGCCGGCGTCCCCGCCGACGAGGACCGGGCCCGCCGGCAATCGGCCCTCCTCGCCCGCCATGTCGCCCAGCTCTACGAAGAGCATGCCCAGGACCGGCTGCGGGCCTGGTCGGCCACTCAGCGCCAAGCCCTGCTGCGCCATGCCTTCGTGCTGCACCGCTGGGCCGCCGAACACCGGGTCTCCGTCTTCGACGCCTTCCTCGGCTTCCGCGAGTTCCGGGCCGCACACCCCGAGGAAGCCCAGGGCTCGCTCGACGCGGGTGCGGAAGCGGAGCTGCGCGAGTTCGAAAGCCGTCACCCGGAGCCGATCCGCGACCTGGCCTTCGCGTACTTGGGACCGGAGGAACAACCGACACTCAGCGCCTTCCGCGAACACCTCGAGCTGGCCGAAGAAGACGAGGAAGCCTGCCGCTGGCTCGCCGCGCTCTTGCTACCCTGGTGTCGGGGCGGCAACTGCGGGCTGCTCTTCGACGGTCCCTCCAACGTCGGCCTCGGTGGCGCGGGCGTCCACTTTGAGCTGGGGTACCTGCCCGAAGCCGCCCACGACCTCAAGGGGGTGGTCGGGTTCCTGGCCATCAACAGCCTGCGCCAGCACATCCTCACGTTGCCGCGCGCCGCGCGCAAACGCGTGGTCATCGAAGAGGTCTCACGGTTCCTGGACCTTCCCGGCGCCGAAACGATCGTGCGCGAACTCTTCGAGCAGTTCCGGAAGTTCAACTGCCAGGTCCTCATCGTCGCCCAAAGCTACTCCCGCCTCGCCGATACCCCGATCCGGGTCGCCGTGGTCGGCAATGCTCGCGCTTGGGGGATCTTCAACCCCGGGTCACGTGAAGATGTCGAACGGCTCGGCCGCGATATCGGCCTCTCGCCCCTGGCCCAGGAGGCCATCCTCCGTTTCCCGCGCCCCGATCAGCAGTCCGGTGCCAAGTACTCCGAGTTCCTCTACTTCCACACCGATGCCCGCCGACCCATCTGCGGTCCGGTGCGCTACGTCCGTCTCCCCGAACCTGATTCCTCGCTCACCTCCAACCCGTCCGAACCATGAAATCCGTCTATCTTCCCTTCCTCCTCCTGCCCTTGCTGGCAGGTTGTGCCCAACTCGCCCGCCCGGTCACCGATGCCGCTTTCGGGGCCGGCGGGGCCTATCTCGGGCACCAACTCAGCGACGGCAACCCCCTCGCCACCGCGGGGGTGCTGCCGGCGGCGTGCTCCTGGCCGAAGGCATTCACGCCTGGAAGTCCGGCCAGGAACGCAAGGCGTTCAGCTCCGGCTACACCCAGGGCCGCAGCGACGGGGTCAAACAGCTCTACTGGAACCTGCAGGAGCAGCAGCGCGCCGACCCCACCGAGGAACGGGTGAGCCTCTACGAGGTCACGATCCCCGAACACTGGGAGGAAGGCCTCCTGGTACAACCCACCCGGCGCCTGATTCGGATACAGCAATAGCCATGAAACGTGTGCTCCTGCTGCTGGCCCTGCCCGGACTCCTGACCGCCCAGGGGGCCCTGCCTGTCATTGATGTCTCCGTCCTGGGCAAGCTCATCGAGGATGTCCGCATCGCCACCGAACAGCTCGAACAGGTCACCACCTTGGTCGACCGCATGGGCAACCCGGCCGACGTGCGGCTCGATGGCGTGCGCGATCTGCTCCGGAGCATCAACCAGATGGGAGTCGGGGTCCCCCTCGATGAGCTCCAGGAAATGGCCTCCGGCCTCGAGGGTGTCCTCTATGAGGCCCACGGCCTTTACCGGGCCCTGGGCGAGGTGGTCACCACCGCCGACGGAGCAGCCTTCCCCCGGATGACCGAGGCGTACCGCAAGTACAACGCCACCACCCGGGCGCGGGTCGCCCTCGAGGAGGTGATGGACGACACCGACCAACGCCGCCAGGCCGTGCGCGATCAGATGTTCCTCACCGTGGTGCAGGTGCGGGCCGCCGAGACCCAGGCCGAGGTGGCCAAGCTCCACGCCATCCTTACCGCCCAGGCCGCCGAGCTGGCAGCGATCGACCGCGAGCGCGACGCCGCCCAGGCCCGCGTCATGGCGCAGCGCACCGAGAATGAAACCGATGCCGCCCGCCAGGATTGGGCCCGGCTGGAGGAGCGCATGGTCGACTTCCGTACCGCCAGCGGCCAGTTGAGCCGCTTCCTCACGCCCGATCCTCACCGGTCCGGATCCCTGAGCCCGGAGAGCGCCACCCATGACCTCCCCCTTCGAGGACACCTTTCCCAGCTTTGTCCGGAGCTGTGCCGATCTCCAGGCCCTGCTCGTGCCCTGGGGCTTCGCCCTCCTGGTGCTCGCCTTCGCCTACCAGTTCTGGGCCAGCCCGCCCTCGCCCCCGGAGCTGGTGCGCTTTCTGATCAAGCTCTTCCTCATCGTGCTCCTCATCGGCCAGGCCCACAGCCTGATCAACGCCGGCCAGACCGTCGTCGCCCGCCTCATCCAGGATCATGTCCCCGCCCGACCCGAGAACGTCGCCGCCCGCTACCAGGAGAAGTTGGCCGAGGCCCAGAACGCCCCCAGGAGCGGGACCGGAGCTTCCTGAGCTCGCTCTTCAGCAGCAACTGGTTTGAGGCAATCATCTTCGCCCTCCTCACCCTGATCGCCTGGCTGGCCATGGCGCTCATGTTCTTCGTCTACAGCGTGCAGCGCGTCATCCTGCTGATCTGTTGGGTGTTGTCGCCCGTGCTCTTCGCCACCCTGGCCATCCCCCCTCTCGCCAGCCTGGGACTGCGTCACCTCCTGCGCATCCTCGGCATCATCCTCTGGCCCCTGGGCCTGGCCCTGGCCGCCACCTTCACCGACGGCCTCATCGACAGCGCCACCGATCAGAGTTTCCTGGCCACCACCCCAGCGTGGGCTGGCTGGGTTACGGCCTCCAAAACCTCCTCGCCGTCACTGTCATCGCCATCTGGATCATCTTCTCGAGCATCCTGGCGCCGGTGATGATTCAGCGGCTCATTGCCAGTACCCCCGGCCCCGCCTCGGTCCTCACCGCCGCGGCCAATCTGGTCACCGGCGCGGGGCTGCCCCTGTTCTTCAGCCGGTTCACCCGTCCCGGGGTTCACCCGGCAACCTCCTACCTCTCCCGGCTGCCACGCGAGTTGAGCCGCTGCCGCGGAGCCCACTCCCACTCCTCGAGCCCCCTTCAACCCGACCACAGCCAGCACCTGGCAACCTCGCCCCCACGATCCCACCGGCGATCAGCAGGTCCGCGGCATCGTCGAAGGGCTCAAGTCACCCTGAACGCATGGACACCCCCCGTATCACCCCGACCGTTCGCGAACAACTCCCGGTGTCGCCCCGCCGGGTGGACTTCGCCGCGTTCTTTGCCCACAAGGATCGCCTGGCCCGACTGGCCATGGCCGTGGCGCTCGCGGCCCTGGTCGCGATGGTTCTCGCCCTGCTGCTGGCCACCCATCAGGCCCGGCGCGGGGGTCCGCTACCTCGTGCTCGATCCGGCCGGCAACTGGACCCTCGCCCCCGGCACGACCTTCGCCGAGGCCAGCGAGCTCCACGTCCAACAGGCCTTGCTGGCCACCACGGCCCTGCTGCTCCGCAACCCGGCGGGCTTCGATCAACCCGAAGTGCTCGAGGCGCTGTTTGGCCGCAACGCCCTGGCCCAGGCAACGCACCTCCGGGGCCTCGAGGGAACCGAGTTCCACGAGCGCCAGCTTCACCAGAAGCCGCAGGTGGCCCGTATCAACGCCATCGAGACGCGCGATGACCGCGCCCAGATCGAGGTCACCGGCACCCTGCTCCGGACCGGTCTCTACCAGAAAACCCCCTTCGCGGAGGTCCTCCCGTTCCGGTTGCGCCTCACCTTCCGCCCCAACCCCGACCTGCTGCGCAACCGCCGCCAGCCCACCCTCGTCACCGAATTCGAGCTCGCCTATGAACCCCCACCTCGCTGATCCCCGCCGCGGCACGCGCCCACCGGCGAACCCCGCCGCCCCGGGCGCACATCCCCGCCACCGGTCCCGTTCGCCGAGGGGCCCGGCCCGGCCATGGCTGTCCCGCTGCGCCGGTTGCCTGGCGATCGTCTTCGCCGCCACCGCGCTCGCCGGCGACACCAACCGCATCCAACGCCTCGCGCTCACCCCCGATTCCGTCGTCTCGATCCCGGTCGCGACCGATCACCTGACGACCATCCGCTTCCCGGCCCGATCGCCAGCCTCGAGGCCGCCTTCATCGCCACCGAGCCGCATCCGGACGCGCGCTTCCTGCTCTCCTTCCAGCCCGGGCACGAGTTCTTCTCGTTGCGGGCCTTGAAGCCCCAGACCGCCGCCACCCTGAACGTCGTCTGGAACCGCCGGACCTACGTCCTCGAACTGCACGCGTCGGACCAGCCCTGGCTCGCGGTCAACTTCGAGCAACCCGTCTCCCTCACCGCGTCCAACCCGCCCCGTCCGGTGGCCCCCGCGCGCCTCCTGGGCCTGCTGGACACCGCCCGCGCCTACCCCCTCCTCAAGCAGCAGCACCCCGCGGCTGTGGCCGGGGTCCAGTGCGTCCGCCCGCAAACCGTCCAGGACTGCGGCGATTACGCCATCCGCATCGAAGAGGTCTTTCGCTTCGACGCCGAAGATACCCTCGTCTTCCGGGTGGCCCTCACGAACCGGACCACCGAGCCCATCCTGTATCTGCCCCAGGGCCTCATGGTCCGCGCCGGCCAACGGCTCTACTTCCAGTCCGCGACCGACGCCAACGGGCTCATCCCCCGCAAACCGAGGTGCCCGCTTACTTCGCCATCACCGGCAGCCCGGATGGTACGCACCACGATCTCTCGCCCCGCAACGAGTTCACCGTCCTGCTCAGCCGCTTCCCCCAATCCCCAGCCCGCGTCCGCCGCCGCCCTGAGTGCGCCCGACCCAGCCGGGCCACCGGCGAACATCGCCGGCGCTCAGCCGTCTCCCGGGCACATGGCGAGCGGAGCCGCCCTGTACGCTCCCTATCGCCCAAGCCCCGCTCAACCGCCGGGGATCCGCTCACCGGCAACCCCCGCTGCCCCGCACCCAGCCCTGGCCGGCCGGCCCCCGGGCAACCCGAACACCGTCTTTGTGCCGACGCTTCGTCCGGCCCCGCGTCGACGCCGCTTCTGAACCTGCGCTTTCGGATGCCATGAACCCCTCCGCAATCCTCGACTTCCTCCGCAGCCGCGCCGGCCTGCTCGCCGCCGGTGGCTTTCTCCTGGTGATCATCGTGGGGCTGGCCAGCGCCCTCCGCTCCGGGGACTCGGTCCGCCGGGCCGTCTCTTACACCAACAGCCCCCCGCCGCCGCTGCGTCCATCCAACGCCCCGTCGTCCCCGTGGTCGCCTCGCCTCCGCCGCCCGCGCCCACCAATCCGCCCCTGGCCCAACTGGCGATCTTTGTTCCGCCGGTCACCAACGAACCCCCTGGGCATCCACGCGCCCACGGGCCGGCTGCTCCGCTGTCAGTTGGTCAACACGATCGATTCCTCCAGCATCGACACCCCCATCATCGCGTTGGTGGCCGCCGATCTCTGGCATGGCGGCGAGTTGGTCGTGCCCACCGGCACCGAGGTGCACGGCCGCGCCCGCCTGGACCGGATGCGCGAGCGCATCGTCGCCAGCGGCGCCTGGACCCTGGTCTGGCAAACCGGCGAGGAGCTGGTCGTCAACGGGATCGCCCTGGACCGCGAGGAGGACCCCTCAGGGTTGTCCTGGGGCCTCACCGACGGCAGCGCCGGACTGCGCGGCCAGGTCCTGCGCAGCGATGTGCTCACCGAGGTGAAGCTCTTCCTGGCGACCTTCATGTCGGGCATGGCCGCCGGGCTGCAGCAGACCCAGCCCACGATCCTCGGCACCGAGTTCCCCGCCACCGCGCGCAACGCCGCCCTGACCGGGGCGAGCTCGGTGATGAACCGCTACGCCGAGGACCTCGCCGAGACCGTCCGCCGCGACGGCCTCTACATCCGCGTGCCCGCCGGCAAGCAGATGTACCTCTACCTCACCGAGACGCTGGATCGCGCCCGCGCCCGCGCCGGCAACGCCCGTCGCCTCCCGCTCTCGGAGCCTTCCCTCCCAACCCTCAAACCCTCACCCCATCACCATGAAGAAGATCCCGTTCACCCCCTGGAAACACGCCCTCGGTGCCGTCCTGGCCCTGGCCCTGGTCGGCTGCCGCAACCCCCACAAGACCTCCGGCGAACCGGTGGTGCTCCTGGCACCAGAGCCGCTGCCGTCCACCCGCCAGCCCAATGTCTGGCATCCCGATGAGGTCGCCCCCTACGTCCTGGGGCGCTACGTCGACCCGCGCGATCCCAACATGGTCCACGAATCCCACCTCGTGTATCGGCGGGAGAAGCCGAGCCGTCCCAACCTCACGCCCCCGGCGGTGGTCGTCCTCCCTTCAAGCGAGGTTGCCGGGCCTTCTGCCGCCCATGTCCTGCAGTTCTACCGCGACGCCCTCACCGCCGAGTTGAACGCCCAGCGCACCACCTCCGAACAGATCATCGAGCACTCGCGGCAACTGCAGCAGAGCGTCGGCACCCTGAACGAGCAGGCGCAGTCCCTGCGCCAGTCCGTCGAGGAAGGCGCCCGGCTCCGCAGTCAATGGCAGGACCTCACCGGCCGCGTCGATCAGCTCGAACGCCGCCTCCGTGAGGCCCAAGCCCCGGCCGAAACCCCGCAGTCGAACGCCTCCGCCGGCTGGTTCCGTCGGTGACTCGCATCCGAACCCGGTCCCATTCCTTGAATCGAAACCACCTCACACTCCCTCCCCCATGAACGAGTCCAAAGCCCGCCCCCTCCATGAAGTCCGGTTCGGCGCCATCAAAGCCGCCATCTGGCGCAACGACACCCCTACGGGCGTCCGCTACAACACCACCTTCGCGCGCCTCTACAAGGAGCGGGAGGACGCCGCGTGGCGCGCCACCGACTCCTTCGGTCGCGACGACCTGCTGCTTCTGGCCAAGGTCGCCGACGCGGTCCACACCTGGATCTGCCAACAGGGCCCTGAGAAGGAGCCCGGCCGGGAGGGCTGAGTCCAAATCCCCGCAACCACCGGCGCCGTTCCGGCGGAATACTCACCAGACAAAACCATCGGTCCGTGCGCAATGAGCCCTGAACACAAGTCCTTCCTGACGCTCGCCTTCACGCCGGCCCGGCTCGACGCCGAGCAGGCCGCCTGGTACCTCGGCTTCCAGCCGCACGACATCCCCGTCCTGATCGCTGCGGGCCTGCTCCGCCCCCTGGGCCGCCCGCAGCACAACGCCGTCAAGTACTTCGCGACGGTGGAGCTGAGCGCGCTGCGCGACGACCCTAAGTGGCTCGCCAAGGCCACCGACGCCGTCCAGTCCCGCTGGCGGCGCAAGAACCGGACTGAGCCTGCTCCGCCAGATCTGCCGCAACGTTCCCGCCCCAACGGCCACGCCGTGGACAGCGTCCCCGCGCCAACCACCACCCTCACCTGAAAGCGGGATTGGCCATGTCTGTGTACCAGTCACTCGTGGATCCCACCAACTTCGGGACCGTGGTTCGCCACCTGCATCATCCCGACCGGCAAATCCACTTCGTGCTGCACGTCCGGGACGAGTCCATGCTTCCGGTTCTCGCGGCCAAACTCGACGCCGCCATGGCCGAGGCCCAGCACCAGCCGATCGCCCTGGGTTCGATTCTGGATCCGATGTTCGCGGAGGGTTCGCTGCGGATCTCGCCCCGGCACGAGCTGCCGATGAACCGCCGCTGGCCGGTGGTCCCGGTGACGCAGATTCCGAGCCTGGCGGGGTGCCGCGTCCTCTACCTCCCGCCCTTCTACCTCGCGCACACGCCCGGGCCTCTTCGAAGGCACCCTCGCCAAACCCCAGCTCCGCGTGCACCACAGCCCCAACCTCCGCATCAAACCCTGATCCTCGCCCCAACCAGCGGTCCCCGCGCCAGCGTGAACCTCACGCCCCCGGTTCTGACTCTCCTCTCGCCAACCCGATGCATCCACCTCCCATGAACACCATCACCGACTTCTGGCGCTCGCCCGCTCTCATCGCTCCCAACCGCTTCGTCTTCAAGAGCCTCTCCAATTGGGCCTTCAACATCGCCGTGGGGTGCTCCCACGCCTGTCGCTTCTGCTACGTCCCCAGCGCCGCCACCGTCAAACAGGGGCCGCAACTCGCCCCCCACGGTGTCCGCGATCCCGATGCTGAATGGGGCGATTACGTGCTGCTCCGGCCTTGGGATGAGCGCCGCTTCCTCGCCTCGCTCCGGGCCGCGGAGAACACCCCGCTCCATCGCCTCAACCCCGATGGCCATCGCGCCGTGATGTTGTGCACCACCACCGATCCCTACCAGGCCCTCCGGCACTCCAGTTCCTCGCGCCAGCGTGAGCTGAGCCAACACGCCCGTTTCCTCGTGCGCCGTTCCCTCGAACTCATTCGCGATGCTTCGACGCTCAACGTCCGCATCCTGACGCGCAGTCCGCTGGCCCGTGAGGACTTCGACCTCTTCCGCAGCTTGGGCGACCGCCTCGTGTTCGGCATGAGCCTGCCCACGCTGCGCAACGATCTCTCCACCCTCTACGAGCCGAGGGCCCCCGCCCCAACCCAGCGACTGGCCACACTGCGCGCGGCCAGACACGCCGGCCTTCACATCTTCGTGGCCCTGGCACCCACCTATCCCGAGTACGACGAGGCCGACCTGCGCGCGACTCTCGCCGCCGTAGCCCAGCTCGACCCCATCACTGTCTTCCACGAGCCCATCAACATCCGCGCCGACAACGTCGCACGGATCGCCGACCACGCCCAGGCGCTCGGTGTCTCGGTGAACACCGACGTGTTCGCCACGCGGCAGCGCTGGCAGGAATACGCCTTCAACGCCCTGCAGACCGTGGAGCGACTCGCCGCCGAGGTCGGCCTGGCTGACCGCTTGCATCTATGGCCGGACAAATCGCTCGGGGGCAAGGCCGCGGTGCAGAACCTATCCGCCACCACCGGCCTGACGCCGGACCAACTCCGCCAATGGCTTGGTCGCTGCTGGAACCGGATCAGCGAATGGCCCGGCGAGACCCAATCCACCCACGCCACCCCCTGAACCAGGACCACGAACCATGCATGCACAGCAACTCGAGGCCATGACCAAGGCCGCTCAATGCGCCGACCTGCTCGCCCAGGACCTCCGTGAGGCGCACCGCCTCGCGGCGCGGCACCTGCCGATCCTGGCCATCCTGCTCGACGAACTCCTCGGCCAGGTCACCCAGATCCGCGACCGGTTGGCGGAACTGCACTCCACCGGCGCTGCCGCCCGAGGGGGGTGCACCACCTCCCCGCAACGGGGCCGCGCGGTTGCCATCGGCAGGGGACGTGCACACCCCGTGCATCGCGCCAGCACCCGCACCCTCGGCGTCGCCGCCCTGTCGCGGTCCTGGCGGTGCGCTCCTCGATCGGCCGAGTCCGCTCGATGCCAGTTGCGACCAGTGCCCCGTGCTTCCGGCCTCGCGCCCACTCCGTGCTGATGAACAGAACGCTCCCGTCCGACCGTCTTAAGAACCGGGCGCGACCGACCACCTCACACACCCGCCCCCGCTATGACCGCCTGGGAAACCACGCTCAAGACCCTGAACGCCGAGGGGATCGGCGGCCCGTTGACCTACCGCCACTCCCGCACCAGCTCGGTTACCACCTCCTGGGGCGTGGACTGGGACGATGAGTTCATCGCCCGCGATCTGCTCCAGAACTTCTACGACGCCAACCGCGAGCACCTCGCCGAGGTCAAGGTCGCCGTCCAGGGCCACACGGTCACGGTATCCGCCCCGGCGCCGATGGAGCTCGAACGCCTCTTCTACCTCGGCAGCGAGAAGGGCGACGAGGACATCGGCAAGTACGGCGAGGGGTTCAAGGTCGCCGCCGTCTGCCTCCTCCGCGACCACAACATCGAGCCGATCGTCACCTCCCAGGACCAGGTCCTCTACATCCGCATGGACCGCGAGCAGGTCTCCGGCACCCAGTTGCGCCCGCTGGTGTACGACTTCTTCACCGCCGCGACCCCGTGCCCTGGCACCCGGCTCATCCTGCGCGGCTGCTCCCTCCCGCTCATCCGCGCCCTCGAAGCCGGCCTCAGCCACTTCTTCCATGATCGCAACCCGCTCCTCGGTCCCAAGCTCTGGGCGTCCTGGAACGAGCAATTCGCTATCTACCGCGCCACCACGCCTGATGGGCACGTCTTCTACCGCCGGCTCCGCCGCGGCCGCATCCCCGACCTCCCCGTGGTGCTGGTCATCGAGAAGCAGTTCGAGCGCATCGAGAAGAAGACCCGCCGCGACCGCGATCCTCGCGACCCTCCGGCGCAAGCGCGTCGAGTACAGCGTCGCCGAAACCGAGGTCCTCCTGGGCGAACTCAAGCAGCACCGCCCGTACGGGTCGGAGCAGGTGTTCCTTTCGGCCCAGGTCTTTGTGAGCGACTTCGGCGAGGCGGTGGCGGTCTTCCTGCACGAACACGCCCATGTCTTCGGCTACGACGGCAGCCGCGGGTTCACCGACGCGCTCACCCGGCTCATCGAGAACGTCGTACGCTACCGCAAAGACCTCGACCGCTACGAGGCCCGCTGGGTCGAGGCTCGGGAAGCTCGTCCTGCACGAGCGCGCTCAGCGGGCAGACGCCGACCCCAAAGAGACGGTCGCCGATCGGGTCGGCGCCCTGAATGAGGCCCAGTTGCGCGACCTGCTTCAACGCCTCCCGGTCGCCGCCGTCTGGCGCGCGTTGGAGGAGCAGACAACTCCACCCGAGTCCGAGTCGGTCCCGCCGTTCCTGGAGGGCTGACTCCAGCCTCAGCCCGGTCGATACCACGTAGCCCCACGGCCCGTTGCCCGGATTGCCTGCGACGTCGAGGAACAAGAGCGCCGGCGCTTGGCCCCGGAACTCTGTACACGATCGGCCGCCCCAGACTGTTTTGAGGAGCACCACCTGAGCGGTGCAAAGATCTCCAACGACATGGCCAAATCCGGGGTCGGACCCGAAATGGTGGCGCCCGTCGTACGGCGTGAATCCCAGGGTCAGCGGCCAAGTCTTCAACGGTCCGTCCGTAGCGGACCCACAGATCATCCCGGACAGCCCTGTGATCGACGGGGCCGCGCAGATAGCGGAATTCCGACCGGACTTCGCGCCGCGCCACAGCCACTGCAGGGTTCCGCGACCCTTGTTGTAGTCCGGCCCGTCGAGGTCGGCCACCGAGTGCCCCTCCATCTTCTACTGCCCGGCGAGCGCGAACACCGGGGTGAGTTCGGGGGTCGCGGACGTCAAGCCAACGGTCGGTTCCGCCCCGGTTGATTGCGTCACCATCTGGTTAGGGGTCAGGCCGACGACAAAGACAAGCAGCATCCTTATGGCTTCAGCATGCATGGCCCCCTGGCCCAGTGGCGACACTCCGGTTGGATTCAGGTTGGACCCCACCGCAGGTAATCAAGTCGCAGCGCGAGCAAGAGCCGCAGAACGGCTGGTGACGGATCATGGCACCATCGCGGCGGCGGCTTGAAACCGCCCTTCCCGAGGGGGTGAGGGCTTTGCGCGTGTCCCCGACAGCGAACTCGGCGTAACCACCGTGAAGAGAGGCGCAGCCGGTGAATCCCACCGGGCCGCAAAGGCTCTGCGATTCTTGTGGTCGACCCGCATCCTCCTTGATGTCGTGCACTCAGCGGTGTACCGGAATGTGATTCTCGCGCAGCCATCCAACGATGAACGCCCGCAAAACGTCAAAAACACCAGATCTCGGTCTGATTTCAACGGCTGGAAGTCGGCGCCATCCGCCCCGAAGAATCGGAATGGCGGCGGCGGCAAAGCTGAAATCCCAAGGCTGCAGCAACAAGGAGATCGCGGACATCTTGGGCTGCGCGACCAGCCACGCCAACAATCTCATTTGCTGGGCGCGGAAGGAGGGACTGCTGGAGGATACCCCCGTCTTCCGATGGGACAGATTGACACGCGTGGAGCAAGCGGAGGTTGACACCTTGGTGCGCCCCCTTGATTTGCTGGAGGCTCTCAAGCTCCTGTCCGCGAGACACGGCGTCACGGCCGTCGGCCAGATGTGGGCCTTCGCAAGCACGGGTCCCGGCATCGCGACGGGGAGTGGACCGCCCGTCGGCGACATTTCGGATGCAACGCGGCTCGGGTCGTCGCTGCGTTGGTGCAGCGCAGTCGCAAAGTGGCCCTGGCCTGGGGCGAGAGCCTTTCCATGCTGGTCCAGGGAATTCGGGAGTTGTCGCCACCAGTTCCTCGGCTGGAGACCCTGACGTTCCTGCCCTTGCGCGGCGATCCGATCAATGGTGGTGACGCTCGCACATCCTCGTCGGTCTTGGCAGCCGGGTTGGCTGAGGTATTTGGGGCCAGCGCCGCCTCACTCGCGGGCACGCCTGCGGTGGTGCCGAGAGCGTTGCGGACGAGACGTGCGGCCATCCGCGCTTATGCCGAACATGCGCCCGATTTCAGGCGGATCTTCCCAGCCGGCCGGTTGGATCCCGCGATCGACTGTGTGCTCACGAGCGTGGGTGTGCCCAAGCTGGCGGCAGAACCAGGGTACGGCACCTGGTCGCAGCGGTTTCATCAGACCTGGGGGTGTGATGCCCTGTGGCTCGCCCGGCGGACGTACGGCGACATCGCCGGCGTGTTTGTTCCCAAGCCTGGCTTGGATTCTGCAGCCGCGCATGAGCTCGCGGAGGCAGCCCGCGACTGGATCGGCCCGACACTGGCGGACTTTCGAGAATGTGCCGCTCGTTGTGCGACCGCCGGGGGGCCTGCCGGCGATGAGCCGGCTGGGAGCAGAGGCGATGGAATCTCCATGCCTCCCGGCATGGTGCTGATCGCCACCGGTGGACCGCTACGAGCCCAACTCATCCTCCGGTGCTGCGAACTGGGACTCGTGAACACGCTTGTGGTCGACCACGAACTGCGCTCCGAGATGCTTGCTCTGCTGCAACCAGAGCCTCCGACCACCCTCTTGTGAAGGGTTCATTGGGCGCAGGCCGTTCTCGGTGAGAATCTCTGCGCAGCCCCCCGGCTGGTATCATCGTGAACGATGGGTTGACGCAGATGGTCTGCGACCGCCCGTCGCACGCAGTACCGAACGGAATCCTATGAAAAATCAACTGTTCTCGCCGAACCGCTTGACGGACATCGTTGGGCTGGATCTGGGGAACCCAGGCCAAACTCTGGTTGCCCACCGGACAGCACGTCACCATCTCCTACGACGGCGAATTCGCGCATCTGCCCGAGGCTCATCGAACTGGCCCGGCCTACGTCCGGGTGGCAGCGTTTATCAAGCATGTCCTCGGCGCGACCAACACCGACTCCTGCTCTCGCATCGGTCTCGCACTACCTTGTACGATGGTGGGCGGCCCTGGATGCCCATCCCGCACCATACCTTCGTCGGTCTCGAAGTTTGGGCTCGGGGACGTGGCGGAAACCGAATGTCGACTGGCCGAGGCGTTGCAGGTACCGGTCCAGATCCTCAACGACGGCGAGGCCGCGGCCTACTCCGCTGCCTCGGTGGTGAACGGGCGGTATCCTCAACTGGTGGGGAAGACCCTGCTGGTATTGACCGTCGGTACGAGTATTGGCGCCGCCTTCGTAGTGGGTGGTACACCGCTGATCGGAAGGTATCCCAGCCGGTCGTCGCATCTCGTACTCGATCCTGCCGGTCCGCCATGCGAGTTACATGCTGGCTGCTGGAAGATGTATGCCGGCGTCGACGCCCGACGTAAACTGGCGGCATCGCTGGGATTGTCGGATCCCGCTGGAAAACCGCTCGACGACAAGGCCATCTACAAACTGTCGCAAGCTGCGAACGGACCCGCGTCAGCCGGCCCAGGGCAGGCCTACTTTGAAGCGCTGGCTCAGCAACTGGCGCGCGGGATCGGAATGATTGCGACGGTCGTGCCCCTGGATGCCGTGATCATCGCCGGCGGACTCTCCAACGCAGGCGACGCCCTGCGGGATCCGCTGGTAGCGCGTCTGGCGAAGGGCGACTTTCTGGAGCCAACCGTCGCGAAGGACCTCCAGGTGCTCATGCTTCCGGAAGTCTCCCCCGCCCAGGGTGCGGCGCAGTACGCCGCCTCGTGCCGAACCGTCGACGAGACGTGCGCCTGTGAGGGAGCAGCGCAAACCGAGGATCGGCTGCGAAGGGCGGGAGAGACCCCTGCTGCCGACCTGCTCGGTGCGGCGTTCGCATTCCTCCTGCCGTACCTCCGCTCAGGCCAGCACATCTCACCCATCCTCCACACGGTCGAAGTCCTGGACCTGGGCTTAGAGATTCTCAACGAGGAGGCACCTGGCGATGGGCCAATGCTCATCCAGACCATTCTGGCGGCTTTGTTCCACGATTCTGGCAACAGCGGCGAGCCCAAGAACGAGTCCAAACTTACGAGCGAAGCGTGCAGGGCCGATCCGTCCCTTTTGCCCCGGGCGGTGACCCAACGGCGCCGACACGCCCTACGCAGTGCCCAGATACTCCGGGAGTTCCTGGGCCAGATCGGCGCAGGCGGGTGGAGCGAACTTGAGCTCGCCAGGCTCGTCTGGACCATCGAGCATCACGATGATCCTTCAGTCGCTGAGCTGCTTGCGGACGGCAGCGGCAACGATCTGCGGGATCATCTCTTCGGTCCGGAGCCCGAAAACCGGCTGTCGGTCATCCTGCGAGAGGCTGATCGGCTCGCGATGCTCCGCACCAGCCGGGCCGGCCTGGTCACCGACCTCCGCCGCAAACGCGTCGCGGGGAAGCCATGGGATCCAATGCAGCAACTGACCTGGAACGTACGCCGGCACTTCGACGAGCTACAGCTCTATCGTCAGGTGTTCGGGAGACTGGCATCGCCGCCCTTGGTATGGCAAAGGAGACGGCGTTCTATCGCACCCGCGCTGGCAAGCGTCTGTTCCTGGCGTTGCAGGAAAAGGCGCGCAACACTCCGATGTCTGATTGGCAGAGTCTCTTGCAGGAGAGCTGATGCCAAGGCCGGTTCTCAGCGCGACGGGGTCAACGGCGGCTGACGCGGCTCGCCGCGGAGCAACAGGCCTCAAGGTTGCCACGGCTCCGACAAACGTTCGACCACATCCTTGCGCGCCAGCACCCTCGAGCACAGCTCCCAGCGGTTCTGGTCCGGGTCAAGGGTCTCCTTGTAGCGTAGCTCGAACACGTCCCGCGCCTTCTGCCGAAGATGGAGGTACTCGTCCATCATCGCTTCGAGTCGCTCGACGCTCTCGATCCAATCGTCCTCGATCGTGTCGGGGAGACCGCCGAAGAGGTCGAACCGGTCCTTGAGGCGCCGGGTGCCATGATAAGACAAGGT
>JAOSKK010000010.1 GCA_027493615.1 Verrucomicrobiota bacterium
GGTCAAACATTGACATTTGACAATTCCAGCCGAGCTGGCTGGCAGGCGTTGTGGGGTTGAGAGAATGTCAAATGTCAATGTTTGACCCCATTGCATTCGACGGTCAGGGCCACGACGAAGGGCGCCGAGGGAAGCACCCGGGAGGTGAAGTCCAGATGGCTGACCTCACGCTCGGGGTACGGGTTGTCATACGTGGTGAGGTAGAGCCGCATGCGCGCGCCGGCTTTCTGCGCCAGCGGCGTGTCGCCCACCCACGCGATCCGCCCGCGCTCGAGGTCCTGCGGCGCTTCGCCGGCCGGCAACCACCAGTACCGCAGGTCCCGTCCATAGACGATGGGTTCCTCGTGCCTCGTGCCGTCCGCATAATGCCAGACGTAACTCCCGATCGTGGTGCCGTCGGACACGGCCTCCGCGGGGCAGGCGGCTTGCAGCACATGCAGGCGCCGCACGCGCTGGCCGACAGCGATGCCTTCCACGTGCACGGGTTGCCGCAACCAGATCTCCGCGAGGCCTCCGCCCCGGCGCCCACCGCCTTGCGACCACGACCTCGCGGATGTCGAACTGAATGCCCTGCAGCGTCTGCCACCCGCGGGGCAGCGCCGCCAGCGTGAAGTCTCTCCCCAGATCATTCGAGGTCGGTGCAACCAGCCATCCAACCGCCCGCTGGTACCAACGTTCCCAGTTGCTCCGGCCCGCCCGCGGTCGCGCGGGCAGGAAGAGATCATCCACGACGGAAGCGCGGGCTGGGGCCCGGGCGAACCGCAGCCGCCTGTTCCTGTCGAAGACGCTCGCGCCAGTAATCCGTATGTAAGCCCGATGCGCGCGGCGAGGTCGCGCCGGGCAGGTGCGTAGTCCCGGTCCCGCCAGGAGGCTCTACTGGCACATGGTCCCCTCCCAGTTGGGGGCCAGGAGCTGGCGATTGCCGGGACCGACAAACCGCGCCGTGTCGAAGAAGTCCGAGCGCCCGCCCAGGGCTGCAGTTCGCGCCCGCTCTCACGTCCCAGATCTGCAGCAAGCCGGCCTCGAAGTTGGCGATGCTCGAATCCGTGGTCGCCACGACAGTCCGCCGGCCATCCGTACTGAACCCCCGGCAACGGATGTCCGTCCCTGACTCCGGCTGCTCGTGACCAGCCGCCAGGTGGTGGCGTCGATCAGGCGCAGGACCCCGTCGGGGCTGGTGAACCGCGAGCCAGCGACCGTCGGGGCTGAAAGCGACCGACCAGAAGCCCGGGGCCTCGACCGGCAGCCAGGTCTGGCGGCCGACGGCAGATCCAGCAGCAGCGGCTGACCGGACCCACCCGTCAGCACGAGGCGATCGGAGGACGGGCTGAAGGCGAGCCCGTAATAAGAAATGCAGCCCTGAGGCGACCGACCAACGCCGGTGGAAGGAGGGCACCCTCCCACAGGCTTACCACGCCGCCCGTGTCCACCGAGGCAATCCAGCGGCCGTCCGGGCTGAAGCGCGCCACGAACATGACGTTGCTGCCGCCCAGAGTGCGCCCACCAACTGCCCCGTGCTCACGTCCACACCCGACCGATGGGATCCGTCGACGTCGTGACCCACCCACCGGTTGTTCGGGCTGAAATCCGCCAGGTAGGGCTGGCTCCAGCGGGCGGAATGGCTCGCGCCAGCGTCCGCTGGCCGTGTCCCACACCTGCAAGTCGCCGTAACTGATGCAGCCCAACGCCCAGCGACCATCCGCGCTGGCCGCCGTGGCTTTCGGGAGGCCCACCGGCCAGACCGATCGTCCCGGCAGGGCGCTCCACACCTTCACACCGCCGTCAGTCCGCCGTCGCCAACCGCCTTCCGTCCGACGAGAACGCGGCCAGCCCGACGGTCATCAGGTGTCCCCGCAAGGTCAGATCCTGGTTCGCACGTTCCAGGTTCAACACCGACACGAACCGCCGGGAACCATAGACGGCCAATCGGCCGCCGTCGGGCTGAACCGGCCGCCACGTGGCCAGTGAGGACCCGGACCTCCTCACCGCCGGGCAGCGCATAGACCCGGGCCGTGCCGGCATCGCCGCCGGTGTAGAAGTAGCGGCTGTCGGGACTGAAGGCGACCTGCCGTTGGAACGTCCCCAGCCCGGTGAGGATCGTGCCCAGCTTCGGCCCGGTTCGCCGCCCGCAAACGCTCGAGTTCGCCGCCAATGCCCAGGTCACGGCTCTCGCCGTCGGGCGCGACCAGACCCCCAGTGCGTGAGGGGTCCAGTTCCCGGGACGCCAACACCGCCCCCGAGTCCATCGCCAGCCACCAGGCGGTGACCAGTCCCTGCACGATGAGGCGTCGCCCGCCGAGTCGAAGAACAACCGGGAGGCCGGTCGTCCGCGTTCTGGTCCACGCCCGTCGCCGCTTCCCGCAGCGCGACCATCTTCCCCCTTGCGCCGGCTCCAGCGACACCTGCCAGCGCACCCGGGCGATGACCGTGTCCCAGAGCGGCAAACGACACGGCCTGGCGGGTGGTCACGCTGGCCGCCGTGGTTCCGTCGGCGCATAGGCCAGTTCTCCACAAGACCGGCCTCCATCGCCAGCGGCAGTACCGGCAGTCCGCGTGGTTCAAAGGGACGTCGGAGCAGCCGTTGTGGTCTGGCAGAAGAGCAGCTCCGGCACCCGGGGGTGCAGCACCCACTGCCGTGACCAGGCATTGCTCTCGCGCGCTCCAGAGGCGCCGCGCCAAAATGCCGTGGGCGAACCCACTGTCAACTGGCGCTCTGCCCCAAGGTGACCAGGCGTTCGCCCGGGGCGTCGAACGCCACCGCCCGAATCTTTGGAGAACGGGTACAGCCGGTCAGCCGCGCGTGCGCCGAAATGCTCCAGCGCTTCCTTGATGGCATTGGCCTGCCTGGAAGTAACCCCACTCCCCGGCGGGCGCGGTTCTTCCGGACGCACTGGAGGAGGAGCTCCATCGCGCGATGCGGGCTGCCGTCCTCGATGAACCAGTCCGCCAGCGCCACCGCCGCGTAGTGAGCCTCGCGTCGCTGGTGCCCCCGCGCCACCGCGATCCCACCGCCATGCCGCCACCACCATGCCACACCACCAGCACGTCACCGCAGGCCCTGCTTGCCCGGAAGGCAATGCCGGCTTGCGCCGACACCACAGCCATCCCTCGATCACCCGAGGTGGGGTCGGGCCCGGATCGGCCGCGATTCCAGCCACCGCGCCAGATCTCCGCCAACGCCCCGGCCGAGCCGTACCGCCGCCCCGGCTCCTTCTGCAGGCACTTCAAAAGTAGTGATCTCCAGGTCCTGCGGCACCCGCGGGTTGACCTGACTGGGCGTTCGGGCTCGCCGCTCCAGGATGTTTTGATCGCTTCCAGCGGCGTCTCTGCCCGGAACAACGGGTGCCCGGTTAGCAGCTTTCGACCACAGGATGGCCCCAGGCTGTAGACGTCCGCTCAAATGTCGTCACCGTCTTGCTCCCGCCTGCCGCCCTGTTCCGGCGCCAGGAAGTTTCGCCCCAGTGCCGCGGCTCAGGTCAGCGAACTGTCCTGATGCACGAACTTCGCCAGCCCGGAAGTCGCCTACGTGTGGTTGCCCTGCGCATCCAACAGGATGTCGAGGCTTCTGTCCTGGTGCAGCACCCCGCGTTCATGGGCGTGTGTACCGCCTGCGCCACTGTCACTAGCAGCGTGGCCCCGCCCGCGGCTCGAAGCGGGCCCCGCCTTGAGCGCTTGCGCCAGGTTGGAGACCCTCGACCAGCCGCGCATCGCGTAGAGGGCTGGCTCTCATGCTCCCCTCTAGATCGGCACGATGCGGGTGGTCCAACCATGCCGCCGCCTCCGCCTCGACCCGAGCCGCCGGGCGAAGTCACCGAGTTGAGGGCCCGGCCAGGATCATCTTCAGGCCACGTCCCGGTTCAGGCTGAGCTGGTGCGCCCGGTAGATGATCCCCATGCCCCGCGCCCGATCTCCCTCCAGCCGGTAGTCGCCGAACCGGTCCACCGCTGGCACTGACGGGGCGGCGACCAGGCCCGCCGTGGCCAACACCTTTCCGTCCACCTCCGCCGGTTCGGCTGGCGGCGACTCCGGCTCGTTGAGGACGTTCTCGAGGAGGCACGTGGGACAAAGCCCGCTGGCGGTGTCGGGCGAAAGCCCCGCCCACAGCGCGGACATTGTGGCTGGGGATGGCTCATCGCTGGGCAGTTCGGTCCAACGGGTATCTGACGGGAAGGGTGCGCTTTCTTAGTGAGGCGAGAAGCGCAAAGTTCAAAGTTCAAAGCTCAAGGGAAGCGTCCTGTTCCGGTCGGGCCTGCTCAGTGACCATGAACCGCGGAGGGTGCAGGCTGGAAGCCCGCACCACAGGGGGAGTGACGTGGGTCTCTCGATCGGCTCAGCGCCCGAGGCATGTTCCAAGGGGCCAGGGGCGTTTCACCTCCCGCCCAAGATGCGGCACGGCGCGAAGCGTTTGGGAGTGCGTTGCGCTTCAGCGCCGCTTTGCGTGGCGGCCGCGGTTCACGGCCCCTTGCAGCACCCCGCAGATAGCGCAGCTCCTCCTCCACCTCCGTGGGATTGTCCACCGTCCGCAGCACCACCGCCGACAATAGCTCGCGATAGCGCCGTCGCAGCCGGTGCACCATCACGTTCACCGTGCCTTCGGTCGTCCCCAGTTCCCGCGCCACTTCCGCGGCCGGCACCACGTCCCGCTCTCCGGACAGCCGCGGGGCCAACAAATCGAAGATCCGCTCCCGACCCGCGGCGACGAAGGACTCGCGCAATTGCCGCAATGCCTCCTCGATCACGGCCAACGCCCACTGCCGTTCGTAGAGCCGTTCGGGATCGCGATGATCAGCCAGTTCACGGGCGAATCGCTGCTCGGCCCCGGCGCATCCAGCGAGAGCAACGGTCGTCCCCCGCCCCGCTTCACCCGCGTGGCCCGGGCGTGTTCGCTGGCCGCGAAGTTCTGAAGGCACCGCAGCAGAAAGGACCGGAACCGCCCCCGGGCCGCGTCGGCCGACGCCACCAGGTCGTGCGCCAAGAGATGCGCGAAGAACCCCTGGGTCAGGTCCTGCGCCGCATCGGCGGTGGCGCCCTGGCACCGGGCGTAGGCGTAGAGGGGGTACCAGTAGATCCGGCACAGATCCGCCATCGCCTCCCGGGCTTCGCTCGACCCGCCGCGCCCGGCGGCGAACACGAGGCTCCAGTGCGTCGTCGCGAAGTGCGCCGCCGTCGGGTTCGCCCCGCTGGACTGATCCTGCTCGCGCGCCATGTCCGTCCTCCCGCGCCGCGGGACTACCTGGGCCCTGTCCCCGGCTGTCGCGGCCGGAAGGGAGATTGCGGCGAGGGCATATCACGGGCGTGGACCCTGTGCGAGCAAGAAAGCGTGCTAAGAAATCCACCCCGCCCTTGTAGTAGGCAGGTAGCGGACCTCAGACCTGCGTGGTCGGGGTGGTGGGCACCGGCGCCTGGGGCGCTGTCCGCCGCCACCCGGTGGCTGCCAGGTTGTTGGTCCCGAACCTGAAAGGCCAAGCATGAAGATCGTTCGCCTCCCGGCAGCCCTGTGGCTCGCCTTCGCCGGCTACGGCGCCCTCGCCCAACCGGAGATCGGAGTCCAACCCGCGGACACCTCGGTGAGTCTGGGCGCAACCGCCATACTCACGGTAAGTGTTCGCGTGGCGGCTTCACCTCTCACCTACCAGTGGTGGTTCAACGACACGGCACTGGACCCGGTCGCCAATCCGTCGGCCGCACAGGGCCGGCTGTCCCTCACCAACGTCACGCTGGGGAACGCCGGGGCCTATTACGTGGTGGTCAGCGACACCAGCGGCTCGAGCAAGAGCCGTACGGCCACGCTCGACGTGGACCCGCAGTTCACCAAGATGAACGAAGGGCCGGTCGCGACGGACCGGGTGCTATCGTGGAGCGGCCATTTCGGCGACTATGACGGCGATGGCCTCATGGACTTGGTGGTGACCGGGTATCATCAGACCACCGGAAAGAACACACGCCTCTACCACAACGAAGGCGAGGGCCGGTTCACGGCCGTCACCTCCGGGCCCTGGGAAAACCTGACTGACCGCGTTGTCTTTGGCGCCTGGGCGGACACGGACAACGACGGTGACCTGGACCTGCTCCTGAGCGTCAATGAAGCACTAGCCCCCATCTACATGCGCAATGAGGGTGGCGGCGAGTTCAGCCGCCTGCCCGTGGACCAGAACTGGTTCCAGCCGCCGGTTAGCCTGGCGGGGCAATCCGGGAACCCCGCGTGGGGGACTTGGACAATGACGGCCTGCTGGATGGAATCCTGCAGGGGCCGAGCACCTTTCCCTTCCGAAACCTGGGGAACGGCCAGTTCAACGTGCTGAGCAAGACCCCGATGTACGGCCTTGCTGACTATTCGCACAGCTATCAGCTCGTGGACTACGACAACGACGGTGATCAGGATATCTTCCTACCCCCTGGAAACGTCGTCAGCCAAACTGTATCGCAATGATGGCCAGCTCCGATTTGCGGACGTCAGCACCGCCGTGCTCAAGGGGCGTGTGCCCAGCGGTGCGGGTGGATCCTGGGCCGATTTTGACAATGACGGCGACCTGGACGTCATCTCCGCCGGCGGGTCAGGCCCCAATTCGGGCGTCTTCCTGGTCAACAACGGCGACGGCACCTTCGCCAACTGGCAGGGCAGTCCCGCCGCCCTGGCCACCGCCGGCGGGAACTGGGGCATCCCGACCTGGGGCGACTACGACAACGATGGCTGGCTGGATCTCTTCGTGCTGGCACCCGGCCGCCTCTTCCACAACCTGGGCGATGGCAACTTCGAGGAGATCACCACCGGCAGCCCGGTGAAGGACACCGCTGCGACGACCAAGTCAGCCGCGTGGGCGGACTACGATAACAACGGTACTCTGGATCTCTTCGTGGCCAATGCCTCCAGCGGGGGCAATCTGCTCTATCAGAACAATGGCAACGGCCGGCACTGGCTCAAGATCCGGCTCAAGGGGACGGCATCCAACAGCCACGGCATCGGCGCCCGGATCACCGTCCAAGCGACCCTGGGCGGGAAGAGCGTCCGCCAGCGACGCGACATCAGCGCCGGCCCGGTCATCCAGGAACTCGAAGCCCACTTCGGCCTCGGCGACGCGGCGGTGGCGGAGGTCGTCCGCGTCGAATGGCCCTCGGGCAATGTGCAGGAACTGAGCGACCAAGCAGTGGACCGCGTCCTGAAGATCACTGAGCCCATTCGGATTCAACCACCGCGCCCGAGCGCCAGCCTCGGCGGCGCGGTGACGCTCAACGGCCTGGGCACAGGCACCTACCAATGGCAGTTCAACGGTGTGGACCTGGCCGGGGAAACCAAGCGGACCTTGACGCTGACCAACCTGCAAGCCGTCCAGCAGGGGCGCTATAGTCTCGTCGTGACGGCGGCGGACGACACCCGCACGGCAACAAACCACGCCTACCTGACCATCGACACCCAGTTCACCAAGAACACCGAAGGGCCCGCCGCCACGGACCTGGGCTGCTCGTGGATCAGCTCCTGGGGTGATTATGACGGCGACGGCGACCCGGATCTGGCCGTCCTGCGCTACCCAGGCAGCCAGAGTGCCGTGTACCGGAACAACGGCGACGGCACCTTCACGACCGTGCCGGACATCCCTTGGCAGACTGGGCAGGCTGAAAGTTGGGGTCTTTGGGGAGATTTCGACAACGACGGGCACCAGGACTTCGTCAGCCAGTGGGCGAACCAGCCCGCGTCGATTTACTTCGGTGACGGCCACGGCACCTTCACCGCCCGCCAGCTCCAACTCGGCCCGTCCTGGAGCATCGCGGTGGCGGACTATGACCAGGATGGATTCCTGGACCTCTACAGCTCGTACAGCGGCCACCTGCTCCGCAACAACGGCGACCGCACCTTCACCCGCATGACCACCCAGGCAGCGTGCAGGCTCCCCACCGCCCGCATGTGGGGCGGCGCGCTCTGGGCGGATTACGACGACGACGGCGCCCTGGACCTGTTTTTGCGCTGACGCTGACGATCAGGGCTCGAGCTATTTGTACCACAACAATGGCCAGGGGTGCTTCACCGCGGTCTCCATCCCACCCACCCGGCGGGCGCTCGCCGGTGCCTGGGGCGACTATGACAACGATGGACGCCTGGACCTCTGCGCGGCGTCCCCTGTCAGCATCAGCCACTTCTATCGCAATCTCGGCGAAGGTCTCCTCGAACCAGCCAAGACCGGCGTGACCATCCAGGGCGTCCACAACTCCGCGGTCTGGGCGGATTACGACAACGACGGCTGGCTGGACCTCTTCCTCACCGGCATCGATAAAGCGCTCTATCGCAACCTGGGCAACGGCACTCTGAGCCAGGTCCACATCGGAAGCATCGCTGCCGAGCCGCCGGGCGCCGGGGCAGCCACGTATAATGGGCTGTGGTTCGACTACAATAACGACGGGTTCCTGGACCTTTACATCACTGCTGGCGACGACAACGGGATCACACGAACACCCAGCTTCATGTACCGCAACAACGGCAACAGCAACACCTGGCTGCGGATCAAGCTGGTCGGCACCGTGTCCAACCGGGATGGCGTCGGCGCCAAGGTGCGCGTTCAAGCCCGGCGCTACGGCCGCAGCCACTGGCAGCGTCGCGACATCTCCGGCGGCGACGTCTACAACGGCCACCATCTCATCGCCCACTTCGGTCTGGGCAACGCCGTCCGGGCCGATCTGGTCCGCATCGAATGGCCCTCGGGCACGGTCCAGGAACTCAGGAATGTGCCGCTCAACCAGATGTTGACCGTGACCGAACCGCCCGCCCTCGAGGCCCTGGGCGAAGGCCGGCTGCGCCTCTTGTGCTGGCAACGGCAGAACTACGAGCTGGAGGTCTCGGATGACCTCGACACCTGGACCTCGCTGGGCGTGGTCGCGACCGATGTGAACCGCCCGGTGGTGTTGGATCCGGGCGCCGCGCAACGTCCGTACCGCTTCTATCGGACCAAGGGCCAATGAGGCGCCGAACGGCTTCTCGGACCCCGGTGGTGGGCCGGGGTCCGAGGGCCTGCGGTGTCTGGCCGTGAGAGCTTCCTCCCGCAGTTGCGCGCGCGCGGGGCTGCCTGTTCGCGGCCGTGTTCGGTGTTGCCGGCGTCAAGGCGAACTTTGGACAGGCCAAAGCTATGGTCTGGCCCCTAAGCCGCGAGACCTCACCCCTGCCCGGCCGGTGGCGTTCGGACGCCTCATCCTGGATCCGCGCCGTCATGGAAGACTTCGCCAACAACACCGTGCGCGACATCGCCGTCCAGTGCGCCGCCCAGAGCGCTTGGAGCCTGTCTGAGCATCGCGCGGGGTGCTCTGATCGCAGGAAGGGCTGGATCGCGAGGCGCGACGCAGGGAGCATACCCACGGCGGTCTGTGACCGAGGAGCAACGAAGCCAGACCGTCATGAACTGCGCCTGCTGGGCCATTGCCAAGGCTCCCGGTCCCACGATGTGGGTGACGGCGACCAAGGATGAATTGCGGGACTTCCTCCGTGACCGGCTCACCCCGACCTTCTCAACCGGGCGCGGTCTTTCTGGAACTCGCGCCGCTTACTCACCTTGACACCGGGCACCAAGGGGGACGCCAGGGACACCGCCTACCGCGCTGGGGACCAGTGCTTGTCTGCCTGGCGGATGGGCCCCAGCAACAGGACCTGCTGTTGTTCATCGCCGCCGATGTGCTCGAACCTCACCTCCTCCCCAGACTGGCAAAGTTCGCATGGAAGTCCGCATGGACCACGCAGATTCAGCATAGAGGCAGCACAGGGAGAGGTTGGCGTGAGGGTAAACCTCGAGGCGACAGAACAGGAGGGTTGAGGCGACGGGCTGCGTCGGGGTGGTTCCGCGCGTCCGGTACGTGCGCCTGGAACCTGGCTGGCACGGCGGATGCATTAGCGCCAGATGACAGATCAACGCGGATATGATGAACCCCAAGATCCACCCCGGACCATGCAAACAAATCCTGAACAGCGTGCGCCAGGACCTCTCTGGCTGATCCTCGCCTGCGGCCTGGGCACCGCAGCCTGGCTGCAGGCCGCCACCCCGAACCCGTCCCGCCTGACGGTGCGCCTGCTGGAAGATGCCGTCGAACTGGAATGGCCGGCCCAGCTCGACGCGTCCCAAGGCGGGTTCCGGCCCATCTTCGAAGTGCAGCAGAGCCAGGACCTGAAACAATGGAGCCCCGTGGGATCGCGCATTGATGCGCGGCGGCTGGCGACGTCGCAGCCCTGCCGCTTGCGCCTCGCGGCCACCGGCCCCAGCGCGTTCTATCGTTTCGCCGCCTTCCACCCCACCCCCGAGACAGGCCTGGGCTCCGGCGGCGAGAACATGTTCGGGTTCGGTGCGGCTTTCGCCGAGGCGTTGGCCCGCGTGGGACAGCTTTCGCCGACCGAGTTCGCGGCCCGCTACCCGAGCGGAGCGGATTACCTGCCCGAGATCACCTGGGATCCTACCGACGCCCGGTACTGGGATCTGTTCAGCATCGATCCTGAAGTGTTCAACGTGGGCCGGAACTGGGGCGACGCGGACTATCGGAAGAACGACTTCCGGCTCGATGACCGGGAGCGGGCGGTCTTCCGAAAGCACGGCTTCGTGGTGAGCGAACGGCTCGGCACGTACAGCTTTGCCGACGCGTTCTACCGGATTTGGGAGGATGATCTGCCGGTGTTCATTTCGTGTGACGCGATCCTCCAGGCCTGGCATCGCTCGTTCGACATGATCCTCCGGGAGCTGGAGGAGATTTACCTCCGCGAAAACCTGCAACGGATGCTTGACGCCATGGCCGCCGGCCTGCCCGCCGCGGCAAACGAAGCCCGGGCAGGATTCCCCCGGGAATGCCTGGAGGATGCCGACTACTTCCTCACAGTGGCCCGGTCGCTGCTGGCCGGCATGAGCGTCACTTCGAGCTTGGGCATGGACGCGCGGGTCGCCGAAACGCTCGCCTGGATTGGCGAGGAGAAACTCCGCTGCGTGGGAGACTTCTTCGGTTCCTGCCGGGTGGTGGACTTCAGCCAGTTCAAACCGCGAGGTCATTACACCGAAACCCCGGAGCTGAGTCAGTATTTCCGGGCGATGATGTGGTGCGGGCGGACGGACGCGGTGGTGGCGGGCGGACCCTATTCCCGTTGCCCCGGGAGCCTGATCGAGTCGGCGCCGCCCCGGGAACTGGGCATCGCGATCGTGCTCTGGCATCTGCTCAAGGAGTCCGGCGAATTCGAAACGTGGCGGAGCAGCGACCGGGTGATCCAGGCGTTTGTGGGGTGGACCGATTCGTTGACCTTTGCCCAGTTGGGCGGGCTCCTGCGCGGGGCAGGTATTGAATCGCTGGCGGATGTGCCCGGCGTCGAGACGCTGCGGGCCGTGCAGGCCGCCATTCTCGCGGGTGAACTGGGCGCGCAACTCATTCGCAGCGACTGCTACGTCTCGCCGTTCGGCCCGGAACAGATCCTGTTGCCCCGCACCTTCACGGTCCTGGGACAGAAGTTTGTGCCGGATAGCTGGGCCACGGCCAACCTGGTGTTTGACAGCATTCTTTGGGAGGACGACGGCTGGATTCGTAAGGTCAACCGGCGCGTGCCCAGCGCGTTGGATGTGGCGTTTGCGGTTCTGGGGAACGACCAGATTGTGCCGGAATTGGTGGCGCGCATGACGGATGGGAACGCGCGCTCTTCCACCGACCACGCCGTGAGGTTTCGGGATGGGATGCCCTATCAGCATAACCTGGCGGCGGTGCGCGAGGTGATGGAACAACTCAGCCCGGAGGCATGGCAGAAGAGCATCTTCATGGATTGGCTGCACACCTTGCGCACCTTGTCGGCGCCCACCACCGACGCGGCCTACCCGGACGCGATGCGGACCCGGGCTTGGGCCCTGAAGACGCTCAACACCCAGCTTGCCTCGTGGACGCACCTGCGGCATGACACGATCCTCTATGCCAAGCAGTCCTATACCAGTGTGGGGCGGTGCTATTTCCCTGAGGGGTTTGTCGAGGCGCGCCCGCGTTTCTGGGCGAGCCTGCGTCAGATGGCGGTGCGGGCGGCGGCGTTGATCGGCAACCTCCCGATGAACGAAAGCGTGCGGGCCGATCAGCAGAATCAAGTGGCGTTCCTGGGGCGCTTTGCCGACGTCGTGGCCATGCTCGAGCAACTCTCGGAGGCGGAGCTGGCGGGCCGGGCGTTTCGCGCCGAGGAGGAACTCTTCATCCGCAACCTGGTGGAAGAGGTGGGTTGGACAATGGCCGGATCCTCGGGCTTCCGGGTCTACGACGGCTGGTATCCACGGCTTTTCTACCGCAGCCAGGCCGGGGAAGCGGCCGGTCCCACCTTCCACCTCGACATGGGTTGCGACCGGCACGATCTGGTGGTGGCCGACGTCCATACCGATCTACCCGACGGAGAGGATCCCGGCAGTGTCCTGCACCAAGGGGTGGGCAACGTTCTGCTGCTGATGCTAACCGTCCGAACCCCTACGGGCCCGGCGGTGTTTGCCGGGCCGGTGTTGAGCCACTACGAGTTCGAGTTGGTGGGCCCGCCGCAGCGGCTTTCCGATGAGGAGTGGAAGGAGTGGTTCCTCTGGAGCACCTGGGACG
Source organism: Verrucomicrobiota bacterium (assembly GCA_027493615.1). GTDB lineage: Bacteria > Verrucomicrobiota > Verrucomicrobiia > Limisphaerales > J093 > DSVZ01. Next base: position 12,562 of record JAOSKK010000010.1, read on the forward strand.
GGGGTCCGGACTGGCTGGACGTGCCGGCTTTCCCCGATCATCCGGAGTGGACGCGCAGCTACCTCGTGCCTTGTCCGCGGTAGCCGTGGGAAACGTGGCACGCTCTCGCGATCACGGCGGACGGGCCTCGAGCCGATAGAAAGTCGGCATCGTCAGACCCGACCTGAGGTAATGGCGGGAGCGGCCGTTGCCGGGCGTCTCATAGACAGGTTGCCAGTGCATCTTTGACCCCAGGTTGGTGGTGGTGGAGAGCGTGTAGACACAGTCGTTCCGGGTCTCCCAGGTGAACCGGATTCCGTCGGCTTCATAGTGGAGGATCTGACTAATCCGAAGATGATCCGCCACATCCGTGGGCGAAGTCCCCGCGAGGAACTCGGCCAGGTCCGAGAACCCATCCTGGTCCTGATCCGAGTCTGCGCCGCCGTGAGCGACGGTGGTACTGCCGAAATGGTCGCGTTCCCAGTCATCCGCCAGGCCATCGAGGTCGTCATCCAACAGGGGTTGAATCACCAGGTCCGATGCGCTGTCGTCGTGGCCCACGTGGCCGTCTGCATCCCGGGCCACCACGCGGATCCGGGCGCGGGGGATATCCAACTCCGGAACGCGCCAGCGAAAGGAACCGACCGGCGCCAGCCCGGAGGCCATGGGCTGGTCGAACGCGACGCCGCCGTCTGTCGAGAGGAGCAGGTCCACCCGGGTCACCCCGAGGTCATCGTCGGAGATCCAGCGGATCGTCGCGTCGGCGCCGGGCCGCAGCACCTGGCCACCGCGACAGGTCTGGAGAAGGACGGTCGGATGGACCCGCCGCGCGGCCGCGGGATAGGGGCGACGAGACAATGCAGGAACCCACCCCTTACGACCAGGGCCTCGCAGTCAATGGGCACAACCGTGGCGCGGGGCATGGCGCGACACCAGGTCGCCAGCGCCTCCGCGTTCAGGGGGGCCACTGCGGGATGGGAAAAGGAGGGGATCAGCACAAGCTGGTTACAGATGACGGCGTTGGCATAGGTGTGGTTCTCGTACCAGGCATGGCTCCGTGCCGGCAGGCGATGGACGACATAACCGCGGGCGGCCATGGTCCCGGCGGCGGCTTCGCACACGCGGTCCGCCACAGAACCAGGATCGAAGGGCCAGTAGTTGATCATCACCGTGCGCTCGTCGCACAGCAGCATCCACATGTCGAGGTGACCGGACGGGTCGGCATACGAAAGGGGATGGAAGGTCACCTCGACGCCCAGGTAGTCGTCGAGGAATCGGCCCAGCTCCATCTCGGTCAGTCCCGGATTGGCCAGTGTCAGGAGCCGCGTCAGGTGCGCGTCGCCGCGCGTCGAGACCTGGAAGTTGCCGCCGTTGTGCCGCAACGGCAGCTCGTAGAGGGCGTGCTGCATCCGGCCAGCGAAGAACCGGCTGAAGGCATCGTCGTTCTTCTGCCCCCAATCGTAGGTGAAACGAACGACCGCCCGGCAGTCGCCCTCCCAGATGTAGCGGGGGCCAAAATCGCGCATCCAGGGGCTGTCCAGCGGGCACACGAGGAAACGGACGCGGTTGGTCTGGGCCCCCGCCGCTTGACTGAGGCTGAGGCGAAAAGGTTGTCGCGCCGCATCCTCCACCACAATCCACGCGTCCGCCTCCCCCACAGTGGTCACCTGGCCCACCAGTTGGGCAAGCACGCCGTGCAACTGCGGTTCGTCCTTCCAGGCGATCAGCAGACCCGACACCGGCTCGTAGTCCGCCACGCAGTGAACCGGTCCGCTGGGCGGAGGGCTCGTGTTCACCGGAAGGTCGCGGCGGCCCACCAGATACCCGTTGCCCGCGACCGCGGCGGGCAGCAGCAGTGCCCAAGCCAGCACCAGCGGGAGCTGCCCGCCCCTACCGGAGCGTCCTGGCTGCCTCGAGGGCTTCATTCCCACGACGGCTTCGTGATCGGCTCCTGCACGGGAGGCATAGTGTGTACGCCCATCCGGCGCGTGCGGGTCGAGTCCGAGTTCACGCGCGTCGAGCATGCTAGTCGAGTTTCCGCAGCCGGAAGAACTGGGTGGTTGCCTGGGTCATGTCGAACTCGGCCCGGCCCGTCGAGTGCTGACGTGCGTTGCGCTCGAGGTAAGCCCGCTGGTCCGGTCCGACCTCCGGTTTCGGTGGCGGGTAGGGTAGATCTCCGGGGAGTGCGGGACCCAATGATAGGGCGTGGGCCGGACGGAAGTCCCTTTGCACCTCGCCGATCTTTCCACCGCGCACCCCGATGTCCTCGAGGGTGGCCGGGCGCAGGCCCAGCTTGTTGACTTGCGCCATATCGAGGATCTGAAAAGCAGCGCCCAGGGAGGACATGGGCGAATACGGATCATGCACCCAATCCCGAGCCGGGCCGTAGCAGGCACCCGGTACACCGGTCGCAGCCCGGTGGTCACCGGATCGACCCATACGGCCGTCGCCGTCGTCAGTTCGACCCAACCGCGGGTTCGCCACCAACCGCCCGCTTCGTCCGTGGTGCTCTCGATCACATAGGTATCCCCGGCCGTGTCCCTGGAGGTAGATCTCGATACCTGACGAACCGCGGGCACGGTAGAACCGACGTGGATGCCTCGCCCACTCCGGATCCAGCAAGTCCTGAGTACTCCAACCGCCGCACAGCAAGGCAGGGTTGCTTGCCATAGGTCGCCGTTTGATTGTTCGTTGTTTGTCCGTCCCCGGGGCGCGAGGGCGTTGGCGGGGCCGGAACGGGGCAGTCGCCCACGGGGGCAGCGGCAATCAGGGATTGGATTCGCGGCGTCATCTCAGGCTCCGGTGCAAGGCTTCGGTCTGCGCCTCCACCAGCCGGTAGTAGCGTTCCCTGTGCACGAGCGGGACCGTATGGGGGCTGGTCGCTTCCGCCAGGTCCGTCCAGACCGCCGGCTTGAGCGACGACGTGACCTGCAACCGGCCGGCACCGCTCCAGGACAGGACCACGTCGCCCGCATTCCGGGTGATCATGAGCGGACCGAGCCCCGGTCCGATGGCCAGCAACCGCCCGTCCTCGAGCGCCACCAGGATGGCTCCCTCCCGGTTGACCGCCAGTCCCCACGGCACGGGAGACGCCGGTAGCGCGAACGACCACGCGGTCGTTCCGTCCGACAGGGCCAGGGCACGCAGTTGGTTGGTGGTGGCCACGAGCACGGCGTTCTGGGCCAGGGCGAAGGCGACCGTGCCCGGGGAGAGTTGCCACCAGAGCGGAGCGATCCCGGTGACCACGCCGTTGGTCCAGCAACTCAACAGGCGCTTCTCGCGCTGGTCCTCGATGCGCGAGTAGCACATAACACGGTGGAGGTTGCCGGCCATCCGGCTCACCCAAAGGACGTCCCGATCCCGCGCCGAGGTCACCAGGACCTTGTTCAGCACCGTCTCGTCATACACGGGGTACTGGGGATGGGAGTACAGGGGTTTGCCGCTCACGAACATCTGGTTTTCGATCCGGAAGAGCTCCGCCCCGCGGGGAGCCGTGGTCCACGGCACGTCATTGGCCACCGTCTGGTGGAGCTGATTCGTGTCATTCAAGCATCGCCCGCTGGCGGCGTCGTACACGGCCGGGGACAGCGCATTCCCCCCGGCAGGTACAGCTTGCCGTTGAGGAAGCCCAGGTGGCCCTGCACGCTCACGCCGGTGCGCGCTTCGGGGTCGAGATGGCCGGAGCTGTGGTTCTGCCATCGGATCCGGCCGGTGGCGGCGTCGAGGGCATAGACGTGGGTGCCGTCGTAGTTGACGATTCCCGCGGCGACGTAGGCGACGCCGTCCTGGAGCAGGACACCGCTGGCTGCCGGCCACGTCGAGCGCAGTGATCCATAGACCGGGATGCGCCGTTCGGACGGGGCGACCCGGAACCGCCAGAGCCGCTGACCCGTCCGGGCGTCCAGGGCGTAAACCCAGCCGTCGCCGGCGCCCACCAGAGCCCGCCCTTCCCCGATCGTCGGGGGATACAGCACGGCGCCGCCCGTGTACGCCGTCCAGGCGGGTTGGCCTGTCCTCGCCGCCAAGGCGCGGACAATGCCATCGGAACCAGCGACAAAGACCAGGTCACCCACGGCCGTTGGGCTGGTCGGGATCACCCCGGGTGTGCGGCGGGTTTCCCACGCGAGGCGCACCACCTCAGGCACCGCCACCGCGGAGGTGGTCGAGACCGTGTTGTCCGCGCGGAACGTGGGCCAGTCCTCAGGCCCGGTGACCAACGTCGCGCTGGCCGCTCCCGCCGGCGTGGCGCCGTCCGACAGGCCAGTATGGCTGGGGGAGGGAGGTTCAGGGCGAAGCGCCGGCTGGGCTGCATGGGCGAGGCCATCACCGACTTCCAGCCGGTCCGACTCGATGGCGTTCTGGCTGAAGGCAAAATCGCCCGCCGGGCCGAGGCAGGTAATGCCGTACAAAGTGAGGTTGCAGTCGCAGGCCGAGGGCCACCAATAGAGCCGCCCGTGGGCCATGGTCACTCCGTCGTGGCACTGGGCGCGCATCGGCGAGACCAACTGCGGGCGGTCCGTTGCCAGGTCCAGTCGGGTCGAGCCCTCGACACACCGGAAGAACACTGCCTCCGGGTACGCCGTCGGCCGGGTACAGGCCATCCGACCAACCTTGATGGCGGAGAGGATGTCACCCGTAAAGGGGTGGAACCTCCGGCTAGGCGCGGAATCCAGGATACCGCTGATGCCCACCACGGCATCGTCGAGCAGTACCAACTGGTTGTTGTTGTACGGATGCGACCAGAGCACGCGCCCATCGCTGGCGGCCAAGGCAAGGAGCTTGTTCATGCATGGGCCGGCGAAGTAAAGGGCCTGGTCGTTGCATTTCAGGTAGGCCGTGGTGCGCCAGTTTTCCCAGGGCCCCTGTCGCTGCAGGTAGCTCCCCAACGCCCTGAACAGGTCGGGGGTCGTCTCCTTGGTGTGACGCCAGATGACCTTGCCCGTCGCGGTGTCGAGGCAGGTCAGGTACGCGCCGAAGCGGAAGGCGTAGAGGCGCGTCCCCTTCATACAGAGAGCCCGGCTGTCCATCGGCTCCTCTTCCCGGTAATGCCAGAGCACCTGTCGGGTCTGGAGCTCAATGGCCAGCAGGGTGCGGCCGTAGCCCCACGGGTTTATCGGCTGGTTGAAGCCTGGCGAGAGCGGATCCCAGGGCCACCCATGGATGCTCAACCGAGGGCGAACCACCGCGTCACGCTGCTCATCCTGGCCGACGAGCGCATAGAGCACGCCGCCCTCGAGTCCCATCCATTTCCAGAACGTCCCCGTCCGTCAGCTCGGCCGGCGGGACGATCTCCTCGCGCAGTGCGCCGGTGGCCGCGTCATACACTTTGCAGGACGTGTCGTCCCCGTAATAGACGGCTGTCGGCGTGGCAATCAGCGTGTTCCGGTGCACCATGATGCCTGGGGGATCGCCCGTTGCCAGAGCAGGGTGCCATTGTAGCCGTTGAAGGCTGCCAAGGTGTTGAGCCATGGTTCCTCCCGCTGCTTGAAGGCGATGTGGCCAAACGCATTGAAAACCCGTCCTCCGGCGGCCACCGCCACCTGCGGCAGCGGCGCGTACCTCGGATCGGCCAGGAACTGAGTCAGGTACGGCGCACGGATCACCTGGTCGCGGGATACCGGGTTGTTGTCCGGGCCGTGATAGGGATGGGACCACGCGTCGATACCCGCCGGGATCGGCTTGGTGAGCTGACGGTCGCCCAGCCAAACGCTTCCCCCGGGACGAACCACGCACAGCGCCTCCGCTTCCGGCAGGAGGGCGTCCGACCCCGCCACCAGGCCATCGGCGATGTCATCGGCCAGGAGCAGTTGGTTCGAATCGCCCTCGCCAACGAACACACGGGTGCCATAGAAGCCTGCCCGGTCTATGGCGCGTCGTTCAACCTCGGTCGTCGTCGCATCCGCAAACTGACAGTACACGAGGAACTCCGTCTCCCGCGCCAGGGCCAGTGCGGAGGCGGTGGCGCCCTCGCCAACACAAACGAGGATGCCCCGCGGCACGCCGAAGGAGCGGATCAGGTCGGCGGGGCTGGGAGCACCCGCCAAGGCGACACCCACGCCGTCGGCGAGTACGACTCCTGCGCACGTGCAGGCGCAGGCGCAAACGAAGGCGGAGGGGTTTCTCCCGAGCCACGCCGGGCGGTTGGGCCACGGACCGTTCCGGTGGATGGGGTTCGCGTTCATGACAGCGATCCTCTCGTCTGATGGTTGCACGCGGTGGCTGACGGGAGCGAGCCGAGTCGACACACCCGTTGGCGGTAGCGGACCCATCGCACACCGCCGCCGGATCGGCAAGGCTCATCCCTAAAGCGTGAGAGGTTCGTGTGAGCACTCGCGAGTGGCCAACCGGACAGCGTATGCATAGGGCATGCCAGCAGGGCCGCGGCGCAGTGGGCACGTTGTCTACGAGTGACTGGTGAACACAGCCAGGTTCAGACGCACGGACGTCCCGGGTCATTCTATGCTGACTCATCGATGAACGAGTCAGCATAGTCAGCATGAAGCCCCGGTGTCGGCCGCGTTGAGGCTTGGCGCCGTCCCTAAACCGACCGCTGGCGCTCGGATGCATCGCCCTGGGTCCGCGCCGTCATGAACTGCGCCTGCTGGGCCATTGCCGAGGATCCCGGTCCCGCCATGGGTATCATCGCGAGGATTGCCTCTGGCGATGCGAATCAACGTTGACGGCTCAGTCAGACAGCCGGGGAGCGAGCACGACACGGAAACCTACGTTCGAAGAGGCCGCCTCTGGTTCCCCTCCTGCCCGCGTCGCCGAGCGATGGTTGCGTGCCGGCCCGTCCATGATGGCGTTTCCACCCTTCAGGACCTTGTGCGTATGCCAGGCAGGTCCTTGCGGGTCCACAGCCGTTCCACCCGGCAGACTGAAATCCCACCAATCCTGGACCCACTCATAAACATTGCCATACATGTCGTAGAGGCCCCAAGGGTTGGGCCGCTTCAATCCCACCGGATGGGTTGTCCCTCCGCCATTACCTTCGTACCACGCGTAGTCCGCCAGTTCCACGTCCGCCAGGTCGTCTCCGTAGCTTCTCCGGGTCGTGGTCCCGGCGCGGCAGGCATATTCCCACTCGGCTTCGGTGGGCAACCGGTAAACGTAGCCCGCCGGCAATCGTCCCGCCGCTGCCTCCCGCGCCGTGAGGGCCGCACAATAGTCCGACGCCTCAAACCAAGTTACGGATTCCACCGGAAGCCTTGGGTCACCCACGAACCGGCTCGGATTCTTGCCCATCAGGGCGAGATACTCCTCCTGGGTGACCTCAAACCTCCCGATCCAGAAGCCCCGGCTGATGGTCACCGTCACCTGGGGACCTTCCCAAGGCCACCGCCCGAGTTCATCGTCCGGACTCCCCATCACAAAGGTGCCGGGCTCGACCCAGACCAGGTTTGTTGGAGTCAGCAATGCTCGCCCCATCGCCAATCGGAAGAAACCCGTGCTCCCGGTCATCGCCAGGCGCACCATGTTGGTGCCCTCCGACCCCGCCACATCCTCCCACGCCGCCGGCAGCAACTCCGACGTCCGTTGCAGGCGCACGCCCTCCATCGCCGGCCAGGAAAGCGTGAGCAAACCCTCGGCAATCACCGGCGGCGCCAGCGGCGGGTAGATCTGCTGCTCGAGGCAGTACACCAAGAGGCCCTTGTCGCCGCCAGCCACCAGCACGTTCTGTCCCATGACCGCCACGTCCTCGGCGCGGCCGGTGGTGGTCAGGCCGGTCACCCAGACCGGCTTCGCCGGATCGCTCAAGTCCACCACCTCCAACCCACGATTGCCCCTGGCGAGATAGGCGTACCTTCCCGCGACCGTCATGGATTGTACACCCCAAGTGCGATACGTCCCCAGGGCTCGCGCGTTGCCCACGTTGCTGACGTCCAGCACCCGCAACTCACCCGTCCCGACGAGGACGAAGGCCGTGTCCCAGTTCACCTGCAAGTCCTGCACCGGGCTGCCCGGATCGTAGAGGCCCACCCGGAACGGGTAGCTGGGATCGCTGACATCGAGGATCAGCAACGTGCTCTCGTCCGCGACGTAGGCGTGACGCCCTGCCACTGCGACGCGTTGCACCGATCGCTTCGTGGCGTAGCCGCCGACCTTGACCGGGCGTGCCGGGTTGCCCAGGTTCACGACCGCCAGACCCGCCTCGGCATCAGCCACATAGAGTTGGTTCCCGGCGACCGCGAGGTCCAGGACATAGCCCTCCGTGTCGTAGTAACCCTTCAACACTGGTTGGGCCGGGTCGGTGAAATCCACGATCTCGACCGTGCTGAGGAAGTCGAGTTCGTACGAGGCGATGAACGCTGTGTTTCCAGCCAGCACAAACGCGGAAGGCGGGAAGAGCGATTCCCAACTTCCGAGCCACACCGGATTGGCCGGGTCTTTCAGGTCCACCAAGGCGACGGTGTAACCGCCGGCGGCGACGAGGGCGCGGGTACCCGAGGTTGCCAGGCGGTGCACCGGCCCCGGGTTGGGCGCGGCAAGCGCTCCCACCGCGGACAGATCGGTGCCAACGTACGGGGTGCCGACAGGCGGCGTCAGCCCGATCCGGACGTTGTCGAGGCCCCAGCTTTCATCGGTGATTCCCTGCAACCCCATTCCGGTGAAGTCAAAGCGGACGGACTGGTCCCCGTGCTCGATCGTAAAGGACATGGAATAGACCGAGTCACCGTAGGCAAAGTAGCCCAATGTATCCCGCTCCGCCGCACCCGTCTGCGCCGGAAACACACTGTCTGGGAAGTCGCCCGGGAACGACTGGAACTGGTTGCCGGGGCACTCCTCGACTCCAGTGGTCGCAGTATTGGAGAATGTGGCGCGCAATAGCGGCGGGCGTCCCAGTACCTCCAGTTGCCAGATGTCGGGTCCTCCGCCACAGGTCCCGTTCGCATCCCATGACCGAATCACAAAGAGATCGAATGAAACCGTCACTGCGCTGTGGGCCGGCAACCCATTCAGCCTCAGACTCACCGTTTCGTTGCCGAACTGTCCGAGGAACCGGCGATTCCCGATCGGAGTGGCCTCCGTCTGCCGATGAGACCACTCGGGGCCGGCCGGACCTTCAAAATCGGCGAAGTACGGCCACGGCCGCTCGGTGACTGTGACCCGTGCAGCGGCACTCGTCGCCGCGCCGAAGGCATTCCTGACGACCACCGTGTAATCACCCGCGTCTGTCAGGCGAACGTTCGTCAGGACGAGCGTGGCGTTGGTGGCGTTCGGCAGGTTCACGCCATCCTTGCTCCACTGGTACGCCAAGGGCCTAGTGCCAAGCGCGCCGACTTCGAGTCTGGAGGTGTCGCCAGTGGTCACCTCCTGTCCAATCGGCTGGAACGAGATGAGGGGAGGAGCGTTCGTAAGATTAGCGTCTGAGGGTTGCCGAGATTCGTACAACGCGAGAATCTCGTCGGCGGTCAGCGCCCTCGAGTAGACACGCACCTCGTCGATCACCCCACGGAAGTTCTCGGTTGCCGACGGTCCCTGCAGGTTGACAGCCCCGATCAGCATGTCCGCACTGCACGGCTGGATGGAGCCGCCGGCAGTCTGTTGGTCGCCGAGGACCACGCCGTTTGCATATAGCCTCACCAAGCTGCTGTCCGAGTCGAACGTTGCGGCCAGGTGAGTCCATTCAGCGGAACTCGTTCCTTGCCCCCAGAGGTATAGGCTCACGAGATCGTTATGCCAGTCTTTCGACAACTCGATGCTTGGCCAGGACTTGAGGATGTAGGACCACTCCTCATTTATGTCATCCCACTTTGAAACGATGACGCCGTCGGATTCAGCCTTCAGCCACGCCGCAAGGGTCAGCCCGCTGGAGGCGCTCAGGCTGACGCTCGACGGCACCTGAACGAAGGAGTCGCTGGTCCCACTGAAGTGGATCGCCTTGCCTATGATGCCTTCGTCCCAAGTTGCTCCGGGGTGCAGTACGCCATCGTTTCCGTGCCCCGACGAATCGTGGGCCAAACTCCCTACGCCATCGTCGAACGGCCAATAGCCCACCAACCCGTTTGTCAGGAAATCCTGTGCGAGGACGGGCCGCGGGCCGGCACTGAGGAGCACTCCCAACGCGAGGACAGCGAACAGGTTTGCCGGGCTCAACGTCTGCGGTCGGCCGGGGCGCATCTGGATTGAGGGGGCTTTCAGGGACGGATCGGTGCTCAGGTTGATGCGGGAGTCTAGGTGGGTGTTTTGGGCAGGCAGGAGGGCAAAACACCGCTGGGCTTCCCTCCGGTCGTGCGGCGGATCCGGCAGTTCCTTTGCGCCAGCCGATGGCTGTTGCCGGCTTTCGGCTTGTTTCCGGACGGGCGGTTGGGCTGACAGACCCAGGGGCCTGCCCGGGGACGCTGATCGGAACTGGTCGTTCCTGCTGAACGCTCTCATAATGACCTTTCTCGTTGCGGGCCAACCTCCTGCCTGGTTTCCGGCTTTGGCCGGCGGCGCGATCAGCCGCCGTCGCCAACCACCCGGACCGGCAGGGCCTGGAGGCCCTCTACTGATGAATTACGAGGAATGCCGGAATCCGTTAACAAGCCGCGGCGAGAAAAATGCCGGGAAGGTGAGCGCACGTACCGGGCGCCCGGGCGCACGGAGCCTGCCCTCGATGCTGATGAGGATGCAAAACCCCGGGTCGGCGGTTGTCGGTGCACGAGACAGACCACCTCCTTGGCTCTTGGGGCGCCGGCCGAGCACAGCGAGTCTACGTCCCATGATAGTCCGCTGCGCGGAAGTCACTCAAGCACCAGGTTGATTACTTCACGGTGGGCAGGGAGGAGGTGGGAAGCGTTCCGCCCGGAGCGTGGGGAGAGAGCGCGGGTCATCTACACCTGGAACGCGCTCCTGCCGCACTGGATTGAATGGCGGTCCATCGTCGAGGAGTTCCTGGCCGCGGTGGACGCCATGCGGATCGAGGGGGACATCGAACCGATGTTCACCTTCGTCACCGAGACGCTGGGCGAGCCGTGGGACCTCGACCGGTGGCTGGTCACGGGGCATGACCACCTCCAGGAGCGGAAGGCGGACTACGACTTCGGTGACCCGTGGCCGTTGGAGAAAACCCGGTTCCTGGCCGCGGACCGTCAGGCACGCGGGGGCGAGCATTACTTCTGGGGGTTCTTCCGGGAATCCCGGGGGAAAAGTCATTGGGCAGGCGCGGGCCGCAGCCGTCGGGGGCGGACCCCTGGAGGCATGCCCGACGACCCGGCCCCGGCGGCTACACTGCCCCGATGCACGATCATGAGTTGTATCAGCAGATCCTGGGATTGACGGCCCCCTGGAAGGTCCAAGCCGTGCGCCTGGAGTTGGCCCCGCGCCGCATCGAGGTCCAGGTCCAATGCACCGAGTCGACCTGGGCCTGCCCCCCAGTGTCAGTGCCGCATGCACATCCAAGACTGGGACCAGCGCCGGTGGCGCCACCTGGACAGTTGCGAGTTCCAGACCCTGATTGTGGCGAAGGTCCCCCGGGTTCGCTGTCCGGAGCACGGCACCCTCACCGTGCAGGTCCCTGGGCCGAGCCCTACGGACGTTTCACCAAGCGCTTTGAGCGGCTGGCGATCGACCTCTTGCAGGAGTGTTCGATCCGTGCGGTCTGTGAGGGGCTGCGGATCAGTTGGGACGAGGCCGATGGGATCAAGCAACGGGCCGTGGCGCGGGGGTTGCTTCGCAAGCAGACCCAGCCGGTGCGGCGCTTGGGGGTGGACGAAAAGAGTGCGGGCCGGGGACAGAACTACGTCACCGTGGTGGCGAACTTGGAGCCCGGGCGTTCGGCCACGGTGGAATACGTGGGCGACGGACGCACCCAAGAGACGCTGGAGGCCTATTGGCAGGGGCGTTCCCCGGAACATCGGGCGGCGGTGGAGGCGGTGGCGATGGACCTGTGGGCGCCGTACTTGCAAGCGACGGTGCAACACGTGCCCGAGGCGGCCCGTAAGATCGTCCACGACCCCTATCACTTGAGCCAGATGTTGGGGCGGGCGGTGGACCGGGTGCGTCGGGCCGAGCACCGGGCGTTGAGCGCGGCGGGCGACGAGCGTCTGGCGGGGACCAAGTACGTGTGGCTTTATGGCTGGGAAAACCTCCCCCGGCCCACCAGGAGCGCTTCGATCAGTTGCGCGGGCAGAAACTCAAGACCAGTCGCGCCTGGGCGATCAAGGAAATGTTCCGCGACTTCTGGGCCAGCCAGAGCGTCGAGGAAGGGAAGGAGTTCTTCCACTCGTGGTACAGTTGGGCGATCCGCTCGCGCTTGGGCCCCATCAAGGAGGTGGCCCGGAGCTTCAAGAAGCACTTGGACAATATCGTGACCTACTTCACCCATCGGATCAGCAACGCGGCCTTGGAAGGGTTGAACAACCGCATCGCCGGCCTGGTCAAGAAAGCCTTCGGCTATCGGAGCCGGGAACGGTTCAAAACAGACATCCTCTTCCATCTGGGAGGCCTCGACCTCTATCCGCGGTAATGCAAAATCCCCCGCAGATCCCGGAAGAGGCCTATTCTGCACCGTCAGCAGCAATCACATTGTGGACCAACAAGGAGGTCGGATGAACGTCCCGAATTCACCCCGGAGGACCGGGAAACCGGTTCTTGCTTCAATCCTCATCATCGGGTTGGCGTCGGCGCCGAGTGCCGTGCGCGGCGCGGATTACTGGCTGGCACCGCCTGGGACGCCGGCCAACGGGAGCACCCGGACCCAGAACTCATGGAACCAGCCCCTGCCGTGGACGACCAGCGACGTGCAGATCATCATCCGGGACAACCCCAAAGGGCCCTCTGACACGAACGTGGTGATCCACCTGCGCACCGCCGGCCTGACCAACCTCTACCTGATGGACCAGCTCACTCTCCCGGTGGGCGATTACACGGCGCGGAGCCTTGTTCTCCAGGCGGCGGACCCGCCCGAACGGCCCGTGCTCCGCTATGCGCTCCCCGCCCCTGGCACCGGACTGTTCCGCGGACCGGGCTGGCAGTCCACGCTGCTGGACTTGTCTCAGACCCTGGGCCGCTTCGAGGCCCGCAATCTGATCCTGGATGCGAACTGGCCGGCGTGGGCGACCACCAACACCTGCGCGAACTCGGCTTACGTGCTGGGCTTTGCGCTCCGTGGCCTCTCCGTGCGGGCCCTGGCCGGACTGATCCAGAACGTGCACATTCTCAACTGCGGAGCCAACGGGATCGTGCCCCTCCCCCGCTATTACGCAGTCCAGCGGGAGTGTTTCCCGCTTTCGGTAGAGGTGCCGAGCTTCAACTTCGGGCCCAACGCCCAACCGGTGTGGATCATTGAGGACTGCGAGATCAGCGACTTCCATTCCGTACGCGGCGGGTATGCTTCGGCGATCCTCGTCAGAACCCCGAGCCCGCTTGAGGCTGGCGCTCATCCCAACGTGCGCGTTGCCGAGGTGCGCCGCTGTCAGGTGAGGGGCGCGGGCAACGACATTGCGCTGGCGACGGCAAACTCGGCCGGGATCTCCTTCTACGACAATGTGGTGGTGGGGACCGCCCTGGGGATGAACAACGACACCGCGCGCGAGGATGCTCCGCTGCGGAACGTGGACCTGACCAACAACATCTTCCTGGACGTGAACCTGCTCGCCAACATCGGGGTGCCCAGCCGCGGGGCGGATGCCAGCGGGAACTATCTCTTCACCAACATCACCGTGTCCGCCAACACCGTGCGGCTGCGCTCGGTCCCGTGGCGGCAGGACTACGGCAGTTACGAATGGCGGGCCACGGCGGTGGGCAGCTACACGAACTGGCTGCCGGTGAGTGACCCCAGCCTGCCAGTCGGGCGGCTGGTTCCCAGCTACGCCGCGGGGCTTCTGGTGGGCGCAGCCGATCGGATCTGGTTTGAGAACAACCGGTTCACCACCTGGCCGGTGACCCAGTTCTACGAACCGGACCCCGCCCAGACCAACCTGGCGGTGTGGCGTCCGCTGCACCGGCCCTTGTACCATCCGGTCACCGGGCAGGCGTGCTTTCACGGACCGCACCTGTACTCGGCAACCAACCGCTTGGCCCTCTGGAGCATGGATTCGGACAACTACACCCTGCTGCTGGGGCTTGCGACCAACGCGGTGGCGGCGCGCCCTCCGCTGCCCACGGGATTCGTACCGGCGGGGCGGCTGGGACGAGTCGAACCGGTATACTCGGCTGGAAGCCTGGTGGGCGCCTTCGAGCTGCAGGTTGCCCAGCCGGTGATCAACGGAAACCAGGTGGAGATCCGGGCGCGCTACGTCCTGCACCGCACGCCCATACCCGCGGTCATTTCGGAGTCGCCTCCGGCGGTCCGGCTCTCGGTCCGGCGTGGTCCGAATGCTGGTCAAAGTGCCATCGGGATCTGGACGGGTGACGCCACAAACCGGGTGGCCGTCTTCACCTACACCAGCGTGGCGGGCGCCGGCTCTGACGAGGTGGTGGTGTACCGGGGGAGGGTGCGTTCAACCCAGACACGGCGACGTGGGCGAGCGTCGAGGTGCTGTGGGGAACCACCGTGCGTTTCGAGCGGACCGCGGACGTGGCCGACGACCGCCGCCGCTATCCGGGCCTGCTGCGCCTCAGCCGCAGTGGGCCGACGACCAGCCCGTTGAACGTCGTGATCGAGGCGGTCACTACGGGGGTCACGCGGCCCGCAAGCCCAGCCCCGGCCTCGAACTACGACTACGACATCCACACCAACCACTGGACTTCCACCAACGCCTGGTATTACTTGCCTCCCAGCTCGCCCGGGCGGTGGACCCTCGGGATTCCGGCGGGCCGGAGCGAAGTGACCGCGCGCATCGAACCGACGGCGGGTTCGGCCAACCAGGATTGGGCCGAGCACGAGGCGGCGTACTTCCGGGTGGTTCCCAGCGGCTACGCTGAGGGGGGCACCCGCACCCTGGACGACGCGGGGGCCGGGCGGGGAGGTGGCCGTGGCGTTGTGGGATGGACCGCTGTACCGGCTTTACAGCTTCTTCGATAATCTGTCCTTTGACTGCAGTACCAATTACCTGGCATCCGCCGCGCCGGAGCTTGAAGCCGTGGCGGGGGAGGGGGATTTCCCCGGCGCCGACGAGGAGGCGCTGGCCTCGGAGTTCCAGGCAGACTTCGGGGGGAGGAGCAGGAGGCGCCGCTGGACCCGTCCACTGCCGTGTGTTTGTGGACGCGGACCGGCACCCGGCTGACCCTGACGGCCGACGAAGCCGCGTTCGTGCCCCCGGAAACCCGGCTGGACGTTGAGGAGGTGGATCTGACCCCGCCGGCATTCGAGTGGCCGGAAGAAGAGCCCGCCGGAGTGATCAGCAGCGACATCTGCTATCTGAGCTCGACCGGCGATGCGGCCTATGCCCTCAACGCTGCCGGCATGAATCAGAATCTCCGCATCGGTGGCTACGCGTACTACGACAACCCGACCTATCCGCAGTTGCCCCAGCCCTACTTCTACCTCGGCGGCGCCTGGCCCTGGCCGAATTGGGGTCCGATGATCCCCTTCGGTGATGTCTGGTCCGGCTCGGTGGTCTACGGGGTGGATGACGATGGCGGATTGGCGGGCGCCACCTCCGGCCGCGCCTGCTACTTGCCGCCCGGAGGTGGGCTGACCCTCCTGCCCAGCCTTACCGCCAATCGGCCGGGAGGTGCACAGGACATTGGTTCCCTGGGGGACTACATCGTGGGGTACTCACAGAAGTTGATGGGGGCCAACTATGTGAGTCGCCCCACCCGGTGGACCGGGACGGGCAGCAACTGGACCGCGTGGGACGTGGGCGACTTCGAGGCGAATCAGCCCGGCTCCGCTCATGCAGTGAACAACGGGGGTGCGACCGTGGGACGGACGCGGGTCACGGTCAACGGCGCGGCGGCGTGGCGGGCGTTTCGGACCAACGGGGTGCTCACGCCCCAATACCGGGCGGCAAGCGAGTTGGTGCTGCCGCCCGCCACACATGGGGTGACGCTCTTCAACAACACCGCCAACGGGGTCGACGAGGTGGGCCACACCGTGGGCTCAACCGACGCGGAGATCTACCGCACGGGGAGTTGGGTGCGGGAGATCCGAGCGGCGGTCTGGTGGGCCGGGGAGAACACGCCCACGGTCCTGGGGACGATCATGCCCGAGGGCTGGAGCTGGAACAACCCGCCCGGCCGCAGCGAGGCCCTGGCCGTGAGCACGGTCGGCACCCAGACCATCATGGTGGGGACCGGATGGACCACCCCGACGGGCTACCTGCGGGCGTGGGTGCTCACAGCAGAGAAGACTCTCGGGCAACCGACTACCTTTGGTTCCATGATCAACCTCAACGACTCACACTTAGTCTGGGTTCCCAGCGGCTGGGTGACGGTGACGGCGGAGGACGTGAATGCTCAGGGGTGGATCGTGGGCACGGCCACCGCCTCGGGTGTGACGCGGGGCTACGTGCTCATGCCGCAGCCGACGGTGATCCCGTAAGCGAACGATGGAGGAGGACACGATGAAGCCGTACTGGATTCCGGGAGCGTGGCGCTGGGCAGCCGGCCTGCTTGGGGCCAGCGTCCTGTTGTCTGCCGCGGAGCGTCCGTGTGCCCCGCTGCCGGAACTGCACTTTACCCCGCCTTACACCAACACTTGCTGGGTGACGAACTACTGGACGCAGCCGGTGGATGTGGATGGGGATGGGGTGGTGGACTTCCGTCACGAACGGAACCGGGCCGAACACCGCATCCGAGGTCTGGTGGAGAATCCTGGGTATAACTACCAGGACGACGAGATCGAGGCGTACTATCCGGAGCCGCACGTGGAGATGTATGTGCGGGTGTGGAGCCCGGAGGACGTGGTGTTGCAGGACTGCAAGCTGGCGGCCGGGGAGGTGATCGAGCCAGAGCCACCCCGGAGCCCGCGACCGTACTGGACCTGGAGCCTCCCGCCGCGGGGTGCGCCCCGCCTTCGAGGCTCACGGGGTGGGCATTGTCAATCGCCGCTTCGAGCGGGGGGGTGATGACTGGATCTCCGGGGGAAGCGCTCTGGGGTTCCTGGCCCCCACCAACTGGTACACTCACACCCAGGAAGGACTGTTTGGCATTCGGCTGGAACGTGCCGGGGGTGGCATCTGGGGTGGCTGCACCTGCGCTGGACCTGGGAGTGGGAGTGGGATCCGCCCTGGGGCCGGCTGAGTTTCTCGGTGCCGCCGTCCATCCCGGAGCCGGGGACGGCGATTGGGGCGGGGGAGCCGGCGCGGCCGGAGCTGGCGGTGCGGCTGGAGGGGGAGGAGGTGGTGGTGAGCTGGGGGCGGTGTGGGAGGGGTACACGCTGGAGCGCAGTCCGGCCTTGCGTCCGCCCGCGTGGAAAGCGGCGCCGGGCGTGAGCGCCAATGCCATCCGCCTCCCCCGCAATGACGCTCCAGCCTTCTTCCGGCTGCGGCGCTAGACGGGTAGAATCACAAATCCGTGGCGAGCCGGATGCGGGTCCCTCCACAACGGCAGGCCCGCCACCCTGTTCAACAGTCCGGGGCGCGCGGTCGAGTTCCATAGGGAAGAATGAGATCGAACTCTTCTGGGCTTCGTTGCCGGACGGGGGCTGTGAAGACTCCCGGGAGGGGAGGCAACCCTGGAAACCTGCTCCTCGCGCCGAGGCACCTGCGAGGCGGCGCCGGAAGCCCCCGGTGGCGGCGTTCTACTCCTCCCGTCGGCCCCTGGGCTTCTCAGACCGTTCTCGCCGCCGCCCTGAACCTGCCCTCGTGCGGCCGTCTCCGGGCGCCAAAATGTTTGGCATTTGTTTGGCAATGCACCAGAGATGGTCAGAGATCGTCAGGGTGCGTCACAACAAGCAAGCGGGATGCCAACTTCCGGGAAAGCTCCTGAAGGCCAGCGGGATAAGTCCTTGATGATCAACGGCGGTTGGTTGCGGGGGGTGGATGTGAACCACCGACCTTCAGGTTGTGAGCCTAAAGCTGCACAACTGACTATCAAGTACTTATAGGTCATTAACCGGTATTTGTTTGGCGATTGTTTGGTTTCGGCCCGAAAGTGCGTCAGGGCGCGTCAGGGTGCGTCAGGGCGCGTCAAACTGATCCAAAAGATGAGTCTCGAAATCCGCAAGAACAGCAGTTGGTGGTACGGGGTCTTTCAGGTCAACGGCAAGAAGACCGTCGTCAACCTTGGCGTCCCGATCACGGGCAAACGGCCCCGGAAGCGGACGATGGTCGGGGATGACGAGTTCGAACGGTCCCGGGGTCGGGCGATGGAGGCCCACGACAAGCAGCTTCGGCGGCTTCAGGAGGACCGGACCGGTGAGAAGACCCTGACCAAGCTCGCTGAGATCAAGACCGGCCGGGAGGTCAGGTTCCCCAAGCTGGCCGATCTGGCCGAGCACTGGGCGGTCATACCGCGCCGGAAACCGCCGGGGACCTCTACGCCCGCCAGTGCCGGATCACCCTGGAGCGCTTCGCGGCGTTCGCCGCCGACCACCAGCGCGGCGTCGAGGAGTTCGTCGCCATCAAGCCCGAGACCGCCAGGGCCTTCATGGACGCGGAAACGGTCAGGGGCGTATCGCCCAAGACGTGGAATGACTCGCTGAAGCTGCTGCGGGCGACGTTCAAGCATCTGCACCCGCACCTCACCGACGGGATGAACCCGTTCCACGGTCTGGTGACCAAGGCCACCGAGACCGTCAACCGGGAGCCGTTCACCGTCGAGGAACTGAAAGCGATCACCGAGGCCTGCGCCCAGGACGACTTCATCCGGCCAATCATCGTGACCGGGATGTGCACGGCGATGCGCCGGGGCGACTGTTGCCTGCTCCAGTGGGATGACGTGGACCTGAAGGCGGGATTCATCACGGTCAAGACCGCCAAGACGGGCGAGACGGTGGACATCCCGGTGTTCCCGATGCTGCGGGAGGAGCTTGAACGGGCGCGGTCGGCGACTGGGGCCGAGGGGTACTGCTTCCCGGCGGCGGCGGAGATGTACCGTACGAATCCCGACGGGATCACGTGGCGGGTCAAACAGGTCCTGGCCCGCGCGCTGGCAGGCGGGGCGGTCGAGGCAGTGCCTCGGCCGGTCGAGGAAGTCCGGGCCGCGGGGCTGGCGCACATCGCCCGGCTGGGCGACACCGCGAAGGCCGCGAAGATGCGGGCCGTGTTCACGGCGTACATGGACGGCCAGACGCTCGACCAGGTGATGGCGGTGACGGGCTGCAGCCGCGGGGCGGTGTCCGGGTACCTAAACGAGATCGAGCGGGCGACGGGCTGCGCCATCGTGCGGGGCAACCGCCGGGCGCTGAAGACGGACGGGCTACAGGCCGAGCGCGAGAACGGGAAGCGCCGGGCGTCGGTCCGGGATTTCCACTCGTTCCGCGTCACCTGGATCACCTTGGCTCTCGCCGCCGGCGTGCCGCTCGAGCTGGTCCAGCGCGTCACCGGCCACCGCACCGTCGAAGTCGTGATGAAGCACTACTTCCGGCCCGGCCGGGAGGACTTCCGGGCGGCCATCTTCAAGGCCATGCCGAAGATGTTTGCGGATGGTGGGGAGCAGTCGGCGCACGACGAGATGCGGGCGATCCTGGAGGGATGACGGCGAAGACGTGGAGGCGGGATAGGGCGAAGCTGCTCGAACTGACCGCAGCGAAGTGCGATGGGAGAGCGTAGGGTAGTTTGCAAGGCTGGCAGTTCGCATCGGTTTACAGGGAGGTCAATACCTGTAATGCAGTTCAGGGTAAGCGGGATCGCGTAGGTGACTTCTCCGAGTGCGCCGCTAGGAGAATCCCCTACCCATCCTTCATCGGCCTTGTGAGAGTCATCACCTGATCTGAAATCTGAACAGTCAGGATACTCTGCACTTGTCTGGCTGCTGGGAGAGGTGGATAGGTACGCACCGTTCAGCCGAAGCAAGACATCACACGATCAAGGAGTCCCATGAGTTCCCGTTCCGTCACCACCGCCGTTTGCCTGTCCGGCTGCCTTCTGAGCGTCTCCCCGGTCTGGGCCGAGGATGCTCGCGAGGCCGTGTACCAGGCCCTTGCTCACCTCCCGATCGAGCAGCGCCTGACGGAGGCGCCGGCCTTTGAAGCACCGCTGGTGCCTGTCGCCCCGCCGGGCGCCTTCGCGGTTGAGAACGCCCAGTTGTGGGCCGCGTTGGAGAGCCTCTACCACTTCGGATCCCGCACCGGCATTCCTGCGTTGGAAGCCTTCCTGGAGGCGTACCCCGACTCGGTCTGGATGCCCTCGCTGCGCAACCATCTGGCCGTCCATTATGAGCGCCGCGGCCGATACAGCCTGGCCCTGGAACACTGGCAGGCGGTGTGGACGGCCACCGAGGCGGTGCCGGCGGGAGAGGCACGGCATCAGGCCGACCTGGCCCTGGCACGCTGGACCCGGTTGCTCTGCGGTCTGGGAGAAATCAGCCGGTTACACGGGTTGATGCCGGCGGTGCGTGCCCGCTTCTCCGCCGATCCGGAATTGGATAGGACCCTGCGCGAGATCGAGGCCCGTTACGGCGCGTTGCTGACCCGGCCGCCGGGCGTAGTCAACTGTGGCACCCTGGCCATCACGCGATTGCTGGGGGACCCGCGGCGAACGGAGTTCCTGCTGCAAGCCCTGGCGCTCAACAAGGCCCCGGCGCAAAGCTGTTCCCTGGCCCAGTTGGTGGAGGTCGCGCAAGAAGTGAAGCTGCGGGGGACGGTGGTGGCGGTGGCGGCCGAAGGGGTGAGGGTGCCGGTGCCCGCGCTTGCCCATTTGCAGGTGGGACATTTCGTGAGCGTGACCGAGGAGCGGGATGGCCGTTACCGGGTCGAGGACCCCGGGTTGCAGCGCGGGTTCTGGATGGAAGCGGGGGATTTGTGGGCGGAGTTGAGCGGCTACTTCCTGCTGCTGGAACGTCCGGTGCCGGCCGGCTACCGGTTGGTCCCGACGGAGGAGGCGGCGGGCGTGGTGGGCCGGGGTCTGGGCAGCGAAGTGGATGACGCCGGGGACGAAGGCGGCAGTTGCTCATCCACCGAAGCCGGTGACGACCCAGAATGTCCGCCGGCGGGTTGTGTGGAAACCGAAACCAACAGCCAGAGCGCAGGTCCCGAGCAGGCCGGGATTAGCGCGGTACGACCGGATGGTCCCTCGATCGGGCAGCCCTGCAAGAGCTGCGGTCCGTCCAGCCGCGAGGATCGAACTCACTTCGGCAATCCGGGTGACCTGATGTTGCCAGGCCTCGGTTTCGATCGTCCTCGGGGTGGCCAAAGGAAAGCGGGCATGCCCGCGTGGTCCGTCAGCGAGCCCTTCCTGAACCTGTGGCTGACCGACACCCCCATGCGCTATGCACGCGCCGACGGTTCCTGGCAGGAGTTCACCCTGCGCTACAAACAGCGCAACCCGCGCACCGACCCCTGGGGTTGGGGCTTCGGCCCGAATTGGGAAGGCAACCGGCTCACCTACCTGGATCGGTACGTGGCGGGCAGCCTGGACGTGCAGATGTACGTCCCGGGCGGCGGCCGGCGCCGTTACCCCGACCCCACCTACTACGCCCCGGCGGACAGCTATGAGTACCGCACGCGCTCCCGGCTGGAGTATGCCTACGACGGCCAGGGCCAGGTCAACGCCGTGCGCGTGCTCTGGCCCAACGGGGCGGTCAGCACCTACGGTTATCGTTATGTGATCTGGAACGGGCCCGAGCGCTACTTCCTGACGCAGCAGAGCGATCCGGCTGGCCGCAGCACCACCTACACCTACCAGTTGGTGAGCAACCGGGTCCATTTGGCCTCGGTCACCGACCGGGACGGGCTGAGCACCAGTTTCCTATACGGCAACGGGAGCTATCCCCACCAGGTCACCGCCATCACCAATACGACCCTCGGCCTGGGGATGGCCCTGGCTTACAACAGCGCCGGGCGCCTGACCAATCTGGTGGACACCGCCGGCATCGCCAGCGGCTTCACCTACCTGGCCAATGGATGGGTCACCAACCTGGTCACCCCTTACGGCACCACCCTCTTCCAGCTCAGCGGCACCAGCACCACCTTTGCCAATGACGCCCCGTGGGCCTTCAACCGCTCGGCCCTGATCACCGAGCCTGACGGCACCAGCAAACACCTCTTCGTGTACCGGGACGGCGGTGACCCCGACCCCGATCCGCTGGGGCTCTTGCCGGATCTGGACCCGTACGGCGGCTGGCCGACGGCCGACTGGCCCAAGAAACCCTACGCCCAGGGCGGTTTCCCCGATGACTGGTGGGGCTGGACCCTCGACGGCACCCAGTGGATGCAGATGCGCAACACCCACTACTGGGGACCGCACCAATACGCCGTGCTCAACGCCAACTTCCGCGCCAGCGCCGGCAACCTCAGCCTCCTGACCACCGCGGACTTCGCCTTCGCGCGGATGCGGCATTGGCTGCACAGCAACGACCCCTTCGGCTACGTGAACCTCGGTCTCTCGAGCACCCTGGCCATGGAACGGGAGCCCAGCCCCGACGGCACCCTCGCCGGCCAGACCACCTGGTTCGACCACGACGAGAAAACCATGACCTGGGTCGAGGGTCCTTTTAGTCCCCGGCCCAGCCTCATTGCCCGGGTCATGCCCGACGGCACCGTCTGGGGGCAACGGTTCCTGCGCAACGCCGCCGGCCAACTCACCGAGTTGCTCGAGTACTGGAAGAGCCCCACCGACCAGGATCGCTACCGGACCAACCGCTTCGTGTACGCCACCAACGGGGTGGATGTGGTCACCCGCTACGGCCCGGGCGAGGAGTTCGAGGCCGGGTTCGCCTATGACCAGGCCCACCCGCACCTGCCCGTGGCGATGACCAACGCCCTGGGCGAGGTCACCCGCTACTACTACGACAGCGCCCAGAACAAGCACCGCCTCCTGGGCGTCAGCCACCCGACCGGCCTGGCCTCGACCAACACCTACAGCGGCGCTTGGCTCCAGAGCACCCGGGAATTCCTCGGCACGGCTCCCCTGAGCACGAACACCTTCACCTGGCTCAACGGCTACCTGCGCACTCACGCCGATTCGCGCGGCCTCACCCGCACCTTCACCCGCGATTCCCTGGGTCGGCTCACCCGCGTGGATTACAGCTCGGACAGCACCTTCGAGACTTTCAGCTACGTGCGGCCCAGCGACAGCAAACCCATCCTCGACCTCACCGTGCACCGGGATCGCCTGGGCCGAACCAACCTCTACACCTACACCCCGCTGCGGCAGTTGGAATCCTTCACCGACGCTCTCGGGCGGGTCACCCGCTACACCTATTGCGGTTGTGGGGGGCCGGACTCGGTCACCGCTGCCTATGGCACGAGCTGGGCCGAGACCACCAGCTACGACTACGACGGGGCCGGACGCCCCACCTTCACCTACTTTCCCGACGGCACCGTCATCGAGCGGGCCTACGACCGGCCCGGCCGCCTGGTGTTCGAGGCCGATCCCATTGGAAGCCTGACCAACTACTTCGACAACTTGAGCCGCCTCTACGTGGCCGAGAACGCGGCTGGGGTGCTCTTCCAGACCGGCTACGACGACCATGACCGAGTCCTGAGCCACACCGACGCCAGCGGGGTCACGGTCACCAACGCCTACGACGCCCTCGGGCGGCTGACGCTGCGCGCCACCCCGACCAACGGCGGTGTCGAGCGCTGGGCCTACACCGCCAATGTCGCCGCCCCCACCGCCTACACCAACCAGGTCGCCAAGATCACCCTCTACGCCTACGACGCGGCGGGACGGAAGACCAACGAAGTCCAGGTGGGGGTCTTCACCAACCGCTTCACCTACACCGCGGCCGGCGATCTGGCCGCCCTTGCCGACGGCAGGAACCAGACCACGACCTGGAAGTATGACGCCGAAGGCCGGGTGACCGAGAAGTGGTACCAGGGCCAGTCCACGGCCGACCTGCTCTACACCTACAACGCCAACGGCTGGCTCACCAACCGGTTCACGCGGACCGGGACCGGTGCCAGCACCAACGGCTACGTGACCACCTACACTTACGACGCCGTGGGAAATCTGACCGGAGTGGATTACCCGGCGGGGACGACCGACCTGGCCATGGCGTATGACGCCTTGAACCGGTTGACGAATCGGGTGGACGCGGCGGGCACGACGCGTTACTCGTACGCCATGCTCGGCAGTGGCAGGCGCACCATGAGCGAGTCGGGCCTCTGGGCCACCGACACCGTGACCGTGACCAACCGGTACGGCCGGCGGGCGGGGCTCACCATCCAACAGCCGAGCAGTTCCTTCATCGTGACCAACGCCTGGGACGCCGCGGGGCGCTGGAATGTCGTCGGGGGCACGGCGGGCACCTTCACTTATGCCTACGCGGCGGGCCTGGCTTCGAGCCTGCCGGTCCGTCTGACGCTGCCCGGAGGCGGTTACGTAACCAACACCTACGACGCCCTGGCGCGAGTGACCCGGACCGAGCTGCGCACCAGCGGGGGCACGATCCGCAACGCGCACGGCTACCAGTACAACCTGGCCCATCAGCGCACCCTGATCGGGCGGACCAACAGTGCTGTCAGCGCCTGGAACGGGTACGTGAACGCGCTCTACGACCCGGCGGGCCAGTTGACCAACGCGTGGACCTACCAGCCCAACGGCACGGCGGTCCTGAGCGAGAAGTGGAGCTACGGCTACGACGCCGCCCAGAACCTGTCCAAGCGGACGAACAACACGGCGGTCGAGACCTTCACGGTCAACGCGCTCAACCAGTTGACCGTGATACCGGACTCGGCGCCGACCTATGACCGGCGGGGGAACCTGACCAGCCGCTACTTCACCGGGGCGCCCTGGGCGAACTGGTACTACACCTACGATCATGAGAACCAGTTGACGCAGGTGGCGACAGACACGTCCACGACGCTGGCCACCAACCGGTTCCGGGTGGACTTCATCTATGACGGCCAGGGACGGCTGCGGGTGCGCAAGGACTACGTGTGGGGCGCGGGCGACTGGAGTCAGAGCAACGAGATGCGCTACCTGTACGACGGGATGCTGATCGTCCAGGAGCGGAACGGGTCAAACGTGCCCACGGTGACCTACACCCGCGGCCGGGACCTCTCCGGGGGCCTTTCCGGGGCGGGGGCATTGGGGGTTGCTGGCCCGGAGCCACGGGTACTCGGCGGGGAGTTGGGGCAGCCACAACTTCTACCACGCCGACGGGAACGGGAACGTGACGGCGCTGATGGCCAGCGGGGGACGCTGCAGGCGAGCTACAAGTACGACCCGTACGGGCGGTACCTGAGCGAGAACGGCGGCCTGGCCACGACCAACGTGATGCGGTTTTCGAGCAAGCCGTGGGTGGGCTTTGGGGGCCCGCCCCCCCCCCCCCCCCCTCTCACCGCGGGCTGCTTTTCTGATCCGTACTTGCAGCGGTGGGTGAATCGGGACCGGATGGGGGAAAGAGGAGGGCGAAACCTCTATGTGGTCATACGCAACGCTCCGATCACTTTGGTAGATCCGTTTGGCCTGCAAGCCGTCCGAAGCGATGAATTCGGATGCTGGACTCGCGTTCCCGAACTGTCGCCCGAAGCTCAGAATCTGATGTTGGCCTGCCTATGGCTTGAGGAGCACCATCCGGAACTCAAAGTCAACTGCTCGATCATCATGCACGCTCCGCTTCCGTTCTTCGACGGTCTATACGTGGGTATTGTCATCATTGACAAAGATGGAGCTGTGGATATGCCGACAGCTGTCCTTAGCCTTGCACATGAGTTCTTACATCAGGAACAGGGAATTGGTGCGGCCATCTGGGACAAAGTGCTATTCGGCGGGGTGTGGCACGATGAGATCTACACCACTGCGGCAGATATTCGAGCACATTACATACGCTGGAGAAATCTGCAGGGCAAGTGAGTGCTTTACGGCACCTCGGCCTGTCGTCGGTCCGTGCACTGAGCGCGACAACAACCCTGGAAGACCATGGGCTCTAATCCTAGTACCTTCGGCATAAGAGAGCGGCCGCAGACCCTTGCTCACTGCATCGTTGGGCTCACAGCGGGTGTTCTGGTCAGTGTCCTTCCATTCCCACTGAGTTTACTCCTAATCGTGAGCATTGGCGCTCTCATGGTGCGTTCATTCCTCCGCTCTACTTCCCCCTCGACTCGCAAGGGGCGAGTTGTGGAAATGCTCGTCGGCAGCGTTGTGCTCGTCGTCGCGGTCCTGCTGCCTCTAAAGCACCTAGATCGCAAGGTCGGCCCAATGAGCTATGAGAATGCTTCTCTTGAGGATCTGACCCGGAAGCTGAGTCGAGACTGGGGTATCTATGCATTGGTGGATGATCCGTGGAGCACAAACGTGCAGCTTTCCTTCAGCACGGATCGGTCGTTAACGAGACGGGAGGTCCTCGAGAAGCTCGCGCGTGACAGCCAGTTGACTCTACGGATCGGCTACAGTGGCACTGCGGCCACGCTCCTCTTTGGAGCTGATCCCAGTTACACCAGACTCATTCCCCCCGAGAATCCACCGGCGAGCGCCCCTCTGGGCGCAGGCGGATCGCGCTAGCATGTGGAGGGCGGTGTCGACGCGGTTTCCGCGTCGTCCGTTCGTCACTTACTGCCTAGTCCTTGGCATAGGCTACACTCTCTGCACAAAAGAAGGAGCGCACTAACTCTCGGTTGTTATGAAGGTCGGCGAGGCCCTGCTCGACGCGCTCTCGCAGTGACTCATTCTTCCTGAGAGGCTTTTTGGATACGCCGTTGGTTTTCATATGGCTCCAGACGAACTCATCGGGATTGAGGTCCGGTGCATAGGGAGGAAGGAAGTGCAACTCCAGCCGTCCGTTGAGCGACTGCACATAGTGTTTGACGCTGTTCGCCTTGTGAGCCGGATGTCCATCCACGACGAGGAATACTTTCGTGGGACGTTCCTTCATGAAATTCTTGAGGAACGCCACAAAGGACTCCGCGTTCAACTTGCCGGTGTACGTCGCGGCCCAAAACGCCCCGCATGCGTTGACCGCGCTGATCACATTGATACTCTGCCGCTGTCCAGAGGTCACGACGACCGGCGTGGTCCCCTTTAACCCATAGGTGCGACCCAGCGGCGGATCCGATTGAAAGCCCGCCTCGTCGAGGAAGAAGATCATCGCGCCCGCTCGTTTGGCCCGCTTCCGCAGCTTGGGATAGGTTTCCTTCATCCACACATCCACCGCTTGCGGATCTCGCTCGTAGGCACGGCGCAGAGGCTTCTGGGGGTGATCTCCAGGCTCGCCAACAGCCTCCCCACTGCCGTCAAGCCCAACTCGATCCCCATTTTCTCCTGAATAAGTGTCTGCACGATTCGCCGTGTCCATAGCCCAAACTCAAAGCCATACTGTCTTGGGTCTTTGCCCAGGATCCACCGCTTCACTCGCTGGCGTTGCTTCTCGTTGAGCTTCGGCTCGGGGCCCTGAGCGATCTTCTCGACCAGCGCGTCCCACCCTTCATCGTTAAACTTTCGCAACCAGGGGTAAATCGTGGTCCGGCATAATCCAAAAGATCGCATGACCTCACTGGGGTCCTCCCCGTCTTCCACGACTCGCCTGACAGCGAGTATCCTCATGTGTTCCAGAGCCTTGTGATCTAGTGTGCGTCCATCAATCTTTGCCACGACCGCGATTATAGACACAATGCCGAGTGTAGTCTATCTAAAAGACTGCCCAGTACGTGCGCCTCGGTTGTCTCCTCCGAGGTCTGCAACACGGATGGTGCTGCAGTGTTTTCGCATCCAGGCACGCATGGCTGTATGACCAGGGCCTGCCACATAGGCACGCGGCGAAATCATGCCGACGATACCTGGTGATTTGCGCTTTTCGTAGACCATCCAGAGCGCGAGGCGCCAGAAGATGACGGACAATTCGTAGCCAAGCTTGGCATGAATGCCAAGGCCGAGGTCGGCGAGTGGTTTTATGAAGTCGTCGAATAGTGGCACTGTAACGCCGGCATTGCCATAGCGGACCCAGCCGCCGATTCGTTGTTCCCGCTCGCCGGGTCCGCGCTCCTTTTCCCTTAGGTACGGAGGATTCCCCAAAATGACGGTGAAGAGCTTTTTGGCCTTGATCGTGTTGACCTCGTGGGCCTCTTTGGCGAGGGTGGTAAACATGTCCGCCAGTTTAGAATCCGCGAAGTCGGAGGCGGGCTCGAGGCTGTCGGTGAGATAGATGTGGAGCCGGTCGGCAGGGCGGAACCGATAGCCTGTTTCCCCCAGCTTGAGGGCCAGCTTGACGTGCGCAATGGCGTAGGGGGCCATCATGATTTCGTACCCGTACAGACGGGGGAGGAGGTGTCGGGGGACGTAGTCGTTCCACCTGCCGACAATTTCGGGGTCGCTCCACTTCTTTTTGCCCGTTTCCTTGCACCACTTGTCTTTCATGGTGCGTTCGATGACTTCGATGCACTCGTAGAAGAACGTGGCGGTGCCGGTTGCTATGTCGAGTATGAGGACGAACGGGTCCTCTGCTTTGACGCCTCCGGGTGGCTTGAAGTCCGCTTTTGGGTTTTTCGCCAAGAGTGTTTTCAGCACCTCTGCCCAAGTGGCGGTGGAAGCCAGGCCGTCCTCGAGGCCGAACTCGGTTTGTAGGGTGTGGTGTATCCCACGGACGATGAAGGAGACTACCGGGCGCGGGGGTGAAGAAGACGCCTTGCTTGATGCGCTGTTCCGGGTCGTACTGCGTGAGGAAGCCTTCGTAGAAACGGATGACGGGATCTTCGGCTGGGTTCTCGTCATTGAATGCGGCCTTGATGGCATCGATGTTGGTGTTGCGGAGGAGCTCGAGGACGTCGTTGATGCCAAGCTCGTCAACGTCGAAATGCCATTTGCCGCGGTTGAGCTTGAAGAGGCTTTCGAGGAGGTTCTCGAGAAAGGGGTTTGAGACGGCCGTCAGGTTCACCAAGTCCTGGGCCGTTAGGTCGGCCTGGCGGGAAAACCTAGCGGAGAGAAGGCCGTAAGCGACGGTTTGGGCATACATGTCCGCAAACTTGGCCTCCGACATGTCGTGAATCAGTAGGCCGCGGATGGCTGCAAAGAGTTTGCGCATGGGACCGCGGTCAGTCTCGGCGTCGAGGGTGTCGTTGACACGCTTTCGAATGCCTGCGGCGAGGGAGGCCAGTCGCGGGATCAGAACGTCGGCCGAGCGGATGGCTTCGCGGTAGCGGTCGGTAAACGCGTCCGACCAACGTGAGCGCCATTTCTCGACGGCAGCGGGGTCATCGGGCCAGCGCAGATTGCTCCGAAGGCGGTTGGCGACGCGATCCAGGTTCATGACGGAATTCTGGTCATCCCAGCCCAAAACGCGGAGGATGGGGGAGCTGGCCATCGGCTCCTTCGGAGAAATGAGCGAAGGAGATGTTGCGGTGCTCCTCCTCGCCGTATGAGGAGATGAAGAGAAGATCATGCAACTGCCAAGTGGGGCGAGTGGCTTTGTTCGCGCTGGCGCGGGTCTTGGTGATGAGGGTGCCCAGGATGCGGCGGAGGACGACCATCGGGAGCTTCTTCTTCTCGAAACTGATCCAGAAGATGCCCCACGGCTGGTTAGATTCCAAAGGGCGAAGTTGTTTGATTTCCCGGACTTTGACGGCGTGTTTGGGGTCGAAGCCGAGTTCCTCGGCGCTATACTCGAAGGTAAGATCGTCCACGTTGCCGGGGTCGAGCGGCCAGCCGAGCTCGTCGTGGAGGTATTTGACGAGGGAGGGAAGGTTTTGATGGAACGAAGTTCGTCTGTGTCTATGGGAGGCATAGGCTTAGTTGAGTTCCAGCCAGCATTTGAGGGCGGCTTTGACGCCCTGGGGGGCCTGGACTTTCTTGAGGTAGGTGTTTTTGAGATGCGCTTCGACCTTCTTGCGGATGTCGCCGAGGGTCTTGTCCTCGAGAGCACGGCGTCGTGGGGTGTCGGGCTGGCAGCGGATAACGCTCAGAATCTCGGGAGGGCTCTTCTAGAATCTTCCCTGTGTCGAGGTGGTAGAGGTACCAGGCGGTACTGCCGCTCTCCTCGCTCCAGACGGCGGGGTCGGCTTCCCGTCCTTCGTGAGCGGCGATGCCCGGGGCGGGCAGGCGGTAGCAAAAGAACAGGGCTTGGGTACCAGGCGCCGGGTGTTCCTTGCCGCTGAAGACGCGGCCGGGGAGCGAGTTGAGGTGATCCTCAAGTCCGGGGTTCTGTTCGAGCAGGCGCTGGTATTCGAGGTGCATTTCCTCGGTGGCGGAGGGGGTGCCTTCATAGGCCTGGTTGAACTCGCGGAGCGCTTGGAAGTCGTCCTTTGGCGTAAGCAGCTTTTTGCCCTCAATCCCGAAGGTTTTCGAGATGCGCAGGGTCTTATGGGAAACGGTGTGGTAAAGGCGAAGCAGGTCGTCGAGCTCGCCCGGAGGCAGGAAGTTCCAATAGGCGACTGTGCCGCGCAGGTCTTTCTGATCAGGGTGGGCGGCGAGGATCTTCTTCTCGGTGCCGGGGTTGAGGCGGCGATCCACGCGGCCGATGCGCTGCATGAGGCGGACGGGATTCCAGTGGAGGTCGTAGTTGATTAGGCGGGTGGCGTCTTGGAGGTTCAGGCCTTCGGAGAGAACGTCAGTGGAAATCAGGACACGGATTTCGGCCTGGCCGCGGGCGGTTAGCTCGGTGGGTGAGGACTCGTTATAGTAGGGGGCAAAGCGTTCAATCACCTCGCCTCGGTCGCGTTTGTCGGCGCTGTCCACCTCGTCCACCCCCTGGATGCCTGCCTCGAATAGCTGCTTTCGCAGGTAACGCGCGGTGGCCATGTACTCGGTGAAAATGAGAACCTTGTGCTGCTTAAGGACCTTGTCGGTTTTGAGGAGTTTCAGGAGAGCCTTGAGCTTGTCGTCATGGGACGGCTTAAAGCGGGCCAGTTCCTCGAGGAAGTCGGCAATCTGGTCCAGATCCAAGAGGGTCTCGGCGATGATCTCCTCGACTTTGTACTCCTCCCGGGAGAGCTGCTCGACGGATTCAAGCATTTCATCGGTGATAATGTCCTCCTCGGGCTGGTCGTCCGGCTCCTCGTCGGGTTCCCCGAAAAGCTCCAGCTGGTGAGTCTGGACGAAGCCGATGAGATCGGCGTGTTGATGTTTCCAGCGGTCGAGGCGATGCTTTTCAGACTCGGTTTGGTTGTGTTTCTCGACGAACGCCAGGAGTTTGAGGAGCAGGGCGGCGCAGGACATTTCGAACGCGCGGGCGGAGCTTTCGAAGCGCTTAAGGAACTGGGTGCGGATCAGGGCAACCACGGCCTTCTGGCGGTTTCAGAGAGCGGTGCTGGAAACCGACGTGCATTTCCCCACCGACTTGAACCTGCTCTGGGACGCGGGGCGCAAGTGTGTGGACCTGATCGAGAAGTACCGCGCGGACTATGAGCTGCCGGGCTGGCGCAAGGCCCAGGACTGGCGGCGGCGCTTGAAGGCGCTGGAGCGGATGAGCAGCACGGCGGCCTTCGGGGGCGGTGCCGACAAAGCGGTCCGCGTCCACGGGGTGGTGAGCGACTACCTGGCGGTGGCGCGGGAGTTGTCAGCGAAGGTCGGCGCGAGCCTGCTGGGCCTGTGCGAGCAGCCGATCGGGGAGCCGGTGGGAGGCGTTGGCCTACTTCCACATCATGCTCGACAAGCACATTGACCTGGTGGATCGCCGCCTCTTGCAGGGGGGAGCGCATTGCGGCGAGCGAGAAGGTGTATTCGCTCTTCGAGCCGCACACCGAATGGATCACCAAGGGCAAGCAGCGTCCGAGCGTGGAGCTCGGGCATCGGTTGCTGGTGGGCAGCGATCAACACGGGTTGATCCAGGACTACGCCGTGCTGATCGGCGAGGTGGATGTGGATCAGAGCGTGCCGGTGGCCGATCGGCTGCTGGGCCGTTACGGGGTGGGGGCGATCGCGAGCCTGAGTTTTGACAAAGGGTTCACGCGGGCCGCCGACCGGGCGTTGCTCGAGCTCTACATCCCGCAGGTGGTCATGCCCAAGCGGGGGCGAAAGAACGCGGCGGAAGCGGCGGCCGAGAGCACGAAGCAGTTTGTCGCGTTGCGGCGGCAACACAGCGCGGTGGAGAGTGACATTGCGGCGCTGGAGCATCACGGGCTGGACCGGTGTTTGGATGTGGGGTTGGCGGCGTATGAGCGCTATGTGGGCTACGGGGTGCTGGCCTTCAATCTGCATCAGATCGGGCGGGAGTTGCTCGAGCAAGCGCGGCGGCGAACCGAGCTGCGCGCCGCCGCCTGAGGCGGCGCCGGCGGCGGCAGGCAGCGGGGCATCAACGGGAGGGGTCTGCCCAGAACCAGAGCCATCATCGACAAAAAGACTTAAAAACCGCCACAAGAAGGGACGCTGAATAGTTTAGAGGGCTCGGCGTCCAACATGGGATCCACTTGGCACGTTTTCCAAACCAGAATCGTGAGTTTCCTGCCAGACACTAGGTAGTGGTAACCCAGGTCCATGGTGTCGACATCCCGCTGCGCCTGCGGACTGAGGGTGGTGCTCACCGCAAAGTCACTGGTCAACGCGACCGGCGGGTAGGTCGTCAGTTGGCGTAGGTCCTGCAAGAGTCCGCTGTCGATCGTGGTCAGGGCCGCGCTCCAGTTCCGGTACGGGCTGCCCGCCGCCAGATAGTGCGCCCCTTGCTGGACGGTTTGAAACACCGCTGGCGCTGCCCAACACCTGGGAATCAGCTCCGTAACCGCCGCCCACATCGCTGACGCCGGTGAGCAGACTGTTCTGCAGCGTAACCGTGGGCTGGCCGGCGTTGCGCAGGGCACCCGCGTTGACCGTCAGGTGGGTGGCCGTCACGGTGCTCGACCCCGAAAAGGCCTTGTTCACCCCTGGAAGAGCCCGTTTCGCACCGCGTAGGCGCTGACACTACTGGTCACCAGGCCCTGGTCGCAGTTGATCACCTGGAGATGACGCAGGGTGTGCCCGCTGCCGCCACTGACACTGATCCCAGTCTGCGCATGGGACACCCGACACCAGGCCAGATCGAACGGACCGTAGCTCGCGTTGTAGGTCAGACCCAGGGCCGTCGTCGCGTAGTAGCCCGAAACGCTCGTTGCCGAGCCGATCTTCTGGCCCACACCGTGGTCATCTCTGGCCGTCAGCACCACCGGCCGGTATTGCCCGCCCCGCCACACCACGCGCGTGGCCGCATTGACGCCAATAGTGGCCCCCACGCCCGCCGCGTACTTGATCACCGTACCCCTCCAAGGTCACCGTGCTCCCACTCATCGTGGCCGCCCCGCTCACGTAGTAGGTCGTGTCGGCCCGAAACACGTAATCAGTCTTGGTGCCGCTGACCGTCACGTAGTCCAGCACCACGCCCGGCCGGTGATCCGCTGAGAGTGCGGTCGTCTCCGCGCCCGGGCCGGCCGCAGACCGGGAACGGCCGCCGTTGCCCTCAGCCGCCGAGGCACGGCGCGCTCAGCCGTCGCCGTCCCCCGCTGGCCGGCCGGGCCCCCGCCAACCGTTCGACCCGCCCTCCGGTCCCGCCGCCACGGCGAGCCTCGCGAATCCGACGGGGTTCGCCGTCACTGGACGGGGAGTTGGCTCAGTGCCGGAGCCAATGACCAGTAGTCCGCTGACTCGAACAGCAGGGTGCGCCCGTCTTGTTGCCGCCACTGCTTGCCCACCGGAACCGCTTCCGCCGATGTTCTCCCCTCCCCCCACTCCTCCAGGCTCAACGCCCGGCCCTGGCCCATCCAAAAGGGTCCGAAATCCAGCTCCTCATCCACCCAGTCCGGCTCGACCATCGCTGCCCGCAATGCCTCATCATCCACCCGGTCCAACACCTGCACCCGCACCGTCGGGGTCGGCGCCTCAAAGAACTCGGTCAGGACCTGCAGCCGCGTGGCCTCCGCCAACAACCCGTACGCTTCGGGGTCAGGCGGGCAGGCTCGCAGGATGATGTCCTGTTCCAGCCCAGACCGGCGATAGGTGTAAAGGACATCGGCCGCCAACCCGTCGAAGGCGTCTCGATAGAGGATGCGGTTGGGGGCCAAGACTTCACCCGCGGTGTCCTTCACCACCGCCAGCACCACATCCCGGCCGCTGGCCGCGTCGTAGTAGGAGAGCGCCAGGATCGAGCAACGCAGCGTGACCCCCTCGACGGTCGAGAGCGTGATCGCGCCCTCGGCCTCGTTCACGTTCGGGGCAAAGATCACCCGTTGCTGGCCGTAGCGGGCCACCCCCACACCATTGATTACTTCGATCAGTGCCTGGGCAGGCCTCCATTCCTGGAACTCTTCCTCCCAGTAGTTGAGGCCGTCCTCGATCTGGACGTAGCGGCCGGTGACCGGCACCGGGCGGCCTTCCGGATCGGCCTCCCAGTGCGTGGTCTCAACCACCGCGTGGTGCGCTCCCCGTTCCACCACCGTCTCGTGCACCGGCACTGGGTCGGCGGGAAGTTGGGCAAAGAGGCGCGCGCAGCAGCACCACCAGGTCAGGCCGCTGGCGAAAGAGCAGGAACGTTTCATAGCCACGGGCGAGAGAGGGACGGCAGGGGAATAGATCGAAGACGGATTGCGGGCGAGCCGGCAAGTGTCAGGTGGGGAAGCTGCTGGGGGGAGCGCCACGCCTGAACCGGGAAGAAAGCCGGGAACGGGACCTCCCTGGGAACCTGGGTTCGGGTCCTCGTTCATGGTGCGCGTACGAGTAATGGACAGCCCATCACCTGTCAAGTATGAAACCACTGTTCCTACGTTGATTCTAATCGATCATCAGGCGTGGCACTGAACACTGGGTAACCGATCGCCGCCCGCTACGGCGGCCACCGGTTCGCCCTGCGCAACCTCGCCATCAAGGCCCTCGACGTGCCCCAAGTCAACGGAGGCAAGAAGTGACGGTCACGCTCCAGGCAAACCCGACCCTCCTGGCGACGGCCCTCCGCTGGAAGGGCACCCCGTTCCGCGAGCACGCGCGGATCTGCGGTGCCGGGGTGGACTGCGTCCAACTGGCCGCCGCACTCCTCGAGGAAGCCGGCCTGGCCAGGGGTCTCGATTTCCCGCCCTACTCCGTGGACTTCGGCGACCACGCCAACACCTCGCCCGTCCTGGACTGGTTCAAGGCCAGGCCCGAGTGGACCGCGGTCCCGACCGAGGACATCGCGCCCGGGGACGTGGTCCTGTTCCGGGTCGGCCGGGTGGTCAACCACGTCGGGGTCGCCCTCGGGGACCAGCGCTTCTGCCATTGCCTGCGCGGGCACGGGGTCCTGATCTCCCGGCTCGATGACCCGACCTACGCTCGCCGCTTCGTGGTGGCGTACAGCCCTCCCGACTCAGAATGAAAGCTGCCCGCCAAATGACGCGAACCCTCGCGAAAGGGGGAGAAGACCTCTGCTGCTTTCGCGGCTTTTCGTCCCTTTAGCGGGCATTCCCCATCCATGTTCAACAGCGCCAGTGACATCCTGCCGCCCCCGCCGCCCAAGGCCCTGGGCAAGGACCCTCCACCCTGGCCACCGACGAGCATGGCCGCCCGGTGCCCTACCTGGCCGGACGCGGGCGGCTGGGCCTGACCTGGATCAGCGAGCCCTGGGGCGTCCGGTCGGTTCCGGTCCGCAAGAAGGTCGGCAAGAAGAGCCAGACCGTCGGCTACAACTACTTCGCCAGCTTCGCCGGCCTGCTGTGCGTCGGCCCCGTCCAGACCCTGCACGCCATCGTCATCGAGGATGAACTGGTCTGGGAAGGACCGCTGAATGCCGGCAGCTACGACTACGCCGAGATCACGGTCGAGGGCCGGGGTGCCATGACGATCTACTGGGGCACGGCCACGCAGGGCCTGGACCCCGACCTGGCGCTGAGCGGGGTGGCCCATCCCGCCTACCGCGGCCAGTGTTACGTGGTCTTCGATGACTGGCTTCTGGGGGAGAACCGCAATCAGGTGCCCAGCCTGAACTTTGACCTGACCCGGATCCCGGTGGTGAGCTGGCTGACGGTCGGCGCGGGCTTGAACGGCGAGGCCAACCCGATTGCCGCCCTGGGCGAGCTGCTGACCGACACCCGCTTTGGCGCCGGCCTGCCCTCATCGGCCCTGGACACGGGGGGCTGGAATGACGTGGCGACCCAGTTGTTCAACGACGGCTTCAGCCTCTCGGTGTTCCTGGATCAGGTCACCCGCCTGGACGGCCTGCTCAATGACTTCCTCGAGTACCTGGACGCCGCGCTGTACCACACCCCGTCCGGGAAGCTCAGCCTGCGGCTGTTGCGTGACAACGTCACGCCCGTGGCCCTGGACACTGGCAGCCTGTTGGAACCGCCCGACCTGACGGCGCACGGGTGGGCCGAGGTGGTCAATGAGGTGGTGGTGCGGTTCAAGAACCGGGACCGGAAGTGGCAGACGGACGCGATGACGTGGCGCAATCCAGCCGCCTACGCGGTCACCGGCCGGCCGCTGACCCAGTCCATCGAGTGCGATTGGGTTACCGACCCGGCCGTGGCCTGGAAGGTCGCCATGGCCTACGGGAAGTCCCACAGCCTGCCCTGGCTGGAAGGCCGGCTCCGGGCCAGGCGATCGGTGACGGCCGGGCTGCGGCCGGGGGATCTGGTCGCCCTGACGTACCCGACGGCCGGGATTGATGACGTGCTCTTCCGGGTCCTCGGGGTCGAGGTGCCCGGACCGGAAGCGCCCCACGTGATGCTGACCGTCCGGGAGGACTCCGCCCACCTGATGGTCAACGACTACTCGGTGCCGGCAGACTCACCGCTGACGCCCATCCTGTACGCTCCCGAGCCCTGCCATGACGTGCTGGTGTTCGAGCTGCCCCTGGTCTGGACCGGCAAGACGGCCGCCAGGCTGCTGGTGGTCCCGGCCCGCGGGGAGACGCTCTCGAACGCCTGGACGCTCTGGTGGGAGCGATCCACCAACAGCTTCTCGTCGGTCGGTGAGAACGCCGTGTTCGGCCGTCGGGGCACGTTGAATGCCGGCCTGGCCTCGACGGGCCTGTTCTACGTGGAGGACGGCCTCGACGTGACGTTCACCAGCCCGGATGATGATCTCGACTGGATGCCGTTCGATGAGGGCGTGAGCGCCCGGCGCTTCCTGATCTTCCTGGGGGATGAGATCCTGCTGGGCTGGTCGCCGACGTTGGTGTCCGCCGGCCGGTATCGGGTCCACCTCGTCCGGGGGCAG
This sequence comes from Verrucomicrobiota bacterium, assembly GCA_027493615.1. GTDB lineage: Bacteria > Verrucomicrobiota > Verrucomicrobiia > Limisphaerales > J093 > DSVZ01. The sequence continues at coordinate 49,536 of JAOSKK010000010.1, forward strand.
TTCGGAACGGTCCGCCGGACCCATGCTGTCGGGGCGGAATGCTGGTGCGTCCAGCTCGGGGACCTGCCCCTGTTCGAGTGGAACACCCCGAAGGGCGCCATCCAGGTCGGGCTGAAGGTCCAGCCCCGGATGCTGCACCAGGAAGTCAGCCTGCAGGACGTGGCCAAGATCACCCACCCGATCTATCTGCGTGCGTACCGGCCCCTGGGTCCGGCCAACCTGACCGCCAACGGGGGACGGCGTGGCCCCGACCTACTCGACCGGCCAGGATGTGGTCCTGGACTGGGACCTGACCAGCGAGGGCCGGGATGAAGCCGAGCCCGAGGTTGACCTGGAATGCCGCGCCGACCAGGCGGTTCTCGAGCTGCGCGCCGGCGGGGTCCCGAAGGCGACGCTCTACGTGAACCGGGCCGGCCCCTACACCCTGACCAACGCGGCCCTGGTCACCGCACTGGGCGCTGA
>JAOSKK010000011.1 GCA_027493615.1 Verrucomicrobiota bacterium
CCTGGGTGAAGGGCGGGAGGATTTCCATTCCAAGGGGAGGTCGCGGAAGCAGAAAACCCTTGCCCCACCTCGACGGCCGAGGGCCGTTTTGGGTAGGACAAGGGCGCTTTAGCAGACTTCAGTGTTCATAGCGAGAGCCTGGCTTTTTGCAACCCAGATCGCGGCGGGATTTCGATTCGACCGGAGGTGGTATCGGGATGGGGCGGTGGCGCTGGTGGTGTTGGCGTACTACGTCGAGCTGCGATCGGTGTTGCGGAACAAGCCCTGGCTGAGGAAGTGCCAGGCCCGATGCCGGCACTGCGGGATCTTCTTTCTGACGCACCGGCGCAACGCCGGGCGGGAGGATTTGGGCTGTCCCTTTGGCTGTAGCCGGGAACATCGGCGGCGAGAGTCGACGCGGCGCAGTGTGGCGTATTACCGGGAGCCGGAGGGCAAGGTGAAGAAGCAGGCCCTCAACGGACAACGGCGCTCACGTGGGAGGAAAGCATCCCTGGCTTGGGGATCGGGCTTCGCCATCGTTACGGCGGATCCTGGCGTATTTGTGCGTGCTGGTGGGGCTCATCGAAGGGCGACGGGTCGAGCGCTGGGAGGTCATCGGGATGCTGGAGCGGACGCGGAGACAACACCGCATGGTGCGCACGCGTCGGTTGGATCAGGGTGTGGCCTGGTTCAATGAACGACCGCCCTGAACATCCCGAACGCCGTTCGAGCACCACCGCGCTGGTGGAAGTGGCCCAGTTGGATCTTCGTTACGAGGGCTGCCGGCTCCGATCGCCGGCAGCGGAGGCCCGGCTTTTGTCGGCGATCGCCGCGAGCGGCATCCAGGAACCGTTGCAGGGGGTGGACGTCGCTGGCGTGCGGATCCTGCTCAACGGCTTCAAGCGCCTGCGCTGCGCCCAAAGCTGCATCTGGCCACGGTGCCGTTCGTGGCGCTGGCCGCGGACGAAACCGCCGGCATCGTGTGGTTGTTGCGCGCGTCCAACGATCACGCGTTGTCGTTGCTCGAACAGGCCCGGTTCCTGGATGAGCTCAAGGGCACGGGCGGCCTGAGCCTGGCCGAGATCGCCCAGCAGGTCGGGCGCAGCCCGGCCTGGGTGAGTTTGCGCCTGGGCGTGCTGGCGGAACTGAGTCCGCTGGTGTGCGGTGCGCTCTTCGACGGGACCTTCCCGGTTTACTCCTACCTCTACACCCTGCGCCCGTTTAGGCGTCTAAACGGCGCGGCGGCCATCGACGAGTTCGTGGCGGCGTTGCGCGGCAAAAAACTCAGTGCCCGGCAAATCGAGCAGTTGGCGCACGGGTTTTTCCGCGGCCCGGAGTCGTTGCGGGAGCAGATCCGCCAAGGGCATCTGGCCCTGCCGCTGCAACAACTCAAGGAGTTGCCCGAGGATCCGGACGGGTGCAGCGAGTTTGAACGCCGGGTGGTCGCGGATCTGGAGCAGGCCCAGAGGATCCTGGTCCGCCTCATGACCAAGAGCGCCGATTCCAGCCGGCTCTCCAGCCGTCCGTTTCGCGCCCAAGCCCATTTGCTGTGCGCCGGGTTATTGTCCCGGTTGCCGGCCTTCACCAAAACCATCCAAAAACTCCATGATCACTGCGGATAAACGTCAAGCGGTCTTCCTCATGCATCAGGAAGGGGTCTCCAAGCGGGCCATCGCCCGGCAACTCCGACTCAGTCGCAACGCCGTGCGGCACATCATCGCCCAGTCCGGGCAGATGCCCCCGCCCATTCGCCCCCCGCGGGTCGTGCTGGATGCGGACCTGTTGCGCCAACTGCACCAGGAGTGTGAGGGCTACGCTCAACGAATGACCGAAAAGCTGCGCGAAGAACACGGCATTACCGTCAAATACTCGACCCTGACGCGGCATCTGCGGGATCTGGGCATCACCGGCCCGAGTCCGGCGCGCTGTCAAAAGGTTCCCGACGAACCCGGGGCGGAGATGCAGCACGACACCAGCCCGTTCACGGTGCTCGTGGGCACGCAGCGGCTCCGGCTCCAAGCCAGCCTGCTTTATCTGCGGTATTCCAAGCGCCGGTATTTGCAGTTCTACCCCCTCTTCGATCGCTTTCACCTGAAGTGCTTCCTGCATCTGGCCTTGATGCATTGGGGTTATGCGCCGCTGGTCTGCGTCATCGACAACACCAATCTGGCACGCTGGCGCGGGCTGGGCGCCAACGCGGTGATGGTCCCGGAGATGGAAGTCTTCGCCCGCGGCTACGGCTTCAAGTTCCTGTGCCATGCGCCCAAGCATTCGGATCGGAAAGCGGGCGAGGAACGCAGCTTCCTGACCGTCGAAACCAACTTCATCCCGGGGCGCACCTTTACCAGTCTGGAGGATCTCAACCACCAAGCCCTGGCGTGGTCGACCGTGCGGATGGAACAGCGGCCCCAAGGCAAGGCCGGCCTCATTCCCGCTCAGGCCTTCGAATACGAACGCCAGTTCCTGACGCCACTGCCCCGGCACCTCCCGGCGCCTTACCAACTGTTGGATCGTTCCATCGACGAATACGGCTTTGTCGCCGTCGACGGCAATTACTACGAAGTGCCCGGCACCGGCCGGGGCAGGTCCAGGTGTTGCGCTATCTCCGTCACGTGGTCCTTTGCCAGGATCGTCGCTCGGTGATCCAATACGCCCTGCCGCCCTGGGGCGTGAAGAACCAGATCGTGCGCGCTCCCGGCCAACCGGCGCGCTATCGTCCCCGCCACCTCCACCTCTCCAGTCATGAAGAGGAAAACGTTTGCGCGCCCTGGCTCCGGAAGTGGCCGCCTACGTCGACTTCATCCTCGGCACCCCGGGTCTTTTGCGTCACCAGTTCCTGCGCCGGCTCTGGGCGCGCCACCAACGCTGGGGCAGTGCGCTGTTCCGGCGCACTGTGGAGCGGGCCCACCGCTACCACATCACCAGCCTGGAGACGCTGGAACGTATCGCCCGGTTGCTCCTGGACGACCCCGCGCTGCCCGAGCCCCTGGTCGATCCCGAGCTGGAAAGACGCCCCGCCTATCAGGAGGGCTCCCTCACCGACACGCCCGACCTCTCGCGCTATGATGACTGACACCCTGGCGGCGCAGTTGAAATACCTCCGCCTGACGGGCCTGCTGGCTCGCTGGGAGGAATACTTGAAAGCCGCCGCTCAATCCAATCTCTCGCACGCCCGGTTGCTCACGCGCGTCATCGAGGAGGAATACCGGCTCAAGTGCGACCAGGCCCGTGAGCAGCGCCTCAAGCTGGCCCAAATCCCGGAGAAGCTCGTTCTGGATACCTTTCCCTTCGATCGCCAGCCCAAGCTCAACCAGAAGAAGATCCTGGCCCTCTACGACTCCATGGCCTTCCTCAAAGACAAACAAAACATCCTCTGGATGGGCGGCACCGGGGTCGGGAAGACGGGATTGGCGACGGGCTTCCTCATCCAGGCCATCCATCAGGGAGCGCGCGGTCGTTACGTGCTCTTTGCCGATCTGCTGCACGAACTGCACCGCTCCGCCAGGCCGATCGTTCTCAGGCGCGTGTCCTTCGTCGCTATCTCCAATACGATATCCTTTTGGTCGACGAAATTGGGTACGTCGAAGCCGAGCCCGCGCAAGTCGGCCTCTTCTTCACCCTCCTGCAGAAACGCCACCGACAGCGCTCGACCCTCATCACCTCCAACCTGGGGTTTAGCGAGTGGGCCTCCTTCCTGAAGAACCCCCATCTGACCGCCGCCTTGATCGACCGGCTGACCGAATCCAGCCACGTCTTCAACATGAAAGACTGTGTCAGCCTGCGCCCCCGGATGACCGAGCCGTGAACTGGCGTGCCCGAGCCGAGCGCCTGCGCGCCCTGCCGCTGCCGGTCGTCCTGGCGGCGTTGGAGGCCACCCCCGATCCCGGCGACCGGGCCAAGTGGCGCACCGCCCGCGGCGTTCTCTCCATCACCGGCGCCAAGTTCATCAACTGGAACCAAGGCGTCGGGGGCGGCGGCGCCATCGACTTGGTCATGCACGTGCAAGAGTTCGGCTTTGGCCAAGCCCTGCAATGGTTGGAAGATCATTTTGGTCCTGGGCCCTCGGTCCAACCCGCCTTCCGTCCGGCACCCCGGGCGCTGACGCTCCGCCTCCGTCCGTCCACCACTGGCCCCGCGTTGAACGTTACCTCATCGAACAGCGGCGACTGCCGCGCCCGTTGCTCACGCCGCTCGTTCACGCGGGGATCCTTTACGCGGACGCACGGGCCAATGCCGTCTTCCTGTTGGGCGACACCCCCGCCACCGCGGTCGGCGCCGAACTGCGCGGCACCACCTCGGTGTCCTGGCGCGGCATGGCTCCAGGCTCCCGCAAAGATCACGGCTGCTTCTCGGTGTCCACCGCCTCCGTGGACGCCATCGTCCTCTGCGAATCGGCCATCGACGCCCTCAGTTGCCACGTCCTTCATCCGGCCTTTCGCTGCCTCTCCACCTCCGGCGCCAGACCCGACCCTGCCTGGCTCACCGTCTTGCTCCGTTTGGGCCTGCCCATCTTCTGCGGCTTCGACGCGGATCCCACCGGCGACGCCCTGGCCCAACGCCTGATCCTGCTTCATCCTGCGGTCCGCCGACTCCGCCCACCGGCCAAAGACTGGAACGACGTTCTGCGTCTCCACCTTGCCTGAGTCCCTCGGGTTCCCTCGCCCTCGCTCCTCCCCGCCTCCCTCCGCGGAACTCAATCCTCTCTCCTTGGAAAGGAAATCCCTCTGCCCTTCACCCAGGTGGCTCACTTCTCATGAGCACACCCGGGTCAGTTCTCGTGAGCGGCGACGCTACGGCACGCACAAACACCCCAAAGTGCAACGCTGGCTCAAACGCCACGCCCGTTTCGTCCCTCATTTCGTCCCGACCAGTTCGAGTTGGCTCAATCTTGTGGAGCGCTGGTTTGGGGAGTTGACCGGCAAACGCATCCGCCGGGGGGTGTTTGTCAGCGTCGAGGACTTGGAGAAGGCCATCGAGGAATTCCTGGCCGCCTGGAACCACGCGCCCAAGCCCTTCGTGTGGACGGCCACCGTAGAGTCCATCCTCCAGAAACTGAGCCGGTGCCGGCAGACGCTGGAACGGATCAAGCCCGGTTGTACCCGCGCCCGAATGCGGAAAACAAAGGAAAAATAACTCCAGCCATTTCTGAGACACTACACTAGTAGCGAAGAACCTTCGATCAAGTCGGAGGGGAGCGAAGGAGCCCTGGCCAGAGTCAAGCCGAGTCAGAGGTGCCGGGGGCTGATTGGTATGCAAGTGCCTACGACAGAACCGGTGGTGGAGGAGCTGACCTTTCGGGAAGCGATCCTGCCGCCGAACCTCCGGGAACTGAGACAGAAGCTGGGCCAGAAAGCCAAGCAGCAGAAGCGATTCCGCTTCTACAGTCTCTACGGCCTGGTGTGTCGGCCGGAAGTGCTGGAAGCCGCGTGGGCGGCCGTACGGCGCAACGGCGGGGCACCGGGCGTGGACCAAGTGAGCATCGAACAGATCGGGGCGACGCCGGAAAGCGAAGCCGCCTTTCTGGACGAACTGCAACGCAGCCTGCGGGAGAAGACCTACCGAGCCCAACCGGTGCGGCGGGTGTACATCCCCAAGGCGAACGGGAAATGGCGACCGCTGGGCATTCCGACGGTGCGGGACCGGGTGGTGCAGGCGGCGGTGTATGATGCGGACCTGGCCGGCTACTTCGACAGCATTCCCCACGACAAGCTCATCGCCTGTCTGCGGATGCGCGTGGTGGACGGTTCGGTGCTGGGATTGATCCGACAATGGCTGAAGGCGCCGGTGGTGGAGCCGCCCAAGGACGGGAAACCCCCGACGGTGCAGCGGAATGAGCGGGGCACGCCGCAAGGCGGGGTCCTGAGTCCGCTGCTGGCCAATGTGTATCTGCACTGGTTCGACCACGTCTTTCATCGGGCGGACGGGCCGGCGCAGTGGGCCAAGGCGAAGCTGGTCCGCTATGCGGACGACTTCGTGGTGTTGGCGCGGTACGTGAGTCCGCGTCTGCGCGACTGGCTCGAGGGCAAGCTGGAAGGCTGGCTGGGGTTGCAGATCAACCGGGAGAAAACCCGCGTGCTCGATCTGCGGCAACCGGGCCAGAGCCTGGATTTTCTGGGCTACACGTTTCGGCAGGACCGCGACCCGTATGGCCGCCCGCAGCGTTACTGGAACCTGATGCCCTCGCGCAAGGCGGTGGCGCGGGAACGGGAGACGTTGCGGGGGTTGATCAGTCCGCAGCAATGCCACACGCCGCTGCCGGAATTGGTCGGGCGCTTGAACCGTCACCTGCGGGGCTGGGCCAACTACTTTGTGACTGATTTGAAACATGTAATATCTTGGGGCCAAATACGTTAGAATCAATATCTGGCATGAATATTGCGACCATTTCGGGGTGTCACTCGAGGTTTTTGGGCTGATACCGCATCCCGGGTGACCGAAACCACCGAACATTCGCCGCCATGCGCCAACGATTCGAAGCTGAACCCGCACTGAACCTGACCCCGATCGAGAAGGTCCTCCTCCCGCTCCAGAGCCGCGATGAACTCCCCCGATCCTGGCCGGGCTGCAGTGGATCTGGAGGCACCCGACGCTCAAGGCCGACATCCTGGGCCGGTTGGAGGCGAAGATCCTGGGCGACAAAAAGGCGACGGGCCGGACCGGGATGGACCTGTGGCAGATCCTGGTGCTGGGGGTGGTGCGCTTGGGCTTGGACGCCGATTACGACCGCCTCGAACACATCGCCAACTACGACACGTTGCTGCGGCAGATGCTGGGCGTGGCGCAGACGCCCTGGGGCCAGGGGGCCAAGGTGTTCAACCACCAGACGCTGCGGGACAACGTGGCGTTGGTGGACGAGGCCCTGCTCCAGGAGATCAATGCGCTGGTGGCGGCGGCGGGACGCTCGGTGTTCGCAAAAAAAGCGGGCGCGCCAGCCGAGCCGCTGGCCATCAAAGTGGACAGCTACGTGCTGGAAACCGACGTGCATTTCCCCACCGACTTGAACCTGCTCTGGGACGCGGGGCGCAAGTGTGTGGACCTGATCGAGAAGTACCGCGCGGACCATGAGCTGCCGGGCTGGCGCAAGGCCCAGGACTGGCGGCGGCGCTTGAAAGCGCTGGAGCGGATGAGCAGCCAGGCGGCCTTCGGGGGCGGCGCCGACAAGGCGGTCCGCGTCCACGGGGTGGTGAGCGACTACCTGGCGGTGGCGCGGGAGTTGTCGGCGAAGGTCGGCGCGAGCCTGCTGGGCCTGTGCGAGCAGCCGATCGTGGGGAGCCAGTGGGAGGCGTTGGCCTACTTCCACATCATGCTCGACAAGCACATTGACCTGGTGGATCGCCGCCTCTTGCAGGGGAGCGCATTGCGGCGAGCGAGAAGGTGTATTCGCTCTTCGAGCCGCACACCGAATGGATCACCAAGGGCAAGCAGCGTCCGAGCGTGGAGCTCGGGCATCGGTTGCTGGTGGGCAGCGATCAACACGGGTTGATCCAGGACTACGCCGTGCTGATCGGCGAGGTGGATGTGGATCAGAGCGTGCCGGTGGCCGATCGGCTGCTGGGCCGTTACGGGGTGGGGGCGATCGCGAGCCTGAGTTTTGACAAAGGGTTCACGCGGGCCGCCGACCGGGCGTTGCTCGAGCTCTACATCCCGCAGGTGGTCATGCCCAAGCGGGGGCGAAAGAACGCGGCGGAAGCGGCGGCCGAGAGCACGAAGCCGTTTGTCGCGTTGCGGCGGCAACACAGCGCGGTGGAGAGTGACATTGCGGCGCTGGAGCATCACGGGCTGGACCGGTGTTTGGATGTGGGGTTGGCGGCGTATCAGCGCTATGTGGGCTATGGGGTGCTGGCCTTCAATCTGCATCAGATCGGGCGGGAGTTGCTCGAGCAAGCGCGGCGGCGAACCGAGCTGCGCGCCGCCGCCTGAGGCGGCGCCGGCGGCGGCAGGCAGCGGGGCATCAACGGGAGGGGTCTGCCCAGAAACAGAGCCATCATCGACAAAAAGACTTACACATCGCCACAAAAAGGGACGCTGAATAGTTTAGAGGGCTCGACGTCCAACATGGGATCCACTTGGCACGTTTTCCAAACCAGAATCGTGAGTTTCCTGCCAGACACTACTTTGGGCTCGGCTACCCGCGGAACGTGTTTCGGCACCTGAACCACTTCGTGCGGTGTCGGTTGGGCCAGCATCTGCAGCGGCGCAGTCAACGGGGCTGGCGGGCCCGCAAGGGGGTCAGCCTGTACGCGCACTTGGAGCGGTTGGGACTGGTTCGTTTGTGAATGCGCTCTGGAAGAGACGACTCTGGCGAGAGCCGGATGGGGGAAATCTCCATGTCCGGTTCGACGAGGGAGAGGGGAGCGGCGGTCATTGGTCCTCGGACCTTTCATCCCGTGCTCTCCTCTCTACTCTACCGGTCCAATGCCGGAGCCGTTCTGGATATCCGACGGGTCCCCCTCCGACCTCCCTCTGTGTCCCTCGCGCCTCTGTGGTTTCAATCCAAGCCGTTCCACCGCAGAGACTCGAGGGACACAGAGGGTACCGAGACGGGAAGGCCGTGGAGGGCCGAGGTCCGCGGTCAGAATGGGCGCCTCACCGGCGCTAACCTGACTTCCCGTGGGGATCGCGGAAAAGCCAACAAAAGTGCCTATTTCGCCCGAATGTGTAGCAAGTACTTTTGTGAGATTGTGCTTGTATAGTTGTTATGAATGGCGCATCGTGTAGCCCGTAATGTTCGTCCAGACCACCACGTGCCACCGCGCCGGCCACACCTACCTCACCTACCTGATCCGCGAGTCCTTCCGCACTCCCCAAGGCCCCCGCTCCCGCACCGTCTGCAACATCACCGCGTTGCCCGAGCCCACCCGCCAGCTCATTGCCCAGTCCCTCAAGGGCCGCCGCTTCGTCGACGCCGACCAACTCTCCTTACCCAGTGCCCGCAGCCACGGGGGCTTGGCGGTGCTTCGCCAAGCCTGGGACCAGTTCCGTCTGGATCGACTCCTGGTCGCGGTCTCCTCGCGCCGGGCGGCGGGCCTGCTCCAGGCGATGATCTTCGCCCGCATTCTCTTCCCCAGCGCCAAGCTCGCCTTGGTCGACCAGGCGCGGGGCACGCTCCTGGCGGCGGCCTGCGGGCTGGACCAGGCCAGCGAAGATTTCGACGAGGACGATCTGTATGCCGCGATGGATGAACTCAACGGCCGCTGGGTGCCGATCGAGCGCACGCTCTTCGGGGAAGCCTTTCCGCACGGGGTCTCCCTGGTGCTTTACGACCTGACCAGCGTGTACTTCGAGGGCGGGGGACCGGCCGGGATCAGCCGCTATGGCCACAGCCGGGACCATCGGGAGGATCGGCCTCAAGTGCTCTTGGCGGTGGCGGCCGATCCCGAAGGCGTGCCCCTCCACATCGAGGTGCTGCGTGGCAACCGGGCGGACACGACCACGCTGCAGGGATTGCTGGCCACGTTGCGTCGGCGCTTTGGCATCCGGGAAGCGGTCTTCGTGTTCGATGGGGGATGAGCAGCAAGGTCAATCTGGCGGCGCTGGAGGAACTGGGGTTCCAGTACGTGACGCGCCTGTCCAGCGAAGTGCTCCGGCAATTGGTCGCCCAGGCCCCGGAGGCGGCAACGCCCGAGCTCTGGGATCGGACCGATCTGATGGAAATCGTGCACGAGGGAAAGCGCTATGTGATTGCGGGAGGGACCTGGCGGCAGCAACGGGACCGGGAACGGCGGCAGAGCCGTTTGGCCAAGGCGGAGGCGGAGTTGACGCGCTTAGCGGCGGTGCGGCGCAAGAAGCCCAACGCGCAGAAGTTGGCCAGCCAAGTCGGGCGGGCGCTCCAGCGCCTCAAAGCCCACAAGTACTTCGCGTACGCCGTGGACCCCCAGGGACAGATCCAATGGAGTCGGCGGGCGGAGGTGGTGGACCAAGAGGGTCGGTTGGACGGGCTCTATGTGCTGGGGACCAACGCCTCGGCCGAACAGATTCCCAGTGCCGGGGTCTTGGGACACTACAAGAACCTGCTGGAGGTGGAGGACGCCTTCTGTCACTTGAAGTCGTATATGGACGTGCGGCCGGTGTTTCACTGGCGGCCGGACCGGGTGCGCAACCACGTGCGGATCTGCTTTCTGGCGTATTGGCTCACGGCCAAGCTGGGGGTGCAGTGGCGGGCGAAGGACCAGAAGATCGAAGTGCATAACCTGCTACGCCAATTGCAGGCCATTCGGCTGGGGCAGTTGGCCGTGGAGGGCAAGCCGCTCAAGACGCTGGTGACCGACGTGCCCAGCGAATTGAATGAGGTCTTGGACAAGCTGGGTCTGCTGCCGCTCTTCGCCTCGGCGCCCTCCTGGGCGCCCGCGTAGCAAGTAGTCTGCGGCGGTTGCCCTGCAGCCCAACGACTTCGGCCGAACAGAAAGGGAAGTGAGGCTAACCTCCACTCACGAACCATCCCAACCTCCTATTCACCAACGCATAAGACACGGAACCTCTCCGCTGAAACGGGTCGTGGGTTCCCCCTTACCCCGTCCTCCGTTCCGCTCCCTCGCGACGCGTCCCATCACGCCTTCACCCCCGCCTTGCTCCGCTCAGCCAGCCGGCCGGGACGCAGCCACAAATGTCAGATGTACCGATCTGACCCTATAGGTTCAGCCCGATGAGCTCTTCAGCCAGAGGCCCAGTGCCGCCCGGACCTCGGCAAGCACGCGAGCATCCACCTGCCCGGCCCGGCGCACAAACTCGACCCATTTCACCGGCTGCACGCTTTGCGCGTTGCAGTAGCTTTGCTCCCGCAGCCAAGGCACGCGCGGCAGAGTCACTTCGTAGGGCGTCCCACCGTAGTGTGTGGTCAACTGCACCACCGAGGCGATGGCCAGACGCACCGCCGGGTCCGGCACGGAGACCACCAGGCAGTACCGGGGCTTCGCGTCATACCCGAAGTCCACATGCCAGACCTCACCTGGCTGCGGGCTGGCCTTCATGCAGTTCGTCGAAGAGCTCTGCCCGGCGTCGCGCTGGTCCCACGACCTCGTCCTCGGGACTGTCTGCCGTCAACGGGAAGGGGATGCTCCGCCGCTTGACCATCTGCACAAACAGCAACCGGACCACTTCACCCGGCGTCGTCCCCATCTCGGCCGCGACCCGCTGAGCGGCTTCCATCAAGCCACGGTCTATTCGGCACCTGAACAGCTCGGACATGTCTCAATTGTGCCGCGACACTGCAGCCTGTCAACCGCCCTTCCCCTACCCGATCCGCAAGCAGCGCTGGGGTCAGGAGGCAGCGACAAATGTCAAATGTCAATGTTTGCGTTGTCGCTCACGGGAAGTTGACCGGGGGTGCTCACGGGAAGTTGACCACCTGGCGGCGAGGGGCTTGCCTTTCCAGGGAGGGAGCGGGACGGGGGCCTAAGAAAAACCCCTTGCCCTACCTCGACAGCGCGGGGCCGTTTCCGTAAGACAAGGGGCGCTTAAACAACGTCGGTGTTCATAGCCAGAACCTGGGTTTTTGGCAATCCAGATCGCGGTCCATTTTCGGTTCGCCGAAGATTGGTATCGAGCCGGTCCGGTCCTCGGCTTGGTGCTCGCGTACTACGCGGTGCTGCGATCGGTGCTGCGGGCCCAGCCTGAGTTGCGCCGGTGCCGGACGCGCTGTCGGCACTGCGGGATTTTCTTTCTGACGCACCCGCGCAACGCGGGGCGGCGGGATTTGGGCTGTCCCTTCGGCTGTCGAGCGGCGCATCGCCGACGCCAGTGTAATCAACGCACGGCGGCCTATTACGGGGAGGAAGCGGGCCGGGACAAGAAACGGGCGCTCAACGCCCGGCGCCGTAAAACGCCCGCTCGCCTGGCCCCACCGTCACCGCCACCCCCGCCGCCTCCGCCGCCTCCGGCCGACCAACTGCCCTCGGCCTGGCCGCGAACGATGCTCCCGTATCTGCAGATGGTGAGCGGTCTGATCGAGGGGCGTCCGGTGAGTCTGACGGAGGTCGTGGCGATGCTGCTCCGGGCCCTGAGACAACACCGCATGGCCCGCACGCGCCGGATTGACCACACTGTGGCCTGGCTGCATGCAGAACCTCCCTGAGCGCGGGCCGAGCGGGGTCACCGACCTCGAACTGGCAGCTTTGGACCTGCGTTACGAGGGCTATCGGCTGCGCCAACCGCGCCGCGAGGCAGCCCTCTTGGCGGCCATCGCCCAAGCGGGCATCCAGGAACCGTTGGTGGGGGTCATCCGCGACACGACCCCCATCCTGCTGGACGGCTTCCAGCGTGCCCGCTGTGCCCGCACCCTCCACCTGCACGTGGTGCCCTTTGCGTCGTGGGGCACCGACGAGGTCGCCGGCATCCTCCAACTCCTGCGCGCCGACCGCCAACACGCCCTGAGCTTGTTGGAACAAGCGCGCTTCGTCGATGACTTGCACACCGAGCGCGGTCTGGCGCCCGCCGACATCGCCCGGGAACTGGGCCGCAGCCCGGCCTGGGTCACCGTCCGCCTGGGTTTGCTGCGGGAACTGAGCCCGGTCGTGCGGGACGCGCTCTTCGCCGGGGCCTTCCCGGTGTACGCCTACCTCTACACCCTGCGCCCCTTTAGGCGTCTAAGGAGCGTCACCGCCGCCGACTTGGACCAGTTCATCGGCGCCCTCCGTGGCCACCGGCTGAGCGTGCGTCAGATCGAAGGGCTGGCGCACGGCTTCTTCCGCGGCCCCTCCTCGTTCCGGCAGGAACTGCTCGCGGGCCACCTGACCTGGGCCCTGCAGCACCTGGAGGCGGCCCCCCCGGACCCGGACGGTTGCAGCGACTTGGAACGCGTCTTCCTCCAGGACCTGGAACAGACCCAGAAGGCGATGCTCCGGGTCCTGGCCAAAAGTCAGGACCCCAAACTGCAGAGTGCGGCCTTCCGCGCCCAAGCCAATCTGCTTACCGCCGCCTTGCTCGGCCCGACGACCGCGTTCCTGCGCACCTTGCGTCAACTCCATGATCACACCGGACAAGCGTAAAGCCCTCTTTGTACTCCACCAGCAAGGCCTCTCCATCCGGCAGATGGCCCGGCAACTGGCCGTCAGCCGCCAGGCCGTGCGCCGCGCCATTGCGCAACAAGGGAGTCGCCGCGCCGCGCCTTTGTCCCGCCCCTGGACCCGGAGTTGGTGCGCCACCTCTACACGCAATGCGACGGTTACGTGCAGCGCGTGTGGGAAAAGTTGCGCGAGGAGCACGGGGTGGACGTCAGTACTCGACGCTCACGCGTTGGCTGCGGCAGTGGGGATCGGCTAGCCCCTGGCCACCCGTTGTCAACGGGTGCCCGACGAGCCGGGGGCCGAGATGCAGCACGACACCAGCCCCCTTCACCGTCCTGCTGAGCGGGGTGCCGACCAAGCTGCAGGCCAGCCTGCTCTCTACCTGCGGTACCCAAGCGCCGCTACCTGCAGTTCTACCGCGTCTTCGACCGCTTCCGGATGAAGTGCTTCCTGCACCGGGCGCTGGTGCACTGGGCTTACGCGCCTCCGGTCTGTGTCATCGACAACACCAACCTCGCCCGGTGGCGCGGCCTGGGCGCGCAGGCGGTGATGGTCCCGGAGATGGAGGCCTTCGCCAAAACCTATGGCTTTCGGTTCCTCTGCCACGCCCGCGGACACAGTGATCGGAAGGCCGGCGAGGAGAGGAGTTTTTCCACCGTCGAGACCAACTTCCTGCCCGGCCGCACCTTCGAGAACCTCGCAGACTTGAATCGCCAAGCCCTGGACTGGTCGACGGTGCGGATGGAGCAACGGCCCCAGGGCAAGGCCGGCCTCATTCCCGCCCAAGCCTTCGAACACGAAGTGCACTTCCTCCAGCCCTTGCCGCCCTACCTGCCCGCGCCCTACCTGATCCTGGAACGGAGCGTGGACGAATACGGCTATGTCGCCGTGGACGCCAACTACTACTGGGTGCCCGGCACCGGCCGCGGTCGCCTCACGGTGTTACGCTACGAGGACCAGCTCCAGATTTACGTGGCGGGCCAGCTCGCCATCCAATACGCCCTGGCCCCGACGGCGTCCGTAACCAGCAGTTCGATCCGCCCGATAAACCCGCCGCCCACGCCCAGCCGCGGCATCGCCCCCAGCCCAGCGACGAGGAGGAGAAGCGCTTGCGCGCCCTGGCCCCCACGGTCAGCGCGTATGTGGACTTCCTCCTGGCCACCCCGGGACACCTGCGTCACCAGACCCTGCGCCGACTCTGGGCGTTGAGCCAACGGATGAGTCCCGAGCTCTTCGTCCGGGCGGTCGAGCGCGCCCACCGCTATCGCCTCCCCGAGCTCAAGACCCTCGAACGCCTCGCCCACCTCGTCGGCAGGCCACGCCCGGCCAGCTCCCCCTGCCGGCCATTGATGAGTCCTTTCGCGACCGTCCTGCCTACCAGGACGGCGCGCTCACCGAAACCCCCAACCTCACCGCCTACGATGACTGACGAACTCCAGCCAAACTGCGTGCCTTGCGCCTGCCCCGCCTGGCCAAGCACTGGGACCAGGACCTCCAAGAGGCCGCCCGCCAGCGGATGTCCCATGCCGCCTTGCTCACTCACATCGTGGAAGAGGAGTACCGTCTCCAGGGCGACCGCGCCTGGCAGCAGCGCCTGCGGCGCGCCCGTCTGCCCGAGCCCTGACGATCGAAACCTTCCCTTCGACCGCCAGCCCAAGCTCAACCGCAAAGCCATCTTCGCCCTCTACGACACCCTGGACTTCCTGGCCAAGGCCCAGAACATCATCTGGCTGGGCCGCACCGGCTGTGGCAAGACCGGCCTGGCCTCCAGCTTCCTGGTCGGGGCCATCCAGCGCGGGGCCACCGGTCGGTACGTCCTCTTCGCCGACCTGGTCGCCGAACTCTATCGCCGTCGCCCTCCACGCCCAGGAAGCGGTGCTCCAGAAGTATCTGCGCTGGGACCTGCTCCTGATCGATGAAATCGGCTACGTCGAGGTCGAGCCCGTCCAGGTGGGCCTCTTCTTCACCCTCATGCAAAAGCGTCACCGCAAGAAATCCACGCTCCTGACCTCCAACCTGGGCTTCAGCGACTGGGGCTCCTTCCTCAAGAACGATCACCTCACCGCCGCCCTGATTGACCGGCTCACCGAAACCAGCCATGTCTTCAACCTGCGGGAGTGTGTCACCCTGCGCGGCAAGCTCTCCCCGACCCATGACCTGGCAGGAGCGGGCCAACCGACTGCGGGCCCTTCCCCTGAGCGTGGGGTTGCGCCGCTCCGGTGCGGTTCCGGATCGGGCCGATCCCCACAAGTGGCACACGGCCCAGGGCGTCCTCTCCGTCACGGGCGCCCAGTTCATCAACTGGAACCTCGGCGGTGGGGGTGGCGGGGCCATCGATCTGGTGATGCACCTCCACGGCGTCGGCTTTGGCCAGGCCTTGGAGTGGTTGGAACGGCACGGCGCGACGAGCCCGATCCCGCCGGTGAGCCCTCCGCCCAGACCGCCGCTGCGGTTGCCGGAGCCGACGCCCGAACACCTCGCTCACGTCCGGCGTTACCTGGTCGAGCCACGGCGACTGCCCCCCGCGTTGCTCGACCCCTTGATCGCCACCGGCAACCTCTACGCCGATGCCCGCGCCAACGCCGTCTTCCTCCTGCGCGGGCCCGACGGGCAGCCGGTCGGTGCCGAACTGCGGGGCACCGGACTGGTCCCCTGGCGCGGCATGGCCCCGGGTTCCCGCAAGGACCGTGGCTGCTTTGCCGTCCCGACGACCCCGCGCGCGGTGAGCCTCCTGTGCGAGTCGGCCATTGACGCCCTCAGTTGCCACGCCCTGCACCCCGACCCTCGGTGCCTCTCGACCGCCGGTGCCCGGCCCGATCCGGTCTGGCTGGCCGACCTCCTCGCCCAGGGCGGCCCCGTGTCCTGCGGCTTTGACCTCGATGCCACGGGGGAAGCGATGGCTCAGGTCATGATCGCCCGGCATCCCGCCATCCAGCGCCTGCGCCCCTCGCACAAGGACTGGAACGATGTCCTACGGGCAGGGGGTTGAGCGCGCTCGCGCTCCCCAGCTTGCGCCGGCTTGCGGACGACCACCACCAGTGGCCGCGGCGCCAACCCTCCTCGGAATCGCTGCTCGGAAGCCCTCCTCGGAACCACCCCTGCTCGGAACCACCCCTGCTCGGAATCCCCAAAAACTCCCTCCTTGGAAAGGGAAACTGACTGCTCGCGCTGCCCGCCAGGTGGTCAACTTCCCGTGAGCACCCCCGGTCAACTTCCCGCGAGCGGCGACGATGTTTGACCCCATTTTCTCCGCGGTCCAACTCCGGGGACGTTCTGGACGGCCGACGGGTCCCCCTCCAACCTCCCTCTGTGTCCCTCGCGCCTCTGTGGTTCCAAACCAAGCCGTTCCACCACAGTGACTCGCGGGACACAGAGAGTGCTGAGACGGGAAGGCGGGTGAAGGCCGCGGTGCCGCGGTCAGAACAGGCGCCTGACCGGAGCGGACCGCCCCTCGCGATCCCACCCAACCTCCTGTTCACCAACGCATCAGACCCGCAACCTCTCCGCTGGAACGGCTCGTGCGTTCCCCCTTACCCCGTCCTCCGTCCCGCTCCCTCCTGACGCGTCCCATCAGGCTGTTACCTCCGCCTCGCTCCGCTCAGCCAACCGGTCGCGAGACAGCGCCAAATGTCACATGTCAAATGTCAATGTTTGACGCCGTTGTCCTTCCTCCATTAGCTGAACCCTTTACGCCTGCATTGCCGAGGACCCTACGGACGCATCCCGACGGCTTACGGCTTCCTGCCACACCCCCAGCAGCAAGCCGCATCCGTCGAGAGTTGGTGGCTGCTGATGGATATCAGCCGCTAATCACTGGCGTCCGTTTGTGTAGAAAGCCGAGGCCGAATGCTGCTACACCGAGCAGAACAAGGGTTCCTCCCCCATCAGGTACGGTCGGCGGGGCTGCCGGCGAAACGGAAAAGTTCCAACCAGATCCGTTCCACGTGGCTCGCGTAGCCTCCTTGAGAGCATCGCCCTGAAATGCGTAGAAATCGAAAGCCAGAGCAGTGCTTCTCGAGCCGTTGAAAATGACATCGAAAGTGATGGACGAGTCCGCCCCTACCGTAGGTCCTGCAGCGACTGCCCATAGTACGCTGCCTGATTGGGTGGTGCTCCAGCCCCCGTACTGAAATTCCTGAATGCCGGAGCCTCAAAACCCGCCCCAGAGATGCTGCTGACTAGCATCTTGTCAAATGCGTAGTATGGGCCCGACGAATTGACGAAACCCTGCCCCCAACTATCACTGTCGAAGGGATCACCGATGCTCGTGAGATTGGCATGAACATCATTCATCCAGCCAGTTCCAGCCAGAGCCATCACTAACACATACACTCTCTTCATGTACTTCCTTTCTTGTTGTTGCACTCCAACTCTGATTTGAACGGCAGCCACGATAAGACATCAGGCTGTCACACCTCGATGCCTGTAGCTCAGAGCGTGCCACCTCCAGCGATTGTAGGGAGCCATTTCGTACAATACATTGATGTCCAATGACATACAAAGCTTCTCGGTCGGCACATCGACGCCTCTTGGCCCGGTGAGGCCGTGATCACTGCAAGACCTTCCGACACCGCATAATAGTCATGCGCCCTAATACAAATATAATGTTTATTGCATTATACTGTCAGCATGTGACTTGCATCCTGTGCTGCACCTCCACTTCGCGTCGCGGATTAGGAAGGGTTTCTTTACACCACGAAAGTGCCGGGCGACACGCGGCGGTCCTGCTCCGGCCGCTACGCGCACATTTCGGCTCTAGCGACCCAGGACCGCTTCCGGGATCGCTCGCGATGCAGTCGCGGCGGTGTCACCGCCGCATGCGGCAGGTCAGGTCGCCCCCGCACCTCGCCCTCATGACCAACCGCTGTACACGTCAGTCCGGAACTGGAGTGCCCCTCTGCGGCGATAAGACCGGGCCGTGAGTCACGAGGGCTGGACGCGATCTCTGCACCGACGAACTGCGGATCTTTGGGAACTGAATAGACGCGGTCCGGCGCTGACGGTTTTCTGGTCCCGCCCGACAGCGGGATGGGCTGCGAGAGGGCCGCGTCGCTGTCCTCCCGACACGCCGGCGGGAAGGCCGGCGTGAAGAGGCTCGATCCAGATGGGTGACTGAACGGATCGTCGCCCTGCGACGGTCCGGAATCAACTGAGCGAAGTCGAGGGGCCGAGCGCGGCCGTCGAAGACGTGCGTCCCCGCAGCCCGCTGAACTTGACGCCGCCAGGATAGCCGTGGAGCACGGATGTTCTTTGACCGCGCGTCTTACCTTTTGACGTCCGCCTTTTTGGCTCACCCCTTTCTCGCACAATCTTCTCCCCGAAGGCCGTCCGGCTCCACGCTTTCTGCTGGAGCAGTCTCCAGGCGATAAACCCAAGAGGGTCTGGGGACAGCCTCCCCCCAGCGCGGCACCTGCTCACCTGACCGCCGGAAATCACCCACGCCCCTTCCCTCATTCTCCGTTCCAGGACCGCCATGAATTACCCTGCAACCGCCTATTCGCGGGGAATCCAAAGCCAATCGGGCCGAGTTTGTTTACAGTGCTGGACAGTTCATAAACCATTGATTTTGAATGTCTTTGCATGGCTCCAATGTTGACGACCACTCGATCGTCGGAAAAGATTACACCTCAGGTCCGCTCTGGGGATGCCGTGGACGGTTCGTCCTTCAAAATGAGACCGTGGTGCGTCATGATCACGGTTTGCTGACAACGCATTACGCTACAGTATTTTACGATCCAGACCATGGATTGGTTTGCCTCCTGCGGAGCACTGCCGATCCGATTCTGGCATGGGGGATGCTATACCAGACCCGGGAACGATGGGGAAGATATTCTAAATCACGAAGAAGCTATGAAACAAATCATATTCGCAGGATTGGTAGCCGCCGGAGTGGCGCTTCCGAGCGCGTTGGGCGTTCCGATCAAATACGTTCAAGTGCCAAACCCAGTGGCAGTGGATGTTACTCAGACGGGCGGCTACAGCGGGAGTGTGTATGCAGGATTTTATGTCATCCGAGTCGGAAATCCAGGCTCGGAATTCAAGAGCTTCTGCTTGGACCTGTACGACTTTAGCGATACGAGCTACCACGACTACAGTAAGGCAGCGCTCAAGGATGCTCCGCAGAGCGTGGGAAACAGCGGAATCGCAATGGGAACACTCGGTGCCGAGGCGGTCAAGAAGCTTTGGGCGATGAACTACCAGACCGCCTTGAGCAATCCAGCCACGGCCGCCGCACTGCAAGTCGCCATCTGGGAAGCCGTCAACGACGCTGACGTGGGCCTCAACCTCGCGGGTGGCAGTTTCGTGCTAAACACTACCGGCTCTATCCGAACGGCTGCGCAAGCCATGCTTGATGCCGTCGGTAGCTACAACGGTCCCACTCCCGATCTCTTCGCGTGGGTCAACACAACCGACGCGACACACTATCAGGACTACATTGGCGTTCCGGATGGTGGTGCGACGTTGATGTTGCTAGGCATGGGCGTCTGCGGCTTGGCCTTTGTCTCCCGCCGCTGCCGCAGATAGGGAACCCTCAACTAGTCTCACAACATCCAGTTCACGGGGCAGCTTGGAGCTGCCCCGTTTGCTTGATACCGCTTCCGAAGCCCCGCCCCCATCCGGACGGCGGGACGTGATGAGCGACGAACCTGAGCGGCCCCTGGGTGGCAGCCTACTCGGTTTCCTAATGGGCCATTCAGGGCGGGGATAGCCGGGTTCGGCATTCCGAAAGGTGCTGGCATTGGTTGCGTCGATGGTGCGAAGCTTACCAACATGAATCAAGTCCTGACCACCATTTGCGTCCTGGTCACGGCTACGGGCTTTCTCCTCACCGCAGGCTGTTCGAGGGAATCCAAGAAGACTGGGTATTTGGACCGCGCGAACGCCTACTTTACGGCGGGCGATTCCGAGAAGGCCTTGATCGAATACCTGAACGTGATAAAACTCGAGCCTACCAACCGCTTGGCGGTCGCGCGAGTGGCGCAGCTTCGGTTTGATCGAGGAGAGTTGAGTTCGGCCCTACCCTTCCTGCTCCAGGCCCGTTCGTTGTGGCCGGAGAATCTCGATGTAAGACGTCGTTTGGGCCAAGCCTTCATCCAAGGCGGCGACCTCACCGCCGCACGCGCAGAGGCCCAGGCCATTTTGAGACAGGATCCGGCCGATGTAGATGGAGTTCTGATTCTCTCGCGCTCTGCGGCTGATACCAACGACTTAGCCCAGGCCCTGACCATGCTCGAGGAAGCCCGTAAACGAATCGGAGCAAACAGTGGCATTCATTTGGCAATTGGCCACTTAGCACTCCGAAGTGGTCAGTTGGCGGAGGCGGAAGAGTCCTTCAAACAGGCCGTGGTCCTAGACCCGGACTCGAGTCGAGCCAAACTCGCCCTGGGCAGTCTGTACTGGACGCGGGGGCGAACGAATGAGGCGGCCGCCTTGTTCGAAGCCGCGGCGCAGCAGGCGGGGCCGACATCGCCGGAGCGGATCCGCTGGGCGCAGTACAAGCTCCAGACCGGCGCGCGGGACGAGGCGAAGCAGATTCTCGAAGCCGCGGCGAAGGCCGAGCCCGACAACACGTCGGTGGGCATCATGCTGGGCGAACTCGCCCTCGCCGAGAACAACCTGGTCGAGTGCTCGAACCGGGTGGTCAAGGTGCTGCGTCAGGACCCCGCCCACTACGATGGGTTGCTGCTGCAGGCCCGGCTGCTCCGGGCTCAGGGGAATCACAGCCAGTCCCTCGAAGTCCTGCAGCGCGCCCAGACGCGGTATCCGTCCAGTCCGCAGCTTGCGTTTGAGCTGGGGGTGTCCCATATGGCGAACGGAAACGCGGGCGAAGCAATCAACCGGCTTTACGGCGCCCTGGCCCTTGAACCGCAGTATGTCGAGGCGAACCTGCTGCTGGCCGATCTCCAGATGGCCCAGGGCGATCCGGCGTCGGCGGCAACGACCCTGCAGAAGTTCCAGGCCGAGCGCCCGGACATCCCGCGCACCCAACTCATGTTGGCAAACGCTTACCAAGCCCAGGGTCGCCTCAACGATGCGTTGGCGGCGGTGGACACTTACCTGCGGATGGTCACGAACGACGCCGCAGGTTCCGTCACGAAAGGCCTGATCCTCCGCGCCCAGACGAACAACGTCGCGGCACGTCAGTCCTTCGAACAAGCCCGCCAACTCGCGCCCCAGAGCGAGGCTGTGCTGTACCAACTGGTCGAGTTGGATTTGCTCGATCGGAAGTACGATGACGCGATGCGCCGGGTGCAGGCCGCCATCCAACAGGCGCCCAAGTCGCCGGGCGCCATGTACTTGCTGGCCCGGGTGCACCTGGCCCGGAACGAGGTCGCCGAGGCCGAAGCGGCTCTCAACAAGACCCTCGAGCTCGGCCCGAACTTCAGCCTCGCCTACTCGCTCCTGCTCGATCTCTACACGGCGCGCGGGGACTACGCCGCGGCGCAGGCCAAACTCGACGCCTTCCTCAAGCAACGCCCGGGCAACGTGGGAGCCTTGATGATGAAGGGGATGCTGTACGATCGCGTCGGCGATGTGCCGCAAGCCCGCGCTTCGTACAGCGCTGTTCTGGCTACGAATGCGAACGTCGTGCCGGCGCTCAACAACCTGGCGTACCTGTACTCGGAGCACCTGAACGACCTCGATCAGGCCCGCTCGCTGGCCGTTCGGGCCCGGGAACTCGCCCCGCAAGACCCCGGTGTGGCGGATACCCTGGGCTGGATCGAATACCGCCGCGGGGCCTATGACGTCGCGCTGCCCTTGCTGCAGGAGAGCGCCGGCAGGATGCCAAACGAGGCCGAGGTCCAGTATCACCTCGGCATGGCGCGCTACATGACGGGACAGGAGGCCACGGCGCGGGAGGCCCTGGCGCGGGCCCTCGAGCTGAGCACCAATTTCACCGGCCGCACGAACGCCCAGCAGTACCTTGCCCTGTTGAGCGCCAACACCGCCCAGCCGCCGGAGACCTTGATTCCGATCCTCGAGAAGGGGGTGGCGGATCGGCCGCAGGACACGGTGGCGTGGCAGCGCCTGGCCGCGCTCTACGTCCAGACCGGCGCCACGGACAAGGCGCGCAACGCTTACGAACAGGTGCTGCGGATCAATCCGAAAGCGGCCCCGGCCATGGCGGCCTTGGCCCAGCTCTATGCCGGCCCATTGCGGCAGCCGGCCAAGGCTCTCGAGCTAGCCCGGCAGGCACGCAATCTTGCGCCCGCCGACCCGGCCATTGCCCATACGCTGGGTCGCGTGGCGTTCCGGGCCGGCGACTTCGCCTGGGCCAACAGCCTCTTGTCCGAGGCGGCCCGGCTGGATCCGGATCGTGCCGAGGTGCTGTTCGATTACGGCGTCGCCGCCTACAGCCAGGGTCGGGTCGCCGAGTCGCGACAGTCGATCCAGCGGGCGCTCGAGCGGAACTCCGCTTTTGGTCAAGCCGAGGCGGCGAAGCAGTTTCTGGCGTTGACGGTGATTGAGGAGACACCCGCCCAAGCGCCTCAGCTCGAGGCGGCAGCGCGCAACGTCCCCGAGCAACACCCCGCCCATGTCCCGGCCCTGATGGTGCTGGCTCGTGCGGTTGAGCAGGCGGGTCAGAAAGCCGAGGCTCGACAGGCCTACGAGCGGATCCTGACGATCTATCCGGCCTTCACGCCCGCCATGAAACGGATCGCGATCCTGCTGGCTGAGCTGGGTACGGATGACGCGAAGGCGTTGCAGATCGGCGGCAAGGTGCGCGAGGTCGACCCACAGGATGCCGAGCTGGCCAAGGCCCTGGGCAAGGTCAGCCTACGACGCGGCGACGCCCGTTATGCCGCTCAACTCCTCGAGGAGAGCGCCCGGTCGCGCGCCACGGACGGCGACGTGTGGTATTCCCTCGGGTTGGCCCGGTTGCAGCTCGGCCAGAAGGAGCCCGGCAAAGCGGCGCTCGCAAAGGCCCTTGAAGTTGAACCGCAAGGCGCCTTTGCTGCCGACGCCAAACGGCGGTTGACGGAGGAATGACCAGGGCGCCGCGTGAGGGCACGCGGCCTACAGAGAGAGATTCCCTGGCCTCCGCGGCCATGCCCAGGGACCATGAACCGCGGAGGGTGCAGGCTGGAAGCCCGCACCACAGGTTCAGGGAGCGCCTCCCTCAGCCCAATCCCTGATGTTCGTAATCGGCGGAGAATCCAAGACGGGGCGTCCCTCCACCGATTACG
>JAOSKK010000012.1 GCA_027493615.1 Verrucomicrobiota bacterium
CCATCAGGTGGGCGGAGTCCTCCCGCACGGTCAAGAGCACGTCCGGCGATTCCGGTCCGGGGCACCTCGACGCCGAGAACCCGCAAGTGCACGTCCTCAATCCCGGCCGTCGGATACGTCAGGGCGACCACATCCCCAGGCCGAAGCCCCGCCGCCACCGACCGCCGCGCCTGTAGCCGGCCTTCCAGCCAGGGCAGGCTGTGACTTTTGCCGTAGGCCATGGCGACCTTCCAGGCCACGGCCGGGTCGGTGATCCAATCGCACTCGATGGCCTGAGTCAGCGGCCGACCGGTGACGGCGTACGCGGCAGGGTTGCGCCAGGTCATCGCATCCGTCTGCCAATTCCGGTCTCGGTTCTTGAACCGGACCACCACCTCGTTGAGCACCTCGGTCCACCCGTGCGCCGTCAGGTCGGGCGGTTCGAGCAGGTTCCCGGGGTCCAGGGCGACCGGCGTGACGGTGTCACGCAACAGTCGCAGGCTCAGCTTCCCGGCCGGCGTGTGGTACAGGGCGGCGTCGAGGTACTCGAGGAAGTCGTTGAGCAGCCCATCCAGGCGGGTGACCTGATCCAGGAACACCGAGAGGCTGAAGCCGTCGGTGAACAACTGGGTCGCCACCGCGTTCCAGCCCACCGTGTCCAGGGCCGAGGAGGGCAGGCCGGCTCCGAACCGGGTGTTGGTCATCAGCTCGCCCAGGGCGGCAATCGGGTTGACCTCGCCGTTCAGACCGGCCGATACCGTGAACCAGCTCACCACCGGGAGCCGGGTCAAATCGAGCTGGATGCCGGGCACCTGGTTGCGGTTCTCGCCGAGCAACCAGTCATTGAAGACCACGTAACACTGGCCCCGATAGGCCGGATGATCGACCCCGCTGCCGGCCAACTCGGCGTCCACCCCCTGCGTGGCCGTGCCCCAGTAGAGGGTGAGCGAACCGCGTCCCTCGACGGTGATCTCGGCCGAGTCGTTGCTCCCCCGCGTTCAGGGGGCCTTCCCAGGCCGTCTCATCATCCACGATGATGGCGTGCAAGGTCTGGACCGGGCCGACGCAGAGCATCCCGGCAAAGCTGGCGAAGTAGTTGTAACCGACCGTCTGCCGCTTCTTGCCGACCTTCTTGCGGACCCGGAACCGACCGGACACCCCAGGGCTCACTGATCCAGGTCAGGCCCAGCCGCGCGCGGCCGGCCAGGTAGGGCACCGGGCGGCCATGCTCGTCGGTGGCCAGGGTGGAAGGGTCCTTGCCCAAAGCCTTGGGCGGCGGGGGCGGGAGGATGTCGCTGGCGCTGTTGAACATGGTCAGTCGGCCCCGGGCGGGCTGTACGCGTTGACGAACCGCCGGGCATAGGTCGGGTCATCGAGTCGGGAGATGAGGACCCCATGCCCGCGTAGGCAATGGCAGAACCGCTGGTCCCCGAGGGCGACCCCGACGTGGTTGACCACCCGGCCGACCCGGAACAGGACCACGTCCCCGGGCGCGATGTCTTCAGCGGGAACCGCGGTCCACTCGGGCCGGGCCCGGAACCAGGCCAGGACGGGCGAGCTGTCGGCGTGATCTCCGAAGTCCACGGTGTAGGGCGGGAACTCGAGGCCCGCGGCCAGGCCGGCTTCTTCGAGCAGTGCGGCAGCCAGTTGGACGCAGTCCACCCCGGCGCCGCAGATCCGGGCATGGGCCTGAAACGGGGTCCCTCGCCAACGCTCCGCGGCTGCGAGCAAGGCCGCCAAGGGCTGGGTGCGGAACGGGAGGGCACCCGATACGAAGGGGCAGTGTCGGCGAAACGAAACGGCAGTTTGGTGATACGGAACCGCGCTTTGGCGATACGATACCGCAGTCTGGTGATACGGAAGGGCCTTCACTTCTTGCCTCCATTGACCTGGGGACTTCGAGGGCCTTGATGGCGAGGTTGCGCAGGGCGAACCGGTGCCCCCCGTAGCGGACGGTGAGCGGCTACGCAGTGTTCAGTACCTTGTATGATGAACGCTCGGAATCAACGTAGGAACAGTGGTTTCATACTTGACAGGTGATGGGCCGTCCATTACTCGTACGCGCACCATGAACGAGGACCCGAACCCAGGTTCCCAGGGAGGTCCCGTTCTCGGCTTTCTTCCCGGTTCAGGCGTGGCGCGCCTCCCCCCCCGCAGCCTCCCCACCTGACACTTGCCGGCTTGCCCGCAATCCGTCTTCGATCTATTCCGCTGCCGTCCCTCTCTCGCCCGTGGCTATGAAACGTTCCTGCTCTTTCGCCAGCGGCCTGACCTGGTGGTGCTGCTGCGCGCGCCTCTTGGCCCAACTTCCCGCCGACCCGGTGCCGGTGAGCGAGACGGTGGTGGAACGGGGGAGCGCACCATGCGGTGGTTGAGACCACGCACTGGGAGGCCGGTCCGGAAGGCCGCCCGGTGCCGGTCACCGGCCGCTACGTCCAGATCGAGGACGGCCTCAACTACTGGGAGGAAGAGTTCCAGGAATGGAGGCCTGCCCAGGCACTGATCGAAGTAATCAATGGCGTGGGGGTGGCCCGCTACGGCCAGCAACGGGTGATCTTTGCCCCGAACGTGAACGACGCCGAGGGCGCGATCACGCTCTCGACCGTCGATGGGGTCACGCTGCGTTGCTCGATCCTGGCGCTCTCCTACTACGACGCGGCCAGCGGCCGGGATGTCGTGCTGGCGGTGGTGAAGGACACCGCGGGTGAAGTCTTGGCCCCCAACCGCATCCTCTATCGAGACGCGTTCGACGGGTTGGCGGCCGATGTCCTTTACACCTATCGCCGGTCTGGGCTGGAACAGGACATCATCCTGCGAGCCTGCCCGCCTGACCCCGAAGCGTACGGGTTGTTGGCGGAGGCCACGCGGCTGCAGGTCCTGACCGAGTTCTTTGAGGCGCCGACCCCGACGGTGCGGGTGCAGGTGTTGGACCGGGTGGATGATGAGGCATTGCGGGCAGCGATGGTCGAGCCAGACTGGGTGGATGAAGAGCTGGATTTTGGACCCTTTTGGATGGGCCAGGGCCGGGCGTTGAGCCTGGAGGAGTGGGGGGGGGGGAGAACGTCGGCGGAAGCGGTTCCGGTGGGCAAGCAGTGGCGGCAACAGGACGGGCGCACCCTGCTGTTCGAGTCAGCGGACTACTGGTCATTGGCCCCGGCACTGAGCCAACTCCCGTCCAGTGACGGCGAGCCCCGGCGGATCCGCGAGGCTCGCCGTGGCGGCGGGACTAGAGGGCGGGTCGAGCGGCTGGCGGGGGTCCCGGCCGGCCAGCGGGGGACGGCGACGGTTGAGCGCGCCGTGCCTCGGCGGCTGAGGGCAACAGCGGCCGTTCCTGGTCTGCGGCCGGCCCGGGTGCGGGGAGACGACCGCACTCTCAGCGGATCATCGGCCGGGCGTGGTGCTGGACTACGTGACGGTCAGCGGCACCAAGACTGATTACGTGTTTCGGGCCGAACGACCTACTACGTGAGCGGGGCAGCCACGATGAGCGGGAGTACGGTGACCTTGGAGGGGGTACGGTGATCAAGTACGCGGCGGGCGTGGGGGCCACGATCGGCGTCAATGCGGCCACGCGCGTGGTGTGGCGGGGTGGGAAATACCGGCCGGTGGTGCTGACGGCCAGAGATGACCACGGTGTGGGCCAGAAGATCGGCTCGGCAACGAGCGTTTCGGGCTACTACGCGACGACGGCCCTGGGTCTGACCTACAACGCGAGCTACGGCCCGTTCGATCTGGCCTGGTGTCGGGTGTCCCATGCGCAGACTGGGATCAGTGTCAGTGGCGGCAGCGGGCACACCCTGCGTCATCTCCAGGTGATCAACTGCGACCAGGGCCTGGTGACCAGCAGTGTCAGCGCCTACGCGGTGCGAAACGGGCTGTTCCAAGGGGTGAACAAGGCCTTTTCGGGGTCGAGCACCGTGACGGCCACCCACCTGACGGTCAACGGGGGTGCCCTGCGCAACGCCGGCCAGCCCACGGTTACGCTGCAGAACAGTCTGCTCACCGGCGTCAGCGATGTGGGCGGCGGTTACGGAGCTGATTCCCAGGTGTTGGGCAGCGCCAGCGGGGTGTTTCAAACCGTCCAGCAAGGGGCGCACTATCTGGCGGCGGGCAGCCCGTACCGGAACTGGAGCGCGGCCCTGACCACGATCGACAGCGGACTCTTGCAGGACCTGCGCCAACTGACGACCTACCCGCCGGTCGCGTTGACCAGTGACTTTGCGGTGAGCACCACCCTCAGTCCGCAGGCGCAGCGGGATGTCGACACCCTGGACCTGGGTTACCACTACCTACCCCTTGATTATCTGGTCAGCGGCCGTTCGCTGGCCGCCGGCTGCACCCTGCTCTTGACCAACGGCGTCAGCCTCGGGGCGCACGGGTCCTCGATGCTGACCTTCCAGTCGGGTACGGCCCGATTCGTGAGCGAAGGAACCCCAGCCCGGCTGAACCAGTTGGCCTATTGTGGGGCGGTGCAGGAGCAACCCACGGCCGGGTCCGGGATTCCCGGGCAGTGGGTGAACGATTACTATAACGGGGCCAACCAGGGCTACACCGTGACGCTCCGGTTCACCGGCCTGGCCTTGCAGGGGGTGGCCTCGCGGCTGACGGTAGCCGGTCCGTTCACCGGGACGATCACCCTGCAGGACTGCCAGGTGACTGGCATGGAGTGGTACGTGCACAACCAGAGCGGTTGGAGTTACAGCCCCAACGTTGTGTTTCACAACAACGTGCTCGAACGGTGCACGCTGGACCTGAGTCAAGGCCAAGGCGGTGTACCAGGTTACCTGGGTCTGACGTGGCGAAACAACCTGATGCGGTCGGGGCGCTGGTCCTGTGGTACACCAACGCGACCTACGGGGACTGGGAGCTGAACGACAACCTGTATGACGGGGTGAGCCTCACGCTGACCCCGGCCAACGGCTCAGGCATGCCCGCCGGCTACAACGGGTTCATCGGGGCCACGGGCCCCTCGGGGTGGAGCAACAACAAGAACAGCTTGAGCCGCGACTTCGTGGCGGGGCCGTTGGGCGAGTATTACTACCCGCCCAGCGGGGTGGCGCCGAGCCTGGCCTCGCTGATCAACGCCGACACCACCCGCACCCCGGGCTCGGTGGGTTTGTACCACTACACAACCGTCGCCACCGCGGGCAGCAAGGAGACCACGACCGTTCTGGACATCGGGTTCCATTACGTGGGCGTCAACGCCGCCGGCCACCCCCTGGACACCGACGGGGATGGGCTGCCCGACTACCTTGAGGACAGGAACGGGAATGGAGGGGTGGATTCGGGTGAAACGGACTGGAACAGCGCCGCGGACAGGGGGTTGGGCGTCTGGATCACCCGGCCGAGAGCAATGAACCCTGTACCTTGATTGACCCCGTGGCTTTCTTAACCCTGAATCCCATGCGCGCCCGGTTTCCCATCGTCGGAATCGTTCTTCTGCTGGGCTGGCTTGCCGGCTTGGGCCGTGCGAGCGAGGCCGGTCTGGCGGTCGAGGTAATGCGAGACTGCCCGTTTCGAGATCCGCTCCTGCCCCTGGGGCGTGAGCTTCCGACCGACGACGAGACGCAATCCCTTACGCACCTCCTGCATGGGCTGCGGACTTGGAGTGTGCCAGAGCAGTTGCGGGGGGTGGAAGAGTACGTGGCCAGCCACACAGAATCCCCGTGGACCCCGAGCCTGCGGAGCCATTTGGCCCGGTACTATCGGGAGCACGGCTGTTTCACGGCGGCCTTGGCGCATTGGGCGGCGGCATGGGAGGAGATTGCCCAGGAGGAAAGTCCCAACGCCAAGGCGCTGGCGGATCGAGTTCTGGCGCATTGGGCTGAGCTGCTCAGGGCGCTAGGAAACGCCGAAGCCCTCGGGGACCTGCTCCAAGCGGCCGGGGAATCACCGCTGGATGCGGCGCATCTGCAGGTGATGCTCGACGGAGGTCGGGAGGCGTGGGGGCAAATGGTGAGCCAACCGGAAGCGAGCTTTCGTTGTGGGGTCGCAGCCCTGGGAGCCGTGGCCGAGCGATTGCGCCCGGGCCGGGGATTGGCCTTGGGTCTGACGTCCCGGCGCGCCACGCCCCGCGGATTGAACCTGGATCTCCTGGCACAATGGGCGAATGAGCTGGGCCTGGGCCTGGTGCCCGTCCGGAGGGATCCGTCGGCCCCTTTGGCGGTGCCGAGCGTCGTGCACCTGCGTCTGGGGCATTTCGCAGGGGCTATAGCCCGGCAGGGAGCGCGAGTGCTGGTGGTTGACCCAGCGTTCCCAGGACCGAAGTGGCTGCGGGAGGCCGACCTCCAAGCGGAGGCCTCGGGCTATTGCTTGGTGCTCAAAGAAGACGCTGCCTCGGGCTCGAACCCTCTGGACGTTCAGACCGCTGCCATGGTCTGGGGTCGGGGCTATCCAAACACGATCCCGGACCAGGCGGATCTGCACCCCCTGGTAACCACGCCGCTTGGGATCGCCGGATGGCGGATCTCGGAACCGTTCATCAACCTGTGGGTGGACCTGCCCGTGGTCGCGTATCCGGCGAGCGCGGGGCAACACGCCGTTCATTTGGCCTACCGGCAGCGCAACTCCCGGTCGACCAGCGGCTGCTACCATTTTGGTCCGGCCTGGGAGTCGAGTCTGCTTTCCTACGTCGAGTTCGAATCGGTTTACGACCTCGAGTTCCATCGCTGGGAGAACACCACGGGTCCGCTCTATCTCCCGTTGGGGGCAACCGGCTGTTCACTGACGACGGTGTCACCACGGAGTACCTGACCCAGGCCGCACTCACAAAGGAAGATGGCGGGGGAGCACCTCAAATGCCGTGTACACGCTGACCTTCAAGAACGGCGCCTACTATGCGTACAACTACCGTCAGGACTTCGCCTTCGGAGAGCGGCGAGCCTACGTCAGCAGCTACCGCGACCCCCAGGGCCGCACCCTCGCGACCTGGAGCTATACGGCCACCAACAGTACGGCCCGCCTGGCCTACCTGCGCGATCAGGATGGACGCGACGTGACCTTCACCTACGACGCGGTGAACGTGGGCCGCGTCACCGCGGTGGTGGACCCCTACGGGCGCACGAACACGTTCCACTACAGCGCGGCCGGGACGCTCACCAACTTCCTGAACCCGGAAAACTTCGGGACTGGCTTCCGTTACGATGCCCAGGGAGTCATCACCAACCTTCTGTCCCCATTGGGCGTAACCACATTTCGCTACGGCGCGAACACCAACACCGGAAACGTGGTGAACCGCTGGATGGAGGTCACCGAACCCGGCGGTGCGGGTTCATTGTTCTTGTACCGCGACCGGTCCACGAAGCTGAATGACCTTCCCGGTGCACCTGACTTCCTGCCCTTTTCCTACTCGGCAGGCGTGGTGCCGGTCACGGGCAGTCCGACCAATGTGACGGCGCGGTTCGACAACACCTGGATGGACGCGCGCAACAGCTTCTCCTGGGGGCCTTCCGCCTTTCAGTGGCTGCGGACCAACAGCAACTACGGGGCTTCGGGTAACCCCGCGGACCTGACGCTCGCCGACTATAAGCTGGCCACGCTGAGTCATTGGCTGCGGGAGACCAATTCGCTCCTCAGCGCCACCGTGTCCTTGCAGCGCAGCCCCCAGTCCCGACGGCCAGGCGGATGGTCAGATGATCTGGTTTGACCACTGGGACAAGCCGATGTTGGTGGGAACCAATTACCAGGGTCAGACTATCACCAACTGGTACCTGGCGGGTAGTTCCCCACGGCCCCGGTATGCGGCCCTGGTGCTCCCCAGCGGTGCCAGCCGGTATACTCTCACCGAGTACAACAGCGCGGGTAACCCCACCCAAGTCATCAGCACTTATGACGCGGGCGGCGGGGTGGGCACGCGGACGAACCGGTTCGTTTACAGCGCCGACGGCCGGGATCTGCGCTGGGCGTATGACGCGGCTGACATGATGGCGGTCAGCAATACCTGGAACAGCCGCCACCAGCTCCTGACGACGGCAAACGCCCTGGGCGAAACGACCACCTTCACCTACCAGAGTGCGGCCCCGTACAAGCTGACCAGCGTCCGAACCCCGGCAGGCCTCCTGACGACCAACTACTACTATGCGTCCGGTATGGTCGGGTTCCTCGAGAAGACCGTCGTGCCCGCCCTCCAGGTAACGAACAGCTTCACCTACAGCAACGCCCTCGTACGCACCGCCACCGACCCACGCGGCCTTACCACGACCAACACTTACGACCGGCTCCAGCGGTTGGTGAGCATCAACGGGCCCAACGGCACGGCAACCCTGAGCTACTCGAACCTGTTTCTGGTGGCCACCGCGGACGTCCTCGGTGCCACAAACCGATTCAGCTATGACCCGCACGGGCGCAAACTCTGGGACGCCGATCCGTTGAACCGCACGAATCGCTATGCCTACTCCGCTTCCGGGCGCTCTGGAGGCGATTACCAACGCGCTGGGTCTGAGGGTGGGATTCGCGTACGACAACCTGGGCCGGCTCGTGGGCACCGTGCGCCCGGACAACAGCACCATCACCCACCGGTATAACGCCCTGGGGCAACTGGTCAGTGTCACGGATCCCGCTGGCAGGTCTTTGACCAACTACTATAACCATCAGGGACTGCTCTACGCCGCGAGCAATGCGGCCGGCCAGCTTCAGCTCACGCGCTTCGATCAACTGGACCGGGCCACCAACACGGTGGCTGTCAACGGCGTCGCGGTTTCCTCCACGTACGATTCCCTGGGCCGGCTCCGGACGCGCGCTTACCCTGACGGCGGCCTCGAGGCCTACGGGTACAGCCCCAACCAGTCCGGTCCAACCGCCTATACCAACCAATTGTCCGAAGTCACCCGCTTCGGCTATGACCTGGCCGGGCGCCAGGTAGCCCGAACGAATGCCAACTTGGCCGTCACGCGGTGGAGCTACGGTGGGAGCGGAGAGCTCTTGAGCCTCACCGACGGCAAGAACCAGGTCACGGCCTGGGGATACGACCTCTACGCTCGGGTCCGGAGCAAGACCAACGCCGCGGGGGTAGAAGTGTTGCGGTATGCCTACGACGCGGCCGGTCGGCTGACCAACCGCTGGACTAAGGCCAAGGGCGCCACGACCTACCGCTATGATCTGGTGGGTAACCTGACCAACGTGGATTACCCTGTGAGCCCCGACGTCACGCTGAGCTATGACGCTCTGAACCGCGTGACCAACCGCACCGACGCCGCCGGGGTAACGCGCAGTACGTTCGACCTCCTGGGCCGGTTGCAGGCCGAGGATGGGCCCTGGGCCGAAGACACCGTGAGCTACACGTACCTGGTCAACGACCTGCTCGAGGGGTTGACTCTGGCTCACCCGAATGCCTCCCCGTGGCTCCAGAGCTACACCCATGACGCCGTCAACCGACTCACGAACCTCGTGTCCCCGGCAGGCGCCTTTGGGTACCAGTACCACAGTGGGCTGGGCGGTGTGCTCGCGGCGGGAGGTCCAGTCCTGCGTCGGGGCCTTCCCAATGGTGCCGCGGTCACCAACGAGTTCGACAGCGTGGGAAGGCTCCTGGGTTCCTGGCTGCGACACCCGCAGGGCGGGGTGATCGAGCGGCACAGCTACACCAACAACCTGGCCGGTCAGCTCATCGGCCAGATCCGCTGGGACGGGAGCGTTGTCACCTATCAGTATGACCGCATCGGCCAGTTGATCAAGGCCTCGGGCTGGGAAGCAGGGGGTGCGGCCCGCGCGCACGAACAGTTCGGTTACGGCTATGACGCCGCCGGCAACCTGGTCTCCCGCACCAACCAGACGCTGGTCCAGGGTTTTGCGCAGGCCAACCTGCTCAACCGGCTCAGCACAGTCTCGCGGAGTGGCACCCTCACCGTGGCGGGCATGGCGCAGGGCGTTCCCACCACAGTAAGCGTGAAGGATAACGCCAATCCCGCGCAAGCCGCCCTCCGGTATGCGGACCAGACGTTTGCGCGGACCAACGTGACCCTGCTGGATGGGGCCAACACCTTCACGGCCGTGGCGACCGACGGTTCCGGGCGCGGGGCGACCAACACGATAACGGTGAATCTGCCAGCCAGCGTCTCGTTCACCTACGATGACAACGGCAACCTGACCGGTGACGGCCTGCTGACTTACGGGTATGATGACGAGAACCAGTTGGTCACGATTACCGCCGCCGGGGCCTGGCGGAGCGACTTCACGTACGACAGCCTGGGGAGGAGACGGGTCCGCAGGGAGTACACCTGGAGCTCGGGCGCCTGGGTGCTCGCCGGGGAAACCCGCTACGTGTATGATGGCCAGCTTGTGCTCCAGGAACGTGACGGCAACAACCTGCCGAGGGGAACCTACACCCGGGGTCTGGACCTGAGTGGCACGGTGGAAGGGGCCGGGGCATCGGGGACTACTGGCGCGCACGGACAACCCGCAACTGGGCGCCGGCAACGCTGCCGCCCACGCCTACTACCACGCGGACGGGAGCGGTCACGTCACCATCCTGCTCGACAGCCAGGGGACGGTAGTGGCGAGGTACCTCTACGATCCCTTCGGCAGTCCTCTCGGGGCCGCCGGGCCGCTGGCCGAGACTAATCTCTCTCGGGCGAGCAGCAAGGAGGTTCATGAGCGTAGTGGGTTGGTCTACTTCGGCCGCCGCTACTACGCCCCAACCCTCCAGCGGTGGCTCAATGAGGATCCGCTCGGGGAGGCGGGGGGCATTCACCTTTACGCCTACGTGCGGAACGAGCCCGTGCGTGGCGTGGACCCCTACGGGCTGCAGGTGCTCAACCTGCACGTGAACCAGTTGGAGCGAGGATCAGGCCCGGCTGCGGGGCCGGTCGAGATGTTGCCCTCAATCACCGTCACCGGCAAGAACATCACGATGGACAGCCTCTTCCGAGGCAACGCGGGCAGCGGAACTGTCCCTACTCTGGTCCTCACTGGGTCTGAGGGGAATGTGGGGGCCGGATTCAGGGACGCCGACTGAGTGGGAGGGCGTACGATTCGGGGCAGAAGCCTACTTAACCAGTCTCACGGAGGATGCCGTGCAGATGGCCGCCGCCATGCTGGACGCGCTTGCTCACCCCCTACGAGTCGCCGGGGTATCACGGAACAATGGCAGCAGGACATGCACCAGGGTGGCTTCGTGAACGCCCTCATGCGTTACAACCTCCTGCGCGGTTTTGCTGAAGCGGCTTATGGCGTCAGTGCGATGGACGACGGCAATTACGCGGCGTGGTCATTCGCGGAACGTTGGTCATCCGGCCTCATCTCCGGCGGGAGCACCATGCTCACGGTGATGGCTCCACTCAGCATGGCCGCAAAGACGGCACCGACCGCCGAACAGTTGGCAAACCTAGCTCGGTTTGAAAAGAAGCTCCCCCGCGAACGCCACGCCAACGAAGGTCTTCGACCTCCCCAATGGTGGCAAAGCATTCCAAGCCGACTCTGCGTCGAGAAACATCCCCGGTTCGTTTGCTCAGTATGAGAAGCAGGTAGATGCAGCGGGCAACACGCTGCAATACACCAAGACGACCTTTGGGCCGAACGGTGAAATCATCCATGTGAAGGACAAGATTGGCGGAGGAACTTTCCCATGACGATGATGAGCGAACGAAAGAAAGCACTGGAAGCACTGCTCGCCTTTGAGCAGTCACTTGAACTACACAGGACTGCGCTTGCCGCCTTTTCGTGGGATGCGGACACGGAACTTGCGTTCCTGTTGCCGAGTCACATCGCAAATGTCCTCAACCGCTTCGTTGCCGGTCGCATGGCCGCAACCGAAGTCGAGGCATGGGCGAATGCAATCGAGGGGAGAGATGACATCGGTTTTGAATCTGCGAACGAGCAACTGTTGCGCGAACTCCTTCACGAGTTGGCGAACCCCCTTCT
Source organism: Verrucomicrobiota bacterium (assembly GCA_027493615.1). Lineage (GTDB taxonomy): Bacteria > Verrucomicrobiota > Verrucomicrobiia > Limisphaerales > J093 > DSVZ01. The sequence continues at coordinate 11,833 of JAOSKK010000012.1, forward strand.
GACTCAATCCCTCACTCGCGAAAGAGCCGTCGAACTCCTAAAGAGAATCGAACCGCCGGTGTCCCGCCGAAAGGTGTAAGGAATCTGGCGGCGCTCAGGCCGCGCGGGAGGAGGGTCGGCCACCCGCGCCTGTGCCACAGCCCTCGCGTTCCCTCCTGCCGCTGCAGGTCATCCGGGCCACACCCTACAGCCCCCGCTGCCCCCGCAGCGTGTCTCCCGGCTGCCCCTCCGCTGCGTCGGTCGGCCACGGCTGCTAGGCACTGCCCGCCGTGGGTGGCGCTCGCCGACTCGCGCCAGAACATCGCACGTTCGTGCGTCGCGGTTATCCCGTCGTTTCTGGACCACAACACCTTGATCCGACCGCGCGAGTCCTCACGCTCCTCCCGGACCTCGGCCGTCATCTGGTCGAGGTAATCCCGCCCGACCTTCCGCGGCAGGGTCCACTGGCCGACCACCCCGTGCGTAAACAGCGCCAGGTGATCCTTCAGGCTCGGGTTGGACCACCGGAAGAGTGGCAGGAGCCGGCGCCGGTGCCGCCCCTTGGCCGCCCCGAGCCTCGGGTCCACCAACACCCGCCGCCACACCCGCCGCACGGTCTTGCCTGTCCGCGGGTCCTGGGCCAGGAACCACTCGGCGTCATCGCCCTTCATCGCCTTCCAGCCCGTCGCGAGGCAGAACCGGTACACTTCCGACGCCTTGAACCCGGTGTCGATCATGGCGTTAACCACCGGCACGTTCAGTTGCCGGCGGACCTCTTCCAACTCGGACGTGGTGTTGCACCGGCCGTAGCCGATCAGCCGGCTGGCCCCGCCCGGCCCGAACGCCCGCGCCACCCAGAAGTAGTGCTCCCCGCCCCGTGCCTGCCGATCCGCCGCCAGGAATCGGGTCTTCTCCAACGGCCACGCGTCGCCGAAGTCGTAGTCCGCCTTCCGTTCCTGGAGGTAGTCATCCCCCGTGACCAGCCACCGGTCCAGGTCCCACGGTTCCCCGAGGGTCTCGGTGACGAAAGTGAACATCGGCTCGATGTCACCCCCACCCGCATGGCGTCCACCGCCCCCAGGAACTCCTCGACGATGGCCCGCCACTCAATCCAGTGGGGCAGCAACGCGTTCCAGGTGTAGCTGACCCGTGAGCGCGGGGCGTTGGGGTTCTGGGGCACGAAGCGGCCGTGATTTTCGATCCACCGCCGGTCCACGGGCGTGTCCTTGATCCGATGCCCACACCCGGCGCACTCGAAGCGGATGGTGCCGGCCAGGACGTCGAACCGCCACTTGCCTTCGGGCTTGGTGAGGTCGTTGGAATCCCACTTGAGCTGCTCGAACTTCAGGGGCTGAAGGTGCTGGCAGGCCGGACACTCGAAGTGCCAGACCCGCTGGTCCCCGGCGCGGTAGGCGGTGTCCATGGCGTCGCCCTTGGTGCCCGGCGTCGAGATGAGGAACCGGCGCGAGTTCCAGAAGGACCGTGTCCGTTTGAGGACCATTTCCAACCGGCCGGGGGCGTAGTTGCGGACTTCGTCGGCAAAGAGCCACCGGATGGGTTTGGACTGCAACCGGGCCTTCGACCCCGACCAACCGGCATAGAAGGGCATCCCGTCGAAGGCGAACCCGGTGAGGGTGACTTCGGACAGGCGTTCCTTGACCGGGCGGCAGGTCTCGAAGGTCGGAGTCAACCGGTCACGGAGGAAGTCCCGGAGTTCATCCTTGGTGGCGGTGACCCACATGGCGGGGCCGGGATCCTCGGCGATGGCCCAGCAGGCGCAGTTCATGACCGTCTGGGTCTTGGCGCTCTGGGCGGCGCACTGGACGGCGATGTCGCGGACGGCGTTGTTGGCGAAGTCCTCCATGACGGCCCGGACCCAGGGCGAGGCGTCCGAACGCCACCGGCCGGGCAAGGGCGAGGTTTCATCCACGTGGACATGCTCTTCACACCACTGCCAGGGAGGGCGGCGGTCGGCCGGTTTGCAGGCGGCGCAGAAGCCCGCCACGAGGGGATGCGGTGATGGTCCCACACTTATAGGGCGGAACGTTACGCCTCGCGGCAGAAGCGGCGGGGGCAGGACCTTACCCCTGGCCCGGGTCGGAAAACCGCCGAGGCACCGGTTCGCGCCTGATCTCGGGGCGGTCTCGGCCGAAGGTCCGGCGACGCAGAAAGCCCCTCGGGGTCACCGAGGGGCCTGAGGTCGGGCGTGGCCGACGCGCCTACTTGGCGGTCAGCGCTGGCGGAGCGTGCAGAAGCGAGGTTGACGCCTGTTGCTCAGAGGGCAGACCGCGATTTGCTCCACCTACGTGCGCGGGAGGTGCGTGGGAGGCTTGCGGCGTCACGCGGGGGGAGATAATTGGCAGGACACTGAAGTCGGTGGCGGTGCATCGGGAGGTGCCGTCGCTACAGGCCGATGAAGTCGCGCAGGAACCGCTCCTTGACCGTGACGCGCAGGAATATCACGTATCCGACGGCCATGCCGCCGGCGACAAGGAAACCAGTCAGGTGACGCAACAGGCCAATGTCCTTACATCGGACCGTCGTCTCGAGACCTGAGTCCCAAGGAAGCCTTCCGTGCCGCTTTCCAAAGGAGTAGCAATCGTAGAGCGCGAACATCGTCGGAAACGGAAAGAAGACCAAATAGTACAGGCCACGAGCGAGAGCCTTGTGTCCCCGGCTCAAGGCGTGTCCGAATCTGGGTCGCCGGATTCCTTCGCCGCAGACTCGAATGCCCATGAACCACTTGCCGGGGGTTGAAGATGTTGCCCAGACAAGCACCGCCTCGTAGAGGAGAAAGAACCAGAGCCACGCGATGAATGTCCCGACATACGAAGGAACCGGATGCCTTTCATAGGGTATGTCTTGCCCGATGGACACCACGGCGAGCGCAGCGACGGACTCGAACAGCACGCGAGCGCAGCCAAGGTCAATGAACTTCCCCCAGCAGCGCGCCAACAGCGCGGGCGGAATCTCGGACCGGAACGGACCGACACCGTGACTCGCTTGCAGCGGGGGCTCTTGACTCGGCTGCGCGAGCGCCGGCTCGGCCGCATTGCGGGGAGGCCCCCGGTTCAGGCGGGCATGCGCTGGACCCCGTTTGCCCCGCAGATGTCAGGTCTTCCCCACGATTCCTGGTCGCGACCCAAATCAGCACTATTGCCGCTGCCGTGGGCACGGCGATCACGGCCCATTCCACCACAAGCCTGCCGTAGTCAACCACGGCTCCTTTGTCTGGCGGTGAGAACAGGAAGAAGCGGGACGAATGGCCTTCGGTGGGCGGGAACAAAGTGACGGCGAGGAACAACGTGACCGCAGCCACAACACTTGCCTCGATGCCGTTCCAAGCGGTTCCGCCCCAGCCGAAGCAGACCATAAGCACCGAGACCGTCCAGGTGGCCGCGACCCCGGCCAGCAAGAGCATGGCGAACTCACAGTGCGGTCCGTCCGTGCCGTCAACCAGGGTGCCTCCCGCGGCAAGCAACAGGACCACGCTTACTACGATGCTGATTCGTCGCAGCGACTTCATTCAGGCCGTCCAAAGTCCCTCGTTCGGCTTCGGGAACCGGGTTGCAGCGTATGAGTGCTGTTATGAGGCGCAAGTGTAATCCGGCCAGGCCTGGAATCCTCAGCCAAGACATCGAGGCGAAAGCCGAAACCCTCGAGGACATTCGGTAACGGTCCCACACCTATAGTGCGGAACGGTAGCGCGTAACGGCGCGAAGCCGCGGGCAGGACCTTACCCCTGGCCGGGATCGGAAAACCGCCGAGGCACCGGTTTGCGCCTGATCTCGGGGCGGTCTCGGGCGACGGTCCGGCGACGCAGAAAGCCCCTCGGGGTCGCCGAGGGGCCGGAGGTCGGGCGTGGGCGACGCGCCTACTTGGCGGCCATCAGCTCGAACACGCGCTGGAAGAGCCGGACCCGGCCGGTGATCCGGCGGACGATCTTCACCGCTTGCGCGTCCCCGAGCTTGAAGGCGCTCTTCAGCTCCGCGGCGATGGCCTCCTTGTCTTTCCCGCTCCAGGAACAGGAAGGAAACCAGCCCGCCCTTGGTGGCTTTGAGTTCCTCGAGGTTACCCGGCAACCGGTCACCGGTCTCGGCGTCGGCGTCCGCCTCGGCCTTGCTCTTCTTGGCGACCTTCTCCGCCTTGTCGGCCTTTGGTGCGGCTTCCCGCTTGGCTTTCGGCGCCTTCGCCTTCGGGGTCTGCACTTGCGCGCCGGCGGTTTCGCCCATGTCCTTGGCCGTCTGCCACCCATCCTCCTTCTCTGCCTTCACGGCCTGCGGCGTCTCGACCTTCAGGTCGGCGCTCACGAGCGGGGTCATGAGGGGCTTCGACGTCGTCGGCACTTTCGAGGCCTTCGCCTTCGGCGCGGCGCTGGTGGCTTCGGTGGTGCTGTTCTCCTTGTTGCTGTTGCTGTTCTTGCTGGTCTTCACGTTGTTCTCCGTTCTGCTTTGTTGTTGTCCATCTGTACCGAACGTGAGCTCTCTCGGGTGGGAGGGCGGAGACTGTCCAAGGGTATTTTGGAGAATCCATGTCCCCCGTCGGCATGAGCTTCCGGCGGGGTCTCGCGCAAGACAGCGGCCCCGGCGGGTTCCCGTTCGCCCAGGCGCCGGGCGACCTCGAGGGCGCCGCGCTTGTACACGCAGAGGCAAACCAGGACGCCGGCCCGATCCCGCAGCGCCCAGAATCGGCTACGGCCGTGCTTGGTGACGGTGAAGCCGTTCATCACAAGGGAATGAACCAGCCGTTGTGTTCGCGGATCGCCCGGTCGTAGACCGCCTCGATCACAGACTGAAGGGTGTCGCAGTACACGTCCCGCTCGCAGGCCAGGACCATGGAAGCCGGTTGCCGGCCCCGATGCCCTTCAACCAGCCAGACCGTGTAGGTGTCGTTGGGTTCGTAGGCGATGATGAGCGTCCACCGACGCCCCCTCTTCCCGTTGACCCGGCATTGGAGGCCAACCTCGTAATCCACGAACCCCTGGCCGGCTTCGGACACCAGCCGGGAAGTCCGGGCCGAACGGTATTCACCGATTAACTCGGCGCACCGGTAGCTCAGGGCCGTAGCGCCGATGTAGGTGAAGGCTCCGTGTAATCCTAGGCCGCCCGCTTGCGCGATGATCGCCTGGACCGTCTCAGGTAGAGATGCAAGTTGCATACAGCGAGCCTCTTAGAGGGCGCGCCGCTGAGGGGTCCACTGGCGATCAATCCTTCCGTTGCCACGCGTTCAGCCGCTCATCCAGCGTGTGCAACTGCTTCAGGATCTCATCCTCCTCCTCCTTCAACCGCTCTTCGATCACGGGCACCGGCTGCCCCTCGAGGGAAGGTGCGACACGATGCAGCCGGGTCAGGACCTTCCGGATGGCCGATCCCAACTCCGCCCCCAGGTGGCTGACCTCCTCGGCCGGGATCAACTCCCGCTTCAACTGGCCCAACTCGACCTTCAGCTTGGCGTTCTGCAACACCACGTGCTCGGCGCGTTCCTGGTCGTACCTGGGCGCGCGGCGTGTTGAGGCCAGGAAGGCGGGCCAGGAAGTAGTGGTGGACGCGGACGGCGCCGTTATGGCACTAGTCCACCATGTCCCCGACAAAACTGGCCGACCTGATTGGGCGTCTCCTCCCTTCACTGACCGGAGGACTGCGATGAGCAGCACGTCCAGCGACACGGCGCGGTGTGGAACGTGCGGCCATGAAGCCCGCATCGAGATGCACCGGAGCGTGAACGCCAACCATCATGAACTTCGCGAGGCGCTTCTGTCGGGTGAACTCATGACCCACCGTTGTCCCTCGTGCGGTGAGGTTTCGGAGTTGGATTACCCGCTCCTGTATCACGACATGGCGCGGCAGTATTTGGTCTACCTGGTCAGCCCTCGCTATGCGCCGGACAAGGCAGCCCTCGAACGCGGACTGCCATCGGAGGCGGATACCCGCAGCTATCTAGAGATCGGGCCCTACCGCTTCCGCGTCGTCAGGTCCCTCGCCGAACTGGTGGAGAAGATCCGCATCTTTGACGCGGGTCTGGATGATCGGGCGATTGAATGGGTGAAGGCGGTGTCGACTACCCGAGCGGCCAACCCGGCGGGCGAGGGGAACGATGGGCAGGCATCACCCCGGAGCCCCGCCGTAGAGAGCGCCAGCTTCCAGCGGGTTGTGGACCGTCCAGACGGCAGCCGATTGTTGGCGTTTCAGCCGGTTCTGAGGCTCGACGAGGCTCCAGAACTCGCCGGACTCCCGTTCACCCTATTCTGGCCGATGGCGGTTTATGAAGAAACCGCCCGGAGCTTGGACGTTCACCTGCCGCTGGAGGCGCCGTTCAACGGCCAGTGGCATCTCGTGGACGCGGACTTCCTCCGCGCCCGCCTGCCGAACTTGCCGAAACTGCCCAAGCCCTCATCGGCCCCCACAGAAAGCGGATCGGGACACGCTCCGGAGTCAATCCGTCAGCGTCCACCTTCTCGGGGGCCGGTTGAGACGTCCTCGAAGGGAGGCGCGCGATCCGCTCCGGGCATCCCGCCGCAGATGAAGACTGCGCTTCTGGCTGCTGGGGTGGTGTTCTGCGGGATCGCGAGCATAGCGACATGGCGCGCGATGCCGAATCCCACCGCCGCAATCCTCCTGGCCAGTTTGGGGGTGTTCCTCGCGGTCAATCTCGCGCGCTCCTTCCGGGAGGGCGGCTGAATGGCAAAAGGGCGCCGGCATTCCCCGGGCAGTATGGCCGACGTGGTAAGCCTTGTCCGCGAACTGCCGCTGATTCAGGGCGATGGGAAGCGGCTCATCAATCCCACGCCGGAGGAAGTCGATGGCAGCCTCTGAGGGAATTAAGCTGGCTAGCGATCCGCGCGTGGTCTTCCTGACCGAGCCGTCCGGTCTGGAATCCGCGTTTCGGAGTTTCACCCAAGCAACTTCTCCGTCGCAGGCATGGTGGACGGACGCCTGCTTGTCGATCCGCCCCGCGTGCAGACTCCGGTCCGATCAGTTCGCCCCTTGCCACTGCTCAAGCCGATCATCCAGGATCTGCAGTTGGGCCAGGACCTCCCCTTCCTGCTCGCGCAGCCGGTCCTCGATCACCACCGCCGGCTGGCCCTTCCAAAGACGGCGCCACCCGATGCACCCGCGTGAGCATGTTCCGGATGGCCTTCCCGTTCAACCGACCCACGCGTATCTGGCCGGCCCGACCTTCTTGAGCTCCGTGACCCGTTTGCCTGTCGAGTGGAACCAGACGAACAGGTTCTTGGGATTGGCACCGAGCTTGGCGGCGAGGTCGGCCACCCTGATCCCCGACGGGCCGGCGGCCTTCACCTGAGCGAGCACCGACGCCTTGAGCTGCCCGCGCGGCTGACGTTTGGTCCTCCCGGCCGGCTTGGCGACCACTGCCCGGGCACTTGTGGTGGCGGCCTTGCGCGGCGTGCGTGAGGTCGGGCGGCCCGCTGGCCCCTTCGTTGCCTTGGATTCGACGTCAAGTTCCCAGGCGGCGAGTCGCAGGGTGACGTCCTTGAGCTGCGCCTGCAGCGCCTCCCTCCGTTCCACGAGCGTGGCGATCTGTTTCAGGGCAGCGGAGGTAAGTTGCGTCAGATTCATCGGGACTGAGTGTACGCGTCCGGGCTGCGGCAGACAAGACGTCGATCTCCCGGCACCGATGCGCCAGGCACTCCCGTGCATCCCGAAAGACCAGGCGCGTTGTGGTCTTGCGCCCCATTCAACCCTGGCCGCCCGGGCCCGACGTGTGGGCGACCGACGTAACGACGACGAGCCGTGCCCCTGCTCTCATGGCAGCCACGGAGTTCCCTGCGGGTGTGTCATCTTCCACGGTGTAGGGGTGAGCGTAGTCGACGGCATCTCGGAGAGCGGCCCGCCCCCGACGGCCTGGTTGAGTCAGGTAGAAACAGAACATGTGCTCATCCACCCGGTCATACGCTCCGTAGATGGCCTTGTGCAGATCCCACAGGGACCGATCGACTCCCATACGGATGCATCGCCAAATCTCGGCCGCGCCAACGAGAGCGGCCTGGAGGTCGAAGGCGGCAGCGGTTCGAGTCATATCAGCCTGGCCAGTTGATCTGCCGGGACCAACACCTTGAGCGATCGGGCCGCACCGGGATTGCGATAGATCAGCCCCTTCTTCTCCAGGGTGAGAATCATCTGGTGCACCGTGGGCGGGGAGACTTGGAAGAAGTGCTGCATCTCGTGCTCCGCCGGGGGCACTCCATGCAGCGCCGTGTACTGGTGAATGAACGCCAGGTACCGGCCCTGCTTGTCCGTGAAGCGCGGCGGAGGTGCTTCCCGCCGCCGTTCCTCCGGACAGAGCACCGTCGTCATCCGGCCGCCCTCGAACACCACGATGTGCTCGTGACCGGCCCGACCCTCCGATAGCCACTGTCGCTTCCTGAGACTGCGCCGCTTCAGTTCGCGGATGGTGTTTTCGAAGAAGTGCGCGACGTAGCCGCAATCGCACTGGTACGACGAGGGCATGATTTCCTTCGGCACAGCGGCGAGCCTGGCAGAGCCTGGGGCGCCTTTCAACACCCGGGACCGGTAGAGCCGTCGGGGCATCAAGCCGTCGTTTGGTGGGGCGGCATCCTGGAGCGATCCCCCCCTGCAGGCTGCCGCTGCAGTACGACGGCAAGGCTCAATCGCCACGTCATGGGGACCCGGAATGCGCTGAGATCCGTTCACCCTGCAGCCTCTGTGAGCGAATCGGTCCTCCCGTCGGCGGAGGCTAGCCACGCCTGAGAGAGCGTAACGAACCAGCGGTGATGACGAGGTGTTGTTCACGTGTCAGAAATCTCGGTGCACGCGTTTCTGGGCTTGATGGCCTCCAGTGGGGGATCGTCGGGTTTCTTTGCCCGGCTGCAAGCCGATCGGCCAGGAGCTGGACGGAGGGACACGTAACCCCGGTCCACAGCCAGTGCCGCACCGCGGACCGGTGTAACCACGTCGGACGTCTGCACGTTTCGCAACCCGAGAACGCTTCAGAACGGACATCAAGACAGCGGCGGTGTCGGTTGACACCGCCCGCTGTCTATGACGAACACCTCAAACACCTCCACGTCGTCCGTAACTGAACGTCTTGCCCGGCTCTGCCAGGAACCACCCCGTCGCCTCCGGGGAAAGGCCGAGGTTCTGGATTGGCTCCTCGAAGCCGTCATCGAGGGCGCCCAACTCCGCCTGGTCCGATGATCTGCCTTCATCCGCTGGGCCCGGTTCCGGGCCCCATCGTCATGGCCTCGGGATGGAGCCTTCCCTACCCACTCGATCCCTGGGTGTTGGCGGGCGTCCTCGGCCTGGCGGGGTTGCTGGTTCTGCTGTGGCTGGCCGTGCGCGGAGGTCGCGCGCACGAGACCGTGGCCCGGCTCAGGGGGTTCACCTGGCATCGGCACACCTTCTGTCAGCACTTCCTGATCACCGGCGCGACCGGCTCGGGCAAGACCCTGAGCGGCATCCTCCCCTTGCTCTTCCAGGTGTTCAAACACCAGCCCCGGTTCGGCGGGCTCTGCGTGGATGTCAAAGGGGTGCTCCACGAACAGGTCAGCGCGATGGCCCGCCACTTCGGTCGTGACCACGACCTGGTGCTCCTGGAAGTCCGACCCCTCAACGCCCCAGCGGACTGGCAGCCCCGCCACCGGTTCAACCTGGTGGGCGATCGCTCGATCCCCTTCGCGACCTACGCCCGGTGTGTGGTGGACACCGCCGTCGCCCTGGGCAGCCGGCACGAGCAGAGCTTCTTCCGGCGAGCGGCCCAGATCCATATCGCCAAGGCCCTCGAGGCCCTCGCCGCCCTCGGCTACGAGGTCACCCTCGAGAACGCCCACAACCTCCTGGTCAACCCGCCCGACACCCAGGCCGCCATCACTCAATTGGCCTCACGCGAGCCCACCCACGGCCTCGCCGAGCACTTCCGCAATTACCTCGCCCAGCCCCCCGAGCAACTGGCCGGCATCACGGGGACGGTGGCCAACTACCTGCACTACTTCACCCTACCGCCCATCGCCGAGGTCTTCTGCCGGGACAGCACCTTCGCCCTGGGCGAGGTTGATCAGGGCAGGATCCTCTGCCTGGCGCTGCCCCAGCGGTACCAGACCGAGCGGCGATTCGTCGGCACCTTCCTCAAGCTGCTCTTCTACACCCACGCCCTGACCCGGTTCGACCGACCCCGGTCGGAGCGGGCCTCCCACAACCTGTTGGTCCTGCTGGCCGACGAGTGTCAGCACTTCGTGACCGCCAGCGAAGAGGGCTTGAGCGATCACGCGGTGGTGGATGTCATCCGTGAGGCAGGCGTCGCCGTCATCGCCGCCACCCAGAGCACCACGTCCCTGATCCCCGTGCTCGGGGCCGAACAGGCCCGGGTGTTCACCCTGAACCTCCGCAACCGGCTCATCTTCACCGCCGCGGACGAGGACGATGCCCGGGCCAGCGCGGAGTTCCTGGGCAAGGTCACCAAGCGCGAGCGCTCGGTCACCCGGGGCGAAGGGCGGCGGAGCGAGACGGTGAGCGAACGGGAAGAGTTCCGGATCAAGCCCCACGAACTGCGCCGGCTGCGCAAGCACCGGTGCGTCGTGGTCCACTGCACCCGCGGCCACCGCAAGGTCCTGCTCCCGCCGCGGGAGCCCGATGGGACGGTGTCGCGCTGGTTTCACCGCTGGGACCTGGGCTCATGACCTCGCACGAAGTCCCCTATCGCAGATAGGGGTTGGTGTCTCTCGCTTTCGGTCACCTCACACCCGGCAACGCCTCCAGTCCCATGATCACCGCTCGACCCCAGAAGAACCTGGCCACGGCCCGGGAGTATTTCCGCCAGCACCTGGTCCAGGGCGACTATCACAGCCAGGGCCAGACGGTCGTTGGTCAATGGTTTGGCCGGGGAGCGGAGCGCCTCGGCTTGAAGGCGGGCACGGCGGTGGCTGAGGCGGCCTTCGCCCGGCTCTGCGACAACCAGCATCCGGCGACTGGAGAGAAGCTGACCGTCCGAAAGCGGCAGAAAGACCACCGGGTGTTCTACGACTTCACGGTGTCGGCGCCCAAGAGCGTTTCGATCATGGCACTGGTGGTCGGCGATCAACGGCTGCTGGCGGCCCACGACGAAGCATGCGCGGCCGCCCTCAGTCAGATGGAACAGGTGGCGGCCACCCGGGTGCGTCGCGGTGGGCAGGACGGCGAACGGGTCACGGGCGAGATGGTCGCCGCGGTCTTCCGGCACGACACCTCGCGCGCCCTGGATCCGCAGTTGCACACTCACTTCGTGGTGTTCAACGCCACCTGGGACCGAACCGAGGAGCGCTGGAAGGCCCTCCAGACCTCCCGGATGTTCGATCAAATGACGTTCTACACCGAGGTGTACCGAAGCGAACTGGCCCGCCGGCTCCGGGGACTGGGTTATGGCCTGGACTCCACCAGGCACGGGTTCGAGATCGCGGGGGTGCCGGCCGAGATCACCGAGCGGTTCAGCAAGCGGCGCCAGGCGATCCGGGAAGCGGAATCGGAGCTGGCCGGCCGGCTGGGACAACCATTGTCCAACAACGCCCGGGCCACCCTGGCGCACACCTCGCGCCCGGCGAAAGACACGAGCCTCGACCCGCAGGAGGTGCTGGAACGGCAACGGGCACAACTCACCCCGGCGGAACTCGAGCAGCTGACCTCCCTGGTACCGGATGCCTCCCGGCCCAACCCGGCTGCCACCGGGCCGCTCATCAGCCCTGCCGAGGCCCTCGACTACGCGCGGGACCATCACTTCGAGCGGCACAGTGTCGTCGAGACCCATGACCTGCTCCAGACCGCCCTCGCCTACTCCCGCGGTTCCGTCACGCTCGAGGAACTGCGGGCTGAACTGGCCCAGAGAGGCGAGTTCCTTCACGCCGAGGACCAGTTGACCACCCGCACCACGCTGTTCGAGGAGCAGCGGATGATCCGCCTGGTCAACCAGGGTGTGGGTCAGTGCCGGCCGCTTCACCCCGGTTACGCCGGCGACCGAAGCTTATCCGCGGAGCAACAGCAGGCGCTGCGGACCATCCTGGGAACACCGGACCAGGTTCTGGGGCTGCGGGGTGGTGCTGGCACAGGCAAGACGCGGCTCCTGTTGGAGGTCGTCCGGGGCGTTGAAGCCCGACAACCGGTGACGGTGTTGGCCCCGAGCACAGCCGCCGTCGAGGCCCTGCGCAAGGCCGGACTCCCCCGGGCTGCGACAGTGCAACGGTTCCTGGCCGATGCGAGCTTTCGCGAGGAGAGCCGCGGCCACGTGTTGCTGGTGGACGAAGCCGGCCTGCTTTCGACCCGGGACATGCTCGCGTTGCTCGAACACGTCCAGTCCGGCGGGCGGTTGATCCTCTCGGGCGACACCCGGCAGCACACGGGCATCGCGGCCGGGGACGCCTTGAGGTTGCTCGAGGAGCGCAGCGGGTTGCGGATGGCCGGGGTGCACGCCATCCGCCGGCAGGTGGATCGGGACTACCGCGAGGCCATCGCTGACTTCGCCCAAGGCAACGGGCAGCGGGGCCTGCTGCGACTGGAGCGGCTCGAGGCGGTCATCGAGATCCCGGAACCGGATCGGTACGCGGTGCTGGCCGAGGACTATGTCCGGTCGCTGCGCGCCCGGAAGTCCGCCCTGCTGGTGAGCCCGACCTGGCGGGAGATCGAGGCGGTGACCCAGGAAGTGCGGGCGCGGCTCAAAGCGGAAGGCCTGCTCGGCAGCCAGGAGACCCGGCTCACGGTGCATCGGGGGCTCCAGTGGACCCAGGCACAGAAGCGGGACCTGCGCAACTACCGTCCCGGTCATGTCCTGGCCTTCCATCGGGCGACCCGGGAGTTCGCCCGCGGGGCTGCGGCCGAGGTGGTCAAGGTGGAGCCCGACGCGTTGGAAGTGCGCCGGGCCGACGGGGCGGTGGTGAAGGTGACGCGGAAACAGGCCGGGTGCTTCGAGGTAGCCGAGCCGCAGGCCCTGGCGGTGGCGCCGGGAGAGCGGTTGCTCATCCAGGGCAACCGCAAGGCGGCCGGGCTCTTCAACGGGCAGGCGGTGACGGTCAAGTCGGTGGCCGCCGACGGGAGCCTCACCCTGACCGACGGCCGGAAGATCGCGGCGGACTTCCGCGCGTTCACGCATGGTTACTGCGTGACCAGCCATGCGGCGCAGGGACGGACGGTGGACCACGTGTATGTGGCGGTGGACTCGGGCAGTTGGCGGGCCACCCACCGAAACCAGTTCTACGTCAGTGCCTCGCGCGGACGGGAGCGGGTTCGGGTGTACACCGACGATGTCCAGTTCCTTCGGGATGCGGTCACCCGGTCCGGGGCGCGGGTCACGGCCTCCGAGTTGCTGGAAAGCAAGCGCGCAGCGGAGAGGACGAGCGCCGGCCAACATCCCACCCTCCGCCCGCGTGTGGCGGCCTGACTATGCTCCGAGGAAAACCGAGTACGAAGACGGCGGCGGCGCAGACCCCCGCGGTCGCAGCGCCTGACCGCGGGGAAGTCGCCGGTGTGGAGCAACCCTATGGCACCGGGGAGCGGCCGGCGGGCATCCTGTTCGTGCGGGGACCGACCAGCTTCTGGTTTCCGTATCACCTGCTCCAGGGGATGCGGTACGAACCGGGGAAGCTCACCCTGGTGTTTGCGGCGGCGGACGTGGTCATCGAGGGCCGGGGATTGCACGGCCTCTATCTCGAGTTGGCGCGTCAGGTCGTCTGGCGGATCGTGGAACAAGGCGCGCGGTACGCGGAGCTGTCGGACGCGCCGACCTGTGTTACTCAGATCGTGGAGATTCCCAAGGGCGACGAGGCGCGGCCGGTGGACGCCGTGGCAGGCGAATGAACCAGGATTCGGGCACACGGTCGGCTTGTTCATGTTCGGACGTCCGAACAACACCGGTCGCCGAACGCGGGGTACACGTCACCTCCGGGCAGGGCTGCGACAGGGACGGTAACAGGTTTGACAAGCGCCGGTGTGATGGTGACCGTACCAGCGTGAGCAAGCTGGAATGGATTGAGGCCGAGGTGCGCCAGTTGCCCCGCGAGCAGGCGAGGGAGCTCCAGGATTGGCTGGCCGACTACCTCGAGACGCAGGCCGAATTGAGCCCTGACTTTGTGGCGAGCATTGAGCGGGGGGAGACCGACCTACAGGAAGGGCGGGTGCGAGTCCGCCAGCCCTGACGGCCTGTGCGCCAGGCCACCGAGATCTACACGCGCGAGTTCGACGCGCGTTTTGGGTTGCTGCCCCGACCTCTGCAAACGCGGATCGAGGCTCACATTCGGGATCTGGGTCGGCGGCTGGAGCGCTTTCCCCATCAGCGATTGCGAGGGCGTTCTGAGTATCGGCTGCGCGTTGGTGACTACCGAGTTATCTACCGCTTCGATGTCGAACGCAACGAACTGCTGCTCATCACCCTGGGGCATCGGCGCGAGGTGTACCGCGTGTGAGAGCCGGAATTGACGGTCCGGTGAGTCATGAGCGGCGTCGCGGCGTGAAAGCGAAGCAAGCACGCGCGGAGAAACCGTCTCGAGGGACTGTCCTGGCCAGGGAAGGTCGATAAGTCGAAGTGTTCGGCCGTCCGAACATGCTCATATCAGCCCAGGGGCACCTTGGCCCCTCTTCCGTCTGAGCCGGCCGCAGGAACCGCGTTTCGCAGCGGCTCTTCTGGCCTACCGGGGTTCGATGACCTTCAACCCCGGCACACAATCGAAGTGGCGTCGGTTGAACGTGGCCACCTCGCTGCCGCGCTCCATCGCCGTGGCGGCCACGATCAGATCGTAGGCGCCGATCCTTTTGCCCGACGCCTCCAGTTGCGCCCAGATCCGGGCGTGCTCACGGGCGGTCTGTTCGGTGTAAGGAACGATGGGCAACGGAGCGAGCACGCTCTGGAGATACTGCTGCCGCCGCGCTCTGTGCGCCGCGCCAGCCCGTTCCACCCCGTGCCACAACTCCGCGACGGTGATGGCGGCGAGTTCGAAGGCATCGTCCCCGCGACTTCCCAGCCACGTCGGGAGGTCGAAGGTTCCCTTCTCGCCCCGGATGATGACGTCGGCATCGAGGATTATCGCCATTTGTCCGTCGGGGTCTTGAGGGTCTTGCGGGCCGCGACGAGGTCACGGTGCCAGTCGCTGGCCTCTTGCACCGACAGATCCGTGCGAGCCAGGGCCGCGGCCAGGTCCCGGCCCGTGCAGCGCTTCTCGTGGTCCGGGGCGATGCGGGCGAAGGGCTTGCCGTTCTTCAGCAGCACAAAGGTCGTGTGTTGATAGTGGGCCCGGTTCACACAATCGGCGAAATTGCGGGCGGCCTCGGTGACCGTGATGGTCATCTCTTTCATAGAATCAGATTATCAGATTCTAAGGACGGGTCAAGCCGGCCCGGGCCAGCCGCTCGAGTTGGCGAGCCTGTCTTCGGCGTTGGATTTGCTCCGCCGGCGTCATGGCGTGGGGCTCGGTACGGCCTTGTTCGGACGTCCGAACATGCCGTGTCAGCCCAGGCGTGTGGCGCATCTCGATATTCACGGAGGCGTTTATCTTGATGTTCGCGGAGGGTGGGGCGGCCGGAAGGGTGACTTCGGTGCGGGAGACGGGACCGGACAACGGGGAACGCCGCTCGCCCTGGGGGACAGCCGTCCCCCAGACCCCCTGGGATTTATCGCTTTGGGACTGCACCAGCAGGAGGCATTTCCGGACGGTAGTCAGCAGGCGCTACGCTTGCCAGTAAGGCATCAGGTTTGGAACTGCCCTGGGCCGACCACTGAGCGCGTTTCCCGCTTCCGTTTTCCTCGGGGCTGTAGGAGGCCCGGAATTGGGTAGCCGCTTGGCGAGGGCGCGGTTCGTTTCGTCACGCTTGCCGCGGAACTGCGGAATCGCCTCCGCGCCGAACGTGAAGAAATCGGCCTCCGTTTTCAGAGAATAGCGTGACGCAGAACACCAGGCGCAACTTGGGCGGTCTTCCGGCTGAGCCGGCAGCCGTGGCAGGCAGGCTCCCCAGTTCCAGGATGGGCGCCACCGGCTGCTCGGCGAGCGCCACCTCCTCCCGCTGCACCCGTTTGCCTCGCACGTAATCGGCGCCCCGCTGCGGCCTGGCCGCGGCGACCTGTGTCAGTCAGATCGTGGATCTCTCCAAGGGAGACGAGGTGTGGCCGGCGGACGCCGGGGCACGCGAATGGATGACGATTCCGGCCGGCAGCCGGGTTGTTCGTGTTCGGACGTCCGAACAACACCGGTCGCCGACCGCGTGGCGTATCCGGGGAAGGAGGGCCGGCCGAGGTGTTTGGCCGTCCGAACAACGCCGGTCACCGGACGCATAGTACCGGTCACCACTGGCCGGGGGAGGCGACAGGGCCGGCACCGGGTTTGACGAACGCCGGTGCGCTGCTGACCGTGGCACCTGTAGCAAGCTGGAACGGATTGAGGCCGGGGGTGCGCCAGTAAACTCTGACTTTGTGGTGAGCATTGAGCGGGGGGAGGCCGACCTGCGGAAAGGGCGGGTTCGAGTCCGCCGGCCTCCTGCCGCCCGGTTGTTCGGACGTCCGAACATGCCCGGCGCTCGTCGCCGTTAAGACCGACTTCCTGCCCTTGATGACCCGCTCCTGGCCGCCGAGAGAGCGTCGCCGTGGTCGCTACGGCCGGGGAAGCTCGGTGAGCCGACGTGTTCGGCCGTCCGAACATGCCGTGTCAGCCCAGGCGGAGCCTGGCCCCGCCTTCGGCTGAGCCGGCAGCCGCGGCGGGCTGGCCCCTCAGCTCCAGGCGGGCGCCACGGCCTGCTCGGCGAAGGTCACATCCTCGCGCTGGATCTGCTTACCCCGCACGTAATCGGGTGCCCGCTGAACCGCATCCGCGGTGACCTGTTTCAGTCGGTTCGTGGAGATCCCCAAGGGGGAGGAGGCGCGGCGGGCGGACGCCGGGGCACGCGAATGAAGGACAATTCGGGCGCACGGTCGGGGGTTGCTCGTGTTCGGACGTCCGAACAACGCCGGTCGCCGGACGCGTGGCATGTCCAGTGTTCGGCCGTCCGAACATGCCGTGTCGCCCAAACGCAGGTTGGCCCCGCTTTCGGCTAAGGCGGCGGGCAGCACGGGAGACGCGGCTGCCCCTGGGCTCCAGGAAGGCCGCCACCCGCTGTTCGGCCAGCGCCACCCCTGCGCTGGGCCTGTTTGCCACGCAGTGATCCGCCCCCGCTGCGCCGCGGCGGGCGGACGCCGGGGCACGCGAATGAAGGACGATTCGGGCACGCGGCCGGGTTGTCCGTGTTCGGCCGTCCGAACACCGCCGGTCGCCGAACGCGTGGCATGTCCGGGGAAGGTCGATGGGTCGAAGTGTTCGGCCGTCCGAACATGCCATGTCAGCCCAGGTGCAGCTTGGCCCTGTTTTCGGCTAAGACGGGAGGCGTAGGAGGCGCGCCCGCTCCCCCGCTCCAGGAAGGGCACCGCCAACTCCTCGGCCAGCGCCACCTCTTCGCGCTAGCCTGTTTGCCCCCACGTAATCCGAGGTCCGCTGGGCCATAGCGGCGGTGACCTGTGTCAGTCAGATCGTCGAAATCCCCAAAGGGGACAAGGTGCGGCCGGAGGAGGCGAGAGCACGAGAATATCCCGCGATTCGAACGGTTGGGTTGTTCGTGTTCGGACGTCCGAACAGCGCCGGTCGCCGAACGCGTGGTACCGGTCACCTCTGGCCGGGGCGGCAACAGGTTTGACCAGCGCCGGTGCGCTGCTGACGGCGGCACCGTGAGTACGCTGGAACGGATTGAGGCCGAACTGCGCCAGTTGCCTCTCAAGCAGGCGTTGGGACTTCAGGATTGGCTGGCCGACTACCTCGAGGCGCAGGCCGAGCTGAGCCCTGGCTTTCTGGCGAGGATTGAGCGGGGGGAGGCCGACCTGCGGGAAGGGCAGGTTCGAGTTCACCAGCCGCCTGCCGCCGGGTTGTTCGGACGTCCGAACACGCCCGGCGTTCGTCGTCGTTGAGACGGTCTTCCTGGTCCTGATGACCCGTTCCTGGCGGCCGGGAGAGCGTCGCCGTGGTCGCTACAGCCGGGGAAGGTCGGTCGGCCGAAGTGTTCGGCCGTCCGAACATGCTGCGTGAGCCCAGGCGCGGCTTGGTCCTGCTTTCGGCTGAGCCGGCAGTCCAGGCAGGCTGGCTCTTCAACTCCCGAAAGGCGGCCACCCGCTGTTCGGCCAGCGCTACCTCCTGCGCTGGGCGTGTTTGCCACGCACGTAATCCACCCCCCGCTGCGCCGTGGCCGGCGAACGCAGGGGCAGGCGAATGAACCACGATTCGGGCATGCGTCCGGGTTGTTCGTGTTCGGACGTCCGAACAACGCCAGTCGCCGAACGCGGGGCATTGGCGTGTCCGGGGAAGGCGGGCGGTCGAAATGTTCGGCCGTCCGAACATGCTGTGTCAGCCCAGATGCAGCTTGGTCCCGCTTTCGGCTGGGCCGGCAGGCGCGGGAGACGCGCCCCCACAGCTCCAGCAAGGGGGCCACTGGCCGCTCGGCCAGCGCCACCTCCTCGCGCTGAACCTGTTTGCCCCGCACGTAATCCGCCCCCCACTGGGCCGCGGCCGGCGGAGGCGGGGGTACCCCTATGAACGACGATTTGGGCACGCGGCCGGGTTGTTCGTGTTCGACCGTCCGAACAACGCCGGTCGGCGAACGCGTTGTATGTCGAGGGGGAGTGAGGACCGGCCGAAGTGTTCGGCCGTCCGAACATGCCGTGTCAGCCCAGGCGCAGCTTGGCCCTGCTTTCGACTGAGCCGGCAGCCGCGGCAGGCCGGCTCCTCAGCTCCAGGCGGGCGCCACGGCCTGCTCGGCGAACGTCACATCCTCGCGCTGGATCTGCTTACCCCGCACGTAATCGGGTGCCCGCTGAACCGATCCGCGGTGACCTGTTTCAATCGGTTCGTGGACAACCCCAAGGGGGACGAGGCGCGGCCGGCGGACGCCGGGGCACGCGAATGCAGGCCGATTCGGGCATGCGGTCGGGGGTTGGTCGTGTGCGGCCGTCCGAACAACGCCGGTCGCCGAACGCGTGGCATGTCCGGGGAAGGTCGGTGGGTCGAAGTGTTCGGACGTCCGAACAGGCTGTGTCAGCGCCTTCGCAGCCTGGCCCATCCTTCGGCTGACACCGCAGGTGCGGAGAACGCCCCCGCTCCAGGAAGGGCGTCACGGGCTGCTCGGCGAGTGTTCCCTCCTCGCGCTGCACCTGTTTGCCCCGCACGTAATCGGGCGCCCGCTGCGCCGCGGCTGCGGTGACCTGTGTCACTCAGACTGTGGAGATCCCGAGGGGGACGAGGTGCGGCCGGCGGGGGCGGGGGTACCCCATGAACAGCGATTCGGGCACGGGGCCGGGTTGTTCGTGTTCGGACGTCCGAACAATGCCGATCGCCGAACGCGTTGTCTGTCCAGGGAAGGAGGACCGGCCGAGGTGTTCGGCCGTCCGAACATGCCGTGTTGCCCAAACGCAGGTTGGCCCCGCTTTCGGCTAAGACGGCGGGCATCACGGGAGACGCGGCTGCCCCTGCGCTCCAGGAAGGCCGCCACCGGCTGTTTGGCCAGCGCCGCCTCCTCGCGCTGGAGCTGTTTGCCACGCATGCAATCCGCCCCCACTGCGCCGCGGCCGCAGTAACCTCTGTCAGTCAGATTGTGGGGATCCCCAAGGGGGACGATGCGCGGCCGGCGGACGCGGGGGCAGGCGAATGAATGACGATTCCGGCCTGCAGCAGGGTTGTTCGTGTTCGGCCGTCCCAACAACACCGGTCGCCGACCGCGTGGCATATCCGGGGAAGGAGGGCCGGCCGAAGTGTTCGGCCGTCCGGAACAGACCCGGCGCCTGTCGTCGTTGAGATCGACTTCCTGGTCATGATGGACTGTTCCCGGCCGCCGGCGGAGCGTCGTCGTGGTCGCCACGGTCGGGGAAGGTTGGTGGCCGAGGTGTTCGGACGTCCGAACAACGCTGGTCGCCGAACGCGGGGTACCCGTCACCTCCGGCCGGGACGGCGACAGAAGCGGCACCAAGTTTGGCAAACGCCGGTGCGCTGCTGACCGAGGCGCCGTGAGCAAGCTGGAACGGATTGAGGCGGGGGTGCGCCAGTAAACTC
This sequence comes from Verrucomicrobiota bacterium, assembly GCA_027493615.1. GTDB lineage: Bacteria > Verrucomicrobiota > Verrucomicrobiia > Limisphaerales > J093 > DSVZ01. The sequence continues at coordinate 31,856 of JAOSKK010000012.1, forward strand.
TGACTTTGTGGTGAGCATTGAGCGGGGGAAGGCCGACCTGCGGAAAGGGCGGGTTCGAGTCCACCGGCCTCCTGCCGCCCGGTTGTTCGGACGTCCGAACATGCCCGGTGCTGGTCGCCGCTGAGACCGACTTCCTGCCCTTGATGACCCGTTCCTGGCCGCCGAGAGAGGGTCGCCGTGATCGCTACGGCCGGGGAAGAAGGGCCGGCGGAAGTGTTCGGCCGTCCGAACACGCCGTGCCATCCCAAACGCAGGTTGGCCCCGCTTTCGGCTGAGACGGCACGCACAGGAGACGCGCCCCCGCTCCAGGAAGGACGCCGCGGCCGGCGAATGAACCACGATTCGGGCACGCGGTTGGGTTGTTCGTGTTCGGCCGTCCGAACAAGGCCAGTCGCCGAACGCGTTGTATGTCCAGGGAATGCGGGCCGGCCGAAGTGTTCGGACGTCCGAACATGCCATATCAGCCCAGGCGCAGCTTGGCCCCGCTTTCGGCTGAGACGGCAGGCGCAGGAGACACGCTTCCCCGCTCCACGAAGGGCGCCACCGGCTGCTCGGCCAGCGCCAGTTCCTCGCGCTGGACCTGTTTGCACCGCACGTAATCCGCCGCCCGCTGCGCCGCGGCCGCCGCCCGGACCAGGAGCCGTTGATCGTCCCGCAGCGCCCGGGACCAGCCCTCGATGTAGCTGGCTTGCTGGGCCTCCCGTGCCGGGTTCTGCAACCCGGCAAACCCGCACAGGAACGCTGCCCCGAACTCGGCCACCAATTCCTCCAGGCTGTACTTCTCGGGCTGATCCCGCTGGGCGTCCTGGAACCGGTTCAGCCGGTGAGGAGCGCCGGTGGCGTGGGTCAGCTCATGATAGAGCGTGGCGAAATACGCGTCCGCGTTCGCGAACTGGCTCAGGTGCGGCAGCACGATCCGGTCGGTGGCCGGGTAATAGGCCGGCTCGGCATTGAGCGCGTGGGTGATCTCGGGCTTGTCGGGCATGACCTCAAAGACCCCCTCGGCGGCCTGAAGCCGTTGCTCGCGGCTGAGAGGGATGTCATCGGCGGGGCGCGGCACCCCCTCGACCTGGTCGAGGTTGAACACCGCGCTGGTGAAGGGAACACACGGGGCCAGGGCGTCCTTGCCGGTCTTCTGCTTGAGCCGTTCGAGCTCCTCCTGGGTGCGCCATTTCCAGTACACCACGGGGGTGGCCCGCTCCCCCTTGCGGACATGACCGCCCAAGCGCTGGGCCTCGCGGTAGGTGGTCCAGTAGCGGGAGGTGTAGTCCTCCGAGGAACCCAGGACCAGCAGGTTGATCCCGCGGTACTCGCGACCGGTGCCGAGGCTCTTGGGCAAGCCGGTGGTCCAGGATTTGTGCCAGGGAACGACCCCGGCCTCCAACTGGGCCAGGATCCGTTGGGTGACCGATTCGTAGATGTTCATGAGGCACGTGGGGCTGACGGTGATCAGGCGGAGCGCGGTGCTCAGGTTCTGAGTCTCGGCGCCAGCGGCAGGATGGTCGCCATGTCCCGCGGCGGGACACAGCGCTCGTGACGTCGGTGAGGTCATGGTCAAGGGCTGTCTTGGGGGTTCGGTCCCGGGACCTACCACTGGCTCGCGACGACTTCCCGGAGCACCTCCCGCACCCGCTCAGGGGTCGCCTCGCCCGTCAGGAACCGGACGGTCACGGTCGCCTGCCCCCACTTGATGGTTCTGGTGTCGCGGTGCGTTTTGGACAACGGGCCGTCGCGTTTGGCCTCCCGGGCGCTGCGGCGGGTCAGTTGGCCGGCCTTGGCCTGCTGCCAGAGCGCCCGCTGCGCCTCGGGTCCCGGCGCCTTGGTGATCTCCAGCAGCACGGCCTTGCTGGCGTGTTCGGACGTCCGAACATCCGCCAGCACCTCCGGGTCCAGGTCCAGCAAGCGGAGGCTTTCGTTGATCGCGCTCAGGGATTGCCCGACCCGTTGCGCCAGCTCCCGCTGGGTCAGAGCGAACTCGCTCACCAACCTCCGGTACGCCTGGGCCACCTCGAGGGGATGGAGGTCTTTGCGATGGAGGTTCTCGATGAGCTGCAGCACCAGGCGCGAGTGCTCGGCCGCGGTGCGCACGAGGCAGGGGATGGCCTCCAGCTCAAGCTCCCGGCACGCGGCAAACCGTCGTTCACCGGCCAGGATCCGGAACCGGTCACCGGAAAGCGCCTCGACGATGATCGGCTGGAGCAGGCCGTGTTCGCGGATGGACAGGGCCAGGTCGTGGAGGTCGCCCAGGTCCTGCCGTGGCTGGGTGGGGTCCCGCTCAATCGCGCCCAGGGGGATCCAGGCCAACTGGGGCTGCTCGCGCCGGAGGGGATCGAGGGTCGAACCGTTCGTGCCGGCGGCCTGGCGGGCCAGGCGTTCTCTCACATTGGAGTCCATAGCGTTTTCACCTCCTGGGTTAGTTGTTGATAGTCCTTGGCCGCGCGGCTGTGCCGGGCGTAGGCCACGATGTCCCGCGGCTGATCGTCGGTCTGGGCGCGGTTGAGGACCTCGCACCGGGCGATCCGGGTCGCGAGGAGCCGGTCGCGCAAGGGTTCGAGGGCCCGCTCGACCAGGTCGTTGGTCACGGTGGCCTGGGCCATGACCATGGTGAGCAGGACGCGGTAATCCCAGGCGTCGGGACGGCGTTTGACGGCGTGCAGGGTCTCGAGCAGATCGCCCAGGCCCCGCAGGGCATAGCCGGAGGGCTGGGCGGGGATGAGGAACTGGTCGGCGGCGACCATGGCGTTGACCGGCAGAACGCCCAGGGTCGGCTGGCAATCAATCAGGACGTAATCAAAGCCCGTGAGCTCGGCCAGGCAGCGCTGCAGCCGCTGCTCGCGGAAGAGGCGGGCGTGGAGCAGGGAGTCGGCGCGGGACAGGCTCAAGGCCGCCGGGGCCAGGCGCAGGCCCGGAACGGTGGTCCCGGTCAGGATGCCCGAGAGATCGTCGGAGGAGGACAGGAGCAAGTCGCCGATGGTGCGGCCGTCGAACGAATCGGGGTCGAGTCCCGGGCCGAGGGTGGCATGGGCCTGGGGATCGAGGTCAATCAGGAGGGTGGCGTGACCGGCCCGGGCCAGGCCGGCGGCCAGGTTGACGGCGGTGGTCGTCTTGCCCACCCCGCCCTTCTGATTGATGATCGCGATCGTTCTCATCGTGGCACCTCGCTGGTTGATCCATCCGTTGCCGGCCTGGTTTTGGTTTCAAATCGGTCCGGGTTGCGCTCCCGATCCCACTGCCAGAAGTCCAGGACTGGGCATTCGGGATGGTGGCGGAAGAACCGGGCCAGGGCGGCGAGCCGGACCCCTTCGCCGTCGAACTGGGCCAGGCTCTCGGCGCTGGCCACGAAGAGCCCCCGTTCATCGCGCGACGGACCCGTTCGCGGTCCTGCCGGAAGGCGTCGTAGAGGGCCGGGTGGCGCTCCTGGAGGTCTGCTTCGGCCGCCCTGAGGTAGGCCTGCCACCGGGGCGAGAACGTCGCCTCATGGGCCGCCCGCGCCCTCTCAAGGGCATCCTTGGTTCGGGTCGCGTCCTCGCCCTGGAGCACCCGCAGGAAACCATCGCCGTGGAGCACCAGGGCGAAGGAGAGGTTGGGCTTGGCGTGCGGATCAGCGGCGTGCTTCTCGCGCATGAAGCGGCCAAAGCGGCGACCCCAGTCCGCCACCGGCCTTGACTCGAGGCCCTGCAGTCGTGCGAGGAACCGGGCGGCCTCCTCGATGTCTTTCGGGAAGGCCTTGGTACCAGCGGGTCCCTCGAGCCGGTGATAGGCAGCGTAGTAGTGGCTGGCGAAGGTCCGGGGCTCGCGCACGTCGGGCTCGGTGTCCCCGCCGTGCTCCGGCTTGGGCCAATCCTCCTCGATGGCCCGGCGCAGGAGCCCCAGCCGGTTGCGGCTGGGACGTCGCAGGGGCAGCCAGTCGATCTGGCGCTGGATGACGTCAGGGAGTGTCCCCGGGCCAGGCGGTCGGCGGTGGGGGTATCGAATCCGACTTGAACCAACAACGCGACTGCAGCAGCAGCAACCGGCGCGTCCGGGATGACCTCCGCGGCTGCTGCTGTTGTCTTAGATGTTTTAAGTTCCTTTTTAATACTTATATCGTTCTCTTTTTCGGATAGCTCTTCGTTCTCTTTTTCGGATAGCTCTTCGTTCTCTTTTTCGGATAGCTCTCCGTTCGCTTTCGCGGAGCGCTGGGCCGGGCGAAGCGCCCGGGGGTGCTGGTCTGGCCCGGCGGCCGCCGCCTGGAGCAGGCCAGGGTCGCGGCTCCAACGGATGGCATAGGTGGTCGTTCGGTTCTTCTGGCCGGCCACGGGGGTGAAGCGCCCTTCGTTGACCGCCACGATGTAGCCGCGCTCCCGGGCCTGGGTGACCGCGGCGTGCACATTGGAGCGGGTCATCCGGGTCAGCCGGCACAACTCGGTGATCGAGCGTTTGACCGGCCGCTTCCGTTCCCCGCCCGGTCCCCATTGGATGCTGTAGAAGAGCAGCGCCCCAACTACCCGGATGACCGCGAGCGGTTCCCGAGGCAGGACATAGTCGAAGAAGGCGTTGGGGATGTTCTTGCGAGCCGCCTTGGGGCGGCGGACCACCCGCCCCCCTTCGGTCACCGGCAAGAGGGCGGCCTCGGGGTAGTAGAACCCACGGAAGTCATCGGGCGAATCGGTGTAGGCCCCCGTCTTATCCCAACACAGCTCATACACCCCGCTCCGACCACTCTGACCGGTCTCGGCGGGGCGGGGACCCTCCACCTGACGTAGGCAATGCGCGTCGAGGCATTCGGCAATGGCCGCGGGGACGACGTCGTGGGAAACGCCGGCGGCTTGTTCCAGTTCCCGATAGCTGAGCCGGAGCCGTTCGCGGGTGGGATTGCCGCGAGCGTCCACCCAACCGAGGACCTTGCGCAGGGCGTAGCCGACGAGGCGGACACAGCACCGCTTGCAGTGGGGCAGCACGACGGTGAAGAACTGAATGGGCGTAAAGGTGACGTTGGCCCGGAAATCGGGAAAACCGGGGAACGGCGTATGCTCAGTCACCTGGCGGTCCACAGCTCAGCCCTCCTCGGACGGGGGCCGCCTCGTCACTCGCAAGGCAGGCCGAAGGCAACGAGCGGCCGTGGCGGGTCGCGTGTTCGCGGATAATCTGGTTGATGCAGAAGCTCCGGTCGCGCTCCTGGGCACGGGCCAACTCGTGAAGGTACTCCAGGACGGGCACCTCGAAGGTGACGCCGGCGGAGCGGGTGCAGCGCTTGGGTCGGGTGTTCATACTTTCCTCCTTATGGGGTGGCGTAACACGTCCGGCCCGGTCACCGCAAGCGGGCTTCGGCAACCGGCCCAACCGACGATCCAACTCGATGGTGTAGGCATCGCGGGATACATCCGTCGGAACGGGCGGGTTGGTTGCGCGGAAGGTTCGGGGAAAGGTGCGGCCCAGGCATGAAGCCCGAGGGACAGGAACGGGTGGCGAGCGAAGGCGGCGGGAGGAAAGGGGGCGCGAGTTCCGCCATGAAGAGCCGGCTGGCGACTCCGTGACGGTCGCAGGGGTTAGCGCTCCAGGGCCAGGACCAGTTCCGGGTGCGAGCGCTGGTCGGTGGCCAACGTCTTGAGCCGGCTGCGGTTCATGTGACGTTCCAAATCAGGAAGCTCCTCAGTGGCGAAGAGGCGGGTCTCTTCCCGCGCCCGGGAGAGCTGGACGTAGGAGGTATGGCGGTCCTGCATGCCCCCACTCAGGAGAACGAACGCGCGCTCGGCAGTCATGCCCTGGGCCTTGTGCGTGGTCAGGCAATAGGCCAGCCGACAGTGCGGATACGCCGCGGGATCCACCTGGACGGTCACGCCGCGATCAAGCGTCACGGTCACCGACTCGCCGCGGGCGGACACCACGGCGCCGAGATCGCCGTTAAAGACCCCGAGCCCGGAGTCGTTCCGCGTGAACACGACGCGGTCGCCGATGTACACCTGTTCGGTAAGGAAGCAGACCGGCGACCCCGTCAGTTCGCCCCCTTCAAGCCGTTTGGCCTGGGCCAGCGCATTGAGGGCCGAGACATCCGCGTTGGTGTTGGCCAGCATCAAGGTCGTCGCGGGTGCCGAAGTCCCATCCCGACCCCACGCCGCGGCGATGCCGGCAATGGCGGCCAGCGGTTCGTCGTGTTGATCGAGCAATCCGCGGCTGTCGAACGCGCTCAACGCCTGGCCGGCCTGACCCTGGGCGATGTCCTTCACCACCTGCCGCGCCCAGGTCTCTCGTTGGCGCCGGATGTCGATGAGCTCGGCTGCCCCGTAGCGCTTGAGCAGGGCCGCGAACGGACCGCCGGCATCAATGGGCTGGAGTTGTCCGGGATCCCCGCACAGGACCAGCGTGGCGCTCGTGCGCTCACACGCCGCCACCAGGGCCTCGAGTTGGCGGGTCCCCACCATCGAGGCCTCGTCCACGACCAACACCGACTGCGGGTCCAGACGGAGACGGCCCGAGCGGAGGTCGTTCAAGGTCCGGTGCAGTGTCTGGGAGGGGATGGAGGTGGCTTCGCCGAGCCCGGAGGCGGCTTTCCCGGCCAGGGCCATGCCAGAGCAGGTCCGCCCCTGCGATCGCCACACCTCGGCCGCCACCGCGAACAGGGTGGACTTGCCCGTGCCGGCCAGACCGGACACGAGCCGGATGCCCGCCCTGCGCCTCGCAGACATGGGCGATGGCCGCTCGCTGCTCGGCCGACAGCCCGGGGTGGGCGTCGAGGGCGGCCTGGATTTGCGCCGCGGCACCGGGGACCGGGCGTTCAGCCAGGTACATCGCCGCGGCGCCGGCCAGCAAGGCCTGCTCCGTGGCCAACATCTCCTGGGTGGTCCAGTGAAGTTCGCCGTCCTGGATCGCGAGCCGGACCAGCTCCGGCGAGGCCAGCAGCGCCCGGGTGATCGCCAGGGCCTGGCGGGCGCCCAGTCCGCGAGTCTGGCATTGCTCGGCCACCGCCTGCGTTAACTGGCGCTCGGCGAAGTGGCTTTCCCGGTCGGTGAGGTTCTGCAGGGAGAGATTGGCTGCCGCCTGCAGATCACGCTCGGTGTCGCGCGGCGGATAGGACGCGTGGATCAACCAGCCCAACTCCCGGGCCGTCCAATGGAACTGCCGGCCGACTGCCTGCCACTGGGCAAAGAGGGCCTCGCGCGAGACGGCCTGCTTGGTCTCCCGGGTGTCCAGGGCGGCGGCCTCCGCCGCCTTGCCCCCGGAGAGACCGCGTTCAGCCAGGGCCGCCTCGATTTGGGCGCGGCGCTTCGAGAACTCGAGGATCAGCTCCGGGTCCACGCCCATCAGCTCGAAGGAATGTCCGTGGGGCCGGGCGCGCAGGCCCAGGCGGGCCTCGAGTTGAGCGGCAAGCTCCGCCCGGAACAGGGTGCCGGCGGCCATCTGGTGGCGGTAGAGCTCCCGTGGTTCCACCGTGCCGGTCGAGCCGTCGGGGCGGATGGCCACGTTGTGCAGGATCGTGTGGATGTGTAACTGGGGGTCTTGCGCCCGGCTGGTCGAGTGCTCGAACCCGGTGAAGATGAGCCGCGCCGGCTCGCGCACCACACCGTCCTCACCCCGGCGGGTTACTACGCCCACGGTCTCGAGATAGCGCACCCCCTCCTGCACGGCGCTCCGGACCGATGCTTCGATGACTGTTCGGACGTCCGAACAAGCCTGGCTCCAGGCGACGGACACCGACTTGGGCACCGACCAGGTCAGGTCCCAGCCGGCCCGACGCCGTTCTGAGCCGGCGTTGCGGACCAGGGCTTGGGTGCCATCGGGTGAGCGGCCGTGGAGCAGGTTGCGGAACTCGTCCTTCCGGATGGTGCCCGCCAACCCCAGGGCCTGGCTGCCCCGGCCGAGCCAGAACCCGGGAGGTTCACCGGCCGCGGCGCCGTCCAGGTAGTAGTCTTCCCGGGCCAGGTTCAGGTAATACTCCCCCTGTCCCGCCGCCCGGATGGGCTTGGAAATCGAGAGCATGATCGTTTGGCCCTCCCAACCGCAGTTTAATGCGTGGGGTGTGGAACGGATTACCAACGCCCCGCACGGGTCCCGTCCCCCGGCCCGTGCGAGGCCTTACGGCGACGACAAACGCCTTTTGACGGACAAACCATTCTGCGTCGCTGGCCTCGAACCCGCGGCCGGCGCCTCGTCCGTGGCCGCAGCCCACGGTCGCAGATACTGGTGGTCATCCGGGCGGGGCGCGTGGTTGGGGACACCCGCGTCCGGCCGCCGCAGATGCTCGGCCAGCCACCGGCCCGGGATCGTATCCCGAAAGCCCCCGTCACCGGGCAGAGGAAGAAGCCCGAGAGCCCGTGGCGGGGGCAGGTCTCGGGCAGCTCGAAGAACTCCGATTCCAGAACGGCGTCTCGCTTGGCGATGTCATCGGAGAGCGACTCCCCGGCGCCGGCATCACCCGGGAGCCCCAGGGGACGGAAGTTGCGGTGCGTGTTCGAGCTGCAGCGGGTCTCGACCACCTCGTGGGAGCCGAAGAGCTGGGAAGCCCAGGCGGCGGTCTCGGGGCTGTTCAACCGCAGGATGGCCTTGCTGCTGCACTGGCCCACGAGTTCATCGGCCGCCTCCCGGCCATAGACATCACGGAGCCCGTTGATGTCCTGGAAGCCCAGCACGACCGCCACCCCTTTGCTGCGCCCCTTGGTCATGAGGGCGGAGAGCCCGTCGAGCCGGCCGGCCTGGCGGACTTCATCCAGGAAGATCCACGTGCGCCGGGGCAGGACTGCCTCTTCGGCCACCTCGTCCTGCGCGAGGATGAGTTCGGCCAGGCGCTTGAAGAGCAGCCGGTTGATGGTGTCGATCGCCGCCCGGTTCGCCTCGTCGTTGCCCAGCACCAGCACCGACTCCCCCTCGGTCCAGGCCCGCAGGCTGATCCGCGTGCCGGCCCGTTCCCAGGCGGCGGCGATGATCTCGTAGGGGGCGGTGTAGGTCAGGATGGTCGAGAGGATGTTCTGGAAGGTCGCCTCGGGCTGGAAGTACTCGACCAGGTGGGCGGTGAGGGCGTTGCCCTCGAGCAGCCCGCGCAGCCTCCCCGGGTCCCGCACGGTCAGGAGGAGTTGCCGGAAGGTCCACCGGCCCGGCCGCTGCCGGATGAAGCCCAGGAGCACCCCGTGGAGCAGGTGGCGGGCGGCGTTGGAGAAGAACGGATTGCTGTCGCGCTCGTTGGCCGGGATGAGGGTCGAGGCGACCTGGAGGGCGGCAGCCGGACAGGTGATGTCGGCGGCCATGTCCCAGGCGGCGCTGCGGGCGTCGAGCGGGTTGAAGACATGGATGGGGCAGGACAAGCCCAGGCCGGCCAGGATCGAGAGGGCATCCTGCTTGGCATCGTAGACCAGGGCCCGCTGGTTGTGACCGGATTGAACCTGCGGCAGGACCGACTGCATCAGCAGCCGTTGGAGGAGAGTCTTGCCGCTGCCCGTGGCCCCGACGAAGCTGAAGTGGCCGGTGGCGATCCGCGCCGGGAGCAGGAGTTGGCCAAACCGGAGTTCCTCGCGCGGAAGATGGGCGCCCGGCGTGTGGGCCAAGTGGCTCTGGACCTCCCGGTACCGGCGCAGGGTGCGGCCGCGCAGGTGGGCCGCCGAGATGCGGTGGTGGCGACCGGTCAGCGCACGGAGCGCTCCGGGCAGCAGGACCAAGGCAAGCAACAGACCGAGAACCCAACCCGGTCGAAACCAGTCCACAGACAGAGCCTCCCCCGATGCGGCTCGGGATCACTGCGGCCCGGCATAGCGCAGAACCGAAGATCGGACAAGGGGAGCGACGGTCCTGCTCGCACGAACACGGCGCAAACCACGTGGACCGGGGCCCGCGCCAGAACGATCGCTCACTCGGCCCGTTTCAGGACCTCGGAGGGTTTGAGCTCCAGGACCGAGCACAGGCGCAGGAAGGTGTCCAGGCTGGGGGCGCGCATCCCGCTCTCCAGGTAGCTGATCATCGGCTGCGACAGCCCGGCCGCTGCGGCCAGTTGCCGCATGGACAACCCCTGCCGTTTGCGCTCCTCGATGAGGATCTGCAGGGCACGCGCACCGACGACATCGGGGTCCAGGCTCATAGGCACAGGGTTTGATTACGGCAAAAGGGGGTTGACAGAATAGATAACGATAGTGATTATGCCCCATGTTCAAACGTCGTCTTGGTCCTGACCCCCACGCGGGCGGGCAACGAACGGTGGCCCTGCAGGGCTGCCCCGATATCCTCGAGCTCGACTCCGGTGACTTCGCCGTCATCGGGATCGACATCACCGCCGCCGGCCAGGCGCTCCTGCCCCGACCGTCTCCTGCGGTCCGGACGAGCGGATGGTGCGGATCCCGCGCCAGACCCTGGTCCTGGCCAAGCCGGACATCCCGGACCACCCCTGAAGCCGGGGGGTACCGCTCCGGCGAGAGGTCGTGCTATGCTCGGCGGGTGGATGGGTTCGGGCCGTGGTGGAGCGGGCACTGGTTTGATTTGCTGCAGAGCGTGGGCATCGTGGCGGGTCTGGTGTTCACGACGGTGGCCCTGCGTCGCGAAGCCCGAGAGCGCCGCGCCGGACACCTGGTCGAGCTCACCAAGCTGCACCGGCAGCTCTGGCTGGAGACGGGTTGCCGGCCGGAGCTGGCGCGCCTCTTGAGCCCTGCGCCCGAGCTGCCAGCCGGTTCGGTCACCGCCGCCGAGGAGCTCTTCGTCAACCTCCTCATCGTGCATCTCTCGACGGTCTGGGAGCTGGTGCGGCAAGACAGCGTGGTGAGCCAGGACGCGGTGAAGCGGGATGTGCGGGCCTTCTTCGCGCTGCCGGTGCCCCGGGCGGTGTGGGAACGGACCAAGGCGGTCCGCGACCGGGGCTTTGTGGAATTTGTGGAATCGTGTCTGCCGCCGGGGAGTTCGGGACCGGTTGGCGAGGCAGTCGGTGAAGGCGCCCAGGCAACCGGGCCTCACGCAAAGAAGTAGCCCTTATGCCGAGCTCGGCATTAGGGCTATTGGGCCGGGTCCTGAGTAATGCCGAGGTGACGGGCGATTCCGTCGGTTTCCATTGGAATCACGCCGTTTTGCATCGTGGGGACCCGGCATTATCAGAGGCTTCTGAGGAAGGCCAGAAGGCGATCCGAGGGGCGATACCGACGGGACTGGCCGGTGAAGGGTTCAGTCTTGGCGAGCGCCTGCTCCTTGAGTTGGAGATTCGCGTGCAGGTACATCTGCGTCGTGTCGATTTGCTCGTGGCCAAGCCACAAGGCGATGACCGAGCGATCCACACCGTGTTGCAGTAGGTCCATGGCGAGGGTGTGGCGGAGGACATGGGCGGAAACCCGTTTGCCGTCAAGTGAGGGACAGGCCAGGCGGGCCGCGACCAGGTGCTTGGCCAGCAAGTACTCTACGCCGTCACGGGTCAGCGCACCCCCACGGGCATTGGGGAAGAGCCGATCGCCGGGCTGTGCGCCCCGCTCCCCTCAACCACGAGCGCAGGACTTTCACGGTGTCCTTGCGCAGGGGGACGCAACGAGTTTTGCGTCCTTTGCCAATGCAACGGACGTGGGCGCCCGTTCCCAGCGCTACGTCCTGGCACCGGAGGCCGACCAACTCGGACACCCGGAGCCCGGTTTGGACCGCCACCAGTAGCCAGGCATGATCGCGGCGACCGGACCAGGTGTTTCGGTCCGGTGCACTCAACAACGCCTCGGTCTCGGCTCGGTTTAGGAAGTCCACCGGCTTCCGGGCGCAGCGTTTGCTGGGGATTGCCAAAACCCGCTGCGCCACCGCCCCGAGCCCTGGTTCCCGGAGGGCGACGTAGTGGAAGAAGGAGTGGATCGCCGCCAGACGGACGTTCCGGCTGCAGGGCAAGTTGCCACGTTCCCGTTCCAAGTAGTCGAGGAACCGAAGCACAAAGGGGGCATCCAAATCCTGGACGGCCAGTTGCGTAGGAGGCTTCTTGAGGCACCTCTGGGCAAAGGCAATCAGCAGACAGAAGGTGTCGCGATAATTCCGCAATCGTGCAGGGACTCGCCGCACGCTGCTGCATGAGCCGCTCGGAGAAGTAGGCCTGGAGCAGCTCGGAGAAGGTCAGTTGGGTCTTCATGTTCCTCGCTTCTCGCCCCGTTCCCACCGGCGCGTGGCCAGTTTCAGGAGCTCGGGCACGGCGGAGAGGTACCAGTACGTATCACGCACATGGGTGTGGCCGAGATACGTGGCCAGTTCTGGCAGGCGGGTCTCGACATCCGCGTTGGAACGGTACCAGTTCAACAGCGTGCCAATGGCGAAATAGTGACGCAGATCGTGAACGCGCGGGCCACAGGGGTCGCCTGGCTTGCGCAATCCCAGTTGCGTAGCCACGAACAAGAACCACCGGTTGACGGAGTCGTAGACCACGCGCCCACCGCCCTCCCAGACAAAGAAGCTGGGATGCGTCGATTGCGGGTAAACGCGGTCCCGAATCGAGGCATACTCGCGGAGGGCAGCGACGGTGGAGTTGTGGAGCGGGATGCGTCTGGCCTTGTTTCCCTTGGCCTGGCGGATGCTCAAGAGCGCCCGGTTCGCATCGAGATCTCCTCGTTCCAACGCCAGGGCTTCGCCAACCCGCATTCCGGTCACGGCCAGCAACCCGAAGAGGGTGCCCAGCGTGGAGCCTTTGATGCGGTTGCCGGAGCTGATGCTGCGGGCCGCGGCGATCAGTCGCAGCACGTCTTGCTCCGTGTAGTGGTAAGGCTCCCGGCGATGCAGGTGATACGGAAGGAGTTTCTGGGGCGGAACCACCGTCCGTTCGTCGTGCGCGCTCACGTAGGCGGCGAATCGGCGCAGCATGCCCAGACGGGACCCGGCTTGCGCCGGTTTGACGTGGGGTTGTGCTGCCCATTCAACCGCCAGCGTGGTGCTCACAAAATCGGCTCCCTCCCGTTCGGCGAAGCGCACGAAGTTGCGAAGCTGGAATCCCGCCTCCTTCATCTTGTAGCCGAGTTGCCGGCGCAGTCTCAAGTAGTCCTCCAGATGGACCCGCAGCGTTTTCATCGTCCATCCTCCGGCCAGGGTAGAGCCAGCGCGCGCAAGGCATCCCAATTGACCTTCGCATAGATCTCCGTGGTCTGCGGCAATTGATGCCGCAGCACCTGGCCAATTTGCGCCATCGAAGCTCCACGGCGTAGCATCGTCGTCGCCAGCGAATGCCGGAGCAGGTGAGCGCCTTGATGGGGAGAATCGATGTGGGCACGCGCCAGGGCGGCGCGGACAACGCTGCTAACAGAACCGGGGCCGGCGAAGGCTTGGTGTGGTGCCCGACTTTGGAGGAAGACATGCCTTGACTCAGAACTGGGGCGTCCTCTCTGCAAATAGGTGACGAGGGCCTGGCCCACATCTTGGGGAAGAGGAAGGCGATCCAGGCGAACCCCTTTGCCTCGAATCAGCAACTCGCCCGCACGCCAGTCAATGTCCGTGAGGGTGAGCTGAGCCACTTCACCCGCCCGCAGGCCCAAGCGTGCCAGCAGCAGCAACATCGCATAATCGCGTTTGCCCACGTTCTTGCGCCGATCACAGCCTCGCAAGAGGCGCTCGACCTGCTCAGCCTCCAAGAACCGGGGCGATGCGGATTGGCAACCTCCTGCCACCGAGGGCACACTCGCCGCGAGGTTGGCGGACATCCGGCCCTGTTGGAGAAGAAAGCCCAGGAAGCCTCGCAGCACCGAGGCCATTAGTTGGGCGGAGCGGCGACCGCGATTGGAGGTGTCGTGGAGGACGAATTCGGTAACATCCGCGGCCCGCAGTCGCTTCAGCAAGACCCTGCCGTCCCGGAACCGATGGGACAGGAAACGACGGATCACCGGCAGGTACTGGGCCACACTGGCGGGCAGGAGGCTCCGCCCCTGGAGGAGGGAATCCCCGAATTCCTGGGCGATCTGGTCGATGTCGTTGCGGGGCGTGGGTGGGGCGGCAGCGGGAGTGACGTTGGACTGCCGCAAATAGCGGAGCACGAGCCCCATGGTTGCCTGATCGCTGGACCCACGGGGAACCCGCCTCCATCGAGCCTTGAGAAACGCGGTCACCTTCGACTCGGCCAGTCGCCGGGGCGCGATGCGCCGTTGCTGCATCCACCGGCTCAAGTCCGCGACCAGCCGTACTTTGGCCCACGCGATCTTCCTGCAGTAGCCTTGCTGGGTGAGGAGGGCGACGAAGCCGTCCAAGTGTGGTCCCAAAGGTCCGCGGCGGAAACGGGCGAAGCCCGGCCGTCGGGTGAGGTTGTGAGGTTGTATCGGCCCATAATCGTGTTGAAAGCGCGTGGGCAGAGAGGAACACTTTGCGTTTTGGCGTTGGAGGATTGAACCCCCGCCGAGGAACCAGTGGGCTGTTCCCAGACAGCGTCGGACCAGACGCGCCCATGAATAATGCCGCCTCCAAAAGTCGCCGAAGTGGCGATGCTGCAGACTTCTCCTGGAATCCGCCCGCCAACTCGGCATTACTCAGGACCCGGCCCAATAGCCCATGGCTCGGAGCGAGACATAATCCTGGGGCCGTTCGACGGTAGGGAGTCCCAAAATCAAATGGTCGAGGAGTTCAATCCGGAGCAGTTGACCCGCGCGGAGCAGTTCACGCGTGGTCCGGATATCCGCCTCGCTTGGGGTGGGATCCCCGAGGGGTGGTTGTGGGCCACCACGACGGCGGCGGCGTTGGCGATGATGGCCGCGCGGTACACCTCCCTTGGATGGATGGTGACTTCGCTGAGGGTGCCGGTGCTGAGGCGTTTGACCCGGATCAGCCGCCGCCGGCTGTTGAGTAGCAGGGCGTGGAACTGCTCGGTCTCCAGGGTCCGGAACTCGTCGCGGAGAAGGGCGGCAACCCGCTCGGGCGTATCCAGGAGGGGCTTTCAGGCAGGGCCTCGCGGCCGAGGCGCTGCGCGAGCAGGAACGCGGCGCGGATGGCGGCGGCCTTGGATTTGCCGACGCCCCGGTAGCGCTGGAGCTCATCGAAGGAGGCGTGGGCCAGGCTGATCAGGCTGGGGTGATCGCGCACGATGAGCTCCGCGGCGGGTTTGCCGGCGAAGGAGGAGAGCAGCTCCGCGTTGGAAGTGTGTTCGGTAGGTTCCATCCCCACCGGCTCCCGCCCCGGGCGAGGGGGCGCAGACCTACTGGTCGTGGCCCTGGGCCAGGATCCAGGAGTGGGCCTGGTCGGCGACCTTGGCCAGGAGCAGCAGGTCATCCCGGCCAAAGGACTCGGTGGAGCGCCACTGCTCGGCGTCGCGGAAGAGCCGGCTGAAGGTGACGTTGTGGCGAGGGCCGACGGCGGTGTCGTTGCGCCAGATGGCGGCCTTGATGGCACCGAGGCGGACCTCGTGGACGGGCCGTTGCCGGCCGGGGGCGTTCTCAGGGGCGGTCGCGGTAGCAAGCATGGTATGTCCTCCAGCAAAGAGAGGTTCAGTAATCCTCGGGGAGCAGGACGGTCGTCACCGAGCGATCCGCCTCGGTGATGATCCAGAACCGGGTGCCTTGCTCGGTGCGGTAGGCCGACAGGAGCCGGCCGCCGCAGTGCAGGCAGCGGTCGTTCTCGCGCCAGTCCTCCGCGCCCAGCTCCCCCAATCGCCGCGGCTGTGCCGGGCAAGGGCACGGGCGACGTCGTGGGGATGGAGCTCGGCCACGGCCGTCGGGGTAACGACCAGGCGACCCAGCCGGAATCGGGGACCGTAAGCAACGGCAACCATAAAGCACTCCCGGGAGAGCAGACCTCCATTAGACTGGCTGCGGGTATAGCACAGTCGCCCGCGAAAGGAAACGGTCTTTGAGCGCTCTTTGGGCCCTCCCGAGAATCGCCTGGGATACCGGGGAGTTGGCACGGGGAGAGGGGAGAGGGAGAGCCCTGAAGAGCGCCGGCCATCACCCTGGGGTGACGGCATCACCGCCGTTGGGCGCATGCGCTGCGGGCTTTGACCGGCACGATGGGGAAGGGGCGATAGGAGATGGAACGGAAGGGGAGGAGAGAAAGGGAGTGGAACCGAAGAGGGCATGATGCGGCTATTCCTCCGGCAGAGTTCCCAGCACGTAATCGGCCGCGCGTTGGGCTTCGCTGGCGGCCTTGATCACCCAGGTCTTGTGGTCGTGGACCCGCAGCACCTCGAGCCACCCGCGCAGATACGCGGCCGAGTTCTCGAACCCGTCTTCGATGATGCCGGCATGAGCCCCGAGGAACGCGGCGGCCATCTCGGCGATCAGTTCTTCCAGGCAATAGGTCTTGGTGTCGGCGCCCACGGCGTGAAAACCGGGGCTCTCGACCAGCGAGGGGCGGTTGAGCCGGGACCCGTGGCCACTGGCATGGGCCAGCTCGTGAAAGAGCGTTTTGAAGAAGCGCCACTCGGCGCGGAAGGTCTGCCGGCTGGGCATCTCCACGGTGTCGGTGGCCGGGACGTAGTGCGGATAGGACATGCGCCCCTCGTGAATCACCGGTGGCCTGGGCATGCCGGCGACGATGCGCCGGGCGTTGTCGGCCATGGCGCTCTCGGTGAACGTCGCGCACGGTGGCGGTTCCGGAAACGCCAGACCCTCGATCTGGCAGGCGTTGAAGACGGTGTAGAGCCGGAGGAACCGGCGCACCGGGGCCGTGCCGAGCTCGTGGTCCGGTGCGTTCGCTGGTTCGGGGGCCGGTTTGTTCCAGGTGCCCACCTTGACGATGGGGCTGCCCTTCTCGCCCTGGCGCACGTGGCCGCCCAGCTCCCGGGCCTGGATGAACGTCAGGAAGTACGGCGACTGGAACCCCTGGGAGGCGAGCAGGAAGACGTTGATGCCGTGGTAGGGCTTCCCGGTGGCGAAGTTGCGCGGAAACCCCACCCGCACGATCGAGGGCGACTGCCACGGAACCACCCCGGCTTCGATCCGCTCGAGGATGCGCTGGGTGACGGCCTCGTAGGCATCGAAGCGCTGCGGCTCGGGGGCGGTGTGGGGCAGCCGGGCGTTTCCCCAGGGTGGTTGGTCCGTGGGCCGTTGCGGCGCCATCCGCTCCATCGCTTGAGCCCCCTCCTTCCCGGGCAGCGGCCATCCTATCACAGCCAGCCCCAAGAGGGATCCCCCCAAGAATGAACCGTTCACCGAGCCAGTGCGGTTCGCCCTCTGGCTTCGGCGGAGGGTTTCTGATAAGCAAGATAAAGGACGTTATCTTTCACATAGAGGAGGGGGATCGTGGGGAAGGAGTTCGAGCTTGTCGCCCGGCCGGGCCCCGCGGGGCTCGCGCGTGAGACGGCGTTTGATCAGGTGCCCGGAATGGTCGCCCGCGCCGGGCCACGGGCCGCCTTCCGCTTCCTCGAGTTCTTCGCCGCGCGGATTCGCAACCGTCACACCCGCCGGGCCTACCACCGCAACGTGATCCATTTCCTGAGCTGGGCCGACTACCGGGGCTTGTCGCTCCAAACCCTCACCTCCGTCCACGTGGCCGCTTACCTCGAGGAGATCAGTCCCGACCTGGCCAAACCTTCCGTCAAACAGCACCTGGCCGCGATTCGAATGCTCTTTGACTGGCTGACCGTCGGCGGTGTGGTCCGCCTCAACCCGGCCGATCCCGTTCGCGGACCCAAACACGTGGTCAAGAAGGGCAAGACGCCCGTGCTCACGGAGCTCGAGGCCAAGGAGCTCTTCGCCGCCATCAACACCGGCAGCCTGGTCGGACTCCGGGACCGGGCGCTGATCGCGGTGTTACTCTACAGCTTCGCCCGGATCGAAGCGGCCCTGGGACTGAACCTCGAATCCTACTACTGCCAGGGCAAGCGCTGGTGGCTCCGGCTGCACGAGAAGAACGGCAAGGTGATCGAGATGCCCTGCCACCACAAGCTGGAGGAGTACCTGGACGCGTACGTGGAGGCCGCCGGGTTGGCCGGCCAGGACAAGACGCCCCTCTTCCAGACCTTCCGGGGCCGGTCCCGACAGCTCTCGGGGCGCCGGATGCAGCCCGCCGATGCCTGGCGCATGATCCGGCGCCGCGCGGCCCGGGCCGGCATCGCGACCAGGATCGGCTGTCACTCCTTCCGGGCCACCGGCATCACCAACTACCTGCAGAACGGCGGCAAGATCGAGACCGCGCAGCGCATGGCCGGCCACGAGTCCGCCCGCACCACCGGCCTCTACGACCGGCGGGACGACGACCTGAGTCTCGACGAAATCGAACGGATCTCGATCTGATCAAGCTGCAGCAGGTAACGAATCGGGCTGGCGTCGGCGACAACGAGGGTCATTCGTGGTCCAGTTCCGCCAGGGACTTGCGATCGATCGCCCAATCCTCGAAGGAGTACGGCCGCTGGGCTTGGTGGTCCGCCAGGAATTGCTCGGTCTGCCACCGGTCCAGCCCCAGCGTCTGCCCGACTTGGAACCGGGAGAGCTTGCCCGTGCGGTAGGCCTCGGCGGCATACGCCTCCAGCAATTGACGGGGTATCTCCCCTTCGGCCCCCATCTGGCTGGCCAGGGAGTCCGGCAGTCTTACCACGACTTCAACCATATCGATTCACCCACGGTTCCTGGGACTGGTTCGAGTATACGACACCATGGCGCCCCACGACAATTGGCCCGGCACGGGCACGGCGGCGGGTGCAGCACTGGCTCGCTCGTTCCGGGGCAGCCACGACTCCACTTCCCTACCGCCTCGGCCTGTGCTATGCGGACATCAGGGGGGCAAGCAATGCTCGATCGCCGAGAGGAACTCCAGAGGTTCAAACAGGACATTGACCTCGTCCAATACGCCGCCGCGGCGGGGTACGAACTCGACCGCCGCGCCTCCTGCCGCAGTTCCGTGGCCCTGCGCCATCCGAACGGCGACAAGATCATCGTCGCGCGCGACCCCGAGGGGCACTGGGTCTACTTCTCGGTGCGCGACGCTCACGACCACGGCACGATCATTGATTTCGTCCAGCGCCGACGCGGCCTCTCACTCGGAGAGGTCCGCCAGGAACTGCGCCGCTGGCTTTGGAGCGGTCACTCCCCGCCCCTCTCGTTTGCGGACGCGGGGACCCGCCTGCCGTCCCTGTGTCCACGCGTCGCGAGAGACCTCGAAGGGGTTCGCGTTCGTTTCGAGGCCATGCAGCCCATTGCCGGCCATCATGCCTACCTGGAGAACGAACGCGCCATTCCGCCCGACGTTCTCGGCCACCCTCGCTTCGCCGGCTACATCCGCACAGATGCCCGGGGCAACGCCGTGTTTCCCCACTGGAACCGCGATGGGATCTGCGGGTACGAGCTGAAGAACCACGGCTTCACCGGGTTTGCGCCCGGTGGCGAAAAGGGTCTGTGGCTGAGCGCGACCACGGACCAGGACACCGCGCTCGTGATCGCGGAATCGGCGATTGACGCCCTCAGCCACTTCGCCTTGCGCCGAGCGGCGACCTACCGCTACGCGAGCATTGCGGGCACACTCAACCACGCACAACCGGAGCTGTTGCGCCAAGCAGCCGCCAGTCTCCCGCCGGGAGGCGCCGTTATCCTCGCGACCGACAACGACGCCGGCGGCGACAAACTCCTGGCCACACTCCGCGGGGTGCTGGCGGGGGTTCGAGCCGACGGTGCGGATGCTGGAAGACCGACCGGAGATGCGAGGGGCGGACTGGAACGACGTCTTGCGCGCCGCGCGCGCACCCGCCGGGGGCGGTAGGAAGAAGAACCATTCGAAGGGCCCGATTGATCCGAGGACGCTGGCCCGGCCGTCGTGGATACCCTGGGACCGGTCCTGCGGCCCGTGCTGCTCTCGTGGCGGGTGCGCTTGTGGAGCGAAGGGTCTGCTCCACTCATGTAGGCCGTCGTGCCAGGGGACGGTCCTCGGGCCACCTTTCCGTCGGTGGGTGTTATCGGGTAACACCCAGCGGCTACTGCGTCGTTGAACGAGGTGTAAAGGACGGCAAACGGACTGGGTGTTACCCGATAACACCCAGAAGGCCTTTCTCGGTCAGTTTCAGCGGGTTGTGGTCGCGTGGGGTGGGGGCGGAAGCGCTCGCATGGCGGTGGGTAGCAGCCAGAAGATCCCCACGGCCCGGATCAACCACCCTGCGCTGGGCTTCCACAACTTTCACCAGACCGACACTTGCCCGAGCCACCCTGGCCCCAAACCGATTGGCGCGATGGTCCGCGATGGACATCCAAAGCAACGTCGGCACCAGGTTTGACGCGACGGATCACCGACCGGCTACCACGAGGCTGCAGTCACAGGAAAGGCCCGTTTCCACCGCGTTCTCGGCACAGGAGCGTGGCCCATGTCGCCCGGTGCGATGCTGGTCCCACGGGTAGCCGTTGTGCTCGCGCTCAGGGAGTGAATCCGAACAGGAACGACGTGAGGGTGCGACGGTTCAGACCAGTCCAGCAGCCTGATGCCAGGCGATGGCACACCTCCCGACGGCCTGCAAGGGATAGAGAATCCGCCTGGGGCCCCGGACGCCGTTAGGAAGCGCGATGCTTAGCGATGCTTAGGGTGGTGCTCGCGAAACACCGCCGGCTGGCTGCGATTCGCCTCGCGGGGGACTTGCGCACCGAAGTGCCTGGCGGAGCTGGCGATGGTTTCAACGTTCGGTTGGTGGGAAGCGACCTCCTCGGCAACGTTCCCCGGCAAGCCTTCCAGGCGCTCGTTGGCGGCGACGAAGTCCAGGTCCGCCTGCAAGGCTCGGGCCGGCCGGGGCAGGGTTGCGGCCGTGGCCGGTCTTGCGGCATGCTTGGTGGTCGTCAGCATGGTCGTAGTATCGGTCAGGGCGAGGTAGCAGTCAATGATGCCGGCAGTTGAAGGTGGCCCCTCACCACACAGGTGGAATCAAATCAGACGGTTGCCGCTGCAGCCGGCCATCCGGACGCTGGAGCTGTACGAACGGGCCGTGATGATCGGAACCTTGGATGCCCTGGAGTTTCTGCGAGGCATCGACCCGGTCCGGGCTCTCTCGGTGGCTGACATCCGGCACGTGCATTACCGGATCTTCAGTGAAGTCCATCCCTGGGCAGGCGAGTTCCGCAGCGTGGGCCAGATGGCCACCATCGGGGGCTTCCCCACCGCTGAACCGTACCGGATTGTGCGCGAACTGGACCTGGCCCTGTTCCAGTCCGCCGAGATGTTGGCCGGGGCGCTGTCGGCTCGTGATCCGCAACGGACGATCGCGGCCCTGGGCTTCTTCCACGTGCGTTATGAGCGCGTCCACCCGTTCTTGGACGGGAACGGGAGGTCGGGTCGCGCGATCCTGGCCGTTCAGTTCGAGAAGCTGTTTGGCACCTTGCCACGTTTCACGGATCAGTGCGGCTACCGGGAGGCGATGCGCGCCGGCAATCGGAAGGACCTGGCACCGTTGATCAACTACCTAGGCGGGTCGGTGGCCGTGCCGGCAGCGGCCGCGCCGTGGCTCGCGCCGTTCCAGGTTAGTCCGCGGTTCCTGGAAACGGCCGAGGGCCAGCCCACGTTCGAGGAGGACCTTGCTTGGTCGCGTGGCGGATGCTGAGCGCGCCTGCCTCGGTTCGCAGCGCCCGCCGTTCCGGCGTGCCCTTGCTTTGGAGAAGAAGGGTCGAGGATTGTTTGTTCGGCACAATTCCACGATGCCGTGCGACCTTGATGGCGCAAATCGCGGAGTCAGGTGGCGAGGGGCGTCGGTGAGCGCCCGTTCGGCCTGTCCCACAGGGCCTTGTTCAGGTTGGCGTCGGAGTCAATGCCCCGGATGGCAGGAACTGATCGGAGTCGCCACCGCTGCTCCGGACGATGGTCGGACATCCCGGTCCGGTTGGGCTTTTCCACGATGCTATTGCTCGACCGTATGAACCCGTAGTGGCGCTGTGCGCCGGCCTACCATTGTCGGCGGCCCTGCCGGCGCAACCCCCTGTGGTGCAGGAGCGACGCCGGGAGCGGACGAGGGGCGCTCGGGAAGCGGCGGCCCCGCGGTTGCCGGGAGGTCAAACTCGAATTGGGCCCGCGGCGAGCGAAGGTCCCGCCAATAGTTCGCCGGGTCCGAGGGAAGCCGCTCGACGTGAAACGGCGACGCCAGCTCAACGACGGCGGGACCTTGAAGGACGACGGCAGCTTGACCGCGGAACTGGGCCCAGCCCTCCGGGGCGGTATTACGGCCGGCGAGGGCATCCAGCGAGACCACGACCACCCCAACCCTCCGTTCGAACTCGCGCAACCGGCCTTCGAAGAAGAAGGGCACAGCGCCGGGCTGGTTGCCGTCGGGCAGGATCAGATGCGGCACTTGGAGGAAACGGAGCGGCCGACCTAACGTCGGGATGCCTGGGGCAAATGCCTTCCCCGCGACGCGCACGTCGTCGCCGACGAACCGGGCCAGGAGAAGGTCGATGGGCCAGGCTTGTCGTGAGGTTCGATGGACGCTCATGACAGACGTTATGCCGGCTTGAGGCAACCTCGAGCGCGTAGCGCGCCCGGGGAGAGATCACGCCGTCCGGCCGTGTACGCGGGCGTGTTTCCTGCAACCTCTCACCGGTCAACGTCGGATAGTCACCCGACGGCCTTGAGGGCAGTACGCGGGTGGCTGTGCCGCCGCAGATTGTCCGGGCTCAAATCAGAAACCGACGACCGGTCTCCGATGACAGGTTTGGCCGTCCGCAGGCGCAACGATGAAGCTCGCAGACATGCTGAGGAACACGGTGCGGGTCGAGCCGATGCTGGTCCGCCCGGACCAGGCCGCGCTGATCCTCGGGAGCATCGAGCTGTTGGACGATCTGACGTCGGCGGGTTGGCTGGAGCCGGTGGTCAACCGCAAGCGGTTGAAACTCTTTTCCGTCGCCGATCTGCAGGGCTGCGTGGCTCGCCTGCAGGCGGGTGAATCCCTGCCGGACGAGGCGGGCCTGAGCTCAGGCGATCACCCCTGAGCGGTGGTGGCCAATTCGATATCGGGATCAATCGGCAGCAGTTTGGCGTAGTGCTTCTGGGTCGTGGCGACCTCGTCGCCCATCCAGATGGCGATCTTGTAGATCGAGCAGCCGCGGCTGGCCAGGAGGCTGCCGAAGGTGTGGCGCATGATGTGGGGCGTCACCCAGCGGAAGCCCAGCGGTTCGAGGTAGCGGTAGTAGGGGCGGTCGAAGTCGTAGCGGTAGAGCGATTTGCCCTGCTCGACGTCGGGCCGGAGCATGAACGGGGCGGGCTTGCCGTACCCGGCGAGGGAACTCCCGGAATTCCTTGGTCAGCGGGACCGTTCGCTCCTCCTTGTCCTTGGGCTCGAAGGTCGGGGTCTTCCTGACGTGGAGCAGCCCCTGGTCGAGATCGAACCAGTCGGGGCGGGCCTGAATGATCTCGTTCTTCCGGAGCCCCGCATGGAAGCCGCAGTAGAGGACGAAGCTCAGCTCGCCGGTAGGGGCCTCCGCGATGATCCGGTCGCGTTCGGCGAACGTGCAGAACCGGCGCCGGGGCGTGGACACCACGCGGCCCATCCGAACCTCGGCCGCTGGGTTGTCGCGTCGAAGCGCCTGCTGCACGGCCCAACCGAAGAAGGACCGCAGCGCCATCACGTAGGTCTGCGCACTCCCTTCCTTGATCGTCTGGCGTTGCTCGTCGTAGAAGCGCTGGAGGTCCTCCGCCGTGATGGAGGCCGTGTCCAGCCAGCCGATCCAGTCGCCGAACTTGCGCAGGATGGCGCCTTTGCTGTCCGCGGTGGCCGCCGTGAAATTATGGTGCGCCAGTTGGTAGGTCAGGAAGGCGTCAATGTCCGCAGCCAAGCCTTCGGTCGGATTGAGGCTCGGGCGCTTGATGATCTGAGCCGCCCGCTGGACCGCAAGCACGTAATCCGGTGTCTTGAGCGATACGTAAACGCGACGGCCGTTCTCCTGGTGAGCGAACCAGAAGATCCGGCCCCGCTGATATAGGCCCCGGATTTTCTGTCCCATGGCTTAAGGGTTCGAGGTCCGGAGGGACGCCTGGACGGCAGCGTTGATCTGGTCCGCTTTGGTGGCTGCGTCGTGGGTTTCAGCGGTGTTGAGGCAGATGTGGAAATGGACCCAGTAAACGCCCCTCTTGACCTCCATGCGCCGCCAGACGGGTGGCGGGTCCTCCCGATCCAGTGCCGCGCGGAGGTCCTTCACCCTGGCGAGGGCCAGCCGCGGATCGTTGGTCTCGAGCGAGACCCAGCGACGCCGGCCCTCTTTCTGATGGGCGAACCAAAAGGTATTGCCTCGGCGGTAGAGCCCGCGTAGCTTCTGCGCCGTGACAGTCTGGGACGACAGTTTACTCATCGCGCCGGGCAGCGGTTGGCTGCGGCGAGAAAGTGTTACAGTGACTGTCACATTCGTCAAGTCCAAGGGAGGTTATGGGCCCCTATGGGTTTGCGTAAGTCATTGATGCGCGCTTAGCTCAGTGGAAGAGCACTTCCTTCACACGGAAGGGGTCGCAGGTTCAAGTCCTGCAGCGCGCACCATCAACTACCCGCCGTACATCGCCAGGATGTTTTCCGGCGGGACGTCCGGCTGGAACAGATGCGCCGGGCCAAGGATGTACCCGCCTCGACCCCCAGGGATCTCGCAGTAACGGGCCGCCTCGGCCGCCACCTCACCCGGCGTGCCCGACGGCAGCAACCGTTGCATGTCCATGCCCCCGTGGAACGCCAACCGTCCGCCAAAGGCTGCCTGCAATGCCTCGGGTGCCATCGCGGGCCCGGTCGGTTGGATCGGGTCCAGCACGTCCACGCCCAGAGCGATCAGATCGGGGATGAAATCCTGGACCGACCCGCAACTGTGGAAGAGCACGCGCCCTCTCAAGCCGTGGATGCAGGTGATCATCTCGCGGAGGTACGGCGCGGCGAACGCACGGAACATCGGCAGGGAGATCAGCGGCCCGTGCTGGGTCCCCAGATCGCTGATGAGCAGGTACAGGTCGATGCGACCCCGCGTAAGCTCCGCGGCGCGCGTGTAATCTTCGATGTAGAAATCGGTGAACCGCCGGCACAGCCAGTGCACCCAATCGGGACGTTCCACCAAGTCGACGAGGAATTCCTCCCAACCCCGGACGAGCGCCGGCCGTTGCCAGACATCGGCGAAACCGTAGAGCAGGGCGTGGTCGTCGTGGGCTCGGCACTGTGCGGCGAGCCGGGAGCGGTCGAGGTCGTCGGGGGTGTGGCCAGGGGGAAGGCTTCCAGCTCCGCCAGACTGCGGGCGCCGGCCAGCGCGCCTTTGCCATCTTCGCGCATCGGGCCCCAGGGCGTCGGTTGATAGACGTAGCGTTCGCCCCAGAAGTTCTGAAACCGACCGGGCTGGAACTCGCGTTCGGGGAGGCGGCGCGGCCTCGAGGTGGCGGAGGTCGATGCCGAGGTCGGTCAACACACGCTCGCGGTCGTGGTGTCCGAGGTGGCGGAGCAGACGGTTCCACGCGGGCGGTTCGGCCCAGAAATCGCGCGGGGTACGGTCGGGTCGCTGGTGGTTCAGGGCCGCCAGTACGCGTTCACGGGATGACATGGCAGCGGACATGCGTCAGCGAGGGGCCCCTGGAGCTTCGAAGCGGGTGGACCAGCGGACCTGGCGCGAGGTGGGGGCCGAGAGGATCACGCGGAGCAGGTCGGGTTCAAACTTCATTTCAAGACGGACGCCGGCGTCACGGTCGGCGGGGGAGACGCCGGCCTGGACCGCCTTCCAAGTGCCCCGGGTCGAAGCCGTCGCGATCCGCAACTCGGTCGGGTCGCCGCCCACGAGCTGGCAGGTTC
This sequence comes from Verrucomicrobiota bacterium, assembly GCA_027493615.1. GTDB lineage: Bacteria > Verrucomicrobiota > Verrucomicrobiia > Limisphaerales > J093 > DSVZ01. Next base: position 57,429 of record JAOSKK010000012.1, read on the forward strand.
CGGCGAGGGTGGCATCGCGCCAGTCGTCGGCTCCGACATCCACGAAGCTCTGCGTGATATGCCGGGAGGTGCCGAGGAGTTGGGGACGATCGAGAACCGGGGCGACGGCGAGGATGCTGCAGCCGGAGGGTGGCAGTTCGGCGGTGACGATGCCGTGGCGGGGGGTGAGGAGGCGGCCGCTCCAGTAATCGAGCCCGACGAACTGCGCGTCGGCGGCGGTGAAGCCGAGGTCGGCGAGGTTGACGCGGACGGTGGCGGGTTCGGTGGCGCTCCAGTTGAAGAGGCCGAGGACATGGCGCTGGCGGTCGGTCAGGTGCCAGACCTGGGCGGGCATATGGGTGAACAGGTCCAACGGCCGGGCGGCGAGGCCGGTGTTGGGCAGAGCGCGTTTGAGGATGTCGAGGCGGTCGGGGGGCAGGCCAGGGAGCCATTCGCTGACGAGGTTGAGGCTGCCGGAGACCGCGATCCAGGAGGCGAACGAGCGGGCCTGGGTGAGGGTGAGCGGGGCGCGGAGCATCAGGCAGTCCGGGTCGTTATGCCAGACGCGGTTGTGGAGGAAGTAGAGGCGGGTGCCGAGGTGGAAGTTGGGAAGGATGGCATTCCAGTCGGCGCCGGTGTCGGGCCCGATGCGCATGGCGTCGACGAGACCGATGGCTCCCCCATCGAACGGAAGTTCTGCGCCACATTGCAGCCGGCGATGTAGGTGTCGGGGCCGGCCGCCTCCCGCACGGTGCGGAGGCCGGCGCGGTACGCCTCGATGCCGGTCAGGTCGGGATCGTGAAAGACGGCGTCGCCGAACTGTTCGTCGACATAGGCAGTGCCGGGGTAGGTGCACCGGGCGGCGAGGCCGCACCAGAGGGCATCGGGTTTGAGGTAGCGGAAGCCCCAGTCGCGGGTGAGGCGGCGCACGGCGCCGGCGAGGAAGGCGCGAGCATCGGGGTGGGTCATGTCGAGGCACCAACCGGCCCAGAGGACTTCGTAAAGAGACCCATCGGTCTTCTTCACGAACCAGTCCTGGTGGTCTTGGAAGAGCGGGTCGCGGGGGTCCCAGGAGAAGGGAGTGAACCAGAGGCCGGCCCGCAGGCCCCTGCCGGCCAGTTGATCGGCGGCGGCTTTCATGCCGGACGGATAAGGTCCCTGCGGGTTGTGACGGGTGAAGTTCCCGGTGGGGCCGGTGCCGATGATGCCCCCCTTGGGAACGGCCGGTCCCTGCCATTGATCGTCCACGAGGATGGTGTCGAAGCCGTAGGGCGCCAACTCGCGGGCGCAGAAGGCGCCAAGTTCGGCGAGGGCCTTCTCGTTGGAAGCGCCGCCATGGGGGCTCGAGTACCAGGTGCAGTAGCCGTTGGGGATCTTGGGCAGCTTGATCGCGTGGATCCGCGCGATGGTGTCGGCGTAGGTCTCGAGGCCGAGCCGCGCGTCGGCGAAGTGGCCGAAGACGAAAGCGTCGGTGACGACCTTGCCGCCGGGCGGGAGGCGGAGGTGGCCGAACTCGAGGCGGGCGGTCAGGGTCAGGCCTTCGGGGGTGGCCTGGCTGTGAACGCTGCCGCTGCCGCGTTCCTGGGTAATCCAGCCGGCGACGAGGCCTTCGGTGGCATCGGGTTGGGCCACGGCCAGGAAGAGGTAACTGGAGGCGGGTGCATCGGCTGGCTTGAGGCCGTCCACGCCGAGGGTGCGGTAAGTGGAGGTCGGGCTGGAGAGGGGGAATTGGCGGACGAACTCGATGGTGCGGACCTCGCGGGGTGTGGGGCCGGGGTTGCGGAGTTCGCGGCGGAGGGTGACGAAGGGCGAGCCGGGCTGGGTTTCGATCCAGTCCACGTCGCCGTCAGGGCGTGGGACCTGCTCGGTGGCAGCGGCGAGGGCGAGGGGCAGGGAAAAGGTGATGAGCCAACGGAGAAGGTGGGGCTTCATAGGGTACGTGGGCGGGAGGCTGGACGAGCGGGCGGGAGGGCTCAAGAGGAAAGGGGTTGGGGTGCTGGGGGAACGCAAAGCGGCGCTGGAAGACGCCGCACTCCAAACGCGTTGCGCAGGCCACGCGGTGGGGAGGTCGCGGAGCGCATGGAGTGCGTGCGGTTGACCGCCGCTTTTCGTACGGGCGCGGGCGAGGCTCAGTCGCCGACGGCGTAGAGATGGGCGGCGGTGCGCAGGTAGAGGCGATTCCCGGCTACGGCGGGGGTGGCGAAGATGGCCTCGCGGAACTCGTTTCGCGCCAGGATCCGGAGTTCATCCGCGATGGCGAGGACGGTGACGATGCCCGGGACGGAGGCCACGACGAGTTGATCGCCAGCGGCCACCGGCGAGGCGATATACTGGCCGGGCGCACCAATGCGCTCGCGGAAGAACTCCTTGCCGGTGGCGGCCTCGAAGCAGGTGAGCACGCCGCCGTCCCGCATCAGGTAGAGTTTGCCCTGGCAGTGGAGCAGCGAAGGCGTCTCGGGGATGCCGCGACGGGTTTCCCAGGCCAGATGGGAGGGGCGCGCGTTGCGGGTGGCGCCCGGGCGCAGGGCCGCCAGGTAGGGTTGGCTCTGGGCGGCAAAGCCCGCCATGGTCTGCATCCATTCGGCTTCGCTGATGAGGCCGTTCTTGTCGTGGTCGAAGATCCGCAGCAGGACGTCCATGTCGCGCACGGGCAGGCCGTAGCCGGGGGTTGTCGCGCGGCAGTTCGGGTCGCTGAATGAAGGCGAAGCCGGCGGTCATCTCGTCGCGCTGGATCTGGTTGTCGTGATTCCGGTCGAACGCCTCGACAGTCATCTTCCAGGTGGCGGCGGCATCGAGGTGGTCGTCGCCCCGACCGCCGAGGGCGGCGGCGCTGGCGAAGAGCAAGCCGTCGCCGGCGACGGGCACGCCGACGGTTTCCTCGGGGAAGCCGCCGAGCCACCAACGTTCCTGGCCGGTGGCCGGGTCATAGGCGGTCAGCCGGCGCGAACCCAGGACGATCAGTTCGTCGGTATCGTCGTGGGAAAAGATCATGGGGGTTGACCAGCCGGCCTTGAACAGGGGTCGGGGCTGTTCCCAAACGGTCTGGCCGGTGGCGCGGTGCAGGGCCAGCAGGTGGGAAGCATTGCCATCGCCGTCTTGCACGAGGATCACCGTGTCGCCGTAAAGGATGGGGGAAGTGGCCATGCCGTACTTGCTCTTGGGGGTCTCGAGCCGCCGTTCCCACACGCGGGTGCCGGCGTGGTCGTAGGCGAGCAGGCCGTAGGTGCCGAAGTACACGTAGACCCGTTCCGCATCGACCGCGGGGGTGGAGGAGGCGGGGTGGTTGAGGGATGAAATCCGGCGGTCGGGGGTGCACTCGACGGCCTGCTGCCAGGCAAGCCGGCCGTTCGTGGTGTCGAAGGCAAAGGTGACGAGCTCGCTTGGCCGGGCCTTTTCGTTGGCGGTGAGGAAGAGGCGGTCCTTCCAGATCACGGGCGAGGAGTGGCCGGCGGGGACCGGGGTTTTCCAGAGGACATTCGTATCCGGGCCGAAGTGGCTGGGGATACGGGCGGTGGGGGCGAGGCCTTGGCCGTTGGGACCGCGGAACTGGGGCCAGTTCACTGGGGTGGCAGGCGGCGGGACGGGGTCCTCGCCGAGGACGGTGATGGTGAGCAGGGAAAGCAGCAGGGTGAGGCGAGGAGGGAAGCGTTTCATGCCGTGCCGCCGAGGAGTACGGCCTCAAGGCGAGGGGTGCAAGCTGCGAGTCGGTTTCCGGGAACAATCGACGCTCCGCCTGCGCCTGCGGCGGCGGCGGGCGCGGGGTTTCGCTGGAATCCCTTGCGCGGCCCAACCACGCAGAGCTACGTTCGCCGCCATGACGGTTGCCGCAGCCACTCGACCCGCTGCCCGTGGACCGGAGGTCTATCCGCTCAGCGTCAAGGCTTACCATGCTTTGGGCGACATGGGGTTCCTCCCGGACAAGACCGAACTGCTGTACGGCCAGGTCTTTCGCAAGATGCCCAAGTCACCCTTCCACGCGTACCTCCTGCGAACGTTGCTCGCGCTGCTGCACGCGGTGGTCCCCAAGGGGTTCCTCGTGAGCTGTAAGCAACCGATCACTTGCGGAGATTCCGAACCGGAACCCGATCTCTCCGTGGTGCGTGGCAACCTGGCCGAATTCCGTGACGCCCACCCCCAGACGGCCGAGCTGGTAATCGAGATTTGTGTCAGTACCCACGAATACGATCGCTCCAAGCTCCGCGCTTACGCCCAGGTCGGCGTGAAGGAGTGCTGGTTGGTGCTGGGCCCGGAAAAGCAGATCGAAGTGTATCGGCAACCGGCGGGCGAACGGTTCACGGAGAGTGCCGTGCACGGTCCCGACGGCACCCTGACCAGCACGGCGGTGCCGGAGTTCAGGGTGGATCTGAGCAAGCTCTTTTCGTAGGCGCCGACGTGAGGAGGCGGAGCGGGCCAGGGAAAGCGCCACTTCGCCTCCTCAGGCAGTGCCACTTCGCCTCCTCACGTCGGCGCCTACAGAGGGGCGCGGTTTCGTCGGGAGGACGATCACGCCAGAAGTTCGTGGATCACCTCGCCGTGGACATCGGTGAGGCGGCGGTCGATGCCGTTGTGCCGGAAGGTGAGCCGGGTGTGGTCGAGACCGAGCAGGTGCAGGATGGTGGCGTGGAGGTCGTAGACCTGGGTGGGGCGGCGGCGGTCGAGGGGTTTGTAGCCCCACGGGTCGCTGGGCCCGTAGGAGAGGCCGGGCTTGATGCCGCCACCGCAAAGCCAGTTGGTGAAGCAAAAGGGATTGTGGTCGCGACCCAGCCCGCCTTGCGATGACGGCAGGCGGCCGAATTCGGTGGTCCAGAACACGAGGGTGTCGTCGAGCAGACCGCGCTGTTTGAGGTCCTGGATGAGCGCGGCCGTGCCGCGGGCGAAGCCCAGCGCCAGCGGGCCGTGATCGCGGCGGACGTCCTCGTGGGAATCCCAGTTGCGTCGGGGGAAGCCGTTGTCGTTGCCGGACCAGACCTGGACAAACCGCACGCCGCGTTCGATGAGGCGGCGGGCGACGAGGCACTTGCGGCCGAAGTGATCGCGTTCCTCGGCGGCGTTGATTTCCTTGGGCCAGACCTTGGTCGAGCGGTCGATGCCGTAGGCGTCGAGGACGTAGTCCGGTTCCCGGGTAATGTCCAGGGCTTCCGGTGCGGCCAACTGCATGCGGGCGGCGAGTTCGTAGCTGCGGATGCGGGCGTCGAGGCGGGCATCACCGGCGCGGGCGTTGGCGTGGGTGCGGTTGAGTTCGCGCAGGAGTTCTTGGGCGGCGGCCTCGCTGCGGGGGTGATAAGTCGCCGCGGCGGTCGGGGAACAGGTCGTGGATGGGGTTCTCGCGGCCGGGATAGATGGTCGTCCCGGCATGCTGGGGTGGGAGGAAGGCGGCGTCCCAGTTCTTGGGGCCATTCGAGGCGAAGCCGCGGTGGTCGGGCAGGACGACGAAGGCGGGCAGATTCTCGTTGAGGCTGCCCAGTCCGTAGCTGACCCAGGCGCCCATGCCGGGGAAGCCGGGCAACTGAAAGCCGGTGGCCTGCAGGTAGGTGGCCTGGCTGTGAATGCCAGTCTTGCCGACCATGTTGTGAATGAAGGCGAGGTCATCCACCACCGCGCCGAGGTCGGCCACGACCTCACTGAGCAGCTTGCCGGACTGGCCGTAGGGGCGGAATTCCCAGATGGGTTTGAGCCAGGGTCCGAGGCCGTCCTGGAACGCTTCGATGGGTTCCCCGAAGTCGCTGGGCTGGCCGTCGCGTTTCACCAGTTCGGGCTTGTAGTCGAAGAGGTCGAGGTGGCTGGCGGCGCCGGCCATGAAGAGTTGGATGACCCGTTTGGCACGGGGCGGGTGGTGGGTCGCTGGAAGCGCGGAGGGCGAGGGTTGCGGGGTGGGATCGGACGCGAGGAGACGGTCGCTGCCGAGCAGCCTGGCGAGGGCGATGCCACCAAGGCCGCCGCCGGAGCGCCAGAGGAACTCGCGGCGGGTGACGCCCGCACGCGAGAACCGTGCAGGCAGGATGCCCGCACCACAGGGCGAGGCAGGCGGGGGCGCCGGCATCACAAGATTCGCGGTGCCAGGGGAGGGGATGGGGCGGTTCATGGGGCGTTAGCGTGAAACGAGCGCTCCGGCCAGCGGCGGTGGACGATGGTGCAGGCAAGATGCCCGCACCACAGCAGGAGGCGGGCTGGAAGTTCGCACCACAGGAGGAGGCGGGCGGGACGTCGGCAAGAGGACGCCTTGGGCTGCGGTCAGTCGACGAAAGAGAACTCGTTCAAGTTGAAGAGGACGCGGCATAGGTTGGTGAGGCCGAACTGCGCGGCATACCGTGTGAGGGCTTGTTCCTCGGAGGCGGTGGGCGGGCGGCCGAGTGCCTCGGTGTGGGCGCGCCGGACCTTGGCGAGGAGGTCGCCATCGTCCAGATCGAGGCGGGCGGCGAAGTGCTGGGAGAGGGTGAGGACGAGCGCGTTATTGAGGAGGGCGAGGGATTGCAGCGGAGAGACGCTTTCGTTGCGGCGCCCCACCTGCATCGAGGGATCGGCACAATCGAGGGTGGTGGAGGAAGGGTTGTGGCTGTGAGCGCACGATGAAGCGATAGATGGAACGGCGGTGGGTCTGCGGGTCGTCAGGGTCGTGGAGGGCGTAGAGGTAGTGGGGCGAGTGTTCGGGCTTGTCCACGACAAAGTCGCGGAAGCTCGGTCCGCCCAGGGTGAGATCGAGCCGGCCCGCGACGAACAGGAGGGCGTCGCGCACGGCTTCGGCCTCGAGCTTCCGGCGGTTGGCCCGCCAGAGATAGCGGTTGCTGGCGTCGAGGGCGGCCTGGGCGGGGGTATCCAGCGAACGTTGCCGGTAGGTGGCGCTGGTGACCAGAAGGCGATGCAGGCGCTTGAAAGATTGACCGCCGTCGCGGAATTCGACGGCCAACCAGTCGAGCAGCTCCGGGTGGGTGGGTTGGGCGCCCATGCGACCGAAGTCATTCGGGGTTTCGACCAGGCCGCTGCCGAAATGGTATTGCCAGACGCGATTGACGATGGAGCGCCAGGTCAGCGGGTTGTCAGGGCGGGTCAGCCAACGAGCGAGGGCGGCGCGACGTTCCCCCTCGGCGTGGTGGGGTGGCAGGTCGAAGCGCGGGGAAGGCCGGGCAAACAGCTCAGCGTCCCCGGTCCGACCTCGCGGCCCGGCGTCTGCACATTGCCGCGGTGCAGGACATGGATGGGTCGGGGCCGGCCGCCGTTTGCGCCGGTGCCGGCGAAGGCGCCGGAGCCGGTATGGACGGCGGCGATGAAGACCTTGTCCGGTTCGGGGAGGGCGGCCAGCGCGAGCCGGGTGGCGGTCAGGGCGCGATCCAGCTCTGCCGAGGTGGCGCGTTCGTCGGCGGACAGCGCGCCGTTGCGGAGGGCGTCGCGCTCGACGCGGAGGGCGGCCAGTTCGGCGTTGTCTGCCTCCCGGCTTCCGGGGTGCCAGCCGTCGGTGAGGTTCTGCTTCTGCCAGCGCGGGGGTGCTTCGATGGAATCGAGGGCGGAGACAGCGGCGCCCAGGGCGGCGTTGGTGCCGGCAGGGGTGAGGGCTGTGAGTTCGGCCAGGGCGAAGATGAAGTCTTCTTGTCGAAGGGCCAGTCGGGTGGCCGTCACCCGCAGGAAGCGCGCGGTGCGCCCGGCGGCCTCGACCGAGAACGGCTCCAAGCCGGGGTTGGGCTGGTCCGCCTGGGTGAAATCGCCGAGCACGGCGACGTCTTGGACGAAGCCTTCGTCGTTGGCGAGTTCGACCTTAAAGCGGACGGGAAAGCCGAAGCCGGCGCCGATGCCGTTGAAGTCGTCGTGGGCGGGATGGAGCACGACGCGGGCGAGGGCGGTGGGTTGGCCGAGATCGATCTGGACCCATTTGGGGACATTGGGCTGGGGCTCGATGGCGCTGTGATAGCCGAAGGCCTCGGAGGCGGGATGGGACTTGGCGAGGGCGGCGATGCGGCGATCGAGCTCGAGGAGGGAGGGCCGAGGCGGGCGCGGAGGGCGTCCTCCAGGGCCTGTCGGCGCGCGGTCAGGTCGGCTTGACGCGTGGCGAGTTCGCGTCGTTTCCGGGCCACGTCGGCGTCCCGGTCGTAGGGTTGGTCGGCGCGGTCAACGGCGGCAAACACGGCTTGGAGGCGGTAGTAATCCTCCTGGGGATGGGATCGAAGCGGTGATCGTGGCACTGGGCGCACTGGACGGTCAGGCTGTTGAAGGTCTGGATCGTGGTGCCCACCATGTCATCGCGGTCGAGGTGACGGGCGATCTTGCCATCGGTTTTCGACTCGGGGACTTCGGCGTGGCCGATCAGGTCCCAGGGGCCGGCCGCGAGGAAGCCGAGGGCCTCGAAGCCGTCGCGGGTGTCGGGGAAGAGGACGTCGCCGGCGAGTTGTTCCTGGACGAAGCGATGGTAGGGCTTGTCCTGGTTGAAGCTGCGGATGACGTAGTCGCGGTAAGGCCAGGCGTTCGGGCGCGGCTGGTCCTTGTCGTAGCCGTGCGTCTCGCCGTAGTGGACCACATCGAGCCAGTGCCGGGCCCAGCGTTCGCCGTAGTGCGGAGATGCCAGCAGTTGATCGACCAGTTGTTCATACGCGTCCGGGGCTTCGCTGGCGAGAAACGCGTCGACCTGCGCAGGTGTGGGCGGCAGACCGAGCAGATCGAAGAACAGGCGGCGGATGAGGGTGCGGCGGTCCGCCTCGGGGGACTGAGTCAGGTGGTGCTCGGCGAGGAGGGCGAGGATGAAGGCATCGACCGGATTCGCGACCCGGGCGCCGGACAAGCTGACAGATGGCACGACGGGCCGGGTGAGGGGCCGGAGCGACCACCAATCGGCGGCCGGAACCGTGGTGGTTTCCGCGGGCGGTCCAGCAGCGTTGGTCCAGGGGGCGCCCTGGTCAATCCAGGCACGCAGCAGGCCGATCGCCTCAGGCGTGAGCGGTTCGCCTTTGCCGGGCGGCGGCATTTCGAGGTCCGGGACCTGGCGGGCGACGTAGTGAATGAGGGGGCTTTCCACGCTGCGGCCCGGGCGTATGGCGGGGCCGCGGTCGCCCCCGCCAGGGCACGTTGGGGATCGTCAAGACGGAAGCCGCTGCGGGAACGTTCGGCCCCGTGGCAGCGCAGGCAGGCGGTGGCGAAGAGCGGCTGGATGTCGGTGGTGAAATCCACCGGACGGCTGGCGGGGGCGGGGGAGGGTGGCCGGGTCGAAGGGGTGGGCAGCGGACGGTGACGGGAGCCCGGCGGTGAGCAGGACGGCCACGAGCCAGGATCGCACGGGGCGGAGGCGAGGCGGCGGGGTGACGACATCCGGCTGTCTCATAGTTTGGTTGAGCGTCAGTGTACCTCAGAAACCGTGCTGCGCGAGTCGAGGGGCAAGGAGGTTCGGGCAAGAGTGGTTGGGCGACGGCTGGTCCGGGGTCCAAAGACGAACGCTCCGCGCCTCGCCAGGGTCATCCGGTACGCCGCGTCCGCGTCGGGGGCGAGGACGAGGGGTGGATTGGGGGCCGGCTTACTTCGGCAGGAGGGCGATCAGGTCGTCGTGCGGCCGGGCGATGACATGGGCCGCGATGAGCTTGCCCAAGGGGCCGACGGCGCGGGCGCCCGCCTCGATGGCGGCGGTGACCGCAGCGACGTCACCGCGGACGATGACGGTGACGTAGGCGGCGCCGATCTTCTCCTTGCCCACGAGCGTCACCTGCGCCGCCTTGAGCATGGCGTCGGTGGCTTCGAGGATGGCGGTGAGGCCTTGGGTTTCAGGATGCCCAAGGCCTGGGTGGAAGCGTTCATGTTGGGTGGGGTGGGGGCGGGGAAGTCGGAGGGGAGCCATTGGTCGCGACCGCCGTAGAGGGGGTTGAAGGTGTTGGGAAAGTCGACGAGGGCGCGGAGGGCGGTTCGGGGCGGGCCAGGCATTGGACGCGGGCGGTGGCGCCCAGGTCGCGGGTTCGCTGGACGGCAATGGCCAGGGCGGACTCGATAGCCGCGACATCGCCGGCAAGGCGGAGGAGGAGGTACTCGTTGCCGGTGGTTTCGATGCCAAGCAGGTGAACAGGGGCGGCCTTGACCATGTGGTCGGCCACCACAGCGGCGAGGCTCACGAAAGGGATTTCCGCGAGGCCCAGGGCCAGGGAGGGATTCATCGCGGCGACCGCCGGGGAAGCGACCTGATCATTTGGGACCTGCTCAGGGATCATGCATCACGGAAAGTGCAGGCTGGAAGCCCGCACCACAGGTCCATGGAACGCCTCCCTCAGCCCAATCCCCGATGTTCGTGATCGGCGGAGAATCGAGGACGTGACGTCTTCCGCTGATTGCGAACCTCGGGGATTGGGGAAGTGACGGGATTCTCTTGGATCGGCTCAGGGGCCACAAAACGACTTGGCTGGATGCCTCTGCTGCAAGTTCCATTCTGCCTTCTGCATTCCGGTTCATGGGGGGGGACAGGGATCCCAGGGGAGTATCCGGTCCAATCATCGCCCCCTCTGTCAGGCCGTGCGGAGGCCGGGACCAAGGGGTGGGGCGCGCAGTGTATGGAATGCGCGTTCGCACGATTGGGGTTTGGCGGCGAAGGCCAACTGGCGGGCGGGATCGCGATGCTGCCGTTTGACCACGAGACAGACCTGGCTGGCCTGGGTGAACGGGACGACGGCATGCTCGTCAGACATGAGCGATCGCCGGGCGCCGGGGTTCGAACGCGGCTTCGAACAGCTTCACGAAGTCTCCGACGCCGAGGGGGCAAGGATTGAACTGGGCGGTCCACTGGCGGGCGGCCTCGGCGGCCAGGTCGGGCACAGCCGCGGGGGCGACGCCCAAGTCGTGGAGCGAAGGAGCGATGCGAGCGACGTTGAGCAGGGTTTCGAGGGTTTCGACCAGGGCGTCCACAGCGGCTTCGACGCCGTCGGACACGCAGGCCAACTCGGGGCGGAAGCCAACTCGGCGTAGGCGCGACGGGTATCGGCGTCTTGGGCGGCGTTGAACCGGATGACGTGGGGGAGCATGAGGCCGACGGCTTCGCCGTGGACGATGTTGAACCGGGCGGTGAGGGGATTGGCGCAGGAGTGGGCGGCGCCGAGCATCGAGTTCTCGATGGCCAGGCCGGCGAGGGCGGCGCCGAGGAGCATGTGGCCGCGGGCCTCGCGATCCTGGGGTCGGCGAGGACGCGGGGGAAGGCGCCCACCAGCCGCTGGAAGGCCGTGTGCGCATACATCAGGGAGATGGGATTGCGGGGGCGGGTGACGGCGGTCTCGAGGGCGTGGGCCAGGGCGTCGACGCCGGTGTGGGCCGTGACGGCGAAGGGCTGAGAGAGGGTCAGGTCCGGGTCGAGGAGGGCGATGCGGGCGGCGGCCTTGGGGTCGAGGCAGGCCATCTTTTGGTGGGTGACCTCGTCGGCGATGAGGGCGGCGGACTGGCACTCGCTGCCGGTGCCGGCGGTGGTGGGGATGGCGATGAGGGGAGCATGGGGCGGGTGGCCTTGCCCCGACCCCAGTAATCGCGCATCTCACCGCCGTTGGTGAAGAGGAAGTTGCAGCCCTTGGCGGTATCCATGGCGCTGCCGCCTCCCAGGCCAACAAGGATATCCACCCGGTGGGCCCGGGCGGCTTCGACGGCGCGGCTGACATCGAGGGTGGTGGGGTTCTCGCGGACGCCATCGTACACAGCCACGTCCAGTCCGGCGGTGGTCAGGGCAGTGCGCGCGTGGTCGGCGTGGCCGGCGGCGACCAGGCCGGGGTCGGTGACGAGAAGGGCGCGCTGGCCGCCGAGCTCGCGGGCGAGTTCTCCGGCCCGGGCGAGGGTGCCATGGCCACAGACAAGGCGGGTGCGGGGCTCGTGGTCGAAGGCCAGCGTGGGACTGGAGTGGTGGAGGCGTAGGCTCATCGGCGGCCGGTGGGGCTGGACGGATCCGTGGGGTCAGGGCGGTCGAATGGGGTTTCGTCGGGTTCGGGCGTGATGGTCACCTCCGTGGCATCCGGTTCCCCTGGCCAGTCTTCGCTTCCGGGGCCAGGTCCCTCCATGGCGAGGACGTAGTGGAAACCCCCTTCGCCGCAACGGCGCATCAGGTTGCCCATGACGCGTTCCACCATAGCCGGGGAGTCGTCGGGCCCCTGGACGTAGAGAGGTTTGCCGTCCCTACCGAACGTGAACTGCTGGGTGCAGGTGGAGGGGTTGATGCCTCCGAACACGCGGGCGCCCTTCCGGTAGTCGGGGTGGGGTTCGAAGCCGAGGTGGCGGGCGTAGGCGACGGCGTCCTCGACGAGTTTGCGGGCGCAGGGCGGGGTGATGGCGGTGCGGCCGTCGTGTTCGTAGATCCGCGGGAGGAAGTCCTGTTCGTACTCCTCGGCGTAGAACTGGGTGAAGAAGGCACTTTGACGCCGAGGCAGTACATATCCAGCAGGAACACGCCGACCTCGGCATCGCCATTGCCTTTGAAGCGCGCGACCACGACGTATCCCATGCCGTTTTCGAAGAGGTTGCGGCTGTGCCAGGCCTCAGTGGGTTTTTTGACGGGAGCGACCATGTCCGGGGATGATGCGGAAAGGGGTCGGGAAGGCAATGGGAGAGCGCGGGGAACCGGAGGCGCAGGCGGGCGCGGCACGTGTCACCGTGTCAGCGTGTCACCAGGCCCACTCGAGGGCGCGGCGTCGCCAGAGGAACTCAAACAGGTTGCCCTCGTGCGGCTGGTCCCAGGAAATCTTCATGGTGGAGACGGGGCCGAGGTTGAGTCGTTCGATGTGGGGGAACGCCTGGAGGGCCTCGATGAAGGCCGGGTCCCGCGTGATGGCGCTGACCGCGAGGCTGTAGCCGATCTGCTGCAACATGTCGGCCTGCGGCACCTCCACGACGCTGGCATAGGGGCAAAGGAACTCGCGGTTGGCCAGGGGATGGCGGAAGGAATCGCAGCGGATGATGGTGGGCCGAAGGTAGGTTCCCCCTTCGAAGACGGTCTTGCGCGGTCCGGACCGGTAGCGGGCGGTGACGTCCTCGGCGCCCGGGGTGCGGAGGCCTTCCTCGATCTGGGCGTCGATCCAGTCGGCCATTTTGGGGTTTGCGAAGCCGGAAAGGCGGGCCTGTTCATCGTCGGGGCGGGTGGGGGCGACGGGGCCGAGGCGTTGGGCGAGGGCCTCGGCGATGGCGGCGGCGTGGCGGGGGACGACGATGGCACTGGCGTTGATGCAGGAGCGGCCGCCGTTGTCGGCGACGGCGCTTTCGAGGACATCGAGGTAATCGCGCCATTGCTCGATGCAGTCTTCGCCGATGAGGATTTTGCTCCAGCCGGGGCCGTGGATCTGGATGGCGGGATTGGCGGCGTAGGGCTGGGTGGTGGCCTGGTCGCCGAAGAGGAGGGCGCGGCCGCAGTGTTCGAGGATGGTGGCGGCGCCTTCGTGGTCGGTGGGGTAGAAGCCGAAGGCCTCGGCGGGGACTCCGGCGGCGATGAAGGCCTGGATGAGGCGGTAGGGGGTCCAGGGTTCCTCTTTGCCGGGCTTGATGAGGACGGGGGTCTTGAGGGCGATGGCGGGGGAGCCACAGCGAGTTGACGGCCGGCGAGTTGCTCGGCATGACCAGGCCGAGCGCCTGGCAGGTGGGGGTGAAGGCGAGCCGGGTGCCGAACTGCTCGCCCCGGCCGGTGTCGAGGATGCCGAGGTCGAGGCCGCGGGTGAGGCCGTTGAGGACGAACCGGAGGTGGGTGAGGGCGTGGTGGATCTTGGCCTGGTTGCGGCGGACCATGACGTGGGGGAGGCCGCTGGTGGCGCTGAGGGTGCGGACGTAGTCGTCCGCCGACTGGGTGTGACCCTGATCGCCGAGGGGCAGGGTGCCGTGGAGGAAGAGTTCGCCGGCGTGGGCGGAACGTTCGATCAATTCGGCCACGGTGAAGCGTTTCAGCGCGGCGCGGGCGGCGGCGAGGCGGGCGACGTCACGCTTGACGATGCCGCCGTTCACCAGGAGACGCGCGCCTTGAGTTCGCCGGAGCGAGGATCTTTGACCTCGAGCTGTTCGAGCGATTCGTAGGCGCGACCGAGGCGCAGGGCGGGCAGATGGGGCACGGTGTTCATGTCGTCCGATTCGACGAGAGGGTAGCGCGGAGCGGCGGCGGCGCCAGTTCTAGAATCCTCGAAACCCGAAACTCATGCCGCGCAGGTCAGGTTGCTGGGGTCGATCCCCACGGGTTTCGAGGATTCTAAGGAGCGAGGCGCGACAGGGGCGTCAAGCGCTTACGGGATGATCCATCAAACCGGACGGCCGGAAGGGTCTGAGGCGCGCCTCGCTAGAGGACCTTGGCGACGACGAGGGTGATGTCGTCCTGTTGGGGGGCGCCGCCGCAGAAGTCGGTGAGGGCGGTGCGGACCGCGGCGATGATGTCCCGGGCGCAGCCGGCCTGGCTGGCCCGGACGACCTCGAGCAGGCGGGACTCGCCGAAACCCTCGCCCGCGGGGGACTCGGCCTCCTCGACGCCGTCGGTGGTGAGGAGGACGAGGTCGCCGGATTCGAGCTCGAGGGGTTCGCTTTCGGGATAGACGGCCTCGCTGTCGACGCCGAGGGCGGGGCCACAGCGGGCGAGGGAATGGCGCAGACGGCCGGTGCGGTCGAGCAGGTACCCCGGGGTATGGCCGGCGTTGGCGTAGCGGAGCTGGCGCAAGCCGGGGTCCAGCCGGACGAGCAGGGACGTGACGAACCGGCCGCTGTCTTCGAGGTCCTCGGCGAGGACCTGGCCGGCGCGGGTGAGGACCATGCCGGCGTCACCGCGGTTGAAGGCGACGATGCGGAGGTAGGCGCGGGTTTCGGCCATGATGAGGGCGGCGCCCATGCCATGGCCGCTGACGTCGCTGACGACGAGACCGAGGTCGCCCTCGGGCATGGCGAGGAAGTCGAAGGCGTCGCCGCCGGTCTGGATGGCGGGGAAGGAGGCGCCGGCGATATCGAAGCCCTGAACTTGGGGGGGCGCTGGGGGAAGAGCTGCTGCTGGATCTCGCGGGCCAGGCTGAATTCCTTCTCCGCCGCCCGAAGGGCCTGTTCAGCGGCACGGCGCGCGGTAATGTCGCGGAGGAACGCGACGTGCCATTGGCGCCCCTGCATTTCCATGTCCGAGAAGGCGACCTCCATGATGACGGGGGCGCTGGCCGGCGCCGCGGGCGGTGAGTTCGATCAAGGGCGGGGCACCGGCGTCCGGATGAGGCCAGGGTTCGTTTTCGGGGAAGGCGGCGGCGCTTTCGTCGGTGAGGAGGGAGCGGAAGTTCCGTCCAACGAGCGTGCCAGCGGGGAAGCCAAAGACCTCCTCGGCCGCGGGGTTGACGAACGCGATGGCGCCGGCGGGATCCATCATGAGGATGGCATCAGGCGAGGCCTCCCAGAGGCGGCGGTAGCGCATTTCGGAGGCGCGGCGTTCGGCACGGTTGCGGGCCTCGCGGAGTTCGCGATTGGTGGCGGGGACCAACCGGCCGAGGTCGCCTTTCATCAGGAAGTCGTGGGCCCCGGCCTTCATGAGCGCGACGGCGGTGGCCTCGCCGATGCCGCCGGAGACGATGATGAAGGGGAGGTCGCGCCCAGATTCCTGCAGGACTTCGAGGGCGCGGGCGGCGTCGAAGTCGGGCATCTGGTGGTCGGAGAAGAGGATGTCCCAGTTCTGGGAGGCGAGGGCGGCCCGCATGGCGGCGGCCGTCTCGACGCGTTGGGAAGTGACGTCATAGCCGCCGCTGCGAAGCAGGCTGACGATGACGCGCGCGTCGAACTCGGAGTCCTCGATCAACAAGACCCGGAGCGGGATGCGCTTGGCGGGACCCGACGAATCCATGGCGGCATTGTAGGGGCGAAGCCGGGGGTGACCAGCGGAAAGGCCCGGTGAACTCCGGAAGGGCTGTAAGCCGAATTCTGTCTGCCCCGCCCGGAGGCGGAGGAGAGGCTCATTTCTCTGAGCGGCCTTACCCGGGATCGGCCCCGCCGTGGCGGGGCGTGGCGTGGGCCACGCTCTCGATCCCCTATTTGGCCTTGCACCCGATGGGGTTTTCCGTGCCTCCGCGCTTGCGCGAGGAGCGGTGGGCTCTTACCCCACCTTTTCACCCTTACCCGGTCTCCGAGGAGCCCGGGCGGTTTGTTTTCTGTGGCACTGTCCGTCGGCGGGCCTCGCGGCCACGCCGCCCGCGTGTATCCGGTGCCCGAAGGCACAGGTTACGCGGCATCGCGCCCGGCGGTGTTCGGACTTTCCTCCCCCGGACGAACCGGGAGCGAGCCTCCGCCCTTCCGGAGTTCGAGGGGGACCCTACGGCCAACCGCGGGGTTCGGCAAGGAGGAGGAAGAGCAGGAGCAAGAGCAGGAGGAAGGGGAAGGGAACGGACGAGCGCGCACCCGCTTCGCACGCGGGCGCGCGGTCCGCGCCGCGGGGCAAGACCCGCCTGTCCGGCGGCGTCACTGCTTAAGGTTTTATCAATCCTACGATAAGCTCTTGCCCATCCGGCGGGTTTCCGCTATGCACGCCGTCCGTCCTCAACCGCGCGCGGGTCGCCGCCGGTCGCACGCCGCGGGCGAGGCCGTCCAGGACGGATGACGACAACCCAGGACTCGACCCCACCCGAGGCCGACCCGCGCACGCTGCGCCGGGTGATCCTCGCGTCGTCGGTGGGAACGCTCTTCGAGTGGTACGACTTCTACCTGTACGGGAGCCTGGCCGTGTTCTTCGGCAGCAAATTCTTCCCGCCGGGGAATGAGACCGCGCAGTTGCTGGCCAGCCTCGCGACGTTTGGTGCCGGCTTCGGTGTGCGACCCCTGGGCGCGCTCGTCTTCGGTTACCTCGGCGACCTCGTGGGGCGCAAGTACACGTTCCTGCTCACCATGGCCACGATGGGCCTGGCGACGGCCCTGGTGGGGCTGCTGCCGACCTACGAACAGTGGGGGGTTGGCGGCCACGGTCATCCTGGTACTGCTGCGTCTGCTGCAGGGGCTCGCTCTGGGGGGAGAATACGGTGGGGCCGCCACCTACGTGGCGGAGCACGTGCCCGACGACCGGCGGGGTTACTACACGAGCTTCCTCCAGACCACGGCGAGCCTGGGGTTCTTCCTCAGCATGGGCGTGATCGGCACCACGCGACTGGCCTGGGGTGAAGCGGCTTTTCAGTCAGGCGGCGGTCCAGGCGTGCTCGCGGTCGCGGGCTGGCGCATCCCCTTCCTGGTGTCCTTTGTCCTGCTGGGGTCAGCCTGTACATCCGCCTGAAGATGCAGGAGAGCCCGCTCTTCACGAAGCTGAAGCAGACGGGGCGGGTGTCAGCCAATCCCCTGCGGGAGAGCTTCACGCACCCGGTGAACCTGCGTTATGTGCTGCTGGCCTTGTTCGGCGCCACCGCCGGCCAGGGGGTGGTGTGGTACACCGGCCAGTTCTACGCCCTCACATTTCTGCAGACGACGCTCAAGGTGCACTGGCTCCCGGCCTTTCTGATCCTTTCGATTGCCCTGGCCCTCGGGACGCCGTTTTTCCTGCTGTTCGGCCATCTATCCGACCGCGTGGGCCGCAAGCGGATCATGCTGCTGGGGTGTTTCCTGGCCGCCGCGACGTACGTGCCGCTGTACATGGGCATGCGGCACTTCACCCCCCAGGTGCCGGCTGGTCAGACCGCGGTGCTGCTGGCGGACTTCCCGGTCGGACATCTGCTGGCGATGATCGGGTTGGTCTGGTTGCAGATTCTCTATGTCACGATGGTCTACGGACCGATCGCGGCGTTTCTGGTCGAGCTCTTCCCGACGCGCATCCGGTACACCTCCATGTCATTGCCGTACCATCTGGGCAACGGGTGGTTCGGGGGTTTTCTGCCGTTAATCGCCACGGCCGTGGCGGCCTCGGACGCGACCCGGGAGGCCTTCGGTGCGGGCGCCATCTATGCGGGACTGATCTATCCAATGGCCGTGGCGTTGATCACGCTGGTGGTCGGCGGACTGTTCATCCGCGAGACGCGCGGGCATCGCATCGACACGGCAATTCCGGTCCCGGTCGGGTCCGAGAAGGCGTTCGACTGGGGCGCGGTGCTGTTTGGTCTGGCGATGGGCTTGGGGGTCCTGCTGGCGTTTGGGCAGGGGTTCTGGACGGCGCTGATCGGCGCGGCCGGTCTGTTTGCCCTGCCCACGATCTTCTTCCGGCTCGAGTTTCCGCGTTACCGGGCGTTGGTCACGGTGCTGGTCTGTCTGGCCCTCACGGCCGCGATCTCCTGGCTTCTCCATCCCGTCCTCGTCGCCCGTGGTGGCATGTTCCGGTTCTTTGCGAACACCCTGCCGCTGGGCATCTACACCGGGGTGCTGACCCTGGCCTACTGGCTCGGCCGCCCGAAAGCAGCAGCCGCGGCCCACCCGCCGGAGAACGGATGACGCCCTTCGCCCTTCGCCCCTCCGGCGCCGGTTACCAGTACCAATCCGAGCCCATGCCGGCCTCGGAGCGGACGCTGCGCACGCCCTCAACGCCGCGGGCGAGGCGCGGAATGAGTTCAACGGCCTCGGCGGTGCCCACGTTGCCGGTGATGACCACTTCGCCGTCGTGGGCCGTCACCTGGATGCCGGCGCTGCGCGAGACCGGGTTCTTGGCCAGGGCCGCCCAAACCCGGGAGGCCAACCGCGCGTCCTCAAATTGCCGCCGGCTTTCGGGCGTGGGGGCGAATTCCGGGGCTTCGGACAGCCGGGCGATCACGGCCGAGGCGGTGGCGACGCCGACGGGGCCCAGGTTCAACGTCAGGTGGTACTGGGTGGGGTCATCCCACTCCACGCCGTAGAGCGCGCGGGCCCACCGCCGGCGTTCCTCGTCCACCTGGCGGATGTGGGCCAGGGCCTTCTCGCGGCTCAGACCGGCCTGTTTCATGGCCGCCTGGAGGCGGTACCCGAGATCGGCGGTCACGCGCACCCGGAGCACGTGTGCGATGCCGGCGAGGAGGAGGTGCCCGACGTTGCCGTGATAGACCAGATTCCCGTCCCGGGCCTGCTCCAGCAAGACCGCGGTAAGGCACTTGACGTACGCCATCCGCTTGCCCGGCATCTGCTCCCAGTACCGCGGCGACTCGTTGAGTGCCTGGCGCAGCTCGGCCTCGACAATGCCGTAATCGCTGGCGGCCCGGGCCAGGATGTCCTCGCGGCTCAGGCAGGGATGACCCAACTGGTCGGCCAGCGCCGCTGCCACGGCACTGCCGCCGGCAAAAGATCCGCGACTGATGGTAATGATCGCCATAGCGTGTGTCTGATCAGGGATTGGCTGGAGGGCAACGTAGGGAAAGCCCGGCGGCCGGACAAGGGGAAACGGGAGCTGGCCCGCGGCGCCGGGTTGTGCCGGAGCGACCGTGGTCTGGATCTATTCTCAAGGGCTGATCCCGGGGTTCATTCCCAGTCTCCCAGGGCTTCGACGTGCGCCGCCGACCCGTCCCGCAGCCAGCCGTCGAGCTGCGCCTGGTCCTTGAGCTGCTGGCCGCGCTGCCGCGGCACCGCGACGTAGCGGGTCTCCAACTCCGGCAGGATCGTCATGTCCACCCACAGCTTCTCGAACTGGGTCACCGGAAAGACGTCTTCCTGACCGTGCCCCCAACGCTTCTTCACGTCCTTGAGCGTGATGTACGTGGGCATGCGCGCCGCCAACGCCCGGATCCCCGCCAGCACCTTGCTCTCGTCCGTCAGGTCGGCGCGGGTCAGGCCGAAGGCAGCCAGCACCCGGTCCAACTCGAGCCAGCAGGTGTTCGAGTTGTAGTAAGTGAGCCGGAATTCGTCCTCCTCGCGTGGCATGGCCAGCCCTTCCACCAGCCGCACCTGGCCGTTGACCCGGGCCAGTCCCCCACCACGGTCCTCCAACCGGCGGGTGATCACCTCGAAGGTTAACGCCGCCCCACTCACCGCATGTGCCCCGAGGAGGGTCGGGTCCACCGACGCGCCCAGGGTGTCGATGTTGTGCAGCATCAGGTATTTCAACTGCGGCCGCTCGGCAAGCAACCGGGCCAGCACGCCGTTGCGGATCAGGTTGGGGAACTCATACCAGTGGCCCACCGGATGCAGACACTGCAGCGGCACGTTATCGGAGTAGTCGCTGGCTTCTCCGGCGCTGCGGGCCCAACCCATGAGCGCCTGCCGCAGGCTGTCGCGCACCTTCTGCTGTTGCTCATCCAGGACCTGCTGCGGCATCTCCTCCCACAGAAACCGCAGGTCGCGCAGAGTCGGAACCAGACGCAACCCGATGGCCCGGCCGGGCGAAAGCCGCACCGGTCCTTCGTAACCGTGGTTCTCATGCCGGGCCAGCATGTCCGCGATGGGGTCATGCGTCAGATAGCTGGTCGAGATCAGGTGCGGCAACCACGCCCCCGCGGCGCGCGACACCCGGCGGCTCTTCGCCAGGTGGGCCTCGAGGAACGTCCGGTGCCGGCCGGCCAGCCGGGCAAACGGGTGCAGGGCCTTGACCACGCCCGCGCCCTGCGTCCAGCGTGAGCCCGCCCCGGCCGCCAGCGTGAACACGGCCACCTCACCGCGGGCCAGCGACTCCAAACCCACCCGCCGGAACTCCGCCGCGTCCGAGGGTGCGCTCGTCCCGTCCTGGACATCGCCGGGCCGGACATCCTCGATTACGGCGTCGGCGCGGAGTCGATTCTGCGCCAGACCGATCCGGCCTTCCTTCAGGTCGGAGCGGATCTGCTCGTGTTGCGGGCGATCAAAGCCGAGCGCCTCGAGCAACTGCGGGAGCGAACGACCGTCTTCTCCGTCCGTCTTGGCGCGAGGCAGCATGACGTCGAAGAGCGTCTGCACCATGCCGCGCAGGTCCTCCTTCGTTCGGCAGGCCATGCCGAACTTGTCCAGCTCGGCGCGTCGAGGCGCGGGCAGCGCATGCCGGTCCTGACGCAGCAGGGCGGGGACGGTCAGCGCGTAGTAACCGGCCGGCATCAGGCTGCTCTCGCCCGCCAGCAGGTCCGCCCACGTGCCGCGCTCGTTGAGGGCGAAGTCGTACACGACCGGCTCCATGGCGAAGGGCAGGGCGTGCTGGAGTTCGCGCTTGGCGTTGCGCATCAGTTCCGCGAGGCGGGTGCGGGCTTCGGCCCGGCGGTGCGGGGCGAAGATGAACCCCATGCCGCCGCCGCTCATGCCGCCCAGCATCCAGAAGCCCCAGAAATCGTCGCCAAAAGCGGCTGCCGTGCGCTCGATCAGGGTCTCGGTGAAGTGGTTTGACGCCCAGGGGATGATGGTCTGCAGGGGCCCGTGGAAGTTCCGGGTGGTGGCGTTCCCCAGGCCGCGGATGTCCGCGGAGCGCAGGGCGCCGAGGATCTCGTCCAGGAGGCCGAGCAACGTCGATCGGGCCTGCCACTCAGCCTCGCAGCGGAGGAGGTACTTCTCGGTGACCATCTCGAGGATGGGTCCCACGTTCTGGGCCAGGCCGCCGTGCACGAGGACCAGGCTGTCTTGCAGCCGGCGGCGAGCGGCGACCGGCACATCCCCGTCCGTCAGCAGGCGATGGGTGGGCAGCAGGCGTCCGCGGCTGATGCCGAATTCCGGATCTCCTTCGGCCGCCAGCGCGCCTTCGATGAGCTTCAGCCCGGGCCAGACACCGCCCGAGTCCTGCCAGCCGCCACCGCTGCCGCCCAACCACTCACCCAGGAGCGCCCGCGCCAACACGAGGCGGCGTTCAGATTCCTGCAGACCGCCGGTGAGCGAGGCCGCCTGGCCCGTGGCCCGCATGCAGACCGACACCAGCGCCGCGAGCAGGCTCGTCGAGACCGCCAGGCGCGAACCTTTGGGGATGTCGTGGACCCGGCTGACCAGCTCGAGGCCACGACCCGGCCCGGCCATGCGCGCGAGGAGCTCCGGCAGGCTCTGGCCGCTGCCTTCAATCCCTGGCGGCACCAGACCGCTGGCAATCACCGCCGCCTTGAGCAGGCCGAGGTAATCCTTCGCGAAATCAAACACTTCACCGAGGCTGACCAAATCCGCTGTGCAGCCGAGGTCCACGCTGGTGAGCCGGAGCAGCGGTTCGTCGATCACCCGCAGATACGCCTCGACCGGCGGCCGCGGCTGGGTATCCCGACCGTGCACCCCCAGATCGATTGAAGCATTGAGCACCTTGGCACCTTCGGGATAGTCCATCCCCAGGAAGAAGATGTCGCTCCAGCCGCAGTGGGTGAGGTCCATCCGCACGGGCGTCGACTCGCGCAGGATCGGGTAGGTGCCGTCGGGACCCAGGCGCAGCAACTCCGGTCGCAGGCGCAAGGGTTGATCGAGCGGATGCCCGACGCGGAACATCCACTGGTTGCCCCGCACGGTGCGGACGCTGCGCCTCACCTGATCGGCCAGCGTCTGAAATCCCAGCCGATGGTACGCCGCCGCCAGCGCGCTCGACATCCCGTCGCTCGGGCCTTCCCGCGTCTGCACGGCGAGGAAGGCGTCGATGGCCTCTTCGAAGCGCCGGTTCAAGAGGTGGACGAAACCGGAGAAGGGGACGAGGCCATGGCCGGGCCGTGACGCGGGAGAGGCTCCCAGTCGGGCGGGCAGATGGAACCGATGGATGGCGTAGAGGAAGAACAGGGCGCGCACCCGCTCGTAGAGGTTCTCGTGGCGACGCCGAAAGGCATCCAGGGCGGCGCATTCCTCGAGTAACTCGGCCAGCGAGAGCCGGGCGCACAGCGCGTCCAGGGAACGGTTGCGGATCACCGGATCCGTCGCCGTGATGGGGGACAGGAGTTGGCTCATGCGATGCGGGGGTGCGGAACGGGGAAATCGCGACGCCTGGGGATTGGAGCGGCGTTACCTGGGCCGCGTGGCGAGCAGTTCGACCAGCCCGGCGAGGACTTCCGCCCGGTCCTGTCCCTCGAGGGCGAGCGCCAGTTGCGCCGTCAACAATCCGTACTTCACCCCGATGTCATAGCGACGCCCGGAAAGCTCCGCCGCCAGATAGCGCTCGCGCCGGGCCAGTCGGGCCAGGGCCGGGCTCAGGGGCAGTCGCGAGGCGTCGGGCGTTTGGCCGTCCGCCTCGGTCAGCAGGTCCATGACCGTGGGGGGGAGCACATGCATCCCGAAGAAGCACAGGTAGTGGCCGGCACGGAGGCCCGGCACGATCAGGGTCTGTTCGGCCTCCGTCGGCGTAGGCTTCTCGATCACCTCCGTGATTTCGTAGAGCCCCTGACGTCCCGCCACCAGGCGGCCCCCCACCGCACCATAATAGGGCAACTTGCTCTCGTGCGTGGGTTGCACCGCCGAAACCGCCGCCTCCTCGGCGTTGGCAATCCCGACCAACTGGGCCGCACACCGATGCTGGCCCCCGCTCACATAAAGGTGATCGCCCACCAGCAACAGGAAGGGGTGGCGACCCACGAAGTCCCGGGCGCAGAGGACCGCGTGCCCGTAGCCGCGGGGGGTGGTCTGCGCCAGGAAGGTCAGTCGACTGGCGTGCGGGCCAGCCGCCGCCCGGTAGGCCGGTTCGTCGCCCGGCGAAACCACCACGCCCACCTCGCTGATGTTCGCTTCGGCGATCTCTTCCAGCAGGATGGCCAGGGCGGCCTTGGTCTGGCCGTCCGTATCCACGACGGACTGGAGCGGCAGCGTCCGTTGGTTCTGGCCGGCGGCCGTGATGACAGCTTTCTGGACTTCCATGGGAATGCGTGGTTCGGGCCGGATCACCCCCGGAGCGGCGCGCTCAGGAGCCTGCCCGCCCAGGGCACCGGATGGCCGGGAGCCTAGGCAGGATTCCGGGCGGCTTCAACCGGAAGTCCGCGCGACCCGCGCCACGTGCCCGGTGCTGCGTTGCGCCGCCTGCCCCCGTCCGGTAGTCTCGTGCCTCGCATGGAACCGATGACCTCCCAGACCCTCGAACTGATCTTCGGCCGCCGCAGCATCCGCGTGTTCCGCCCCGGTGACGTGCCCGACGCGACGCTGCGGGTGTTGCTCGAGGCCGCCATGGCGGCACCGTCCGCCGTCGCCAAAGACCCGTGGCACTTCATCGTGGTCCGGCAACGGGAGACCTTGTCCCGACTGGCCGGCGTGTTGTCGAACGGCTCCATGCTCGAGGGAGCGCCGTTGGCGATCGCGGTGTGCGGCGATCTCGACGCGGCGCACGACCGCCAGCTCAGCTATCTCCTCCAGGATTGCGCGGCCGCCATCGAGAATCTCCTGCTGGCGGCGCACGGCGTGGGCTTGGGGCCTGCTGGCTCGGCGTGCACCCCCGCGAGGAACGCATCCGGCACCTGCGCGCCATCTTCAGCCTGCCGTCGTCGGTGGTGCCGGTGGCGGTGCTGGCGCTGGGCTGGCCGGGTGAGGTCAAGGAACCGCGCAGCCGGTATCAGGCCAGCCACGTGCACGCGGAGCGCTGGTGAGCGGGGAGGGATCCGGGGCTGGCGAATCCCGCGGTGCAGCACGGCTGAGAGGCCATCACGCCGGGGGATCCACCGTGTCGGGGGGTCTTTGAATTTCTAATGAGCATACCCTGTGGACGTTAGCGGAGTTGACACCCCTTCAAACCCGGCGTAGGCTCCGCTCCACTTATGAACGCAAGTCCGCATGTGGCCGTGGTCGGCGCAACCGGCGCCGTCGGCATCGAAATGATCCAAACCCTCGAGCGCCGCGGGTTTCCCGTGAGCCGTCTCACCCTGCTGGCGAGCGCCCGGTCGGCCGGCAAGACCCTGCCGTTTCGCGGGCAACCGGTGAAGGTCCAGGAGCTCACGAAGGAATCGTTCGCGGGGGTGGATCTGGCGCTGTTCAGTGCGGGCGGCAGCATCTCGAGGGAGTTCGCGCCGGCGGCGGTGGCGGCGGGGACGGTGGTGGTGGACAATTCGAGCGCCTTTCGCATGGACCCGGCCGTGCCGCTCGTGGTGCCGGAGATCAACGGGGCCGACGTCCGCGCCCATCGGGGGATCATCGCCAACCCCAACTGCACGACGGCGATCACGCTGATGGCGCTGTATCCGCTGCACGCGGCGTTCGGTTGCACGCGCATCTTCGCCTCAAGCTACCAGGCGGTTTCGGGCACCGGGGCCAAGGCCATTGCCGAGCTTGAGCGCCAGGTGCACCAGATCGTCCGTGGGGAACCCGTGACGCGGGAGGTCTATCCCCACCAGATCGCGTTCAATGTCCTGCCGCACGTGGATGCCTTTTTGCCCTCGGGCTACACCAAGGAGGAGATGAAGATGGAGAACGAAGGGCGGAAGATCATGCATCATCCGAGCTTCCGGGCCAGTGTGACCTGCGTGCGGGTCCCGGTGTACCGGGCGCACTCGGTGGCGGTGAGCGCCGAGTTCGAGCGTCCGGTCACGGTGGCGGCGGCGCGCGCCGTGCTCGCGAACGCCCCGGGGCTGGACGTGGTGGATGATCCGGCCCATGCGGCGTACCCGCTCCCGCTTTACCAGGCGGAGAAGGACAACTGTGCGGTGGGCCGGCTGCGGCAGGATTGTGCCCTGGACAACGGGCTGTGCTTCTGGGTCAGCGGCGACCAACTGCTCAAGGGCGCAGCATTGAACGCGGTGCAGATCGCGGAAGTCCTGCTGAAGCCGGGGGCTTGACCGGGTCTCCCTCCGCCGTAGGCACCGACGTGAGGAGGCGGGGGGGGCACGGCGCGGCCACGGGCAGCGGACGCGGGATCCGGGCCCCGCAACGGCGGGCGGTTGGGTGGGGGATTGTCGTTGCCGAAACCGTCCATCTCGTTTAGGACTCCTTCACCGTCGAGCCTCGCATGAGCCTTCAGGCTGACCGCCGGACACCGGGTCAGCGTGGGCGGTTCCGGCGATTCTGTCGGTGGGGATGCCTTTCGGCCTGAACGAGCCTGCGCCAGAGGTGTTCTGGAGTGTGACGGCTGCCTCCGTGTGTGCCAACGGACGGAGGGGGCGCGGGCGATGGCACAAACGACAGCGACTACTCGCAAACCATGAACATGAAGCATATGAACCAACACGGAGGCAAAGCCCTTGTGGCAGTGCTCCTGGCGACCGGCCTGGGCACGGCTGCCCTTCACGCCCAGGCCGTGAAGCTGGCGGAGTTTCCGTTTAACGAAGGCACCGGTGGGACCACCGCCAGCACGGTCAACGACCTCGTTGGCACGATCGGCGTCGTCCCCAATCCCGACAACATGCCCGAGATCATCACCGACACTCCGTCGGGGGCCGCCAACGACCGGGCGGTGCTGTTGAAAGGCACGGGCTTCCTCGTGGTGGATGACAGTGTCGGGCCGGTGCTGGCGGTTTCGAACGAACCCCTGACCCTCGAAGCCTGGGTCAAATGGGACGGCACCGACCCCGATCAATACAGCGGGATCATGGCGTACGGCGCCTCGTACAAGCTCGGTGTGGACAACGGCCAGATCATCTTCACGCTGTTTGGCATCGTGGACGTGTACAGCGGCTTTTTTCCTGCCGGCCGACGGCGCGTGGCACCACGTGGCCGCGGCCTACGAGCCCGGTGTGGGCGTCACGGTGTACCTCGACGGCGGGGGCATCTTCATCGAGGAGACGCGGGCCATGCGCGCCTTCCAGAACAACCGCTTCAGCATCGGGTCGGAAGGCCTCGGCAATTCCCTCCAGTGTTCGCTGGATCGCGTACGGGTGCACAAGGCCCTGCTGACCGACGCCGAACTCGACAGCGTGGCCGCCACCCCGAAGGCACCCCTGGCCAGCACGCTGGTCTCCTACAGCTTCAACGAGACCACGATGCCCTTCCAGAGCGCCGTGGCGCCGGCCCGACCGACCCTGACCTCCGAGGAGTACCTCGCGCTCAGCAATCCCCGCTTCTCGACGGACACGCCGTCGGGCCGGGCCGGTGACTTCTCGATGGAGTTCACCACCCCGGGTCCGCGCGTGACGGTGCCCGATCCTGCCACGGCGATCCGGCTCGACAACGGCGACTTCACGATCCAAGCCTGGGTCAAGTTCGGGCCCCAGGCTGCGCGGGCGGTGCTGTTCTTCAGCAATGGTCCCGGCGGCGCCGTGTCCTTCTCCGTGCTCAACCGCAACGTATTCGTGACGACGCTGGGGATTCTCGACCGCGACTCGAGCGCGGCCATCCCGGACGACGGGGGCTGGCACCACATCGCCGTGGTGCACGAAGCCGGCAAGGAATTCCGCTTCTACGTGGACGGCCAGTTGGCCGACACCCGCGCGTACACCAGCGGCGTCCTGATCGATTCACGCACCGATACCCAGTTCTACATCGGCAGCGAACCGACTGGCGGGCTTCCGTACGTCGGCAAGCTTGATCGCCTGATCGTCTCCAAAGGCATCGTGCCGGCGGAAGAGCTGGACTTCCGCCCGGTTCCCGGCGTGGATCCCGGTGCGCCGGAGCTCACGACCCGGACGGTCGTGGAAGTGGCCTGGCCGACGCTGCCGGCCGGCTACGTCCTGCAGTCCAGCACCAACGTCGAGGACCCGGCGAGTTGGACCGACGTGCCGGGCACGCCGCAGGCCAGCGAAGGGACCTACCGGTACTACTTCCCGCCGACGGTGCCGAAGACCTTCTACCGCTTGATCAAGCGGTAAGCACCGCGCGCCTGCGGGATTTCGGCTTCACGAAGGCCGGCAGGGTTCCTGCCGGCCTTTCCTTTGGTGCGTTTCCGGCGGGCGGTGCGAGGCGTCCGGCCTGCACGCGGAGCACCCTCCCTCGCGGCGAAAGCACTCCGCGCGCGCATCGCCCCGACGCCGCGCGGGGGCACGCAGCCTAAAGAGGGCCCGGCTGGCCCCCGGCCCGTGCTCCTCGACAACCCCGTGGCGTAGTGGCAACCTATCGGCGTGAATCTGGCGAAACTCGAAGCGCTCCGCCAACAGCTTCGCGGGTACGGCTCCTGTCTGGTGGCGTACTCGGGCGGTGTGGATTCCGTGTTCCTGGCGTATGTGGCGCATCAGACCCTCGGCGAACGCGCCCTCGCGGTGATTGCGGATTCGCCGAGCCTGCCACGTCGTGAGCTGGCCGAGGCCCTTGAGTTGGGTCGCCGCCATGGTTTCCCCGTACGTGTGGTGCAGACCGCGGAGTTCACCAACGCCGACTACCTCGCGAACCCGGTCAACCGCTGCTATTTCTGCAAGCACGAGCTGTTCACCGAGCTCGCCCCGCTGGCCCGGGCTGAAGGCTTTGCGGTCCTGGCCTACGGCGAGAACGCAAGCGACGTGGGGGATCATCGGCCCGGGGCGCAGGCGGCGGCGGAGTTTCAGGTGCGGGCGCCGCTGAAGGAAGCGGGGCTGACGAAGACCGACATCCGGGAGTTGTCGGCGCACCTGGGCCTGCCCACGGCCGACAAACCGCAAATGGCCTGTCTCAGCTCCCGCATCCCTTACGGGGAGAACGTCACGCCAGCGAAGCTCCAGATGATCGAGGCGGCAGAGAACGTCCTGCGGGACCTGGGCTTCCACGACGTGCGCGTGCGGCATCACGAACTGAAGCAGGGCCATTTGGCCCGCATCGAGGTCGGTCCGGCGGAGTTGGCCAAGTTCCTGGCGGATGGCGTGCCGCTCCAGGTAGCGGAGGCCTTCCGGCAGGCAGGCTACACGCACACCACGCTCGATCTGCAGGGGTATCGCCGCGGAAGTCTCAACGAAGGGATGACGATTCCCCTCGCGTTTCGCCGGACTGCCGCCGCCGCCTGACCCGCCCTCCACCCTGCTCGAGCGTCGCCGCCGGTGCTACGCCGGTCAGTTCCGCGCCAGTTCGAGGGTTTCCTGCTTGTCCAGGATCCGATCCTCCTCCGGCTCCAAGGGCGGGACGTTGGTGGGAGTCTCGAGGGAATGCGGCGTCTCCGGGGTCGCGGGTTCGCGGGACTTGTGAAACTTCACGCTGACGATCTTGCTGACGCCGTGCTCCTGCATGGTGATGCCGTAGAGGACATCGGCCATGGCGATGGTGCGCTTGTTGTGCGTGATGATGACGAACTGGGAGTGGGCGAGGAAGCGCTGCAGGATGCGCACGAAGCGGTTGATGTTTGATTCGTCCAGGGGGGCGTCCAGCTCGTCGAGCACGCAGAAGGGGCTGGGCCGGACCATGTAGATGGCAAAGAGCAGCGCCACCGCGGTCATGGTCTGTTCGCCACCCGACAACAGCGAGATGCTGCGCAGTTGTTTGCCGGGCGGACGCGCCATGATCTCGATGCCGCTCTCGAGGACATCACCCGCGTCCACCAGTTCGAGGTCGGCGGTGCCGCCGCCGAAGATCTCGACGAACAGGGTGCAGAAGTTCTCGCGGACCCGGGCGAACGTCTCGGTGAACATGACCTGCGTCTCCGCGTTGACCCGGTTGAGGATGTCCACCAACTGACGCTTGGCCTCGACGAGGTCGTCGTGTTGCGTGGCCAAGTGCTGGTGGCGTTGCTCGGCTTCCTCGAACTCCTCGATGGCCACGAGGTTCACGGGGCCCATCTCATCCAGACGCCGCTGCAGGGCGGCCACCTGTTCGGCCACAGCCGCCCAGTCGGTGGCCACGCCGGCGTTGGCCATCTCCTCGGGGGTGACGACCACCACCTTGGCTGGTCCGTCGGCGGCGAAGGTGATCCGGATGCACTCGCTGCGGATTTCGTCGAGCTGGACCTGGTACTTCTGCTGCAACCGCTCCCGCAGGTTCTGCAGGCTCACGCGGCGTTCGGCGAGGGCCACCTCCAGAGCGCCCCGTTCCTCCTGGACCTCGTTCTGTCGGCGGCGCAACTCCCGCAAGGTCTCCTCGCGCGAGTGGATCTCGGCGTCCTGGGCAGCTCGCTGCATCCCGAGTTCGGCCAGTCGCCGGTTCACGGCCTCACGTTCCTGCTCGAGCGCCTCCGCCCGCAGCCGGGACTCGGCGATCTCCGCCTCGGCCTGGCCGCGTCGCTGGAGCAGTCCATCCACCTCCCGGCGACGCTGGCTCGCCGCCTGGCGGAGTTCCTCGATGCGCTGTTCGAGCGGACGCTGCTGCTGGCGGAGGGAGGCGTGGACCTGTTCCTCTGCCGCCAGCGCCACCTTGGACTCGGTCAACTCGGCCCCGGCGGCGTCACGCCGCTGGCGTCCGCCTTCCAGCGCTGCCTGGAAAGCCGCGCCGCGCTCCTGCAAGGCGGCCTCGGCCTTCTCGCGCTCCGCCAGTTCCGCGGCGAGCGTGTGCCGGCGCGACTCCGCCTCCTGCTGTCGTTCCGCCAGGTTCTGGATCTCAAAGACGACCGTGTCCACTTTCTGGCCGAGGACGGTGAGCGCCTGCTGGAGCGCTTTGAACTCGCCCTGGCGCGTGGCCAGGGCGACCTCCTGGGCACGAAGCTCGGTTTGCGCCTCCTGCAAGCCGGCCTGGAGGGCGGTCTGTTCGCTCAGCAACGCGCCCTTCTGACGGCTGAGCCCGGCGATCCGTTCCTGCAGCCCGGCCAGTTGCTGCTCGAGCCGGCTGATCTCGTTCTTGCGCGCGAGGATCGAAGTGGCGACGCCGCCGTTGCCGTTGGTCTGTCCGCCGGTGAATACACCGTACCGGCTGAGCACCTCGCCACCGAGGGTGACGAAATCGAATTCCCCGTGGGTTTCGCGCCAGGCCGCCGTCGCGGTCGCCAGGTCGGGCACGATCTGGGTGCGGCCGAGCAAACCATGCAGCAGGGGCAGGACGCTGGGTTCGGCCTCGACCACGCTCAGAGCGGGGCGGCATTGCCAGGTGGCGAGCCGCTCGGTGAGCTGCTGTTCGATCTCGGACCGGGCCATGAAACCATTGCGCAACGCCAGCGGCGCCACGCTGGCCCGGCCCTGCTTGCCCGCCGCCAGCTCGGCCAGAATCTGCTGGGCGCTCTCGGGCTGCTCGGTCAGGACAAGCTGAAGGTGGTGACCGAGGGCCGCTTCGACCGCCGGGACTTCGGCCGCCGCCACACGGATACGGTCGGCCAGCGACCCCAGCACACCGTGCGCGCTCTTGAGTGCCGCGAGGGCGCCGGCTCCGAATCCTTCATGGCTGGCCTCGAGCTGGGCCAGCACGCCGCGCCGGGAGCTGAGCTCGGCTTGTTCCCGCTGGCAGATCTCCAGTTGCCGGGTCACCTCGTTCAGCTCGGCCTGCAGCGCACGCAGCCGTTGCTGGCGCTCTTCCACCCCGAGGCGGCGTGCCTGCACGTCGCGCTGCTGGGCCTCGCTGTTCTGCTCGAACTCCACCAACCGCTGCTGCAGTTGCCGGCGCTCCTCCTCGAGCTGGAGCTTCTCGGCCGAGAGCTTGTCCAGCCGGACGAGATCGCCCTGCTTCTGCAGTTCGAGGGCGGCGAGGTCGTTGCGGGTTCGCGCCAACCGCTGGGCCTCGCCGAACTGCTCGGTCTGAAGTCGCTGCTGGGCGGCCTGCTGTTCCCGCAGCTCGAGTTCGATGGCCTGGACGGCCTGCCGGCGCGCCTCCAGGCCGGTCCGGAGTTCAGCCAGTCGGGCGGCGGCGGTGGTGAGCCGCTCCGAGACCGCGGCCAGTTCCTGCTCGGAGGCCAGGCGACGTTCATCGGCTTGGGCGATGGCTTCAAAAGCAGCCGCGTATTGCCCGGCGAACTCGCGCAGCCGCTCCTCGTTGTATTGTACGCGACCCAGGTGGCGATCGCACTCGCCCTTCAACTCGAGGCTGCGTTGCTGCGCGGCCGCGACCTCCTGGTCCACTCCGGCCAGCATGGCCCGGAGTTCCGACACATCAGACTCCGTGCCGAGGAGCTCCTGCGTGCCCCGTTCGAGCTCATGGCGAAGCTCCTCAAGTCGCGTCTGCCGCTCCTGGATCTCCCCGAGCAGGGTATCGTACTGGTGCCGGGCGAGCTGGGTGTCGAGATGCTGCAGCTCCGCCATGAGCGTCTTGTAGCGACGAGCCTTTCCGGCCTGGCGCTGCAGCGAGATGATCTGGCGCTTGACCTCGCGGATGAGATCGGACACGCGCAGCAGGTTCTGTTCGGTCTGTTCCAGCTTGCGCAGGGCCTCCCGTTTCTGGGCCTTGAACCGGGTAATGCCCGCGGCCTCCTCGAACACGAGCCGGCGGTCGTCCGGCTTGCTCGACAGGATCTGCGTGATGTTCCCCTGGGCCATGATGCTGTAGCTGGCCCGCCCGACGCCGGTGCCCGCAAACAACTGCTGGATATCCTTGAGCCGGCAGGCGGTCTTGTTCAGGTAATACTCGCTGCCACCGTCGCGGAACACCCGGCGCGTCAGAGTGACCTCGTCATAGGCGAGCTCGACACCCGCCGCCTTGAGCTGTTCCTGATCGATCCCACCAATCGTCAAGGACACCTCGGCAAAGCCCAGGGGACCGCGGGAGTCCGTTCCGTTAAAGATAACATCCGCCATCTCACCGCCCCGCAGTGCTTTGGCCGATTGCTCGCCCAACACCCAGCGGATGGCGTCGGCGATGTTCGACTTGCCGCAGCCATTGGGCCCGACAATGGCAGTGATCCCCGGCTCGAAGTTCAGCGAGGTCTTGTCCGCGAACGACTTGAACCCAAGAGTGGTCAGGTTCTTCAGATACATCTCGCGCGTTTCATACTCCCAGGTGATCGGTGTGTAAAGGGGAAACCACAAGGGGCTGTGGTTTTGCCACCTGGTCCACACAATCTGTGGATTGAGCCCGCGCAACACTTTCCACCCGGCCCTCCACGGGGACCTCCCCGGCCCGCCGCAGCCGCCGACGTGAGGAGGCGAAGTGGCCATGCCCCCGATTGATGACGCCTCCTGAAGTCGGTGCCTGCGGGTGGTCGCGGTTCCATGTCCCACGGGTTTGCGCGAGCGATCGTACGGGGGAAGCTTACGGGGGGACGTGCTAAGCCAAAAGCGTTTTGACAGGATCGGGCCGCTTCACTCAGGATTCAGCCCGCGGAACGAACGCGGTCAAGCCCCTCGACCCCGCTCGGTCCGCAGGGCACACCGCTGGTCCGGCGACTCGGCCTGAACCAGGCGGGGCGCGGTGTGGCGGAAGTCCGGGACTCCTGCCGGTCTCTCCCAGCGCGGTCGAGGCGAGGGGCAGTGGCACGGGCGGCGCAACAATTGATGACATGAGCAACTCACAAGCCCCAGTGCGGAGGGGAGCCCCACCGCTCGCGGTCGCGCAGCCGCAGCCTGTCGCGACGGTTCGCCCGCTGGCCGTTGTTGCGGTTGATGATCGACAGCCCCGCGTTCCGGTACGTGGTGCTGGGGTTCTTGCTCGTGGCGGTCGCGACCCCCTTGATGCTCTTGAAGCTCTGGCGTGTCGGCCCGCCGGAAATGAAGGCGCGTCCCCGGGTCAGCACCATCGACTTTGTCCAGGCCTGGTCGTTGAAACGGAACGCCCGCGAAGCGGAAGGACGGGCTGATTACCCGAACGCGCTGGCGGCGTGGCGGGCGGCCGCCGCCAACAACCCGGCCGACCTCGTCGCCCTGCGCGGCAGTCTCAGCTCGATTCTGCGGTCCCCGCGCCCGGCCGAGGCTGCCACGACCGCCATGAACGTGGCGGGTTGGCTTTTGCGCATGGGTCAGACGAACCTGGCGGACGTCGAACTGGTCGCCGAGACCCTCAACCGCTGTGAGCTGCACGACACGACGGCCGTGCTCCTGTCCCGCCTGACGAACGTGGCTTCGCCCAAGTTGAATCGGCACCAGGCCGCCGCCCTGTTCCGCAGCGGACGAGTCGGCCAATTCGTGGATTTGCTGAAAAGTGACCCGGCGCTCGACGCCGTCGTCCAGGGCAGCCTCGAAGCGCCCGCTCCGAGCGCCTCGCTCAGCCCGGCGGATGCCGAGCTGCGACTGGTCGCGTTGGCCTACCTCGCCGGCTGGAATGCCAAGCTGGAAAAGGACCGGACCGCCGAGGAGAAGGAACGGATGGCCCGCGCGCTCGAGGCGCTGCAGGCCGCGGCGCAGGACCCCGCGACCGAAACCGTGGCGCATGAGCTCGAGATGATGGTGTATGTCCAGCGACGGGACGAGGAGGGATGCGCCGCGTCATTCCGCAAGCTGCGGGATGCCGGCCGCGCGTCCGTGCGCCACCTGGCCATGTACGTGACCTTGCTCCTGCTCGAGCACAAGATGGATGAGGCGAAGGCCCTGGTGGATGAGGTCAACCCGGTGCCGCGCACCGACAGTGATGTGTTCCGGCTCGTGGCCCTGCTCGCCGCCCTGGACCGCTTGGCAGAGGCCGACAAGCTTTGTCAGCAGTACTTCAACGACCCTCCCTGGATCGAAGAGGGGGCGCTCATCCGGGCGGATCTGCTGATCGAGATGGGGAAGAAGCCGGAGAAGTTCCCGACGACTTGGGACGAGCTCCGCCGCATGGCCTACCGGATCCGCAACCATCCCTCGACGCGCGAGTCGTTGCGGGGATTCAGCCTCTATCTCGAGGGTCTGGCTGAATGGAAGCAAGGCTACCGTGACAACGCCGTCCGCGCCTTCAGTCAGGCCGTGGCCCCGGCCAACCCGGACGACAAGAACTCCACCACCGACCTGTTCCCCGACAACCGGCTGGCGCTGCGGGTGGCCGACGGCCTGCTTAAGCTCAAGCTGGCGGAGTACGCCGAGCCCCTGCTCCTCCGGCGTCGGGAGCTCGCCCGCAATGACCCCGGCTTCCTGACCATGCTGGTGCAGTGCGCGGACAAACTCAAACAAGGTGACTACCTGTGGGACGCCGTGACGAATCTCTACGCCCTGGCCCCGAACGACCCCATGGTGGTGAACAACTACGCCGCCACGCTGCTCCTGTTCCGCCGCAAACCCCAGGAAGCCATTGTCCACACGCTGCGCCTCATCCAAGTTCGGGAATTGTCCAGCAGGCCCGAAGTGGTGCTCAACCATGTCATTGCCCTGACCATGAACAATCGGCTCGACGAGGCGGATGAGCTGATGCTCAAAGTTCGCCCTGAAGACCTGAATGACGACGATATGCGTGCCCAGTATTACCTCGCCCTTTTCGAGTTGCGTCTCCTGCAGGGGCGTCTCGGCGAAGCGCGGGCCATTTTCGAGGTCATCAGAACCACCTACCTCTCCCGCCTCTTCTCCGTCCAGACCGAGTGGCTCGAATCCAAGATGCCCCTGCTCGACGCCTCCCGCACCCCCGCCAGCACACCTTAGCGTCCGCCCGATTTCCCGGCGGCGGGCCACGGTGAGTCGAGGGCTCCCTCGACGCGCCGCAACAGACTCCCGTACCCACGCTCACCGTTGCGGTCCTCTCGTTGAAGGCTGCCGCACAAGCCGTGCGGCAGGGGGGCTTTTTGCTTGTTTGCCGCCGCGGCGCGGCAAACCCTGACGCATGCGATCCGTCTCCCACTGGCTCCCTTCGGCCGCCGCGCTGCTCCTTGGCCTCTGGTTCTCTGGGGCGACACTTGACGCCCGGGCGGCCGAGGCGCGGCTGCTGCGCTTTCCCGCCCTGCACGGTGACCAAATCGTCTTCGGCTACGCGGGCGATCTTTACACGGTCCACGCTCGGGGCGGGGTGGCTCGCCGGCTGACCAGCCATGTCGGTTACGAGATGTTCCCGCGCTTTTCCCCGGACGGGGAAGTGGCTGGCGTTCACCGCCCAGTATGACGGGAACTCCGAGGTGTACGTCATGCCGGCAACCGGCGGGGTGCCGCGCCGTCTCACCTACACCGCCACCCTCGAACGGGACGACGTGTCGGACCGGATGGGCCCGAACAACATCGTCCTGACCTGGCGCGACACAGAGACGATCGTGTACCGCTCCCGTCGTACCCAGTGGAACCCGTTCAAGGGCGAACTGACGCTCGCCCGGCTCGACGGGGGGTTCCCGAAGTGCTCCCGCTCCCGCGCGGGGGATGGTGCAGCTTCTCACCCGACGGTCGGCAGCTCGTCTACAACCGCGTCTTTCGCGAGTTTCGCACCTGGAAACGCTATCGCGGCGGCCAGGCGGACGACCTGTGGCTTTATGACTTCGCCACCCGGCAGACCACGCGGTTGATCGAACATCCCGCCCAGGACGTGTTCCCCATGTGGCACGGGGAGCGCATCTACTTCGTGTCCGAACGCGACGAGAACCGCCAGGCCAACCTGTTCAGCTATGACACGCGGACCCGTGAGGTGCGGCAGCTCACCACGTTCACCGAGTTCGCCGTGAAGTTCCCCTCGCTCGGGGACCGCGCCATCGTGTTCGAGAACGGCGGCTTCCTGTACCGCTTCGATCTGGCCACCGAACGCCTGCGGAAGGTTCGCGTCGAGATCCAGGAAGACCTCGCCGTCGGCCGGGACAAGCTCCAGGATGTCAGCCGCGAGACCACCACGTTCGACGTGGCGCCGGACGGAGCCCGCGCGGTCATCGGCGCCCGCGGCGAGGTCTTCACCGTCCCCGCCCGCCACGGACCCACGCGCAACCTGACCCGATCTCCGGGCGTCCACGAGCGCAACGCGGTCTGGTCACCGGACGGTCGCTGGATCGCCTGTATCAGTGACCGCTCCGGCGAGGACGAACTCTGGCTCCTCCCCAGGACGGCCGGGGTGATCCCGTCCAGCTCACGACGGGCGCGGACACCTACAAGTACCGGCCTGCGTGGTCTCCTGACTCGCGGCACCTGGCGTGGACCGACAAGAAGAACCGCCTGCTGCTTGTGAACGTCGAGTCCCACCAGGTGACCCTCGTGGCCACGTCGCCCGCGTGGGAAATCCACCAGCTCGCCTGGTCGCCGGACAGCGCGTGGCTCGCGTTCGTGCAGCCCGAGGTGCGGCGGTTCCCCAACGTGTATCTCTACCACCTGGCCACCCGCAACACCGTCCAGGTCACCGATGGCTGGTTCGACGTGGCTTCGCCGGAGTTCAGCACCGATGGCAAATACCTCTTCTTCACCTCGGAACGCTCCTTCAATCCCACCTACGGAGCCACCGAGTGGAATCATGTCTACACGGACATGGAGCGGATCTACCTCGTCACGCTCGCCCGGGACACGCCCTCGCCCTTTGCCCCCAAGTCCGACGAGGTCAAGGTCGCGACCGCCCCCGCTGCCAAACCGGCTGAGGAGCCCGGGGACGCCCCGAGAACGAACTCCTCCTCGGCGGCTCCCGACACCGCCGCCAACGCCGGCGACGCACGTGCCGACGCGAAGACGCCGGCGCCAGCCGTGGTGAAGGTGGACCCCGAAGGACTCTCCCAACGCCTCGCGGTCCTGCCCGTCCCAGCCTCGCAGTACGGCGATCTGACGAGCGTCGGTGACCGGCTGTACTACCGCCGCAAAGGCAAGCTCCACTACTACGATCTGGCCAAGCAGCAGGAGACCGAGGTCGGAGACGTCGCCGGGTACCGCGTCTCCGCCGACCGGAAGAAGATGCTCGTGAAGGTCGGCACCGATTTCGCCCTCCTCGACCTGCCTGCCGGCAAGCTGGATCTCGGCGACAAGAGACTCAGCCTGGCCGGCCTCAAGGTGGCGCTCGACCGTCGCGCCGAGTGGAACCAGATCTACCACGAGTGCTGGCGCCAGATGCGCGACTTCTTCTACGACCCGCACCTTCACGGGGTGGACTGGCCGGCGCTCCGCGAACGCTACCGGCCGCTGCTCGAGCATGTTCAGCACCGGGCCGACCTCACCTACGTGATCGGCGAGCTCATCGGTGAATTGAACGCCGGGCACGCCTACGTGGGCGGAGGCGACTACCCGAAAGCCGACCGCATCCCGCTCGGCCTGCTCGGCGCCGTCGTCCGTCGCGACCCGAGCGGTTACTACCGCATCGAGCGCATTCTCCAGGGCCAGAACTGGGATCCGCAGTACCGCTCGCCCCTCACCGAAATCGGCGTGGATGTGCGGGAGGGGGATTTCCTGGTGTCGATCAACGGCGCCTCGACCCGTGAGATGCCGGACCTCTACGCCGCGCTCGTCAACACCGCCGGCCAGCCCGTCACGCTCGGCGTCAACGCGGAGCCGAAGGCCGAGGGTGCGCGGGAAACCACGGTCATTCCCACCGACAACGAGACCAGTCTCTACTATCTCAACTGGGTGCTCGGCAACGTCCGCCGGGTGGAGGAGGCCACGGGCGGCCGGGTCGGTTACGTCCACATCCCCGACATGGGGGTGCCGGGACTGAACGAGTTCGCGAAGTTCTACTACCCGCAACTGCACAAGGAGGCCCTCATCGTGGATTGTCGTGGCAACGGCGGCGGCAATGTCTCGCCGCAGATCGCCGAGCGGCTGCGGCGCGAGCCGGTGTTCTGGACCATCCGACGCAACGGGGCCGTCGACGTGGACCCCACAGGCCAGGTGCTTGGACCCAAGGTGCTGCTGCTTGACCAGCACAGCGCCAGCGATGGCGACATCATCGGCTACCGCTTCCGCAAGCACGGGCTCGGACCCATCATCGGCCAGCGCTCCTGGGGCGGCGTGGTGGGCATCCGCGGCACGTTGCCTCTGCTGGATGGCGGCTATCTCATGCGCCCCGAGCACAGCCGCTTCGACCTCGAGGCCACCGAGTGGGTCATGGAAGGCGTGGGCGTCGAGCCCGACATCGAGGTGGACAACGATCCCGCCCGCGAATTCGCGGGCATCGACGACCAGCTCGAACGCGCCATCACCGAGATCCGGCAGCGCCTCGAGGCCCAACCCGTCCGCATCCCGGCGCCGCCGCCCTATCCCGACAAGCGCCGCTGACCGCGCGCCGTCGCCGCGTCACGTCACGCGCTGGCGCGGGCGAAATGCTCCGGCAGCTCGCCGGGGTGGGTCCGTGTGAGGTTCGAGGCCAGCACGCTGCGGATCTTGGCCCGCACCTGCGGATGGAGCGCGTCCAGGAGCTGTTTGTGAATCGGCGCGCTGGCCGCCAACCGCGCGGTCCCGACCGTCGTGCGGGCCACGAGCGCGTTGATGTGCCCGGCCAACTGCCCCAGGTGCCGGCGGCTCAGCTCGGCCTCCAGGTGCTGGCGTTCGCCGGCCGAGAGATCGCCCGGAACCTGGCTGCCCGCCCCGCTCCCGCGCGGGAAGCGTCCCGGCGATTCGTTGGGACGTTCGGCGTCGGTTGCGGGCGTCCACTCGGCCACCAGTTCGAGATGGGGTTGGCGGTCGGTGAGGCCCTGCACCTCGCGGTAGGCCCGCAACAATCCCAGATCGGCCACGATGATGAGCTTTTCTGTGTTCATAGTTCAGTGAGCTTTCGGGCGGCGTCAGGCGGGTGGCCTGGCTGGCGGTCCGCACAGCGCGTCCGCTCAAGTCCGGCCCAGCGTCAGCACTGGGCATGGCGCGTGCCGCACCACCGCTTCCGCCGTGCTGCCCAGCACGATGTACTTGAGGCCCGTGAGCCCGCGGGTCGGCAGCACAATGAGGTCGCTTCGCCATTCGCGGGCCATGGCGGTGATTCCCTGGCGCGGCGGGTCCTGGCGCAGGCACTGCTCGGTGGGGATGCCGGCGGGTACGGTGGCCGCCAGGCGCGCGAGTTGGGCGCGCGCGTCAGCCTGGGTCGCCGCATCCAGTTGCGCCAGTTCCTCTGGAAAATCCGCGAAACTCACGGGCAACGGCTCGAGCACGTGCAGCAGCGCCAGCCGGGCTTCCAGGAGGCGCGCCAGACCTGCGGCGTAGCGGACCGCTGCCTTGGCCGCCGGCGAGAAGTCCACGGGTACCAGGATGCGATTGACCCGGTGGGCGAGCCCCGCGGCGCGCCGGTCGGGGGCGGTTGCGCACTCCGCCGCGGCACCGTGAGGACCGGGCAGGGAGCGTGGCGGACCACCCGCTCCGCGGTGCTCCCCAGCAACACCCGGCGCACCCCGGTGCGCCCGTGCGTGGCCTGCACGATCAGGTCCATCTTGAGGTCGCGCGCGGCCCGGGCGATCGCCTCGTACGAGCGACCGACGCGGACCACGATGCGCCCGAGGAGTTCCCGGGGCACCGTGGCGTTGGCCAGGTCCGCCATCGCCTGCTCGGCGCCCCGGGTCAGGCGGGCCTCGTCGGTCATGAGGGCACCCACCTCGGCCGGCACGACCGGCCACTCGAGCACGTGCAGCAGCGTAATCTTCCCGCCCACCTGGCGGGCCAGGGGCACGGCGTAGCGCAAGGCCTGCGCGGCCGGCCGCGAGAGATCGGTGGGCACGAGAATGCGCTGCAGGCGCGGTCCGGCCGCGCGCAGGCGCCCCGGGCGCAGTTTCTGGACAGGGGTCTTCATGACGTGTGTGCTTGTCGTTGGCCGTGATTGCGTGCGCCCCGCACGACCACCACCGGGCAGGGTGCATGGCGAAGGACCCGTTCGGTCGTGCTCCCCAGAAAGAGCCGCCGCAAGCCGCCGTGGCCGTGAGTCGCCACGATGATCAGGTCCACGGGTAGGCGCCGCGCCCACTGGGTGATCACATCGTAGGGTGTCCCGATCCGAACGGTCTGCGTCGTTGTTCGGGGGGAGAACCCGACCCGGGCGGCGGCTTCGGCCAGCCGCTCCTGCCCGCGGCGGAGGACGGTTCCCTGCAGTTGCGCCACCGCGTAGGCCACGCGCGTGGGCACCTGGAGGCGCTCGACTACGTGCAAGAGATGGAGGGAGGCGCGGAACGTGTTCGCGAAGGCCGCGGCGTATTCGAGGAGGCCACGGGTGGGGGGTGGCGAAGTCCACGGGGACCAGCACACGGCGGATGCGTCCCGAAGGCGGCGTCTGGGGCGTGCCCTGCTGCCGAAGCACCGGTTGTCGAACGGTCAGGACCGGGCAGGGGGCCCGTCGCACCACCGCCTCGGCGGTGCTCCCGAGGAGAAACCGTTTCAAGCCGCGGCGTCCGTGCGTCGCCAACACCACCCAGTCACTCCGCCGCTCTCCGGCCACCTGGCCGATCACGGAGCGTGGGTCGCCGGTCCGCACCAGGAGGCCGCTCGGCACCGAAGTCAGTTCGGCGGCGGCCAACCGCTCGAGTTCGGCGGCGGCGGCGGCCCGCTGGCCAGCTTCGTACCGGCCCCACTCGCGGGTCAGGTAGGTCGTCTCGGCCGGCAGCACCAGCGGCGTCACGACGTGCAACAGGTCGATGCGGGCGCCACACTCCTGCGCGAACGGCAGCACGAATCGGAGGGCCTCAACGGCCGACGACGAGAAATCCACCGGCACCAGCATGCGCTGCAACCGCAGCGACTCCGGGGCGCGCTGACGAGGGGACCCCGGGTCGGTGAGCGCGGGCACCGGAGCGTTCGACCGCAGGGCGGGCGGGCGCCGTCGGCGAGGTGGGGGGACGGGCTCATGACAGCTCAAGGATGCCACAAGTCCGGGCAGGGCGCCAACGCCCGCTCCCCGGTCGGGGCCTCACTGTCAGGCGAGCCGCCGATGCGCGCTAGAGATAAGGGGTGAAGAGCCGCGCCACCCCGTCCCGTAACCGGACCGGGAACCGGCGCCCGTCCACCTCGGCCAACGACACCGGCCGGCTCTGCCGGCGGCGGGTCTCGAACCAGTCGGTCAAGGCGCC
Source organism: Verrucomicrobiota bacterium (assembly GCA_027493615.1). GTDB lineage: Bacteria > Verrucomicrobiota > Verrucomicrobiia > Limisphaerales > J093 > DSVZ01. The sequence continues at coordinate 98,584 of JAOSKK010000012.1, forward strand.
CGCCAGAGCCGGATCGTAGGCCTCGACATTGAACTCGAAGTTCAACCGGAGACTCCGCGGATCCCAGTTGGCCGAGCCCACCAGGCTCCAGGTCCCGTCCACGACCATCAGTTTCGAGTGGTCGAACGGCGGGGGGCTGAGCCAGAGACGGCAACCCCGTTCGAGGACCTGCCACCACTGCGCCGTCGAGGCCCAATCGACCAGCGGCAGGTTGCTCTTCACCGGCAGCAGGATGTCCACCTGCACACCACGCAGGGCCGCCAGGTTCAGGGCCGTGATCAGGCCGGGTTCTGGCAGGAAGTAGGGCGTCGCCACCCGCACCGATTCCCGCGCCGCCGCCAGGGCCGCCAACAACGTCCAGCGCAGCTTCTCGAAGTCCTCGTCCGGACCGTCCGCGAGGCCACGGGCGATGACGGCGCCTTCGGCAGCCAGCGCCGGAAACCAGAGGTCGCCCCGCAGCGCCTCGCCTGTGGTGAAGCACCAATCCTCTGCGAACACCTCTTGCAGGTGCGCCACCACGGGGCCGGTGACGCGGAAGTGCAGATCCTGGACCGGATGGGCGGGTTGGCGCGAGAGCCAGTGGCCGACGCGCAGATTCATCCCGCCGGTGAAGCCCAACCGGCCGTCCGCCACCAGAATCTTCCGGTGGTTCCGGAGGTTCAGTGACATCAGCCGCCACAGGGGAAACGCTGGCAGAAACCGCGCGTAGCGCACCCGGGCACGGCGCAGCTCGCCCAGGATCGGCGGCCAGGAATAGCGGGTGCCCGTGGCGTCAATCAGGACGCGCACCTCCACCCCGCGTCGCACGGCGGCTCCCAACGCCCGGGCGAAGGCCAGACCGGCGTCGTCCCGATCAAAGATGTAGGTGGACAGCGTGAGCGAGTGGCGGGCGCCGTCGATGGCCTCCAGCATGGCCGGATAGGCGGCGTCACCGTTGACCAGCACCTCGATCCGGTTCCCCGTCACCAGCGGGCGTGACAGCACCTTCGCCGTTGCCACCGCCAGGGCCCGGAGATGCCTCTGCTCCGGAGGCAGACGGTCCACCAGGTCGGTCACGGCGCACTCCGCGCCCGCCGGCTTCGTGCGGTAGGATTCCAGGCTGCCGCGCAGCAGGTTCGCGCGCCGCTTGATACGGTTGATGCCGAGCAGGAAGTACAAGAGGGCGCCGACCAACGGCACCAACCAGATGACCCCCACCCAGAGCGTCGCGGCGCGCGCCTCCCGCTTGTACAGAACCGCGTGCACCGCCGCAAACAGCGACATCGCGAGGCTCAGAACCGCTCCCACCAGGCCCCAGGCCTGCGCTGCTTCCAGAAGCCAGTTCATCGCGCCTCAATCCGGGCGAATCCCCGCCCCGCCCAGACACCCCCGGGGTCAGGGCTGTATCGACGGGGTGGCTCCCAGACCCGGTCCGTACACCACCGCGTTCAAGAACACCCGCGTCGTCCCCTGTGCCGCCGACCGAAACGTCGGTGACGTCGCAAAGAGGATGATCTGCCCGCGCCCGAAACCTTCCCGCGTGACGTAGGCCGTGTTGGCGATGCGATGCGTGGCCTCCGGCCAGACCAGCCCGCTCTGGCGCAGGTGCATCTCCGTGCCCGGCGGAAGCGCCGCCCAGCCGACCCGCGCCGGTTCCGGTTTCTCCTTCTTGTCCGTCGCCGTCCCCGATGCCGCCCGCTCGGCTGGCTCGCCAGAAACCTCGGCCGCCCCGGTCGCCCTGGTCGGCGAACCGCCGTTCTTCGCCGGCTCTCCGAGCTTCGGAGCGGAGATCGGCGTGAGGTAGCCGTAACGGATCGGGGTTTCGACGTCGTTCAGGGACATCAGCACGCTCCGGCGATCGGCCAGGAGCGGCAGGGGTTCGGTACAGCCGAACGTCAGCCAGCTATTGGTATCCACCCGGCCCGCCATCAGCGCACCTTGCGGCATGAAGATCCCCAGCCACGCGTCGCGCTTCCGCAATTCCTTCTCCTCCGGATGACCCCCGCCCACCGCCTGCCAGGGATACTCGAGCCGCGTCGGGGCTGGTACGACCAAAGGGCGCTCGCCGCGACCGTGTTCGAGCCGCGCCCGAGCCACTCGCGCAGCACCGTCAGCTCATAGTCCGCCAGCCGGCCCAAGACCTCGGGCAGGATGCGCACCTTGCTGAATGCCGCCGCCTCCGAGGTGAAGCGGCTGGCGGCACTGCCGATGGCGATCAGCGTGCCCCCGTCTCGCACCCACTCCTTGAGCGCGTCCAGGGAGAGTCCGCCGCTCCCGCTCCACCCGTTGGGCAACACGAGCACGTTGTACCGGCCCAGCTCCACGCGGCCGCCATCCTCAACCGGCGAGTGCCGGATCCCCAACCGATGGTCCAGCGTGTGCCACAGCGAACCGAAATCCGTCGTGTCAAAGCGGCCCCGCCCCAGCAGTGCAATCCGCGGCGCCTCGAGTCGGGGGAAGTAACGGCCGCCCAGATCCGGCAGTTCGCCGGGCCCGAGCCCGCTCTGGACGGCGACGGCGGTGAGCCCAAAGGACTTGACCACCTCCGCCACCACGGCCGCGCAATCCCCCGGGAAAGCCCGGTTGTCGAGGCGGGTGATCACCGCCGCTCCCCGCGCGAAATCCCGTCCGTCCAGCCGAAATGCGCGTTCGGCCACGCGCACCTGCACCCCACGTTCCAGCAACCGGGCAGTGACCGCCACGACGTGGTCGTCCGCTCCGTCCACGACCCACGCCACGGGCGCGTCGGTGCCGGCAACCACCCCGCCTTCCGGTGGCGCCCACGCCGTCACCGGCTTCACCCCTCGGGCAAATCCATCGCCAGGGTCAGGGCGTCCAGACCGAAGAACATCGTCAGGTTCCACGCCGTCGTGTCGTAAATGCGGGACGCGCCCTGTCGCAGGAGTTCCTGGCGTTCCTCGTCAAGGGCCTGGTCGGAGAGCCGCGGGTCGAACTCGAAGGCCGCCGCCAGCAGATGACCCAGCGGCTGGCGGTTGGGGATCAGCAACGTGCCCGGCGGCAGGTTGGTCGCCAGCACCGTCTGCCCGAGTTGATTGGTCGCCTGCGCCGCTGTCAAACCTCCCGGGCTTTCAAACACCTCAAACCCATGGATCAAGGCCAGCTCCACCAACGCGCGCCGGCGGGAGGCGTTGGCACTGGGCAGCACCGCAAACGTGCGCCGGGCGTACGGACCTTGCGCCGACACCGCCTCCTGCCGCGTGGTCCGCAGGTGCCGGAGCAGGGCGCGGGCATTGGTCTGCGCAGTGCGGAGGTTCGCCAGGGAGCCGATCACATGATGCTGCACGGACTCGGCGTAGCTCAGGATCCTCCCCTCGGCCCGCCGCACGCCGTCCTCCGCCACGCGGGCTTGTTCATAAAGGATGCCGACGGCACCGCGGTAGGAAGCGTAGGCATCCGAGTACCCCGGGTACCATTCCTCGTGCCACTCGCCGGTGTAGTAGACCAGGCCGTGCTGATCGAACGCCCGCGCCTGGTCCTGCGCAAACCGGAGGCCCCACGTGGCGCGGCCGGCCGGGAGGTTGGGATTGATCGGCTCACGCGGCGGCGAGAACAGATGGGTCTCCTGTGGGCCCATGCCGTGGGCGTCCACGAACAGCACGGGTTGCCACCGCGCCACCGCCCGCAGTCGGCCGCGTGTCTCGGGATGCACCGCCCAGAGCCAGTCCCGGTTCAGGTCAAAAAGGTAGTGGTTGCCGCGGCCGTAGGGCCAGTAGCCGCTGTGCACCAGCGCGCGGTCGTCCACGTTCGGAGCTGTGCCGCGGTGTTCGGCGATCATCTTCACGAACCGCTCGCGGCCGTCCGGGTTCATCAGCGGATCCACGAGGATGACCAGATCCTCCCGCAGTTTGGCCATGTCGGGGTCGGTCGACGCGATCGCATGGTAAAGCACCGCCAACGCCGCGTCCGATCCCTCGGTCTCATCGCCGTGGATCGTGTAGCTCAGCCACGCCACCGCCGGCAGCGAGCTGATCAGGTACTCGGCCTCGGCATCCGAACTGATCCGCGGATCACCGAGCCGGGCCAGCCCCGTCTGAATCGCCTCCAGCCGGACCAGGTTCGCCGGGGCCGTGACCACGACGTAGTACAGCGGGCGCCCTTCATGGCTGCGGGCATACTCGACCAGCCGCGTCCGGTCCGGTGCGGCGTCTGTCCAGGCCCGCAAACACGCCTCGATCTGCGCCGGGGTCGTGGCGCGTTGTCCCACCGGAAAACCCAGCACCGCCGTGGGCGACGGGACCGCCGGGTCGTACTGCGCCCCCGGGAAATAATCGATCGTGCGGGTCAGCCCAGGCACCTCGTTGGGCGGCACCGCGCCGTGAGTCGTCGGCGAAGAGATCAACAACAAGCCCGTGGCGACAGCGACCGCGAGCAACCGGAGGGAAGGCGTGTGCATGGTGGCGTTCTGATTGGCGGTGAACCTATCGACTCTCCCGGGAGGTGACAAGCGGCGGCAACGGAAGGCCCGCCCCCATTCCCAGGCCGAAGGCCGGAGCCCAAGGAGGTCGGCGGCGCTTCGACCTCTCCCCTCAGGACTTGGCGTGCTGCTGGAGGTCCCGGGCGTAGGCACCTTCCCGTTTGCGCGGCCGGCCCCTTACCGTCACCATCAGACATTCGTTATGCAGCCTGCGGCTTCTCACCAGGCTCCCGATCCGGGACCGCCCATTGCGGAGACCGGGACGCCGGATTCGCGCCGACGACCCGAGCTCGCCGCGCTGATCCTCGCCGGTGGACAGTCGCGCCGGATGGGTCGCGACAAGGCCTGGCTGCCCTGTGCGGGCCAGCCTCTGCTGGCTCGCCAGATCGCGCTCGCCCGCCAGCTTGCCCCGGGCGAGGTGCTCGTGTCCGGGCGGGTTGGGACGGACTACCGCGAGTTCGGCTGCACGGTGGTTTATGATCGCCATCCGGACGCCGGCCCGCTGGCCGGTATCGTGGCCGGCCTGGAAGCCGCGTGTGCGCCGCTCGTGCTCACGCTCGCCGTGGACCTGCCGCACCTGACCCTGGCGCTGCTCGACGAACTGGTCGGTCGCTCCGGGAACGGCGTGGGCGTGGTCCCGCGCCTCCACGGACAACCCGAACCCCTGGTGGCGGTGTACCCGGCGCGGGCCGCCCCCGTGGCGGCTGCGATGCTTGACCGACAGGAGCGGACGGCTCGGGCCTTCGCGGAGCGCTGCCGGCAGGCCGGGTTGGTCACGTTTCACGACCTGCCCCCGGCTTGGCAGAGGGCTTTCCACAACTGGAATTCGCCTGGTGTTTGAACGGGCGCTTGCGTTTGTGCTCTTCTTTGCCGGTGGAGCGTTCCGCGGGAGCGCCGTCACCTCAAGTCTCAACCCATGCAGATCGACATCACGCTGACCTCACAACCCATCGAGGGACATCCCGACTGGCCGGGAGAACGGGTCGGGCAGGCGGGAGCCGTGGCCCGGTTCCGGGGAATCGTCCGCGGCGAAGAGGAGGGCCGCCGCATCGTGGCCCTCGAGTACGAGGCCTACGCGTCCATGGCCGAACGGGTCATGCGACGAATCCTCGACGAACTGGGCGCAGCCCATCCTTGCGACTATGTGCGGGTGATTCATCGCCTGGGTGTGATCCCCGTAGGCGAGACGGCCATCGAGGTGTTGGCGGCTTCGGCCCACCGCGCCGAACCCTTCGCGCTGCTGGCCGCCTTCATGGACCAGCTCAAGCAGGACGTGCCCATCTGGAAGTGTCGCGCGCTCTCCGGGGGCGCCGTGTCGGCCGAAGAAGCGGCGGCGCGGGTGCGACAGCTTTGCCCGCCCCTCGAGACCGAGCGCGTACCGCTGGCCGACGCCGCCGGTCGGACGCTGCGCGAGACGATCCGGGCAACGGAGGACCAGCCAGCCTTTGACCGCTCGGCCATGGACGGCTACGCCGTGCGCCTGGACGAGTCCGCCACCCGGCTGCGGGTCGTGGACGACATCCGCGCCGGCGACTGGAAACCCCGGTCCCTCCAGCCCGGGAGGCTGTGCGCATCGCCACCGGAGGCGCGCTCCCGGACGCAGACTTGGGCGTGGTGAAACAGGAGGACACCACGCGTGAGGGCGATACCCTCACCGTGCTCCGCCGCGAGACCGAGCGTCACATCCGCTTCCGGGGTGAAGACGCCCGGGCCGGCCAGGTGCTGGTCGAAGAAGGCACTGTGTTGCGGCCCGGCGCGTTGGCTCTCCTGGCCAGCCTGGGCCATACTCAACCGCTCGTCAGTCGCTTACCGCGCGTGGGCCACATCGCGACCGGTAGTGAAATCGTGCCCCGGACCAGACGCCGAGCCCCGGCCAGATCCGCGATTCGAACTCCACGCTGGTCCGCGCGTTCTTCCGCCGTTGGGGCGTTGTGCCCGAGTCCGGCCGCGTGCCCGAGGACGAGACGGCGGCACGCGAGGCCATCGCGCGGCATCTGAGGCCGGGCGCCGAAGCCGATCTGCTGCTTATCTCGGGCGGGGCCAGCGTGGGCGAACAGGATTTTACCCGGCGGTTGCTCGAGGACCTCGGCTTCGCCCTGCTCGTTCAGGGCACCAAGGCACGGCCGGGCAAGCCTCTGCTGGTCGGCCGGCGCGGTCGCACGCTCGCCTTTGGCCTGCCCGGCAACCCGCTGGCCCACTTCGTCTGTCTCAACCTTTACGTCCGGACCGCTCTGCGCGCCCTGGCCGGTCGCCCGGAGGTCCCCCGGTTCCAGACAGGGGGTGTTGGTGGCGGCGTTGGACGGGGGCGGGAACCCGCGTGGAGACTTTTTGGCCGGCCCACCGGATTCACCAGGACGGTGGCGACCTGCTCACGCCGCTGCGCTGGAGCAGTTCGGGCGATCTCACCGCGCTGGCGATGGCGAACGCCCTGGTCCGGGTTGCCCCGGGGGTGGGCCACCTTCCGCCCACAGCCGCGTTCCCTTCCTGGACACGGAGGAGGCGTCATGAAGATCGGTCGGATCACGATCAGCGACCGGGCCAGCGCCGGGGTGTATGCGGACGGCAGCGGGCCGGTCATCGAGCGCATCCTGGCCGAGGCTTTCGGCGCCGAGGTCGAGCAACTGTCGGCCATCGTGCCCGACGAGGTGCCGCTGATAGTGGCGAAACTCCGTGCCTTTGCCGACGAAGCGGGGTGCGACTTGATCGTCACGACCGGCGGGACGGGCATCGCCGCCCGGGATGTGACGCCGGAAGCCACGCGTGCGGTGCTCGAGAAGGAACTGCCCGGTTTCGGCGAACTCATGCGGATGCAGTCCTTCGCCAAGGTGCGGACGGCGATTCTCTCACGGGCCACGGCCGGGACGCGCGGGCGATCGCTGATCATCAATCTGCCCGGCAAACCGTCCGCGGTCCGGGAATGCCTTGAGGTGCTGCTGCCGGCGATCCGCGAAGGGGTGGCGCACCTGCGCGGCGAAGACCATGGGGTCAAACATTGACATTTGACAATCGTGACCCCGTTGGCCCGCTTACTTGAGCGCGTTGAGCGCGCCCTCGGCCTTCTTGCGGGTCGGGCTGTTCTGCGAACGATCCAGCACCATCTGGAGGGCCTGCCGGCGCACCTCGGGTGAGGCGTCGGTCAGACGCTTGAGGGCGCCACGGCCACGATGGCCAGGTACGCTTCCTCGGCGACGGCACGATCGTTGGCGAGTGTCCCAAGCAGATCCAGCGAGCTGGCCGTCGGCAACGTTCCCAACGCCGCGATGGCCAGACGCTTCTCTTCCGGCCGTTGGATCAGGGTGAGCAGTTCCTTGACCTGGCCCACTTTCTCGGCGTCCGAGAACCGCTTGTTCTCCTGGATGTACTGCAGGTAACCGCGCACGCCCTGGAGTTGGTGGGCGAGTTTCTTGCCGGACTTGGCCAGGTTCAGCAGGGGTTCGGCGGCGCCGACATCGTCCGGCCAGTTGTTCGGCCAGGTGGCGAGCAGGCCCACGGCATCGTCCTGGACGGCTTCGTCGGCGTCGTTGATGGCCCGGGTGACGGCGGCCAGCGCCTCGGCCCCCACCCACGGACGCCAGCAAGTGGAGGCCGGCCATGCGCAACTCGCTGTCCGGATGCTGGGCGAGCGGCAGCAGGGCGGGCACGCACCGCGTTCCCGCGCGGGCGCAGAGCGCAGTGAGGGCTTTCTGGAGATCGCTGCGGACCGGGGCGTCGGAGGTCTTGGCGAGGAGTTTCACAAGGTCCGCAGCCTGGGCTTCGTTGCCGAGGGCTCCGACACCTTCGATGGCCGCCCGGCGGGTGGCCGGGTCCAGACTTTCGACGCTGCGGAGCACGGTGGGCAGCGCGGCGGTGAGCCGGCGTTGGGCGGCGAGTTCCAGCAAGGCCTGGAGGGTCTTCCCGGTGGCCCGGGGCAGGCGGGACACCAGATCGGCGTCCACCGCCGGACCTTCGAGCTTGAGCAGGGCGACCTTGGCGGCCGAGGCCAGACGGGCGTCGTCACCGGCGGCCGCTTCGAGCAGGACCGGCACGCTGGCGGCGTCGCCCTCATGTTCGAGGACGCGGATCGCGGCGAGGCGCAGTTCGGTCGAACCGCTCCCGGCCGCCTTCAATACGGCGGGCATGACGGCGTCATCGGAGCGATCGGCGAGGGCCAACAGGACAAGCGGCTGCCGATCGGCGGGCGCGCGGTTCAACTCCGCCACCAACGCCTCGGTGACGGAGCGGCCCGGCAACTCGCGCGCGACGCGGAGGCCGATGCGGTAGAACTCGGGCTCGGTCGAGTGCAACTGTTCGAGCAGCAGCGGGAGGCCGTCGGACTGCCGGGCGAGAATCGCGCCCCGGGTGGCTTCGATGACGCGCGGCCGGATGACGTTCGCCTTCCGGACCGCGTCGTAGAGCTTGACTGCCTCCGCGTTGTTACCGCCGGCCAGGGACCGTTCGGCGCAGAGGATGAGGCCTTCGGCCACGGCCGAACCCACGTCGCCGCGGGTCGTGGCCAGCGCCGGGAGGAGGGCCTGGGCGGCGGCGGCTGAGCCGATGCGACCCAGGGCGATGGCCGCCGCTGAAGCCACCTCCGCATCGGGATCTTTGAGCCTGGCCACCAGACCGTCGGTGGCTTGGGCGTCGCGTCGGACGCCGATCGAATTGATGACGCCCACGAGCAGGCGACCTTCGACGCGGGCGAGGGCGTCGCGCAGGGCGGCATCAGCGGCGGGGCCGGGGATGGCCTCAAGCGCGATGCGTGCCCAGGAGCTGAGGTCGGGATCGGCCAGCAGCGGGGCGAGCGCGGGGACGGCGGCCGCGGTTCCGTAGATGGCCAGTTGCTTGCAAGGGATGGCCTTGTCCGCGGCCGGCGCGGCGGATTGGAGGATGCGGATCAACTCCTGCTCCTTGGCCCGGGATTCGGCGGCACGATCCGCCGCGGAGGCAGGGGCGAGGAGCAGGGCGAGCGCCGCGGTTAGCGTGAGGACGAAGCGGACTGACCCGCGAGTCGAGAGAGAGGTAAGCGTCATAAAAGGGTCCGGGGATGAGGCGGTTGCGTTGCGGTGGTCGGATCAGACACGCCAGGGATCGCGAAGGGCTTCCGAGCGGAGGCGGTTGGCCTCTTCATCGCCGATGAACTCATTCTTACGCGGGTCATACTGGACCTTGCGGTTGAGGTACAGGGCGATGTTGGCGGCGTGGCAGGCAATGTGGGCCCAGCACGCGACGTCGGCGTTGGCACGGGTGTGGCCACGGGTCTTGACGCCATCGAGGAAGTCCCGCACGTGGAAGTCGGCCGGGTAACCGCCGATCTTGGCGCCCCTGCCTTGCAGCAGGGCTTCGGAACTCGCGACGAGGTCGCCGTTGTCGGCGGTTTCCACCCAGGCACGGTCGCCCTCGAAGCGGACGGGGCAGGAGCCGAGGGGCAGCCAGCCGTCGTTGCGGAGGATGAGGCGGGTGCCGTTGGCGTAACGGGCGAACAGCTTGCCGTCTTTGGGCTCGTACTCGACGGGCGCCGTGTCATCGGCCTGGTTGGCCCACTGGCAGAGATCCACGCAGTGCGAACCCCATTCGAGGCAACCGCCACCGGTGAGGCCGCCGCCCTTCTCGAAGTTGAAGCCGTCGAGAAACCGGCGGTTGAACGGCCGCCAGGCTGCCGGGCCGAGGTACAGGTCCCAGTCCACCTCCTCCTTTGGCGGCGCCGTTTCGGGGGCCATCCAGCCGCTCATCGAGGTCCCCAACCCCCCGGGGTGCGCGTACAGGGTCTCCAGCTTGCCGAGCTTGCCGCGGTGCGCCAGTTCGACCGCGAACGCGAAGTTCGGCAGACTGCGCCGCTGCGTGCCGGCCTGGAACACCCGTCCCGTGCGACGGAAGGCGTCGGCGAGGGCGAAGCTCTCCGCGATGTTCTTGGTGCAGGGTTTCTCGCAATAGACATCCTTGCCGGCCTGCGCGGCGAGGATCGAGGCGGCGGCGTGCCAGTTCGGACCGGTGGCGATCAGGACGGCATCGATGTCCGGGCGGGCCAGCAGTTCGCGCAGATCGCGGTAGGTGGCACAGTCCTGGTTGCCGTACTTGGTGTCGGCCAACTTCTTGATGGCGTCCCGGCGGGCGGCCTTCACGTCGGCGATGGCGACGAACTGCACGTCGGGTTCCTGCAGAAAACAGCCGAGGACATAAGCGCCGCGGTTGCCGATGCCGATGGCGCCGAGCACGACCCGCTGGCTGGGCGCGATGCCCCCGTCCTTGCCCAGGACGGATCCGGGCACGATCTGCGGGGCAAGCAGGACGGCGCCCGCTTGGAGGGTGGTCTTGAGGAAACCCCGACGGGTCAGGGCCGAGGTTTCACCGGCGAGTGGGGCCGGTGCGGCAGTCGTGAGGGGAGGACGGGACGGGTTCATGGGGATCGATCTCGATATGTTCATTGCCGAAAGCCAACGGGCTGGTCGGGCGAGTCTGGGGAAGTCCACCGTCGCTGTCCACCGCGGAGATGCGGGGGATTTGCCTTTACCTGTGGGAAAGGCGGCCTACGCTGCGCGGCATTCACACAAGCGAACCGAATCCTGATCATGCCGTGAACCGGGTCTGCCGACCGCCCCAACAGACTCGCAGGCGCCGCCCGCGATGAGGGGGCCGTTCCCATTGCTCGAGATGCGCGGCATCGGGAAGTCCTTCCCCGGCGTGCGCGCCCTCGATGCTGTCGACTTCGACTTGCGCGCCGGCGAGGTGCACGTGCTGCTCGGCGAGAACGGCGCGGGCAAGTCCACGCTCATGCGCATCCTCAGCGGCGCCTGCCCCAGCGACACCGGCGAGATCCGGTTGGACGGGCAGCCCGTGGTGATCCACAGCCCCCACCACGCCCGCGCGCTGGGCATCAGCACCATTTACCAGGAGTTCAACCTGGTGCCGCACCTGTCCGCGGGGGTGAACATCTTCCTGGGTCGCGAACCCGCCCAGGCCCTCGGCTTCGTCAACCCTCGGCGGCTGCACGAACGCGCGGGCGAGGTCCTGACCCAACTCGGCATCCGCCTGGACCCCGCCACCCGCGTCGAACAACTGAGCGTGGCCCAACAGCAGATGGTCGAGGTGGCGCGGGCGCTGGCCTTCGCGGCCCGGATCCTCATCATGGACGAACCCACCTCGGCTCTAACCGCCGCCGAAAGCCGGACGCTGTTCGCCCTGATCCGGTCCGTGCGCGATCGCGGCGTCGGCATCATCTACATCTCCCATCGCATGGAGGAGATCTTCGCCCTCGGCGATCGCGTCACGGTGCTGCGCGACGGACGCACCATCGCCACGCGGAACGTGGCCGGGGTGACCGTGGGCGAGCTGATCCGGTTGATGGCCGATCGCGAGCTGAAGGACCACTTTCCGCGCCGCCGCGTCCCGCCGGGCGAACCCGTCCTCGAAGTGAGCCAGGTGTCGACCCGGGACAAGTTGCGCGACGTGAGCTTCACGCTGCGCCAGGGCGAGATCCTCGGAGTGGCAGGCCTGCTCGGTTCCGGTCGAAGCACGCTGGCACGCGTGTTGTTCGGGGCGGTGCGTCCGACGATGGGCTGCGTGCGGGTGCACTCCCGCCAGGCCCGGATTGGTTCGCCGGCCGCGGCGATCCGCCTGGGCATCGGTTATCTGGCCGAGGACCGGAAACAGCAAGGACTTGTGCTCCCGCTGAGCGTCCGCCAGAACATCGCCCTGCCCAACACCGACCTGGCCTACCCTTTCGGCGTGCGGCGGCCCGTGCGCGAGCGCGAGTTGGTGGCGGCGCAGGTCGAGCAGTTGCGGATCAAGACGCCGCACATCGACCAGCCGGTCGTGTACCTCAGCGGCGGCAACCAGCAGAAGGTCGTCCTGGCCAAGTGGCTCGCCCGTCAGGCCACGATTCTCATCTTCGACGAACCCACCCGCGGCATCGACGTGGCGACGAAGGTGGACATCTACGAACTGATGAACCGTCTCACCGCGCAGGGCGCGGCCATTCTCATGATCTCGTCCGACCTGCCCGAGGTCCTGGGCATGAGCGACCGCATCCTGGTCATGCATGAGGGGCGGGTGGTCGGGGAATTCGATCCCCGGCAGGCGAATCAGGCGACGCTGGTGCGCGCCGCGTTGGGGGAGGCGCCATGAAGCTCCGCACGCTCCTGGTCCATCACGCCCGCCAGTTCGGCACGCTGGCCGCCTTGCTGGTGCTCGTCGCCGTGCTCGCGATTCTCAGCCCGCATTTCCTCACGCGGAGCAACCTGCTCACCGTGCTCGAGCAAACCGCGATCAACGCGATCATCGCCGTGGGGATGACCTTCGTGATCCTCAGCGCCGGCATTGACCTGGCCGTCGGTTCGGTCCTCGCGCTCTCGGGCATTGTGTTGGGCCTGCTCTTGCAGGCGGGCGTGCCCGTGCCCGTGGCCTTGCTGTTGACCGTCGGCACCGGCGGCGCTCTGCGGGTCGGTCAACGGGCTGCTGGTTACGTTCGGTCGCCTGCCCCCGTTTATCGCCACTCTGGGCATGATGAGCATGGCGCGCGGCACGGCGTTGCTGCTCACCCAGGGTCGCCCGGTCTCCGGATTCGACAGCGGGTTCCGGGCGCTGGCGACCGGCCAGTGGCTGCTCCTGCCGGCCCCGACCCTGATCATGCTGGGCGTGTATGCCGCCGCCCACTTCCTGCTCACCCGGACCCGGTTCGGTCTCTACACTTACGCGATGGGCGGCAATGAACAGGCCACCCATCTGGCCGGCATCAATGTGTTCTTCCACAAGACGGCGATTTACGTGTTGTCCGGCTGCACCAGCGCCGTGGCCGCCATCGTTCTGACCGCGCGCCTCAATTCCGCCCAGCCCATCGCCGGCATCGCCTACGAACTGGACGCCATCGCCGCCACCGTCATCGGCGGGACCAGCCTCATGGGTGGCCAGGGCACCCTCGTGGGCACCCTCATCGGGGCCTTGATCATGGGCGTCCTCAAGAATGGCTTGAACCTGCTCGGCGTCTCGTCCTTTCTTCAGCAGATCATCATCGGGGGCGTCATCATCGCCGCCGTGCTGTTCGATACGCTCGTGAAACAACGTCGCTCATGAATCGGATCGCCCCTTCGCCTCCTCACGTCGGCGCCCACGGTCTGCCGCGGGTTCGTCCGGAGTCTAAAGCACCCGGGCTGCCGTCGCTTGCCCGGCACGCCGGGTGGGGGTTCCTCGGACTGGTCCTGCTCCTGGGGTTGGTGACGGCTGGCTGCAACCGCGCCGGAGCTCCCGCGTCGGCCAAGAACCACCGGACCCGCGTTGCCTTGGTGATGAAGACTCTCAACAGCCCGTTCTTTCTCGACATGAAACGCGGTGCGGAGGAGGCAGCGCGCGAGCTGGGCGTTGAGCTGGTGGCGCAGGCGCCCGAGCGGGAGGTGGACGTCGAGAAGCAGATGCAGATCGTCGAGAACCTGATCCAAACCCGCGTGGACGCCCTCTGTCTGACGCCCAGCGGTTCCAAGGAACTCGTCCCCGTCGTCGGCAAAGCCAACCGCGCCGGCATCCCGGTGCTCATCGTGGATACCCGGCTGGACGAGGCAACCGTGCAGGCCGACGGCGTCCGTTACGTCTCGTTTATTGGTTCGGACAACTACGAAGGCGGCAGACTGGCGGGGCAGCATGTGGCCAGGCTCTTCCCGCAGCCTGCCCAGATCGCCATCCTCGAAGGCATCCCCGGCCACGAGACCCACGACAGCCGGATTCGCGGCTTTCGGGATGGCCTCGCCGGGAGCCCGCATCTCAGGATTGTAGCGTCGCAACCGGCCAACGCTGAGCGGGACCAGGGCTTCAACGTGATGCAGAACCTGCTGCAGGCGCACCGCGACATCGCCGCGGTGTTCGCCAGCAACGACCTGATGGCTCTCGGTGCCCTGGAAGCGGTCGCCGCCGCGGGCCGAGCCGGCACCATCAAGATCCTCGGCTTCGACGCGACGGACGAGGCGCGCGAGGCCATCGCGGCTGGGCGGCTGGAGGCCTCCGTGGCGCAGAATCCGACGGCGATGGGGCGTCTGGCCGTGACCAAGGCGGTCGAGGCGCTGCAGGGTGGAACGTTACCCAACGCGATTCCCGTGAGCATCGAGCTGATCACTCAACCAAGGGGTCAGTAGATACTATGCGCCAAGACCTCGCTAGACACGCCCTGGCTGGATCGCTTTGTATCATACTAGCTCCTGACCCCTGGGGTTTTGTGCTTTTCATCGTTCGCCTACCCGGCAACCCTTCGCCCGTTCTGCCACGATGCGCGACGACGTGCTCCTGAACTACATCAACGGCCGCTGGACCCCCGCGGAGCACCGTTCGCTGCTCCCCATCGAGAACCCCAGCACCGGTGCCGTCCTCGGATTCGTTCCGTTGTCCACCGCAACGGAAGTTCACCGCGCCGTCGAGGCCGCGGCCGCCGCGTTTCCCGCCTGGAGCCGCACGCCCGCCACCCGCCGCACCCAACCCTTCTTTGCGCTGCTGGAGTTGCTCCGCCGGGACGAAGAGGCCCTGGCCCGCTCGATCACAGAGGAGAACGGCAAGTCCCTGGCCGACGCCCGCGCCGAGGTGAAGCGGTTGATCGAGAACTGCGAGGTGGCCTGTGGTCTGCCCGTCCTGCAGCAGGGCGACAAGCTGGTGGGCGCGTCCGAGGGCATCGACGGCGAGGTGCTGCGCCTGCCGCTGGGCGTTTTCACCATGATCGCGCCATTCAATTTCCCAGGGATGGTGCCCTTTTGGTTCCTGCCCTACGCCATCGCGGCCGGCAACACGTACGTGGTCAAGCCGTCCGAACAAACCCCGCGCACGATGGACCGCCTGGCGCACCTGCTTGACCAGGTCGGTTTGCCAGCGGGGGTGTTCAACCTGGTGCATGGCGACCGGGTCGTGGCCCAGGCCTTCCTGGAACATCCCCAGGTCAAGGGCGTCTCGCTCGTCGGCTCGACGCGCACGTGCCGCGCCGTGGCCGAGACTTGCGCCCGCCACAAGAAGCGCTGCCAGGCCATGGGCGGGGCCAAGAACCACCTCGTCGTCATGCCGGATGCGCGCATGGAGGAGGTCATCCGCAACCTGCTCTCGTCCTGCTTCGGCTGTGCCGGACAACGCTGCATGGCAGCCTCCGCCATTGTCGCCGTCGGACGCGAAACGCACGACCGGCTGTGCGAACGCCTGCTCGAGGCTTGTCGAAAGGTCATCGTCGCAAACCCACTCGATCCGGCGGTCGCCGAGGAACCCCTGTTGATGGGCCCGGTCATCTCGGCGCGCGCCAAGACTTCCATTGAGGCCTTGATCGAGACCGGCGTCCGTGAGGGGGCCAACCTGGTGCTCGACGGTCGCGGCGTGCAGGTGCGAGGCGGCGAGCAGGGCCACTTCCTGGGGCCGACCGTATTCACCGGCGTCCGGCCCGGCATGGTGATCCATCAGACCGAGATCTTCGGTCCCGTGGTGGTCATCCTGTGCGCCGCCACGTTTGACGAAGCCGTGCGGATCCTCAACGACCACCCCTACGGCAACGGGGCTTCGATCTACACCCAAAGCGGTTACTGGGCCCGCCGCTTCAAACTCGAGGTCGAATGCGGCATGATCGGCATCAATGTCGGCATCCCGGCGCCCGTCGCCCAACTGCCCTTCGGCGGCATGAAGCTCTCGCAGTTCTCCGACATCAAGGCCCAAGGACGCGCGGTCATTGACTTCTTCACGGAACGCAAGGTGGTGACCGAACGCTACTGGCCTGAAGCCTGATGCAATACACCTCCGCGAACCTGCTCCTCCGCCCGTCCGCTTCTCCGGACGACCCGGATCTTGTCGTCGAGGTGACACCGGAGCGGGCCGGCTGGGAGTTCATTTCCTTCCAAGTCCGGCGGTTGGCCCCCGGCAGCTCCTGGTCGAGCATCAGTGGGGAACGCGAGGTTGCGCTGGTCAATTTCTCCGGCCGGTATTCCGTGGCTTCCGACCGTGGCACGTGGACCGGGTGGGGCGGCCGCCCCGACGTCTTCAGCGGAGCGGCGCACGTGCTCTATCTGCCGCGTCGGACCGAGTTCACCGTGACGGCCGAAGCTGGTGGTGAAGTGGCGATAGCCGCCGTGCCGACGGACCAGGACCACGCCCCTTTCCTCACCACCCCCGCGCAGGTGAAACGTTACATCCGTGGCGGCGATAATGTGAGCCGGCAGATCAATGACCTCTTGCCACCCGGTTCCCCGGTGCATCGACTGGTCTTGGTCGAGGTCTACACTCCCGGCGGCAACTGGAGCAGCTACCCCCCGCACAAGCACGATCGTCACCAAGCGGCACCCGATGGCACGCTGATCGAGGCGGACTTGGAGGAGGTTTATTTCTACAAGCTCGATCGCCCCGAAGGATGCGCTTACCAGTGGATCTACACGGATGCCAGCTCCCCCTCCACCAGGCGGGGCAGCCGATCGACGCCCTGATCCGGGTGGAACATAACTGTGCGGTGCTTGTCCCGGAGGGTTACCACCCCGTGACGTCCCTGCCCGGCTACACGACCTACTACCTGAACGTGCTGGCCGGAAGCGCCCAGAGCCTCGCCAACCAGGACGATCCCCGCTACGGCTGGGTGAAGGATACCTACCGCGCGATCGACCCGCGCCTGCCGCTCTACTGAACCGGCGTCCGCTGAGCCCACGCGTCTGCCCATGCCCTCCACCACCCCCGCTACGATACGGTGCACATGGGACGCTCGTCGCTGGACCTTTACAGCAACGACGTCGGGGCGCGGTTCGAGGACATCACCAGCTTCGCCGCCTACGTGGGCGGATCGCCCACCAACATCAGTGTCGGAGGACGCCGTCTCGGGTTGAACACGGTCATCCTGACGGCGCTGGGCGAGGATCCCGTGGGCGATTTCATCCTCAAGTTCCTCAAGGCCGAGGGCGTGGTCACGTGCTTCATCCCCTGCAAACCCGGTCATCGGACCAGCGCGGTGGTGCTCGGGATCGAACCGCCGGACCGGTTCCCGCTCGTGTACTACCGGCACCATTGCGCCGACATCGAACTGACCATTGCCGATGTCCTGGCGGCGCCGGTGACGGATTGCCGGGTGTTCCAGTTCGCCGGAACGAACCTGAGTCGTGATCCGAGCCGGACGGCGACGTTGTTCGCGGCGGAGCGGGCGCGGCAGGCCGGGGTGGAGGTGGTGTTCGACCTGGATTTCCGGCCCGACCAATGGCACGACCCGCTCGCCTTCGGCGTCGCGGCGCGTTCGGCCCTACGTTCCGTGGACATTGTCATCGGCACGGAAGACGAGATTCGGGCCGCGGTACTGAGCGATCCGGCGCAGGTCGAGCACACGTCTTCGGTTTCGGATACGAAGGTCCGGGGCGACGCGGGCGACGCGGTGCGGCAACTCCTGTCGCTGGGTCCCCACGCCTTGCTGGAGAAGCGGGGCGAACGCGGGGCTCGTGTCCATTTCCGGGCGACCGCGGGTGGGATCGAGACGATCGAGGCCCCCGGCTATCCGGTGGCGATAGCGAACATCCTCGGCGCCGGCGACGCGTTCGCGGCGGGGTTCCTCTACGGTCATCTGCATGGCTGGGGCTGGCGGAAGTCGGCGCGCCTGGGCAACGCCTGTGGGGCCATTGTGGTGACCCAGCATGGCTGTGCGAACTTCATGCCCACGCTGGCAGAAGTGATGGCGTTCGTGGCTGATCGGGGAGGTCTGGAGTGACCGAAGGGGTCGGTTCATTATATGCTCCAATGCCCTCCAGCCGTGGCCGCGCACAAGGGAGAGTACAGCGTGTCTCGCCCTTTGCAGTCCCGCCCTCATCATCCCAGACCGGCTCATCATGCCTACTGACCCCCAGATTGGCGCATACTATCTACTGACCCCGAAGCATGAAACAACCCACCGAACAGCTCACCCTGGCGCAGGCCCTGGTCAGGTTCCTCATCCAACAACAGGTCGAACGCGACGGCCGCCGACAACCCTTCTTCGCCGGCTGCTTCGGCATCTTCGGTCACGGCAACGTGAGCGGCATCGGCCAGGCGCTCCAGCAGTATCCGAAGCTGCGGTACTACCAGACCCGCAACGAGCAGGCCATGGTCCACACCGCCGTGGCCTATGCCAAGATGAAGAACCGACTCCAAACCCTGGTCTGCACGTCTTCGATCGGGCCCGGAGCCACCAACATGATCACCGGCGCCGCCGTCGCCACCACCAACCGCCTGCCCGTCCTGCTGCTGCCCGGCGACATCTTCGCCCGCCGCAACGTGGCCCCCGTGCTGCAGCAGCTCGAGTCGGAACACACCCAGGACATCTCGGTGAACGACTGCTTCAAGCCCGTGAGCCGGTATTGGGACCGCCTCTATCGTCCCGACCAGCTTCTCACCGCGCTCCCCGAGGTCATGCGTGTGCTCACGAGTCCGGCCGAGACCGGTGCCGTGACGCTGGCCCTGCCCGAGGATGCCCAAACCGAGGCGTATGATTTTCCCACCGCGTTCTTCGCCCCGCGGGTCTGGTCCGTGCCCCGCAACCGGCCCGACGCCGCGGCCCTGCAGCGCGCGGCCGAGTGGATCCGCCAGTCCCGGCGTCCGTTGATCGTGGCCGGCGGCGGCGTGATCTACAGCGAGGCCACGGAGGTGCTGCGCAGATTCGTCGAGCAAACCGGCATGCCCGTCAGCGAGACCATGGCGGGCAAGGGCAGTCTGCGCTTTGACCACCCGCTCAACCTCGGCGCCATCGGCGTCACCGGCAACCTGGCTGCCAACCGCGCCGCGCGCACGGCGGATCTTGTCCTGGGCATCGGGACCCGCTACAGCGACTTCACCACGATGAGCAAGACCGCGTTTCAGGATCCGAAGGTACGCTTCGTAAACCTGAATGTGGCCGAGTTCGACGCCTGCAAGCACTATGGGCTGGCCCTCACCGGCGATGCCCGCGCGGGGCTCGAGGAGCTGGGGCGCCTGCTCAAGGGCTACCAGACCCCCGCCACCCACCGTCGCGCCTGCGAACGCCTGCATTGCGAATGGGAGGCCGAAGTTGACCGGATCTATGCCCTCCGCCATCAACCGCTCCCCAGCCAGGGCGAACTGATCGGCGCCGTGAACACCCTGGGCGATCCCGACGCTGTGATGATCAACGCGGCGGGCAGCATGCCGGGGACCTGCACAAGCTGTGGCGCGCGCATCACCCGAAGCATTTCCACCTCGAGTACGGCTACAGTTGCATGGGCTACGAGATCGCCGGCGGGCTGGGCATCAAGATGGCCGACCCCCGGCGCGAGGTTTACGTCATGGTGGGCGATGGCAGTTACCTCATGCTCGGCAACGAGATCATCACCTCGATCCAGGAGGGCTACAAACTGACGATCATCCTCATGGACAACAGCGGCTTCAACAGCATCGGCGGCTTGAGCCGGTCGCTGGGCCAGCAGGGCTTTGGCACCCGGTATGTCTATCCGCGACAAGGGCGGCTCCCCGGCGACGAGCCAGGGCCCGCGCCCAAGCCGCTGCCTGTGGATCTGGCCATGAACGCCCGCGGGTTGGGGGCGCACGTCATCGAGTGCCGGACCTACGACGATTTCACCGCGGCGCTCGCGCAGGCCCGGGCGATCCCACACACCACACTCATCTACATCCGCAACGACCGCTATGCGGGCGTGGGCGGGTACGAGAGCTGGTGGGACGTGCCGCCGGCCGAAGTGAGCGAGATGCCCGCCGTTCGCAAGGCACGCAAGGCCTGGGAAGCTCGGCGGAAGCTCGAGCGCTATTACTGCTGAGCCGTGAAGACGCACACGATTCGCATCGGCAACGGACCCTGCTCCTGGGGTTCGCTCGAATTCGCCGAGCTCGAAGGCCAGGCCATCGGGTATGCCCAGATGCTCGATGAACTTGCCGCCACGGGCTACGTCGGCACCGAGCTGGGCGATTGGGGTTATTTGCCGACCGACCCGGATGTGCTCACGCAGGAGCTGACCCGCCGCGGCCTTGCGCTGGTAGGGGCCTTTGTGCCGGTGGGGCTCAAGCACCCCGCCGCCCATGACGATGGCGAAGCCCGCGTGTTGCGCGTCGCGCGGCTGCTCGCCGCCGTGCACGAGCGCGCCCGGTTCGAGGTCCCGCCATTCCTGGTCCTCGCCGACGAGAACGGCACCGTCCCGGTCCGGACCCAGAACGCCGGGCGCGTGCAGCCCGAGTGGGGGCTCTCCGATGTCGAATGGTCCGTGTTCGCCGCGGGCGCCAATCGGATCGCTGGGGCGGTGAAACGCGAGGCCGGCTTGCGGACCGTGTTCCACCATCACTGCGCGGGCTACGTCGAGACGCCCGACGAGATCGCCCGGCTGTTGGCGCTGACGGATCCGGCGTTGCTGGGCCTCGTGTTCGACACCGGCCATTACACGTTCGGGTCCGGACGCTACGACGGCGCGAGCGTCCTGCAGGGCCTGGACCGCTTTGCGGACCGCGTGTGGTATGTGCATCTGAAGGACTGCAGCGCGACGGTCGCGCAGCGGTCGCGGGAGCAGGGCTGGGACTACTTTCAGGCCGTCCGGCAAGGCGTGTTCTGCGAATTGGGGCGCGGGGTTGTCGATTTCCCGGCCGTCCGCGACTGGTTGCACCGCCGCGGATACGCAGGGTGGGCGCTAGTTGAACAGGACGTCCTCCCCGGGCTGGGCACGCCCCGCGAGAGCGCCCAGCGGAACCGTGATTACTTGCGGTCGCTCGGCCTCTGATCTCACGCCATGCCAAATCCTCCTCTCACCCTGGGCTTGATCGGCGCCGGCCGCATCGGCCGGGTCCACGCTGAACACCTGCGTTGCCGCCTGCCCGAGGCCGATCTGATTGCGGTTGCGGACGTGGACGAAGCCGCGGCCCGGGCCTGCGCCGGGCAGTTCCGGATCCCGCTGAGCACGGCCGACTACCGCGAGATCCTCGCGGATCCGAAGGTCCAGGCGGTCGTGGTTTGCTCCTCGACGGACACGCACACCGAGGTCATCCAGGCGGCGGCGGCGGCGGGCAAACACATCTTCTGCGAGAAGCCCATTGCCCCCGACCTGGCGCGCATCGACCAGGCGTTGGCGGCTGTGCACCGCGCCGGCGTGCTGCTCCAGGTGGGGTTCAACCGCCGGTTCGACGCCAACTTTCGTCGCGTCCGCCAGGCGGTCGTCCAGGGGGAGATTGGTGAACCTCATCAACTGCGGATCACGAGTCGCGACCCGGCGCCGCCGCCGCTTGAGTACGTGCGGCGTTCCGGCGGCATCTTCCTGGACATGACCATCCACGACTTCGACATGGCGCGCTTTCTGGTCGGCAGCGAAGTCGGCGAGATCTATGCCACGGGCAGCGTCCGCGTCGATCCGGCCATCGGGACGGCAGGGGACTGGGACACCGCCACCGTGGTGCTGAAGTTCGTCAATGGGGTGGTCGGGGTCATCGAGAACAGCCGCCGCGCCGTGTACGGCTACGACCAGCGCGTCGAGGTCTTCGGCAGCGGTGGCAGCATCAGCGCGGACAACAACTATCCGAACGCCGCCGTCGTGAGCGGTGCCCGCAGCGTCCACCGGGATCTGCCGCTGAACTTCTTCATGGATCGCTACCTCGAGAGCTACCTGCAGGAGCTGCGCGAGTTCGTGCATGCCGTGCAGGCCGGCAGGTCTTCGCCCGTGTCGGGCGAAGACGGACGGGCTCCCGTGGTGCTGGCGCTCGCGGCGCGGAAGTCCTGCGAGTTGAACCGGCCTGTGCGCGTCGCCGACGTCGGCTGAACCACCCGCGGCGCGCAGCGCGGTACCAGGGCGTTCCCGATGATCGTCAGTCTCGGCAAATGGCGGCGGCTGCAGCAGGCGACGAGTGCCCGCGGCACGTTCACGGTGCTGGCGATCGATCATCGGGGACCGTTGCGTCGCAAGCTGGCGGCCGCGCTGCCGGCCGAGGCCCTGGACGACGCCCTGGCCGGGCTCAAGGAGGACATCGTGCGGGAGCTCGGGCCCGGCGCATCGGCCGTGCTGCTGGATCCCGAGATCGGCGTGCCCCGTTGCCTGGCGCGGAGTGCGCTGCCCCCGCATGTGGGGCTGCTGGTGGCGCTCGATACCGGCTCGACCGGTGACCCTCGTGAGCTGAAGACCGGCTTGGTGCCAGATTGGGGTGTGGAACCGAGCCTGCGGATCGGCGCCGTCGGGGCGAAGCTCCTCGTGTACTACCACCCGGAGGCAGAGGACGCGGGGCAGGTGGAGGCGCTCGTGCTGAGTATCGGACAAGCCTGTGTGTCGGCTGAGCTGCCTTTCTACCTCGAGCCGCTGGCGTACGACCCCGTGAACCGGGTGCCCGTCTCTCCTCGCGCGAGCGGCGGCGGGTGGTGATCAAGACGGCGCGCCGGCTCGTGCCCCTGGGAGTGGACGTCCTCAAGGCTGAGTTCCCTGTTCAGATGGCCGAGGAGCCTGACGAGGCGTTGTGGCGTGAAGCCTGTGCGGAGCTGACGGCGGTTTGTCGGGTCCCGTGGGTGCTGCTGTCGGGGGGTTCCGTTTGAAGACTTCCTGCGCCAGACGCGGACCGCCGGTGAAGCGGGTGCTTCAGGGGTGATTGCGGGTCGGGCGTTGTGGGACGGCGCGGTGAGCGTGGACGCGGCAACGCGCCGGGCGTTCTTAACCTCGGTCGCGGCGGACCGTCTGCGTCGGCTCAGGGAACTCTGCGATTCGGTGGCTCGTCCGATGGACGCGATCTGCCAACCGGAACCGGGCCTGCGGCTGCCCGGGGTTGGCTGCGGGGCTGAGGGGCAAGATACCGGGGCCTTTGGGTCGTTGCCGCGTGGCGCATACTAGCTACTGACCCCTCTTCCCAACAAGTTGTCGTGGTCCGACCCGGCCTCATTGGAGCTGCGCCACCGGGATGTCGCGGCCCTCGCGTTGGGCACGCTGTTCCTCGTGGCTGTAGGTGCCGTAAAACGGCGCGTTCGCGTCGAGCCACAGATAGACCCGCCGCCGCTCAGCGTCGTTCCAACCCAGTTCACCCGCGTGCGGGGCGTCGTCGAGGATCCGCGTGAGCGGGCTGGCGTCGGCGCCGATTCGACCCGGGTGCGTGGCGATCTGGCTGATGCTTTCGCCGCCCCATTCGTACCAGCGGAGGAACGGCCGCAGATTCTGGTAGGCGAGCGAGAAGTTCTTGGCCGGGGCGGCCGTCAGCGCGAGCGAACTCTTGCCGGGGCCGGCCTGGCCGTCGTGGCAGCGCACGCAATGGCGGTCGAGCACGGGCTGCACCAGTTGCGGGAAGCTCAAGGGACGTGAGCCCTCGGGGCCGGGCTGCAGGCGCGAAGGAGGCCGGCGCATGGCGAGGGGCATGGCGGGCGGCGCCGTGCTGCCGGGCGGCTCGTGGCAGCCGATGCAACTGCGGCGCTCGCCCGGTTGCAGATAGACGGCGCTGCGCATGCTCTGGACGGCGCGGCCAGCGGCGTCAACGGCCTGGAAGTACACCGGCTTGCCGGCCGGCGCGCGGAAGTACGCCGAGCCATCGGGTTCCACCGGCACAGTGCCCAGGAGCAGACGGGCGCTCTCGGCGTTGGCATGGCCGATGCGCGGGTCGTTCGCGGCATGCGGCGGCGGCTTGGGAAGGAGTTGGAACACGCGCAACTCGCGGACCTCACGGTCGGCGGGCAGGGGGAAGAAGCTGCGCCGCACGTCGGCGAGCAGGAACTCGCCCTCCTCGCCGAGGTCCGGGTCAAGGAGGGAAGGGACAACCGGGGGAGACTCGCGCGGCGCCAGCGGAATGGGGTACATGCTGGAGATGTTGGGGTCGCGGTAGAGGAGCTCGAGGTTCCCGAACCGGTCAAAGTAGTACAGGCCCGTACGCGTGTCTTTACCCTCGCCGGAGCTCATGCCGGGCAGCGGATCGAAGCTGAAGGACACGAGGAACGCGTCTTCCGAGAGTGGCCAGGGACTGTGGAAGTAACTCTTGGGCCAGCCGTCTGACTCGGGAAAGCACACCTCGGGCGTCAGGACCTCCACGGCGTCGAGCCGGTCTTCGCCGTGCGGCAGTTCGAATCCGGTGCGGCGCGGGTCGAGCAACACGAGGGAACCGCCCACGTCGGCGTGGTGGGCGCCGGCGAGGAAGACGAGCTTGTGGGAGCCGGGGATGGCGCGCGGCTGGTAGCAGGCATTGATGCGCATGGTGTAGTTGCCGAACAGGCTGGTCACGCCGGTGCCGTCGGGGTTGCACGCCCAGAGGCCGTGGAAGTTGGCCGCCGAGCGGTCCACGTAGTCCCAGCGGATGTACACGATACGGCCGTCGTGCAGCACGGAGGGATGCCACTCGCTGGTCTCGTGCACGGAGAGGGTCCGGATGCCGGTGCCGTCCGCGTTCATGCGGTGCAGGGTGTAGCTGGCGCACGGTTCCCAGGGGTTGTTGCACCGGGCAAAGCCGCCGCGGCGCGTCGACATGAAGGCCACACCGCCGTCGGGCAACGGGCAGGGATCGAAGTCGTCCTCGACGCCCTCGGTGAGCTGGCGGAGGTCCGAGCCGTCCGGGGCCATGGCGAACAGGTGGAACGACCGGCGCTCGGGCGAATAGAAACCCGGTTTCTCCGGCGAGCGTTCGGCGAACGCGAAGTAGACCGTGCGGGCGTCGTGGGTCAGGGCCAGGGTGGTGAAATTGCCGTTGGTCAACCGGCCTCGGATGAGATCACGCACCGCGAAGGACGCCCCGGGTTTCTCCAGGACAAAAACCCCTCCGCCCGGCGGGACTTTTGCCGTAGTCGTAGAAGTACCCCATGTACTCGTGCAGCATCTGGCAGATGAACCGGTTCCGCTGGAGGAACAGGAGCGGCTGGCGGCTGATCCCGGAGCGCGCGAGCACCAACGCACGTGCCAGCCACCGGGCCTCACGATAACGCGCCAGCCGGTCGGCGGGATCCAGGGAAACGGCAGCATCTGCCGCCCGACGTAATGCGGCCAGTGCGGTTTCGTCCGGCTCGGGCGCAGCCGGGCGACCGATGCCGTCACGCGATGCCGGCAGCAACCGCTCGAGCCGGGCCACCGCCGCCCGCAACGCCTCGGGGATTCTGGCCTACGACCCAGCCGTTCTTCCTGTCGGGTCCAGTCCGCCTCGATCGCGTGGCGGAACTCCGGGTCCGGCCCTGCCGGTAACCACGGCTCCGCCGCGGGAGCGAGCCAGGCCTGCGCGGCCAGCGTGGCGGTGGCGACGGCGCGCCTGATCCTTTGTGAGCACTGAGCATGCATAATGCGTGGACGATGGCTGGAACTTACCGTGTGAGAGGCGGGGCGGGGAAGCAAAAGCCTCGGCCGGTCGCGTGGAGCCGGACGCAGGGAAGCGGTCTGTCCCTCCTGGACCTGCTCAGCCAGGATAGTACACACTCGGCAGAAGACCGCGACAGACGGTAGGCGCCGACGTGAGGAAGCGAAGTGGTATTGCCCCGGACCCACAACGCCTCCTCACGTCGGCGCCTACGTCCACAACGCCTCCTCACGTCGGCGCCTACGTCCACAACGCCTCCTCGCGTCGGCGCCTACAGCGGGTGGGAGGTGCCATGAACCGCGGAGGGTGCAGGCTGGAAGCCCGCACCACAGGCTCTTGGGCAAAACCAGCCCAACCGCCTACTCGTACCGCAGGGCTTCGATGGGATCGAGGTTTGCCGCTTTGAGAGCGGGGAAGAACCCGAAGATGACGCCGAGGAGGGCGCTGACCGAGAAGGCGAGCATCACCGAGGCGTCCGAGATCAACGTGGGGAAACCGGCGAACGTGGTGAGAACGGGCGCCAGCCAGAAACCGGCGGCGATTCCCAGGGCCCCCCACCGCGCTTAGCAGGACAGCCTCGATGAGAAACTGGCGCAGCACGTCCCGGGCGCGGGCGCCGACGGCGAGCCGGATGCCGATCTCGCGGGTGCGCTCGGTGACGCTGACGAGCATGATGTTCATGATGCCGATGCCGCCGACCACGAGGGAGAGGCCGGCGAAGGCACCGATGAGCACGGTCATCACGCGGTTGTTGGCGTTGGCAAACTCACTCATCTCCTGCTGCGTGCGGATGGAGAAGTCCTCCTCCTTGTCGGGCGTGATCTGGTGCAGTTGGCGGAGGACGGCGGCGATCTGGTTCGTCACGCTCTCGAGCGCCTCGGCACTCTCGGCCTGCACGTTGAGGGCGCGGAACTTGGTGTCGCCGGACAACCGCTTCATCGCGCTGGTGTAGGGGACGATGATGAGGTCGTCCTGGTCCTGCCCGAAGGCGTTGGCCCCCTTGGGGGCGAGCCAACCCACGACGCTGAAGGGGGCATTCTTGATGCGGACGGTCTGGCCGACGGGATCGACGCCGTCGCCGAAGAGCGAGGCGGCGGTGGTCTTGCCGATCAGGCAGACCTTGTTCGCGCTGGCCACGTCGTTCTCGGTGAAGTTGGCCCCGGACTCGAATCTCCAGGACCGGATGTGCTCGAAGTCGGCGCTCGTGCCCCAGATGCTGACGTAGGTGTTCTGGTTGCCGGCGGCCACCTGGACGGTGGTGCGCACCTCGGGGCTGACGCCGGAGACGCCCGTCACGTCGCGGCGCAGGGCTTCATAGTCGCGCTCGGTGAGGGTGGGCTGCATGCCGAAGCCGCCGCGCACGCCGCCCCGGGACATATTGCCGGAGAAGATGATGATGAGGTTCTTGCCCATGCTGGCGATCTGCTTGTCCACCTCGGCCTTGGCCCCCGCGCCCATGCTGACGCCGACGATGACGCCGGCGATGCCGACGATGATGCCGAGCATGGTGAGGAAGGACCGCAGGAGGTTGCGGCGGATGGCGCGCAGGGCGGTTTCGAGGACGTTGAACATGATCGATCAGGCGAGGTGAACGGCCTTCTGCTCGGCCTCCAGTTCGGCAAGGGCCGCGGCGGCGTGCCACCGGGCGGTCACGGCCTCGTCGGTGCGGATCAATCCGTCGCGCATGACGACCTTCCGGCGGGCGAAGCTGGCGATGTCGAGTTCGTGGGTGACCATGACCACCGTGATGCCCTGGTCGTTGAGGGACTGGAACACGCCCATCACTTCGATGCTGGTACGGGTATCGAGGTTCCCGGTCGGTTCGTCGGCGAGAAGGACGCGTGGTTGGTTGACGAGCGCCCGGGCGATGGCGACCCGTTGTTGCTGTCCGCCCGAGAGCTGGTTCGGGTAATGATGTGCGCGGTCGGCAAGCCCGACAATGCCGAGGGCCTCGAGTGCGCGTCGGCGCTTCTCGCGAGCCGAGACCGGGGGTCGGGCGTAGAGGATGGGGAGCTCGACGTTTTCCAGGGCGGACGTTCGGGCGAGCAGGTTGAATCCCTGGAAAACAAAGCCCAGCTTGCGGTTGCGGAGGTCGGCCAGTTGGTCACGGTCGAGTTGGCCGGTATCGACCCCGTCCAGCAGGTAACGGCCGCCGGTGGGGCGATCCAGGCAGCCGATGGTGTTCATCATGGTGGACTTGCCGGAGCCGCTCGCGCCCATCACGGCGACGAACTCGCCCGGCTCGATTCGGAGCGAGACGCCCCCGCACCGCGTGGACTTCGAGCGATCCGTTCCGGTAGGTCCGGTGGTAGTCCTGCAGTTCGATGATCGGGTCCATGGCGGAAGGGGCCCTAGCCTGGAGATCCCATGCCCGGTGCAGGCGCCGACGTGAGGAGGCGCAGGGTATTACCCCGGGCCTCAAGACGCCTCCTCACGTCGGTGCCGACAGTCCGTCGCGGTTTCATGCCGGGCAGGGAGTCTCCGGGCTGGCTGGTCAGCGCCGCGGCGGTCCGCCGAACCCTCCGCCCAGCAGAGTCCGCGGCGGGGTGGACGCGGCGGATGCGAGCGAGGTGGTGCCGGTGGCCACGACATCGCCTTCCTTCAGGCCCTCGAGCACCTCGATGCCGCCGGTGCCGCTCAGGCCCAGCTTGACCGGAACGGCGCGCAACACGGTATATTCGCCGCCGCCAGGCTGCGTCCGCTTCTCGACCACATACACGGTGGCTGCCTTCGGGCCTTCGGGGTCGGCTCGCGACCGCTGACCTCCGCTGCCGGTTCCCGAGCCGCCTGGGACGCCGCCCAGGCCCGCGCCCATGCCGCCGCCACCGGCTCCGCCGCCCTGGGCGAATCGGGCCCGCATCTCGGCGGTGATCTGTTCGTACTTGCGCTTCTGCTCGGGTGTCAACGTGGCGGCGTAGGCCGCGCGTTCTTCCTCGGTGGGACGGCGGGGCTCCCCACCGCTCATCCAGGGCATCATGGGCAGCCCGGCGAAGGGACCGCTCTCGATCAAGGGCACGTCGGTCTTGGTGCCGGGCGGGGCGTTGGTGGCCCCCTCGACGGGCATCCCCGCCGGCGGCCGGAACTGGAGCGCGGCGGTCGGGATCCTCAAGACCCCGCGGCGTTCGGCGGTGATGAACTTGGCGTTGGCGGTCATGCCCGGGCGGAGCTTCATGTCCTTGTTTTCGACGGCGACCACGGTCGTGTAATAGACGACGTTCTGGTTGGTGGTGGGTTCGTAGCGGACCTGTTGCACCTTGCCGCGGAACTGGCGTCCCAGAAACGCATCCACGAGGAACTCGACGTCCTGCCCGACCTCGACCCCGCCGACGTCGGCCTCGGACACGGCGGCCTCGATGCGCATCTGGTTGAGGTCGTTCGCGATGGTAAAGAGGACCGGGGCATTCATCGTTGCTGCCACGGTCTGGCCGGCTTCGACCCTGCGGCTGATGACGACGCCGTCCATGGGGGCGTAGATGGTGGTGCGGGAGAGGTCCACGCGGGCCCGTTCGGTGTTGGCTTCGCGGGTTTTCAGGGTCGCTTTGGCCTGCTCGAGGGAGACGCGCGCCTGGTCGTAGTCGGATTTCGAGATCAAGTTGCCGGCGAACAGAGACTCGGCGCGGTCGTAGTTGAGCTGGGCCATTTCGAGGGCGGCCCGGGCATTGGCCTGATCGGCCTCGGCCTGGAGCAGGGCCCGCTGGTAGGTGGCGGGATCGGATCTGGGCCACGACCTGGTTCGACTTCACTGTCGAGTTGTAATCCACCTTGACCTCGGTGATCACCCCCGAGATCTGGCTGCCCACCTCGACCAACCGCAGCGGGGTCAGCGAGCCGTTGGCGGTGACCGACTGGATGATGTCTCCGCGGTCGACGGTGACGGTCTTGAGTTCCGGCCGGGCGTCCTTGCGCTGCTTGGAAGCCGCCTGCCAGTAACCGAGCGCGCCGGTCGCTACCACGATGACGCCCAGCCATCGGAGCCAGGTCCTGCGTTTCATTGCGGATTTCGTGTCGCTGCCTATTCCAGAGACCACCCGCCGGTCCGGCGGGTTACAGTGGCCCCCACCGCCGGGGCGCGAAGGACGCCGAGGGACGGAACGTCAGCCCGCGCTCCCGGCGCATGCGCCTGGCGCTTTCCGCGGAGGTTTCATGGGTCGTGGGTGAGCGTGGAGCGGGTGATGGGAATCGAACCCACGTGGCCAGCTTGGAAGGCTGGAGCTCTACCATTGAGCTACACCCGCAACCGCCCGCAGCCTAGGCTCCTGCCTTCGGGTGTCAATCCCGCGGCACGGCTTCGGTGCGCGGAGGACTTGCCCGCGTGGTGCGTTGGTCTCGAGACGGGGCCAGCCGCGCACCGGGGGCACTTGCCGCCGCCCGATCCGGCACGGCTGTTGGCCCAGTGCTCTGGAAGAGCGGGGACGCAGGGCGGGGACGGCGGGAATTGGCTTGCTCGCGCGTCGGGCGTCGTCAGGTTGTCGGCCGTGTCGGCTGCAAGGCAAGGCATTCTGTGGGCTGTGGGCGCCTATGGTCTGTGGGGCGTTCTGCCGGTTTATTGGAAGGCGTTGAAGAGCGTGCCGGCGCCCCAGATTCTGGCCCACCGCATCCTGTGGTCATTTGTGCTGCTGGGCGCGCTGGTGTTCCTCCGGCGGGAGTGGGGGGTGCTACGGAACTCGACGAATGGCCGGACGCTGGTCGTGTACGGCGTCGCGGCCGCGGTGTTGTCGGTGAACTGGTTGACGTACATCTGGGCGGTAAACGCTGGTCGGATCGTCGAGACCAGTCTGGGGTATTTCATCAATCCGCTGGTGAGCGTCCTGCTGGGAGTGTTGTGTTTGCGGGAACGGTTGCGGCGGGCCCAATGGCTGGCGGTGGGGGTGGCCGCGCTGGGGGTGGGCTATCTGACGTGGCGCCACGGCACGGTGCCGTGGGTGGCGCTGGTGTTGGCCGGCAGTTTCGCACTGTACGGGCTTCTCAAGAAGCAGGCGCCGTTGGGGGCGCTGCACGGTCTGGCGCTCGAGACGGCGATGCTCTGGCTGCCGGCGGTGGCGTTCCTGGGCTGGCAGGAAGTGCAGGGGGCGGGGCGCTTGGGCCACAGCGCGGTGGTGACGAATCTGTTGCTGGTGCTGACGGGGGTGGTGACGGCGACGCCCCCTGCTGCTGTTCGCGGCAGCCGCGCGGCGGATCAGTCTCTCGACCATTGGCCTGCTGCAATACCTGGCGCCCACGTGCCAACTGGCCATTGGGGTCTGGGTGTATCGCGAGCCGTTCGACCGGGCTCGCCTCGTCGGCTTCGTGCTGATCTGGGGAGCGCTGGCGCTGTACACGCTCGAAGGGCTGTGGCGGCGGCGCGCTGCGGGAGCCGGCTGATCGGAATGAGAGACGAGGCCGCAGACCGGGTGTTCACCGAAGCCAACGAGGTGAACGAAGCGCTGGCCAGGCGTCTCCCGTACTCGAGATTCTCACGGCCGTGCGGTCGTGCCCGGGTTGCTTTCAGCGGTCCGCTCCGGCACGCTCGGCCACCATGAATCCGTTCGTGTCAGGCTGCGCCGTCAGCCGAGCCTTCGTGGCGCTGGTATGCTCCGGCTTCGGGCTCCTGGCGCAGCCGCTGACGCCGTCGCTCACCGAGGGGGCCACCTTCGAATTGGCCGGTACCACCGCCACCGTCCTGAAGGTCGATGCCCTGCCCTGGGTCGAGAGCGAATACACCCGGCGGTTCCGCTTCGACTCCGCCGACAATCCCAAGCTCCGCGAACTGCGCCAGCGCTATCAGCTCGAGGCGGTCGTGGCCCCGGGCCGGGACGAGTTTGACCGTCAGGTCCTGCTGCTCGACTGGGTGCATCATCGGTTCACGAGGTTCGGGCGGCCCACGGCCGAGGCCCGGGGCGCCCTGGAGATCCTGGAGGCCGTCGAGGAAGGGCACACTTTCTTCTGCAGCCAATACGCTCACGTGTTTGTGTCGGCCGCGGCGAGCCTGGGCTGGGTGGACCGGGTGCTGGCCCTGCGCCGGCATCAGGACCCGCCGGGCGGCGGTTCGAGCGAGCATTCAACGACCGAGATTTGGTCCAACCAGCACCGCAAGTGGGTCATGATGGACCCCACCGCGAAGCTGTTCATCGAGAAGGACGGAATGCCACTGAACGCGTGGGAGATTCGCCAGGAGTGGTTCCACCGCGCCGGACGCGATCTCGTGTTCGTGGTGGGGAAGGAGCGCCAGCGGTATCGGAAGTCAGACCTGCCAATCTGGCTGGGGCGCTTTGCCGGCTTCGGCGATCTCACGGTGCCGGCGGATGAGTTGGACAAGTACGGATTCATCGGCTTCATCCCCAACACCGATCTGATGGATTCCGGTTTGGACTATGCCAACATGTTCATCGTCAGGGATGCCCTCTGCGACGGCACCCGGTGGCATGTGCGGGACGCGCCGGCAAATCCCGCCACAGATCCGTATTTCCCGATCCACCAGGCCGCAGTCACCTTGACGCCCGCGGGGGATACGCTGGGCGTGGGACTCCAGACACTCACCCCGAACTTCCAGACCTACGAGATCCGCGTGGACGGTGGGCCATGGCGGCCGACGGGCGACCGGTACGACTGGAGGATCAAGCCAGGAGTGCATCGGCTCCAGGCTCGGGCGGTGAACCAGTTTGGCGTCGCCGGCCCGGCTTCGACGGTGGTGATCCAGCGTTGAACGCCGCGTTTCGAACCAGCCAGAACACGGTGGCCGCGCCCGCGGGCGGAGCGAATCGGCCGACGCCTCAGTTGACGGCCTGACCGGTCCGTTCCAAGCTCCGGCATGAACCTGATGTCCGGAACGTCTGCTCCCGCCCTGCCCCCTTCCGCTGCCGGAGCATCCAGCCGCAGCACCAGCAGCCGCCGGCAGTTCCTCAAACGCTCCCTCGGCGCAGGGTTGGCCTTGAGCCTGCCCCGCCGTAGCTTCAGCGCCGATTCCCCGCCGGCTTCACGAAGCCCGAACGAGCGGATCCGGGTGGCGGTCATCGGGCTTGGGGACACGACGGCTGTCGGCGGCGTGGGCGGGCGTGGCCATCAACTCATTCCGCGGATCCGCGAAGTCCCCAACGTCCAGATCACCGCGTTGTGCGACGTGGACCGCGCGTTTCTGGAGCGGGAAGCCCAGCCCTTCCGCGATCGAGGCGAGACC
This sequence comes from Verrucomicrobiota bacterium, assembly GCA_027493615.1. Classification (GTDB taxonomy): domain Bacteria; phylum Verrucomicrobiota; class Verrucomicrobiia; order Limisphaerales; family J093; genus DSVZ01. The sequence goes on from JAOSKK010000012.1 coordinate 131,310, forward strand.
GTCGCCACCCACGTGGATCTCCGGCGGGTCTTGGACGATCCGACGATCGACGTGGTCGTGGTCGCCCTGCCCAATCACTGGCATGCCCTGGCGACCGTCTGGGCCTGCCAGGCGGGCAAGGACGTCTACGTCGAGAAACCGCTGGCCCACACGATCTGGGAAGGACGACAGATGGTTGCCGCCGCCCGCCAGCACGGCCGCATGGTCCAGGTGGGCACCCAAAACCGCTCGAGTCCCCTCTTGCGCCAGGTGTTCACCGATCTGCAGCGCGGGGAACTGGGCGCGATCCGTCTTGCCCGCGCCCTCGTGTATCGCGCCCGCGACGGCCTCGGCACGGTCAACGCCCCGACGCCGGTGCCCGCGACGGTGGACTACGATCTTTGGTGCGGGCCGGTTCCGACGGCGCCATTGATGCGGAGACAACTGCACTACGAGTGGCACTGGTTCTGGGCCACTGGCAACGGTGAGATCGGCAACAACGGCCCGCATGCCATCGATCTTTGCCGCTGGGCTTTGGGACAGGACCAGGCACCGCCACACGTTCTGAGCGTGGGCGGGCGGTTTGCCTTCAATGACTGCGGCGAGACCGCCAACACGCACCTCACCTTCCTGGGCTATCAGCCGGCCCCGATCCTCTGCGAGATTCGCAACGTACGGGCGGCGGCGGGACCCGACGCGATGGGACGCTATCGTGGGCGGAGTGGCGGCGTGATCATCGACTGTGAAGGCGGGTACTTCGCCGGGGACGCTTCCGGGGCGGGTTCTTTGATCCGCAAGGCCGGCAGATGCGCGCCATTCCCGATGACGGCAGTGCGAAGACGCTGGAGACCGCCCACCTCGCGAACTTCTTTGCGGCCGTGCGCAGCCGGAAGCGGAGCGAACTGGTGGCGGAGGCCCTGGAGGGACACCTCTCGGTCATTGGCTGTCATCTGGCCAACATCTCCCATCGGCTCGGCCGAGCGACCGCACCCGCGGAGATCCGCGAACGCCTCCGGGACCATGCGGCGCTCGGCGACGCGTTCGATCGCTGTCAACGGTACCTGCGCGACAACGGCGTGGACCTCGAAGCCACCCCTGCCACCCTGGGTCCCGGGTTGACCTTCGATCCCGTCCAGGAGCGGTTCGCGAACGACTTCGCCGGCCAGGCCAATGCGCTGCTGCGGCGCGAAGACCGGGCTCCGTTCGTCGTGCCGCCGGTGGCTTAAGCCGCCGCGGGCTGCTCCGTGGACCGGAATGCAGGAGGCAGGAGGGAGATTGCAGAAGAGGCATTCCGCCTGGCCGGTTCATGATCCCCGGGGCAGATCGGGGAGAGCCACCTCCCTTCCGCAATCCCCGATGTTCGCAATCAGTGGAGAGACCGCTCGCCCTGGGTTCTCCGCAGATTACGGACATCGGGAATGGGGCGGCGGGAGCGTCAGCGCAGTTCCTCGCCGTGGGCGTGCAGCCAGCGGCGGGCCTGTTCGAAGTCGGGACAGACTGCCGCCACCTGGCGCCAGAAGCGGGCCGAGTGGTTCAACTCGCGTCGATGCATCAGCTCATGCCAGATGACGTAGTCGCGCACGCTCTCCGGCATCTGGACGAGGCGCCAGTTCAGCGAAATGACGCCGTGGCGCGAGCATGAGCCCCAGCGGGAACGCTGATCGCGGATGGTCACGCGTTTCACTTCCAGGCCCGCCTGCGCTGCCAGCGCAAGGACGCGCGGAGGGAGCTCTTCCGCCGCGGTGCGACGCAGATGCGCCTCGATCGCGCTGCGCAGATCCGTGAGATCGGGCGGCACCGGGAGTTCCTGGTCGGCAAACCGCGCGCGGCGACCGGCGGCATCCTCGACGACCTGCAAGCGCACCGGCTGGCCGCGGAACCGAAACGTGCTGCCATCCTGCCAGCGGCGATCGGGGGCGGGTCGGCTTTCGAGGCGGGCAAGCTGGCGGGCCAGCCAGCCGGTCTGGCGTTCCGCGAACTCCCGCGCGGCGCGCAGGGAGCCGCGCGGGGGGAGGCTGACGCGGGCCGTGCCATCCGGGTGTAGACGCAAGACGTACCGGCGGGCGCGGTGGTGTCGTCGGTACTCGACCGGCACGAGACGACCGCCCACCCACACGGTGTGGCGTGGGGAAGGCTCGGGCAGGGAGGCGACCGAGGGGCGACCCGGATTGCACAAGCGCGATTGTGGCGGGCGAGAGGCGGGGTGCCAAGTCTTGAGGAAGGGCGGCGGGAGGGAGGGGAAAGGCTGGACGTGATGGCGGCGAGACCGCAGTTTCCCTGGCGTTTGCAGACGACCAAGTACAAGACGAACTGGACGGCAGCCCTCGAAGTGGCGGTGACGGCGGCGCGAGCGGCAGGGCGGGTGATGCGGCAGGAACTGGCCCGGCCCAAGCGGGTGGATCTGGCCACGCAACACGACATCAAACTCGCGTTGGACGTCCAGTGCCAGCAGTTGATCCAGCACCGCTTGCTGCAGGCGTATCCGGCCAGCCGCTTCTTCGGCGAGGAAGGCAGCGTGGGCGACGCGGAGGCCGACTGGCGCTGGGTGGTGGATCCCATCGACGGAACCGTGAATTTCACTTACGGCATCCCGCACGCCTGTGTGTCCATCGCGCTGCAGGAGCGACGTGTGCCCCGCCGCAAACCGCGTGGGCGACGGGAGGCGGTCGACAAGTACGAGACGGTGGTGGGCGTGGTGCACGACCCGTTCGCTGACGAGCTCTGGACGGCGATCCGCGGAGCCAGGGCGCGGTTGAACGGGCGCCCCGCCCGGGTGAGCCAGCGCGCCCGGCTCGAGGAGGCCATGGTCTCGCTCGGGTTCGGCAAGCGGGACGCGGTGCTGCAGCACCTGTTGCCGGCCTTTCGCGAACTGACGCCGCGGGTCCGCAAGCTCCGGATCATGGGGTCGGCCGCGCTGGCTTTGACCTACGTCGCCACGGGGCGGTTCGACGCCTACGCCGAGGTGGGGTTGGGCTTGTGGGATTTTGCCGCGGGCGCGCTGATCGTCGAGTGCGCGGGCGGTGAAGTACGGACCCGGGAACTGCCTGACGGCCTGCATGAAGTGGTGGCGACGAACGGGCGCTTGAGCCGTCCGCTGCGGCGCTTCCTCCCGGACCCGCTCTCAGCATGAGAACGCGAGCCTTTCACGGTTGGGCCCTTCGGCACCGGGCGCGGCGCGGGTGGGGATGGGGATGCGTGGCCTGGGTGCTGGCGTGCGCCGGGGCCGGTCCCACGCTCGCCCAAGGCCCGACGGCCGACGGGCTCTATGCCGAATGCACCACCTCGTTGGGCACGTACTGGTGCCGGCTCGAATTCGAGAGGACACCGCGCACGGTGGCCAATTTCGTCCAGTTGGCCGAGGGCCAGCGGGACTGGGTGGATCGTCAGCACGCACGCCTGAGCCGGGAACCGCTTTACCAGGGGCTCAAGTTCCACCGGGTGATCACGGGGTTCATGAACCAGTGCGGTTCGCCGGACGGACTCGGTGACGGCGGGCCGGGGTATCAGTTCCGCGATGAGTTCCACCCGCAACTGCGCCACAACAAGGCGGGCATCCTGTCGATGGCCAACTCCGGGACAAACTCCAACGGGAGCCAGTTCTTCGTCACGGTCGAGCCCACGCCCTGGCTGGACAACAAGCACACCGTGTTCGGCGAGGTGGTGCAAGGATACGAGGTGGTCGCCGCCATCAACACCACCGCGGGCACGGCCTCAGGGGTGCCGAAGGCCACCGTCACGCTGGAGCGTATCCGCATCGTGCGTCGGGGTGCCGCAGCCACGGCCTTCGATCCGGCGCAAGTTCAGCCGCCGCTGCCGTCGGTGGGGCCGGTGCAGAGCGAGATCCGGTTTGATGCGGGCGGGAAGCTGTTGGTCCACTACCCGGTGACCGAAAAGGGGCTTTACCACGTCTTCTACGGAGCCGATTTCGCGCATTGGGGCTCCGCGACCTTTCAAGGAGGGCCGCTGGACGTGAGTGCGCTGCGCGGGGAACCGCGGATGTTCTTCTTCATCCTGGCCGGCGGCGGCGAGTAGGCGGGCGGGAGATTGCTTGAAGTGCACGGCGGCCTGACCTACAACCGGCTCCGGTCCTGACGTCCAAAAACTGGAAGAGCGTATGAACTGGCATCATCCCTGGCGCGGCAGTCTGGCATTCGGGCTCGGTCTGATCGGAGCCGGATGGCTGGCAGCCTCGGCGCGGGCAGCGGATCCTGGCTTGGTGAAAATGGGTTTCATAGCGGAGGCGCCGCCGACAGCCTCGAGCCATGCCTCCACGATCGTGGAGCTGCCGGAAGGCATGCTGGCGGCGTGGTTCGGAGGGACCGCCGAGCGGGCTCTGGACGTGGGCATCTGGCTGGCACGGCACAGCGGAGACGGCTGGAGCGCGCCCGAAGAAGTGGCCACCGGCGTTGTGCCCAAGCAAGGCCAGCGTTACCCCTGCTGGAACCCGGTCTTGTTCCGGCGGATGAGCGGCGAGGTGTTGCTCTTCTACAAGGTGGGACCCAGCCCGATCCACTGGTGGGGCATGGTGCGATCGTCGCTCGACGACGGCAAGACCTGGACCCGCGAGCGCCGGTTGCCCGCCGGTTTCGTGGGCCCGGTGCGGAACAAGCCGATTGAGCTGGCCGACGGCACGTTGCTCTGCGGCAGCAGCACCGAAGACAAGGGATGGCGCATCCACCTCGAATGGACCAAGGACCCATTCTCCCTGTGGAACCGCGGTCCTGAGTTGAACGCGGCGATCACCTGCGCGGCCATCCAGCCCACGCTCCTGCGCTACCGCGACGGCTTCCAGATCCTCTGCCGTACGAAGCAGGGCCGGATCTATGAAACCCGCTCCAAGACCGGTCTCGAGAAATGGAGTCCGGTCGTCCGCACCGTCCTGCCCAACCCGAACAGCGCGGTGGACGCCGTCATGCTCCGGGACGGTCGCGCGCTGCTGGTCTACAACCACTCGCGCGAAAACCGCAACGTGCTCAACGTGGCCGTTTCCGAGGACGGGACGAGCTGGCAGGCCGCGTGCGAGATCGAGAAGGACGTGGGCGGCGAGCTGTCTTATCCCGCAGTCATCCAGACTCAGGACGGCCTGGTCCACGTGACGTACACCTGGAAGCGCGAGCGCATCCGGCACGTGGTGCTCGATCCCCAACAGTTCCGGTTGCGCCCGATGCCCGACGGGGAATGGCGCTGACCCGCGCGCCGTTCGCCGGGTTGGTCGCCCCCTGCCCTGCCCGTATGTCCTCCTTGTGCGCCCCTTCGGCCCCAACGACCGGCTGGTCCCGACGTGAGTTTCTGCACCGGGTAACCGGCGCCGGGGCGGCCCTGGTCGGTGGCCAGACCGCAGCGCTCCTGGCCCAGGAACGCGGAGAACGACCGGAGGCCGTGCCGGGCCTCGAGGTGCTGCTGCCACGGGAGCGGATCCCGGTGAGCTTCATCATCGACGACTCGACGTGCCTGGTGAACCTGAACAAGTTCGCCATCCCGCAATTCGCCGCGGCGCACCCCGGCGGCGGTGCGTACACGCGGTACGACTGGCGGGCCTGGCCGGACGAGATTCCCGACGACTTCGTGCGCAAGTTCGGCGAGTGGTGCGGCGCCCACGGCGTCAAAGGCAAGTACAGTGTTGTGCCGTACCCCGCGTGCGTGGGGCGACTGGACGGCGAACTGCCCGGATGGACCCCGCGCGAGGTCGAAGCCAGCATCGACCTGGTGCGCGACCTTCTGTTGTCGCACTGGGACATCCACCCGGAGATGGTCACCCACACGCGGGTGATCGATCTGCGCACCGGCCATCCTCACCCCGAGCGCAGCCTCCGGTTCATGGAGAACTGGGATTGGACCACGGGCCGGTCGGTCGACGAAATCGCGGCCTACCAGGCCTACGCCTTGCGCATCCTCAAGAACGTCGGGCTCCCCTGCGAAGGGATCACCACGCCAGGCGGATACGGCAACCGGGCCCGTCCCCAACTCGCGCAAGCCACCCTGGAATCGGTGCGGGACGTCTTCGGCGCCGAGATCCCGCATTACTTTCGCGATGCCTACGCGGAGGGCCCCCAGAGCGTCGCCCCGCGGGTCGAGTACGCCGCGGGTTTGGCCGGCGCAGACCCCCGGTGTGTGGTCTCTATCGTCGCCTGCACGGGCGACTGGACCGGTGGCTGGGACAACACGGAACCGGGCGGGGCGGACAAGTTCATCACGGCGGATGGCCGGCAGGGGCGGCTGGTGGAGGTCATCGAGCGGGGCGAACCCGCGTGTCTGCTCGCGCACTGGACGGGGATCTGGTTCAACGGGCAGGAAGCCGGCTTCCGGATCTTCCAGGAGGTGGTGCGCCGGTTGCACGCGCGCTTCGATCATCTGCTCTGGATGAAGCTCAGTGAGCTGGCCCGGTACTGGGCGGCCCGGGAACTGACCCAAGTGCGGCGGACCGAACGCGGCCTGACCCTGCAGGCGCCCTTTGCCGCGCCCGCGTTCACCTTGCGCCTGGACGCCCCCGCCAACGCCGCCCCCCGGGTCGGGCAGGCAAACCGCCTCACGCCGCTTCGCGAGGTTGCCTCGGCCCGGCAGATCGAAGCGGGTACCTGGCGGCGTGAGGGCAGCGAGGTGGTGGTGTGCTTTGACCTGTCCCGGGGCGAGAACCGTCTGCAGTTCGAAACCATCCCGGACCCATGAAACGACCGACCGTTGTCCGGCTGAGCGTCTCGCTACCCGGGGATCTCGCGAAGCAACTGGACGCGATGACGCGGGAGAAGGGCTACACGAACCGGTCGCTGGCGGTGGCGGACATGATCCGGAACACGCTGGTGGAGCACAACCAGCAGCGGGGCGACCGGCTGATCGCCGGCACGATCACGCTGGTGTACGACCACCACAAACACGGGTTACAGGAGCTCCTGACCGACATCCAGCATGATCACCACGAGTGCATCATCGCCACCCTGCACGCGCACCTGGACCACCACAACTGTCTCGAGGCGCTCGTCGTCCGCGGCCCCTCGGCCCGCATCAAGGCCATGGCCGATCACCTCATCGCCGCCAAGGGGGTCAAACACGGCAAACTGACCGTCACCACGACCGGCCAGGATCTGCCGGCCTGAGCGGGTGCGGAGCTCCGGGGTCAACGCAAAGCGGCGCTGAAGCGCGCGCACTCCAAACGTTCCGCGTTCCTCCACACCGCCGGGCAGGCGCAACGCGTTTGGAGTGCGCGCGCTTCAGCGCCGCTTTGCGTAAGGCCGGGACGCCTGTGCATCGGATCGCTGCTCACGACCCGGCGACCATCCGCGCAGGACGGCGGCCCCCCTCGATAAAGCGCCTCCGCGGGGCTTCCCAACTCGTCTTCGCTGCGCTAATCTCAGGGCGTCGCCGGATTCCACCGGCGCCTTCGTACAGCAACAGGAAAACGTCCATCTATGAGCAACACCCCCTCCTCCCCCGCGTCCGGCACCGCCCGTCTCACCGACAGTCTGAACCAAGTGCTGGCCGATTCCTACGCGTTGATGTCACTCACCCATCTGGCGCATTGGAACGTCGAAGGCCCGGGGTTCTTCGCCCTGCACACGGCCTTCCAGACGCAGTACGAGGACCTGTTTACTGCCATTGACGAGATCGCGGAACGCATCCGGGCGTTGAACGCGTACGCCCTCGGCGGATTGGCCACCCTGGCGGCCGCCGCCCAGATGACGGAGTTCCGGTCGCCCCTGCCGCAAGATGAGTACGTCCGCATGCTGCTGGCCGCGAATGAGAAGCTTGTGGCGGACGCCTCCCGGGCGCGGGATCTCGCCGGCGCGGCCAACGATCCGGAAAGCCAGGATCTGATGATCGGGCGGATCACCGTCCACCAGAAGACGATCTGGATGCTGAACAGCTTCCTGCGCGGCTAAGTTCTTTCGCGCCGCCGGCGCGAGACAACGATGGTCAAGCCTTCGCCCGGGCGAGGCCGGCCCCAACCACCCCGGGCGCGGGCTGCACTTCGACCTGGGCACCGATCTTGGGCCGCTGCCCCTTGTGCCACCAGAGCACGATGGGGCTGGCGATCATGAGGCTCGAGTAGGTGCCGCTGAGGATGCCAAGCAGGAAGACGAAGGCGAAATCGTTGATCACGCCGCCGCCGAAGATGAACAGGGAGGCGGTCGCCATGATGACCGCGCCGCCGGTGATGATGGTGCGGCCCAGGGTCTGGTTCAAGGCGATGTCGATCAACTCGCGGAACGAGCCGCGAATCCCGAGTTTCAGATCCTCCCGGATGCGGTCCATGATGACGATCTTGTCATTTACAGAGTAGCCGATGATGGTCAGGATCGCGGCGACCATGGTCGCGTTGAGCTGGCCGCCGGCCAGGAAGAAGATGCCGAGCGTGAGGAACACGTCGTGGATCAATGCGATCACGGAGGCGATGGCGAAGGAGAACTCGTAGCGGAAGGCCACGTAAACGAGGATGCCAAAGAGGGCCAGCAGCGAGGAGATGACCGCCGAGCGCTGGATGTGGGCCCCCACCGTCGGCCCGACGCTGTCCACGCCCACCGTGTCGAACTGCACGTTGGGGAAGGCCTGCTGCAGGATTTGCTGGGCGCGCGGGCCGGCATCCAGAGGGACGACCACCTGCAGGGTTTCGTGTCCGGTGGCGCGACTCTGCTGGTAGCCGATGGTCGAATCGGCCAGGCCACCCTGCGCCAGGGCCTGCCGCAATTGGTCCACCCCCAGCCGCTCGGAGTACCGCATCGTGATCGCGTCGCCCCCCGCAAAGTCCACCCCCAGGACCTGCTTGCCACGGCCGAAGATCCCGTAGCCCAGACCGACGATGATCAGGAGCGACGAGGCACCCACACAGACGAACCGCCAGTTCATGAAGGGGATGTTCGAGAACTTGGGCAGCGAAAGCATCCGGACCTTGCGGATCCATCCCCGGGCCAGGAGCGTGTCGTAGATGAGCCGCGTCACAACCAGGGCGGTGAACATGCTCACGCAGATGCCGATGGAAAGGGTGACGCCGAAGCCCTTGACCGGTCCGGTGCCGAAGAAGATGAGGATGATCGACGCAATCAGCGTGGTGAGGTTGGCGTCGAAGATGGTGCCGAAGGCCTTGTCGTAGCCGCCGGCGATGATGCCTTTGATGGACTTGCCGGCGGCGGCCTCCTCCCGCATGCGCTCGTAGATGAGCACGTTGGCGTCCACCGCCATGCCGATGGTCAGGGCGATGCCGGCGATGCCCGGCATGGTGAGGGTGCTCTCGATGGCGCACATGGCGCCCATGAGGATGACCACGTTCAACGCCAGGGCCAGGTTGGCGACCAGGCCCGAGGTGAGATAGAAGACCATCATGAACACAAACGTGCCCACGGCGGCGATGATCGAGGCGGTGACGCCGCTGGCGATCGAGTCCGCGCCGAGCGACGGGTCCACCGTGCGTTCCTCCTCGATGGTGACCGGCGTCTCAAGGGGGTTCTGCAGGGCGTTGGCCAGCTCGAAGGCCTCGCGGAGTTCGAAGTCGCCGGTGATCTCGCAACTGCCCCCGAGGATGGCGCTGTTGATGCGCGGGGCGGAGTACAACTCCCCGTCCAGGACGATCGCCAGGAGATGGCCGACGTTGTTGCGGGTGATGTTGGCGAAGATCTCGGCGCCCTCGGAGTTGAACTGCAGGCTGATCTTGGGCCGCCCGGTCATGGGGTCGGGAAACACGCCCGCCCGCGAAACGTACTTGCCGGTCAGCCCGGCCTCGGCGGTCTTGCGAACCAGGTAGGTCGGGGCGCCTTCGGCCCGCCGCCGTCGGGTGCGTTCCTGCATCAGCTCGTAGCCGGGCTCGATGATCTCGGCACGGACCAGCTCATCGCTCTCGGGGTGCACCATCCGGAACTCGAGGAAGGCGACCTTCTTGATGGTTTCCTCGGCGCTTTGCTTCTGGTCCTCCGACATGCCGGGAATCTGGATGGAGATGCGGTTCTGGCCGGCGGGGCGGAGGATAGGCTCGGCGACGCCGAAGGTGTCGACGCGCCTGCGGAGGACCTCGATGGCCTGTTCCACGGCGCGTTCCTTGTCGGCGATGTTGGCGAAGCGGGTCTCGTCGAGCGCGACCAGGAACTCGGTGCCGCCCTGGAGGTCCAGACCGAGCTTGATCCGGCCGGCGGCTCTCTGCTGGAGGCGGTTGAGGATGGCGCGGTTGCGGTCCGCGTCGTCGTCTTCGACCAACGACGGGAAGAACCGGGCCAGATCGTTGGTGCCCGTCGCGGCGAGGAGGTTGGCGTACGGCTGTCCGGGTTTGGCGGCCTCGAGTTCGCGGGCGCGCTTGACGAGCTCGTCGAAGCTGGCATCACGGAACTCGACCCGCTGGTCGAAGAACTGGATGAGGTCGCGGCCCTTCGGGGGGTAGAGCTCGTACAAGGCCCAGGCGACGATGAAAACAGTGAGGAGAAACCTCCAGGAGTTGCGGCTCATGATGGGAGGGGCAGAGGGGGGACGCTCAGGACTTGGCCTCGGACTGGGCGCGCTCGACGACCTCGGAGATCGAGTGCTTCAACACCTCGAGCTTCGCCTCGCCGCAGCGGACGGTGACGGTCTTTTCCTTGATCGAGACGACCTCGCCGACCAACCCGCCGCTGGTGACGACGCGGTCCTTGACCTTCAAGGCACCGACCAAGGCCTGATGTTCGCGCGCCTTCTTCTGCTGCGGGCGGATAAGGAGGAAATAGAACACGACAAACATCAGCCCCAGCGGAACCACCATTTTCAGGAGGTCCCCGGGCTGACTGGTCGTGCCAGGCGGCGCGTCCGCAGCGAACAGCGCCACCCGCCAGAAAGTGTCGGTCAGGGCTTGCATGATGCCGGCAACGTCAAAGAGGGGCAGAATCTAGGAACGCCGCCGCTTTGGCAAGCCCGGGGTTCGGCGGACGGTGGGACGTGGGACGGTGGGACGTGGGACGGTGGGACGTGGGACGGTGGGACGGTGGGACGTGGGACGGTGGGACGGTGGGACGGTGGGACGGTGGGACGGTGGGACGGTGGGACGGTGGGAGGATCGCGAAGCGTGTGGGAGTGCGTGCGGTTCACCGCCGCTTTTCGTGGGGAGCCGCGGGAAGCGACGAAAGCGCCGCTGGAAGTCGCCGCACTCCATACGCTGCGCGCGTTAGTCCACCGTCCCACCGTCACTTGCGCCGCTGCCGGTTCAGGCGCACACTGCGACGCCGTCGCCCAACATGCTTAACATTCACCATCTCGAGCTGTTCTATTACGTGGCGCGGCACGGCGGCATCATGGAGGCCGTCCGGAACATGCCCTACGGCATCCAACAACCGGCCATCAGCGCCCAGATCATCCGGCTCGAGGAAGACCTCGGGGTGACCCTGTTCCAACGCCGGCCGTTTGTCCTGACCCAGGCCGGGACCGAGGTGTTCGAGTTCATCCGGCCTTTCTTTGGCAACCTGGACCAGTTCGAGCAGCGGATCACCGGGGGGTGGGCCAGCAGATCCGGATCGGCGCCTCCGAGGTGGTCCAGCGTTATCATTTGCCCGAGATCGTGCTGAAGCTGCGAACGCGGTTCCCCCATCTGAAGCTGTACCTGCGGGAGGGCTACCAGCCGCAGCTCGAGACGTGGTTGTTGGCGCGGGAACTCGACCTGGCCATCACGATGGTCGAAGGCAAGCCACCGGCCGGCATCAAGCAGGAAGAGCTCATCCAACTGCCGCTGGCGCTGATGGTCCCCCAGAAACACCCGCTCCAGGATGCCGCCGAACTCTGGCGGCGGGATCGTATCGAGGAACCCCTGATCGCGTTGCCCGCCTCGGAGGGGATCTGCCGCCATTTCCAGCGGGAACTCGGGAAGCGGGATCTCGAGTGGTTCACCAGCCTCGAGGTCAGCTCGCTCGGGTTGGTCGAGGCTTACGTCCTGAACGGATTCGGGATCGGGCTGGGATTGCACATCCCGAAGATGGCCCTGGCGCCCGCCTTGCGGCTGGTACCGCTGACGGGCTTTCCCCGATCAATGTCGGGGCCCTGTGGATCGGGAAACGCACCAAGCTGATGGAAGCTTTTGTCGAGGAATGCCACGCCCGGGCCGCCTGGATGACGTCGTAGGCATTCGCCCGCTAAACACGCCAACAGACGCCTAAGACGACGGGGAACGACCGTCTCTGAGGCTTTCCTCCCCTCCCCCTTTCGCGTCCCTTCGCGTCTTTCGCGGTTGCCGCGTCGGTACGGACACCCCCTCATGTGTTCCGGAGGGCGGCAAGCAGGTGACCGCGCAACGCGACCTCGGCGGCCAATGCGGTCCACAGGACGCCGTTGAGCAGAATGGTCAGGAGGGTCAAAGCGAGTGACCGATACGGCACCTGGGCGCCCAGGGCCCACACGCTCGGCATGACCGCCACCAGCGCCGCCAGGACGCCGACGCCCAGCCCGACAACGAGCAGTGCCACATGCTCGCTGAGAATGAGCTGGCGCAGCGCCCGCGCCCGAAATCCCACGGCCAGGAGCAGCGCAAGCTCGCTCCGCCGTTCGAACACGTTGCGCAACACGACGGCGCCCAGCCCCACGCTGCCGAGCAGCAGTCCCAACCCGCCGAGGGCCTGGAAGGTCCCCAGGTAGGTGTTCTGCACGGCGTTGAAGGCGGCGAGACGTTGCATGGTCGGCGTCATTTCGAGGCCGAAATCCCGCAGCTCGCGCGTCAGGGTGGCCGCGACGCTCTCGGCCTGGCCGGGAGGGGTGTCCACCAGGAAGTAGCGGTAGCCGCTGGCCGAAGGGTAGCGCCGGACAAACTCGGCCTCGTCGACGATCAGGTTGCCCTGCAGGATGGAATGGGCCACGGCTCCGACGAGGCGCACCTTGAAAGCACGACCGCGTTCATCGGTGTAATCGAGGGTGTCACCCACCTGCTTGCCCAGCGCCCACCGGATCGAGGCCAGGTCACCGATGGCCGGCACCTCGTCGTCCGCGAGAGGCGGACCACGGCGGGGCCGGAACGCGTCCCGTTTGAGTCCCAGCCAGGGTTGCTGCGGATCGACCCCGTCGACGGTGGAGGCGAACGTGAAGGCGCCACGCTCGGCCAACGCCTCGGGCCGGACACCGAGCAGGCGGGGCACCTGGGCGCGATTCAAGTTGAGGCAACTGGCATCGTCTCCGTCCCGCACCCGGAAGGGAACAAACGCCACGCCTCGAAGGCCGTTGGCTTCGAGACCCAACGTTTCCTGGCCGGAGGCCTGGTTGAGGTCGTGGACCACCGGCTGGGTGCATTCGCCAATCAGCGCAAAGCCACCGGTGCCCGCGGTCCGTCGGCTGGCATCCCGGACGGCGTCGAGTCGGAACACCCCGATGGAAGCCACCAGGAAGCTGCCGCACGCCAGCAACCCCACCACAGCCAGGCTGCGACGCCGGCGTCTGGTGGCGCTGCGAACGCCCAGGCCCCGCAGGGAAAGCCGGGCGGCGGAGGCGGCCTGCCCCAGTTGATCAAGCCACGCGGCCCCCCGGCGAGACCGGCGAGCAGCAGGAGCGCTCCCGCGCCGAAGAACAAGCCCGCCGCTCCGCCATCCCCCTTCCACAGGCCGAGGCCAACCAGCCCCGCCGCCGCGGCGAGGCTCAACAGGGCCAGACCCCGCGCGCGTCCCATGCGTCGGCCCGGGCTCCCGTCCTCGACTTCGGTGGTGACGGCCCCTTCCGCGAGCAGTTGGCGCGCGGAGACCCGGAGGTGACGCGCCAAGGCCAGGCCAAGCGTGCCCCAGCAGGCGAGGGTGGCAGCGGCGATGCCGAAGACAAGCGTGCTGAGGTACTGGTGGTACCGAAGCGGCGTGCCGCCCACGGCTTCGCTCCAGATCGTGGACAGCCCGTGGAGCATGGCCTGGGCATACCAGGTGCCACCCCACGCACCCAAGGCGCATCCCGCCAGCGCCACCAACGCAGCTTCCATCCAGAGCAACCGTCCCGCCTGCCCCGGCCGGAACCCCACCGCCAGCAGGGTGCCGATTTCAGTGGCGCGCTGTTCGATGCTGAACTGGAAAAGCACCGCAAGCAGGAGCAGCGCGGCAGCGATGAGGAAGAAGCTGAACCCCAGGAAGAGCTGGCCGAAATCCTGGGACTGGTCGCTGGCCGCGCGGGCCTGCTCGGCCACGGGCACGAACTGCAGGCCGAAATCCCGGGGCTGAAGCAGCCGCGCCAGAAGACCGTTCAAGGAAGCCTGGTAGGTCGGCAGGGTCCGAGCCAGGAGGGCGGCGTTCGTCAGGGTCACCGGCGGCAGATGGAAACGGACGGCGGTAAGGTTCCCGAAGCGGTTTGCCCACAACGCCTGACCGGCTCGGAAGCGAGACGACGGCTTTGGGTGTGCCCCGGTAATCGCGCCAGTAATCCTCATCCTTGGGTCGGATCCGGCCGCTGTCGATGGGCAGACCGGTGTCCCAGTCCCGGCAATTCTCCGCGTCGGTCATCCCGGGGAAGTCCGGCATGAGACCGGGATCGAGCCCCGGCGTGTTCATGGGGAGTATGCCGCGCACCCGGAAGGTGGCGGTCCGTTCCTCGAGCTGGCGGAGGGTCCCGACGATGTAGTAGCGCAAGCTGAGGGTGTCGCCCGGCCCGGCGTTCAAGTCGTCCGCCAGCCATTGGGTGATCAGGATCTCGTCGTCGGCGAGGTCGGGCGGGGCGAGCGGGGGTTCGGTGGCGGTGACCATGGAATAAGGGGTGGCGCGGTCGCCGTGCCGGAGTTCATTCACGAAGTACGTCAGCACGCCGGCGGCGGTGACGGCCGGGAGCGCGTTGGGCAACTGGCTGACGAGCGCGTTCGTCGACCCGGGCCGGCCGAAGACGGCGTCGCTGATGAGAGCATCCAGGAAGACGCGGGGACTGCGAAGCTCGATCGTCGCGGCGGCGGGGGAGGGCGACCCAGTCAATCTGGGCGTCGGCCAGTTGCCAGCGCTGGGTCAGCACACGGTCCAAGTGCAGACGCAAGTCCAGCGGCGGCAAACCAACCCGGAGCCCCGGGTTCATCCCCGGCACGATGGTCGCGCCCGGCGGAGCAGGCTGGGCGACGGGCACCTGGCCGGCGAGGAGCAGGTTGGCCCGGTTGGTCGCGCCCAGCCGCGTCTGCAGGAGGGGCAACGAAACAAAGGCGTTGAAGGGGGCCACCTGACTGGCGGCCAGCCCGAACCGGCCGAACTCGCGATCCTCCAACACCGCCTGCACGCGGAGCCGCAGGGCCACCGTGGTGTCTTCCTCGGGCGCAAGCGGGGCGTCGGCGGACAGGGCTTGGGGCTTGCGGACCCGCAACAGCACGGTGTCGCCAGGTCCAGCGCGAAGCTGACCGGCCAGCGCGCGGTTCAGCAGCAGCGCGTCCGCCGGCAAGGGTCCGACGCGCGGCGGGTCGGGGGCCAGGGCCCAGAAACGGGCGTCCACGCCATGCACCTGCACCTGGTTGGCGCGCGCCGAACCGTCCGCATTGACGGCCACCGCCGGGAGCTGGAGCACTTCGGCCACCGTGGACACCTCCGGACGACCGGCGCCCCGCCTGCGCCAGACCCTGCTGCAGCCCGTGGGCAAGCTGGGAGGTGAACAACCGGTCCCCCGTGCTCAAGGCATACTCGATGTGGCCCAGCCGCAAGGCCGCCAGCTCCCGCAGACTCCCACGCACCGAGTCGCCCACCCCGAGTGCGCCGACCAGGACGGTGGCACCGACCGCGGCTCCGAGAAAGGCCCCGAGATGCCCGCGGGCGTGAAACCACAGGCTGCGCCAGATGAAGCGGAACTTCGTCATGCCACCTCGCGCAGGGTGCCGTCCCGCAGTTCCAGCACCCGGTGCAGCCGCCGGGCCAGTTCGAGGGAGTGGGTGACAACGATCAGGGTCACGCCCGTCTCGCGGTTCAACTCCGCCAGCAACTGCGCCAGGTTCTCGGACGCCGCCCGGTCCAGCGCCCCGGTGGGCTCATCCGCCAGCACCAATTGCGGCTCGTTGATCAGCGCCCGGACCACGGCCGCCCGCTGGCGTTCTCCGCCCGATAGCCGGCCCGGCCGGTAATGCAAGCGCGCCGCAAGCCCGACGCGTTCCAGCAATCGCCGGGCCCGGTCGGGCGCGCCGTCGCGCAGCGCTTCGTTGGCGGTCGCCAGCGTGGGCAGCAGCACATTCTCGAGCACCGTGCATTGGGGCAGGAGATGGTGCATCTGGAAGACGAACCCGATCTGCCGGTTGCGCACCTCCGCCACCCGCCGGCTGTCCAACGTCGTCAGGTCCTGACCTTCGAGCCTCACTTGGCCCGCATCGGGTCGGTCCAGCGTGCCGATCAAGTTGAGCAGCGTCGTCTTCCCGCAGCCGGACGGCCCGACAATCGCCAGAGACTCACCGCGGGCCACCTCGAGGTCGATGCCCGCCAGCACCGGAGGTTCCTGGGCCGCGGCCTGACCGGGGTAGCGCTTGGTTACACCCGTCAGTTGGAGCAAGGGTTCACGCGTCGCCATTGGCACGAAGAGTAGTCCGGACCGACCCCACGTAAAACGAAAAGCCGGGTTGCGGAGATCTGCCGCGGGTCCCTTGGCCGGCCGAGCCTCGGCGGCTTCGGCATTGACCCCACCCCCTCCGCCTTCGCACACTGACGCCCGTGCTCCGCCCGCCCGATGGCTTGAAAGCGAGAATCGCCCGATCATGACCGATGCCCCGAACCCGAGGTGACGGATGCGACCCTGGTAAGTCGTGCGCAGGCGGGCGATTTGGCAGCGTTCGAAACGCTCATGGCGCGCCACGAACGGCGGGTGTATGCCCTCGCGTTGCGCATGCTCCGCAACGAGCACGACGCCGAGGACGTCGCCCAGCAGACTTTCATCAGTGCCGTGGAGGGGCTGGCGGGGGTTTCGCGGCGACGCCAGCTTCAGCACGTGGATCCTGCGCATCGCCACCTACGCCGCCCTCAAGATCATCCGGAAGCGCCACGGCCTGGACCTGGTGTCGCTCGACGAAGCCACCGACGCCACGGCCGACGGCGACGGGGTGCCCCACCCGGAGTACATCGCCGACTGGCGGGCGTCGCCCGAGCAGTTGGTGGCCCACAACGAGACCCGGCAGCTCATCGACGCCGCCCTGGCCGAGCTCGACGAGAAGCACCGCCTGGTCTTCCTCCTGCGCGACGTCGAGGGCCTCCGTTCGCGAAACCGCCGAGGCCCTCGGCCTGACCGAGGTCAATGTCAAGGTGCGCCTCCTCCGCGCCCGCCTCCGCCTCCGCGAGCGGTTGACCCGGGAGTTTGGTGATCCCGCCCGGCGGCGCGAGCCGCATCAGCACGACGCCTGACGCGAGGTTGACCTTGGCGCGGACGTTCCCGTGCGGTACAACCCCCGGGCCGATGAATCTGCCCAACAAGCTCACCGTATCACGGCTGTTCCTGACGGTGCTCTTCTTGCTGGCGCTGTTCCTGGACTCGAGGTTCAGTGACACGCTGGCGTTGGGCTTGTTCGTGGCGGCCAGCCTGACCGACCTCTTCGACGGCCAGATTGCCCGCCGTCGCCAGCTCATCACCAACTTCGGCATCCTGATGGATCCCCTGGCCGACAAGATCCTGATCTGCTCGGCCTTCATCGCCTTCGTCGAACGGGACCTCATGTCTGCGTGGATGGTCGTGATCATCGTCGCCCGCGAGCTTGCCATCACCGGCCTGCGGTTGCTCGCCGCCGCGAAAAACGTCGTGTTGGCGGCGGAGGGGTTCGGCAAACACAAGACCGTCACACAGATCGTGGCGATCATCGCCCTGCTCGTCCTGGTGAGCTATCCCGCTTGGGGCTCGGTGGGCCAGGCCATCTTCGGCCTCACGCTCTTTGGCCGTCCGTGGGTGAGCCTCTTTGCGGAGGCTGCCAAGTGGGTGGCAGTAGTTCTCACGTTTGTCTCCGGCAGCCTCTATCTGTGGCGCAACCGAGCCTTGTATATGGACGACCTCTAGCGAGGCGCCGTGGCTCAGACGGGCCCCTGCTCCTGTGAAAGCCTTCGTCTTGCTGCTCGCGCTCGGCTTTGGAGCCGGCCGGTGTCCCGTGGCACCCGGAACGATCGGGTCGATCCTTGGCATCGGTTGGACCGCGCTGTTGCTGGCCGGCGGTTCCCTGGCCTGGTACGGCGTCGGCACGCTGCTGGGCGTGGCGGTGTCGGTGTGGGCTTGTGGTCAGGCCGAAGGGCTCCTGGGTCGCAAGGATCCCGGATCCGTGGTGCTGGACGAACTGGTGGCATTGCCCGTCTGTTTCGCGGGCTGGGTGGGCTGGCAGTGGTTCGAGCACCGGGCGTTGCCCTCACCGGCCGCCCTGTTCGTCAACGGCGGCGGGTGGGTGACCTTTGCCACCTTCCTCGCGTTCCGGTGCTTCGATGTCTTCAAGCCCTGGCCGGTTGGGCGCAGCCAATCGTTGCCGGGCGGATGGGGATCACCGCGGATGACCTGCTCGCGGCGGTGTATGTGAACATCGTCCTGATCCCGGTCTGGTGGTGGACGGCCACGCCTTCCCCATGAACCGCCGGCGCGGGCCTCGAGCCTGCCCTCCCGCGGTGCGGCCAAGGCGAGGTGGCCTCGCGTCCACCACTCACGTCAGCGCGGTCCGGAGTGAGCGAAGGCGGGCGCGAGACGCAGACCGTCTTGCACCGGGCGCGCCGGCGGTGCCGGGTGCCAGGCATTTCGAAGTCGGGCGTGGATGTGAGCAAACCACCACGTCGCCCGCTCCGGGCTCGGCCGGCGGTTCGCGGGCGGAGGGTTCCCCGCCGTCTCGCCCAGCGTCAGTTCCAACTGTTCAGCAGACCCGTTCGTAGCATGGTTCCATTGCATGCCCCGAGTCTGGCACAGGGGGTGGGACATCTACGGGGCTAGGGGGTAACTTTTTTCACTTTTTTTTGGATGGCCAGAGCGCGGCTCGCGAGCCGGCACGGCACTCCTCCACCTTGCGGCATCGCCCAGCACCCGGCGGCACCCGGCTCACTCGAACAGTTCGAGCTGCGCCGTCCGCGGTCGCCGAAAGGCCGCAGCCGAGAGCTCCGGCCAACCCGCCGAGAGCCCGGCTCGCCGGCACCCCACGTGAAACAGCCGGCGTACCTGCTCCGCGAAGATGCCTTCCCCGCGCATGCGCACCCCGAAGCGAGGATCGTTCAGCCGCCCCCCGCGCACGGCCCGGATGCGCGCCAGCACCTTCGCTTTTCGATCCGGGAAATGGCGGGCCAGCCAGTCTTCGAAGAGCGGCGCAACCGCGAGCGGCAGTCGCAGCATCTGCAGACCGGCGTACTGCGCGCCGGCGGCGGCGGCCGCAGCGAGGATCGCGGGCAACTCGTGATCGTTCAGCCCCGGAATGACAGGGGCAACCAGGACCACGACCGGGATGCCCGCCGCAGCCAGCGTGTGGATGGCCGAAAGACGCGCCGCCGGCGGCGATGTCCGCGGTTCGAGCACCGCCCGCAGGTCGGGGTCGAGGCTCGTCACCGAGACGCATACCGCCACCGCCTGGTGCCGCGCCAGTTCGGTCAGGAGATCGACATCGCGCGTCACGAGCCGGTTCTTGGTCACGATGGTCACCGGGTGGCGGCATTCAGCCAGCACGGCCAGACAGCAGCGCGTGAGCTGCAACTGGCGTTCGATGGGTTGGTAGGGGTCGGTTACGCCGCTGAGCGACAGCACTTGCGGCTGCCAGCCGGGCGCAGCCAGTTCACGCCGCAGCAGTTCCGGCGCCCGGTGCTTGACCAAGATGCGGGACTCGAAGTCCAGGCCCGCCGAATAGCCGAGGTACTCGTGGGTCGGCCGCGCGTAACAGTAGATGCAGCCGTGCTCGCAACCACGATAAGGATTGAGGCTGGCGGAAAACCCAACGTCCGGGCTGTCGTTGTACGTGATGAGCGTCTCGGTCTGATCGGGGATGAACTGCGTGCGCGGCAACGGCGCCCGGCTTCGTCCAGGCCGTCCGGGTCGGGTTCGAGGTGCGTGGCGGCGAACCGGTTCTTCGGCTGGAACGTCGCGCCACGCGCAGAACGCGACGAGCGGGCTCTCATGCCCGAACCTCCGGCCAGCCCAAGGGCAGGGTGAGTTGGTCCGCTTCACCCAGCGCCCAGGCCGCCACCCCGCGCTCACGAAGGGTCGCCGCGAAATCCGCCGCGAAGCCGTGACAGGTGAAAACCTGTCGGGGCGCCACCTGTTCGACCATCCGCAACAGGTCCGGAAAATCGGCGTGGTCACTGAGCGGGAAGGCGGCCTCGACGCCGTACCGGTACCGGCAGCGCGGATCGATGGCCCAACCGGTGATCACCGCGGAGCGGACGGGTTCGAGCCGATGCAGCCAGGGGGAGCGGGCGGCGCTCGGAGGGCAGAGCACGACACACCCGCGAGGGGTGTGCGCGTCGAGCAGTTCGTAAGGCGGGAACGCACGTCCCAGGTTCTCGTATTCGACCGTCAGCTTCTGAATCTGGGGATGGACCGCCACGCGAAGCCCGGATGCCGCCAGTCCCAACAGCAGTTCCTGGCTCTTCCCCAGCGAATAGCCCAGCAGGACCGGCGTCCCGCCGCCACGCAGGGTCTCGCGACAGAACCACACGACGGCGTCCCACACCTCGGGACGGGGTGGAAAGCAGTACTCCGGCCGCCCGAAGGTCGTTTCCATCACGAGCACATCCGCGGGGCACGGTTGGCAACGTTCGGCCGCCGGGCAGGGGCGGAGCTGGAAGTCCCCCCGTGTAGAGCAGGGTTTCCTCCTCGGCCTCGACCAGTGCCATCGCGCTGCCGAGGATGTGGCCGGCCGGCAACAACGTCAGCCGGTAGGGGACTTCGCCGTGATCGAAGGCGCGCGTCTCCCCGAAAGGCAAGAGGTGCTCCGTCCGCTTCCCGCCCAGCCGGGCCTGGAGGAAACGGACCGTGGCGAGGCTTGCGATCACCTCCTCGTGTCGGGCCACGTGATCCGCATGGGCATGGCTCACGAACGCCCGTTCCGGACGTTTCACGGAGCGGGTGGCGTCGAGCCAGAGGCCGAGGCGTGGCAGGTGCAGGCCGCCGCGCTGGTAGCGAAACGCCAGCGCAGCCCCCGGGGAAGTGCACGCCGTCACGTCTCGACCTCCAGCGACGGGCCGGTCCAGGCCCGCGGACTCGGTACCCGCAGCAGGCGCCGAGGTGAGGAGACCTTCCGGGGCGTGGGCGTTGCCTGCTCGCCTCCTGACGTCGGCGGCTACGATTCGCCTCCTGACGTCGGCGCCTACAGCCCGTCGCGGTTGCATGCGGAGCGGGGAATGCCCGGGCTACACGCCGCCGATGTACTTGCGATCTTCCCAGACCGCCTTCAGCGAGGTGAGGTTGCGACGGTCCAAGAGGGACTTGGCGGCGGCGCCGAGGCGGCCGTGTTTGAGGTGCTGCCAGGCATCGTGGAGGCTCACCGCGGCGAACTGCAGGACGCTGGGGTCACGGTAACAGTCGATCATGCAGCGGGTGCAGCCGTCGCGGATGAGCTTGGAGGCGTCGAAGTCATAGATGTTGCACATCGGCGTCTCCCAGTAGTGGCAGCGGTACAGATCGAGTTTCCAGTCGAGATAGAAGTACTTGAAGCCGCCAAGGCAGCCGAACCGCTCGGGTTCGCCGCGGAGGTGGCGCTGCATCTCGGTAAGCGACTCGAACGGGTTGACGACCGGATAGCCGCTGCGGCGCTTCATCCGCTTGATCCGCTCGAAGACCTCGAGGAGCTCGTCGCGGGAGTAGTTCACCAGGCCGCTGTTGCTGAAACTCAGGTAGGTCGACCCGAGGGTCGTCAGCGGATAGCTGAAGGTGCAGGTGGTGAAGCCCAGGCCCTCGAGGAACGGCGGCAGCCGGTCGTAATCCTCGATCAACCGGCTGGCCGTGATGCTGGCCGTGGTCTGGATGCCGAGCCGGGCCAGGACCTCATTGGCATGGCGGATCTTGCGGCAGACATCCGGCAGGCCGCGGTTCTGCTCGTGCCTGGCCACGTCATGGGCGTCGATCGACATGATTACGCTGCTCAGCCCGTCGCGGGCCAGGCCGTGCAGGTTCTCGTCCGTCCACAGCGCGCCGTTGGTGCAGAGCATGGGCCGCAGCCCCCGTTCGGCCGCGTACCGCACCATGGCCCGGAGATCCCGGTGCACCATGGGCTCGCCGCCGACGAACAGCAGGTAGCCGATGTGATTGCGCACGCAGATGTCCACCACGTCCCGCGCCTCGGCGAGCGTGACGCTGCGACGGGCTTTCGGGTCGAACTTCGAGCGGGCGAACCCGCAGAAGTCACAATCCGCGTTGCACAGGTTGGTGATGGCAAACTGGAGATAACCGGGACCGCCGTGGTCCAGCACCTCACCGAGCAGCCGCAGCACACCTTTCTTGGGCGGGACCACGGGTCCCGGCGGGTCGGCCGGGGACTGGCCACGGCGGGTCGGGCCGGGGCGTTGCGATGGGGACGTTGCTCATGCCAAGCTTCAGCATCATTGGGGGCAGCCGCAGCCGCCGGCAATAGTTAGTTTCCCGGGGCGCGTGTCGCTAGGAAAGAGGGCCACCTGAACGCAGGTGGCCCTCCACCGGATGAGGAACGCGAGAGGAAATTCCACGGCTGCTCGTGACCGGCGCGCTCGCACCCTCGTCCTGCCGCGGCGGCCGAGCTACCCAAATGAGTGCCGTCCTCAGGCTGGTCGGCGCAAAGGATGGTCCCGATCGCGCCCTCGCGCAAGTGGAACGTCGGCCAACTTCTGGTTGCCGCCCGCGTTGTCGGCCCGCTATCCTGCGAACCGCCTTCGGCCTATGACCCGTCAACAAGTCCTGGACCTGTACTTCCTCGACGCCCGCCACAAGCTGATCGAGATCGCTGCCTTCCTCGACCGCGTGGATCGCGCCGAAGGCGAGGCGGATTTCCGCCTGGCGGCGCTGCAACGCGCCCTCCAGGCGCTGCCCACCTGGAAGGAGCACCGCGCCGCGCGAACGCTGCTGGTGTTCAGCGACCCCACCACCGACCCCGTTCCTCGAGCGCCGGGCAAGGGCGCGGTGGGTGCCTGGCCGGGCGCGGCGGGCTGACCGGCAAGGCGTCGCTCCCTCCCTCGGCACCACCTCGCATCCCATGCGTTACCTCGAACCCCACGCCCACATGGTCAGCCGGGTCACCGACGACTACGTCGCCATGGTTGCCTCGGGCTGCGCCGCCGTCTGTGAGCCCGCATTCTGGGCCGGCTTCGACCGCCGTTCGGTGGAAGGATTTCACGACTACTTCTCCCAGCTCACCGAACACGAACCCCGGCGCGCCGCCAAGTTCGGCCTGCCGCACTTCTGCTGGCTCTGCCTCAACCCCAAGGAGTCCGAGGACGTGGCCTTTGCCCGCGAGGTGCTGGCCTTGATCCCCTCCTTCCTCGACCGCCCCAACGTGCTGGGCATTGGCGAGATCGGGCTGAACAAGAACTCCCGCAACGAACTCCAGGTGCTCGAGTGGCACGTGGACCTCGCCGCCCGCACCGATCAGCTCATCCTGGTCCATACCCCCACCTCGAGGACAAACGCAAAGGCACGCGCCTCACGCTCGACGTCCTCAAGGCCGATTCCCGCATCCGCCCGGAGCGCGTCATCATCGATCACGTCGAGGAACACACCGTCAAGATGGTCCTCGATGCCGGCCATTGGGCGGGCATGACCCTCTATCCGGAAACCAAGTGCACCCCAGCCCGGGCCATCGACATCCTCGACCTGTACGGCGCCGAGCGTCTCTGGCTCAACAGCGCCTGCGACTGGGGCGTGAGCGTCCCCCTGAACGTCCCCCTGACCGCCCTCGAGA
The DNA here is from genome assembly GCA_027493615.1 of Verrucomicrobiota bacterium. Classification (GTDB taxonomy): domain Bacteria; phylum Verrucomicrobiota; class Verrucomicrobiia; order Limisphaerales; family J093; genus DSVZ01. Next base: position 154,993 of record JAOSKK010000012.1, read on the forward strand.
TGCGCCGCCGCGGCTGGTCCCCGGCAGCCATCGACCGCGTGATCTACCAGAATCCCCGGGGTTTCCTGACGCAGTGCCCCCCGCTTCCGCCTGGCCGACGCACCGGGGGCTGAGCCCGCAAGGCTTGGGCCTATTTTGCCCCATGGACTGGCAACAGGTCAGCGCTCTGGTGATTGTGGCCCTCACCGCCACCGGGATGACGTGGTATTACCTCCGTCCGACCCGCCCTGGACTGGCCCGGCGGGGCGGCTGCAGTTGCGCCGGCGCGGCTGTCCCCCCCGCGTGAAACCCTCGTGTTCCACGCCCGCAAAGGCCGCCCTCCGGAGGTCCATGTCCGAGCGGCCCCCCCACGCCTCCGCGCCCCGGGCTCCGGCCACCCGCCACGCAACCGGGCCTTGAAAGGCGGGAGGAAGTGCATTAGCCTGCGGCAACTCATGGCGCTGAAACCTGCCACCGTGACCCTGCCCTTCACGCGCCCGTCGCTGCGCGGCGAGGAACGTGACCGCGACGCGGAGACCACCTGGACCCCCAACACGGACGTGTACCTCACGGAGACCGGCCTGGTGGTCAACGTCGAGCTCGCCGGCCTCCGCAAGGAGGATCTCGAGCTCGTGGTCGAGGCCAACCAGCTCCGCATCCGGGGCCTGCGCCGCGATGGCTGCCGCCTCGCGCCCTGCCGCTTTGTGGTGATGGAAATCAACTACGGGCCCTTCGCCACGGTCATCGAGGTGCCGCCCGGTTACGACCTGACCCGCGCCCAAGCCGCCTACCAGAACGGCTTCCTGCGGGTCGACGTCCCCGCTGTCGCCGCCCCGGGCAACGCCCCGTTCTCCCGTCCCCGTGCGCACCGAGGTGGATTGACTCCACCTGAAGGCCTCGGGCGTGAGATGCATCAATCTGCTGTCCGGCCTCGCCATGAGCACGCGCGAAGAGGAGTCGATTGCCATCCAGGAAGCCGCCGCGAGTCTGCCCACCGCGGAAGGCGCCCGGCCCACCGCGCCCACCCTCCCCGGACGTCCTGCCCGTCCTCGGCTTGTCGGACATCGTGGTCTTCCCCGGCCTCGTCGTTCCCCTCCTGGTCGAAACCCCGTCGGCCATCCGCCTGATCGATGACGTGGTGGCCGGCGACCGCTTCGTCGGCCTGGTCCTCCAAAAGCAGCCGGAGCTCGAGAACCCCGGACCCGACGACCTCTGGCAGCACGGCTGCGCCAGTCGCGTCCTGCGCATGCTGAAGTACCCCGACAACACGGTCCGGGTCCTCGTCGAAGGCGTGCGCCGCATGCGCATCCTCGGTTACGAGAGCCGCGAGCCCTACCTCCGTGCCCGCCACGAACTCCTCCGCGACACCACCGACCAATCGCTCGAAGTCACCGCCCTCGCCCGCCAGGTCCGCGAGAAATTCCTCGAGGTCGTCGAGCTCTCCCCCGCCCTCGCCGAGCAGGTCAAGGTCGCCGTCATCAACAGCGAGGAACCCGCCCGCCTCTCGGACGTCGTCGCCGCCAACCTCAATCTCAGCCTCGAGGCCCGTCAGCGGTTGCTCGAGGAAAGCCGGGTGCGCGAGCGCCTCAAAGGCCTCCCTCCCCCTCCTCGTTCACGAACTCGAGCTGCTCACCCTCGGCTCGAAGATCCAGAAGGAGGTCACTTCCTCGCTCTCCAAGAGCCAGCGTGATTACTTCCTCCGCGAGCAGATCCGGGTGATCCAACGCGAACTCGGCGAGCCCAACGGCACCAGTTCCGATCTCGCCGCCCTCCAGGCCCAGCTCCGCGAGGCCGGCATGCCTCCGGACACCCTCGCCCTCGCCGAAAAAGAGCTCGAGCGGCTCCGCCAGACGCCCCTCACCTCGCCCGAGTACACCTTGGTGCGCAATTACCTCGACGTCCTCGCCGGCCTGCCCTGGGCCCGCTCCACCCCCGGACAAGCTGGACCTCGCCGAGGCCGAGCGCGTCCTCAACCGCCAGCATTTCGGCCTCGCCAAGGTCAAGGATCGACTCCTCGAATTCCTGGCCGTCCTCAAACTCAACCAGCAGATCAAAGGCCCCATCCTTTGTCTCGTCGGCCCGCCCGGCGTCGGCAAAACCTCCCTCGGCCAGAGCGTGGCCGACGCCCTCGGACGCCGCTTCATCCGCATCTCGCTCGGAGGCATGCGGGACGAAGCCGAGATCCGCGGCCACCGCCGGACTTATGTGGGCGCCCTGCCCGGCCGCGTCCTCCAGGGCTTGCGCCGCGCCGGCAGCAACAACCCCGTCCTCCTCCTCGACGAACTCGACAAGATCGGCGCTGACTTTCGCGGCGACCCCGCCGCCGCCCTCCTCGAGGTCCTCGATCCCACCCAGAACCGCGCCTTCGTCGACCATTACCTCGAGGTGCCCTTTGACCTCTCGCGGGTGCTCTTCCTCACCACCGCCAACTGGCTGGATCCCGTCCACCCCGCCCTGCGCGACCGCCTCGAGGTCATCGAACTGCCCAGCTATACCGCCGAGGAGAAGCTCGCCATCGCCCGCCGGCACCTCGTCCCCGCCAGATCGCCGAGCACGGCCTCCGGCCCAGCCAGGTCCGCATCCCCAACGCCACGCTGCGTCACCTCATCCGCGACTACACCCGCGAACCCGGTGTCCGTCAGCTCGAACGCGAGATCGCCGCCATCACCCGCAAGGCCGCCCGCCGCCTCGTCCGCCGCCGCCGCAAGCTGCCCTGCCGCATCGCCCCCGCCGACCTCACCCGCTTGCTGGGCCCCCGGTTCCTCGCCGAGACCGCTGAACGCATCCGGGATTGCGGCATCGCCCTCGGCCTCGCCTGGACCCCCGTCGGCGGCGAGTTGCTGTTCATCGAGGCCACCCGCATGCCCGGCACCGGCAAACTCCTCCTGACGGGTTCCCTCGGCGACGTCATGAAGGAGAGCGCCCAGGCCGCCCACAGCTACCTGCGCGCCCAGGCCGACGCCCTCGGACTCAACGGCGTCGAGTTCGACAAGCAGGATCTCCACGTCCACGTGCCCGCCGGCGCCACCCCCAAGGACGGTCCCAGCGCCGGCCTCACCATCCTCGTCGCCCTCGCCTCCCTGCTCACCCGCCGACGCGTGCTCCCCGGCCTGGCCATGACGGGCGAGATCAGTCTCCGCGGCCGCGTGCTGCCCGTCGGCGGCATTCAGGAAAAGGTGCTCGCCGCCGCCCGCAGCGGCCTGCGCACCGTCCTCCTCCCCGCCCAGAACCGGAAAGACTGGGATGAAGTCCCGACCGGGGTTCGGCGCCGCCTCGAAGTCCGCTTCGTTGACAATCTCGCCGAAGCCCTCGAAGCCGCCTTGCCGGCACCGCGACCTGCTCCCGCGCGCCCGCCTCGCGCGCGGCGTCCCACTTCCCGTTCCCCCGCATGATGCTTCCCGTCTCCTCCTCTCCGCTCGTTGCCCGACCCGGCGCCACCAGCCGGCGGATCTTCCTGCGCCGGGCCGGCCTCGCCGCACTCGCCTGGACCGCCGTGGGAGCTTCCCCGCCCGTCCTGCCTCCCAAACCGTCCCCGGAAACCGAAGGCGCGGCACTGGCGTTGGATCTCCGCAGCCAGCCTCCCGCCCTGAACACGTCCGGCACCCTGCGCCGTCGCAGCCGGGACGGGAAATGGCTCGCGCCCCTCACCGTCCGCCTGGAAATCACCGGGAACGAGCAGGCCTGGCAGAGCCATTACCACGTGTTCGAACCGGACGACACCTGGCGGGAGACCCTCCGCATCTCCGCCGGCACCGCCCTGCCGAACGAGTACCATCTCACCCGCGTGGGGGAGAACGGCCGCCCGGTGGCGGTCGGCCCCTGGCGGGGCAACGCCGCCTCCGTGCCGCTCGCCGACTCCGATTTCTGGTGGTGCGACCTCGGCCTCGAGTTCCTCCACTGGCCCGCCCAACGCGTCCTCAGGACCGAAATGCGCAAAGGCCGCTCGTGCCGTGTCCTCGAAAGCACCAACCCCGATCCGTGGCCCGGCGTTTACGCCCGCGTGCTTTCCTGGATCGACCTTGAACACGGCGGGCTTTTTGCGGGCCGAGGCCTTCGGCCCGGATCAGCGTCGTCTGAAAGAGTTCAACATTGGCAGTTTCAAGAAGGTCGACAGGCGCTGGCAGTTGAAGTCCATGGAAATCCGACAGGTGGAAGCCGATACCCGGACCCGCCTCGAGTTCGACCTCGAAGTGGAGGCCTGAATTCCGCCCCGCTCGCAGTCGATCGGCCGGAACCGCCCGCTGGGAGGGTCGCCCCCCTCATCCTACGCCGCCTTCATCGTGCCGCGGCGTGCGGCCCGGATCTCGTCCAGGTGCCGGCAGAAATCATCCAGATCCTTCACGACCTGCGCGCCCGCCCGGGCGAGCGCCTCGCCGTACGCCGCCACCGCCCGGCCTCCGACCAGCAGCGGCAGGCCCGCCGGCAGGAGTCGCCGGAGTTCCTCCAGTTCACCCTCCAGTTCCGGGTCGTCCTCCGGATACACCAGACTCAAGGCCACCGCCCGCGCCCGAGAACGTACCGCGCCGCCGGCAATCTCGACCGCCGGCAGGCTGGTGCCGAGGTAAGTCACGCGCCAACCGTGCCCCGCCGCCGCCGCCGCCGCCAAAAGGGCTCCCATCTCATGGAGTTGTCCCGCCGGTGTGGCCACCAGCAAGCCGGGGGCGTGCTCCGCCAACGCGTACGGCCGCGCCAGATGCGCCAAATGAGTGCGCAGCACGCCCGTGGCAAAGTGTTCTTGCGCCGCCGTCAGGTCCCCCGCATGCCACAGGTCTCCCAACCGCTGCACCAGGGGCGCCACCACCCTCAGCAAGGAACCCTGCGCGCCCAACTCGACTCCCGCGCGCTGCAACGCCGCCTCTAGCGTCCGGCCGTCCAGGTGGCGAATGCCCGACAGAGCCGCCGCCAGCAAGCCATCCTCCGGGAGCGCCGTCGGCCCGCGTCCATTCCGATCCGGCTCCCCACGCCCGAACACGGTCCCTTCACCCGCCAGCGCGCGGAGTTGATCATCCGGCAGCCGCGCGATGGTCCCGATGCTGTGCCCGGCCCGGGTCGCCGCCCCCAACAGCGCCAACCGCCCCACCTCGGCATCCGAGTACAGCCGCCGGTTCGTGGTCGTGCGACCCGGCTCCACCGCTCCGTAGCGTCGTTCCCAAACCCGGATCACATGCGGGCTGAGGCCGGTGCGTTGTGCCACCGACTTCATCGAATGCCGAACATCAGACATGACCAAGAATAGACGCAACCTAGACGGTGGCAAGCCGGCCCGGGCCGTCCTCGTCATCAGGCCCCGGATGACCCACCTTTTTTTGACGGGAATTGAACCACCAAGCCCCCTGCGCTGTCGGAAGCGGACCGGCCAATCCAGCCACCGCGCTGGTGGGATGGCCACCCGGCTGGAAGATGGGCTCAACATTTTTTGAACATGGGATTGACAAGAAACGTCCACTAGAACAACTCTTAGACAGTGTTGGTGCCGGACAAACCTGAAAGTGAACGCGTGACCATGAAAAAATCGCTCAAGCCCTCGACCCGCAAGCCCGTCGCCAAGCCGGCTGTTGCCGTGACAGCCCCACCGGCCGCCGCCTCCACCTTCACCGCCGCGGCCACGGCGCCAACCACCGATGCCGCCTCCCCCGCTCCAGGCCTCGAACCGCGGCCCAGTTACGGCGTGGATGGGGCCCTCCAACTCTACATGCGCGAGGTTGCCGAGGTTGACCTCCTCACCATCCAGCAGGAGAACGAACTCGCAGCCCGCATTCACGCCGGAGACGCCGCTGCCCGCGAGCACATGATCCGGGCCAACCTCCGCCTCGTCGTCAAGATCGCCCGCGAATACGACGGCTTCGGCCTGCCGCTGCTCGACCTCATCAACGAGGGCAATATGGGCCTCATGCGGGCCGTCGAGCGCTTTGACCCCGCCAAGGGTGGCAAGCTCTCCACCTATGCCTCCTGGTGGATCAAGCAGTCCATCCGTCGGGCCATTGCCAACCAGGCCAAGACCATCCGCCTCCCCATCCACGCCATCGACAAGCTCAGCAAGGCCCAGAAGGTCGCCAATGAAATGCGCGAGGTCCTCGGCCGTGAGCCCGAGCCTGAGGAGCTCGCCGACGCCCTCGGCATCAAGGCCAGCCGCCTCAACGAAATCCGCACCGCCGCCCTCCGACCCGCCTCGCTCGACGCCCCGATGGGTGACGAGGACAGCAACGTGCTCGCGGAAGTGGTGAAGGACGACAACGCCCGCACGCCGTATGAGCATCTCGAGGAAAAGACTCTCCTCGGCATGCTCGGTCACCTTGTCGAGAAACTCGGGCCCCGCGAGAAGAAGATCATCCGCCTGCGGTTCGGTCTGGACGGGCGGGGCGAGAAGACCCTGGAGGAGATCGGGCTTCAGTTCGGCCTGACGCGCGAGCGCATCCGCCAGTTGCAGAACGAGGCTCTCGAGCGTCTCCGCGAGTTGATCGAGGACCAGAACGCCTACGCCGCCGCGGCCTGAGCCGAGGCGCACGCCCCGGACGTTTCCTGGCTGACCCTCCCACGTGGGCCCGCTCGCTGGAGCGGGCCGTTTTTGGGCGGGGTCGACCCACCTGCCCAATCCATGGCGCTCGCGGCCGGCGCTTCCGCCGAACCCGGCGGAAGATCTCCGCCTGCTGCACTCCCACAGCCCGGGGCACTCTCGCGTGGCGCCCGCCCAGGGCAGAAATGAGAACTGCTGATATTGTCTTGCGTGTCCGGGGGGAATCCCTGTAGCCATGCCCTGAATGAGCCAAGCAATCATTGTCGTCGGCGCGGGACCCGGCGGTCTGGCCGCCTCCATCTTGCTCGCCAGCGCCGGCTTGCGCGTCACCGTCCTCGAACGACTGCCGTTCGTTGGCGGCCGCACGTCCACCCTCGAGGCCGAGGGCTACAAGTTCGATCTGGGCCCGACCTTCTTCCTCTACCCGCGGGTGTTGAACGACATCCTGCAGGCGGCGGGCACCCGGCTGAACCAGGAACTGGAGCTCGTCCGGCTTGATCCGCAGTACCGGATCCAGTTCGGCGCCGGCGGGCACGTGGACGCGACCCCGAACATCGAGCAGATGGAACGGGAGATCGCCCGGCTGTCGCCGGCCGATGCCGGGGGGTTCCGACGGTTCCTCGACGAGAACCGGACGAAGTTCCGCCTGATGGAACCCTGCCTGGAGCAGCCCTATCTGCGTTGGGGGGACTTGTTCAGCCGGCGGCTTCTTGGCGTCCTCCCCATGCTGCATCCGTTCCTCTCGGTGGACACCTACCTCAAGCGCTTCTTCCCGGATCCGCGCGTGCGGCTCGCCTTCTGTTTCCAGTCCAAGTACCTGGGCATGTCACCGTTCCGGTGCCCGAGCCTGTTCTCGATCCTGTCGTTTCTCGAGTACGAATACGGCGTTTACCATCCGCTGGGCGGCTGCGGGGCGGTCAGCCGTGCGCTCGCCGGGGTGGCCCGACGTCTGGGCGTGGAGATCCGGTTGGGCGAGACCGTCGAGGCCATCGAGTTCACCGGGCGCCGCGCCCGCGGCGTCCGCGTGGGAGGTCGAACCCTGTCTGCGGATGCCGTGGTGTTGAACGCCGACTTCGCGCGCGCGATGGAGCGGCTGTTGCCGGACGGCCTCCGGCGCCGTTGGACCGATCGCAAGCTGGCACGCAAGAAGTACTCGTGCTCGACCTTCATGCTCTACCTCGGGATCGAAGGTCGCTACGAACTGCCGCACCACACCATCCATATCGCCACCGATTACGAGCGCAACCTCGCCGACATCGAGCAGCGGCACGTCCTTTCGGAAGACCCTTCTTTCTACGTCCAGAACGCCTGCGTCACCGACCCCGCCCTGGCGCCGCCGGGACACAGCACGCTTTACGTCCTGGCCCCGGTCTCGCACCAACATCCCAACATCGATTGGGGGCGTGAGCGACCGCGCTATCGGGATCTCCTCCTGCGCCAGATCGCCCGCTGCGGCTTCGACAACGTCGCCTCCCGCATCCGCTACGAGCGCGTCATCACCCCGGCCGATTGGGACCAGCGCTACGAGATCTATCGCGGCGCCACCTTCAACCTCGCCCATTCCCTCGACCAAATGCTCCATCTGCGCCCTCGCAACCGCTTCGAAGATGCCGACGGCATTTACCTGGTGGGTGGCGGCACCCATCCCGGCAGCGGCCTGCCGGTCATCTTCGAGTCCGCCCTCATCAGCAGCCGGTTGTTGCTCGAGGACCTTGGCCGGCGCCCGCACTGGCTGGCCCATGCCGCCGACCGGCCTTCCTCCGGAGCGGCAACCGCGTGCGCCCCGCCCGTGCGGACCACCGTCCCCGAATCCTGAATGCTCGCTGCCACCCGCCAGGCGCAAGCGGCGTGGGCGGCCCTCCCGCTGTCCCAACGCCTCGTCGTGATCCGGCGGTTCCGTGGAGCTCTGGCCCGCGAAGCCCTGCCCCTCGCGCGGGCCTCGGCCACCGCCCGCGGCCGGTCACTGGCGGAAGTCCTCACGGCGGAAGCGCTGCCCCTGGCGGATGCCTGCCGGTTTCTCGAACGCCACGCCGACCGCGCCCTCCGACCGCGTCGGCTCGGCCGGTGGGGACGTCCGTTGTGGCTCAGCGGCGTCCGGAGCGAGATCCGTCGCGAACCGTTCGGGGTCGTGCTCGTCATCGGTCCAGGCAACTACCCCCTGTTCCTCCCGGCCGTCCAATGCCTGCAGGCGCTGACGGCCGGGAATGCCGTCCTGCTGAAACCCGCGCCGGCCGGGGCCGCATCCGCCCGCGCGTGGATCGCGCTGCTCGCCCAAGCCGGCCTGCCTTCCGGCCTGTGCAGCCTCCTCGACGAAGACCCGCGCCAGGCGCGCCAAGCCATCGAGGCTGGCGTGGACAAGGTGGTGCTCACCGGCTCAGCAACCACCGGTCAGGCCGTGCTCGGCCAACTCGCGCCCCGGCTCACCCCGGCCACCCTCGAGTTGTCCGGGATGGATGCGGCGATCATCTGTGCCGATGCGGACTTGAAGCTCGCTGCGGGCGCGATCGTCTTTGGCCTGAGCTTGAATGCCGGTGCCACCTGCATCGCCCCCGTCGGCTCCTCGTGGACGCGCGGGTCGCAGAGCCGTTCCGCGAGGCGTTGCGCGACGCCGCGCGGCAACGTCCGGCAACGGATGCGACGGGCGAGTCGCCACGGGACCTGGTGGATGCGTTCACGACCGAAGTCGCTCGCACGCCGCCATGGATCGGCACGGCCGACGCCCGCGGCGGCTTGAGGACACCGCTGGTGTGTGAGGTGCCCCAGGATTCCCCCCTGTGGCAGCAGGAATGGTTCGCGGGGGTTGCGCTCGTGGCCCGCGTCCGGGATGAAGCCGAGGCGGTTCAGCGAGCCCGGGCGTCTCCCTATGCGCTCGGGGCGTCGGTGTTCTCGCGCGACACGACCACCGCGCAACGCCTGGCCGCGCAGCTCCCCGCGGGCGTGGTGACGATCAACGATCTCATCGTACCGACGGCCGACCCGCGTCTGCCCTTCGGCGGGCGCGGCCGCAGTGGCTTCGGCGTCACCCGCGGGCTCGAAGGGCTCGTTGAGATGACCGTGCCCAAGGTCGTGTCCGTGCGCCGGGGACACTGGCGGCCCCACTACGAACCGGAAATGGCAGGGGCAGCGCCGTTGTTCGCCTCCTACCTGTGCCTCGCCCACGGCCGCGGAATGCGTGAACGTTGGCGGGCGGGTTGCGACCTGGTCCGTCATGCCTGGCAGGCGGCGCGGGTGGCCGGCAGGGCGAGGCCCCGGCCGCCCCACGACGAACCGGGGACTTCCACCGGCGGGGTTCGCCCGCCCCGGACGCCATGAGACCGCTGCCTCCCTCGTCCGCCGGGTTGCTGCGGTGGTTCACACGCTATACCCGATGGTATCTCCGCCGGCACTTCCACGCGGTGCGCCTCGCGGGTGACCCGCCTCCCGCGCTGCCGGCGGACACGCCCCTCGTCGTGTACGCCAACCACCCCCTCCTGGTGGGATCCCCTGCTCTGCCTCCTGGCCCGTGACGTCTTCTTTCCCCGGCGCCGGAGCTTTGCGCCGATCGAAGCGGCGATGCTCGAACGCTACCGCTTCTTCGCCAGGCTGGGGTTCTTCGGTGTCGAACCCAGCACAACGCGCGGCGCCGTCCGTTTCCTGCAGACCGGCCAGACCATTCTCGGGCAACCCGACACCGCGCTTTGGCTCACGCCGGAAGGACGATTCCGCGACGTGCGGGAGCGGCCCTTGCAGTTCAGGGCTGGCCTGGGTCACCTGGCAGCGCGCGTGCCGCGGGCGGTCTTCCTGCCTCTGGCCATCGAGCTGGTCTTCTGGGACGAACGCACCCCCGAGGCCCTCTTGCGCTTTGGCGGGCCCGTAACCTGGCCGGCGGGCACCGGGCTCGATCCGGAAGCCGGCACCGCCCGCCTCGCCGCCGAGCTCGCCACGACGATGGATCAGTTGGCTGAAGTCGCGCGCCCGCGCGACCCTGCCGCCTTCCGTGTACTCCTGCGCGGCGGCGCCGGCGTGGGTGGGGTGTACGACGGCTGGCGGCGGATCCGCAGTTGGCTGCGGGGCGAACCCTTTCAACCGGAGCACGGCCGCTCATGACCGCAGAAACCCTCGCCCTGGTGGCCTTGCTCCTGGCGGCCCTTCCGCTCGCCTTGTTCCTGGTCAACCTCACCGTGTATCGGCCGCCGCCGTCCGTCGGGTTGCCGACCGCCCGGAACCTGCCGGCGGTGTCGGTGCTCATCCCGGCCCGCAACGAATCCACCAACATCCGTGCGGCGATCGCTTCCGCGCTCCACAATGACGGTCTCGAGTTCGAGGTCGTCGTGCTCGACGATCATTCGGAGGACGATACAGCCACGATTGTGCAGGACTTTGCCCGACGCGACCCGCGGGTGCGCCTGGCCAGCGCGCCTCCCTTGCCGGCGGGTTGGTGCGGCAAGCAACATGCCTGTCATGTACTCGCGGGCCTGGCCCGGCATCCGTGGTTGGTGTTCATGGACGCGGACGTCCGGCTCGAGCCTGGGGCGTTGGCGCGACTGGCGGCCTGGGTCGAACCTCGCCGCGTGGATCTGGCCAGTGGGGTGCCCCGCCAGGTGACCGGCACCTGGCTCGAGAAGCTCCTCATTCCGCTCGTGCACCTGATCCTCCTCGGCTACCTGCCCATGCCCTTCATGCGCTGGTTCCGCAGTGCGGCCTTCGCCGCCGGTTGCGGCCAGTTGTTCATCGCCCGCGCCGCCGCTTATGCCCGTGCCGGCGGACACGCCGCCATTCGCTCCACCCTCCACGACGGCCTTGCGGTTGCCAAAGGCCTTCCGGCGCGCCGGCCTGAGAACCGATCTTTTCGATGCGACTGACGTGGCCGCCTGTCGCATGTACCACGACGCCGCGGAGGTCTGGCGCGGGCTGGGCAAGAACGCAGTCGAAGGCATCGCCGCGCCGGCGCTCATCGGCCCCTGGACTCTCCTGCTGGCGGGAGGTCATGTGCTGCCCTTTGTGCTCCTGCTGGCCGCGCCCTGGATCGGGACGCAGGCGTTCGCGCTCGCCGCCACCGCGGCCGGCGCGTCCCTGGTGCTCCGCGGACTCGCCGCGTGGCGGTTCCGACAACCCTTCGCAGCCGTGCCGGTTCACCCGTTGGCCGTAACACTCTTCCTGATCATCCAATGGCAGGCCCTGGGGCGTCATCTCCGTCGCGATCCCCCACCTGGAAGGGACGCCGTTATCCGGGAACCAGCCCCGCCGCTGATGCCTCGCTCCACCCCCCGTCTCCATGAACCGATTCACGTGCTTCCTTGCCGCCCTGGCCCTGGCCCACATCGCCAGTCTCACCGCGGGTGTCCAGTCCGAGGCTGATAGCGGCAAAGACCCGGTCCAGGGAACGGCGCCTTCAGCCCCGGTGCCCGTCATCGAGCTCTCGGACCAGTTCGAGGTCCCGCACACCCTTCGCTTCCCGCACACCAACGTCGTCGTCCTCACGCTGGCCGACCACAAGGGCTCGAAGCAGGTCGAAGGGTGGGTGCGACCGTTGAAAGAGCGGTTCCCGCAGCAGCTCACCCTGGCTGGTGTCGCGGATGTCAGCAAAGTCCCCGCGTGGCTGCGCGGCCGCGTGCGGGCAGGGTTCCGTGAGCAGATGCCCTACCCGGTCATGCTCGACTGGAAAGGAACGGTCTGCCGCCATTTCGCCTATGAACGCGGCGATGTGAATGTGCTGTTGCTGGATCGATCCGGCGCCCTGCGGTTGCGACTCACCGGGCCGGCGACTGCGGAGGCACTTGCCCGCCTGACGCAGGCGATCGAGGGGCTGTTGGCGCCATCAGCGGGCGTTTGACCGGGGACACCGCGGGCCCTAGCCTCCTGGCATGACGGCGACGATTGAACCGCTGCTCCAATCGCCGAGATTGCCCGCGTTGGTGGATGAACTCCAGCACGTGATCTGCGGCTTCGCGGTGCCGGTCCGGGCAGCTTTCGATCCCCAAGTTAACCTGCGAACCCTGGCGCGACTGACGCAGGACTGACCGGACCCGCGACAGAACCGGCTCGCGGATTTGCCGGCCTCGGGGCCGCCCGCTACACTCCCGGTTCTATGGCAGAAGCTCACACCCAATCGCCCGGCCTGACCTGGCTCGCCTTCGCCCTGCTCACGGTAGCGTCGTGGGGCGTCTACGGCGTGTTCCTTCACACCGGCCAGGTGGCGATGCAAGACCCGGTCAACGGCCGGTACAAGGCCTTCCTGTTCGTTGGCCTCGCTTACTTCCTCACCGCCGTCCTTGCGCCGTTGGCCCTGTTGGTGGCGAAGGGCGCGGCGTTCAGCGGCTACACGCCCAAGGGCATGAGCTGGTCCTTGCTCGCCGGCACCGTCGGGGCCATCGGGGCCTTCGGCGTGCTGCTCGCCTTCGGGGCCAAAGGAACACCGGCGGTGGTGATGTCCATCGTCTTTGCCGGTGCCCCGGTCGTGAACGCGCTCTACTCCCTGATGCTCCATCCGCCGGCGGGGGGTGGGGTTCCATCCGCTGGCCGTTCTACGCCGGCATCGCCCTGGCCGCGCTGGGCGGGTGTCTGGTGACCTACTTCAAACCGGCAGTCGCACCCGCCAAACCACCCGCCGCCGCTTCGCGCGTGGTGGCCCCGGCGCATCTGAATCCGCCGTCGCCCTCCTGAACATGCCCCCGCACCCCCAGCCGGCGCGGGCGGCTTTGCAGCGGCGACAGCTCGAGCGCTTGCGCGCGACGCTCGCCGTGCTGCGGGAGAGCAACCGGTTTCAGCAAGCCAAGCTGGCGGGGCTCGGAGCCGGCGCCTGGACGGTCGCTTCTCTCGCCGATTTCACCGCGCGCTTCCCGTTCACGACCAAAGCGGAACTGGCCGCCGACCAGCTTGCCCATCCACCCTACGGCACCAATCTCAGCCATCCCCTCGCCCGCTACACCCGCTGCCATCAGACGAGCGGCACTGCCGGCACCCCCATTCGCTGGCTGGATACGCCAGAGAGTTGGGACGCGTTGACGGCTGGCTGGATGGAGGTCTTGCGAGCGGCGGGTGTCGGCCGGGAAGACCGTGTGTTCTTCGCCTTTTCCTTCGGCCCGTTCATCGGTTTCTGGATGGCCTTCGCGGCGGCGGAACGGCTCGGGTGTCTCTGCCTCTCGGGCGGCGGCATGACGAGCGTGGCCCGGTTGCACGCGATCCGCGAACATGCCGCCACCGTGCTGTGTTGCACGCCCACGTACGCCTTGCACCTGGCGGAGGCCGCCCAACGTGAGGGGATCGATCTCCGGACGATGGCCGTGCGTCGCCTGCTCGTGGCCGGCGAACCCGGCGGCAGCGTCCCCGCCACCCGGGCACGCCTCGAAGCCGCGTGGCCCGGCGCCCGGGTCTTCGATCACCACGGAATGACCGAGGTCGGAGCCGTCACCTACGAATGCCCGTCACAGCCCGGAGTGCTGCACGTGATGGAAGAGACCTACCTCGCCGAGGTGATTGACCCCGCCAGCGGCGCACCGGTGCAGGCCGGGGAGCGGGGCGAACTCATCCTGACCCCGCTGCATCGGGCGGGCTCGCCGCTGCTGCGGTATCGCACCGGAGACTGGGTCCAACCGCGTTTTGCACCCGGCACCGAGGAGGCAGTTCCCTGCGCCTGCGGCCGCCTCGAACTGGCCTTGATCGGCGGCATCATCGGACGCGTGGACGACATGGTCATCGTCCGCGGCGTGAACGTGTATCCGAGCGCAGTGGATGATTTGGTGCGGCGCTTCCCCGAGGTGGCGGAGTATCAGGTCCTGGTCCTGCAGCCGGGCGGCTTGGCGGAGCTGAACCTCGAGATCGAACCCGCGCCCGACTGCACCGACCCCGCCGCGCTGGTGGCCCGGATTCAGCAGGCGATCCAGACGGCGCTCAGCCTCCGGGTCCCGGTCACCTTCGTGCCTCCTGGCACGTTGCCGCGCTACGAACTGAAGGCCCGCCGCTGGCGGCGACTCGACCGGCCCCGGTCGAGGTAAGGCGCGCGGTCCGGGTCACTTCGGCCAAAGCCAGGCGACGTAACCCCCGTAGACCGCCAGCAGGAGTCCCCCTCCCAGCGTTGCAGCCGGAAGCCGCTGCGCATGAGCGGCAGCAGCAACACCGCCAGCCACAGCATCATGGCGAAGTCCACGCGGCCAACGCCCCGACAGTCCAGCGGCTGCACCAGCGCCGCCGTGCCCAGGATGTTGAGGAGATTGAAGAGATTCGACCCGATGATGTTGCCCAGCGCGATGTCCCCTTCCTTCCGCCAGGCCGCCACCACCGTCGCCGCTAACTCCGGAAAGCTGGTGCCCAACGCGACCACGGTCAGACCAATCACCGCTTCGCTGACCCCCAGGCCGCGGGCCAACTGGACGGCCCCGACCAGGAGGCTTTGACCTCCCAGAAACAGCAGCAGCAGTCCGCCGAGAATGCAGGTCACCTGGCGACCCAAGCCCCTCCGCCGATGGGCATCCAGCGCCTGGTACTCCGCCGCCACCGCGGGCTCCGTCTCCCGCCGGGCCGCCTGCCAGAGGTGGACCGTGTAGGTGATGATGCCCGAGACCAGCAGCAACCCTTCCAGGCGACTGAGGTGTTGGTCCCACAGCAACGCGATGACCAGCGCCGTGATGCCCACCATCAGCGGCACATCATGCCGCAACAACTGCAGTTTCACCTGCAGCGGCTGAATCAGACAGGCCAACCCAAGGATCAACCCCAGGTTGCAGATGTTCGAGCCCACGACGTTTCCCACCGCAATGTCACCGCTGCCGTGCCACGCGGCCTTCACGCTCACCACCAGTTCGGGCATGCTCGTGCCGTAGGCCACCACCGTCAGCCCCACCACCAGCGGGGCCAGCCCCACGCGCAACGCCAACCCGGCACTGCCGCGCACCAGCCACTCGGCCCCAACATAGAGCAGCCCCAGCCCGACGAGTATGAGCAGGATCGAAAGGCCGCTCACGTCCAGATCCTCTCCCGAACGAGGCCCGCCTCAGCCCGCCTCAGCCCCTGCCCGTCACGATCTCTCAACTCCGCTCCCTTCCGCCGCACGCGCGCGTCCCGCCACAAGGTCGCCCGGCGGAGGGCCGATGCCCTAATGTCGGTATCGGCCGTCCAACGGGCGACTAGCGGAAGAACACCGCCCACACCACCAGCAACACGGGCAACAGGTACGGCAGCGTGAACCGGAACACGTAGCCCAGGAACGTGGGCGCGTGCGCCTTCTGCTGCTCGGCAATCGACTTCACCATGAAGTTCGGGCCGTTCCCAATGTAGGTGCAGGCCCCAAAAAGACCGCCCCCACGCTCAAGGCCACCACGAACCGGTTGTACGCCGGTTGGGCCAGCAACATCGAAAGTTGCAGATGCTCCGCCGTGGTCTCGTGCGCGGCAAACTCCGCCGGGAAGTACTGGGCCAGGGCCGCCAGCGTCTGCTGGACAAACTCCGGAGTCGTGCCCGCCGCCCCGCCGCCCTGCAACACCGCCAGCGCCGTCGCCACCTGGTCGGGCGGCAGAAACAGTCCCATCTCCGCACTCAGAAAACTCAGATAGGTCGGCGCGTTGTCCAGCACGCTGCTCAGCGCCCCCGCCGCCCAGTAAAAGAGGCCAGGGGTCGGCGTCCCCAGCTCGCGCGCATGAACCTGGAGCCAGTCCAGCGCGGGCATCATCGTCGCAAAAATGCCGATGAACAGGATCGCCACCTCCTGGATCGGATGGAAGTTGAACTGGTTCGCCTCGTGAACCGACTTGCGGGTCAGTCGATACGAAGCCACGGCCGCCGCCGCCATGATGCCTTCCCGCAGCAACGGCGGGTGCTCCAGGAAAACCGCCCCCAGGATGATGGCCAGGAACACCAGGTTGCCCAACCCCTGAAACCGCCAGACATCCCCCGGTTCGGCCAGCCGTTCGCGCACCGCCGCAGGCGCCCGCAGGTAGTTGCGCCGGTCCAAGACGTAGAAAAGCGCCAGCAGGAGCCCCACGCCCAGCACCCACATCGGCCAGCAATGCTTCGCCACCCACCAGAACGGAATCCCCTTCAGATACCCCAGAAACAACGGCGGATCCCCGATCGGCGTCAGACACCCGCCCACGTTCGACACCAGGAAGATGAAGAACACCACGTGATGCGCCGTCAGCCGGTACTTGTTCATCCGCAGCCACGGCCGGATCAACAGCATCGAGGCCCCGGTCGTGCCCAGGACGTTCGCCACCACCGCCCCCACCAGCAGAAACATCACATTCGCCAGCGGCGTCGCCTCGCCCTTCACCGTGATGTGGATCCCGCCACTGACGACATAAAGCGAGCCGATCAGCGCCATAAAACTCACATACTCCGCCCCCACGTGCAGCACCCGCGCCTGCGCGTGCAGCCCCCCAGGTAGTACGTGAGCGTGATGGCCGCCAGGCCGAACGCCACCTTCGGATAATGCCGCCCCCACCACGCATGCGCCCACAACGGCGCCAGCGCAATCGCCCCCAGCAGCACCCCAAACGGCAGCAGGCTCCAGGGGTTCGGGTTGATGATACCTTCGTGTCCCACGTCGCGAGGCTAGACCCGTCCCCTCCCCAGTGCCAGACCCGAACCGCCTCCCCCCGCGCGTTCCTGCCCCTTCCACCCACCGACGCCAAGACCGCCATGCGCCGCCGGCCGGAATCCGCGGGATGCCGCGGTCCCGCGGCGTCCACATCTGGCCCGCGACCTGGGGTGTCCGGCTTTGGTTTCAAAGCGGCGGTAAAGTGGAGCAGGACGCCGCCATGTCAACGACGACACCCCCGACCCCTGCCGGCGATTTCGCATCGTCAGGACAAGTCGGCCTGGCAACCGCCGCGACTTGTGTTACGCATACCGTGGCCCTCGGCGCCAAAGCCCCTTTGCCATGGGGGAGCCCTGACGTCTTGTTGCCGCTTCGCCTCCTCGCCGCGCTTATCAGCCGCGCCCCGGGGGCGGCGTTTGCCCAGCGGCGAAGCCAAAATCACCGTGAACCTGGCAAGACCAGACGGGCAGGTCCGAGGCTCGGTCGCCGACGCCCCGCGCCGCCGCGCATACGATCGGCTCATCGGCCAGGCGATCCAGCGGACGCTGGTCAACCTGATCGACAACGCCCCCAAGCACGCGCCACCTGGCTCCTGCATCTGCCGGTGGCGAACGAAGGTCCGGGCATCCCAACGGCCGGGCAGGCACTGCACGAAACGGTTTCTCTTCTGGCCGGCCTCATCAGGAGCCTTTCTCCGGAACGCCTGGGCGGGGCACCGCGACCCTACCGCACATCCGGCGACGACCAGGAGCAAGAGCAGGAGCAAGAGCAAGAGCAGGAGCAGGAATCCCCACTACGCCCTTCCACCTTGAACCCCCGTCTCCTGATCGTCGAAGACGAACCGGCCACGCGCCCCGTGGACAAGCACCTCGCCAGCCTCCGCGCCAAGCTCGAGCCCGACCCGGCCCAGCCGCGCCGGCTCAAGGCGGTGCGCGGCGCAGGCTCTCGCCTCGAGCGTTCCACCAGGAAATCCAGTTGTCCAAACCCGCAAAGTCTCTAGCATCCGCCCCTTCGCTGCGCATGCAGCCCAGCTATCCGACATGAAGAGCTACCAGATCGCGGTCATCGGCGGGGACGGCACCGGCCCCGAGGTGGTGCGCGAGGCCTGCAAGGTCCTCGATGCCGCCGCCCCCTGTACCAAGTCAAACTTCACTACACCCCCTATGATCTCGGCGGGGCGCGTTACCTCCGGACCGGTGAGGCCCTCCCGGACAGCGTGCTGGCCGAGTTGCGGAAGTTCCGCGCCATCCTCCTCGGCGCCATCGGCCACCCCGACGTCAAGCCCGGCATCCTCGAGAAGGGCATCCTGCTGCGCACCCGCTTCGAGCTCGAGCAGTACATCAACTTGCGCCCCGTCAAGCTCTACGATGCGCGCTATTGCCCGCTCAAGGACAAGCAGCCCGAGGACATCGACTTCGTCGTCGTCCGCGAGAACAATGAGGGCCTGTACACCGGCGCGGGGGGCTTCGTGTTCAAGGGCACCCCGCACGAGATCGCCGTCCAGGAAAGCGTCAACACGCGCCGCGGGGTCGAACGTTGCCTCCGGTTTGCGTTCGAGTACGCGCGCAAGCGGCGGAGCGGCCGGCCCTGGCCCGGCCTCAAGGCCGCCGAGTTGCAGGCGGGCCAGACCGCCCAGCTCACCCTCTGCGGCAAGACCAACGTGCTCACGTACGCCTTCGACCTCTGGGAACGCGCCTTCCACGAAATCGGCCCCGAATATCCCCAGGTCAAACGCGACTACGCCCACGTCGATGCCACCACCATGTGGTTTGTGAAGAACCCCGAGTGGTTCGACGTGATCGTCACCGACAACATGTTCGGCGACATCATCACCGACCTCGGCGCCATGATCCAGGGCGGCATGGGCATCGCCGCCGGCGGCAACCTCAACCCCGAGGGAACCTCGATGTTCGAGCCGATCGGCGGCAGCGCGCCGAAGTACACGGGTCAGGGCGTCATCAACCCCCTCGCCGCCATCTGCGCCGGCGCCATGATGATGGATTGCCTGGGCGAAACCGCCCTCGCGCACGCCATCGAGCAGGCCGTCATCCGTGCCGTCCGCGAGAAGCTCAAGAGCCTCGCCGCCGGCCGCATGGGCTACACCACCGCGCAGGTGGGCGACCTCGTGGCTTCGCTGGTGCCCGGGCCCGACTCCGCGGGCTAAGGCAACCCCGGAACCGCAAGACACGCACTCCGGGGGGCGGTGGCGCAGAACCTCGCGCTGCCGCCCCTTGCCGGTCCTTGGACGGGCCGCGGTCCGTCCACGGTGTAACTTGAACCCGATAAAAGTGCCTGAGATCCGCAGGGTCGCCGAACGCCAGCCCTTTCAGCCGTTCCCACCGAGAGCCTTGTGCAAATCGTGCACGCATGAGCCGCGATCCGCAGCCCGCCCCCGCCGGGTCCCTCAAGCCTGATCCGCCAGCCTCCTCGCTGACCCGCTGCGAGTGGTGCCTCAGCCACCCCCTCTACGTCGCCTACCACGACCAGGAATGGGGGTTGCCTGAACACGACGACCAGCGCTTGTTCGAGAAGCTCATCCTCGACGGCGCCCAGGCCGGCTTGAGCTGGCTGACCATCCTCAAGAAACGCGAGGGCTACCGGCGCGCCTTCGACGGATTCGACGCCGAGCGCATGGCCCATTACGGCCCCCCGCAAGATCGCCGCGTTGCTGGCTGACCCGGGCATCGTGCGCAACCGGCTGAAGGTCGCCGCCGCCATCACCAATGCCCGGGCCTACCTCGACTTGCGCGCGGCTGTCGGCAACTTCGACCGTTTCCTGTGGCAGTTCGTGGGCGGGGTCCCGCGGCACAACACCCGCCACACCCTGGCCGAGCTCCCGGCCCGCACGCCCGAATCGGACGCGCTGAGCCGGACCTTGCAGGAACGAGGCTTCAAGTTCGTCGGCAGCACCATCGTCTACGCCTTCATGCAAGCCGTCGGTATGGTGAACGATCACCTCGTCACCTGCTTCCGACACCGCCAGCTCCGCGGCACCCCCTGAACCCAACCGTGGGCGTAGAGCGCGTGGAGCCCCCGCCCGGATTCGGCTTCCCCTAATCCCCTATGTTCGTAATCGGCGGAGAATCTCCTCGCCCTGCATCCTCCGCAGATTACGAACATCGGGAATTGGGCCAAGGGGGTCTCCGGCCGCCGATTCGAAAGGGACGCTCAAGTGTAACGCACTCCCCTGCGCTCCGCGACTCCACACCGCGGGACAGGCGCAGCGCGTTTGGAGTGCGCCGACTTCCAGCGGCGCTTTTCCTCAACTCTCCTCCCCTCCCTTCCTGCGCAGGGCCCGCCTCGGCGGACGGTCGCCCTCACCCGGCGATCCGCCCCGCCCCCACAGGAGATCCGTCGCCCAAGCGCACGACCTGCTCCCACGCCGCCTCCAGTCCCTCGAGGAAGGCAGACTCCCATTTCCACAGGCTCCACCCGACAAAACCACAAAACACCCCTGCCACTCCGCATCCCAGCAGCCAGCCGTGAAGCCAACGCGGTTCGCCCGCCGGCAACGCCTCCACCGGTCCCACGATGAACGCCCCGTGGAACAGAGCCAACCCCAACATCCCGGCCGCCAGCGCCAGGAGGTTCACACGCCAGTGGCGCAGGCGATTCGCGCGGGTCCGACGTTTGTGACGGTGCCGTCGCCGGGCACGGACGCCAGTGGTTCGTCGCTGCTCCATGGCGCATCGCTACTCCTCCGCTCCCCTTGCGTCAATCCTTCACGCGCCGGGACAAATCCTTGTCAGTCCTGGCCAAATCCACCAAGGTTTCGCGCAGCACCTGTGATGAACCTGCCTTTCGCCCGGTCGGCGGCCCTTCTCCTGCTCGCGGGCCTGTCTCTCGTTGCCTTCGGTGCCGCCAACCCTGTGGCGGACGTGCCGACCCCGCGGGGGACCACCCGCTATGTCTCGAAGCTCGGCGATGATTCGGACGGTTCGTCCTGGGCGAAGGCCTTCCAGACCCTGCAAGCCGCGCTCAACGCCATTCCCGACGACCGCGGCGGCCACCGCATCATCGTGCGTCCGGACACCTACCTCGAGGCCAACCTCTTCCCCGCACACCGCGGGCGGCCGGCGCCTACAACGAGCTGATCGGGGACTTCGACGGTCGCTTCGGCTCGGGCACCACCGGCTGGGTCGTCCTGGACTCGGGCGATCCCGCGCGAGGGTTCAAGAGTTACGACTGGTGGGGATCCATCCGCGCCTACAAACATGCGTGGTCACCCGAGCACAAGGCGGAGTCCTTCTCGGCCGTCGGGTGGGATCGCTGGGCCCTGCGTCATCTGTACGCCGCCGGCGGCGACGGCGGCCTCTTCTTCGACCTCGTGGACAAGGCCGAGCCGTTCAGCGTCCTCGTCGAGGACTGCTTCAGCTCCGGCCGCGCCTTCGGGGTGGCGTGGCGAATGTCCTGTCCCGTCCCGGCGAACCCAGCGTTTTCCGGCGTTGTCAGCTCTGGTGTCTGGACTGGTGGGGGGACGCCGCCGGCGCCTACGTGCGCGCCGAACACCCCGCGATGCCCCCGCATCCAGATGTCCTCTTCGAGGATTGCACCCTGGTCGGACCCGACAACGCCCTCCAGGCCGGCAACCCCGGCTACGCCGGCTTCACCCGGGTCCACGTGAAGGACTCCCGGCTGGTCAGCCTCAACTTCTCCCAGCCCCACGGCAAACCAGGCACCGGCGTCATCCACAGCACCATCGAAGGCCGGTTCCTGCACGTGGACCTCGAGAACAGCACCCTCATGGGGTGCAAGATCTTCGGCGCCGGACAGGGGGAGGTCAGCTATGCCACGCACGGCGACGTGCGGGCCTACGTCCAGTTCCAGCAGGAGGTGCCCGCCGGGATGCTCCGGCTCGGACACTGGCCCGTGGAGACCTTCCAGACGCTGCTGGCCCCGACCCCGCCCGCGCCCCGCCGGGCAGGACTGACCGTGGACAGGGCCCCCTTGGGCGATCTCTGCGAAGTATCACCCGCGGTCTGGCAGGGACGGCTGGTGCTCTTGAAGTGCGTCCGTCCCGCCAGCGGCGGGAGCCGGAACGACTACTACCTCGAGATCGAAGACGTCGAGAACGGCCGCGCGCTGTCCCGCTTCGCCGAGGGCTACAGCCTGGCCTGCGCGTTCGTCGAGGCCGACACCTTTCATGCCTTCGCGGCGCGCTTCACGCCGGAAGGCTGGAACGATGTCACCCGGTTCACTTCCCGCGACCTCCGCCACTGGGAATCGCAAGTGGTGATTCCCCAGGAGAACGAGCAGTTGTTCAACAGCTCGGTCTGCCGTGGCCCCGCCGGCTTCGTGATGGCCTACGAATCGAATGATCCCCGCTACCCCGCCTTCACCATCAAGTTCGCCACCTCCACCAACCTGACGGACTGGGTGAAACTGCCTGACGCAAGGTTCGGCACCGACCGCTACACCGCGTGCCCCGCCCTGCGCTATGTCGACGGCTGGTACTACCTCCTCTACCTCGAACACCGCACGCCGCGCTGGTTCTTCGAGACCTACGTCGCCCGGTCCCGCGACCTGAAATCCTGGGAGGTCAGCCCCGCCAACCCCGTCCTCTCACCCGGCGATGGCGACGGCATCAACGCCTCGGATCCCGACCTCGTCGAATGGGCAGGTCGTACCCTGCTCTACTACAGTGTGGGCGATCAGCGGACCTGGTCGAAGCTCCGGCGCGCGGTCTGGCCGGCTCCCCTCGGCAACTTCTTCGCCAATTGGTTCGTCGAACTTCCATCCGCAGGACCTCCGTGACCTACCCGCACCCTTTCCGCCGCCCGTCCTCCGTGCCCAAGCTCCTCGTCGCGGGTTGGCTCGGTTGGTTCATCATCAGCTTCGCCCAGACCGTTGATCCCACCCCGGACCCCACCGAGACGCCCGGCGAACGACCCTACGAGATGGTCTGGGCCAACCGTGTCGAACCGGCCCCACCGACCGTCCGCTTCGATGACCTGGCCGGTTGGCGCCTCGAGGTCTCCGGCGGCGCCGAGGCCAGCCTGCGCGTGACCCGCACCCAAAACCTCTGGGACCGCCCCGTCGCGCGGCTCCGTTACCGAGGCGACGGCCAGACCAACTCCCAGCCGCGCGTCCAACTCCTGCCCCCGCACCCATCCCCCTCCCGGAGGGCGCCGACTCCGTCCAGCTCTGGCTCCACGGCAACCGCTGGGAGTGGGAAAACCCACCGGATACCCCGCCCGTCCGCCTCACCGTCCAACTGCGTGACGGCAGCGGCAACGCCCTCCCCATCGCCCTCGGCCCGGTCCGCTGGAAGGAGTGGTGGCTCGTCCACCGGAAGCTTCCTCCCGGCCTCAAAGGCCCCCTCCTTTTCGAGCGGCTCGTCTTCGAAGGCGGCTCCCAGCCCGAACCGCGCGACCTCTTCCTCGATTCTCTCCGCGGCTACCGCGAGAACCTGCCCCCGCTCAAGTTCGCCCCCCGTCCCGAGCGCAACCTGCGCCTGTTCACCGGCCAGTCCCCCGGCGCGAATACCGGCCCGGGACGCCTGCCCTTCCCCACCCGCGAGGAAACCATCCTGCCCCGACAATTGGCCGGCGAATTCACCAACGAGGTCGGCTCCCTCAGCACCGGCGGATACCGCTTCACCTACCGCGGATCCGACGGTGTCCTCCACTACGATTTCCTGCCAGCGGCCGGCCTCCCCAGCCTGCGCGCCACCTTCAACGCCCAGCCGATCGGCCAGTTAATGCTCGGCGCCCAGGTGCTCCGAACCACCCAGACCCCCACCAACACCCTCACCGAAACCGTCCTCACCAACGGCATCCTCTCCGCCCGCTACGACGACGGCACCCAGCTCCGCTTGCGGCTCTGGCAGAAATCGCTCGTCCTGGATGTCATCAACCAAACCGGCCAGGCCACCGAGTTCTCCTGCGGCGAAGTCGCCGGACTCGACAACCCCGCACTATCCCGGTGCCCTTCCTCACTTACGGTCACGGACCCCGACCGGTCGTCGGCCTCGCCCTCGCCGGCACCACCCCGCTCTTCCTCTCCGTCTGGCTCGACTGGTACCGCTCCAACGGCTCCGAACCCTACGCCGCCACCACCACCAACGCCGGCGCCCTGCGCGTCAACGGCGGCGTGCGTTACCACCCCGGCACTGCAGGTCAGCGCAACCCCATGTTCGAACGCTTCTTCCTCACCCTCTCCCCCGGTTTGAAGAAGTCCTCCCCGTCATCCCCACCCCCGTCGGCCGCCACGCCGCCCTCGCCGTGGATCGCTTGTGGCAGGAATCCTGGGGCCCCGAGAACTACGAGCAACAGATGCAGCGCAGCCGCCGCTTGCGCGCCTACGGCCTCGCACAGCTCATCCAGTGCAACCACGAGATCACCTGGCGCGACGCCGGCGAAAGCTTCACCCTCCGCACTCGCGCTGCACCCCGCCGAGGCGGCGATGCCGCCCTCGCCCGCTACGTCGCCCACCAGCGCGACCTCGGCTGGCTCAGCGGCCTCTACAGCAACTACACCGACTTCGCCCCCGTCAACGAACACTGGTCGCCGGACTGGGTTCAGCGGATGTCCGACGGCAACTGGCGCACCGCCTGGCCCCGCAACTACGCCCTCAAACCGCTCAAAGCCGTCGAGTTCGATGCCCTCCTCGCCCCCCAGATCAAGGAGAAATTCCAGCCCAACAGCGCCTACACCGATGTCCACACCGCCGTCGCACCTTGGAACTACGTCGACTACGACGCCCGCGTCCCCGGCGCCGGCACCTTCGCCCAAACCCTCTACGCCTACGGTGAGCTCCTCCGCCACGATTCCGAGGTGTACGGCGGCCCGGTCTTCTCCGAAGGCACCTACCACTGGCTCTATGCCGGCCTGGCCGACGGCAACTACGCCCTCGTTTACGACGGCCGCCCCCTCGCCCTCGAACCGCTCCTTCCCGTCTTCGACCTGCTCGAGCTCCACCCCAAACAGTGCGACATCGGCATGGGCTGGACCGCCCATTTCTGTGATCCGCTCGGCGACTGGAAACGCCCGGAGAACCTCGACCGCGCCATCGACCGGTTCCTGCTCCATACCCTGGCCTACGGCCACATCGGCTGGCTCGTTGAAGAGGCCCACGGTATTGACCGCACCTGCCGGAGCTACTACATGCTCCAACAGGTCCAGGCCCGCTACGGCCTCCAGGCCCCCAACGCATCGCCTATTGGGACGGCACCCAGCTCGTCAGCGTCTCCGAGGCCCTCGTGCGTGACCTCCCCCGCTCCCGCCGCCAGCTCCACGTCCAGTACCCCAACCGCCTCGAATTGTGGCTCAACGACCACGCCGAGGAGCCGTGGACCGTCAATGTCGACGGCCAGTCCATCGAACTCCCCCCGGCCGGTTGGGCTGCCGCCCAACCCGGCAGCGACCTCTTCAGCTACTCCGCCCTCACGGGCACCAACCGCGTCGATTACCTGCGCAGCGCCGCCTATGTCTTCCAGGATGGGCGCGGCTATCCCTTCGCCACCCCCGAAGCCATCCACCGCGGCGCCCTCGCCCTCTCGCCCCAGGGCGAAAACCGCCTGCAAGTCATCCTGATCTCCGGATCCACCCCTTTTTCTCGTCCGCCGCCCGTTCCATTGCCGCGGTGCCCTGGTTGAATGCGAGGCTTTCGATGAAGCCGGCAACCGCCTCGATCCCCCCACCTTCAGTGGCGATGACCTCGAATCACGCATCGAACCCGTCCCGGGTGCCTTGCGCTACCTCCTCCGCTTCGCCGGTCCTCCCTGAATCGGCGCTTACTTGAACCATCAGATACCGGCGACCGGCCGCGAGCAGGTCAATCTCGATCAGCCGGCTTGGGTTTGTCGGGTGCACCGGGCGAACACGCTGCATCAGACGCACAACCGGATCCGCCGGGAATATCTGGCCGGCAATCCGGCGGGCGTTCGGTGCCACCATGTCCTCGACCAGCGTGCCCATGCTGTCGGAAAGCTCCGCCAGGCGCTTGTTGAAACCCTTGCGGTCCTGCTCCGCTCGCTTGCGGTCCTGTTCCAGTTGGCGGCGCATCTCCTCCCGATCCGCTTCCGCCTGCCGGCGGTCCATCGCGGCCTGGCGCTGCATCTCCAGGAGCAAGGCGTCGGTGCACAGGTTGCTGGCACGGATCTCGGCCGTGCTGGCGCGAATATCCTCCAGAGCTTCCTCGGTCCGCTCGGTGAACTCCGTGACGCCTTACCGCGGCCCCGCCCGGGTCGGCGGTGAAAATCTCCGTCACGAACACCGCTGCTGTGCCAATGCGGCAGGCACGGGCTGTACTATTGCGCCATAATGACATTGCCAGTGGGTTAACCGCACGTGCGATTGGTGGTGTCTCAAAAGCCGAATCCGTTTGTCATGAACGTATTACGTTCAATATCTGCCAAGTGGCATCGCGGCTGCTGCTCCCTCACACCGAGATTATGGCAAAAGTTCTTGGCATCGATTTGGGGACCACCAACTCCTGCATGGCCGTGATGGAGGGTGGGGAACCGTTGGTCCTGGAGAATTCCGAGGGCAAGCGCACCACCCCTTCGGTGGTCGCCTTCACCAAGAGTGGCGAGCGCCTCGTCGGGGACGCGGCCAAGCGCCAGGCCGTCACCAATCCCAGCAACACCATCTACTCCATCAAGCGCTTCATGGGGCGCAAGTTCGCCGAGGTCCAGGAGGAGATCAAACGGGTCCCGTACAAGGTCGTCGAAGCCGCCAACGGCGACGTCGCCATCGAGGTCGAGGAGAACGGGCGCAAGAATCGCTATAGCCCGCCGGAGATCTCCGCCATGATCCTCGGCAAGCTCAAGGCCGATGCCGAGGTCCGTCTCGGCGAGAAGATCACCCAGGCGGTCATCACCGTCCCCGCCTACTTCAACGACTCCCAGCGCCAGGCCACCAAGGACGCCGGCCGCATCGCCGGCCTCGAAGTCCTCCGCATCATCAACGAGCCCACCGCCGCCTCCCTCGCTTACGGCCTCGACAAGAAGAAGGACGAAAAAATCGCCGTCTATGACCTCGGCGGCGGCACCTTCGACATCTCCGTCCTTGAAATCGGCGATGGCGTCTTCGAGGTCAAAGCCACCAACGGCGACACCCACCTCGGTGGCGACGACTGGGACAACCGCATCATGGACTGGATCCTGGATGAGTTCAAAAGGACCAGGGCATGGACCTCCGCAAACAAGCCGATGCCCTCCAACGCATCAAGGAGGAGGCCGAGAAGGCGAAGATCGCCCTCAGCAGCGCCCAGGTGTACGACATCAACCTCCCCTTCATCACCGCCGACGCCAGCGGCCCGAAGCACATCAGCAAGCAGCTCACCCGGGCCAAGATGGAGCAGCTCTGCGACGACCTCTTCGAGCGCACCATCGGCCCCGTCCGCAACTGCCTCCGAGACGCCGGCGCCACCGCGGACAAGATCGACGAACTCGTGCTCGTCGGCGGCATGACCCGCATGCCACGCGTGGTCGAGACCGCCCATTCCCTCGTCAACAAACCCCCGCACCAGGGCGTGAACCCGGATGAAGTCGTGGCCGTCGGCGCCGCCATCCAGGGCGGCGTCCTCAAAGGCGACGTGAAGGACGTCCTGCTGCTGGATGTGACCCCGCTCTCCCTCGGCATCGAAACCCTCGGCGGCGTCTTCACCCGCCTCATCGAGCGCAACACGACCATCCCCACGCGCAAGTCCGAGATCTTCTCCACCGCCAGCGACAATCAGCCCGGTGTCGAGATCCACGTCCTCCAGGGTGAGCGCCAGTTCGCCCGCGACAACAAAACCATCGGCAAGTTCCACCTCACCGACATCCCGCCCGCGCCCCGCGGCGTGCCCCAGATCGAGGTCACCTTCGACATCGACGCCAACGGGATCCTGCACGTCAGCGCCAAAGACCTGGGCACCGGCAAGGAGCAGAAGATCACCATCACCGCCAGCAGCGGGCTCTCGAAAGACGAGGTCGAACGCATGCGCCGCGAGGCCGAGGCCCACGCCGATGAAGACAAACGGCGCCGGGAAGAGGTCGAGGTCCGCAACGAAACCGACAGCGCCGTCTACCGCTCGGAGAAGCTGCTGAAGGAAAACGCCGACAAACTCTCCCCGGCGGACAAGGGAAAGATCGAGAAGGCGCTCAACACCGCCCGCGAGGCGCTCAAAGGCACCGACTCGGCCGCCCTCAAAAGCGCCGGTGAGAAGCTCAATGAAGCCTGGCAGGCCGTGTCCGCCGAACTCTACAAGGCGGCCGCAGAAAAGGCCCGGGCCGGCCAGAAGAGCGGCGCCGCGGGCGGCGGCGAGCGTCCTCCCGGCAGCAGCAGTTCGGGCGATGGCGGCGGCAAGGGCGAAGGCCCCATCATCGACGCTGAAGTCGTGGACGAACCCAAGCGCTAAACCCTTTGCCGCTCAGGCGCGAAGGCCACCCTCCGGTGTCCTCCGCGCCTGACCGGCCGGCGATCGGCTCGGATGGCAGCGGGTGCTGCCGGATTCGGTCCGAAGGCCAAGCACAGCAAACCACAGCGAAACACACCCTATGGCAATGAAAGTCAAACCCCTCGGTGACCGGGTTCTCGTGGAACCCGTCGAGGAGAAGGAAGTCAAGAAGGGCGGCATCATCATCCCCGATTCCGCCAAGGAAAAGCCCACCGAGGCTTACGTGCGCGCGCTCGGCACCGGCAAACTCGACGACGAAGGCAAGAAGATCCCCTTCGAGGTCCAGGTCGGCGACCGCGTGCTCATCAGCAAGTACGGCGGCACCGAAATCAAGATCGAAGGCAAGGAATACAAACTGCTCGGTTCCGACGACTTGCTCGCCGTGGTCGAGTAGCCCCGTTCTCTCAACCCTCAACTCCCACTCTCCCCCTGACTTATGGCAGCAAAACAACTCCTTTTCGATGAAGCCGCCCGCCAGGCCGTCCTGCGCGGCGTGGTCAAACTCTCCAAGGCCGTCACCGCCACCCTCGGCCCCAAAGGCCGTAACGTGGTCCTCGACAAGAAATTCGGCTCGCCCACCGTCACCAAGGACGGCGTGACCGTCGCCAAGGAGATCGAGCTCGAAGATCCCTTCGAGAACATGGGTGCCCAGATGGTGCGTGAAGTCGCCAGCAAGACCAGCGACGCCGCCGGCGATGGCACCACCACCGCCACCGTCCTCGCCGAGGCCATCTACCGCGAAGGCCTCAAGTTCGTCACCTCCGGCGCCAACCCCATCGGTATCCAGCGCGGCGTCATGAAGGCCGTCGAAGCCGCCGTCGCCCACCTCGACAAGATCGCCAAGAAGGTCAAGGACAAGGAGGAGATCAAGCAGGTCGCCACCGTCTCCGCCAACTGGGATACCACCATCGGCGAGATCATCGCCGACGCCATGGACAAGGTCGGCAAGGACGGCACCATCACCGTCGAGGAAGCCAAGTCCATCGAGACCACCCTCGAGGTCGTCGAAGGCATGCAGTTCGACAAGGGCTACCAGTCGCCCTACTTCGTCACCAACGCCGAAACCATGGAGTGCAAGCTCGAGGACGTCTACGTCCTGATCTACGAGAAGAAGATCAGCAGCCTCAAGGACCTCCTCCCGCTGCTCGAGAAGGTCGCTCGCGTCGGCAAGCCGCTCCTCATTATCTCCGAAGAGGTCGAAGGCGAAGCCCTCGCCACCCTCGTGGTCAACAACCTCCGCAAGACCATCACCTGCTGCGCCGTCAAGGCCCCCGGGTTCGGTGACCGCCGCAAGGCCATGTGCGAGGACATCGCCATCCTCACCGGCGCCAAGTTCATCAGCGAAGACCTGGGCATCAAGCTCGAGTCCCTCGACATCGCCGACCTCGGCAAGGCCAAGAGCGTCGTCGTCGACAAGGAGAACTGCACCATCGTCGAAGGCGGTGGCAAGGCCTCCGAAATCCAGGGCCGCATCAATCAGATCCGCCGTCAGATCGAGGAGACCACCAGCGACTACGACCGCGAGAAGCTCCAGGAGCGCCTCGCCAAGCTCGCCGGCGGCGTCGCCGTCATCAATGTCGGGGCCGCCACCGAGACCGAGATGAAGGAGAAGAAGGCGCGCGTCGAGGACGCCCTCCACGCCACCCGCGCGGCCGTCGAGGAAGGCATCGTGCCCGGCGGCGGCGTCGCCCTCGTCCGCTGCATCCCCGCCATCGCCACCGTCCAACCGGCCAACGATGACGAGAAGATCGGCGTCGACATCGTGAAGCGCGCTGTCACCTACCCGACCTGGGCCCTGGCCGACAACGCCGGCATCGAAGGCTCCGTCGTCGTCGAGGAGGTCAAGAAGCGCAAGGGCAACGACGGCTACAACGTCGCCACCAACGAGTACGAAGACCTCGTCAAGGCCGGCG
This sequence comes from Verrucomicrobiota bacterium, assembly GCA_027493615.1. Lineage (GTDB taxonomy): Bacteria > Verrucomicrobiota > Verrucomicrobiia > Limisphaerales > J093 > DSVZ01. The sequence continues at coordinate 185,294 of JAOSKK010000012.1, forward strand.
TGGTGGACCCGAAGAAGGTCACCCGCACCGCCCTGCAGAACGCGGCTTCCATCGCCGGCCTGCTCCTCACCACCGAGGCTCTCATCACCGAGATCCCGGAGAAGAAGGAGAAGCCGGCCGGTGGCCCGGGCCACGGCGGCATGGGCGGCGACATGGATTACTGACCGACCCCGCCAGGGGTTTGAGGACGCGAGACGAGGCCGGCGCAAGCCGGCCTCGTTTTTTTCGCCCCCGCTTGGCCAGGCCGTTCGGCCCGGAAGGGCCCCCCTGCTGGGCTTGCATAGAATGTCCAGGCAGCGAATCCAGCCGCCAACAAGCCCGTCAATTGATTGACGCCCAAGTAGCCGAGCAGACGGAACAGATCCGTCTTCAATGGGGCCTCCAAGGTGGTGTAGTGGGTCGCGATGATCTTCCCGTGCAAGAGGCCATAAGCCCGGAGCAGGAAAGCCGTCAGGGCGCACAAAGCCAAGCACGCCGTCGCTGCGGGCCAGGCCGAGCCCGTCGGCCGAACGGGCAGCCTCGGCCCGGCCGCGTCACCCTTGTCGGTGTGGGCATTCATACGCTGACGGTTGCTCCGGCGTTAATCACTCGGCAGTTCGCGGTCCTGACCCGAGTGCGGCTGGTTTACTGGGCCACCAGCGCGAGCCGGCGCCTCCGGAGCAAACCGGTGTTCTGTGTCGTCATGGGCATGCCGATCACGGAAATAGGCCAGGCAGGAAACCACACGCCTGGCCCAGGCCCGTTGTCTCCTGTTTTCCGGCCGGGGTGGTTGAGGGCGAGCAGCCGCACCGTAGTCACCGCGAGCCGCGTCCACCCGGGGCCGCAACGTCCGCGTGTCGATCCCATGGCCCGTCCAGACCGCGGGATCCTCGGCCGGCAAGGGAGTGTTCATGGCTCGGCGACGATGCCGCGACACCAGGTACGCACCGAGCACGGCGATCGCTGCCAGGCGCACGATGACTTCCAGGGTCGTCACCTGCCGTACCGGTTCGGTGACGCCGGTTGCAGCGAGACTCCCGAGCAGAACCATCGAACCGGAAGTCGCGTTCATCAGGCCTACGGCGTGGCCAGGTAAGTGTCGAACGCCGCCCCGAACCGGCGCCGCGGCGGACCCGCGCTGGCTTCGAGATAACGGATACCCTTCCAGACCAGAAGCCGCATGGGTCCCCTGCGTGAAGTAGTGCCGCACCAGCCAGGGGGCGTGGTTGGCGGCCTGGACGGCATCCGGGCCCTTCTCGAACCCTTCCTCGAAGTACTGAGCCGCCTTGGCGGCATCCCCGCGTTTCGCGAAGTAGTCCCCCAAGCGGAAGTAATATCGTACGGCGCCAGGGCGTGGAGCGCCTCGAGCCGTTCGACTGCGTCCGCCTGCCAGATCAGACTCACGTGGTGGACCCGATCGCTGGCTCGGTGGGCGGTGAAGGGGGGAGGATTGTGACGGTGCCACTCACTGACGTCGCGACAATGCGGCGAGTGGTACACGGGCAGGCCGGCGGGCGGTGGCTCGTACAACTGGTTCCACAGGGCGGCCGGGACCAGTTCCGGCGTCTGGGCGATCACCCGGACCGCTGCGTCCACGGCCTGGCGATACGTCTTCTCGTCCTCGGCGTGGGCGCGCTGGACGAAGGGGTAGAGCCGGAGCTTTTCGAACGGGCCGCTGGTCTGGCGGACGAAGTCGGCCGCGACTTCCGGCACCCCCCACAGGCGCCGTAAGAACCGATGGTTCTGCACCAGCGTGTGGCAAAGGTGCCGTTGCAGGAACTGCGCCCAGTGCCCTTCGCTGATCACCCGGATCCGTGCCGCCCCTCCCGGCCCCGGGCTCACGCAGGGCGACGGCAGCTCATTCAGCCACGAGCTCAGTCCTTCCGGTCCCGGCGGAGGCCGGCCGGAAACCTTGAACACCTGCCCGATCTCCTGCAGTTCGAGCGCCAGGCTCAGCCGACTCAACTGGTGTCCGAGTTCCACCGACAATGCCAGTTCCTGCGCCATCCGGCAGAAGTCCGGTCGCGCGGCGAGCATTTCGGGTGCGAGTTCCTCCCAAGCGATGGTGGGCTGGACGGATCGCGCATAGCTGCTGAACCAGCCGATCTGCTCGAGTGGCGTCCGCTCGTTCACCGCGTTCAGTTCCCGGTAATCTCCCGTCACCCACGCGCGCAGGGCCCGCTTCCAAGGCGCCATCGCCGGCTCCGGCGGCCAGGACTGCAGTCGTTCCAAGGCCCCGGTTTGGTGGCCCATCAGCGCGTAGAGCAGCACCTCCGCCACGCGCCCTTCGCCGCTGGCCGCCCGCTCGGGGCCAGGGCCCGGGCGAATGCCAGATGGGCCGTCAGGCGGCCCAGCACGCTGCGGACGTCGGAAAACACCCCCGCCGCCTCGCGCAGCCCGAAAACCCCGAGCAGCAACGCCGCCCGCTCGTGCTGGACCGGTTGCCGGAACTCCTCCCGCAGGGCCTGGGATACGCGTTCGTTGGCGCGCTCGATGGCGGGAGCGTCCAAGGCCAGCAACTCCTCCAGCAGCGACGGCCCCTCCGTGCCAGCCGGTTCGGTCGCCGCGACGGGACGACCGATTTCCTGGAACAGCCCGTCGAGCACAGGACCATACACGGCGGGATCCCAAAGGGGACGCTCGATCACGAGCTTGAAAGGTTGATCCGCACCCCCCGACTTCCCGCGCAGGCTCACGCGGTAGTCCGGATGCCCCCAGGCGGCTTCCTCACCCTCCTCCACACGGACGCGCCGGGAAGCATCCGTTGCCACGGTTCCCGCCACCGCCCATTGGGTCATGCCCAGCAGATCCTCGAGCAGGCTCTGCACGATGAACTGGCTTTCCTCCTCGTACCGCCCTCCGGTTGCCGCCGGCCCCGAACGCCGGCAGCCCGACATGCCCAGCAACAAACCAGCGCTCACCAGCAGGACTGGCACCGTTATGGAGGAGGAGTTCATGGGATCGATTGCCACCGGTCGGGCCAGTACCTGTCAAAGTTGCCGCATCCGAAAGAACCGACGCGCCAAGCCGGCGCTCTCCAGATCCACCGTCGCGTTGCCGGTGAATTCGCCCGGCAGCACCGTCCACTCCCCGCCCAGTTCGTCCGTGTATTCGATCACGTACCGCTGCTCCGAGGAGCCGCTCCACAGCAGCGTGGCCCGGCCCGTCGTCAACTCGCGCTGGATCACCAGCAGCGGGCCGGTCTCGCTCAAGATCTCGACCTGGAACAGGTCAACGCTCTGGTTGAAATCTCCGGAGACTAGGTCCGGGGCATGGCTGAGAAAGAAGACGTGCCGCCCATCGGCACTGAAGAACGGCCGAAGTGACCAGCCAGCCCCCGCTCTGCCGGATCCCGAGCGGCTGAGCAGAAGCGTCCGGCCGGCCTGCAGGTCATGGAGAAACACGTCCTTCGCGCCATTGCCGTCGTCCGGCACCAGGTTGTCCGCGCGACTCGCGAACGCCACGTACCGGCCGTCGGCGCTGATCGCCGTGAACTTGCTGTTGCCGTTGCCTGGACTGATCCCGTCCTGGGCCACACTCACCAACTGCACCTCGCCGGTTTCGACCTCCGCGCACCAGGCCTGGGTCGGGCTGCCTGGCTCCGTCCCCGGCGACGCCCAGACCACCCGGCGCCCGTTCGCGCTGAGGCCCAGATTCGCCGGGAACTGTCGGTTCAAGCGGTGGGCAAACAGAACCTCGTTTCTCGCCCAGTCCGTCACCACGACGGCGTTGGTCCCCCTCGCCGAAATATGGAGGTACGCCACGCGCGTTCCGTCGCCGCTCAACACTGGCTCGGTGGCGGGTGAGGCAGAGGTCCAGAGCGCCGTCACCGGTTGCCCGCCGCCGGTAAACCAGGCCGCGGTCTCGTGCACCTCGATGTGCGGATTCGCTCCGCTGAGTACGCTGGTGCTGAGACTCACCGCGACCTTCTGGCCATCCCGACTGAAGCTCGGCTGACCCGCCGCCACACCCGGGAACGGAGGCGCAAAGCTCCCCCCGGCCACATCCGCCAGACGCGAGACCGGCTGGGTCACTTCCTGGAACGTCAGGAACGCCCAACGGCCCTCGGGGCTGATGAGGCAGGGCGGCCGGACGTGAGTACCGGTCGCCAGGTTCACCGGCCGGAGCCGCGCGCGTTCACCGGTGGCGATTGTGTCCACAAAGGCATCGACCTCGGCGCCAAGGTCGGCAGAAACCAGCTTCGTCGCCGGACTGACGAACAGCAGCCTGGCGCCGTCCGCGGTGAGCGACGGCATCGCTGGATGACCGTTCGCCAGGTTTCCATCGGCGTCCCGGCTCACGAGGCGCCGCTCGCCCGTCCGCGTGTCATGCAGATAGACCTGCATGTGTCTTCCTTCACCAGCAGGGCCCGGTGGAAACGCCGTCAACGCCACGTAGCGACCATCGGCGCTGACCCCCGCAGGTTGCACCCCAACCCACCCCCGTCCCGTCGCAGACTCTCCGCCCAGCGGCAGCAGACGCGCGGAGCCCGCCACGGTGTCCGGCGTCTCGGGAAAGAAGATCGTCAGGGCGCCGTCCTCATCGACGGTCAAGGTGGCCGCCCACTGGCCGTTCCGACTCATCACCCAGCGCCCGCCGGGGTCGGTCACTCCCAACTCGGCAACGACACGCAGCCCGCCCGTGTCCCGGTCCCACGCATAGAGCTGGTGGGAATCCGCGGTTCCTCCCGGCACCAGATTCCCAGCGCGGCTGACGAACCACACGCTGCGGCCATCGGGTGTCAGGCGGACGTCCGCAGCATCGGCATCCGCCGGCGTCACGCCGTCGGGCCCGGCGCTGATCAGATGTGTGGTTTGGCTCTCCGCATCGTACAGATAGACCTGCGACGGGCCGTTGGTGAAGACCGACGCCGACGGGTCGTACAAGGGCAAGGGGGCGGAGTAGGCCAGATACCGACCGTCCGCACTCACCGCCGCGCGGAAGGCAGACGCGGCAAAGGCCTGCCGCAGCACGTCGTTCGTGCGCAGGCTCAGAAGCGTGGTCGTGGCCTGCTCGACGTCATGCAGACAGAGACCGTGTCGGGTGGCCGCGCCGACCTGCATCTCGCTGCGAAAGGCCACAAATCGGCCGTCGGCGCTGAGCGCGGGAACGCCGTGTGTCGTGGGTTGAGTGGAAACGAACTCCGCCGGCAGGTTGGCCGAGCAATCCACGGACTGACCTGTGGCGAGGTCCTTCCAGACCACCACGCTCCGGGCGGGCGATCCAGAGATCGTGTTCGCAGTGAAGGCCAGGACCTTTGCCTCCGGTGTCGCAGCGAAGGCACTCAGACGCCAGGGAACCTGACCTCCGGACGGGACATTGGTCGTCAGGCACTCAGTCTGGCCGGTCTCCAGGTTGTGCCGGAAGAGGTTGTAGGCCGAGAGGACCGCCCCGGGCGCCAGGTCCTGGGCCGGGCTGCGAAAGATGACTTGGCGCCCATCCGCGGAGATCAGCGGATCCGAGGTTGGACCGCTCGAACTGCCGCCATCGTCCGTCAGGCTGGCCAACCGCGTTTGGCCGGTGGCCTGCTCATGAACCAGGACGTCCCACGTGTCGTTCGTGTCCGGGCTTGCCAGGTTCGAGGCGCGGCTCAAGAACACGATCCAGCTAGCGTCCGCGGAGGCACCCGCCGCCAGCGATGTCCCGTTCCCCGACCAACCGGTGGCGTCGCGGCTGACCAGAGTTACCTTCCCACTTGTGCGGTCGAACAGAAAGGCGTCCGCGGCGGTGTTCGCGTCGTGCGCCGTCAGGCGCTCGCTTGTCGACGTGAACAGCAGCCAACGACCGTCGTCCGAGAGGGCCTTGAGCAACGTGAGTTCGGGCGCCGGGATGGCTTCGAGCGCCGTTGTGGCCGCCCCGAGCAGCCGAGGCGGGGGAGCCTGGGCCCGCAGCGGTAATAGGGCGGCCGGCAGGAGAACCAGCGCGGCGACGAGACGAGGCTTCATGGGGCGGAGCAGGCAAGGGTTCGGGTTGGCGCTCACCGTTGCGGCGTGTGGTCCAGCAGCCACTGCAAATCCGGGTTGCCCGGCGCAACGAACACGTTGACGTCGGGCCGGAGCCGCACGGGCCGCCTCAGTTCGGGGCTTTCCCAGCGGCGCAGTTCGAGGTGGCCGTCGGCAAAGGTGAACCACGCCGCGCCCTCGTGATGCGACCCGGGGAGGTCCACGATGTTCTGCGGCGAGTTCGGTACGAGGAAGAGGGGATCGTTGATGCTGTCCGGGTGTTCATCCAGGAAGACAAAGGCCTCTTGGGGGCTGGGCCAGATGGGGTCGCTCCTGCGCAGCAGGTGGGCTGTCTCGGGACTGACGGGGCCGGTCTCGGCGTTGCCCTCGCCGAAGGCCACGCTCAGCGAGTACGTGCGGACGCGGCCGCTCCAACCCCGCGCGGCTTGCGCCGGGCTGAGGTAATCGTCCGCCGGGCACTTGTAGACGGACGCGTCCGGACCCAGGTACGGAGATAGCGCGGCATAGCGAAGGGTGGTGAGATACAGAACATTCGTGTTGTCGGTGCTGGTGCTCCAGTCCAGCCAACCTACCGCCCAGGGGCGCGCGGTGGCGCTCGCGAGTGGGGAGAAACCGCCGTGGTAGTTGCCGACGAACTGGCCGTCGTTTTCGTCCGCGTAGAGCATCCACGCGGCGGACAACCGGCGCAGGTTCTCCATGCAGACCAGGGATTTCGCAGCCCCCGTGCTGCCGCGGACCGGGGTGGCGACCGCGACCAGCAGCGCGAGAACGGTCAGTAGCACCAACAGTTCGAGTCGGGTGAAACCGCGCCTGGTCTCGTCGGCTCCGGGCTGCTCAGGTCTCATAAGAGATTACTTAGCATGATCTTTGCCAGCGCTCCAATTCGCGGCCCCAGAAGTCTCCAGTCGTCTGTTCCCGACCCAGGTCCTTCGCCGGTCATGCCGAACCGTCGCGTTCGACTCCGCTGCCGGAGCGCTCTGGTGGAACGTGCGACGCCCCGTGGAGTTGACAATATCAAGAACTGACCCCTTCTCGCCGCGTCAGTCGATCCGGCACCCGGAAGAACTCCAGCGGTTGCTGGCGTGCCGGGAGCGGTACCACGGCACCCGGGACGAACGCGTTCGTGGACACTGGTTCCCACGTCGCGAGGTCGGTGGAGCGGAGGATGACCCCCGTGCCGGACCACGCGCCAACGGTGACCAGACCGGGATCGGCCCCGGGGGCGGTCCTGAGCGCGAGCGACGGAGGTCGCAACAACACCGGGGCGTCAAGGAACAGCAGGAACGCCCCCGTGGACGTCAACGAACCATCCACCACGATCGCGTAGTCGCAGCCGGCCACGGCCTCGAATTCGAGGGCACTGAATTTGCCCGAGTCGGTTGAGAGGGCGACCTGCTGGAGGCTGTTCACGGCGGTGCCGGTGAACACAGCGACGCGCGCCGTGAAGCCGCCCCCGACCACCTGGATGTAAGTTCTGCCCCAACCGGGAGCGCGCCAGCGCCACCAGACGGTAGCCCGGTTGGGCGGCGATCCCAGCCACGGCTCGAGCGGTTCGACGGTGGCGCCGACGTTCGAACCCTCGACCTGCCAGCGGGCGCCTTCGACGGCGATCCGGCTGGCGAAAGCGTCGTTCGCGGGCGGTCCGGGCGGGGAGGAGACTTGCACGAGTTCGAGGGTGAAGGCGCCGGTCGCGCCGGCGTAACCGGTGACGGCGATGATGTACCGCGTGCCCGCGCTGCCGTGGAAGATCGCCCGGCTTCCGCGGCCGCCCGCGGGGTCGTCGTCGTTGCTGGCCAGCGCCCGAAGGGTGTGCAGCGTCTGCCCGTGATGGTGTAGACTGCGAGGACTGAGTCGAAGGTGACCGGACCGAGTCGGGCGCGCACCGTGCCGTTGGTGGGGGCGGTCCAATCGAACCAGACGGACGCACCAGCGGCGAGGCCTGCGTGGGCGGGTTCGCCGGACTCGGCGGTGGCGGCCGCGTTCGATCCGTCCAGCCTGACCTCGGCACCGGCGAGGACGGCCCGGTCGGCGAAAGCGTCGTTTGGGGGCGGGCTGGGCAGCGGCGTCTCGAGGGCGAGGGTCAACAGCACGTCGCCGGCGGCCTCGCGGAAGCCGTCCACCGCGATGCGGTACTGGCGGCCGGCGATGCCGGTGAACTTGACGAGGCTGGTGGGCGGCCAGCCGAGTTCGTCGTTGTTCACGCCCACGGTGCCGAGTGCGGCGACGTTGGCGCCGGTGAAGAGGCCGAGCACGGTATCGAATGAACTGCCCCGTGTGCTCAAGTGGTAAACGCCGTTCGCGGTAGCGGTCCAGGTCCACCACAGCGTGCGCTGCGACGCCCCGGCCAGCAGGGGGTTCTCGAACTGCTGGACGGTCGCCGCACGGTTCGAGGCGCGCGCGGTGGCGTGGAGGCCGGACAGCTCGAACGGTCGGTAGAACTCGTCACCCGCGGGACCCGCGAGTTGGACCAGCAGGGGTGGGGTGTTCGCGGTCACGCCGTCGTTGTCCACCGCCCGCGCGTAGAAGGTGGTGGCGGCGGTGAAGTTCGAGAAGACCAACGCCCACGGGGCGTTCGTGATCGTTGCGACCCAGTTGGCGGGTTCCAGATTCTCCCGGAAGAACTCGACCCGGACCACCGTGCCGTCCGGATCGCTGGCCGCCATTTCGAACGTGCCGTTGGTGCCCGCGTCCCAGACCGCGGGCTCGACGGGCGTGATCCACCGGATGGCGGGCCGGTGAGTGACCCGGAGCCGCAGTTCCACGGGGGCGCTGGTGGCGCCGAGGTTGTCGATGGCCAGGGCAGTCAGCACATGGTCGCCGGCCGCGAGGGCCGAGACCTCGAGCGCGAACGGGTGGTTGGTCACCGCGCCGAGGACCTCTTGCTGCCCGCGGAATTCGACGCGCTGGATGCCGCCGTCGGCGTCTCGGGCACGGCCGCCAGCCGGAGGACCGTGGCGACCGGAAAGACCGAGCCGTTGCCCGGCTCGAGCCAGGCCACCGTCGGGGGGAGATTCGTCGCGGGATCGGTGGCGGGATAGAGCCGGCGCGCAACGTCCGTGCGGCCGGCCTCGATGCTGACGGTGTAGTGCGCCTCCGGCCGGGCGCCCACGAACGCGCGGGTCGTCCGAGCTGGAGCAGGCTGACCGGAGCAAGTGTGTCGGCGCGGAACAAGCCGATCCGCTGGCCGTCGCTGGCCAGGAATTCACCGCGGCCCGGCAGGGGCGCATAGTCCACCACCGGCTGCAGACCGAGCGCGCCGTTCACCCGCAGGTCGTCGGCGGCACCGGGGGCGTTGTTGTAGATGCTGCCGCCGCCCCCCAGGAGTCGGGTTTCACCCGGGAGAACGAAGACCTGGCCGCCGACACCCTGGATCTCGGGCGAAAACGACGGCGAGGACGCCCCCGCCGACAGCGCGCCCGTCTGGGGGTTGAAGCCGAACCGGCGGATGTGCGCCGGGTTGTCCCACACCGCGGCGGCGAAGAGCGTCTGCTGCGAGGGTGCCAGACGGAGGGTAGCGCCGTTGTACATCGGCGTCTGCCCCACGAGCACACCGGTGGCCACCACATGGGACTGGACGTAGGTCCACTGCCCCGAACCGCCTGCGACCAGGAGCAGGCCGTTGTCCGTCGCGACCAGATCCCCGGGGTCCAGATTGACGGCGAACACCCGCAACAGCGCGTCGGCGTCGAGGTCGAACTCGGCGACGTAGCCCGTCTGGTCGAACCAGTACACATCGTGGGGATGCGCCAGCACCGCGGCGTACAGCCGGCGGCCGTCCGGCCTCATTGCTAGCGACTCGACCGGGTGTGGGAACTCCCAGCGCTTTTCCATGCGGCCCCCGTCAGGTCCAGGCGCACGACCCCGCCGCTGGTGGCATCGCTCAGCCAGAGCCGGGGGCGCACCGGATCGAACGCGACGTCCGCCGCCGCAAACGGCAGCACCCAGGGCTGGTGCTCGGGCGGATCACCCCTGCGTCAATCGCTTCGGCGATCACCACCGTCTGCTGCGCCTGCGCGGTCTCGCCCCACTCGTCCCGGACTTCCATTCCCACCCGGTACGTCCCCGGCAGGAGATACTGCCGGGTGATCGACACGGTGTTGGTCCAGGGCGTGTCATACGCGCCGTCTCCGTCGGCATCCCACCGATACAACAACGCGGAAAACGCCGTCTGGTCGTCCGTGGAACCGCTGCCGTCGAAGACCACCGGCCGGCGGGTGAGACGTTCCCCGGCGGCGACCTCGAGCCGCGCCACGGGCGCCTGGTTGCCCTCGCTGCCAAGGGCGGGATTGGGCAGTTCGTGGAGACGGGTGACCGTTGCCGCCACCGACGTCGCAAACAACCGTGTCCCGAGCCGCCCCAGGTCGCGCGGTTCATGGGGCAACGCCACCGACCCGATCCACTCGAAGGTGCGGGCGTGGAAGAGGTGGGAGGTCTCGCCCGGCGCTCGCGTAGCAGACCGGTCGTTGCGGGGCGTCGAACAGGAGGGCCCTGAAGGGCCTTTCCGCGAGGATGGCCTTCGGCTCCACATCACCCGTCGCGCCCACAACCAACGGGGGAACACAAAACCGCTGTACGAGACCAGCGATCCACCGTCCGGACTGTAGAGGAACGGGGGCTGCACGGTGAGGTTGCCGAAGCCCCGGGCCTCCCCGAGCGCGCCGGTGTCCGGGTCCACGGGATACTCCGTGGCGTACGCGCCGGCCGTGTGCGCGCTGAGGAAGAGGACGCGGTCGCCCGCCGGATGCAGCAGCACGGGCTGGAAGGCTGCCGTCTGGAACCGCGTGCGGAGCTCGCCAGTCACCGCGTCGTACGACACCGCGTGGGCGAACTGCCCCGCACCCGAGCTGATCACCAGCTTCCGGGCGTCGGTGGCAGCGATGTCCCATGGATCGATCTCGACGGGAAACTCCCGGGTCTTCGCCCCCGCCTCGAGGTCGAACTCCGCGATGAACCCGTGCTGCGCGCCGAAATCGGACATGCCATGGGGCCGCGTGAGCAGACCGGCGTAGAGCCAGCGGCCGTCCGGCGTCACCGCCAGCCGGTCCGGGGATGGAACAGGTCGTACTGCCGCTCGATCCGGCCGGTGTCGAGGTTCACCCACACGATGCGGTGGCCTGACGCATCGCTGGCATAAAGCCGGGGCCGGACGGGATCGAAGACCAGGTCCTGGACGGCAAACGGCAGCTCAAAGGCGGTGTGGATCACGTTCGTCCTGCCCGGATCCGGGACCAGGGTCACCACCCACCTCCCGCCGCACCGTGGAAGCGGCGCCATGGGCATCCGTGACACGCAGGGTCACAGGATGCGTCCCCGCCAAGTTGAACCCCCGGAGAACCACCGGCGCGTTGGTGAGCACGACGTCGAAGACCCCGTCGTCGTCCCAGTCCCAGGAATAGCTCAGATCCGCGGACGGCCCGTCATCGGTGCTCGCGCCCGCGTCGAAGCGCACCCACTCGAGGGTGGTGGCCGGGTCGGGCGACCCGGTGAAGGCGGCCACCGGCGGCTGGTTGGTGGCGGCGCCGCGCGCGGGATTCGCGTACGCTGCGAACACGGACCGGGTGGCGGACGAAGCCAGTGCATAGACCGACGTGCGGGTGGCGAAGAGGTCCACCGGTTGTTGAACCAGTTCGTAAGAGCCGGCGGCCAGAAGGGTCTCGGCGTGGAACCGGTGCAGCGTCTGGAACCCGTCCACCACGAAGACCGACGAGTTCTCCGGGTCCATGGCAGCCGCCGTGATCGCGGTGACCGGCAGGGCGGTGGCAGACTGGAGGTCGTTGGTGCGGACCGCGGAAAGCGCGTGGACCCGGCCACCCGAATCCAGCAACCGGTTCGAGCCGGGGAGCACATAGGTGCGCCACAGGCCCTGCGGCGCGCTCACGATCTCGCCGTCCGAATGGCAGAAGTACCGCGCCGCCGGGTCGAGATCGAGGCGGTAGAGGGAGTCCGGATCACCGAGATACAGCCATTGCTGGGAAGGATGGAGCGTCAGCCGGTTGGCCATGTACACGACGCCCAGCTCAGCCCCGGTGGCCGTCCCCTGGCGCGCATCGAAGGTCACCAACCGGGTCCATTGCCCCGATCCCCCGCCACCGCCACCAACCCGTCGTCCGTGGCGACCAGGCTCAGCGGGTCCAGGTCCAGCACGTACTCCGCTTCCAGCGTCAAGGTGGGCGGGGCGATGACCATCAGATAGCCCTCCTGCGGGTCGAACCACATGTCATCGTGCGGCCGCGCGACGCCCGCCACGTAAAGGCGGGAACCGTCCGGGGACAGGGTTATAGCCTCGGGCGTGCGAGGCAGGTCCAGGCGGCCCGTTTCCGTCCCGTCGAGCAGGCGAAGTCGGAGCAGTTGTCGGTCGGCGGCTGAAGTGAGGTAGAGCACCTCCCGCGCCCCGTCCCAAGCGAGCCCGGCGGTGGCGTGGTTCAGAGTGCGTGACGTGGTGAGGGGTAGCGGGGGATGCGCCGCCGAGAGGAGAAAGCAGCCGTAGCCGAGCGCTCCCCAGCTCAGCGCCCAACCCACAGTGACTCGCATCATGTTGTAAGTGAATCGATTCAGCTTTTCTGATGTCAAGTTCTTTCCGGGTCGAGGGGGACGTCCAGGACATCCGTGTAGGCCGTGTGCGGGGCAAAGGGTGGAGACGACGTCGCGCCAGGTCCTGGAACCGGGAATTGCTTCCCTCGTGGCTGCGTGCCAGGCAGACTCCGCCCCAGAAAGTCCATCCTCCCGCCATGATCCCGAATCCTCCTCCCGTTGTGCCCGCCTCCACCCGCCGCGAGTTCCTCCAGTCCGCGGGCGCCCTGGCCGCCGTGTCGGCCTTGTCCCAGCTCGAACTGCCCGCCGTCCACGCGGCCGGCAGTGACGTCCTCCAGGTGGCGCTGATCGGTTGTGGCGGACGGGGAACCGGCGCCGCGGCCAATGCCCTCGCCACCACCGTGGCCCGCCTCAAGCTGGTCGCCATGGCCGACGTCTTCTCCGAGCGACTCAACCGCAGCTACGAAACCCTCCGCAGTGCCACCACCCCACGCCAGCAAGGCACCGCGGACAGTTGGATCGCCAGCATCGACCCCGCCCAGGTGGACGTGCCCCCGGACCGCCGCTTCCTCGGGTTCGACGCCTACCGCCGGGCCATGGATTGCCTGCGACCCGGAGACATCGTGATCCTGACCACGCCCGTCGCGTTCCGCTGGCCGCACTTCGCCTACGCCATCACGCGCGGGCTGCATGTGTTCATGGAGAAGCCGATCACCGTGGATGGCCCCACCACCCGCCGGATGCTCGCCCTCGCCGAGGAGGCCTCCCGGAAGAACCTCAAGGTGGGCGTGGGCCTGATGTGCCGGCATTGCGAGGCGCGCAAGGAGCTGCTCGCCCGGATCCAGTCGGGCGTCATCGGCGAACTCACCACCCTGCGGACCTACCGACAAGTCGCGCCGGCGGGCTTTGTGGGGCCGCGCCCGGCGAATCAGAGCGAACTGCTCTACCAGGTCCAGCGCTACCTCGGCTTCTTCTGGGCCAGCGGCGGCGTCTTCCACGATTACATCGCCCACAACGTGGACGAGTGTTGCTGGATGAAAGGGGCCTGGCCGGTGCGGGCCCAGGGGCAGGGCGCACGGCTCTATCGCGGCGGGGCCGTGGACCAGAACTTCGACAACTATTCCGTCGAGTACACCTTCGCCGACGGCACGAAGCTCTTTGCCTACTCGCGCTACATGCCGGGTTGCCACGAGGAATTCGCCAGCTACGCCCTGGGAACGAAGGGCTCGGCGGTGATCTCGACCTTCGTCCACACGCCCGCCCGCTGCCGCCTCTTCAAGGGCTATAACGTCAGCCGCGCCGATCTGCTCTGGGCTGCGCCCCAGCCGGAACCCAATCCTTACCAGCTCGAGTGGGATCACTTGGTCGAAGCCATCGTGAAGAACCAGCCCTTCAACGAAGTGCCGCGCGGCGCCCAGGCAAGCCTGGTCGTGGCGATGGGCCGCAAGGCAGTTCACACCGGCCAGATTGTCGAGTATGACGACCTGCTCGCCGGCGAGGAAGAGTTCGCGCCGGGCGTGGACCAGTTGACATTCGAGTCGCCCGCCCCCTCCTGGCCGACGCCGCAGGTCACTACCCCCAGCCCCAGCCCGGCGTGAAGCGCTCGCGGGAATACTGAACAGCCTGAGGCGGCAATGGGGTCAAACATTGACATTTGACATTCTATCCGCCCCGCTCCGCTTGCCGCCGCCCGGCGGGAATTGTCAAATGTCAATGTTTGACCCCATTGTCTTTCACCTCGACGAGTCCCTCGGCCCAGTCCCGGAGTTCGCCCCCCTCCCAGGCCACGTCCGCCGTGATCACGCGCAGGCCCGGTTCTGTCCCCGCCGGGACCGAGACGGTGATCGGGATCACCCCTTCGGCCCGGGCACCAATCCGCGCAGCGTCACCCACCGCCACGGCCCATCCCGCCGGGGCCTGAACCCGGGTCCAGTAGGTCCGTGGCTGGGGCGAGTGGTTCGTCAGCCGCAGTTCGAAGCGTACCGCCTGCCCGGCCGGTCGCTCCACGGCGTACGGATGCAGCACCGCCCATCCTTCATCCAGGCCGTAGTTGGGATCGTCGAAGGGAATCAGGTCCGCCAGTAACACCTGCCGTTCTTCGAGCGTGCGTCGCATCCGCTGAATCTGGTCGGGCGCGAACCGGAAGGCTGGATCGACATGCTGGTTGATGAGCCAGCAGCCGGCCGGCAGCGTCTCGACCACTCCAAGACACCGCAGGTGGCCCCGACCCTCGCCCAGCCAGTTGCGGTTCTGCAGGCAGTAATCGTCCACTCCGGACGGCGTGAACGAGTCGCCGGCGAAGAAGAAGGCTTCGCTGCCCTCCCGTTCCACCAGCAGACCGTTGTGATGCAGCGTCTGGCCGGGGAAATCGAAGATGGTGAGCCGGAACTCCTCCCAGTGCCACGTCTCCCGGTCCGCGTGCGGGGTCGTGACCCGCACCGGGTTGCGGGTCAAACAGGGCAACCGGTAATCGCCGGGCCGCTCGAGCACATCGATCAGGCTGCCACACGCATGAATCCGCGTGCCGAACGCCTCGACGAGCAGGGGCAGGGCATCGGTGTGATCGTCGTGATAATGCGTGATGAACGCGTGTTCGACCGACTGGAGAGTCCCTGCGGCATGGAGTTTGCGCAGTTCCTCGACGATGCCCTTGCCACCGCAATCGATGAGCAAGCCGGCCCCGCTCTTCGCCAGCAGGAGCCGGCTGTTCGAGATCGCCCGGATCCAGTCCGGTAACGGCCGCGTCTCGGCCATGGGCATCCAGTCCACGCGGGCATCCGGGCCCAGGACCCGGCGGGCCTTGGCCAGGATGTGCTCATCCTTGAAGTACCAGCGCAGCGCGTCAATCGAGAGGTAGTTCGCGTAAACCGCCCGGACGCGCTCCAAGGCCCGCACCATCGCTGCCGCGGGGTCGCGGATGACCGGGCCGCGGGCCGGCACGAGCAGGTCGGGCTTGGTCGCCGCCAGCGCATTCAAGCTCTCGACCCAGGCGCCCAACCGCCCCGCCCAACCGTGATAGCCACCGACGCGCGCTCCGGGAATCGCGTCCTGCAGGCTGAACAAGTCCTGAAGCTTACCGTCGTCGCGAAGCAGGTCGCCGGTGAACGCGAGCCTCTGACCTCCCAGTTCCACCCAGTAGCTCACCGCCCCGCGCGTGTAGCCGGGCGTGTCGAGGATATGAAACCGCAGGCCTTCCCATTCGAAGCGGTCACCTCCCTGAACCGTGCGACCGACGGGGAGGGTTTGCGCGGGCCACTTCGAACTCTGCTGCGCGTAATCGTGGAAGCGCTGCTCGCGCCACGCGTCCCAGAACTCCGTCGGCCTCGCCAGCAACCCCTCTTCCTTCGCCGGCGCCACCACCTTCGCCCCCGCGTCGACCCATCGTTGCGCGGCCCAGGTCACATCCCGGCGGGCGTGGGTGAGCAGCACCGTATCCACGTCGGTCTGTTCGCCCGTCGGATCGCCATACACGGCCAGCCGCTTGCCCGCGCGTTCGAGGATCACCCCGTTGACCGGCCCTTCGAGGAAGGTGAATCCGGCGAGAGCCAACTCCACTGTCGCCACCCCTTCCAGCCGGAGGATCAAGCGGCCCGCCGCCGCCTGGTACTCGTGCGGCGACGCGAGGGCGGTCGGGCGACCGTCGAGCCGCAACTGCGGGGTTTGTCGCAGCCCGTTGACGACCACGAAATAGGGGCGCTTCGACCAGCCGCGCACCCGAAACCGGGCTCGGTCCGGGCCTTCCTCGATCTGGTCCAACTCGCCGGGGGCATGGACGCGCAAGCCGGCGCGAAGCAAGGCCCGCGTGTCGTAAATGAGCGGCTGCTGCAAGGCCCGCAACGCGGGCGCGAGGGAGGGTCGCCGGATTGATGTCCGCCGGGTTCCGCGTCTGGCCGCGCAGACTGAAACTGTCCGGCAACAGCCCGACCGACGGCGGCGCGGTGGCGGGGTACGTCTGCTGAATCCCGGACACGGCGATGCCGTCGGCAAGCCGGGTCCACGGTCCCGACGCATCATGGCGGGCGAGCCGGTACAGCGCCTCGGCATAGACCAGTCCGCACCACTGCACCGGCAGCCCGATCCAGTTCGGCGCGACCCACTGTGTGGCGCCCAACACCGGCGTGGTTGCGTACAGCCCGATCGGCTCGGACGTCGGGGCGTTGAGATAGACGAACGGAACGCCGGACCACGCCCAGTGGCGCGCCTCCTCGAGCCAGGCCGCATCTCCGCTCAGCTCGTACCCGAGCACATAGCAGTGCACCAAGTGCGCAGCCGCCAGGATGTCCGGCGTGTGCAGGGCGATCTCCCACGTCTGCGCCCCCGCGCGGCACTCCGCCCCGATAGCGCTCGGTCAATGCCCGCAGATGGCGCAGACCGGCCTCGATCAATCCGGGGTCACCGGTGAACGCGGCCTCGTCCAGAACCACGCCCAGCACCTGTGCCGTCAGGCCGTTGGCATCGGACGCCCAGTGCGTCCGACCATAATCGAGTCCGTTCGGCGATTGCTGATACCGGACGAGGCCCTCGGCGGCGAAGCGTCCCAGCAACGCGCGTCCGTTCTCCTCGGCCCGGGCGAGTTGCGCCGGCACCGAACCATACACCAGCGCCGGCGCCGGATACCGGACATGCCCGACCTGGGCGAAGTTGAGTCGTGTGGCCGGCACTTGCTCAAGCGCGGCGCGCGCCGCTGCTTCGAGCCGTTCCGCGAGCGCAGTGTCACCCACGCGCGTCGCCAGCCAGTCCTGATACAACGCGGCGTCTGCGGCCGGTTGACTTGGAAAACCGGGCGCCGCATGCCGATATCGGGCGCCGTCGCGGATGTCTGAATCAAGCCAGCCCCGCGCGGCCAGTTCGAGGTAGCCTTCCGTCCCGCCGGGAACGGCCGGCAACGGTGGCAGCCCGTACCGCCGCACGTACTCCTGCACCGCGGGCACCACCGTCGAGCCGCGACCGCCGAGGAGCAAACCACTGACGCCCACGCGTTGATCCGCCCGCAGCCGCAAGGTGTCGTAAGGCAGAAGGCTGTGCTCCTCGCGATTCGAGCCATCGGAGCCGGGCATCAGCAGGCCCATGAGATGCGCACCCGAATGGAAGAGCCGGTCGGGGGGAATCGAACACGGCGCACGTCGGGGCCCCGGGCGGCTGGTTCCAAGCCAGCCCGAGATAACGGTCCTGAGCCGCCACCGCCATCAGGGGGAATGTCAGCTTCGCGGTGTCCGCTACCTGCCGGTCGGATCCCGGCGGATTGAGGTCGGCTGTCGAGCTGCTCGGTTCGTTCTCGAGGTACTCGACTCCGGCCAACAGCGCCTGCGTCTTGTTGGTGCCGTAGCTGCCGAGGCCGGGCAGCAAGGTCACGAGCGGCAGATACAACACCTCGCGTTCCTGGTCGCAGCGGACGACGGACTCGAACTCGAGCGCCCCCGCGGTGTTCAGCCGGAACGTCAGCTCGAACTGCCAACGTCCGCCGTCCGGATCGGCGCAGCTCACGCGCGTCCGGAGATACCCACCGACCTGCGCATCCGCCAGCCGGCTCAACGGCTGTCCGCTCACCACCACCGTCGCCCCTTCCCCGTTTACGGCGAACCAGCGGGGTGTTCCGTTCCTCACGTATCCCACCCACGGTTCGGCGTGGCCCACCGCCATCGCCTGGCCCGCCACCTCGACCCGGAACGCGCCAAACCGCTGCTCGCTATGCACCACCTTCAGGTCGCCGCTCTCAATCGCGACGGGTTCGTCCCCCAGTTCGGGAACTTCCGGACGCGGCCAGGCCGGCGCGGTGAACTGAGTCCGCTCGGTGCACCACAACCGTTCGACCACACACACGCCGCCGCTGCCGGGCGGATCCAAGCGCAACCGATGCTGAGGCCCGAGCGCGGGCAACCGCACCTTGACTTCGTTCCACTCGCCACCCCCACGCACCGTGAACCGCACCGAGTGTTCCTCCGTCGCGTGGCGATCGGCCGGGTAATAGAACACCTGCGCCATCCCGCCCTGGTCCGACTTGAGCCGCAGATGCAGCCACAATGGTTGGCCGGCCGGATAATCTCGGGGCGGGCCGAAGACGTAGGGGTCGTGGCCGCGGAGGGTCAGGCGCATGCCTTCGGCGGTGGACTCGGGTTCGTCCAGGTGATGCGTGAGCTTCCAGGCCGCAACTTCTGCGGCGACTTGGAAGTCGAACCGGGGCAACGTCGCGCCCCAGGCCGTAACCAGCGAGCCCACCAGGCTGATCAACAACCCACTGGCACACCAACGAATCCGCCGCGAAACGAGGGGGACATGCATGATGCCCGTCAGTCAAACCGCCCCGCCACCCGCCCGTCAACCTCCCAGCCAGCCCCCGTAGGAGTCGAGGTGACGAGACTCAGCTCCCCACCAACCTCGTAGGAGTCGAGGTGACGAGACTCACCCCACACACGCTTTGCCCGCGAACCTCGCCAAAAACCGCCAAAGAAGGAAGCGTAGTCAAGACCTCGCCGGGTGGGGAGCCTCCGTGGCCGGGCATCCGTAGCCGTTCCCTTTCGCGCCGGTTCGCGTCTTTAGCGGACAATCGTCATCGTCGAGTTGACCCCCACGGCAACCGCTTCGTCAGCGTGGTACGAGCTCCGCACCTTCGGCGCGCTGGCCACATGGACAAAGCCCATTTCGCGTCCGGCGCGATCGTACGCCGCGAACTGTTCCGGGCGCACGAACTCGACCACCGGCAGGTGCGAGCGCGTCGGCTGCAGGTACTGGCCGAGCGTCAACCGATCGCAGCCCACCCCGCGCAGGTCCCGCATCGCCTCGAGGACTTCGTCGGGGCGTTCGCCCAACCCGAGCATCAGCCCGGATTTCGTATGCAGTTCCGCTGGGGCACGTTCCCTGACCATGCGCAGCACGGCGAGCGAGCGGTCGTAGGTGGCGCGATGCCGCACGGCCGGCGTCAGCCGACGCACCGTCTCGAGGTTATGGTTGAACACCGCCGGCCGGGCGGCCAAGACCACCTCGAGCGCAGCGGGATCGGCGTTGAAGTCCGGTGTAAGCACCTCGATCACGATTCCCGGGTTGCGTTCGCGCACCGCCTCGATGGTCCGCCGGAAATGATCCGCCCCGCCGTCGGGAAGATCATCGCGGGCCACGGCCGTGATCACGACATGCCGCAACCGCAAGCGCTGTGTCGCCTCCGCCACCCGCCGGGGTTCATCCGCCTCGAGCGGCAGCGGACGGGCGGTGGTCACGGCACAGAATCGGCAGGCCCGGGTGCAGCGGTCGCCGCCGATCATGAATGTGGCGGTGCCGCGGCTCCAACACTCCCAATGGTTCGGGCACTGCGCACTCTCGCACACGGTGTGGAGGCGCAGTTCGCCGAGGAGTTGTTGCGTGCGGCCAAAGCTCTCGCTGGTCGGCAACCGCATCCGGAGCCAGTCGGGCAGCCGCGGCCGCGGCGCGGCGCCGGCCGCGGCTGGCGGTGGGGGTTGGATCGCAGACAACGTCATCGGACGCGACAGTAACCGTCGCCGACGCGCACGCCAAGGGCGCAGCCTACCCGCGGAAACCGGGGCCCGCATGAGCCCGATCGTCCGGACCGTGATCGCGGGATGGCGTTGCGACCGCGGCCGGGACGGAGATCGGGGTTGGCAAGGCGCGGTTCGTTGCCTAGTTTGTTCCCAGCATGAACAGTCGCCGTCTCTTCCTGAAGCAGGCCGGGATGCTGGCCGCCGCCACCTCCGCCGGTGCGCCGGCCGTGGTCCGGGCCGCCGAAGTCTCCCGCCAGGATGCCGATGCCATCCCCCGCCACATCATCCACCTCGTCGCCGACGGCACCAGCAGCGGCACGCTGACTCTGGGCGACTGTTTCTCGACGATGACGCGCGGTCGGGGCTTGCGATGGCTCGAACTGGCGGGGCGGCCGGAGGTCGAGCAGGCTTTCATGAATGTGCGGTCGCTCAACTCGCTGGTGACGGACTCAGCGGCGGCCTCCAGCGCCTGGGGCAGCGGTTCGCGGGTCATGAACGGGAGTCTGAACCTGTTGCCGGACGGCCGGAAGCTCCGCCCCCTGCACCTGGTGTTCGGCGAGGCGGGCTGGAAACGCGGCCTGGTGACCACCACCGAGATCACGCACGCCACCCCCGCCGGCTTCGCTGCCACTGCCAAACGCGAAGAAGCCGAGTCCATTGCCGCCCAATACCTCGCGGCCCGCATCGAGGTGCTGCTCGGCGGCGGGAAGAAGTTCTTCGACCCGGCCCAGCGGACCGACAAGCGGGATCTATATGCGGATTACCGCACCGCCGGCTACGCGGTCATGACGCAGGCCAGCCAGCTCGACCAGGCCCACCTGGACCAGCCGTGGCTGGGCACTTTCAGTTCCAGCCACCTGCCCTACACCCTGGATCACCAGCACGACGCACGGCTCCGCAAAGAGGTCCCCACCCTCGCCCAGATGACCCGGCGCGCCCTGCAGAAACTGGGTCGCGAAGACCGGTTCCTCCTGCAGATCGAGGGCGGACGCGTGGACCACGCCGCGCACGCGAACGACATTGCGGCCGCCGTGCAGGACGTCGTGGCGTTCGACGAGGCCCTCGAGGCCTGTCTCGAGTTCCAGCGAGCCGAGCCGGGCACGCTCTTGATCATCACCACCGACCATGGCACGGCCAATCCCGGGTTGAACGGTTCCGGCGGCACGTTCGGCAGCAAGCCGCCGCTGTTTGCCAACGTGACGAAAGCCCGGGCCTCCTTCGGCGAGATCAGTCGCCGCGTGGGAAGCAATCCAGCGGCCGGCAAGATCCAGGAAGTGCTGGCGGAGACTACGGGCTACAAGGCGCCGGACCGCAAGGCAGCGTTCCTCGCCAGTTTCTTCGCCAAGAAAGGCCTGGTGATGTACGAGGCGATGAACTCGGTCTCGCTGCAATTGGGCCAGCTCCTCGCCAACCACAACGGCGTGGGCTGGACCGGCGGCGAACACACGGCGGATTACGTGCCCGTCCTGGCGTTCGGGCCGGGCGCCGCGCGGTTCAAGGGATTCCTGCAGAACACCGATCTCTTCCACCAGTACGTCGCCCTCGCCCGCATCGATTTCCGCAACCCCGAAGTGCCGCTGCTGGCCGAGACCGGCCCTTCTGCTGCCAGCGTGGAAACCCTCGAGTCGTGGGTCTGAACCGCGGGTGGAGGGCCGGGCCATGCTGGCGCTCTTCTTCGAGTGGTTTTCCTGGCGCAGCCCGCTGCTCCTGCTCTTTGGCCTGTTCGCCTTGTGGATGCTGGTGGACGCCCTCCGCCGCGGCGAGTGGCTGTGGGCGTTCTTCATCTTCCTGTTCGCGCCCCTCAACGCCCCGCTCTACTTCTTCCTCGTGTACCGCGCCACCGCCGGCCCGGTCCGCGGTTTCGAGTTGCCCGGCGTGCGCACCCGCGAGCGGATCCAGGAACTCCAGGACCGCATTCACCACCTCGACAACGCCCGCGACCACGCCGACCTCGGCGATGTCTATTTCCAGCAAGGCAAGCTGGCCCCCGCCGAGGCCAGCTACCGGGCCGCGCTGGCACGGGAACCCGACGACCTCGACACCCGGGCGCACCTCGGGCAATGCCTCCTTCGCCAAGGACGCACGACCGAGGCTTTGCCCTGGCTCGAGCAGGTCTGTGCCGTCGAACCCGACCACGACTTCGGCCACACGCTCATGGCGCTGGCCGAAACTTATGCCGTGCTGGGTCGGGTGGAGGATGCCCGGACGGCCTGGCTCCGCGTGCTTGAGCACCACACCTACGCGCGGGCCCGGGTGCAACTGGCCGAACTCTGCTGGCGGCAGGGCGAGGCGGACCGCGCGCGGGCCGAGTTGCGCGAAGTGCTCAACGACGACGCACACGCCCCGGCCTTTCAACGGAAGCGCGAGCGCGTCTGGGTGGCCAAGGCCCGGAGCCTGCTCAAGCAGATCCCGGCCTGAACGGGCCTGTCGACCAACCCGCCCGCCCCGAACCGTAGGCGCCGACGTCAGGAGGCGTCGTGAACGTAGGCGCCGACGTCAGGAGGCGTTTGGGGGCGTAGGTGCCGACGTCAGGAGGCTCCGGGGGGCTGACAGCAACCCACCTCGCCTCCGGACGTCGGCGCCTACGAGCGGGCAGGGGATGCCGGCGCCTAAGCCTTGGCCAGCAACTGGCGCAACACGTAGGGCAGGATGCCCCCGTGGTGGTAATACTCGATCTCGATGGGGGTATCGATCCGGCACTTCACCGGGACACGCTCGACGGCGCCGCTGGTCCGGCGCACCCAGAGGGTCAGTTCCTGCTGCGGTTTGAGATTCGGCCCCAACCCCTGCACCTCGTACACCTCGGTGCCATCCAGCTTTAGCGAATCCGCGCTGACTCCTTCCTTGAACTGCAGCGGCAGCACGCCCATGCCGACCAGGTTCGATCGATGAATGCGTTCGAAGCTCTGGGCCACCACCGCCTTCACCCCGAGCAACGCCGGCCCCTTCGCCGCCCAGTCCCGCGAACTGCCCGTGCCATACTCCTGCCCGGCGATGACCACCAGCGGCGTCTTGCTCTCGGCGTACTGCATGGCGGCGCCGAAGATCGTCATCTTCTCGCCGCTCGGTTGAATGAGCGTATAGCCGCCCTCTTCGCCTCCGAGCATGCGGTTCTTGATCCGCACGTTGGCGAAGGTGCCGCGGGTCATGACCCGGTCGTTGCCGCGCCGCGAGCCATAGCTGTTGAACTCGGCGAAGGCGACGTGCTTGTCGAGCAAATACCGGCCGGCGGGGGAGTCCTTCTTGATGGCGCCGGCGGGCGAGATGTGGTCCGTGGTGACGCTGTCTCCAAAGATCGCCAGGCAACGCGCACCCTTGATCTCGCCGATGGCGTGCGGCCGGCGGGTGAAGTCCTTGAAGAAGGGCGGTTCCTGGATGTACGTGCTGTTCTGATCCCAGTGGTACACGTCGCCGGCGGTGGCCGGGATCTCGTTCCACTTGGGGTTCTGCGCCGCAAAGTCCCGGTAGAGCTCGCGAAAGACCGCGGGATCCAGCGCCGTTTCCAGCAGGGCGCGAATTTCGGCCAGCGACGGCCAGACGTCGCGCAGGTACACCGGCTGGCCATCCCCGCCCACGCCCAGCGGCTCACGGGTCAGGTCGACGTCCACCCGGCCGGCCAGCGCGAAGGCGACGACCAGGGGCGGGGACATGAGGAAGTTCGCTTTGAGGCTCTGGTGAACGCGGGCCTCGAAGTTGCGGTTGCCCGAGAGCACGGACGCAGCGATGAGGTCATGGCTGACCACCGCCTCCTCGATATGTGCCTCCAGGGGGCCCGAGTTGCCGATGCACGTGGCACAACCGTAGCCGACAAGCTGGAAACCCAGCGTGTCCAGGTACGGTTGCAGCCCGGTCTTGTTCAGGTAGTCGGTGACGACCCGCGAGCCGGGCGCGAGCGAGGTCTTCACGACCGGGTTGACGCGAAGGCCGCGCTCGACGGCCTTCCTGGCGAGGAGCCCCGCGGCCAGCATGACGCTCGGGTTCGAGGTGTTGGTGCAACTCGTGATCGACGCGATCAAGACGGTGCCGTGGCGGAGCTCTCCCTTGAGCTCGTGCCGGCTGACAAGGATGTTGTCGGGTGCCGGGTGCTGGTCACGCATCTCGCTCTCGCTCGGCTCGACGCGGGCGTTGCGCAGACCGGCCTGCCACTCGGGGTGGAATTCGGTCTGCTTGAATCCCTTGACCGCCACACATTGATCCAGGTCCGCCCGGGTCTTGCCGTAGCCGCTCTCGCTGACGGGCCGGGTGAAGAGCTCGAGGAACTTGTCCTTCAAGGCCCCGAGCTCGACGCGGTCCTGGGGGCGCTTCGGACCGGCCACGCTGGGGTTGATCGTCCCCAGGTCGAGCTCGAGCTCGACCGAGTACGCCACATCGCCGCGGCGCGGCATGCCGAAGAGGCCCTGCGCCCGGTAGTAATTCTCGTAGGTCCGGCAATGGGCCTCGCTTCGGCCGGTGGCGCGGAGGTATCTCACGCACTCGGCGTCCACCGGGAAGAAGCCCAAGGTGGCGCCGTACTCGGGGGCCATGTTGGCGATCGTGGCCCGGTCCACCACCGGCAACGCGGCCGCGCCCGGCCCGAAGAACTCGACGAACTTCCCGACCACCTTGGCCTGGCGGAGCCGCTGGGTGACGGTGAGGGCCACGTCCGTCGCCGTGACCCCTTCACGCAGCGCGCCGGTCAGATGCACACCGACCACGTCCGGCGTGAGGAAATAAACGGGTTGCCCCAGCATGCCGGCTTCGGCCTCGATGCCGCCGACGCCCCAGCCCACGATTCCCAGACCGTTGATCATGGTCGTGTGGGAATCCGTGCCCACCAGGGTGTCGGGGTAATACACCCCGGTGCCGGTTGCCAGGACGCCCTGGGCGAGGTACTCGAGGTTGACCTGGTGCACGATGCCGATGCCCGGCGGCACGACCCGGAACGTCTTGAAGGCCTGCATGCCCCACTTGAGAAACGCGTACCGCTCGCGGTTCCGAAGGAACTCCATTTCCAGGTTGTTGCGGAAGGCGTCGGCTGAACCCGCGAAATCCACCTGCACCGAGTGGTCCACCACGAGGTCCACCGGCACAAGCGGCTCCACCATCTTCGGGTCGCGCCCCAAGCGGGCGACCGCCGAGCGCATGGCCGCGAGATCCACCAGCAGCGGCACCCCGGTGAAGTCCTGCAGCACAATCCGGGCGACCAGGAAGGGTATCTCGGCCGTGCGTTCGGCGGTCGGCTGCCATTGGGCCAGTTCCCGCACATGCGCTTCGGTCACGGTCTTGCCATCGCTGTGGCGCAACACCGATTCGAGCACCAGGCGGAGGCACACCGGCAGCCGGGAAACCGCGCCGACGCCCGCCTCCTCGAGCGCTGGCAACGAGTAGAGTTTTCCCGTGGTCCCGTCGCCGAGCTCGAAGCTCCGCAACGAGTCAAAGAGTGGATGGGGGGTGCTCATAAGCCGCTGGTGCCGTCGTGTGATTTCAAAGGCCGAAAACCATGCGGACTGGGGTAAGGGCTGTCAAGCAGCGGTCCAAAGCCGTCAGCAACTCCAACTCAGCAACTCAGCAATTCCGGTGCGCCCCCAAGCGGGCAGTCGCGGGAGTGCCCGGGTGGTTCCCAGCCTCGTTCCTGCCCTCTTTCCCATCCTCTGTAGGCGCCGACGTGAGGAGGCGAGGGGTGTTGCTGCTGGCCCCCTGAGCGTCCTCACGTCGGCGCCTACGCTCCCAACGCCTCCCGACCTCGGCGTCTGCCGTGGGCCGCGGTTGCGTGTGGAGTAAGGAATCCCCGATCTACTCGAGCGGGTGGCCGCCCTGGGCCACGTTCTCCTTCGTGAACAGTCGCGAGCCCAACGTGATCTCCTTCTCCACCTTCTTACCCTGCAGGATCCGCAGCGCCGTCTCGATGGCTTCCGCCCCGCCCGTGGGATACTGGAAGGTCGCGTTGAGAATCCCCTGGCTTACGTAGGCCACGCCCTCCTGCGGCAGGGCATCGATCCCCACGAACTTGATCGCCTTTTCGCGACCCGCGGCCTTGGCCGCCAGGTACGCCCCGTGCGCGCCCGGGTCGTTGTGCGCGTAGACCAAGTCGATCTGGCTGAACCGCGACAGGGCCGATTCCATCTCCTTGCGCGCATCCGGCTCGAGCCACTTCATGTCGGCTTCGAAGATCACCTCGATCTCCGATCCGGCGATGCCTTCGCGGAAGCCCTGGTGGCGATCCTGGCCGGGCGTGCTGGTCATCAATCCCTTCAGCTCGACCACCTTGCCCCGGCCGCCCAGCGTCTCGCGGACCCATTGGCCGGCTGCTCTGCCGATCTTCCGGTTGTCGGCCCCGATGAAACACGTGTATTGATCACCGAGCAACCGGCGGTCGAGCACGATCACCGGGATCCCGGCCGCCATGGCCCGGGCCACCGGCTCGGTCAGCGGCGCCGCTTCCTTGGGCGAGATGATGATCAAGTCCACCCGGGCGCTGACGAACTCCTCGACGTGCGCCCGCTGTTTCAGCGTGTCGTTCTGGGCATCCTTGAAGACCACCTTGAGGTTGGGGTGCCGCTCGGCCGCCGCCTTCACGTCGGCGTTCATCTGACCACGCCAAGGCTCACCCAGGTTGCACTGGCTCATGCCGACGGTGAACACCCGGCCCGCCGACGGGGTCCCCGAACCGGGCGTCGCCCCGGTGCGGGTGGGTTCCGCGGGTTTCCCGCAACCGGTGAGGGTGATGGCGACCGCGGCGGCCGCGGCGGCCAGGCAAAGCGTGGAGGTTTGTTTCATGGGCATCGTTGGGCGGAGGGTGGTGTTGAGGGCGACGTCAGGATCAGAGGTGGCGGATCCGGCTCTTGTACTTCTGGAGCAGGCGGTCGTTGTGATCGTCGCCCTGCGTGTTGCTGCTGATGTACATCTCGGGGACGACACCGCGAGCCAGGGCGTGTTCGGTCGCCTGGACCAAGATGAGCTGGATGGCCAGCAGACCGATCATCGAGGAGGTCGAGCCGATGGCATCCGGCATGCCGGGCAAGCGCAGCCACGCGTCCCCGTTCGGCCCGCAGTTGTCGATGACGACCTCGGCCACGTCGGCCAACTTCTTGCCTGAAGCGTGGCGGGAGGGCCAGGCATCGCTCTGGGCGCGGTTGAGGAGAGCCGCCACCCGCAGGCCCTTCTCCCGGCCCAACAGCGCCATCTCGATGGGCACGGCGTTGCGCCCGGAGTTGGACACCACGATCAGGACGTCGCCGGGCGCCACGGGGTACTGCGCCAGCAGGTCGGCGGCAAAACCGCTCTCGCGTTCAGTGTACGTCGCCTGGATGGCATTCTCATGCAGCATGATCCGCGGGTCGAGCATGGGCACCGCGTGGGCCAGACCGCCGGCGCGATAGAACACCTCCTCGGCCACCAAATGCGAATGGCCCGTGCCGAAGACATACAACCAGCCGTCCCGGGCCAGCGCGTCGCCCAGCCAGCCAGCCACTGTGGCCAGGGCGTCCCACTGGGTCTCTCGAAATCGGGCAACGGTGGTCTGCACCGTCGCGAAGAATTGTTCCATGGCGTTCATGTGGTGGGTCGATGTCCGTTGGGGGGGCGCGGGTTGCGGCCTTCGAAGCGCTTGGCGATGGCGAAAGCGACCTCCATGGCCTGCTCGTAGTTGAGGCGCGGATCGCACAGTGTTTGATAGGCCGTGTCGAGGTCGGATTCCTGGACGCCGCTGGCGCCGCCGACGCACTCGGTCACGCTCTCGGCCGTCAGCTCGCAATGCACGCCGGCGAGCCAGGAACCGGCCGAAAGATGGAGATCAATGGAATCGAGCACCTCGCTGAGGATCGCGTCCACGTGACGCGTCTTGCGGCCGCTGCGGGTGGACACCGTGTTCCCATGCATGGGATCACACATCCACGCCGGTTTGTGACCAGACTCGGCCACCGCCGTGATCAGCTCGGGCAGGCGGGCGCGCACCTGCTTGGCGCCGAGGCGGGCGATCAACACCAAGTCGCCCGGCTCGCGGTTGGCGTCCAGCACGTCCAGCAGGCGCAAGAGCTCGGAGGTCGTGATGTCGGGGCCAATCTTCACCCCCACCGGGTTCCGGATGCCCCGGAAGTACTCCACGTGTGCGCCGTCCACCGCACGGGTGCGTTCGCCGATCCAGGGCAGATGACAACCGAGGTTATACCAGCCGGGGCGCCGGGGCACGCGGCGGGTGAGCGCCGTCTCATACGCCAGGCTCAGGCCTTCGTGGCTCGTGTAGAACTCGCTGTGCGTGAGCTGATCCATTTGTTGCCCCGTCAGGATCTCCATCAGCTCGATGGCGTTGGCCACAAACGCCACCCGCCGGTGGTAATTCTCCCGCGCCTCGGCGCTGAGCCCGGACTTGCCCAGGAAATTGAGGTCCCAGTACTCGGGGTGATGCAGATCGGCAAACCCGCCCTCGACCAGGGCCCGGATGAAGTTGAGCGTCAGGGCCGCGTGTTGATAGGCCGCGACGAGCCGTTCGGGATCCGGCTGCCGCGCGGCGGGGGTGAACGCGGCGGAGTTGATCAGGTCGCCGAAGTACGACGGGAGGGTCACACCGTTACGCGTCTCGGTGGGGTTGGAACGCGGCTTGGCGTACTGCCCGGCGAACCGGCCGACACGGATGATGGGGCACTTGACGCCGTCGGTCAGCACCAGGCTCATTTGCAGGAGAATCTTGAGCTTGCTGGTGAGAATGTCCGGGCGGCATTCGTCGAACACCTCGGCGCAGTCGCCGCCCTGCAGGATGAACTGCCGCCCGGCCGCGGCCTCGGCGATGCGCGAGCGTAGCCGTTCGATCTCCCAACTGGTCACCAGGGGGGATAAGCCTGGATCCGCGCGAGGGCACTCTCGAGCGCCGCCGGGTCCGGGTAGGGGACGGCCTGCTGGACAGGATGGGTTTGCCAACTGGTCGGCGTCCAAGGGGACACCGGACGCGAGGTTGCACTGGTATCGGTTGCCATCAACACGCGGAATCCTTCAACGTTTCCGAGCGGGCAGGTTTGCGGCAGCGGGCTCGTGATGCCAGTCAAAACTTCGTTCGGAATGAGCCCCCGAGACCCAAGCCACCCGGCCACCCGGCTGGGTGTCCAGGCGGAGGTTGAGTCCGGGCGCAGGGTGTGGCACAAGAACGCCATGTGCCCCACCGACCACCCAACGGCCGACGCCGTGAGGTCGCCACGCGGCTTCACGCTGATCGAACTCCTCGTGGTCATCGCCATTATCGCCGTGCTGGCCGGCATGCTGCTCCCCGCGTTGGGACGGGCCAAGGCCCGTGCCCAGGTGACAAGCTGCCAGAGCAACCAGCGTCAGATCGCCCTGGCGCTGGTGTTCTATGCCCTCGACAACCGCGGCTTCTTCCCGCCGCGCGCGGACCAGAACCGCTGGCCCACGCAGCTTCAGCCCGGCTACCAGGACGTCAAAGTCCTGCTCTGCCCGAACGACCTCACAAACCGCAACCGACGCCTGACCACCGCCGCCACGACACGTCCCGTGGCCCCGGATGCCGCCCCCGCAGCTTCATCATCAACGGCTGGAACGATTACTTCCTCGAGGTGCTCCGGTTGCCGTTTGCCTCGCTCACCGGGAAATGCCTCCCGGAAAGTGCCCTCCGCCATCCCAGCGACACGATCGTGTTCGGCGAGAAGGTCAGCGGCTCCGAGCACTTCTACATGGACTGCTTCGAGGGACAGGGCAACGACGTGGACCAGATCGAGCGCGCCCGGCACTTGAGTGGCGGCCGGTCCTCGCAGGTCGGATACTCAAACTACGCCTTTGCCGATGGCAGCGCCCGGCTGGTCAAGCGCGGCCAATTGCTTTACCCGCTGAACCTGTGGATGGTCACGGACTACTGGCGCACCAACCGGGTCTTCAGCAAGTGAATGCGACCAAAGGGCGCCCCGAGCCCCGCCCCTCGACGCGGAGCCTTCGTTCCCTTCGTTGCCATCTGTCAGGAAGCTCGCGTCCCGTCTTCCGGGCCGGGTAACTCGCCGGACAGAATCTACAGAAGGCAGCCAAGGCAACCAAGCCTGAGGCCACAAGCCCGCGAGCATCACTGCCGTTTCCGCGTTCCTGTTGAATCCTGTCGTGTGACCGCGCGCGGGGCCGCGACGGCTAAACTTGTTGCGCCGGTGGCAGTACGTCCCTAGGCTTCGCGCTCCGACGCATGAAAGTCTTCATTGACGGCAAGTACTATGACGAGCGACAGGCGAAGATCTCGGTCTTCGACCATGGTCTGCTTTACGGCGATGGGATTTTCGAGGGGATTCGCGCGTACAACGGCCGGGTGTTCAAGCTCAAGGAGCATCTGGACCGGCTGTTCTGGTCGGCGAAGGCCCTGCTCCTGAAGATTCCCATGAGCCACGCGGCACTCACGGCGGCGGTGGTCGAGACGTGCCGCCGGAATGACGTGCGGGACGGCTACATCCGGCTGTTGGTGACGCGCGGCGTCGGCACGCTCGGCCTGAACCCCAACCGCTGCAAGAAGCCGTCGATCATCATCATCGCCGGGACCATCCAGCTCTACCCGCGGTCCTTCTACGAAAAGGGCATGGAGATTGTGACCGTCCCGACGGCCCGCAATCTCCACAGCGCCCTGAATCCGGCGATCAAGTCCCTGAATTACCTCAACAATATCCTCGCCAAGATCGAGGCGAACATCGCCGGCGTGGAAGAGGCCATCATGCTCAACGCCGAGGGTTACGTGGCGGAGTGCACGGGCGACAACCTTTTCATCCTCAAAGCCGGTCAACTGCTGACGCCGCCGCTCTCCGCGGGCGCCCTCTACGGCATCACCCGGGGCACCGTCATCGAACTGGCCCGCGAGGCAGGCATCCCGGTGAGCGAGGCCAATCTGACCCGCTACGACGTGTTTAATGCGGACGAGTGCTTCCTCACGGGCACCGGAGCCGAGATCGTGCCGGTCGTGAAGGTCGATGGCCGGGTGATCGGTTCGGGACGGCCCGGCACGGTGACCCGCCGGCTCGAGGAGAATTACCACGCGCTGACCCAGGTCTCGGGAGAACCCATCTAGCGTGGCGCACCGGGCCCGGATGTTCCATCCTCGGCATGAAACAGCGACAGACGGTAGGGGCCGACATGCGGAGGCGAAGTGGCGTTGGCCCTGGCCCGCAACGCCTCCTCACGTCGGCGCCTACAGCGGGTATGAGATTCCCAGGCTGGGCCCCTCGGCCGGCCGGGCTTCGGAGAAGTTGAGAAATCTGAAACCGTCCCGGGGTGTCCCGGGTTCAATCCACTGGCGACATGAAAGTCCTGTGTGCCTTTCTCGTGTGGTGCCTGTTGCTGGTGCTTTGCTGGCCGTTGGCCCTGCTGGCATTAGTGCTGTTCCCGCTCGTCTGGTTGCTTCTGCTGCCCTTCCGGCTGGCCGGAGCGGCGCTCGAAGGCGTTTTTGGCCCTGGTCCGCGCCGTTTTCCTGCTCCCCGCCCGACTGCTCGGGCATCGTCCCTAAGCACGGTCGGGGACTTGGCTGAACCCCGGGCCAGCACCCCTTCCCGGTGACCGCCATGGCGACCGCGCAATCTTGGCTGGTGACCGGCGGTGCCGGCTTCATCGGATCCCACTTGGTCGAGTCGCTGCTGGCGGGAGGTCACCAGGTGACGGTCCTGGACGATTTGTCGACCGGATCACGGGCCAACCTGGCGGCGGTCGAAGGGAACCCCCGACTCCGCATCATCGAGGGCAAAGTGTCAGCCTATCCCGGCCTGGCCGAACTCGTGGACGGGATGGACGGGGTGTATCACCTGGCGGCGGCTGTCGGCGTGGAGTTGGTGGTGCGTTCACCGATCCGGACGATCCAGACGAACCTCGATGAGACCGAGGCGATCCTGGCGGCCGCGAGCCGGCGCAAGGTGCCTGTGTTGCTGGCTTCCACCTCGGAAGTCTACGGCAAGAGCCTGAAGGAGGAGTTTTCGGAGGAAGATGACCTGCTCATCGGCCCTCCCCATCTCGGGCGCTGGAGCTACGCCTGTTCGAAGCTGATGGACGAGTTCCTCGGCCTGGCCTATGCCCGGGAACGAGGCCTGCCTGTGGTCATTGCCCGCATCTTCAACACGGTCGGCCCCCGCCAGACGGGGGCGCTACGGGATGGTGCTGCCGCGATTCCTTGCGGCGGCGCGGGCCGGGCAACCGTTGCGGGTTTTTGGGGATGGCCGTCAGACGCGGTGTTTCTGCTACGTGGGCGACACGGTGACGGCCCTGCGCATGCTCCTCGAGGTCCCGGCGGCTCGCGGCCAGGTCGTCAACGTGGGCGCCACACGGGAGGTGACGATTCTGGAGCTGGCGCAGCAGGTGATCAGCGCGGTGGGGGGACCTCGAGCATTGAGTTCGTGTCCTACGACGAGGCCTACGCCCCGGGGTTCGAGGACATGCAACGTCGCCGCCCAGCCACCGGCAAGCTTCTGCACCTGACCGGTTTTCAGCCGTCCGTTTCGCTCGAGGAAATCATTCAGCGGACGGCAGGAGCCGGGCCGGTTCTTGGGCGCTGAGGCGTCCCGGACGGTAGCCGGAGGTCGCTGCGGAAGGGCGCCCCCGGCTACCGTCTGACACGCCGTGGGCGTGGGCTCGCGTTCCGTGTCCAAGTTCATGTGAGGCACCCTGTTCCTGTCGGACCTGCTCGGGGGCCATAAACCGCGGAGGGTGCAGGCTGGAAGCCCGCACCACAGGTACACGGACCGCCTCCCTCAGCCCAATCCCCCTTCTGCCTTCTGCATTCCGGCTGACGGAGAGATCTGTTCGACGGCCATGACCCCATCGCCGGGTCGGGGGACCCGGCCTACGAGTAGCAGGCCCGGTACCCTCACCGGGCGGGTCTTTGAGAGGTTGCGGCGTGTGGGCATAAAAAAAGGCACCCTTACGGGTGCCTGGTAACCCAAAGGACTTCCGGGTTAGTTATTCTTGCCGGCAACGAACGGGAAGACGAAGCGGTGATCGTCCTGGGAATTGACGATCTGCTCGCGGACCCGTGCGCCGGTGACCGCCTGGACGCTGCCGTCGGAGAGGCCGGCGTTGCCCTGGCCCTGGTGCACCGTGTTGTGGAAGTTCAGGGCCTTCAGGGTGGTGGCCATCAGTTGCGGACGGAAGATCTGCTGCACCTTGAAGAAGGCGTCGAACTGGGTCGCGACCGTGGTGTTCGAGATGTTCGAGAAGTTGCGGTCCATGGTCAGAATCCCCTGAGGCCGCGTTTCGTCGGCGTCGAGGTTGACGGCGTAGCTCACGGAAGCATTCTGGCCGCCCTGGGCCGGTGCGTACTTCAGCATGCCGTAGAAGTTGCTCATGGCGTTGCGGGAGCTGTCGGCCGGGCAGACGACGGTCTTGGGCGTGGCCAACTCGTTCGACATGGTGACGTAGATCCAGTACATGTTGAGCGGGTTGCCCTGGCCGTTGGCCAGCGTCACCCACTCACTCGCACCACCTTCGTTGGTGCTGATGCTCTGCGGAAACCGGTCGCCCTGGTCCGTGGCGAACTGGCGGAACGACAGACCGACCTGCTTGAGATTGTTCGCGCAATTGATCTTTTGCGCCTTGGCTTTCGCCTTGGCCAGCGCCGGCAGCAGCATGCCAGCCAAGATGGCGATGATGGCGATCACGACCAACAACTCGATCAGCGTGAACGCCCCTACTCGGTTCTTACGGAGGATTCGGCTCATACGGTTCAACTGTTTTATTGGGTTACGGTTCGGCGCACTCTAGGCGACCCGTCCGGACTGTCAACGACTTTTGCATCCAGAATTACTTAGCAAACGCAGTGCCAGTGCGACGGCAGGCAGACACCACCCTCACGTGCCGCCCAGACCCTCGCCACCGGCGGAAATTCGCGTGACCCATCTCGTTGGGACTGCAAGACTCACGCCCATCATGGACCGCGGATTGCTCGAGACGTGGTGCGAGCGCGCCATTCTCCTGGTGGTCATCGCCACGTTGTTGCTGGGCCCGCTGGCCTTCGGCGGGGTCCGACCGCGGGAGTTCGCGATCCTCCAGGCCCTGATCGCGCTCGGCGCCGGGCTCTGGGCGCTGCGGGTCTGGCTGAATCCGGGCTACCGGCTGCAATGGCCGCCGATCTGCTGGTTCGTCACGGCCTTCCTGCTCTACGCCGTCGTGCGCTATTTCCAGGCGGATGTCGAGTACGTGGCCCGGCTCGAACTGATCCGGGTGCTGGTCTACGGCTGGCTGTTCTTCTTGGTGCTCAACAATCTGCACCGGCAGCAGGCGGTGCAGGCGCTGCTCGCGACCCTGCTCGCCGTCGGTACCGTGATATCGCTCTACGCTCTCTATCAGTTTCTCACCGGCTCGCCCACCGTGTTGGGTCTCCCCAAGCCAGAGGTGTTCCGGGGCCGGAGTTCAGGGACGTTCATCTGCCCGAACCACCTGGCCGGGTATCTCGAGATGATTCTGCCCCTGGCCCTGGCGTATCTCATCCTCAGCCGCGGGAGTGCGGTGGCGCGTATCTTCACGGGCTACGCGGCGGCCATGATGTTCGTCGGCATCGGCGTCACGGTCTCGCGGGGCGGTTACCTGGCGACGGCGCTGTCCCTGGCACTCTTCGTCGGGGTCCTGCTTCGCTACCGCGGCTTCCGGCGCTACGCGCTGGCGGGTCTGGCGGTCATGGTGGTTGCCGCAGCGGTCTTTCTCGCGAAGGCCAAGGAACCGCAAAAGCGCTTCCGGCTGATGTTTGCCGACCACCAGACCCACAACGCACTCGTCCGGGTCGACCTTTGGGGACCGACCTACCGCATGTGGCGCGACCACCTGTGGATGGGCGTGGGGCCGGCCCATTTTGATCTGCGGTTCCCGAAGTATCGGCCCGAGTCGCTCCAGTCCCGCCCGTTCTGGTCCCACAACGACTATCTCAATGCGCTCGCCGATTGGGGGCTGGTAGGAGGGGTTCTCCTGGCCGGCGCGTGTGTCAGTCTGGCCTGGGGCGGCATCCAGACATGGCGCTTTGTCCGGCGGGACAAGCCCGGGCTGACTGCCAAGCCCAGCGACCGGGCGGCGGCGGTGCTCGGTTTGGGCACTGGCCTGCTGGCGATCGCCCTGCATTCATTCGTGGATTTCAACCTCCAGATCCCGTCGAACGCCATGCTCGCGGTCACGCTGGCCGGCCTTCTCTCAAGTCACCTGCGATTCGCTTCGAGCCGGTTCTGGCTCAACCCACGTCTCGGAGGACGCGTACTCCTCAGCCTGTTGGCGGCCGTCACTCTGGTCTGGCTCTGGCAGCAGGCCTGGGTGCGATGGCACGAAGCCCGCCATGTCCTCGCGGCCGAAGCCACCCACGACCCGGCCACTCAGGTCGCCGCGCTGGAACAGGCCGTCCGCGTCGAGCCCGCCAACGCGGACACCCGCGGTCGGCTGGGTGAGATCTTCCGCCAACGAAGCTGGATCGGGGATGCCGACTGGCGCCCGGCGGCCGAGACGGCTTGGGAATGGTTCCGGAGCGCCATCGACCGGAACCCGTGGGACACCTTCCCGCTGCTGCACGGTGGCATGACGCTGGACTGGCTGGGCCGACACGAGGAAGCCGCCGCCCTGTTCGCGCGGGTGGTCGAACTGGACCCGAACAACCACTACGTCGCCCTGGTCCGCGGATGGCACGAGATGCAGTCAGGCAACTGGCTGGCAGCAAAGGAGTGGCTCGAACGATCGCTCACCATCCTCCCCTGGGGCAACTGGCTGGCTCACCGCTACTTGAATGCGGTGAAACGGCACCTCGCCGGCCCGTAACCGGCCGCAAGGCTGTTGCGCCACCCGGCAGCGAAACCATCTAGAAACTGGCCCGGACCCCGAAGACGAGTTCGATGGCCTTGCCGAACTCGACCGTGGCTTCCTTCCCGCCCGTGCCGAACGAGACGTCCCCCACATACTGGTACTGGCCGCCCAGATAAACGCTCAGGAACTCCGTCATCGCGTACGAACCGGCGGCCTGGACGTAGGCACCCCCCACGATCTGCGTCTCCGAAGTCGAGTCCTCCCGGCGCAGCGCGCCCGCCGGCAAGCCCGGAACACTGGCGGACTCGGTGAAGCTGAAGTCGCTGATGGCCGCCAACAGCACCCCGCCGCCGCTCAGGTGGAAATGAACGCGCCGGGTGACCGGAATATCAAGGAAAGGCCCCACCTTCAGTCCCACGAGCAGAGTCTCGATCTGGGTATCCACGCGGGAAACGGCCTGGACGTCCGTCGTGCTCTGGGCGAAGGGCGAAGATTCGATGAGGGGGCCGGGCCCTTCGAACGAGCCCTGGTAAGGCGCGCCCGGCGGTACGATCCCGCCCAGGCGGTAGCTGTCCGTCCGCACCCGCACATTGCCTTCGTACGTGTCCGAGGTCTCGAGCAGCGTGTTGAGCGAGGTCACCCCGCCCTCGACGCCCCAAAGGGCGCGGCGCTTCCCGAGTTGAAACCGGCCCAGTTCACGCGCATACAGGATCTC
This sequence comes from Verrucomicrobiota bacterium, assembly GCA_027493615.1. Lineage (GTDB taxonomy): Bacteria > Verrucomicrobiota > Verrucomicrobiia > Limisphaerales > J093 > DSVZ01. The sequence continues at coordinate 221,677 of JAOSKK010000012.1, forward strand.
GAAGCCGCCCTGAAAACCATCATCCGACTCGCCAAAGTGCCCGTCACTCGGCACCTCGAGAGCGCTGCTGAGGTTGAGGACATCCCCGCCAATCTGATCCCCCGTCTCGTAACCCCAATACCACGTCTTGCCGTCCGCGTTGCCGCTGATGTCGGGGCGGACAAACCCATTGTGATAGTCGGGGGCGGCCGGCGCCCCGGTGGAAAAGTTGGTGACCCTGGCGCTGACACCGAAAGAGAACCGCGCGCCGATGCTGAGGCGGTTGCGGTCCAGTGCCAGTTCCGACTCGTCGATCTGGGCAAGGGCGCTGAAGGCGCCGGCCAGACACGCGGCGGCTTGCGTCGTGCGAAGAGACCAGGGGACTTTCATGGTGCGGGCTGGATGGGGGCAGAACGTCAGGGCATCAGCATGCCCCGGTAGAAGCGATTCCCTAAACGGGTGGGGCGACTGGTCGTCTTGGGCGGGCCGTCGTCAATCCACTGCACCCGGGCGCCCGTACCCCGGATCTCGGGCAAGGCGGTCTTCCAGGCGATCGACCCGAACTCGTCCACGTATTGGATGTAATAGCGCCGTCCGGGCAGCGAGAGGAACTCGAGGATCGCCCGCCCCTCCACCAGACGCACGTTCGTGATGGTGAACACCAAACCTCCGGTGGCCGTGAACTCCTGCGCCGGCACGACCCGCACCTCGAACTCCGGCACCGAGGGGCTCCGGCGGTCCGCCACGTAATACCCGGAGATTGAGCTCCACTTCCTGGCCAGGCAGGAGCGGGCCGTAGTACGCGTAAGGAACGCCGTTCGTGGCGCCGCTCGCGTTGGCCAGCCGCCGCGGAATGCCCAACGCGTCCTCGCCCAAGCCACGGACCAGAATCTGGAGACCCGAGAAGGGGTAGGCGCTGACATTGGCGAGTGTCAACCGCTGCTCGAACAGACCCGACTGGGCATCAGGCACCGCGGGCACCGATCCTGGCCGCAGGATCGGGTCGATCCAATCGAGCACCGGCAGGGCGCCGCCCTCGCTGTCCGCAGCTCCCAAGGGGGTCGGGATGCCGCCAAAAGCCAGCTCCGCCTCCCGCCACGCGGGGCTCGCCAGGCCAAAAGTCGCCTCCAACAACCGGAACGTCCGGGCGGGCATCCGCTGACCGGGTGGAAGGGTCACAGACCAACCCACCCGACCTTCCGCAGCGCTGAGATCGTTCACTTCCACGGTCGCTCCAGGCAGCAGGGCAGCGGCCTCGGCCGTGAGCGTGAGGGTCGGGTCCTGCAACACCGCCGGGTTGAAGTGGAGCGAGAAGCCCAACCGGGATTCGTCCCCCTGCGCCGCGAGCGTCATCGGGAGGCGGACGCGCGTCGGGTCGGGTTGCTCCCAGTCCACCACCCGCAACTGGCGGGGTGTGTTGGGCTTGACGGCCAGGAGGATGGGCTCGCTGGTAGCGGTGCCCACGGCATTACTAACCGTCACCTGGTAAACGCCGGCGTTATGGGTGGACACCGGCACAAACACCAGGGCGCTGGTGCTCAGCGTGACGAGGTTGGTGCCGTCTTGCGACCAGTGGTAGGTGAGGGGAGTGCTTCCCAGGGCCCCGACGCTCAGCGCCACCGTGCTTCCCTCGATGACGACCTGGCTCCGCGGCGGCTGTGTGATCCAGGGGTTGGGCAACAGCGTCAGCGTCGCCGGCTCGCTCGTGACCGACCCGGCGGCATTGCTCACCGTCACTTGGTACACGCCGGCGTCGTTCGTTGTGAAGGGCGAGAAGCTCAGGCGGGCGTTGGTGACCACGACGAGGTTGGTGGTGCTCACCAGGTTCGTGCCGTTCTTGGACCAAGCATAGCTCAACGGCGCGTCGCCCGTTGCCACCACTTCGAGGGTGGCGGGGAGGTTGACGACCAGGGCCTGACTCCGCGGCGACGCGGTGATCGCCGGCGCCGTCGCGGTCGAAAGCAGTTGCACCCCCGCCGTGGAACCGGACGCCGCTGCCAACGCGGGCGTCGCAAGGGCGTGCCCCGAGGCCGTCGCCCATGCCCCAACGGCGCTCAAGACCAGGATCCAACGCATCGGGTGGCGCCCGACCGGCAATTGACGGCTTCTCATGGGATGCTCGCTTCGCCGTCGACCCCCGGCGTCTGGACCCGGTTGCAGTGCGCGGAACCGGAGGGCAATGGGACCTCAGCGAAAGCGGGAGGAGTTCTTGCGGAGCGCCCCGGGAAAGTCAAAGCAAAGTTGCCAAGCGGGACGCAAGGTCTAGCATGCCGCCATGAGCGATGGCCCCACCCTCGAGCTGGGCCGCGATTGCCCCGCGGTTCAGATTCCCGCCGGGAACACCGTCATGCTGCCCGCCGGCACCGAGGTCGAGATCACCCAGCAACTCGGCGGCGGCTTCACCGTGCGCGCCCTGAACGCCCTGTTCAGCATCGACGGCAAGGATGCCGACGCCTTGGGCATCGAGCCGTGGGACCAGGCCGCCGAACAGGCGGCTCGCGCGGCCGCGGGGCCGGTGACTGAAGAGAAGGTGTGGGGCGCGCTCAAGCAGTGCTACGACCCCGAGATCCCGGTCAACATCGTGGATCTGGGCCTCATCTACGACGTCACCCTCGCGCCCCTGCCCGCGGGTGACGCCAACGTCCAGGTCAAAATGACCCTCACCGCCCCCGGCTGCGGCATGGGTCCCATGATCGCCCGCGACGCCCAGCAGAAGATCAAGGCCATTCCCGGAGTCCAGGATGCTCGCGTCGAACTGGTCTGGGATCCGCCCTGGCACCAGTCCATGATCACGGCGGAAGGCCGGCGCGCTTTGGGATTGGAATGACCTCCCCCCACCCTGCCTATGCTCAAAGCCGGAATCGTCGGGCTGCCCAACGTCGGCAAATCCACCCTCTTTAATGCCGTCACCCGCTCCCACAAGGCCCCGGCCGAGAACTACCCGTTCTGCACCATCGAGCCGAACCTGGGCGTCGTGACCGTCCCCGATCCCCGGCTCGACGCCCTGGCGCGCGTCGTGGGGGTGGCCCAGCGCATCCCCACCACCATCGAGTTCGTGGACATCGCCGGTCTCGTGAAAGGCGCCTCGCAGGGCGAAGGGCTGGGCAACAAGTTCCTCAGCCACATCCGCGAGGTGGACGCGCTCGTCCACGTGGTCCGCTGCTTCGAAGATCCCGACATCCACCACGTGACGGGAGGCATCGATCCGGTGCGCGATCTGGAGATCGTGACCACCGAGCTGGTGCTGGCCGACCTGGAGGCCGTCCGCAAACGGCACGAGCGCGTGGCCAAGGACGCCAAGCGCGGCGACAAACACGCGCTCCTCGAGGTCGCATGCCTCGAACGTCTTGAGCCCCACCTCAACGCCGGGCACCCCGCAAACCTCCTCAGCTTCGCTGGCGAAGAGGCGGCGGCCGTCCGCGGCTTCTTCCTCCTCACCACCCATCCGGTGGTGTTCGCCGCCAACATTAAAGAGGCCGATCTCGCACAGCCCGATGCCAACCCCCATGTCGCCCGCGTCCGCGAGTACGCCCGGACCCACCAGGGCTGCGACACCGTCGTGGTTTGTGCCCAACTCGAGAGTGATCTCGCCGACCTCTCCCCGGAGGAAGGGGCTCAGTACCTCGCCGAACTGGGCGTGAAGGAAACCGGGGGCGCAGCCCTCATCCGCGCCGCCTACGCGCTCCTCGGCCTGCGCACCTTTTTCACGTTCAACGAGAACGAAGTCCGCGCCTGGACCGTCCCGGCCGGCACCACCGCCGTCAAGGCCGCCGGCCGCATCCACACCGATTTCGAACGCGGGTTCATCAAGGCCGAACGGGTCTTCTGGGAGAACCTGGTCCGCTGCGGGTCGGTGGGACACGCCCGCGAGCTGGGCCTCTATGCTCATGAAGGCCGGGATTACGCGGTGCGCGACGGCGATGTCCTGCTCTTCAAGGTTCAGTAACCCGCCCCATTGCCCGCGCCGGCTGTGCGGGCAAAGACACAGGTTCGCCCCGGCTGGAAGCGCCAACTCGCGCTTGAATTCTCCCTGGCGCAACATCATGGTTTCCGACACCAATCAAAAGCGACCATGAAACAGATCCGCAACCGCCGTGGAGCACGCGGCTTCACGTTGATCGAACTCCTGGTGGTGATCGCCATCATCGCCATCCTCGCCGGCATGCTCCTGCCCGCGCTGGCCCGGGCCAAGTCCAAAGCCCAAGGCATCGCCTGCATCAGCAACAACAAGCAGCTCATGCTGGCCATCCAGTTGTATGTCGGAGACTTCCAGGATCGATACCCGAACAATTTCACCATCCCGGGCACCGAGGACGCCATCAACACGGGCAGGTTCAACAACTGGGTGAACAACGTGATGACCTGGGGCGCAGGCACCTCCGTCGCCGATCGCAGCAACACCAACGTGCTCTGGGTGCAAAACGGCGTCCTGGCCAATTACACCGCCAACGCCCTCGGCATCTACAAGTGCCCGGCGGACAAGTACGTGAGCCCCAGCCAGAAAGCCCGCGGCTGGACCCAGCGCCTCCGCAGTAATTCCATGAACCGGCTCTTCGGCCGGTCGAACAACGATCCCAACGACAACACCGCCCGCGGCATCAGTTGGAACGATGGGCTCTACCGCCAGTTCATCCGTACCACGGACGTTCCCCAGCCCTCGATGACCTGGGTCACCGTCGATGAACACCCCGACTCCATCAACGACGGTTTCTTCGTCTGTGACAACGCCACCCAGTGGGGCGATCTCCCTGCTTCCTATCACAACGGCGCGTGCGGCTTCTCCTTTGCCGACGGTCACGCCGGAAATCAAGAAGTGGCTCAGCAGCCGCACCTCCGTCTACCCCGTACGCTTCAACTTCAGCACCCTCCCCTTCGACGCGCAGGGCCGCCTCGATTACGCCTGGTACCGCGAACGCACCGGCTACGTCCTGCTGCGGTAGAACCGCCCGGCTCCTTCATCGCAGTTCGTAGCCGCGGCCGTCCGTAGTACAGGTCAACGGCCTTCGCGGACCGCCGGCTTCACCCCGACCTGCTCCATCAACCGGGCCAGCGCAGCAAAGATGGCCTCCTCGACTGCCGGTGTGAACGGCCCCGGTTGGCCGTAGTAGATCATGCTGGTGTCCGGTTCATACCCGCCTTCCTCAAGCACCCGCCGCGTCGGGATGTAACACATCACGTCGTGGCAATACCCGGCCACCACGAGGTCTTCGCCTGGATAGGTCTGCTTCGCGCGCAATCCGTACCCCACGACCACCTCTCCCCCCAACCCCAGCACGGTCAGGTCGTCACCGAACCGCACGGCCTGTAACGGGAAGGCCACCTGGCGCACCGGCTCGCCCTTGTCATACGCCTCGAGCATCAGCCGCGCGCGACGCTGGCGATACACGTCGGTGTGGGCCGCCTCGGCCTCAAACACCGCCCGCGTATGGGCGGCGAACTCGAGCGGCACCGTCTGGCTGGCCAGGCGCAACGGGGGCCGCACCGGCTTCAGCGGCGCCGTCAGCACCCGGCGCACCTCGGCCGCCAGCTCGGCGCCGTGTTGCTTCGCCAGCTCAACCGTCCCCCGCGGGTGCGGGTTCTGATCGCCCCCGCAGAGCATCAGGAAGAGGCCCGTGGCCCCCGGATGCGCCTGTTCGAACTCGGCTTGGGCAAAGCCGGCGTAATCGCCGTTCAGATGGTAAAAGTCGCCGCCCAGCGTCGTATTGTGGCAGGCATACCCAAACAGCACGGCGCGCAACCGCCCCTCCGGCGTCTGGATCCGCACCACCGGCACGTCATGATCCACCGGTCCCCCGGAGTTCACGCCGATGCGCACCCCCTGCGGCGTCGGTTGCCGGCGGTTGATGGCAAACCCGACCTCCCCATGGCCCACTGCCACCTCGGCCGGAGCGAGATCGCGCAGCGCATCCCCCACGAGCATTACGAGCTTCGCGGTCAAGTCGTCCGCATAGGCCTCGACCCGCGCCGTCTCCGCGGCGTCAAAGTCGAACAACACGCTGAGGTTGCGGCCCACCGTGGGACCACTGTGCGTGTGCGAGGAGTTCAACAGCAATTCGGCGCGTCCCAATCCGAACTTCTCTTGCACGCGTGCCACCACCGCGTCCGAGACGTGGCGGGGCAGCCCGATCAGGTCCGTCGTCACCAACACCACCCGCTGGCCTTGCGGATCGCGAAACGCCAGCGCCTTGGCCCAGAGCTCCGCCAACACCCCTCCGATGGGTGGGTGCGCGCCGCATACCCCGACATCCAGAACGGCGTCGGCGGAGTGATGCTCACCCGCGCCACCCCCACGTCGAAGCCCGCCCCCGGGCCGGGAGAACCAGGACGGCGCAGAGTACGAACAGCCAGCCGGCCGTGGGACGGCGCTGCGGTAGCAAGGAAACGTTCGACATGGCGAGAGTCGGTGGGTTGCGGGAAGCGGATGTTCAGGACCTGGCAGCGCCGGTAAAGAATCCCCGGATGACCGCGACGATGTGGTCGTTGATCCGCGGGGTGTAGCGAGGGCCGATGCGCACCTGCACGAACCGGTCGAAGATCTCGCTCGTTTGCGGGCAGCACTCGGGTCCGTACCGGATCGCCCGTCCCTCGGGGGACGTGAACGAGGGCCAGGCGGCATGCCGCGTTCGCTTTGCCACCACCGCTTCGTCAAGCGGCAACAGCACCGAGCCCGTGAGCGTCGCAGCCGGCACGTGTTCTTGCTGGAGCGCCCGGATGCAACGATCGCGCTCCGCCCGGCTCGCCACTTCGAAGAAGACCCCGGTGCCGATGTCGCCCGCCGGGTCAGGTTGGGTGCGCAGCCGTAAGCCGGGGAGCCCCTCGATGCCCCGGCGGATGGCTTCCGCGCTGGTCCGCAGGGCCGCAAGCATCTGGTCGAGCTTCGTCAACTGCGCGCCCAGCACCGCCCCCGTGAACTCGCTCATCCGGAAGTTCTCACCGGCGAAGACCGGCGCGCGGGAGCCACCGGTCCGTTCGGCGAACAGCGACCGGAACCCGCCCATGTCATGAAATCGCACGGCCCGCTCGTACAGCAGCGGATCGTTGCTCACCACCGCCCCGCCTTCGCCGGAGGTGATCGTCTTGTTGATCTGGAAGCTGTAAATGCCGAGGTCCCCCAGGCTGCCCAGCCGCCGGCCCCGGTACGACCCGCCCACGCACTGCGCGCAATCCTCGATCACCGCGATCCGGCGCTCGCGGGCGATCTCGAGGATCCGGTCCATCGCACAAGGACCGCCCAGCAGATGCACCGGGATCACCGCCTTCGTGCGCGGGGTGATCCGACGCGCGAAGTCCTCCGGATCCAGGTTTAGCGTGCGGTCGATTTCCGCAAAGACCGGCAACGCGCCAGCGTGCACCACACAGGTGTAGTCCGACCACCAGGTGTAGGCCGGCACAATCACCTCGTCCCCCGGCCCGATCCCCAGCGCGGCCACCGCGCAGTCCAGCGCCGCTGTCCCGGAGGTCACGCCCAGCGCGAACCGCGTTCCCATCTGCTTTGCGAAGGCCTCCTCAAACTCCCGCACCTTCACGGGCTGTCCGGGCCCCCAGTAGCGGAAAGGCGACCGGGATTCCCACACCTCGAGCAGGGCTTCACGCTCGCGGGCGTCAAAGAAGGCCGGTCCCACGTAGCCGGGATCGATGGGTGGCAGAGGATCGGCGGTCGCCGCGGACGTCCCTTCGGCAGCGCGGGACGTGACGGTGGTTGCCGCCCCGAGCAGGGCCGTCGAGGCGGCGAGGAATTGGCGGCGGCTGACCGGGTCAGCGGTTGGGCGGGACATCGCTTCCTTGAGGGGCTTCATGGGCAAGGCCGGTTAGAGTTTGAGACCTTCGGTGCGGAACTCCCAGCGCTCCGCCCGTCGCATCATCTCATCCCACGTGACCATACGCTGCTCGTACGCCGCCAAGCGTCCGAGGATGGTGGTGAGGTTGCTGCGCACGCTCGGCGCGACGGTGGCGTTGCTGTAGTCCGCCTTCACGATCGATCGTGAAACGCGGCAATGTTCGCGACCGCACCCGTCTCGTAAAGGTTGGCCGAATTGCCGTTGAAACCATCGTCGATCGCGCTGAGGCTCACCTTCCCGGCATAATGCGTGTCCACGGTACCCTGGGTGCCGTACATGCGGCACAGGATGTCGTCGTAGCCGTGCCCCATCTGCTTCGAGTTGAAACTCACCAGCAGGTCGCCGGGGAACCAGAAGATCACGGCGAAATGGTCCCAGCACGTGCCGAAGCCCCGGGCCAGTCCGCCCGTACCCGTGGCGCGCAACGGGTCCGAGTCCGTGAACCACGTCGCCACGTCCAGCGCGTGGATGTTCTGCTCGGTGATCACGTCGCCGGACAGCACGCGGTCAATCCCCCAGGCCCGCAGGCGCGCCTCGGGATCGTTCTCGCGGCCTTTGAGGGCGTCCTTGAGCTGCGGGAAGGTCGGACCGCAGTGATAGGTGGCTTCGCCCAGCACGAGCTTGCCGATCTGACCTTCGCGCACGCGCCGCACGACCTCCTGGTAAGCCGGGTTGGCGCGGGTCTGAAATCGACCAGAAACACCAACCGCTTGGTCGTCGCCTGGGCCCCGCTGGCCCCGATGCTCTGACAACCCGGCACGTCCACAGCGATGGGCTTGGCCAGGTAAACGTGCTTCCCGGCGGCCACGGCGTCCTGCGCCTGCTCGGGATGGAAGAACGGCGGACTTTGGATGACCACGGCATCGAGCCCCGGTTGTTCGAGCAGCTTCCGGTAGCCGTACAAGCCCGTGTAGCGCGCGGCTGCCGGCACCTGGAACTGGTCGCCTGCCTGGTTGGCGCGGTCGGGGAAGTAATCGAAAACCCCGACCACCTCGTAGCCTCCGTGGCGGGCGAAGAGGTTCGTAATCCAGCGCCCGCGGCCCCCGCAGCCGATAAGGCCGATCTTGATCCGGTGGTCCGCCTCCGCCGACCGCAACGCCGCGCCGGGCATCAACGTGAGACCGGCGGTGACCGTGCCGGCGGTGGTCAGAAAGCGACGACGGTTCAGTGCCAGCAGGGCCTCATGTTCCGTGGGCAAGCGCGGGGTAGGATTCATGGCGGCATCAAATCCCGGTCGCGCCAGCGAGGCAAACAGAAACTACCCAGCCCAGGGGTCAGTCAATAGTAATGTAAACTCTGCCTCCGGTTCTCAGGATTCAGGCACTGACCCCACTGAACGCCTTCCGCAGCGCTGCAAGGGTCGCCGCGCAGGCGGCGTCGTTGTCAAGGGCGTTCAGCGCCTGGTTGAACGGCTCCAGCCCGCACCGGTCCCGCGTACCCCATGCGCACCAGCGCCCGCAGAAATGTGACCACGTCGATGACACCGGTCGCCGCCGGCAGCTCCCGTTTGCCGTCCTGTTGCTGGTCCTTAGCCACCCCCGCCGGCGCATCGTTCAGATCCACCGACACGATGTCGTCCGCCGTCAGCGCAAGCAGGTCCGCCTCGGTGTCGCCCGCCTGCCACCAGTGCCAGCTATCGAGTACCACCCCGTCTTCTCCCCGCCGATCGCCGCGATAAGCTCCCGGGCCTCCGCCAGATTGTGAACGAACGGGAACCGCTGGCGCGCGCGTGACGTGAACGTCCCCACATACTCGAGACCAAGCTGCAACCCGTGGTCCGCCAGCACCCGGCTCACCTCGCGCAGGCGGCGGGCGTGCTGATCGAAGTTCTGCCGGTAGGTCAACGAGCCGTGCCCCGGCGAAAGCCAGGTGCCCACGCGCGACGCCCCGGCCCGCTGTAACGCCGCGGCGAGAGAGGGGAGTCGGCTCAGGCCCTCGCTGAACGTCCCGTCGTCGCGCCGGAACTCAACCGGCAGGCCGGCGGCTCCCCAGACCAGCCGCTTTCCGTCCAGCTCCGCCCGCAGCTCCGCCACTTGTTCGGAGGACAGGCCGGCGAGGAAATCGGGAAAGGGCTCCACCGCGGTGAATCCATGCTGGTGCGCCAGCGCGATTGTCTCGGTCTGGTTCGCTCGCACGCCGATGCTGCCCGGCGAGAGGCAAAGCCTCATGGCGTGACCGCCCGGCTGGGCCGTGCGGCCGGCCGGAGAGAAGGACGCACCCGCAACCCCGATGCCGGCCAGGGCCAATCGCGCAAGGAAGCCACGGCGATCCGTCGTGGGGAGTGGGTTCATAGCAGCGCCAGTAGTGGCTCAGATCAGCCTGTCGCGCAAGCCTCAACCCCGAGGACCAGCACCCGCATGCCACGTTCCCGGTCTTGGTTTCGCCAGGCACACCGAGTCACTCCCGCGCCGGCCACGGTTCTTGAGCCCGTCAGTTTGGCGAAGGCGCACGACGAGCCCGCCGCTTCAACACCCAAACCAGCAGGCCCAGGAGCGCCGCGACGAAGAGGGTCAACATCGCCACGGGCAGCAGGAGGGCCAGCAGCGTGGTCACCAGCGACCCGCCCAGTTCAAACGTGGCGAAGAGCGGATTCGCCAGACCTCCCGTTGTGGTGGTGGAAACACCCCGCACGGCGGTGGTCAAGCCCTGGAACAAACCCGCCGTGCCGCCGCCCGCCACGAACGCCAGTGCCCACTTCAGCAAGGGGTCCAGTTCGGTGAGTTGTGCCACCGTCAGGAACGTGCCCGCGGCTACCGCGGTCGGCGCCGCCAACCCATCGAGGGCGTTGTCCAGCCAAGGAACATAATAGGCCCCCACCTCGAGCAAGGTCGCGCTCGCGAGCGCGGTCAACGCCGGGCCGCTCCCCAGCCAGGCGAAACCCTCGCCCAACGGCAGCCAGCCGATCCGGTTTGCCAGCGCGGTCAGCAAGAGCGGCACGAACACACGGAAGCCGCAGGCCGCGCTCAAGCCCACGCCCAGTCCAAGGCCGAGAAGCAGTTCGCTCGAAGTCATGCGGAAGTCCCGGACCCGCGAAGGTCGCGACCGGTTTCAAGCTCCGTTGCGCGTGTGGAGGTCATGGCCCCGAAGAACTCGAGCCCGGGCCCTTCACCAGCCGGTACCAGTTGTCGCGCTGATGCGGTTCGTAGCCGAGATCCCGGATCAGGCGGTGCATGTCCGCCACTGTCATGCGGAACGTCGCCCCCGCCTGCGAAACCACGTTCTCTTCGATCATGATACTCCCGAGATCGTTCGCCCCGAACTTGAGGGCAATCTGCCCAATGTCCGGTCCTTGCGTGACCCATGAGCTCTGGACGTTGTCAAAGTTGTCCAAGTAAACCCGGGCCAACGCCTGCGTCCGCAGGTATTCGTGAGCCCCGGCGGTCGGCGCCTTCAGTCGCGTGTTCTCCGACTGGAAGGTCCAGGCGATGAAGGCCGTGAAATGGCCGGGACCCGCTCCTCCCGGCTCACCGACGCACGGCTGCGGGTCGTCCCGCCGCCATAGAGCGGACCGTTCGGCAGTCTCTGCCGCCTGACCCTCGCCAGCCCGCAGCCGCGCAGAGTACGCGAGCGACCGGTCCTGTTGGACCCGCAACCGGTCCAAGTGCTCGATGCGATCTTCCAGCGTTTCAACATGGCCGAACATCATCGTGGCACTCGAGTGCAACCCCAACCGGTGCGCCGCGTCCATGACTTCCAGCCACTCGTCACTGGTAGCCTTCAGCGGCGAAATGCGCTGCCGCACGCGATCCACCAGGATCTCACCTCCTCCGCCCGGGATCGAACCCAGGCCCGCTGCCCGGAACTCGCGCAGCAGCGAATCCAGCGGCTCCTGGAACAGGTCACGGAAGTGAATGAACTCGCTCGGGCTGAACCCGTGCAGGTTCACTTGGGGAAACCGCGCCTTCACGTGGCTGAGCAGATCAAGATACCACTGCTTGCTCAGCTTCGGGTGATGACCGCCCTGGAGCAACACCTGGGTGCCGCCCAGCGCCAGGGTCTCCTCGATCTTCCGATCCAGCTCTTCCAGGCTGATGACGTACGCGTCCGCGTCGCGCTCGGTGCGATAGAAGGCGCAGAACTTGCAGTAAACGTTGCAGACGTTCGTGTAGTTGACGTTGCGATCTACATTGTAAGTCACGATCTCGTTACCCCGACCTCCGTACGCGTCGGCCTTGGCCAGTTGGCGCCGCCGATCCGCCAGAGCACCCAGTTCCTCGAGCGGCAAGCCGTACAGACGCCAGGCCTCTGCAGGGCCAATCCGTTCGCCGTCCCAGGTCTTTTGCAGCAAGGCATCGAGTGACGGGTCGTAAACCATGCCGCCACCATAGCGGGCGCCGGCCACCAAGGCAAAGCCGCGGCCCTCTTACGCCTGCCCCGCCAACCACCCGCCGTCCCGGGCGTTGCGACAACCAGTGGGCTACGGCGCAGACACCCAACGCCACTGGTGCGCCGGCAGTTCCAGTTCCGCACCGTCCAACCGCACCCGCGCCGTGGCTTCGCCGAAGTTGTAGAGGCAACGTCCCCCGCCGAAGAGATACAGCCCAACACCCGCCGGCGCCTCCCAGGCCACGCCAAGCGGGGAGAGGAGAGCCGCGCGCAACTCGTTCGCAAAGGGTTCCGGCAACTCCGCCAGGCCCCGCGGCTTCGGAGCCAACAGCCACTCACCGCTCTCCCGAAAGTCCGCCTCCGAAAAGGTGCGGACGTTCAGCACCCAAACCCGGCCAGCTTCAAAGGTGCGTTCCGTGAGCAATGGAACCGGACGCCCACCCCGGATCACCTCGAGCCGGGCGCGACTCTCCGTGACTCGCACACCGCCGTCCACATCCAGCGGCGACGCGAATGTCCCCAACGTCGCCCCAAACCGATAGGTCTCGGCCACCAGCGGCTGAGCCGCAGGCCCGACCTCGACTCCGGCCCACTGCGCCGCTTCGGAGCCCACCATCCGCACAAAGGCGGGTGTCACAACGACCGCACCCCCGCGTTGAACCTGCCCCTGCGCCCGGCGCAGGGCCTCCGCATCGGCAGCGGCTTGCACTCCCAAGAACACGGCGCGCGCCTCCGTGGGATAGGAGGACACGGGCACCACCGGCAGCCCGATCATCCCGAGATAGTCCGCCAAATACAGGTTCTCCTCGCTTTCGCTTCCGGGGGGCTTGTAGAACGCGAAGCCGCTGGGTGTCTGCCCCCGCACCCGCGCGGCCAGGGCCTGGAGGTCGGGCAATCGTGCCGCCAACAACGCATCCCCAGGATGGCCGTCCATCAGATCGCCCAAACGGAACAAGGTGAGGTCCCGGGCGCCCGCCAGCACGCTCTGATATGCCTGGTCGATAAAATGCTGGGCGGAACACTCGATGTGGTCGAACCACGCGCCCATCACCTTCGGCCCGGCGACCGACTGCAACCAACGAAAGTTCATGTATCCTTCGGTGGGCTGCACGAATCCCATCCGCCGGGTCTGCGGGTTGCGCACTTCCGTCCCCACCCAGATCGCATCAAAGGGTGGCGACATCCGCGCCGGATCGTAGCCGAACAGATGGAACCGGTCGTACCACTGCGGGTACTTCAGAATCAAACGCACCCCAGGATGCGCGTCCTTCGCCGGACGCACGATCATCGGCTCGATCAGCGACACGAGCAGGTCCCGACGGTACTCGCCCCAGGAACGGCTCCCGCGCGCGACTTCGGACTCGGCGGAGGTGTCGGCCGTGCAGTAGAAGTCATCGACGATCAATTCGTCGAACAGGGGGGCGTTTTCGCGGAAGAACTGTGCGACGTCGCTCTGTGTCTTCGCGCTCTGCCAATTCAGCCAGCTCAGCGCCGAGTCCTGTCGGGTCCCAAACCGGCTGCCAGGCACGGTGGCGATCCCGCCCGCACACCGCACGCCCCGGGCGTGGAAATCGTCGCGGACTTCCCGTAGCAGGTCCGGCGGTACGTACTCATCCCCCCGCCGTCCTTCCAGAAAGAGCCGGTCCACTCGCAACGGCGCAAGCACCGCAGCAGCCCGGACGCGCTGCTCGGCCGTCGCCAGATGCTGGAGGACATCGCCGGCCGTCGCGTAAACGCTCACCGTAAAGGACTCGCCGGCACGCAGAGACGCGGCCAGCACCAGGGTAACAAGGAGGCGAATCATCACAGGGGTCAGTCAATAGTATTGTGCTCTTTTTTCGCTGCCACCCCGCCGATCCCAGTACAACAGGTGCGCCAGGTGGGTGCGGGTGCCCATGCGCAGTCGCTCGGCAATCCAGGCCAGCGTCATGGTGGTCTCCCGCCGCACCCGATTCGCGATCGCCACCTTGACCGGATCGCCTTTGCGCCTGACCAACAACTCGTTCAGTTCCCATCCCCGGTTGGCCAACTCCTCGGTCACAATCCGTTCCGCTTTCGCCTGGGCGGCTTCCGCCAACTCCGGTCCGTAGTGTTGTGCACCAGCGCGCGCCGATACTCGCTCGAGCAGTTCCTGGCGGAACTGCTCGTCGCCCAAGCACCAACCCCGCCGAATCCGAGGGTAATCTTCGTCAGCCTCAGCACTCCGCCGCGCTTCCAGCAGACGCTCGAATTCGCGCCGCCCGGCCGTGCTATCCTTGGGGATGCCATATTCCCCCAAGAGCCGGTCCACCCGCAACCATGCTGGCCGCTGAGGCGGACTCTTGAGGTATTCCGGCAAACTGCTCCAAGGGTAGCTCCGCAGCGGTTGCTCCGGGCCGAGCAATCCTGCCCGGGCGGGATTCAGGTGGACATACTCGCCCACGGTCCGGAGATATCCCCCGCCCGCTGACCAGCAAGGACTTGTAACGCCCGCTGAACAGGTGGCCACACACCTTGTGCCGGTGATTGAAGCGGGACGTATACGTGCCCATCAGCCAGGCCATGCCCGCCACCAAATTGGGCTGGGGCGTCTCGATCACCAGATGAAAATGATTGGGCATCAGGCAGTAAGCATGGACCTCCCAGGCTGTCTTCGCGCACGCCTCGGCAAGTGATTCCAGGAAGCGTCCGCGGTCTTCGTCATCGCGAAAGATCGCTTCCCGCCGATCACCGCGGTTCAGTACGTGGTAGATCGCTCCGGGGAACTCAACCCGCAACTTGCGAGGCATGACGCGGACCGTGGTGCCGGGCAGAAAAGTTGTCAATACTATTGACTGACCCCTTTGGGTAAGCAGGGTCACTTAGGATTTTCCCTTGCCAACCTCCGAAATCGTAGTAAGTGTTTCTGCGTATTCGGAGCCGTTGCGGCGCCGAACCAAGGAGACGGAACCCGTAGCAGACAAAAGGAGAGATTCGTATGGAGGGGAACAACAAAGGCAGCGAAGTTCGATCACGCCACGGTTACGCCCGGACGTGGCGGGGGTGTTTGGCACTGATGCTGGGCGGCCTCATGACCACCGAAGCGCAGGTGGCCATCACACTCACCGAAACCCAGGGCATCGTCACCTCGTCGGGATTCAAGTCATTCTCGATCACGTCCTCGTTCGAAGACTTGGGGGTGAGCGAGAGTTACCGCTGGAAATTCACGTATGAAATAGAGGTGACCCAGTCACGCAACGGAGGCCCCTGGGACATCAGCCACCTGATCCTCCAGGTCTCCGACAACCTCACGTCGTCCGACTTGAAGGAGTCCGCATTGTGGGAGGGCCCGAAGACGTACGGAGCGGCTCCCTCGAACCCCGGGATCCCTGGCAACGTCTTCGGGATCAAGCTCGATACGAAAGAGAGCGACGCTGGAAAATATGTGATCACCCTTCACTCGACCCGGATTCCGATGCTGGGCGACTTCTATGCCAAGCAGGCCAACCGCGACTACGCGTACAACGCGGGATTCGGCCTGGACCCGGCGCTGCATCCGGAGTCCAAGATCTGGGTGCCGGACACCCGCGTCGATGTGCCCGAACCCCAGGAGTATGCGATCATCGTCGGCTTGGGGTTGGTCGGGTTTGCGATCCACCGGCGCCGACGCGCTTAGTCCGGGAGGAGCGAGCCGTTCACAGCACCCACCCAAGGCCGGCTTGCGAGCCGGCCCTGGCAGACACCTCGGATTTGGTCCGACCGGTCTCCGACCACGGTGCGGCAGGGTGCCGCGGCTCCGGACCCGTCAACGCGCTCCCTGCAGTTGCTCGATGCCGAGGACGTACTTCGAGCAACGCGCCACGCGGAACGGCAGGTGGTTGGTGACAGCCGCAGCCGCCTCGGCATGCGCCGGGGCGTACTTCAACTCGATGATGACGCCGTGGGGTCGGCCGATCACAGGTTGCCACGTCGTACCGCCTGAACGGTTGGGAGCGAGAAACTCCAGGTCCGAGTCCACGGTGAGTCGAAATCGGCGGTCGGCACTCTCGTAGTAACGCCGCTGGTAACGGTTGACCAGCGCGGGTTCGAGTTGCCGCAAACCGGCGCGCCACCGGCCGGGCAACCCGGCACCGTCCAGCGCGGCATCGAGTGTTTTGCGCGGCAGACCGCCGTTGATGTGGAGAGGCGGCAGTGACTGGCTTAGCTTGCCGCTGACTTGGCCGCGCTTGAGCTTCTGCTCGAGCGTGGGCCGGAGAATGTGTCCGTGCAGCAGACCGTACCAACGGATGCGGGTCTTCAACCGGTTGGCAGTCCCGCTAACGTGGTCGTGGTAGTCCTTCAAACCCGGTGAATCGAGGTAGAGATTGTTGATGGCCCGCGGCGGATAGACTTCACGGAAGAGGGCGGGATGTCGCCGCACCAGGGCCAGCACCTCGGCCAGCGAGATCCCGCGGGCGATGAATTTGCGCTCGTAGCGGTAGTTTGCGGGCGAGGGAGCCGGTGTCATGGTGGGGGGCTCAGGGCGCAGAGCGAGCAACCAGGGCCGTTCAAGCCGCCAGGCCTTGGTCGTCCAGACAACTCACGCGGGCGCCGGCGCTGAGCGTCCGCAGGCGCTGGCTGAACTTCTCGAGCTTGCCCACATCCTGGAAGTCCACATGGAACGCCGCCTCGAGGCACTCGGGCGTTTCGTCCAGACGGCGGAGTCGGGCCCGGGCGCCGGCTGCGGAGAGGGCTTCGAGGATCTGGCCGGCACTGAGCTTGCCGGGCGCGGGACAGGTCACGGTCAGATGGTAGTTCGGCTGATCGGGCACACGGTGAAAACGGCTGCGCAGTGCCACCAGCATCAGGATCACGACCAGGGCCACTGCGGTCACGAGGGGTTGTCCGGCACCGAGCCCAAGTCCGATGCCGATGGCCAGGAAGAGGAAGGCGAGTTCCTCCGGTTCCTTGATGGCGGCCCGGAACCGAACGATTGAGAGGGCGCCCACCAGGCCGAGGGAGAGCGCGAGCGACGATTTCACAATGCTGATGATGAGCGTGGTGGTGACGGTGAGCAGGAGGAAATTCCGGGCGAAGGCTCGGCGGTTCGAGAGCGATTGGCCGAAGTGGATGTAAGCCTGGCCGAGGAGGAGAGCCAGCAAGGCGGCCAGGATCAGGCTGAGGGCGAAACCGGGCAGCGAACTGAGCACGGCGGGGTTGTAGAAGAGTTCGCGCAGCGTGGGGTCGATTTGCATGGGGAGCAGAGCTCTGAGTAAACGGTTCGTGGTTGGCGATGACTGGTTCAGGGGCAGGGAAATGCTCAGCGCGCCGCGGTCACGGAGGGAATGCCGGCGAGCCTTCCGGTCGAAAGGGCGGCTCCATGCTCGGCGTCGCGCCCCCGACAGGTCCCGGCGGGGGCCAAAGCCCCCGGAAGAAAGCCGAAGCCGCCGGAGGGGCGACCACGGAACGGCGCAAGTTCCTGGTCGATGCCGACGCGAAGTTGCGGCTCGGAGAGGCTCCCGCTGCGGTCCTTGTTCCATGCCTCGAACCATCGCTGGAAAGTCTGCACGAACTCCTCGCGCGTAACCGAACGGTTCTTGTCAGCATCCGCGGCGGTCAAAAAGGTGGGCCCCACGAACGAGCCCGGGCCGAAACCGCCGGGGTCTCTAGGTCCTCCCCGGTCCGCCGCCCCCCACGCCCCCCAAAGCCGGGTCCCGAGAGCACCGCGCCTTCCGCACGGCCAGCGAGTTGGTCGATTACCGACCTGGCACGGGCCGTCACAAAGCCCTTGATAGGCTTCGGTGGCGAGCCGAACCCGCCCGGAAATCCGAACGGCAGGGACGGACCGGTGCCAGCCTCGCTTCCGCGCGGTCCGGCGAACGCCCCAGCCCCAAGTCCGAACGGGTTCCGGACCACGGGTTCGCCGGCGACGACGCGGTCAAACCGCGCGAGTTTCTCCTCGGACTCGGCCCGCACCGCCGGACGCAGCACGGCAGCCAACTCGTCCACCTGGCGGTGCAGTCGGTCCGGGTGAAAAATCGTCTCGCTGAACTCGCGGAGGCGGGCCAGGTAGAGTCGCTGGAAGGTGGGCACGCGAAACACCCGTTCGAGGAACCGGTTCTCGCCCTGCCAGGGTTGGCGGATGCTCAGGGTCTCCCGTTGTTCTTGGGTGCCGACCATCGGGAACTGCCCGAACGAGTGGTCCAGATCCCAGGGAATGAAATGGAACTGCCGCGTCATCGGGTGCAAATAGACGAGGTAGTTCTGCCCCACCCCCAGGATGCTGTCGAGCGTGCTCAGCCACACGGTGACCGCCATGAAGCGGGCAAAAGCGTCGAGATCAAGATAATCGGCCAACCGGGCGGCGAACTCGCCGTCCGCGGCGTGCGACACCAGGCGGGCGAAGTCGATCACGCGCTGCGTCTCCGCTTTCGAGACCGGGGTCTTGGCGTCGTAGCTCTGCCGGTAAGCGGCCCAGTCGGGCCCGAGATCCTCAAACAACTGGCGGGTCACCGGCTTGAAGAGCGCGCCCTTCTTGGTCCCGTACCGGTCCGACGCAAAGCTGTTGTCCACATTCTCGACGAGCGAATACAGGCCGAGATACCGGCGCTCATGCTGGCCGGGCACGGTCAGGAAAACCTCCGCGTAGGCCGTACGCGGGGCGGGCACGCCAGCATCCCGGAACAACCGGTGTGAAAGCACCTCGTTCATCCGGCTCGCGTCGGTCACGCAGTTGTGGAGATTGAGCTTGGTGACACCGTCCAGTTTGCGCCCCGGGAACCCGTCATTCAGGTCGATCTTCAGCGAGCGTTTGAGCGAACCGCGGGATTCCATGAAAGTCCCGTTGCCCTTGTAGCGCACGGCCACATCCGGGAAATGTGCCCCGGCGAAATCAAGGTCGGCGCGCACGGTCGGGAAATCCAAACCCAACATGGCGGCAAGGCCATTGCGTTTGCCGTCCGGCCCTGGAGGTTCATGCCCGGCGGACGACCACCGGGAGCTTCGAGACGTCCCGGCCCAGGAAGGAAGCCTGCCCCACCCATGCCCGGCGGAGTGAGGATTGCGTTCAGTCCTGCCCGCAGCTTGTCGCCGTCGAGTGCGCCGGTCCGGTTGGTATCCCACGCCGCGAACCACTTCTCCCCCAACGCAGTAAACTCCGCAGCCGACAACCGCCCGTCGCCGTCGGTGTCCCCGTGGCTCAAGAACACGGGTGTCAAGAGCAAGGCCGGGCCAAACATGCCCGGACCGGGAGCGCCCGGACCCAAGCCCGGTGGTCCTCCGCCCGGTCGGCGGAAGGGTCCGAAACCTCCGGCCGGCTCGATGGCTGCCCACTGCTCAGCGGTAAACTCCAGGTGCACCTGCCAGACATTGGTCACTTCGAACAGCCGGACGGCGCTCTCTGCCCGCGCGGCTGCCGCGCGGACATGGACGTCGCTCGCCGCAACCTCTGCGCCATGAGGTCCGGCGGCCGCCGCGAAGCCGAGGGCCCAAAGCACAGCAAACCTTCGCGCGCCTTCTCTTGAGGAGAGGTTCCTTCGACACGCGCCCAGGCCCACGAACATCTCCCGTAGTGACGCCTGCGGCGCCGCGTCCGTTACAGAGTCGTAACCTCCGATGGCCACGACGGCACTGCGATGGGCCTTTCGGCCTCCGGGTCGACCGGTTAAGCTGAAGGCGGTTCAGCCATGACAACGCAGACACCCAGGCCTCTCACCCGACGCGACTTCCTGGGGGCGCTCGGGATCGGCAGCAGCGTGGCGCTGGTCTCCGGCGCAAGCGTCAGCGAAGCCCCCGCGCCAGCAGCCTTGGAAACCGCTGCCGCGGCCACCGATCCGGCCCGGACACGGTTCTCCTTGCGCATCGGCATCGGGTTGTGGAGCCATGCGCAGCGCCTGGAGGAGTTGCTCGAATGGTGCCGCGACTACCGGCCGGCGCTGGATGAGGTGGCGCTGTTCACCTCCGCGACGCACGCGCCGCTCCCGCTCCCGGAACTGGAACGTCGGGCTCAAGCCTTGGGGAGGTGCTGCCCCGCTTTCGCGCCCTCGGCCTCCAGGCCGGGATCAACCACCTCGCGACCCTGGGGCACGCCGACGAAGACGTCGAACGGGCCCTGCGCGAACCCTGGCAGCGGCTCACCGGGCACGATGGTCTGACCGCGCAAGCCTGCTACTGCGCGTCGGATCCGCGCGTGATGGCGTACGTGGGACGGTGCTACGAACGACTGGCCGCCGTCGGCCCGGACTTCCTCTGGGTGGATGACGATCTGCGACTCGAAAGCCGCGGACCGGTGCGGTTCGGCTGCTTCTGCGAGCGGTGCCTGAAGGGCTTCAGCCAGCGCACCGGCCGGCCGTGGACGCGCGCGGAGCTCCTGGCTGCCCTGAACGCCGACCTTGCCGAAGAACGCCTCCGCTGGCGGCGACATTGGCTGGCCCACAACCGCGGGTACGTCGCCGACGTACTCCGCACCGTCCGCGCCGCCGTTGACCGCGTCAACCGTCGCCTCCCGCTGGGCTACATGTCGGCGGAGCTCACCTACTCGGGCTACGGCTGGACCGAATGGCCCGT
The DNA here is from genome assembly GCA_027493615.1 of Verrucomicrobiota bacterium. Taxonomy (GTDB): domain Bacteria; phylum Verrucomicrobiota; class Verrucomicrobiia; order Limisphaerales; family J093; genus DSVZ01. Next base: position 242,322 of record JAOSKK010000012.1, read on the forward strand.
CGCCCTCGCCGGGCCCGGCGCGCTCCCGGTCAGGTGGCGCCCGGGGGGCGGATTCTACACCGACGAAACCCCAACCGCGCTGCTGGGCAAGGCGCACAGCGTGGGTCGTCAACTGGGCGGCTTGCCGGACATGGTCATTGATCGGCCGTATGAGCACGAGAACTACCCCTACCAACCACCGAAGAAGAGCGTCACGCTGGCAATGGCCGAAGTGGCCGCCGCACTCGGCGCCGGCTGCACGGGCGTCACCTGGAATGGCCTCGGACTCGGATCGGATCCGTTCCAGGAGTTCCGGCCCTACTTCGAAGCGATGCGGGCGCAACGACCCTTCTTTGATCAACTTGTTGCCGCTTTCGGGCATTCGCGTTGCGAAGGCATCTGGCCGGCCCTGAGCGAGGACCATTTCGCCACGGTGAACGCCGCGGATTCGTGGTTTACCGCGCCCGTCTTCGGCCGGGAGCTGCACGTCTTCAACGAACTGGCGGAACTGGGCCTGCCGCTGGCCTACCACCCCGGTGGCGCACGGCTGACCGTGTTCGCCGGGGACGCGCTGCGCCAGTTCTCCGAGGCCACCCTCGAGAGCTGGTTCAAGAAGGGCGTGCTGCTCGATGGACCGGCCTTGCGGATCTTGCAGGGTCTGGGGCTGCGCGAGTGGGTTGGCTTCCGTCTGCGGGGCCTCCGGCCGGCGGAGAGCCGGGAGCTTTTCACCGACCACCCCTCAACCGCGGCCACGCCGGTTGGCAGCGGGACTGCCGCTCGTTCATCACCCCGGAGCCGACCTGGCTGATCGAACCGGCCGAACCGGGGGCGCAGGTCCTGACCGAGATCGTGGATCTCGGCGGGCAACATTTCGGGCCGGCATCCGGTGTGTTTGAAAACCCCTCCGGCGGACGGGTGGCTGTGGCGGGCTATTACCCGTGGCGTCAGCTCCAGTCACTGGCCAAGACCCAGCAGATGCGGGCCCTCTGCCGCTGGCTCAGCCGCGACACGCTCCCCGCCTGCCTCGACAGCCACGCCCGGGTGGCGCTGTGGTGCCGGCGGACCCCAGCAGGCGAACCAGCGATCCTGCTGCTCAACGCGTCTGTGGATCCCGCGATCGGCCTGGCCATACTGGTCCGCGACGCCCCCGGTTGCAGGTGATCCGCTCCAACGGACAGACCCTCCGACTGAACCCGGTGAGCGTCGATCCCCCGTACCGGCGGTTCACGCTCCCCGCCCTGGGTCCCTGGGAACCGGCCCTGCTGTCTGCCACCGCCGCCGCCTGAGATCCCCGCCGGCCATCCTGACCGACCACCGCACGCGTTAAGTATTAAATTAAGGGCTGACCCCCAAGGACGTTGACTTCCCGCCCAAAACGTGGCCTCCCTGCTCTTATGCAAGTCGTGATCCTCTGCGGCGGACAAGGCACCCGCCTCCGCGAAGAAACCGAGTTCCGCCCCAAACCCATGGTGCCCATCGGCGACCGGCCGATCCTCTGGCACATCATGAAGTACTACGCCACCTTCGGCCACAAGGACTTCATCCTCTGCCTCGGCTACAAGGGCGAGATGATCAAGGATTACTTTCGCAATTATCAGTGGAACACCAGCGACGTCACCCTCCAGTTGGGACCCACGCCACGCATCACGTACCACACCGCCCACGACGAGACCGACTGGACCGTCACCCTCCTCGACACCGGCCAGAACACCCAGACCGGCGGACGGCTCAAACGTTCCCTCGCCTATGTCCAGGACGACACCTTCCTCTTCACCTACGGCGATGGCTTGATCAACAGCGACCTCAACGCTTCGATCACCTTCCACCGCCAGCATGGCAAGATCGCCACCGTCACCGCGGTCCGCCCCCCCGGCCGTTTCGGCGACCTTACCCTCGACGGGACGACCGTCGTCGGATTCAAAGAGAAACCCCTGCGACAACTCAGCTACATCAACGGCGGTTTCTTCGTGCTCAACCGCCGGATCGGCGACTACATCGCGGACGACGCCACCCCCCTCGAGCGCGAACCGCTCATCCGCCTCGCCGCCGAAGCGCAGGTGGCCGCCTTCCGGCACGACGACTTCTGGCAGTGCATGGACACCTACCGCGAGTGGCAGGACCTGAACAACGTCTGGGCCGGCGGACAGGCCCTGGAAACGATGGTAGGCCGGCCGGCGCACACCGATCTCGGCAGGAACACCGCGGACGAGGTTGTCCTGAGGCTCGCCTAATCCCTGGGCGCTGGAGTCACTTGCCGAAGAACGCCTCCCAGGCGCCCTTCCCCAGCGCCTGCCATATCTTGATGACTCCGTAGACGATCACCGTGGTGAAGCTCACCGCCAGCCACACACAGACCGCCTCGAGCGGCAGGCCGTCCCACGCCGAGATCGCCAGCCCCATCATGGCGGCCGGTCGGTATCCCCACCAGCCGTACGGAATCGCCAGCGAGGCCGAGAACCCCTGCTTGTAGATCACCGTGCCGGCCACCAACCCCACCCCAAAGACCAGGGACCATCCGTGGAATTGCGCGAGGCGCCGCAACTCCCGGGCTTCGCTGCGGTAGTCGGGAATGTTGTAAGCCCGCAGCCAGTACTCGTCGGCCCAGACGTAGCTCAGCAGCACCAGCATGAAACCCGACGCATAGAAGACGAACTCCTCGAAGGGAAGCGGCCCCCCACCGCGGGGAGGTTGAGCCCGAGCGTCGCCGCGTGGTTGGGAAACACGAAGAAGGCATTGCCGAAGAGGAGGTCGAGCCCGAAGCCCAGCGGCACCAGCACGGCCAGCGTGCGCCCGCAGGCTCGCCGCGCCAACCCAAGGTCAAGACGGCGTGCGAACCAGACCCCCAGTACCGCCAGCGGCAGCAGGAACAACAGCAGACTCCACGTGTAACCGTGCGGCGTGGGGTTCGGTGACTCCACCTGTCGCACCCCCGCGTCCACCACCGTCCGCAACGTCAGGGCAGCCGAGGCCACCAGCAGGCCCACGGCGACGAGCATGACCCGGAAAGCCTGTCGGGGCTCGCGCAGCGGACCGGGCTCGCCGGCGGACGGGGAGCGTTCGTGTGTCATGAGAGCACCTTGACAGGTCCATGATCTGGCCGAAAGCCCTATTCCGCCACCGCCCGGCCGGGCTTCCCGCGGCTTGAGGCTTGTCGCTCGCGGGGACCTTGAACATTCTCGCGCCGTGTCCGGGCCAACCATGACGAGCGACCTCCTGCCTCCCGCTTTTGGCGACCTGTACCGGAACCGGCGCGTGCTGGTTACCGGCCACACCGGCTTCAAAGGGGCGTGGTTGTGCGAGTGGCTGCTCGGGTTGGGCGCCCAGGTCACCGGTTACAGCCTGGCCGCATCCACCTCCCCGCGCTTTCGGAACTGCTGGGGCTGCGTTCGCGGCTCGACCACGTCGAGGCCGATGTGCGCGACCGGGAACGTCTTGCCGCCGTCGTGCGCGCCGCGGCGCCGGACTTCGTGTTCCACCTGGCCGCTCAACCCCTGGTGCGTGAATCCTACCGGACGCCGGTCGCGACGTTCGAAGTCAACGTGCTCGGGACGGTGCACCTGCTTGAGGCTTTACGGGGCTGGGACCGCCCTTGTGCGGCCGTGCTGGTGACGAGCGACAAGTGCTACGAGAACCGGGACTGGCTGTTCGGCTATCGCGAAGACGACGCCCTCGGTGGGGCGGATCCGTACAGCGCCAGCAAAGGGGCGGCCGAGATTGCGATTGCCTCCTGGCGCCGCTCCTTCTTTGCGTCCCACCCCGTGCGCGTGGCGAGCGGGCGGGCAGGCAACGTCATCGGCGGCGGCGACTGGGCGCAGGACCGGATCCTGCCGGACTGCATTCGAGCCCTGAGCGCGGGCCAGCCCATCACGGTGCGGAACCCGGCGGCCCGCCGCCCGTGGCAGCATGTGCTGGAACCCTTGTCCGGTTACCTGTGGCTGGCGGCGGTGTTGGCCCGGCCCGAGTTGCGTCCCTTCGCCCCGGCGCAGTACACCGGTGCCTTCAACTTCGGGCCCGGACACGAGGCCAACCGGACGGTGGCCGAACTGGTGACCGAGGTGGTGAAACATTGGCCGGGCCGCTGGGAGGACGGGAGCGATCCCCGGGCACCGCATGAGGCCCGCTGGCTGGGGTTGGCCACCGACAAGGCCAGCGCGCTTTTGGGCTGGACGCCGGTCTGGGACTTCGCGACCGGGGTGGCGGAGACGCTGCGCTGGTACCGGGCGGTCCATGAGGGTCCGGCCGGGACGACCGAAGTGCGCACGTTGACCGCGGCCCAGATCGCCCGCTACACCGCGGCCGCGCACAGTCTGGGATTGCCTTGGGCCAGCGGCGTGTGCCAGCGTGCCATGCTTTGACTATGGAAGACCGGAAATCCTTGCGGGGGAGATCCTCGAGCGGGTGCGGCGGTATCACGCCGCCCAAGCGACCCCGCGTTTCCGGCCGGGCGAGGACCCGGTCCGGTATGCCGGCCGCTACTTTGACGCCGAGGAAATGGTGAACCTCGTGGATGCCGCGCTGGACTTCTGGCTCACGGCGGGGCGGTACGCGGACGCGTTCGAGGCGGGGTTGGCCGAGTACCTGGGCCGGGAGAACTGCCTCCTGGTCAACTCGGGTTCCTCCGCCAACCTGGTGGCGTTCGCGACGCTCACGTCCCCCAAGCTGCGGGACCGGCAGGTGCGGCCCGGGGATGAAGTGATCACGGTGGCGGCCGGGTTCCCGACGACTGTGAATCCGATCATCCAGCACCGCGCGGTGCCCGTGTTTGTCGATGTCGAACTCGGCAGCTACGTGCCGCGGATCGAGGCCATCGAGGCCGCCCTGAGCCCGAAGACCAAGGCAGTGATGATCGCGCATACGTTGGGCGTCCCCTTCGCCGTCCGGGAGGTCCGCGAGTTCTGCGACCATCACGGGCTCTGGCTGATCGAGGACAACTGCGACGCTCTGGGCAGCCGCTACGAGGGCCGGTTGACGGCCACGTTCGGCGACCTGGCCAGCTTCAGCTTCTACCCCGCCCACCACATCACGATGGGCGAAGGCGGGGCCGTGGTGACGGCGTCCGAAGACCTCGCCCGCATCGCCCGGAGCTTCCGGGACTGGGGCCGGGACTGCTACTGCGCGGGCGGCGAGAGCAACACCTGCGGCAAGCGGTTCGGTCAGCAATTTGGCCGTCTGCCGTTCGGCTACGACCACAAGTACGTCTACAGCCACATCGGCTACAACCTGAAGGCCACCGACCTCCAGGCCGCGATTGGCGTGGCCCAGTTGCGCAAGCTCGACGCCATCGTCGCCGCCCGGAAACGCCATCACGCGGCGCTGAGCGCCGGCCTCGCACGGCATGCCGCTCATCTCGTCCTGCCCGCCGCGCCGCCCCAGGCCGACCCGTCGTGGTTCGGGTTCGTGCTGACCGTGCGCCCTGAGGCGCCGTTCACCCGTCTCGATCTCGTCCAGGCGCTCGAGGCGGCGCGGATCGAGACCCGGAATCTTTTCTGCGGCAACCTTCTGCGCCACCCGGCGTACGCCGACATCGAGCATCGGGTCGTGGGCTCTCTGGCCAACAGCGATCTCATCACCACGAACACCTTCTTCCTCGGGGTCTATCCCGGCCTGACCGAACCCATGCTGCGGCACGTCGTGGCCACCGTCGACGAGTTCGTGGAGCAACGCGGTCGGCGGGAACCAGGGACCAAGGACCAAGGACCAAGGATGGCGGACGACGGAACACGAGGTGAAGACATGGGAGCAGGCCAGGCCGAGGCTGGAAGGAGGGCGGGAGGCTCGGGGTCGGTCGACGGGGTTAGAAGGACGGGGACGGCGATCGCATGAGCATGCCGCGCAAGGTTCGCTGTTCGGTCGAGGAACTCGTGGACCACGGCGGGCACGTGTACACCGTCACGCTGCGTCCGGCGGATCCCGTGCCCAATTTTCGCCCGGGCCAGTTCCTCCACCTTACGGTCGAGCCGTACGACCCGGCGGATTTCTGGCCGGAATCGCGTGTCTTCTCGATCGCCAGCTCCCCGCGGGACCGAAGCCGCTTGCGGATTTGTTACGCGGTGAAGGGGCGGTACACGGCCCGGATGGAGCAACAACTCCAGGTGGGGAGGGCGGTGTGGGTCAAGCTGCCGTATGGGGATTTTGTGGTCGAGGGCGGGACCGACGTGGTGCTCCTGGCTGGCGGCACGGGGATCAGCGCTTTCACGGCATTTCTCGAAGCGCTGGAGCCGGCCCACCCGACGCGGGTCTTCCTGGCCTACGGCGCGCGGAGCCCGGGGTTGCTGCTCTTCACCGATATGATCTTCCGGCAACTCGAACGCGTGCCCGGGTTCGAGGCCCTGTTCTTTGCCGAGGCCGGTGATGCGCGGGCGGACGCCTCGTTTCCCGCGGCCGGGGCACCCGGCTGCCTCCCGGGGCGGCTGGCGTTGGATCCGATCTGGCCCCGGGTTGAGAACGCGGGCGACCGGACGTTCTACCTGTCCGGCCCGCCCCTGATGCTACGCGCACTCGGCGAGGAGCTGGGATGCCGCGGTGTGCCTCCCGAGCGCATCCGCGTGGATGCCTGGGAGTGATGCCTGTCCTATGAAGGTTCAAACCGACGATCCGCTGCCTCCCCCGTGCCCGCGACGCGTACCGGCGTGCGGTGCGGGAGGGCTTCGCCTTCCTGAAGCGCACGACGCGCCTCCCGGACCTGTACGTCAAGTCGATCCCCTTCACCGCCCCGGACGGTTGTCTGCTCCCGGTGGCCGATGTGCACACCGAGGACGCGGCACTCATCGAGAAACTGGCGCGGTGGCGGGCCGAGAATGCGTTCGCGTTCCCGACCCAGTTCCCGGTCACGATTGAAGGAACGTCGTCGTGGCTGCGCAGCCGGTTGCTCGAGGTCGAGGATCGTCTCCTGTTTCTGGTCCTCGACCGGCACGGGCATCCGGTGGGGCACCTCGGTTTTGCCAACTGCTTGAACGACGCCGGCGCGATGGAGGTGGACAACGTGGTGCGCGGCGTCAAGGCGGTCTCTCCCGGCATCATGCAGGCCGCGATGAAGGCGCTCCTGCGATGGGCGCAGGACGTCATCGGCCCGCGCGGGATCTTCCTGCGGGTGCTCGACGACAATCCACACGCGGTGGGCTTCTACCGTGAGCTGGGGTTCGTCGAGGAGAGCCGCCAACCGCTGCGCCGGCACGTGGCGGGCGAGGCAATCAGCTTCTCGCCCCTCGAACCAGGCGACAACGCACCGCCGGACAAGCAGTTCATCCGGATGACGTATGGGCCCGAGGAGGAGGCGGTGGGACAGCAGATGATTCTGACGGCCGGCCCTTCGATCTCGGCGCGCGAGGCCTTTTATGCCTGGGACGCGGCGCGCGAGGGCTGGAACCAGCGCTGGAGTTTCTACCTGGGCCGCTTCGAGCGCGCCTTTGCCGATTACCTCGGGGTGAAGCACGCGCTGGCCACGTCGAGCTGCACGGGTGCGTTGCACCTGGCGCTGGCGGCCCTCGGCATCGGTCCCGGGGACGAGGTCATCGTGCCCGACATCACGTGGGTGGCAACGGCCAACGCCGTCCTCTACGTCGGCGCGACCCCGGTGTTCGCGGACGTCGAACCGGATTCGTGGTGTCTGGACCCGCAGTCGTTCGCGGCGAAGATCACGCCCCGGACGAAAGCGGTGATCCCGGTGCACCTGTACGGTCATCCGGCGCGGATGGATGCGATCGTGGCCATCGCCCGGCAGCACGGCCTTTCCGTGGTCGAGGACGCTGCGCCTGCCATCGGCGCCGAATGGCAGGGGCGCAAGACCGGCACGTTTGGCGACTTCGCGTGTTTCAGCTTCCAGGGTGCCAAGCTGGTGGTGACGGGCGAGGGCGGCATGCTGCTGACCAACGACACCGAGCGGTTCCAGCGGGCCCAGTCCCTCTGGGACCAGGGGCGCAGCCCCACGCGCACGTTCTGGATCGATGACCGGGGCTTGAAGTACAAGATGGCCAACGTCCAGGCCGCCATCGGACTGGGCCAACTCGAGCGCGTCGAGGAGCTGGTCGAGATGAAGCGGCGCCTCTTCTCCTGGTACGAGGCCGGCCTCGCGGGGGTCCCGCACGTGCGGCTGAACTACGAAGTCGCCGGCGCGCGCAGCATCTACTGGATGTCCAGCCTCCTGCTCGACGAGACCGCGCCGCTGACGCGGGACGAACTGCGGGCGCGGTTGAAGGAGCGAAACATCGACAGCCGGCCCGTGTTCCCGGCGATCAGCCAGTACCCGATCTGGCCGCGGCCGCAGGCGCCGCAGCCCGTGGCCCGGCGCATCGGCGAGCGGGCGATCAACCTGCCCAGCGGTGTCTGCCTGCGCCGGTCGCAAGTGGACTACGTGTGTCGTTGCCTGCGCGAGATCCTCTCATGAGCCAACCGCCTGCCGGTATCTGTCACGGTGCCAAACACACCGCCGTCGAAAAGTCGCTGATGGGCCGGCTGGCCGCGGCCTTTGAGGCGTCGCCGCTCCCCCTCGAACTCCGGCTGCAGAACTTCCCGCGCCATGCGCGGCGACAGGATGTGGCCCGCTTCCTGGCCAAGCACGAGCTCTTCCAGCGCGTGCTCGGCGTGCATGGGAGCATCGTCGAGTGCGGGGTCTGGGCGGGCGGCGGCCTCCTGACCTGGGTCCATTTCTCCGCCATCCACGAACCGTACAACCACACGCGGCGGGTGATTGGCTTCGACACCTTTGCCGGCTTCCTGGAGGTGCACCAGAAGGACCGTGAGCATGGGACGTCCGAACATCTCCAAGCCGGTGCGTTGCGGACCGCGGCGGGGATCCAGCAGGAAATCGAGGGGCTCGCGGCGCTGCACGACCAGAACCGGCCGCTGGGCCACATCCCGAAGGTCGAGCTGGTGCCCGGAGACGCCTGCGAGACGATGCCGCGTTACGTGGCCGAGCATCCTCACTTGCTCATCAGCCTGCTGTACCTGGACTTCGACCTGTACGCCCCGACGAAGGCCGCCCTCGAACATCTGTATCCGCGGGTGGTGCAAGGGGGCCTGGTGGTTTTCGACGAACTGCACTGCCCGGAGTTTCCCGGGGAAACCACCGCGCTGCTCGAGCAGTTCGATCTGCGGCACACCGCCGTCCGCCGGCTGCCCTTCGATCCCTATATCTCCTACTTCGTGAAGTGAGTGGCGCCTCACAACAACTGGCGGCCGCCGCGCGCGCCGAGGCCTTGCGCATGGTCGCCCGCGCCCGGGCCTCGCATCTCGGCGGCGCGCTGTCGATGGCCGACCTGCTGGCCGTGCTCTACACCGGCGTGCTGCGGGTGCGCCCGGCGGAACCGGAGTGGCCGGAGCGGGATCGCTTCCTGCTGAGCAAGGGCCATGCTTGCGCGAGCCTCTACGCGACGCTGGCGCTGCAAGGTTTCTTTCCGACGACCGAACTGCTCACCTACGGACAGGATGGCTCGCGGCTGATGGCGCACGTGTGCCACCGGGTGCCCGGCGTCGAATTCTCGACCGGCTCGCTCGGACACGCGCTGCCCTTCGGGGTGGGGCTGGCGCTGGGCGCCCAAAGGCAAGGTCAGGCCCACCGGGTGTTCGTGCTGCTCAGCGACGGGGAACTCGACGAGGGCTCGAACTGGGAGGCGATCCTGTTCGCGCCCCAACACGCGCTCGCCAACCTCGTCGTGCTGGTGGATTACAACCGCATCCAGAGCCTCGGAGCCGTGAGCGAGGTGCTCGAGCTGGCGCCCCTGGCCGACAAATTCCGCGCCTTTCGCTGGGCCGTGCGCGAGGTGGACGGTCACGATCACGACGCCGTTCGCACCGCCCTGGAGGCCGTGCCGTGGGAGCCGGGACGACCGTCCTGTCTGATCGCCCACACCGTGAAGGGCCGCGGGGTGGACTTCATGCAGAACCGTCTGGCCTGGCATTACCGGTCGCCGAACGAAACCGAACTGGCGGCCGCGTTGCGGCAGGTCGGTGGCACGCCATGAGGACGGCCTTCATCCAGGAGTTGATTGCCCAGGCGCGGCAGTGCCCGGAGATCTTCCTGGCCGTGGGGGATCTGGGTTACTCCGTGGTCGAGCCGTTCGCGCAGGAGTTTCCCGACCGCTTCCTCAACGCCGGCGTGGCGGAGCAGAACCTGACCGGCTTGGCGGCCGGGTTGGCCGCCGCGGGCTACCACGTCTTCACCTACTCGATTGCGAACTTCCCCACGCTGCGTTGTCTCGAGCAACTGCGCAACGACGTGTGCCACCACGACCTGCCGGTAACGGTGGTGTCCGTCGGAGCCGGGCTGTCCTACGGCAACCTGGGCTATTCGCACCATGCCGTGCAGGACCTCGGCATCCTGCGCACGCTGGGGGAACTGACCATCCTCTCGCCGGCCGATCCGGGCGAAGCACGCGCCGCGGTGCGCTGGCTGGCCACTCACCCGCGCCCCTCCTACCTGCGGCTGGGCAAGGCGGGCGAACCGGAGCTGCACGAGCCCGTCGGGCTGCGGGAGGCGCCGCTGGTGTTGCGACCCGGGCGGGGTAATTTGGCGATCGCCGCAACGGGTTCGGTGCTGAAGTGCGCGCTCGAAGCGGCGGATTTGCTGGCCGCGGGAGGCCTTGACCTGGCGGTGTTGTCCTGTCCCTGGCTCCAGCCGGTCGGCGACGAATTCCGCGCGGCCTTCGCCCCGTATCGCCGGGTGCTGGCGCTGGAAGAGCATGTGGCGACGGGAGGCTTGGCTTCGTTGCTGCGGGACACGCTGCCGTCGGGCGTCATCATCACCAGCCGGGCCATCCCCACGGCCGTGACGCGGCTGGTGGGGTCGCAAGCGTGGCTGCGGCAACAGGCGGGGCTGGATGCCCTCGCGGTGGCGGCGGCCGCGCGCGAGTTGGCCGGGCCATGAGGGGTGGCGCGCGCCAGACGAAGTGGTGGACCTGGCTGGGAGTGGACCGGGGGTTGGCGTTGGTGTTGGTCGGGCGCGCCTGGTCGTTCCTGGCCGGGCCGGTGACCATCCTGCTCATCGGCACGCAGTTCAGCGAACCGCAACAAGGTTTCTTCTACACCTTCAATCGGGTGCTCGGCCTCCAGGTGTTCCTTGAACTGGGGCTGAGCCAGGGCCTGATTCAATTCGCGAGCCATGAGTTTGCGCGGCTGCGATTCGCCGAACGCGGACGGCTGGTGGGGGAGGAGGGCGCCCGGCAACGGCTGCGGGCGTTGGGGCGTCTGGCGTTGGGGTGGTACGCGGCGGCGGCGCTGCTGGTCCTGCTGGGGATTGGCCTGGGCGGGCACGCGTTCTTCCAGGCCACGCCGGAGGCCGGCGGCGTGGCGTGGCGGGCGGGTTGGTGGCTGCTGGTGGGGGCGACCGCGTTGAACCTGCTCACCCAGCCCGTGTGGTTTCTGCTCGAGGGCTGCAACCAGATCGCCGGGGTCGCTGCCTATCGGGCCGGCGCCCTCGCCGTGAGCGGCCTCGTCTTGTGGGCCGGCATCCTCGCCGGTGGGGGCTTGATGGCTGCGGGCTGGGCCGCCCTCGCTGGCTTCCTCGTCAGCGTGGCCTGGCTGGCCGGGCGTTGGCGCGGCTTCGTCCGTGAACTCCTCAGTCACCGCGGGCCGGTCGGTGGGATGCTCCGCGAGCTCTGGTCCTTCCAGTGGCGCATGGCCCTGAGCGCGATGAGCGGTTACCTGATCTTCAGCCTCTTTGAACCCACGGTCTTCCGTTTCCGCGGTGCGGCGGAAGCCGGGCGGATGGGCATGAGCTGGCAACTGGTCAACGCATTGTCGGTGCTCGCCGTTTCCTGGATCAGCACGCGCGCCCCGCGCTTCGGCATCCTCGTTCGCGAGGGGCGGTACGACGAACTCGATCGGCTGGCGCGGCGGGTGGCGATTCAAGCTGTGGCCATTTGTCTGGTGGGCGCCGTAAGCGCGCTCGTTTTGCTCGCGTGGGTGAAAGCCCACTTCGCTTTGGGCGCGCGATTCCTCGGGATCGAGGCGGTGGCGTTGTTGGCCGCGACCGCCGTGTTGAACCAGGTGGTCTTCGCCCAGGCCTACTACCTGCGGGCCCACAAGCAGGAGCCGTTCATGCTTATCTCGCTGCTCAACGGTCTGCTGACGGCCGCCGGCGTCATCGCCGGCACCTGGCGCTTTGGGGCCATTGGCGCCTGCGTCGCTTACGCCGCGACCCAGTTACTCATCTTGCCCCTGGCCACCGGCGTGTTCCTGATCAAACGCCGGGAATGGCACCGCCCGCCGACTGCCGAGGTCCACCCGCGGGATGGTGCACCCGCAGCAACCGTCGCGAACAAGCCCGTCTGAATCACCCACCGGTCTTCGCCATGTCTACCGTTACCGTCGTGATTCCCACCGCCCGCCGACCCGGGATGCTCGCCACTGCCCTCGCTTCCGTCCGGGCCCAGGTCCTGGGCACGCCGCTGGACCGGGTGGTGGTTTCGGAGAATGGTGGCGACCCGCGCTCCCGGGAGGTCTGTGCCCGCTTCGCCGATCTGCCGATTGATTACCGCCTCCAAGATCCGCCGCTCCCCCCGTGAACCACGCCCACCACCTGCTCACCCTCCCCGAACTGGGAGAGCGCGTCGCGTTCCTGTGCGACGACGACTGGTGGGCTCCCGGCCATCTGGCCACGCTCGGGCAAGCCTTGGACCGGCATCCCGCAGCCGTCGGGGCCTTCGCCGCCGGCGGGTACATCGAGTCCGAAACCGCTGTGGCGTGCCAGCGCTACTGGCCCGCGGTCATGTGGTTACGGGGTGAGCCGGGCGCAACGGTGGAGACCCAGTTGTTGCCCGGCGACGAGGTGCTGGCTGCGTGCTGGGTCCACACCCCGTTCCATTTCTCGAGCATGCTGCTGCGCACGTCGGTCCTGCGCGAGGCCGCGGCGATCGTGCGCGATTCCCACCCCGCCCACGCCGACCGGTTGCTGTTCGCGCGGCTGGCGTTGCTGGGCCCGCTCGCGTTCGCCCCGGCCGTGAGCGCCCTCATCCGCCGGCACGAGGGCAACTACTGCCGCTCCACCGTCCAGCGGGAAATCCAGCGCGCGCACGCTGTCGTGCGAGGTCTGGTGACCGATCTCGCCGGGCAAGGCGGCGTCAACATCACCGCCGTCTGGCGACGACTCCTCGAACCCCGCCGGGGCACGCTGCCCACGGACCTGGTGAATCTCCTGTGGGACTACGTCGGCCGGGAACCGCTCGAGGCGGCTGGTCTGATGCCCTTCCTCAGTCGGGGCCGCGCCCATTACTGGCTCAAGCGTTGGGAACGCTGGTCCTGGCAGGTGCTGGTCCCCTGGGCGCCGCCGATCCTGCATCGGACCTACCTCCGCCTGCGCGATCGGTTGGCCCGTCCCCCGGAAAGGCGCGCCGGTTGATCTCGCACGATGAGCCTCCTGACGTCGGCTCCTACAGGGCAGGTTTGGTGGGAGCCGACGTCAGGAGGCTCACGCCGAAGCTGGAGTCTCGTGACCTCGACTCCTACGGACGAGCGGGATCGGCCATGGCGCCGGGGCCCGGCGTGCGTCGGACGACGCGGAACTCGGTGATGCGGGCCCAGTGTTCCTTGTCCTTCGGGCCGTTGTAGGCGTGCAGCGAAATCTTGGCCGCCCCGCCGGCCGGCGTTGGCAACGTACACCTGCCCGCCTCGGTCCAGTTGGTCGCGCCTTCCGCCCAGTAAGCACCGCGGATCGTCCCCTCGGAGACCGTCAGGCGCAGCTTGTACCACCCCCGGCCACGGGAGGCCGGGCAATGGTCCGGCACTGGTCACGCTCTTCGCGGCCCATGACCACGCAGACCGGGCCATCCACAATCTCGCGCCCGATCTTGACCATGTGACTGTCGTCGTAATACCAGGCGAGATTGACCTGCTCATACTGCCCGGTGGGGGCGCTGGTGAACTTCACCGTGACTTCAAGCTCGCCACCGTCCAGCGGTGGGGCCGGGCGAACGAGCACATTGCGGGCGTCGTTCGCACCCCCCCAGAGGTTGCCGGGAAGGACCCGCAGTTCCAGCGCGCCATCCCTGACCCGCCACGCATCGGGCTCCTCGCGGACCCAGGACCAACCGTCCGCCAACCGCCCGTCGAAAGGATCCTCGAACAACACGGTCTCCGCGGCGGCCGCACTCAGCGACAGCGCCCAAGCCCAGGTGGAGAGCACCCCGCAAGTTCGCATGACGGAGCGGCGGCGGTCCGCGGTACGGGTCGGCCCGACACTACTCCTTCTTCTCGCCCTTGGCCTTCTCGGCTTCCTGCTGCTTGTACTTCTCGAGGTCGGCGGCCTTGATCACCTCGATCTTGGCCCCCTTATCGAGCTCTTCCTTCGAGGGCACCTTGATGATGTCACTGGTCACGGGCTGTGCGGGAGCGGCCGGTGGGGGCGCGGACTGGATCGAGAGCAGCTCGACGTCGAAGATCAACAGGGAATTGGGCGGAATGTTCGGACGACCCGACTCGCCGTAGGCAAGCTCGGGCTTGATGAAGAGCTGCCACTTCGCCCCGGGCCGCATGAGCTGGAGCGCCTCGGTCCAGCCCTTGATGACCTGGCCGACTCCGAAGGTCGCCGGCTGGTTCCGGGCGTAAGAGCTGTCAAACTCGGTGCCGTCCAGCAGCGTGCCGCGGTAGTGCACGGAGACGTTGTCCGTCGCCTTGGGCGAATCGCCTGCCCCTTCCGTCAGGACTTTGTACTGCAGCCCGCTCGCGGTGGTCACGATGCCGGGTTTGCTCTGGTTGGCGGTGAGGAACTCCTCCGCGGCCGTCTTGTTCTTGGCGGCGAGCTGGTTGCGTGCTTCGGTCTGGAAGGCCATGATCGCGTTCCGGGCCTCGGTGTCGTTGAGCTGCGTATGGCCCGCGGCCGCATCCTTGAGTCCACGGGAGAGGAGCTCCACGTCCACCTGGGCCGGGTCTACGCCGGATCGCTTCAGGTTGTTGCCGAGGCTCATCCCCAGGCTGTAACTGAATTTCTTGGCGGGATCGGTCAACGCCTCGTTGTCCGCCGCCCGGGTCCCGGCCACGAGCAGGCCGGCCAATACCACACGACAGATTGTTTTCATTTTCAAGGTGCGCATCAGGTGGCGGGAGCATTTCGGAACAGCGCCCGGCTTTCAACAGCAAAAGCAGCGGGCTACCCCGCGCCGGCGCTCTCGGTCTCACGGCCTGGCGCACCGCGTCAGCCCACCACCGCCAGGCTCACCGGCCGGGCCGGGAATCGCGGCCAAAACTGCTTGTCACTGCGGTCGCCCCGCGCATAATCGCCCGGTCCGCGCCCGAGGGGCGCCGGTGCCCGACGTCGTGCCAGGGTAGCTCAGCGGTAGAGCAGGGGACTCATAAGCCCTTGGTCGTGGGTTCGATTCCCTCCCCTGGCACCACTCCAACACCAAGGAAGTGCCAACCAAATCAAAGCAGGTTCAGGTGGTTGCCCAGTCCGCACAGAGCAACTCCGCCTCCATCAGTACCGTCTTCACCGCCTCCTCCTGGGCAAGGATGTGTTCCTGGCCGGCGGGGATGAGCGCCAGCCGCTGAGCCGCGGTGCCCGTGATCCACCTGGCCGAACCGAAGCCGCGGAGCAGGTCGCGGGTGATGCCGTGCTTCTCGAGCATCACGGCGATGGCATGGCGCGTGTCGAAGGTCGGGTTCCCCTTGCCGCCACTTTCGGTGTACGCGGCGAGGGCGTGCCGCAACTGATCGGCGAGACCGAGGCAATCCACAACCCTGAGGCGAATACGCGGTGCGCGGTAGAATCTCCCGCGGTTCATACTCGGCCAGGGCTCGTCGTGCCTTTGCGGCCGCGTCGCACAACCCAAAAAGGCCAGCCCGGCCTCTCGCAGGCAACCGCCATCGCTATTCTGCCCGCAGCCTCCAGAACCGGGCCGGCACCGCCCCATCAACCGGAATCTCAAACACCCGCTCGTCGCCCTCGATGCGCACCTCCGGCTCGCTGGGCGTCCAACCCTCCGCCGGGCTGGCGGACTGTTCGATGACCACTGCGGAAAGCCCCGCCGGCCAGGCGCACTTGATCTTCGGCGCCAGCCCCGGCCCGGCGCCCGGCGCAAACCAGACCCGCAGGGGGAGCCTCGGCGGCCCCGCAGAGCCTTCGAGAAGCGTCAGGGCGAGGTTGTCCGCCGCGCCGTCGTTGTACGTCCCGGTGAAGCGACGGAGGCGGATCGTCACCTCGATGGTCCGGGTCCCCGGCGGCACAGCGCTCTGGTCCTGCTGGAAGATCAACGCCGTCTGGCGGTGGCGTGCGTGGGACGGGAGCGGCCCAAGTTCCATCTGGCCCAAGGGCGTGCCGTCGGACCGGAAATACCGCGCCGTGACCTGGGCACGGTCCTCATCCTCCGCCGCCACGGCTAGCCAGGCCTCAAGCACCGCCTTCAGACGCCGCTCGTCAATCATCGGTGCCGCCGCTGCCACATCCACCCATTGCCTCGCCAGGCTGCTCGCACTGTCGGGTCCGCCGACGAAGAGATTGCTCCCCCGGTTCTCCGGCCCGGGAATATCGCCGGCGAACGGGCTGCCGACGGCGTCGTATCGCAGGGCGGTCAACGCGCCGGTGGTTTCCCAGCCGGCGGGCGCCGCCACGGCCAGCAAGTCCGCCGCGCCGACGCTGGCTTCGGCACCCGGATTGACCAGCAGATTCCGGTTCAGCACCGTCGAGGGATCGGTTCCGCCCCCTCCGGAGTAAGGGCGGCTCGAAAAACCACCCTGCCCCTCCCGCACGTTCCAGCGCGCCTCATGCTGCAGGGTCGGCACGCCGCTCACGCTCAGTTCCACCACCGTGAAGGTGACGTTACCGAACTGCAGGACAAGGCTCTCCGACGGCGGTTGCCCGGCGTCGCGCGCCTCGACTCCCAACTGGCTGACCAGAACCTCCTGGAGATCGATGCGGGCGAAAAGGACTGAAGACGGGCTCGGGCGCGTCAACTCGAGACGTGCCTCCCGGAACCGGCGGCCCTGGGCGCAGGCCAGGGCCAGCGTCGGCGACGTTCGGTCGAGGTGCTTGGTGAGCTGCAGGCCGCCGAACTCGGGACCGCCGGTGCCAAGGCTCGCCAGCCGCACGTGGTCGCGCCAGTCGACCACAAGATCCGCCAGCGGTCCCGCCGCTCGCATCCCGGCAGTGCCTGGATTCGACAACGCCTGCTCCCAACTCGTGAGTTCGATCCAGTCTTTGTGTTCCTTTTCCGTGGCTTCGCCCTTGAGGTCGTCAAGCCGGAGGTAAGCCGCGCCCCAAGCCACGCCAAGACCGAGCAGGCCCGTGGCCGCCCACGTCAACGCCGCGAGGCGAACCACCCCGGAAGTTCGCGCGGCCTGGCCCTGCCGGAAACGGGAGGCGGATTGCACTTCAACCGCCTTTGTTCTGCTTCAGGTCCCAATACACGGCCACCGGCGTGTCCAGGGTGCCATCCGCCTTCTGGGCCCTGTAGGTCCAGGTGATCTTCGAGAATTTGAACGTGACAGCGTCGCCGGGCGCGGCACCGTCAGCGGCCGAATTCTCCACCCGCGAAACCAGCACGTCCTCCATCTTGATCGTGTAGTACTCCTGCTGTTCTCTCCCCGCCCGCCGCACGGTGAGCAACGCGCTCTTGATGTGTTCCCCACTCGCGCAGGCCAGGAAGAGCCGCGGGGAGGCCTTGCTCATCCGCGCCGTGATGGCGAAATCCTGGAAGGAAGCCTTCCCTGCGCCGGCGCCGCCACCCCCCGCGGTGCTCCCCGAGTTCGAAGCCGCCCAGGAGAAGGATCCGAGTTCGATCTCCCCCGGGTGCCTGGCGTCCTGCGATTCGCCCGGGATCCCGTCGATCTTGAGAAAATAGTCATCCGCTGCCGACACGGAAGAGGCCCCGGCCAAAGTCAACAGGGCGACGGCGGTGAGCTGGAGCAGTGCGCTCAGCCTGGTTTTCATGCACGCATCATAGGCTGGGTCGCTTCTTCGTCAAGGGAGGCTCGCGACGCGCATCGTCCTTCGTCCCCGACTCGTCCGCCGGGTGACAGCACGAGACCGGGTTCCTCGCGCGAGCCACCCGAACGGGCGGACGGCTGGCCTGCCACCGCCGACAGCCCGGAAGCGGCGCTGGCGAGGCTGTTGGCTTGGATGGCTTGCATCCTGACCTGCCCCACAAGCCGCGGCGTTGACGCCTGCCACCGCGCGCGCTAGCTTCATCCCCGTTGCAGGCAATGGAGTTTGCCTGACCGCGTCGCGGCGAACCGCCCTCGGGCTGATGACTCCTACCGACTAAATCGAGTCTGGTAGCGAGTCATGGTAACCACAAGTCCAGCCGCCCCGCTGGTGTTGCCGTTCGTGGGGCGGACCCGAGAGACCGCGGAGCTGCGTCGGCTCCACGCCCTGCAACAACACGCCCTGATCCTGGGTCCGGCGGGGGTGGGCAAGACCGCCCTCGTCGCGCACCTGCAACCCCAGCTCCGCTTCCTCCAGTGCCCGCACTCGGAACACCTGGGCGAGATCTGCGCCAGCCTTGAGCGGGAGCTGGGCCTGACGACGGAAGGCTTGCGCCTCGTCGAACGGAAGCCGCGGCTAAGGCAGGCCCTCGCCCAGGCTGGGCGGACCGTGGTGTTGGACGGTGTCGGCTGGACGACGCCCAAGCTCTGTTCGTGGCTCGAGACGGTCATGGCACGCACGCCGGTCTGGCTGTGCACGCGCTCCGCCCATCCTTGGGACATCGGACATGCCTGGAGATTGCTGGTCCGGTTTCAACGGGTGGAACTTCAGGCCTTGCGGGCGGCCGAGACGCAGGCGCTGGTCGAGGCCGTCGTGCAGGGAGGTCTCGTGCCGCCACAGACGCGGTCGCTCGCCGCCTGGCTCCAGCGGCGGTCCGGCGGCAACCCGCGGAAGCTGTACCAGTTCCTCGCGGAACTGAACTCGGGCCACTACGATCTGGACAATCCCCTGGCCTTACGTCGCCTGGAGATGGACCGGCGCATTCACGAAGCCTTTCCCCCGCCGCCGCCGGCATGAACGAGAATCACCAACGACATCTGCTGGTGACGCTGCGCCACCTCGACCACCTGCTGTCGGGTGCCGAGCAGGCCCTGGCCGGATCCCTTTCGCCCTTTGCCGAGTACACGCAGGACTCAACCCCCGTGCAGCGCCAGGTGGTCCACGATCATATCGAGCGGGTGCGCGCCACCCTGCTTCGGGTCCTGGCGGACCTGGAGCTCCCCGGCCCGCGCCGGTCTGCGGGGCGCTCTGGGCGGCGCGCGGACAGATCACCTTCGCGTCCATCGCCATCGCGGAGATGGAACCGAAGCGCCTGCGCGGCTACGGTGCCCTCTCCGAAAGTGACACCCGCAAGGTCGAACGAGCCGTGGCGGAATTGAACGCGGCGCTCGAACCTTTGAGCGCCTTCCTCGACCAGGGACCCGGCGCGGATCTCCAGGCCCGCCTCGATCGGTTGGAGCAAACCCGCGACGAGGTTCGGCTGGTACGCGAACTGGAGCGGGTCATCACCCACCACGGCCTGGTGGAGTCGCGCGGCGCCCTCGCCCGCCTGTTGGACCGCATGGAAAACGGCGTCTTCGAGATCGGTCTCTTCGGCCGCGTGAGCTCGGGCAAGTCCTCCCTGCTGAATCACCTCCTGGGCGGAGAGGTGCTGCCCGTGGGCGTCACGCCCGTCACGGCCGTTCCGACGCGGGTCCGGTACGGTTCCACGCCGCGGGCAGTCATCGAGTTCGCGACGCGCAAGCCGGTGCAGGTCGAGCTCGAGCGGTTGGCCGAGTTTGCCACCGAGCAACAGAATCCCGGCAACGCGAAGCACGTCGCGCGCATCGTGGTGGAAGTGCCTGCCCAACGCCTGCGTGAAGGCGTCCTGTTCGTGGACACGCCCGGCCTCGGCTCGCTGGCCACCGGGGGCGCCGCCGAAACGGTCGCTTACCTCCCGCGTTGCGACTTGGGCCTGGTGCTGGTGGACGCGGCTTCGACCCTGAGCCACGAAGACCTGGCCCTGCTGCAGGCGCTCGCGCAGGCCGGAGCCCAGGCCATGCTCCTGGTGAGCAAGGCGGACCTCCTGTCACCGGCCGACCGCGCGCAGGTGGTGACGTATGCCGAGCGCCAGATCGCCGACCAGTTGGGAATCCGCCTGGGCGTCCATGCCCTGAGCGTCGTCGGTGCCGAGGCCGTGCTCTGCGATCGCTGGTTCACCACTGAACTCGAACCGCTCCTCACCACCCACCGCGAGCAGGCGGCGCGTTCGCTGAAACGCAAGGTGGGCGCCCTGCGCGAAGCCGTGATCCAAGCCCTCGAAGCGCGCCGTCGGGGCCCGGGCCGGCCCCCCGGAGCCACGGAAGCTGTGACCGCCTTGCGGAGCGCTGATGCCTGGATCGAAGCGGCAGAGACCGCCTGTGGCAAGCTGGTGAACGAGGTGCCCGACCTTGGCCCGGCGCTGATTGCCCGCGCGGCAAACGCCTTGGCCGAAGCGTGGCAAACACGCGTGTCGGCGCCTGACGCGTTGGCGGGCCAATGTACCGCCGCCCTTCTGCATCCCGTCGCCGCCACCACCAGCAGAATGATCGAACGGCTGGAGGACCTCCGCCGGCAGCTCGAGGAGGCCCTGGCAGCCGCACGGCGTGTGCCGGGGGGCCTTCGAGCCTGGGCGAACCGCTGCCCCGCCCCGCCGGCCTCCCCCTCTTCGACCCCGGACGTCTGCTGTCAGGCGACGACCTGCGCCGGCCACGGCTGGCGATGCTGGGGTTCGGGAGGGTCCTCCGCCACGGGGCCAGCGTCCGCCTGCAGCGCACCCTCGGCGACCCGTTGAGCTCCCTGCTCCGGCAGCACGGCCAGCAACTGCGGAAGTGGCTGCGGGAGGAACTCACCGGCTTGAGGGCCGCCTTCCATGCCCAGGCTGACCCGCTCCGTGCAGCGTGGGAGCCCCCGATGGCGGCGTCTGCCGGCGACACTGCCCCCGCCAGGAGTCTGGAAAGCGACCTTGCCCTCCTGCAACATTGGCCGGGCAGTTGAGGCCGCCTGTCATTATGCGAATCCTCATTGTCAGCGACATCCATGGCAACTGGCCCGCCTTGCAGGCGGTTCTGGCCGCGGCGCCGCCCACCGATGAGGTGCTCTGCCTGGGCGACCTGGTGAACTACGGCCCGCAGCCGGCCGAGTGCGTCGGATGGGCCATGAACCAGGTGGATCGCGACTGGGTGGTCCAGGGCAACCACGACCGCGCGCTGGGCCGCGGCGAAGACCCCCACTGCTCGGTGGCGTACGCGGCCCTGGCCGCCGCCACCCAAAGTGCCACCGAGGGAATGCTGAACGAGGACATGAAGCGGTTCCTCGCCAGCCTCGAGCCCCTGCAACGGTTCCAACTGGGCGAGGCCGTCTTCGTGGCCTGCCACGCCGTGCCTTCCGACCCGCTCTACCACTACCTCCCGGACATCGGCCCGGTCACGCTGTGGGAGTCGGAGCTCAACGGCGTGGGCTGGCCCGACTTTCTCCTGCTCGGCCACACCCACTTGCCCATGAAAACGCGGTTTCGCAAGACCCTCGTGGTCAATCCCGGCAGCGTGGGCCAACCCAAGGACGGCGATGCCCGGGCTGCCTACGCCCTATGGGAGGATGGGGACATCACCCTGCACCGGACGGCCTACGATATCGAGGCGACCCTCCGGGCCTACGGACGGCTGAACCTGGATCCCCAGATGGTCGCGGTGTTGGCCGAGGTCCTGCGCACCGGCGGTCATCTGCCTCTGGACCAGACACCCGGCGAACTGCTGCAGACATTCTACCGGCAGCACCCGGACAAGCTCGAAGCCATCTTCTACCTCCAGAAACTCCTGAACCGACGGGTCGGCCTGGACACCGATCGTCTGGACGATCGCGCCCGCCAGCACTGGACGCTCAACTACTGCCGGGCACTGGTGCAGCAAACCGCCCGGCTGACCGAGTGCGTGCCGTGGAAGTGGTGGGCCACCTATGAGAAATTCGACAAACCCCATGCCCGCATCGAGATCGCCGAACTGCTGCACCTGGTCATCTCGCTGGCCCAGGTCCTCGAGCTCACGCCGCAGGAGCTCTTCGAGCTGCACACCAAACAGCATCGGCTCGGCCTGCTCAGCCAGGAACCCACCGGTGGCACCCCACCGCCAGCCAAGACTTGAGTGAGGTGAGGTATGATGGGACCCCAAGGGATCTTGGATCGCGTGGCGAAGGTCGCCGGAGACTGGCACCTCGCGAATCTCCAGCCCCAGATCGCCGCCTGCCGCCGGCAATGGAACGGCCACACGACCATCGACGTCGCCGTCTTCGGACGCTTCAAGGCGGGCAAGAGCTCCTTCCTCAATCATCTGGCCGGACGCGCCGTGCTCCCCATCGGGGTGGTGCCACTTACCGCAGTCATCACGCGCCTGCGCTACGGGCCGGTGGAGCGCGCCGAGGTTCGTTTCCTCGACGGAACCCGCCGCGCCATCGCGCTCGAGGAGATTGGCCTCTACGTCGCCGAGAACGAGAACCCCCGCAACCGGAAGCAGGTCGCCGCGGTCGAGGTCGAGTTGCCCGCCCTCGAGCCGCTCGCGCCGCTCGAGTTTGTGGACACCCCCGGCCTGGGCAGCGCCTTCGCACACAATACCGAGACCGCGATGCAATGGCTGCCCAACGTGGGCGCCGCGCTGGTGGCGGTCAGCTCGGATGCACCGCTCTCGGAACGCGATCTGGCCCTCCTGGCGGAACTGCGCCAGCACACCCCTAAGATCGCGCTCCTGCTGACCAAGGCCGACCTCCTCACGGAACCGCAACGCGCCGAGGTGCTCACCTTCGTGCGCCAGCAGCTTCGCAGCCCCCGGCCAACGGCGACCGATCGCGACGCCCCTCCCCCAGCGCCGACGCCAGGTCCGGACCGCCCGACCCCGCCGGGGCGGCCGAAGACGAATGGCCCGTCTTCTTCTATTCCGTGCGGCCTGGCGAGGACGGCCTGCGGACGGTGCTCGAACGTCAACTGCTGGCCCCCTCATCCAGCACCGCGAGACCGCCGCCGCCCACATCGCGCGCCACAAGCTGGATGCGTTGCTTCGCCTGACCCTTGACTACCTCCGGGTGGCGTTGGCCGCCGCCACGCAGGCCGAATCCGCCCGCCAGACGCTGCAGGAGAAGCTCGCCGAGGAACGCGCCCAATTCGATCTCCTCCGCGCGGAGCTCGGCACGCTGGCGCGTCAGACGTCCACCAGCGCGCTGGACGGGTATCTGGCTCGCTTGCTCCCGGTGCAGCAGACGCTCCAGGGGCGGGTCACGCAACGGCTCAGCGAACAACTGCCGCGGTGGGCGCCTGCGTCTGCCGCCCTTGCTGGCCGCCTGGCGCCAGTGGCTGGGGGAGTTCCTCCAGGCCGAGCTGAGCGAGGTGTCGCGGACCCAACAGGCGATGTTCGTCGCCCCGTTGCACCAGGTCCGCACCCACCTCACGCGCAGCCTCCGCGCGTTCCACGACCGCCTGGCCGACCACGTGAAGTCGGCCCTCGGGGTGACACTCGCACCGCACGAGTTCCTCCTCGAGGTCCCGGAGCCAACGGCGCCGCCGGTGGACGTGGCCTTCGCGTTCGACGCGGCCTTCACCACCGCGGTTGCGTTGATCCCCACCACCCTGTTCCGACGCCCCCTCCAGCGGGTGCTGCTGCGGAAGGCCCGCTACGAGGTCGAAAAGAACCTCTCCCGGCTGGCGGCCGGCTGGCGGGACCGGGTCGCCGGACTCATTGACCGGCTGACTCGTGACGCCGAACAACAGGCCCGCGACGAGCTGGGCACGCTGGAGCATACCCTGGCTCAAACCGCCTCCAGCGCCCCGGGCCTGCGGCAGGTGATCCATGAACTCGAGCAGTTCCAGACCCGACTGCGCACGGAATGACCAGCGCCCCGGGGAACGTTGGTGGCCGCCCCGCCTCCTGTCCGCGCCGGACGGTTCCGTGCTCGTCCTCATTCCGGCCGGCGAATTCTTCATGGGCTCCACCGCCGAACAGATCGCGGCCGCCGCGGCCATGGACATCGGCGGTCACCCCGATCTGTTGGTGCGCGAAACGCCGCCGTTCGTCGCCTTCCTGCCAGACTATTACCTGGGCCTGCACGCCGTCACGAATGCCCAGTTCGCGGCGTTCCTGAACGCGACTCGTCCACCACCCGCCCGGCTCGCCCGCTGGGCGCCCGCGCTGGAACGGATCCTTCCCCGCCCTCCCCGGACCGCCGGTTTGAGGTCGCGGCTGGATTCGAACGCCACCCTGCCACCCACATCTCCTGGTTCGGCGCGCAGGCCTACTGCCGGTGGGCGGGCCTGCGGCTCCCTACCGAACTCGAATGGGAAAAGGCCGCCCGCGGCACGGAGGGACGGGTGTTTCCCTGGGGCAACGAGTGGCGGGCGCACGCCCTACGCTGGCACGGAGGCGACCGCCGTGAAGGCGAGACCACCGCCCCGGTGGATGCTTATCCCGAGGGCTGTTCTCCCTACGGCCTCCTCCAGATGGCGGGCAATGTCGATGAGTGGTGTGCGGACTGGTTCCAATGGGACGTGTACCGACATTACGCGGCCGGCGACCTGCGCCCGCCCGTCCCGGGTGAGGAGCGCGTCATCCGCGGCGGGACCTGCCTGCGGTGGCAACGACACCACTTCCGCTGCGCAATGCGTCGGGGCAACGATCCGGCCATGGTCAATGTCCACTACACCGGCATCCGGTGCGCGGCTGACGTGTCCGCACGCAGCCCCGCCTTCCGCGAAGCCCCGGAGGCTTAAGGCATGGCCGGCGGCTGGTGGGAACGATTCTCGAGCCGGTTGCCGTCGGCGGCTGACGCCCGCGAACCGTTTGGCGAGGAGCTGCGGAGGCACTGGGGGGACGGCAGCCAGGCACGGCTGCTCATCTACACGCCACCGCACGAGACGGTGAAGGCCCGGTCGCCCGCGTCGGTCCTGGCTCTGTCCAACCAGGAATG
The DNA here is from genome assembly GCA_027493615.1 of Verrucomicrobiota bacterium. Classification (GTDB taxonomy): domain Bacteria; phylum Verrucomicrobiota; class Verrucomicrobiia; order Limisphaerales; family J093; genus DSVZ01. Next base: position 267,172 of record JAOSKK010000012.1, read on the forward strand.
GATGCTCGTGGAAGAGATGGCCGATGGCTCCGTGCGCGTGACGCGCAGCGATTACGACCGCACGTTGTGGGTCGAGCTGACCAGCATTCTGCTCTACGGAGCGCTTCGCATCGCGTTTTTCACCGAGACGGGCTCCGGCAGTGTCAGCGTGGAGTTCAACACGGTGGCCAGGCGCTACTATGATGAGGCGATCCAGCGGGTGCTTGATGGCATGGATGGGATCGAGGCCTGTCCGCCGGTGGACCCGGGCGAGTGGGAGCCGTTGCTGGAACCGCTGCCGCTCAAGTTCCGCAACGCCTTCCCGCGGTTCACCCCCCCCGGCCAATGCCTGTTGGCCCTGGTTGCCTGGCCAGCCGTGTTGGGCGCACGCCGCCGCTGGTTCCAGCACGAACTCTGCCCTGAAGCCGTGCTGGCATTCACCAACCGGGAGTTGCTCCTCATCTCCGAGGAAGCGACCTGGACCTGGCTTCGCCTCGGGCGGAACGACAAGTACGGCTTCATCATCACGCACTGTCCGTTCTCCCGGCTGGCAGGGTGGCGCGTGCAACCGGGCGATCCACTCGCCACGCTCGAGCTGTCCTTGCGGGCAGGCCGCGGTACCGATGTCCTTCGGATCAACTTCCCCGGGGACCGGCATGGGGAGGTCACACGGTTGCTGGAACGGGCGATGGCCCAAAGCCCGTCGGGGAATCCGGGACGGAGACCGGCGGAACCCGCATGACCTTCTTCTGTACTCGATGTTGGGGCGAGGTGGCCGAGGCGGCGGTGCGCTGCCCGCACTGCGGTGATGACATCGCGGCACGCCAGAGCCGCAGTGACTTCGTCGACAAGCTGCTCGCCGCCCTGCGCCATCCGGAGCCCACGACTCCGATCCGAGCGGCGTGGATCCTGGGTCGCCGTCGTGAGCCGCGAGCCGTCCCCGCCCTGGTGCGATTGGCGGCCGCGTCATCCGATCCGTTCCTCGCGGAAGCCGCGGTGGCCGCCCTGGGCCAGATCGGCGGCCACGAGGCGGAGGCTGCCGTGCAATCCGCCTGCCACCATGCCAGCCCACGGGTCCGCCGCGTCGCGAGGGAGGCCCTCCAACATCTTGACAGGGACCCCGCCCTTCAAGAAGGTCCGTCCGATGTCTCTGCCTTTCCCCGCGTTCCAAGAAGGCACGCGGGGAGTTCTGCATGTGATTCGACCAACCCACACCCCGAAACCACCGCCTAACATGAGCAGCCCGCGCGACGTCCTCGAACTGGCCAAGAAGCACCAGGCCAGGATGGCCGACATCAAGTTCACCGACACCTTCGGCACCTGGCAGCACTTCAGTGTGCCGATCGGCGAGATGACCGAGGAGGTCTTCACCGAAGGCATGGGCTTCGATGGCTCCTCGATCCGCGGCTGGAAATCCATCGAGGCCTCCGACATGCTCGCCATGCCGGACCCCACGACCGCCTTCCTGGATCCCTTCTGCGCCGTCCCGACACTGAGCCTGACCTGCACCATCGCCGAGACCGGCACAAAAAGAGCCCTACGGCCGTGATCCCCGCGGCATCGCGCAGCGTGCCGAGAGGTACCTGTCCAGCACCGGCCTGGCGGACACCGCCGTCTTCGGGCCGGAAGCCGAGTTCTTCATCTTCGACAACGTCCAGTTCGACGCCCGGAGCAACGGGACATCCTACGCGGTGGACAGCGGCGAAGCGGTCTGGAACACGGGCCGTGAGGAGGCCCCCAACCTCGGCTACAAGATCCGCCACAAGGAAGGCTATTTCCCGGTCCCGCCCGCCGATACCCAGCAGGACCTGCGCACCGAGATGTTGCTCACCCTCCAATCCCTCGGCGTGCAGGCCGAAAAGCACCACCATGAGGTGGCGACGGCAGGCCAGGCGGAGTTGGGCATTCGGTTCGATGAGCTGGTGAGGTCGGCCGACACCCTGATGCTCTACAAGTACGTCATCAAGAACGTGGCCCGGAAGCATGGCAAGACCGTCACGTTCATGCCCAAGCCGCTGTACGGCGACAACGGCTCCGGGATGCACACCCACCAGTCGCTCTGGAAGAAGGGCAAACCGCTCTTTGCCGGCAGCGAATACGGCGGGCTGAGCCGCATGGCCCTCCACTACATCGGGGGCGTCCTCAAGCATGCCAGGGCGCTCTGCGCCATCTGCAGCCCCACCACGAACAGCTACAAGCGTCTGGTCCCCGGCTACGAGGCGCCAGTCAACCTCGCCTACAGCGCCCGCAACCGCTCGGCCGCCATCCGCATTCCGACCTTCAGCGAGAGCCCGAAGGCCAAGCGCCTCGAATATCGCCCGCCCGACCCCTCGGCCAATCCCTACCTGGCCTTTGCCGCCCTGCTCCTCGCCGGCCTGGACGGGATCCTGAACAAGATCGAGCCCGGCGAACCGATGGACAAGAACCTCTACGAGCTCCCCCGGACGAGCTGACGAAGGTCCCGCAGATCTGCGGCAGCCTGAGCGAGGCGCTCGACTGCCTCGAACGCGATCACGAGTTCCTGCTCAAGGGCGATGTGTTCAGCCGGGACTTCCTGGAAACCTGGATCGCCGCCAAACGCAAGGAACACGACGCCCTCCGTCTGCGACCGCATCCCTACGAGTTCTTCCTCTATTACGATGTGTAGGCCACGGCCGCATCGTGGCCGTTTCGGCCGGAGCCATCCCGCCGGCCCTTGGGCCCGGACGAACCGGGAGCGGCGGTGCGTGTCGGTCACGTCGGTCGCCCTCGGGGCGGCGGTCCTGGCCAGCGTGGCCGGCACGGGCTGTGTGCGCTACCGGGCCCAGCCGCTGCTCGCGGAGCAGGTCATGGCGGACTACGCCGCGCGCTCCCTCGACGATCCCGGGCTGGGGGCTTTTTTCGACATGCATCATGTCACGGGCGGATGGCCCCGCCGCGCCTGGGACCTCGATTCGCTGACGCTGGCCGCGTTCTACTTCTCCCCGGCGCTCGTTCAGGCGAGGGCCGAATGGGGCACGGCACAGGCCGGCTTGCGCACGGCGGGGCAACGCCCCAATCCAACCCTCACGGCTTCCCCCCAATACAACACGACCACTCCGGTGCCGTCCCCCTGGATCATGGCCCTGAATCTGGACGTCCCCTTCGAGACCGCCGGCAAGCGCGGACACCGCCTGGCGCAAGCGGCGCATCTTGCCAACGCCGCCCGGTGGAACCTCGCCGCCACCGCCTGGCAGGTGCGAAGCCGGCTGCGGCGGGCCCTGGTGGACCTGGCCGCGGCCAGCGAACAGGAACGCCTCCTGGCCGCGCAGCAATCCGCCCAGGAGCAGCACGTGAGACTGCTCGAGGCCCAACTCGCCGCCGGGGCAATTCCCCCGGCCGAGGTCACCCGGGAACGGATCGCCCTCGACACCACCCGGCTGACCACACTGGACGCCAAACGTCAGCGGGCCGAAAGCCGCGTCGCTCTGGCCGAGGCCATCGGGGTGCCGGTCGGCGCTCTGGAGGGTGTCGAGCTTTCGTTCGCCGGGCTGGACCGCGTGCCGCCTGACGTGGATGCACCGGCGGCCCGACGCCAGGCCCTGCTTCATCGGGCGGATGTCCTGGCGGCCTTGTCCGAGTACGCCGCCAGCGAGGCAGCACTCCGCCTGGAGGTCGCCAGGCAGTATCCCGACCTTCGCCTGCACCCCGGGTATGAATTCGACCAGGGCGACAATCACTGGGGCGTGGGACTGTCACTCGAACTCCCGGTGTTGAACCAAAACCAGGGCCCGATTGCGGCAGCCGAAGCCCGCCGCGCGGCCTGTGCGGCGAATTTCAACGCCCTCCAGGCACGCGTGGTGGCGGCAATCGAACGCAGCGTTGCGGCCTACCAGGTCACGTTGGAGAAATCCGCCACGGCCGACTCCCTCCTGGCCCATCTGGAGCGGCAGGAGCGGGTTCTGCGCGGGCGATTCGCAGCGGGTGACGTGTCCCGGAGCGAGGTCGTGGCCGGCCAGGTCGAGCTGGCCGCCGCCCGACTGGCGCGAGCCGACGCCGTGGCCAAGGCCCACCAAACCCTCGCCCTTCTCGAAGAAGCACTGCAGGGCCCGCTCCCGAGTTCAGCCGATGCACTTCCGCTCCTGGCGGAGCCTGGAACTCCCCCGGCGCCGCCAACGCCATGAATACTCGCTCCGTTCTGTCCGGCCTCCTGCTCCTTCCCACCTCGCTGCTCCTGGTCGGATGCGGCGCGCACCCCCAGGAAGGAGAGACGGCGTCCACGGAAGTCGCGGTTCAAGTGGGCAAGGTCACGCGCGTCACGTTGCATGCCCGCGTGGACGCCTACGGCACGGTGGAGGCTGAACCCGCGGGCGGCGGCAAGCCCGCCGGGTTGGCTCGGTTGTCGGCGCCTGCCGCCGGGCTGGTGATGGCTGTGCCGGTGCGAGAAGGCGAGCCGGTGGAAGCCGGCACCGTGGTGGCGCGACTCGATGACCGTGTGGCCCTGGCCCAGATCGAGAGGGCCCGCCAAACCGTCCAGTATGCGGAGCAGCAGTTGGCGCGACAGAACCAGCTCCGGCTGGTCGAGGGTACGTCGGAGCAGCGAGGGCAGGAAGCCGCCCAGCAACTCGCCGCCGCCCAGTCGGAACTGGCCGTCGCCCAGGCCGCACTCGCGCAGGTCCACTTGACGGCGCCCCTCGCAGGGATCGTGGCCCGCATTCACGTTTCACCGGGCCAGACGGTGGAGCCGAACACCGTCGTCGCGGAGGTGATCGACCCGGCGCGCGTCGTGGCCACGGTCACGGTCCCCGCGACCGAAGCGGCTTCGTTGCGAGCGGGACAACCAGCGGAACTGCGGACCGGCCATGACGCGGGGGCGGCGGCGCAAGGCACGGTGCGGTACGTAAGTCCCCAGGTGGATTCGAAGACGGCCACCGTCCTGGTGCGGATCTCCCTGCCCTCAGACGCCGGGTTGCGCGCCGGTCAGTTTGTCCATGCGCGCATCATCACCGAGGAGCGGACCGACAGGCTGGCCGTGCCACGGGCAGCGGTCTATACCCACCACGATGGAGAGAGTACGCTCTCCACCGTCGAGGGCGACAACGCCACACAGCGCACCGTCAAGGTCGGCCTGCGCGATGGCGATTTGGTGGAAATCGAGGGGGACGGGGTGACGGAGGGGGCGACGGTGGTGACGCTCGGTTCCTACGCGCTGCCGAGGGAAACGAAGGTGCGGATCCTGGCGGCAGGGGACGCTGGAAGGGCGACCGAGGAGTCCAGCAGGTGAACCCCGGCGACTCGAAGTCAGCGGGCTTCGGGGCCAAGGAATCGGCCCATTCCTCGGTCCCCGGTCCTGGGTCGGGCGTTGGCTCGTTCGCCCTCCGGCACCGGCTCGCCATCCTCTTCATCACGATCGCCGTGTGCCTCGGCGGGGGGTATTGCGCGCTGCGGATGCCGTCGTCGGTGTTTCCTGAAACGGAGTTCCCCCGCTGCGTCATCCTGGTTGACAGCGGCGTGATGCCCGCCGACGAGATGATGGCCACCATTACGCGCCCCATCGAGGAGGCGATGAAGGACATCCCCGGCGTGGTGCAGGTGCGCTCGGCCACCGGACGGGGGCAGCGCGGAAGTCAACGTGTTCTTCAACTGGCGGGTGGACATGGTGGTCAGTGAGCTCTACGTGCTGAACCGCGTCGCGCAGCTCAAGGGCAGCCTGCCTGCCCAGGCGAAGACGACCGTGTGGCGGCTGACGTTCAATGCCTTCCCCATCCTGGGCGTCAGCCTGACCAGCCCGCAACGCGACCTCACCGAGCTTTCGGAACTGGCGTACTACGACCTGAAGCCGCGTTTCCTCCGCATCCCCGGGGTGGCGCGCGTCGATCTGGTAGGTGGCCGTACCCCGGAATACCACGTCGTGGTGGACCCGGTAAAACTCGCCGCCGCGAACCTCGCGCTGAGCGACGTCACCGCCTCCCCTCGAGAGGAACAACCTGGTCGCGCCGGCCGGTTTCCACATGGAGAACTACACGATCTACCTCGCGCTGGTCGACAGCCGCGTCCAAGGCGTGCAGGACCTCGAGGATTTCGTCGTGCAGATGCGGGACCATCATCCGGTGCGCATCCGGGACTTCGCGCGCGTCGCGCGCGGACCGGAGCCGGTGTTCAACGTGGTCAACGCGCAAGGCCGCCGGGCCGTGCTGATGAACATCCGCGCCCAGCCGACCGGCAGCAGCATCCTGAACATTGCGCAGGCTTTGAAGGACCAACTGGCCGACCTGCGCCGCACCCTGCCGCCCGACCTGCAACTGGCGTTCTACTATGACCAGTCGCTGCTGGTGCGAGACTCCGTCGGCAGCGTCTGGGAAGCCATCCTCGTCGGCCTCCTCTTTGCCGTGGTGATCCTCTATCTCTTCCTCAAGAACTGGGGCAGTGTCCTCACGGCCATCGTGGTCATCCCCGTCTCCGTGCTCGCCACCGTGGTGGTGATGCTGGCGGCAAGACTGACGTTCAACCTGATGACGCTCGGCGGCATCGCGGCGGCCATCGGCCTCATCATTGACGACGCCATCGTGGTCGTGGAAGCCATCTACGCGAAGGTGGCGCACGGTGAATCGCGGCTGCAGGCCATCCGGTCGGGTCTCGCGGACGTCCTCCATCCGCTGATCGGTTCGACCCTGACCCCGGTCGTGGTCTTCATCCCGCTTGCCTTCCTGGACGGCCTTCCGGGCGTGTTCTTTCGGTCGCTGGCCCTGACGATGGCCGTGGCGCTGCTGACCTCCCTGGTACTGGCTGTAACGTTGACACCCTCGCTGGCTTCGCTGTTCCTGCGCGACCGGGGACATCTGGAGCACGGACACGTGCCGAAGTCGGAGGCGGGCGGTTCCGTCATGCGCCTGCTGCTGGGGCTGTTCGAACACGTGCTGAGGCGCGCGCTGCGCTGGCGGGGGGCGACGCTCCTCGCGTGCCTTGCCCTCGGTCTCGCCGGTTGGGCCCTCTACCGCCAACTCCCTACCGGATTCATGCCCGACATGGACGAAGGGGGCTTCGTCATTGACGGGCTGACACCCTGGGGCACGAGCCTGGAGGAAACCGACCGCATGATGCAGCAGGGCGAAGCCATCCTCCGCGCGACGCCCGAGGTCGAAGGCTATTCGCGGCGCACGGGCGCGCGGCTGGCCCTCGCGGTGGCCGAACCCAACAAGAGTGACTTCCTCGTCAAACTCCGGCCCGACCGACGCCGTAGCACGGAGGAGGTCAAGCAAGCGTTGCGCCGCCAGTTCAATGCCGCGTTGCCCGGGGTGGAATGGGAGTTCCCCGGGATCCTGGGCGACCTGATCGGCGACCTTACCTGGTCACCCAAGCCAGTCGAGATCAAGCTGTTCTCCACCGATACCGCCTGGCTGATAAGGAAGGCCCCGGAAATCAAGGCCCGCATCGAGCAGGTTCCCGGCGTCGTGGACACATTCGACGGACTGCGCATGACCGGCCCCACCCTCAGCTTCCGCATCCGGGCGATCGACGCCCAGCGGCATGGCCTCACGAGCGATGACCTCGCCACGGCCCTCAACACCGCCTTGCTCGGGCGGACCGCCTCGTCCGTCCTCGAACGTGACCGGGTGGTCGCCATCCGCGTGCAGGCCGAGCCCGCGGTTCTGGCCCGGCTCGACGCCTTGCGCGAGCTGCCGCTGCGCACCCCTTCCGGCAGCGTGGTCAAAATCTCCGAGATCGCCGACCTTACCGAAGCGCCAGGTCAGCTCGAACTGGTCCGGGAAGACCTCCGGCAGCTCGTCGCCGTGACGGCCGGACTCGAGAACCGCGACTTGGGCAGCGCGATCGCCGAACTCCAGCAACTCCTGAGTCAGGACCGGACCCTACCGCCTGGCGTCGTGGAGCTCGGTGGGCTGTTCCAGCAGCAGCAGGAGAGCTTCCGCAACCTGCTCACCGTCCTCCTGCTCGCCATCGGCCTCGTCTTCACCGTGCTGCTGATCGAGTTCCGGAGCTTCCGCGAGCCCGTGGCCATCGTCTGCGGCAGCCTCCTGGCGTTGACCGGCACCGTCGGGGCATTGTGGCTCACCGGCACCACTCTCAACATCGTGAGTTTCCTGGGGGCGATCATCGGCGTGGGCATTGTGGCGAAGAACGGCATCCTGATGCTCGATTTGGTGGACCACCATCTGAACCAGGGAGCCGACCTGGAAGAGGCCCTCGTCCAGTCCGGCCGCCGGAGGTTGCGACCGATCCTGATGACCACCCTGGCAACGGCGCTGGCCATGCTGCCTCTGGCCTGGGGTGTCGGCCACGGCGCCGACATGCTCCGCCCGCTGGCGATCGGCCTCATCGGGGCGCTTTGCCTTTCGATGCTCTTCTCGCTCATCGCCACGCCGACCCTCTATTGCGTCATCATGCGTTTCCGAGAGAAGACACTCGTGCGAGCGCTGATGTCGCCCGGATAGGCAACGACGGAGCAGCGGTGAAGTCGCCCGAAATGGCCCCGTCCGTCCTCCCGAGCCTGCGAGTCCGCTGGCCCGAGCGTCCCGGGAGTCTCCTTCCGCGGCTGGCACTCCCGCGGGATGGGTCGCAGCCCCGGCTGCGGCGAATCAAAGGCCAGATCGAAGCCATCGAACGGATGATCGATGCGGACGCTGACACACCCGACGCACGGATGCTGGTGGTCTCGGCGCGCCAGGCCTTGAAGTCGTTCGGCGACGAAGTGATCGAGGCCCACCTGCACGAGTGTATTGAGGGCGCCGCTGCCCAGCCGGCCGGCCGGCGGGAATCCGCGCCTTGTTGGAGGTGTTGAAGCGATACGCATCCTGACGCTATGGGCCTGGTGAGAGATCCCAACGGAGACCGCACGGCCGAACTGGTGCGTGACGCCGCGACGAAGGAGCTTGCGGAGCTGTTCCCGCGCCTCCGCACGTCACCGACCGGCCTGAGCGAGGACGACGCCGCCGAGCGACTGGAAGTGTTCGGCCCCAACGAGGTCGCACAGGAGGCACGGCATACCTGGCGACAGCGGTTGTACCACGCGGCCATCAATCCGCTCGTCATCCTGCTCACGGTCCTCGCCATTCTGTCATTCGCGACCGGCGACGCCACGGCGGGAACCATCATGATGCTCATGGTCGTTCTCGGTCTGTCCCTGCGGTTCATTCAAGAAACCAAGGCCGACCACGCCGCCGCCCAGCTCAAGGCGATGATCCGCGTCACCGCCACCGTCCTGCGCGACGGTCAGCCGCGCGAAACCCCGCTGCGCGAGCTCGTCCCCGGCGACGTGGTGAAGCTCTCCGCCGGCGACATGATCCCCGGCGACGTGCGCCTCATGTCCGCGAAGGACCTCTTCGTCGTCCAGGCGACGCTGACCGGCGAGTCGCTCCCGGTCGAAAAGAATGAGCCCCTGGACACGCGCCCCAACGTCTCGGCCATCGAGCGGAACAATCTCTGTTTTCTTGGCACCAGCGTCGAGAGCGGCGTCGCCACGGCGGTCATCATCGCCACCGGCGCGCAGACCTATTTCGGCAAGGTGGCGCGCAGTCTGGCCGGCCGGCAACCGGACACCGCGTTCGACAAGGGCATCAAGAAGTTCACCTGGCTCATGATCCGCTTCATGCTCGTGATGGTGCCGCTGGTCTTCGTCATCAACGGCATCACCAAGCACGATTGGAAGGAGGCGTTCTTCTTCGCGCTGGCCGTCGCCGTCGGCCTCACGCCGGAAATGCTGCCGATGATCGTCTCGGTCTGTTTGTCGAAGGGCGCGCTGGCCATGTCCCGGAAGCAGGTCATCGTCAAGAAGCTGAATTCAATTCAGAACTTTGGCGCGATGGACGTGCTTTGCACCGACAAGACCGGCACGCTCACCAGGGACCACGTCATCCTTGAACTGCACGTGGATGTGTTTAGGAACGAAAGCGAGGAGGTACTGCGCGACGCTTACATCATCAGCCATTTTCAGACCGGCCTGAAAAACGTGCTCGACCGCGCCGTCCTGCAGCACAAGGAACTCCACCAGGAACTGAACGTGGCGCAGTACGTGAAGGTGGACGAACTCCCGTTCGACTTCTCCCGCCGGATGATGTCCGTCGCCGTCACCCTGCCCGGGGGCGAGCGACAACTGATCACGAAGGGCGCGCCCGAATCGGTCTTCGCCAAGTGCACCCATTTCGAGAGCAAGGGCGAGCGTTTCCCGATGGATCCAATCTTCGTCGGCGACCTGCTGCAGCAGGTGAACGAACTGAGCGAGGACGGCTTCCGCGTGCTCGCCGTCGCGACCAAGCCCTTGCGGAGCGCACGCGCCTCGCCTGCGGGCGAAAGCGCCTCGCTCTCGACCGCGGTTGTCGAGGCAACCACCGGGGCGGCCGGGGCGGCGGCCCCCCTCATCACCAAAGCCGACGAATGCGATATGGTTCTGACCGGCTACCTGGCCTTCCTCGACCCGCCCAAGGACACGGCGGTGAAAGCCATCGAAGCCTTGCGGCAACACGGTGTCACCGTGAAGGTGCTCACCGGCGACAACGACCTCGTCACCCGCAAGGTGTGCCGCGAGGTCGGCATTCCCACCGACACCATCATCCTCGGCCGCGACGTGGAAGCCATGTCCGAGGCGCGTTTGTCGGATGCCGTGGAATCCGCCGACGTGTTTGCCCGCCTATCGCCCGCGCACAAGCAGCGCATTGTGAAGGCGCTGCAAGCCAGGGGCCACGTCGTCGGCTTCCTGGGCGATGGCATCAACGACGCCCCCCGCCCTTCGGGCCGCCGACGTGGGCCTCTCCGTCGACAATGCCGTCGACATCGCCAAGGAATCCGCCGACATGATTCTGCTGGAGAAGAGCCTCCTGGTGCTGGAGGCAGGTGTGCTCGAAGGCCGGAAGGTGTTCGTGAACATCTTGAAATACATCCGCATGGGGGCGAGCTCCAACTTCGGCAACATGTTCAGTGTGCTCGGCGCGAGCGCATGGCTGCCGTTCATGCCCATGCTGCCGATCCAGGTGCTCACCAACAACCTCCTTTACGATTTCTCGCAAGTGCCGATCCCGACGGACAACGTCGGCCCGCTGCAAACCGCCAAGCCGCGTCCGTGGAACATGGGTGCCATCGGCAAGTTCATCCTGTTCATCGGGCCGGTTAGTTCCATCTTCGATTACACCACCTACGCGATGATGTGGTTCGTTTTCAAGTGCCACGATCTCGCGCTGGTACCGCCGCCGGAGCTGGCCGCACGCTTTGCCAACGCCGCCGCGCCGAACGAAACCTACGCCGCCGCCCTCTTTCACACCGGCTGGTTCGTCGAGTCGCTGATGACGCAAACCCTCATCGTCCACGTCATCCGCACCAACCTGATCCCGTTCGTCCAATCACGGGCGAGTTGGCAACTGACGATGACGACCCTCCTCATCCTGGCCATCGGCGCGTCTCTGCCGTCGTCTCCACTCGGGCCCTTCCTGGGGTTCGTCCCGCTGCCCCCACGGTACTGGCTGCTGCTGGCGCTGACACTGGTGTGCTACGTGGGCCTGACGCAGTTGGTGAAGACGTGGCTGCTGAAGAAATCCTGGATCTGACCGCCCACCATGGCCCGAAAACCTCGAGTTGGCCCGGCAGCCCCGCCTGAAGCGGCGACGCAACCCCCTGCGCCCGAAGCGCTCCGGCGGTTTCGCCCCGGGTCATGGCAGAACAAGGTAGAGACGAAACGGCGGAACCCGGGCTGTCTCCCATGGCGACCGCCGGGCGCGGCGCGGTGGGTGTGCGCCCGTCGTTGCCGGAGTCGCACGCCACCGTCCGGGTGCCGGAAGGCGCCCCGGCGTGGCGGAAGTTCCTGGCGTATTTCGGCCCGGGCCTGCTCATCGCCGTGGGCTACATGGATCCGGGCAACTGGGCGACCGACCTTGCCGGTGGCGCCCGGTTTGGTTACCTGCTGCTTTCCGTCGTCCTGCTCTCGAATTTCATCGCGATGCTCCTGCAGCATCTGGCGTTGAAGCTGGGGATCGTCACGGGCCGCGACCTCGCGCAACTGTGCCGCGAGCATTCGTCGAAGCGATGGGCGATCACGCAATGGCTGCTCGCCGAGGTCGCCATTGCCGCCTGCGATCTGGCCGAGGTTATTGGCTCCGCGGTGGCGTTGAACCTGCTGTTTGGTCTGCCGGTGGTGATCGGGGGTGATCGTCACGGCGCTTGACGTGCTCGTGGTGCTGGCGCTCCAGCACCGGGGTTTCCGCTATGTCGAGGCGCTCGTCGGCGCGTTGATTGCCGTCATCGCCGTTTGCTTCGCCTACGAACTCGTCGCCTCGCACCCGCGATGGATCGGCGCCCTGGACGGACTCCTGCCGCACCCGGAAATCATCACAAATCCCGGCGCCCTTTACCTGGCCATCGCGATCCTTGGAGCGACGGTCATGCCCCACAACTTGTATCTGCACTCGAGCATCGTGCAGACGCGCAACTTCCGCCGGGACGACGACGGCAAGGCGAGCGCCATTCAGTTCGCCACCCTGGATTCCTCGGCCGCGCTGTTCGCAGCCTTCTTCGTCAATGCGGCGATCCTCATCCTCAGCGCGGCGACCTTCCACGGGACCGGCCATGAGGATGTCGCGGATATTTCCGAGGCTTACAGGCTGCTCAGCCCGGTCCTGGGTGCCAGCCTGGCCAGCGCGCTCTTTGCCATTGCCTTGCTGGCCTCGGGCCAGAACTCAACGCTGACCGGGACGCTCGCCGGACAGATCGTGATGGAAGGCTATCTGGACCTTCGCCTTCCCCAGTGGGTCCGCCGCCTCGTCACCCGACTGATCGCCGTGGTGCCGGCGGCCATCGTGGCCGCCGTTGCCGGTCCGCGCGGGATCAACGAACTGCTCATCCTCAGCCAGGTCATCCTCTCGTTCCAGCTCAGCTTCGCCGTCTTTCCGCTGGTCGCCTACACCGGACGGCGGCGCCTCATGGGACGGTTCACGAATCCGCGCTGGCTTCAGCGCGTGGCGTGGGCGGTTGCGGGACTGATCGCGGTATTGAATGTTTATCTGCTGGTTGCCACCGTGCGCGAGGCGATGGCTCCCTAGAACGGCCATGTACCGGCACATTCTCATCCCGCTGGAAAACTCGGCCACCGACGAGCTTGTGCTCAGTCACGTGCGCGACTTCTGGCCCCCGTCCGGTGCCCGGCTCACGCTCATTCATGTTGCCGACGGTCACGCCGCGCGAAATTACGAGCGACTGCATCTTGCGCCCTCGCCGGAGATGCTGGCCGATCAGTCCTACCTGGAGCGTCGCCAGCGCGAAATGGCTGACGCCGGGTTCACCGTGGATGCCCACTTGGAACTTGGCGCGCCCGCGGTGAAGATCGTGGCGTTCGCCGAGCAGCAAGGCTGTGACCTCATCATGATGGCCACGCACGGCCACGGGTTCTGGGCGGACGTGTTCCTGGGCAGCGTGTCCCGGTCGGTGCGCCACCGGACCACGATTCCCGTGCTGTTTGTGCGCGCCAAACCCAAGCCCGTGAAGTCAACGGAAGCGTGATATGTTCGCTGGCACCGTGATCGCGCCGGGCATCGCTCTGGATCCGGCGGTGCTGCCGCTGCCGAGTTGCGATCGGCCCAGGAAGGTTCGAACTGCACAGCAGCTTGGGCAGCTCTTTGGGCAAAGGCCGAATGGCAGAGCACCGCTCCCCCTTCCGCTGGCTCCCCTCCGGGGTCGCTCCTCAGGACCGCTCGCGCCGGAAACCTTTCTGTCGAACGCTTGCGGTGGCGACCCGGTGGGCGGAGGGGCATCTGATCGTGAAACCGGAACGCCGGCACCGCTACCACGATGGCCGCGAGGCGATCAGGGACATCCTCGAATGGAGAAAGCCGGACTGAAGGCGCGTTCGATGCAAAAGGACACTCAGATGGCGGCGCGGGCCTCCCGACCAAGCCGTTCGCTTCCCGCATCCGGTCGCGACCTCGAAGAGGGTGGCCGATCTCCTCACGGCGCCCCGTGTTAACGCGTCTCCAACTGGAACGCGGCCAGATTCTCCTCTATGGGGCCGCGGTGGTGCTGGGTGCGGCGTCCGGCTGGAGCGCGCCTGCCGCCGCGCCCTGGCTGGAGGCGTTGCTGTGGCCGGTGCTCGCGGCCCTGTTGTACGTGACCTTCGTCCAGGTGCCGCTGGTGGGGTTGGCGGAGGTGCTTCGCGACAACCGGTTCCTGCGCGCCCTGTTCGCATTGAACTTTGGGCTCTTGCCCGCCCTCGTGTGGTTATTGGCGCGCGGACTGCCCTGTGAACCGGCCCTCCTGCTGGGAGTCTATCTGGTCCTGCTGGTGCCCTGCACGGACTGGTTCGTGAGCTTCACGCTGCTGGGAGGCGGGGACGCGCGGCGGGCCATTGCCGCGACGCCGGTGTTGCTCCTGGCGCAGATGGTTCTGCTGCCGTGCTACCTCTGGCTGTTCCTGGGCCGGGAGTTCACCGGTCTGGTCCGGACCGCGGCTTTCCTCGAAGCGTTCCTGGGCCTGATCGGACTGCCGTTGGTGCTGGCCGCCGCGACCGAATGGGGGCTCGCCGTTCGACACCGCTGGCGCGCTGGCTGCAGATCACCGCCTGGCTGCCGGTGCCTTTGCTGGGGCTGACCGTATATTTGATCGCGGCGGCCCAGGCACGGATCGTCCTCGCGTCCTGGGATCTCCTCGGGCGGGCAGCGCTGGTCTTCGGCGTGTACGCCGCCACGGTCCCCTTTCTCGCCCGGGGCGTCGGACGCTGGTGGGCGCTCGAGCCGCGTTCGCAGCGGACCCTGGTGTTCAGTGCCGGTACGCGCAACTCGTTCGTCGTGCTGCCGTTCGCGCTGGCGTTGCCGGCCGAGTGGCGGCTGGCCGTGGCGGTCATCGTGTTGCAATCGTTGATCGAATTGGGGGCGATGATCGCCTATCTGTGGTGGGTGCCGCGGCACTTGATCCCCGCCGAACGAACGTCCGGAGGCCGTGACCACCCGCCGCCGAACGACCGGGGCGAGATCGCCAAATGAGTCTCGCCATGGGGTCCGCCCTTGTCTGACACTGGGCTGGCCGACGGCGCCGCGATAGTAGCGATGACGAATGCAACGGAAGTCAGCCTGCCCCAGGGTCTCGCCGGGCCCACATCCACCGCTTGGCGCGGGCGTGTCCGCTTCGACCGCAACGAGCTGGCCGGCAGCTTCGGCGACATCGGCACCGATTTGCCGTTGATCATCGGCATCCTGCTGGCCACGGGCGCGGACAGTGCCAGCGTCTTCATCCTGTTCGGGCTGATGCAGATCATGACCGGCCTGGTCTATGGCCTGCCGATGCCGATGCAGCCACTCAAGGCCATGGCGGTGCTGGTCATCACGCAGCAGTTGAGTGCGGGAGTGCTGTACGGGGCGGGGTTGGCCATCGGCGTCATCATGCTCAGTCTCAGTTGGAGCGGAGCGCTGGGCTGGATGGCGGCTCGCATCCCGCGGTGCGTTGTGCGGGGGATTCAGTTCGGCCTCGGCCTGTCGCTCTGTTCGCTCGCGCTCAAGACTTATCTGCCCGCGGCTGGACGGGGGCGGCTATGCACTGGCGGCGGTCGGCTTTGTCATCGTGCTGGCGCTGCGCGAGAGCCGGCGTTTCCCCGCCGCCTTGTTCGTCATAGCGCTGGGCGTGCTTTACGCCCTTGTCTTCAACGTGGACGCAGCGCACGTGGCGGCGGGTGTTGGGTTGGCATTGCCCAAGGTCCAGGTGCCGGAGTGGAACCAGATTCTCACCGGGTTGGTGGTGCTGGCGCTGCCGCAGTTGCCGCTCTCGCTCTCCAATTCCGTCATCGCCACGCAACAAACGGTGCGCGATCTCTTCCCCGGTCGACCGTTGAGCGTCCGGCGCATCGGGGTGACCTACGGGCTGGTGAACGTGCTGAACCCGTTCTTTGGGGGCATCCCCACCTGTCACGGGTGCGGCGGGCTGGCGGGGCATTACGCGTTTGGCGCGCGCACGGGCGGGTCGGTCGTGATTTATGGCATGCTCTATGTCGTTGTGGGGTTGTTCTTCAGCGGCGTATCGGCGGAGGTCGTGAAGGTGTTCCCGCAGCCGTTGCTGGCGGTGATCCTGTGTTTCGAGGGGCTGACGCTGCTGCTGTTCATCCGGGACGTGGCGGCGTTGCCCGGGGATTTGTTCATCACCCTGCTGGTGGCCTTGTGCGCGGCGTTCCTGCCACAGGGCTACCTCATTGGGCTGCTGCTCGGACTCGTGCTGGTGTACGGTCGCTCGCCGCCAACACCCAAAGTATCGACCTGATGGAAACCCCGCCTCCGAATGCACGTCCCCGCTGGCTCAACCGCACGGTGCTGGGGATCGGCCTGGCCTCGCTGTTGAGCGATTGGTCCCATGAGATCGCCACGGCCGTTCTCCCCCGCGTTCCTGGCCGTGATGGGAGCGGCGCCCGTGTGGCTGGGAGTGATCGAAGGGGTCTCGGATGGCCTCTCCAGCTTTGCCAAGATGGCCAGCGGCTATTACACGGATCGGCTCCGCCGCCGCAAACCGATCGCCGTGGCGGGCTACCTGATGACCGCCCTGGGCACCGCCTCCTTCGGGCTGGCTTCGGCCGCCTGGCACGTCCTGCTGGCCCGCTCGCTGGCCTGGCTCGGACGCGGCGTCCGCACCCCCGTCCGCAAGGCGCTGCTGGCGGGTGCCGTGACGCGGGAGACCTACGGACGGGCCTTTGGGTTCGAGCGGATGCTGGACACCTGCGGGGCAATCGTCGGCCCGGCCACGGCCATTCTGCTGTTGAGCGCTCTCGGTCACCACTACCCCGCCCTCTTTGCCTGGACGCTGGTGCCCGGCTTGCTGGCCGTCGGGTTGATCGCGTTCGTGGTCATCGAGAAGGAGCGGCGACCGGTGAAGCACCTTGCCTTCGGGGCGAGCCTGAAGGCGTTGCCGAAGCCATTTCGGGGTTTGCTGCTGGCGGTGGGAGTCTTCGGTGCCGGAGACTTTGCCCACAGCCTGTTGATCCTGCTGGCGACGCAGCGGCTGACCCCGACGCTGGGAGCGGCCCGGGCCGCGAGCCTCGCGGTGGGCCTGTACCTGTTTCACAATGTGCTCTACGCGGTCTTTGCGTTCGTGGCCGGATGGCTCGCCGACCGGCTCGAAAAGCGACGCTTGCTGGCCGGCGGCTACGCGCTGGCGGCCGTGATGGCGGGCGCCATCATCGCGCTGCCGGCGAACGTCTGGACGCTCGCCCTGGTGTTCGGGTTGGGCGGGGTGTACGTGGCGGTGGAGGAAACCCTGGAAGACTCGCTTTGCGCGGAACTCGTGGACGAGGCGCACCACGGCATGGCCTTCGGAGCACTGGCGACGGTGAACGGCATCGGCGACTTCCTCTCGAGCGTGGTGGTGGGTGCGCTCTGGACGTGGGCTGGCACAACGGCCGCCTTCAGCTACTGCGCGCTCCTGTTCCTGGCGGGTGCGGTGCTGGTGCTGCGCGTTCGCACCGCGGAGAGGTGAACCGGGCCGGTCCCTACACCCTTGCCGAAACGGTCCGGTTCCTCGAGTTGACCACCTGCCACCACGGTCCGCGCGCTGACCGTGCCGCGGATCAGGGCGTCTCAGAAGGCGCCGCCCAACCACCTCCAGGGTTTCATCGGCATAGGAGGAACTACCGGTCCGTTTGAGGGTGAGTCCCCGCGAGAACGCTAATCGCGTTCAAGGGTGAACAGACGCTTGGGCGCATCGCGTCGGAGTTCGACGTGGGTGTCGATGAAAACCGCGTTGGCCCGGCCCTTGCCCGTCTTGGGGCCTTTGACGCCGCGATCGGTTTCCGCGCTGCGCTCGCTGCCGATGTTCTCCTCCCGCTGCGCCTTCTGGATGCTCGACGGGCAGATGAAGACGCCCTTGCCCGAGACGTTCGTGCGACTTCCCAGGTAGGGCTGCAACTGACGGTACCAGATCGGAAAGAGGGTGGTGCCGAAGCCGTCGGCGGGTGGCCAGCCAATCGGGTACACCTGATGGTCCTGGTCATACAGGGTCGACGCGATGATGAGCTGCCGCAGGTTGCTCTGGCAGGTGGCGGACTTGCCCTTGTCCCGGGCGCGGGCCAAGGCTGGCAGCAACAGGCTGCCGAGGATGGCGATGATGGCAATCACGACCAGCAACTCGATCAGCGTGAACGCCAACGGTTGCTGCCGCGCTGGCCTGCCACTTTCAGGCCCTCGAATCATATCGCTGTGGCTGAAGGCTTCTTCAGTGCCGGACTCCGGACGCCCGCAGGGTTCCCGCTCAAGGCTGCCGCCAGCACGTTGATGCGGTTCCCTACCGGCGGGGGTCCTGCTTGTCAACCGCCGATCAGCGCGGGCAGTGAGAACGTGAGAACCCTCCCGGACACCGTCCGTAGCCGGCTCTCGACGCATCCCCGCGTGGCGGGATGGACAAGGCCGGTTTCGGTCGTTCCTGCCGGCGGCGTTGCGCCATTGCCTGGCGGATGAATGGGACAACGAACGCGCCCGGAAACGAGGCGGTGGTGTCGAGGTGATCTCACTTAACGAGACCGGCGCCGAGGAGTGCTATCCGCGCGAAACCGGTCAGGACGGTGGCCGTGTCTCCCGACGGCAAACGCGTTGCCACCGGCGGTCTGGACCGGGCGATCCGCCTCCGGGACATCGCCGTCCAATGCGTTCGGCCGGGCGCACAGCGAAAAGGGGAGCAGGCGCAGGCCCGCTCCCCTTTGTGCGGATCGACGTTCAGACGCTCACTGCCGAATCCGGCCGAAGAGCATGGCCGCGTTCGGCGTGAAGGTGTACGGGCTCGTGGCGCCCGTCACGGTTTGCCACGGACCAAGCACCGTCGGCGCGGCCTCCAGCGTGCCTCCGCCGGCCCACTCGATGGTAACGGTGCCGTCCGTGTTCCGCCGGACACCGGTGATTTCCGGAGCAGCAGTCGCCGCTGGCGTGAACAGGAGGAAGTCCCAGTCCCCGTTGCGGTCGTTGTACCGGAAGGTCGTGGGGCCGCCCAGATTGAGCGCCAACACGGTGCTGGTGGTGGCGGCGTCCTTCAGCGGCACGAGGGCATTATTGCCCCAGCCGCCGGGTGCCGATCCGTTGAAGGCGCCGAGAATGGTCTCGGTCCCGCCGGACACGGTCGCGAGGGTGCCGCCGATGCTGGCATTGGCGTCGCCGTGGGAGAGCCCGGCGTAGACGTTGTACGTGCCGGCCGGGATGTTACGCGTGTAGTTGAACCACTGGCTGCTGCCCATCCACCCGATGCGGAAGTTCACGTTCACTTCGCCACCGCCGCGGTCGCGGTCATTGGCGAAGCTGAAGGGAACCCGCAGCGTGTTGGGATAGCGATAGTAGGGGTTGCTGCTCTCGAAGGGGGCTTTGTAGTCCGTCCCTGCGGTGGCGCTGAGTCCGGCGTACGCGCCGCCCATGTAGGGCATGATGCTGGCCTCGGCCCTGGTTTGGCCGCCATTGTAGTCGAAGTCCGACGCTTCAATCCAGAAGGTCGGGGTGGCGGGCAAGCCGACGGCGAAGGTCCAGCTCACCGTGCGGTCGCCGAAGGTCACGTCCACGTTGTAGCTGCTGCCCATGGCGAATCCCGCCGCGGGCTTGTAACTGATGGTGGTCTCGGTGCCGGACTTGGTCGCCGTGGGGGTCACGGCGGTGCCGTTGATTCTCATCGAAACTGTGTTGACGTCCACCGGGGTCGAGCCGTCCACCAACACCAGCTTCACCGTGGCGTCGGGGCCGGCACGGCCCGTGCTCCCGGCGGAGTCGAGGCTGCTGCGCCCCGGGGCGAAGCTCTTGACGTAAGTGGGGCCCGTCGAGTTGATCGGGTACTGGTAGGCCTTGATCGCAGTTGCTCCGGCAATCAAGGGGTCATCCACGTTGATGAGGATCTTGCCCATCTGATCGGGCAGGCCGTCCTTGGTGATCTGGAACCATTCAACGTTGTGGCCGCCGCCGCCCTGTTCGAACACCATGCGGAAGGGGTACAGACCGGCCTGGGTGATCTTGACGCTGAACTTGGTGAAACCCCAGTTGTCAGCGCCGCGTCCACCGTTGTACTCCCCGCAGACGACCGGCAGGGTGTAGGCTTCTTTGCCGTCACCGACGATGACCCGAAAGCCGTCATCGCTGTTGACGCCCATGTGGTAGGTGCCGGGTTGCAGATCCAGCACCGTGCGGATTTCGAGGGCATAATTGGCGTTGCCGGTTTCCAGGGTGGCGCTGCCAGGGATGCCGGGCATGTTCGGGGCGGCCGCGCCGCCATACCAGCCGTCGTCAACGAAGTTGCCGATGTTGCCAGTGGCGCCGTTGTAGTTGATGCCAGCGGTTTCCACATAGGAGCCGCCGGGGCCGGTGAAGGCGGTGAGGTCGGCCGTGTTGGGCCAGCCAAACAAGTTGTGCACCATGGCTTCGGCGATGGCCGTCGAGTTGCCGGGGCTGTTCTCTGCGGTGGCCCCGTTGTTGAGGATGGCGGTCTGCCAGGTCTTGATGAGGAAGCCCCGGTTGCCAGTGTTCACATCCGCCGCCTTGAGCGCCATGCTCGGAGGAACCGCCGCTCCACCCGTGACGGTGAAGGTGTTGGAACCGCTATACGAACTGGCTCCGTCGGTGAAGGTGACAGTGAGGGTATTGTTGCCCGCCGGGAGCACGCCAGCCGGGGTGTACACCGCCTTGCTCACCTTGCCGCTCTTGGTGATCACGGGGGTGACCTCCGAGCCATTGAGCAGCAGCTTGATGTTGCTCACCGCGACGGCGCCGTCGGTGATCTCGACCACGAGAGGTGCGCCCGCCAGGAACGGGCGGCCGGAACCGCGCGGGGGATCCACGAAGGACACGGCCGCCGGCATGGGGCCATTGTTGACGGCATAGGCCTTCAGCGCGCCGGGGGTGCCGGTGTCGTTCACCAGGGCCCTGACGCCATCTTCGTTGATCGCGAAGAACTCGAGGTTCGCCCCGCCCCCGCCTTCCATCCAGATCATCCGGAACCCGAAGGTGCCCGGCGTCGGGACATAAACCCAGCCCAGGGTATCGGAGGCGCCGCGGCCGTTGTCGAACTGTGCGACGATCGGCGAATTGAGCTGCTCCAACGGATTGGCGAAGGCGGTCATGCGGAAACCGTCGTCGCTGTTGAAACCCATCTGGTACGACCCTGCTTATCCGCCTCCGGCTCCCGGGGCGGGGCGGACGGTTGGGCGGCCGATTCGAGGGAGCGGAGGTACTCGGCGGCTTTCGCATTCGCCGGGTCCAACGTAAGCGTGATGCGGAACTGAATGGCCGCCTCATTCAGGCGACCCAGTTTGGCCAGGGAAATGCCGAGATTCAGGTGGCCCAGGGCGAAATCCGGCCGGAGCCGGACGGTTTCAGCAAACCGTTCGCGCGCTTCCTCGATGCTTTCCTGCACGGCCAGTTCGACGCCCAGGAGGTAATGGGCTTCCCAAAGGGAGGGATGGAGGGCGATGGCTTGCCGAAGCGTCTGGATGGCCGCCGGGCGCCGGCCTTGGGCGGCGAGGACGTCGGCCAACCGCAGCAAGGCGACCGGGTTCGCCGGTTGCCGGCGGAGCACCGAACGATACTCGGCCACGGCGAGGTCGGTCTGCCCGCGGCGAGCGTGGGTTTGGGCCAGTTCGAGGCGCGCCTCGGTGAAGTCGGGCCGCAAGGAGAGGGCTGTGCGCAGGTGGCGTTCGGCAGCGGGGAACTGACCGAGGCGGCTGTACATGCGGGCCAGGTGGTAATAGGGCAGGCAATGGTGGGGGGATGAGTTCGCGGATGCGTTCCCACTGCTGCGCGGCCTCGGCATACTCGGCGGTCGCTTCGAGGAACTCGGCGTAGTTCTCGCGCACGCGAAAATCGTTGGGAGCCAGAACCAGGGCCTCGTCGTAGAGGGCGCGTGCGTCGAAGAAGCTGCGGGGCTGCATTTCGGCCTTGAGCCGGACGAGGTCGGCTTGGAGGGCGCGGACGCGCGAGAAGTTACCGAGCTGGTTGGTAAAAGGCGCGTCTTGCAGGCGCTGCAACACGCCTTCGAGAACAGCGAACCGGTTCCAGTCCGTGAGTCCGAGGCGGCGGGCACAGGTGTCCTGGTCGAGCCAGTCATTACGGGGACTCGCCAGAACCTGGGGCGGAAGCAAGGGCTCGATCTGGTTGGCCAGGGCGCGGGCCAGCCGGTAATTGCCGTCGAAGTTCAGATGGACGTGCTCGAAGAACACCTCGCCGCCGGGGCTGCGGCCCGGGGCGTCGGCGGACAGGACGGCGTCGGCATCGAAGAGCGTGACGCCGCGCGAGGCATGGCGTTGGGCGAGGGAACGGAGGATCTGATTCAGGCGGGAATCGGCGCGGAAGGGCAGGGCATCGTAATCGCGCGCGGCCTCGAAGGCACTTCGGGCGGCATCGGTGTTGGTCACGGCCAGCCAACCGTGTCCCAATCGGAAATGGAACTCCGCGTGGCCGGGATCCAAGGCCAGGGCGGTTTGGTAGGCGGTCAGGGCCTGGGGAAGTCCTGCTGGGTGAGGGCTGCTTGGGCTTGGGCGCCGAGTTCGGTCACCCGGGCCCGCTTCGATGCTTCCAAGTCCGGGTTGGGGAAGGACGCGAAGGGGGCACACTCGCGGAGGTTGCAGGCGGGCACGCTCAGCAAGATGGGAACTTGGGCTCGGTGGCCGACGTTGAGGAGGTCCTCAAGGTTCCGTTCGAAATTGCGGTACACGGTTTCCTTGGCGGGCGCGGCCGGGGGACGAGGTGCTGCGCCATGGTCTTCATGCCCGCCCAAGCACGGGCGGCACGGTCGGTGCCCGAGGCGCGGTCGAGTCCGGCGGCGAGGAGTTGGCCGATCCGAGTGGTCTTGAGGGCGAGGAGGGTGCGGACGACGCGCCAGGAGGGGGCGCGAAGACCAAACGGGTTGGCGACGCCGAACGGGCCCTCCATTTCGTTATGGCCCAGGTAGAGGATCCAGAGGTCGCCGTCGAGGGCGGCGCATTCGCGGGCGATGGGGAGCAGGGCGTGGGAGTTAACGGCGGTGGCCGCCGCGCAGACCACCTCGAACCGGACACCAGGGAAGCGCTCGTTCAAGAGCAGTTCGAGATGGCGACCGACCCCATACGCCGGTCGGGGATCCCCCAGGGCCGCGGACTCTCCGAAGAGGAACACGCGATAGGTACCGGGGGTTTGGCGGCGGCGAGGACGGTGGGCGCCGGGCTGCGGGCGATCTCCGGCGGGAAGAAGCGCCAGGCGAACTTCGCGTTTTCGACCAGCACCGCCCGACCCTGGATCGTCGCCGGGAGGAAGAAGCGGGTAGGGTAGCCGTAACCGGTCAGGCGAAGCGTGCACTCGAGGCCGCCGACCAGCAGGAAGGGCAGCAGGAAAGCGGCGAGTCGAAACGCACGACGCCGCTGAGCGGAAACCGGGGCTGCGACCGCAGCGGAGAGCGGGGTTGGCCCCGGGGTGAGCGGGGGGTGACTGCGGGTCGCTCATGCGTGGCGACGCCCGGCGTTTAGGTCTCCGCGACAACGTCGCGAGGCTAGCAAGGTGGGACGGGACGGGGGAGAGAAATCAGCCGCAGGCAATCCGCAGGGAGGCATGTCACGCACCTGCATTGCCGTTGCTGCACGAAGGGCGTCCGCCATCGTCGCAGTAGGAGGAGCCTGCGGAGGCAGGTTTCCCCCTACACGTTCTCCGGGGAAGCGTCCTGTTCCTGCCGGACCTGCTCGGCGGCCGTGAACCTGAAAGCGCCGGTAAACCGGACGCACTCCAGACGCTTCGCGCGGAACGGACGAGCTCCGCCCATCGCGCAGCGTCTGGAGTGCGGGGGTTCACCCCCGCTTTTCGTGCTCGGTTCACGGAGAGGGCACGGCGACTCGCCGCTTCCCGGTCCCGGCCGTGAGCCGTCCCAGGCCGGGCGCTGCGGCCCCGACGGCAGGCCTCCCTGAGAATGAGACCGGGGTCCGCGCCGGGAGCTTGGGGCCTGTCGGGGCTTGCCGGTTCGGCGGTGGTGTTCCACAGTGCGTCCCTCGAACCGGACGCTGGCCATGCGAACTCGCAGGTGCGGTGGGGTGTCAAAGACGCCCCGGTGACCCGGGTGCGTGGCTGGCCACGCCATCCTGGGTCCGCGCCGGGCTTGCGCTCGGGGTTCTGGTCGGTCTGGTGGAGGTTGCGGCCCTTGAATGGGAAGCGGAGGCCGGCTACCGCAGCGCCCCGCTGAACCCCGAGACTTCGGGGCGCCCGGGCTTCCGCCTGCTGCCGCCGGCGGCGACCGGGATCTCCTTCGCCAACGCCATTCCCGAGCAGCGGCATTTGACGAACCAGATCCTTCTGAACGGGTCTGGGGTGGCGGCTGGGGACGTGGACGGCGATGGCTTGTGTGACGTTTTCTTCGCCGGCCTGGACCGGGGTTGTCGCCTGTATCGGAACCTCGGGGGCTGGAAGTTCACAGACATCACGGGGGAGGCGGGTGTGGGGTGTCCGAATGTGACGGCCTCGGGAACGGCCCTCGCGGATCTCGACGGTGACGGCGATCTGGACTTGGTCGTCAATTCGGTCGGGAACGGGACGCGCGTGTTCTACAACGATGGGCGCGGCCGCTTCCAGCCAGCCCCGTGGCTGCTGAACGAAGGCAAGGGCGGCACATCGCTGGCGCTCGCCGACGTCGATGGGGATGGCTTCCTGGACCTCTACGTGGCGAATTACCGGACGTCGGCCCTCATGGACATCGCCCACGCGCGGGCGACGTTTGCCAAGGTCGACGGACGGCTCGAACTCGAGACCCTAAACGGGCGTCCGGTCACGGCGCCCGACTTGACGAACCGCTTTGTGATGGGTCCCGGGGGCAGCCTTGACGAGCTGGGCGAACCGGACGCGCTCTATCGCAACGCCGGGGGAACGAATTTCGTGGCCCTCCCGTTCACGGGAGGCCAGTTCCGCGACGAAGACGGACAGGCGTTCTCCCAACCGCTCTTCGAGTGGGCGCTGACGGCGACGTTCCGCGATCTCAACGGCGACACCCTGCCCGACCTCTTTGTCTGCAATGATTTTCACACACCAGACCGCCTCTGGCTGAACCAGGGGAGGGCCGCTTCCGACTCGCGCCCCGGCTGGCCTGCGCCGGACCAG
Source organism: Verrucomicrobiota bacterium (assembly GCA_027493615.1). Classification (GTDB taxonomy): domain Bacteria; phylum Verrucomicrobiota; class Verrucomicrobiia; order Limisphaerales; family J093; genus DSVZ01. The sequence goes on from JAOSKK010000012.1 coordinate 292,143, forward strand.
TCTCTTCTCGATGGCGGCGGACTTCGCGGACATCAACCGCGATGGACTTGATGACCTGTTCGTCCTGGACATGCTCAGCCGCGAGCACCCGCAGCGGATGCGCTACATGTCCGACACGCTGCGCGCGCCGCGCGCGATCGGCACGTTCGACGACCGGCCGCAGGTTGGCCAGAACATGCTGTTTCTGAACCGCGGCGATGGGACGTTTGCCGAACTGGCCCAACTCAGCGGAGTCGAGGCCGCCGAATGGGCTTGGTCGTGCGTCTTCCTGGACGTGGATCTGGATGGCTGGGAGGATCTGCTCATCGCCAACGGCATGGAACGGGCCGCCCGGGACATGGACGTCGCCGAGCGGCTCAAGATGCTCCGCGCGACCCGCCGGCTCACCGAGGCGGACGTCTTCAATGCGCGGCGGATGTACCCACGTCTGGCCACCCCCAACCTTGCCTTCCACAACCGGGGCGACCTCACCTTCGAGGAGGTGGGGGCGGCCTGGGGTTTTGACCTGCGCGGGGTTTCCCCAAGGCATGGCCCTCGCCGACTTGGACAACGACGGCGACCTCGACGTGGTCGTCAACAACTTCAACGCTCCCGCCAGTGTCTATCGCAACGAGGCCGCCGCGCCCCGCGTGGTCGTCCGGCTGAAAGGCCTCCCGCCCAACACCCGGGGCGTGGGCGCCCGCATCACGCTCCGGGGCGGCGCCGTCCCGCTGCAAAGCCAGGAGGTTGTCGCCGGCGGACGATACCTGTCTTCGGACGATCCAGTCCGCAGTTTCGCGGCCGGCAGCCTGACGAACCGGCTGACCCTCGAAGTGCGCTGGCGCAGCGGGCGGCGCAGCGTGGTCGAGGCGGTACGGGCCAACCGTCTTTACGAGGTGGACGAGACAGGAGCCCAACCGCTCGAGCCCGTCATCACCGCGCCGGCCTCGCCCTGGTTCGAAGATGCCACCTCCCGGCTCGGCCACACGCATCACGAAACGCCGTTCGACGACTTCGAGCGTCAACCACTGCTGCCGAACCTGCTCAGTCAACTCGGCCCGGGGGTGGCGTGGTTCGACGTGGACCGAGATGGCTGGGACGATCTGGTGATCGGCACCGGGGCGGGCGGACGGCTGGCGGTCTATCGGAACACCGGGGGGTGGCTTCGAGCGGCAGGTTGGCGCCGCGTGGGACACGCCGGCGGATCGCGATCTGACTGCCTTGGTCGGCTGGCATCCAAAGGACGGAGAGCCTGCGATCCTCGCCGGCGTGGCGCACTACGAAGACGGAGCCGTTAAGGGCAGCGGTCTGCGTCAGTACACAGGCCGGGGCGGGGGCTTCGAGGATCTGGTGGCAGTGACCGATTCAAGCACGGGCCCCGTGGCGGTGTCAGATGTGGACGGCGACGGAATCCTTGAAGTGTTTGTGGGGGGCGGGTGCGGCCGGGGGCGTTACCCGGAGGCGGCGGCGTCGAGGCTGTACCGCAATCCGGGCGGACGTCTCGAGGTCGACCGCGACAACACGGCGGTCTTGGCGCAGGCGGGTTTGGTTTCCGGCGCGGCATTCACGGACCTGGATGGTGACGGCGGGCCGGAGTTGGTGTTGGCCTGCGAATGGGGACCGATCCGGATTTGGCGCAACCGCCAGGGACGGCTCGAACCCTGGGACGTACCTCTCGCCTGGCCGAGCGGTGTCGTGCCCCGCGTGCCGGCGGCGGCCGACGGCAGGCCCGTGGCGCGACTCAGCCAACTCACCGGGTGGTGGAACGCCATCACGGCAGGCGACTTCGACGGCGACGGGCGGCTCGATCTGGTGGCGGCAAACTGGGGCCGCAACACCAAGTACGAACGCCACCGCGCCCGGCCCCTCGAGCTGTGGTTCGGCAACCTCAACCAAGATGGTGTCCTGGCGCTCGTCGAAGCCTACTACGATCCGGGGCTCAAGAAGGTGGTGCCGGCCCGGCAGTTGGACGTGCTGGCGCATTCGCTGCCCTTCTTGCGCGCCCGGTTCCCGTCGCATCGCGCCTTCAGTCTGGCAGGGGTGGAAGACGTCCTTGGAGAGTCCCGTCACACCGCGGGGCGACTCGAGGCAAACTGGCTCGAGTCCACTCTGTTCCTGAACCGTGGGGATCACTTCGAGCCGCGCCCCCTGCCCGTCGAAGCCCAGATGGCGCCCGCCTTTGGCGTGTGCGTGGGCGATCTGGATGGTGACGGCCACGCCGATCTCTTCCTCGCCCAGAACTTCTTCGCAGTGCAACCCGAGACGGCCCGTTACGACGGGGGTCGCGGCCTGTGCCTGCAAGGTGACGGCCGGGGCGGTTTCGCTCCCGTGTCCGGCCAGGATGACGGCGTGGCGGTGTATGGCGAACAACGCGGCGCGGCGTTGGCGGACTACGACGCGGACGGCCGGTTGGACCTGGTGGTGACGCAAAACGGGGCAGCCACCCGGCTCTTCCACAACCTGCGGGCGCAGCCGGGCCTGCGGGTCCGGCTGCGCGGGCCCGCGGGGAATCCCACCGCCGTGGGCGCCCTGCTGCGCCCGATCCTCGGAGCGTCGATGGGACCGGCGCAGGAAGTGCGGGCGGGGGCCGGCTACTGGTCACAGGACAGCGCGGTCCTCGTTGTCGGCCCGGTGGCGGAACTCACGGGACTCTGGATCCGCTGGCCGGGCGGCAGAGAATCGCGGATCCCGGTGCCGGGCGGGGCGCGGGAGGTTGCAGTCACGCCCTCGGGCGACTGTGAAGTGATCGGCCGCTGAGGAGGCGGGAGGGACCCGCCCTCGGGGCACACAACGGAGAGCGCCAGAGCGTACCCGGTCCCGGCCGACTCGGCGCTCGGGCCGGTCATCTCTTCCCCGCAGCCCTGCCATGACGCGCCCGTGTTCGGACTGCCCCTGGCCTGGACGGGCGAAAGCGGCCTGTTCGGACGCCGGGGCGAGTTGCATGCCGGCTTGTCCTCGACGGGCCTGTTCTACCACGAGGGGGGCCTCGACGTGACGTTCACCCGCCCGGACGATGATCACGTACCAGAACGGCAGCCCGACCACGATCATCGGTCCACCGACCTCCGGCGCCCGGGTCCCGACCGAGTTCAGGCGGGATGCACTGGGCGGGGAATTCCGTTGCACCGGGGACGGGACGCCCGGCCCGTGGATCCAGACCTTGCCGCCGGCGGTGACGGCGGACTCGTCAGTCTGTCATACCATGAACAACTCTCCCTAACGGGGTGTCCAGTATGATCCAAACAGACATCCTCAAAAATGTTTTGCAAAAGAGCTGGACAACTTGTGTTTACAAGCTACAATGCGGTCAGGAATTGAGGTCATGAACACAACCACTTCGCGGGCGCGCTCCCTGAGTATCGCCATCTTGCTCACCACGGGACTCACCCTCAGCCTCCGGGCAGCGACCACCTTCACGTTCGGCAGCGACGCCAATACGTTCACGATGGACTTCGTGACCATCGGCCATCCCGGCAACGCCGCGGACACCACTGGCGCCCCAAACCCGGCGGGGTCAGTGCCATACGTCTATCTGATGGGGAAGTACGAGGTGAGCCGGGACATGATCAACAAAGCGAACGCCGTGGGCAACTTGGGGATCACGATGGCGAACATGACTAGCTACGGCGGCAACGGCGTGAACCGGCCAGCAACGGGGATCACCTGGTACGAAGCGGCCGCCTTCGTGAACTGGCTCAACACCAGCACCGGACACCCGGCAGCGTACAATCTCTCCGGTGGCAGTTTGAGCCTGTGGTCGTCGGCCGAGGCCTGGCAGGCAGGTGGGGAGAACCTCTATCGCCACGCAGGCGCGTACTTCTTCCTACCCAGCGAGAGCGAGTGGTACAAAGCGGCCTACTACGATCCGGCGGCAGGCCTTTACTACGATTATCCGACCGGGAGCGACACGCCGCCCACCGCCACCTCGGGAGGCGTGCTGGCGGGGACGGCGGTGTACGGCCTTCAAATGTCAACGGGCCCCGCGGACATTGCCAACGCAGGCGGCCTGAGTCCCTATGGCACGATGGCACAAGGCGGAAATGTCTGGGAGTGGATGGAGACCGCGGTGGACGGTGCGAACACCTCTGGCTCCGAGAATCGAGGGTTGCGGAGCGGCTATTGGTTTGACCCCGTAAGTGACCTCGCTTCCGACTTTCGGTTGGATACGTACAGCCCGGCGAGCGACATCTACACCGTCGGCTTCCGCGTGGCTGTGATTCCGGAGCCGATGCCGTCCGCCAGCCTTATTGGGCTGGCGGCATTCGGTTTTGCCCTGTGGCGTCGGCGGGCAGTCAAGTAGGTCGTTTCCAAGCACAGCGACAGATCGCTTCACCCGGGGGGAGGCATTCGGCAAGCCGCAGCCGGCGAGTTGGCGCAGCGGCCGGTCGGGATCAGCCCAACCGGCCAGCGAGGCGCCGTCGTGTCCAACAGGGGCCGAAGCCAGGCGCGGGGGACGTGCGCGACCCCGCCTCAAGGCAGCGGCGAGACGGTCCAGTTGACCCGCTCCACCCGCGTCCCCCACTCGCGTTCGAGATTGGCGCTGATGTGGAGATGCCCTTCCCCCGTCAGCACCGCATCCGGGAGGGAGGTGGCCGGGTCAATCCGCAGCAGCTTCACGGCGAGATGCGCGCTCGCCGCCATCTGTCCACGAAGGTTGTCGGTGTTGGTGGTGCGCATCTGTAGGTCCAGGAGCTCATACCGGTAGTTCTCTCCCGCGACCCGCGACCACAGAATTCCCTTCACTTCGCTGGCCATCAGATGCGCGGCGCCGCTGGGGCTGAGGATGACCCGCCCCTCGAAGAGCAGGTCGGCGATCACCATCACCCGGGGATCATCCGGGACATCGGAGAAGGGGATGACAAAGAAGCCCGACACCTCGCCCTGCCGGACATCGGCCTGCGCCCGGATCTCGGGGGCCCAACCCATCCACAGCAAAGCCGTCAGGGCCGCCAGCGGAAGCCACCTTCCGGTTCGGCCGCGCAACGGACGTCGGCAGGCTCGAGGGGGGCGTTGATCGTCCATGCCGCACGGGGCATTGTCGTTCACTTCATTGGTCTCCACGGATTCGAATGTGCGTTTCATCGTGTTGGTTTGTTGTCGCCGGACCGAGGCCCGACGTTGGGACGAGCGGGCTGGAGGCACCGCCCGTCCGGGTTCGTCATGGAAGTCTGCCGGAGCCTCACGGGGTCCCGTGAACCAAGCCCCGGCGAGGACTTCCCGGTCTAACGTGCGCAATTCCGTGACGAACTTGGCCAGCAGTACTGCGAGCCGTCTCCCACCCATGGAATCGGCGGCATCCGCGGTAGGCCGCCCGTGGCTTCACCCTTCCCGCAGAGAACACCGATACCGCACTTCCCAGCCACCCCGCGTCCCACCCTCCGAGTGCGCCAAGCCCGGGGAGAACCGCAGTCTTGCCAGCAATCCCCAGGTTTTCGCCAGCTTTCCCGGTGTCTCTGCCGGCGCCTGCGTTAGCCTTGTACCGAACCGAATGACGAACGGTGCAGAGGTACAAAGGGACGGACCGCAGGTGCAGGGAGCCCCGCTTTACGGAGAAGACGCCGGGCCTGCCCGCGGCGCCGGTCCGACGTGGGGCTCTTCCTGGGCACCGCCGTCGGCTGCCATGCCGCTGCTCGTCGAGGCGGATGACCGCGAGGCACGCAGCGGCGTGGTTGCCGCTCTCCAGTCCTTGCCGGGCGTCACCGTGCAACTCCGGCGCCTCAAGACCGGCGACTACACGGTTGCCGGTCGATGCACGTTCGAGCGCAAGACCATCGTCGATTTCGCGGCCTCGGTTGTCGACGGGCGGTTGTTCCGCCAGGCCGCTCGCCTGACGCGCAGCGGGGGACCTGCCGCCTTCCTCCTCGAAGGACGGTGGAGTGATCTTGCCCAGGGCGCCATGCGGCAGGAGGCGCTTCAGGGCGCGCTGGTCTCGCTCAGCGTCGTGTTTGCCCTGCCGGTGTTGCGCTCGGCGGACCCGCAGGAAACGGCGCGCCTGCTCGTTTACGCCGGCCACCAACTGGGTCGTGTCGCCGAAGAACCGGCACCGACGCGGCATGGCTACCGGCCGCGCGGCGAACGGCGACGGCGGCTCTACGTCCTCGAAGGGCTGCCGGGGGTTGGTCCCCGCCGCGCGGCACAACTGCTCGACCGCTTCCGGAACCGTCGCTGCCGTGATGCAGGCGAGCTTCGAGGAACTCAGCTCACTTCCGGGCGTGGGCCCGGCCACGGCAGGCAAGATCACGCACCTTACCCAAGGCCGGTAGAGCGGCTCCCTCAGCCCAATCCCCGATGTTCGTAATCGGCGGGGAATCCAAGACGGGGCGTCCCTCCTCCGGTGACGAACCTCGGGGATTGGGGAGTGACGGGTCGCGCGGTTCATCGGAAGCGTGCGATTTCTCTTGGGCCTGCACAGGAGCGATGAACGGGCCGGAAGGGACGCCCGTTCTGCCATCTCCATTCTGCCTTCTGCCACCCGGCCCATGGGGGGCTCTCCGGGGTTGACAAAGGAGAGGATGCTGAAACGGTGTGGAGCGTGACTGGCCAACGGCTGGGGAGGTTGCCCGGCGGTTGCCGCTGCCTGGATCATGAAACGCAATTGCCGTCCTCGACCGCTCCTCCGTGCGTTCCGCCTCGGCCTGACCCTCTTTGCCGCGCTCGCCATCCTTGCGGGCTACGCCGCCGACCGGCCCAACCTCATCTGGCTTATGGCCGACGACCTCGGCTACGGCGAGCTCGGCTGTTACGGCCAGCGGATCATCCAGACCCCGCATCTGGATCGGATGGCGCGGGAGGGGCTCCGGTTCACCCAGTTCTACGCCGGGGCAACGGTATGTGCTCCCTCACGCAGCGTGCTCATGACCGGCCAACACCACGGCCGAACGCGCGTTCGTGGCAATGCGGGACCCGCCAATCCTCGCGCCCAGGCGTTGCGTTCCGACGACGTCACCGTCGCCCGCGCCCTCCAGGCGGCCGGTTACACGACCGCTCTCATCGGCAAGTGGGGCTTGGGAGACGTCGGTGCCGCCGAGAGCGGCCTGCCGCGCCGCCAGGGTTTCGATTACTTCTTCGGGTACCTTAACCAGCATCATGCCCACAACCATTTCCCCGACCGCCTCTGGCGCAACGAGACGCAGATCCTGCTGCCCAACATCGTCACCCCGGTCGGCGACTACGGCGGTGGCTACGCCGAGGACGGTCTCCTGTACGCCGATGACCTCTTTGCCGACGAAGCCCTGAAGTTCATCGCCAACCACGCGTCCCGCCCGTTCTTCCTCTACTGGAGCCCGGTCATCCCGCATGCGAACAACGAGCGCAATCGCGAGCTCAAAGACGGCGCGCACGTGCCCGATTACGGCCCCTATGCCCGTCAGGATTGGCCCGCGCAGGACAAGGGGCACGCGGCGATGATCACCCGGCTGGACAGCTATGTGGGCCGGTTGCTTGAGTCGCTCGAGCGCCTGGACCTGGCGCACAACACGCTGGTCATCTTCACGAGTGACAACGGCCCGCACAACGAGAGCAGCCATCATCCCGAGCGCTTCCAGCCCGCCGGCCCCTCCGCGGTTTCAAACGCAGCCTGACCGACGGGGGCATCCGCGTCCCCTGCATCGCGTGGTGGCCTGGGCGGGTACCGGCCGGCCGCGTGTCGTCGCATGTGGCGTACTTCGGTGACTGGTTCGCCACGGCCTGCGAGCTGGCCGGTACGCAGGTCCCGGAGGGCCTCGATTCGCTCAGCTTCGTCCCCGAACTGTTGGCCAACGGCCAGGGGCAGACCCGACACGACTACTTGTACTGGGAGTTTCACGAGGGCGGCTTCAGCCAGGCGACCCTGTACCAGGGTCGTTGGAAGGCCATCCGCGAACGCCGCGCGGACGCGCCGCTCATGCTCTACGACCTCGCCCAGGACATCGGCGAACGAGACGACCTGGCTGCCCGGCACCCCGAGCTCGTCGCGAAACTCGATGCCTACCTCAAGACCGCCCGGAGCGAATCGGCCGACTGGCCGGTCAAGAACGCGCCATGACGCGCCGCACGAAGCTGCTCCTGGGCGGCACGGCTGCCGCGCTGGGCCTGGTGGTCCTCTTCCTGGTCGAGGAACGGATTCGCGGTCAGCTCTCGCTCGCCTCCTGGAAGCGCGCCATGGCCGCCCGCGGCGAACCGTTGGAAGTGGCCGTCCTCGATCCCGCCTCGCGCGTCCCCGGGGCGCGCATCCTGGTACCGGCGCAGTTGCCTGCGTTGCTGTCGCTGCCTGGACGCACGGGGTCTGCCCACGAGCCCACCACTCCCGGGGGATTGCCTCCCGGGAAGGAGGTGCTGCTCTGGGGACCGGCCGCTTGGGCCGGTTACCCGGCCCCCGCCCAGGCCTGCCGGATCTTTGCTCAGAGTTTTGCCCCGGTCCGCGAGCGATTGCCGGCGCTGCGTGCCTGGCTGACCAACGCACCTTTCGTGATTCAGCATGATTACGCACAGCTCTGGAGCCTCCAGTTCCCCCACCTGAACTCCCTCAAGAACGCGAGTCAGGTCCTGCGGTTGGCCACCCTCCTGGCGTTGCTCGAGGCCAACCCGACGGAGGCGCTTGAGAACCTCCTGGCCAGCCGCGCCTTGGTCTACAGCCTGCGCCATGAGGGCGTTCTCGTCACCCAGCTCACGCGGATGTCTCTCGGGGAGGTGGCCTTGGCCACCGTGTGGCAGGCGCTCGAAGCCGACGACTGGACCGACGCGCAGCTCGCCGCACTCCAAGCAGCCTGGCAGGAACCCGCCTTCCTGGCCGGCACGGTGGACGCCCTCCGGATGGAACGTGCCGCGTACCTCGAACAGCACGCCCGCGGTCGCCCCACCCGGTCGGAGCTGCGTCAGACGCTCGAGCTTATCCTGCCCTTTGACCGTGACGGTCAGGACTCCCCCTCGCCGGGTCAGACTCGGTGATGAACTGGCTCGGCCCGCTGCAGCATCGCGGCGCGGCGTTCCGACGCTTCGTGTTCGCCGAGCTCTGGCGCTTCGCTTGGTCCAGCCAGGATGCCTGCTTCTTTGGCCGGGCGATCCAAACACTTGCAGACGGGGCGGACGCCGCCCGCACACACCGCGAGGTCCGGGCGTTCCCGGCCGAGCCGAACGGCGCCAATGCCGGCATTCCGGCCCTCGCCGTGCCCGCGGCGTTCGAGCGCCTGAACGCTTACAACCGTCTCCGTTTCTGGTTCGCCGCTGCTTGCCTCGCACCGAACGAGAGGGCGTTGCAGAAGGCCCTCGCTGTGGACGCCTACGCCGAACTGGCGCGGACTGCGATCGCCCTCAAGCGCTATCGTCTCCGTCACGGCGAGTGGCCGGCGAACCTCGCGGCCCTGGTGCCCGCCTTCACCCCCACCCCGCCTCGGGACTGGACGGACGGCCAGCCGCTTCGCTACCGGCGGAACGCCGACGGCGGCTTCACGCTGTACTCCGTCGGGGCCGACGGCCGGGATGACGGGGGCGACGCCCGACCGCACGAAGGGGAAGGACGCTCGATCCTTCAGGGCCGCGATTGGGTCTGGCCCCAGCGGGCGACGGACGCGGAGTTGCGTGCCGCCCAATCCGGCCGGTTTGGTCCGGGCAGTCCTTAGGCAGGTTCTCCCCATGCCGGCGTCATTCGGGTTGGTTTGATCCGCGAGCGCGTGTACGCTTCTGACCATGTCGGAAGGACCACCCGAGCGCCTCGATCCTGGTCAGGCCGCCGCCTGGCCGCCCAACGGGCAACAGCGGGTCACCCTCGTCTTCACCGACATTGTCGGATCGACCCGGCTGAAGCAGGCGCTGGGGAACACGCCGGGATCGAGCGCATCCAGGCCCACCACCGCCAGGTACGCGAACTCCTGGCCCAATCCCCCGACGCAGTCGAGGCGGGCACCAGCGGCGATTCCTTCCTGCTTCTCTTCGCCCATCCGGCGACGGCGGTGCGCTTCGCGCTCCGGCTGCAACAGCAGTTGCGCGCGCAGGCGGTCGGTCAGGACCACCCCGTGTTCGATCGCGTCGGGATCCACACCGGCGACATCGTGGTCGAACGCAAGGGCACCGATCTGGAGCTCTTCGGGTCAGACGTGGATGCCGCCGCCCGCCTGACGGCGTTGGGTGGCCCCGACCAGATCCTGGCCAGCCAGGAAGCCTGGGCCGCAGCGCAGCCCGAGCTTGACCGGGATCCGCCCGGCGGGCTGGCACCCGTCCGCTGGCAACGCCATGGGCGCTATCGGCTCCGCGGCCTGGCGAAGCCCGTCACGCTGACGGAAGTGGGTGAACAGGGGCTGGCCCGTTGGAAAGCCCCGCGGCACACCTCCTCCGCCCCCCTTCGCACCGTGCTCGGGACAGGCACCGCGCTCGTGCTGCTGGCGGGCATGGCTTGGCTGCTGTCCCGCCCCCGACTCGCCACGCCCTCCCACGAGCACCCTGGCCTTGCTGGCGGCCGGAGGTCCGGCGGACAGCGCCGGCGACCAGACGCTGCTCGAAGGTCTGGCTCAGGTCACCCTCGGCCGTCTGGCCCAGCTCAAGCAGGAGCGGGCCCTGCCGCTGCGACTGGTTCCGAACACGGACCTGCTGGCCGAGCGGGTCGAGAGCGTGAACGAAGCCCGCCGACGCCTGGGTGCCACGCATGTCCTGTCGCTGCGCTGGCTCCAGGACCTCGACCGCACCCGCCTGAGCATCACCCTCGAAGACACCCGCACCGCCGACACCGTCGGGGCCGACATCCTCGAGGTGGTCGACGCCAATCTGCTCAGTGCCGGCCAGCGCGTCGCCGAGCAGGTGGCCGCCTGGCTCAGGCTCTCCGACGCCCCCTTCTCCCGCCCGTGCGCAGCTCCACCGAGACCACCAACGCCGAAGCCTACCGGCTCTACCTGCAAGGCATGGGTGAACTGGGCCGCTATGATCCGAGCCTTCAGGCCAGCAATGCCGTTGGTCTGCTCGAAGGCGCGGTGAGTCTGGACCCGGGATTCGCGCCCGCCTTCGCCGCCCTCGGCGAGGCTTTACTGGCGTCTCTACGAACGTACCCAGGAACGACCTTACATCGAGGATGCTTTCAACAGCGCCGTGCGCGCCATCGAGCTCAGCACCAACCACCTTGCCGCCGCCCACTTCACCCTCGGCCTGGTGCGGCTCGGCCGGGGTCAGCCCGGCCAGGCCATTGCCTCCTTCCGCCAGGCGCTCACCCTCGATCCGGGGTACGTCCGCGCGCGCACCTGGCTCGCCCGCGCCTACGAGGAGGCCGGCGACTACGCGACCGCCGAAGCGATCCACCTCGAAGCCGCCCGGCAGGACGAGGGCGACTGGCGCGCCTGGCGTTCCCTGGGCGTGTTCTACGCCAACCGCACCGACCGGCTCGGAGACGCCGAGCGCTGCTTCCGCCGCGTGATCGAGCTGACGCCGGACAACTACTCGGGGTATGCGAACCTGGGTGGCCTGCTCTTTCTGCAGGGCCGCTTTCCCGAGGCCGCCCGTCTCCTGGAGCAGTCGATCGCCTTGAAACCCACCGCGCAGGCCTGCTCGAACCTGGGGACCATCCGCTTCTTCGAACACCAGTTCGACCAGGCCGCCGCCTGGTCGGTGCGAGCCACCGAACTCGACCCGCGCCACTACGTCTGGTGGGGCAACCTGGCCGACGCCCGCCGCTACACCGACCCCACGGGTACGTCCGCCGCGAGCGCCTACCGCGAGGCCGTCACCCTGGCCGAGGCCAGCCTCCGCGTGAACCGCAAACAGCCACTCGTCCTCGCCGACCTGGCCGTTTACCACGCCTTTCTCGGCGACCCGCAGGCCGCCCGTGCCGCCCTCGCGGAAGCCCTGGCCACCGGAACCCCTGATGCCTCGGTGTGGTTCCAGGCCGCCCTGGCCAGCGAACGAATGGGGGACCGCTCCACCGCGCTCGGGTTTCTGCTTGAGGCTTTGCGCGCCGGTTGTCCCCGGCATACTGTGGACCGTCACCCGGACCTCGAGTCGCTGCGTCAGGATCCAGCGGCGTGGGCAGAGATCCCCGCGCCCCCGGCGACCGAGGCCGGCCAACCACGCTGAACCCATGCTCACCGACTCCAACCTCAAGACCTTCGAGATCGCCGTGTCCATCGACCCCAAGGGCGGTCTCCGCTTCGACCCCTCCCCGGATGTCCAGGCCGGACGCGGCGATCACATCGTCTGGAAATCCACCGACGGCGACCTTGTTCTCTTCATTGCCGGACAGGAACTCGACGCCCGGTTCGCCCGCAACTCGCCGTTCGTCAAGTACTTGTACTGCGACGGACGCCAGGGAGGCCAGGGCGAAGCCGTCGTCCGTCCCCAAGTCCGGGCCAACGCCGACGCCGGCACTTACAAGTACACCCTGCTGCTCTTCGCCAACGACGGCACCAAGTACGAGGTCGATCCCCGCATCATCATCCGCTGATGACAGAACTGTCATCCGCGCCCGCGGCTTCCGTTCATCCGGCCGCACTCTGTCCTGGATGGAACGACGCACTGGGGTGCGACGGTCCCGAAAGAAAACGGAATACAACGACAGCCTTAATCGGAACACCATGAAACGTCCATCCATCACCCGCTTCTGTCTGGCGGCCCTGCTGCTCGGCAGCCCCGCCTTCACCCTCCAGGCCCAGGACAGCGCCAACCCGTCCTGCCCTTGGGGACATCCCCCCCGGCTACGGCCGCAACCTCACGCCGGAAGAACGCGCGGCCCAGCGCGCCGCCTGTGACGAGTACCTGACGACGCTGCGCGACAAGCAGGCCCAAGGCCTGCTCACCGCCGAGGAACAAGCCTGGCTCGAACGGTTCGAACAACGACGCGCCCCGGGAGGCGTTGATCGCCCCCGCGATGGTCGCGGGCAAGGCTTCGGTCCGGCCAACGGCCGGCGCGGCGGTCCCGGTTACCGGGACGCCGAGGGCCGCCCGGGCGGTCGCGGTTTCGGTCCGGCCGAACGCGGCGGCCAACGTCATCGCCAGGGACAGGGGCAGGGACTCCGCGACGGCACCGGCCCCCGGCATGCCCAGGACGCCCCTCCGGCCGAGGTTCCGCCGCCGCCCCGCGGCCGACGTTGAATCCCCTGCACTCGCGGACGGCGGCGCCCGCGCCGCCGTCCGCGTCCTGCCGCCCGGCGATGTTGCGCTGCCGGTTCCCGGGTTCGCCATGAAGATCCTGGTCATCGAAGACGAGAAGAAGATCGCGTCCCTCATCCAGAAGGGGCTCGAGGCTCAGGGGTTCGTCGTCGATGTCGCCCACCATGGGGACGAGGGTTACGCCCTGGCCACTTCCCATGCCTACGACGCCCTCGTGCTCGACATCATGCTGCCGGGGCGGGACGGCCTGAGCATCCTTCGCCAACTCCGCGAACAGAAACGCAGCGTGCCGGTCCTCCTCCTCACCGCCCGCAGCGGACTCAGCGAGCGCGTCGAGGGCCTGAACCTCGGCGCCGACGACTATCTCGCCAAACCCTTCTACATCGAGGAACTCACGGCCCGGCTCCAGGCCATCATCCGGCGCGCCGCCGGGCGCCCCCAAAGCCTGCTCGAGGTCGGCGATCTCACCGTCAACCTGCTCACCCGCGAGACCCGACGCGGCGACCGCAAGATCGAGCTTACTTCCCGCGAGTTCGCGCTCCTCGAGTATCTCGCCCGCTCGCCCGGGCGGGTTTTCACGCGCGCCCAGATCTGCGAGCAGGTCTGGCGCTACGATTTCGACCCGGGCACCAACCTGGTGGATGTCTACATTCAGCGGCTGCGTCGCAAGCTCGACGACGACTCGCCCGTGAAGCTGATCGAGACCCTCCGCGGGGTCGGTTACCGGCTCAAGGGGCGGCGACTAAACGCATGAGGCCCCTCCCCTTCCGGCTCCGTCTCGCCGCCTTGTCCGCACTCATCTCCGGCGTGGTGCTGGTCGTTTTCGGGGTTCTTGCCTGGCATTTCATCTGTCGGGAACGCCTGGCGGCGCTTGACCGCGAACTCCGCTCGCTCGCGTACCGCCATCCCGGCTGGCTGGGTGAACGGGGCGGCTTCGAACGGCTGGGCGCCGTTGTGGAATCCGTCTTTGGTGCGGACCGTCGCGAGCAGGTGCTGGTGCGCGTTGCCAGTGTGGACGGCACACAACGCTACCGGTCGCCGCATTGGCCGGAGGACCTGGACCCCGCCCCACTGAACCTGCCGCTCGAGGACGATCCCCAAGCCGCACCCGCAGACCTCGACCACGCCCGGCGGGAGAACGCGGTGGCTGATCCCTTGCCCGGCGGCCCGCGCGGACCGCCCTGGGCGCCCGGCGCCCGAGCGGGCCGCGGCGGTCTGGGACCGGGGTTGGGACGGCTGCGGGGCGGTGCCTTGCCTCCCTCGCCCTTCTCCAAACTTCCGCGCTTCCTCTCGGTGACCGCCGGGGAGTCCACCTGGCGTTTCGGGGTGTTCGGCCACGACGCCGAGCGCCTGTTCCTCGGTCTGAACCAGACCGAACTGCAGGCCGAGTTGAACCGCCTGGCAACGGCCTTCCCTCTGGGCCCTGCCCCTCGCCCTCCTGGCCGTCGGCTCGGGCGGATGGATTGTCGCCGGACGCGCGATGCGACCCCTCCGCGCCATCGCCCGCACGGCCGAGCGCGTGACCGCGGAGGGACTGGACCAGAGAATCCCTGCTTCCACCGAAGACCCGGAGATTGCGCGGCTGATTCATGTGCTCAACCGCATGATGGATCGTCTCGAAGCCAGCTTCCGACAGGCCACCCGCTTCAGCTCCGACGCGTCGCACGAGCTCCGCACACCTCTGGCCGTGATGCAGGGGGAGCTGGAGCAGGCCCTCCAATCCGCTGCCCCCGGTTCGCCCGGAGCAACGGGTGTTCGCTGGTTTGCTCGAGGAGACCCAGCGTCTCAAGACCATCACCCGCGGCCTCCTGCTGCTGGCCCAGGCCGATGCCGGCCAACTGGCCCTGGCCCGCGAACCCGTGCCGCTGAGCGCCGAACTCCAGCGCTGGCTCGAGGATTTCCAGGATGTGGTCGAAGCCGCCGGGCTCGAATCCGTTTGGGAGATCGAACCCGGCCTCGTCGTGGATGCGGACGCGTCCCTGCTACGGCAGGCGCTGCTCAACCTGCTCCACAACGCCGTCGCCTACAACGAACCCGGCGGCCGGGTGGGCCTCACGTTGAAGGGTCGCGACGCCGAACTCCACCTCGCGGTCTGGAACACGGGGCCCGGCATCCCCGCCGGCGACCAGGCGCGGGTGTTCGAACGCTTCTTCCGCGTCGACACCGCGCGCAGCCGGCGCGTGGAGGGGGGTGGGCTTGGGACTGAGCCTGGCCCACGAGATTGTCCGGGTCCATGGCGGCCGCCTGGAACTGGACGAAAGTCGCCCGGGTTGGACCTGTTTCCGACTCACCCTGCCTCGCCGTGGTCCGTAGTCGCCCGCGAGAATCCCCGACCCGCGGGGGTGGGTCCCCCATCTCGGGATCGCCGGCTCCCCGCCCGAGGCGGGCGGGCGGGTGAGCGCCCGCCGGGGCCCGGGCACTTTCGACTCCAGGCCGCCAGGGCTTCGCCGACCTGGAAGCGGACAAAACGGCGCACCGTGATCTCGTCTCCGAGCTGCTTGGCCACCCCGGAGAGGTGGTCGCGCACGGTGATCTCTGAGTTGCGCTTCACAAAGCCCTGGTCCAGCAGGCAAACGGTCTGGAAATACTTCTCGAGGCGGCCCTCGATGATCTTGGCCAGCGCTTGCGGCGGCTTGTTCTTCATGAGGTCCGAGTTCGCGACGACGTCGCGTTCGCGGGCGATCGCGGCGGGATCGAGCTCTCCGCGGGTGACGGCCAGGGGGCTGGCCGCAGCGATCTGGAGCGTGATGTCCTTGACGAGCTGCTTGAAGTCGGGATGGGCCACGGTGGCTTCCTGCCCCGCTCCAACCTCGACGAGCACCCCCACCTTGGCGCCGGTGTGGATGTAGGCGGCGATGAGGCCGTTGCCCTGAACTTCGAACCGCTGATGCCGTGCGATCTTGATGTTCTCCCGGATGCGGCTGACGGCGTCGGTGCGCATCGCCTCGAGGTCCGCGCCGGGTTGCTCGAGCAGGGTGCGGGCGACCTGATCCGCGAAGGCGCGGAACATTTCGTTCTTGGCGACGAAATCGGTTTCGCAGTTGACTTCGACAATCACGCCGGCGCGCGCGCCGGGCAGGAGGCACTGGGCGATGGCCCCTTCGCGGGCGTCGCGTGCCGACTTGTGGGCGGCGGTGGCGACACCGCGTTTCCGGAGCAGATCGACGGCGGCGTCGAGGTTGCCCTGGGTTTCGACCAGGGCCTTCTTGCAGTCCATCATCCCCGCGTTGGTCATCTCGCGGAGCTTGGCGATCATTGCGGTGGTCACTTCAGCCATAGAAATCAGCCTGGGTTCGAGGGGCCTCGGAGCCACGGATCAGAGCGGGAGCGGGACGAGCGCCGCGGGGGCCGAAGCAGTCCCTTCCGCCGGGGTGGCGGGGGCCGGGCTCTCGCCGGGGGCCGGCGCGGGCGCCGGGCTTTCAGCGGCCGCCGGCGCGGCGGTGGCGGCTTCGGTCTCCTCCTCAGCCTTGCGGCGGGCGTAACGGGCTTCGAAATCCGCGCGGGCCTGGCCGATGGCCTGGGTCAGGACGTTGAGGATCAGGCGGACCGAGCGGATGGCGTCGTCGTTGCCGGCAATGGGAAAGTCCACCAGGTCCGGATCGCAGTTGGTGTCGACGATGGCGACGATGGGGATGCGGAGGCGGCGGGCCTCGGCGACGGCGTTCTTCTCGCGCCGGATGTCCACCACGAACATGACGCTCGGGTGTTTCTCCATGTTCCGGATGCCGTCGAGGTTCTTCACCAGCCGGGCCATCTCGCGGCGGAGCATGGACTGCTCCTGCTTGACGTAGTGGTTGATCGAGCCGTCGGCTTCCATCTGCTCGATCTCGCGGAGCCGGTTCATCGAGCGTTTGATGGTCTTCATGTTGGTGAGCGTGCCGCCCAGCCAGCGCTCGGTCACATAAGGCTGTCCACAGGCCTTGGCAGACTCTTTCATGGCCTCCTGCGCCTGTTTCTTGGTGCCGACGAACAGGACCTGCCCGCCCTTGCCGACGGCCTCGCGGAGGAAGGCACAGGCCGTCTCGAGTTGGGCGAGGGTCTTGCTGAGGTCAATGATGTGGATGCCGTTGCGGGCGTCGAAGATGAACGGTTTCATCTTCGGGTTCCAGCGCCGCGTCTGATGGCCGAAGTGAACCCCCGCCTCCAACAACTCTTTGATGCCGATGCCGATCACAGTTTCCTTTGGTTGCCGGTCCGCCCTTCCCGGACGCACCGTCCCGCGGAACACGGGATTGTCTTGGATGTGCTTGTGGCCAGCCCGCCCACTCGGGTCGGGCCTCATGAAGGCCGTTGCGCTCCACCCGCCGTGCGGGCGAAGAGGGCGGAACCTACCAGACCGCCCCTCCGCCGCAACAGCAAACTTCCCTCGAGGGAGCCCGCCCGCCCAGCCCCAGCCCAGGGCCGGCCCGCCGGCCTCGTGGGCACACGGCCTCAGGATGGGGTTCTCCTCGATCCTGGAAGTGGTGAGGCCGCCCCTGAACCGGGAACTCCGGCTGCGGATTCCGATTTACACGGGTCGGCCGGCCGTTAGGCTGCCGCCATGGCTGAAATCGCTGACTATGTGAACCGCGGCGCCGCGCAGGTAACCCCGGCCATGGTCGACTCGATCCTCCGCAAGCTGCCCTTGTGGAAGGCCGAGTTTACGCAGATCAACGCGCCGCATTTTCCCCACCTTGTCAGCCAGCTCGAGTTTCTGGCCGATGTCGTCGAGGACACGGCCGAGGGCGCGTACAAGGAACTGCCCTACGTGGCGCTCGCCGCCGCGGTGTTCGCGCTCGTGTACGCCCACAAGAAGGTGGATCTCATCCCGGACAGTCACTCGGCGATGGGGCGGGCGGACGACTCGAGCGTGGTTCGCGCGGTGCTGATTCAGCATGAGAAATCCCTGGCGCGCTACGCGACCGCCCAGGGGCTGGACTGGGCGCGGATCACCAGCCGGCCATGAGTCACGCCACGCTGTGCCTCCTGCGGCCGGCGAAGACTTCCGGGGCCACCGCGCCGGGCACACCCGCGCCCCGACCGGTCCTCAGCACGCATGAGAAGGCGCTGCAGATCAATCTCGATCAAACCACGTACGGCACCTTCGCCGAGATCGGCGCCGGGCAGGAAGTCGCACGCTGGTTCTTCCGCGTCGGCGGTGCCGCGGGCACCATCGCCAAGACCATGTCGGCCTACGACATGAAGGTGAGCGACGCCATCTACGGCCCCTGTCGGCGGTATGTCAGCCGGGAACGGCTGCAGACGATGCTGCAGCACGAATACGACCTCCAACTGGAACGGCTGGGAGGCTCCCGCGGTGCCCAGACCCGGTTCTTCGTCTTCGCGGACACCGTGGCCGCCCGGAGCTACTCGCGTGCCGGCGAATGCCACGGCTGGCTGGGCGTCCGCTTCCAGACCCGGCCGCTGGCCCCCGCTTCGGACCTCATCATCCACGTGCGGCTGCTGGACCGCGAGAACCTGGCCCAGCAGGAAGCCCTCGGCATCATGGGCGTCAACATCGTCTATGCCGCCCTGTACCTCGCAGATCAGCCCGAGACCGCGCTTCAAGCCCTGCTCGACAACCTCTCCCGCGACCGCGTCGAGGTGGACATGGTCAAGGTGTCGGGTCCTGACTTCGCGCCGCTGGATCACCGACTTCTGGCCCTGCAACTGGTCGCCCGCGGCCTCACCGATGCCGCCATGTTCACGGCCGCGGGCGAGGTCGTGCAAGCGGCCGAGGTCCTCTACCAGCGGCCGATCCTCGTGACCCGCGGCAGCTTCCGGCCGGTCACCCGCGCCACGGTGGATCTGCTGGAGTGCGCCCGCTCCGAGTTTCTTCAGGAGCCGCAACTTCAGGGGGAGAAAATGGTGGAGCTCACCGAGATGACCCTGCACAACCTGGCCGAGGACGGGGTCATCGACCACAAGGACTTCTTGGATCGCGCGGACATCCTCGGGGCGATGGGCCAGACGGTCCTGATCTCGGACTACGGCGAGTTTTACCGCCTGGCCGCCTACCTGTTCCGCTACACCAAGAAGATGATCGGCCTGGCGATGGGCGTGCCGACGCTGCGCGAACTCTTCGAGGAGCGCTACTACCTCGACCTCGAGGGCGGCATCCTCGAGTCCTTCGGCCGCCTCTTCAAGAACGACCTGAAGCTCTACGTGTACCCCCTATCTGGACCCGGCCACGGGCCGGCTCGAACAGGCCAGCGATCTCCGGGTGGCCGGTCACCTGCGGCACCTCTTTGCCTTTCTCATGGAAAACGGCTGCATCCGTCCCCTGATCGGCTACGCCGCCGACTGCCTGCCGATCTTCTCGCACGATGTCCTGGCGAAACTCCGCGCCGGCGACCCGGCCTGGGAACGGCTTGTCCCCGAGCGCGTGGCCCAGCTCATCCGCGAGCGCCGCCTCTTCGGCTATGCCGGTTGATGACCATGGACCGTGAAAGTCAGCGCCGACTTCTGGGCGTGGGCGCCTGATTTTCGTGTCGGACCAGTTGACCAAGCTGGCCGTGCTCCGTTGGCTCGGACCGTGGGTGGACGAACGCGAGGTGCTTCCGGGCTTCTTCAAGCTGGTGCATTGGGGCAACACCGGCGCCGCCTGGAGTCTGTTCTCCGGCAACAACGAACTCCTCGCCTTCGTCTCGATCGCCGCCCTGGTGGTCCTGTTCCTGACGCGGGAACGTTTCGAGATCCACACCCGGCTCGGTCAGGTTGCCCTCGGGCTCATCCTGGGGGGGATCCTCGGCAACCTCACCGACCGCCTGCGCGTGGGTCATGTGGTGGATTTCATCCGCTTCTACGTGGACCGACGGGGGCGGCGGCGAGGTGGGCTTTCCCGCCTTCAACGTGGCCGACAGCGCCATTTGCGTCGGCGTAGGCCTGCTCTTCCTGCTTTCCGCCCGCGCGGAACCACGGCCTGCTTCCCGGGCACCCACGCCCGGCCCGGCTTGAACTCGTCGCCGCCTGCGCCCCTCTACCTCGCCGGCCCCACCGCCGTCGGCAAGTCCGCCGTCGCCCTCGCCCTGGCCGACCTTGTGGGCGGGGAGATCGTGTCCGTCGACTCGATGCAGGTGTATCGGGGCCTGGACCTGGGAACCGCCAAACCGACGGTCGCCGAACGCGCCCGGGTGCCCCACCACCTGATTGACGTGGCGGAGCTCGACGAACCCTTCCACGCGGCCCGCTTCGTTGCGCTCGCCCGGGAGGCGGTGAAGGGCATTCAGGGGCGGGGTCGACACCCCATCCTCTGCGGAGGAACCGGGCTCTATTTCAAGGCCTGGCTGGAAGGCTTGGGCGAGGCCCTCCCGCGGATCCCGCCCTCCGCGCCGCACTCGAAGCCACGCCCCGCGAGCAACTCCTGCGCGAACTGGAACAGCGCGACCCGGAAACCTATGCGCGCATCGACCGCGCCAACCGGCGTCGGTTGGTCCGGGCCCTCGAGGTCATTCGGCTCACGGGCAAACCCTTCACCACGCAACGGGCTGCCTGGGTCAAGCCAGCCTTCCCCGGCCAGACTTCAGCGACCGTGCTCTGGGGCTTGAACCGCCATCCCGTTGACTTGCGGGCCCGCATCGACGCGCGGGTGGACGCGATGTTCGCCGCCGGCCTCGTGGCGGAGACTCAAAGCCTCCTCGCGCGGGGGTTGGAGCGCAATCCAACGGCGCTGCAGGCGCTGGGCTATCGCCAGGTGGTGGAACACCTCCACGGGCTCCGCAGCCTGGACGCGACCCGGGAGCTGGTGCAACGCAAGACCTGGCAGTTGGCCCGGCGCCAGCTCACCTGGTTTCGCCATCAGTTGCCGGTGCGCTGGTGGCTCATCGAGCCGGACGAATCCCCGGAAGCCGTCGCGCAGCGGTTGGTGCGCGACACCGACGAGGACAAACGGTCCGACAGGCGGAGGGGTCAGCCGCCATGACACGGAACGGTGGAGAGCGAAGGACCGCGCGGAGGTCAGCGTCATGGGCGGGACGCCTGCACCACAGCTTCATGGGGCGTTTCGAGACCCCGGGAGCTACGTCAGGACGCCCTCTATTTCAAATCATGTCCCCCGATGGAGGTTGACAGATCGAACCCCCGCGTCTATTTGCTCCCGCTATGAAAACCATGGCGCCGACGGCGCTGGCTGCTGCCTTGGTGGCGTGGGTCATCGGGACCCCAACCGCCGACGCCGTGGTCGTGAACGAGACGTTCACCGCCCGCGTTGGTGGGGGGCGCGTTCGACGGCACGATCGGCACGGGCACTTTCAGTTACGACGACGACCTGATTCCCAGCTTTGGCCTTTTTGAGATCGGCCCCAACGAGGGCTTGCGGCTCACCTTCACGCTTTTCGGGCAGACCTTCGAAGAAACGAACGACTACGAGTACGACGAGTATCCGAAGCTGTATTTCGAGGACCGCAGACCGACGATCCTGGACTTTCTCGTGGACGAGCGCCCCGGACCGGGCCTCAACGCCACGCCCATTGCTGAACCCGGGGTGGCCGGGTTCTACTTTGTGGGCCCCTTCAGCGGCACGCCAGGAGCCGGCCTCGAGATCGGGCTCGCCGTGGTTCCCGAACCTCCCGGCGGTGTCTTCGCCGGCGTAACCGCGCTCGGATTGGGCCTGTTCGCGTGGTGGCGGCGTCGGGGGCTGGGGTCTTGAGCGGCACGTCATTCCGGGCGCTGGCCGGCGGGGCGTGGCTGCCTGCTCCCAGCGGTGTGCGCCCCAGCAACGCGAGAGCCTCCGCCGCAGCAACCCGAGCGCGCTGAATTGACCGCTGGCAGAGTCCGCCGCCGTGGCCACCAGATGTTCCCCCCACAGGATCGGAGAGGGAGTGGCTGTTGCCCGGCAAGCGAACCTTCCAGGCGAAGTCGGCGGGAGCCCACCGGGCTGGCAGGGCGGCGTCCTGCCCGAGGCCGCTCCCATTCGGGCCACGGAACCACGGCCACTCCTGGGCGAGGAGCTACCCCGTCGCCCCCGTCATTCCCACCGCAAGCCGGCGCCGCAAGGTCGACTTCACGGCTCTCATCACCCAACCTCGATGGCCGCCCGGCGCAGGCGGTCCGCGATGGCCGCCCACTCAGCCTCCTCGGGGACCCCTTCCACCACGATCGCGTCCACGCCCAGGACGTCGACCCGGTGCAACTCCGCGTAGAGCGCCCGGGCGAAGGCCTCGGGATCGCAGGGCACCAGGCTCACGCCCGCCCATCCTTCGGGCGAAGGCAGGTGCGTGTGGGCCAGCACGTGAGTGGTGGCCGCGGTGAGGCGCCTGGCATTCAGCCACGCGAGCAAGTCGGCGGAATCGGTCCAGCGGTGCACCAACAACCGGGCCCGCGGGGCATAGTGCCGCGGCAACTGCCCCGGACTGCGCCGTGGACCGGCCGCCTCAGCCAGGTGGTCGGTGCTCAATGCGCCGAGGACGGCGTGCAAAGCCGCGGCCGTCACCATACCGGGGCGAAGGATGCGGGGCGGTTCAACGGTGAGGTCCACCACGGTGGATTCGAGGCCCACGGCGCAGGGGCCGGCGTCCACAATCAGGGGCACCGAAGCTCCCAAGCTGCGCTGGACGTGCCCGGCCGTCGTGGGCGAGAGCTGGTTGGCCGCGTTGGCGCTGGGCGCCGCCAGCGGGAAGCCGCACTCCGTGATGAGAGCCTGCATAAAAGGATGGCGCGGCCACCGAACCCCCACCGTCGGCCCGCCCGCCGTGACCAGTTCCGGGATGTCGGCCGCCTTGGGCAACACGAGCGTGAGCGGACCCGGCCAGAACGCACGGGCCAGGCGTTCGGCGGTCACCGGCCAACTCGCCACACAAGCCCGCGCCAGGTCGCCATCGGCGACGTGGACGATGACCGGGTTGTGAACGGGCCGGCCCTTGGCCGCGTAGATCTTGGCCACGGCGACCGGGTTTCGTGCATCCGCCGCCAGCCCGTAGACTGTCTCGGTGGGGACGGCCACGATCTCGCCGGCCCGCAGTTGGGAGGCCGCCTCGACCACGGCGGCGCGGAACAGGGCTGGCGTGTGCGTGGCCAGCACGCGCGGGAGATTGACCGGGTCCATACGAGAGACGCCCACAACAGACGGTCGAGCATCCGCGAGGGAGGATAACAATCCTGGAAGTGCGCGAGCAAGCCACCGGACTCGAGGGCGTGACCGGCGTGGCGCGCTGGCTGGCTTGACTTGGGGTGGTTTTGTGCGGAAATACCCCGCGGCCTATGTTGTGCATGCTGTGCCAGAAGAAGGAAGCCAGGGTCCACCTCACCGACGTCAAAGAAGGCAAGGTCAAGAAGGTGGATTTGTGCGAGGACTGCGCCAAGGCCAAGAACATCGAAGACCCGGCCGGTTTCGCCTTGGCGGACCTGTTGCTGGGGTTGGGAGCCTCCGAAGAGCTGGCCAGCGGTGCCACTGAAGGCAGCCCCTTGGTCTGCCCCCACTGCGGGTTTACCCAGGCCGATTTCAAGAAGACCGGCCGCTTGGGTTGCCCGGCCTGCTATGCGACCTTCAAGGACGGGCTGCTGGGCATGCTGAAAACCATGCACAAGGGGACCCGCCACTGCGGCAAGGTGCCCCGGGGCCTCGCCCTCGGACGCGAAGTGCAGGAACGCATCCAGAGTCTGCAGCGCAGCCTCGAACAGGCCGTCGCCACCGAAGACTACGAACAAGCCGCCCGGCTGCGCGACCAGATCAAGGCCCTCAAGGAGAATCCCGGCGCCGTCATGGCCGGCTGACCCGCGATGCAGCTTCACGAGTTTCTTACCCCGGCGGACCAGGTCGCCCAGCGCACGGGTCCGGGCAACCGGATTGTCCTCTCCAGCCGGGTGCGCCTGGCCCGGAACATCAACGGATTTGCCTTCCCGGGCTGGGCCAAGAAAGCAGACCGCCAGCGCGCTTGCGACCTGCTCTGCGAAGCGGTCGGCCGGCAGCCCGAGATGCAGGGTGCCTTCACCGCGTCGCTCGATTCGCTGTCCGCCATGGACAAGCAGATCCTGGTCGAACGCCACCTCATCAGCCGCGAGCACGCCGCCAAAGGGCCGGCAGCGCCCTGGTTCTGAGCCGCGACGAGAGCCTGTGCGTGATGATCAACGAGGAGGATCACCTCCGCATGCAGGCGCTCCTCCCCGGGTTCCAGCTCCCCGAGGCCTGGCGAGCCATCGACCGCCTCGACACCGGGCTTGAGCAAAGCCTCGACTACGTCTTCAGCCGGGATCTGGGTTACCTCACCGCCTGCCCCACCAACGTCGGCACCGGCATCCGGGTGAGCGCCATGCTCCACCTGCCGGCCCTGGTGCTCGATGAGCAGATCACCCAGATCATCCAGGCGGTGAACAAGCTCGGCCTCGCTGTCCGCGGCCTTTACGGGGAAGGCACCGAGGCCCCCGGCAATGTGTTCCAGGTTTCCAACCAGATGACCCTCGGGGAGTCCGAGGCCGAGATCCTCGAACGCCTCTCCAAGGTCGTCGCCCAGGTCATCGAACACGAAGACAACGCCCGCGCCCGCCTCCTGGAGAAGGAGTCCAAGGTCGTCTTCAATCACATCGGCCGCGCCTACGGCATCCTTGCCAACGCCCACAGCGTCTCCTCGAAGGAGGCTATCAACCTCCTCTTCCTTGCTCCGCCTCGGCATCGATCTCGGCACCCTGCCCGGCACCCCGCGTGCCCTGGTCGATGAACTCTCCATCCTCACCCAACCCGCCCACCTCCAGGCCAGCCACAGCGACAAGCTCACCGCCGAACAGCGGGATATCCGCCGCGCCGACATGCTCCGCCACGCCCTCCGCGATGTGCGCCGCCCCATCATCCCGCCCCCACCCGCGCCGCCGCTGGACAAGCCGCCCGCGGCATAGCACTTTGACTGCGACCGCTTGGTTCTATGAGTGACGAGTCCATGAACAATCTCACCCCGCGCGCCCAGCAGGTGCTGGCCCTCGCACGGAAGGAGGCCGACCGCTTCAATCATAACTTCGTCGGCACCGAACACCTCCTCCTCGGCTTGATCAAGCTGGGTCAGGGCGTGGCCGTCAATGTCCTGCTCAAGCTCGGACTGGACCTCGACACCGTTCGCCTCGAGGTCGAGAAGCAGGTGGGTACCGGCCCCGACCAGAAGCTCATGGGCAGCATTCCCTTCACCCCGCGCGTCAAGAAAGTGCTCTCGCTCGCCGCCAAGGAAGCCAAGGCCCTCAACCACACCTACGTCGGCACCGAACACCTCCTCCTCGGCCTCCTCCGCGAAGGCGACGGCGTCGCCGCCCGCGTCCTCAAAACCCTCGACGTCGACATCGAGCAAACCCGTCAGGAGATCCTCCGCGAGCTCGACCCGAACTTCCAGGGCGGCGACGACGAAGCCGAGCCGGGCGAGAAACCCGCCGGCAAAGGGCCGGTCAAGACCCCCGCCCTCAAGGCCTTTGGCCGTGACCTGACCGAGATCGCGCGCAAGGGCGAGATGGACCCCGTCATTGGCCGCCAGAACGAGATCGAGCGCGTCATCCAGATCCTCTGCCGGCGCACCAAGAACAACCCCGTCCTGCTGGGCGAAGCCGGCGTGGGCAAGACGGCCATCGTCGAGGGCCTGGCCCAGGAGATCGCCCGCGGTAATGTCCCCGAATTGCTCCGGGAAAAGCGCGTGGTCACCCTCGACCTGGCCCTCATGGTGGCCGGCACCAAGTACCGCGGTCAGTTCGAAGAACGCATCAAGGCGGTCATGGACGAGATCCGCCGTTCCAAGAACGTCATCCTGTTCATCGACGAGCTGCACACCATCGTGGGCGCCGGGTCCGCCGAGGGCACCATGGACGCCTCGAACATCATCAAGCCCGCTCTCAGCCGCGGCGAAATGCAGTGCATCGGCGCCACCACCCTCACCGAGTACCGCAAGTACATCGAGAAGGACGCCGCCCTCGAACGCCGCTTCCAAACCGTCAAGGTCGAGCCGCCCTCGGTCGAGGAAGCCATCCAAATCCTGCAGGGCCTCAAGGGCAAGTACGAGGATCACCACAAGATCACCCTCACCGACGGCGCCCTCGATGCCGCCGTCAAACTCTCCGACCGCTACATCACCGGCCGCTTCCTCCCCGACAAGGCCATCGACGTCATGGACGAGGCCGGCTCGCGCGCCCGCATCGGGGCCATGACCCGGCCACCCGATGTCAAGCACCTCGAATCCGACCTCGAAGACATCCGCCGCCGCAAGGAGCGCGCCATCAAGGAGCAGGACTTCGAAGGCGCTGCCGCCATGCGCGACAAGGAGAAGCAGGCGAAGGAGAAGCTGGAAGGCATTCTCAATGAGTGGAAGGCCGTCCGCGAAGAGAAACGCGTCCAGGTGGACGACCAGGACATCCTCCAGGTCGTCGCCAAATGGACCGGCATCCCGCTCCAACGCATGGGGGCCGACGAATCGCGGAAGCTCCTCGCCATGGAGGCGGAGCTCAGCAAGGTCGTCATTGGCCAGCAGGAGGCCGTGGTGGCCCTTTGCAAGGCCCTGCGCCGCTCGCGCGCCGACCTCAAGGATCCCAAACGCCCCATCGGCACGTTCGCCCTGCTCGGTCCAACCGGCGTGGGCAAGACGCTGCTGGCCAAGACCCTCGCCGAACACATGTTCGGCGACGCCAAGTCGCTCGTGCAGCTCGACATGAGCGAGTACATGGAGAAGTTCAATGTCTCCCGCCTCATTGGCTCACCCCCGGGCTACGTCGGTTACGAGGAAGGCGGCCAGCTTACCGAGGCGGTCCGGCGCAAACCCTATTGCGTGGTCCTCTTCGACGAGATCGAAAAGGCGCATCCGGACGTGATGAACATGCTCCTGCAGATCCTCGAGGACGGCAAACTCACGGACAGCTTCGGCCGCCAGGTGGATTTCCGGAACACCATCATCCTGCTGACCTCCAACGTGGGCTCCGAAAGCCTCCGCAAGGCCGGCACCATCGGCTTCACCCCGCCCACCGAGAAACACAGCTACGAGCAGATGAAGGAGCGGATCCTGGAGGACGCCAAGAAGGTCTTCCGCCCCGAGTTCCTCAACCGCCTCGACGACGTCATCGTCTTCCACTCGCTGACCAAGGAGCACCTGATCCAGATCCTCGAACTCGAGGTGCGCAAGGTCATGGAGCGTCTCAAGCACAAGCAGGTGACCATCCAGCTCGACCCCGCCGCCCGGGATTTCCTGACCGAGAAGGGCTACGACCCGGTCTACGGTGCCCGGCCCATGCGCCGGGCCGTCGAGCGCTTTCTCGAAGACCCCTCGCCGAGGAAATCATCCGCGGCAACCTCCATCCGAACGACCCCATCAAGGTCGGGGTCGAGGGCGGCCAACTGGTCTTCCGCCAGGACAAACCCTCCGAAGCCGCCGTATCCACCTGAGCGGGCGTCCGCTCAGAGCAGGCGCTGCTGCTGCGCCTCGCGGTCGAGGAGCTCGGCCAGGCTCTGTACCCGCTGGCGGCGCCGATCCATGATGTGCTTGTCCAGCGCCGGATCATAGGGCACCGGATACTGCCCGTCATAGCAGGCCATGCAGAACGACTCCGCCGGCCAACCCGTCGCCTTCACCATGCCTTCTTGGGACAGGTAGGCCAGGGAATCGGCCTGGAGGTAACGACGGATCTCGTCCGTCGTGTGCGTGACCGCCATCAGTTTGCTGCGGTCGGGAAAGTCGATGCCATACACGCACGGATGCCGGTGCGGGGGGCAACTGACCCGGACATGCACCTCGCGGGCGCCGGCCTGCTTGAGGTTGTTCACCCGCTGCCGCGCCGTCGTCCCGCGCACGATCGAGTCGTCCACGATCACCACCCGCCGGTCCTTCACCAGTTCCTGAATCAGATTCAGCTTCACCCGCACGTCGAAGTCGCGGATCACCTGCGAGGGTTGGAGGAAGCTGCGGCCCACATAGTGGTTCCGCACAAACCCCATCTCGAACGGCAGCCCGGACTCCAGCGCATACCCGAGGCCGGCACAGGTCCCGCTGTCGGGCACCGGGATCACCACGTCCGCCGCACAGGGCGCCTCCCGCGCCAGTTGCCGGCCCATCTCCACCCGCACCCGGTACACGTTGCGATCCCGGATCGTGCTGTCCGGCCGCGCGAAGTAGACATACTCGAAAATGCAGAACGCCCGCCGGTGGGGTTCGGAAAAAACTTGAAAGCTCCGCAGACCCTGCTCGTTCACGATCACCACTTCCCCCGGCTCCAGGTCCCGCACATGGGTCGCGCGGATGAGATCGAACGCACAGGTCTCGCTCGCCAGCACCCAGGCGTCGTCCAGTTTGCCCAGCGCGAGCGGCCGGAAGCCGAAGGGATCGCGGACGCCGATCAGTTCGTGTTCGGTCAGGATCACGAGCGAGTACGCGCCCTCCAGGCGCCGGAGGGTCTGCCGCAGGAGATTCTCCCGGCCCTCCTGCGCCGGCCGTGCCATCAGATGCAGGATGACCTCGCTGTCAGCCGTGGTCTGGAAGATCGATCCCTGGGCTTCGAGTTCCTCCCGCAACGCGAGCGCATTGGTCAGGTTACCGTTGTGCGCGATGGCCAACTGGCCGCAGGCGCAGTCCACCGTCAGCGGTTGGGCGTTGCGCAGGTGCGATTCGCCAGTCGTCGAGTATCGCGTGTGGCCAATCGCCACGTGCCCGGTGAGCTCGTGCAGGATCGACCCCGTGAACACCTGCGGCACCAGCCCCATCCCGCGGTGCGCCCGGAATTGGCGGCCATCGGACGCGACAATGCCGGCGCTCTCCTGACCCCGATGTTGCAGGGCGTACAGCCCGCAGTAGGTCAGCTCGGCGGCGTTGGGATGACCATAGATGCCGAACACGCCGCAATAATGACGCGGGCGGCCGGAGGGTTCCCCTGAGGGGCGGGAGGGGCAGCGGCGCTAGGCTCAGCAGATCGCACGCGGGAATTCCACTGTCCGGCGTCCGGCTCCGCAAGCTTCATCTCGAGCCACGTGGACCCGACGGAGTCGAGGTGACGAGACTCAGCCGGAACGGACGGTGGGACGGTGGGACGGTGCGGTGTATGGCCGAGGTCGAAGAGCAGCGGGTGCTGCTTGAAGCCAGTGGGCGGGACGAGCGGGCTCGCCCAGGTGAGCCGGGGCTGCAGCGCTCCCCCCACGGCAAGCCGTCTCTGAGCGCCGGGTTCGGCGAGCAGCCGCTTCCGCACGCGGCGCACCCTCCTCCCCGATTCCGGAAGCATCAGCCGTGGAGGGCACGCGGTTGGCGCCAGAATTCAGCTTCCCGTAGGAAAGCGACTCCGGCTAGGCTGTTGGGCGTGTCCGGCGGCGGGGTGGGCGGCCGGCCGGCGAACCAGGCAGTTGCCATGGCAGGTCATAGCAAGTGGGCGAAGGTCAAGCACTTCAAGGGTGCGATTGACGCGAAGCGGGCGAAGCTGTTCGCCAAGTTGTCGCGGGGAGGTGACCATTGCGGCCAAGCTCGGCGGCGGCGATCCGGATCTGAACCCGCGGCTGCGTCTGGCGCTGTTGAAGTGCCGGAGCGCGAACCTGCCTTCGGACAACATCGAGCGGGCGATCAAGAAGGGCACCGGCGGCGGGGAAGCGTCGAGCTACGAGGATCTGACCTACGAGGCGTTCGCGCCGCACGGCGTGGCCTTGTTGATCGAGTTGAGCACCGACAACCGGAACCGCACGGCGGCGGAGATCCGCAGCCTGCTGACGCGGCATGGGGGGAGCATTGCCACGGCCGGAGCGGTGAGCCGCCTGTTCCAGCGGAAGGGCCAGATCATCGTGACGCGCGACGCGGCGGCGGAGGACGCCCTGCTGGCGGTGGCGCTTGAGGCGGGGGCCGAGGACCTGCGGGTGGAACCCGAAGGGTTTGAAGTGGCTGACGGACCCGGCGCAATTCGAGGGGGGTGCACCGGGCGATCGAGGCGGCCGGGATCAAGTGCGCGAGCGCGGAGGTGAATCCGCTGCCCCAAGTGCTGGTGCCCGTGCGGGAGCCCGCGGCCGCGGAGACCGTGACGGGGTTGATCGAGGCACTGGAGGAGCACGACGACGTCAAGGGCGTGTATAGCAACGCCGATTTTGGCGGCGGCGAGGCGACATGAGCCGCGAGGGGCGGGCAGCGTTGCAGACGGCACCGCGCCGGCTCTCGGGAGGCGGGCCGGAGGGCGAGAGGGATCCAGGCGAGGGATCGCTGGTGGTGCGCACGCTGCGGCGGCTGGCCGACCTGTTGTACCACTATCCGCGGGCATTCTTCTATCCGCAGGCGGTGCTGTTTCTGGTGGCGGTGCTGTACACGGTGCTGCGGCTGGAGTTCGACACCAACCGCAACCATCTGGTGGGGGAAGACAAGAAGTATCACCAGGCCTATCTGAAGTATAAGCGCGATTTCGCCGCGCAGGACGAGCTGGTGGCGATCGTGGAAAGCGGGGCGATCGAGAAGAACCGGCAGTTTGTCGAGCGGCTGGGGGCACGGCTGGAGCGGGAGACGAACCTGTTCACGGACGTGTTCTACAAGGGGGATCTGAAGATGATGGGGCCGAAGGCGCTGCTGTTCGTCACCAACGAGACCGTCCTCGTGGAGATGGCGCAGCGGCTGCGGGAGGCGCAGCCGATGCTGCAGCACTTCGCCCAGGTGACGAATCTGAACGCGCTGTTCCGGATGGTGATCGGCGAGTTCCGGGGGCGGCGCGCAACGGAGGGGCGGAGCCGGAGGGGCTGCTCCAGGCCCTGCCGGCGCTGGGGCGGATCGCGGACCAGGCGGCGGACGCACTGAGCCGGCCGGGGACGCCGCCGTCGCCGGGGATCACGGCGTTGTTCGGGGGCGGCGAACAGGCGGAACAGGACCTGTACATCACGTTTGCGTCGAACCGGCTTTACCTGGTGACGGCGCGGGCGCGCAGCGACGCGTTGAACGGGCTGGCCGTCGAGCGGCTGCGGGAGCTGCTGGCGGAGACGCGCGGGGGAGGTTCCGGGGTGAACGTGGGATTGACGGGAGGGCCGGTGCTCGAGGTGGACGAGATGGCGCAATCGCAGAAAGACACCACGGTGGCGGCCGTGCTGGCGTTGGTACTCTGCGGCCTGGTGTTTGGGTTCGGGTACCAGGAGACAGGGCGCCCGGTGAAGGCGACGGCGTGTCTGCTGGTGGGACTGGCGTACACGTTCGGGTTTGCAACGCTGGTGATCGGGCATTTGAACATCCTGACGATCACCTTTCTGCCGATCCTGATCGGGCTGGCGATTGACTTCGGGATCCACCTGGTGAGCCGGTACGAGGAAGAATTGCGACACGGGCGGACGCCGCGGCAGGCGGTCGAGATTGCGATGGTGAACACGGGACAGGGCATCTTCACAGGCTGTTTCACGACGGCCGGCGCGTTCCTGGCGATGGGCTTCACGGATTTCGACGGGATCCAGGAGATGGGGGTGATCAGCGGGGCGGGCTTGATCATCTGTCTGGTGCCGATGATGACGCTGCTGCCGGTGCTGCTGTTGCGCGGCCGGCAGAACGTGCTGGACCAGGCGCTTCCCCGGCGGGCCCCCCCGGGCGCGAAGATCGAGGGGATCTGGCTGGACCGGCCGTGGGTGACCGTGGGCGTGGCGGCGTCGCTGTTGTTGGGGGCCGGGCTGCAACTGCCCAAGGTGTGGTTTGACTACAACCTGCTGAACCTCCAGTCGGCGGGGCTGCCCGCGGTGCAGTACGAGCACAAGCTGATTGAGGGCGCCAACCGCTCGGTGATCTTCGGCGTGGTCACGGCGTCGTCGCTCGACGAGGCGCGCGAAATGCAGCGGCGGCTCGAGGCGCAGCCCTCGGTGGCGAGCGTGGACTCGATGGTGCCGCACTTGACGGAGGACCAGAGCCGGAAGCTGGCGCTGATCCGGGACGTGAAGGCGCCGCTGGCGAGTCTGCGTTTTGCGGAGCTGGACGACAGTCCGGTGAACCTGGAGACGTTGCAGCAGACGGTACGTGCGCTCCAGGCCTATCTGGGGCTGGGAGCCTCCCTTTCGCTGCGCGGGGGCGAGGAGGCGCTTTCCGATGAGCTCCAGCAGGTGCGTCAGGCGCTCCGGCGGCTCAACGAAGCCATCGGCCGCACGGAGCCCGAGGAGGCGCGACGGAAGCTGGGGGCCTTTCAGCGGGCGCTTTTGTTGGACCTGCAGGAGACGCTGGCGGCCATCCAGCACCAGGACGACCGGGCGCCGCTGCAGCCGGAGGATCTGCCGTTGCCGCTGCGGCACCGGTTTGTGAGCAAGAGCGGGGACAGGTTCCTGCTGCAGGTGAATCCGCGGTCCAACGTCTGGGAGCGGGTGAACCAGAAGGTGTTTGTGCGGGAACTGCGCGAGGTCTTCCCGGCGGCGACGGGCGAGCCGGTGCAGTTGTACGAGTACACGTCGCTGCTGAAGGACAGCTACGTGGAGGCGGCCTACTACGCGTTGGGGGCGGTGGTGGTGCTGGTGCTGCTCCACTTCCGCAGCGTGTTCTGCGTGCTGCTGGCGTTGGTACCCGTGGGGCTGGGGACGATGTGGCTGGCGGGATTCATGGGCGCGGCGGGGGTGCCGTTCAATCCGGCCAACATCATGACGCTGCCGCTGGTGGTGGGCGTGGGCGTGACCAACGGCATTCACGTGCTGAACCGTTTCGCCGAGGAACACGATCCGCACATCTTCGGGCGGAGCACGGGACGAGCGGTGCTGCTCTCGGCGCTGACGACGATTTTCGGTTTCGGGAGCCTGATGGTGGCGGAGCATGCCGGCATCGCGAGCCTGGGGCTGGTGATGGCGGTGGGGACGGCCACGTGCATGGTGGCGGGGTTGACGGTGCTGCCGGCGCTGCTGCGCCTGCTCGGTCGGTGCGGGTGGAGCCTGCCGGGAAAGCGGGCGGGGAAGGGGGCCTACGTAAAGGCTTCGTGAGGCACGCGGCTTCACGAGGGCCGCGGTGGGTCGCTTGTGAAGTCCCCGGGGGTCTGCTACTCTGCGACGTTGGATTGATGCACAGAGAGCCGAACTGAGAAATCAAACTGGACAACCTTATGCCACACGAACTCCCTGCCTTGCCGTACCCGAAGGAAGCCCTGGAGCCCCACATCGACGCCCTGACGATGGAGATTCACCACGGACGACATCACAAGGCTTACGTGGACAACCTCAACAAGGCCCTGGCCGGAAACGCCGCGCTCGAGGCGAAGACCCTGCCGGCCCTGCTGGCCGATCTGGCGGGCGTGCCGGACGCCATCCGCGGTCCGGTACGCAACAACGGGGGCGGCCACTGGAACCACAGCTTCTTCTGGAAGCTCATGGCACCGCGCGCCGGCGGCGCGCCGACGGGAGCCCTGGCCGAGGCGATCCAGCGGACGTTCGGCAGCTTCGACGAGTTCAAGGCGAAGTTCGAGGCGGCGGGCCTGGGCCGCTTCGGGAGCGGTTGGGCGTGGCTGCTGGTCCACGCGGGCAAACTTGAGATTGCGTCCACCGCCAACCAGGACAATCCGCTGATGGGCAAGGGGGTGGCAGGGTGCGAAGGCCAGCCGATCCTGGGCGTGGACGTGTGGGAACACGCGTATTACCTGAAGTACCAGAACAAGCGGGCGGATTACCTCAAGGCCTGGTGGAACGTGGTGAACTGGACCGAGGTGGGCAACCTGTACGCCGCCGCGGCGAAATAGCCTCGCTTTCCCGATTCCAAGCCACATCTTGTCCGGGTGATGGCGACACACTCCCCCGCAAGCGTAGTTCCCCGGACAGGTTTCCGCCGGTCCGGCGCGCCCGCGCGATGGCTGGTGCCGGTGCTGGTGGTTTCCGGGTGGGTGGCTCTGGCCCTCGCCCAGGACCGGTTACCCGCCGCGCCGAACGTCGAGGTCGAGGAGGATGTTTACACCTACGTGGACGCCCAGAACGGGGCGGGGCCGATGTGGTGTTACGGGTCCACCTGCCTGGTGCGGCTGGGGGAACAGGTGTTCGCCTCGGGACTGGAAACGGTGCCGGGGGCCAGGCCCTTGAACAACTGCCGCTGGGTGTTGTTCGAGCGGAAGGAGGACGGCTGGCGGAGGATGCGCGCGGAGTTGTTCAGCCTGACGCGCGAACCTTCGCCGGTGGCGGGGTTCGGGGCCGGCGATTCGGGGCGGGTGTTCTTGTCCGCTCATCCGACGCTGCAGCCTGATCAGGAAGCGGGCGGGCCCGGTCCGAAATCATCGAATTCCCGGCTGCGGACGTGGCGAGGTCACGGCGGGTGCACACGATTGACTGGGGCCGGGCCGAACTGACCGAGCATTCGTACCGGAGTTTTGCGGCGGATGGCCGGAACGGGGAGATGATCCTGTTCGTGAACTCGGGGAACTGGGGGGTGTACTGGTCGTTCATGGATCGCGCGGGGATCTGGTCGATGGCGCAGGAACTGCGCTGGCCCTGGGGAGCCACGTACGAAACGCCGCAGCCCGTCCGGATCTGCTATCCGAACGTGATGCTGAAGGACGGCGCGGTGTATTTCTGCGGGGTGAGCGACATCAAGGAACCCAAGCAGGCGTGGCGGGACTTCAAGAGGGAGCTGACGGGCAAGGAGTGGGACTACGATTTCCGCCGGCTGTTCTACATCCGGGCGCCCAACATCCGGGATGGGTTGTTCGGGAGCTGGGTGGAGGTGGCGAGCCGGGAGGACACGTGCGGATGGATCAGTCCGGGCGACCTCTGGGTGGACGACGAAGCTCGGGTCCACCTGGTGTGGCAAGAGCGGGCGATTGACGAGCGGTTGCGCCCGAAGTTCTTTCCGGCGGCACGCCAAAGCTACTCAATCCGGTATGCGCGGCTGCGGAACGACGAGGTGCAGTTCCGGCGGACGCTGGTGATCGCCGAGGAGGGGGGACGGAACCAGGCTCCAAGGAGCTGCCGGCGTCCCCGCGGTTCCAGATCACGCCGGACCAGCGGATGTTCGTGGTGTACTACGTGGGTGGCAGGACTCAGGAGGGCGAGGCGGTTTCCGAGAACCGGCTGCTCGAGATTCTTCCCAACGGCCAGACGACAGCGCCGGTGAAGCTGCCGCTGCAACACCCGCTCGATCGGTACTTCACCGCGACGCCGCGAGCCGGGTCACCCCTGTCGAACACGCTGGAGATGCTCGGCACCCGGGCAGGGAAGCCGCTGACCATCAGCTACGCGCGGGTCCGCCTCCTGCCCTGAATCAGCGTCGGGCCCGGGGCGGGGGCAGGAGGGGGAGTGCGTCGAACTCCTCCCGAATGCGCTGGAGCTCGAGGTCATCGAACAGGAGCGGTGGCGCGATGACGGCGACGGGGGGAGTGATGCCGACGTAACCGAACCCGACGTGGTTGAAAACGCGGGGCTGGAGCCCTGCGGCCACGATGTGGCGCAAGGCACGTACCTCGACGGGCGCAAACTCGAGGCCCCGCACAGGCGTTTCCTGGCCGTCCTTGACCGAGACCTTGTAGACCCCCACCGGATCCCCCAATCGGCCAGGTTCGCCGGCGCCCGGTCGATTGAAGTAGCGGATGAGGTCGGGTCGGCTCGAGAACGCGCCGGGCACCTGGAGGGTGGTGACGCGGAGGGCAAACTCGAGGCCTTCGTCGCGGGCAGCGGCGAGCAACTCGGTCTTGAGGTCTTCGGGCGAGAGGCCCTTCTGGTCTTCGATAAAGAGGTTGGCGATATGGGCCTGGGGCGCGCTGTTGGCGGGGCTGCGGGCGTGCCCGGTGGAACCGGACAGCTTGCGAAGGGGAGCGCGGGAGCGGCACAGGGCGGTGAGGCGGCCGTCGGTGACGAGGTCGAGGCGGGCCGCAGCGACCGCTTCGTCGTCGTAGAGATAATGGCCGACCAGGGTCTCTCCCTGGTGGGTGACCTGGGTGGGGTCGTCCCAGACGCGGAAGGAGGCGGGGAACAGGCGGGTTCCGAGGCGGGCTTCGAGGTTGAGCGTGGCGGGACGGCGGGTTTCGCCGACGGCTTCCGGGCGGCCCGCGAATGCCCTCGCCCAGGAGCGAGTAGATGAGCTGGGGTCCGGCAAGGGCGTCGAACAGGACGGGGCCGGCGTAACGTTCGAGGACTTCGGCCTCGCGGCGCTGGCGGAGTCCGGTCACCAGCGCTTCCACGTCCTGGAGGAGCGTCTGCATCGAAGGCAGGTCGGCCACCGTCCGGCCGGCGTAGAACCGGCCATCCGAAAGCCGCATGCCGTCCGGCGCCTGGACCTGGGCGGAGAAGGCCAGGACCGCTCCGGTGTCGGGCACGCGGAGGCGCGTGCCCTCCGAGTTCACGAAATAGAGGTCCTGCGCACCGGCGACAAGCTGCACGCCGGACTCGAGTATCTCGGGGAAGCGCAGGAATCGGGCGGAAAGCTCGCTCAGGCGGATACGCCAGGCGGCTTCATCGAACTCAAGGCGCGCCGGCGGGCCCGTCTGACGGATCGGCGGGGCGGCGGAGAAATCGGGGGGACGATCGACGATGTGTTTGTCCCGGAGATAGGCGCGTTTGCGGGTGAGGGTCTCGACGGCGTTCTTGTAGTCGCGGTCGGTGGCGAGCCAGAGGGCGTGGCGCAGGGCGCGGTAATCATCGGTCAGGGGGAGCGACGCTTGCTCGATGGGATTGCCGAAGCCAAACCCGCCGTCGGCGAAGTTGGTGTTGTCCAGCTCGAAGGACCCGACGCGCACCTGGGTGCGGAGTTCGCGTTGGCGGGTGCGGTAGCTGCTGAGGAGCGCGCCGTCGGCCGCGGTGAGGGTGTGGGCCAGGCTGTCTTCCACGCGGTACTGGATAAAGTAAGGCCGGTCGAGCCCGGGCATCTCGAGGGTCCGAGCCCGGTCAAGTTCATCGGTGAGGGCCTGGAATAGGATCTCGCCATCGGGGGTGGCCTCGACCGCCGCGGCCTCCAGGGGCGAAGGAAGCAGCGGGGGCGGTCCTGCTGGCGGCGGCGCTTCTCCACCTCGATCTGGGCCACCAGAATGCTGGGGAGATGGCCGAGACAGGCACGTTGCCCGATTCGGCGCCGCAGGTGCCGTTGAAAACCGCGGGGTCATCGCCCGCCGCGAGGATCTTTGAGAAGCTGGTGAGAGGGGTGCCGACGATGTCCACGCCGCGCACGAGCTCGTCGGGTCGGCCATCGGCGAAGACACGGTAGACGACGACGGGGAGGACCTTGAAGGACTGGGCGCTCATGCGGCGGGTGCCGGTAAAGCCGCCGGCAATATCCTCGAAGAGCAGGCCGAAGGGTTTGCCCTGGCGCCGACATTCCTCGAGCAACTGGCGGCGCAGTTCGGCAAACGGCACCTGCTTCTCGGACTCGACGATCAGGTTGCCCATGCGCGACACGACGTCGCGACCCGGCTCGCGACGACCATGGCCGTTGGAGCGAGGGAAGCCTTCGAGCGGCGAACGGGACAGGAGGAAGGTGCGGAGGGTGCCGTTCTCGACGAGCACGGTGTTCTGGGCCGGCACACCTTCGTCATCAAACCGGTAATACCCGCGGAGATCCTGCCCCTGGAACGTGGCGAGGGTGGGATCATCGCGGACGTTGAGAAACCCGGGCAGGATGGGCTGACCGACTTTGCGGGCGAAGGTCTGGCCCTCTTCGACGTCCTTCTGGCGGTGGCCCTCGATGCGGTGGCCGAAGATCTCGTGGAAGAACACGCCGCTGGCGCGGTTGCGGAGGATGGCCGGACCGGTGAAGGGCTCGATGAGCGGGGCCTGGCGCAGCGCGAGCACCTGGCGGATGATGCCCTCGAAGGCCTGGGCGATGGCGGTCTCGTCCGGTAAACCCGCCTCGCTGGCAGCGTCGAAGGCGAAGGACTGGTCCAACTCCATGCCGTCCTCCGCCTTGGTGCCGGCGGACAGCATGACGCGCCAGAGCTGGCGCCCGGTCTCGAGCCGGGTGCCTTCGCTGGTGACCATCCAGCGGTGTTCGGCTCCTCCGGTGAGCATCACGGAGGAGCGGTAAAGCAGGGGATGCTGCCGGGCGAGGGCCGAGACGCGGTCGAGTCGCTGGCGCCAGGCGTCACGGTCGAACGCGAGGGGGACGGGCGGGTCGCGATGCACGGCGGGGGTTTCGCGGGTGAAATCCCCCGACTGATCGTCCTCGTCCACCTGGGTCGTGCGATTGGTCAGGACCCGCTGGTAACGTTTGGCGGCAGACTTGAACGCCCGGTCGGTCGCCCGCCACACGGCCTGCTGGAGGGCATCGCGGTTGTCGCTGAGGCTGACCTCGACCGCGCCGCCGAACAACTGGTCCGAGAGATCGAAGCCGGGATCGGCCCCACGGATCTGGTGCGTGCTGTCGAGTTCATAGTCCCCGACGCGGGCGTCGACCTGGAGGAAGCGGCGGTGGAAGTCCTGATCGCGCAGCGGGGCGCCCAAGGCGGCCTCGAGGGTGGTCACCTGGCGTTCGGTCACCGTGTAGGCCAGGTAGTAGGGCCGGGTGCCATCCGGCATGGCGAGGTTCGCCATGGCATAGTCCAATTCCTCGGTCAGCCAGTTGGTGAGCGGGCTGCGCGGGGTTTCGGTCTCAGCCGCCTCGAGGCGGGCGCCGTGTTGGAGGGCAAGGCCGACGATGCAAAATGCCAGGACGATTCTCATTACCGGAGTGTCATGTTGCGCGGGCAGGCCCGGAACCTTCCCCAAGCCCGCGCCGCCGCACCGGCCGGGAGACCCGGTCAGGTCAAGGCCGACGGCAGAGTGTCGCAGCGGATCGAGCCAAGTCAACCGACGTGGCCGCGCGGGGCAGGTCGCGCGGAGGATCATGCTCGGGGACGTGGGGTGGTCTTCCGCTTCCGGACCCTCCGGGCTGGCGGAATCAGGCCCGCGGGTGGTACTTGCGGTGGACCTCGCGAAGGCGGGTGCCGGCGACGTGGGTGTAGATCTCCGTCGTGGCGATGCTGGCATGGCCGAGGAGTTCCTGGATGACCCGGAGGTCGGCACCGTGCTCGAGGAGGTGAGTGGCGAAACTGTGCCGCAGCATGTGCGGCGTCACGGGACAGGTGAGGCCGGCGCGGCGGGCGCGCTGTTTGAGCCGCAGCCACAGTGTGACCGCGGCGAAGGGCGTGCCGCGCTGGGTGAGGAAAGCGGCCGCGGGCGACCGGGAGGTCACGAGCCGGGGGCGGCCGGCGTCAAGATAATGCCGGAGGGCCGCCACGGCAGCGCGGCCTACGGGCACGACGCGTTCCTTGTTGCCCTTACCGATAACGGTGACGAAGCCGGCGTCGAGATGCAGTTGTTCGAGCCGCAGGTGGCGGAGTTCGGCGAGGCGAAGCCCGGAGGCGTAGGCGAGTTCAAGGACGGCCTGGTCACAGAGGTCGCGAGGGGTGGGTTGGGGAACCGGTTGCAGGAGGGCGGTGATCTCGGCGTCGGTGAGGGACTTGGGCAGGCGCTTCCAACGGCGGGGCAGGCTCAGATGCTCGGCCACATTCTCGGGGAGGAGATGTTCGGCTTCGCAGAAGCGGTAGAACGCCCGCAGGGCGGCGATTTCGAGGTGCAGGGTCTCGGGGCTGATCCGGCGCGTGGAGTCCTCGGGCTGGCGCGCCAGGGCGCGGGTGCGCTCGTGCTGGAGAAAGGCGGTGAGGTGCGTCAGGGTGACCTCGCGCCAATGGCGGATACCCTGCGTCTTGGCCCAGGCGACGAAAGTCTCGAGCTGGGCCTGGTACGTGCGCTGGGTCAGTTCAGCCTGGCCCCGCTCGTGCCGCAGGTACTGCAGAAAATCTTCGATGAGCTCGTGCATGGTCGGAGGCCGCTCTCCAGGGGACGGGTGCAGGCTGGAAGCCCGCACCACAACTCGGTGGGAAGCCTGCACGACAACGAGGAGGGAGGACAAGGGAGGGTACGACGGTGGGACGGTGGGACGGTAGGAGTCGAGGTGACGAGACTCAGACGGGGTGGAGGATGCGACGGTGGGACGGTGGGACAGTGGGGGGCGTTCGAATCGACCGAGTGGCGGCGTTCGGAACGAGTGCTGCCTCGCTGGGGGTTTGACCCGGCGGTGGCGTCCCGCATACTCGGCGGTCATGGCGAACACATTCGGCCGGCTGTTTCGCGTCACCACCTGGGGCGAGTCCCACGGGGGGGGTGTCGGGGTGGTGGTGGACGGGTGCCCGCCGCGGCTGGCGCTGAGCGAGGCTGATGTTCAGCCAGACCTGGACCGGCGACGACCGGGTCAGTCCTCGCTGGTCAGTCCCCGCAAGGAGAGTGACCGGGTGCAGATTCTGTCCGGGGTGTTCGAGGGGTTGACGCTGGGCACGCCGATCGCCATGTGGGTAAGGAACGAAGATGCGCGTTCGGAGGCCTACAGCGAGATGGCGACCAAGTTCCGGCCTTCCCACGCTGATTACACCTACCAGATGAAGTATGGGCATCGGGCCTGGCCGGGGGCGGCCGGAGCAGCGCACGGGAGACCGTGGGGCGGGTGGCGGCGGGGGCGATTGCGAAGAAGTTGCTGCGCGAGCGCTTTGGGGTCGAGATCCTGGCCTGTGTCACCCAGGTGCAAGACCTCGCGGCGGCCGTGGATCCTGAGACCGTCCAGGCGAGCGGGATCGAGGCAAACCCCGTGCGGTGCCCGGACGCGGCGGTGGCGGAAGCCATGATCCAGCGGATCGAGCAGCGCCGCCGGGAAGGCGACAGCGTGGGCGGCGTGGTGCTGGGCGTTGCGCGGGGGGTGCCGCCGGGCTGGGGCGAACCCGTGTTCGACCGGCTCGAGGCGGATCTCGGGAAGGCCATGTTGAGCCTGCCCGCTTCCAAGGGCTTCGACATCGGGTCGGGTTTCGACGGCATCCGGATGACGGGCCGCGAGCACAATGATGCCTTCCGAAATGTGGGCGGGCGCGTACGCACGGTGACCAATCGCAGCGGCGGTGTGCAGGGGGATCAGCAACGGCGAAACCATCTACTTCCGCGTGGCCTTCAAGCCGGTGGCGACGGTGATGCATGAGCAGGACACCGTGGACGAGCGCTTTGCGGACACCACGCTGAAGGGGCGGGGGCGGCACGACCCCTGTGTGTTGCCCCGGGCGGTGCCGCTGGTCGAGGCAATGACCGCGCTGGTGCTGGCGGACCATGCGCTGCGGCATCACGCGCAGTGCGAGTGAGGGCACCGCGTGTGCGGCGGAACGAACGGTTGACGGGGGCGGGTGGCAGGCGAATGCTCGGGAATGCTCGCCCACACACGGAGTCCGAGGTCCTTCCCAAGTCGGAGCGAAGCGCGGCGGTGCGGTCGGCCTGCCGGGTGGAGGGGAGCGGCCTTCACGCTGATCGAGTTGCTGGTGGTGATCGCCATCATCGCCATTCTGGCCGGCATGCTGCTGCCGGCGCTGGGGCGCGCCAAGGCGCAGGCGCACTCCGCCCTGTGCAAGAACAACCTCAAGCAGATCGGCCTGGCAACCTTCATGTACGCGGACGACAACAGCGATCAGTTGCCGTTCGCGTGGTGGTACTACGCGGCCTATGACAGCGCCGACTCGAACAACTTTCAGACCCTGCTGATTCCCTACGTGGCGAAGCTGAAGTTCGCGTCCGGCAACACGACCGAGTCGAGCGATTTCGCCAAGAACGTCTTCCGGTGTCCGGTGCGCATCAAGGAGAACCACTGGCGGCAGTACAAGAACTACCCGGGCTTCTCGAACCCCTGGAAGATCAGCTACGCGATGAGCCAGTACACACTGAGCAGTTATCCGCCCAGCGTCACCAGCCCGCGGACGGTCAAGCTCAGCGCGGTCGTGAGCCCCACCACGGCCCTGGGCACGGTCGACGTGTCGTACGAGTTGAACCATCCCGCCGTGATCTCGCTCGGGCGGGGGCGGACGGTTTCTGGGACGTGGGCTACAAGCATGGCCAAACCCATCCGGGGGAAGGCGAACGTGGTGTACCTGGACGGTCATGCCGGACAATTCTCCGCGCGGCAGACGAACGACGTGGTGCTGAACTTCAAGCCTTGAGCGGAATTTCGCGTTGTCGGCCCGCGGTCCAACCCGTACTGTCGCCGCGTCCAGTTCCGCTGGGTTCCTTCCGGTCTGTTCCCCGATCCCGGTTTCGAAGCCCCGGACTGGTTGTCATTCGCTCGGATGAAGACGCGCCTGATTGTGACGCTGGCCTGCCTTGCCACCCCGATGGTCCCTGCGCCGGTTGGGGTGGCGGCCGCGCCGGCCCTGAAGCCCACCCTGTCGGTCGCGCTCAGCGAGCGTTTCGACAGCAATGTGATGCTGCAAGATCACGGCGCCCTGCAGCGGATCGAGTCGTGGGTGACCTCGGTCCAGCCCGTGCTGGGAGTCAGTCCGTCCTGGGACGGTCCCTGGCCAGGAACCTGCGCCTGCAGTACGCGCCGGACTACACCTTCTTCCACGAACGCGACGAGGAGTCGTACCGGCGTCACACGGGGCTGTGGCGCTTGGAGGGGAAGAACGACCGGCTCAGTGCGACAGCCCAGGTGCGGGCGCAGTACACGGAAGGCAGCACGGACGGGCCGATCTGGAGCACGCCGGAGCAACCGGGAAGCACGCCGGCGCTGGGCGCGCCCGAGGTGCGATATCGGCGCCGCAACGTCTACTGGCAATCCCCGCTG
This sequence comes from Verrucomicrobiota bacterium, assembly GCA_027493615.1. Taxonomy (GTDB): domain Bacteria; phylum Verrucomicrobiota; class Verrucomicrobiia; order Limisphaerales; family J093; genus DSVZ01. The sequence continues at coordinate 334,601 of JAOSKK010000012.1, forward strand.
GAGGCCCGTTACGACCGGGACCGCTGGTTCGCCCGCGGCGTCTTCGAGGCACGCCTGTGGGACATCATGGTCGAGGACCGCCAGGTGCCGGGGGCGACGTACCAGAACTACGTGGACCGGACCGACGTCGTGGGCGGGCCGGACCTGGGGGTGAAGGTGGCCCCGGGTTGGGCCCTGGCCGCCGGCTACCGGTTCGGCCACCAGGATCAGGAGCGACATCCGTTCGCCGAGCCGTACACGTACCAGAACGACTTCCACCGTGTGCTGGGCGGGCTGAACGTGTCGCCGGTGGCCTGGCTGAAAGCGAGCGGCGAGGCGGGGCCAAGCTTCCACCAGTTCAACCCCTCGAGCCTGCCGCCGGGCGCGGACCCGCACGAGACGCTGTTCTACTATGCCTTCAACCTGACGGCGCGGCTGGGGACCAACACGACCTTGCAGGGGCAGGGTTCGCAACATCTCCTCCCCTCAACCGGCGGTCGGGCCACGTTCCAGAACATCCGGCTGACGGGCACGCTCGAGCAGCGGCTCGGTCCGGACCTGCGGGCGGCCTTTCGCTTCGACATGCAGGAGTATGACATGATGCGGGGCCTCAACACCCGCGACCAGGTGTTCACGCCCGAGGCACGGATCGAGTACACCCTCAACCGTCACTTCGCCTTCAACGCCTGGTACGCCTACGAGTGGGCCGAGGCGCTCGAACCCGGCACCCAAGGTCGCGAGTACGGCCGCCACGTCGCGGGCCTCGGCCTGCGGGCCACCTACTGACCGGCCACCGGGAGATGGACGGTGAAGGCCGCACCGCCTTCCGGGACGTTGCCCACCTCGATCCGCCCACCGTGCTGCTCGATCAGACCGCGCGCGATGGCCAGGCCCAGACCCAATCCCGCACCCTCGGCCGTCGGCGCCCCCTTGGTCGAGAAGCCGCTCTCGAAGATGCGTTCCCGCAGTTCCTCAGGCACGCCCGGACCGCTGTCCTGGATCCGCACCCACACCCAGCCGGGATCGCCCGTGCCGCAGGTGACGCGGAGGGTGCCGGACTCGCCCATGGCCTGGCAGGCGTTGACGATGAGGTTGGTCCACACCTGGTTGAGCTCGGAGGGGCGGCAGCGGACCGGCGGCAGGGCCGGCAGATCAATGGTCACCTGGTATTTCTTGAGGGCGTAGCCGAAGAGCACGAGGGTGTCGCGCAGGCCTTCACGCAGATCCACCTCGTCCACGGGGGACTTGTCCTGCCGGCTGTACCCCCTTGAGGCTGCGCACGATGCTGCCAATGCGGCCGGACGCCACACGGATCGTCCGCACCAGCGTGCCGACCTCGAAGACCTCGACCCACCGCCGGAGGAGGTCCTTCCGTTCGACCGTCGGATTGGAGATGACGTAATAGGCCAGCTCCTCGAAGACCGCGGGCTCGACCTGGGCCAGCGACCGGAGCAGCGGTCGCGGCAGATCGGGAAAGCGCGGCTCCAACTGCGCCAGACGCTCGCGCTGCACCTCGGTCTGCAAGGGCTGCCGGTTCAAGCCCTCGAGGAAGGCCTGGCGCAACAAGGCAAGATCCGCCGCCCGCGGCGGGGTGACGAACCACTTCTGCAGGCCGGTCTCGATCGAGTCCGCAGCCCGGGAGAGGGAAGCGATGGGATTGTTGATCTCGTGGGCGATCCCGGCGACCAGTTGGCCAAGGGTGGCCATCTTCTCCTGCTGGATGAGGCGGTTCCGGGTGGCTTCAAGCTGCTGGATGGTGGCCTGCAACTGCCGCTTCTCCGCGGCGAGTTCCTGACTGAGCTGGGCCACTTCGACGTGGAGTTCAACCACCCGGCGGTAACGGCTTACGAGATTGCCCAGCAACAGCGGCCCCACCATCTGGTTGAAGCCGGGAAGATTGTACAGCAGCAACAGGAACGTGTTCCGCGGCATGCTGAGCATCCGGCCGGCCGTGCGCGCCCGGGCCGTCAGAAAGGAGGTGTCGCCGGAGCTCAGCAGCAGCAGTCCGAGGAACTGCCCGGGGCGGAGCGTGCCGACCGCAAACGCCTCGCCTTCGGCATTGTGCTTGAACAGATCGATCTCGCCCTGGATGACCAGCGAGATGTGATCGTGGCGTTCGCCTTCCCGCATCAGGACCTCACCCGCCGCGAACGGCACGTCCACGCTCTCGGTCTCCGGCATCGACGCCAGCGCGTTCCGGATCTTCTCGAGGGGGCGGATGGGGATGGTCACCACGGCGGCGGGGGGAAGGACCGCTGGCGGGCGCAGCTATTCGTCCGGGGCAGCGGTTGTTGGCGGATCTTCTCCCCGAGCCGTTCCCCGTCCAAGAGGCTCAGGTACGGGTAGAGGTTGCTCTCATGCTGGAGCACGAACTCCGTGAGCTGCTGGCGGACAACGGCGTGGAGCTCGGCCGGCTTCCAGGGCTTGGCGATGTAGTGGTTCAGGTCCGCCTGGTTCACCGCCTGGATGGTGTCGGCCAGTCCCGCCTGCGCCGTCAACAAGACCTTCCGCGCCGAGGTGGTGCGAGGATCGCGGTGCAGGCTGACGAGGAAGGAGACGCCGTCCTCTCCGGGCAGGATGTGGTCGCAGAGCACCAGGCCCAACCGACCTTGTTGGAGGATGCTCTCAACCACCCGCCGCGCCTCCGCCGCCGTCGACGCGGACTCGATGGGAAACGCCACTTCGAAGGGGGCCAGATCGCGCACCACGGCCTCGAGCACCTCCGGCTCGTCCTCGATGCAAAGAATGTAGATCTTGCTCATGCGGGTTCCTTTGGGCGGCGGTCAGCGGGCAAACAACGGCCAGTAATACTTCGTCATGACGAAGACGAGCGCCATGCCCAGCACACCGATCAGCCCTCCCGCCTTGACGAGATGCTGGGTCTGCAGCACGCCCGAGCCCATCGCGATCGCATTCGGCGGGGTCGAGATGGGCAGCGTCATGCCGTAGCTCGAGGCCACGGCCACCGCCACCAGCGCGGTGGTGAGGTCAAACCCGTGGCGGCCCCGGCCACCGACCCGACGCTGACGGCGATGGGAGCCAGCAGCGTGACCGTGACGGTGTGGGACAGGAAGTTGGCCAGCACAAACGACAGCAGGGCCAGACCCGCCATGATCGCGAAGCCGCCGAGCGAGCTCCAGTCCACGCGGCCAACCATCCACTCCGCCAGCCCGGTGGTCTTGATGGCAGTGCCCAACGATATACCACCGGCCATCAGCCAGAACACGTCCCACGGCAGCGCGTGGATCTCCTTCTTCCCCACGATACCGAACATGGGCAACGCCACGACCGGCAGGAACGCGATGATGTTGCTGCTGATCCCGTGCTGGTTCTCCGTGAACCACAGCAGCCCGGTCAAACCGAACACGAGGTACAATCCCCAGGCCTTGGGCGAGCGATCGAACGCCCCCGCGAGCTCGATCTTCAGCTCGGCCGTGCGCGCTCGGAACAGCTTCATGAGCACCACCCAGCTCACGCCCAGGGTCATCACCACGATCGGCAGCGCCATGAGCACCCACTGCACAAACGGCACCCCCAAGCCCTGCTTGGTGAGCGCCGCCAGCGCGATGGCGTTCGGCGGGGTGCCGATGGGCGTGGCGATGCCGCCGATGTTCGCTCCGACCGGGATGGCCAGCACCACCGCCACCTTGAGCGGGTCCTCCCGGTCCAGACCCGCCAACAGCGGCAACACCACCGTCATCATCATCGCCGTGGTCGCCGTGTTGCTCATGAAGGCGGACAACACCGCGGTGGCGACCAACAGCCCGAGCAGAATGAGCCGCGGACTCGTGCCCAGCGGCCGAAGGAACATCCGCGTCAACGCCCGGTCGAGTCGGTACTTCACCGACGCATCCGCCAGCAAGCACCCGCCCAGGAACAGGATGATGATGGGATCCGCCAGCGCCGCGAAGAAGGTCCGGTACGACGCCGGCACGTAGCGCCCCAGCCAATGCTCCGGTTGCGTCAGCACCTGGCTGCCCGACGAAAGCTTCCCGGATTGCACCCGTGCCGTGTCCGGTCCGCGCTCAAGCACCTCGACCTGGACGACTTCGAAGGTACCGTTGGGCCGCGCCACCAGCACCTCGCTCCCCTCGGCCACAGCCCCGGCGGGCAGGCGGAACTCCCGTGGAGCGGTCTCGGCCGTCACGGCGGCCACCGGCGGCCGCGCGAACAGGCACAACGGGCCCTCGGCGCTGAGCAGCAGCACCTCGAGGAAGATCACGAGCATCGAGGTGGTGTAGATCGGCACCGGTTCCGTGAGCCAGAAAGCCGCGGCGAGCAGAAAGATCCCCAACGTGACATGCCCCGGGAAACTGAGCCCGGGAAACTGGACGACCCACGGGACCAAGAAACCCACCAAGCCGAGGAGGATGCCGACAACTTTCCGTTTGTTCATGCGCGCGCAGGAATGCTGGCCGGACAACGGCTCGGGAATTGCGGGCCACCGTTGTACTGCCACGTGGGGTCCGGTGGCCGCAGGGACCGGGCGCATCGTCCGAACTCCCTCGGAGCCCGTCAAGCGACGACTGATAAGAAAACGTCACGACACCGAGGTTCCACCATTCGCCCGCCGGGTCTTCCGCCGCCGACCGGGATTTCCCCGTCCCTTGCGACGGCGCGACAGCCGTTTAGAGTCGACGACGATGAAAGTCTTGTTGACGGGCGGCACCGGCTTCGTGGGCCAGGCGATTGTGGCCCGGCTCCAGGCGGCCGGCCATGCAACACGGGTGTTGGCGCGGCGGCCGACCTCACCGCGGTCTCAGGCCCTGGCCAGCCGGTTTGCGGTCGATCTGGCGGCGGGCGACGTCCTTGAACCCCCGTCGCTGGGGCCGGCGTTGGCGGGAGTCGATGCGGTCATTCACCTCGTGGGCATCATCAGCGAGGCCGGGCGAAACACCTTCGACAACGCCCACCGGGTCGCCACCGAGAACCTCGTGCGCGCGGCGGAGACAGCCGGCGTCCGGCGCTATGTCCACATGAGCGCCCTGGGCACCCGACCCAACGCAGTCAGCCGCTATCACCAGACCAAATGGATGGCGGAGGAGTTCGTCCGGGCCAGTCCCCTGGCCTGGACCATCTTCCGGCCCTCGCTGATTTATGGGCCCGGGGATCACTTCGTGAATCTCTTCGCCCGACTCTCCCGCTGGTCGCCGGTGCTGCCGATCTTCGGCACCGGACGCGCCCGGCTGCAACCCGTGGCGGTCGAGGCGGTGGCCATCGCGTTTGTGCGGGCATTGAGTGAGCCGCAGGCCGTCGGCCAGACCTATGACCTGTGCGGACCCACGTCGCTCACCTTCGAGGAGGTGTTGGACACGATCCTGGCAAGCCTCGGCCGGCGGAGAATGAAGCTCCGGCTGCCCATGCGTCTGATGCGCGTGCCGGCGGCGCTGCTCGAGTTCCTGATGCCGCGGTTGTTGGGTCGGGCACCCCCGCTGAACCGGGATCAACTGGCGATGCTCGCGGAGGACAACGTTGGCAACCCGCAACCGGCCCAACACCTCTTCGACCTGCCTGTCGAGTCCTTCCGGGCGGGCCTCGATCGCCTCGGGTCCTTGGGACCACGTCCGGCCACTTGAGACGCGCACGGCGTTTCGGACTCGCCAGAACCCCAGAACCTGTTTCGATTCGTTCCGTCATGTGTGTGCCCTTCTCCTGCGGCGCGCGGCCCCGCGCGTTGACCCCTCGGCGCGCTGAACGGGTCAGCGGCTTCCCGCGCTCGCTCGCGGGTGTGCTCCTGATCCTCGGCTTGGCTCTGCTGACCGCCTGTGCGAGTGCCCCGCGCAAAGCCGGGCCGGTGGCCTTCCGGGTCATGACCTACAACATCCACCACGGCGAAGGCCTGGACGGTCGGGTGGATCTCGAACGCATCGCCGAACTCATCCGCGCCCAGCAGGCCGACATCGTGGCGCTGCAGGAGGTGGACCGCGGGGTGCAACGAACCGGCCGACGCGATTTCCCGGCGGAACTCGCCGCGCTGACGGGCCTGACCTGCGTCTTCAGCAACAACTTCGCGTTTCAGGGGGGCGAGTACGGCAACGCGGTGCTCACCCGCTTCCCGGTGGTGCGCTGGACCAACACCCACCTGCGCATGCTCCGTCCGGCCGAGCAACGCGGGGTGCTGCAACTCGTGCTCGAGGTCCACGGCCGCGAACTGCTGTTTCTGAACACCCACATCGATTACCGGCCGGACGACGCGGAGCGCCTGGCGAATGTCGCGCAGTTCCGCGAGGTCCTCGCCCAGTACCCCGGCCTGCCGGCGGTGTTCGCCGGTGACTTCAACGATACGCCGGGCAGCCGGACCCACCACGCCATGAGCGAGCACTGGACGGATGTGTGGGCGTCGGCCGGCGCGGGTGACGGATTCACCATCCCCAGCCAGGCCCCCAACAAACGGATCGACTATCTCTGGATCCGCAAAGACGCCCCGCTCCGCGCTGTCCACGCCTGGGTCCCCACCTCCACTGCCTCGGATCATCTGCCGGTGGTGGCGGATTTCACCTGGCCGCGGCGCGTGGATTGACTCATGCGCATCGCTTCCCTACGGTGGGCTGCCACATGAACCGCAGGACCATCCTCCTCCTGGTCGTGCTGGTCGGGTTGTTCGCCTGGCCGTGGCGCTGTTATGCACCGCTGGTCTATCGTCCCGGCGAGGGCTGGACGTACGAGACCCCCGGCAGCACCGGGAACTGGCAGCGGGGCCGTGCCGAGGACCAGTACGGTGTGGCGAAGGAGGCCTACGCCGCGCGCCGCTTCCGCCTCGCCACCAAAGCCGCCCGCCGCACCGTGGTCCGCTGGCCACGCTCGGACTACGCCGCCCAGGCCCAGTACCTCCTCGGTCTCTGCTACGAGGCGCGCAAGTGGGACGAACGGGCCTTCCGTGAGTACCAGAAGGCCATCGAGCGCTACCCCAAGTCCCAGGAATACGAGAACATCATCGAACGGCAGTTCGCCATCGCCCAGCGCTTCCTCGGCGGTCAGTGGTTCAAACTCTGGGGCGTCATCCCCTTCTTCCCTTCCATGGAGAAGACCGCAGACATGCTGGCCAAAATCGTCCGCAACGGCCCCTATTCCGAGGTCGCCCCGGCTGCCCAGATGGCCATCGGCACCGCCCGCGAGAAACAGAAGGACTATTACCTCGCCGTGAAAGCCTACGAAAAGGCCGCGGACACCTACCACGACCAGCCCGAGATCGCGGCCGAGGCCCTCCACCGGGCGGCCAAGGCCTATGAGAAACAGGCCAAGACCGCCGAGTATGACCAGGGCGCCGCCAGCCAGGCCATCGCCGCCTACACCGATTTTATGGCGCTTTACCCGCGGGACCCCCGGGTCGAAGCCGCCCAGCAGACGATCCTCGCCCTCCGGACCGAGCAGGCGCGCGGGGCCTATCGGATCGCGCAGTTCTACGACAAGAAACGTCGGTGGGACGGTGCCCGCGTGTACTACAACGAAGTGGTGAGCAAAGACCCCAACTCGGAATACGCGGCCGCGGCCCGCAAGCGCCTGGACCAACTCCGGAACGTCCGGTCGCCCGCCCCCGCAACCCCTGACATGCGCACCGCCGCCCTCTCCGGACTGCTGGCCGGCCTCCTGACGGCCTGTGCCGGCTATCGGTTGGGCCCGACGAACGGGCTCGAGGCCGGGTCGCGGTCCGTCCGCGTCGCTGCCTTCCAGAACCAGACCATGCAACCCCGCTTGAGCGAGGCCGTCGTCCACGCCTTGCGGCGCCAGTTGCAGCAGGACGGCACGTATCGCCTCGCCACTCGGGAGGGCGACGCCGACGTCCTGCTCACCGGCCGGCTCGTGCGGTTCGAGCGCGCTTCGATCACTTACAGCCCGCATGACGTCCGCACCACTCGCGACGAAGAACTGCGTGTCGTCGCCCAAGTCGTCGCCCGCGATCTCCGTGCCGGCACCGTCCTGCTCGACCGCGAGGTGACCGGCCGCGTCACCGTGCGCGTGGGCGCCAACCAGACCAGCGCCGAGCGTCAGGCCCTCCCGGTCTTGGCGGCCGACCTCGCCAGCAAGACCATCCCCTCCTCGTTGATGGGGAATGGTAACACCAACTCCACTCCCTTCCCCGCCCTCCCCGCCATGCCCATCCTCGTCCCTCATCCCCAGAACCGGCGCGCGTTCCTGAAGACAGCCACGCTCGGTGGCGCCGCACTGTTTGTAGCCGGGCACCGCACACTTGCGTCCCCGCGCCTTCGCGTGGCTCCGTACCGGACTTCCATCTCGCGCTGCTCTCCGACACCCACATCCCGGCCGACCGGAACAACGCCTACCGCGGCTTTCGTCCGTGGGAGAACCTCGCGCGCATCGTGCCGGAGCTGGCGGCGGTCCGACCGCAGCGGCGATCGTGTGCGGCGATGCCGCCCGTCTCGAGGGCCGCCCCGAGGACTACGAGCAGTTGAAGGGCTTGCTGGAGCCGTTGGCGGCCGTCACCCCGGTTCATATTGCCCTGGGAAACCACGACGACCGGGCCAACTTCCTCCGGGTCTTCCCGCCGCGCGCAGGCGTCCACCACCCCGCGGTCGGCGGGAAGCACGTGACGGTCATCGAGTTCGCCACCCTCCGCGTGCTCATCCTCGATTCGCTGCTTTACGTGGACAAGGTGGCTGGACTGCTGGGACGGAACCAGCGCGAATGGTTGGCCCGCTACCTCCCGCAGCTCCGCGATCGGCCGGCCGTGCTCTTCGTGCATCACACGCTAGGCGATGGGGACGGCGACCTGCTGGATGCCGATCGCCTCTTCGCACTGCTCGAACCCCATCCGCACGTCAAAGCGGTCTTCTTTGGCCATTCTCACGTGTGGCAGGTGCAGCAGCGCGGCCAACTCCAGTTGGTCAATCTGCCCGCCGTCGGCTACAACTTCCGCGATCAGGACCCGGTCGGGTGGGTGGAGGCGCGTTTCCGCCCCGAGGGGGTTGCCCTTACCCTGCACGCATTTGGTGGCAACCGTGCCGAAGACGGCAAGACAACCTCTCTCTCGTGGCGCTGACCCGCGCATTTCGTAGCGGTTCGGCCAGTCCATCCGCCGTGCCGGCGCTCCTGGTGTCCGCCCTCGCGAGCGCCTGGATGGCCGGCACGCTCGCCGCGGAATGTCCCGACGCCCGCCCGAACATTCTTTGGATCACGTGTGAGGACATCGGTCCGCAACTCGGCTGCTACGGGGATGCCTACGCCACCACGCCCCACCTCGATCGGTTGGCAGCCCGGGGCCTGACCTACACGCGGGCCTGGTCCTGTGCTCCGGTCTGTGCCCCCGCACGGACGACCCTGATCAGTGGCTTGTACCCGCCGTCGACCGGTGCGGAGCACATGCGCAGCCTGGTTCCCCTGCCATCGGGTTTCCGCTTCTACCCGCAGACGCTTCGCGCCGCCGGCTATTACTGCGCCAATAACGAGAAGGAGGACTACAACCTCGAGTCGGTCGGACCGGTCTGGGATGAGTCCTCACGTCGCGCCCATTGGACGAACCGACCACCCGGCCAACCCTTCTTCGCCATCTTCAACCACACCGTCACGCACGAGAGCCAGGTGCGACGCCGGCCGCACACCCCCGTTCATGATCCCAGCCGAGTGCGGGTCCCTGCCTACGTTGCCCTCGAGGCTTTGAATGCTCTCGACCAACTTGGTCCCAAAGTCCGGCCGGTCTTGCCCGCGCTTCGCGCCCTCCCTGTAACCCCGTCGGAGGGTCCGGCACGCACCCGGAGCTACGCCCCGCGATTGCTCGAGGAGATCCTCCAGCGCCTGGTCAGTAGCTGAAGGCGTCGTTCATGCAACGGCACTGCGGGCAGCGAGACCGATCTACATCCGGATCGTCCGTGTAGACATAGCCGCACTTGCCGCAGCGGAACAGACGGTCCCCGGACCGGGAAGGTCCGAACCGACGTTCACGCAGGCCGTAAAAGATGGCAATCAGGGTGATCGCACCGAGCAACACCACGACATAGGCACCCAGCAACAAGCTCATGCTCATGGCGACGGGGCCGGCGCCAGGGTGCGCCAGACGAAAGTCACACTACCCCAGAGCAACTCCCCAGCAGACTGACCCTCCGCCCCTCCGCCCTCGAACTGTAGCTGTTGGGCCATCCGTACCGCCTCCTGATCCGCCGCCGCCAGTCCACTCCCCGGTGGCAGCAGCCTGGCAGACAGCACCGTGCCGTCGCGATCCACCAACACGTGCACCGTGCTCGGTGCCAGGACCTCGGAATGTGGCCAGGCCGGCAGCGTCTCCGGCCCCCGGAATGCCCGTCCCGTCAAGGCACCTTCCAGCCGGAGGTGAGTTCCGGGTGGCGAGGCTTCCGCCTTCAACTCCCCCACCCGTCGGGCCGGTCGGCCGCCCGAGGCGACCCGGACGGCACCCGCCAGCGGTGCCACGGCGTCGCCCCACCGGCTTGGGGAAAACTTCGGGCCCACGACGCGGCCCGCACCCAGACGTCCCACGCCTCCATCCGAGCCCAGGCCGGCCAGACCCATCCCCGCGCCCCCTGCCCCACAGGGCGCCTGAGAAACCGTGCGCCGTCACCTCTGCCAGGACAGCGCGGTCCGGCAGTTCCTCCAGCAATGCCGGTGGACGGGGCAGCCACAGCCAGTCAGCGTCGCTGCGGGCTGCCAGCGTCTCTGTGGCCGGGGTCGTCTTGTGCCCCAGCAAGTAGATCAACCCCAACTGGACCATTGCAATCCACCCAGCCACTCGCGCCAGCCTGGCGTAACTCCATCCCGAAGGTCGCCCACCCCAGTCCATCAGGGAAGCCACCCGCGCGGACGCGAGGCGTGCAAGGGGGCACGGGTCTGCAGCTTCACCTTGCCGATGCCCGCCGACCGGCACAAGGCGTAGAACCGGACCAAGTCCTCCAACGGAACGCCCGCATCCGCCTGCAGCACCAACGGCAAGGCTGTCCCTGCCGATTGAAGCCGCGCCGTCAACTCCTCCCGCAAGCGCTCGTCCGTGATGATCTGCTGGTTGAAGTAAGTCCGTCCCGCCCCGTCCATCACCACCACCAGCCAGTCCGGACCCGCGACCGCGTCCGGAAGCTCCGCGTCCGGAAGGTCCACCGGGACGCCCGGGACAGGCGCCAAGTGCGTCATCAGCAGCAGAAAGATCAGCAGCAGGAAGAACACCGAGGCGAAGGGCGCGACGTCCAACCGCCCGGCGAACATCCGTGCGTTGGTGGGCAGACTCACGAGAGCGGGACCTGTTCGGTCAGGATGTTGAGGATTTCAACCGACGACTTCTCCATGTCGAGGACAATGGAGCGGACCCGGCTGACCAGGTAGTTGTAGCCGGCGTACGTGGGAATGGCGATGGCCAAGCCGGCACCGGTGCACACCAACGCCTGCCAGACACCGCCGGCCAGGAGCCCCGCTGGAGCCGCCACCCCCTGGGTCTGCAGCAGTTGGAAGATGTCAATGAGGCCCAGGACAGTGCCCAAAAGCCCCATGATCGGAGCGGTCTGGGCAATCGTGGCCAACAGGCCGAGCTTCTCCTCCAGACGCGGCACCTCCAGCAATCCCGACTGGGCGAGCGCCTCCCGAATCCGATCGCGCCCGTGTTCGCGACAGAGGATGGCGGTTTTCACCAACCGCGGCACAGGCCCGGCCGTCGCGTCGCAGATGGACAAGGCCTCGACCACGTTGTCCCTCCGCAGCACGGTGCGAACGCCATTGAGGAAATCGAAGCTGTCGATGTGTTCGCGGTGGTAGTGCAGCAGCCGCTCGATGAAGACCGCGCAGGCGGTGGCCCCGACGAGCAGGAGCAGCCACATCATGACGCCGCCGTGGGCCAACAACTCCGGGACCATAGAACGTCCTATGTAGGGGGCACGGGAGCCTCCGACAAGCAAAAAGGCGACGGAAAACTCAAGTTTCCCGTCGCCTGGCAAACCAAAAATCTGGCGACTACCTACTCTCGCACAAGCTCTACAAGCACTACCATCGGCAATGCGGCGTTTGACGGCCGAGTTCGGGATGGGATCGGGTCGGGCCACCGCTTCATGGTCACCAGAAAAGCCGTTAAAGAGCGTCCGCTCCCTGAAAACTGCGTGTAAGCCGTCCCGGGCAGGTTTCGTCAATCAAATCGCTGGCTCCGCAAGGAGCCGAAGCGATCAAGCCGCACGACCAATTAGTATCAGTCCGCTGAACGCGTTGCCGCGCTTTCACGCCTGACCTATCAACCCGGTCGTCTACCGGGGTCTTGAGAGCCTTGCGGCTGGGAGACCATATCTTGGGAGGAGCTTGGCGCTTAGATGCTTTCAGCGCTTATCTCGTCCGCACATGGCTACGCAGCGATGCCCCTGACGGAACAACTGCCACACCAGAAGTGCGTCTTTCCCGGTCCTCTCGTACTAAGGAAAGAACCCCTCAAGTCTCCTGGCGCCCACAGTGGATAGAGGACCGAACTGTCTCACGACGTTCTGAACCCAGCTCGCGTACCGCTTTAACCGGCGAACAGCCGGACCCTTGGGACCTTCTCCAGCCCCAGGATGCGATGAGCCGACATCGAGGTGCCAAACCGGGCCGTCGATATGAACTCTTGGGCGCGATCAGCCTGTTATCCCTAGCGTACCTTTTTGTCCGTTGAGCGACGGCGATTCCACTTTCCACCACCGGATCACTTGGGCCCGCTTTCGCGCCTGCTCGACTTGTTGGTCTCGCAGTCAAGCCGGCTTCTGCCCATGCGTTCTATGGGGCTGGTTGCCAACCAGTGCTGAGCCGACCTTCGCGCTCCTCCGTTACTCTTTGGGAGGAGACCGCCCCAGTCAAACTGACCCGCAGGCACTGTCCCCCGCCTGGCTGACAGTCGGGGTTAGAATTCTAATTAGCGGAAAGGTGGTGTTTCCATTGGCGACTCCCGGTCAACCTGAAGCCGACCGTTCACCGCCTCCCACCTACGCTACGCATCCGTTAACCAGGAACCCAATACCAGCTTACAGTAAAGGTGCATAGGGTCTTTCCGTCCTACTGCGGGCAGGCGGCATCTTCACCGCCACTACAGTTTCGCCGAGATCCTCTCCGAGACAGTCGCTCAACTCGTTACACGATTCGTGCAGGTCGGAACTTACCCGACAAGGAATTTCGCTACCTTAGGACCGTTATAGTTACGGCCGACATTCACGGGGACTTAGGCACCGGGCTTCACCCCGCTTGCGCGGGCTGACAAGATGCGTTAATCTTTCCGCATTGGTCACGTGTCACACCCTATACGTCGTCTTCACGACTTGGCAGAGTGCTGTGTTTTTGTTAAACAGTCGCTAAGCGCAATTTATTGAAGCCCTTCACCCAAACATTGCTGCCAGGGTGTTGGGCACCCCTTCTCCCGAAGTTACGGGGCTAATGTGCCGAGTTCCTTCAGAGAGGTTTCTCTCGCGCGCCTGAGTGCCTTCACACTCACCCACCTGTGTCGGTTTACGGTACGGGCGCCTTAGTCTACCCGCCAGCTTTTCTCGGCAGATTGTCCAGGGATGCGCTTCGCCCGTGGGCTCCGCGTCCCGATTCGGATAGGGTGATCCCCGACCTTTCTCTCCGCGTCCCTGGCCGGTTAAATGTCGGTGGTGCAGGAATATTTGACCTGCTGGGCATCGACTATCGCCTTACGGCCTCGCCTTAGCTCCCGACTAACCCTGGGAGGACGAACCTGCCCCAGGAAACCTTAGGTTTACGGCGACCGGGATTCTCCACCGGTTTATCGCTACTCGTGTCTGCATTCTCACTGGCCAACGCTCCACCTTCCGTTTCCGTCCGGCTTCGACGCGTTGGTCACGCTCTCCTACCGCCGCCGGGACCCGGGGGTCCCGACACCCGCAGCTTCGGTACATGGTTTGATCGCCAATCATTTTCGGCGCGACCCCGCTCGATGAGTCAGCTGTTACGCACTGTTTAAATGATGGCTGCCTCTAAGCCAACATCCTCACTGTCTGAGCAGGGCCACATCCTTTCCACTGAACCATCTGGGCGCCTTGGCTGGCGGTCTGGGCTGTTCCCTCTCGGCGACGAAGCTTATCCCCCCGCGCCTGACTCCTGGAGTAATTCGCCGGGCGGCATTCGGAGTTTGGTTGGTTTTTCAGTACCCCGCGGGGCCCTAAGTCCATTCAGTATCTCTACCTCCGCCCGTCAGCGCACCGAGGCTAGCACCTCAATGCTATTTCGGGGAGAACCAGCTATCACGGGGTTTGATTGGTCTTTCGCCCCTACTCTCAAGTCATCTCAGGACTTTTCAACGTCCACGAGTTCGGTCCTTCACCTGGTGTTACCCAGGCTTCAACCTGCTCAAGAGTAGATCACCTCCGCTTCGGGTCTATTGCCTGCGACCACATCGCACATTTCGTACTTGGTTTCCCTGCGCCTCCGCTGCGCCGCAGCTTAGGCAGGCCCCAGACAATAACTCGCAGACTCATTATGCAAAGGCAGGCGGTCACCCCTACGGGCTCCCACACCTTGTAGGCAGATGGTTGCAGGTACTATTTCACTCCCCTCAACGGGGTTCTTTTCACCTTTCCCTCGCGGTACTTGTTCACTATCGGTTGCCAAGGAGTATTTAGCCTTATCCGGTGGTCCGGACCGATTCACACAGTGTTTCCTGTGCACCGTGCTACTTAGGATACCCCTGAGGAGACCTGGGTTTTTGCCTACCGGGCTGTCACGGTCTGTGGCAGGGCTTTCCAGAACCTTCGGCTAACCTGGTCTCTCCCCTGTCGGGGTCCCACAACCCCGCCGGGACAAGTCCCGGCGGTTTGGGCTGTTCCGCTTTCGATCGCCACTACTCACGGAATCACGTCGTTTTCTTTTCCTCGGGTTACTGAGATGTTTCACTTCACCCCGTCTTGCGTTCCGGGACTATTAATTCATCCCGGAACACCGGCTTGCGCCGGTGGGTTGTCCCCATTCGGAAATCTCCGGATCAATGCCTGCTTGCGGCTATCCCGGAGCTTATCGCAGCTTGCTACGTCCTTCATCGCCTCTTGGCACCAAGGCATTCACCATAAGCCCTTAGTAGCTTGATCACAAAGTGCCTCGCCGGCTTTCGCCGGCCAAAGCCTCGACGAAACTATTACCCGTTACGTTTCTTACACGCAGTTTTCAAAGAGCGGGCGGTCCCCTGCGGGACCGCGAAAGCGAGTGGTGGACCTGACTGGACTTGAACCAGTGACCCTGCGCTTATCAAGCGCATGCTCTAACCAACTGAGCTACAGGTCCGGTTACCGTCCGTGAGCCGATGGTGGAGCTGAGGAGATTCGAACTCCTGACCTATAGCTTGCAAAGCTACCGCTCTACCAACTGAGCTACAGCCCCGGGACTGAGACCCGTTGCCGGCGCCGGCCCCGACCACCATGCTGCCAAAACACCAAAGAGCAGAGGAAAGCTGAATTGTGCGACAAGCCGCCCGGCAGTTCTTGCGAACTGACGACCTGGGACGCGCATTCACGCGTCCGTTGAGCTCCTTAGAAAGGAGGTGATCCAGCCGCAGGTTCCCCTACGGCTACCTTGTTACGACTTCATCCCAATCACCAGCCATACCTTCGGCGCCTGCCTCTTTGCAGTTGGCGCAGCGACTTCGGGTACAGTCGGCTTTCATGATGTGACGGGCGGTGTGTACAAGGCCTGGGAACGTATTCACGGCGTCGTGGCTGATACGCCATTACTAGCGATTCCAGCTTCATGCCGGCGAGTTGCAGCCGACAATCTGAACTGGGCCCGGTTTTCAGGGATTGGCTCCACCTTACGGTCTTGCATCCCATTGTACCGGGCATTGTAGTACGTGTGCAGCCCTGGCCATAAGGGCCATACTGACTTGACGTCATCCCCACCTTCCTCCCCGTTTGAGCGAGGCAGTCCGTCCAGAGTGCTTCCCGCTTGCGCGGGAGTGGCAACAGGACGCGAGGGTTGCGCTCGTTGCGGGACTTAACCCAACATCTCACGACACGAGCTGACGACAGCCATGCAGCACCTGTGTAGGCTTCCCTTGCGGGATCGTCAGGCTTTCACCCTTCTACCACCCACATGTCAAGGCCAGGTAAGGTTCTTCGCGTTGCATCGAATTAAGCCACATACTCCACCGCTTGTGCAGGCCCCCGTCAATTTCTTTGAGTTTTAACCTTGCGGCCGTACTTCCCAGGCGGCACGTTTATCGCGTTAGCTACGCCACGGACGGGGTCGAATCCGCCCACAGCAAACGTGCACCGTTTAGGGCTAGGACTACCAGGGTATCTAATCCTGTTTGCTCCCCTAGCTTTCGTGCCTCAGCGTCAGGAGTTTTCCAGGGACTTGCCTTCGCCACGGGTGTTCCTCTCGATATCTACGCATTTCACTGCTACACCGAGAATTCCAATCCCCCCTCCAACCCTCTAGCCGGATAGTATCCGATGACATTTCCGGGTTGGGCCCGGAGCTTTCACATCAGACTTACCCAACCGCCTACGCACCCTTTACGCCCAGTGAATCCGAACAACGCTTGGAACCTCTGTATTACCGCGGCTGCTGGCACAGAGTTAGCCGTTCCTTCCTCTTCTGCTACTATCAACTGCACGCGTGTTCGGCGCGCAGCATTGCTCGCAGATGACAGGGGTTTACGGGCCGAAGCCATTCATCCCCCACGCGGCGTCGCTCCATCAGGCTTTCGCCCATTGTGAAAAATTCTCGACTGCTGCCACCCGTAGGTGTCTGGACCGTGTCTCAGTTCCAGTGTGGCTGGTCGTCCTCTCAGACCAGCTACCCGTCTTCGCCTTGGTGAGCCGTTACCCCACCAACTAGCTGATAGGCCGCGGGCTTATCGCGAAGTGCCAGGCCTTGCGGTCCCCAGCTTTGGAGGTCACGAGATGTCTCCCGACCTCCACATCCGGTATTAGCCCCGATTTCTCGGGGTTATCCCAGGCTTCGCGGCAAATTACCCACGTGTTGCGCACCCTTACGCCACTCCGGTTGCCGAATATTGCTACCCAACAACCAGCGTTCGACTTGCATGTCTTATCCACGCCGCCAGCGTTCGTTCTGAGCCAGAATCAAACTCTCCGTCAAAAAACGTTAGCTTGATTCGACCGGAGGTTTTCACCCCCGGGATTGCAATTGTTAAACTCGATGCACAGATCGTACTAACCCAATCTGCGCAAAGGGGCTAAACTTGTCGCACAATTCAACTTTCAATGATCACAGGCCCTTGGGCCTGATCTCAGCCTCGGGGACGAAGAAACCGACCGCCGAATCGTTCTTCGGTGATTCGACGCGTCAGTCGCTTACCTCGAAGCGGGGACAGCTTAGTGCATGCAACGGAGAGGTCAACGAGTTTTTGAAAAAATTTTTTGTGCCGCTAAAACCTTGATAAAAAACAGTTTAGCCCCACATCCCCCGTCCAGGAAGCCTGGCGGCGCTGCGATCCAGGCACTGTCATTCGCCCGACAGAGCTCAAACGAGATGTCCCCCTCCAACGTCTCCGACTTCACGTTGCTTCCGGCGCTCGGACGTTGGTTTGCCTGGCAGCCCTCGAACGTTCGCTGCGCAAGCGGAGTTGCCCGCAGGCAGCGTCGATGTCCGCCCCTTTCTCCCGTCGAAGCGTCACCTGTATCCCACTCGACAACAGCGTTTTGTAGAACGCTTCCTGGACAGACACGGCCGGCTGTCGCCACGGCAGCCCCTCCACCGTGTTGTAGGGAATCAGATTGACCTTGGCCCGCAGCCGGGCGGCCAGGTGCGCCAGGGCGTCGGCGTGCTCCGTCGCGTCATTCACTCCCTCGAGCAGCAGGTATTCAAGCGTGATCACGCGGCCCTTGTGCTGGAGATAGTCCTCGCAGGCCGCCACGAGTTCGCCCAATGGGTACTTCCGGTTGACCGGCATGAGGCGGTCCCGCACCCCATCGGTCGCGCCGTGCAGGGAGATGGCCAGTCGGAACTGCTCCGGTTCCCGGGCCAGCCGCCGGATCTGGGGCACGAGCCCGCTGGTCGAGATGGTGATCTTGCGCGCCCCGATGTTGCCCCCAGGAGGCGTTAAGTATTCGTAACGCTTTAAGCAAGTGATCGTAATTTGCCAACGGCTCGCCCATTCCCATGATCACCAAGTTGCTGACCACGCGCGAACGTGCATCCGGTGTCGCCCGCGCAGGATCGTGACCCTCCCGCGCCGCGTGCCACTGCTCCACAGCCAACACCTGCTGGACGATCTCCTCGGGACGCAGGTGGCGCCGCCATCCCTCCAGCCCACTGGCACAGAACCGGCAGCCGTACGCGCAGCCCACCTGGGTGGAGACACACAGGGTATGGCGGTCGCTCGCCTCACCATAAAGGGCCGGACTCGCTGGAATGAGGACGCTTTCGATCAAGGCCCCATCCGCCATCCGCCAGAGGAACTTCTGCGTGGCATCGTCGGAAGTCTGATGGGTGACGAGGGCGAGAGAGCGCAGGGACCAGGCGGCGCTCAGCCGGTGGCGGAGAGCGCGGGGCAGATTGGTCATGGCGTCCCACGTGAGAGCGCGTCGGGCATAAAGCCACTCCAGCAACTGATCGAGCCGGTAGGCCGGTTCCCCCAAGCGCTGAGGGCGGTGCGCCATTCGTCGCGCGTCAGGCCATGAGCATCGGGAAGGGACATGGGACGGTCGGTCGCGCGCGCGGGGAAGATCTGGGGCACGCGCTAGGACGAGGGCAGGTAATACCGGGTGACGTACTCCTGGACCATGCGCCACGTGTTGAAGCGGGGTACCAACGTGGCGAAGGAGCGGCGGATGCGGCGGATCCATTGTCGCGGGATGCCCTGGGCATCGCGTTGGAAGAAGCTGGGAATGATCTCTTCGGTGAGGGTGTGGAAGAGCTGTTCCCGTCACGCCGGTCCTGCTCCTCGACCTGCTCGGGATGTGAATCGTCGCCGATGGCAAAACCGTTGGTGCCGTCGTAGCCTTCGCGCCACCAGCCGTCGAGGATGCTGAAGTTGAGGCAGCCGTGGATGGCGGCCTTCATGCCGCTGGTGCCGGAGGCCTCGAGGGGGCGACGCGGGTTGTTGAGCCAGACATCGCAGCCGGAGACCATCTGGCGGGCCACGTGAACGTCGTAGTTCTCGATGAACACGAGGCTTCCGCGCAGGTCGCTGTGCCGGCTGAGGTGCAGGATGTTTTGGATCAGCCGCTTGCCTTCGTCGTCGCGCGGGTGCGCTTTGCCAGCGAAGATGAACTGGACCGGGCGGCGGGGATCATGGGCGAGCCGGAGGATGCGGTCGAAGTGGTTCAAGAGGAGGGTGGCTCGTTTGTAGGTGGCGAAGCGCCGGGCGAACCCGATGGTCAGGGCGTCGGGGTTCAGGAGGTGATCGTGCTCGATGAAGGCGGTGCGGGTGAAGCGGGCGTCCTGCAGCAAGAGACGGCGGCGGGTGAACTCGATCAGTTGGCGACGCAGCTCGTAGCGCAGGGCCCACAGCTCCTCGTCGGAAACGAAGGACGGATCGCTGACAGCGGCCCAGAATTCGGGTGAATTGGCGGCATCGGCCCAGAGGTGGCCGGCGTCGACGTGGGCGCCGGTGGCGCCGTTGCTGAGGGCACGGTGGAGTTTGCCGCGCCAGAACCGGCGGACGCCGCCCTTCATCCAGCCGAGCAGGTGCACCCCGTTGGTGACATGACCGATGGGGACCTCCTCGACGGGGCGGTCGGGGTAGAGGCATTGCCACATGCGACGGCTGACCTCGCCATGGAGCTCGCTGACGCCGTTGGCAGCCCGCGAAAGCTTCAACGCCAGGACGGTCATGCAGAAGGGTTCGTTGGGATCCTCGGGCCGGACGCGGCCCAGGGCCATGAGCTGCTCGTGGGACAGGTTGAGCTGCAGGCTGAACTTGTGCGCCGCGTACTGGACCAGGTCGCTGCTGAACCGGTCGTGGCCCGCTTCGACCGGCGTGTGCGTGGTGAACAGGCACTCCTGACGGGTGGCGGCGAGGGCTTCCTGGAAGGTCAGGCCGGCGGCGGTTTTCTCGCGCGCCAACTCGAGCGTCAGGAACGCCGCGTGGCCTTCGTTGAGATGGAAGACCGCCGGCTGGTAGCCCAGCGCGCGCAGCAGCCGGACGCCTCCGACGCCCAGCAGCATTTCCTGCATGATGCGGGTGGTGCTGTCGCCGCCATAGACCCGGAGCGTGAGGTCCCGGTAATGGGGTTCGTTGACGGGAAGGTCGGTGTCGAGCAGGAACACGGGGCAGCGTCCCACGTTCACGCGCCAGGCCTGGAAGGTGACCGTGCTGGCGGCGATGCGCAGGGAACCCAGCAGCGGTTCACCCCGCGGATCCAGCACGCGCTCGAGGGGCAGGTTGCGCGGGTCCAGCCTCGAGTAGTACTCGGTCTGCCAGTTTTCCTCGTTGAAGGCCTGCATGAAGTAGCCTTCGCGGTAGAACAAGCTGACACCGACGAAGCCCAGACCGAGATCGCTGGCCGACTTGGCGTGGTCGCCGGCCAGGACGCCGAGACCACCGGCGGCGATGGGGAGCGTTTCATGGAAGCCAAACTCGGCGCTGAAATAGGCCACCGGCCGTTGCGCGAACTGGGGTGCGTGCGTGGCGGCCCAGGTGTCGGCACGTTCGAGGTAAGCCTCGAACCGACGGAGCACAAGGAGCACGCGCTCGGCGAACTCGATGTCCTGCAAGCGGACGCGGAGCTCGTAGTCGAAACCTCCCGCAGGATGGCCACCGCGTTGTGGTAGAGGTTCTGCCAACCCCGGGGCGACAGTTCCTGGAAGAGGTCTTGGGCGCCCTGATCCCAGGTCCACCACAGGTTATGCGCCAGGCGGTGGAGGCGTCGGACGAGGTTCTCGAGTTCCGTTGCGTTCAGCGGTTTGTTTGCCATGCGTGCTCGCTCCGCCGGCCGGTGGGCTCAACCCGAAATGGCAAGCCAGGCCGGCGATCGCTGCGCGCTTGCCGCGGGGGCCAGACCGGCCGGGGAGGGCGCGTGCCTTGCGGTGCACGGGGCTCCTGGCGTCCGATCAACGGCCGCACGAACGCTAGAGCAGCCAATCCCCGTCCGGCAACGGAATTTCCGGCGCCCTGGCCCCTGCCCGCGCTTCTCCTTAAGCGCAGGGCCCAAACCCTGCGCGCCGCCGGGACCGGCGTCCACCGGACGCGAGCGACGCCGCCTTACAAAGCTGTAATCCTCCAGAAAGGCCCCGGTCAGACACGCGTTGTCTGAAACCTCGAATGCGACACGAAAACGAAAGGCAACACCGATGAAACCGAACCATCCCTCACGCACAATGACTCAGCTTGCCGCCCTCACCGTGGGCGCTGCCCTGGTGACCGCGGCACTGGCCGCCGGGCTGCGATCCAGCCCGTCTTCGACCGCCGGGTCGACTGATCGACCGCCGCTGCGGCTCGTGGTGGACGAGACACCCCCGTCCGACTTGACACGCCGACCACCAGTTTCGCCGGTGTCGTGCGCAAAGTGACACCTTCCGTGGTGCAGGTCACGGTCCAGAAACCCGCGCGCGACGTCGCCTGGGAGGGATCCGGCGGATCCGGGAGCGATCTGTTCGAACGGTTCTTCGGCCTGCGTCCGGACCGCGGAACCGAACGCGCCCGTCCTGCCCCACGCCAACAAGGTGCCGGGTCGGGCGTCATCGTCAGCGAGGACGGGTACATCCTGACCAACAACCACGTCGTGGAGGGCGCGGAAGAGGTCCTGGTCCGGTTGAATGACGAGCGGGAACTCCCCGCCAAGGTTGTGGGGCGCGATCCGAAGACGGATCTCGCCGTCATCCGGGTCGCCGCCACCGGTCTTCCAACGCTGCCCATCGCCGACAGCGACCAGGTCGAGGTCGGTGATGTGGTGCTGGCCGTGGGCAACCCGTTTGGCCTGGGCCAGACCGTCACGCTGGGAATCGTCAGCGCCACGGGCCGCGGCAACCTGGGGCTGGATTACGAAGACTTCATCCAGACCGACGCCGCCATCAATCCGGGCAATTCCGGAGGCGCGCTGGTGGACAGCCAGGGACGCCTGATCGGCATCAACACCGCCATTCTGGAGCCGGACCGGCGGCAACAACGGCATCGGCTTCGCGGTGCCCACCAACCTGGCCCGTCACGTCCTCGAAGATCTTGTTCGGGACGGCCAGGTTCGCCGCGGATTCCTGGGGGTGATGATTCAGGATCTCACGCCCGCACTGGCGAAGAAGTTCGGGCTGGGCGAGGACCGCGGCGTGTTGATCGCCGAGGTGTCGGCCGGCGCGCCGGCGGCGAAGGCCGGCCTTGCGCGAAGGCGACGTGGTGACTGAATACGACGGCAAGGTCGTACGCCATCAACGCCAGCTCCGCTTGCTCGTGGCGCAGACCGCGCCCGGCAGCCCCGTGACCGTCAAGGTGCTGCGCGATGGCAAGCCGGTGACCCTCACTGTCACCCCCCAGGAGGTGCCCGGTTCCCGATCCGTGGCGCGGGGCGGGACAGGCGGTGACGAGGCGGCGGAAGCGCTGCAAGGGGTCGCCGTGCAAGATCTCGATGCCCAAACCCGCGAGCGCCTGGGGGTGCCGGCGGGCGTCGAGGGAGCGCTGATCACCCAAGTGCAGCCCGGCTCGGCCGCGCAGCGCGCCGGTCTGCGACGAGGGGACCTCATTACCGAGATCAACCGGCAACCCGTCGCCGACGCGACCACGGCCGTGCGCCTGACGGAGCGACCGGAGGACCGCGTCACGCTCCTCAGGATCTGGCGCGAGGGCACTCACCGCTACGTGGTGGTGGACGAGACTGAAAGGGGCTGAGCGATTCAGCCTTGCCCGCTGACCGCGGGTCGGAGCGCGACAGCCCGATCCGCTACGCCGCCCGCCCGGGCCAGAGCCAGTCCGGGCGGGCGGCCGCGCCGAGGGAACAACATGCCATCCACCGGCGGCGAGGGAAGATCGCGCGGTCACCGCCGCCAGGCTTGCGCGATGGGAAGGGCCGATCAACATCCACCGCGGCATGCGCATTCTGGTGGTGGAAGACGACCCGAAGATCGCGTCCTTCGTGGTGAACGGGCTGCGGCAGAGCGGCTACACCGTGGACCACTGTGATGAGGGCGAGCGCGCGCTGGCGATGGCGCTGGGGACGGCCTACGACGCCGCCGTGCTGGATCTGATGCTGCCCAAGCTCGACGGGTTGACGGTGATCCGCCGGCTCCGCGAGGCGGGGGTGGGCACGCCGATTCTGGTGTTGAGCGCCAAAGCGAGCGTGGACGATCGGGTGCGGGGTTTGCAGGCGGGCGGGGATGATTATCTCACGAAACCGTTCTCGTTCGCCGAGCTGCTGGCCCGGGTGCAGGCGTTGCTGCGACGCCGCTCGCCGACGCCGGAGCCGACCCGGCTGGTGGTTGGGGACCTCGAGCTGGACCTGGTGCGACGGGAGGCGCGGCGCGGTGGGCAACCGGTCGAGTTGCAGGCACGGGAGTTCGCGCTGCTGGCGTACCTGATGCGGAATACGCGGCGGGTGGTGACCAAGACGATGATTCTCGAGCAGGTTTGGGGGTACAGCTTTGATCCGCAGACCAATGTGGTGGACGTGCTTGTGCACCGGCTGCGGGCGAAGGTGGATCCTGCGAAGACGCTGATCCACACCCTGCGCGGCGTGGGTTATGTGCTCGAGGTCCGCGGTGGGGATCGGCCTTCCCCAGGACAACCGGCTCATGGTGCGGAGCGTCCTTGATCCGCTGCGCCGCAACCTCGGCCTGCGGCTGAACCTGTGGTACGCCGTGCTGTTCACGGTCTGCAGCGCGGCGCTGTTCCTGCTGCTGTATTTGCTGCTGACGCACGCCCTCGAAGTCAAGGAACGGGAGGTGCTCGAGGCGCAGCTCCAGCGCTACGCCACCGTGTATCAGGCGGGCGGTGTGAGCGCGCTGCGCCGGGCGCTGTTCCGGGAGGATGCCACGCCGCGCGAGAAGCCCTTCTTCGTGCGGCTGCTGAGCCCGCGCAACACGGTGCTGGTGGTGCTGGCGCCCGAGGAATGGCTCACGTTCGAGGACGTCGAGCCGGGCTGGGATGGCTATCGCCGGCAGGTGGGCGTGTTGCGGATCCCGAAAGACGAGGAAAAGGACTTCGCGCTCGCGTCGCTGGTGTTTCCGGACGGCACGCTGCTCCAGGTGGGCCGGAGTGCGAGCAAGCGGGCGATGCTGCTGGACCCGTTCCGACGCACGTTCCTAGGAGCGTTTGCAGTGATCGTGGTGCTGGGGTTTGCGGCGGGGGCTCTGTTCGTCAACCGGGCCATGCTGCCGGTACGGCAGATCATCGGTACGGCGCGGTCGATCATTGCGACCGGCCGGCTCGAGGCGCGCGTTCCCCTCCGTCCGCGCCGGGATGAACTGGACGATCTGGCGGGCCTGTTCAACACCCTGCTGGATCGCAACCAGGCACTGATCCGCGGCATGCGCGAGGCGCTGGACAACGTCGCACACGACCTGCGCACCCCGCTGGCCCGTCTGCGGGGCGCGGCGGAACAGGCCTTGCGGAATGCCGGCGACCCGGCCGCCGCACAAGCCGCCCTGGCGGATTGTGTCGAGGAATCGGACCGCGTGCTGAGCATGTTGAACACCCTTATGGACATCTCGGAGGCAGAGGCGGGCACACTGCGCCTGCAGCGCCGCAGCACCGACCTGGACCGGTTGCTCGCCGAGGTAATCGAGGTCTACGCCGTCGTGGCCGAGGAGAAGCGCGTGGCGCTCCGCCACGACTCCCCGGGGCCCGTCGAGGCGGTGGTGGACGAGACCCGGATGCGGCAGGTGCTGGGCAACCTGCTCGACAACGCGATCAAGTACACGGACCCGGGCGGACAGGTGACGGCCGGGGTGAAAGTCGAGGGAGGACAGGCCGTGGTGCAGGTGCGCGACACCGGTCAGGGGATTCCCGCCGGGGACATTGACCGCATCTGGACCCGGCTCTTCCGCGGGGATCGCAGCCGCTCGCAGCGCGGACTGGGCCTGGGACTGAGCCTGGTCAAGGCGGTGGTCGAGGCCCACGGCGGCACGGTGGGCGTCACCAGCCGCCCGGGCATCGGATCGGAATTCACGGTCCGGGTGCCGCGGACGCAAACGGGGTGAAGGCGGAGCGGCAGGACCACGCTCGAGGCTACACGTCGCAGATGTGGACGCCCTGGCGGAGAGAGGTGAGCGGGTCGCGCTTGGGGATGAACTCCTGGGCCACGAACCCCTGGAAGCCGGTTTCGACGATGGCCTTCATGATGGCCGGATAGTAGAGCTCCTGGGTCTCGTCGATCTCGTTGCGGCCGGGCACGCCGCCGGTGTGGTAATGCGCGATGTAAGGCGCGGCGGCGGGGATGCCCTTGGCGGCATCACCCTTGATGGTGCGAATGACGTCCCCCTCCATGATTTGCATGTGATAGATGTCGTAGAGGAGCTTGAAGTGCTCCGAGCCGACCCGCTGGCAAAGCGCCACGCCCCAGGCGGTGCGATCGCACATGTAATCGGGGTGATCGATCTTGCTGTTGAGCAACTCCATGACCGCGACGACCCCGTGTTTCTCGCAGAGGGGCGCGATGCGCTTGAGGCCGGCCGCACAGTTCTCGAGTCCCTGCTCGTCGGACATGCCTTTCCGATCGCCGGAGAAGCAGATGATGTTGCGGTAGCCGGCGGCCGCCACCAGGGGCGCAGTCTTCTCGTAGAAGGCCACGATGCGGTCGTGGTTTTCGAGGCGGTTCAGGCCGTTGGAAATGCCACCCGGGACGCCGCTGACCATGGCGCAGACCAGGTCGTACTTCTTGAGCGTGGGGAAATCGTCCACAGTGAGGAGCTCGACGGACCGTAGGCCGATTTCGCGGGCCGCCTGGCAGAAGGTCTCGAGGGGGATCTTGCCGTAGCACCACTTGCAGACCGAGTGGTGGATGCGGCCTTTGAGCCCCGCGCCGCCCGCGGTTTCGGCGGCCTCCAGGCGTGCGGCCAGGGAGCTCGCAACGCTGCCGGCGACCGCGGCGCCAGCGACCGATTTGAGGGCGGAACGACGGGAAAACCGGGTTGTCATACGAGGCAAGGCGTGATGGCTGAACTTCGGAACGGAATCTGCGGGTGAGTTCAACGCAAACCTCCGGGATCGTCAAACGGGAAAGCGCCCGATTCCCAGCGAGACGGCGGTGGTTGGGACGGCGACGAACCTGTTGTTCCTGACCTCGCTGCCTTGGGCACCGGTGTTCGTGAAGGGCGTGTTCTTCAACCGGGGCTTTCGTCCCGATGCCGGGGCCGCGCTGTCGCCGCTCACGTGGGTCGTGCAGGCTTTCGAGGCCTTTACGGGCGGTCGGGAATGGCCGGCTCCCCGCCGGGGAGCACGCTGTATTGGGGCGGCATGGGCGTGGGTTTGTTGCTGGGGGCGGGCTGGTGGGGCTGGCGGGCGGGCTACTGCCGGCTTTGTGGCACCGGAGCGAGGCAGGTGGCAGGCGGGGGCGGAACCCGCGTGGCGGTGTCCACCCCCGAGTCAGTGTGGGAACGCGCGGAAGCCCCGGGCCGGCGGTGCGGGGCCGGAGCGAGCTTTTCCCGTGCCGATGGTGGGCGGCGCGCGGGCTGGAGGAAGGGTGGGTGGCACGAAGCTTCCGGTGGGCGGCGGTGCTGGTCTTTGTGGTCATGTTATGGGTGTGAGCGGCGACAAGACATTGGGAGTCGGGCTTCAGCACCGCCTTCTGCACGGCCTGGGTTCTGCACGTGGTCACGCGGGCCCAACTGAGCCTGGCCGCCACCCGCCGCTGGTCCGAGGACCGGCGGAGTGGGGCGTTCGAACTGTTGCTGGTGACGCCGGTGAGCGCCGCGGAGGTGATCGACGCGCAACACCACGCATTGCGCGCGGCTTTTCGAGGCGCCTGGTGGACCTTGCTGGTGATGAATGCCGCGCTCCTGCTCATGATCGCCCTGCTTCCGCGCGAATTGCACATGCAAGGGACGGTGTGGCGGATCTTCCCGGTCTTCTTCGCGGGCGGGGCGGTGCTCACGTGGGCGGACTTCCCCACCCTCCGCTGGCTCGGATTGCGCGAGGCACTGCGCGCGCCCAGTGACGTGAAGGCGGCCGCGCGGACGTTCGGTTGGGTCATGGGAGTCCCGTGGCTGGCCTTCGGCGTGGCGTTTCTCCTGGCAGTGCACCGTCGGACGGAGGATGCGGCGGTGGTGTTTCTCGTCTGGGTGCTGGGGTGTCTGGTGTATGATCTCCGGCTCGTGGGCACCAGCCTTGGGTGGTTGGTTGTCGATCTGCGACGGCGTGTGGCGGAGAGCGATCGGAGCACCTGAGCGTGTGGACACGTTGCCCGCGAAAGAGACGAAAGGACGCGAAACCGCGGGCTTTACCCACGAACCGGAATGCAAAAGGGAGAATGGAGGAGTGGAATCCGTCCAGGTCGGTCCAGGGTGCCTGGGCCGATCCAAGCGCACCACGTCACTTCCCCCATCGCCGATGTCCGTAATCGGGGGAGAGACTCCCCGTCTTGGATTCTCCGCCGATTACGAACATCAGGGATGGGGCCGTGGCCGGCGCACGCCATACGCTGCGCACCCGCCGGCCACGGCTGGGTCGGTTCTGCCCCTTGACCTCTGGAACTTCCCTTGAGCCTTGAGCTTTGCGCTTCGCCCGTTGCGCTTCGTCCTTCGTCCTTCGCTCCGCCGATCCCACATGCCCCTGAGCCGGTCCGAGCGAACCCGGCAGTTGCTCACCACCCCGCCGCCGCGCCATCCGGGGCCCGGGGATCAAACCGCCCCTCCAGCCGGCCGGTCACGGGATCCACGCGGATCGCCCCCACGGCCCCCTTGGGGATAGGGGTACTCCTCGAGTCGATGCCCAAGAGCGCGCAAGGCCGCGAGCGTCTCGGTCGAGAAGGCCCCGCGTTCGTAAAGAATCCGGTCCGGGAACCACTGGTGATGAAAGCGCGGCGCGGCGAGGGCCGCCTCCAAGTCCAGACCGTGTTCGACCACGTTGAGGATCGTGAGGAGGACGGTGTTGATGATCGTCCGACCGCCCGGCGAACCGAGGACCAGAAACGGCTGGTGGTCCTTCACGAGGATGGTCGGCGTCATGCTCGAGAGCATCCGCTTGCGGGGGGCCGCGAGGTTGGGGGCGGTGCCGATCCAACCGTTGGTGGTGGTGAGACCGGGAGCGGGGTTGAAATCGCCCATCTCGTTGTTCAGGAGAAAACCGGTGCCGGGGGCCATGAGGCCGGAACCGTAGCTCTCCTCGAGGGTGTAGGTCAGCGCGACGGCATTGCGGGCGGCGTCCACGACCGAGAGATGGGTGGTTTGACGGCTCTCGGCTTCACCGGCGACCGCGGCCAACGACGACGCTGAGGCGCGGTCGGGCTGGATCGTGGCGCGCAGCCGGGCGGCATGCTCCTTCGACAACAGCCGGCTGAGCGGCATGTCGGGGTTGAAGTCCGGGTCCCCCAGCCAGCGGGCCCGTTCGGCGAAGCCAAGCCGCATCGCCTCGGCCACGAGATGGATCGTGGCTGTCGAGTCACGGCCGTTACGGGCGAGGTCGAGTTCCTCGAGCACGTTGAGCATCAGCGCCAACACCGTGCCGCCCGAGCTGGGCGGGGGCATCGAGAGCACCTCGAACTCGCGGTACGTGCCGCGCACCGGCTCGCGGCGAAGGGCCCGGTACTCCCGGAGATCCGCCGTGGTGATGAGCCCGTCCCCCGCCGCCATTTCGCGGGCGAGGCGACGCGCCACCTCGCCCCGATAGAACCCCGCGGGCCCGCGACGGGCGATCCGTTCGAGGGTGGCGGCCAGGTCAGGTTGCCGGAGGATCTCCCCCGGGGCATAGGGGATGCCGGACCTCGTGAACTGTTGATAGGCGACGCTCCGAACGCCGCAGTTTCGGCAGCGCATCGGTCAACGACCTCGCCAGTTCCTCGCTCACCGGAAAGCCGGTCGCGGCCAGCCTGACCGCCGGCTCGACCAACCGCCGCCACGGAAGACGGCCGTGATCGCGCCAGGCCAGGTGGAGCCCCGCCACGGTGCCGGGTACGCCGACGGCGCGGTGACTGTGATGGTGTCGGGTCACGTCATACGCCCCGTTGGTCGCGAACATCCAGGCGTTGGCCGCCGCGGGTGCGATTTCGCGGAAGTCGTAGGCCACGGACTTCCCCGACGCCGCGCGATGCAGCAGGAAGCCGCCGCCGCCCAGATTGCCCGCCGCAGGATAAGTGACCGCCAGGGCGAACGCTGTTGCCACCGCCGCATCCACCGCCGTGCCGCCTTCCTGCAGCACCCGCACCCCCACCTGCGTCGCCAGGGCCGACTCGGAAGCCACCATGCCGCGATGCGCCCGAACCACCTCGCTCGCCTGGGCGCCGACCAGCCACGCCGGGAGCATCAAGCCCAGGAGCTTCAAACGGCGGAACGCTGGGGAAGCGGACCGGAGTCCATCGGTTCCTGGCAGGCCAGCCGCAGGGGTGCATGACATACCCGGATGGACCCGGATCCGCGGCGTGCCGTCAAGCCGGGCTTAACCCGCAAATTTCCCAGCGGTGCCGGCGCCGACGCAAGGAGGCGTTGTGGGCTGGGGGCAACGCCTCTTCGCCTCCTCACGTCGGCGCCTGCAGTCTGTCGCGGTCTCGTGCGGGGTAGGAGATACGCGGGCTGTTTCAGCTATCCCTCTCGGGCCGGTGACCGGGAAGGGCAGTGAGAAAGTCCCAAAAACTCCCGGCTGGCCGGGTCGACAGTTCGGTTCTAACCTCCTCGGCGACACAGTAAACACCCTGGATCCATGAGTGCCATGTCTTTCCTCTGGACCTCGGCCCGCCGCCGGCCGGCGCGCCGCGGCGCCGCCTTCACGCTGATCGAGTTACTGGTGGTCATCGCCATCATTGCCATCCTGGCCGGCATGCTGTTGCCGGCGCTGAGCAAGGCGAAGCTGAAGGGGCAGACCGTGCGGTGCCTGTCGAACCTGCGACAGATCGGCCTCACCTTCGCCATGTACACGGGCGATCATCACGACCGGTTTCCTTACTCCGGCCGGGACTGGCCGCAGATGGGCTTTGTGGACCTGCTCCGGTTGTTCGACCCGTACCTCAGCACCAATGGCCGCGCCTTCTACCTCTGCCCCGCGGACCGCGGTCGCGGCTTCAACTTCGAGTGGGCCATCGCCAATTCGACGATCCGGACGAACGAACTGCTCTTCCCCTGCTCGTACTACTACTACGTGACGTTCTACCGCACCGACGACAACGCCACCTTGAAGGTCCGGAAGGTGCCCGAGGTGCGCTTCCCCACCAAGAAGGCCATCTCGCCCTGTTTCGCCAGCTCCGCCGGCACGTGGAACGACATCCGGAAAAACACGAGCACTGCGGGTCACGGCCCGAAGGGCATGGTGCTCCTCTTCGTGGACGGGCACGCCGAAATGGCCCTCTACGACCGGCTCAACGCGCCGTTCCGCGACGGCAATACGCCCATCTACAACCTCGACTGGACCGTCGGAGGACTTGCTGGCGAGGATCTGAAGTAGCTTCGCGTCGGCGCCGACGGTGGGCCTGGACTTCTCAGGCTAGAACGCCGGCCTGGCGCTCAAGGCCGCAAAGTCCAGGTACACGAAAGGCCGCTGATAAGCCTCCTGCCCTCCCCCCGGCGTAACTCACCCAGAGCCGCAGGGCGGTGGCATCAAACACCGCGTTCAGCACGTTGCCGCCTTTGATCGGAATCTGACAGGCCAACGCGATCAGCTTGTCCGCATTCAGCTTCCCGTGTTCCCGCTCCAGCGTCGGGAACGCGCCCCGGCCTTCGTCCTGATATACCACCCCCGCGAGGACGCGCGGCGCCAGCTCGTCCTCAGGATCGTTGTCACGCCAGATCCGCAGGTCGCGGGGCGGCGCCTCGGGACTGTGGGCCAGGATCTTCACCGCCCGCTTCTCCGCCCGCCCGTCGCCGAACACGTAGTGATACCGCTTCGTGGCAGGCTGGCGGCGGAAGATGTCGAGCGCCTCGGCGAGCGAGTCCGCATCGTACAGAACCGTGCGGAACCAGGTCGTGAAATGCGGGGCATGAAGCACGTACGGCATCTCGCGCGCCGGTGAATCGCCCATCTCCGAGAGCGCCAGTCCCGCGGCGCTCAGGCCGCAGTTGGCCCCGATCACCCCCGCAAACGTCGGCAGCACATGGGCGTGGCCTGTTGTCGGGAAGTGCACTGCCAGGACGGGGAACTCATGGGCCCCCGCCTCGAGGGTCCAGTCGAGGTTGCGCGTCTGATAGAGGTGCCCGTCCTCGGTGGCGCTCCCCCAGGCGGCGATGCTGCTGCACGAGTAAGGCATGAGCAGTGGCAGACAATGGACGTGTTGCAGGGTGCGCACGGGCAACCCGGCCCCTTCGGCCAGCCCCACCAACTGCTGCTCGAATCGATCGTCCGTGTAGGCCGCCGTCGTGGCCCAGACCTGGTCCAGCACCGCCTCCGTCAACTCGAGCTTGCGCTGGAAACCCTCGAGTGCCGCGGGAATGAACCGCTGCATCTCGGCCTGCGTCAGCCGCCCCAGATGCCAGCCCATCTGGTACGGCGTGCCGGCGACCACAACCACCGGCACCCGGGCAATGCCGTTGGTGAGGGTGAACCGGTACCCGCTCCCGCCCACGCCGCCCGCCTCGGACCGCGCTTCGATGGCCGCCGCCGGCACGCCAGCCCGACCGCTGAAAAGGTCGTCTTTGGGCACGTCCGAGCCCAGCAGGCCGAGACCGCCCACAACCACGCCGGCGACCAGCCGCCAGCCGTATTCCCAACAACGAGGAATGCTCATGGGCGCCATTGGTATCGCCCCCCCTCGACCAAAGGCAATGCGTTCCTGGAAGGGTGCCCCAGAAGCGGGATCAGCCCGGGCCGGTCGGCCAAGCCCCTTGATCCCGAAGCCGGTGGGGGCTGAACGCGATGGCGGCTCAGCGCAAAGCGCCGCTGGAAGTCGGCGCACTCCAAACGCGTTGCGCGTGCCGGGCGCGGTGGAGGTCGCGAAGCGTATGGAGTGCGTCGCGCTTGAGCGCCGCTTTGCGTAAGGCTCCCGCCATGCCCATCCCCGGAACCGAGCCGGTGGCCTCCGAAATGGTCGAAGCTTTCGGCCTGCGCCTGCGGGTGGTCACCCTCGAGAAGCTGATCCTGCTCAGGAGCGCCAGCGCCAGCAAACGGTATCGGAATCCGGAACCGGCTGAGATCCGCGGGGCGGAAGGCCGGCCTATTTGACCGCCTTCACCTTCTCCCACTTGCCGGACTTGCCGGACTTGAGCACGGCGTCGCAGACGTACTGGGTCTCGAGCGCTTCCTTGAACGTGGGGCTGGCCGGCTTGCCGGCGGCGACGCCTTGGAGGAAGTCCGCGAGCTGATGGATGAAGCTGTGCTCGAAACCGATCTGCAGCCCCGGCACCCACCAGTTCTTCATGTACGGATGATCGCCGTCGGTGACGTGGATGGACCGCCAGCCGCGCACGCGCCCTTCGTCCCGGTGCTCGAAGTACTGGAGCCGGTGGAGGTCGTGCAGGTCCCAGAAGATGGAGGCGTGTTCGCCGTTGATCTCGAAGGTGTACAGCGCCTTGTGGCCGCGGGCGTACCGGGTGGACTCGAAAGTGGCGAGCGAACCGTTGGCGAAGCGGCACAGGAACGCGCAGGCATCATCGATGCCCACCTTCTCGACCTTGCCCGTCAACTGGTGCTTCCGCTCCTTGATGAACGTCTCGGTCATGGCGTTGACCGTCGTGATGCTGCCATTCAGCCAGAGCGCCGTGTCGATGCAGTGCGCGAGCAGATCGCCCGTCACCCCCGAACCCGCCGCCTTGACATCGAGCCGCCAGAGGGCGTCGCCGCCCTGCGGGAGGTCCTTCGAGATGGTCCAGTCCTGGAGGAACTTCGCGCGGTAATGGAAGATCCGTCCCAGCCGCCCTTCGTCGATGAGCTGCTTGGCCAGCGTCACGGCCGGGATCCGGCGGTAGTTGAAGGAGACGAAGTTGGGCACGCCGGCCTTCTCGACCGCCTTGACCATCCCCTCGGCCTCCTTGCCATCGCGGGCCAGGGGTTTCTCGCACAGGATCATCTTGCCGGCCTTGGCCGCGGCGATCGCCACCTCGGCGTGCAGGTTGTTGGGCAGGCAGATGTCAATGAGGTCAATGTCCTTCCGCGCCAGCAGCTTCTTGTAATCGGTCTCGACGGACTCGAACCCCCAGCGCGCGGCGTGGGCCTTGGCCTTCTCCTCGTTGAAGTCGCAAATGGCCTTCAGGACCGGCTGGTATTCGAGGTCGAAGAAGTTGCCGACCTTGCGATGCGCGTTCGAGTGCGTGCGGCCCATGAAGCCGCAACCAATCATGCCGACGTTCAGCGTTTTCATAAGGGTTCGTTGCTGGGCGTCGATGTTC
Organism: Verrucomicrobiota bacterium; assembly: GCA_027493615.1. GTDB lineage: Bacteria > Verrucomicrobiota > Verrucomicrobiia > Limisphaerales > J093 > DSVZ01. Next base: position 367,844 of record JAOSKK010000012.1, read on the forward strand.
GGGAACAGCGCCCCGAGTGCAAGGCCGAAATGCGCCGGAAATGCGCCTCCGCCTCGGCCTATTGCGTTCTCTGCCTCCCTCCTGCTTCGCGGTCTTCGGCGCGGACCGGCTCCTCGAGTCCTTGCAGGAGGGGTTGACATCCAGGAGGCGGTCCACCGGGATCTCCCGGCCGCCCTCCAGGCCTGCGAGTCCGCTGCGGCCCATGCCGAGGCCCGGCGCCAGCCCGCCGCCACCGTCGTCTTCCCCCTCCAACACCTGAACCCCCGCCGTTGGGGTCGCATCTTAACATTTAACATTCGACCGTCCACCACACGGTGGTAGTCTCCGGGAACCCAGGCCAAAGGTGCGAGGGGACAGTCGTTTCCCTCCGAATGTTAAATGTTAAGATGCGACCCCAAAAACTTACGGGTTAAGGATTGAGCCTTTGGGGGCCGTAGATGGCGGTGGCGGGGGTGGTGCCGGAGACGCGCTGGACGCCGCCGCCAGGGTTCGCGGCGAGATGCTCGCAGATCTTGAAGACAGTCTCGGGATCGGCATCACCATCGGGGTCGAGGTCGGCAGCAATGGTCTCCGCCGTGAGCACGCGCTGCTCGCGTGCCGCCCGCACACCCGCCAGGTAGGCCACGACGCGGCGTTGCAGGGCCAGGACGGACGCCGCCGCTTTCTTGCCCGCCTCGACGCCGGGCTGGTCGTAGGCGTTGATGTTCACGAGGCCGGCGTAGAGCCCGACCGTCCGCTCGAACAACGCGATGAGCACCCCGAGGCGGTGCGGCGTGATTTCGTCGAGGGTGAGCGTGATCGACTGGCGGCCCTTCTCGTACAGTGCGCGACGCGTGCCCTGAAACAACCCCGAGAGGTAGTCACCGGTCGTGACGCCGGGTTCTACCTCGACGCGGCGGGCGGCAGGGTCGCGGTCACGGAGAACCTCGAGGAAGACCACGAAGAAGTTGAGCACGCCGTCGCGCAGTTGCTGCACATAGGCGTGCTGGTCGGTGGAACCCTTGTTGCCGTAAACGGTGATGCCCTGGTGAACGACCTGACCCGCGCGGTCCTTCTCCTTGCCGAGGGATTCCATGACGAGCTGCTGAAGATAACGCGCGAACAGCTCGAGCCGATCCTTGTACGGCAGCACGACCATGTCCTTCTGGCCGCGCCCACCGGTAAGGAAATGCCAGGCCAGCGCGAGCCGGGCCGCCGGGTTGGTGTTGGGATCGGGCATGCGGGTCAGCTCATCGCAGGCCCGCGCCCCTTCGAGGAGGGCATCGATGTCGAGGCCCTGCAGCCGGGCCGGCAAGAGGCCGACAGCCGAGGTTTCGCTGGTACGACCGCCGACCCAATCCCACATGGGGAAGGCACCGAGCCAGGGCGCGTCGGGTTGGGTGGCGAGCCCGTGGAGTTTGCTGCCGGCCATGGTGATGGCGACGGCGTGGCGGGCGAAGTCGAGGCCGGCGGCCCGATAGGCGGCGGCGGCCTCGAGCATGCCATTGGCGGTCTCGGGGGTGGTACCGGACTTCGAGATGACCAGGCAGAGGGTGCGACCCAGCGCGGTCGCGAGGCGGTCATTTTCGTTGGGTGCTTCACCGGAGGCGGGCACGGTGCGGGCGAGTTCGGCGAGCACCTTGTCCATGCCATCCGGGTCTGTGTTGTCGAAGAAGAAGGGGGCGAGCCGATCGCGGTGGGGGTGGCCGAGGGCCTTGGCGACGAACTGCGGGCCGAGGGCGGAGCCGCCGATGCCGATGACGAGCAGGTTCTGGAAGGGGCCGTGCTGGCCCTGGACGGCGCTGGAATGGACCTCGGTGGCGAAGCGTTTGACGGCGTCGAGCGTTTCGCGAATGGCGGCGCGGAGTTCGGGGGTGGGGGCGAGTTCGGGTTTGCGGAGCCAGTAATGCCCGACCATCCAATCGTGGGTGGTGTTGACGCGTTCGCCCTGTTCGATCCGGGCCATTTCGTCGAAGGCGCGGCGGAGGAGGTCGGCGTGCTGGTTGGAATAGGAAGCGGGGAGATCGACGCGGCTGAGGTCCAGCGCGAGACCGAGCGTTGGGTAGACCGAGTACTGATCTTGGAATCGCTGCCAGGTGGCGAGATTGCTCATGCGCGGCAGTGTACCAGGGGCGATACGCTTGACGAGCCCGCGGATGCTAAGGACTCGCGAAAGAATAACTTGAGCAATTCGGCTTGCCTTACACAGCTACGTTGGGGATGCTGCGCCCACGCAAGATCCTCAGACTATCCATCGTATCCGGCTCAAGTATCAGTCGCTCGCTGAACTGATGGACGAACGCATGCGCCGACAGTGGGCGGCGGCCGAGGCCTCGGCCTTGGGACGGGGCGGGGTCAGTGCGGTGGCGGTGGCGACGGGCCTGGCCCGCAATACGATCATGGCGGGGGCGCGCGATCTGGCCCGGCGACGAGAGCAGCCCCGGGCGACGGTCACGCTGCGGATCCGGGCGCCGGGAGGCGGGCGCAAGCCGCTGACCGAAACCGATCCCCACCTCCTGGCTGCCTTGGAGGCGTTGGTGGACCCTGCCACCCGCGGCCATCCCGAATCGCCCTTGCGCTGGACCTGCAAGAGTACGGCTGCCTTGGCGGAGGCACTGCAACGCCAGCAACATCCCGTGAGTGATCGGACGGTCGCGACCTTGCTCAAAGCCGCCGGCTACAGCTTGCAGGCCAACCGCAAGACGCGCGAGGGGTCCTCGCATGAGGATCGGAATGCGCAGTTCGAGCACATCAATCGGCGGGTGCTGGCGTTGCAGCGCCAGGGGGAGCCGGTGGTTTCGATTGACACCAAAAAGAAGGAATTGGTGGGCGAATTCAAGAATTTGGGCCAGGAGTGGGAGCCGACCGGCACCCCGGTTCCGGTCAAGGTGCATGACTTTCCGGAGAAGGGCGTGGGCAAGGCCATTCCCTACGGGGTGTACGATTTGGCCAGCAACGAGGGCTGGGTGAGTGTGGGGATCGATCATGACACCGCTGAGTTTGCCGCGGCCAGCATCCGGCGGTGGTGGCAGGAGATGGGTGCGGAGCGCTTTCCGCGGGCGACCAAGCTGATGATCACCGCCGATGGGGGTGGCAGCAACGGCACGCGGAACCGGCTCTGGAAGGTGGCCTTGCAGGCGTTGGCCGATGCGCTGGGGTTACGGCTGGAGGTCTGCCATTTTCCGCCCGGCACCAGCAAATGGAACAAGATCGAGCATCGGCTCTTCAGCTTCATTACCAAGAACTGGCGCGGTCGCCCGCTGACCAGCTATCAGGTGATTGTGAATCTGATCGCGCACACGACGACCAAGGCGGGGCTGCGGGTGCGCGCCGCGCTGGACACCAATGAGTATGAGACTGGAATTGAAGTGAGTGATGAGGAGCTGGCACGTGTACGCATTGTCCCAGCGCGGTTTCATGGGGACTGGAACTATGCCATTTGTCCTCACACATAATTGCTCAAGTTATTCTTTCGCCCTGCCTAACGGCGGTCAAAGGCCCGGCCGAGGAGGACGATCTGAAGGCTTGCCTGAGCGCTGCGATCCCTCCGGGGTCGACCGGAGCCGGGGGGAAGCCTCCGGGGGTATCGCTGCGCTCGACCCCCGGCTACCGTCCGGCAAGCCTCCGGCTTGCTACGAAGCGGCCCTGCCCGGCGGCCACGCCCCGGAACCCTGAACCACGGAAGGTGCAGGCTGGAAGCTCGCACCACAGGTTCAGGGAGCGCCTCCCTCAGACCCATCCCCGATGTTCGTGATCGGCGGATAAACCAACACGGGGAGTTCCTCCACCGATTACGAACATCGGGGATTGGAGAAACCGCGTGGTTCTCGTGGATCTGCTCAGAGGCCACGCACCCTCTCTGCCGGGTCGGAGGGGGCGGGGACCCGACCTACAGGCTGTAAGCCCGGTGTCCTCCCCGGGCGGTTCACGGGAAGTCGGTTCCTCGTTCGCGGCGCGGCGCGGTTGCAGTCGCGGGGCGCGGGCTTAGGCTGGGACCGGCGCGGGCTGACCGCGCGACATGGAAGAGACCGCCAAAGATCAGCCTCGTTCGTCCGATCCGGAACCCGCCGGGCCGCTTCCGGCCCATCGGCGGCGCGACGCGGGGGTGTTCATTCCGCTGACCGTCCGCAGCCACTATTCGTTTCTGGACTCGACGCTCGCGGTGACGGAGGTGGTGCGGTTGGCCGGGGCGGCGGGATTTCCGGCCGTGGGGTTGTGCGACCGTGGCAACCTGCACGGTGCGGTTGAGTTTGCGCTGGCGGCGCGAGCGGCCGGGGTAAAGCCCGTGCACGGGATCGAGGTGCGCGTTGGCGAGCAACCGCTGTGGCTGTACGTCGAAAGCCCGGCAGGTTACGCCACGCTGTGCCGGTGGCTCTCCACGGCGCGGGGGCGAAGACGATGCGCCGGGCCAGGGCGGGTGGGGGCGAGGACGATGGTCGTTCCGGGGAACCGGCACGGAGGCTCAGCGGCACTGCAGACCAGGGGGCAGGCAGGATGCCCGCCCCACAACGGAGAGCGGGGGGAACGCGGGCACTACCGATGACCTGGAGGACGGGGATGAGGCGGGCGATGCCACGGGCCGGGAAGAGGGAGGACTGCCTGACTTCGGGCGGTTTCTGGGCGGAGGCGGGGAGAGACCGGACACGACGGGCCTGATTGCGGTGGCGGCGGACCCGGGGTTGGCGCGGTACTTCCCGGGCCGCTTTTATCAGGCGATCCGGACACGGGGGAACTGCGGCGGCATGATCGCGTCACAGGGCTACCGGCGGTCCCGGTGTTGCCGGTGCACTACGCGGTGCCGGGGGAGCGTGGGCGGTTGGAGGTGTTGCAGTCGATCCGGACGCGAACGCTGTTGCGGCAGGCGCATCCGGAGAAGCTCGGGCCGGGGCACTATCACTTCCGGACGGCGGCGGAGGTGGCCCGGTTGTTTGCGGGCCGGGAGGACCTGTTAGCGCACACGGTCGAAATCGCGGAGCGCTGCCAGTTCGAGGTGAAGGCGGGGGCGCCGCAGTTCCCGGCGTTTGTGCCACCGGACGGGTCGACGGCGCACGAGTTCCTGCGCCGATTGGTGCTGGCGGGGGCGGCGCGGCGCTATCCGGCGTCCCGGCAGCCGGGGGTGCGGGAGCAAATCGAAGTGGAGCTGGGGATCATCGCGGCGGTGGGGTACGAGGAGTATTTCCTGATCGTGTGGGATCTGTTGGGGGATTGTCGGGCGCGGGGGATCGAGTGGATCACGCGGGGGTCGGCGGCGGACTCGCTCGTGTGCTATTGCCTGGGCATCTCGGACGTGTGTCCGATCCGGTTCGAGCTGTATTTCCGGCGGTTTCTGAACCAGGAGCGGATGGCGCTGAACAAGCTGCCGGACATCGACATTGATTTCCCGCACGACCGGAAGGACGACGTGGTGGACCTGTTGTTTGCGAAATACGGGCCGGAGCACTGCGCGGTAGTGGGCGGGTTTTCGACGTTTCGCGCGCGAAGCGCGTTTGCGGAGGTGGCGAAGGTGCTGGGTGTGGCGGAGCGCGAGGTGCGGCGGTTCACCGAGCATTTCCCGTGGAGCAGCGGCGGGCTGGAGGGCCGGGACCAGGGACCACGGACCGGGGACCACGGACCGGGGACCCCGGGGAAGGGCGAAGGGCGAAGGGCGGAGGGCGGTTGGCGGCATTGCTGCGGGCGCGACCGGAGACGAGTGAGTTGCCGGTGGAGGAGGAGCCCTTCCGGACGGCGCTGGCGATGGCGGAATGGCTCGAGGGCAAGCCGCGCTATGCCAAGATGCATCCGTGCGGAGTCGTGTTGTCGCGTCAGCCGCTGGACGAACTGACGCCGACGTTCGTTTCCGGCAAAGGCTGGCCGGCGACGGATTTCGACATGGATGCGGTCGAGGCGATTGGGCTCGTGAAGATGGACATTCTCGCGCAGGGCGGCCTGGCGGTAATGCGTGATACGTGGCGGGCGCTGGCGGAGCGAGAGATGGCAGAAGAGCGAAGCACCACGTCAAGAGTTCCAAGCTTACGGGAAGCGTCCTGTTCCGGCCGGACCTGCTCAGGGGCCCTGAACCGCGGAGGGTGCAGGCTGGAAGTCCGCACCCCAGGTTCATGGAGTGGTTCAAAGGACCAAGGGGAGGAACGGGCAGGGGCTTTGGGATTGGCGCCTGGAGCTTCCCTTGGCGCTCTGAGCTTTGACCTTGGGGCTTCCGCTTCGCTGTTGGTGCGGTCAGAGCCGACGCCGGAGGAGTTCAACGATGCGGCGGTATGGGACTTGATCGCCGCAGGGGACGCGCGGGCGGTGCACCATATCGAGTCGCCGGCCATGACGTCGCTGTGTCGGATGTGCGGGGTGCGGGACATCGACACGCTGGTGGCGATTGTGAGCGTGATCCGGCCGGGGGCGGCGAACGAGGACAAGAAGCGGGAGTTCACGCGTCGGTACCAAGGCCTGCGGCCGGTCGAGTACGCGCATCCGTCGCTGGAGCCGGTGTTGCGGAGCACGTTCGGGCTTGTGGTGTACGAGGAGCACATCCTGCAGATTTGCGAGGTGTTTGCGGGGTTGCCGGGCGGGCGGGCGGACGTGTTGCGGCGGGCGCTGGTGAAGGAGCAATGGCCGGTGGTGGCCGAGATCCGAAAGGCGTTCTTCGCCTGTGCCGCACAGCGGGGGCGGAGCGAGGCGGAGACGGAGCGGGTGTGGGAGGTGGTGACAGGGTTCCACGGGTACGCGTTCTGCAAAGCGCACAGCGCGGCGTATGGGGTCGAGGCGTATCAGGCGGCGTGGCTGAAGCGGAACCATCCGGCGGAGTTCATGGCGGGGGTGCTGACCCACGGGAAGGGATTCTATCGGCCGCTGGTGTATGTGCTCGAGTGCTGGCGGCTGGGGATCCCGCTGATGCCACCGTGGGTGAACGAGCCGGGACCCGGGTTCCGGGTGGTGCGGGATCCGGTGCGGGGGTGCCGGCGATCCGCGTGCCGGTGGCGTACGTGGCGGGCCTGACAGAAGGGTTGAAGGAGCGGATCCAGCGGGAGCGGGACCGGGGTGAGTTCGGGTCGCTGGCGGATTTCTATGTGCGGGTGCAACCGGGGGGAGATCGAGGCGCTGTCGCGGGCGGGAGCGCTGGACGGGTTTGGGTCCAGTCGGTGCGAGCAATTTTGGGAGATCCAGGCGTTGAAGGCGCGGTGGGGCGGGGCGGCGACGAGGGGACAGGGGTGGCTGATGGCGCCGGGGAGCGGCCGGCCGGGACGATTCCCGAAGGTGCTCGAGGAACCTTCGCGGCTGCAGTGTTTGCAGTGGGAAACGGAGCTGCTGGGGTTTCCGGCCAGCGGCCATCCACTCGAGCTGCATCCGGAGGTGGCGTGGGGAGACGTATTGCCCGGTCGAGCAATTGCGGGCATTTGCCGGGCAGGAAGTGACGTTGTGCGGGCTGGTGATCGAGGACCGACTGCATCACCAGGCGGGCGGGGGAGCCGATGAAGTTCCTGACGCTGTGCGACTGGACGGGGATGGTGGAGACGGAGCTGTTTGCGCGGACGTATCGGAGCTACGGGCGGGCGACCGTCCGGTATCCGGTGCTCGAGGTGACGGGGCGGGTCGAGCCGTTCGAGAATGGGCGCGGGCAGACGCTGCGAGTGTTGCGGGCGGGAAAGCCGCGGAACCGGCCGGGGGCGGGTGTCAAGGCACGGTCGTGAGCGGGCGGAGGCGGAGGTTGCGGTAGGCCACAGGGCCGTGGTCGCCCTGGAGCATGAGGGGGCCGGTGGGTTTTTCGTCGCGTTCGGATTCCCAGACCGCGGCGCGGGTGGGGCCGGTGAGGGCGACGTTTTCGTGGATGAGTCGGCCGTTGTGGCGGACCTGAACGAACCGCGCGGGGGCGGTCTTGCGGCCGGTGGCGTCGAAGCGGGGAGCGGTGAAGGTGATGTCGAAGGTCTGCCACTCGCCGGGGGGCGGCTGGCGTTGACGCGGGGCGAGTGGCCCTCGAATTCGCCGCGGGCCTCGGTCCAGCGAGGGTAGATGCCGCCGCACTCGATGCCGGGGTAAGGGCTCTGGTCGACGCCAAAGCTGTCGAAGACCTGGACTTCGTAGCGGCCCATCAGATAGACGCCGGAGTTGGAGCTGCGAGGGAGGCAGAACTCGACGTGCAGTTCGACGTCGCCCCATTCGGCGGCGGTGATGAGATTGACGGTGCGGCCGGTGGTGCCGTTGAGGAGGACACCGGTGCCGGGGGTGGAGATGAGCCGTTTCGGGTCGGCGGGATCGAGCCGGACGGCCTGGACCGCCAGCCAGTCGCCCGTGGGGCCGCGCCAACCGGTGAGGTCACGGCCGTTGAAGAGGGAGATCTCGGGGTGGGTTCGGCGGCTCGGGAAGGAGGGGTGCCGAAGAAGATGCCGGCGAGGGCGAGCAGGAGGGGTGGGAAGGTCGAAGTACGAAAGGCGAAGGGCGAAGGGCGAAGGGCGAGGGTCGAAGGGCCGGAGGAGACGCCGGAAGGGCGGAAGCGATGGGGTGAGTGGGCTGGTTCATGGGGAGGAGGGAGGGCGGGTTGGGTTAAGGCGCGGGGTTGTCGGTGCGGCGTGGACGGAGGTCGAAGCAGGTCATTTCCGAAGCGTTCCGGAGGAGGAGACGGCCGTGGGCGAGGGCGGGGACGTTCCAGGTCTTGCCTTTGAGGGCCGGGAGTTTGTGCTTTTCGTTGAAGGCGCGCGGGGTGGCTTCGACGAGGGCGAGTTCGCCGTCACCGGCGAGGACGAGCAGGTGTCCCTGGGCGAGGAGGAGCTGGCCGTACTGGTAGCGGCCGTCGCGCCAGACACGGGCGCCGGAGTCGGCGCTGACGCAGGCGAGGACGCCTTCGTCGAGGCCGTAGAAGTGGCCCTGCCAGAAGACGGAGGTGTTGAACTTGTTCTTGAGGTTGCGGTTGCGCCAGAGGGTGTCGGCCTCGAAGGCGTTGCCGAGGGCGCGGATTTCGAGGAGGGCGGCGCCGACGCCGTAGCCGGCGGAGAGCATGAGCTGGTTGGTGCCGGCGAGGACGGGCATGGCGATGGCATTGTTGTAGGGGACTTCCCAACGGTAGTCCCACAGGACGGCGCGGGTGTCGGGGTCCAGGCCGAGGACGCGGCGGGCGGTAGTGATGAGAAGCTGGGGGCGACCGGCGAGTTCGACGAGCGCGGGGGAGGCATAGGCCATGGTGTCGCTGAGGGTGGCCCAGAGGCGATCGCCGGTGAGGGGTGTCGTAGGCGACAACGGCCTGTTCGCTGGCCCCCTGACCGCTGACGACGATGACGCGACGGCCGAGGACGAGGGGGAGCAGGCAAGGCCATAGGGGGAGGTTCTGGGCGCCGGTTTCTTCGAGGAGGTTGCGGGCGCCAGAGCACGGTGCCAAGCGAGGCGCTGAGGCAGCGGAGTTCGCCGGCGGCGCCGAGACTGTAGACGAAGCCGTCGTGATAGGTGGGCGTGGCGCGGGGGCCGTCGCCCCCATCCACTCGCTGAAGAGGGCTTCGTAGCTCGAGGTCCAGACCTCGCGGCCGGTATCGAGCTCATAGGCAACGACCACTTCGCGGTCACGACGCTGTTCGATGGTGAAGGCGAGGCCCTCGGCGACAACGAAGGAGGCATAGCCGCCGCCGCAGGGCTGGCGCCAGAGGCGGGGCGGTCCGTTGACAGGCCAATCGGTGAGGATGGGGCGTTCGTCGTAGTGACCGTCGCGGCGCGGCCCGCGGAAGTCGGTCCAGTAGGGGCGGAGCTGGGCGGGCGGCATGTCGGAGGCATGCGCGGGGGGGTGGAGGGTGCGCGGGCAGCGTCTTCGGCGCGGCGGAGGCGTCGGTCTTCCTCGAGGGCGAGGTAGTCCGGGCCGCTGCGGTGACGGACGATCGAGGGGCGGTCGCCCCTTTGAATTCGAGGTCGAGGAGGTCGAGACCGATGGCGCCGAGGAAGAGGAGGGCGAGGTAGGGGATGAGCCAGAGGCCGGTGAAGATGCTGATGAAGATCTTGCGACCGCGCGTGCGCTCGAAGTCCGTCCAGACGAGCAGGAGACCGAGGGGCGGGAGGGCGAGGAGGATCAGGCGCTCGAAGAAGGGCGTGCGGTACCAGGGGATGTCGAGCGTGCTGAGGGGGTCGTCGGCCATGGGATGGAGTCGTCGCAGGGCGCGCGTTACCGTTCCGCGACCGGCGCGGGGGCGGATTCGGCTTCGAGCCACCACGCCAGTTTGAGGACGTGATACAGGTCGGCGCGGCACCAAGGCAAGTCAAGTCGTCGGGCCAGTTCGTCGGCAGGGGCGGGGTGGAGCCAGCGGAGGACGCGGAAGGCGTCGAGGGCGAAGTCGGGCGGGTCCACGAAGTTCTCGCCGAAGTGGATCTGGCGCTCCTCGCCGAGGAGCCACCAAGTGGGGCAGAGCTGGCGGAAGGTGGTCCAGACGGTGGTCACGGCGTCGGGAGCGGCGGTTTGGAGGCGGGTGGCGACGGCGGGGGTGAGGTCGCGGAAGAGGGCGATCTTGTGGCGGTGGGGACGATCTTGAAAGAGAGGGCGTCGCCGGAGCCGATGAAGGGGTCGAGTTGGCGGGTGTCCTGGAAGCGGGTGAGGGTGCCTTCGCGGGCGGCGCGGTGCCACCAATTGACGAGTTCGCTGGTGGTGGTTTCGGCGAGGCTCCGGCGGTGTCGGCGAGGGCGGGGTCGTGGGCAGCTTGGGCGAGGTCGGCCAGGGCGAGGAGGGCGGCGAGGTAGCGATTGGCGTGGAGATCGCCGCGCTGGCCATCGAGTCGCCAACGGAGCTGCTGCCAGTCGGCGAAGCAGGCCTGGAGTTCGGGCCAGGCGGCGAGGACACGGTGACGTTCGCCCACACGTTCGGCGTAGAGGGCGATGGCGGGCAGGTTACCGAAGGGATGGGGCGGGCGGTCGTGGCCGAGGCGGGTGAGTTGGTCAGGGGCGACGGCGAAGGCTTCGCGGCGTTTGCCTTCGTTGAGCGGGTAAGCGGTGCGGGGGCTGAAGGGTGGGTGTTGTTCCCACTCGCGGGCCAGCCACGCCCGGACGCGTGCCTGGAGGGTGGGATCAAGATGAGGATAGGCCCAGGCGAGGGCTTCGAAGGTTTCGCCGCTGTGGGTGAAGAAGAACTCGCGACCCGCGAGGCCGGGCTCGACGAGGAGGGGTGCCCAGCGTTGGTCGAGGCATTCGGTGACGAGGTCGGCGAGGTCGCGGGCAACCTGGGCACGCGGCGGGCAAGCGGGACGGTGGGGTGGAGCTGTGGCGGGGAGGGAATCGGCGCGGATCAACCGGGGCTGTTTCGGGGCAGGTTCGGCGGCGGAGGAAGAGGGACGGACAGGCGGGACGCCGGTCTCGGCGGGTACAGCTTGAGATTCGAGGCAGAGCACGCGGCTGCCGGTGATCCAGTAGAGGCGGGGGCCATCGACAGCGACGCCGCCGCGTGCGGGGCCGTGCCATTCGTTGCGCGCCCAGGCGGGGTTGGGGAAGCCGCCGTAGGAGTCGCGTTGGCCGTGGAGCAGGGTGAGCTGGTGGGAGTCGAGGTGGAAGGCGCTGAGGGTGCCCTGGTGGACGATGAGGGCGGTGCGATCGGCCACGACGAAGTTCTGGGATTCGTCGGCGGTGCCCCAGAAGGTGTTCCAGGGCGGCTGGGGACCGTGGGCGTGGAAGAGGGGTTCGAGCGCGAAGGGACCGGGAGGGAGGTCCGGGTTCGGGTGCTGGTCTGGGGGTGGTGGATCGGCGGGGTGCAGGCGGGACGCCCGCACCACAACAGCCGAGTGAACTGCGGGAGCTTGCACCCCAACGGGAGAAGGGAGTGTGGAGGTCTGCGCCACGGGGGCGGGGTGGAGGTCGAGCAGGCCGAGGGCGACGAGGGGAGCGACACCGCGGTTCCAATTGCCGTAGGCGCTACGGTGAAAGACGAGGAGACGGCCGTCGGCAGTGAGGGTGGGCGGGGTCCCGACCCCCTGGCATCCGGCGGCCCAAAGGATGGGGGAGGATCAAGGACCTGACCGGTTGCGGCGTCGAGAACGAAGAAGGTCTGGGCTTCGGGTTGTTGGCGGAGGGCGGTGGTGATGGCGGCTTGTTCGCGGGCCCAGAGTTCCGGCGTGCCACGGGCGGCGTCGCTGCGGGTCCAGGCTTCGAGTTCGCGCCAGTCGCGATCGTTGGCGCCGGCCTGGCGGGCGAGGAGGGAGCGGTCGCGGGCGATGCGGTCGGCCATGTTCCGGGTGGGGTTGGTGCGGATGACTCCCAGGGTGCGACCGCCCGCCTCGGTGACCACCGGGTAATAGTCACGCGCGGTCTGGCCGTGCAGGGGGCGCGGAGGCCCAGAGGGGGATGCCGGAACGGAGATCAAAGGCACGGACCACGAGATCTTCAGCGGTGACGATGAGGCGATGGCCGGCCAGGGCAGCGGTCTGGCGGATCGGGACGCCGACGCGGTACTGCCAGCGAGGAGCACCGGTGTCGAGATCCCGGGCGATGACCCAACCGCCGCGGGTGCCGACGCAGACAAGGTTCCCGGCGAGGAGAGGGGACGCGGAGCATCCGCCGGCGGAGGCGAGGTCGGGTTCGGCCGCGAGCCCGAGGGTCCAGCGCGGGTGGCCGTTGGCGATGTCGAGGGCGAAGAGGCCGCCGGCGGCATCGGCGGCAACGACGACGTCCGTGGCGGCGGCGGGGGCATGGAGGAAGGGGGCAGGGGAGGTGAAGCGCCAGAGGGCTTCGCCGGAGGTGGCGTCGAGGGCGTAGAGGTTGCCGTGGTGGGTGGCGATGAAGACGCGGCCACGGGCAACGATGGGTTCGAGGGCGGTGCCGAGGCGTTCCTGGGGGAATTCGGCGGCCCAGGCCAGGCGATAGGAGGCAGGAGCGGTGTGGGCGTGAACCCCGTGCGTTGGGGGTTGCCGCGGAGGGTGGGCCAGTCGGCGAGCGTCGCGGGGAGAGTGAGCGCGGCGGCGAGGCTGAGGAAGGAGGGAAGCCTTCGCCGGCCTCGGAATGGTCTCATGGGGGCGGTGACGGCGAAGGTCTAGCCCGGATGCTTCCGACAAGCCGCAGGCGCCGGCGTGCGGAGGCGTTCCCGGCCGGGGCCATCACCACTTCGCCTCCTCACGTCGGCGCCTACGGTCGGTCGGGGGGTTCATGCGGGGTAGGCGCCGGCGATGTAGGCCTGGAGCTGGTCGATTTCGGATTTTTGGGCGCGGATGATCCAGTTGACGAGGTCGCCGATGGAGACGATGCCGACGACCCGGTCGCCCTCCATGACGGGGAGGTGACGAACGCGTTTGGAGCTCATGAGCTCCATGCACTCGCTGACGGTGGTCTGGCGGGTGGCCTGGTGGACGACGGGGGTGAGGATCTCGCGCACGGCGGTGGTGCGGGGAGTTCTTGCCCAGGAGGGCGACTTTGCGGGTGTAATCGCGTTCGGAAACGATGCCGACGAGGCGGTCGTTTTCCATGACGAGGAGGGCCCCCACGTTCTTCTCGGCCATCTCGCGGATGGCGTCGAAGACGGTGGCTTCGGGCGAGACGGACCAGACGGCGTGGCCTTTGTGTTTGAGGATGGCGTCGACGGTAACGAGGGCTTCCATGGGGGTGGGGCTAGGTTTTGAGGCCCAGGCCGACGACCTCCTTGCAGTAGCGGAGGCTGCGTTCGAGCTCGGCCTGTTGGTAGGCCTGTTCGGCCTGACGGCGGTCCTGGCCGTCAGGGGGACGGAAGGGGGGCACAGGTTTGCCGGCCTTGGCGAGGGCCGTGAAGCGGGCAAAGTCGGCGGCGCGGGCCTTGGGCCAGACGTCCCAGAACTCGGGTTTGAGGTAGGGGAATTCGAGGTTGAAACCGGAGATGATCTCGGCGTGGACGGCGATGCCGGGGCAGAGCTCGGCGAGTTTGGCGAAGAAGGCGCGGGCGTCGTTGCAGCCCTCGCCGATGGCGGTCCAGGCGACGCGGGCGCCGTGCTCGGTTTCCCAGATCATCGAATCGCGGATGTGCGTGCAGGCGACGTAGGGGGCGAGCTTGGTGAGGCTGTCGATGGGATCTTCGAGGGTCCAGGTGACGTTGCCGGAGTCGAAGGTGACGCCGACATAGTCTTTGCCGGCGGCCTCGATGAGGGTGATGAGCTCCCAGGCCTGCATGTCCCCGGCGTGGTTCTCGATGGCGATCTTGACGCCGGCGTCGAGGGCGCGGGTGCGGACGGCGCGGCAGACTTTGACGGTGTCCTCGATGCGGCGTTCGATGCCCCCGTCGGTCTGACGGTCTTCGCGGGTGCCAAGGACGCAACGGAAGACGGGGGAGCCGAGGGCCTGGGCAAGGCGCAGGCCGAGGGCGAGGTGTTCCTCGGCGGTGCCCCCAGGTGTTGCGAAAGGCTTTCGAGGTGGGGCAGATGCTCCAGGAACCCAGGAGGAGTTCGATTCCGTGGTCCTGGGCCCGGGCGCGGACCTCACGGAGGTAAGGCGGCTCGAAGCTCTCGAGGGCGTCGAGGTTGGTGATGAAGAGGGAGTCGAGATGCTGGGACGCGGCGTATTCGATGAGGCGGTCAGCCTTCCAACCGAAGGCGCGAAGCGAGAAGTTGTCGAAGCCCAGGCGGGTCTTGCCGGGGTTGGCGGGGGTGGTTTGGCTGAGAGCGGTCGGAGCGAGGAGGGCGGCGGCACCGGCGGTGGTGACGGTGTGGAGAAAATCGCGACGGCTCGGGAGTGTCGTGGTCTTATTCATGGCAAAAGCATGGGCTCTTTTCTGCCGCAGGATGGGCAGGCGCGCAAGGGGGATGACGGGGTGGGGGTGGAGGAAGGTGCGGGCGGAGTCAATCGACGCGGAGGGCCTGTTCGAGGACCTGGTCGAGGTGGCCGAGGAGGGCGCCTTCGCTGACGACGAGCGTGGCGCCGGCGGTTTGGGCCTGGGTGGTGGCCTGGGCGGCCTGTTTGGCTTGGGGCGGCCGGTGTAGGCAACGACGGGGATGTGCTGCGTTTCGGGGGCGGCGCGGAGGCTGCGGATGACGGCGGCGACGCGGTCGGTGAGGGCGCCGAGTTCGAGGAGGACGACGAGGGGGTTTCCCGGGCGGCCTGTTCCTGGAAGGTGGCCAGATCGCTGACGACGAGGGTCCGGTAATCGAGGTCGCTCAGGCGGTTGAGCAACCGATTGCCGGTCAGGAGGTTTTCATAGAAGATGAGCGCCAGCGCCTTCGTCATGGCGAAAACGGTGAAACAGCCGGTCTGCAAAAGCAAAGCCTTTTGCCCGTTCGATGTCTGAGGCTGAGTCCATCCTGGTGGCGCGGTGCCGCGCGGGGAAGCCTCGGCGTGGGACGAGCTGTTCGGCCAGCAATACGATCCGGTGGGGCGGTTTCTGTATCAGCTCTGCCCGGAGTTGACGGCGGAGGACGTGGAGGATTTGTGCCAGGAGGTGTTCCTGTCGGCGGTGCGGAACCTGGCGGCGTTTCAAGGGCGGAGCGCACTGCAGACCTGGCTGTTTCGCATCGCCATGAACAAGGCGCGGGATTGGATCGAGAAGCGTAATGCCGCAAAGCGGGGCGGCGGGCGGGCGCCGATCTCCCTGGACGCGCCGGACCCGGAGACCGGACGTCCGGTGGACCGGCCGGGTGAGGCAGAACGACCCGACGAAGTCCTGGACCGGCTGGAAGAAGGCCGGCAGTTGCGGGCGGCGCTGGATCGGCTCGGCGATCCGTGTCGGGAACTGATCGAGCTGCGATACTTTGGCGACTTGAGCCATGCCGAACTGGCGCGCGAACTGGGGATCAGCGTGAAGGCGGCGGGGTCACGGCTGCAGACGTGCCGAGCCGGCTGGCCGAGCTGTATCGGGGCACGCTGCCGGTTGGGGAGGGAGGTCCGATCCCGTCTAACTCTTGAACCGGTCATGAATGACGAGCCTCGCCAACGGATGGAAGCCGTGCTCACGGCGTACGCGGCGCGGCGGCGCCAGGCGCTGGGGAACCCGCTTGCGATGCCGGGCCACGTGCGGTCCCGGCTGCAACGGGAAGTCGAGCGCGCGGTGCGGTTGGGCAGGGCGGCCGGGGAAGCGGGCGGCTGGCATTGGCTGGCGTTGTTCCGCCGGCCGTGGGTCTGGGCGACGATGGTGGTGGCGCTGGTCGCGGTGGGGTCGTGGTGGTGGCGGGCGAACGAAGTGCGCTTCGAGGTGGCAGTCAAGCCCTCCACCGCCGCGGAGCCGGGAGCCGCTTCGGGGATCGCTCCGACACCGGCACCCGCCGCGCGAGCGGCGGGGGACGCTTTGGCTCGCCCCGTGCGGACGGGGAGCTTCTGGGTGCAGGTGGACCGACGGTTGCGTCGTCGCCGACGCCGGTTGCCCCACCGGCCCCGCTGTCAGCACTGAAACCAGCGGGTGCAGCCTACCAGGCTGGGGGACCTGATTCACCGGTGCGGGTGCGTTTCAGCCAGCAGGCCACGGCGCCGACGTTGCCGGCACTGAACTCGTTTCAGTTCGTGCAGACGGGACGGGAGTTGCAGATCGTGGACGAGGACGGCTCGGTGTATCGCGCGGAACTGGCGGTGCCGCAGACGCCGACGGTGGTGCTGACCCAGGCTCCTCTCCAGCGGTCGGCGCCGACCAGCCCGGGGCCGGCAAGGAGGCGTTGCGGGTGACACGAGCGGCCGTGGGGCGAGAGCAGGAGCATGCGGGTAGCGCGGGATTGCCGGTGCCGGCGGTGGTGGGGGTGACGGCGCTGGGGACGAATCGGGGCCTCCAACAGCAGGTGCGGGTGACTGGGAATCTGCTGGTGACCAACTTCGTGGGGGCGCCGGTGCTCGAGCAGCAGGCGGCGCTGTTGACGAATCAGGCGGCGCTCCAGTTCCTGTTCAGCAACGCCCGGTTCGAGGGGCAGGTGACGGTAGGAGCGACGAACCGGTTTGCGCTGGTCGCGGCGCCGAGGGAGCCGTAGGGGCGAAGGGCGAAGGGCGAAGGGCGAAGGAGGGAGAAGCTCAAAGCTCAAAGCTCAAGGGAAGCGTCCTGTTCCTTTTGGACCTGCTCAGCGCCCATGAACCGCGGGGGTGCAGGCTGGCAGCCCGCACCACAGGTTCAGGGAGCGCCTCCCTCAGACCCATCCCCGATGTTCGTGATCGGCGGATAAACCAGCACGGGGAGTTCCTCCACCGATTACGAACATCGGGGATTGGGGAGTGACGGGTCAGGCGGTCCATGGAGAGTTCCTTGTTCCTTTCGGACCTGCTCACCGGCCATGAACCTGGCAGCATCGCCAGCGTGCTGCGACACCAAGAGCAGTGTGACCGTTCGTATCCTTTGGTGCCTTGTGCCCGGTGGAGAGACTGGTTCCGGTGGTGGACTTCTGCGCATTTTGGTGAGGCCTTGTGGGTTTTCCCGTTGGGAAGATTTGTTTCTCCCAGAACTCCACCGGGCTTGCGGTGTCGGGGCCAGACAACCTATGAATCCAGTCCCAACCCTGCCCGTGCTCAATCCGCTGGCTGCCTTCGTTGATGTCGGCAGTGAGCAGATGTTTGTCTCCATCGGTGGCGGTCCGCCCGAGGTCTTCGGCACCGTTACCTGCCAACTCCACCGACTGCGCGACTGGCTGCAGGCGCGCGGCGTCAAGTCCATCGCCATGGAAGCCACCGGCGTCTATTGGCTGCCCCTCTACGGCGTGCTGGAAGCGGCCGGTTTGGAGGTCCTGATGGTCAACGGTCGGCAGACCCGTAACCTGCCCGGACGCAAGACCGACATGAAGGACTGCCAATGGGGTGCCACGCTCCATGCCCACGGTCTGTTGCGTGCGGGCTTCGTGCCCCCGGCCGACATCCGCCGCCTGCAGGACTACGTGCGGCTGCGCACCGATCATCTGACCAGCGCGGCGGCGTGCGTGCAGCATCAGCAGAAGGCCTTGGAACGGATGAACATCAAACTGCACGATGTCATCAGCAGTCTGGTCGGCACCAGCGGGCAGAAGGTGATCGGGGCGATCCTGGCCGGCGAGCGTGCTCCGGAGCGGTTGCTGGGGCTGTGCGATGTGCAGATTCGGCAGAAGAAGGCCGCTGAGGTGAAGGAGTCGCTGCGCGGAACTTGGGCCGAGGAACATCTCTTCGCGCTGCAGCAAGCGGTCGAGGACTGGCAACACTTCCAACGCCAGATTGCGGCGTGTGACCGACAGATCGAAGCGGTGCTGCACCAGATCCACGGTCCGGCGTGCCCAGCCCCCGCGGCGGGGACCACACCTGTGGCGGTCAAACGTCCGGGGGTGAACGCGCCACAGATCCCGGGACTGCACGGCCTGCTGGTCCGCTTGTGCGGCGGCAAGGATCTCACCGTGCTGCCCGCCCACACCGACTACAGTCTCCTGCAACTGATCGCCGAAGTGGGCACCGATTTGAGCCGCTGGGCGACGGAGAAACACTTCACCGCCTGGCTGGGACTGGCCCCGGGCAGCCACCAGAGCGGCAAGCGCCACGGGTCGGTGGGGCGCAAGCGCAACCGGGCCGGGCGGCTGTTCTGCGTGATGGGACGGAGCCTGGCGCGCAGTAAGCATATCGCCCTGGGTGGTTATTACCGTCGCATGGCTGGGCGGCGCGGTGGCTTGGTGGCTAACATCGCCTTGGCGCGGAAGCTGGCCGAGTGGTTCTGGCGGGTGATGGTCAAAGGGGTGGAGTATGTCGAACGCGGGTTGGCCCAGTACGAAGAGCAAGTGCTCGAAACCAAGCGCCGGGCCCTGCAACGCTTGGCCAAACAGCTCGGCCGCGTGGTCCTCCCCAGCCTCGCCGAACTCAAGGCCGAGGGGTAGGTTCATGGGAAGCGTCCTGTTCCTTTTGGACCTGCTCAGAGGCCATGAACCTGGCAGGGTTGGGCGCGCGCGGCAGCTCCCGCAGCGTGACCGTCGTTAGATGTGGTGCCATCGGATGCCCGGTGGGAAGACTGGTTCCGGAGGCGGACAACTGCGCAGTTTGGCGAGCACCGGCCGGGTGGTCGGTGTATCCCGTTGGAGAGGTTTGTCCTTTCAAGGACGCCTTCGGGCGGGGAGGCGGCCGCGACTTGGACCACGATGAATACCACCTTGCCCGTGTTGGATTCGCAGGCTGCCTTCGTGGACGTGGGCAGCGAACACATGCATGTGTCCATTGCCGGAGGACGGCCGGAAGTCTTCGGGGCCGTGACCGGCGAGTTGCACCGGCTGCGCGACTGGTTGCAGGCGCAGGGTGCGCTCGGTAGCGATGGAAGCTACCGGCGTGTACTGGCTGCCGCTCTACGGGGTTTTGGAGGCGGCCGGCCTGCGGGTGCTCATGGTCAACGGCAAGCACACGCGCAACCTGCCCGGGCGCAAGACCGACATGCAGGATTGCCAGTGGGGTGCGACGTTGCATGCCCACGGGTTGTTGCGGGGCGGCTTTGTGCCGCCGGCGCACATCCGCCGGCTGCAGGACTACCTGCGGTTGCGGCAGGACCATCTGACGCTGGCCGCCAGCCATGTGCAGCACATGCAGAAGGCGCTGGAACGGATGAACGTCAAGCTCCACGACGTGATCAGCAACCTGGTGGGCGTCAGCGGGCGGGCAGTGATCGAAGCCATCCTGGCGGGCGAGCGCCAACCGCTGCGTTTGCTGGCGTTGTGCGATGCGCAAATCCAGAAGCGCAAGGCCGAGCGGGTGCAGGAAGCCCTGCGCGGGACCTGGGCCGAGGAGCACCTCTTCGCCCTGCGCCAAGCCTGGGAGAGCTGGAAGCACTACCAGGGTCAGATCGCGGCTTGCGACGCGCAGATCCACCAGGTGCTGCAGGCACTGCAAGCGACCCTCCCCGGTGCGAAGGACCCGGACTCCGGTTCTCCGGGACCGGTCGCTCGCAAGCGACCGGGTCTCCACGCGCCGGTCATCCCGGGCCTGGACGAGTTGATCCGGCGTTTGTGTGGAGGGCGGGATCTCACCGTCCTGCCGGCCTGCACCTCCTACAGCGTACTGCAGTTGATCGGGGAGATCGGCCTGGATCTCAAAGCCTGGGCCACGGCCAAGCACTTTACCTCCTGGCTGGGGCTGGCTCCGGGCAGCCACCAGAGTGGCAAACGCCACCGGGGACCGGACGCAAACGCAACCGGGCGGGGGCGCCTGTTGTGTGTCATGGCCCGCAGCCTGGCCCGGAGCAAGAACATGGCCTTGGGCGGCTTCTACCGCCGCATGGCCGCCCGCCGTGGTGGGTTGGTGGCGATCATCGCCACGGCACGCAAGCTGGCGGTGTTCATCTGGCAGACGATGGTTAAGGGCCTGGACTTCGTTGAGGCGGGGCTCGCCCGCTACGAGGCCCGCGTGCTCGAGACCAAGCAGCGCACGCTGCACCGCCTGGCCAAGCAGCTCGGCCTTACGGTGCTGCCCGCCCCCAAGGCCCAGTAAGCGAAGGGGATCAGTCATGACTCCGACGCTGCCGCGCGCGCCCAACCCTGCCAGGTTCATGGAGAGTTCCTTGTTCCTTTCGGACCTGCTCACCGGCCATGAACCTGGCAGCATCGCCAGCGTGCTGCGACACCAAGAGCAGTGTGACCGTTCGTATCCTTTGGTGCCTTGTGCCCGGTGGAGAGACTGGTTCCGGTGGTGGACTTCTGCGCATTTTGGTGAGGCCCTTGTGGGTTTTCCCGTTGGGAAGATTTGTTTCTCCCAGAACTCCACCGGGCTTGCGGTGTCGGGGCCAGACAACCTATGAATCCAGTCCCAACCCTGCCCGTGCTCAATCCGCTGGCTGCCTTCGTTGATGTCGGCAGTGAGCAGATGTTTGTCTCCATCGGTGGCGGTCCGCCCGAGGTCTTCGGCACCGTTACCTGCCAACTCCACCGACTGCGCGACTGGCTGCAGGCGCGCGGCGTCAAGTCCATCGCCATGGAAGCCACCGGCGTCTATTGGCTGCCCCTCTACGGCGTGCTGGAAGCGGCCGGTTTGGAGGTCCTGATGGTCAACGGTCGGCAGACCCGTAACCTGCCCGGACGCAAGACCGACATGAAGGACTGCCAATGGGGTGCCACGCTCCATGCCCACGGTCTGTTGCGTGCGGGCTTCGTGCCCCCGGCCGACATCCGCCGCCTGCAGGACTACGTGCGGCTGCGCACCGATCATCTGACCAGCGCGGCGGCGTGCGTGCAGCATCAGCAGAAGGCCTTGGAACGGATGAACATCAAACTGCACGATGTCATCAGCAGTCTGGTCGGCACCAGCGGGCAGAAGGTGATCGGGGCGATCCTGGCCGGCGAGCGTGCTCCGGAGCGGTTGCTGGGGCTGTGCGATGTGCAGATTCGGCAGAAGAAGGCCGCTGAGGTGAAGGAGTCGCTGCGCGGAACTTGGGCCGAGGAACATCTCTTCGCGCTGCAGCAAGCGGTCGAGGACTGGCAACACTTCCAACGCCAGATTGCGGCGTGTGACCGACAGATCGAAGCGGTGCTGCACCAGATCCACGGTCCGGCGTGCCCAGCCCCCGCGGCGGGGACCACACCTGTGGCGGTCAAACGTCCGGGGGTGAACGCGCCACAGATCCCGGGACTGCACGGCCTGCTGGTCCGCTTGTGCGGCGGCAAGGATCTCACCGTGCTGCCCGCCCACACCGACTACAGTCTCCTGCAACTGATCGCCGAAGTGGGCACCGATTTGAGC
Organism: Verrucomicrobiota bacterium; assembly: GCA_027493615.1. GTDB lineage: Bacteria > Verrucomicrobiota > Verrucomicrobiia > Limisphaerales > J093 > DSVZ01. The sequence goes on from JAOSKK010000012.1 coordinate 389,351, forward strand.
CGCTGGGCGACGGAGAAACACTTCACCGCCTGGCTGGGACTGGCCCCGGGCAGCCACCAGAGCGGCAAGCGCCACGGGTCGGTGGGGCGCAAGCGCAACCGGGCCGGGCGGCTGTTCTGCGTGATGGGACGGAGCCTGGCGCGCAGTAAGCATATCGCCCTGGGTGGTTATTACCGTCGCATGGCTGGGCGGCGCGGTGGCTTGGTGGCTAACATCGCCTTGGCGCGGAAGCTGGCCGAGTGGTTCTGGCGGGTGATGGTCAAAGGGGTGGAGTATGTCGAACGCGGGTTGGCCCAGTACGAAGAGCAAGTGCTCGAAACCAAGCGCCGGGCCCTGCAACGCTTGGCCAAACAGCTCGGCCGCGTGGTCCTCCCCAGCCTCGCCGAACTCAAGGCCGAGGGGTAGGTTCATGGGAAGCGGCCTGTTCCTTTTGGACCTGCTCAGAGGCCATGAACCTGGCAGGGTTGGGCGCGCGCGGCAGCTCCCGCAGCGTGACCGTCGTTAGATGTGGTGCCATCGGATGCCCGGTGGGAAGACTGGTTCCGGAGGCGGACAACTGCGCAGTTTGGCGAGCACCGGCCGGGTGGTCGGTGTATCCCGTTGGAGAGGTTTGTCCTTTCAAGGACGCCTTCGGGCGGGAGGCGGCCGCGACTTGGACCACGATGAATACCACCTTGCCCGTGTTGGATTCGCAGGCTGCCTTCGTGGACGTGGGCAGCGAACACATGCATGTGTCCATTGCCGGAGGACGGCCGGAAGTCTTCGGGGCCGTGACCGGCGAGTTGCACCGGCTGCGCGACTGGTTGCAGGCGCAGGGGGTGCGCTCGGTAGCGATGGAAGCTACCGGCGTGTACTGGCTGCCGCTCTACGGGGTTTTGGAGGCGGCCGGCCTGCGGGTGCTCATGGTCAACGGCAAGCACACGCGCAACCTGCCCGGGCGCAAGACCGACATGCAGGATTGCCAGTGGGGTGCGACGTTGCATGCCCACGGGTTGTTGCGGGGCGGCTTTGTGCCGCCGGCGCACATCCGCCGGCTGCAGGACTACCTGCGGTTGCGGCAGGACCATCTGACGCTGGCCGCCAGCCATGTGCAGCACATGCAGAAGGCGCTGGAACGGATGAACGTCAAGCTCCACGACGTGATCAGCAACCTGGTGGGCGTCAGCGGGCGGGCAGTGATCGAAGCCATCCTGGCGGGCGAGCGCCAACCGCTGCGTTTGCTGGCGTTGTGCGATGCGCAAATCCAGAAGCGCAAGGCCGAGCGGGTGCAGGAAGCCCTGCGCGGGACCTGGGCCGAGGAGCACCTCTTCGCCCTGCGCCAAGCCTGGGAGAGCTGGAAGCACTACCAGGGTCAGATCGCGGCTTGCGACGCGCAGATCCACCAGGTGCTGCAGGCACTGCAAGCGACCCTCCCCGGTGCGAAGGACCCGGACTCCGGTTCTCCGGGACCGGTCGCTCGCAAGCGACCGGGTCTCCACGCGCCGGTCATCCCGGGCCTGGACGAGTTGATCCGGCGTTTGTGTGGAGGGCGGGATCTCACCGTCCTGCCGGCCTGCACCTCCTACAGCGTACTGCAGTTGATCGGGGAGATCGGCCTGGATCTCAAAGCCTGGGCCACGGCCAAGCACTTTACCTCCTGGCTGGGGCTGGCTCCGGGCAGCCACCAGAGTGGCAAACGCCACCGGGGGACCGGACGCAAACGCAACCGGGCGGGGCGCCTGTTGTGTGTCATGGCCCGCAGCCTGGCCCGGAGCAAGAACATGGCCTTGGGCGGCTTCTACCGCCGCATGGCCGCCCGCCGTGGTGGGTTGGTGGCGATCATCGCCACGGCACGCAAGCTGGCGGTGTTCATCTGGCAGACGATGGTTAAGGGCCTGGACTTCGTTGAGGCGGGGCTCGCCCGCTACGAGGCCCGCGTGCTCGAGACCAAGCAGCGCACGCTGCACCGCCTGGCCAAGCAGCTCGGCCTTACGGTGCTGCCCGCCCCCAAGGCCCAGTAAGCGAAGGGGATCAGTCATGACTCCGACGCTGCCGCGCGCGCCCAACCCTGCCAGGTTCATGGGAAGGGGCCACGAACCACCAGGCGGGAGGCCCCATTGGCGTTTTTCATTCTTCCTTCTGCCTTCCGCGTCGTGCGCCGCTCACGTGCGGCGGCGGGGGCGGAGGCGGGCGACGAGGCCAAAGGCGACGAGGGCGGTGCAGGTCCAGCCGAAGACATCGCCGTGACGCCGGTAGAAGGTCGGGGGCGTGCGCGGTCCGGCGGCCCAAGGGGCAGGCGGACGCTGAGAAAACCGGGGGCGTAGATGTTGCCGTCGGGCCAGCCGAGGGCTTGGCGGAGGCGGCCGCGCTCGTCGATCCAGCAGGTGAGACCGTTGTTGGCGCAGCGCACGAGAGGCACACCGTTCTCGATGGCGCGGAAGACGGCGTTGGCGGCGTGCTGGTATTGGGCGGCGCTTTCCCCGAACCAGCCGTTGTTCGTGAGGTTGAGGAGGAAGTCGGTATCCGGGGTGACATGGAGGCGGGTGTCCCGGGCGAAGACGTCCTCGAAGCAGATGAGGACGGAGAGGTTGACGGGGGGGTTGGTGAGGACGAACGGGACGGGGCCGGGGCCGGGGGTGAAGCTGCCTTCGATGGGGGTGAAGTGCTTCAGGAACGGCAACCAACGTTCGAGGGGGATGTACTCGCCGAAGATCACGAGGCGCTGTTTGCGATAGGTGGTGCGGTAATGGCCCGTGGGATCGAAGAGAAAGGCGCTGTTGTAGGCGTCGAAGCCGCCCTCGGGACGTCGCTCCGCGTCATCGGCGCCGAGGATCATCCAGATGCGGTGATGGGCGATGAGGTCGATGAGTGCGCGGTAGTCGGCGTCGCTGAGGTTGGGGAGGGAGGCTTCGGGCCAGACGAGGAGGTGGGGTTGGGCGGCGAGGGCGAGGGAGCTGAGGTCGAGGAGCTGACGGAAGCGGTTGGTGGCTTCGCGGTCGTCCCAGAGGAGGCGTTGCGGGATGCTGGGCTGGACGAGGGCAAGGCGTAGTTCGCGGGGGGTGGTCGACGGGGCTGACCAGTTGGCGGGCGCCCCAGAACGTGACGGTGAGGACGGCGAGCAGCGGCAGGCCGAGGTCGGTGAACATCGGCAGCCGCAACGAGGCCAGGGGGCCACCCGAGGTGGGGGCGAGCGCGGGCGGGAGCAGGGCGCGCGGCTGACTCGAAGGGAAGCCAGGCGAGGAAGGGGCGGCGACACGGAAGGCGAGACGCACCGAGGCGAGCAACAACGCCACGGAGGACCAGACGACGAGAAAGGACACACCGGGAACGCCGGTGACCGACGCGATCTGGAGGAGGGGGTGAGCTGGTGCTGCGAGACCCCCAGCGGCTTCCAGGGAAACCGCTGAAGAGGTGGTCCGTGATCATGTCGGTGGTGACCCACGCGGCGGCACAGAACAGCCCCCAAAGAAGGCGGGAAACCCAGGGGAGCATGGCGACCGACTGAAGAGGAGCCAACCAGCGTGGCAGGTCGTCCGCGGGCGTTGGGGCCGGCGAGGCGGGGGAAACCCGTGGCGCGGGAAGAACCGCCAGCACAGCCAGACCCATAGGGCGGGGTAGAGGGCGAGGTACGCGCTGAGGGCCAGCCAGCCGGCCACCGCGCCGGCGGGGAAAGGGATGTGCAGCAGCCAGCGCAGGGCGATGAAGTTGTGGCAGAGACCGGCGAGGTAGCCCAGGCGGAAGACGTGCCCACCGCGAGTGCCGGCGGTTGCGAGGAGGAGGAGGCCGGGGGCAACCCAAGCCAGCCCGGCCCAGCCCGGCAAGGGAAAAGCCAGGGCCAGGGCCGTGCCGGCGGCGGCGGCGAGTAGGGCGCGACCGGTGCACCATGCATTGCGAACCCAGCGCAGCAAGGGCGAAGCTTGGCGCAGCACGAAGCCAAGGCAAGCCGTGAAAGGCGGCACGCGGCTGGCCCCGGCCGATGGACGGGGATCCTCGGGGCGTGGGGCGGCCGGGCTCGTGCTACTCGTGGCGGAGGGCCTCGATGGGATCGAGGTTGGCGGCGGCGCGGGCCGGGTAGAGACCGAAGACGATGCCGACGGCACCCGAGATGCCGAAGGCGAGCAGCACGGACCAGGGCGTGACGATGGTGGGCATCTTGGTGAGATGCGTCACCACCACCGGGGTCACGACGCCGACGAGGACGCCGATCAGCCGCCGCCGACGGAGAGGACGACGGTCTCGACGAGGAACTGGGTGACGATGTCGCGCTTCTTGGCGCCGAGGGCACGGCGCACGCCGATCTCGCGGGTGCGCTCGGTGACGGTGGCCAGCATGATGTTCATGATGCCGATGCCGCCGACGAGCAGCGAGATGGCGGCGATGGAGCCCAGCACGATGTTGAACGTGCGCTTGGTTTCCTCGGCGGCACGGAGCAGTTCGAGGGGTACGATGACCTCGTAGTCGTTCTGGTCGTGGAAGCGGTCCAGGACCGTCTTGATCTGGGGATCAGCGGTTTCGACGGCGGCGAGGTCCTGCATCTGCACGATGATGCGGTGCAGCTCCACTTTCTCGGCCTGGAAACTGCCGGCGGAACGGCGGATCAGGACTTCGCCGAACCGGACGCGCGAAGTGGAAAGCGGGATATAGACGTTGTTGTCGAGGGCTCGCCCTCCATCTGGCCGGTCTGGGGTCGCTGGTCGGACGCGCTGGTCTCCTGGATGATGCCGACGACGCGGTAGTAGAACTCGCCGATCTTCACGGCGTGGAGAAGCGGATCCTGGTAGGGGAAGAGACGGCGCGAAAGGCCGGCGGTGATGACGCAGACGTTGTTCTGCCAGGTCTCGTCCATCTGGCAGAGAAAGCGGCCGCGGAGGAGATCGATGCGGGTGACCTCGGGGTAGAAGGGGAGCGTGCCGATGACCTGGCAGGGAACCTCGTTGCGACTGAAGCGCACGCTTTCGCGGATGATGCGCATCGGCAGGACGCGCCGCACGCCGGGGATGGTGGACTGGAGGCGGGCGCCGTCCTTGTAGGTGAGGCCGTAGTCGATCTGGAAGCTGCGCATGGAGGCGCCGGACTGCGCGGCCTCGGCGGCCGGTTTGAGGCTGTTGATGAGGACGTTGTTGCTGCCGAGCTTCTTGATGCGTTCCTGGGCCTCGTAGGAGGCGCCTTCACCGATGGCGAGCATGGCGATGACCGAGCAGACGCCGAAGATGATGCCGAGCATGGTCAGCACCGAGCGCAGCTTGTGGAGCAGCAGGCTCTTGAAGCCGAGCTTGACGGTGCTGATGAACTGGATGCGCAGCATGGGTCAGGCAGAAACGGGGGCGGCGCGATTGACCACCTCGCGGTCAATCAGGCCGTCCTTCATGTGAATCACGCGGTGGGCGCGGGACGCGACCTCATCGCCGTGGGTGACGAGGATGATGGTCTTGCCGCTTCGGTTGAGGTGGTCAATGAGGTCGAGCACTTCGGCGCCGGTGCGGGAGTCGAGGTTGCCGGTGGGTTCATCGGCGAGAATGATCAGGGATCGTTCACCAGGGAGCGGGCGATGGCGACGCGCTGCTGCTGGCCGCCGGAGAGCTGGTTGGGACGGTGGTCGAGGCGGTCGCCGAGGCCGACGAGGTTGGCAAGCTCCACGCAGTGCTCGTGGGTATGGGCCAGGTTGCGGCCCTGGTAGAACAGGGGCACCTGGATGTTCTCGAGGACGGTGAGCTGAGCAATGAGGTTATAGGACTGGAAGATGAAACCGATGCGGCGGCCGCGCACCTCAGACAGCGCGTCGTCGTCCATCCGGGACACGTCCTGGTCGCCCAGGAAGTACTGGCCGGCGGAGGGCCGGTCCAGGCAGCCGAGCAGGTTGAGAATCGTGGACTTGCCTGAGCCGGAGGGGCCCATGATGGCCACGTAGGAGCCCTGGGTGATCTCGAGGTCCACGCCGCGCAGGGCGCGGACGATGTTCTCGGCGCTGAGCACGTAGGTCTTTTCGAGACCCAGGGTCCGAATCATCGGGCGGGGGGCTGGGGTCGAGCCGTTCACGGGAGCAGGGTATGGGGCGCCGGCTACTCGGACTGCGGACGACCGCGACTGGCCCTGGGCTCGGCACCCGCACCGCCTTCACCGCCGCCAAATCCTCCGCCCTGGCGGTTGCCGCGGCCACCGCCCTGGTCACCGATGCCGCCTCCAGCGCCCGGACCACCGGGACCCCCTGGTCCTCCCTGCCCACTGAAGCGCTGGCGCATGGCTTCGCGCATGGCCTGCTGCTCCTCGTCGTTGAGCTGGCCGTCGCCGTCCTTGTCGAACTGCCGGGTCATGGCCTCGCGATCAAAGCCGGCACCACCGCGCTGGCCGCCACGGCGGCCGGCTCCCGCAGCGTCGGGCGCGGCACCGTCCGGGACGGCAGTGGCGCTGGGCGGGGTATTGCCGGCGAAGGCGGGGGTGCGAAGCCGCCTGCAGTGGGGGAGCCGGCGACACCGCCGGGTCCGCCGGCAGACTGCGGTCCGCGGGTGGCTGCCAAATCCGGCGCGCCGATGGGACCGGCTCGACTGGTGGTGGCGGGCGGCGCGTTGGTGGCGGTGACGCGGGCGCGGTCCTCGGCGGTCAGGACCGTGCCTTCGAGGTCGCGCTGTTCGGCGTCGAAGGGCGGCGAGAGGAGCACGCGATCGCCTTCGTTGAGGCCGGAGACGATCTGGATGAAGCGGGTATTGAACAGGCCAACCTCGACGGGGACAGGTTTGGGCTGACCCCCTTCAAGGCGGTAACAGACCTGTTTTCCCTTCAAGGTGGTGACGGCCTGAATGGGAACGGAGAGGGCATCGGCGATGGTGGTGATGATGATTTCCGCGCGGGCGGAGACGCCGGGTTTGACGTCGGGCAGATGGTCGTCGATGTGGATTTCGGTGTTGTAGACCTTGAGGTTGGGGTTGCCGAAGCGGCTGGTGGTGTCGGGCAGGAGGGCGACGCGTTCGACGCGAGCGCGGAAGGCCTGGTCGGGCATGGAATCGAGGACAACGAAGGCGGGCTGGTTGGGGCGGACCATGTTGACGGTGGACTCATGGACCTTGACGGTGACCTTCATGCGGGAGACATCGGGGAGTTTGATGAGCTCCTGGCGATTGCGGACGGTGGCGCCCTCCTCGACCATGGCGTCGCTGCGGAAGCGCATGTCGTCGGACATGGGGTGGACGACGAGGCCTTCCTGGGGGCGTAGATGCGGCAGGCCTCGAGGTTTTTCCGGTCGCGTTCGAGCTTGCGGGCATTGAGGACGAGGGTGTTGGACTGGGTGAGCAGGTCAGCGACGTACTGGGCGATGCGGCGTTCGCTGGTGGCCACGACGCGGTCGAGTTCCTTGCGGGCCTCCTCGACGTCGGAGCGGTACTGGCGGCGAGTTTCTCGTGTTCGAACTGGGTGAGGATGAAGATGGAGTTGGTGGCACTGATGAGCGAGTTCTGGCTGCTCATGACCTTGAGGCGGTCCTGGTCCTCGCGCTGTTTGGTTTCGTAGCCCTTGGCGGTCAGGTTGGTGGTATTCATGTAGTCCTCGAGGCTGATGGCGAGGTTGGCCTCGGCCTGGAGGACCTTGTTGCTGGCCTCGATGAACTCGACGGAGCGCTGTCCCTGTTCGAACTTCTTGAGGTCCAGCTCCGCGAAGTAGAGTTTGAGCTTGGCGGCGCTGATGTCGCTGTTGGTCTGGCTGCGCTGGATGTCGAGGGTCAACTGGGCGGCGATCAGGGCGTTGGTGGCCTTTTCGAAGTTGATTTCCTGCTGGTTGACCTGGTCTTGAGCCTGGGCGGAATCCAGCTCGACGAGGAGGTCGCCCTTCTTCACGTAGGTTCCCTCCTTGGCGATATAGATGATGCGGGCGGTGCCTTCGACCTCATTGCGGATACTGATTTCGCTGACGGCGGCGAGGGTGCCGCCTTCGACGATGGAGACGGTGAAGTCGCCGCGTTTGACGGTGTGGAAGGCGGTGGCGGTGGTAGTGGTGGCGGAGGAGCGGAAGAGGAGCAGGAGCAGGAAGCCGAGGGCGACCACAGCCACGCCCAGCAACCACGGGCGCTCGCGCAGGGGCGCGGGGAGTTTTTGCAGGAAGGGGTTCATAGGACGGGTTCGAGGAATTGGTCAGGGGGATGAGGGTGTCCTCGGGCATTTCGAGGGGGGGCGGCCGCGCTGGCTGTCGAGGAGCACGCCGGCGAGGGGATCGCTGAGCCAGAAGCGGTCGCGTTCGGCGATCAGCAGGCCGAGGTCCAGGAGGAGGGCCAGGCGGTTGTTCTGGTAGGCGACGATGGCGTCGGTGATGGCGTTCTGGGCGGCGATGAGGTCGTCCTGGGACTGACGCAGGTTGATGATCTGCAGGCGCCCGGCGCGGAAGAGCAACTGGTCGTTGTCGGCGCGCCGCTCGGCGACGCGGAGGGCTTCCTGGCGGCTGACGTAGTTGAGGCGCTCGCGTTCGAGGTTGCGCAGGCCCGTCTCGATGCGGTCGCGGAAGTTGTCGAGGGTGGTGACGAGGCTGCGCAACTGGGACTCGAAGGAGATGAGGGTGGAGCGGTAGGAGTTGCGTTCGCGCAAGCGGTCCAGGGGCAGGTCGAGGGAGAGGCCGGCCGACCAGCGCAACTTGTCGGGATCAAAGTCGGTGTAGTCGTAGGCCTCCTCGAACTGCCAGTCGCCCCGGCCGGTGATGTTCAGGCCGGCCCGCAACTGGTCGGCGGCGAGGCGGACCTTACGTTTGCTGTCCTCGAAGCGGTCGATGGCGTTGAGGATGTCCATGTGCTTTTCCACGGCCATGCGGAAGGCGGCATCCTGGCTGATGTCCACCCGGATCAACCCCGCCTCCTCGAGTTCACCCAAGTCCGCGTCCTCCAGCGCGAGGACCTCGGTGATGGGGAGGCCCAGGCGGATCTTGAAGGCATCGAGGGCATTGAGGTAATTGGCGACGGAGTTAACGTAGCCGATGCGGGCGCTCAGTTCGGAATTGCGCATCTCATCGACCCGGCTGCGGCTTTCGCGGTCGACGGACCGGGCCTCGACGTACTCGCGGGTTTCCACGCGGCGGAGGTAGTTGGTGTAGTTGTTGCGGACGTTGCGCTTCTGACCCAGAAGGGCGAAGTAGGCGCTCACGGTGTTGGCGGCGAACTGGTTCTGGTACAGGCTGAAGCTGCGGACGGCGTAGACGACGTTGCGCTCGGCCTGTGTCAGGGCCTCGACCGTCGGATCATTCTTGCCGAAGCCGCGGAGCAGCGGCTGCGCCAGGTTGACCGAGAGGAGGCTGATGGCCGAGTCATTGCCGACCGCCACGGGCGGATTGCCGGCGAAGAACGGTCGCGTGAAGAGCCGCACCAGATCGTTGCCCAGGGCCAGGCTGAGCCGCCCACCACTCTTGAGCAATTGGCTGACCCCCACGCTGCTGCGGAGGGAAGCCTGTTCGGCGGTACCTTCCGTTCCCGAGATGTTCGCGGTGGATTGCGCCACAAACTGCGGGGAAAAGGCGTACCGGGCGCCGGTGAGGCTCAGAGCGCTGAGGTACAGTTGCTCGCGTTGGGTCTGGTACTCCCGGCTGTAAGTCTTGGCCAGCCGGAGGGCCTCTTCGACGTTGATCAACCGCCGGTTGGTCGCCTGACGATCCTCGATCAACTCCGCCGGCAACACCGACTTCGGGTCCCGACCCGAGTAGGGCGTGTCGATGGTGAACTTGTTGGTATGCCCGAAGACCGCCCGGTCGAAGTCCTCGATGAGGCGGTAGACGTCAGCGTCCGCGGACTTCCGGTAGTGCGCACTCGAGCAGCCGGCGAGGGTCGCAACCAAGCCAGATAGCAACAGAACCGGCCATCGGAGCCGGTTCTGCCCTTTCGTGGTGACTTTGAGCATGTGGGCCAAGTCCAGCCTCTTGTGACGTCCACGGGCGCGGGATGGTTACACAGGGCCACCTCACACGACTCCCCGCTTCCCCAGGTGGTCGATTCACGCGTGCCGGTCACTGGCGGGCTGACGGCGCGGATTCTTGCCTTCCCCCGGAGTCTTCTGCAAGCCGCAGGAAGCTGTCTGGCTCTTCGCGACCCTGGCTTGGGCTATGAAAAGAAGCGGTAGTCCAAAGCTGAAAGCTCAAGGGAAGCGTTCTGTTCCGGCCGGACCTGCTCACGGGCCATGAACCGCGGGGGTGCAGGCTGGAAGCCCGCACCACAGGCTCAGGGAGCGCCTCCCTCAGCCCAATCCCCGATGTTCGTCATCGGCGGAGAATCCAAGACGGGGCGTCCCTCCACTGATTCCGAACCTCGGGGATTGGGGAGTGACGGGTCGGGTGGTTCATACGAAGCTCCAAGCCACGTGTTTGGGGCGAATCTCGGCGCATTTTGGGGGAACGCGTCGGTTCCCGAATCCGACAAGCGACGCGTGGCTCCTGCTCTTGCTCTTGCTCTTGCTTTCCACCCCGGCCTTGGTCGGTCGTAAGTTGTCCCTGGCCACCTGCACGTCGAAATAGGCCGGACACCCACACGCAGAGCCGTGCGCCGCATCGAAGCAACGGCGGTAGTCCGGAGTTCTGAGGTGGGTTCAGGCGGGATGCGACTCGAGCAAGAGCAAGGGCAAGAGCAAGAAGAAGTTGTGGCGGAGGAGTATGGCCCGAATCTCGCCCATGACTTGGCGAGCATGGAATTGCCGGCGATCGGGCCGGCGGCCCCTGCCCTGCGCCTGGCGCGCTGCTTGAGGCCCGGTCAACGCCACTCGATCCGGAGGATTCCGTAGTCGCCGAGGGGGAGGAAGACGTGCGGGCCCGTGAGGGCGACGCCGGCCGACAGGTCGGGGTAAAGGCATCCGTCCGGTACGGCGCTGCCGAGGCGGGTCAGGCGGGCGGGGTCGGTGGCGTCGTAGACACTGACTTCCTGGGCGGTGTTCAGGAGCAGGAGGGGGCTGCGTGGAGCAAGCGGTTCGGGTAGCCAGGCTGCTTGGCGAGGCCGACCTTCGTGAGAACGCCGGGGTCGGTGAGCCGCCAGGTCTCGAGGACCGTGGTCTGCTGGGTCGACTCGTAGCGGGCAAGGACGAGGTGGTCGCCGATGGCGACAGACTGGACGGCGCCGTCGGAGCCGAGTTTCAGGCTGGTGATGAGGGAAGCTTGAACGCCATCGTAGGCGAGGGCATCGAGGAACTGGGTCCAGTCGGTCTGTCCCTGGCGGTCCCAATGCGGGCCAGTCGTGTAGAGAACGGCGCCGCGGTGGCTCAGGGCGGCGAGCTGGCCCGGCAGGTTGGCGGGAGGGCGGACGGTGGGGAAGAAGGGGTCCGTGAAGTCGAGCACGCTCAGGTAGTAACGGCTGATCCACTGGCCGCGGATTTGATCGGGGCTGGCGCCCGGCGGATGCCAGGACTCGATGAAGTCGGAACGTTGATGGCTGACAAACAGGAGTTCGCCCGCCTGGTGGACGGCGCTGAAACCCCAGGCGTCGGCATCCTCGGCCAGCCGCGTCAGGGAGGCAAAGCGCGGGGCGGTCGGGTCGTGGATGTCGAAGGCGAAGAACTGGCCCCCGGCTCCCCCACCCCACCAGGGCCACAGACCGCGGGCGTCGAGCGCGACGCCCCCAGCCACGGCCCGCGCCACCAGCCGGAGGCACCGCCGGCCCAAACCAGCACGTCCGGGCGGGGGTTGAACGCCTGCAAATCACTGAGCCAGCCCATGTTCTCAAGCGCGACCTCGGCCGTTCCCACGACGCTCAGGGCGGGGAGAGCGGCGAGGTCGAGCACGGTGAGGAAGAGGTTAGGGACGGGCGCAGGCGGCTGGTCGGCGTTCTCACCACCTTCGGGGACGGGGGAGGAACCAGGACGTGGCCTGTGCCTGGAGCACGTGGAGGTAGCGGCCGATGCGCGTGGCACCCACGACGCTCTCGGGCCGGGGCAGGGCCAGACGAGCCAGGATCGTTTCGGGATCTGCGGTCGCCACGACGCGGACGGTGGGAGTCGGTTCGTAGGCCCAGGAGAGACCGCGCTCGATTTCGACGAGGTGATCGTCGACGGCGAAGAGGCGGTCGACGGGCCAGGCCAGTTCGGTGGTGTGGGTAACTCCGGGGTGATCCCGGTCGGTGGCGTCCACGACGAGCAGTTCGCGGCCGGACAGGGACAGGATGCGTTCGCCGTGGAGGGTGGCGCGGCGAGGTTGGAGGGCGTGCTCGATGACGCCGCGGGCGGTAAGAGTGTCGGAGGTCAACTCGATCAACTGCACGCGGGAGGCGTAGCCCTGCTGCGTGTAGCCTTGGTAGGGCACGAGGATGAGGCCAGCGTCCGGGAGCACGGTGAACGCCTTTTCGTCGTAGTTGGCTTCGCTCCAGGAGTGGTTCTCACCAAGGGGGACCTTGGCGAGGAGGGCCGGGTGGGCGGGGTCGCGCACGTCGAAAAGGGAGACGGCGACCTGCCAGTTGGTTTCGGAAGCGATGCCGACGGTGACGAGGCGGTCGCCGAGCGGCTGGATGTAGGTCGACCAGCCGGGGACCTCGAGTTCGCCCAGCAAGCGCGGGTTGGCCGGGTCGCGGAGGTCCACGATCCAGAGCGGGTCGATGCGTTCGAAGGTCACCAGGTAGGCGCGGTCGCCATCGAACCGGGTGGCAAAGAGCGCTTCGCCCCGTCCGACGCGGATTTCGCCGAGGCGACGCGGTTGGGCGGCATCGGCGAGCGAGAAGGTCTCGAGGACGCTCACGGTTTCGTCGCGGCCACCCCAGCGCCAGACGTGGGAGATCACGGTGAACACGTCCCCGTTGAGGTTCAGCTTGAACTTGTCGGCGACGCGGCCGGCCGGGCGGACGGTGGCGGTGGGGACCATGGTGCCGTCCGGGGACGCGATGTCGAGGAGTCGGATCTCGGTTTGCCACCAGTCGTTCGGCGCCTGGAGACCGACGAAGAGCAAACGATCGGTGGCAGCGACGACGTGCCCGTAGCCGGGATACCAGAAGGTGCTGCGCGCGACGGGAGCCGCCGGGTCGCTCAGGTCGAAGGACGAGATCTGGGAGCCGTACTCCCAGGTCTCGCTGCCGGTGGCCCGACCGTTATCCGGGTCCGGCGGGAGCGTCACAGCGCGGTAGGTCTGCGAGGCGACGTAGAGGGCGGAGCCCACGAGGCGGCTTTCCTGGATGTGGCCGGGGATGGGCAGCGATCGGAGCAGACGCGGCTGGCCCGCGACGACTTCGAGGAGGAGGACCTGACTGCCCTGGTCCGGGCCCCAGGTGCAGCCGGCCCGAGCCAGCAGCGCCACGTGCCGCTCGCCCAGGAGGTACATCTGCTCGCCCGCGGCCGGCAGCGGGAACCTGCCGGTCACCACCGGGTGGTCGGGTGTGGTGAGATCGATGATCTGCAGGCCCCGGTACTGGTTGAAGAAGTACAGCGTTTGATCGCGGATTACCCAGATGTCTGATTCCACGACCTCGCGTGCGGCGGTTCCGCCGCCGCCCGCTTCCGGTGCCGCCGGGCCGTTGGCGTCCAACATCCGCCAGGTGGCGAAGGGCGACTGGCTGGCGGTTCCTTCGCTGGTCTGGCCGTTGAAGGTCGTGGGGCCGGCGTAATAGCCGGCAGGCAAGGGCTCTTCGGCATCACCGCGGACACGCAGCAGTTCCAGGGCGGCCGAGCGGGCGAGCCGGAACACGAGTTGACCGCCCTGGCCCTCGAGGCGTTGCACGGCGCGCGGGGTCCAGTTGCCGGCGCCGAGACGCGGGCGGGATTCGAGGGTGACCTTCCGCACGCCCTCCGGCACCTGGACGGTCACGATGACTTCGAAGCTGTCGAGCTGGATTGACGCGATGCGGGGCCGGGCCTCGGGAGCGGGGGCGGCGTTGGCCGTTCGCCCGCCCGGCGAGGTGGCGAGCAGGACGCTGGTGAGGGTCACGAGCCCAAACCAATTGCAGCAGCGAATCCTCTTCATAGCCGTCAAGCATCCAGCCGGGTCGCCGGTTCCTGGCGGCAGGCGGCGCCCAGCTCTAAACCGTTTAGACCATTGAATCGAAGTGTTGGGAAAGCAAGTGGGTTTCTCGGGAGGGCGTATCCCGGGAGGAACCCGTGGGGTTGGCCGACGGGCAAGGGGCGGTTGGCGTCCGGGGACGGTGGTGGGGATGCGATTGTCGTGGGGAGGTTCAGCAGGCGGGTGGGGACGGGGGGACGAGGGAGGTGAGTGCCCAGGTTGACCGGCTGCGGGTGCGGCGGCATGCTGCCGTCCGGGGGCGGACGAAGTAGGAGTCGAGGTGACGAGACTCTGCTCCGAGGTTGAGCCTCCTGACGTCGGCTCCTACGGGGGAGGCGGGCGCGGTAGGAGTCGAGGTGACGAGACTCTGCTCCGAGGTTGAGCCTCCTGACGTCGACTCCTACGGAGGGCTGGGCAGGTGAGGGAAGATGTCGGTTAGCGAGCACATACGCAGCAAGCTGTCGCAGGTGTCCCACCGGCCGGGCGTGTACCTGATGAAGGACCGGTTCGGGACGGTGATCTACGTGGGGAAAGCGCGCGACCTGCGGCGGCGGGTAAGCCAGTACTTCCAGCCGTCGCGACGCCGGGGATGGGATCTGAAATTCCGGGCGTTGGTCGAGGCGATTCACGATTTCGACGTCCACATGGTGAAGAGCGACGCGGAGTCGGTGCTGCTCGAGGGGCGGCTGATCAAGGAGTTCCGCCCGCGTTACAACATCAGCTTCCGCGACGACAAGCGGTTTCTGCTGGTGAAAGTGAACCTGAACGATCCGATCCCGCGATTCACGCTCACGCGGCTGGAAACCGACGATGGTGCGCGCTACTTCGGGCCCTTTGCGAGCGGCGGCTCGGCGCGGCGGACGCTGGCCCTGATCCGGCACCGGTTCAACTTGCGGGGCTGTCGGCCGCTGACGCCGACCGAGGCCGATTACCGGCACTGTCTCTACGCCCATCTCAAGGTGTGCACGGCGCCCTGCATCGGGAACGTCACCCTCGAGCAGTATCGGATGCAGGTGTGTGCGGCGGTGGATTTCCTTGCGGGCCAGTGCGGGGAGATGGCCGCCGAACTCGAGGCCCGCATGAAGGAGGCCGCGGCGGCTCTCGATTTCGAACAGGCCGCGCGGTTCCGCGATTTATTGGCGGACCTGCAACGGACGACGCAGCGCACCGCCAAGTTCGAGCGCGTCCCGTACACCCTGCCGGTCACCCTCAATCCGGAGGCCGAACTCAAGGCGTTGGCCACGGCCCTTGGACTGCCGCGCCCGCCGGACCGCATCGAGGGCTTCGACATTTCCAACATCAGCGGCACGTTCAAAGTGGCCAGCCTGGTCAGCTTCTGGAGGGGCCGGCCGGACCGGGCGAACTATCGCCGTTACCGGATCAAGTCGGTGGCCGGCCAGGATGACTGTGCGTGCGTGGCAGAGACCATTCAGCGGCGGTACCGGCGGTTGCTGACCGATCTGGCGGGGCGCGGGGGGCCGTCGGTGCCCCCGGGCAACGGGGAAGAGGCACGGGCCCCGGAAGCGGGGGGCGGCGAGTCCCGGGGATCTTCAGCGCGCGATGGACGATGTGAGTGCCCGGTTTCAAGGTCGCCGACCCCGGCGCGACGAGGACGCGGCCGCCAGCAAGTCGGGACCGGCACGCCCGGGGTTGCCGGATCTCATTCTGATCGACGGAGGCAAAAGGGCAGTTGAACGCCGCCTGTGCGGAACTGGCGCGGTTGGGGCTGACGGAGGTCCCGGTGATCGGGTTGGCCAAGGAATACGAGGAGATCTACCGCCCCGGCGACCGCGAACCCTTGCGGCTGGGCTTGGACCATCCGGCGGTGAAGTTGCTCCAGCGGGTGCGCGATGAATCGCATCGCGTCGCGAACAGCTTCAATGCGCAACTCCGGCTGCGGCGCATCAGCGAGAGTGTCCTGGATGAGTTTCCCGGGATCGGGGGGACGCGCAAGGCGGCGCTGCTGCAGCGGTTCGGTTCGGTGCAACGTCTCAAGCTGGCGACGGTCGAGCAGATCGCCGAGGTGCCTGGTTTTGGCGGCGAGATGGCCGGGAAGCTGAAGGCGTTCCTCGAGGCGCGGTCGCGACCGGCGGGGCCTGCGGGCCCAGCAGTGGCCGCCGACGCGCCGACGTCCTGAACGCGTGAACGAAAAGCGCCGCTGGAAGCCGGCGCACTCCAAACGCTTCGCGCCTGCCCGGCGGGGGGCCGCGCGGCATCGTCCGGCGTGCGAGCGGGTTGCCTGTGCTTCCCTCTGGGCGGCCCAACAAAAGGCCGGCCTGCAGGGCAGGCCGGCCGGTGAGAGGTCGAGCGGGTTGAACCCCGATCAGGAGCGCAGGCGGCGATAAGCGGCGAAGCCCGCCAAGCCGAGCGCGAACAAGCCGACGTAGGTGGTCGGTTCAGGGATGGGAACCAGGGCGATCACTTCCTCGGACGTGGTCCCCACGGCGGTGACGGTCTTCAGCGTCCACGCGGTGAAGGGGGTTTGGACGGCGTGCCAGGAGCTGATCTGGGTTTCGAAGACCGGGCTGAGGCTCCAGAAGAAGGAGATCGCCGAACCGGCATTGACGCCCAAGCCGGAGAGGGCACCGGTGCCGGCGGCTTGGTCCACAGCGACAGGCCCAGCAGAGGGCACGGGAACACCGAGTGCGATCAACGGGACGCCGTCGGGCGTCTGGTCGATGTTGGCGATGCGGTACCAGAAGGTAAGCGCGTTCGCGCCGAAGCTGTTACCGACGGTAACCGCCGAATCCACCTGGGCGGTGAAGTTCCCGGCGTCATCCGGGGTGGCGGCCGAACTGTAGAACTGAATGGGATCGCCCGAAGGGCCGGCCGGCAGCGTGGACGGCATGGCTCCGGGGGCGTCCCCAGGATTTAACAGGAGCGCGGCACTGACAACGGCGGGCGCCCCGAGGGCCCACGCGATGCCGAAGAGGGTGCTACGTGATGGTACTTTCATGGTGCTTACGTACTTTTCTGCTCTTGAGTATTTGGACTCCGCGATTCTCGGAACCGTGCGCCGGCAGGATACTGCGGATCGGCCGGATGTCAAGGGGCCGGAGTCACTTGAGCCTGTGGATCCAACAACGGCCTCGAATCCACAGCATGCGGACGTTCGATGGACGCCGGCCGCGGGGGGCATGCGCAACATTGGTTAGCCGGGCCGCGTGTTTTGCGGACAGGCCGCGCCGGCAGCGTGTCGGGCTGTCGATGCCCCAGGGCGCGGCCGGGGGGGTGCATGCGGGGCGCCGCCGCAGGCGTGGAGTCGGGCGCGGGAAAGCGAACGGCCGGTCTGCGGGGCAGACCGGCCGTTGCGGAGGGAGTGAGTCCGGCGCGCAACCGGCTCAGGCGCGGAGGCGGCGGTAAGCCGCGAAACCGGCGAGGCCGAGCGCGAAGATCCCGGCGTAGGTGCTGGGCTCGGGCACGGCGGGAATCAGCGCCGCGACATCCTCCGAGGTGCCGTCAATGGCGCCGACCGTCTTGAGCACCCAATATTGATACGGTGTTTCGATGGCCTGCCACGCGCTGACCTGGTTTTCCTGGATCGGGCTGGTGGTCCAGAACAGCGAGACGAAGCCACCGGCGTTCATCGCGAGCCCCGACAGGTTGCCCGTGCCGATGACCTGGTCCACGGACACCGAAGTGCTGCCGGGGAGCGGCACGCCCATGCCGACGAGCGGGAACCCGTTCGGGGTCTGATCCACGTTCATCATGCGATACCAGAACGTGAGCGCGTTGGCGCCGAAGCTGTTGCCCTTCGTGACGGCGGAGTCGAGCTGGGCGGTGAAGTTGCCATCGTCATCGGGTGTTGGAACCGAGCTGTAGAAGACAACCGAAGGACCACCCGGTCCGCTGCCGAGCGAAGCCGGCATGGCTCCGGCAGGTCCGCCGGGGGTCAACAACATGGCGGCGCTGACGGTGGCTGGCGCACAGATCGCCAACGCGATACCCATCCCTAATGCCCTAGAGGGCGTTGGTAGTTTCATAGTGCTTTACTGTCCCTTGGTAAGGACCCTTTCTCGACTGTGCGAGGGCACTCTAAAAAGGAGAGGAAACGCTGTCAAAGAAAATCCCCGTTAGGAGAGTAACTCTGTTAGCTAGTTTGCAGTGCGTAGCCTTCCCCGAAAAAGAGGGGCCGGTCTGCGCGGACCGCAGACCGGCCGATGACAGAACTCTTGGCTGTGCGGGTGCCCGGGACTCAGGCGCGGAAGCGGCGGAACGCCGCGAAGCCGGCGAGGCCCAGGGCGACGAGCCCGGCGTACGTGGACGGCTCAGGGATCGGCACCAGGGCAGCAACATCCTCGGCCGTGCCGTCGATGACACCGACGGTCTTCAGCACATAGGAGGTGAACGGCGTCTCGATGGCTTGCCAGGCACTGACATAGCCCTCCTTGACGGGATTCTGCGTCCAGAAGAACGAGATGGCCCCGCCGGTGTTCATGCCGAGGGCGGACAGCACGCCGGTGCCGGCGGCCTGGTCCACCCTGACCGGACCGGGTTGCCACATGGGCACGCCGAGCGAGACAATGTCGAGACCGTCCGGCGTCTGGTCAGCGTTGAACACGCGATACCAGAACGTCATGGCCCCTGCGCCGAAGCTGTTGCCGACGGTGACGGCGGAGTCCACCTGGGCGGTGAAATTGCCGTCGTTATCCGGGGTGGCAGGCGAGCTGTGGTACGCGATCGCGGCACCGCCCGGACCGGTCGGCAGCGCGAAGGGCATGGCTCCCGCGGGATCACCGGGATTGAGTAATAGGCTGGCGTTGAGGGTTACTGACGCACCCATCGCCAGTGCGATCCCAAAGGCCTTAAGAGGCGTTGGCACTTTCATGGTTCTTCCTTGCTCCTTGTTTCGTCTCTCCTTACAGACTGTGCACGGACACCCTAGCCAAAGCGCGGAAAGTGTCAAGAGGTATTTTCAGAAAAGTGAGAGTGTCAGAGAAGAGGAAATGACCAGGGCAGGATAGGGAAACTCGCAAGGAAACGGCGTAAGGAGAGTGCTGAGATGATATGAGAGAAGCCGCCTAAGAAGCATCGGCTAGCCGCTTCAGGAATCAGAACGCCGAAGGGAGAAGGCCGCATGCAGCCGCAACCGGTGCCTCGTCCGGTTCATCAGGCGCCGGCGGCGGCGGTTGGGTCGGCCCCGACAGCCGGGGTGTGGGCGAGGGTCGGGACGGGGCGCGCGATGGCTTCCTTCCCGAGCCAGTCGGCGAGGAGGTCCTCCAGGGCCTGCTCAAGAGGCGGCGAGGCTGGCGGTCATCGCCTCGAGCTGCGGCGGGTGGGCGGGCGGCTGGCCGAGGGGCTCGATCCGGTTGAGGATCTGGTGGAGGGCGAGGAACCTGCTTTGGGTGGGGTGGCTGCGTGCGGGGTCTCGTTCGCCCCGGGGGCGCCAGACAGCCAGGCGGCATTTGTTGGTGCCCTCGACGCCGGTGTGCAGGCGGGTGAGGTCGGGCACGCGCTCGGCCAGAATGGAGACGGGGGCCGGGGGAGGGGCGGGCGGGCAGGAAAGCGATGTGCCGGGTCACGGCGCCCCGGCGGGTGGTGGGGGCGCGTGGTTGTACTCGTGGAGCTTGTTGCGGAGGGTGCGGATGCTGATGTCGAGCAAGCGGGCGGCCTGGGTCCGGTTGTTGTGGCAGCGTTCGAGGACGGCGAGGATGTGCTGGCGTTCGAGTTCACCCAGCGTGAGCGGCGGGGCATCGGGGGCCGGCACGACGGGGTCTGTGGGAGGGGGAAGCCGGGGAGAGCGGGGCGGGGGGGTGTCGGCGGGGCGCGGGGGGGTGAGGGTGAGGTGGTCGGGTTCGAGCAGGGCGGAGTCGTCGCAAAGGATGACAGCGCGCTCGATGACGTTTTGGAGTTCGCGGACGTTGCCGGGCCAGTCGTGGTGGTGGAGGGCCTGGAGGCAGGCGTCGCTGAGGCCGGTGACGCGGACGCCGTGCTTGCGGGCGAAGCGCTGGAGGAAGTGGCGGGCGAGGTAGGCGACATCCTCGCGGCGGTCGCGGAGGGGGGGACGTGGATGGGGACGACGTTGAGGCGGAAGAAGAGGTCCTGGCGGAACTCCTTGCGGGCGACGCTTTGTTCGAGCTGGCGGTTGGTGGTGGCGAGGACGCGGACATCGACCTTGATGGTGCGGGTGCCGCCGACGCGTTCGAATTCGCGTTCCTGGAGGACGCGGAGGAGCTTGGCCTGGACGACCGGGGAGATCTCGCTGATTTCGTCGAGGAGGAGGGTGCCGCCGTGGGCGAGCTCGAACCGGCCTTCGCGTTTGGAGAGGGCGCCGGTGAAGGCGCCCTTTTCATGGCCGAAGAACTCGCTCTCGATGAGGTTTTCAGGGACGGCAGCGCAATTGAGGGTGATGAAGGCGCCGGAGTTGCGGGGGCTTTCGCGGTAGAGGGTGCGGGCAACGAGTTCCCTTGCCGGTGCCGCTTTCGCCCTGGATGAGGACGGTGGCGTCGGTGCGGGCGACGCGGCGGAGGAGGGTGCGGAGTTTCTCCATCGCGGGGCTTGGGCCGAGGAGGTCGGTGCCGGTGTCTTCGGGGTCCTGGCTGAGGAGGCGGTTGACCTTGACGAGATGGGTGTACTCGGCGGCCTTCTTGAGGACGAAATCGATCTGGTCGGGCGAGAAGGGTTTGATGAGGTAGTCGAAGGCGCCCTTGCGCATGCAATCGACGGCGGACTCGACGGAGCCGAAGCCGGTGATGATGACGACGAGGGGGCGTTGGGCGCGGGCGGCGACGGCTTTGAGGAGGTCGGTGCCTTCGCCGTCCGGGAGGCGGACATCGACGAAGAGGAGGTCGAAGGAATCGCGGGCGAGGCACTCCTGGGCCTGGGCGAGGGTGGCGACGGCGGCGACCTCGTAGTGGCGGAAGCGGAGTTGTTGTTCGAGGTTCTTGCGGACGATGAGGTCGTCTTCGAGAACGAGGATGCGCTCGAGGGGCATGGGGGACCCGATCAGGCGGAGGGGTTGGGGCGGTAGGCCCGGGCGACGAGGTGCGGGTGCTGGCGCTGCGAGGGGGGAGGAAGCGGGACTGAGCAGGCCGCGACGGAGGAGGGTCTGCTCGTTTTCGCGATCGAGGACCATGATCCGCATGATGAGTTCCTGGTTGCGTTGCATGAGGGTGTCGGCCTCGGGGCAGCGGGGCGCGGTGGCAGCCGGAGCGCGGCCCAGGCGGTACGACTTCGACTGAGGGATTGTAGAGATTGAGTAAGGCGGGGAAGCAAGGCATTTCGCCGGCGGGCGAAGGCGGGACCGGGAAAGGCGTCGGGGCCTTGGAGGGCTTCGGTCTCGGCGGTGACGAGTTCGAGGACCTCGTGGCAGAGGGCGAGATGGGTGGTGAGATCGGCGAGGAGGGTCTGGGGGACGGCGGGTGCGGGGGTGGTGTTCATGGATGGGAGGCGGTGGGGGGCGTGACCGGCGGTGGCGGCGGGGAAAGGAGGTTGGCGCCGGCGCGGAGTTCGTGATGGGCGATCTGGGTTTGGGAACGCCAGGTGAGGAAGTCGCGGCGCCACCGGGCCATGTCGACGAGGGCGACGAGGCTGGGCGGGGCGTTGGGGTCGGGCTGGGGCTGTCGGGCGAGGAGGTCGTCGTAGGAACTGATGGCGCGGGCGGGCTGTTCGAGGCGTTCGTAGACGAGGCCGATCTGGTAGAGGACGGGGAGCTGCCAGGCGGGGGTGGGGCTGAGGGGGAGGAGGTTGAGGTAGAGATCGAGGGCGTGGAGGAAATCGCCTTCCTGGTAGAGGCGGTTGGCGATCTCATTGCCCGCGCGCTGCTGCCAGTAGGCGAGGGTGGCGGGGTCGGTGTGGGCGAGGGTTTGTTGGGACTGGAGGAGGAGGAGGACCTGGCGGAGGGCGTCGTCGTTGCGGCCGAGTTTCTTCAAGGTGGTGGCGAGGAGGAAGCGGAGTTCGGCCTGTTCAGGGGCATTGGGATGGTGGACGAGGAAGTCCTGGCCTGGGCGGCGGCCTCGGCGTGGCGGCCCTGGGCTTCGAGGGCGAGGACGTAGCGGTAGTGGACGCGGGGGCGGTTGAGGGCGGGGATTCCTCCTTGAGGAGGCGGGCAGAAGGCCTCGGCGGCCTCGGCGTGGCGGTTTTGGAGGGCGAGGGTTTCGGCGACCTCGGCCTGGGATTGGAGGACGAGTTTGCGGTAGTAATCGAAGTGGTTGTTTCTGAGGACGAGCGCCGTGGTCATGGTGGCGTAGAACTTGGTGAGGGCGAGTTCGTGGAGGCCGAGCTGGCGGTAGAGGAGGCCCTGGCGGAGGAGGATCTCCGGGGCGCTGGGGTCCTGGGGCCAGCGGGTGAGGTACTGGGAGAGGATCTGGAGGGCGCGGGTCCACTGTTGTTCCTCCTGGGCGATAAGGGCGAGCTCGAGGAGGGCGGTGCGGTGGAGTTCCTCGGGGGCATGGCGGGAGAGGACGGCGACGAAATGGGGGGTGGCTTCCTGGTAGAGTTTGGCGAGGCGCAGGCGGCGGCCGGTATCGAGCTGGCGGTTGAGGGCGGCGATGGTGGCGGCCTGAGCGCGAGCTTGCGCGTCAGGATCGCCGGACTGGACGAGGTTGGTGGAGGCGAAAAGCAAGTTCGGGCTGGCGAGTCCGGGGAAGGCCAGGGGGCCTCGGGAGCAAGTCAGAGTCGGCGACCCACGCGGGAACAGGAGGCGCGAACGCGGTGTCAGAATGCAGGCTGGAAGCCTGCACCACAGAGCTTCCGGGCAGACTGGAAGCCGGCACCGCCGAGCTGGCTGGCGGAGGCGGAGGGGGCCACACGGACGCCGAAGGCACGGCCGGGGGCTCCACCGCGAGGCTGCCGGTCGAGACCCGAAGGAGGAGGGCAAGGACCACGAACCCGTGGCGGACCGGGGGGGCGAAGCGGAGGCAAAAGGGTGGGCAGGCGGGCATCAGGGCGATCGGTAGGTGGCCGAACTCTGGGGGCGGGGGCGGGACGGGCGGGACGAAGACGGGGATGGACCAGGCGCCGTTGACGTAGTTGCTGCCGATCGGCCGGAAGTACTGGAGCAGCATCTGGGGGTGACGATCGGAGCCGCGGACGGCGCCGCTGGGCCGGCGGGCAAGGGCGCAGGGACGGACGGCGGCCAGGAAGGGCTTCGGACGCGCTGGCGGGATCGGCGGGCCCGGCGGTCAGTTCCTGGGTCGCGGTGGGGGAAGCCCGGCAAGGACGGCGTCGGTGGGAAGGAGCGGAGGGACGCTGGCAGCCTCCGTGGGGAGGTTGGTGGTGGGATCGGGAGCGGGCGCTGGATCGTCACCGGAAGCCCGTTCGGCGGTGGTCGGATCGGTAAGGGAGGAGGGGCGGCAGGGAGGCGGACGCGGGGGGCGGGAGGCGACGTGTGAGGCGCAGGGGGCGGGGCCGACGACCGGGAGATAGCCAGTGGAGCCGGGCGCGGCACTGACGGGGGCCGCGACAAGGAGGAGGAGGGCAAGACCTGTGACCGGGTGAAGTCCCCCGGGGAGGTGCCAGCGAGGAAGGCGAGCGCTTCTTCACAGGATCCGAGCCGTTACCAGTCCTTGGTTTCCTTGCAGTTCTTGCACCCGGCGCTGACGGGGCTCGATGCCGAACTGGTGGCCGCGGACAATGGAGGGGATGGTCAGGACGCAGGGGATGCCACGGTCGGCGAGGCGGGACCTGAAGTGCCCGACGACCATGCAGGTCGAGGCCGACCATGGTGGAGAAGACCTCGTTGACCGCCGTGCGGAGGAGCACGTCGAAAGGCTCGATCATCGGCAGGGAATATCGGCAGTTGGCGCGGGGGCTTTAGCCGGAAGGGGGCGGGGATGCAGGACACCGCGGGTTGGGGTTCAACTTTCCGCCGGGGCAGCCGATATCCGACAGGAATGGGCACCTGGGAAGAACCCTTGGGCGGGCGCTCGGCCGCCGGGACCCTGTCTCCCGAGGCGGCAGGCGGGGGCGCGGGGTCTGAGGGTTGGTGGGGGGCGGCGGGGCGGTGGGGCGGCCGGGTCGGGCGGGGCCGGAAGGAAAAGAGGGTGCGGCGGCTGGAGGGGCGGGAGATCGAGCAGCGGGTGGCGGGGTGCGCGCTGCTGCCCTCGTTAAGCAGCATCCACAGCGTGCTGCGGGAGCTGCTGAATGCAGAGCAGCGGTACACGGCGCAGATCTCGGAGGTGATCCGGCGGGATCCGAGCATGACGGCACGGATGCTGCGGCTGGTGAACTCGGTGTACTACGGGCTGAGCACGCCGGTGACGAGCATGGAGGAGGCGGTGTTCTACCTGGGGATCCGACAGGTGCGGCAACTGGCGATGTCGACACCGATCATCGAGGAGCTGGGGCGGCTGTCACCGCGCCAGGCGGTGTCGTGGCGGCGGTTCTGGCAGCACTGCATCGGGACGGCGATCCTGACGCGGGAGATCCTGGGGCGCTGCAGCCGGTGCAGGATGAGGTCGAGTATGTGGCGGGACTGCTGCATGACGTGGGGCGGATCGTGATGGCGGCGGAGTTTCCGGGGCATTTTGGGGTGATCAGCGAGGCATGTGCGCAGGCGCGACGGGAGGTGCGGGAGGTGGAGGTGGAAGTGCTGGGGATGGACCACTGCGAGGTGGGGGGCGCTGTACCTGGAGCACCATCATCTGCCGGGGGCGATCGTGTCGGCGGCGCGCCACCATGCCGCGCCGGAGCGCGCCGGGGAGCATGCGCCGCTGGTGGCGGCGGTGCAGTTGGCGAACGGGTTGGTCCGGTGGAGCGGGATCGGGGACAGCGGAAATCCGGCACCGGCGGACGAGGCGGGGTGGCTGGGGCTGAGCGGGTGGGAGATCCTGTTTCCGCGGCGAAAAGAGGAAGAGCAGGCGCTCTTGCGGGCGAGCCTGCGGCGAAGCCTGGAGCGGCTGCCGCAGATTCTGGACGGGTTGATTTGAGGGAGGGCATGAGGGGCGGACGAGGAGGCCCACAGGGCGCGGGAGATGCAGCCGGTTCCACTTGGACCTGTTTGAGCGCCAGGAACCAGGGACGCTGCGGGCGGGACGCCTGCACCACAAATCGATGTTTGTGGACACGGGACTGCCGCAGTTGTTCGAAGAGGTGTTCGGACAAGCGGCAGAGACGGCTTTATGGAGACTCTTGTGCACAGTCTGGACGGCTACATCGACCGGCTGACGACGCTGCCGCCGGCACCGGTGGTGTTGCCGCGGTTGCCGCAACTGTTGGGCCCGTCGGAGGTGGACAGTGGCCGCGTGGTGGAGGTGTTGGGCTGCGACCCCAACCTGACGGCGGCGGTCTGGAACCACCACAACCCGGCAGCGGCGATTGGCCATGAACAGACCAGCGCGCTGGTGTACCTGGGGAACCTGGTGGCGTACTTCATGGGTTTCGGGTACGGGCATCAGGCCCTCGCCTTGCGAGGACGCGAGGATGCGCCGGAGCTGGCGGGGTTGGAAGCGCGTGATCTGCCGCGGTGCATGATCGCGACCTTCGACGAGTTCCGTGCGCTGGAAGGGACCGTGGCAGTTCAGCCGTGAGAAGGTGCATGCCGGTGCGCAGGACGAGGCGAGCTGGGTGGTGTTCGGCACGCCCTGGCAGGCGATTCGCAGGGGGGGCGGGGCGGCGACGTACGGTTCGGCGGGCCGAGTCGAAGGCACCCAGGGGGTGGCAGAGGTCCGGGGTCAGGGCGTCCGGCATCCCTCCGGGAGGCGCTGGCGCGCACACGACCGCCTCCGGGGCTTGCTCGCGAACTCGCTCGGCCCCCGGCCATGGCCTGGCGCGCCACGATCGGGGATGCCTGCACACCAGGATTGCGCGAAGCGGGGGGGAGGCAGCACACTGGGGGCGGCGGCGGAGGGAATGGGCAGCGACGGCGGCCGAAGCCATGGAACCGGGATGAGCGTCGGGGCATCAACAGCGGCAGAGCAGTCGGCGACCGTGGCCCGCGTCGGGCGCGGCGCGGGAACGGCGGCGGAGCCGCCGGTGTGCTGGGTTGAGGGAGGGGTGGCGTTGCTGGACGCGGGGCGGCGGATCGAGCGGGTGAATCCGAGCCTGGGCCGGTGGTTGCGGGCGATGGGCTGCGACCCGGTGGGCCGGCGGTTCGAGGAGTTGCTCGAGGTCCTGGGCCCGGAGTGGGAGTCGGTGTTCGCACCGGTATGGGAGGGCACGGAGGAGCGTTTCTACCATGCGCAGCTTCGGACGAGCCCGGCGGGACGCACGGCGTGGTATGAGGTGGAGGCGACGCGGCACACGCACGGGTGGGTGGTGCGAGTGCAGTCGGTGCTGCCGCCGCTGGCGGAGCTGGCCGAGACGCCTTGGAACGGGCCTCTGGCGGGGGAATGGGAGCAGCGGCGGATGTTCATGCGGCTGCTGCGGGCGGAGGCGCAGTTGAGTCACCTGATGCGCTCGCTGCCGGGGGTGATTTTCAGCCAGCGGGCGGATTTTGCGTTTCAGTTTGTGAGCCCGCGTGTGGGCGAGCTGACGGGGGTGTCGGCCGAGGAGTGGCTGGGGCAGGCGCGGAGCTTCTGGGAAGTGGTGCACGAGGCGGACGCGGAGGAACTGCAGCAGCAGTGTCGCCAGGCCGTGCGGGGGCGGGAGGGGGTGGCGACGGAATTCCGGGTGCGGAACGTGAGGACGGGGCAGATCGCGCACGTGCTGGAGCACCGGGAGGCGGTGGTGAGCGCGGCGGGGCTGGTGATCGGGTACGAGGGGTTCTGGCTGGACGTGACGCGGCAGAAGCTGGCGGAGCGGCGGTTGTCGTCGGCGGCGTGGAAGGAGACGCTGGCGACGCTGACGATGGGGCTGGCGCATGACTTCAGCAACATTCTGGCGGGGATCCTGTCGCTGGCAGACACGTTCCGGGCGCAGGTGGACGGGGAACATCCGTTTGCGGAGGGGTTGGGCTTGATCCGGCAGAACGCGTGGCAGGCGTGCCAGTTGGTTCAGCGGATGATGAATCTGCACCGGTGCACGACGGGCGAGATGGGGTATCACGATTTGAACGCGACGGTGACGGAGCTGGTGGAGTTGGTGCAGCGGGTGTTGCCGCGGCGGATCCGGATTGAGACGGACCTGGCG
The DNA here is from genome assembly GCA_027493615.1 of Verrucomicrobiota bacterium. GTDB lineage: Bacteria > Verrucomicrobiota > Verrucomicrobiia > Limisphaerales > J093 > DSVZ01. The sequence continues at coordinate 416,258 of JAOSKK010000012.1, forward strand.
GCGCAGGCGTTGCCGCTGTACGTGGACGGGGTGGAGCTACGGCAGGTGATCCTGAACCTGGCGTTGAACGCGGCGGAGGCGATGCCGCAGCGGGGGCGGTTGCGTTTCGAGACGCGGCTGTGCGAGGCGGCGACACTGCCGGCGCACGCGCACGGGGCGTTGCCGGCCCTGCCGTGCGTGTGTCTGTGCACGCGGGACAGCGGGCACGGGATCGCGGCGCGGCACCTGCCGCACATCTTCGACGCGTTCTTCACGACCAAGCCGGTGAACAAAGGATCGGGGCTGGGCCTGTACAACGCGCGGATGTTCGTCGAGCGGCACCGGGGCGCGATCGCGGTCGAGACGCGCGAAGGCGAGGGAACGGTGTTCAGCCTGTGGCTGCCGCGGGCGGATTTCTCGGAGGCGGAGCGGGTGGAGAACGCGGTGGTGCCGCGGCGTCCGAGCCTGCTGCTGGTGGGGGAGCCGGGGATGCTGCACGACAGCACGGCGGAGTGCCTGCGGGTGCAGGGCTACTACGTGCGCCAGGCGTTTGCGCCGGACCGGGCGCGGGATGCGTTGCTGGCAGAGGAGCATCCATTCCGGGCGGTGCTGATTCTGGCGGGGCCGGCCGAGCCGGCGTTTCTGGGGCTGGCGGGCGAGCTGCGGACCCTGCGCCCGGCGGTGAAGCTGGTGCTGCAGGTGGTGGGGGGAGGCGGACCGGGTGCCGGAGGAGGTACGGCGGCGGATGGATCTGGTGATCACGAACGAAATGAACGAAGAGACCATGCTGAAGCGCCTGCGGCAGCTTTGCGAATGAGGGGTATCATGTCAGCGACCCACGACCTTCCTGAGGGGCGGCACCGGATCCTGATCCTCGACGATGAGGAGATCGTGCTGGCGGCCTTGCGCGAGACCTTGAAGCGCGAGGGGTACGAGCTGGTGACGTTGTCCAATCCGCTGGACGGGCTGGAGCTGATCCGGCGGCAGTCGTTCAGCGTGATCCTGACCGACCAGCAGATGCCGCAGTTGGCGGGGCTGGAATTCCTGGCCGAGGCGCGGCATCTGCAGCCGGACGCGACGCGCATTCTGATCACGGCGGTGCTGAGCCTGAACGTGGCGATTGACGCGATCAACCAGGGGGAGATTTACCGGTTCATCGTCAAGCCGTGGCTGCGGGAGGAGCTGCTGGTGACGATGAAGAACGCGGTGCAGCGGTACGAGCTGATCCGGTCGAACGCGGCGTTGCTCGAGCAGACGCGGGCGATGAACGTGGAGCTGTCCGCGCAGGTGGCGCGGATTGCGGAGCAGAACCAGCAACTGGACCGGCTGAACCAGGCGTTGCAGCAGAACCTGCAGCGCTCCATCCAGCTCAGCGTGAAGACGCTCGAGACGTTCAACCCGGTGCTGGCGAACCAGGCGCGGCGGGCCTACGAACTGTGCAAGGCGATGTGCAGCCGGCTCGAGCTCTCGCCCGACGACCAGCAGGTGCTCGAGATCAGCGCGTGGCTGCATGACATCGGACTGGTGGGGGCGTCGCGGACGCTGATCCGGAAGTGGCAGACGGCCCCGGAGCTGCTGGGGGAGGCGGAGCGGGTGCTGATTGAAAACCATCCGGTGGTGGGCGAGACGCTGGCGAACTTCGCGCACAATCTCGAGGGCGTGGGCAAGGTGATCCGGGCGCACCACGAGCGGTTTGACGGGACGGGGTATCCGGACCGGCTGCGGCAGGAGCAGATTCCGTGGCTGGCGCGGCTGCTGGCAGTGGCGGTGGCCTACGCGGCGTGTCCGGCGGAGGGCGAGCTGGCGGTGGAAATCATCCGGAGCGGGAGCGGCACGGCGTTTGACCCGGAGGCGGTGCGGGCGTTCGCGCGGTGCTTGCCCCACGCGGTGTTGCCGCGGCGGCAGCGGGAGGTGCTGGTGTCGGAGCTGCAACCGGGGATGGTGCTGGCCAGCGGGATCTACACGGCGAACGGGGTGCTGCTGATCCCGGCGGGGCAGACGCTGAGCGCACCGCACATCGACAAGCTGCGAAACCACAACCTGGTGAGCGACCTCACGCAGTCGCTGCTGGTGTATTGCTGAGGGGCGCGGGGGCAGGCGGGGAGGACGCGGCCAGCTCGAGGGCCTGGCGAAGGAGGGTTTCCACGCGGCGGCCGGCTTCCTCGCGCTCGCGGTGGAGCCGTTCGGCGGTGGTGAGGCGCGCTTGAAGGGTTGCCACCTCGGCCTGGGCGGCGGTGGCCTGGGCCTGCCAGAGGTCGCGTTCCCGACGGAGGGTTTCGACGACGACGCGGGCGGCGGCCAACTCGCGGCTGATGTCGGTGGTGGTGGTGGCGAGGGCCCGGGATTCCTGCTCGGTGCGGGTGTGGGCGTGCCGCAGTTCGAGGAGCTCCCGGGAGAGCTGCTGGCGTTCGGCCTGTCCACTTTCGGTCTCCCGCCGGGCGGCGGCGAGGGCCTGGGCGTGCGTGGTGCACTCGCGTTCCAGGGCCTCGGCGTGGGTGCGAGCCTGGGCTTCGCGGCCTTGCCAGGCATCTCGCTCATGCTGGAGGGTGGTCACGACGACACGGGCGGCGGCGAGTTCCTGGCTGACCGAGGTGACGGCGGCGCGAAGGGCTTCGGCCTCGTGCTGACAATAGAGGGCGTGGGCGCGCTCGCGGGCGGTGAGCGAGGGCTCGTTGGCAGGCACGAGGGGCGGGGCGGCTTCGAGGTCGGAAGAACGGCGGAGGACGAGGGCGACCTCGCGTTCGGCACCGCCGCCCGGTTCGCGCGCGACGAACTGCAGAGGGAAGCGGCGGCCGTCCTTGCTGCGGCCGATGACCCACTCCTCGCAGTCGCCGGCGGGGTGCGTGCCGGAGGCAGCGGCTTCGCTTTGGGCGGCGAGGCCGTGCGGGATGAGAGTATGGACGGGCTGGCCGAGGAGTTCGGCGGGGGTATAGCCGAAGACAGCGGCGGCGGCGGGGCCGATGGCGCAGATGCGCCAGTCGCGATCGAGGGCAATCCCGTCGGGCGTTCCGGAGGAGAGTGGGGGCAGGGGGTCCGGCTCCGGGGACGTTCCGGCCGGCGCGGGGGCGGCACGTTCCAGGGTTCTGCATGGCGGCGAGAGTCGGGCAGGGCGCGGGCGGGAGGCAAGTGTGGAGTGGGCACGGGAAGCGGGCGCGGGGCGGACTAAAGTATTCGGGCGGGCGGCCGATAGGAGGGGTGCAGGGCGGCCGGCGGCCGTGAAAGGCCGGCGAGGAGCACGGTGGACGACCTCTGACACGTCTGCCTCGCGGCAAGGAAGCCGTTAAAGGAAACAAAGCCCCGCCCGGGGTGACTCAAGGAGAGAGTGTAGTTATGGTTATCAACACGAATGTATCGGCCCAACAGAGCGCACAGGTGTTTGCCGAATCGTCCGCGCGTTTGGCCAAATCGCTGACGCGGTTGTCTTCGGGATCGAAGATCACGTCGCCGGAAGATGACGCCGCCGGGTTGGCGGTGTCGCTGCGGTTTGACGCGCAGATCAACCGCATCAACGCGACGACCAACAACCTCAGCAACGCGGCGTCGTTCACCCAGACGCAGGACGGGTTCCTGAAGAAGGCCCAGAAGGCGTTGGACCGGATGAGCGAGCTGGCGGTGCTGGCGCAGGACGTAACGAAGACCGAGGCCGACAAGGAGCTCTACGACAAGGAGTATCAGGAGCTGGGCAAGTACATCGACGACATCGCGAAGAAGGACTTCAACGGGGTGAGCCTGTTCACGAGCTCGGCGCAGAACGTGACGATCGACAGCGATGCGAACACGTGGAGCATGAAGAACGTGGACCTGGGGGCCGCGGCCTACACGAACGCGACGCAGGGGCAGAATCTGACCAGCGGGGCGGTGACCGCGTTGACCAACGTGAAGGCGGCCATCACGCAACTGACGTCGGATCGCGCTCAGATCGGGGCGAACCTCACCCGGTTGAACTTCACGAACGAGCAACTGGCGGTGCAGAAGACGAACCTCGCGGCGGCGAACAGCCGGATCAAGGACGTCGACGTGGCGGCGGAAAGCACCGAATACGCGCGGTACAACATCCTGGTGCAGTCGGGCACCGCGATGTTGGCGCAGGCCAACATGCTGCCCACGGCGGCGCTGCGGCTGTTGGGCTGAGCCGCGAAGCCGGGGTCGTTCCCGGCGGTCTGGTCCACCCCGGACGGCGTGGAGGCGTCGTCCGGGGTGGTGTGTTTGGGGGGGGCGTGGGGCGGCCCGGCTCAAGCGGGCCGGGCTCGTGCCGATAAGGGAAGGGTGATGACACGATGGGGAGCAGTGTGGCTGGGCCTGGTGCTGGGGCTCGGCGCGGGGTGCGCGGAGAACGCGGCGTGGCGACGGCGCCTGGCCACGCCGTACGAGCCGGCCAACGTCCATCGGCAAACGCCCACGCTCCCGGCCAGCCTGCGGCGGGTGGCCCTGCTGCCCGTGACCGCCGCGCCGGAAGCGACGGCGCAGAGCGGGGTGCGAACGCTCGAGCCGGTGCTGGAGGCGGAATTGCGGAAGCAGGGGTTGTTCGAGGTGGTGGCCGTGTCGCGGGCCGAGCTGCGGGAATGGACGGGACGTGAGAGCTGGCGGCGGGAAGAGCGTCTGCCTTCGGACCTGCTGGCGTCGGTGCGGGAGCAGACGGGGTGTGACGCGGTGCTGTTCAGTGAGTTGTCCGTGTACCAGCCGTATCCGCCGCTGATGGTGGGCTGGCATTTGAGCCTGGTGGAAGTGTGGACGCACGCCGCGTACTGGACGGTGGATGAGGTCTTCGACGCCGGTTCGCCGGAGGTGACCGCCGCGGCGCAGGCCTACTACCGCGGCGGGCTCAACCAGCCGTCGGTGCAGTTGGACAGCAGCGCGATCCTCAACTCACCGCGGCGGTTCGGCCAGTACAGCGCAGCGGCCGCCGTGGGGACGCTGCCGCGACGGGGGACACCGCCTAAAGGGGGGCGGATTCTGTCGATAAGTAAGTTGTCTGGTGGCGGTTCCTGAGGCGGTTCCCGACCAGACCCTTGATATGGAAATCAAAGCGAACAGCAGCGTGGGCGCCGTCCCTCCGGGGGCCGTGGCCGACGGCGCCTCGGGTCCGGCGGGTGGACCCTGAGGCGGGCGACTTCCAGGGCACGGAAGCTCTGGAGCGCGCCATGGCGCAGACACCGGAGGTCCGTCCCGAGGCGGTGGCGCGGGGCCGGGCGCTGGTGGCGTCAGATGACTACCCGCCGCCGGACGTGCCGCGGCCGCTGGCGGTGGCGTTTGTGGCGGCCTTCAGCCATCGGGGGCTGGCGGGTGAGGGGCCGGCAGAGGCGAGCTGATCAGCATGCGTGCCCACGGCACGATTCGCGACGCATGAGTTACGCGCAACCCTGGACTTCCTACCGGCAAACGAGCACGCAGACGGCTTCGCCGGGCCAACTGGTACTGATGCTGTATGACGGCGCCCTGCGTTTTCTGGCGCAGGCGCTCGAGGGGTTCCGGCAGGAGGACCCGCTGGCCTTCAACCAGACGATCAACAACAACGTGCTGCGGGCACAGAGCATTCTGGGCGAACTGAACAGCACGCTGGACATGGACCGAGGGGGGGCCCTGGCCCGGACGCTCCGGGCCTTGTACGACTATCTGGATGACCGGTTGACCGAGAGCAATCTCGGGAAGCGGGCGGACGGGATCCAGGACGTCATCCGGCGGCTGACGGTGCTGCGCGACGCGTGGGCGGAGATGCTGCGCGGGCAGGCGGAGCGCACGGACGCTGACGTGATGCCGGGTTCGCTGTGTGTCTCTGGCTGAGCCATGGCCGCGAGCGCCCGCCATCGTTTGCTGGGTCTGTACGCCGAGTGGCGGCGGCTCACGGAGTTGGAGGGGCAGCGATCGGGCGCGACGAGTGGCCGACCGTGGCACGGCAACAGGCGCTCAAGCGGGAACTGCAGGTGCGGATCGTGGAAGCGACGGAAGTCTGGCGCCGGGAGGCGGAGGCCGGCGGCGAGTGGGCGCGGTTCGAGCGGGAGTTGCGGCCGGTGGTGGCGGACCTGATCCAGTTGGAATCGCGGAACCACGCGCGGCTGTGTGAGCGGCGCGAGCAAGCGCAGGTGGCACTGGCTTCGCTGGACCGGTCGGCAGCGCAATTGCGGGGCATCCAGCGGGCCTACGGACCGGGGGCGGGTTCGTGCTGGCAGTCGTACTCGTGAGCCGCCGCGTGGGGGTACGCGGCCTGCCGCGGCCGCCGCCGTGAGGTGGGCACAGGGGTGAGCGGCGGGCGAGACGCCCGCACCACCGGGAGGACGTCAGCGTGGCGGGCGGGATGGCTACGGTTCGGGCGGAGCGGGCGGCGGCGCGTTGAGGATATCCTGCAAGAGGCGGAGGAGTTCCTCACCCGCGAAAGGCTTTTCCAGGAAACGCAGGCCGGGACCGCCCGCTTCTTCGGCGGCCTGACGCTGGCCAGGGATGCCACTCATGGCAATGATGGGGATGTCCGGGCGGATGCGACGCAAGGTCCGGATGAAGGGGGCGCCGTCGAGTCCGGGCATGACCATGTCGGTGAGGACGAGGCGGAGGCGGGCCTGGTGTTGGAGGAAGCGGGTGATGGCTTCGACACCGTCGCGGGCGGTGAGGAGGGAGTAGCCACATTGCGCCAGGTAGTGGCGGGTGGCTTCGCAAAGGGCCTGTTCGTCGTCCACGATGAGGACGAGTTCGCCCTGGCCGGGCGGCAGGGTGGGGGCGGGGTAGCTGGTGGTGGGGGACGAAGTCTCGCGGGCGATGGCCGGGAGGTAGACGCGGAAGCGGGTGCCCTCGCCGACGCGGGAGTGGAGCTCGAGGAAACCGCGGTGGGACTTCAGGATGGTCCGGACGGTGGGGAGGCCGAGGCCGGTGCCCTGGCCGGGGGGTTTGGTGGTGAAGCCGGGGTCGAAAATTTTTCTCGCGGAGCTCCTCCGGGATGCCGGTGCCGGCGTCGGTGATGTCGAAGCGGACGTAGGGGCCGGGGGTGGCGTCGGAGTTCATGCGACAGAAGACCTCGTCGGCCTGGAAGTTGCGGGCCTCGAGGGTGAGAGGGCCGCCTTGAGGCATGGCGTCGCGGGCGTTGAGGCAGAGGTTGAGGAGGAGTTGGTGGATCTGAGTGGGGTCGCCGATAACCGGCCAGAGGTCGCGATCGTGGTGGGTGGTGAACTGGATGTTGCGAGGGAAGGTCTCGCGCCCCAGCGCTGCATGTCCTTGAGCAGGTGACCAAGGGGGAGTTCGACGAGGGAAGGGCCGGGCCCGCGGCCGAAGGCGAGCAGTTGCCTGACGATGCTCGAACCCCGGGTGGCGCTGTCGCGGATCATGCGGACGAGGCTGGTGCTGGAGGAGTCGGGGAGGCGGTCGGCGAGGATGTCGGTGGCAATGAGGATGGGGGAGAAGACGTTGTTGAGGTCGTGGGCCAGGCCGCTGGCGAGGGCGCCGACACACTCCATGCGCTGGGCCCGGAGGAACTGATCCTCGAGCCGTTTCCGTTCGGTGAGGTCGGTGCTGAGGATGAGGATGGAGCGGGGTTTGCCGGCGGGGTCGCGGACGAGGCTGAAGCGACAGAGGGCGGTGAGGGTGCGGCCCTCCTTGGCGGCCTGGGTGAGTTCACCGTGCCAGGAGCCGTCCCGGAGGAGATCGGCGCGGGCCTGGAGGAGTTCGGGGCTGACGCGGGCGAAGAGGCGTTCGTCGACGTGGGCGCCGAGCGCTTCGTCGCGCGTCCAGCCGTAGAGGCGTTCAGCGGCGGGGTTCCAGAACTCGATGTGCCCCTGGAGGTCCTGGACGCAAATGGCGTCGTGCGCAATTTCGAGGAGGGCGGCCTGCTCGCGGAGCTGGTTCGCGGCGCGGCGTTGTTCGGTGATGTTCTGGACCTGGGCGGCGAGAAGCTGCGGTTGACCGGCGGGGTCGCGCAGGAGCGTGAGGGTGAGTCCGCCCCAGACCTCGGGGTCGTGTGGGTGGAGGTAACGGCACTCGGTCTGGCTGCTGGTGAGGTGGCCGGCGAGCAGGCGTTCGAGGCGGGCGCTTTCGGCGGCGCGGTGGTCCGGGTGAACGAGTTCGACAAGCGCGCGGCCGAGCAGGGCCTCGCGGGGATGGCCGACCAGTTGGCAGAAGGCGGGGTTGATCTCGACGATGCGGGTGTCGAGGGTGGCCAGGGCCATGCCGATGGGAGAGGCTTGGAAGGTGTCCCGGAAGCGCTGCTCGGCGGCGGCGCGCGCCTGGAGGGCGGCCGAGGCGGTGACACCCTGCCGGCGAAGATCGACGATCCCGCGCCAGAGGCCCGCGAGCCCGAGGCACCAGAGCGCGGTGAGCCCAGGTCTTGGCGACGGCTTTGAGTCGGGTGGGCGAGGCAGCGGCGTGATCGAGGGACGCGGTGAGGACAGAGCCGTCGAAGGGGTTTGCGGGAAACGGGGCGGAAGCGCCGGGAGAATCCTCGGTGGCTGGAGCGGTCTCTTCGAGCGCGAGCCAGGCGAGGCCCCAGGCGAGGGTCCAGAGGACGGCAAGAAACACGAGGAAACGGCGGGATCGCGCCCGGGCGGGCGGAGGTTCGGGCGTCGGGTTTGTTGGACGGGTCGCGACCACGAGCGGGAGGTTTGGAGAGGAGCGGCGCGAAGATCAAGCCTGGGATGGAGGCGGACACAGAAATTCCTCTTAGCTGGAAGTGCTTAGTGGGCATTGACATGGAGAGGGTCCAGACCTTGCGGTGCCGCGCTCCGGGCTTGAGCCAGGAACCGGACAAGGGGACGGGGGAGGATGTAACACGGCGCTGAAGCGCTCGCACTCCATGCGCTTCGCGACTCCCAGACCGCCGGGCACGCGCAACGCGTTTGGAGTGCGTCGCGCTTGAGCGCCGCTTTGGAGGGGGCGGAGGGTCAGGGGCTGGCGGCGGCTTCGGCGAGGGCGGTTCCAAGAAGGCGGGCGGCGGGCGGCAGGACGCGAGCGAGGGATTCGAGGCGCGCGTTGAGCTGCTGCACCATGTTCCCGGCACCGAACTCGAGGAGGCGTCGGTACCAACGAACGAACTCCGTGGTGATGGCGGACGCGAGGGAGGCAGGCGGGTGGTACTGGTGATCGGCGAGGACGGTTTCGCAGACGACGAGGGCGGCGAGGGCGGGCGGGTGAGCGCGGTCTTCCACACGTCGCCACAGAGGCAGCGCGGAGGCGGGCTGGCCGGTGAGGGTGAGGGCCTCGGCGCGCTGGGTGAGGATGGTGGGGTCGTCCGGGAAGTGGCGCTGGGCTTCAGCAGTCCAGTCGTTGGCGACGTCGAGGAAATCGGGGTGCCTGAGGGCGATGGCACCGCCTCGCTGCCACGCGGCGGCGAGGGAAGGCTGGGCGGTGACGAGTTGGTGCAGGAGTTCGAGGGCTTCGACCGAGTGCCCGCGGTCATGAAGGAAGCGGGCGTAATCGAGCCGGACAGGCGCAGAGTCCGGAGTCGTCGGTGAGGGCGAGGCGGAACTCGCGGTCGGCGGCAGGGTGGTCGCCGGCTTCGAGGAGGCAGCGGGCGAGGCAATGGCGGGGACCGGCGCGGCGGACCTCGGGGTGGTGGGGGGCAAGGGAGGGCGGTCGCGCCGGGCCAGGCAAAGGCGCATCTGCTCGGCGGCGGCGGGGAATTGTCGCCGTTCGAGGTAGGCGAGGCCGAGAGTGAAATGGAGGGAAGCGGTGAGGCCGCCGTGGCGGGTGGCGAGGGGCGAGGTAAGGGCGTCGATGAGTTCGGCGTGGCGACCGGCGGCGAGCAGTTGAGAGGAGAACTGGGTGAGGAGCATCTCGCGGGTTTCGGGCACGAGGCGGGCGGGGGGGCTGGGCGGCCATGGCTGCGAAGGCGGCGCGGTATTGATCGAGCCCCTCGGCGGCGCGGCCCGAGCGGGTGAGTTCGAGGCCGAGGTTCATGGAGGAGGTTGGGTTCGCCGGGGAGTTCGAGGACGGCTTGTTCGAGGAGGCGGAGGTTGCGGGCGACCTTGCCACGTGCCTGGGTGATTTCCGGGGTGTAGCCATGGTGGCGGAGGCGGGACCGACCGAGGCGGGTTTCGAGTCCCCACTCGGCGCGGCGGACCTCGATGCTGGTGAAGACCTGTTCGTGGACGCGGCCGACGTAGAAGAGGCCCGGGGCATTGCGGAAAAGCCGGGGACGTAGCTGCAGCCGTCCTGCTCGCGACCGACATCCTCGAGGGGCAGGCGCCAGGCGATGACACGGCCGGGGTTCAGGGCCTGGCGAAGGGCGTCGTGCTGGTCGGGCGGGGAGTTCTTCGTCGGCGTCGAGCATGAGGACCCAGTCGCCGGTGGCGTGCTCGAGGGCGGCGTTGCGCGCGGCACTGAAGTCGTCGTTCCAGGGAAGACATGGACTTCGGCGCCGTGGGCGCGGGCGATCTCCACGGTGCGGTCGGTCGAGCCGGTATCGACGACGACCCGTTGGTCGGCGAGGCCCTTGATGGACGTGAGGCACTGGTCGAGGAAGCGCGCCTCGTTCTTGACGATGAGGCAGACGGAGAGGCGGGGGCGCGGCGTCGGGGTGTCGAAGGCAAGCGGGGCGGGCAGGACGAGCCAGGGGGACGGGCGCTGCCGCGGAGGCGGCCCTTGAGGAAGCGGGCGGCGGGTTTGAACCCGGGGCGAGCTCGCGGGCGCGATGGGCACAGCGACGGGCGGTGACCGAATCGCCGGCGGCCCGGGCGATCTCGGCGAGGAGCAGCCAGGCCTCGGGATGAAAGGGGCGCTCGGCCATCGCCGCGAGCGTGGCGGTCCAAGCCGCGGCCTGTTGGCGGCGTTGGAAGAGGGTGCGCGCGTTGCCGAGGTGACCACGGAGGGCGCAGGGCGGCAGGGTGAGCGGGGGCGGGGTTGGACGGAGCGGACGGGCGGGTGGGGACGACGGGTTAGCCGCGGGCGCGCGGGATGGCGGGTTCGTGGGGGCGCCGGGCGTCGGTGCTCGTGCGGGCGGCGCGTTCACGGTTGCGGTGTTCGACGCTGGAGGGGGATTCGAGGTAGAGGCCGAGGGTTTGGGGGACGTGCAGGGAGCGGTGGTGGGCGGCGAGCCGGAGCCAGAACTCGTAGTCGCCGGCAGGGACCATCGTGGCGTCGAAGCGGCCGTGCTGCTGGTGGAGATCGCGCCGCCACATGGGTTGCGGGCCGACGAAGCAGCCTCGGCGGAGGAGGGCGAGTGGATCGAAGTCGAGCCGCTCGAGGCGGCGGGACGGGCGCGAGCCTACTGGAGGAGGCGAAGGACGGTTTGGGGGATCTGGTTGGCCTGGGCGAGCATGGCGGTGCCGGACTGGACGAGGATGGTGGCCTTGGCGTACTCGGTGGATTCGTCGGCGACGTCGACGTCCTTGATGCAGGGAGGTGGCGGCCATGAGGTTTTCCCTGCTGATGGCGAGCTGATCGCCGCTGTAGGCGAGGCGGGCCTGGTAGGCGCCGATGGTGGCGCGGTCGTTGGCGAGTTGGCTGATGGCGGCCTTGATGTTGGTGAGGGCGGCCTGGGCCTGGGGGACGGTGGAAACGCCGGCGGCGGCGTCGATGGCGGCGGCATAGGGGGAGGCGCCCATGTTGATGCCGACCATGGTGAAGGCGCCGCCTTCGGAATCGACGGTGACGCTGAGGGCGTTGCTCGAGAAGAGGCTGACGCCATTGAATTCCTTGGTGCTGGCGGTGTTGATGTACGCCTTGAGCTCGGTGAATTCCTTGTTGTAGAGCGTGCGGTCGTTGTCGGACTTGGTGGCGTCCTGGGCGAGGATGGAGAGCTCACTCATGCGGTCGAGGGCCTGGCCGATCTTCTTGAGGTAGCCGTCCTGGGTTTGGACGAAGGAAGTGGCGTTGGAGACATTGGCGCGGGCACCCTGGATGCGGTGGATCTGGGCGTCGAGCTTGGTGCTGACGGCGAGGCCGGCGGCATCGTCGGCGGGCTGCATGATGCGCGAGCCCGAGCTGAGGCGGGAGATGGACTGCGCCAGGCGGGGTGGCTGGTGTTGAGGTGATGGCTGCTGGATTGGGCGGCCAGGTTGGTGTTGATGACCATAGGGTGAGCTTTCTATTCCGGGTTTGCTTGCTGAAAGGGGGCGGGCGGATCGAGAGGGGGGAGAGGAGACACGGGCGACGCGCGGGAGGGCGGGGGCGGCGGCGCGATCGCGGGTGAGGGCCTGCTGGTTGCTGCGCTGGATTTCCTCGTAGAGCTCCTGGCGGTGGACAGGGACGTTCGGGGGCGGCGATGCCGAGCTTGACGACCTCGCCCTCGACCCGGAGCACCTTCACGGTGATGCGGCCGTCAATGACGATGCTCTCGTTCAGTTTGCGGGAGAGGATGAGCACGGGAGGGGGAAGGCCGGGGTGGAGTCAGGCGCGGGCGAGCGCCAGCGGATGCTCGACGGAGAACTCGGCGGCGTTGGTGGGGATGACCTGGCGACCGACCTTCGTGCGGCGGTTGACGATGATGGGTCCCTTCAGGTTCATCGTGGCCTCGTGTGGGCCGCGGATCGTCACGATGCACAGGACCGAGGCGTCCTCGGCTCGTTCCAGGGCGAGACTGCGGACGTCGTCGTCGGAAAGCTCGGGGCGGTACTGCGGGAGGAGGGACAGGGGAGGGACGACGAGGAAGGCGAGGCGGGGGTCGTCGAGGACCTGCAACCAGAGGAAGGGGGCCTCGGCGGGGTCGGCCAGGAGCACGTAGGAGCGGAGGTGCTCGAAGCCGAGGAGCCCGGACGGCAGATGGATGACTTCGGCCGGGTTCACGGTCAACCGCACCGTCGGCTCAAGGGTCACATCACAGTTCATTCAGAGAGGGGTAGAGCAGCGGACATGCCACACGGTTCTGGTGGGCATTCGGCATGCGGAAAGGGCAGGGAAAGGGGGCGAAAACCGGGCGGGCCAAGGGCAAGAAGGGGCGGCAAGGCAAGAGGGGACGAAGCAGGTAGGCAATAAGGTTCCAGTGGAGGAGGACGAGATTGCCCGCGAAAAACGCCAAAGGACGCGAAAGGAGAGGTGTACCGGTTCACGCCGGAGGCGTCCCAGAAGGTGGCCGGAGGTCGCCGCGGGGCGTGGGCTCGCGTTCCGGACCCAGGTTCATGGGGAGCGGGCTGTTCCTGCCGGACCTGCTCCGGGGCCATGAAACGCAGAGGGTGCAGGCTGAAGGCCCGCACCACAGGTTGAGCGCGAGCCGCGGTCAGCGGAGGTAATCGAGGAGGGAGGTGTTGAGGAGGGTGGCGCCGGATTGGAGGGCGGCGCGGTAGGCGTTCTGGTGGTGGAAAGCTCCACGAGTGTCGCGGCGAGGTCGGCGTCGGTGTGGCGGAGACGGTCTTCTGCAGCGCCAACGCGCGTTGGGAAGCGGCGGCAGCGGCCGCATCGAGGCGGGCCTGCGTGGCGCCACCGGCGGCGATGTGATGAAGCAGGGCGTCTTCGTCGCGGGCCAGGGCGGCGCGGTCGGTGTCGGCGATGGCGCGAGTGTCGCCGGCGAGGAGGTGATCGCGAAGGGCGATGAGATGGGCGAAGAGGTCGGCGCCGGAACGGGGGTCGGCAAGGGCGCCGCGCGGGCCGGTGGAAGCGGGGTTGGCGCCGGGGACCTGCGCGGTGAGGGTGGTGCCGGGCGCCACTTCGAGTTCGGGGACGGCGGCGTTGCCGCGGTAGGTGACGGTCGTAGCCTGGCCGGCGGCGTTTTCGGTGAGGACGAAGGGAGGCTGGTCGGTGCGGGTGCCGGCGAGGAGGTAGTCGGCGCCGTGGCGGGAGTTGGCGACCTGGACGGCGTGGCGGAGAAGTTGGTCGACTTCGCTGGCGTAGGCCTGCAGTTCGGCGGGCGAACGGGTGCCGTCGGCGAGGGTGGCGAGTTCGGCGGCGCGATCGACGACGCGTTGGAGGCCCTGGAGGGTGTCGAGGAAAGGGTGGAGCGTTCGCGGAGGAACGCGATGTTCTGCTGGTACTGGGCCTGGGCGCGGTTCTCGGCCTGGGCGTCGAGGGCCTGGCGCATGGCGACGGGGTCGTCGGCGGCGGACTGGACGCGTTGACCGGAGGAGGCCTGTTCGAGGAGGCGATGCTGGCGGGCGTTGAGCTGGGTGAGCTGCGTGATCAGCGAGTCCGGGATGGCGGAGGAAGCGACGCGCATGGGGTGGATGGCGGGGCGGGTTGGAGGCGGCCTCGCTAGCGTTTGAGGTTGATGACCTCGTCGAGCATCTCGTCGACGGTGGTGATGATGCGGGCGGAGGCCTGGAAGGCCTTCTGGAATTTCACGAGGTCGGTCATTTCCTCGTCGATGGAGACGCCGCTGACGGAGGAGCGCTGGCCGGCGAGGAAGGAGGCAAGGAGCTTCTGGTCTTCGACCTGGTGGTTGGCGTGGGCGAGGGCTTCGCCGAGGGAGGTGACGATGTGGGAATAGCGGGAGGCGAAGGTCTGATTGCCGAGATTGGCGTGGGATTGCTGCGCCAGTTGGGCGAGGGCGAGCGCGACCTGGTTGTCGCCGGAAGCGCCGGCGGTGCCGCTGGCCTGGAGGAGAGCCGGATCAGCGAGGAGCGCGGGGGCGACGCGGATGGAGGCGGCGTCGGTGCCCGCGAAGAAATCGGCGCCGGTCTGGCCGTTCAGGTTGAAGCCGGGGCGATGGAGGGCGTTGACCTCGCGGATGAGGGTGGCGGCGAGGGTATCGAGGTCGGTGCGGAGGGTGGCGAGGGGACCGTCGCGGGCGTCGATGGCGCCGGCGAGGCGGCCGGCGGTGAGGGTGAGGGGGTGGCGGTCGTGGTGGTGCGGACGAGGTGCTGGCCGTTGGCGTCGTTGGAAGTGGCGAGGGTGTCGAGGACGTTGCGGCCAGCGACGAGCTGGACACCGCCGACGGCGAGGGTGAACTGGCCGTCGGGGGTTTCGGCAGTATCGACGTTGGCGAGGGTGGCGAGGGATTCGAGTTTCTGGCGGCGGAGGTCGCGGAGGTCGTTGGCGGAGCCGGGCCGGCCGAGTTCGGCGCGGCGGATTTGCTCGTTGAGTCGGGCGATGGCGGTGAGGAGTTCGTTGGCCTGGGCGACGTCGGTGTCGACGGACGCGTTCAACTGGGCGTTGAGCTGGCCGAGGCGGGCGTCGGTTTGCTGGAACTGAGCGGCGAGGGACTGGGCGCGGGCGAGGAGGGTGCTGCGTTGGGCGAGGGAAGCGGGGGTGGCGGCGAGGTTCTGCCACTCGTTGAAGAAAGCGGACAGCTCACTAGCGAGGGTGGAAGCGGCGCCGGCTTCACCGGCGGCGGCGGTGCCGGCGGCGGTTTGGGTGCGGCTGTTGAAGCTCTCGGCGAGATGGGCCTGGGCGAGTTCGAGCGCCGTGCGGTGGGCTTCCCAGAATCCGGAGACGCTGGTTTCGGACTGGATTTGGCGGTCGAGCAGGGAGCTGAGGACCTGCTGGATGGCCTGGGCGCCGACGCCGGTTCCCTGGGAGCCGAAGACACCTTGGAGCGGGGTGGTGGTCTGGAGGAGGAGCCGTTGGCGGGTGTAAGCGGGGTTGTGGACGTTGGCGAGGTTCTGGCCGGCGACGGCGAGGCCCTGGCTCTGGGTTTGGAGCGACCGGACGCCGAGGTTCAGGGTGCCGTGGAGGCCGAGCATGGGAGAGGTCAGCCGAGAGCTTCGTAAAGGGCGACATCGCGGGAGGCGGCGGCCTGGGAGGCCGCCGGCGCCGTCGTAGACCGCGGGGCCGGTGGGGGCGAGGGTTTGGAGGAACTGGTCGAGGAGTTCGAGCGAGCGGCGGAGGAGGAGGTGGTTTTGGTGGGCGCGCTGGCGGACGCGGCGCAGGAGCTGGTGGTTCTCCTGGACGAGGGCCTCGAGGAGGGGCCGGTAATCGGGCGGCAGGAGGGTGAGGGCGCGGAGTGACGGGTCGGTGGCGGCGGGCAGGGCAGCGGCGAGTTCGCGTTGGATGGCCTCGCGTTCGCGGCGGGCGGCCTGGATGGCGGCGCCTTGTTCCTGGATGGCGGCGGTGGCGTCGAGAAGGGATTCGTTCTGGCGGCGGATGATGCCTTCCTGCTGTTCGTCAAGGAGGAGGAGCAGGTGACCGTACTGCTTGAGCTCCTCGCGGAGGGACTCGATGAGGCGAGGGAGGGTGTCGTTCATCGGGGGTCCCCTGGGTGGCGGGAGCGTCAGGGAAGAGGAAAGAGGAAGGCGGGGAAGCGGGCGCAGGCTGGAAGCCTGCACCACAACGGGGGTGGACGAGGCGTCAGAACCCTCGGAGGCAGTTCGGGAAGTGGGGGGGCCGCGTCGCTGGGAGGTGACGCGGAGGCGGTCTGGTGTTGCCAGGCGGACTCGAGGCTTCGGGCGAGGCCGAACTGGCCGGAGCGGGCGATGCCGTCGGCGAGCTGGGAGGTGAGGAGGTCGCGGTAGATCGCCTTGGCGGAGGTTTCGGGGCTGAGGGCGGAGGACAGGACAGGTTTCTGGGCGTCGGCGAGGATTTGGCGGAGGAGGACGGCCTCGAAGGCGCGGGCGGCGGCGCGGCGTTTGTCGGGTTCGGAGACGTTGGGGTTATGGGCGAGGCGATCGAGGGGAAGGTCGAAGACGTTGACGCGGCGCTGGAGGGGGTCGGTGTGCATGGGCTAGCGGATGAGGAGCTCGGCCTGGAGGGCGCCGGCCTGTTTCATGGCCTGGAAAATGGCCATCATGTCGCGGGGGTAACGCCGAGGGTGTTGAGGGCGGCGGCGACTTTTTCGACGGTAGGGAGCTCGGGCAGGGGCGACCATGGCGGCGCGGTTCTCGGCGACGTCGGTGGTGGTGCTGGGGAGGATGGCGGTGCGACCGGTGCTGCTGAAGGGCGTGGGCTGGGAAGCGGTGAGAGTGGAGGCAATGGAGAGGGTGAGGTTGCCCTGGGAGACGGCACAGTTGGAGATGCGGATGCTGGCGGTGGCGACGATGGTGCCGGTGCGTTCGTTGATAATGATGCGGGCGGGGGTGGCGGGTTCGAGTTCGACGGATTCGAGGCGGGCGACGAAGTCGACTTCGCGGCCGTCGAGGCCGCCGGGGAGGCGGACCTTGACGGAAGTGGAGTCGACGGCCTGGGCGCTGGCGGGGAAGAGCTCGTTGATGGCGGCGGCCATGCGGGCGGCGGAGGTGAAACTGGGCTCGCGGAGGAGGAGTTCGATGGACTGGTCGTGGACGATGGACGCAGGGATCTCGCGTTCGACGAGGGCGCCGTTGACGATGGTGCCGACGGTGGGGTGGTTCTTGGTGACGGTGGCGCCGCCGGCACCGCCGACGCCGGCGGTGAAGCCGCCGACGGCGATGGGGGCCCTGGGCGACGGCATAGACGCGGCGGTCGGCGCCGAAGAGAGGGGGTTTGGAGGAGGACACCGCCCTGAGGGACTTGGCATCGCCCATGGACGCGACGTGGACATCGAGGCGGGCGCCGTTCTTGACGAACGCGGGGATTTCGGCGGTGACCATGACAACGGCGATGTTTTTGGAGGAAAGGGTCGTGGGGGGCAGGTTGATGCCGTAATGCTGGAGGATGTTGGCGAGGGTTTGCTTGGTGTAGACCGGGTCCTGTCGCCGTCGCCGGCGAGGCCGGCGACGAGGCCGTAGCCGACGAGCTGGTTATCGCGGGCGCCGGCGACGACGGCGAGGTCGCGGATGCGGACGCCGGTGCCGGCGGCGAGGGTGAGGGGGCCAGGCAGGCGAGCAGGGCGAGCGCGAGCGGGCAGTTCATGATGCAGACGCGCGGCGGGGATCCTCGGCTGGCTAGAAGGGGGTGACCTTGTCCCAGATCTTGTTGAACCAACCCTTGCGTTCGGAGTCGGTGAGGGTGCCCTTGGAGACGAAGCGGATGGTGGCGTCAGCGATGTTGTAGCTGTAAACGCTGTTGCCAGGGGTGATGTCATCGGGCCGCACGACGCCGCGGAGGACGATGGTCTGTTGCTCGCCGGAGAAGGCGGACTCGCGGGTCCCTTCGATCACCAGGTTGCGATTGGGGAGGACGTCGATGACGCGGACGCCGAAGCGGGCCACGATGGCTTCGGAGCTGTTGATGGTGCCGCCGCCGTTGAAGGCGTTTTCGGAGGAGTACTTGAGGGCGGGCATCTGGCCGCCCTTGGTGAGGGCGCCGCTGGCGGCGGGGCTGTAGAAGAAGGTGGCGATGCTGGCGTCCATGCCGGAGCTCTTCTCGGTCTTGGTGTTCTTCTTCTTGGAGGCGGAGTTGTTCTCCTGGACGATGACGGTGAGGATGTCGCCGATGTGGACGGCCCGTTTGTCGGCGAACATGGGCCGCGCGATGTCGTCCTGCCAGAGGGACTCGGCATGGAGGCGGGAAGAGGGGAGAAGGCAAGCGAAGGCGAGGAAGAGAGTGGAGAGCGCCACGGTTGTTCCGGACGTGGTTCGCCGGCCGGAGGTCGGGGGGGCGAAGGGCGAGGGGCGAAGCTCAACGTTCAAAGCGCGAAGCTCAAGGGAAGCGTCCAGTTCCGGCCGGACCTGCCCAGGGGCTCTGAACCGCGGAGGGTGCAGGCTGGAAGCCCGCACCACCGGTGCATGGAGAGTTCCAAGGTTCAACGGGGTCGAACGGGCGCGGGTTTTGCCAGCCTGGCAGGCGGCACAGGCGGGAGGGGGGAGTGGCTTGGTTTCCTTTGGCCCGTTGGGGAGGGACGGTGCAGGCGGGACGCCCGCACCACAGGTTCATGACAGGCGCGGTTGACGATGACGCCATGTCAGGGGCCCATGAACCGACCCGGACGGATGCCCTTCTGCATTCTGCATTCTTCCTTCTGAATTCCGGTTCATGGAGGGTCGGGGATCAGATGCCGAGGAGGATGGTGTTCTCATCTTGGACTTTGCCTTTGAGTTCGCGACGGGAGGCGGGGTTGCGGAGGCGGATGATCTGGCCGGGGGCACCGTCTTCGAGGACTTCGACACGGAGGACGAGGCTGAGGGCGCCGTCTTCGAGCAGGGCGTCGGCGGTCTGGCCGCGGCGGACGACGGGGCGGAGGCGGAGGTGGCGTTGATAGAGGGTGGCGCCGGCGGTGAGGTTCTCGGTGAATTCGAGGCCGGTTTCGTCGCCGCTGAGGCTGGCGAGCGGTTCACGGAGGGTGAGGACATCGCGGCGTTCGCGGGCGAGGGCGGTCGGGTCGAAGGGGTGACCGCGACGGAGAGCGGTGCGGGTGATCCAGACCTCGCGCCAGATGCGGAGCTGGAGGAGGACTTGCCAGGTGCCGACGCTTTCGTCGCCGGTGAGGAGTTCGAGGCGGACGAGGAGGAGGGGGGCTGAGGCCGCTGGCGGGGACGTCGAGGAGGCGGAGGGAAAGGGGATCATCCGGGACCTGAACAGGGGTCCAGGGCGGGCGAGGCGGGAGGTCGAGGTCGCCGCGGTCGGCCACCCAGCCGGACTGGAGGGCGGCGAGGAGGAGGTCGCGGACTTCGGCTTCGCCGAGCGGACGGGTGCGGCGGGTGATGCGGATGCGGTCGGCCCCGGACCAGTTGGTGACCGTGAGGCCGAGGTCGGGATGGGCGAGGAGTTCCTGGACGCGGGTGCGGGTGAGGACGAGCGGGGGTGCCGGGGGCGGGAGCGGGGAGGAGGCGGAGATGGGGAGGGAACCGCCGTCGGGGTGCCGGGCGATCTGGGAGAAGAAGACGCCCTCGCGATCCACCTGGATTTCGGTGAGGAGCACCGCTCCAGAAAGGCCGGCGTCCGTGGCTGGGTCGGCGAGAACCCGAGTCAGGGCGACGCACAGGATCGCGAGGGCGTTGGGGGGACGCATGGCGGGATTTACCGGCGGAGGTTAGCGCTGAGGCGCAAATTTTCGTCGGCGGCCTGGATGGACTTGGAGTTCACCTCGTAGGCGCGCTGGGCCATGATGAGTTTGACCATTTCCTCGACGACTTTGACGTTGGACATTTCGAGGTAGCCCTGTTCGAGGGTACCGAAGCCGTTTTCGCCGGGGTTACCGAGCTCGGCCTGACCGGAGGATTGGGTTTCCTGGTAGAGGTTGCGGCCGATACTTTCGAGACCGGCGGGGTTGATGAAGCGGGCGAGCTGGAGCTGGAAATCGGTGTTGCCGTTGGCGCCGAAGAGGGTGACGTAGCCGGTGCCGGAGATGGTGATGTTGGTGGTGCCGGCGGGGACGGGCTGGAAGCCGCTGAGGACGGTGAGGCCTTCGCTGGTCTTGACGGTGCCGTCGGGGCCGATCTTGAAGGCGCCGGCGCGGGTGTAGGCGCGGGAGCCGTCGGGGAGCTGGACCTCGAAGAAGCCATCGCCGTTGACGGCGACGTCCATGCGCTCGCCGGTCTGGGTGAGTTCGCCGGTGGTGAAGACGCGGGACGTGGCAGCGGCGCGGGAACCGTGGCCGACCTGGACGCCGGTGGGCAACTGGTTGCCGGCGCCCTGCTGGGCTCCGGCGGCGCTGGTGGTCTGGTAGAGGAGGTCCTGGAACTCGATCTTGCTCTTCTTGAAGCCGGTGGTGTTGACGTTGGCGAGGTTGTTCGCGATGACGTCCATGTTCATCTGCTGCGCTTCCATGCCGGAGGCGGAGGAATAAAGGGCGCGGAGCATAAGGGGGCGGGGTGGCTAGTTGGGGTTGCCGACCTCGGCGATGAGGCGGGCGAGGCGTTCATCCTGGGCCTGAATGATCTTTCTGGTTGGCCTCGAAGAGGCGGGAGGAGGTGATCAGATCGGCCATTTCGCTGACGGTCGAGGCGTTGGAGGCTTCGAGGTACCCCCTGACGGACGGTGCAGCCGTTGGCGGGCAACGTACGGAGGGCGGGGTCCGCGGCGAGGAAGAGGCCGCCGCCGATGGCGGTCAGGCGGGTGGGGTCGTTGAAATCGACGAGCTTCAGCGCGCCGCGCAACTCCTCGCCCTGGGCGACGTCGCCGCCGGGGGAGACGGAGAGCGGGGCCGCGTTGTCGGGGTCGATCTGGAGGGGGCCTTCGGTGCCGGCGACGAGATAGCCCTGTTTGGTGACGAGCTGGCCCTGGGGTTGAAATGGAACTCGCCGTCGGGGTGTAGCCGCGGGCGCCGTTGGGGAGGGTCACCTCGAAGAAGCCGGGTCCCTGGAGGGCGAGGTCGGTGGGGGCGCGGGTTTGAGTTCGCCGGCGCGAAGTCGGTGGTGGCACCGAGGGTGGGCAGGGAGAATCGGCGGGCGGATCGGCGGGGAAAGGCTCATGAGGCCGGCTTGGACGGAGGAAAACGTAAGGTGTTGACGCTTGAAGCCGGGCACGGCGCTGGACGCGAGGTTTTCCGCGATCAGCTCCTGCCAGCGGGCGGTGGCCTTCATGCCGGCGGCGGCCTGGTAGAGGCTCACGTTCATGGGGGACGGCAGAAGCACCGGGTGTGCCATGGGTGGAAAGCCCTGGAAAACCGGGGTTCCGAAAGGTGTGGGGCGGGTGGGGAATGGCAAAAGGTGCCCGGCGGGGATGCAGGAATTGCCCTGGGTGGCTCGTGCGTTCTTGGGTTGCCCTTTCAGGGCAGGGGATTCGTGCGGGCGGGGTCCGCGGGCGATGCCCGCGGCTACGATGGTTCCGGATGGGGGCCTGCGGACGGCGGGTGGAGAGACCGGGAACCGGCGATTCGATTCCTTCTCTTGCTCGTGCTCTTGCTCTTGCCAGTGCTATCCCGGGGAGGAGGAGCAAGAGCAAGAGCAGGAGCAAGAGCAAGAGGAAGACCGCCGGGGCACGGAGAGTGCCGAGGAGGGGGCGGATCAGGAGGTGCAGAGGAGTTCGTGGATGGCGCCGCAGGGGCAACGGAGGGTGATGCGGGTGATGCGTTCGCCATCGCGTTCGAGGGTGAGCTGGGGTTCGGGGGGGGGGCGATCGGGGGTGGGGGGAGCGGCGGAAGGGTGAAGGGGGTATTGGCCGGGGCCGGCGGCGCAGCGGGAAGAACGCCCTGGGGCAGGACCGCAATTCCGGAGAGGTTGGTGGGTACCGCGCGGGGTGACGCGGGTGCGGGAGAAGGGGATGAAAGGCTCGCTCATCAGAGGGTGGCCGCGGCCTGGGGTTGTCGGCGTGGGTGTCGAGGCGCTGGGGCGGGCGGACGCGGAGGAGGACGGTGACGCGGCGGTTGGATTCGTCGGTGGGACTGAGGTCGGCCATGGGCTGGGAATCGCCGAGGCCAGAGACGCGGAAGACCTGCGGGGGAACGCCGTGGCGGAGGAGTTCGCGGCGGGCGGCGTTGGCGCGGTCGGCGGAGAGTTCCCAGGGGGTGTAGTCAGGCCGCGGGAGGCGGGTGCCGGCTTCGGTGTGGCCTTCGAGGTCGACGAGGAAGTTGGGGTAGCGGGTGACGACCCAGGCCATGGTGGAGAAGACCCAGCTTCCATAAGGGGTGAACCGGGTGGAGTCGGGTTCGAAAACGGGGCGATGGGAGCGGTCGAAGACGTGGATGCGGAGGCCGTCGGAGGAGACCTCGAGTTTGACGGTGTGCTGGTCCTCAGGATGGCTCTGGAGGAAGCGGGCAAGGTCTTCGGTGACGCGGCGGAGGAGTTCGAGCTGGACGGCGGAGGGGGAGTCGAAGTTGCCGCGTTGCTGGTGGGTGGCGTGGGCGTCCTTGTTGGGGATGATGCCGACGGACTCCTTGGTGAGGGAGGCGAAGGGGTTCTTGAAGGCGCGTTCGATGGCTTCCTTGATCTTGGTGTCCTGGGCCGTGAGCCAGAGGACGAGGAAGAGGGCCATCATGGTGGTGGTGAAGTCGGCGTAGGCGACCTTCCAGGAACCGCCGTGATGTCCGTGCTTGGCCATGCGGGGACGGGGAGCGGGCTATTGCTTGGCGGGTGAGGACAGGGTCTTGAGCAGGGCCTCGAGTTCGTCGGCGGTGGGGCAGAGCTCGGGGCTGAGGCTGCGGCGGCCGAACTCGATGGCCATGAGCGGGGCGACGCCGGTGGCGAAGCCGGCGACGCATTCGGTGATGCAGCGGAAGAAGGCGAGGCGGGTGGTGTTGAGGAACTCGAGGTTGACGGCGAGGGGGGGCCAGGAAGCCGTAGGCGAGGAAGATGCCGAGGAAGGTGCCGACGAGGGCGGCGCCGACCTTCATGCCGATGGCTTCGATGGGGCCAGCGATGGCCTGCATGGTGATGACGATGCCCAAGACGGCGGCGACGATGCCGAAGCCGGGGAGGGCGTCGGCGGTGCGGGTGAGGACGCTGACCGGGGCGTGGGCTTCTTCCTCCATGCGTTCGAGTTCGACCGCGAGCAGGTGACGGAGCTGGTCGGGTTTGATGCGGCCGTCGATGATGGGGCGGAGGCCGCTGCAGACGAACTCGACGGCGGGCTGGTTCTGGAGGAAGCCGGGGTAGCGCTGAAAGATGGAGCTGGTCTGGGGGGCGAGCATGTGTTCTTCAAGGGCGACCATGCCGTTGCGGCGGCCAAGCATGAACAGTTCGTAGAGGGCCTTGAAGAGTTCCTCATAGGCGGCCCGGCCGTAGGGGCTGCCGCGAAAGGAGCGGAGGACCTGCTTGAACAGGTCGGTGAGGATCTTGCGCGGGGCCATGATGATCATGGCGCCGAGCGCGGCTCCGCCGATGATGAGGAGTTCGGAGAGGTGCAGCAGGTTGCCGATGTTGCCGCCGCTCATGGTGAAGCCGCCGGCGACAGAGGCGAGGACGATGAAGGCGCCGGGAGGAGGATGATCATGGGGAGGAAGGTGCCGGGAGGGCGGGCTTCGTGGCGCTCGATGAAGCCGCGAATGGCAAGGACGGCGGCGGAGTGGATCTGGGAGATGCGGGATTCGGTGAGGCCGAAGACGGCGGCGATCTCCTTGAGGCGGAGGTCTTCGACGTAATAGAGGGCCAGCACCTTGCGCTGCACCTCAGGGAGCTTCTGGAGGAAACGCTGGACGAGTGCGATGAGCTCCTGACGCACGACCGCGTCGCGGGGATTTCCTGGGAATCGTCGGGGACCGATTCGTGGACGCTGGCGAGGTCGTGGCCTTCGGGGTGCAACTGGCTGTCCAGATGGACGAAGGTGGCGGGGCGGACCTCTTCGAGGAGCTGACGGTAATCGGCGAGGGAGAGGTTGAGTGCCCGGGCGATTTCGTGGTCATCGGGGACGCGGCCGGTCTGCTGTTCGAGGGCGGCGAGGGAGTGGCGGAGTTTGCGGGCCTTGTCGTGGACGGAACGAGGGACCCAATCCATGCGGCGAAGTTCATCGAGGACCGCACCGCGGATCCGGATGCGGGCGAAGGTTTCGGAAGGAGGCGCGGTTGCCGGGTTGGTAGGTGCGGAGGGCCTGGAGCAGGCCGATGACGCCGGCGCTGTGGAGGTCGTCGAGGGAGACGTGGGCGGGAGGGTGATGGCGATGCGGCCGACGACGGTCTTGACGAGGGGAAGGTATTGCTGGACGAGCTGGCCTTCGGTCTCGGTATCGGGTGCGTGGTGGTAGCGGTGCCAGAGATCGGGGTAGGAGCAGGCGGGTCGCCGTTCAGCGGGGCTGGAGGTTGCTGCGAGTACGCTGGTGGGATGGGGTTGGGTGGCCTGGAGGGCGACGGCAGACAGGCTGGACCGGGACGAGGTGGCGGGCGGGGCGCCGCCACAGCACCCGGGGCGGGGTGCGGTCCCCAATGTAAGGGTGGCCGGGGGTGGGAGGCGGTCGGGTTCATGGCTTAGTGGCGGGGAGGTTGCGCGAGTCTTTGCGTTGGGCCATGAGGGCGACCCAGCGTTCGTGCTGGGCCTGACGCAGGCAAAGGACCCAGCGTTGACCCCACCAGCGGAGGAGGACGCCCAGGACCAGGGCGCCAAGGGTGGAGCGCCAGAGGATGGTGGCCCAGTCGCACTGGTTCCCCATTCCCAGGAGAACCCCGGCGAGGAACCCGACCATCGCGCCGAGGAGCATCAGCAGTTTCATCGTCGTCAGATCCGATCCATCGGTGGCTCAGCAGGCGGGTTGCCAAGCGCGTTGGCGCAGCGGAAGTGCGCGAAAACGGTCAACTGGGCTCGAAAAGCGCGGGGCTGAGCAGATCGGGTCGGGCGGGGAGGAAGCGGCCTGGAATATTTTGCCCGGCGCTCAGGAAGCGGAGGGGACAATTTGTGCCGAGCACCAGATTCCAGAGTTTGCCCCATGCGGGTTCCTCATCAAGGTGAGTGAGGATGAGGTCGAGGCCGGGGAAGGTGGCGAAGGCGCGGGCCTGGGCGAGGAGGAGGGGGACGGGTGTAGGCGGCATTGAGAACGAGATGGACGGAGGGGTTGGGAGGGTGGCCAGGAGCTTGGTGAGATGGTCGAGCGCGCCGGGGTCGTGGAAGTCGGTGCCGGGAATATCGACGAAGCTGATGAGGGGTGGGGCGCCGGCCGTTCCAGCTTCGCTCGACAGGGACGTTGAGGATCTCGCCGTAGAGGCTGACGAGTTCGGCGGTATTGGGGGCGCGGGCGTCGAGGCGCCAGGCGCGGGCGGTCTGGCCTTCGACGAGCACGGTTTGGGCGAGCCACTTGCAGAGGACGGTGGACTTGCCGGAGCCCGGCGGGCCGATGAAGACGTGGAGAGGCGGGGGCCGGCGGGAGGGCGGCAGGGCGGGGCGCCAGAGCTGGCGGAAGGCGGAACGCGCGAGGGTGAGTTCGTGGGCCAGGGAGGGGGGAGGTAATCGATCGGGTCCGTGGAGGCGCTGGATGGTTTCGAGGACGCGCTGGACGTGAAGGGGGTGAGAGGCCAAGGCGGTGAAGGACGCTGGCGACGCGCCACGGGCTGGGGCCCTCAGGATCGAGCGGGGCAGCGGGATCGGTGGGGGTGCGAAGTCGGCGACGGGGGAGGTCGGTGGGAAGGGGGCGGCGTTGGCGAGAGTATAGCGTTGGATGGCGTTGTGGGGACTGGTACGAAGGTGGGAGGGGCGACCGGGCAAGGCGGAATCCGGGGGTGCAGGCGGGACGCCCGCACCACAAAGGTTGTCGGAACCAGCCAGCGGGACGGCCGCAGCGCAAGAATCGTCGGAACAAGCAGGCGAGACGCCTGCACCACAGGCGATGTCAGAACCAGGAGGCGGGAGGCCGACGCCCGCGGGGCGGTCGAGGGCCGCCTGGTCGCTTCGGGTCGGGTCAGAGGTCAGGGACCGTGGAGACTGCAGGCGGGACGCCTGCACCGCCGGTTCACGGGGAGGTGGGGCGTGATCGGGGAGGCAGGCGACGACTTCGATCTGGGGTTTGAGCCAGAGCTTGGACAAGCCGCGGCCGGCGACACGGCGGATGTTGAGGAGGACGGCGTCGGGGCCGAGGGTGGCGCGGATCTGGGAGACGGCGGAGGCGATGTTGGTGGCGGTGAAGGCGACGCCGTGGGGGTGGGCCTGAGGGAGGGAGGCGGTGGCACTCATGAGTCAGTTAGTCAGGGCATGGGATCACGGCGGTGTTCTGGACCTCGACGCGGGCGGGGATCTCGGCGTAGGAGAGGACGGCGAGTTCGGCGAAGCTGGCCTCGAAGAATCGTTTGAACGCGAGTCGGATCTGGGGCGAACAGAGGACGAGCGGGGGTGGCCGGCGGCGATCATCTGCTGGACGGTGCGGGAGAGCCATTGGAGGAGGTGGCGGGCGAGGCCGGGCTCGAGGGCGAGGCTAAGGTCGGTGGGGGTTTGGCGGACGTTCTGGGCGAGGAGTTGTTCGAGGCGCGGGTCGAGGGTGATGGCAGAGAGGCTGTTGTTGGCCATCTGAAGGGTTTGGCGATCTGCGGGGCGAGGGCGCGCCGGGCGTGTTCCGAGAGTTCGTCGGGGTTCTTGGTGAAGGCGGCGAAGTCGCTGATTTTTTCGAGGATGCCGGCGAGGTTGTGGATGGAGACGCCTTCGGCGAGGAGGTTTTGGAGGACGCGCTGGATCTGGCCGACGGAGAGCTGGGCGGGGACGAGTTCGTTGACGACGGCGGGGTGGGTTTGGCGGAGGTGATCGAGGAGGTTCTGGACGTCCTGGCGGCTGAGGAGGGCGTGGCAATGGCGTTTGAGGAGTTCGCTGAGGTGAGTGACGAGGACGGAGGCGGCGTCGACGAGGGTATGGCCGCTGAGCTCGGCGGTCTTGCGTTCGGCGTCGGTGATCCAGGTGGCGGGGAGGCCGAAGACGGGTTCGACGGTAGGGACGCCTTTGAGGGTGACCGGGCTGTTGGTGGCGTTCATGGCGAGCCAGTAGCCGGGCATGAGCTGGCCCTGGGCGATGGGGTGTCCTTTGAGGAGGAAGCGGTATTCGTTGGGGCCGAGCTGGAGGTTGTCGCGGAGGCGGATGGGCGGGATGATGACGCCGATTTCCTGGGCGAAGGTGCGGCGGACGCCGGTGACGCGGTCGAGGAGGTCACCCCTCCCTTGCGTTTGTCGGCGAGCGGACGAGGCCGTAGCCGAGCTCGATCTGGAGGGGGTCGAGGGGGAGGAGGTTTTCGAGAGGTTCGCCGGGTTTGGGGTGGAACCGGCGGCGGGTCTGGGTGCGGAAGGGTGGAAGCGCTGGCGGCGCCTGGCGGCGGTGGTGGCGCGCGTGGCGCCGGAGGTGCCGGTGGGGGCGGCGGAGCAGGCGGCCAAGTCGGGCA
Organism: Verrucomicrobiota bacterium; assembly: GCA_027493615.1. GTDB lineage: Bacteria > Verrucomicrobiota > Verrucomicrobiia > Limisphaerales > J093 > DSVZ01. The sequence goes on from JAOSKK010000012.1 coordinate 443,591, forward strand.
GGCCGTGCGTGTGGAGGGTGTAGGCGACGAAGGCGCAGAGGAGGCCAAGGATGAGGAAGGGAGTTTGGGGAGGCCGGGGACGAGGGCGAGGGACGGCCATCATGCCGGCGAGGACCATCATGGCGCGGGGGTAGGAGAAGAGCTGGCGGCCGAGCTCCTGGCCGAGGTCATCTTTGGAGGCGGCGCGGGTGACGAGGATGCCGGCGGCGGTGGAGACGATGAGGGCGGGGATTTGGGAGACGAGGCCATCACCGATGGAGAGGAGGGTGAAGCGCTGGAGGGCTTCACTGACGGTCATGTCTTTCTGGGCGATGCCGATGGCGAAGCCGCCGATGATATTGACGAGGGTGATGAGGACGGCAGCGATGGCGTCGCCGCGGACGAACTTCTGCTGGCGCCGTCCATGGCGCCGTAGAAGTCGGCTTCCTGCTCGACGGCGCGGCGGCGGTTGCGGGCTTCGGACTCGTTGATGAGGCCGGCGTTGAGCTCGGCGTCGATGGCCATCTGCTTGCCGGGCATCGCATCGAGGGTGAAGCGGGCGGCGACCTCGGCGATGCGGCCGGCGCCTTTGGTGATGACGATGAAGTTGATGAGGACAAGGATGAGGAAGACGACGAGGCCGACGACGTAGTTGCCGCGGACGACGAAGTTGCCGAAGGCCTCGATGATATGGCCGGCGTAGCCGTCGAGGAGGATGAGGCGGGTGGAGGCAACGTTGAGGGAGAGTCGGAACAGGCTGACGAAGAGGAGGAGGGTGGGGAAGCCGGTGAAATCGGAGGGTTGCTGGACGTAAAGGATGACCAGCAGCATGAGCAGGGACAGGGCGATACTGACGGCGAGGAGGACGTCGAGGAGCGGCGGCGGGATGGGGAGGATGAGGAGAAGGATGGTACCGAAGAGGCCGACGACGAGCCAGAGGTCTCCGTGGCGGAAGAGGCGGCGGAGGTTGGACGAGAGGGTCGGCATGCGGGGCTGTCAGGGCGTTCGGTTCGGTAGAGTTTGCCGGTCTCCGAGGCGTTTTTTACCCGGGGTTTACCGTCGGCGTCGCGGGGACGACCCGGTGGGCCGCGGTGTAGTAGCGGTAAGGGTTGGCCTGGTACACCCAGGCGAGCATTTCCGCGACTGCGAGATAGAGCTCAGCAGGAATCTCGCCACCCACGCGGCCGTGCTTGTAGAGGAGGCGGGCGAGGGGTGGGGTTTCGCGGATGGGGACGTGGTGCTGGCGGGCGATCTCGCGGATGCGCTCGGCATTGAGGCGGATGCCTTTTGGCGACGATGCGCGGGGCCTTCATGGTGAGGCGGTCGTAGCGAAGGGCGACGGCGACGTGAGTGGGGTTGGTGAGGACGAGGTCGGCGGTGGGGACCTCTTCGAGGAGGCGACGGCGGGGGGCGGCGGAAGAGGCGGCGGCGGTTGGCTTTGACCTGGGGGTTGCCTTCCTGGTTCTTGGTTTCCTCCTTGAGCTCGTCGCGGGTCATCATGAGGTCCTGGTGGGTGCGCCAGAGCTGGTAGGCGTAATCGGCGGCGGCGATGACGGCGAGGGCGAGAAGGACGCGGGTGAAGATCTTGACGCTGGCGCTGGCGAGGAAGGCGGCGAGGCGTTCGAGGCTGACGGTGCTGCTGAAGACCGGGTCGCTGAGGACCTGTTGGACGGTGGAGTAGGTGAGGAGGATGATGACGGCGACCTTGACGGCGGCGATGACGGTGGGGACGGCGGAGCGCATCGAGAAGACGCGCTGGAAGCCCTGGGCGGGGTTGAGGCGTTCCCAGTTGGGCTGGAGGGCTTCGCTGGCGGTCTGGAAGCGGCTCTGCAAGCCGCCGGCGAGGAGGCCGCCGACGAGCGCGCCGGCGGTGACGGGACCGGCACAGCGGAGGGCGAGGAGGGCACCTTCGAGGGCCTGGGCCTGGAGGGACGCGACGCTGACCTGGGTGTCGTGGAGGTGATTCAGGGTGGCGGTGAGGGCGTTGGTGAGCAAGCGCCAGGTATCGCTGCCGAAGAAGAGCAGGCCAACGAGGCCGCCGAGGAGAACGAAGGTGGTCTGGACCTCGGCGCTGCGGGGGATCTGACCGCGTTTCTGCGCCTCCTCGAGCTTGTGCGGGCTGGGTTGCTCGGTTTTCTCGCTGAACTCGCTCATGGCGACCGGGACGGGTCAGCCCTGCCCGAGGTACTGGGCGACGCGCATCATGTCCTCCGGGAGACGGCGGAGGTAGTTGAGGAGATGCTGCGCCATGAGGTTGAGGCTGAGGGCGAAGACGATAAGGCCGCCGAGGGCGCGGATGGCGAAGCTCTCCATGAAGGCGCTCATCTGGGGCACGGCGCGGCCGAGGATGGCGAAGACGAGCATGATGACGAACGGAGACGGCCATGAGGGGGGCGGCCATGAGGACACCGACGACGAAGACGCGCCCGGTGTGAGTGACGAGGCTGGTGAAGAGCGAACCGGTGAGGCGGGCACCGCCCACGGGGGAGGAGGCGGTAGGAGTTGTGGAAGCCGACGAGCACCCAGTGGTGGAGGTCGAGGGCCATGAGGACGGTGGCGGAGAAATAGAAGAGGATGAGGCCCGGGGATTGGGTGCTTTCGCCAGCCATCGGGTTGAAGGTGTTGGCGAGGTTGAGGCCCATCTCGTTCGAGATGAGCCGGCCGGCGAAATCGGCGACGTAAAAGACCATGCGGGTGACGAAGCCGATGGTGAGGCCCGAGAGGGTTTCGAGAGCAAACAGACCGATCCAGGCGGTGAAGTCGGGTCCCGGCGCCGGCCGGGCAGGCAGGGAAGGGGCAATGAGGGTGGCGAGCAGGGCGGCGAGGGCGAGGCGGACGCGATGGGGGATGTTCGGAGCGGAGAAGACGGGGAGCACGAGCAGGAAGGCGCTCGCGCGGACGAAGACCAGCATCCAGTTGGCGGGGTCGCCGCTCATCGGGCAGGGGTCGGGCGCGGTCAGCGGACCATTTGGGGCATCTTCTCGATGACGGCGGTGGTGAACTCGACCAGGGATCGGACGATCCAGGGGAGGAGGAGGAGGAGGACACCGAGAACGCCGAGGGCCTTGGGGACGAAGGTGAGGGTGTGTTCGTTGATGCTGGTGACGGCTTGAAAGAGGCTGATGCTCAGGCCGATGACCATGGCGGTGAGGAGGATGGGGACCGAGACGGCCGCCGACTGGAACATGAGGTTCTTGAGCAGTTCGATGGCGAATTCGGGATTCATAGGCCGGGACAGCGGGGAGGGTCAGCCGGGGAAACTCTGGAGCAGAGAACGGACGACCAGGCCCCAGCCATCGGCGAGGACGAAGAGGAGGATTTTGAGGGGCAACGCGATGGTCTGGGGCGGCATCATCATCATGCCCATGCTCATCAGGACGACGGCGACGACAAGGTCGATGAGGATGAAGGGGACGAGGAGGAGGAAGCCCATCTGGAAGGCGGTGCGAAGCTCGCTGATGATGAAGGCGGGGACGACGACGGAGAGGGGGAGTTGGGTGGGCTCGGTGGGGTTGAGGCGGGCCATGGCGACGAAGAGCTCGACGTCTTTCGGGCGGGCCTGTTTGAGCATGAAACGGCGGACGTGGCTGGAGGCCTGTTCGAGGGCGACGGTGCTGGTGATCTGGCGGGCCTGATAGGGGGCGAGGGCGTCGTGGCGGACGTTTTCCCAGACGGGGGCCATGATGAAGCAGGTCATGAAGAGGGCGAGGCCGATGACGATCTGGTTGGCGGGGGCGCCCTGGAGTTGCAGGGCAGTGCGCACGAAGGAGAGCACGATGACGATGCGGGTGAAGCAGGTCATCAGGAGGATGATGGACGGCGCGAGGGAGAGGAGGGTGATGGCGAGCAGGATGCGGATGGCGACGTCGAGGTCCTGGGGTTGGTTGGAGCCGTCGATGGTGACGCGGAAGGGGAGGGGGTTGGCGGAGGAGGGTTCGGCGCCGAGGAGGACGGGGGCGAGGAGCAGGGGAGCGAGAACGAACAGGGTGCGGAGGATCCAGCGGGGCGAAGGCGGGGAGGAGGGAATGCCGGGACGGGTGGCCGGGTGCAAGCGGGTCTTGGTTTGCCCCTTCAGGGCGCGAGGTGAGGGGTGGCGTGGTCCGTGGGCGGTGCGGGGAGCAGGGGCGGTACGGAAAGCGCCGCTGGAAGTCGGCGCACTCCAAACGTTCCATGTCCACCCCTGGCGACGATCCTCGCACAGGGTGTGGAGTGCGTCGCGCTTCAGCGCCGCTTTGCGTAACGCCCGGAGTGCCGTGCGAGCGGCGGCGGCTTCCGGCGGCGCACGGAGGGAGGCAGGAGCAGACGGGACGCCTGTTCCACAGGCTCAAAGGGAAGCTGATAAGTCGTGGGTGAGGGGCATTCACCGGGGCTGAAGGAGTTGGCGCAAGGTGTCGCCGAAGGAGGCGGGCGGCGCGGCGGGTGGGGTGTCTGCTTCATCAGCGCGGGGCAAGCGATCGACGAGGGTGACGCCGTTGGGGAAGAAGCGACGAGGAGGCGTTCGCGTTCGTAGGCGACGACGTAGAGGCCTGGCGGGCGCCGAGCGAACGGAATTCGAGCAGGTGGAGGCGGGCGGGCGGTCGGGGCGGCCGAGGCCGCGCTGCCAGTTGCGGAAGAGCCAGGCACCCACGAAGAAGAGAGCGAGGACGAGGATGAGGGCACCCGCGATGCGGAGCAGGGAGAGGGTGACGTCCGGAACGGCGGGCAGTGTGGGTGCGGGGCCGAGGGGATCCAGCGTGGGAGGAGTTGAAGAGGCGAGCAAGAGCCAGGGGAGGAAGAGGAGGCTGGCGCGCAGCATCGGGGCGAGCCACCGGTTCCTTCCGGGCCTGCCCGGGGGCGATGAACTGCGGGGGGTGCAGGCTGGAAGCCCGCACCACAGGTTCGTGGGACGGACGGGGGACGGCGCAGGGTGCAGGCTGGAAGCCCGCACCACAGGTACCTGGAGCACCTCCCTGAGCCCAATTCCCGATGTTCGTAATCGTCGGAGAATCCAAGACGGGGAGTTCCTCCACCGATTACGAACATCGGGGATGGAGGAGGTGACGTGGTCGTCTTGGATCTGCTCAGGGGCCAGGAATCCTCCCCGCCGGGTCGGGGGCCGGGCTACAGGTTGCAGGCCCGGTGCCCTCACCGGGCAGTCCATGAAGCGACGTGCGGGATTTCACGGCGGGGGGGTGGTGCTGACGATTTCGGTGATCTTGATGCCGAAACGGTCTTCGACGACGACGACCTCGCCGCGGGCGATGAGCTTGCGGTTGACGAGGAGTTCGACGGGGGCACTGGCGACCTTGTCGAGCTGGACGACGGAGCCGGGGCCGAGTTGGAGGACCTCCCGCATGGGCATGAGGCAGCCGCCGAGCTCGACGGTGAGGCTGACGGGGACATCCAGGAGAACGTCGAGGTTGGCGGGCGGTGTTTCGGTGGCGTTCATGGGTGCGGTTCAGGCGGGGAGCGGGGCGTTGAGTTCGACAGCCCACCGGGCGTCACGGGTGCCGAGGCGACCGTGGAACTTGGGTTTGCCAGCGAGGCTGACGACGACCTGCTCGAAACACTCGGGTTCGAGGGCGAGGAGATCACCGGGGCGGAGCTGGGCGAGGGCGCGCACGGAGATTTCGAGGTTGCGCCACTCGGCGGTGACGGTAACGGGGATGTCGTTGTAGTCGGGGCGCCAGCGTGGTTGGCCGGTGGTGGGGGTGCCGACATCCTTTCGGGGGCGGTGAGGCTGGCGAGCTGGCGGACGAGGGGTTCGAGGGTGAAGTAGGGGAAGGCGAGCTGCATGGGTTCGAGGCACTCGCCAAGGGAGGCCCTCGAGGGAGAGGACGAGCATGACGGTGTCGTGGGCGGCGGTGTGGAGGAAGCGCAGGGGTGGTTTCGTGGCCGAGGACGACGGGGCGGAGTTCCTGGAGTTTCTGCCATTGGTTGCACCAGTCGTTGAGGATGAGGTGGACGACCTCGTCAAGGAGGGCGGTTTCGAGGTCGCTGAGGTCGCGACTGGTCTGGACGGCGTGGCCGGGGCCGCCGAGGAGGCGGTCGACGATGGTGAGGCCGAGGTGGGGGTGGAGGTCGAGGAGGCAGATGCCCTTGAGGGGTTCGGCCTTGAAAAGGGTGAGGTGGCTGGGATTGGGGAGGTTCTCGACAAGTTTCTGGTAGCTGAGGGTCTGGAGTTTGGCCATGCGGAGGCCGAACTCGACGCGGAGGTAGATCGAGAGGTCGGCGGCGAGGGTGCGGATGAAGTCCTCGTGACGGAGTCGGATGCGGCGGAGCTCGCTGGAGGCGAGGAAGGCGGGCTGGCGGAAGTCGAAGGGCTGGATGTCTTGGGAGCGATAGCGGGCGGGCTGTCCCTGGGGACCGAAGACGGTGGTGGTGGTCTCCGGCTCGTCGACCGGGGAGGGGAGGCGTTCGACCTCGCTTTGGGAGAGGACTTCCGGGCCGTTGGCGAGCGAGTCGAGGAGGGCGGACATGGGGGGCGGAGCTACTGGATGGCGAACTCCGTGAAATAGATCTCCTGGACGACGGTGTCGCCGAAGACGTTGTTGAAGGCGGTGATGAGCTCGCTGCGGATGATGTTGCGGGCGCCGGGGCGTTCGAGGTCGGCGAGCGTCTTCGTGCCGAGGATGCCGCAGGCGGTGTCCCGGAGCTGGGCCTCGTGGCGGGCGACGCGGTTCTTGAAGTCCGGGGCGTTGCTGACGAGGGTGGCGCTGGCCATGAGGAGGCGGGAACCCATGGTCCCGGCGACGTTGACGAGGAGTTTGGAGAAGGCGACCTGCTCACGGCCGCCGGGGCCGGCGGCGGCGTTGTTGGCCGGGGCGGCAGGAGCGCCGTGCCCGCTGACGGCGTGGGCGTCGGGCGCGGAGGCGGTCTCGGGAGCGGGGGTTTGACCGAGGGCTTTCTGGAGTTTCGGAACCAGGACGAAAGAGGTGATGGCGTAGGCGACGAGGGGGAGCACGAGGACCGCGACGAGGAGCGGAAGCCAGGGTTGGAGGCCGGCGGAAGTGGGGGGCGGGCGACGGGGTTTGGGTCGCCAGGGCGGTCGGCCGCGCCGGTGTCGGGTCGCGGGGCATCCAGGCGGTTGGCAGGCATGGGCCGGGTCAGCGTTTGAGGTTGATGATCTCCTGGAGGAGTTCGTCGCTGGTGCTGACGATCCGGGAGTTGGCCTGGAAACCGCGTTGGGCGGTGATGAGGTTGGCGAACTCGCCGGTGAGATCGACGTTGGACATTTCGAGGTAACCCGCCTCGATGGTGCCGAGGCCGGCGGTGCCGGGGGCGACGGACTGGGCAAGGGGCTCGGCTGCGTCGAGGTTGGAGAAGAGGTTGTTGCCTTCCTTGGTGAGGGTTTGCGGAGCAGTGAAGTTCTGGAGGAGCACCTGGCCCCGGGTGAACTGGGTGCCGTCGTCGAGGGCGACGAGGACGCGTCCGGTGCTGTCGATGAGGTAGGAGGCGACCCGCGCGCCGGCGGGGACACCGGCCGGGGCGCCCGTGGGATCGATCTTGAGGTCGCCGCGCACGGCGAGGGCGGCGTCGGAGTAACCCTGGACGCGGAGGCGGGTGCTGCTGGTCACGAGGTAGCCGGCGGTGTCGACCTCGAAGGAGCCGTCGCGGGTGGCGTAGGTTTCGCCGGTGACGGGGTTGCGGACGGTGAAGAAGCCCTGGCCGGCGATGGCGAGGTCGGTGGGGGCGTTGGTCTGGAGGAGGCTTCCCTGGGTGAAGATGGAGGTGACGGTGCCGGTGGCGACGCCGTTGCCGATCTGGAGGGCGTTGCCGACGGCGCCCTGGAGGGTGTTGCTGAACGAGTCGGCTGAGGTGGCGCGGGCGCCCTTGTAGGCGACGGTGTTGATGTTGGCGATGTTGTTGCCGATGACATCGACACGCTGCTGGAATTCCTGCAGCCCGGTGACGGCGGTGTGGAGGGAACGAAGCATAGGATCAGGCGGTTGGCGGGACGTCGGTGGCCCCGAGCAACTGGCTCAGGGGATAAGGTTGGCCGTTGACGACGATGCGCGGGGCACCGTTTTCGACGAGCAAGCCGCTGACGACGCCGGTGATGATGTTGCCAGTGCCGTCCTGCAGGGCGACGGTGCGACCGATCAGGGCGTTGGCCTGCAGGATCTGTTGTTCGCTGCGGAGGCCGGCCATGTCGGACTGCATGGCGCGGCTTTGCTCGAGGGCACTGAACTGTGCCATCTGGGCGACGAACTCGGTGTCCTTCTGGGGGTTCATGGGGTCCTGGGCGCTGAGCTGGGCGACGAGCAGCTTGAGGAAGTCGTCTTGGCCGAGCGTTTGGACGGGCATGCGGGTGGCGGTGGACCAGGGCGCGGCGGAGGCACCCGGGCTGATGGCGTTCATGGCGTCGACGGTGTTCATGGTAACGGAGTCAGGCCCAGCGCTCCCAGCCGTGGCGCGTGGCGGCCGCGTCGGGTGCGAGGACAGAGGCGGTGGCGGTGTGTTCGGGCTGGGAAGTGAACTCCAGGCGAAAGGCGGCGCGTGATTCAGTCGGGGTGGAGGAATCGTGGGGGTGACGAGGGTCTTGATGCTGGCTGGTCGCGGCGCCCAACCCGCTGTGTAACGGACCCAGGCGAATGCCATGAAGGGCGAGACGATCCTGGAGTTCCTGCCAGCGGACAGTGAGGTGGGCGGTGTCGCCGCGCCGGAGCTCGGCCTGGATTTCGGCGGTGTCACCCTGCCAGCTCACGCGGAGCTGGATTTCGGTGTCGGCATCCGGACGAACGGTGGCCTCGAACTCGTCGCGACCGGACTGGCGCAGGCGCACGACGGCGGCGGTGACGCCTTCGAAGAGGGCGTGGGCAGCATCAGGCGGCGGCGACGCCATCCCGTGGTGGACTTCAAGCTCGGGGGATCGCTGGTGACGAGGGGGCCGGGGGATCCGCCCCACGCCGTGACGGAGATCTCCGTTTCCCTGGAGGTTCTCCGGGCCGCGGGGTGAGGGGACAATTCGAGATCGACCGGCAGTTTTGCTCGGGCGCAGCGGCGGATTTGACCCCTGGCAGTCCAGAATTCATCCCGGAAAGGGAGGGAGCAGCGGGCGTGCCGACCTCGCGAGAGGCTGCGTCGGCGGCGGAGTCGGAGGCAGGGTTGGAGGCGACAGTGGAAGCCGAAGCCGAAGCGGGATCGTGAGGGATGGAGGGAGCGTCGCGGGTGGCGGAAGGAGGGTGGCTGGGACAAGGAGAGGGTTGCTCCTGCGACGAGGAGGGGCGTGACTTTGGGGTAGAACGGCTGGTTAGCCTCCTCGGGACCGGGTGATTCAGGGAAGCGTCCTGTTCCGGCCGGACCTGCTCAGGGGCCATGAACCGCGGAGGGTGCAGGCTGGCAGCCTGGACCACAGGTTCGGGGGAGGACGGCGGCGCTGGGGCGGGCGTATCGGTCTGGCGAACGGGGTGGTGAGGGGTGTCTGAGGGGGAGGAGACGACGAGGTTCGGCTTCGCGAGTTGAAGGGGAGCATCAGCAGCGCGGGCGGAAGGGAAAGTGTCGGTGCAGGCAAGATGCCTGCACCACCGTCGGCGTGGGGTGGGACGGCGGCGCGGAGGAGGCGTGGAGCGCGGGGAGAAACGGGGGCAGGGGGAGCGATCCTGGGCTGACGGCCGTGTCCCGTGGCGAGGGGTCCGTCCTGTCGGGCGTGGGGATTCGTCCGGCAGGTGGTGGGCGGGGTGTGGTAGTGGCTGGGGGTGGGGCTCACGGGGTGCGGGGGCGGAGCGGCCGGGGGTCTTGGCGCGAAGACGGCGAAGGCGGTCGGAGAGGAGGGCGACGCGGCGGGCGGCGAGCTGACCGTCCTGGGCCATGAGTTCGAGGATGGCGGCGGATTCGGACTCCTTCATGAGGGCGAAGAGCTTGACGGCCTGTTCGTCGTCGAACTCGAGGAGGATGCGGGCGGCGCCCTCGGGGACATGGTGGCGTAGACCTTGGCGAGGCGTTTGAGGTTGGTGAGTTCGTCGTCGCGGATGGCGGCGAAGTCGGCGTCGAGCTGGCGTTGGAGGCGGAAGACCTCCTGGGTGATGGCGTGGAGTTCCTGACGTTCAACGGCGAGGCGGGTTTCGAGTTCGCGGAGCTCCTGGTCGCGGGTCTTGGCGGCTTCCTGTTGCTGCCGGAGTTCGGCGAGCATCTGGTCGAGTTCGGGGTTCTTGAACGCCCAGGACGGTTGGAGGGGGCGGAGGCTGTCCTCGGCGACGGCGTTGGGGTGGCGTGATCCGGCGCGGAACTGGGCGGGTCGCAGGAACCAGGCGGTGGTGGCGCAGTAGAGGAGGTGCCGAGGCCGGCGGCAAGCCAGGGGGACTGGAGGAGCTGGATCATGGGGAAGGTGGGGTGTGGGAATGAGGTAGCCAGGGTGCAGGCTGAAGCCTGCACCACAGGGTCAGGGGGATGGGACATAGCCCGGATCGCCGGAAACCCGGACCGACGGCAGGCGCCGACGTGAGGAGGCGAGGGGTACTGCCCCCGGCGTACGACGCCTCCTCACGTCGGTGCCTACGTCGGGTATGAGGTTTCGGGATCAGCGGGTTGGCGCCAGGCGCCGGCGAGGGTGGGGGCGCGAGCGGCGAAGTCGTCGAGGAGGCGTTGTGCGTCGCAGGCGACGGCGTAGTCGTAGGCGCGGCGGCGTTTCTGGCGGTAATGGTCGAGGGCCTGGCGGTCTTGGGTGGCCTGGACGAGGGCGAGCCAGGCGCGTTCGGCGGCTTTGCGGGCGGCAGCGAGTTCCTGTTGGAGGCGGGTGAGGCGGTCGTTGAGGGTGTGGCGATAGATGTCGAGGTAACGGAGGTCCTGGGATTGGGCGCCGTGGCGGAGCCGGAACTGGTGTTCCTCGGCCAGGTGTTGGAGCTCGCGGCCGGTGACCGCGAGGCTTCGCTGAGCGGACTCGACGGCCTGGAGTTTGCGGGCGTAATGGCGCCGGGCCTCCTGTTCCCGCTGTTCGCGGAGGGTGAGGATGGCCTGGAGGAGAACCGGAAGGCCTTCATGGGGTCGGGCAGGGCGCACGCGGCGGCGGTTTCGGGGCGGGGGCGAGGGCGGCGGCGAGGGCAGCCCAACTGGCGTCGAGGGAGGAGCCTTGGTCCACGGGTTGGCGAAGGAAGTGGCGAAGGGGGTCGTGGAGGCGGATGGCTTCGTCGATGGCGGGGCTGCTGCCGGCGGGGTAGGGCGCCGATGTTGATGAGGTCCTGGTTGCGGCGGTAGACGGCGAGGTGTTCGCGGGCGCGGGCGGTGAGCTCGAGCTGTTCGGGGAGAGGAGGTCGCGGGTGAGGCGGCTGACGCTCTCGAGGACGTCGATGGCGGGGTAGTGGTTTTGGGTGGCGAGTTCCCGGGTGAGGACGATGTGGCCATCGAGGATGGAGCGGACGGCGTCGGCGACGGGGTCGTTCATGTCGTCGGCCTCGACGAGGACGGTGAAGAGGCCGGTGATGGAGCCGCGTTCGCCGGTGCCGGCGCGTTCGAGGAGCTGGGGAGGAGGAAAAGACGGAGGGGGTGTAGCCGCGGGTGGCGGGGGTTCCCCGACGGCGAGGCCGATTTCGCGCTGGGCCATGGCGAAGCGGGTGACGGAGTCCATCATGAGGGAGGACGTTGCGGCCGGCGTCGCGGAAGTGTTCGGCGATGGCCATGGCGAGGAAGGCGCCTTGACGCGGGCGAGGGCAGGTTCGTTGGAAGTGGCGACGATGGTGACGGAGCGGCGGCGGCCGGCGTCGTCGAGGTCTTTTTCGAGGAACTCGCGGACTTCGCGGCCGCGTTCGCCGATGAGGGCGATGACATTGACGTCGGCTTCGGCCTGACTGGCCATCATACCGAGGAGGGTGGACTTGCCGACGCCGCTGCCGGCGAAGATGCCGAGGCGTTGCCCGCGGCCGCAGGGGATGAAGGTGTCGATGGCTTTGAGGCCGGTGCGGAAGGTATGGCGGATGCGCTGGCGTTTGAGGGTGCGGGGGGCCGAGATGGAGGTGGACGTCGTGGGGGCCGGCGACGGGCCGGAGGCCGTCGAGGATGGCCGAGGCCATCGATGACGCGGCCCATGAGGGGCGTCGCCGACGGCGAGGGTGAGGGGGCGCCGGTGGCGATGACCTCGCTGCCGGGTGGATGCCGTGGACCTCGCCCAGGGGCATGAGGAGGAGGAGGTGGTGATTCCGGAAGCCGACGACCTCGGCCAGGGTGCTTTCGTCATGGCGGGCGGATTCGATGCGGCAGACTTCGCCGACGGCGGCAAAGGGGCCTTCGGACTCGACGACGAGGCCGATGAGCTGGACGACGCGGCCGCGGACTCGACGGGCCGGACGCGGCGGGCGTGGGCGAGGGCGAGTCCGAGTCGGTGGTGGGGGCGGCCGCGGTGGAGGTCATGGGGTCGGGGCGGGCCGGAGGAGTTCGAGGCGGGTTTCGCGGCGGGCGTCAATGAGGCCGAAGTCGGTCTTGACGAGGCAACCGCCGCGGGCGAGGTGGGGGAGCCGGGATGAACTGCATGGCCTGATGGGCGGGGGGTCGGCGAGGAGATCCGAGCCGTGCTGGCGGAGGAGGGCGAGGTCGTCGGGGTGGAGGTGGATGAGGAAGCGGGTGGCTTCCGGGACCTGGGCGAGGGCGGCACGGAGGTTGGCCTCGACGATTTCGCGGCTGATGGGGATTTCGGCGACGACCTTCTGGGCGACTTCGAAGGCGAGGTCGAGGAGGGCGTTTTCGGTATCGCGGGCGACCTCGAGGGCGGCGTGGCGGAGGCTTTGGAGGACGCCGTTCTGGAGTTCGAGGAGTTCGTTGCGCTGCTGGAGGAGCTGTTCGCGGAGGCGGTTTTCGCCGGCTTCGAGGCCGCGGGCGTAGGCTTGTTCCTCGCGTTCGCGCTGCCGGGTGGCAGGGTCGAGGGGAGCGGCGAGGCGGACGTCCCGGAGCGGGTGGGGGCAAAGGATGGGGCTAGACCACTTCATGGAGGGCGTTGGGCCGGCCGTGGCCGAGCTCGATGTCGCCGTCGGCCTCGAGTTTCCGGACGGCGTCGATCACGCGGAGCTGGGCGTTTTCGATGTCGCGGAGGCGGAGGGGGCCCATGTAGGTGATTTCCTCCTGGACGGTTTCGGCGGCGCGTTTGGAGATGCAGGCGAGGAGGGCGGTTTTGACCTTGTCGCTGGCGGTCTTGAGGGCCATGGCGAGGTCGCGCATATCGACCTCGCGGAGGATGCGCTGGAGGGTTTGAGGTTCGAGGCCGGCGAGGTCTTCGAAGGTGAACATTTTCTGGCGGATGGCCTGGCAGAGTTCGGGGTTGTGTTCCTCGATGGAGAGGAGGAGGGATTTGCCGGAGGATTTCTCCATGGCGTTGAGGATGTCGGCGGCGGTCTTGATGCCGCCGGTCTGGTTGAGGGCGCGGGTTTGGCGGACGCCGAGGCGGGTGTTGAGAACGGCGACGACCTTTTCGACGACCTCGACGGGGGTGGGTGAGAGGGTGGCGAGGCGTTCGAGGACGCGTTCGCGGGCGTCGGGGGAGGAGGGCGAAGACGGCGGCGGCCTTGTCTGGGGGACGAAGCTGAGGAAGAGGGCGACGGTCTGGGGCTGTTCGTGGCGGAGGAGGTTGTAGATCTGGCGGGGTTCCATGTCCGCAAGGCCCTGGATGGCGGCGACGGAACCGCGGGAGGGGGCGACGCGGTTGATGATCTCGGTGGCGCGCAAGACGCCAAGAGCTTTTTCGAGAGTGGTGCGGGCGAAGTTGAGGCCGCCGGCGAGGGAAGTGCTGGCCTGGAGGGCGACGTCGGAGAATTCGGCGAGGAGGTGTTGTTGGAGGGTCTGGCTGATCATGGGGAGCCTGGCCATCTCGCCGGTGATGGTTTCGACCTCGGCGGGCCCGAAACTCTTGAGGATGGCAGCGGCGCTGTCGGGGCCCAGCATCACGAGCAGGGCGGCGAGTTTCTGGACCTTGGTCAGGCGGGCGATCTCGGCGAACTCGGGGCCGGCGCGGGTTCCCGGTGGCTGGAGGACCTCCTCGGGCATGGGGGGAGCGGGGGTTACTTGGCCGGGGGTGAACCACGGGTGAGCCAGGCCCGGATGGCCTGGGTCATGTTGGCGGGGTTTTCGCGGACGAGCTGGTTGAGGACCTCGACGGTGACGACGCTGGGTTCGGCGGGCCACTGGGTGGGGAGCGGGCTGCCGCCGTGGCCGTGGCCGTGGCCGTGGCCGTGGCCGTGGGCGTGGCCGTTGCCGTTGCGACCGAGGGCTGGAAGCGGGATGCCCAGGGCGAGTTCGTCCGCAGGGGTCCGATGGAAGAGGCGGAGGAAGACGAGCAGGATGGCGAGGGCGAAGGCGGGGTAGAGGGCGGTGCGGCCGAGCTGCAGCCACCAGTGGCGGCGTTCCTCGAGGGCGAAACGTTCGGCAAGGCCGGTGGTGGTTTCGTCGTTGAACACCATTTCCTCGAGGACGATCTGGTCGCCGCGTTCGGGGTCGGTGCCGAGGGCACTTTGGACGACGCGTTTGAGGGCTTCCCTTTCCTCGGGGGTGCGGGAGAGGACCTGGCGGTTGGGGCCGGTGCCCTCGGTGCGGGCGGCGACGGTGACGGCGGTGGAGAGGCGTTTGATGGCGCCGCCGGACTGGGAGTAGTTGATGGTGCTCTTGCTGACCTCGTACTCGACGGTGCTGATGGTCTTTTTGTCCTTGGTGTTGGTGAGGGGGCTGGTGGCGACGCTGGCGGCGTTGGTTTCGCCGGGGTGTTGGCGCTGAGGCCGACGACGTCGCCGGCGGGGGCGCCGGTGATGGTGTCGTTGTTCTCGTCGTTCTTGGTCTGGCTGCGGATGACCTGGCCGTCGGGGTCGAACTTCTCCTCGATGCGGGGAGAGGGTATCGAAGTTGATCTCGGCGGAGACGCGGACGATGGCCTGGCCGGGGCCGAGGACTTTTTCGAGCATGCCCTCGGCCTTGCGGGCGAGGTAGAGCTCGAGGTTGCGGCGGGCGGCCAACTGGGTGGTGGCGAGGCCGGCGAAGGAGTCTTCGTCGTGGTGATCAGAGAGGGGGTTGCCGGCGTTGTCGATGATGGAGACGAAGCTGGGTTTGAGGCCTTCGACGGAGTTGGCGACGAGGAAGCGGATGGCCTGGATGGCCTGGGGAGCGAGGGGGGACTGGCCGCGGAGGCGGACGAAGACGGAGGCGGTGGGGTGTTTGTCCTTGTCGATGAGCAGGCGGTTCTCGGGGAGGGCGATCATGACGCGGGCGGACTCGATGTCGTCGAGCTGGCTGATGGTGCGGGCGAGTTCGCCCTGGACGGCGCGGACGAAGTTGGCGCGCTGGACGAAGTCGGAGATGCCGAAGTTGGGCTTGTCAAAGATCTCGAAGCCGACGCCGTCGCCGCGGGGGATGCCGCGGCCGGCGAGCTGCATGCGGGTGGCGTGGACGCGGTCGGCGGGGACGTAGAGGGTGCCGCCGCCGGCGCCGATGCGGTAGGGGACCTTGGCGTCGTCGAGGGCGGCGATGACGCGGGCGGCTTCGGTGTCGGCGAGGCGTCCGTAGAGGAGACTGTAAGGGGTCTGGCTGGACCAATAGACGAGGAGGGCGAGGCCGCCGAGGACGACGGTGGTGGCGAGGAGGATGCTGGCGCGCTGGCTGGTGCCGAGCTGCTTCCAGATGGCGAGCAGTTGCTGGCCGACTTTGGCGAGGCTGGGGAGCATCGGCGGCCGTGGTTAGACCTGCATTCGCATGAGTTCCTGGTAGGATTCGAGGAGGCGGTTGCGGACCTCGGCCATGAGCTGGAAGGACACGCTGGCTTCCTCCATCGCGATGATGGCCTGGTGCACGGCGACGGGCTGGCCGGATTGGAGGCCGGCGACGGCTTGGGCGGCCTGGCTTTGTTTGGAACTGACCTCAGCGACCATGCGGCCGAGCATGCTGGCAAAGGAACCTTCGGCGGGCCGCGCCTCGGTGGTCGGGGCAGGGCCGGTGGGAGTGACGCCTTCGGGGCGGAGGAGTCGGCCGACCTCGCCGGGGCCGGGGGCTGGCGGGGTGACGGCGGGGAGGGTGGGGAAGGCGGCGCGCAGGGGGCTGACGCTGTTCATGGGTCAGGGGCGAGGGGCGCGGGTCTCACCGTTTGCCGAGGGTGAGGGCCTGCATGGTCATTTGGCGGGCGGTTTTGAAGACCGCGAGATTGGCCTCGAAGGTGCGGCTGGCGGCGATCATGTCGGCCATCTCCTCGTGCACGCTGACATTGGGGAGCAGGAGCTGGCCGGTGACGGCGTGGGCATCGGGGTGGCCGGGTTCGTGGATGCTGGGGAAGGGCGGGGGTCGGGGCGGATCTTGCTGACGCGCGGGCCGCCCAACTGGACATCGCCGCCGGCGGTGGTGCGGGCGGCGTCGAGGACGGTTTCGAAGGCGACCTGCTGGCGGCGGTAGGGCAGGCCGTCGACGCTGCGGGTGGTGTTGGCGTTGGCGACGTTCTGGGCGATGACGTCGAGGCGGGTGCGCTCGGCGGTGAGCGCGGCGGTGGTGCTGGTGACGCCGGGGATGAGCGGGGGCATGGGGGCTAGACGGTTCGGCCGGTGATGGCGAGCCGGAGTTTGAGGAGGTTGCCGGTGACAAGCTGGTTCTGGAGGGCGTGTTGGACGTAGTTCTGGCTGAGCTGGACCAGTTCGTGTTCGAGGCGGACGCTGTTGCCGTCCTTGTTGCTGGCGATGGCGGTGCGGTCCACGGCCAGTTGAGGCTGGAGACTGGCGATCTGGGCGGGGTCGCGCGTGCTGAGCGCGCGCTGAAGGGCCTGGTTGAAAGACGGGGGCGAGGTCGACGCGGCGGTAGTGGGGGGGTCTCGAGGTTGGCCACGTTGCTGGCGATGGCTTCGTGACGCAGCACGGTAGCCTCGAGCACCTTTTTGGCGCCGACGTAGTTGGGCTGGTTGAACAGGGCTTCGATCATGACCACCTGGCGGAAGGGTGAAGCAACGTGGATGCCATGAGGCAAAACCGTGGAAAACACGGCGTCATCCAAGGGAAGGCGCGGTCGAGGGGCAATTTTTCTCCTGCCTGCCGCTCCGCAAGCAGGACAAAGTTGCCCTCCGGGAGACTGGCCAGACGTGCCCTCGCTCCTGCGAGGGTTCGTGCGGCGACGGCTTCGCTCCCGCAACGCCGGGCGGCGACAGGCCCGCTGCGCCGGTGAGCCGCGGGTCAGGCGGAGGGCCATGAAGTTGGGGCTCAAGGAGAGACAGATTCCTGCCGATACCGAAGCAGCCAAGGTGGCGACCACATGAGCACACCCGTATCAGGACTGGCCTCGGGATTCGACTGGAGCGCGATGGTGGAGCAACTGACGGAGCTGGAGCGGGCTCCGCAGAAACAGTTGCTGAGCGAGCAGCTTCGGTTGCAGGAGCAGAGCCAGGCGTTGGGCGGTCTCAAGACCCAGCTCGGGGTGTTGCGCAATCGCCTCAGTCTGCTGAAGGACCCGGCGCTGTATGGCAGCCGAACCGCGACTTCGAGCGAGCCGACGCGGGGGACGGTCGCGGTGGCAGGCGGGGCGACTGTGGGGCAGTACACGTTTACCATCTCGCAGCTCGCCACCGCATCGGTGCAGACCGGGACGGCGAACGTGGGGCGGCGACTGCACGACACGAGCGACGTGTCCGCGCTGGCGTTGAGCTCGGCGGGATTCGCCACGGCGGTCACCGCCGGCACGTTCCTGGTGAACGGGCAGCAGGTGACGGTGGCGGCGACCGACACGCTGGGCGCGGTGTTCGACAAAATCGCGACGGCGACCGGCAACGCGGTGACGGCGGGCTACGATCCGGACACGGACCGGATCACGCTGAGCAGTGCCACGCCCATCGTCCTGGGCAGTCCCACGGACAGCAGCAACTTCCTCGCCGTCGCGAAGCTCTACGGGAACGGGACCGGTGCCGTCACCAGCCGCAGCGAGCTGGGGGCCGTGAAGTTGAGCGGTACGCTGGCGCAGGCGAATTTCGGCACGCCCCTGACGGGCGGGAGCAATGGATCTTTCAAGATCAATGGCGTGACAATCGCCTACGATGCGGCGGTGGACACCGTGGCCGGTTTGCTGGACCGGATCAACGCGTCCACGGCGGGGGTGGTGGCCCGTTATGACGCGGTCCATGACCGGTTCACGCTGACGAACCAAGCCACCGGGAGCCTGGGCGTGGCGCTCGAGGATGGCGTCGACAGCAATTTCCTGGCGGCCAGCGGGCTGCTCGGCGGATCGCTCGCAGTGGGCCGGAACCTGGAATACACGGTCAACGGGGGCGGCACCCTGATCAGCCAGAGCAACACGATCACCGCAGCGAGTTCGGGCTTGACCGGCTTGAACGTGACGGCCCTGGCCGAGGGGTCGTTCACGGTCACGGTGGGCGTGGACACGGCGCGCATCCGGAGTGCGGTGGTCGATTTCGTGAACGAGTACAACCGGACCCAGGGGCAGATTGGCACCCAAACGGCGAGTTCCACCGACGCCAAGGGGCAAGGTGACGGCCGGACTGCTGGCGGAGGATGCGACGGTGAACGATCTCAGCCGGCAACTGCGCGCGCTGGCGGCGGGCACGCTGAGTGGTTTGTCCGGATCGCTGACGCGGCTGGAAGGGCTGGGCTTTTCGACGAACGGCTACGACGACACCTTCTCGACGGCGGACCTGACGGGCCTGGACGCGTTGTTGCGGGATGACCTGGGGTCGGTGGAGGCGTTCTTTTCGGACGCCACCCACGGGCTCGGGGTCAAGCTGGACGCGTATCTGGAGAAGGCGATTGGGGAAGCCGGTTCGATGACCGCGCGCCAGACGACGTTGACGCGGCAGGCAGGGAGCATCGACACCCAAGTCGCGGACATGGAAAAGCAGGTGCAGCAGAATCGCGAACGGTTGATCGCGAGTTTTGTGGCCATGGAACAGGCCCAGGCAAACATCAACCAGCAGCTCCAGTATCTGCTGCAGCGGTTCGGCACGACGAGCTGAGCACCGGAAGGGATTGGCGCAAGAGAGTCGCCGCGTCAGACCAACAGGAGCTTGGTGGTGGCGGCTTCCTCGTCCCAGCCGCGCGTGGGTTTGCTGGTGATCGAGGCGACGTCCTTGATCGAGATCTGACGGCCCCGCGCCTTCGCCCCCTTCACCTCGACCTGTGACGGGTCGCAGGTTTGCTGGTTGATCTTCTGATACGGCGCGGGCTTGTAGCGGATGTACAGGAGCGGCGGGGTGTCGGGCTCGAGGAACAGCACCTTGGCCTTCTCCGGCGTCAGGCTGTATTCCTTGTTCAGGATCGTGCCCCGAAGGTGAAGCGCTTGAGATAACTCGCGTCGCGCGTGCTGTAGCAGAGCGTGAAGACCCGGTCACGTTCGGGCAGCCCGACGTGGAGAAGGTCGGGACCAACGAACAACTTCTCGGGCAGCTCGATGACCTTGTAGCGGCCGTCGCGGAAGACGAGCAGGAGCCGGTCGAACTTGGTGCAGTCGGTGCGGAACTCCTCCCCCGCCACCTTGTAGCCGAGGTAACCGCTGGCGCGGTCGTAGGCGACCTTGAACGCCTTGAAAGCGGCCTCGCGGACGTCGATTTCATCGTGCCGACTGCTCTTGGTGAGGCGGGGGGTACTGGGGCCCGTAGGTGGCCAGGAGCTGTTCGAGGTGGGCGATGGCGTAAGGCACGAGCCGTTTGAGATGCTTGCGGGTCTGCGCCAACTCCGCCTTGACCCGCTCGAGCTCCTCGCGGTGCTTGCGGATGTCGAAAAGCGAGATGCGCCGAATGCGGACCTGCAGGAGGCGTTCGACGTCGGGGTCGGTCAGCGGCCGGACGAGTTCTCCGGCGAAGGGCTGGAAACCGCTGACGACCGCCGCGGCCACGGCCTCGCCGGTCTTGCAGCTCTCGATGCGCTTGTAGATGCGTTCCTCGATGAAGATGCGCTCGAGGGTGCGGTAGTGGAGCTCGTCTTCGAGCTGGCGGGCCTTGAGTTCGAGCTCGCGCTGGAGCAGGGCCACGAGCTGGGCGGTGTTCTCGCGGAGCACCTCGCTCACCGTCAGCTCCACAGGTCGATGGTCGCGAATGACAATGATCCGGCTCGACAGGGTCACCTCGCAGTCCGTGAACGCGTAGAGGGCGTCCACCAGCTTGGCGGCCTCCACCCCCGGCGGGCACTTGACCTCGATCTCGACCTCGTCGGAGGTGTAGTCGTGGACGGCCTTGACCTTCAGCTTGCCCTTGCGGACGGCGTCCTCGATGGAGGCGGTCAGCGATTCGGTCGTGGTGGCCGGGGGCAGCTCCTTGATGACCACGGTCTGGTCGTCCTTGACCTTGATCCGGGCCCGGACCTGCACGCTGCCGCGGCCGTCCTGGTAACCGCGCGCGTCCATCAAGCCGCCGGTGGGGAAGTCGGGCAGGCACTTGAAGGGCTGGTGCTTGAGGATGGCGATCTGGGCGGCGAGCAGCTCGGGGAAGTTGTGGGGCAGGATGCGGGCGGCGAGCCCGACCGCGATGCCCTCGGTGCCGAGCATGAGGACGAGGGGCAGCTTGCAGGGCAGGGTGACCGGTTCCTGGTTGCGGCCGTCGTAGCTGGGAACGACCTCGGTGATCTCGTCGTGGAAGAGCTCGGTGCGGGCGAGTTCCGTCAGCCGGGCCTCGATGTAACGGGGTGCGGCGGGCGGATCGCCGGTGTAGAGGTTGCCGAAGTTCCCCTGGCCCTCGATGAGGTACCGCTTGTTGGCAAGCACGACCAGGGCTTCCCCAATCGCGGCGTCCCCGTGCGGATGGTACTTCATCGTGTCGCCGACGATGTTCGCCACCTTGGTGAAGCGGCCGTCGTCGCTGCGGTGCATCGCCCACAGGATCCGGCGCTGCACCGGCTTCAGACCGTCGGCGAGGTTGGGAATGGCCCGGTCCCGGATGACGTACGAGGCGTAGTCGAGGAAGCTCCGGTCCACGCGGCGATGCAGCGGGACCTCGGCTTGCTTGGGGTCGAAAGGGCGGGTCACCGCCACCGCCGCCGCCGACTCCGCGACGACGTGCGCCGCACTCCCGTTCGCCGTCTCGCTGGCAGCGGAAGCTTTGTCCGCATCCGCGACGGAGCCACTGCCGTTGCCAGACCGGGGGCGTGCCGCCGACGGCGGTGCCGCCGCCCCGTGGGGGTCCGGCAGCCCGTTCATCCGCAAGGCCAACTGACCGGGATCTGTCTTTCGCTTCTTGCCCATGACTCAATGCGTAACCCTGGCCGACGCCCGCGCCGACGGCGCCGCCAAGCCCGGCATGCTGGCGTCCCATCAGTCGAAAGGGAAGCCCGCGCACGGGCCGAGGGCAGCGTCGGAGGACGGCTGCCTTGGCAACGGGATGGATCGTGCCCGGGACAACCGCGGCACGGGGGGAGGGGAGAAACGACCTGGGCTTCCAAGGCTGCCGACTTGCCTGCCCGCGGGTGGTTCGGAACACTCCCGCCATGAACCAGACGCCGGCATTCAGACCGCTCCACACACCAGGAGGCGCCGTCGCGACATCTTCGAGCTGGTCTGCGATGTGGAGGACGGGCCCTGCACTCCCGGCGATCGTGTTGGCCCTCCTCGTTGGCTGGACGGCCATGGGCAAAGCCCGGACGGCCGAAATGTCGCGCGAGACGACCGTCCGCGTGGCCAGCTTCGCCTGCGACGTCACCCCGCCCGTGGGACATCCCTTGTGCGGCGGCTGGATCCGGCCGCTCGAGGCCGTGGAGGATCCCCTTTGGGCGAAGGGCATCGTGCTGGCCAACGAGGATCAGCGCCACGTGATCTGCGTGGTGGATTGGTGCCTGCTCCAAACCGGCGCCCATGATCTGTTCCGTCGAAAACTGGCCAACGCGGCCGGCGTCGCCGAAAGCCACGTCACCGTCCACACCGTCCATCAGCACAACGCCCCCCTCGCCGACACCCGGGCGCAGGAGCTCCTCGACGCCGTGCCCAACGCCCCGCGCCACCTGGATCCGGCCTTTCTTGCTGAGGCGACGGATCGGCTCGCCCGTGCGGCGCGCAAGGCGTGCAGCCAGCTCGAGGCCGTGACCCACGTCGGGCATGGGCGGGCGCGCGTCGAGCGGTTTGCGTCGAACCGACGCGTGCGGTTGGCGGACGGCGCGGTGCACGTCCGGTACAGCGCCACGCGGGATCCGGTGCTGGCGGCGGCGCCGGAGGGGCTCATCGATCCCTGGCTGCGCACCGTCACGCTCGCGCACCACGACCGGCCGTTGGTGCGGCTGCACTACTACGCCACACACCCGATGAGCTATTACGGCGATGGCCGGGCCACGGCCGATACCGTGGGGTTGGCCCGGGAACAGCTCGAGCGCGAGGAGGGTGTTCCGCAGCTCTATTTCACGGGCTGCGCCGGCAATATCACGGCCGGCAAGTACAACGACGGCTCGCCAGAAGCGAGGCGCGAGTTGACGGAACGGATTCACGCCGCCATGCGGCAGGCCATCGCCAACACCACGTGGGCACCGCTCGCGAACCTGGACTGGGCCGTCGCGGACGTGGCGTTCGCCGCCCGGCAGGAACCGGAATGGTCCGCCGACCACGCGCGGGCGACGCTGGCCGATGCGGGGGCGTCGGCCCAAGCCCGTTTGAAGGCGGCTTTGGACCTGGCCTGGCTTGAACGGCTGCAGGCGGAACCCCTGGTCGCGATCAGCCGGCTGCGGCTCGGGCCGGTCACGCTGTTGCACCTGCCGGGCGAAGCGTTTGTCGAGTATCAGCTCTACGCCCAAAGTCTCCGGCCGGCGGAGTGCGTGGCGGTGGCCGCTTACGGCGAGAGCGGGCCCGGTTACATCTGCTGCGACGCGGCCCTCAGCGAGGGCGGGTACGAACCGACGATGTCCCGCGTGGGGCCGCCCAGCGAATTCCGACTCAAGGAAGCCATCGCGAAGCTGGTGGGCACGACGCTGGCCGAAGGCGAAGCGCCCTTCTACCCGGACAAGCTCCGCTTGCTCGCCTGGCGTGATGCCCGCGGCGTGGAGCACGAGATCCGGACCACGACGGACTGGGCACGACGTCGCGCCCACATCCTGGCGGCCATGGAGCAGGTGATGGGTCAGTCACCCGCACGGGGTTCCGTCGGCGCGCCGCAGATAGAAGTGATCACCGAAGAGCGCTTTCCGGGTTACCTCCAGCGCCGGATCCGGTTTGACACTGCGGATGGCGATCGCGTTCCGGCGTACGTGTTGATCCCGTCGAAACCGTCCGGTCGACGACCGGCGATGCTCTGCCTGCACCAGACCACGCCCGTGGGGAAGGCGGAACCCGCCGGGCTGGCCGGCAGCCCGAACCTGCATTACGCCCGCGAGTTGGCCCGGCGCGGATTCGCCGCCCTCGCGCCGGACTATCCGAACTTCGGCGATTACCGGGCAGACGCCTATGCCCTGGGCTACGCGAGCGCGACGATGAAGGGCATCGTGAACCATCGTCGGGCGGTGGACGTGCTGGTGTCGTTGCCCGAGGTGGACCCGGAGCGGCTGGGCGTGATCGGCCATTCGCTGGGCGGGCACAACGCGCTTTTTCGTGGCGGCCTTCGAGCCACGGCTCCGGGCGGTGGTGACAAGCTGCGGGTTCAACTCGTTCTTCAAGTATCAGGGCGGTGACCTGACGGGCTGGAGTCATGCGGGATACATGCCGCGGATCGCCGCCGGGTTTGGCTGCGACGCGAAACAGATGCCGTTCGATTTCACCGAGGTGCTGGCAGCCCTGGCGCCGCGGGCGGTGTTTGTCAATGCCCCGCGCGGAGACTCGAACTTCGAATTGTCCGGCGTACAGGATTGCTTCTCGGCCGCCCGGCCGGTCTATGCGCTGTTCGGCGCGTCGGATCGGCTGGTGCTTGAGACACCCGACGCCGGCCATGACTTCCCGCCGGACGTCCGCGAGCGCGCCTATGAGTGGCTCGAGACCGTCCTCGACTGAGACACGAGGGACATGGGGGGCTGAGGACGGCCCGCCGGGACCCGCACCTCCGCCTCTTCCCCTCAAGCCCCTCTGTGTCTCTCGCGCCTTTGTGGTGCTCCTCCCCCGGAGACTTCCCCACCGCCCCCGAGCGGAAGCCGGTCATGCCCCGCAGAAACACGAAGCTCGCCGAGAGAAGCCAGGGGGGTGAGCACCACCGGAAACCACCTGATCCACTCCCTCCGCTCAGTCGACTGCTGCAATCCCCTATGTTCGTAATCGGTGGAGGAACCCCCTTCCCCTGGTTTCTCCGCAGATTCCGAACATCGGGAACTGGCACGACGGAATCTCCGCCTCCTCCTGACCGCACCTATACCCTCCGGGAGGAACCCATCACCCGAACTCTCACGAAGCGTTTGGAGTGCGAGTGCTTCAGCACCGCTTTGCCTGGACTGGGGCGCTTCCATCCGCCTGTCTCCGCATCCCGGCCTGAGCACGTCTCCTCGCCCATCAACGCTCGGCTGCACTTTTTTGAAAAAAGTGCGTTACGATTTTCAGATTCTTCCTTTTGTACAGGTAGGGGCGCAAGTGAGCGCCCTCACTTATGCGCACTCAGGTATCTCGGGTCACGTCCGTAAGCCCTGACGAGAGCGGGGCCGCCCAGCCGGTGAGCTTGTGTTGGAACCTGTTGTTCGCCAGCGTGTTCGGTAGCCAGACAGAGTCGACGTGGGGCCGCCCGCCAGCCCCTGGTTCTTCGCGACCTGTCGAGGGACCCTTCGGGTTCCGATCGCTGAGCGCTGCAGGTCGGGGTCCCCGATGGTCAGCCTGGGGCGGAGGCTCGGTGCGGTTGCTGGCGACCACGAGTATCTCCGGTACCCGAAGCTCAAGCGTGCACGTCGGGCAACTCGTCAGTTCCACGGCGCAGGCAGTCTCGATGGGACGAACCGCGGCCCGACTCACGGCTCGGTTTGCGGTGGACGTTGTCGCAGCTCTGGGGGTTCCGAACCTGGGCAGCCCGGTCTTGTCCCGGGTTCGTTCAACCTGCGTGGGGAGATCGGGTCGTGGGTTGTACCGGCCGGCAGGTTCTCGCCAGTTCACACGCCTGATGAATGTAATCTGGGGGGTAGTGGCGCCTCAGGGAGATCGGGGCGTTCAAGTCACAAGTTAGATGTTGTGGAGAAAACCTATGAAGACCTATCGGACAACTGCATTCGTGTTCGTACTCGTCGGTACGGTGGCCGTGGCAGGCCCGCCCTCGCCCACTGCGGCGGACTATGAGTTCCACACGTTCCAGGCTCCGGACGCCTTGGACACCCTGCCCTTCGGCTTGAACAACCAGGGTCTCGCCAGCGGGCTCTGGTACGGCTGGGACTTCACCCCGGAGGGATCCCTCACGGCTGAGTACGGTTTTCTGTACAGCATCGAGGGCGGACTCTGGACGGTGGAGGCTCCCTTCCCCGGAGTACGTTACACCCTCCTCTACCAGATCAACCAACGGGGCGATGTGGCTGCGGGCGTGGGGACCGAGCCCTCGGTGGCTGCTGTGGCGGCGGTTTACCATTCACGCAGCGACACTTGGACGGTCCTGCCTGATCCTGATCCGTCGTCGGTATCCAGCCAGGCGGTGGGCATCAATGACCGGGGTCAGATCTTCGGAAGCGGGGGGACAATCTATTCTGGCTGAACAATCACGGCTGGATCTACGAGCGTGGTCAGTACACCTTCTTTGACGCACCCGGAGCCTCGCCTGATTCCCTACGGTACCCTGGTCAGCTCTGCCAACAATCGCGGCGATGTCGCAGGCGATTACTACGACAGCGATGGCGGGGTTCACGGATACGTACGATATGGCCAGGACGGTCGAATCGAGACGATTGACGTGCCGTTCGGGGTGCCGGGAACGACAAGCGCCATGGCGATCAGCAATCAGGGCACCATTGTGGGTAGCTACCTCGGCGACGATGGGCGCAGGCACGGGTTCATCTTGAGAAACGGAGAGTACACTGTCTTCGACGCCCCGGGAGCCGCCAACACGGCCCTTTCGGCGATCAACGATCGCGGTGACCTCGCTGGCTATACCTATGTGGATTGGGATCATGCCAGCGTCGCTTTCATCGCGATCCGGAAGGGGAAATAGATCGGGCGGACGGGAGGGGCTGCGACTGCTGGCGCGCGCGGTGCGGGGACCAAGAGTTGGTTCTGTTGACTCGAGAATTGTCAAATGTCAATGTTTGACCCCATTGCCTCTCGGCGCCGGGTCAACCCACCCAGCCTGCGAGCGTCGGGCCTGCCGCCCTCACCGGGCGGTGGCGCCGGGAAAGTCAGGTCCTGTCTCACGCTGGGTTGTACGTCGATCATCGCCGCCTTGACGGCCTGCCAGACGGGCGACGTGAGATCGGGAGTGGAGGGTGTACCGATCGAGATCCAGGCGGGCGAGCTCGCCGTCCAGTTTCGCGACAACTCCTCGTCGCCCCAACTGCTGAGCGGGGTGGACCGCCTGGTTCACCTTGCGAACGCGCCCGACTTCGACGCCTTTGACCCGCATGATCCCGGCTCCTCGGCGGGGTTGAACTTCGAACACATCATCGCCGGCCACGCGGACCCGGCAAACTGGTTCGCCCCACGCCACGGCCCCTATGCGTTGCGGCGGGGGAACGCGTCGAATTCGGTGATCCTGGTGCGGCAGGCCAAGGACGATCCGTGGGCCCTCGCGAGCACGATGGAGTACACGGTCACGGCCCCGCACGCGATTGACTTCGAGTTCCGTTGTCGGCCGCACGATGTCCGGCGGTTTGGACGGCACGGCTACGCCGTGTTGTTCTGGGCCAACTACCTCAACGACGTCGAGGATGTGGCCCTGCATTTCCGCGGGGTTACAGGCCCCGGCGGGCCGGAACAGTGGGTGGCGGCCGACGCCCCGGCGGGTCCACCCGATTACGTGGGGGGCGGCACGTATCGGCATGCCGCCGCAGCGCCGCTCGCGTACGATACCGACCACAACCTCAAGCTCAACCTCTGGAGCTACGAGTACCCGCGCTTCACGGTCCCCTGTTACTACGGCCTCGCCGCGCACGGGATGGTCTTCATCCTGATGTTCGACCGCGCGTGGTCGGTGGAGGACGAAATCCGGTTCAGCCTGTTCAAGTTCAAGGTGGGCGAGCAGGTCCGGCGGCCCGCCTGGGATTTCCAGTATGTGATCCATCGCGTGGAAGCGGGCAAGGAGTACGGCTATCGCGGGCGGTTGGTCTGGAAGCGTTTCGTGAGTCCGGAGGATTGCCTTCAGGAATATCAGACGTGGGTGCGATCGTTGGCCGGGACCCGGGCGCCCGGAGTCGCCGCGCCTGAACCGAGCCCCGCGCTCACGAAGGCCGAGGACCCAAACGCGAACACGCAGGTGACCCAGCCGGGTTGGCGCCTGCCGCCACGAGGTCCGGTCGCCCGCCGCACGCCAGGCCTGGTGAACTACTTTCACCTGGACCTGCCCGAGGGCCGCGTCGACCACAAGGAGGAGCGCCTTGCCCAGTGGAACGTCGTCATTCTGAACCACGACCTCGTGGCGGGTGAAGGTTTGTCGCTGACGCGCATGCGGACGGCGAATCCGGACCTCACACTCCTGGCCTGGATCCCGCTTCAGGGGGCCCAATGCGGGCTTGGCCCGAGGCGTGCCGCGCCAGGGGGAGCGGGACTGGTACGCCCGGGCGGCGGACGGGACTTATCTGACGCCGCATTGGGGAGGGCGCCTGATGAACGTGTGGGTTCAGGACCACGCCTGGCCGCGACACGTGCTGAACTACGTCCGCCAGCACTGTCTCCGGCCGGGGGGCTATGACGGTCTGATGCTGGATTGTCTGTGGCCCACCGAACCGGCCGGCCATGACGTCAACGGCGACGGGATCCGCGATGCGCGCGACACGGCCGCCTGGCAGGCGGGCATGATGTTCCTGTTAAGACAACTGCGCGCAGAGTTTCCCGGCGCCATCCTGGTCGGCAACGGCGGTGTGCCGTGGCCTGCGGATTGTCCTTATTACGAATTCGCCAACGGTTGCATGCACGAGAACGCGTTGGGGGACCAGTTCGGTGGTGAGGCCTGGGGCGGGCTCTGGGAGGCCTACCGGACGGCCCTGTCACGCGTTGTGGGACGACCCGCGTATCACTTCATCCAGGTGGACGTCCGTGCGGATCGGCGCACCCAGGATGCCGCCGCGCGTCTGTCCGGGCTGACGGCGAACGACCGTCGCCGGCTCCGGCTCGGGCTGGCAACCACGATGCTGCTGGACGGAGGTTACTTCGGGTTCGACCGCGGCGATTGCCTCCATGGCCAACTCTGGTGGTTTGACGAGTACGACGTGGACCTGGGTCGCCCGCGGGGCTCGTTCGTCGAGGGACGGTATGGACCGGGCACGTTCGCGCGCGAGTTCGAACACGGCTTCGTGGTGGTCAACCCCACAGAAACGGCCGTTGAGATCCCCGCTGCCGACGGCCTCCGCCAAGGGGAAGTCGCGCCAGGGCCGCGAGCGTGGGTCGTGCCGCCGGGCGATGCCCGGATCTTCACCCGCACGAGCGCTCGCCCCCCGTGAACCCCCGGTGAGGACACCGGGCCTGCAACCTGTAGGCCGGGTCCCCCGACCCGGCGGGGAGGCTTCATGGCGCCTGTGTCGATCCAAGCGAATCCCGTCACTTCCCCTCCCCGAGGTTCGTAATCGGTGGAGGGACTCCCCGTCTGGGATGCTCCACCGGTTACGAACATCGGGACTTGGGCTGAGGGCGGCGCTGCATGAACCGGAATCCGCCCGTCCCGATTCGCCTGTCCCCCTGCGTCCGTAACCCAGCCCCGGGGGCAAGGGGCCCCATTTTGACCTCGCCTTGGAAGCGGTTGGCACTAATCTGCGGGCCGCATGAAACCACTTTCCTCTGATTGTTCAGACCAGGCTGGGGCGCTGTCGCGCCGGGCGTTCTTGCAGCACTCCACGACCGCGGCGGCGGGTCTGGCTGTCCTGAGCCAGGCCCCGTTTGTCCTCACCACCCACGCGGCGGCGCTCGAGAAGGTGAAGATCGGGGTCATCGGCTGCGGCGGGCGCGGGACGGGCGCGGTGCTGGACGCGCTGGGGGCGGCGACGAACGTGATCTATCCCGGGGCGGGTTACCACACCGAGGACGTGGCCGCGGGCGCCGCGGTGGCGCACCAGGACATCGAGGTGGTCGCGCTGTGCGACGTCTTTCGGGACCGGCTCAACACGTGCCGCGAGCAACTCCGCAAGCTCGGGATCCAGATCCCGGACTCCCGGTGCTTCGACGGTTTCGACGGGTACCGGAAGCTGCTGGAAGTGGACGAGATCAACTACGTGATTCACACCACGCCACCCCACTTTCGGCCCGCGCACGCGAAGGCGGTGATCGAAGCCGGCAAGCATCTGTTCATCGAGAAGCCCGGGGCGGTGGACGGGCCGGGGGTGCGGCTGCTGCTCGAGGCATACGAGCTCGCGAAGCGGAAGAACCTGGGCATTGCCAGCGGCACGCAGCGTCGCCACATGCGCGGGTACAACGAGGCGATCAAGCGGATTCACGACGGCATGATCGGGGACATCCAGTGCCTGCGCTGCTATTGGAACGGCGGCGTGATCTGGGTCATCGAGCGCACGCCCCAGATGTCCGACATGGAGTGGCAGCTCCGCAACTGGAACTACTTCACCTGGCTGGGCGGCGACCACTACGTCGAGCAGCACCTGCACAACATCGACGTCATGAACTGGGTGATGGGGGCACACCCGGTCAAAGCCTACGGGATGGGCGGCCGCCAGGCTCGAGAACATCCGATCCACGGCCACATCTACGATCATTTCGCCGTCGAGTACGAGTACCCCAACGGCGTCCGCATGTTCAGCCAAGCCCGCCAGATGAACCACTGCGAAGGCCGCGTCGAGGAAGGGGTCGTCGGGACCAAGGGCACCAGCAACTGCGCGACCTGGATCCGACCCAAGGAAGGCGCCTTCTGGCGGTTCCGCGACCCGGAAGTGAATGCCTACCAGCAGGAACACCAGAACCTCATCGCCAGCATCCGCGCCGGCACGCCGTTGAACGAGGCGAAGAACCTGGCCGAGAGCACCCTCACCGCGATCATGGGTCGCGAGTCGGCCTACACCGGCCAGCCCATTGAGTGGGAGCAAGCCCTCCACTCGCAGAAGGTCTGGGGCCCCGACCGCTATGAGTTCGGGCCGCTGCCCTTCCCGAAGGTGCCGATGCCCGGCGACTACAAGCTGGCGTAGGCGAGCACCCCCTTAGGCGAGAGCTGTGGTGCGGGCTTCCAGCCTGCACCTCCCGCGGTTCAGGGCCGCTTGGCAGGCCGGCCATGCTGGTCCGTTTCGGCTCCTTGGAGCCCTGGAGCTCTCCATGAACCTGAAATCGCCATGTTGATTTCCAAGGACTTGCGAATTTCAGGTTCATGGCCCCAGCGCATGGCCGCCGAGGCCAAGGACGCTTCTTCTCCATGAACCTACCCCTCGGCCTTGAGTTCGGCGAGGCTGGGGAGGACCACGCGGCCGAGCTGTTTGGCCAAGCGTTGCAGGGCCCGGCGCTTGGTTTCGAGCACTTGCTCTTCGTACTGGGCCAACCCGCGTTCGACATACTCCACCCCTTTGACCATCACCCGCCAGAACCACTCGGCCAGCTTCCGCGCCAAGGCGATGTTAGCCACCAAGCCACCGCGCCGCCCAGCCATGCGACGGTAATAACCACCCAGGGCGATATGCTTACTGCGCGCCAGGCTCCGTCCCATCACGCAGAACAGCCGCCCGGCCCGGTTGCGCTTGCGCCCCACCGACCCGTGGCGCTTGCCGCTCTGGTGGCTGCCCGGGGCCAGTCCCAGCCAGGCGGTGAAGTGTTTCTCCGTCGCCCAGCGGCTCAAATCGGTGCCCACTTCGGCGATCAGTTGCAGGAGACTGTAGTCGGTGTGGGCGGGCAGCACGGTGAGATCCTTGCCGCCGCACAAGCGGACCAGCAGGCCGTGCAGTCCCGGGATCTGTGGCGCGTTCACCCCCGGACGTTTGACCGCCACAGGTGTGGTCCCCGCCGCGGGGGCTGGGCACGCCGGACCGTGGATCTGGTGCAGCACCGCTTCGATCTGTCGGTCACACGCCGCAATCTGGCGTTGGAAGTGTTGCCAGTCCTCGACCGCTTGCTGCAGCGCGAAGAGATGTTCCTCGGCCCAAGTTCCGCGCAGCGACTCCTTCACCTCAGCGGCCTTCTTCTGCCGAATCTGCACATCGCACAGCCCCAGCAACCGCTCCGGAGCACGCTCGCCGGCCAGGATCGCCCCGATCACCTTCTGCCCGCTGGTGCCGACCAGACTGCTGATGACATCGTGCAGTTTGATGTTCATCCGTTCCAAGGCCTTCTGCTGATGCTGCACGCACGCCGCCGCGCTGGTCAGATGATCGGTGCGCAGCCGCACGTAGTCCTGCAGGCGGCGGATGTCGGCCGGGGCACGAAGCCCGCACGCAACAGACCGTGGGCATGGAGCGTGGCACCCCATTGGCAGTCCTTCATGTCGGTCTTGCGTCCGGGCAGGTTACGGGTCTGCCGACCGTTGACCATCAGGACCTCCAAACCGGCCGCTTCCAGCACGCCGTAGAGGGGCAGCCAATAGACGCCGGTGGCTTCCATGGCGATGGACTTGACGCCGCGCGCCTGCAGCCAGTCGCGCAGTCGGTGGAGTTGGCAGGTAACGGTGCCGAAGACCTCGGGCGGACCGCCACCGATGGAGACAAACATCTGCTCACTGCCGACATCAACGAAGGCAGCCAGCGGATTGAGCACGGGCAGGGTTGGGACTGGATTCATAGGTTGTCTGGCCCCGACACCGCAAGCCCGGTGGAGTTCTGGGAGAAACAAATCTTCCCAACGGGAAAACCCACAAGGGCCTCACCAAAATGCGCAGAAGTCCACCACCGGAACCAGTCTCTCCACCGGGCACAAGGCACCAAAGGATACGAACGGTCACACTGCTCTTGGTGTCGCAGCACGCTGGCGATGCTGCCAGGTTCATGGCCGGTGAGCAGGTCCGAAAGGAACAAGGAACTCTCCATGAACCTGAAATCGCCATGTTGATTTCCAAGGACTTGCGAATTTCAGGTTCATGGCCCCAGCGCATGGCCGCCGAGGCCAAGGACGCTTCCCTTGAGCTTTGAACTTTGAACTTTGAGCTTCGAGGTTCGCCCCTTCGTGCTGCGCCCCACCGACCGCTGGCCCGACCCGGAGGACAGGCAGTGTGGCGCTCAGTGCGGGCCAGGCTCCGAAGGGCGCCGGATCAATTCGGTCACATTGGTCAGGCTGACCGGCTCGGGGACGGCGCTCACGAGCGGGTAACGGACGTTGTCCAGTGTCAGGGTGCGCACGGTCTCGGCCCGGATCGCGGGACGGAGGTCGTCTTGCTCGAGACTGAGCCGGACATCCTCGAGGGTGAGGCGCTCGACCTGACGCGCGTACACACCCCAGGCCGGCAAGGGACGCGCATCCACGCCCGGCCCTTTGACGGGTTGGTTGGCCAAGGCGGCGGATCCGCCGCCGACGAACTCGGCGTGGACCGCGCGGAACACGACGTTCGTGATGGGGTTCTCGGCCCAGCTCTCAACGGAGAGGGCCGAGCGGTACACCCCGGTGGCGCGCAGCCCGTTCACGGTGATGCGGTCGGCGGTGTTCCCCGGCTTGATCCAGAGGGTTACCGGCGACGCGACGTTGTGCATGGTGGTGTTCGCGATGAGCACGTCTTCGAGGGGGCCACGGGTGGCGTCCCACGCGCCGGGCTGAAGGATGATGCCCGAGAGCATGTTGGTGCGGCGCGCCTCGCGGGAGGTGCGATGCGGCTCGAGCCCGGGACCGTAGAACAGGCAGCCGTCCACGATCAGCCGCCGGGCCGGGCCGATGAGCCGGAGACCGTTGCAGGAGGAGTTGATGATGCAATCCGCGATCACGGTGTGGTCCCAGTACCGGCCCGCGATGGCATCGTCGCCCGTGTAGAACTGGCATCCGATGATCTGCACGTTGTGGCACCAGCGCTCGGGCGCCCCGCGCCAGTGCACCCCGTCCCAACCGCCCACGAACTTCACCTGCCGGAACTCCACGTCGTCGCTCACCTGGAAGTACACGGCGTAGTTCGCGGCGTCGACGAAGGTAAGGTCACGCACCGTGATGCGGCGGGAATTCACGAACACCAGGGCGTGCGGACCGCGCATGCGCTCCTCGCCGGTGGGGTCAAAGACGCGGTGGCCGTCGATCACCCCCGGTCCTGCGAGGGTGACGTCCTCGAGATTCTCGCCCACGAGCAGGCCGCGGTGCCACTTGCCCCACTTCGCCTCGGGCAGGAACGCGGGTGGGGTGGGGTGCTGGTATTCCGTCAGATTCGTCGTGCCGACCAATCGGGCGCCCAGGTCGAAATACAGCGCCACGCCGCTGCGCAGATGGACGGTGCCGGAGAGGTAGCGCCCCGGGGAAACGAACCTGCCCGCCCCCGGCGTCGGCGCAGGCTTCGACGGCGCGGTTCAGGGCGGCGGTGTCCAGGGTGATGCCGTTGCCGACGGCGCCGTAGGCGCGAACGTCGTGAACGACCCCGGCACGGGGGTGGGGGGCAGGGGTTCGCCGCCCAGCAGGCAAGGCGTCAGCACCGCGAGCCAGACGACATCCGGTGCGAGGCGGAACAGGGGGGAGGAGCGTGCATGGCCAGCCCATGCCATGGATTGGCCCGACATGCCAGTGGGAAAGTGGGAAGTACGAAAGCCGAAGTACGAAGGGGGAAGGGGGAAGTTCGAGGGGCCATGAACCGGGCAGGCTGGAGGCTCCTTCTGCGTGCTTCGTCTTTCCCTCCGCGTTCCGGTTCAGGGCAAACACCTGGGTGCCCGCGGCAGAGCCGCCCCAACCGGGGCGGACATGCCAGGCAACACGGAGGCCACCGCCCCCGGGCCCTCGTGAAGCTTTTGGAGTGCGTCGCGCTTGAGCGCCGCTTTGCGTGGGGGGTGGACGCAAAGCGCTGCTGGAAGACAGCGCACTCCAAACGCTTCGCGAGGGCCAGGGGCGATGGGCAGCCCTGGCTCGAGCGCGAGCGAGCGCGAGCGCGGCGTGTGGAGAATCTGGGATTGACAAGCAGCGCTGAATATGAAGAATGCCCGCGCAGTACAGGTTTTCATCCAAGGTTGTTATGACACCAAGCCAGCGGGCCGCGCATGGGTACGTCTCACATGGTGCCTCTTTTTCCTCACCGGGCGGGGCGGACGAGCGCTTGCTGCACAGCGAGCGCATTCAGATTGAGCGGAAGACCTTCACGTTGTCGCTGCGGGAAAATCCCCGGGGACGGTTCCTCCGCATCACCGAGGATGTCGGGGGTCGCCACGACACGATCATCGTTCCGGCACCGGGTCTGGGGGATCTGCTGCGGGTCCTCACCGACATTGCCCGGCTGTCGGACACCACGCCTCTTGAGGCGCCGGTCCCGGCCGGCGAGGACGGGGAACCGGTGGCCTTGACGGCGGTCGATTAGCCGGGGGCGATTCCGCGGCGAAGGAGGCCGCGGCCAGGGGATCAGGCAGGGAGGGTACGGGGCGCTCGAGGCGCGCGGGGCCGGGGAGGACGCCGCACACGGGGAGCGTCGTTCCAGAGGCTCTCGAGCGCGTACATACTTCGGGCCTCGGGACGCATGACGTGGACGATCACGTCGAAGTAGTCCAGTGCCACCCAGTTCTGCTTCCAGGAACCGTCCTGGGCGCGAGGTCGCAAACCCGCTTCTTCAATCAGTTTCTCCGTGACCTCTTCGACGATCGCCCGCACATGCGGCTCGTTCAGCCCGGTGGCGATGACGAAGAAATCAGTGACGGAGGACAGTTTGCGCACGTCCAGGACGACCACCTTCTCCGCTTTCCGGTTCTCGGCCAGTTGACGGCACCGTTGCGCTAGTTGCTTCGAATCCATTGCCAGTGACTCACCCTGCGGGATCGGAGTTCAGAGATAAAGGCCCGAATTATGGATCGCCTCGGCCACCGGCGCCGGCACAAGACCCGCGAGCGATTGCCCCGCCCGCGCCCGCGCCCGGATGTCTGACGCCGCGATCGTGCTCAGCGGCCCCCAGCACCCGGATGCGGAACGGGGCGCCCGGGCCGGGTCCGACTTCGACACCTGGCCGGGGCACGACCGCGAACTCGACCAGCTCCGCCAACGCATCCGCCTCACGCCAGTGGGGCAGGAGGGGGAGATGATCGCCTCCAATCAGCCAGAACAACATCGCCTCGGGGAAGCGCCGGGCGAACACCCGCACCGTGTCGATGGTGTAGGAAACGTCGCCACGTTCCAACTCGAGGGTGTCCACCTCGCAACACGTCCACCCGGCCAGCGCGAGCCGCAGGAGCCGGGCCCGCAGCGCACCCGAGGTCAGCGGCTGACCCGGCTTGAAGGGGGATTGGGCCGCGGGCAGGAAGAAGAGCCGGTCCAGCGCGAGGCTCTCAAGGGCGGTGCGCGCCACGAGCAGGTGCCCCGTGTGCACGGGGTCAAACGAACCGCCGAACAGACCGATGCGTTTCACGCCGCCGGCTCTCCGAGGAAGCGCCGCGCGAAGCCCTCGAGCGCGTCGAGCCAGCGGGGGTGTTCGTTAAGGCACGGGATCTGCGTGAGCGATTCACCCCCCGCGGCTTGAAAGCTCTCGGCCCCGCGGATCCGGATCTCCTCGAGCGTTTCGAGACAATCGGACACGAAGGCGGGACAGAGGACGAGCAGTCGCTTCACGCCCGCCCGCGCCAGGCGCTCGAGTTCGAGATCCGTGTAGGGCTTCAACCACGGGTCCCGGCCCAGACGGGACTGGTAGGCCATCGAGTACCGGTCGGGGGGGAGGGCGGCCAGGCGGACGAACTCCGCGACCGTGCGCCGGCACTGGGCGCGGTAACACCGGGCGTGGGCCGGGCTGGGGCGCTCGCAGCAGTCCGGGCTCTGCAGGCAATGGTGTCCGGTGGGATCTGACTTCCGCAGGTGCCGCTCGGGGATGCCGTGGAAGCTGAACAGCAGGTGATCCCAGGGCTCCGCGAGGTAAGGCGCCGCGCTCGCCACCAGGGCGGCGAGGTAGTCCGGGTGGTCGTAGTAAGGCGGCTGGACGTGCAGCCGCATCGCCGGGGCCGCCCGCGCCGCCACCTCCCGCACCCGCTCAACGGCGGTTTCGAAGCTGGACATCGCGTAGTGGGGGAACAGCGGGAAGACCAGGCAGTCCTCGACGCCCTGCGCCGCGAGTTCGGCGACCGCCGCCGGGATCGAGGGATTCTGGTAGCGCATGGCGAGGGCCACGGGCATCGACACACGGGCCTGCAAGGCCTGTTGCACGCGGCGGCTGGTCACGATCAAGGGCGAGCCTTCGGGCGTCCAGATGGCGTGGTAAGCCTCCGCGGACTGGCGGGGGCGGCGTGGCAAAATGGCGAAGTGGACGACGGCAAAGCGGATCGGCCAGGGGGCATCGAGCACGCGACCGTCCATGAGGAACTCGCGGAGATACCGGCGGACGTCCCCCACCGCAGGGGAGTCCGGCGACCCCAGGTTGACCAGCAACAGACCACGCCTACTCATGCGAACGAGGCGGGACGGTAGCAGGCGGTCGATCAGCGCGTCAGGCAGAATCTCCCGGTCGGAAACGGACGTCCGTGGCGAACCGGGCGAGGGGATCTCTCACGACCTCTCCTCCTCACCAGGCCGGAGGCTGTTGCCTGCCGCAATGGGCCCGAGGCTGGACGGCGACTGACGGGATACAGGCACCGCGTCGGAGCGGTCAGGAAAGGCAACCCCAAACCGTCCGGCTACGACTCGACCATCTCGGTGATGTTCTCGGCGTCAATCAACACCCACCCCCCGGAGTCGTCGAAGTAGAAGATCTCCCGGCAACTCCGGGGCGCGCCGAAGTCCCGCGCTTCCTTGAAGGTGTACTCCCGGCCATTGCTCAGACGCACCGCAAAGGGACGGAACGGCTGCCGCTCGACGAATTCCTTGACCGCTGCCGTTTTCATACCGGTCATCGTAGCCCCGTGGCGATCGGCCCGCAACGGCAGGTTCGGGGAAAGCGGGTCAGGACGCGCCACACCCGGGACGCGCGCGGACTTGTTTGGAACTCGCACGGCCGGTTAAATCCGGGCCACATGCATGCGGGCAACACGCCGACGGACGGCACGGGGAAGCGGATCCGACCAGGGTGGTGACGGGTTGGGAGGTGGGCGCGGCGCAGCAGGAACCCGGGCTGCACCGGTGGGCGGATCGCGCGACGGAGGGGCTGTTGTTTGGCATGCTGGTCTTCTCCCCGTGGGCGCTGGCGGGCTGGCCGACATGGTCAGTGTGGACCATGAACGTGGGGGGCTACCTGCTGGGGCTGCTTTGGCTGGCCAAAGGGATGGTCCGCAGACGGGCCCGGTATTGTCCCGATCGGTGGACGACTCCCGGTCCGGCGTGGCGAGTGGGCTGGCTGGGGGGCCTCACCTTGCTGCTGCTGAGCTGGAGCCTCGTCAGTGCACTCAACGCCCGGGCGGTGGTCGACGTGGTGGGGCTGCGGCTTGAGGAACGGCCTGGATGGATCTCCTGGCTGCCACACAGCTACGACGCACCTTCCACGTGGTTTCAGTTCTGGAGTCACCTCGGGCTCGCCGGGGTGTTCTGGGCAGCGATGGACTGGGTCAGCCTGCGCGACTCGCGCCAACGTTCGCACCGCACGCGACACGGCGGCAGGGGGGCTCGGCGGGAACCGGGCGCGAACCCGAACGCCGAGGCGGTGGGGAGTCGGCACGCGCTGCCCCGGCGACTG
The DNA here is from genome assembly GCA_027493615.1 of Verrucomicrobiota bacterium. Lineage (GTDB taxonomy): Bacteria > Verrucomicrobiota > Verrucomicrobiia > Limisphaerales > J093 > DSVZ01. The sequence continues at coordinate 481,167 of JAOSKK010000012.1, forward strand.
AAGAAGCTCCTCTGGGTTGCCTGTCTCAACGGAGCGGCCGTGGCGTTGGTGGGCATCTTCAGCACCCTCGACAATCCGACCCGGGTGCTGTGGCTGTTTCCCCACGAGACGCGTCAGGGGAATTTCTTCGGGCCCTTCTGGTACCGCAACCACGGGGCCCAGTACCTGAACCTGCTCTGGCCGCTGTGCCTGGGCTTGTACCAGACCTCGTTTCTGCAGGCGGCCGAGCGGGGCCGGCTGCTGTCGGAACTGGGCCGCTCGCCGAGCCTGCTGTTGATCCCCTGCCTGGTGCTGATGAGCGCGGCCCCGTTTGTGCTCACGGGCCGCGGCGGCAGCCTGATCGCCGGGGCGGTGATGGTGGCCTGTGTGCCCGTGTTGTGGTGGAGCGGCCGGCAGTTGGGCAAGCGGGTGGTCTTGGGCCTGCTCGTTCTGCCGGCGGGGTTGGCCCTGGGACTGGCGTTGGCGTGGAAACCGCTGTCCTACCGGTTTTTTCGCGGGTTCATCAGTTTCCCCACCCACGTCGAAGCCTGGCGCGAGGGATTCACGCTGCGGACGGTGTTCGAAGTGCCGCGGGTCTGGCGCGAGAGTGCGGTGACGATGGCCGGTCTGTCCGAAAGCCGGACACGGCTGCTGGGTGAGCCCGGATCGGTCAGCCTCTCGTTGCGACGGGAAGGGCGGCTCGAGGTGCGTGTCCAGGGCGAGGCCCGCGAACAAGCTCTGGTGCTGATGACCACGAATGCGCTGTTGGCGGAGCCGGATCGGGCGGTGGAACTGGTGCTCGTCCAGCAGGCGCAGTCCTCCACGGTCTATCTGAACGGGAGGCCTCTGTCGATGCGTGCGGTGACAAACCGTGCGGGCTTTCGCTGGCCGGAGCGTCTGGCGACCCGCTATCTCTGGGTGGGGCGGGGGGCCGGTGGCTCGCGGATCTTCAACGCGCGACTCGAGGCCGTGACACTGGTGGGCCGGGCTCTGCCCCCTGCGGAGTTGGCGCCGCTCCTGAGCGAGACGCCCCGCACAGGTCGAGGCATTGGTTTGGGGCTTGGCCGGGATGCCTGGGAGGCGCTGCGGCCGGCGCCGGTGCATCATCTGCGTCCGCATAGTCTGTCGCCGTCGATGTGGCTGGCCGAGGGCCTGGCCGGGCGGCAACAGTTCTATGAACATGCCCGGCGGATGCTGGGCGACTACCCGGCGGCCTTTGGCGCCGGGCCTGGAACCTTCGGGAACTTGTACAAGGTCTTCCTCCGGAATGCGCAGGCGACGGACACCTGGCACGTCCACAACGATTACCTCGAGACCCGGCTGGAGTTTGGCTGGGTGGGCAGCGGTTTGATCTACGCTGCCTTTGGGTTGGCGCTGTGGCCGCTGGGCCGCGGCCGCGGAGGTCGGGTCCCTTCCTACTTGCTGGTCTTCATGGCCATCGCGGTGGCTGGCTGTCTCGTGCAGGCCCGCTTTGACTGGGTCTTGCAGGCACACCCGCTCCTCTTTCTGATGGTCCTGCTGTGTGGCGTGGTCAGCGCGCTTGGTCGAGCAGACGGCGCGCGGCCGTAAAGCCGGCGTCGATTTCCAAGGCGCGGGCGGCGGCGGCGCGCGCTTCGGCGGTGCGCCCGAGTTGGGCCAGGATGGTGGCTCGCGCGTAGGGAAGACGCGGGTCATTCGGGGCCGCGGATTCGCCGCGCAGCAGGGCCTCGATCGCCTCGGCGCTGCGCCCCACGCCGTGACGGGCCAGGCCCAGGTTGTACCAGGCGCGGGCATGGCGGGGATCCAGGGTCACAGCCTGTTCGAGGGCGGCGAGCGTTTCGCCGGCCTGGCCCAACTCGTTCCAGGCCAGCCCGAGCTTGTACCAGTATTCGGCCTCGCGCGGTTCAAGGCGGCACGCCGCCTTCAACTGCTCGACGGCCTCCTGGCCGTGTCCGGCAAGGCTGAGCACCACGGCCAGCTCGTGGCGCAAGGGTGCGGAATGGCCATCCCAGGCCACGGCCTGGCGGTACGCGGTCAGCGCGGCCGGCAGGTTCTCACGCGCGAGATGGAACGCGCCGAGCTGAAGCTGGCCGGTCGGCTGGTCGGCGTTGAAATCGAGGGCGTGTCGCAGTTCCCGACCGGCGCGGGAATCCAGGTCCACGCGATCCCGCAAAGCCAGCGCGGCGGCCACGCGGACGTTGCGGACGGGATCCTCGAGCCGGGGAACGAGAGCGGCCGCCAGGGCCGGCGGCCCGTGGGCGACGCCGGCGCCGAGGGAACGCACGGCCTTCTCCCGTACCAGCGGGTGGGCATGGTCCAGTTGGGCGCGCAGGGCCTGCTGGACGGCGGGTTCATGCACCCAGCCTTCGAGCAGTTCGGCCGCCACCGCGCGCCAATAGGTGTTCGTCTCGCCGGCCAGCAGCGCGAGGAGCGGCGCCCGCGCCGCGGCTTCTCCGCGGCGGGCCGCGGCCACGACGCGCGCGCGTTCGCGGGAGGGGCGTTCCATCTTCGCACCGTACCAGGGCTCAACGAATTCGAGCGCCCAGTCGACGGACCGGTCGGCATGACAGCGATTGCAGGCGTTGGGGATGCCCAGCTCGCGGGTCAGCAGCGGATCCGGGATGGTGAAGCCGTGGTCGTGGCGCCAGTGCCGTCCCATGTACACGGTCTGCGGCATGTGGCAGTTCACACACTCGCCCCCGGTTTCCGCGATGGTGCGGGGGTGATAGGCCGTGAGATCCAGGTCGAGCAGGACGCCGTTGGTGGAGTACCCGAAGACCTTGTGCCGGCTATGACTGACGGGCTCGATGGCCAGCGCATTGGGATAGCTGCCGTCGTGGCAACGCATGCACAGCCAGTTGCCCGGTAACCGGGTCTTCGCCGAGTGGGGGTCGTGGCAGTCCAGACACCGCACCCCCGCCGCGCCCATGCGACTGCCCAGGAACGCGGCGAACTCGTAGTTCTCATCCCGCACCTGGCCGTCGGGGTGATAGACGTCGGTGGAGTCCACCACCGTCAGCGCATAGTGGTCGAAGAAGGAGTCGCCCGGAACGAAGTCGCCAGTCAAATCGCCGCGCCGCGCATGGCAGGCGCCGCACGTTTCCCGCACCTGATTGGTCGAGAACAGCGGCAGGGTGGGGTCGGGCAGGGTCGTGACGCGGTGTTCGCGGCGCCACTGGACGTGGGCGCGCCCCGGGCCGTGGCAGGACTCGCAGCCGACACTGGCCTCGACCATCGCCGTCTGGTACGTGTCCGAGGCCACGTCGTAGTTCTTCCGCACCCGCACGTTGTGGCAGGCGGCGCACATCGCGTTCCAGCCCATGCCGCGCCCGGTCCAATGGCCCCATTCGCCGGGCATGCGATCTTCGGATCCGTAGACGTTGAACCACTCGTTCGTGTGGGGGTCGTAGGACGCCTCCAGTGTCTGCAGTCGTCCGCCCGGAAAAGCCACGAGGAACTGCCGGAGCGGGTCGTTCCCGATGACCCGCACGACGGGATGCGCCTCGGGCGCACCGGACAAGGCCGAGGGTGGTGACGACGTAGTTCGTGCCTTCGACCCGGACAGTGGTCTGTTGCGAACCGTGGGTGAACGTGCGGGGGGATCGAAGGCAACCCGGTCCAATGCGGGGTCCAAGGGGCGCTCGGCGAGCCCGTGGTTGGAGCGTTCCCACAACTCGTAAGCTTCCTCGTGGCACTCCTGGCAACTCGCCGATCCGGCATAGGCGGCATAGGTGGCGGCCTGGTCGGGGATGACCGGTGCCGGGCCCGGCAGCGCAGGTGTTGGAGGGCGCGAGGCCGGGCCGGGCGGCGATTCCCGCCGAAACACCAAGGCGCTTGCAATGGCCAGCATAACCAGCACCACCACCATTCCCCGCCACAGCCAGGCGGGGCGTCGGCCCCCATCCGCGGGACGGGACCCGGCTTCCCGCGAGGCGTGCGGCGGGGGATCGCCATTCAGGGGGCGTCGGGGGCGGCGAACTCGCGCACCCGGGCGATCGCTTGCTCGAGGCAGGTCGCGGCGCGTTCCTCGGTCTCGGCCTCGGTGTACACGCGGAACTCGGGCGCGTTGCCCGACGGCCGCACATGCACCACGGTGTCGTCGGCAAACGTCATGCGGGCACCGTCCGTGAAGTCGAGGACCTTCACCGCGCCGAAGGCGGCGCCGAAGCACTGTTCGACTTCCGGCACGCCGCCTCGCTCGAAGCGGGCCACCATCGCCCGGCCCTGCTCGGTCGGAAAAGGTCGAAGAAGCCCGCTGCGGGTGAAGCGGCGGGGCAGGCCGGCCACCAGTTGCGACAGGCGCAGGGCACGCCGAGCCGCGGCGTGCAACGCGGCGAGGATGGGCAAGGCGGCGTCGCGCGTCGGCAGGGCCGTCAGCATGGACCCCGGGACTTCCCCGCTCACGTCGCTGCCCAGAAGGAACTCCCCCGTTGGCCTCGAAACCCACGACCCGCCGGGCGCCGGTCTCGAGGGGCCGCCTGCATGCCGGCGATCACAAAAGGCGACCCGATCCGCGTCCGCGTCACGTGACGGAACCAGCCGCAACGTTCGGAGTGCGGTATTGCAGCTCAGCGGGGCCACAACGGTGTCGGCCTTGAGATAGGCGGCGACGAGAATGCCCAGGACATCGCCTCGCACGACCGCCCCGCGTTCGTCCACCACCAGCGGGCGGTCGCCATCGCCATCGGCGGTCACCAGCGCATCGGCCTGGTGCGCGTGCACCCAACCCGCGAGCCGGGCGGGGTCCTCAACCGCCTCGGTGTCCACGGGGATGAAGCGGTCGGAGCGGCCCACCCGGATCACCTGCGCGCCGAGGCCTTCGAGGAGCCGGCCCAGAAGATCCCGGGCCACGGTGGAATGTTCGTACACGACGATGCGCCGGCCCGCGAGGCACCCGCGCGGGAAGAACTCGAGGTAACGGCGCACGTAGGCGGCCTCGGCGTCGGGTCGGGGAACGCCCAACGACGGGAGCTCGTCGAAGAAGAAGCTGCCGTCGACGCCAAAGAACGCCGCCTGGGTCTCGTCGCGCTCCAGTTCGCCGGCGAGCGCGGCGTGGCGCTGGGCGATCGCGGCTTCATCGGCCTTGAGCACTTCGCCCCAGGGCAGGTGGAACTTGAGGCCGTTCCGGTCGTCCGGAATGTGGCTGCCGGTCACCATGAGGCTGGGTTGGCGCCGCGCGAAGGCGTGGTGGGCGAGGGCCGGCGTGGGGATGAAGCCGCACCACTCGACCCCGAGTCCCTCCTGCTGGACCGCCCACGCCACGGCCCGAAGCAACCGCGGCGTGCTGGCCCGCAGGTCGCCGGCGAGCGCCACCGGCCCGCGGGCCTCGCCGCGATCCTTGAGGTAACGGACGAAGGCGCGGGTGTAGAGGGCGCACGCGCGGTCGGTAAGTTCGGTGACGAGCCCGCGGAGACCGCTGGTGCCGAAGCCAAGCGCCATGAGGAGGTCCGTTCGTGTGGTCCCGAGACGCCGTCCAGCAGCTCAGCCGGAGGGCCCGGGACGGGTCGGGGTTTCCGGGTCCAGAACGCGCTCAGGCCTCGTACGGGGGCGGGAACGCGGCCGGGTTGTTGTCGAAGTTCTTGGTGACCTTGTAGGGCTCGCTCTGGCCGTGGTTGACGAACGGCTTCATCCGTTCGCGCAGGGCCTGCATCTCGTCGGGGGTCAGCTTCCGGAAGGTGCGGACGGCTTGGAGGGCGGTTTGGAGCCGCTCCATCGTCTCGCAACCGGTGAGGGTCACCGAGACGGGGAGGCTCATGGCGTAGTGGAGGCACTCGATGCTGGTGATGACGCCGGTCTTGGGGGCGTTCTGGAAGGCCATGGGTTTCATGCCCACGATGCCGAGGTTGCGCTTCACCGCCTCGGGGAGGACGAGCCGTTCGAAGCTGCCGAAGTGGGGGTCGAGCACGTTGAGCGGCATCTGCAGCGCGTCCCACTCGTAGGGCTTGGTCAGCATCTTGAGGTGGTAATCCGGGCTCTTGTGGCCGGTGAACCCGATGAACCGCACCTTGCCCTGGCGCTTGGCCTGCTCGGCGGCCTCGATGGCGCCGTGCGGCGCGAAGATCCAGTCGGGATCCTCCTGGCGCTCGATGGAGTGGAACTGCCAGAGATCGAGGTGATCGGTTTGCAGCCGTTTGAGGCTGGTCTCGAGATCGAGCAGCGCGTGTTTCTTGTCGCGATAGTTGTGCTTGGTCATCAGGAACACCTGGTCCCGACGGCCCTGGATGGCCTCGCCCATCCGCAGTTCGCTTTGTCCGTCGTTGTAGTCGATCGAGTTGTCCAGGAAGTTCACGCCCGCGTCCATCGCGGTGCGGATGAGGCGGTGACTCTCCGCGCGCTCCTTCTGAATGCCGATGTGCCAGCCACCCAACCCGAGGATCGAGACCTGCACGCCCGTCTTGCCAAAGGGGCGCATCGGCATGTCGCCACGCGTTTCCGCGCCGATCGCGGTGGGCAGGAGCGCCGGGGTCGCCATGGCGGCCAGCATCGTCGAGCCCAGGCTGCCGGCCAGGAATTCTCTGCGCGATTGGGTGTTCATGCCGGGACAGGTAGCAGAGAAACCACGGAGTGACAAGGCCGCGGCGCGCCGGGGTGACGAAAAGCGGCGCTGAAGCGCTCGCACTCCAGACGCTGCGCGATCCCCCGCCGCTCGGCTGGCGCAACGCACTTGGAGTGCGAGCGCTTCAGCGCCGCTTTTCGTTCATCCCCACCGCCGCATCTGCCCAAGCGCCGCTTCGCCGGGCGGTGGCCGGGTGGACCGTTCGCGGCTGGGAGGATGACCCGCGGAGGCGCCGTCAGTCCTCGACTTCGAAGACCTGCCACTCGTGGGCACCGGCTGCCCAGTCGGGCTTCAACTGCACCACAAGCCGCAAGGCGGTGGTGGTCACCGGGGCGAAGCGGACGGCACACCATTGATCCAGCGCGACGGGATAGGTCCCCTCAACCGCCACCGGCTTCCAGGCGTCCTGGTCGCGGTACTCGATCCTCCAGGCGGCGGGCAGCCGGCAGGCGCCGCGTCCGGTGTCATCGAACCAGTAGACCCGCGCGCTGCCGAAGGTGCGCGGCTGGGGCCAGGTGTACTGGACCCATTCCTCGGTGTTCTTGCGCGGCCACCAGTGGCACAGGGCGGCCGGTTGTTCGCCGCTGTTCTTGGGCTCGACGCCGTCGTTGATACCGCCGGGTTGCGAGTTGCTGTTGGCAAAGGAGACCGTGACGGCGGCCTGGGCCTCGGGTCCGCCGGCGCGCGGCAGCGGCGGCGTGAGCGGGAGCCACACCTTCATCCAGCCCGCCGCGCGGTTGTCCCAGGCGTAGTAGGGAACGGCCTTGAAGGGTACCGACCGCGCCGGGGGCATCGGCTGATAGAGCCGGCGCCCCCAATCGAGTTCGCCCACGACCCGGGCTTGGCCGCGCAGCGTGACGACGCCGCCGAGCAGCGTGTCGTCGGCTTGTGCCGTCACCGCGTCGTCGGCACTGACGCATAGGGCGTCGAGGGGTTCGGTGTGATCCACCTGTTCGAGGCAGTAGACCAGCGGGCCGCGCTGAAGGGCGAACCGACCGCGATTGGCCTCGACGCTGGGATGGGCCACGACCCGGGTCACGGGGAGGGCGAGGTCGAGGTCCACCCGGTCACCGGCACGCCAGGTGCGGTTGAGCACGAGGTAACCGGCCACAGGTTCGAGGCGGTTCACCCGTTCGCCGTTGACGGACACGCGGGCCTGGGGACACCAACCGGGCAGGCGGAGGTGCAGCGCGAGTTGGCGCGGTTCCAGATCCCACTGGAACGTGACGCGGCCGTCCCACGGGTAATCCGTGTTGACGAGGAGCCTCACGTCGTGGCCGGACACCTGGGTCTTGAGGACGCCCTGGAGGTAGAGGTTCACGTAGAGGGCGTCGGGGCCGGTGGCGTAGGCGTAACCGCCCAGCGAGGCAAGGGTGCGGGCAACGTTCGGAGGGCAGCAGGCGCAACCGAACCACGGCGAGCGATGGTGCTGGCCTCGGCTCTCGAGGGGGTTCACGTAGAAGAAGCGTTGCCCGTCCTGGGACACGCCGGCGAGGACACCGTTGTAGAGGGCGCGCTCGACGACGTCGGCAAAGCGGGCGTCGCCGTGGAGGCAGGCGAGGCGATGGCCCCACTGGGCGAGGGCGATGGTGGCGCAGGTCTCCTGGTAGGCGGTGGCGTTGGGCAGGTCGTAGTCCTGCGTGAAACCTTCGTTGTGCGCGCTGGGCCCGATGCCGCCGGTGAGGTAGAGGTTGCGCTCGACGGTGTTGCGCCACACGCGGTGGAGCATCCGGAGCAGGTCGGAGTCCCCGGTTTCGCGCACGACATCCGTGACGCCGGACATGAGATAAGCGGCGCGGACGGCGTGGCCTTTGATGTTGCGGTGCTCGGTGATCGGGACGTCGTCCTGCCAGTAATCGCCGTGGTAACGCTCGAGGGGCGTGCGGTGTTCGGTGGCAAAGAACCGCTGGCCCCGGTGCTCGACGAAGAAGCGGGCGAGTTCGAAGTAGCGGGCTTCGCCGGTGACGCGCGCCAGCTTGACGAGGGCGAGCTCGATCTCGGGATGTCCCGGGTACCCCATCCGCTTGGGCGGCGGACCGAAGACGCCGTCAATGCAGTCGGCGAACTTGGTGGCCACGGTGAGGAAGTTGCGTTTGCCAGTGGCCTGGAAGTGGGCGACGGCGGCCTCGAACAGATGGCCGGCGCAGTAGAGCTCGTGGTTGTCGCGCAGGTTGACCCAGCGCACGCCCGGTTCCTTCACGGTGTAGTAGCTGTTCAGGTAGCCGTCGGGATGCTGGGCGGCGGCGAGGATCGCGATGATCTCGTCCAGCTTCTGGTCGAGAGCCGGGTCGGGGTGTGTGGCGAGCGAGTACGACGCCGCCTCGAGGGCCTTGTAGACGTCCGAGTCCATGAACACCGGGCCCTGGAAGCCCGTGGTGGCGCGGCGGGCCGCCAGGCGGAGGTTCTCGAGGTTGCCGGATTTCTCGAGGTTCTCGAGGTTGATGGGGATCGAAACAGTCCGGTTGATCTCACGACGCGGCGCCCAGAAGCGATCGTTGATCTCCACCTGAGTGAAGGGGACAGCGTCCAGTTTGGCGAACGAAGGGGTGCCGGGGGCGGCCAGCAGCACCGGGGCGACCCCGAGGAGGACGAACAAGGCTTTCATCGCGCGCGATAGTGCGGGGCAGCCCGCGGGAATCAAGTCAAGTCCGGCAAGAGCGCGGCCACACCGCCCTGCTCGAGGGCGGCCTGCCCTGCCAGAAAACTGGGGCAGCTCAAGCGCGGCTCCGCGTCCCGGAACCGGGCCAGACCGGCCAGCGCGCTTTCGCCCACCGCCAGGGCCAGCGGCAACCGCCGTTCCTTCAAGGCCTGTCGGGCTTGGGCTTCACTCGCGCCGAGCGTCTTGGGCACCCACAGGCAGAGCCGCCACGTCCCGAGCCCTCGCTGCTGGAGAGGGCGGCTCAGTGTCGCCGCGGTCACCACGCCGAATCCGAGGGTCAAGTCGTGCAGCCGACGTTCGACCTCGAGATCCCCGGCGGTCTCAAGGTCGTAGCGTGGCCCGGGCGGATCCGCCGGCCTCGCCAGCACAGGTACCAGGAAGAAGTCAAGGAAGGTGGCACTGGCCCCGATCCGGAACGTCTGCTCCTCCGCCAGGCAGCCGCGTTGGAAGCTCGACAAGCCCAGGAGAAAGAACCTCGAAATGCGGGCCAGCTCCCGACCGCCGGGCGTGAGTCGGACGCCTCGACCCTGCCGTTCGACCAGCCGGGTCTGGAAGAAGCCCTCCGGCTCCTTGATCTGCCGGCTGTATTGGCTTTGTCGGGTGGGATCCATCGCCGCGGCCTTGGTGATGCCTCCGGCGGCCCCGACTTCCACCAGGGCCCGCAGCCGGTCGAGGGACAGCCCGGCATGGGCGAAGAGTCTGGCAAACATGACTGGGGAGTAGGGTGGCCCGCGATCATCCACCTATCAAGCCCGTGGCGCCGTGCCTACCGTCCCCTCGACGGATACAGCGCAACGCAACCGCAAAACGGATCGAATCATGAACACGATGTTGTCAGAGGCTGCGACCGCAAAGGTCCAGAACATCCTGGTGGAACAACTGGGCGTGGAGCGCCATCAGGTCACCCCGGAGGCCGCGATCGAAGCGGACCTCGGGGCGGATTCGTTGGACAAGGTGGAGATCGGGATGAGCGTTGAGGAGGCCTTCAACGTGACCATCCCGGATGAGGCGATGGACGGGATCCAGACCGTGGGCGATCTCTGCGACGCGCTGGCGGAGCTTCTGGAGCGGTCGGGACAGGCGCATTGATGGGTCCTCGGCCTGCGCTGCCTCACCGTTCCGCAGCCTCCCTTGTAGGCGCCGACGTCAGGAGGCTCAGCCTCTCATGGCCGGGGGTGACACCTCCCCCGTAGGCGCCGACGTCAGGAGGCTCCACCTCCCCGTTCGGTGCGTTACAGAGGATGCCGTGGGATGGACGACAACAGATCGCCGCGAAAAGGCACAAGAAGCCAAAGAGCCTGACTCTTTGCACTGCAATAGCCGGGAATCGCGCATTCTTGGCAGGATTCTCCAACCCTTCGTTTCCCTCGTTTCCTTCTGGTGCAGCGTTCGATCTTTGATTCGCGAGCGGGTGCAAGTCCCGCCTCGGCAATAGGTGGTTGGGCCGAGTAGTGATAGCAGACCCCGGCCGGGGGAGACTCCGACCGGGGCAAGCTCTGCCGTAAACGGGTGGGCCTGTCGGCGCCGGGGCGTCGGCGGGGACTGGTCAGCCGCCCTAGCAAGCGTGCAGGCCGCAACAGGACGAGAAAACTGCTGCCTCGTTAAACGAACCCCTCGGAAGCCAGTGAGGGGACAACCCACAGCCGAACCTGACAGAAGGTGGTGAAGGCTCGTAGGCCCGGGGATGAACCATCGGATGAACCCGGGCCGTCGGCGGGGTAAGGGTAGCGGCATGGACGTACCACGTGGATCCAGGCAAAGAAGGGAAGGTGAGGCGGACGGCCCTTGGGGGCAAAGACCGCCCGGGATAAACCATAAACCGGGCGGAGTCCGCCAGACTGGCGCATCAGGCCGTAGTAGCGTTTGCAGGTGCGGGGATGATAAACCGCGCTGAGCCAAGGGCCGGTGGGCAGGGTCGGCTTGGTGGGTCGGGGAAGCTGTAAGGCGATTGCTCCGCGAGGAGCTACCAACGCCTGGACGTAGGCGGGACTCGACTGGCGAGCTGAACGGGTGTCAAACCGCCTGGGCGGGAAGGTCACTCGGTAGAAGACCCTGCTTCCAACCGTACTGGGGAAAACCCACCGTACGGAATGACTGGAGGGGGAGGAGGGAAACGTGAGGGCTTTGGGCCCTGCGCGCGCCCTCCTCCCACTCGACTGGGTCTTTTGGTTGCGGCTATGCCGCGCTGCGCTTCTTGTGCCTCTATGCGGCCAATCCGGAAGAGCAAGTGTCGTCCCAGTCGTGGCCTGGTTAGTGACTCGCGCTGGATTTGGAGAGCCTCCTGACGTCGGCTCCTACGGGAGGTGTGTCCCCTCTTTAGACTTCCCAAGCCTCCGCCCGGGGTGCGTGATGGAGCGCCATGAATTCCTCGCTCGTCCCGCTCCTGGCTGTCCTGGCCCTCCTGCCGGCTTCCGCCGCCGTCGTGACGGTTCCCGCGCCGGCCGGGGAACCGCTTTCGCCCGACTACGAGGTCGTGGCCGGCGGTCAACCGGTCGCCGTGTACACCGCCCGGACGTTGGACCCGCCGTTCGCCGGCAAGGAATGGGACTTCGGCGGCCCGTACGCCTTCGCCAACTTCACCACCGACGGGCCCGTCGAGGTGCGCATCACGTCGCCGCGATCGCTGCGGGACACCGTGATTCGGCCGGCGCGACCCGACGTCGCGATGCGGCTCGAGTCAGACCGCGTGCTGGTGGTGTCGTTGCCCGGGCCGCGCAAGCTGAGCGTCGAACCGGACGGCAGGAAAGGGCCGTTGCTGCTGTTCGCCAACCCGCCCGAGGTGGATCCTCCGAAGCCCGAGACGCCGGGCGTGATTTACTTCGGCCCCGGGATCCACCGGCCCGGCCGGATCGAGGTTTCGAGCCACCAGACGCTTTACCTGGCGGCGGGTGCGGTCGTGAAAGGCGGTGTCTGGGCCCAGGGCGAGAACATCCGCATCACGGGCTACGGCATTCTCGACGGCGCGGATTTCGAATGGCGCAAGGGACCGACACCACACGTGATCTCGATTCGCGGGACGAACGTCGAGGTCAGCGGCCTCACCATCCGCGGCGCGTCCCACTGGACCATCGTGCCGCGGGACAGTCGCCACGTGACGGTCCGGGGCGTCAAGCTGTGCGGCAGCCGCGTGCAGAACGACGACGGCATCAACCCGTGCAACTCCCAGGATGTGTTGATCACCGACTGCTTCATCCGGAGCGACGACGACTGCGTGGCGCTCAAGGGGCTCGAGTTCGGCGCCCCGAACAGCAACGTCGAGCGGATCACCGTCGAGGATTCGATCCTGTGGTGCGACCGCGCGCGCATCTTCCTGCTGGGCCACGAAAGCCGGGCCCCGTTCATGCGCGGGATCACCCTCCGGAACCTCGACATCGTCCACTTCACGATGACGCCGTTTCTGTTCGAGCCGGGGAGGAGATGCGGTTGGAGGACGTGACGGTCGAGAACGTGCGGTTGCACGGAGCGGGTCAGGCCGAACTCATCCGGCTCAGACCGGTGGTGAACCAGTACATGCGCAACCAGGTGCCGGGGCACGTGCAGAACATCCGGTTCCGGAACGTCAGCCTCACGGGGAAGCCTGGGACGTACCGCGTCCACCTCAGCGGAGCCGATGCGGCCCACGCCGTGCGGGACGTGACCTTCGAGAACTTCGTGATCCTGGGCGAACCCCTGGTTGCCAGCTCGGCGCGGCTTCAACTCGGTGAACACGTGGAAGGCGTGCAGTTCGTCGACGCGGCGGGGGGCGAAGCGAAGCGGTGACGCCTGAACAACGCTTCTCCTGCACCTCGTGGTCCGAACCTTGTGGTGCGGGCTTCCAGCCTGCACTCTCTGGGTTCATGAGCGCTGGCCAGGTCCGCAAGGAACAGGGCGCTTCCCCGAACCTCGCACTTCGCCCTTCGTCCTTCGCCCTTCGTCCTTTGCCCTTCCCCCGGGCTCACGGCTACCGCCCTGGCCGTTCCTCAGCCAGCGGGCGTAGTCCAGGTAAAGGCGCGTCGAATCGGGGTGACCGGCGAAGGCGGGACTGCCGGGACGGTTCATCAAACCCTGGTACTGGTAGATCAGGATGGTGTCCACGTGCGCGGCGACCGCCTCGAGCTGGGCCTGGACCCGTTCCCACGGCGCCGGGATCAGTGGACTGCTCTGCTGGTTGGCCGGGCCTTCCCAGGCGAACGTCTCGACATCGGCCCACAGGGCTCGCTGAGGCACGCGGTCATGGGCGCGCCGCAGCGTAGCGAACGCCCGCTCGCTTTCCGCCGGCCCCATCCGCAGGCAGCCGACTTCATCCTGGTAGGCGATGATGTCGACATCCAGCCGCTCCAACTGGCGGACGAAGGTGTCGTCGGCCACCGCCTGGTGGGTGCCGTAGGGGGCGGTCAGGGTCTTCGCGTTCGGGGTGAGCCGGCGGGCCTCGCCGCTGCTGGCGTTCACGTACGCGAGGAATGAGTCAGCGAAGTACGGGGAGAGACACGCCTCGTTGGGCCAGTACCAGCCGTGGAAGCTCGGATGGTGACTGTAACGCCGGGCGATCTCCTCCATCATCTGGAAACGCTTGCGCACGCGCGCCGGGTCGGTGAGGGCCTGGGCGTCCCATTCGCCGTACCAGTCGCTGCTGACGAAGAACTTGACCCGGTGACGATCGGCGGCGGCGAGCATCGCTTCGAGGGGGTCGGGGCAGGCCATCTCCAGCTTGGGCAGGAGCGGCGTGTCGTAGAAAGCCCGGCCGCCTTTGGCGATGGCGAGCAGCACGAGGTACTCCATGCCGAGGTCCGCCACGTCTTGGACGGCCGCCTGCCATTGCTCGCATTTGAAACGCTGGCAGGCGTCGTTCCAGTAGAAGTGGCGCCGGTCATCCCACCAGACGCTGATCCAACTGCCCCGGATCGGCTTGACCCCCGGACGCTCAGCGGGCCGGGAGGCGCAGGAAGCCAGGAGCGGGACTGCGAAAAGGCCCGTTCCGAGGGTCCGCAGAAAGTCCCGGCGTGCTGTCACGTTGTGGCCTTGGGGTCGTGTCTTAACATTTAACATTTGGCCGGTATCGCCCGTTGTCTGGCCCCTGTGGGCGGGCGATCCCGCAGGCTGTCACTGTGGACCGAACGGTCAAATGTTAAATGTTAAGACACGACCCCAAAAGCAGAGGAGTGTCACCGCCGCAGGGCCCGAATCTCCGCCGCCGGCAGGGCGCGACGCCAGATGGTGACATCGTCGATGCGACCCAGCGGTTGGTACATGGCGGCGTCGTCTGAGTACATCCCGATTCTCAGTTCGCCCGGCCAGGGGCGGGTATCGACCGGTCCGACGTCCCTGTGTCCGACTTCCACGCCGTCGACAAACAACCGGCTCGTCGTGCCGTCGTAGGTCGCGGCCAGGTGATGCCACCCGCCGAGGGGCAGGGCGCCGGCATCGAGGATCTTCTGCACGGGCAGATAGAAGCGGATCTGCCCGCCAATGAGCTGAATCCACCAGCCGGGACCCTCCCAGTGTCCGAACGAGATGAGCACGGGGATGCCCTCGATCCGGTCCAGGTTCACGCGCATCGCCACCGTCAGGGGCGCGCCGGCCTGAAAGAGTTCCTCCCCCGGATACGCGATCCAGCCGCCCTGCCGCGTGTCGAGCGCTTGATCATCGAGAACCGCCCGGCCGACAAGCCTGCCCTCCTGGCCGGTGGCCGCCTTCAGGCTGCTGAAGTCGGTGCGGAACACCGGGTCATGCGGCACGGGCAGCGCTGCCGCTTCCACCGGCTGCGAAGGCGCGCCGTGGCGCTTCGCACGGTCCATCGTGCGGACGACGTAGCGGCGAGGCGTGACGCTCTCGGTCACCACCGTGTACTCGGGACGAGGAACGGGCAGGTCCCCACTCACGCGCTTCTCCGCACCGGCGTCGACGGCAAACACCGAGTAACCACGCACCGGGCCACTCGTGGGATCCCATCGCAAGGTCACCCGCCCCAACCCGCCGATCGCGCGGACGTTGGCTGGCGCATCCGGCAGCGGCGCATCCTCAACGTGCACCCGGACGCTTCGCCCCGCTTCACTCGGCGTGCCGTCCTCCCCGAGAGCGACGACAGCATACTCGTAGGTCTTTCCCGGCGCGGGCGTGCTGTCGTCAAAGACCTTCCAGGGCCAGGAGGCCAGCAGCGTCGCGGCGGTCGGCGCGAAGCCGGGTGTCTCCCCGCGGTGAATCCCGAAGCCCGCGGGTGCCACGCCCTCCCAGCTCACGCGGACGAGGAAGGGCTCGACCACCTGCGCTTGGACAACCTCCGGCGCAGCGGGAGGCGGGGGAGGCGCGAAACTCACGTCGCTGCCGCGGGCGACATTGCCCCGTGCGTCGCGCGCCTTCCACGAGACCAGCTCCAGGGCGGGAACCGCGACGGGAACGGGGATCGACCCGAGGTGGTAAGCGCACGCGCCGGCTTGGTCCTGGCCCGCCAGGCGAACCTGCCACTCGCACGGCTCGTACTCCACCGCCGGGATCACGACACTGCGGAGCCAGGCCGGTGGATCGCTCTGGTCCTGCAACACCCACGGGGCGAATGCCCAAACCCGGTGCAACCACGGACCATACGTGGCCGGTCCCGTGAAAGGCAGCGCGCTGGCCGAGTAGACCACCTCGGGGAATCCCACAGGCGCCACGGCCGTTGCCCCGCGCTCATCGACGGCCAGGACATGGTACTCGACCCCGCCAGCTCCGACGGCTTCCGCAGGGAGGTCGGCTTCGAACAACTGTCGACCCGTCGGTTGCATCGGTTGGCTCAACCACGGCCCGCCCGTTACCCGGTACTGGAGCTGGACCTCGCGCAGCGGATGCTGACTCAAGGCGATTGCCCGGACCCTGAACGGTGCCCCTTCCGGCAGCGCGCTGGGTGGGAGCTTGACGATCAACTCCGGACGGTCGGTTTGCAGCGAGGGTCCAGGCAGCGGCCGGCTTTCACCGAGGGCGGCCTGCGCGCGTTCCCACAGGCCGAGGAAGGCGGCGTACGCCTTGACGTTGATGGTGGCGAGGTTGCCGAAGTCGCCCTGGCTGGTGAGCCGCGCCGTGTAATGCTCCATGGCCGGGCCGAGCGGACTCGAACCCAGAGCGTCGAGTGCTTCGCCTGCCAGGCGCATCGCTTCGTTCGCCTGGCCCTGTCGCCTCGCCGTTTCTGCGGCGTGCACCAGGTTCGCGAGGCGGCCCCCTCGGTCAGTTCGACAGCGGCGCGGTCGAAGCGCAGGGCGAAGGCGACGCTGGCACGCAGGTACCGCAATCGTTCGGCGTGACGCCGGCCGGGGCCTTCCGCGCACGCCGCGGCGAGGCGCCCGAGGGTGGCGTCGATCTCGGCGAGCGCCTGGAAGTTCTCCTCGCGCGGGCGGCGCTCGTCGGAGAACCACTGGAAACCGCCGCACTCGACTTGGCCGGACGCCCCGGTCCAACGCGGTCCCAGCGCTTCGAGCCGAAGGAGCACGCGTGCCATCTCGGGTCCGTGTTGCGTCCCGAAGCATTTGCGGGCGAACTCGGCGTAGAAGTCCTCGTAACCCAGGTCCGGGTTCCACGCGTACTGGGCCGTGTAGGCCGCCACCTCCTCGATGCCGCGGGTCTGCCAGTGGATCCCGAGCAGGCCCTGGCATCCCTTGGCGCGGGCATCGCGGACGAGGCGGGTGAATGGCTTCACGTTCGCCTGCGAGAACCACTGGTCCCGACGCGACCCGCCGCCGTCGGACTCGAACCACGGGATCGGCCATTTCTCGCGGCCGGGAGAGAGTTTGCCGTACACTTCGCTGACATGGGGTTGGGCGGTGGGATCGATGTTGTCGAGCGCCGCAAACACGATGTCGCGAGGCAGCACCTGATCGAGCCCCACGTAGAAATCGCTGAAGCGCATCCACGCATCGCCGCCCCAGCCACTGACGATGACCCTGAGGTCCGGCCGCAGGCCCCCGACCACGCCGTGCGCGAACTCGACCCAGGCCGCCACGCGCGCGGCCTCGCCGATCCGTTCCTCCGAGCCGAGATACGCGAAGGTGGGTCGCAGCCGGTGGACGATCGCGCCCAGCGGCGAGTCCATCGAGGCGATCGCCCCGCCGCCGCCGAGTCCCTCGGATTGCCAGAACCACACGTGGTCGATCATCGGGTAGGTGGCGAGCAGGTTGCGGATCCGGGCCTCGGTCTGCCGCCGTGTCTCCGCGACCGTGGGGTCCCCGGTCAACTCGAAGCCGACGCACACATGCAGGCCGCGGCGGCGGGCGTATTCGAGCCCTGGGCCAGCCCGGCCTGGGCCCGCAGGATGGCCTCATCCGTGGGCGTGCGCCGGGGGAACAAGGACGGTCCGACGGGGTCCTCGGCGGGGGGCTCGATGCGCAGCGCGGCCGACCGGGAGCCGAAGACTTCGTAGGGAAAGCAGCGGCCCGTGCCGAAGCCGAAGGCGTCGCTCTTCAAGCCGCGCACGGTGCCCCAACCGTAGTCGAGCGAGGTCGCCGCAGGGGCTCCCATGCGCCAGCTTCCCTCGTACGGATAGGCGGCAAAGGGCTCGGAGTCATACGAGTGAAACCCGACGAAGTTGTTCCCCATCTTCGCCATTTGATCGAAGAAAACCTGGAAGTCCTCCAGATCCCAGGTCGTCGGGGAATTGAGGAAGTTGTACCAGGGCAGCGAGCCGCGGATGCGAAACACGGGCGTGCGCGCTTCGTTCAGGTCCGCCGGAATGAGCAACGAAGGGCGCGGTTCGGGCAGGGCGTCGCCCCCAAGGTAGAACCCCAAGCCCAAGCGCTCCAGGAGCGCATAGGCGCCGCGTTGGACGCCGGCCGGTTCCCGTCCAGCCACCAGGAGGCGCGCGGGCTTTCCGGGAACGACCCGCAGGACGTAGCCTTCCGCGCCGAGGGTATCGGGAACTTGGGACGCGAAGGCCGGCAACGAACCCGCGGTTCCGACCATCACTTCAAGCGTGGCGTCGCGACCGGTGCCCGTGTCGGGCTCGTCCATGGGCTGAACGGCCGAGGCGGTGGCGCTGAGGAGGAGGAAGTAGCGGGCGATTTCGCGGGCCGCGAACCGCTCGAGGTCCGCGGCGTGGCGGGCGTGGCGGATGGTTGCTCCGGCGAGGTCGAGTGTGGCCGGGTTGACGGCTTGCGCGTCCCAGGCCAGGGCGAGGAGGAGGGCAAAGGGGAGCAAGGGCTTGTGCATGGCAGCCCGACCGTACGCAGGGCAGTGCCGCCATACAACTCCGGAACGGCGCGCCCAAGCACGGTGTGCAGCACCCGCGCCGCACCGCAGGCGCTGCGCTGCGCTGTTTCGCGCTTGTCAGGCGGCCGTTCGATGGTACGTTCCCCGGCTTTTGAGCGAATGAAAGCTGCCATTCACCAGAAATACGTGGAAGCCGAGGTGCGCTGCGCCTGCGGGAACTCCTTCAAGACCCGCTCGACGCGGCCCGTGATCATCGTCGGCATCTGCAACGCCTGCCATCCTTTCTACACCGGTCAGCAGAAGTTCGTGGATACCGCCGGGCGCGTGGACAAGTTCCAGCAGCGCATGGCCAAGACCCAGGCGGCCCAGGCGGCCATCGCCGCCGCTTCGAGCAAGAAGAAGCGCAAGTAGCTTTGCCCCAGCGTTCGCCCGCCCGATGTCCCGTCGGGCGGGCGAACGCTTTTCCGGGAGCCTCATGGACCTGCGTCCGTACGTCGAGAAGTCACGGCGGCGGCTGGCCGAAGTCGAAACCGCCCTGAGCGATCCCAACGTCTTCGCCCACCCGGCCCGCGCCCAGGAACTCGCCCGGGAATACGCCCGGCTCAAGGAAACCGTGGCGCACGGGGAGGCCTACACGCGCGCCTTCGAAGAGCTGGAAGCGAACCGACAACTCCTGGCCCAGGAGACCGACCCCGAGTTGGTGGCCCTCGCGACCGAGGAAGCGACGCGTCTCGAGGCCGCCCTGCCCGGCCTCGCCCTCAAGTTCCAGGCCGGGCTGCTCCCCGCCGACCCCGCCGACTCGCGAAGCACCATCATCGAGATCCGCGCCGGCGCGGGCGGCTCGGAGTCGGCTTTGTTCGCCGCCGACCTCTTCCGCATGCTCACCCGCTACGCTGAAGCGCAGGGCTGGAAAGTGGAAGGGCTGGACTGCTCGCCCTCCGACCTGGGCGGCTTCAAGGAAGTCGTGTTCAGCGTCACCGGCACGGACGTCTTCAAGCGGCTCAAGTACGAGAGCGGCGTACACCGGGTCCAGCGCGTGCCGGCCACCGAGGCCCAGGGCCGCATCCACACCAGCACAGCGACCGTGGCGGTCTTGCCGGAAGCCGAGGAGGTGGACATCGAAATCAAGCCCGAGGACCTCGAGATGACCGTCTGCCGCGCATCGGGTCCGGGCGGTCAGGGCGTGAACACCACCGATTCCGCTGTGCAGATCGTGCACAAACCCAGCGGCTTGATCGTGCGCTGCTCCGACGAGCGCTCCCAGCAGAAGAACAAGGCCAAGGCCCTCAAGGTCCTCCGCACCCGGTTGCTCGACCAGAAGGTCGCCGAGGAAAACGCCAAGTACGCCGCCCGACGCCGCTCCCAGGTCGGCACCGGCGAACGCAACGAGAAGATCCGCACCTACAACTTTCCGCAGAACCGCGTGACGGATCATCGCATCGACCTGAGCGTCTACAACCTGCCGGCCGTCTTGGACGGCCAACTCGACGACCTCATCGACCCGCTCATCGCCGCCGACGTGAAAGAGCGCCTCGCCTCCCTCCACCTATGATCCGGAGACTTCAAACCCGGCATGAAACCGCAACAGATGGCAGGCGCCGACGTGAGGAGGCATTCGGGGCCAGGGGCCATAGCCTTCGCCTCCTCACGTCGGCGCCTGCCTCGCCGGTCGTTCCCATGGACCCCCTCGCCATCCCCGATCACATCCAGGGCCTGATTTTTGACTGCGACGGCACCCTGGCCGACACCATGCCGCTGCACTGGCAGTCCTGGGAAGAGGTGGCCGCCCGTCACCGCTTCCACTTCACCGAACCCCGGTTCTACGCCCTGGCCGGCATCCCCTCCCGCGACATCGTCCGCCAACTCAACCTCGAGCAGGGCCTCACCCTCGACCCCCTCACAGTCGTCCGCGACAAGGAACAGACTTACCTGGCCAAGCTCGAACAGGTCGGGCCCATCGACCTCATTGTCCGCCTCGCCCGCTCGCAGGCCGGGCGGCGTCCCATGGCCGTGGCGTCGGGCGGATCGCGCCGGGTCATCGAGCGCGTGCTCGACCACCTCGGATTGCGTCCGCTGTTCCAGGCGGTGGTGACCAACGAGGATGTCACCCGCCAGAAGCCGGCCCCGGACATCTTCCTCGAGGCCGCGCGCCGCCTCGGCGTCCCCCCGTGCGGGTGCCGCGCTTACGAAGACGCCGACCTCGGACTCGAAGCCATCCGCGCGGCGGGCATGGAAGCGGTGGATGTGCGCCCCTTGACCGGCGGCTTCTGTCCCGCGCCGCGAGGTTTCTGACAGCCCACCGGCGGACCGCCCTCACCTGTGCTGCTCGCGAAGGAGCCGTTGGCATGACCCCCGACTGGGAAGCCCTCGACCGCCTGCGCACGGCGTTCCTCGCCGGTGCTGCGGGCACCCCGGATTACTGGCAACACGCCAGCGACGTCGCCAGCTACGATGCCACCTTCGCCCAGCGCATCGGCTGGAAATGGGATTATGTGCTCGGCGAACTCGACCAGCGAGGCTGGCAGCCACCCCCGGACGCCACCCTGCTGGATTGGGGCTGCGGCAGCGGGATCGCCGCGCGCGCCTACCTCGACTGGCACGGCGCAGCCACGGTACGTGGCGCGTGGTTCTGGGACCGTTCCGCCCTGGCCATGCGGTGGGCGGCGCAGGCGGCCCGGGCCAAGTACCCGGGCCTCGCGGTGACCGAAGGCCGGCCGCCGGCGGCGGGCATCGTGCTTGTGAGCCACGTGCTGGGCGAGTTGAACGAGCCGGACACCGACGCCTTGCTCGACAGCCTGCAGGGAGCGACGAGCGTGCTCTGGGTCGAACCGGGCACCGCCGAAACCAGCCGTCGGCTCATCGCGGTGCGGGAACGGCTGAGCCCAACGTTCGCCGTGGTGGCACCCTGCACGCACGGGGCCAAGTGCGGCCTGCTGGCGCCCGGCAACGAACGCCACTGGTGCCATCACTTCGCGCCTTCGCCGCCCGCGGTCTACACCGATCCGTTCTGGGGTCGCTTCGCCCAAATGACCGGCGTGGATCTGCGCTCGTTGCCGCTCAGCTTCCTGGTGTTGGACCGGCGCAAGCCTCAAGCCCTGCCGGAAGGCTCCGTGCGGGTCCTGGGCCGGCCGCGCGTGTACAAGGCCCACGCCTTGATCCAAATCTGCGACGCCACGGGCGTGACGGAATGCGAGCTGCATCGCCGCCAGTTGCCCGCCGCGTTCCGGGAACTGCGCAAGGGCGCTACCCCACCCTGCCGGTTTGGCCGCGCGCGGGCGACCGGGTGGTGGCCGCGCCGGAAGACCGCGGCGCCTGAACGCCGCAGGCGTGCCGCGAGTTACTTGAGCTTCCTGGCGCGCATCCCGCCCTCTTCACCGACCGAGATGTAGACCACATCGTCGGTGCCCTCGGTCTTGAACTCGGCCTGCACGTCGGTGGTCTTCGCAAAGAACCGGTTGGGCGACGTCGCAAAGAGCAGGAAGTCCTCGCCGGCCCACTGGAAGAAGAGATTCCCGTCGCGGCGCGTGATGTCGACGATCCAGTCGCGGTTGATCTCGTACTTGCCCACGAAGCCGTTCAGCGCGGCGTCGGACAGGAAGTACTCGGGACGGGTCGCCGGGCCCAGCTCGCGCACCCAGATGTTGCGGTACCGGACCGGATTACCGTGGTCTTGCAGGGCGAGGGGGAGCTTCTCCGGGTGCGCCCGGTAGGGACCGCGCGTGACCCAGCCGGTGTTGCCGATGAGTTCGGCGTTGTGATGGACCAGGACGCCGTTGTGAAACAGCGTGACGCGGGCGGGCGAGACCAGCCGGCCGTCGGCGTCAAACCGCGGGGCGGTCCAGAGGATGTCGAAGCTCTGCCATTCGCCCGGGGACGCGACGCGTTGACCAGGGGCGGGTACTGGTTGTAGATCGAAGCGCATGAGCCGTCGGCGTAGGTGGGGTTCTGGTAGGAATCCAGGACCTGGATCTCGTAGCGCGTGAGGCCGAAGAAAACGCCGCTGTTGCCGCGTCCCTGGCTGGATCCCTCGACCTTGGCGGGGGTGGCAAACTCGAGGTGCACCTGGGCGTCTCCGAAGCACCGCAGCGTGCGGATGTAACCGCTGCCCGGCACGCATTCCATCGCCCCGTCTTTCACCACCCAGCGGGTTGGGCTGCCGTTCATGGCCACCCATTGCGACAGATCGTCGCCCGCGAACAATACGACGGCGTCCGAGGGCGCCTGACCGACTGGGTCGGGCTGCTGGCGTGGCCCGGTGCCACCACCGGCGGCAGCGGGCGGGTGCGGTCGTGGCCGAGGGGCAGGGTGGGCAACACCGGCGGCCCCGGCGGCAGCGGCTGGGCGACGAGGACGGCGCGGGCGATGAGTCCCGCAAGGAGGGGCAGGGTGACTTTCATAGGCTCAGAACTCGGCGACTGCAATGTGGACTGGTACTGTGGTACAGGGCGGTGAGTAGACCAGCCGGGGGAGGGGATTTCAACCCCGGCTTCGCCCTCCAGCGCCGTTGACTCCGCGGAACGCACGAGGATGACAGGAAAGTGTTGCCATTAGTCCGACTGGCTGGTAACTGCGAGCGGTTTACAGGAACAACGTTGACTGCATGAGCCAAGCCCTTCGCTTCGACCTGCCGGCGGCGCAAGCCCCGACGCACTGGTATAACCTGCTCGCCGACTTCCCCGAGCCGCTCCCGCCCCCCCTCCATCCCGGCACCAAACAGCCGGTCACGCTGGAGATGATGACGGCGATCTTCCCCGAGAACCTCGTCCGCCAGGAGATGAGCCCGGAGCGCTGGGTCGAGATCCCGTCCGAAGTCCGCGACATTTACCAACTCTGGCGCCCCACCCCCGTTGTTTCGCGCCGCGCGCCCTCGAGAAGGCCCTGCAGACCCCGGCGCACATCTACTACAAGTACGAAGGCGTCAGCCCCGCCGGCAGCCACAAGCCCAACACGGCCGTGCCCCAGGCCTACTACAACAAGGTCGCCGGGACCAAACGCCTCGCCACCGAAACGGGCGCCGGCCAGTGGGGGGCCTCCCTCGCCTTCGCCTGCGAGCTCTTCGGCCTCGATTGCACGGTGTACATGGTCAAGGTGAGCTTCACCCAGAAGCCTTACCGCAAGCTGCTCATGCAGACCTGGGGCGCGGACGTGTACGCCAGCCCGAGTGAACACACCGCCTTTGGCCGCCAGATGCTCGCGGAGGATCCCGAATGCCCTGGCAGCCTCGGCATCGCCATCAGCGAGGCAATCGAGGACGCGGTCAAGGGCCAGGCGACCAAGTACTCCCTCGGCAGCGTGCTCAACCACGTCTGCCTCCACCAGACCGTCATCGGCCAGGAGTGTATCCAGCAGATGACGCTCGCGGGCGAGGAACCGGAGGTGATCGTCGGGTGCATTGGCGGCGGCAGCAATTTCGCCGGCCTGAGCTTCCCCTTCCTCCAGAAGGTGCTGACCGAGAAGAAATCGTATCGCATCGTCGCCGTCGAACCGGCCTCGTGTCCCTCGGTCACCGGGGGAACTGCGGTACGACTTCGGCGATACGGCCGAGATGACGCCGCTGATGATGATGTACACGCTGGGCCACAAGTTCATGCCGCCCCGGATTCACGCCGGGGGCCTGCGCTACCATGGTATGGCGCCGATGGTCAGCCATGCCCGCAAGCTCGGGCTCATCGACGCCGTGGCCTACCCCCAGAAGCGGGTTTTCGAGGCGGCCGTCCTGTTCGCCCGCACCGAAGGCATCGTCCCGGCACCCGAACCCTCCCACGCCATCGCCGCCGTCGTCGACGAGGCGATCAAGTGCCGCGAGGAGGGCAAGAAGCGGGTGATCCTGTTCAACCTTTGCGGTCATGGCATGCTGGACCTGGCCGCCTTCGACACCTATCTCTCCGGCAAAATGCAGGATTAACCCTCCGAGACCATCCCTGATGAAGATCCCCTCCCAACCGTCACCCTCCCTCGGCCGCGGGCTCGCCCTGACCGGTGCGCTGGCCTGCGCCGCCACCGCCCTGGCCCAGCCCAGTTTCACCGGCCACTACCCCATCGGGGTCGAGGGCCTCAAGTCCGGCACGCTCCCGCCCCCGGGCTTTTACCTGCGCGACTACAACCTCTTCTACGGCTCGAGCCAGTTGAACGACCACAACGGCAACTCGACGGACGTCAACTTCGAGGCGTTCGCCTACGCCAACGCGATCCGTCCGATCTGGATCACCGACCTCAAGATCCTTGGCGGTTCCTACGGCCTCGATGTGCTCGTGCCGTTCATCTACAAGGACGTCAAGGTCGCCGGCAACCGCGGTGAAGTCTTCAACCTCGGCGACATCTTCATCGAGCCGGTCACGCTGTCCTGGCACTTCCAGCAATTTGACCTCGGCATCGGCTACGGGATCTGGGCACCCACCGGCGAGGTCAAGACCGACAACGTGACCGGTGGCACCGGTCAGGGCGCCTGGGCCCACATGGTCACCGGCGGCGGCACCCTTTTCTTCGACAAGGAGAAGACCTGGGCCCTCTCCGCCCTCGGCCGCTACGAGATCAACTACAAGAGCAGCGATTGGAACATCACCCCGGGCGACACGCTCTCCCTCGAAGGCGGCATCAGCAAGGCCCTCAGCTCCGTCTTCGAAATCGGCGTCCAATCCCACTACCAACTGCAGACCACCGGTGATGAAGGCCACGACGGCGTGCTGGCCGACCCCTACAAGGACAGCGTGGTGACCGTCGGCCCGGAAATCATCTGGTTCTGGAAGAGCGCCAAGCTCTTTGTGTCCGCCCGCTACGGCTACGAGGTCCTCGCCGAATCCCGTCCCCAGGGACACACGGCCACCCTCACCCTGACCAAGATGTTCTAACCTGACCCGCCGGGTTTCGGCGGCCCGTTCGCAAACCCTGGCGCGTGGACCACCGCCAGGGTTCTTGCTGGAAGGTCCCGCGGCCAAACCCCGGCGGGCGTGTCGTCCGTCACCCACCCACCCGATGAGCCCGACTTTGTTTGGTTTCCGGCTGCTGACGGTCGTCCTGACAACTGCCCCTGCCATGAGCGCAGAAGCACCCGCGCCCCGGCCTGGCAAGTCGCCCAACCGGCCACTCCCGCGTTCACCGTGCCCGCCTCCCCGGCGGCCTGGGGAACACCAGCGCGGCGAGATCCGCGCCACCCTGTGGCGCCTGCTCGGGGACCTGCCACCCCGCCCCGCCGTCCCCCGCGTCGAGCGTCTGGCGCGCGAGGAACATCCCGGGTATCTCCTGGAACGTTTCCGCTTCGACAACGGCGCCGGCGCTTCCGTGCCCGGGGTCCTGCTGCTGCCCCGCGCCGCTTCCGGGCCTGTCCCGGCCATCCTTTACTGCCATTGGCACGGCGGCGAGTACGACAAGGGCAAGATCGAACTGTTTGAACGCGCCCACACCCCCGAGGAACCCGGCCCGGCCTTCGCCCGCCGCGGCTACGCCGTGCTGGCGATCGACGCCTACGGCTTCGGCGAGCGGAACGGAAAGGGACCGGGCTCGGCGGAGCGCGGCGGGGCGGGCGAACTCACTGCCAGCAAGTACAACCTCTGGCTCGGCCGCACGCTCTGGGGGATGATCCTCCGAGACGACCTCATGGCGCTGGATTACCTGGCGGCCCGGCCGGAGGTGGATCCGACCCGTCTGGGCGTGACCGGCATCAGCATGGGCGCCACGCGGTCGTGGTGGCTGATGGCCCTGGACGACCGGATCCGGGCGGGTGTGGCCGTGGCTTGCCTCACACGCTACCAGAACCTCATTGCCCATGAAGGGCTCCAATACCACGGCATCTACTACTACGTCCCCGGATTGCTGCGGCATTTCGACACCGAAGCGGTCATTGCCCTGGCGGCTCCGCGGCCCCTGCTCTGTCTGAACGGCGACCAGGACGCCGGCTCCCCCGCAGACGGGATTGAAATCATCAACGCCCGGGCCCGGCCCGCCTGGGCATTGCTCGGGGCCCCGGAGCATTACCAGAGCGAGCTCTACCCCGGTGTCGGCCACGTCTACCTGCCGGCCATGTGGGCGAAGACCCTGGCGTGGTTCGAACGTCACCTGCAGCCGACCGCGGCGGTCCGGCCTTGAATCGGCCCATCCCTGGAATCCTCGCCCCCCAAGACTCCTCACGTCGGCACCTACAGCGGGCAGGGGATTTGCGAGGCGACGCGAGAACGTGTCAGCCGGCCCCGGGTCGTACCCGGCTCCGGGCCGCCGTCGCTGTGCGGCGGGGTCGCGCCGTCCCACGGGGCGGCTCGGACGGCGCGTAAAACCCCAACCCGCCCACCGCCTGCATCTCGGCCAGGGTCGTAATCCCTTCGGCGACCTTCGCCAGGTCGTCATCCAGCATCGAAGCGCGTCCGGACCGGCGCAGGTGCCGCCGCAGGGTGTGCTCATCCGCGTGTTGCAGCACGAGGTCGGTTTCCTCTTCATTCAGCCGCCAGACCTCGAAGATGCCCGTACGTCCGTAGTACCCCGTCATGCTGCACTGGGGACAACCCACGGCCTGCCAGGTCTCGGCCGGCACGGGCTGGCCCAACCGCTCCAGCCATTGCACCTCCTCCGTCGTGGCCGAACCGGCCCGCCGGCATTTCACGCACAACCGCCGCACCAGCCGCTGGGCCACGATCAAATCCACCGAAGCGGCGATTTCGAAGTCCTGGAGTCCGAAGTTCCGCAGGGCCGTGATCGTGGCGACCGCGTCCCGGGCGTGCAGGCTGCTCAGATAGAGCAAGCCGGTGTCCGCCACGTCGATCGCCACCCGGGCCGAGGCTGCGTCCCGCATCTCGCCCATCAGGATCACATCCGGGTCCAGGCGCAGCAGGCCTTTGGCGCCCTCAGCAAACGTCAACCCCTGCTTCGGGTTTACCTGAATCTGCGTGATGCCCGGCACCACGTACTCGACCGGATCCTCGATCGTGACCACCGACCGGCTGGTGTGCCGCATCTCGTGCAGCAGTGCGTACAAGGTCGTGGTCTTGCCGCTGCCCGTCGGGCCGCTCAGCAGGATCATCCCCCGCGCATCCTGAACGGCGCGGCGGAGCAGGTCATAGTCCGACGGGCTTAATCCCAGTTGGTTCAGGCTCAGCCGCGTCAACTCGGCCCGCAACAATCGCAGCGCCAGCTTCTCACCCGACACCGTGGGGGTGACGGCCACGCGCACCCCGAGCGGACGGTCGCTGACCCGGAACTCCGCCCGCCCATCGCCCGGCACCCGGGCGACGCCCGGTTCGAGCGCGGCAAGGTTCTTGCACGCTCGCACCAACCGCTGCCCCTCGGCCGGCGAGAGCTGGAGCGTGTCGATCATCGCCCCGTCGATCCGGAAGCGGATCCGGAAGCCGTCCCCGGCCGGATCGAGGTGCACGTCCGAGGCGCGCTCACGCAGGGCGTCCTCCAGGAGCGCGTTCAGCAGCGCCGACGTGCGAGTGTTCTCCTCGCCTGCGGGCGGCGCCTGCAAGGCTTGCTCGAGACCGCGACACAGGAGCGGTTGGTGCGGTCGTTCCAGCGGGGTTTGGCTGTTCATCTTCTGGGGTGGCGGTCCGTGCTCACCACGCGCCCAAGCTAGGCACAGATCCCGGCGGCTGCAAACCAGGTTCTGCGCGCGATCCGATTTGCGTGACGCGCGCCGAGGTTGTTAGCTGGAGCCAGCGTGCGACGACGCACCCGCACCAAGAGGAAGCATTATGGCACAACTGACCAAGTTGAAGCTCTCTATCAAGACGGGATCCGAGCCGTTCTCCGGGACCAATGCCCGTCTCTACCTGATCTTCTGCACCCGCGGGTCCGGTCGCATCTACGAAGTGCCCACGCGGGCCGGCGACCTCGAGACCGGCAAACTCGATGTCTACGAAGCCGCCATCCCGGACGGCCCCGATCTCGCCGAGCTCACCGCCGTCCTCCTGCTCAATGGTATGAACGGCCCCAGCCCCGCCTGGCGTGTCCTCTGGGTCCGGCTCGTCGCCGTCGACACCGACGGCCAGTCGTGGAGCTTGCCGACGCCATGCTCGAACGCTGGCTCGAGACCGGCCCCGGCAAAGCTCCCGCCGCCTTTATCCCCTTGCACCAGCCGCTCAGGCGGATGGAAGTCCAGGACGGCGTTGGGCGCCCCACCGCCACCCTCATCCCTGTGCCTTAGCAAGGCACACCGCCGACCCTGCCTATGCCCCTCTACGAATACGAACTCTGCGAAGGCAACTGCGCCATTTGCGGCGGCACCTTCACCCTCCGCCGGCCTTTGAGCGCCGCGCCCCTGAAGCAGTGCCCCTCTGCAAGAAACCCGTTCGCCGGGTCTTCTCCAGCTTCAACACGCCGCAGCTCACCAAGCCGCTCTCCATCAGCGACGCCAAGAAGGCGGGATTCACCGTCCTCAAGCGCCTGGGCAAGGGCGAGTACGAGCGGCAGTGACCTGCCGGCCGAGTTTCTACTGGCGGCCCACGGTGTCCTGCAGCACTTTAGCCCCCAGTTATGAGCGAGTTGGAACGCGTCGAGCAGGTCGTCCGGCAGGCCGGAGAGCGGTTGCGCTGGCAACGCGCCTGGCGCGGCTTCTGGCAGGGAGTCCTCGTCGGGGGCGTCGCCTGGCTTCTCGGTCTGGCCCTTTACAAGCTGCTGCCCTTGCCGGACCAAACCCTCCTGGTCACCGGCCTCGTCGGTCTGGCCTGCCTCCTCGCCGGAGGGCTTCTCGGCTGGTGGCGACGCGACGGGCTCCTGCGCACCGCCTGCTGGCTCGATGAACGCCAGCACCTCAAGGAGCGCCTCAGCACCGCCCTCGAACTCGGACGTGACGAACGCCTCGGTTCCTGGCGGGACGTCATGGCCCGCGACGCCGCCGCCGAAGCCCGCAACCTCGACCTCAAGAAGCTGCTTCCCTGGCAGCTCCCCCGCTCCAGCCACTACGCCCTCCTGGTCCTTGCCCTGACCGCCGGCCTCGGCTTCGTCCCCGAGTACCGCTCCCCGGCCTACCTCCAGAAGCAGCGCGAGAAGGAAAGCGTCCAGGAAGCCGGCCGCAACCTCGCCCTCCTCGCCCGCCGCACCCTCGAGAAACGGACCAACGCCCTCGAGTCCACCCGCCAAACCCTCCAGAGCGTCGGCGACCTCGGCAACCAGCTCGAACGACGCGCCGCCACCCGCAACGAAGCCCTCAAAGACGTCGCCAAGCTCACCGAGAAGGTCCAGCAGGACGTCCGCGAATTCGCCAGGAACCCCGCTCTGCGCTCCTCGAACGCGCCGCGCGTTCCGGCGAGCAGAACATCCCCGCGAGCGCCGAGCAGTTGCAGCGCCAGATGGAAGCCCTTCAGAAGGCGCTCGGCGGCCAGGACCCCAACGCCGAGGCCATGGACAAGCTCCAACAGGAGCTGCAGAAAGCCCGGCAGGCCGCCCAGAATCTCAGGAACCAGGATTCCCAGGCCGCCGACGCCGCCAAGGAGGCCCTCGCCCAGACCCTCTCCCCAACTCGCCCGCCAGGCCGCCGACATGGGCGCCGCCCTGCCCAGCCTCGAGGAAGCCATTGCCGCCCTCGAAGCCGGCCAGATCGACAAGGTCTTGAAGGACCTCGAGCTCGCCCTCCAGGACCTGGACAAGCTCCAGCAACTGACCCAAGCCCTGAAGCAAGCCCGGCAGCAGGCCGCCCGCATCGGCAAGGACCTCGCCGAACAACTCCCGAGAAAGGCCAGGCCGAGGCCGCCCTCGAGACCCTCCGCAAAATGATCAATCAGTTGAAGGCCGGTGACCTCTCCCCGAGCAGCTCCAGAAGCTCCAGGACGAGATCGCGAAAGCCGCCAAGCCCGGCGAGGAGTACGGCAAGGTCGGCGAGTTCCTTCGCAACGCCGCCCGCCAACTGCGGCAGAGTGATCAGCCCGGCGCCGCGCAATCCCTGGCCGACGCGGCCAAGGAACTCGACAACCTCATGCAGCAGCTCGCTGACGCCCAGGACCTCCAGTTCACCCTCGACGCCCTCAAGCGCGCCCAGATGTGCATCGGCAACAGCCTCGCCTGGGGGCAGTGCCAGGGCCCCGGTCGCCCCGGCTTCAAGCCCGGTGGCAAGCCCGGCCGCGGCGTCGGCACCTGGGCGGATGAAGGCCAGTGGCTCGACCAGGTCGAGAACACCGGCCTCTGGGACAACTCCGGTGTCGAACGCCCCGACCTGGACCCGCGCGGCCAGACCGAACGCGAAGCGAACCTTTCCGAGAACCTCTCGCCCACCCGCCTCAAGGGCCAGTTCAACCCGGGCAGCCCGATGCCCAGCATCACCCTCAAAGGCGTCAGCATCACCGGCCAGAGCACCGTCGCCGTCCGGGAAGCCCTCACCGCCGCCCAGAGCGACGCCCAGTCCGCCCTCAGCCAGGAACAGATCCCCCGCGCCTATCAGGGCGCCGTCAAGAGCTACTTCGACGATCTCCAGCCGCCCGCGGCGACCCGGTCCAACCCGCCATGAGCACCGAACAACAGATCACCCAGTTCCGCGAAGCCTATACCCGCCTGCGCACCGAGATCGGCAAGGTCATCGTCGGCCACGAGCCCATCGTCGATGGCACCCTCATCGCCATCTTCGCCGGCGGCCACGTCCTGCTCGAGGGCGTGCCCGGCCTCGGCAAGACCCTGCTCGTCCGCACCCTCGGCGAAGTGCTCGACCTCAGCTTCAGCCGCATCCAGTTCACCCCGGACCTGATGCCGGCCGACATCCTCGGGACCAACCTCGTCATGGAAACCCCCGACGGCCGCCGCGTTTTCGAGTTCCAGCGCGGCCCCGTCTTCGCCCACCTCATCCTCGCCGACGAGATCAACCGCGCCACGCCCAAGACCCAGTCCGCGA
Organism: Verrucomicrobiota bacterium; assembly: GCA_027493615.1. Classification (GTDB taxonomy): domain Bacteria; phylum Verrucomicrobiota; class Verrucomicrobiia; order Limisphaerales; family J093; genus DSVZ01. The sequence goes on from JAOSKK010000012.1 coordinate 512,292, forward strand.
TGCTCGAGGCCATGCAGGAGAAACAGGTCACCGCCGGAGGCGAACTCCGCCGCCTGTCCGAGCCCTTCTTCGTCCTCGCCACCCAAAACCCCATCGACCAGGAAGGCACCTACCCCCTGCCCGAGGCGCAGCTCGACCGCTTCTTCTTCAAGCTGCTCGTCGGCTACCCCAGCGCCGCCGAACTCACCGAGGTCCTCAACCGCACGACCGAGCTCGCCCGGGTCAACCTCGAACGCGTGGTGGGCCGTGACACCCTGCTCGAGCTCCAGCAGTTGGTCCGCCAGGTGCCCGTCGCGTCCCACGTCAAGGACTACGCCGTCCGCCTCACGCTCGCCACGCATCCCAAGACCGACACCGCCGTTCCCATCGCCAACCAGTTCCTCCGGTTCGGCAGCAGCCCCCGCGGCGCCCAAACCCTCATCCTCGCCGGCAAGGTCCGCGCCCTCGCCCAGGGCCGCTTCAACGTCAGCTTCGACGACCTCCAGGCCGTCGCCTACCCCGCCTTGCGACACCGTCTCATCCTCAACTTCGAGGCCGAAGCCGAAGGCATCACCACCGACCACGTCATCGCCCAGGTCCTCAAGGACGTGCCCCGCACCGTGGAGACCGTCGCCGCCTGATCGCCCCCGCCCGCGCCCTCCTCCCCCTTCGCGTCGGAGCCGATGAGTCCGATTCTCGAACCGAATCCTCCGGGCGCTCCGGCCGCCCCCTGCTCGCCCCCGAACTCCTCCGTCGCCTGGAGCAACTCCAGTTGCTCGCCGCCCGCCGCGCCAAGAGCGCCCTCCGCGGCGAACGCCGCAGCCGCGCCCGCGGCCAATCCGTCGAGTTCGCCGACCACCGCAACTACGTCTTCGGCGATGATCTCCGTTACCTCGATTGGAACCTTTACGGCCGCCTCGATCGCCTCTTCCTCAAGCTCTACGAGGAGGAACGCGAACTGCCCGTCCGCCTCTTCCTCGACGCCAGCGAGTCGATGACCTTCGGCGATCCGACCAAGTTCGACTTCGCCCGCCGCATCGCCGCCGCCATCGGCTATGTGGCCCCTGTGCGGCTTCGACCGGGTCACGGTCCTGCCCTTCCCGGACCGTCCGGAAAACGACCTGTCCAGCCGCGGCCTGCGCGTCGTGCGGGGGCGCAAGTCCGCCTTCCGCTTCTTCGCGCAGTTGGCCGGCCTCACCGCCGGCGGCCCTGCCCAGCTCAATCCGGCGTTGCACCGCGGCGCGGTCGAAGCCCGCCAGGCCGGCGTCGCCGTCGTCCTGAGCGACTTCCTGGACCCGGCCGGCTACGAACCGGGCCTGGGCGCGCTTGTCAGCCGCGGTTTCCAGGTCAGCGCCATCCAGGTCCTGGCGGCCGAGGAACTCGAGCCCAAGACCTACGGCGACCTGCGGCTCGTGGATTCCGAGACGGGCGCCGAACAGGAGGTCACCTTCGGCCGCTACCGCCTCGCGGCTTACCGCCAGACCGTCCAGAACTACGTCCAGCGCCTGCGCGAGTTCTGCACCGGCCGCGGCATCGGCTTCTTCCACACGCACACGGGCATGTCGATCGACGATCTGCTGCTCAAACAACTCCGCACCGCGGGCTTTTGGGCATGAGCTTCCTCGCCCCGTTCGCCTTCGTCTTCGCCGCCGCCCTCCCGGTGGTCGTGCTCTTCTATCTGCTCAAGCGGAAGCGTGTCGTGAAGCTGGTCCCGAGCACCCTGCTCTGGCAGAAGTTCCTGGCCGAGACCCAGGCCAGCGCGCCTTTCCAGAAGCTGCGCCACAACTGGCTCCTCGTCCTCCAACTGCTCCTCCTCGCCCTCGCCGTTCTCGCCCTCGCGCGACCTTACCTCACCGGCAACGCCCGCCCCACCCGCCTGCGCGTTGTCATCCTCGACGGCTCCGCCTCCATGCAGAGCACCGACGAATCGCCCACCCCGCTTCGAACGGGCCCGCCAGGAAGCCCTCCGCCTCGTGGACAGCCTCGGGGCTGGCGAACAGATGATCGTCCTGCTCGCCGCCGGCACCACCGAGGTCAAACAGTCCCCCACCTCCGACAAGGCCGCCCTCCGTCGCGCCCTCCTCGCCTGTTCCCCGGCGACACGCCCACCCGCCTCGCCGAGGCCCTCCGCATCGCCGGCGCCTTCACCTTCGAGAAACGGGGCGAGGAACAGGTCGCCTTCGGCGAGATCCACCTCTTCAGCGACGGCGCGGCCGCCGACCTCGAGGAACTCGCCAACGAAAACCTCCCCCTCACCTATCACCGCATCGGGCAGCGCGCCCGCAACGCCGGCATCGTCAACGTCGACGTCCGCGCCCACCCCGAAGACCCGGGCCGCCGCGCTTTGTTCGCCGGCGTCTTCAACGCGTCCACCGACCCGCTCCCCGCCCGGCTCGAGCTGTGGTTCGAGGAGCAACTGGTGGAAACCCGCGCCCTGGACCTCGCCCCCGCGCCACCCCAACCGCTCGTCTTCGCCGTCACCCAGGACCGCGACGGCCTGTTCCGGCTCCGACTCGAGGTCGAGGACGATCTCGCCGCCGACAACGAGGCCGCGATCCTCAGCGTCCTCCCTTGCCCGCCAACATCCTGCTCGTGACCCGCGGCAATCGCTTCCTCGAACGCGCCCTCGAAGCCGCCCCGAACGTCCGCGTCACCGTCGCCGGCGACCTCGCCGACACGGGGCGGGAGTTCGATTTCGTCGATCGACGATCTCCTGCCGACGACGTGGCCGGCCGGCAACATCCTGGCCATCCGCTCAGCGCCTCCCCACTGGCTCGAGGTGCAGGGCGCCCTCGAGGCCCCCGCCATTGTCGACTGGAAGAACACGCATCCGCTCCTGCGTTTCGTCGGGTTCGAGAACGTCCAGGTGGCCACGGCCCTGGCCACGCGCACGCCCGCCTGGGCCATCGCCCTCGTCGAGTCACCCAATGCCCCCCTGATCCTCGCGGGCGAATCTCGAGCAGCGACGCATCCTCTGGCTGGCCTTCGACACTCTCCAAAGCACCTGGCCGCTCCGCATCTCTTTCCCCATCTTCATCGCCAACGCGGTCGAATGGCTCAACCCCGCCCGCGCCCAGGTCACTCAACACCTCGTCCGCGCCGGCGATCCCATCCGCCTCCCCTGCCCCAACCCGAGCCCACCGCCACTGTGCGGCTCCCCGATGGGACTTCCCGCGAGCTGATCCTCGACGCCGCCACCCGCGAGATCGTGTTCGGCGGCACGCAACAACGCGGCGTCTACCAGATCGGTGCCGGCACCAACCAGTTCACCGTCTGCGTGAACTTGTTGGACGCGGCCGAGACCGACACCACCCCGCGCACCGAACTGCAGTTGGGCCAGTATGCGCGCGTCGAAGCGGCTGCCGCGCAGATCGGCCATCGCGAACTCTGGCGTTGGCTGGCCCTCCTCGCCCTCGGCGTTCTCCTCTTCGAATGGTGGTTCTATCACCAACGCACGGCATGACGGCTCCGCCATCCGACACCCGCGCAGCGTCTGGAGTGCGTGCGGTTCACCGCCGCTTTGCGTCAGAGAAGCCGCGTACGAAAAGCGCTGCTGGAAGACAGCGCACTCCAAAGGCTCTCGCCCGCCCCCTACCGTCCGGCCCAGCCTCTGTGGCGGTTGACACTTCCGCATACCCCTCCCGCCTGCAGCCATGAGCCCGCCGCAACCTCAGCCTGAGCCGGCTCCCAAACCACGGCCCGAGATTTGGCAACGCTGGCTCCGCGACGCCCTCAACGCCCGCGGCGGCATCCGGACCTGGGGATTCGTGCTGCTCTCGGTTGCCTTGCTCGCAGGTCTGCTGCTCCCCGCCCTCGCAACACTCAAGCGCACCCTCGCCGCACCCGAGGTCGTCGCCTACATCGCCCAGGACGTGACCTATGCCGACCCGTTGCTCGCCGACTTCACCGCCCAGACCGGCATCCGCGTCCGCACCGTCTTCGACAGCGAAGCCGTCAAGACCGTCGGCCTCGCCAACCGCCTCCTCGCCGAACGCCAACGCCCCCAGTGCGACGTCTTCTGGGGCAACGAAGAACTCCGCACCCGCCAGCTCGCCGCCCAAGGCGTTTGGCGGGAAACCAACGGCTGGGCTGCCTTCGGCTATCGCAGCCGCCGGATCATGATCAACACCAACTTCGTTGCCCCGCCCGCCGCCCACCCCCAACTTCGAACTTCCAACTTCGAACTTCCAACTTCCGACCCTGCCCTTCGCCCTTCGCCCTTCGCCCTTCGCCCTCCCCCCCGTTCGCTCGACGACCTCACCAACGCCGTCTGGCGCGGCAAGCTGGCCCTGGCCTATCCGCTGTTCGGCACCACCCCCACTCCACCTCCTCGCTCTCCGCCAGCATTGGGGCGCCGACCGCTGGGAAGCCTGGTGCCGCGCCCTCGCCGCCAACCAGCCGCTCATCGTCGATGGCAACTCGGTCGTGGCCCGGCTCGTCGCCCGGGGCGAAGCGTGGGTGGGACTGACCGACTCCGACGACATCCGCGTCGTCCAACGCGACGGCGCGCCTGTCCTGGCCTTGCCGCTCGACGCCGAATCGCTGCTCATCCCCAACACCGTGGCTGTGACCCGCGGCGCGCCCCGCCCCGAAGCCGCGCAAAGGCTGTTCGAGTTTCTGCAGGGCCCGAACGTCGTCGAGCGGTTGATCCAGGCCGATGCCCTCGAAGGCCTTTCGCCCCAGGCGGTCGGGATCCGCACGCTCCAGCCCGACTGGTCCCGGTTGATCGCCGACCTCGAGCCGGGCACGGCTCAGCTCAAGGCGATCTTCGTCCGGTGACCCTCAACCCAGGAACCCCCGATGACCTGGTCGCTGCTGTCGAACAGTCTCGGGTTTGCCGGGCTCGCCGCCGGCCTGGCCCTCGGCTTCGGTCTGACCGCGGCGCTCGCCCTGGCTTCGCTGCCCCGACGCCTCCAGATCCTCGGCGTCGGGCTGGCCGCCGTTGCCCTGGTTTTACCTCCTTTTCTGGTGGCCAACTGCTGGCTGGATCTCCTCGGCCACACCGGACGTTGGCGGGCCTGGCTGCCGATTCCGCTCTTCGACCTCCGCACCGCCGCCGCGTTGATGGCCCTGATGCTCTGGCCGATCCCGATGCTCGCCGCGCTGGGCGCCTGGCAACGGCTCGCACCGGCGCACCTCGAGATCGAGCCCCGGCTTGCAGGCCGTCGCCTGCTGCGTCATCTGCTTCTGCCCGCGGCCTGGCCGGCGCTCGCCCTGGCCACCGCCCTCACCTTCGTGCTGGCCCTCGCCAACCTTGCGTTGCCAGCCATCCTGCAGGTCAAGGTGTACACGGTCGAAATCTGGCTGCGTTTCAGCACCAACTTCGATCTGGCGGGCGCGTTCGCCGCAAGCCTGCCCGTGGTGCTCGCCCCGATTGCGGTCTGGCTGGTGTTGCAGCGGGCCGAGGTGACCTGGCCGCGCTGGCAAGAGACGGTGACGCCGACGCTGCTCCGCCAACGCCTGGGTTGGACCGTCCTGCTGCCCGCCGGTGTCTTGACCTGCGGCATCGTGTTCCTCGCCACGGCTCTGCCCCTGGGCCAGATCCTGACTGAGACCCGGACCTGGAGCGAGTTGGGGCCGGCCTTGGCCGCCGGGGGCAGGGCGGTCTGGAACTCGGCATGGCTGGCGGCGGTGACCGCGACCCTGACCGTCGGCATCGGCCCGGTCGGCTGGCGTTGGCGGTGGGGGCCACGCTCTGGCTTCCGTTCCTGTTCCCGGGCGTCTTCGTGGGCGTCGTGTTGATCTGGCTTCTCAACCGCGGTCCGCTGGTGGGGTTCTACCAGAGCGCGGGTGTGGCCGTGCTGGCTCTTGCGCTGCGTTACCTTGGCCCGGGTTGGCACTCCGCCACGCTGGCCCGGCAGACGGTCGATCGCGACCTGGTGGATGCCGCGCGGTTGGCGGGGGGCTCGCACTGGACGGTGTTTCGCCTGGCGATCTGGCCTTCGCTGGGCCGACCCCTGTTCGCCGCGTGGTATGTCGTGTATCTCCTTTGCCTCTGGGATGTCGAAACGCTCGTCCTGATCATTCCCCCGGGCTCGAAACCCTGGCGTTGCGCATTTTCAACCTGCTCCATTACGGTCACAACCCACAGGTGAACGCGCTCTGCCTTCTGCTGCTCGGACTGGCGTTGCTCCCACCGGCCTTGTGGCTGGCGGGCCGCGGTCTGCTGGCTTGGAGGCGACCGCGCCCGAACCTGGAGCCCAGCGGCCCTGCGCCTCGCCCCGGTGGTGCGGACTTCCAGCCTGCCCCTCACCCCGGTGGTGCGGACTTCCAGCCTGCCCCTCACCCCGGTGGTGCGGGCTTCCAGCCTGCGCCCCCGTCGTTCACTGCTGACAAACCAGCGCCGCGAACTTCCGTGGTCTTCCGCCCCTCGGCCGTCGCGCTCGCCACCTCCGCCCTCCTGCTGACCGGGTGTACGGACCGTTCCGACACCGCGGCTCCCTCGACAGCCGGTGGTTCAGCCGCGTCGAGATCCTCGGAACGCGGGGCCGCGGCCCCGGCCAGTTCAACAAACCGCGATCGGTCACCGTGGATCGCGACGACAACCTCTACGTCGTGGACATGACCGGTCGCGTCCAGAAGTTCGCGCCGGACGGCCGCTATCTCCTGGCCTGGCAAATGCCGGAAACCGACCTCGGCCGCGCCAAGGGTCTGGGCGTCGATTCCCTCGGCCGCATCCTCGTCGTCGAACCCCACTACTCCCGCGTGAACCATTTCACCCCCGACGGCACGCTTGCCCTGCAGTGGGGCACGCACGGCACCAACGTGGGCCAACTCACCCTGCCCCGGGCCGTCGCCACCAACCGGCGCGGCGAGATCTGGACCTGCGAATACACCGGCGCCGAACGGGTCCAGCGTTTCTCCCCGGACGGCACCGCCTGCCTCGCCGCGTTCGGCCGCTTCGGATCCGCCCCCGGCGAGTTCAATCGAGCCGAGGGCCTGTGCGTCGATGGGCACGACCAGCTTTATGTCGCGGATTCCTGCAACCACCGCATCCAAGTCTTCGACCCCCGAAGGTCACTGGCTGCGCAGTTACGGTCGGGCGGGAACGGGCCCGGGCGAACTCAGTTACCCCTACGACATCCGTGTCGACGCCGAGGGCAACCAGTTCGTCTGCGAATTCGGCAACAGCCGGATCCAGGTCTTCAATGCCGCCGACCAACCGGTCGAAATCATCGGCCGTGCCGGCGCGGCCCCGGGTCAGTTCAGCAACCCCTGGAGCCTCGCCCTCGACTCGCGCGGCAACCTTTACGTCGCGGACAGCGGCAATCACCGTGTTCAAAAACTCGTCCGCCGCACCCCCTGCGCCCTTCACACCCCGCCCCCACTTCCGCCATCCACCGCACCCGACTCTCCGCCACCCGCACCCGCACCCGTCGCACCGTCCCACCGTCCCACCGTCGCACCGTCGCACCGTCGCACCGTCGCACCGTCCCACCGTCCCACCGTCCCACCGTCCCACCGTCCCACCCCCTAACTTCTAACTTCGCCCTTCGCCCTTCGCCCTTCGCCCTTCGCCCCTCGCCCTAGCCATGCCCTTCCAATTCACCCAGCCGCTCTGGCTCTGGCTGCTCCCCGGTGGTGGGCTGGGTGATCTGGCAGACCCTCAAGACCGGCGTGGACACCGCGCCCTGGCGACGCTGGACGGCCTTCGCCCTGCGCCTCGCCATCGCGCTCGCCCTCGTGTTCGCCCTGGCGGGGCTCCGCTGGCTCAAACCCCTCGAAGGCGTCAACGTCTTCTTCCTCCTGGACCGTTCCGACAGCATCCCTCCGAACAACAAGAGCAGGCGCGGGAGTACGTGAACCGGGTCTCGGCCGACAAGAAGTCGGTGGACCGTGGCGGCGTGGTGGTGTTCGGCACCGGCGCGGCCATCGAGATCACCCCCAACGTGCTCGTGGACCTGCCCAAGATCCACGCTGTCGTCGGCACCGAACGCACCGACATCGCAGCCGCCATCCGCCTCGGCACGGCCGCCTTCCCCGAGACCGGCCAGAAGCGTCTCGTGGTCCTCTCCGACGGCAACGAAAACTTCGGCGACGCCCTCGGCGCCGTCGCCTCCGCCCGCACCCTCGGTGTCACCGTGGACGTCGTCCCTCTCGGCATGACCCGCGGCGGCGACGTCTCCGTCCAGAAACTCAGCATCCCCGCCAACCTCAAGAAGGGCCAGACCTTCGAGGTGGGCATCTTCATCCAATCCGACACCAACCGGCCCGCCACCCTCCGCCTCTTCCAGAACGAGCGGTTTCTCGGCGAACAGGCGGTCGAACTCGCCGCCGGCAAGAACCTCTTCACCTTCCCCAGACCCTCGACCAACCCGGCTTCTACGGGTACGACGTCCAGGTCGATGTCCCGGGCGATGAAGTGGCCCAGAATAACCGCGCCAGCAACTTCGCCAGCGTCCGCGGCGACCCGCGCGTCCTGATCGTCTCTGCCGACCCCGCCCAGGACGGACCCCTGGCCGCCGCGCTCACCGCCTCCAGGCTCGAAACCCGCCTCACCGACCTCGGCGGGTTCCCCGGCAACCTCGCCGAGATGCAGAGCTACGACGCCCTCTTCCTCAGCAACCTCGCCGCCGGCGACCTCGGCACCGTGGGCATGAACCTCCTCGAAAGCGCCGTCCGTGACTTCGGCGTCGGCCTCGTCTGCGTGGGGGGCGACCAGACCTACGCGGCGGGCGGTTACCGCGGCACGCCCCTCGAGTCCGTCCTGCCCGTCGAAATGGAGCTCAGCAGCAAGAAGGTCCTGCCCAGCGGCGCCGTCGTCATGGTGATGCACGGCATGGAGTTCAACAACGGCAACCAAATCGCCCGCGAATGCGCCCTCGGCGTCCTCGACGCCCTCGGCCCCCAGGACGAAATGGGCGTCGTCCTCTGGGACGGCACCGACCGCTGGCTCTTCCCCCTCAGCCCCGTCGGCGACCGCAAGGAAAAGGGCCGCCTCATCGCCGGCATGAACCAAGGCGACCTCCCCACCTTCGAGAACGTCATGCACATGGCCTACGCCGGCTCCGAAGGCTATCCCGGACTTCGCGCCTCGAAGGCCAACCTGAAACACATGATCATCTTCAGCGACGGCGATCCGGCCGCCCCCAGCGACGGCCTCATGCAGGCCATCGTCAACGACCGCATCACCGTCAGCTCCGTCCTGATCGCCGGCCACGCCGGACCCGAGACCATGATCAAGATCGCCGACCAGGGCCGCGGCCGTTTCTATGACGTGCGCGACCCGGCCGAGCTCCCCCAGATCTTTCTCAAGGAAGCCATGGTCATCCTCAAGTCCGCCATCTTCGAGGAACCCTTCACGCCGCAGGTCGCCGCCCCCAGCGAGGTGCTCCGCGGCATCGCCGGCACCGAGTTCCCCCGCTCCGCGGCTACGTCGCCACGACGCCGAAATCCCGCGCCGAGGTACCGCTCATCTCGGACAAGGGCGATCCCGTGCTCGCCCACTGGCAGTTCGGGCTCGGCCGCGCCGTCGCGTTCACGTCCGACGCCAAGGCCAAGTGGGCCCAGGACTGGTTGGGCTGGGAGAAGTACCGGCAGTTCTGGTCCCAGATCGCCCAGTGGGCTTTGCGCCGCGTGGACACCGCCGAGTTCAACACCGAGATCGCCGTCGACCAGGGCCAGGGCTTCCTCAGCGTCGAAGCCCTCTCCCCCGACGGCGAGTACCGCAACTTCCTCAACCTCCAGGCCGTCGTCGTAAGCCCGCGCGGCAACCGCGAGACCGTCCGCCTCGAACAGACCGGCCCCGGCCGCTACGAAGCGCGGTTCCCCACCCGCGAGGTGGGCGCCTACCTCCTCAATCTCCTCGAACTCGAGGGCGGCCAGGTCCGCGCCACCCAACCCCTCGGCGCCAGCGTCAACTACTCCCCGGAGTTCTCGGTTACCCAGCCCAACCACAACCTCCTCCGCCGCATCGCCGAGGCCGGCGGCGGCCGCCTGCTCCCTCCCGTCACCGAGCTGCCCGGCACCGACAACTCCTACCTGCGCGACCGCATCCGTACCTTCCAGCCCCCGCGAACTGTGGGAACTCCTCCTCCAACTCGCCGTGATCCTCTTCGTGTTCGATGTCGCCATCCGCCGCCTCTACCTCGACCGCGCCGAATGGCTCAAAGCCACCGAACCCCTCCGTCGACGCCTCTTCTTCTGGCGCCAACCCGTCCGGCCCGCCGAAACCAAGGAGTCCCTCGCCGCCCTCTTGAGCCGACGCGGCCAGGTCCGCGCCGAGAAGACCGGCGCCGGCCAGCCCCGCCCCGAGCTCTTCGAACCCGCGCAACCCGTCGCCGCCACCCCGCCCGTCGCCGCGCCAACGACCGCCAAGGCCTCTGAAGCGAAACCCGCCGCGCCCGCGGCGCCCACGCCGGCCCCCGAACGTGGCGCGCACACCTCACGCCTGCTCGAGGCCAAGCGGCGGGCCAGCAGGAAACTCGACCAGTCTTGACCCGTGAAAAACGCCACCGCCTTCGCCCTCGTACTCGTCACCGCCCCGAACCTCACGACGGCGCGGAAGCTCGCCCGGGCCGCCCTCGGGGCGAAGCTCGTGGCCTGCGCCAACCTCGTGCCCCGGCTCGAATCCCACTACTGGTGGCACGGGAAACTCGAACGGAGCAACGAGGTCCTGCTCGTCCTCAAGACCCGCCGCACTCGCCTGGCCGCGCTCGAGAAGCTCGTGCTCAGCCAGCATCCCTACGACACCCCCGAGTTCCTGGCCCTGCCCTTGAGCGCGGGCACCGACCGCTATCTCGACTGGCTGCGCGCCAGCGTCCCGCCTAAAGCTCCTCCGTCGGCTTGAACGGCAGACCGCGTTCGCCCTGAAACAGGCCTCGTAAACGCCGGTCGCTGGAACTGCCGGGTCGGCGTATGATCTCCGGAGCCACGCGGCGGCCGGTCTCACGCCGGGCGCGCCGACCCTTCAGCCAGTCCTCCCACGCCATCGGCTCATGCATCGGGATCGTAGGGACTCCGGACTTGGAGAGCTCGGGCTTGTTCATAGACCGTTGCTTTGATGTCACGCCAGTTCGCATACTCAGGACCCTGCGCAAGCCGTTTGACCTCCGCCCAATCCGTCTCGACCTCCGCCAGCAACGCCGCCGCGATCAGCTTCCGGGCACACTCAGCCGCCGGCGGATAGTCGCCGGGATATCGCGAGATCAACACCCGTTCCACGATCAGCTCCTCGACGGGCGCAACCCGCACCTCGCCGTACGGACCCTCGAGCCGTCGGACCGGCGTGCGGGCGAGATTCTCGAAGTTCGAGAGGACATCCACATAAAGGCCGGCCACCTGCCAGCTGCGTGGCCCCCTGTGCCCCCCAGTCGCGCCATCAGTTCCTGCCGCAACCGCGCGGTCAGGGCCTGCGGGGTGAACTCGACGCACAGATCAAGGTCGCCCGACACATAGGCCCCCTCCGTGTAAAACTCAATCGCCGATCCCCCCACCACGACGAGCTGGATGCCGCACTCGCGGTACACGGCGGAGACCAGGCTCGCCAGCTTCAAGTGCTTGAGCGTCGGGTCACTCTCGCTCGCAATCTCCGCGAGGGCTGAATCGATGCGGTCGTTATTCATGGCGTGGGCGCCGGCGAACGTCGTTCCACCATGCCGCCACACGCCGCGCTCAACAAGCAGGTAACAGCCGCGACTCCTCGGGGGTCGTCACCGCCCAACCGCCCACCGGCGCCCACGCCAGCGTCGCCACCCGCTCCCCGCCCTACCGCGATCGACCGCAACTTCCAGTCCGCCGGCTCTCCGTCCCCTTCGTACGCCTTGAGAAGTCGGGCCGGCCGGGCAGGATCCACCTCCGCCTCGATCCGACCCAACTCCACCGTCAGGCCCCGCCCCGTCGCCTTGAGATACGCTTCCTTGGCCGTCCACGCGCGGAGAAACCCCGCGGCCTGCAATCCCGCCGGCAAGGACGCCACCGCCGCGTATTCCCGCTCGGAAAGCGCCAGCCGGGCGAATGACCGCCAGTCGCGCACCCGGTCCACCGTCTCCACGTCGATCCCCAACCGACAGCCCCGCGCAAACGCGAGCAGCACCAGCCCGGGAATGTGCGAGACGCTGAAGACCACGCCCGCCGGGTTCGAACCCGACTCCAACTCCGGCCGCCCCTGCGCGCCATACTGAATTCGCACGTCCCCGGCCGCGCAACGAAGCCCGGCCGCCAACCGCCGCCGCAGTGCGCTGCGACCCAACACAAAACGGTCCCGATCCGCCGCGAATCGATAGCGCGCGGCCCGCCCGACTTCCTCCGGACTCAGGCAGTCTGCCGCCTGTGCCCACCCGAGATTCGCTTCGCTGACCTCGATGCGCCATACCTCCACCACTTCACGCTCCAGCGGCAGAGGCAACGTGCCCGCCGGCACGCCGTCACGCAGGCAAATCGTCGGCGGCGCTTCTTCCCATGAACCGCCCGACCCGTCACTCCCCAATCCCCGAGGTTCGTCATCGGTGGAGGGACGCCCCGTCTTGGATTCTCCGCCGATGACGAACATCAGGGATTGGGCTGAGGGAGGCGCTCCCTGAACCTGTGGTGCGGGCGTCCCGCCTGCACCCCCCCGCGGTTCATGAGCTGCGCGGCTGGCGGCCGAAGCCAGGGAAGCTCTCCTCAACCCCCTCATGTCGGCGGCTCCTGCTCCACCTCGGCCAGGCACTCCCGGAGCTTTTCCGCCAGGACCTGGTTGTGACGCGCGATGCATCCCAGGTGATTGCCGGGCACCACGTACTCGCTGAACGACGACGCCCACAGCCCCCAGCCCCGCCCCCGAAACGGCCGTTCGCGCGCCAGTTGCTCGGACGTGAACAACGCCAGCTTCCCCCGGTACGGCTCCGGCCGGTAGTTGCTGTGAATCCACCAATGAACCAGGAACACCCCCACGGGCCGCCGCGGCCCGCCCATCACCGCCCCCTTCTCGCCCACGCCAGCCTCGCGTCCCTCCCCGGTCTCCTCGCGCTGTCGCCGCCAGAACTGCCAGGCCCGACCCAGACCCGCCCGCACGTCAGGGGCGCTTCCTCGCGTGCCCGCATACAAACCGCCGCGCACGAATTGCAGCAGATACAGCCAGAACCGACCCAACACGAGTTGCGTGCGGAACGAAAGCCGCAGTCGCGCGGCCAGGAACCGAATGCCCCTCAACCCCAGCCGTCGCACCCAACCCGCCGGCCGCGTGTCGAACACCGCCACCAACGGCACCCGTTCCCCCCTCGCCGTGAGCCGCTGCGCCATCTCGTACGCCACCAACCCCGCCAAGGAGTACCCCGCCAATACGTAGGGCCCCCGCGGCTGTTTCGCCCGCAGCGCCTCCAAACAGCGCTCGGCCACGAACTCGACCCGACACTGCTCGGGCGTCGTCTCGAACTCCGGAAACGGGATGACCTGATGTTCCCGCGGGTCCAACCCCAGCGTCTCGAGATCCAGGTACCAGCCAATCAGCGTCACCACCGGTCCTTTGCCCCGCGGTGGACCGGCAGCATCGCTCCCCGGGTTCTCCGCTTCGATGGCCCCGGCCAGCGCCCGAATCGTGGGCGCCTCGAAGAACCGCCGCAACGGCACCGTCACGCCCGTCTCCCGCTGCACCTGGCTCAGCAAATGGATCGCCAGCAGCGAATGCCCGCCGAGCTCATAGAACTCGTCCGTGACACGGATGCCCCGCCGCCGGAGCAGGGCTTCCCAGATCGCGGTCAGCCGACGCTCGAGCGGTGTCACCTCCACGGCCGCGTCGCCCGTGCACCCGGCATCGCCCGCCGGCACCCCAAGCCGCGACGGATCCGGTTTCCCGTTTGAGCCCGTGCACTTCGCCGGAGGCACGCCGGGCCCAGCCGGAACCCGATGCGCCCGCCCCACTTCCTCGGACGCGCCCAAGGCCAACCGGCCGATCGGGCGGTCGGGATCCGCCACGACCGCGCCCATCACTTCCTCCCACTGAACCGCCATCCGCTCCACCTCCGCGGCGTTGAACCGGTCGGTGGCGTACTCCAGCTCAGCCTCCCACTCGTCCCCGGCGACCTGCACGCTGAGCATCAAGTCCTGCTTGCTCGTCCCGGTGTCCACCGGCACCGGCTCCGGCCGGGCCGCTCCCAGCCGCCAATCCCACCGGCCCTGCTCGAGCAGCACAAACATCACTTCGTGCAACGGCGACGCACTCCGTCCCGGACCACCCGGCGCCAGTTCCACCATCCGCTCGAACGGCAGCGCCACGTGATCCAGCGCCCCCATCACCGACTCGCGAACCCGCGCCAGCGCCGCACGGAAACCCAGCGATCCCGGCAACGGCACCCGCACCGGCAGCGTGTTCAGACAAAACCCGACCACCGACTCGAACTCGATCCGGGGCCGATGCGCCGCCGGCGTCCCCACGACCACGTCCTCCCGCCCCGAGCTCCGCTCCAGCCAGACCAGAAACGTCGCCAGCACCGTCGTGAACAGACTCGCGCCTTCCCGCTTCGCCAGCTCCCGCAGAGCCCGCGGCAACGCCCCGCTCACCCGGAAACGGTGGACAGCCCCGCGCCCGCTGCGTCGTGTCGGCGGGAACCGGCCGGTTGACGGCAGGTTGCCGTCGACCGGCAAGCCCTCAAGCTGCTTCTTCCAGTAGGCCAGGTGACGTTCCAGCAATGCTCCGGCGAGACGCCGTCGCTCCCCAGACCGCGAAGTCCGCATAGTGCACGCTCAACGGCCGCAACCCGGCCGCCGACGCGGCCCCCGGCGCCGGCGCCGGCGTACAGCGCTTCGAGCTCCCGGAACAACACCCGCAGCGACCATTCGTCGATGACGCTGTGATGAAAGGTCAGCGCAAGCACCCCGGCCTCCTCCGCCCGCGCGATCCACAACGCGCGCCACAACGGCGCCCGGCTCAGATCGAAAGGACGGCACACCTCTTCCTTCAGCACCTGCTCGACCACCGCCGCCGGTCGGTCGTGGGGCACGTCCCGCAGGTCCAGCGTCCTCCAGTCCAGCCCGATCCGATCCTCCTCCACCACCTCCTGCTGCAATCCCCGGCCCGGCTCACCAGCAGCGTCCGCAACGCCTCATGCCGCGTCTGCAACCCGTGCAGCGCCGCGCGGAGCCGATCGGCATCCACCGCCCCGTGCAGCCGGAACACTGCCGGCACGTTGTACGTGGCCGGCTCCGGCAACGTCTGCTGCAACCACCACAGCCGCTGCTGCCCAAACGACGCCGGCAACGGTTGGGCCCGGTCCGCCGTCTCAAACGGTTCCTCGGCCGCTCCCTCGCGGCCCAAGGTCCGAATCCGCTCAGCCAGTGCGGCCACCGTGCCCAGCTCCAGCACCCACCGAAGCGGCACCTCGAAACCGAGTTCCCGGCTCAGCCGCGCGGCCAGTGACAACGCCAGCAACGAATGCCCGCCAAGCTCCAGGAAGTGGTCCTGCATACCCACCCGCCCGACTGCGAGAACCTCCGCCCAGACCTGCGCCAGCCTTGCCTCAAACGCGTCCCGCGGCACTTCATGCTCTCCGGCCGGGTCGGACGCGGGCCCCCGCATCTCCGCCAAGGCCGCCCGGTCCACTTTGCCATTGGCCGTCAGCGGCAACGCGTCGAGCCACACAATCCGCGACGGCACCATGTATCCCGGCACGCGCTCCTTGAGCCAGCTCCGCAACCGCCGGCTGGCATGGCTGTCCCGTCGCCACTCATCCCCTGTCGTGGTACAGGCATCCTGCCTGCGCTCGTCCGCCGTTGTGGTGCAGGCATTCTGTCTGCGCTCGGCCGCCATGGTGGTGCGGGCATCCTGCCTGCACCCTCGTTCTCCTTCTCCTCCTCCGTCTCTCTCCCCCCACCCCCACCACATAACCCACCAACACCTTCGTCCCGTCGGCCCCTTCTGCCACCCCCCACCGCGCACGCCTTCACTCCCGGATGTTGGCCCAACTGCGCCTCCACTTCCCCCACTTCCACCCGGTAGCCGCGCACCTTCACCTGCCCGTCCTTCCGCCCCACAAACTCCAGCACCCCGTCGGCCCGACACCGCACGTAGTCCCCTGTCCGGTACCACCGCCCATCACTCCCGCCGCCCCACCGGTCCGGCATGAACTTCGCCGCCGTCAGCTCGGCGTCGTTCACATACCCCAGCGCCACACCCTCGCCCCCGATCCAGAGCTCGCCCACCACCCCCGACGGCACGAGCCCGCCCTCCCCATCCACCACATGACATCGCGTGTTCGCCAACGGCCGTCCGATCGGCACCGCCTCCCCCGGCGCCAGCGTCCCGGGCTTGATCCAGTGCGCACACGTGAACGTCGTCCCTTCCGTCGGCCCGTACCCGTTGACCAATCGCACGCCCGGCCACTGCTCCAGCGCCCGTTGCACGTGCCGCACCGACAACACCTCACCCCCCGTGATCACCTGTGGCACCCCCGCCAGCAGCGAGGGCCGCTGCTCGACCACCTGATTGAACAAACCCGCCGTCAGCCACACACAGGTCACCCGTTCCGCCCGGATCAGTTCCTCCAACGCATCGAGTTCCGGCAAGCCCGGCGGTGCCACCACGCAGGTGCCGCCGTTGAGCAACCCACCCCACAGTTCGAACGTCGACGCGTCGAACGCGGTCGGCGCCAGCAACAGGAACCGTTGCTCCGGCCCGAAGGTTACGTAGTCCTGACCCCGCACCAACCGCACCACCGCCCGATGCGGCACCAGCACCCCCTTCGGTCGCCCGGTCGACCCGGAGGTGTACATGACATACGCCGCTTCCCCTCCCGTCCCCCGCCATTCCAGGTCCGCCGTCTCGCTCCTGCTTCGCCCCCGCTTCCCCGTCCACCGACACCGTCATGTTCACCACCCCTAGACCCTCCAGCCCCGCTGGTAATTCCCCGCGGCCCAACAACACCCGCGCGCCGGTGTCCTCCACCATGTAGCGGAGTCGGGGCATGGGATACTCGGTCGCCAGGGGCACATACACACCGCCGGCCTTCAACACCGCCAGCACCCCCACCACAAACTCAACCGAGCGCTCCAGCGCGACCGCCACCGGCGTACCCACGATCACCCCGGCCGCCCGCAACCGGCGCGCCAGTTCATTCGCCCGCCGGTTCAGCTCCTCGTAGCTCCATCGCTGTCCTGCCCCCACCACCGCCTCCGCCTGCGGCGCCCGCCGGACCTGCTCCTCGAACACCGTGTGGATCCCCACCCCACGCCGCGGACGCACGCCCTCTGCCCCGCCAGGCACCGACAAGAGCCGTGGCCCACCGGCTGTCCCCACTGAGAATCGAGCCGTCTCCCCTTCGTGGTCATGGTCAAACTCCCGCGCATGACTCGGCACCTCCAATGATCTCTGGCTGCACCGGCGCTCTCCGCGCCTCTGCCCCACCTTCGACACGCGACATGGTTAGCAGTTCTCCGCATGAAACTCAACCCCAAACCCGGTGGTCCAACCCCCGGTCGGTTGGCGACCCGTCGGATCTCCACCCCGCCGGACAGGTGCAGCGCGTTTGGAGTGCGGCGACTTCCAGCGCCGCTTTTCGTTATCCTCCCCGGCGCTGGCCCGTCACGCAAAGCGGTGCTGAAGCACACGCACTCCAGGCGCTTCGCGACCCTCCGAGCGGACGCGGAGTCAGTGTCGCACCGTGACCTGGACGGGGGAACCGTCCTCCGCGCGAAACCTGTGCACATCGACGCTGCCTCGAGGCTTCGGCGCCAGCGGGCGGACGTCCACACCCACCGCGTGATAGCCCAGGGTCGGTGGCTTCGGTGATCCCGGGGCCTCCCCGCCCGCTCCCGCCCCGCGCGCTTCCAGGGCTCGGTCTTGGACCACTGCATCCGCAGCGACACCCCGGGGCTTGCTCCGTCCCGCAAGGTGAGCGTCTTCTCGATCTCCGCTTCCCGCTGCGCGGCGAAGAAGTCGTCGTTCACGTACTCGATTTGGACACGTTCCGGTCTTTCGGCCCCGCCCCGGGCCTTCACGACCAGCGTCCCGCCCTCGGCGACCCCCAGTCGGTAAAGGCTCTCTGCCTTGGCGACGCGGCCCGGGAACGCGAACTCGACGGCCTCCGGCCGGTCGTCGGGCGGCCCGTCGGTGCGTTTCCACACGCGGAGGTAGTCGATGCTGAACGTGGCCGGGAGCGCGTCGTCCGTCGGCAACCCGAACCACCCGGCGAAGGTCTCGCTGTCGAAGCACAAGGCCAACGGCTGGTGCCAGTGCGTGTTGGGTTCTTCCCGGACCACCGCGCCGTCGACCGTGAACCGCAGGACCTCCGGGTCCCATTCGAAGCCGTACACGTGGAACTCGCGGCCGAGGTGATAGGGCGCCTTCCAGATGCGGCTCTTGTGCCAATGCACGGTCTCGACCAGCGTATGGAAGAGATGGGTGTTCATGTAGTAGTGGTTCGGCTGCGGCCGGGCGCCGATCTCAAACACATCAATCTCCGACCAGATCTCCGGCGTGATATCATAGAACCAAAACGCGCTCGAGGCCTGGGAATCCATGGCGCGGGCGCGGATCTCGAAGTAGCCGTAGCGCACGAGGGTCTTCCCCTTCACGAACGCGGTCGTGTAGGTGTGGTAACCGGCGGGCAGATCCGGCAGCGTCTCCTTCCTGGCGTCCAGATGGAGCATGCCGTCGGCCACCCGGACGTTCGCCGGGTTGAAGTAGCCTGGCTGCCGGCCAAGCCAGGTCGGATTCCGGGGATGCCACTTCGATTCGTCGAGTCGCTCGCCGTTGAACTCGTCGGTCAGCGCCGGGAAGGGCTCCCATTGCCCGTGCGGGAGGGGACAGGGGACGCCCGCCGCGCTCCCCCGACCCGGGGAGCGTCGCGACCGCCGCGAGCCAGGCCAGGACGCGAAACCCGGGTCGGAGGCAAGACCGGAACGTGGCCCGACGTGGCCGGTGGCTGAGTCTCCCGTGGCGTGCTGATTTCATGGACCGAGTCTGGTCCTTGAACCCGGAGCGGCGAGCGCAAAATGGCCCTGTCACCGGTCGCCCGCGGCGCCGCGTCGGGAGTTCGGGGCTGGCCCAGTGCGGCGAAGCGCAGGCCCGCCGGGGGATCGCGGCGGGCCCCGACAGCGCTGGCCGGATGAGGTCGGAGCCCCGGCTTGCGTCGGGACCGGACTTCATGAACTATCGTGGCCCATGAAATTCGAAACGCTTTGTCTTCACGGCGGCTCGCAACCCGATCCCACCACCCTCGCGCGCGCGGTCCCCGTTTACCGGACCTCCTCCTACGTCTTTCGGAGCACCGAGCACGCCGCCAATTTGTTCGCCCTCAAGGAGCTGGGGAACATCTACACGCGGCTGATGAACCCGACCACCGACGTGCTGGAGAAGCGTGTGGCCCTGCTCGAGGGCGCCCCCGCATTCGGAGGACTCGGGCTGGCGTCCGGCACGAGTGCGGTGTTCTACTCGGTGATCAACCTGGCCGAGGCCGGTGACAACATCGTGTCTGCCCGCAACCTCTATGGCGGCACGTACACCATGTTCAATGACATCCTCCCCCGCCTGGGCATCACCGTGAAGCTGGTCGATTCGAACGATCCGACCAACTTCGCCCGCGCCATCGACGACCGCACCCGGGCCCTGTTCTGCGAGAGCGTGTCGAACCCGGCCCTCGAAGTCACCGACCTCGAGGCCGTCGCCCGCATCGCCCACACGGCGGGCCTGCCCCTGATCGTGGACTCGACGTTCTCGACTCCTTACCTGACCCGGCCGCTCGAGCACGGGGCGGATATTGTGGTGCATTCGCTGACCAAGTGGTTGGGCGGGCACGGGACAGGCATCGGCGGCGTCGTGGTGGACGGGGGCCCGGTTCCCGTGGGCGGCCGGCAAGCACGCGCTGTACACCACGCCGGACGCGTCCTACCACGGTCTCCGGTGGGGCTTGGACCTGCCGGACCCGCTGCGGCCACTGGCGTTCATCCTCCGCATGCGCACCGTGCCCCTGCGCAACCTCGGCGCCTGCCTCTCACCCGACAACTCCTGGATGTTCCTGCAAGGGATCGAGACCCTCCCGCTGCGCATGGAGCGCCACTGCCAGAATGCCCTGGCCGTCGCCCAGTACCTGCAGAAACATCCCGGCGTCACCTGGGTGCGTTACCCCGGCCTGCCGGAGGATCCCGAATTCGTGCGGAACCAGAAGTACCTCGGCGGCAAGGGCGGCGCGATGGTGGTGTTTGGCATCCGGGGCGGCAAGGCGGCGGGGCAGAAGTTCATCGAAGCCCTCAAACTGTTCTCCCATCTCGCCAACGTGGGCGACGCGAAATCACTGGCGATTCACAGTGCCACCACCACCCACTCGCAGCTCGACGAGGAACAGCAGCGAGCCGGCGGCATCACCCCGGATCTGGTCCGTCTGAGCGTCGGGATCGAGAGCCTTGAGGACATCTTGCAGGATCTGGACCAGGCACTGAAGACGGCGGCCTGAGCCGCCCGCGGACCAAACCGGGCGCACCCTGGCCGGGTGGGCAGTCGACCGTCCGGATCATGCCCGATGCAACCCAGGGCCGGCCGATGAAGACCTTGCACTTCCGCCAAAAAACCCGCCTACTGAATCGCGTTGATTTCCACTTGCTTTAAGGCATCGATTCATTTTTGATTTCCGGAAAAGCATTAGTTATGGGCACCGGATGGAAACCGCAGGGGATGCAGGCCGGCCTCGCCACGCACTGGTCGGCGGAGGCCTTGGGCACGCGGAGGGAACCGCCGGCCACTCCGGGTACGCTGCGACGATTACTGGCGGGTTCCAGCGGCCCGCTCCTGGCGCATCTGGAGCTCCGGTTCCGCCTCTCACGGGAGGCTGGCAAGACCGTGCTGCGCGGCTACGTGGCCCAAAAAACTGACCAGGGACCCGCGCCAGCCCGCCCGACGCGTCCGGCGCGGCAGGGCTCGCGAGCCCGGCTGCTCCAGGACCTGGACCAGTTCGTCACAGCCGAGCTTCGGACCAGGGATCCGGCCGCGCCCGGGGGCGGGACCAGAGTCGCCACGGGGAAAACCATCCTTGTGACCGCGCGGCAGTCGGCGACGCGGCGCGCCGGAGAGGCCCTGGATCGAGAGTGGGCGATGGCCGTGCTGCGAGAGGCCGAAGTCGAGACGCGCCGGTTCTACGAGCGGGAGCGGCGTCTGGACACGTGGGGAGTATTCCGGGACGGCGTGCTGGCGCCCTTGCGAGACGGTGCGCCTCGCCCGACCGATGAGGAACTGGCGCAGCGACATGGCTTCGAAGGCGGCCTGCAGGCGGCCAACGCACTGGTCACGGCCAAGCGCCGTTTTGGCCGGACGCTCCGTGGTGTGGTGGCACGGTATGTCGAGGACAACGGGAACCTCGAGGCGGAGGTCGATGCGGAACTCCGGGCGCTGATGGCGGTCTTCCCGTGAGCGGCGGGAACGCGTTGGAGAGCGGCCCAGCCGGGTTGAGGATTTGGACGGCGCGACCCACCGCGTGTCGGAGCTTGCAGGAACCGCGGCTTCCCGGCGTAGATATCCGCGGACTTGCCTGCTGAGACGTCAACCCCCGCGATCCCCCGGGCGCCGGCCGACCCGCCGAGTTGCTCGAGCTGGGATTGGCTTCGGCGCGGCCGTGGCGACCGGAGGAGTTGGCCGCGGCCTGGGAATACCACCTCTCCGCTCCGCCGCGTTTCGACCTGAGCCGACTCGACGCGGCCCAGGTGGACGAGGTCCGGGAGTTGCTTGCGGAACAAGGACTGCTGCTGGCCAGCCTCCGTGGCCTGCTCCGGCATCCGGTGCCGCCGGTGGAGTTGCTCGAGCTCACCCGGGACTTCGCCAAGACCTCCCTCGCGGCGGCGGACCCCCCTGCCACCGGACGTCGCGAACGTCCTGTACCATCTCGCCATCGCGGTGGCCCTGACCCGCGGAGGCGAGCGCATCACCACGGAGAGCGATGCGGACTTGCTGCGAGGCTTGGACTGGTCGCTGGCCCAAGTGTGGGTCGACGAAAGCAGCAAGGCCACGCTGGGTCGGGCCCGCCGGGTGGTCGCCGCCACTGCCAGCAGCCCTTGAACACCGAAGGCGTGGCCCGCCGTAGGCGCCGACGTCAGGAGGCGCTGCAGTGCGGCGACAAGGCCCCTTTGCCTCCTGACGTCGGCGCCTACAGTGCCGCGAACGCCTCCTGACGTCGGAGCCTACGGCGACTGCGGGACAACCGGCTTAACGGCAGCAGGCGCAGAGCGGGCCGCACTGGGCGGGGCCCTGGGTCGCAGGCGCCTCGGCGGCCTTGGTGGCATCCCACTCGCGCACCTTCGCAATCGTGTAATCGACTTCCTCCGTCGTGAGTTCGGGGAACATCGGGAGGCTGATGCAACAGGCGGCGTTGGCTTCGGCGTTCGGGACGGGACCGACGATGCGGGCGCCCTTGCCCCACGGATATCCGGCCTGCTGATGAATGGCGATGGAGTAGTGCGTCTTGGCGTCCACCCCGTTGTCGTTGAGATACTTCAACAGAGCGTCGCGCCATTCGGGCTTCTTGGTCTCAATCACGTACAGGTGGTAGACGTGGCGATAGCCCGGGAGTTCGACCGGCAGATCGAAGGTCCGGCAGCTCTTGAGCCCGGCGGTGTAGCGGGCCGCCCACTGGCGGCGCAGGTCGTTCCAGGCGTCGATGTGTTTGAGCTTGGCGCTGAGGACCCCGGCGTGGAGGTCATCGAGGCGGCTGTTGAAGCC
The DNA here is from genome assembly GCA_027493615.1 of Verrucomicrobiota bacterium. GTDB lineage: Bacteria > Verrucomicrobiota > Verrucomicrobiia > Limisphaerales > J093 > DSVZ01. The sequence goes on from JAOSKK010000012.1 coordinate 534,886, forward strand.
GTAGCTGTGAACGTTGCGGGCGTTGGAACCGTGGTTGCGCAGCTTGCGGACGCGGGCGTCGATGTCCGCGTTGTTGGTGACCAGGGCGCCGCCATCACCAAAGGTCCCCAGGTTCTTCTGGATGATGAAGCTGGTGGTGGCCGCATCGCTCAGTTCCCCGATCTTGAAGCCCTTTCCGTGAGCGCCGATGGCTTGGGCGTTGTCTTCGATCACCTTGAGCCCGTGCTGGTCGGCGATCTTCTTGATGGCCACCATGTCCGCGCACTGGCCGTACAGGTGGACCGGGACGATGGCCTTGGTCCGGGCGGTGATGGCCGCGGCGATTTTGTCCGGGCAAATGCACTTGGTCTTCGGGCAGCAATCCACAAACACGGCGGTGGCACCGGCGATCCAGATGGCCTCCGCCGTGGCGAAGAACGTGTTGGGATGCGTGATGACTTCGTCGCCCGGCCCGATCCCCAGCGCCATCAGGGCGAGCCAGATCGCGTCGGTACCATTGGCAACGCCGACGGCATAACGGGTGCCCGAATAGGCGGCGAACTCGCCTTCGAACTGCTTGAGCATCGGCCCCTGCACGTAGTTCCCGCTCAGGAGAACCTGCTGGAGGTTGGCGTCGATTTCCCGCTGGATGTTCCGGTACTGGCGTACGTGTCCGTAGAATTCAACTTTCATGGTCGGGAAGTGGTAAGGCTTGCGGCCCGGGATGACAAGATCTCCTTCGGTCAGGACGCAGATTTCCGGCGGGAATTACTCCTCCGCCGCACGGGAAAAGTCAGAAATCGGCCGATCCGGAGTTGACTCGGGCGCGGACGCGTCTTCATTGCGCGGCGAAACCCGGCGGCGGGAGCACAAAGCCCCGGATGGTCTGTGGGTGCAGGGCCCGGCAAGGAACCGGTGCCGCCGCGCCGCCCGAACGTGAAGAACGCCCGATGAGCTACAAAGCGCCACAATTCGATCAGCAGCTTGGCCAGTTCCTGGAGCAGGCCGAACGCTGGCTCAAGCACAACGCAAGCCGGGTCTTGCCCATCGTGCTCGGCATCGGCCTGGTGGTCTGGCTGGGCACGGGCGTGTACGTGGTCGAGCCCGGCCACAAAGGCGTCGTGCGCACCTTCGGCAAAGAGACCGCCCGGACCGAGCCTGGCTTGAACTACCGTTACCCGTGGCCGTTCCAACAAGTCGACGTGGTGAGTGTGGAACAGATCCGCCGCATCGAGGTGGGCTTCCGGGCCGGCCAGCGCGTCAACGAGGAGGCCATGATGCTCACCGGCGACGAGAACATCGTCGAGGCCCAGATGGTGGTGCAGTATCGCGTGGCCGATCCCTCGAAGTACCTCTTTCGCCTGCGTGACCCGGATAACACCTTGCGCAGCGCCACGGAGGTCGCCCTCCGCAGCGTGGTGGGCGGGATGACCATCGACCAGGTGATGATCGAGGAGCGCGCCCGGGTGCAGGAAGACACGCGCGCTTTCGTCCAGCGGCTCATGGAGGATTACCAGTCCGGCCTGGTCATCACCGAGGTCAAACTCCAGGCCGCTGATCCCCCGGACCAGGTGCGCGACGCGTTCCACGACGTCGTCCGCGCCCGCGAGGACAAGGAGAAGCTCATCAACCAGGCGCGCGGCTACCAGGCCGATCTCCTGCCCAAAGCCCGCGGCGAGGCGCAGAAAATCCTGCGGGAAGCCGAGGGCTACAAGGAGCAGCGGGTGCTGCTCGCCCAGGGCGAGGCGGCCCGCTTCCTCAGCGTGCTGGCCGAATACCAGAAGGCCAAGACCGTCACACGCGATCGCCTGCATCTCGAAACCCTCGAGAAGACCCTGCCGGACATTGACAAGATCGTGATGGGCGGCGACCTCGGTCAACGCCTGCTGCCTCTGTTGCCGGTCGGAACCACCACGCCCGAGTGGGTTCGTCCTCCGGCTGCTGCCGGCCACCCCTCAGTCCGTTAACCCACCGACCCCTTCTCCCATGAAAAATCCCTTCTTCGGCCTGGGCGGCGTGATCCTGCTGGTCCTCGTCCTGGTGTTGTCCCGACAATCCCTCTTCCGCGTCAACGAAACCGAGCAGGTGATCATCACCCAGTTCGGCGAGTACAAGCGCACGATCCGTGATCCCGGCCTGGCCACCAAGCTGCCATTTGTGCAGACCATCAACCGGTTTGACAGTCGCATCCTCTCCAGCGACGCCCCCAAGGCCGAGTACCTCACCCAGGACAAGAAGCGGTTGGTGGCCGACCCGGTGACCCGCTGGCGCATCGACGATCCGCTGCAGTTCTTCAAGACCGTCCGCGATGAGTCCGGCGCCCGTGCCCGGCTCGATGACCTCGTCTTCTCCGAACTGCGGCGCGAGGTGGCCAGCCATACCTTTGATGTCGTCATCGGGCCCAAACGCGAGACGATCATGGACAACGTGGCCGCAACCGCCCGTGCGAAGGCCCGCGAGTTCGGCATTTCGGTCGTGGACGTCCGCATCAAGCGCGCCGACCTGCCGCAGGAGGTCCAGACCAGCGTGTTCCAGCGCATGCAGGCCGAGCGCGAGCGGGAGGCCAAACGCTATCGCAGCGAAGGCGACGAGGAATCGGCCAAGCTCAAGGCGGAAACCGACAAACAGCGCACCATCCTGCTGGCCGAGGCCAAGCAGGAGGCGGAACGACTCCGCGGCGAGGGCGACGCCACCGCCACCCGCATCTACGCGGAGGCCTATGGGCAGGACCCCGAGTTCTACGCCTTTGTCCGCAGCCTCCAAGCCTACGAACAGTTCCTCGGCAAACGCAGCACCCTGCTGCTGCCCGCCGATGCGGACCTCTTCCGCTACCTGGGCAGCCCGCGACCGGCCGGTGCCGGCACGGCCCTGGCCGACGACCGGCGATAAAGCCAAGGCGGACCTTCCCGTCGCTGAGCCAACCCCCGTTCAGTCGTAGGCAGGTAGGCGCCGACGTGAGGAGGCGTTCGGGGTTGGACCGTACCCTTCGCCTCCTCACGTCGGCGCCTACAGCGGGTAAGGGATTATCGGCCTAGCCCCAGTTTCCGACTTATGACGAGGGTTTTGTGGCAAGTGGTTGGAGGTAAGCAGGTTGCCGGTCGTGGCCACTATCCCCTAAAATCACTCACCCTTCGTGAAGCAATTCTATGCGAAAACACTGAGTATTTCGTTGACACGTCCAGAGACTATGCCCTAAGTATTGTCCGTGCAGCGGCTGGAAGCCAAGCGCGTCAACGGCCACACCTACTACTACCTCTCCGACTGGGGCTGGCGGGAGGGCAAATGCCGTCGCCTCGCACAGCTCTACCTCGGCAAGCTCGAACAGTTCAGCTCCCGACTCACCGGCGCTGGACCGGCGCCCGCCTACGCCGAGGTGTTTGAGTCCGGCCGCCCCCTCGCGTTGTGGGGCGCGGTGCAGCGCGCCGAGTTGATTCCTTGGCCAACCAGCTATGCCCTAAGCGCCAGCAGGACTGAGCCCGGGCACCTACCTGGCACTGGCCGCCGTCAACCGGGCCATGCAACCGGTCAGCAAACGCGGGTTCTGGGAGTGGATCTCGGGCACGGCGTTGGTGCGTGCGGTGGCGGAACTCTCTGCCGAGGCGTTGAGTAGCCAGCGCTTCTGGGATCACCTGGTCGGTTGGGAAACCGAGAAGATCCACGCCCTCTGGAAAGGACTCCTGGAACGCGCCGTCCAGCGCGAGGGGATCGACCTTTCTCGGCTCTGCTACGACGGCACCAATTTCTACACCTTCATCGACACGTTCAACGTGCAGAATCACCTGGCTCAGCGGGGCAAGAACAAGCAGGGCCGGGCCAACCTGCGGCAGGTCAGCTACGCCCTGGTGTGCGCCGCCCACGGACAGTGGCCGTTGTACTACGAGGTGTACGAGGGCCATCGCAATGACAGCCGGCAGTTTGGCGAGATGCTCGGACGCTTTGCCACCTTCTATGCGGGGGTGGCTCCGGCCGGAGCGCCGCGGCCGCAAACCACCCTGGTGTTTGACAAGGGGAACAACTCGGCCGCGAACTTCGCGCTGATCGACACGCTGGGCTTGGACTATGTGGGGGCGGTGAAACTGGGGGAGGTGGCCGAGTGGGCGGCGGTGTCCAATACGGGAGACTCCCGGTGGGAAGCCTGCGCCGGGTTGGAAGGGACCAAGGCCTTCCGCGTGGAGGCCGAGGTGTACGGCCGCCCACGCACTCTGGTGGTGAGTTGGCATCAAGGACTCTTCGAGGCGCAGTGGGCCACGGTGCAGAGCGAACTGGCGCGGGCGTTGCGCAAGCTGGCCGAGTTGCAGCAGAGCCTGCAACGGCGTCAGCACGGGGAGGTCAAAGGCGGCAAGACCCCGACGGTGGAGTCAGTGCACAAACAGTGCCGGGAGATCTTGCACCGGGAGCATTTGCATCAGGTCGTGGCGATCGAAATCCACCCGCACGACGCGGGCGTGCCGGTGTTGGACTACCGGGTTCAACCGGAGGCGTTGGAGCGCCTGCGCGATACGGTGCTGGGCAAGAACGTGCTGGTGACCAGCCACGGGAGCTGGAGCAACGCGCAGGTCATCGAGGCCTACCGCAGCCAGTTTTTGATCGAGGAGATCTTCCAACAGATGAAGGACCGCGACTTGGGCTGTTGGTGGCCGATGTTCCACTGGACCGACCGGATGATCCAAGTGCACGGGTTGTACTGCACGATCGCCTTGCTGCTCCGGGCGATGGTGAGCCGGCAGGTGCGGGAAGCGGGCGTGGAACTGCCGCTCCCGCGCCTGTGGGCGGAGTTGGAGCAAGTCCGGGAGGTTGTCAACGTCTACCCGGGGCGCGGCGGGCGGCAGGCCCCGGTGCGGCAGACGGTTGGCAACAAGTTGACCGCGTTGCAGGAACGCTTGGTGGAAGCCTTGGGGCTTCGCGGCGAGAAGCGGCCCGTTTAGGGATAGCGACCGCTTCCACAAGCTGCTTATCCGCAGCCACCTGCGAGGCACCCTTGAACTAAGTCGGAAACTGGGGCTAGTAGCCCCGGTAGCCGCGCGAGGCCCAAGGGTTGCGCGTGAGGCTGTCCAGAGGCGAAACGTCGCCCCGGTACATCGGATCTTCGGGGTCCACGACGGTGAGGTTCATCGGCAGATCCGATTTCCTGACCTCGCCCTCGACACGCACCGGGATGCGGGAACCGGTCACCTCGACATAGCGCGCGGGCTTGGACTTGGACTTGGCCGCGGGTGAGCTGGCCGCTTTGCCGGGCGGCACAGTGGCCGAGGCGTGGCCGCCTTGATGAGCACAGCCCGCGACCAGCGACACACCGACCAGGAGAAGGACAAGGGCGGGCAGGTTTCCGCCCTGCGGCGGTCGAGTTGTGGTTTTCATGCGCTTACGGTGCCGCGCCTCCTGCACTGACGCAAGCGGGGTTTCGCCGACGACGAGGTCCACCGACAAGAAGGGCCCCCCCCGCGGGGCGGGAGGGGCCCGGTGCACGGGTTGGAGTCTGCGGGTCAGAATTCTTTCGAGAGGGAAACGAACCACATGCGGCCGCGGATGTCCGCCAGACGCCGGTCGTACGCGTTTTCGAAGCTGCTTTCGACCAGGCGCGGCTGCTCATCCAGGAGGTTGTTCACGCCCACCAGCAGGTCGGCTTCGAACCACGGGATGCGGTAGCCCAGGCGCAAGTCGAAGGTGTAGTAATCGCCGACCGCCCGGGTGTACGAGTCCTCGCCGACGAAGTCCTGCTGGGTGGGATCTTCGTCATAGCTGCTGACGAAGTTCCAGCCGAAGGCGGCATTGACCCGTTTGTACTCGTAGCTGAGCACGACGTTGGCCCGCCACTCGGGGAAGCTGGTGTCATCCAGCACCGCGCCCGGACCCCAGTAGCGGCCGAGGTAGTTGATCGAGCCGGCGCCGGGGAAGTCCTCCTGTTCGAAGGTGAGAATGCGGGTGGCCTGGCCCGAGAGGGTGAACTTGCCGACATCGGTCATGAAGCCCTTGCTGAGCCCGAAGTCGAGGCCGTCGGTCAGCCGGGTGCCGGAGTTAATGGGGCCGATGTTGCGGATCTGCTGGATTTCGTCGGCCGGGTTCAACTCAACCTGCGCGCCGAGGGGGTTGACCCCGCTGGGCAGGGCGTTGGGACCATAGGGATTGGTCGGGTCACGCGGGTCGTTCGGGTTGTAGTTGTACCACTGGTTGACGATGTACTGCGCGCTCGAGAACGGGATGCCGTTCTGCTCGATGCGGTAGTAGTTCAGGTTCACCGAGAAGTCGTCGAGCCACTTCGGCTCGTACACGCCGCCGATGCTCCAGCTTTCGGTGTCGATGGGTTTGAGCTCGGAGTTGCCGATGGTGAGGACGGCATCCTCGGGCTGCTCGCGGAGCCCCGTGTAGGGGTTGTAGAGCTCGGTGAAGTCCTGGCCGGGCAGTTGGTAGAGGTCGAAGAAGCCGGGGGCGATGAAGCCCTCGGCGTACGACCCGCGGATGGTGAACTGCTGGTCCAGGGGCTGCCACTTGAAGCTGTAGCGCGGCTTGAGGTCGGTATCGCCCACGTCCGAGTAATCCTCGTACCGGACGGCGGTCGAGAAGGACAAGGAACTGAACCCGGGGATGGTGAAGTCCTCGCCGAAGATCGGGACCAAGACTTCGCCGAAACCGGCCAGGATGTCGCGGTCAGCCTTGAGGGGTTGCTGGATGTTGAACGGGAAGACGCTGCCGTTTTGGATGGCGTAGTCCGGGGCGAAATCCAGCTTCTCGATCCGGTACTCGGTGCCGCCAGACACGGAGAGGGCACCGCCGGGCAGCTTGAAGACGTCACCGCCCACCTTGAAGTCCCAGTCCTGGAGGGTGACCGTCGTCTTGATCCCGGCCTCACCAGTGAGGCTGGCAACCGCCTCAGGCGAGTTCACCGAGGACCGGCCACCGATCGGGGTGTAGCCGAACGGGTTCCAGGCGTCGGGGGTGTCGAGGCTGAGCAGGCTCCGATAAACGTCACTCAGCACGCCGCCGGTCTGGAGGCTGTCGTTTTCCATCCGGTCGTAGGTGAAGGCGGTTTCCCAGCGCCAGGAGGACTCGGCGATGCGGCCGCGGAGACCGGCGACCAGGCGGGCGTCCTCGAACTCATCGTAGGTGATGCGCGGTCCGATCTCGACCGGGCGGTAGGACACTCGAATGGGCTGCGCGGTGCCGGGGAAGAGCTGCTGGACCCAGTAGTTGCTGGCCGGGACGTTCACCCCGGACAACGGCGAGGGCGCCAGTTGGTTCATGGACTTGTTGTTCACGTAGTAACCGTCCATGAAGATGGAGAGGTTCTCGCCGAACACGTCGTAGCCCCCGCTGAAGTAGGCGTCATACTTCTCCTGCGGCCGGTAGCCAATGGTGTACACGCCGAAGGGGAAGCCCTCGGAAAAGCCGGGCAGGAGGGCGGGCGTGTTGCCGTATCGGACGGGCGAATTGGCCGGCAGCAGGGCATTGAGCTCGGCTTCCCGCGCATTGCGCACCGCGGTGCGGTTCGCCCCTTCGGGCACCTTCACCGTGGCGGTGGGGTCAAAGCCGGCGGGAACCTGCGCGATGTTGGTGAGGCCGCGGGTGTTCTGGGGCACGAGGCTCCAGCGCAGCGCAATCTCGTCGCTGGGCAGTGTGCTGTTGTTGAGGAACGTGCCGGGGTTTGAAGTCTGCGAGGTCTGGAAGGGCAGCGGGCGGGGAGCGCTCCCGGTCCACGCTCATCTGCTCGTTCGACCTCAGGTATTCGGCCGACACCACGAACCGGGCATTCTCGGTCGAGGTGCCCATCAAGGCGCTGAACCGGCGATAGCTGACGTCGGTCTCGGTGGTGTTCGCGTAATAGGCGCCCAGCTTGGCCCCCTGATAGTCGGTCTTGGTGATGATGTTCACCACGCCAGCCACCGCGTCGGAACCGTAGATGGCGCCGGCGCCGTCGAGCAGCACCTCGATGCGGTCGATGGCGGCTTCCGGGATGAGGTTCAGGTCCGAGTTGGCGGTGCGCCGGCCGTTCACCAGCAGCAGCGTGGCGTTGGCCGGCAGGCCGCGGAGGGAGACCTGGGAGGAACCGTCGCCCCCGTTGCCGAAGCCGGGGTTCACCACCCCCGTGCCGCCGCCGTAGTACGTGTTTCGCACCCGGAGCGTGTCAGCCAGGGTCGGTTGACCAACATTGATCGGCTGGGTGACATCCAGGATGTCGACCTTGAGGCTGTCCGCCGCGTTGGCGCTTTGGATGTTGGTGCCGGTCACCACGACCCGTCCCATCTGCTCGGCCTCGGGCTCAGGAGCCTCCTGCGCCAGCACGGGCGCCACGGCCGCGGGCGCTCCCATGACCACAGAGCAGGCCAAAGGGACGGCCAGTTTGCGTTGGGTCTGATGCTTGCGTTTCATAGCGTCGGGTTGTTCAGTGGGTCTAACGGTTACGCGTTTGATGGTCTGATGCCGCCCATGTATGCGAACCACCAGCGGCGCACAAGCAAAAAATGATGGAAAGTAACGGCGAATTAACCCAGCCGAATTCTCCTGGCAACTCATGAGGTTCCTGCCCCTCCTCTGGAGCAACCTGCGGCGAAAACGACTGCGGACGCTGCTCACCCTGCTCTCGATCACGGTGGCGTTCGTCCTCTTCGGCTACCTGTCGGCCATCCGGGTCGGGCTCGGCGCCGGCGTCGAGGTGGCCGGCCGGGACCGGTTGATCGTCCGCCACCGCGTCTCGCTCACCGAACTGCTGCCGATCCGGTACCGCGAGCGGATGGCCGGTCTGCCCGGCGTGCAGGCCGTGGTCTTCCAGACCTGGTTCGGCGGGGTGTACCAGGACCCGAGGAATTTCTTCCCCCAGATGCCGGTGGATCCCGAACCGTTCCTTGCGATGTTCCCCGAGTACCGGTTGCCCGAGGACCAGCAGCGCGCCTGGCTGCGCACCCGTACGGGCGCCATCGTGGGCCGAACCACCGCAACCCGCTTCGGCTGGCGGGTGGGCGACCGCATCCCCATCCTGTCCCAGATCTGGACCACCAAGCAGGGCGGACAGGTCTGGGAGTTCGAGCTGGTGGGCATCTTCGACGGGCAGGAACGCGGCACCGACACCACCGCCCTCTTCTTCCGCCACGACTACTTCGACGAGAACCGGCAGTTCGGCGAGGGCTTGGTGGGCTGGTACACCATCCGGATCCGCAACCCCGAGGAAGCCGCCGCGGTGGCCCGCCGCGTGGATGAGGAGTTCGCCAATTCCTCGGCGGAAACCAAGACCGAAACCGAGAAGGCCTTCCTGACCGGCTTCGCCCGCCAGATCGGCGACATCGGCCAGATCCTCACCGCCATCCTCAGCGCGGTGTTCTTCACCATCCTGTTGGTGGCCGCCAACACCATGGCCCAGGCCGTCCGCGAGCGGACCGAGGAGATTGGCGCGCTCAAAGCCATGGGCTACACCCACGGCCAGGTGCTGGTCCTCGTCCTCGCGGAGTCGGGTCTCCTGGCGGGCCTGGGCGGGCTGGCCGGCCTGGCCATCGCCGGGATGCTCATTGCGGCGGGCGATCCCACGGGCGGGGCGTTGCCGAACTTCTACTTCCCCGTCCGCGACCTCGGGGTGGGCGTGGGCCTGGCCCTGCTGCTCGGGTTGGTGAGCGGCGCGGTGCCGGCCTGGCAGGCCAGCCGCTTGGGCATCGCCGAAGCCTTGCGCCGCGGGTGAGGGGAAGGGCGAAGGGCAAAGGGCAAAGGGCGACCGCCAGACTTCGACACTCCAACTTCGCACTTCCAACCCCCTCGGACGGCGGTAGTTCGGAAAGCAGAGCACCATGAGCGGACCCTTCAACTGGCTGCGACAACTGGCGGCGGTCACGCGTTTCAGCCTGGCGAGCATCCCGCAGCGCGCCGGGGCGGTGGCGGCCGCGATGGTGGGCATCGCGGGGGTGGTGGCCGTCCTGGTGGGCACCCTGTCCATCGCGGAAGGTTTCCGCCAGGCGCTGCGGAGCTCGGGATCCCCGGAAGTGGCGCTCGTGATGCGCAGCGGTTCGGACAGCGAAAGCGTCAGTCTGCTCACGGGCGCGGAGGCGCGGTGGATTCGGGACGCGCCGGGTGTGCGCCGGACGGCCACGGGACCGCTGGCTTCCGCGGAGGCTTTGGTGATCATCAATCTCCCCAAACGCACCACGGGGACGGACGCGAATGTCCTCCTGCGCGGGGTGGAGGAGGCCGCCTTCCAGGTCCGGGAACAGGTGCGGATCGTGGAGGGGCGACGCTTCGAGCCGGGGCGCAACGAGGTCATCATCGGAAGCGGCGCGGCGGCGGAGTATGCCGGCCTCGACGTGGGCGGCACGCTGCGGTTGGGTCGGGTGCATTGGCGCATCGTGGGTCGTTTCACGGCGCGCGGCGGCGTGGCGGAATCGGAGCTCTGGACCGACGCGGTCGCCGTCCAGAACGCCTACCAGCGCGGGAACACCTACCAGTCCGTCTTCGCGCGCCTCGCATCGCCGGGGGCGCTGGACGTGTTCGGAGGCGTTGAGCCGCGATCCGCGTCTCAACGTGAAGGTGCTGCGTCAGGACGAATACTACGCTGAACAGGGCCGATTGCTCTCGAACCTGATCACGGGGTTGGGCTCGGTGATCGCCGGACTCATGGGGCTGGGCGCGGTGTTCGGCGCGCTGAACACGATGTACTCGGCGGTGGCGGCCCGGACCCGCGAAATCGCCACGCTGCGGGCCCTCGGCTTTGGCAGCGGACCGGTGGTGGGGTCGGTGCTCGCGGAATCGCTGCTGATGGCCCTGCTGGGGCGGGCTCGGGGGCGGCCTGGCTTACCTGGCCTTCAACGGTTACCAGGCCGCGACGATGAACTGGCAGACGTTCAGCCAGGTGGCCTTCGCCTTCCGCGTCACCCCCGCGCTGCTCGTCCAGGGCGTGCTGTACGCGACTCTGATCGGCCTCCTGGGCGGTCTGTTTCCCGCCCTCCGCGCGGCGCGGTTGCCGGTGGTGGCCGGGTTGCGCGAGCCTTGAGTGGACGACCCTGCCGGACCCGGGGGCGGCAGGGGAGGCGGGGCAGCGGCGGGTTGGAGGGGCGGGTTTGAGGGCGGGTTTTGGGGTGGCTTGCCGAGGGCGGAGCACCGAACATCGTGCATGACCTTGACGCGCGCACTGATCCGGCTGCTGCTGGCCGGAATGGCCGGCCTGGGCCTGGCCGGCGAACCGGTTCGAACCTTCGGTCCGGACTCCCTCGCGGCGCTACGGGACGCCATCCAACGGCACGCCACCCAGCCCCGTTTCGCCCGGGCCCACTGGGGCATCCACATCGTCTCCCGCGACACCGGTGAGGTGCTGTTCACCGCCAACGCCGACAAGTTCTTCGTGCCCGCCTCGACGGCGAAGCTCTTCACCGGTGCCTTGGCGCTGGACCAACTCGGGCCCGAGCACCGCGTGCGCACGTCACTGTATGCGAGCGCCCCCGGATGCTCATGGCGTGCTCAAAGGCGACCTCGTGTTGTATGGGCGGGGCGACCCGAGCCTGAGCCCGGCTGCCGCGGGTGGCGATTGGGACCAGGCGCTCGCGCCGCTGGTGGATGCGCTGGTGGCGGCGGGCGTGCGCGTGGTCACGGGTGATCTCGTGGCGGACACGAGCCACTTCCGGGGGCCGCCCCTGGGGTCGGGGTGGGAATATGACGACCTGTCCTGGTACTACGGGGCGGAGGTCTCCGCGCTGAGCGTCAACAACAACGCGCTCGATGTCATCGTCCGTCCGGCGGCTTCGGTGGGCCTGCCCGCCCAGGTGTTCCTCTTCCCTCAACGCATTACGTGGTGATCAGCAACCTCGCCCAGACGGTGCCGGCGGATGCCGCGCGTCGCCTCGACATACGCCGTGCCCCCGAGCAGAACCTCGTGATCGCCCGGGGCAAGGTGCCGCTCGGCACCGGACCCGTGACTGAGTCCATCGCGGTACGGCGGCCGGCGGCCTGGCTGGGCCACGAGCTGAAAGCGGCGTTGCACCGGCGCGGCCTCGCCGTGCGGGGCTCGGTGGTGGTGGTGGACGCCGAAGCCCGCGATCGGACGCCCCTGGAGTACCGGCGGATGGTCGAGCTCGGCGGCACGTGGTCGCCGCCGTTGCGCGAGCGCCTGCCCCGGATGATGAAGCCATCCCAGAACCTCCAGGCCCAACTGCTCCTGCTCGAAGTGGGTGCCGCCCTGCCTGCCGCGCCTCCGGAGCTGACCACCGAACAGGCCGGGTTGCGCGCATTGCCCGCCTTTCTCGCCCGCGCCGGGCTCACCCCGGGCGAGGCCCGACTGGAGGAAGGCTCCGGTCTCTCGCGCCACAATCTGGTCACCCCGCGCGCGCTGGTGGGGTTGCTGGAGTACATGCTCCGCCATCCGCACGCCGGGGTCTTCACCAACTCACTGCCCGTGGCGGGTGTGGACGGCACCCTGCGCACCCGCCTGCGCGGCAGCGCCGCCGAGGGCAATCTGCACGGGAAAACTGGGAGCTTGAGCGGGGTCAACAGCCTCGCCGGTTACGTGACCACCCGGGCCGGCGAACCCCTGGTGTTCGCCCTCATGCTCAACCACTACAACGGTGGGCCCGGCGATCGGCCGGCGCGCGCCGAACTGGATGAGCTGGCGGTGCGGCTGGCCGGGTTGCGCCAGCACACGCGCGATGCTACGGCAACTCCCGGATCCGCAGCTCCCTGAATTCGAGCGGCGCGCCCTCGGATTCCAGACACAGGAAACCGCTGGCCGGCTCACAGCGCGTCCCGCCCGAGACCTCTTCGCCGTTCACCCAGAGGCGGACCTCGCCGTTGATGGCGCGGACGTAGTAATGGTTCCATTCGCCCACCCCTTTGCTCAGGTTCTTGCGCGGGAAACTGCGCTGGCTGTTCGGCGCCGCCGGCGGGAACGGGACCATGCGGGACTTGCCCACCGGGAAGACGTCGCCGTTCGTCGTGAACCAGTCCGGCTTCTTTCCGGTCTGTTTCTCGTACTGCTCGGCATACCCGTGATCCAGGACTTGGACCTCGATGCCGCCGGGCGGGAGCTGGCCGGGCTGGAGACCCGTGAGGGCTTCCTCGCTGGCCCAGAGGAACACGCCGGAGTTGCCCCCCGATTGCAGATGTCGCCACTGCACCACGAGTTCGAGGTTGGTGAAGGTCTGCCAGGTGCGGATCACCCCGATGGGCTGGCCGGTGCAGGTGATGATCCCGTCCTTCCAGGTCCACGTGTCGGCGTGGCAATTGACGTTCGTGAAATCGGCCTCGCCCAGCGCCCGCCAGCCAAGGCCCGTGCCATCCACCCAGGCCCGGGGCAGGGCGTCCGGCGATTCGGCCGCACGCGCCGGGGACGAGCCGGCCAGGCCGAGGAAACTCGCGAGCCAGAAGAGGGCGAGGAAAGCGCGCAGGTGGTTGTTCATGGGCCCAGCCTAGCGCCCCGCGGTGGTGCGCTTGGCCACCCCCTTTGCGGGCCCTTCCGATCGGGCAGCCGAACCGACAGGGAGAACCGTCTGCCAGCAGCCCGGCATCCAGGCCCCGTCCAGGCACCTGGATCACTCGCGAAAAGACCTCGGATCGGCGCGGCATTTCGAGGCCGCAGACGGCGTCATCAAACAGGCGGCTCGCGCTCCATCTCGTGTCTCTGGTAGGCTTTGACCGTAATGATGCGATATGGCGATGCGGAGCTTGAAAGGCTCTTGACCGAAACCGAATCCGACCTGGCCGAGCGCAAGGAAACGTGGCAGGGCGATGCGCCCGACAAGGGGCGGCAGGCCATCTGTGCGTTCGCCAATGATCTACCGGACCACGGCAAACCCGGCGTGTTGTTGGTCGGCGCCAAGGACGATGGATCCTCCTCGCGCCTGCCGATCACCGACGAACTCCTCCGCACCCTGGCGGACATCAAGACCGACGGGCAGATTCTCCCGCCGCCAACCTTACTCGTCGAGAAGCGCCTCCTGAAGGGGACGGAGATGGCTGTGGTCACCGTGCAACCTGCGGACGCCCCCGGTCCGTTACCGGGGCCGGATCTGGATTCGGCTCGGACCCCGGCGCGGGATCGCCACCGCACAGGATGAGCGCATCTTGAATGAGAAGCGTCGTCATCGCGACCTGCCCTTCGACCTGCAACCGATCCCGTCCTCCACGATTGCCGATCTGAACCGTCGCTTGTTCGAGGAGGACTATCTCCCCGCGGCATTCGCGCCGGACATCCTCGCTGCGAACGACCGCAGTTACGAGGAGCGCCTCGCCGCCTGCCGGATGATCGCCACCGCCGATCAACCCACGCCGACGATGCTCGGGGTTCTCGTCCTCGGCGTGCGTCCGGAGGACTTCATTGGTGGCGACTACATCCAGTTTCTTCGGATCGGCGGCAGCAAGCTCAGCGATCCCATCCTGGACTCGAAGCGCATCTCCGGACCGCTGGCTTCGCTGCTGCGCGAACTGGACGTGGTGCTGGCAGCCTATGTGCAGACCCGCGTGGACCCCACCGCCGGTCCGGTAGAAAAGCGGACCTCCAATTACCCGTTGCCCGCGCTGCAGCAGTTGGTCCGCAACGCGGTGATGCACCGCACCTACGAAGCAACCAACGCGCCGGTTCGCATCACGTGGTTCAACGACCGGATCGAGATCCTCAGCCCCGGCGGCCCCTTTGGCTTGGTGACCATCGAGAACTTCGGCCAGCCAGGCGTCGTGGACTACCGAAACCGCAACCTTGCCGAAGCGATGCGGGTACTTGGCTTCGTGCAGCGGTTCGGCGTGGGACTGGCCATCGCTCGCCAGCGGTTGGCCGATAACGGCAATCCCCCATGGAATTGCTGCCTGCCCAAAACCATGTCCTGGTCACCCTTCGCCCTGCCCCATGAGCACCCCCGTCATCACCTTCTTCAACAACAAAGGCGGCGTCGGCAAGACCTCGCTGGTCTATCACCTTTCCTGGATGTGCTCCGAGATGGGGCACCGTGTGTTGGCCCTGGACCTGGATCCGCAGGCCAACCTCACCGCGGCGTTCCTGGAGGAAGAGAGGTTGGAAGAGCTTTGGGAGAACTCGACCGGCCCCGTCACCATCTATCGGGCAGTTCAACCGCTTATGGAGGTGGGCGATTTGCAGGAGCCGGTGCTCATCAACCTGACCCGCGGTTTGCATCTCATTCCGGGCGACGTGGCCCTGGCTGGTTTCGAAGAGACGCTCTCGAACGTCTGGCCCGACAGCATGGGGGACAGCAATCTGTACCGGTCCTTCCGAATTCTGACCGCCTTTTGGCAAGTGGCCCAGATGGCGGCCCGCGGCGTCCAGGCCGACCTCATCCTAGCGGATGTCGGCCCGAACCTCGGTGCCATCAACCGGTCGGTGCTCATCGGAACCGACTACGTCGTGATTCCGTTGGGTGCCGACCTCTTCTCGTTGCAGGGTCTCAAGAACCTCGGGCCGACACTGCGATCGTGGCGCACCCTGTGGCGCAAGCGGCTGGAGAACTGGCAGACCCCGTCGTTCGAACTGCCCCAGGGGACCATGCAGCCGGTGGGCTACATCGTCCAGCAGCACAGTGTCCGGTTGACCCGCCCCGTGAAGGCCTATGACCGGTGGGTGAAACGGATGCCTGGGGTCTATCACCAGAGCGTCCTCGGCGAAACGGGGGGCGCAGCCCTGGCCCCGGCTGGTGATCCTCACTGCCTGGCCACACTCAAACACTACCGCAGTCTCATTCCCATGGCCCAGGAAGCGCGCACTCCGATCTTCGCTTTGACCCCGGCTCAAGGGGCCATCGGGAGCCACGCCGTCGCGGTGCACGACGCCTACGCTGACTTCCAAGCGTTGGCAGCGAGGATCCTCCGCCAGGTCCTCGCGCCCCCGCCGCGGTGTCCCTGAGCCGTTCTGCCTTCGAACTGGCGTCGCCCCGGTTCGCACCGGAGGCGCGACGGGGAACAACGCGTGGACAACCCGCCGCACGTGCGTCGGCAAAAGCCTTTGACGCTGATCGGGTCCGCCGCTAACCATCCCCGAAAACGTGCCCGAACCGCAAGGTGTTGGATGATCACCGGTATCCCAATCCTCGGCCGCAGCGAGCTGGACCTGCTTTACATCTGGAATCAGGCCACCTTCGAAGGCAAAGCCATCATCATCCTGCTCCTGCTCTTCTCGATCATCGCGTGGTCCATCATGGCCACCAAGGCCGTCGAGATGCGCCAGGCGCGCAAGCTCAACGGCTACTTCGACGCCGAGTTCCGCAGCCAGCGCCACGTCCTGGCCATCTTCGACCGGCGTGTGCAGGTGGACGGCTGCCCGCTCTTCGCCGTCTACCAGGGCGGCTGCCAGGAACTCGACACCCGCTTGCGCTCCCGGGAGGGCGACCGGCGATCGCGGGTGTCGCTGACCGCGATGGAGCACGTCAAGCGCACCCTCGAACGCGCCGTCGCCCAGCAGTCCCTCAAGCTCGAGTCCGGTCTCATCCTGCTGGCCATCGCCGTGTCCGGCGCCCCGTTCCTCGGCCTGCTGGGCACCGTCTGGGGGGTCATGAGCGCCTTCAGCGGCGTGGCCAAGGCCGCCGTCGCGGGCGGCCGGGCCGACCTCGCGGCCATGGCGCCCGGCGTGGCCGCCGCCCTCATCACGACCGTGGCCGGCCTTTTGGTCGCCATCCCTCGATGTTCGGCTACAACTGGCTCGTCCACAACCTGCGCGTCCTGACGGTCGAGCTGGACAACTTCGCGCAGGAACTCGCCTCGAAGATGGAAACCGAATTCCTGCGCGAGGAGGACGAGGAAGCCGTCCCCGGCTGAGGGCCGGGTCCCGCGTCGCATGCGCCGCTTCTCGCAACGCAACGCGCTGGTGACGTTGAGCGACATCAACATCACCCCGCTCCTGGACCTGGCGTTCGTGCTCCTGATCATCTTCGTCATCACGACCCCCTGCTCGAGCAGAGCTTGGATCTCCGCCTTCCCGAGGGGGGGCAGGCCGTCCAGCGGGTGCCACGCGAGAACATCCGGGTCGTGGACGTGGACAAGCAGGGGCGGTATTTCATCGATCGCACAGCCTTTTCGCTCGACCAACTCGAACAACTGCTGGTCCGGGAAGGCCAGGCCAATCCGGAACTGGTCGTGCGGATCCGCGCCGACCAGGAGAGTCAGGCCCGCCACTTCTACCCCCTGATCGACCGCCTTCTGCGCAACAACCTCACCAGAATCTCGCTCGCCACTGAGCCGTCTAACCCTCGATGAAACGGCTCGAACGCGAATGCCTGGCTGCCTCACTCATCCTGCACACCGTGCTGCTGGGGGTGCTCGTGGTGGGATCCGGCTTCTCCGCCCGCGTGCCCCCCACCGAAGAGGTCACCCTCCTGACCTTCATCCCGGATTACCTGACCGATTCCCCTTTCCAGGAGGAGGCTCGCCCTCGCCACCCCCGCCCCAGCCCGCGCCGCCCGTTGTCACGCCGCCCGCTCCGGCTCCCCCCGCGCCGGCACCCGAGCCCAAGACACCTCCCCGGGTCGAACCGCCGCCCAAACCCGCGCCCAAGCGGCCCGACCCGGAACCCGAACCTGCGCCGCCGCCCCGCCGCATCGAGCCGAACCTCAAACCCGTGACCCGGCCGCCGGACCGTGCCAAGGCCGACCGTGAGCGGGCCGAGGCCCGGGAGCGCGAGCGGGCGGAGGCGGAGTCCCGGCGCCTCGCCGAGATCCACGGGCAGCGCGTCAACCGCCTGGTGACCGGCCTCCAGCAAAACCTTTCCAGCAGCACGAGCGTGACCGTCCCCGGCACGGGCGGCGCCACCTACGCCAGCTATTCGAGTTACGTGGACCTGATCTATCGCACCGCCTGGGCCCCGCTCAAGCCGCGCGAGACCACCGAAGCCAGCGCCTCCGTCCTCGTCCGCGTGGTCATCGCGCGCGACGGCACCGTCATTTCGAGCGAGATCCGTCGCCGTTCCGGCAACGCCGCCCTCGACCAGTCGGTGCGTGCGACGCTGGACCGGGTGCGCACCATCGGACGCCCTTTCCCCGAAGGCGCGCGGGATTCCCAGCGCGAATTTGACATCGAGTTCAACCTCCAATCCGCCGGCGCGGCCGGCTAGTCGTCCCCTTCTCGTCATGCGTTCTTCTGCCCTGCTCCTGATCGGCGGGTTCACCCTCGCCACGCTGTTCACCCCCCCTCCGCGCCGCGGAAGCCATCAAGATCACCGAGTACGCCGCCGCCACTCAGAAGCCCATCCCCATTGCCCTGGTCGGCTACACCGGCGAGGTCGCCGCCGTCCTCGAATTCGATCTGTTCGTGGTCGGGTTCAAGACCGTGCCCGAGGACGCCGCCCAGTTCACCTTGCGGGGCGGCAACCGTGACCAGGTCGAGGGACGGCTCACGGACAACGTCAGCAAGGCGGTCAAGCTGGCCAAGACCTACGCCGGCGGGACGCTCCGCGCCCAGGCCCACGCGCTGGCCGATGACGTGGTCCAGGCGATCACCGGCCAGCCCGGCATCGCCCGCAGCAAGATCGCGTTCAAGGTGGTGAAGGGCCGCTCGAGCGAAATCTACGTGGCCGATTACGATGGCTTCGGCGCTCGCGCCATGACGCAGGACGGCTCCGTGGTGGCGGCACCCGCGTGGGTCCCCGGCCAGCGGAAGCTCTACTACGTCACCTACAAGTTTGGCAACGCCGACATCCTTGGACACGACCTCGGCAGCGGCGCGCGGCAGCTCGTGGCGCGTTACACGGGCTCGAACATCACGCCCGCGCTGTCGCCCGACGGCAAGCGCGTGGCGATGATCCTGAGCAAGGGCGGCAACCCCGACCTCTACGTGGCGGACTTGGACGGCGGGAACCTCCGGCAGTTGACCAAGACCCCCGAGGACGAATCCTCGCCGTGCTGGTCCCCGGATGGCCGGACGATCTGCGTCGCCACCCGCATGGGCGGGCGTCGCGTCCTGGCCACCATCCCGGCGGCCGGCGGCACCCTCACCCGCCTGGTCACCGCGGGGGTGGCCAACCCCTCGGAACCCGACTGGTCGCCCGACGGCCGCTGGATCGCCTTCACGGCGCAGATGCGGAACTTCGAGATCTGCGTGGTGCCGGCCAGCGGTGGTGAGGTCAAACTGTACGTCGCGGGGGAAGACCCGGCCTGGGCCGGCAACTCGCGGACGCTCGCCTTCACGCGGCGGGCCGGCGCAGGCAAGCGCGTCCTGTCTTTGCTTGACGTGCCCACCAAACAATCCAAGGATTTGCCCCACACCGTCGGCGTGAGCTCGCAACCGGCGTGGGCCAAATAATACGGTCTCAGTAGAATTCACACACATGAAACGGACGCTTTGCCTGAATGCAATCGCGGTGGCTATCGCGGTGGTGGTTGGCGGGGTCGGCTGTCGGAAGTCCCCCAAGGCCGTGACCCCGATCCCGGCGCGGGCAATGCGTGCGCCCGGACCCACCACCACGCCCGGCCCCATCGGCGGCGGCGGGACCCTCGACGCGGATGGCACCGGCGGCATCGGCTCCCAGACCCCTTCCGGCTTTAACGCCCTCGCCGGCATGGGTGAATTCGAAGGCATGCTGATGGACACGAACGCGTTTGCCGCCGCGACCGTATACTTCGACTTCGACAGCTCCGTGGTGAAGTCCAGCGAGTTCGCGAAAGCCAACTCCGTCGCCGACCAACTCAAATTGCAGCCGACGCACAAGCTCCTCATCGACGGCCACTGCGACGAGCGCGGCACCGAGGAATACAACCGCGCACTGGGCGAACGCCGCGCGCTGGCGCTCCGCGAATACCTCATCGGCCGCGGGCTCGGCGGCGAACGCATCCGCACCCGCAGTTGGGGTGAGGATATGCCCGCGGATCCCGGCCACGACGAACTGGCCTGGAGCCGGAACCGCCGCGGCGAGTTCATTCTCTTGTTGCCGCCCTGAGCCGGGGTTCCTGCCTCTCCTGCCTCCTACCGCACCAGCCAGCCAACCTCTGAGTCCGTCTCTCAACTCGTTTTGCCGCTTGTCCCCCCGGGGTGAGGGCGTATCTTTCGCCCGATGAATGTTATGGAAATCCACTCGTTCGGCTTTCTCGGTTGGCCCGAGATCATGGGCATCCTGCTGGTCATGCTGCTCCTGTTCGGCGCCAAGAAACTCCCCGAGCTCGCCAAGGGCTTGGGCAAGGGCATCCATGAGTTCAAGAAGGCCTCGCGCGAGGTCCAGGATGAGCTCCAGCGTGCGGTCGAGGAAGAACCCCCTCGCAGCCCACTCTCCCCGCCCCGCCCGAGCGTCGCCGCCAATCCCACCGAACCTGCCCCCACCGCCAAGGGCTGGGTGTCTTGAGGCCGGGTGAGAGACATGGCGCAGGAGTCTCCCGGGCCGGTCGCAGCCTATTGGGAAGGCTCGAAGACCGACGTCGCCCATCCCAAAGGATCCCGGTACGGCTGACCTCCCGCGCCAGGCCGACCCGATTCCCCGGCGAAGTCGGCCGAATCCGAACCCGAATCCGAAACGGCGGGCGCCCACTACAGCCGATCCGGTATCCCCCAATCCCGAGGCCGCAGCCGCCGAGCCGGCTTCCCCCGCCCTCGGAGTTCCCAGGCACTTCCCCGGACCCGACGCCCACCGCCGAGTCACCCGCCGCCGAATCGCCCGCTGCCGAAGGCGGCTATCCGGCGTACCCGGGCGGGGTGAGCGCTGCGGGGTCGGCCGAAACGGACTTCGCGTCCCCCGCTTCGACGCCCGCCGCTTATGCACCGCCCGCCGTGCCCGCCCACCGTTCGCGGCGAGCCACGCCGCTCGAAGAGGAAGCGGAGGACGAAGAGGAGGAGGGCGGCGGTCCCGTCAAGCCGTTCCTCGACCACCTCGAGGATCTGCGCTGGACGCTCCTGAAAGTGATTTCGTCGATTCTGCTGGGAACGTTGGTCTGCCTGGTGGCGAGCGACAAGCTGGTAGCCTTCCTGATGTGGCCCCTCAAGCATGCCCAACGCATGCTGCCCGCCTCCCGCCAGAAGATCCCGCTGATGCTGGGGACGAATGAGCTGGCCAAGATCACGCTGGGTTCGGTCGGAGTGCCTGCGAACCTCTCGAACCGGGTGACGGCGTTGACGCTGACGCCGGTGCCGCTGGGGTCGAACCACGTCCTAGCCCTCCAGTACCAGACCTCGGACCTGCCGGCGGACTGGGATCCGAACATGGTGGTCCTGAAGAACTACGGACCGATCAGCGCCTTCATGGTGGCCCTGAAGCTCGCGGTGTATGGCGGGCTGGTCATCGCCTCGCCCTTCGTCATCTTCTTCATCGGCCAGTTCGTGCTCCCTGCGTTGAAGGTGCGGGAGAAGGCGTTCATCTACCGGGTGGCAGGGTTTGGCAGCATCCTGTTCTTTGCCGGACTCGCTTTCTGCTATCTCCTGATCGTGCAGGTCGCCTTGATGGCCTCGGTCCAGTTCTCGCAGTGGATGGGGTTCGGGGCGGACGAATGGCGGGCGGAGGACTACGTGAGTTTCGTCTCCAAGTTCATGCTGGGGATGGGGCTCAGCTTCCAGTTGCCGCTGGTGATCCTGACCATGGTGAAGGTCGGTTTCGTGGACCACGAGATGCTGGCCAAGTACCGCGCGTACTTCATTGTCGGCAACCTCATCGTTTCCGCGGTTGTGACCCCGTCGGGCGATCCCCTCACCATGGTGCTCATGGCCCTGCCGCTCCAACTGCTGTACGAAGGCTCGCTCCTGATCGCGCGGCGCTGGGCCCGGCAGGAACGCGAGCGCGAGGCCGCCGAGGGGTGAAAGCCCGGTCTGTCGTGCGACCCGCCATCCGCCGGCGATCGCCCCGGCGGGCCTCCGCCGGATGAAAACCCTGCACCTCTATCTCACCCGCCAGGTGCTGGCTTCGCTGGGCCTGACCCTGGCCGTGTTCACGTTCGTGTTGCTCCTGGGCAACCTCCTCAAGGAAATCCTCGAACTCCTCGTCAACCGCCAGGCGACGCTGCTGACGATCCTGCAAGCCCTCGCGTACCTCATCCCCTTCGTGATGGTGTTCGCGCTGCCCATGGCCCTGCTCACCTCGACCCTGCTGGTGTTCGGCCGTTTCAGCGCGGACCAGGAACTCACCGCCGCCCGGGCGGGGGCATCAGCCTCCTTGCCTTGAGCGGCCCGATCCTCCTGCTGAGCGTCTTCCTATGCGGCCTGAGCGCCTGGTTCAACCTCCAGCTCGGTCCCCAGTGGCGCATGGCTTACAAGGAGCTCCTCTTCCGCATCGGCAAGGAACGCCCCACCGCCCTCCTGCAGGAGAATCAATTCGTCCGCCTCGCCCGGCACTACATCATCTATGTTGGGGGCGTGGATGGACCGAACCTGCGGCATCTGGTCGTCTATCAAATGGAGACCAACGCCCCACCCCCGGTCCCCGACGCTCCGCCCACCGAGAACGGCGAACCAGCCCCCGCCACCCCACCCGCCGCGCCCCGCGTCGAAACGATCTTCTCGGCCCCACGCGCCACGCTGACCCTGGACACGACCAACCAGGTGCTGCAGCTCGAAATGGCCGAGGTCGAGGTGGTGAACGTGGCCTCCTGGCAGCCCGCTCATCTCAGCAGCATGGTCCTGCCGCTCCCGGTCGACCTGTCGCGTCCCACCCTGGGAAACCCACCGCTCACCGACATGACGATGGGAGAACTGCTGGGCATGTACTACGAGTTGCGCCATCTGGGGGTGGACGTCACGCCCGTGGTGGTGCAGATGCACCGCCAGGTGGCGTTCTCGTTTGCCTGCCTGGGCTTCACGCTCGTGGGCATCCCCCTCGCCGTGCGCGCGCATCGGCGCGAAACCAGTGCCGGCGTCGGCATCGCCCTCGGGCTGGTCGTGGTTTACCACGGGTTTGTGGTGCTGGCCCAAGCCTGGCAGACGTACCCCGACCGCCATCCGCACCTGATTTTGTGGGTGCCGAATCTTCTGTTCTACGGGCTGGGCGCCTGGCTCCTCTGGCGGGCCAACCGACGCGGCTGAGCTGGCTTTCGCGACGGGCCGCCGTATGCTCGCGGCACCCATGAGCACGCGCATACCCTCCCGGCGGCAAACCCGCCGCCTCGCGTCGTTCCTCGCCTTTGTCCTGTTTGCCGACGCCACGCCCGTTTCAAGCCGGGCAGACGCTGCGGACGCCGCGGCGCCAGGACCGAACGAGGCGTCGATTCTCACCGGTTGCACGGCGGGTGATCTGGTGGCCACGTTCCGGCGCGCCGCGGGTGGGATTGAACTCGAGTCCCTGCAGGACGTCCGCACGCAGTCGCGGCTGGCAGGCAGCGGGGCGCCCCTGTTCCAACTGGTCGTGCGCCACGTGGCCACGCGGCACGAACGGATCCTGACGGCCGCCACTGGTTGGCGCGACTTCGGCATGGAACGTTCCGACGGCGCGCTGCAATTCCGCTGGGCCGACCCACTCGAGGGTGGCCCGCTGGGTGTCACCGTCCGCACCTCGGCAGTTCCGGATGCGGATCAGAGCGCGCTGCGCTGGACCCTTCGCGTCGACAACGAGAGCACGGTCTGGACCGTGCGCCGCGTGGTGTTTCCCCTGCTCGATCTGGCGGACCCGGGCGAGGAGGGCGTGATTCTGTTCCCGCGCGGGCCCGGTGAACTCCAGCGCGGCGTGTGGCAGCGCGACTTCCACTATCGCGGCAATTACCCCGATGGGTGGTGCTCGATGCAGTTCCTGGCCGCCTACCGCGAGGGGCCCTCGCCCTCGGGGCTGTACGTCGGGCTCCATGACCCGTGGGGCAGCACGAAGCACCTCGAGTTCAAGAGCACGCCCGCCGCCCGGACGGTGCGGCTGGCCGTGGAAGTGCCCGCCCCGGACCTGACCCGGCCGGGCAACGACTTCGTGACCAGCGGCGAGGTCGTGTGGCAACTCCTGCGCGGGGACTGGTTCGACGCCGCCCGGATCTACCGGGCGTGGGCGGAGCGGGAAGCGCGCTGGTGGCCGGCCCTCGATCCACGGGAAGGACGTCGTGACACCCCGCGCTGGATGCGCGAGCTGAGCGCGTGGGTGATGACGGGTGGGGCTCCGGAGGCGTGCCAGCCGGCCGTCACCGCGTTCCGCGAGGCGCTGGGCCTGCCGGTGGGATTCCATTGGTACAACTGGCACCAGATCCCCTTCGACAACGACTATCCTCACTACTTCCCGACCAAGCCCGGTTTCGCCGCGACGGTGGCGGAGTTGCAGGCCGCGGAGGTGTTCGTCATGCCGTACATCAACGGCCGGCTCTGGGACACGAAAGACCGCGGCGCGGAAGACTTCGAGTTCACCCGCGTGGCCCGGCCCGCGGCGACCAAGCAGGAGAACGGTGAGCCTTTCGTTGAACGCTACGGCAGCCAGGAGACCAACGGGGCACCGGTCACCCTCGCCGTGATGTGCCCGACCACGCCCCTCTGGCAGGAGCGTGTGCGCACGATCGTGCGGCGCCTGCAGCAGGAGGAGGGCACGCGCGGCGTGTACATCGACCAGATCGCGGCGGCGGCACCCACCTTGTGCACGGACGCGACCCATGGTCATCCGCTCGGGGGTGGGCATTGGTGGACGGAAGGCTACTGGGCGTTGCTCGACGCGATCCGGCGCGAGATGCCGTCCGACCGGATGCTCACGACGGAATGCAATGGCGAGCCGTTCCTCCGGTGGTTTGACGGTTACCTCACCTGGCACTGGCAACACCACGGCCAGGTGCCCGCCTTCCCCGCGGTCTACGGCGGCACGATCCAGATGTTCGGTCGCGCGTATCGTGGCGGGCCGACCCAAGCCCAGGCCCTGCGCATGAAGGCCGGCCAGCAACTCGTGTTCGGCGAGCAGATCGGGTGGTTCGACCCGGCCCAGGCTGGCGCCGCGCCCAACCGCGAGTTCGTCCACCAACTCATCCACGCCCGCTGGAACCACCGGCGCTACTTCTACGCGGGCGAGATGGCGCGTCCGCCGCGGCTCACAGGCGAGATCCCGGACGTGACCGCGGACTGGCAATGGTCGGGAGAATGGCCCGTCACCACCCCGGCCGTCCTCGCGGGGGCGTGGCGACTGCCGGCGGAGGACCGTGCCCTGCTCCTGTTCGTGAATGTCAGCGAAGCCCCGGTCCGGTTCGCCTTCCCGTTTGACCCGGCCGTGTACGGCCTGAGGCGCGAAGGGCTGCAACGCGCGGTGACGCTGGCGGGTCAACCCGCGACGGAACCCGCGCCGTTCGTCCCTGCTGGCAGCGAAGAGATCCTGTTGCCCGCGTCCGGGGTGTTGACGTGGGAAGTCAGTGCGAGACCGCAGTCGGCGGGCGGGGGCGACGGGGGGCAACGGCCGCCGCGGAGACCGCGTCGGCGCCCGCGACGTCCACGCGTCTGCCGGCAGGAGTTCTGCCGAGTCTGGGTTGCTGGTTCTGGTCGGAAGCGGAGTTCCAGCCGGAGGGTTACCGGCCGTTCCTCGACCTGGTGGGCCAGCACGCGGCGTTCAACCGGTTGACGACGAGTCTGCGCGTACCGCAACGGGAAGTCACCGAACCGGCGGTCCATGACCAGATCGGCCGGGCCGCCGCTTACGCGCAACGCTACGGCATGAAGCTGGTCATGGACCTGGATGTCCGGCTCGCCCGACGCGCCTTCCAAGAGGCGCATCCCGGGGAACTGCAGGAGATGCTCCGCCTGCGCGAGATCGCCCTGGACAAGCCCGAGGACGCGCTGCTGACGATCGCCGCGGATGTGCCCGGGGATCATTACACGTTCGCGACCACGCCCTACGTGCCGGTGGCCAGCCGCCTGGTGCGCGTGTATCGGTGCCGGGTCAGCGAGGGACAGACAGATCCGGATTCGGTCGAGGACATCACCGCGGACTGCCGCGTGATCGTCGCCGCCACCAACGAACTCCGCATCTTGATCCCGGGCACCTTCGCCGGCCCGGACCGGCAGGCGGTCGTTGCTGCTGCCTTCGCCCACCTGACCCCGGACGTGTTCGCCCCGCACCTGATCGAGTTCCAGCGCCGGATCCTGCGTCAGTACGCCGATCTGCCGCTCGCCGGGGCGTGCAAGGACGAGTGGGGATTCCCGCCGTGCTTCGACGGTTGTCCCGCGAAGAACGACTTCTGGTTCTCGGGCCCCCACGCGGCTGCGTACGCGGAACGCACTGGCGGTCGGGATCTGGTGCGGGATGCGCTGCTGATGTGGCGCGGCGAACGCGGCCGCGAACGGGAATGGCAGGCCGCCATCAACCATTACCAGCAACTGGCCTGGCAGCGGAATGCGGCTCTCGAGGACGACTTCCACCGCGCCGTGAAGGAGCTCTTTGGTCCCACCGCGCTCTCCGCGACACACGCCACGTGGTGGCCCAACCCGGACCTCCGCGAGTTCAAGAAGAATGGCCTGCACTGGTGGGCCGCCACGCGCGACCTGGCCCAGACCGATGAGGTCACGCCCTTCGCGGTGCGCACCGCGCTGGCCAAGAAATGGGGGGACCGCTGTGGGTCAACATGTTCTACGCCTCGACGGTGCCCGACTACGAGCGCGCCCTTTGGAGCCACGGCGCTGGGCGGCGGCCGGATCAACTTCCATCCCGTCTACCCCGCCGCCAACGCCCTGGGTCTCGAGAACATCGCCGCGCTGCTGCGGGGCGGTCTGATGCGGGGCGACGCGCGCCTGCGCCTCCTGCATTTCATCGCGCGGGCACCCCTGGATTGTCCGGTGGCGGTGGTCTTCGGCCATGCCGCAGCCATGAACTGGGCAGGACCGCACTACAACGACGTCGGCCTCGGTCTCGCCAGCGCGCTCTGGCGCCAGGGTTACCCCGCGGACCTCATCCCGGCCGACGAGATCCAGTCAGGGGCACTGCGCGTCGATGAAGCGGGCTGGGTCAGCTACGGCCCCCAACGCTATGCGGCCGCGGTGCTGTACCATCCGGAATTCGAACCGGCCGACACCCTCGCTTTCGTGGACCAGGCCGCCCGGGGTCGCACGGCGCTGTGGCGGGTGGGCGAACGGACCCGCGACTTCGAGGCGCAGCCCGTTGCGACCCGTTGGCCCTCGGAGATTCGATCAGCAGCAGAGGCGGCTTCCTGCGCGGAACAGATCGTCCGGCACCTGCAGGGTGCCGGGGTCGCGCCGCAAACGCCGGCCACCGGGAGCATCGGCTGGGATGTGGCGACCGCGGCGCCCCCTCGCGCGGGGACGGGCCGGCTCGTGGATGGTACCCGTTTCTGGGTATCGGGACGCGATGACGCGGCCGGGGACCCGCTCGCCATCCGGGAGGAGGTGTCCGGGCACCCGATCGAAGCTGACGCCGTGGGGCTGCTCGCCGTCCGCCTGAACGAGTCGGGCCGGCTCGAGGCCCTCGCGGCCGGTGGGCTGAGCCGGTTTCAGGGCGGCGGCATCGCGTTGATGCTCGATTCCCCGATCGACCTGGCGTTGTGGACGGACGAGCAAGGCCGGCGTCGCGGCGTCGTTCAGGGCGCTCCCGCCGGGGTTCCTCCAGCCTTGCTTGAACTGACGCCGCACTGGCTGGACTTGCGGTTGCCTGCTTCTTTGCCATCGCCATGAACACGGACACGAACCACGACCTGCCGGAACCAACCCGGCCTGAGGCACGCCAGCGCACCGCAACGAACGACGCCACCCCACGGACCGGCCGGCGCAGGGGTCTCTCGCTCCCGGCGACGTGCCGGGCAATGACCCTTCTCGGGCTGCTGTGCGGCATCGGGGTGTGGGCCTCCCCTGCCGCGGCGGCGAAGGAGATCGTCTTCGGCGGTTACCGATGGACCGTTCGTTCCGGGCAGGGCGGGCCCGGCCCGAACGTGTGGGACGAGCAGAACGTCTGGCTGGACGCCGCCACCAACCTGCACTTGAAGATCAGCCATCGGGACGGCAGGTGGTCGTGCGCCGAAATAACGCTGGCGCAGCGGCTGGGATTTGGGCGGTACGAGTTTCGCACCACCGGCCGGCTCGACCGGTTCGATGACAATGTGGTGCTCGGCCTGTTCAACTACCCCACCCGCGATGTGGGGCCCGATGCCACGCACGAGATCGACATCGAGTTCGCGCGGTGGGGCGAGGCGCGGAACCCGATGGGCAACTTCACGGTGTGGCCGGTCGAGGCGGGTTTGAAGCAGGTGACGCACTCGTTCCCATTCGTGCTGGGCGGCGACGATGCCACGCATCGGTTTGTCTGGAGCCGCAACGAGGTCCGGTTCCAGTTGCTCGAAGGCCTCCGGGACGACGATCAGCACGAGCTGGCCCGGTGGGATTACCGCCCCGCGGAGCCGACGCGTTACCTCTCGCAGCAGCCCATGCCGGTGCACCTCAACCTCTGGCTGTTTCGGGGCCGGCCGCCCAAGGACGGGCAGGAGGTGGAGGTGGTGATCCGGGGTTTCAAGTTCATCCCCGCCGGGCAGTGACGCGCGCGGACTGGAACGACGCTCAGGTGATGGCTTTGGCCTGCCCTTCCACAGATGTTGCAACCCGCAAACGTTGGACATCACCAGCGAAATCCGCCAGCGCTGCGCCGTCTTGCGGCGTTCGCCAGCTCGAAGGCATCCTCACCCCATGCACCCACTCGATGCGTTGGCCCGGCCCTGGACACTCGTCACCACCTGCCTGACCCTCGCGGGCGCCGAACCGCCGGCGTCGCGACCTTCGCTGATCCCCAGCCCACCCGCCTCGAGTGGCACGCCGGCGCTTTCACGCTCGCGCCCACCACGCCTCTCGTCGCCAGCGCGGCCACCCGTGCCGTCGCGCTCACCGTGGGCGACTCGCTCCGCCTGGCCACAGGCTTTGCGCTCACCGTCACCGAGACGGATCCCGGCAGGCCCGGAATCGTCTTCGAACACGATCCCGCCCTCGAACCACGGCTCGGCAGGGAGGGGTACCGCCTGTCCGTCGCAGCCGAAGGTGTCCGGCTGCGCGCCACGGGCGAGGCCGGTCTGTTCTACGCGGGTATCACGCTGCGCCAGTTGCTGCCCGCGCGGCCCGCGCCCGGACTGTCTGACGCGGAGCACACCGCCGGCCCTGGCCTCTCCGTGCCGGCGGTCGAGATCGAAGACAGTCCCCGGTTCGGCTGGCGCGGCCTGCTGCTCGATCCGGCCCGACACTTCCTGCCGGTCGAGTTCGTCAAGCGGTTCATCGACCTGATGGCCCTGCACAAGCTGAACACGCTCCAGCTCCACCTCACCGACGACCAGGGCTGGCGTCTCGAGATCCGCCGTTACCCCCGCCTGACGAGTGTCGGGTCGGTGCGCCCTGAATCGCCCAAGCGCGGGGATCGCAACGCGGGCGATGGCACGCCCTACGGTCCGTTCTTTTACACGCAGGCGCAGGTGCGCGAGCTGGTGGCCTACGCCGCGACGCGCCACGTCACGATCGTTCCCGAGATTGAAATGCCCGGCCACTTCCGCGCGGCCCTCGCCGCGTACCCCGAGTTCTCCTGCACGGGCGGTCCTTTCCAGGTGCGCACCCGCTGGGGGATCGAGCCCGACATCCTGTGCGCCGGCAACGACCACGCCCTCGAGTTCGTGGAGGCGATCCTGGCCGAGGTGATCGAACTGTTCCCGGGCGCCTTCATCCACACGGGAGGCGACGAGGCGCCGAAGAACCGGTGGAAGGAATGCCCGAGATGTCAGGCCCGCATCCGGGCCCTGGGTCTGAAGGACGAGGCGGAGCTGCAGAGCCACTTCACCGCCCGTCTCTCCCGGTTCTTGGCCGACCGCGGCCGGCGCCTGATCGGTTGGGACGAAATCCTCGAAGGCGGCCTGGCCCCGGGCGCCGCGGTGATGTCCTGGCGAGGCTGGGAAGGCGGCATCGCGGCCGCCAGTCTCGGTCACGACGTCGTGATGTCACCCACCACGCACTGTTACTTCGACTACGCCCAGGCGCAGGGGCCGGGCGAGCCGGAGTCCATCGGCGGCTTCATCCCGCTCGCGAAGGTGTATGGCTTCGACCCGATCCCGCAGGCCCTCGACGCGGCGCGCGCCCGACACATCCTCGGAGCTCAAGGCAACATCTGGGGCGAATACCTTTTTGAGCCGCGGGACGTCGAGTACTTCGCCTTCCCACGCGCGATCGCGCTCGCTGAGGTCCTCTGGAGCCACCCTGCCCCACGGGATTATGCGGGCTTCCTGCGGCGGCTGGCGGTTCACCTCGAGCGCCTCGATGCGCTGCACGTGAACTACCGCCGGCTCGATCCGGCGCCTGAGCCGACGCCCCGAAGTCAGGAGCGTGATGGCCGAAGGCCGAAGGCAGAACGGGGCTTCCCGCGGATCCCTGGCCCGTTCGGGGTTGCCAAGCCCCTCCACCTCCCGCCCCCGGTGACGGGAAGCACCCCGGCTCCTCCGCCCGCTGCCGCCTACGGCATGTCAGATCCCGTTGCGTCTTCGGCCGGTTGTGGCGTGAAATGGCGCGCGTGAAACCGATCCACTGCTTCGCGTCCATGTTCCTTCCCCGCTTGTGCCCTGCCGTGAGGCCACGGGCGGGGCTTCCGGCGTTCCCGCTGCTCCTGCTGGTGCTCGCGCTGGGCGCCGTGTGCCCGGCGGTCGCCCTCGAGTATCCCGGACCGCGCCCGGGCCGTCCGCAATTCCGCGTGAACGCGGACACGATCCGTTTCGAGAACCGCGCCCTCTCCCTGACCTGGGTCCTCAAGGACGGCGGCCTCGTGCCGGGCACGCTCCGCGACGCCACCACCGGCAGCAACGTGCCGCTGGACGGCGAAGTGTTCGTCATCACCCTGCGGGACGGTTCGCGTTACCCCGCGTCGGTGTTGCGGCTGGATGGCCCGCCGCGGGTCACCCGACTGGCCGGCGAACGTGGGTCGAGTCGGCTGGCCGAACGACTGCCCGGCCGGCAGGTTCAGGCCACGCTGCGGAGTTCCGACCGGCGCCTCGCGGTGGTCTGGCGGGCCATCGCTCGTGAGGATGCCAATTACGTGCGGCAGGAACTCGAGCTCACGGCCACGACGCCGGACTTCGCTCTCGATACCATCTCCTGGCTCGAGGCGCGGTTCCCCGAGCCCCGCACGGTCGGACGCGTGGACGGCTCGCCCGTGGTGGCCGGCCCCTTCTTCCTGGGCGCCGAGGATCCGATGGGGCTCAATCAGGTCTCGGCGGAGAACCGCGTGACTTGCCGCGTGCGTTGGAACGCTCCGCTGCACCCCGGCGAACGCCTCACCCCCAGCCTGGTCCTTGGGGTCACCCCGCCCGGCCAGTTGCGGCGCGGCTTCTTGCACTACCTCGAACGCGAGCGGGCCCATCCCTACCGTCCTTTCCTGCATTACAACTCCTGGTATGACATTGCCTGGCATCCGTTCGCCCTCAACGAGACCAACTGCCTCGAGGCCATCCGGCTGGTCGGCGAGCGCTTCCTCCAGCCGCACCACGTCGTGATGGATGCACTGGTGTTCGACGACGGCTGGGATGATCCCAGGACCCTCTGGCAGTTCCACGCCGGATTCCCGCGCGGCTTCGCCCCGCTGGCGGAACTCGCCCGCCAGTACGGGACGCGCCTGGGTGTGTGGCTCTCGCCCTTCGGCGGCTACGGCGAACCCCGCGAACAGCGGCTGGCCTTTGGCCGCGCGCAGGGTTATGAGACCAACCCGACCGGATTCTCGCTCGCGGGCCCGAAGTACTACGCCGCCTTCCGGGATGCCTGCGTCCGCCAGATCCGCGAGTACCGCGTGAACCACTTCAAGTTCGACGGCATCGCCACAGGCATGTATGCCGACGGCGGGGCCGAGTACGTCCGTGACACGGAGGCCATGCGCCGGCTCATGCTCGAACTCCGCCGCGAAGACCCCGACCTCTATATCAACCTCACCACCGGCTCGTGGCCGTCGCCCTTCTGGTTGCGTTACGCCGACTCCGTCTGGCGGCAGGGCGGTGATATGGGCCTGGCCGGCAAAGGCCCCACCCAACAGCAGTGGCTGACCTACCGCGACCAGGAGGTCCACCGCAACGTCGTCGGCAAAGGTCCCCTCTATCCGCTCAACGCGCTCATGACGCAGGGTGTGGCGTACTCCCGACACGGCTCGGCCGGCGATCCGACCTTCAACTCCGCCGGCTTCAAGGATGACGTGCGCGCCTTCTTCGGCAGCGGTACGGGGCTCCAGGAGTTGTACATCCAGCCCGACAAGCTGACGGCCACCGACTGGCAAGTGCTGGCCGAAGCCGCCCGCTGGGCGCGCACTCACGCCGAGGTGCTGGTCGACACGCACTGGATCGGTGGCGACCCCGCCCGCCTCGAGGTCTACGGCTATGCCTCCTGGTCCCCGCGCCGTGGCGTGGTGATGCTTCGCAATCCGGACGACCAACCGCAGGACATCACCCTCGAGCTGCACACCGCCTTCGAGCTCCCCCCCGGAGCGCCGGAGCGGTATCGGGTGGCCAGTCCCTGGGCCGAGGATGTCAATAAGGCCGCCGAGACCGTCGAGGCGACCACGCCGTGGCGGGTGCGACTCGCGCCCTTCGAAGTCCGGGTCCTGGAGGCCGTGCCGGTCAAACAATCCGCCCGCTGAGGGGCGGGATCGACGGGCTCCGTCCGAAGCTCAAACCTCAAAGCTCAAGGGAAGCGTCCTGTTCCTTGCGGACCTGCTCAGGGCCCATGAACCGCGGCGGGTGCAGGCTGGAAGCCCGCACCACAGGCTCAGGGAGCGCCTCCCTCAGCGCCATCCCCGATGTTCGTAATCGGCGGAGAATCCAGGACGGAGATTCCCTCCACCGATTACGAACATCGGGGATTGGGGAAGTGACGGGTCGGGCGGTTCATGAGAAGCGGCGTGCGGGTTGACGCAATTCCTGGTCCCAAGCCCGCCCGGAAACGCAGCAGGCCGACGGGAAGTCCCGTCGGCCTGGGGGAGGGGCGAGTTCCCGCACGGACGCTGGCTGGCCTTCCCGGGCGCGCCCGGCGGCGCACCTGATGGCCCCCGGCGTACGGGGCCAGCGGGCCAGCTTGCCAAGGCCCGACACGCGGTTAGTCCGTCACGGCAATCTGTCGCGGTTTGACCTTCTCGGCCTTCGGCAGGTGCACGCGCAACAGACCTTGCTCGATGCTGGCCCGGATATGCGCTGCGTCCACGAGCGGGTCGAGGACGAACGCGCGGCGGTAATCGTAACCGCTGATCTCGCGGTGCAGCACCTCGCCCTCGGGGGCCGGACGCCGTCGTCCGGTGATCGTCAACTCGTTGCCTTCAAGCAGCACTTCCAGTCCGTCCTTGCCCACGCCGGGCATGTCCGCTTCGAGCACGTACTCGTCCTTGGTCTCGCGGATGTCCACTTCCGGGGCGAGGTAGGTCGGCTCCACGCGGGCCACTTCGCGATTCCGTTCCGTTGTCTTCACAGGATTCATGGTGGGTTCCTCCTCCCGTCCGGCCGCGGTCCGGGGACCGCCGGCCGACGGGCTGGGTTTCAGCCAACGTTCACCGAGATCTGCTTGGGCTTGGCCTCATCGGTCTTGGGCAGCGTGATCGTAAGCAGACCGTCCTTGTAGGCAGCCTTCACCTTGGCCACCTCGACCGGCTTGGGCAGGGTCACGGTCCGCTGGAAGCGACCGTAACTGCGTTCCGTGCGGTACACGCTGGCTTCGTTCCCTTCGCTCGAACGTGTCCGCTCGCCGGAGATGCTCAGGACCCCGTTCTGGACGGAGACCTGGATGTCCTCCTTGCGCATGCCGGGCAACTCGACCGTGGCGATCAGGTTGTCCTTGTCCTCCCGCAGGTCGAGCGCGGGGGCCCAACCGTTGAAGAACTCGCCGGGCCGTGCCAGCTCGCCGAAGGGCGCCTCGAACAACCGGTTGATCTCATCGCGCAGACTCGACATCTGCTCGAACGGCGACAGACTCCACAGGTCAGGTCGGGTGTAGCGTACCAATCTCATCTTTATGCCTTTCTCTTTCGGGTTTCCGATCTCATCAACACCTCTATACCTAGCTGGCCAAATGCCAATGCCAACAATCACCGAATTTCAGTTCGTAACACTCTTCATTCAAATAGGATGTAAATACAGCCAGCCGTTCAATGACGACCGTATAGTGGTCTTTATTGACACAGTCTCCCGGTGCGGATGCGTGTTAGATATGGGTAATAATGGCACATTTCGTTGCCTAGCGAGAGGCGCGGAACAAGAGGCGCCCGTTCCGATTACCCGCGCCAACGCCCCCGGGCCAGCGCGTAGTCCGCCGGCGTGTCAAGATCCTCAAGGACAGCCGGATCGTCGGTGCCCCATTCGGTGATCTCGGCGGCATGGGCGTGCAGCAACCCGCGCAGGCCCATCCCATCGTAGGCGCGAAGCAGTTCCTCGCGATAGCGGGCTGCCAGGATGACCGGGTGTCCGCGGCGACCCCCGTGCACCGGAACGAGAATCCCGGCCCGTCCGACGCGGAAGTCTTCGAGCATCCGACGCAGCAGAGCCGGTTCGAGCGAAGGCAGGTCCCCCGGCGTGACGATGAGGTTCTCCACCGTTGCGGGCAGCGCCCGCAAACCACAACGCAAGGAAGCGAGCATGTCGGCTCCCGGGTCCGGGTTCTCCACCCAGGTCACCGGTCGGTTGCCCAGCGCCTCACGCAGCGGAGCGATCGGCGGACGCCCGACCACCATGACCGGGTCCGCCGGAGCGCCGCGGCAGGCGTCCACCACCCGAGCGAGCACCGACGACCCCGCGAACGGCAGCAGCAGCTTGTTCGTCCCCATCCGCTGGGAACGGCCGGCAGCCAGTACGATCGCGGCCGTCATCGGCGTGCCGTGCGTCGTGACAGCTCCGCGCTATGCCTCCTGTGTATCGCGCAACCGGATGGGCATGGCACGCACGCGCCGGCCGGTGGCGTGGAACACGGCGTTGGCGATGGCAGGCGCGATGGCGATGATGGGGGTCTCGCCGCCACCGGCGCTCGCAAGGTCGGGGCGGTTCAACAGGTGGATATCGAGTTCGGGGACGTCGGCGAAGCGCGGGACGAGGTAACGGCTGAAGGCGGCGTTGCGCATCTGGCCGCCCGCAAAACGCATCTCCTCGCGGAGGGCCGGACCCAAACCCATCAGGATGCAGCCCTGCACCTGCGCGATCAGGTTGTCGGGGTTGACCACCGCGCCGCACTCGAAGACTTCACCGACCCGCCGCACGGTGAGCTGGTCCGCGGCGACATCCACGACCACTTCGACGCACGCCGCCACGTAAGAGCCTTTCTCGGTCCCACAAGCCAGCCCGACGCCGACCCCGGCCTCCTTCTGCTGGACCCGCTCCCGCCATCGGAAACGCCGCGCCGCCTCCTCAAGCACCGCCCGCAGGCGCTCGTTGTCCAGGTGGGCCAGCCGGAACTCGAGCGGATCGGCCCCCGCCGCCGCGGCCAGCTCGTCCATGAACGCCTCGCGCGCAAAGTTGTTGGCCGTGGCCGCCAGGGTGCGATAGGACCCCTGGCGCAGTGGCGAAGTCGAGGCGAGGTAGCGGCTGCGCGTCCGGCCGGCGCGGTAGGGCGTGTCCACGGCCGCACCGCCGGAGTTGATGTTCAGGAAATGCCACGAGGTCAGCCGGCCGGCAGCGTCCAGCGTGGCTTCCACGTCAATGACTGCAGCCGGCCGGAAGCAGGCCCAGGTGAACTCCTCCTCGCGCGTCCAGTGCACCTGAACCGGGCGGCCGGCGGTCTGGGCGAGGCGCGCCGCTTCGATGGCCGCCTCGGCCGTGTGCTTGCCGCCGAAGCCGCCGCCGAAGTCCGGCACCAGGACGCGAACGTCCTCCTCCGCCAGACGGAAAGTCCGCGCGAGTTCGCGATGGTAGCCAAACGGCGCCTGTGTCCCCGTCCAGACGGTGAGTTTGCCGTCCTGCCATTCCGCCAGGGCCGTGCGGGTCTCCATCGGCGCGTGTTGGACATACGCCACCCGGTACGTCGCCCGCAGCGTCTTCGCCGCCTGCGCGAGTTCCTCACCAAAGGGATTCGCCGGCACACCCCCTTGCACCCCGCGGCGCAGGTGGTCGTAGACCTCCCGGCTGGAAGGGTGCGGTGCGGCTTCCCACCGGGCCGTTTCGGCCACGGCTTTCAAGGCCTGTTCGGCCCGCCACGTGGTCGGCGCCGCCACCCCCACGAATCCGTCGGTCTGCACCGCCACGACGTCCGGCATCGCCCGCGCCGGGGCAAGGTCCACCGCGATCAGTCGCGCTCCGTACGAGGGCGGGCGGAGGACCTTGCCGTAGAGCATGCCGGGTCGCCGGTGGTCGGAAGGGTACCGGTGCGTCCCGGTGACCAGGGCGCGCTGGTTGACCCGCCGGGCCGAGTTGCCCATGACACGCCATTGCGCCACGGCGGTCACGCGGATGTCGTCCGGAATCTCCTGCTGGAAGGCCTCGGCAACGTCGCCGCTCCGGGCCAGATCGGCATACGTCAACGTCCGCACACCGGCGGCATCGCGAATCCGCCCGTCTTCCACGGTCAGTTCGGCCGGGGCCACGCCCCAGCGCCGGGCGGCCAGCTCGATCAGAAGCTGGCGCGCCGCGGCGGCGCCCTGACGGACGGCAGGCATGGTTTGCGGCGTGGTCCGGCTGCCGGCGGTGATGCCATCGTCGGGCACCTGCCCGGTATCGCCCATCACCAACCGGACCTGGTCGAGCGAGACGTGTAGTTCCTCGGCCGCGGCCTGGGTGAGCTGCGTGCGGGCACCCTGCCCCATCTCGATCTTGCCCGTGAGCACCGTGATCGTGCCGTCGTGGCCAATGTGAAGCCGGGTGGACACGCGGGGGCCGCCACCGCCGCGCCCGCCACGGCCCTGACCGAAGGCGGCTGCCCCGCTGACGGCGAGGACCAATCCCGCGCCCAACACCTGCACGAAGGAGCGGCGGTTCATGGCGGGGCCGAGCTCGCTGGAGTCGGTCGGGTGCGCGACGCGCGTCTCGCGGGTCTCGGCGGTGGTGGGATCGGAGTGCATGGCTTCACCCGCGGGCTTCGGCAACGGCCCGGCGGACGGCTTTCAGGATGCGGGGATAGCCG
The DNA here is from genome assembly GCA_027493615.1 of Verrucomicrobiota bacterium. Lineage (GTDB taxonomy): Bacteria > Verrucomicrobiota > Verrucomicrobiia > Limisphaerales > J093 > DSVZ01. The sequence continues at coordinate 571,702 of JAOSKK010000012.1, forward strand.
CAGCACCGGCAGATCTGGGCGTTCATCCACGTCAGGACCTCGTCGTCGCTGGGGTGCGGCTGGCGGTTCAGCAACGCGACGGTGGCCAGGATCATGCCCGGGGTGCAATAGCCGCATTGCATCGCGCCTTCCTCGAGAAACGCCACCTGCACGGGGTGCAATCGGTCGCCCGCGCTCAAGCCCTCGATGGTGGTGACCGCCTTGCCGGCCGCGTCACCGACGGGGAGCAGGCAGGCATGTTCGCGCTGGCCGTCGAGCAGGACGGTGCAGGCGCCGCACTGGCCTTCGCCGCAGCCGTATTTTTGTTCCGGTGAGTCCAAGGTCCTCGCGCAACAGATGGAGCAACGGCCGTTGCGGGTCGGTGGTCACCGTGTGGCGCTGGCCATTGACGGTGAGCGTGAGGGTGCTGTCCATAATCCGGCGGCTTTCTTTGGAGGTCTAAACCCGATCCAGGCTCGACGCAAGCTGCCGCTCGACCGGCAATGGGGTCAAACATTGACATTTGACATTTTGCCAGGCCGGCGACGGCCGGACCTGAACCCGACCGCGACGACGCCGCAAGCCAGCCCGGAGGTCGCCGCCGGTCCTGTGCCGCGGGAGGCCAATTGTCAAATGTCAATGTTTGACCCCATTGCTTTGGGGTGGCGGTTTTCGACGGGCGCGCTACCCTCCCCCGACCGATGCAACGGGACAAACAGGTCATTCCAGAAGGCCGGCCGCAGGCGGGCCCAGGATCCATCCCCCGATGAGCGTCACGGCGGAGTTCCTGGTTTTCGCGGCGCTGAAGGCGCTTCTGGCAGTCGTGGTGCTGCTCACCATCGTGGCGTACACCGTGCTGGCCGAGCGCAAGATCTGCGCCGCCATCCAGGGCCGCATCGGGCCCAACCGGGCGGGGCCGTTCGGGGTGTGGCAGCCGCTCGCCGACGCGGTGAAGGCTTTTCTGAAGGAGGACTTCGTGCCGGCGCACGTGCGGAAGGTCTATTTCTGGCTGGCACCAGCGCTGACGATGGCCCCGGCCCTGCTGACGGTGGCGGTCATTCCGTTCGGCTCCCAACTGGGCGCCCAACGGATGGTGCTGGCCGACCTGGACGTGGGGATCCTCTACACCTTCGGGATCGTGTCGCTGGGTGTCTATGGCCTGGTCCTGGCCGGCTACGCCGCGCGCTCGAAGTACCCGTTCGTGGGGGGATCCGGTCCAGCGCGCAGATGATCTCGTACGAGATCGCGATGGGTCTGTCGGTGATCCCCCTGTTCCTGCTGGTGGGCCACCTGAACCTGGGCCGGGTGATCGAGTACCAGGCGCACAGCCTGTTTGACTGGCTCGTGTTCAAACAGCCGCTCGCGTTCGCGATCTTCCTGGCGGCCGCCTTTGCCGAGACGAACCGGCTGCCCTTCGACCTGCCGGAAGCCGAGCAGGAGCTGGCGGGCGGTTACAACGTCGAGTACAGCTCGATCAAGTTCGCGATGTTCTTCCTGGGCGAGTACGCGAACATGGTGGCGGCCTCGGCGATGATGGTGACGCTGTTCCTGGGCGGCTGGACGCTGCCTTTCCTCGGATTGGACCAGCCGGCCACCACGGTGCTGGGGGGCTGCTGCACATCGGCATCTTCCTGGGCAAGGTGCTGGTCCTGGTGTTGCTGTTCATCTGGGTGCGCTGGATGTGGCCGCGGTTCCGCTACGATCAGCTCATGGATCTGGGCTGGAAACGCTTCGTCCCGCTCGCCCTGGCGAACATCCTGGTGACCGCGACGCTGCTCTGGCTCTGGGCGTGAACCCCATGATCGTCTCCCGCAAACCCCTGTCGTTTTGGGAACGCCTCTACCTCCCCGCGATCTGGGGCGGGTTCAAGGTGACCCTGCGCCATTTCTTCCAGAAGAAGGTCACGATGCAGTACCCGGAGGAACGCTGGGTGGTTCCGCCGGGCTACCGCGGCGCCCCGTACCTCGTGCGGGATCAGGAAGGCCGGACCAAGTGCGTGTCCTGCCAGCTTTGCGAGTTCATCTGCCCCCAAGGCGATCAAGATCGTCCCGCCCGGCCCCAGCCCCGACCCCACCACCGGCAACGTCGAGAAGCGTCCGCGCGAGTTCGAGATCAACATGCTCCGCTGCATCTTCTGCGGCTTCTGCCAGGAGGTCTGCCCGGAGGAGGCCATCTTCCTGATGCAGGACTACTCGCTGGTGGGCAGGAACCGCACGGAGATGGTGTACGATCTCGACCGGCTGCTCGCGCTGGGGGGCATCCACCAGGACCCCATCCGGAAGTGGAATCAGAAGGAGCGGGAAGCCGCGGCGCAGGAGGACTTCCCACCCAAGCCTTGATTTCCGCCCCCCGCGGCGTGTGGACAGTCGGACTTGCCGGGGCAGCGGCCCGTTCCCTTTGGGTCTGCAGCGTCGCCACGCGCCGCGGAAGGTGCAGGCTGGAAGCCCGCACCACCGGCTCGGGGCGGGTCGGCGGGTCAGATCGTGAACGGTTGCTGGGCTTCGAACGCGGGGTCGGGTTTGCCCACGACGTAATAGTTGGGCGTCTGCGTGGGCGGCATCAGCGCGGCGATCTGGTCGCGAAACGTCCGGTAGACACCTTTGAATCGGCCGCCGCGCCACACCTGCTTCAGCGTGCCGGTGAAGAGCCCGTTGCGGTCCCCGTCCATCGAAAACTGGTTGTCCTGGCAGCCGGAAAGAAGCAGGACCGACGCCCTGACCTTGGATTGTTCGGCCGTGGGATTGGCCGTCTGGAGATCCGTGTACAAATCGCGGTGCGCCGCGAACGTGCGGTCGGCGACGCGGACGGGCATGCGGCGGATGCGGGTTCCGGGAGGCACGCCCATCAGGGCCGGGGGCAGCGCGCGGACGACGGTCCCGCTGTGGCAACTGTCGGACACCACCACGATGCGCACGCCCGCCTTGAACTTCGCCCAGAGCGTGTAGAGCTCGTCGTCGATGAACTGGCGATCGTACAGGACCCACGTCTCGTCCATGCGATCCCGCTGGCCGGTCGGCAGGAGGTCTTCGTCGTGGTTGGTGTCCGGCACCTGGCCGCCGTGACCCGCGTAGGTGAGGAGGAAGAGATCGCCCGCTTCGAGTCGCTGCGCGGCGTCGAGGATGGCCTGAATGACGGCGTCCGCGGTCGCCTGAGCGGTCAGCAACCGGCGGCGCACCTTGAACTTGCGCTTCTTGGCCAGCGCCTCCATGTCGCGCGCGTCGGCCTCGCAAGCGTTCAGCGCCCCATCCCAAGGCTGGCCATCGCCATCCACGTAGTGACGGGGGTCCACCCGGTTGAGGCCGATGTGAAGGGAGATTCCTTGAGGCATAATCAGCGAAGGGATGTGGGGAGAAACCCCGCCCTGCGGCACCCCTTCGGCGGTCGGAGGCAGGCACCGGTCGGCACGGGTTTCACAGCCATGGCGGGGACCCTATGGGTTCCCGGGAGGCGACTACAAGCAGAAACTTGCTTGATGGCTTAGAGAAGGGAATCGGTTAACCAAATGCCCCCACGACGCTGGGCGGCCTCAGGGAAGCTCGCGCAACTGGCGGCGGAGCCAGTCCAGCACGGGGGTGACGAGGGCGGCGCGGTCGCTCGCGTCGGTTCCCCGCAGCGTCACGCGGTGTGTGAGCCAGCGGTCGCCCGCCTGGAGCGTCAGGCGGACCGGTCCCGTGCCGCGCTCGGCTTCGCCCTCGCCGATCACCAGCGACCAGGTGGCCTGCGCCGTCTTGGCGGCGGCTTCCGCCCACGCGCGGTCCCGCGCTTCGGGCGGGAGAGCCACGGGCGACCCGGTCCGGAGGTGCGGCCACAGGGAAGTGAGGTGGGTGGTGCCGGGCACCGCCCACGCCCCGGCCAACACCTCGCCGGCCTCGGGACACCCGTGGAGGCTGGCTGCCAGGGCGCCGCCGGTGGCGATCTCCGTCAGCACCAACCGGACGCCCCGCGCCCGCAACCCGCGCAGGACCACCGCTTCGAGGGTGCTGCCGTCGGCGGCATAGAAGTAGGGTTCGAACCGCCGCCGCAACTCGGCTTCGAGACGTGCAAGCCGGGCGCGCTCTTCCGGGGAGTCGTGTCGGGCCGTGAAGGTGAAATCCACGCGGCTGCCCTCGAAGAGCGACGTGACCACGATGTCTTCCGGCACGCGAATCTCGTCCTGGAGCGTCTGGGCGATTTGGGACTGGCCCACGCCGACGAAGCGGAGCGTCAGCGAGGCCCCGAACGGGTGGATGCCGAAGCGGGTCTCCAGATGCGGGACGAGCTCGGCGCGCACCATGGCCTGCAACTCGCGCGGCGGGCCGGGCAGCGCGACCAGCGTATGCCGGCCGTGCTCGAAGATCAGGCCGACGGCGGTGCCGGCGGGATTCCGGAGGAAGCCGCCGCGTTCGGGGACGAGGCATTGGCGGCGCAGGTTGGCGCGCAGTTGATCGCGGGACTGGCCGAAGCGACGCTCGAGCTCGGCCAGGGCGGTTTCGTCCTCGTGGAGCGGGATGCCGGTGAACTCGCTGAGGGTTTCCCGCGTGATGTCGTTCGGCGTGGGCCCGAGTCCGCCGGTGACAAGGACGAGCGGGGCGCGGTTGGTGGCGAAGTGGAGGGCGGCGAGCATGTCGGCGCGCACATCATCGACCACCAGGGATCCCACGCAGCGCACGCCCAGCGGCCGCAGGGTGCGGGTCAGGAAGTGGGTGTGTCCGTCGGGATAGGCCCCTTCGAGGAGTTCCCCGCCGGTGACGACCAGGAAGCACTCGAGGGCGCCGGGGGTCGGGGCGGTTCCACGCCCCAGGTTCGTGGCTCCCCGCAACCGGCCCAGAGGGCCGCCAGGCAACAGGCTGCCTTCAACATGCGGGTGTGATAACGGTTGTGCCAGGCGTGCTCAAGTCCGCGAGTCGCGATGCGTCGATGCGTGGGGGCGGAGCTTTGCGTTTGCGGGTGGGCGGCGCTACGGCATACTCCCGGCCTGCCATGCCCGTGGCCGACAGCGGTGCCGACGGGTTCGGGCCGCGTATGTCCAACGGTGGGCTCTTCTTGATCGTCCTGGGTCTGCCCCTGCTGCTGAGTGTCTTGGTGGCAGGGTGGGGCTCCCGTTTGGGCCGGCGCGTCGGCTGGCTGGCGCTGGGCGCCCCGCTGGTTTCGACGGCCGGGCTGTTGGCGTTGGCGGGGCGGGCGTCGCTGCCGGGCCGGTGGGTGTTCGAGTGGCCCTGGATTCCGTCGCTGGGCATCCACGCGTCGTTCCTGGTGGATGGTCTCTCACTCTTCTTCGGGCTGGTCGTGAGCGGCATGGGGGTGTTGGTGGTGTTCTACGCCACGGCGTACCTGGACAATACGCACCGGGACCACGGCCGGTTTCATGCCTACCTGATCCTGTTCATGGTGGCGATGCTCGGGACGGTCCTGGCGAACAACCTGATGTTGTTGTTCGTGTTCTGGGAACTCACGGGCCTGGCGTCCTTTCTCCTCATCGGGTTCCTGCACGGCGAGGAGCACTCGCGGGTGGGGGCGCGGCAGGCGTTGCTGGTGACCGGCTTTACGGGGCTATTGCTGCTGGTGGGGCTGCTGATGGTACGGCAAGTGGCGGGGACGTTTGATCTGCACGTGCTGCTGACAGGAACGGGGCTGGGTGCGACGGAGCAAGGTTGGCTGACGGTGGCCCTGGGGCTGATGCTGCTCGGCGCGTTCGGGAAGTCCGCCCAATTCCCGTTTCACTTCTGGCTTCCGAACGCCATGGCGGCGCCGACGCCGGTGAGCGCGTATCTGCACTCGGCGACGATGGTGAAGCTGGGCGTGTTCCTGTGCGCGCGACTGTTCCCGCTGTTTGTGGGGAACGCGCTGTGGGCACCGCTGCTGTCGTGGGTGGCGTTCGGCACGATGCTGCTGGGGGCGCTGGGCGCCCTGTGGTCGCATGATCTCAAAGCGCTGCTGGCCTACTCGACGGTCAGCCAGTTGGGTTACCTGATCGGCTACTACGGTCTGGGGCCGACGGCCGGTGTCGAGTACGACTATCTGCACATCCTGAACCACGTGTTCTACAAGGGATGCCTGTTCATGGTGGCGGGCGTGGTGATCCACAGCACGGGCGTGCAAGACATCCGGCGGCTGGGCGGTTTGGGGCGCCGGATGCCTGTAGTAGGGGCAACGTGTGCGCTGGCGGCGGCGACGATGGCCGGGCTCCCGGGGACGACCGGTTTTCTCAGCAAGGAGTTGATGCTCCACGAGATCTTCGGCGCGCTGGCCAATCACGGCGCTCTGGGGGCGTACGCGATCGTCTGCGTGGGATTGACGTCTGTGGTGAAGGTCGCGTTTTCGCTGCGGCTGTTCAGCCACGTGTTTCTGGGCCGCCCATCGGCGGAAGCCATGGCGCATTACCACGCGCCTTCGTGGGCCCTGCAACTGCCACCGGCACTGCTGGCGTTGGCGGCGGTGGTGCTGGGGGTGGCGCCCGGATGGCTGGACGGCATGTTCGTGGCCTTGCGCGTGGCGGGCCTGCACCAGGCGCCAGCGCCGCTGGCGGTGTGGCACGGACTGACTCCCGAGTTGCTGGTGAGCGTCGGGGTGGTGCTGGGCGGTCTGGGGCTCTACGCCGTGGGGCAGCGCACGCGCTGGGCGTGGGGCGAGCTCCCGCGGTGGCTGCAGTTGGACGTGCTCTTCGAGCAGCTCCTCCAAGGGCTGGGGAAGACGGCGAAGGGACTCACGCGCGGCCTGGGTGCCGACCGGCCGCTGGTGTACCTGCCGGTGCTCCTTGTGTTCCTGCTGGTGGTCGTGGGGGGACGGACCGCGGCGGCCCTGGTGAACGCCTGGCGGGAAGGGGGCGGGGCGGCGCTGGGGAGAGGCGGGGCTGGATCCGTTGCGGGTGTTTGTGGCGAGTCTGATCGCGCTGGCGGTGGTGGGCGTGGTGGTGTTGCGGCGCTGGACCACGCAGCTCATCTCGCTGTCGGTGGCCGGTTTTCTCACCACCTTCTACTTCGTGCTGTACCGGGCCCCCGACCTCGCGTTGACGCAGATCCTGGTCGAAGTGGTAACGCTGGTGCTGGTGCTGGTGTTGCTCGGGCGTTTCCCGCGTTCGGCGGAGGAGGGCGAACACACGCTGAAAGCCTCGGCGGGCCGGAAGGCCTTCAACCTGGGCGTGTCGCTGGGCGTGGGCGCGTTGATGACCAGCCTGGTGCTGTGGATGACCTCGCGCCCGCATCCGGACCGGCTCGGCCCGTGGTTCACGGCGCACACGCGCGAACTGGCCGAGGGTGGGAACACCGTGAACACGATTCTGGTGGACTTCCGCGGATTCGACACCCTGGGCGAGATCACGGTGCTGGTGATTGCGACGCTCGGGGCGCTGGGGTTGTTGATGCGGTACAAGCGAACGCCGGAGGAGTATCGGGAAGGTCCGCTGGGCCCGCCGGGGCTGGGGACACGGCATGGAGGGCCGGGCGAATGAAGGGACCGGAATCGACGATCTTCAACACGGTGGCGCGCCTCGTGTTCTTCCTGGTCAACGTGTTTGCGCTGTATCTGCTGTTGCGCGGCCACAACCTGCCGGGCGGCGGGTTCATCGCGGGGTTGGTGTCGGCCATCTCCCTCGTGTTGCTGAGCCTCGGACTGGGGGTCGAGGCGATGCATCGCATCCTGCGGTTCGACCCGGTGCGCGTGGCGGCGGTGGGGTTGGGGGTGGCGGTGCTGACGGGGCTCGCGCCGGGGCTGGTGGGGCGCCCGTTCCTCGAGCACTTCCAGGGACACTGGCGTGGGGTGCCGTGGCTGTATGAACTCCACGTGGGTACACCCTTGCTGTTCGATGTGGGGGTGTACCTGGTGGTGTTGGGGATCACCTGCAAGATGGTCTTCGTGTTTACCAAGTCCACGCAGGGCCTGCGCATCCTGGTGCAGGAGGAAGAGGCCCGCTACAGCTCGCCGGTCGAGCAACCCATCGAGACGGTGCCGGGGCGGGATGAAGGAAGGGAGGCGGCGCATGCAGATTGAGACGGCGCTGTTGATTGGCGCGCTGTTTGCCTGCGGCACATACCTCGTGCTGCAGACGAGCTTCGTGAGGATCCTGTTCGGGTTCATCGTGCTGTCGAACGCGGCGAACCTGGTGTTGCTGAGCATGTCGGGGAATCCGAGTGGCAAGGCGGCCCCCATCGTGCCGCTGACCCCGGCCGGGGCGAACCCCGCCGCGCTGGTGGATCCGCTGCCCCAGGCGCTGATTCTCACGGCCATCGTCATCGGGTTTGGCGTCACAGCCTACCTCGTCCTGTTGCTCTACCGGTTGTTCCTGGACCAGCGGACGACGAACGCGGCGGAGCTGTACGCCGACCAAGACACCTCTGAGCACACCTGAGCGCCCGTCGCGTCGACCTGTGAACACCGCCCTGCTTCCCGTGCTGCTGCCGTTGGTGACGGCGATTGCCTGCCTGTTGTGGGGCCGGCCGTCGGCCGCACGGCGCGTGTTCGTCGGGCTGTCAGCGGCTGCCCAACTGGGCTTGGCGGCGGTGTTGGTGGCGCGCACCTTCGCCGGGGAGACGCTGGTGCTGGCGGTGGGCAACTGGGTGGCGCCTTTCGGCATCGTGCTCGTGGTGGACCTGCTGGCGGCGGTGATGCTGGCGCTGTCGACCTTCACCGGTCTGATGGCCATACTCCACGGGTTTGCCGAACTGCCGGCGCGGGTGGAGCACCCGCTGCGGCTGCCGCTGGTGCAGTTCATCCTCGCGGGCATTCACCTGGCGTTCTGCACCGGCGACCTGTTCAACCTGTTCGTCGCGTTCGAGATCATGCTGATCGCGTCGTACGCCCTGCTAACCCTCGAGGCCGACGACTGGGACGTGAAGCAGGCGTTTCCGTACGTGATGGTGAACCTGGTCGGGAGCGTGCTGTTCCTCTGCGCGGCGGGGTTCACGTATGCCTTGTTCGGCACGCTGAACTTCGCAGACGTGGCCCAACGGGCCGCGACGCTGGCCGGGGACTCGCGAGTGACGGTGCTGGCGTTGCTGTTGCTGGTGGTGTTTGGGATCAAGGCCGGGGTGTTCCCGCTGTACTACTGGCTGCCGAACAGCTACCCGACGCTGCCAGCGCCGCTGGCCGGGTTCTACGCCGGCTTGCTCACCAAGGTGGGCGTGTATGTGCTGCTGCGGGTGTTTGGGACGGTGCTGCCGCACGACCTGACCGGGGTGCACACGTTGCTGGCGTGGCTGGCGGGGGCGACGATGGTGCTCGGCGTGCTGGGGCGCTGTCGCGCAATTTCATCCGCGGCATTCTGTCCTACCACATCCTGAGCCAGATCGGGTTCATGGTGCTGGCCATCGGGCTGTTCACGCCGTTGTCGCTGGCCGCCTGCGTCTTCTACGTCATCCACCACATCGTGGTGAAATCGTCGCTCTTCCTCGTGGGCGGCGTGGCGGCGCTGCTGAACGGCACCGATCACCTGGACCGGATGGGGAACCTGTGGCGGGTCACGCCCTGGGTGGGGGGCTTGTTCCTCGTGCAGGCGCTCTCGCTGGCCGGCCTGCCGCCCCTGAGCGGTTTTTGGGGCAAGTACGCGATCTTCGTCGCTGGTCTCGAACAGGGGACGTACGTGCTGGTGGGGGCGGCCGTGGTGGCGAGTCTCCTGACCCTGGTCAGCATGTTGAAGATCTGGAACAGCGCGTTCTGGCTGGAAGCCGAGGGGCGCCCGGTCCGGGTACGCGACCGCCGCTGGGTGCGGCAGAGCGCCGTGGTGACGGTGATGGCGGCGGTGTCGCTGGGGATCGGGTTCGGGGCCGAGGGCGTGTTCCGGGTGGCGCAGGAGGCGGCCCGGCAGGCGTTGGATCAGCCGGGGTATGTGCGGGTGGTGACCGAATGGCCGGGCAAAGCCGCCGGCGCGCGACGATGAATCCGCTGGCGCTCAACCTCCTCATCGCCACGCTCTGGCTGTTTCTGAGCTCGGGCCGGAGCACGATCGATTTCTTTCTCGGGTTTGTGCTCGGCTTTGTGCTGCTGGCCGCGTTTCACGCCGTTCTGGGCCGCCGCGACTACGCGCGGCGCACGGCGGCCCTGGTGATGTTCGTGCTGCGGTTCATCCGGCAGTTCATCCTGGCGAATCTGAACGTGGCCGCCACGGTGGTGAGCCGCCGACCGGAGTCGCTGCAGCCGCATTTCTTCACCTACGACGTGGCCGGGTTGCGGCTCGGCGAGATCCTGATCCTCAGCTACTGCATCACGCTGACGCCCGGGACGGCGACCGTACAGATCAGTGAAGACCAGCGGACGCTGGTGCTGCACGGGCTGGATGTCGAAGACGTGGACGCCCTGCGGCGGGAGCTGGACCGCACCTTGAAGGAACCGCTGCTGCGGGTGACGCGATGATCAACCTGGCCCTATTCTTTGGTTTTGGCGCGTTGATGCTGGCCGTGCTGCTCGGGTTGGTGCGGCTGGCCCGGGGCCCGACGGTGCTGGATCGGATCCTGGCCTTCGATCTCATCGCCACCAGCGCGGTGGGGATGGTGGTGCTGCTGAGCGTAAAGTGGCAGACCGCCGTCTACCTCGAGTTGATCCTGATCTTCTCGCTCCTCGGATTTGTGGGGACGGTCGCCTTTGTGTTTCATCTGCACCAGACCCTCGAGGAACGACCGTCCCGCGACGCTCCCGGTGCGTCCGCCAGTCGGCCGCCGCCGTCCGGCTCCCCGTCGACCTCGTTTCCCCCTCGAGTCCCCGGCCATGATGGAAGTACTGGTCAGCCTGTTGGTGGTCTTCGGCGTGGTCCTGATCGTGGTGGCCGCCATCGGGCTGCTGCGGTTGCCCGATGTGCTGTGCCGTGCGCACGCGGTGGCGAAGGCGGCGACGCTGGGGATCTTCTCGCTGCTGCTGGCGCTCTGGATTGCGCTCGGCCAGGAAGGCGTGGGGCTGAAGATCCTGCTGGCGATCTTCTTCCAAGTGACCACCATCCCGGTGGCGAGCCACCTGGTCAGCCTGCTCGCGCTGCAGAAGAACATTCCCCGCTGGCGGGAGCGGCCGGTGGACAGCCGCGAGCCCGCGCCACCGGCCGAGCCCCCGTCGCCACCGACGGGAAGCCGGTAGGACGGGAGCGCAGAGCTCTGGAGGGTGGATCGCCTGATCCAGGGTCGACTAACGGCGGGTGGCCAGGATGCCGAGCAGGAGACCGAACCCAAACGCGATGCCCAGCGACTCGTAGGGGTGATCGCGGATCACGGTGTCAGCGCGTGTGCCGGCCGCGCGGGCGCTGGCCAGGGCCTGTTCCTGAAGCTCGTCGCAGGTCGAGCGGGCCCGGTCCAGGGCGGCGGTCAGGCGGGTGCGGGCTTCGCGGGCCTTCTCGCCGACGTCATCGGCCGTGGCCTTGAGCAGGGCTTCGGCATCGTGAGCCAGGGCCCGCAGGTCGGCGAGCACGCGTTCCCGGGCCATCCGGCTATGGGCGACTTCAAGGTTGGAGAAATTGGTTTCCATGGTGCTGATCCTTTCCACTTCCGAAAACACCTTGTCGTGTCGGGCCGTGTGCACCGCGTACTCCGCGGCCGGCCGGACGTGAACCACCGGAACGTAGCGGGCCCACACGCCTTCGGCAAGCGGGGTGGAGGATGGACGCCAAGCGCCGCTTGGCGTCCGACGAGGGGGCGGCCGCGGAGGGGATCACTCGGCGGGGCCGCTCCGCCATACCCAGTCGCCCTCGACGGCATTGGGTTTGGCCCGGCCTTTCTTGTCCTGCGCCACCTGGGCGCCGTCGTCGGTGAGGTTCAAGCCCACCGAGTAGAGCAGGAACCGGTCGGGCGCCTCACGACGGTAGGGGTACGGCTCGCCGTTCACGGCGTCGTGCGGGATGGTGGTCAGGAAGCGGGGCGCCAGTTCGCGGAGTGCTGCGGGGAACTGGCCCTCGACCAGGCGGAAACGTTCGAGGGCGACGGCGAGGCGGGCGTGGTTGACGGTGGTCTGCGCGATGGCGGCGCGGTTAACGGCAGGGCTCAGCGCCGGGAACAACAGGCGCGCGAGGACTTTGTAGGGCGACCAACCTTGCAGGTGTTCCTCCGCTTCCTTGGCCAGGCGCTCACCCAGGCGGATGTCCACCACGACCCGGTTCGTGTCGAGCACGGGCACCAGGAAGTCCTGGAACATCCGGGCGATGTAAACCTGGCCAAGTCGGATCCAACCGCTGGGCATCCGGCTGGGAGGCAGCCCGACCGGGGCTTCCGCGTCGCCCATGTCCATTGGGGCTTGCCGGGGCTTCCGCCGCCAGGAGTCCAGCATACCCAGGGAGTAGGCTCGTTCGAACCGGAGCGTCCGCGCCATGCCGGTGACGAAGTTGAACTTCGCCAGTTCGGTTTCGAACTGCGCGAGCTGTGGTTCGGTCCATTGATGCCGCGCCAGGCCTTCCCAGAGCGGCTGGATCGCGGTCTCGAGCATGGCAATCTCCACCAACGTCGCAATGAGCAGGGGTTCGGACTCGAAGGTCCGGGCCAACTGGAAGCAGGTTGTGATGTCGGCCGCGGCCGCCTCCGCCTGACCGTTCGCCAATTCGGCCAGCGCGCGGGTCGCGAAGGCCCGAGCAAAACTCCGCAGCGGCGCCAGGTGCGGCACCAGGGCCATCGCACCATCAACAGCGGGGATGCCGTAACGGGCGTGGGGTCGTCGCAAGGCAGCGCGGATTTCCTCGAGTTCGCCGGACTTCTTGCCCAGCAACCACAGCAGGTCGGACTGCGGCGTGCCAATCGGCGTGGCCTGAAGGGCCCGCAGATCGGCGTTCCGGGTGTTGGTCTCGCCGCGCAGTTCGGCCTGCATGGCCGCCAAGTCGGTGAATTGCGCCAGTCGCCAGGAGCTTAGCTGGACCCGCGAGGCCGGGTAGAGGCTGCTGAACAGGGCCCCGACCTGGGCGACGGCATTGCTGTCCCGCGGCTCGTGGTAGGCGCGGTGCACAGGCTCGGGGACGAGGTCGGAGAGGGGCGCCAGCAGTGGCGTCTTGAAGAAGTTCTGATCGTCCGGCACCGGCGGGGGCGCCAGGTCCGACCAGTCGAGCGGCTCGCCCCGGGCGGCGAGTTCGGCTCGACAGGCTTCCCAGGCGCGTTTGCCACGGTAGTTCTCGAAGGCGATGGCCAGGCCGAGCAGGGTGCCCAGGGCCACCACCACGAACAGGAATCCCTGAGGAGCTTAAGCCACTTGATCTTCATAAAGTCGTATCCAGGTGGAGCCGGGGGCCGCGGGCAGCGAGGCCGGAAAATGCCGCTCCGGGCCACCCGGCGTCGATGTCGGTGAGGTTTCCAACCCGTCGTCCAAGCCGGCGGCGCGCGCTGCCCAAAGCGTCACCGAAGGGGCCGGCCACCGCACCGCGGCCAGCATCGGACCGTCCGCGATCGTGTTGAACATGGCGATCAGCCCCAGCCCACGCCCAGGGCACCCCACGCGACTGGATGCGGCCACAGCCAGTCCCGCAACCAGCCGAGCCAGGGCGCGACAGGGGCCGTTGGCTGAGGCGCGGGTGCCGGGCGGACCCGGGCATCGGGCGCAGGCGGGACGCCCGCACCACAAGCCATCCGAGCAGCGGCGGAACGAGCGGCGGCGAGGATGTCCTCCGCCATTCGCCCGGCACCGGGCGGAGGGGTTGACGCGGCAACCGCTGTTCAAAGTGGTCCGTGTTCATTGGATCTCGTCGTAGAGGGGGACGCAGCCGCGCCCGCAGCTTGTCTAAGCCATAGCGGTAACGGCTGGCGGCGGTGTTGAGGGGATGTCAAGCAGGCCCGCAATGGCCTCGAAGGTCAGGCCTTCCCAGAGCTTGAGGTGAACCACGGCCCGCTGTTCCGCCGGCAGTTCGGCCAACGCGGCTTCGAGCTCAGACCGCAGGGCGGCGGTGTCGGGATCCGGCGACGCGGCGAAGAGATCGACCGGTTCGGCCGCGAACGCGTCGTGGTGACGTTGCCGGGCGTCGCGTCGCCTCGTGAGGTCCACGAACAGGTTGTGGGCCAGCCGGAGGAGGAAGGCGCGTTCGTCGCGGACGCCGTCGAGGATCTCCGGGCGTGACGCCAGGCGCACGAACACCTGCTGGAGGAGGTCGCGCGTGTCCGGCTCGCTGCGGGTCAGTTGCAGCAGAAACCCGAACAGCGCCGACGCGTGGGCGTCGTACAACCGCTCCAACTCAAGCGTTGCAGGCATGCTCTGCCCGGTATGACGCGCGCCACGCCGCTGCTTGTCTACTGACATTCTGGCGATGGCGATGGCGGATGTTGACCAGGACATTCACGACCCGAAAAGGGGCTTGCCGGCCCGGAGCCGGGCGCGGCACTCTGCGGCCCGGTCACCCGCAATCGCATCGGCCATGCACCTTCTTCAACTTCTTCCCGTCCTCACCAGCCTTGCCCTCGCCATCCCGTCGGTGGCGGCCCCCGCCTCCGAGTCTTCGCGGGTGTGGTTCGAGCAACCCGCCACCCACTTCACGCGCTCGCTGCCGCTGGGCAACGGACGGCTCGGCGCAATGGTGTTCGGCGGTGTCGACGTCGAGCGCATCGTGCTCAACGAGTCCTCCATGTGGTCCGGTTCCCGCCAGGACGCCGACCGGCCCGACGCCCACCAGGCCCTGCCGGAGATCCGCCGTTTGCTGCTCGAGGGACGCAACGTCGAGGCCGAGGCGCTCGTCAACCGGCACTTCACCTGCCAGGGACCGGGCTCAGGCCACGGCAGCGGTGCCAATGTCCCCTTCGGCTGCTACCAAGTGCTGGGCAACCTCCATCTCCGCTTCGCCGGGGCCGCCACCCCGTTGCCCCCCACTCCCCAGCAACCACCGCGCCTACACGGCGAGCGAGGAGATCGGGTTTTCAACCGATGCCAACCCGGAAACCAAGTGGTGCGTCATCCACGACGGCCGCCCCATCCAGTGGCAGGTCGAGGCGAGCCAACCCATGCCGCTCGCGCGCTATTCCTTCACGTCGGCCAACGACATGCCGGCGCGCGACCCTCGCACCTGGAAGCTCGAAGCATCCGCGGACGGCAAGAACTGGACCGTGCTCGACGAGCGCCAGGACCAACCCGCCTTCGCCGAGCGCCATCAGACACGGGAGTTCACCCTGGCGACCCCGGCCACGGCCCGGTACTTCCGCTTCACCTTCATGCCAAACCCGGGCGTCGAACACTTCCAAGTGGCCGAAATCGCCCTCGCCGGCGTCACCGTTTCCCCGCGGACACCCCGCCCGCCGTGACGAACTACCGGCGATCGCTCGACGTCGCCACCGCCACCGCCCAGGTCGAGTACGGGCGGAACGGCGTGCGTTTCCAGCGCCGGCATTTTGCCAGCGCTCCGGACCAGGTCTTCGTCTCCCACCTCACCGCCAGCCAACCCGGCGCCCTCTCCTTCAGCGTCGCGCTCGACCGCCCCGAGCGGTCCACCACCGTGGCCAGCAGCCCGAACGAACTGCTCATGACGGGAACCCTGAATGACGGTCGCGGCGGACAAGGAGTGAGTTACGCCGCCCGGCTCCGCGTCCTGGCGAAAGGCGGCCGGGTGACGGCCGAGGAGAATCGGCTGGTCATTGAGGCCGCGGACGACGTGCTGCTGCTGCTGACCGCGGCCACGGATTACCGGGGCTTCGCCGGCCGTCAACTGGACGATCCCGTCGCCACCACCCGCACGGACCTCGACCGGGCTGCGTCGCGGGATCCGACCGCACTGCACGCGGAGCACGTGCGCGATTACCAGGGCTGGTTCAATCGCGTGACGCTTGACCTCCCGACCACCCCCAACAGCGCCCTGCCCACCGATCGCCGCTTGACCGGCTTCGCTCAGGGTGCCCCCGATCCGGCGCTGGCCAGGCTCTACTTCGATTTCGGTCGGTACCTCCTCATCAGCTCCTCGCGCCCCGGCGGCTTGCCCGCAAACCTGCAGGGTTTGTGGGCGGAGGAAATCCAGACCCCATGGAATGGCGACTGGCACCTCGACATCAACGTGCAAATGAACTACTGGCCGGCCGAGATCGCGAACCTCTCCGAGCTCCACGAACCCCTCCACCAGCTCATCGCATCGCTGGTCGAACCGGGACGCAAGTCAGCCCGGGCCTACTACGACGCACGCGGCTGGGTGGCCCATGTCATCACCAACCCGTGGGGATTCACTTCCCCCGGTGAGGCCGCGTCCTGGGGCGCCACGGTCAGCGGCTCGGCCTGGCTGTGCCAGCATCTGTGGGAACACTATGCCTTCACGGGCGACCGCGCCTTCCTTGCCCGCGTCTACCCGGTCTTGAAAGAGTCCGCCCTCTTCTATCTGGACAACCTGATCGAGGAACCCCGGCACGGCTGGCTGGTCACCGGCCCCTCGAACTCGCCGGAAAACGCTTTCCGCCTTCCCGACGGTCGCACCGCCCATGTCTGCCTCGGCCCCACCGTCGATATGCAGTTGCTCCGCGAGTTGTTTGGCAACGTCATCCAGGCCTCCACGCTCCTCGGCGTGGACGACGCCCTTCGCCAGGAGTTGAGCGCGAAACGCGCCCGCCTCGCCCCGAACCAGATCGGACCCGACGGCCGCCTCCAGGAGTGGCTCGAACCCTATCCCGAACCCGAGCCGCGCCACCGGCACACGTCGCACCTGTACGGACTTTACCCCGGCTACGAGATCACCCCGCAGCACACACCCGACCTCGCCGAGGCCTGCCGGCGAACCCTCGAGGCCCGTGGCGACCAGAGCACCGGTTGGGCCCTCGGCTGGCGTATGAATCTCTGGGCGCGGCTCGGCGACGGCGACCGCGCCCACCAGTTCCTGCGCCAACTCCTGCGCCCGGCCGACCGCGGCAACACCTATGACGGTCGTGGGGCCGGATCCTATCCCAACCTATTTTGCGCCCACCCGCCCTTCCAGATCGACGGCAACTTTGGCGGCTGCGCCGGCATTGCGGAGATGCTGCTGCAATCCCACGTGCCGGCCCCGCGGTCGGCCGATGCCGCGAGCGCCCCCTTCGAGCTCCATCTCCTGCCGGCGCTGCCTGCCGCCTGGCCGGAAGGCTCGTTACGCGGGTTGCGAACGCGCGGCGGTTTCACCGTGGATCTCGAATGGAAGGACGGTCGGGTCACCGGCTACCAGGTCACTGCCGCCACCCCCTCGGCCGGTCCGGGTGCGGGTCAACGGTGAGACCCGGACCCTCCAGGCCATGGCCCGCGGTGGTTCGGCGGACTGAATGGTTCGGCACTCGGTTCGTCGTGTACCTGAGTGATGCTCGGTGTGTTTGAAACCGAGTCCGTAGCAATACCAACGCGTGACGCGCAGTGCAGAATACCGATCGGCTTCTGGATGCATCGACGCGCGCGCACCCGCCTGCCACGGCAACACAAACCGGGAGCTGATCCGGATCCACATTCCCGTGCCATCGTCTGCCTCAACGATTTCACGACCGATGGTAGCTCCCAGGCCAAGCAGCAAGAGCAGCAGAGAAACTCCGAGCTGGGTTCGCCGTTTGCTCATGAACTTCATTTCGCCGAACGCCACAGGTGCGCAACCGCCGCCGCGAACGCGGGTCGGGCGGAGAAGCGAGACCGGAAACGCCCGATGCGTACCCACATGTTCTTGTCCGTCTGTCCCTTTTGCGTCGCGCGCTCTAGAGGAGCCGGCCCTGGGTCGACTCGCTGGCCTTCAACCCGAGCTTGCGGTAGCTGAGTTCGGTGGCCACCCGCCCCTGAGGGGTGCGTTTGAGGTAGCCCTCCATGATCAGGTAAGGCTCGTAGACTTCCTCGAGCGTGTCCGGTTCCTCGCCGACCGCCACCGCCAACGAGTTCACACCCACCGGCCCCCCGCCGAATTTCACGATGACCGCTTCCCAGGAGGCGCTTGTCCATTTCGTCCAACCCGTCGGTGTCGATTTCGAGCATGGCCAGCGCGCGATCAGCCAGGGCGGCGTCAACCCGACCATCCCCCCGCACCTGGGCATAGTCCCGGACACGCCGCAGGAGGTTGTTCGCGATGCGGGGTGTGCCCCGGCTGCGGCGGGCGATCTCGAAAGCCCCGGCGGCGTCCGTTTCGACGCCCAGCAGCTTGGCCGAGCGGGCGACGATCTGCTGGAGGTCCGCGGCCTCGTAGTAGTCGAGGCGCTCGCGGACGGCGAACCGGGTGAGCAAGGGGGCGGTCAGCAAGCCGCTGCGGGTGGTGGCTCCGATGAGGGTGAAGCGCGGGAGGTTCAGGCGGACGCTGCGGGCGTTGGGGCCCTGGTCAATGAGGATGTCCAGCTTGAAGTCCTCCATGGCCGGGTAGAGGTACTCCTCGATGGTCTTTTGGAGCCGGTGGATCTCGTCGATGAAGAGGATGTCGCCCGCCTCGAGGTTGGTGAGCAACCCGGCCAGGTCTCCGGCCTTCTCGATGGTGGGGCCGCTGGTGTTCTTGAGGCTGGTGCCCATCGCCTTGGCAATGATGTTCGCCAGCGTGGTCTTGCCCAGACCGGGCGGGCCGTTCAGCAGGATGTGATCCAGCGGTTCGCCACGCTTCCGTGCCGCTTCGATCGCGATTTCCAGGCGTTCCTTGACCTTCGCCTGGCCGGTGAACTCGGAAAACAACGACGGACGCAACGTCACGTCCAACGCTGCGTCCGGCTTGTCCAATCCACCGGCCATCATCCGCTCCGCCATGGCTTGCGAGCATGGGAAAACCGCCCCCGGCGAACAAAGGGAAAAGGCGCAAAGGGGTCCCGGCTATTGGTGATTCCTCGCCTCCTTCAGACAACCAGCCACCGTGTGCCAACAGCCCAACTTGCGGGCCATGAGGGGGAGGGCTTATGCCCCCTCCACGCCTTCCCCCTCAGGTTCCAGACTTGCCGTCACGCCCTAACCACGCCATGCTTTTGGCATGACGACCTTCGTGCACCTGGATGGTTCCAACCGGATCGTCCTGCCCCTCGAACTGCGAAGGGCGGCGGGTGTCCCTCGGGGGCAGCGACTCCGGGCCTCCGCCACGCCTGGGCGGATTGTTCTGGAACTGGAACCGGAATGCCAGGGACGGGTGGTCAAACGCGGCAAGTTGAAGCTATGGAGCGGCCCCGTTCCGGCGACGCCCCTGGCCGAGGCCGTGGAAGCCGCCCGCCGCTACGAGCGATGACTTTCCTGGACACGGGCATCCTGGTCGGGGTTCTGCTCGAGCAGCATCCGGAACACGCCGCGTGCCTTGAGGCGCTGGAGGAATCGGAAGCCCCATCCCACTTCGCCCACGCCGCGCCGGACTTGGAGATCCTCACGCCCTGAATCGCCACCACTCGCCGTTGAGGAGGAAAGGAACTCCACCCCTTACTCAACGGCCTACCGCGGAGGCTCGGCGTCCCGCGCCAGCACCACGCGAAACCCCAGGTCGCTGCACCGCACCAACACCCCGTAGCTGTCCTGGTTCGCCGAGCGCGCGTGACGCGCTTCGTAGAGCCAGGACCCCCCGCACGGCCCGCAACGTCCCCGTGGGCACGACCGCGACGTTGGTGACCTGCCCGCCGGGCAACCGGCTGCGCCAGCCGTCCAGACACCACTCCAGCACGTTCCCGTGCACATCGAACAGCCCCCAGGCATTGGGCTTCCTCGTGCCCACCGGATGCGTCGCGGATTCGGCGTTGCGGCTGAACCAGGCATGGTCGCGGATCAGCGCCGCGTCCGCGTCATCGCCGAAGCTGAAGCGGGTCGTGGTCCCGGCGCGACACGCATACTCCCATTCCGCCTCGGTGGGCAGACGGTAGGCATAGCCCTCGGGCAGGTTTCCCGCATCGCGCTCGAGTGCCGTCAAGCGCCGGCCATAATCCGCCGCATCCTGCCAGCTCACCTTCTCCACCGGGTGCAGGGCCTGGCCCTCGTGGTGACTCGGATTCGTACCCATCAGCGCCAGGTACTCGGCTTGCGTCACTTCGTGTTGGCCGATCCAAAACCCCTCGGGCAGCACCACCCGCGTCAGCGGTCCTTCATCCAGATCCCGCTCCCGCTCATCGGGGGACTGCCCATGGTGAAAACCCCGGGGGGAATCCACACCATGCCGGCGCGCGGAACCACCGCCGGATCCGGCCCGCCACCAACTGCGTTCGCCCCCGCTCCGGAAGCCGGCGTCCCGCCAATCCGCGCCAGCCAATCCGCCGGCAACGCCGCACCGTCCACGGCCGTCATCGCATCGACGCGCCCGGCGTACACCCGCCACGATGCCCCCACCCGAGCCGGAACTCGAGGTCTTCCTCCACCGGTTGCGCCGACACGGTCTCGCCGCCGACCATGTCCAACCGCGCTCCGGATTGTCCGCTGTGGGGAAACGTCACGCGGCCGATGGTGCCCGCCGCCCAACGCACCTCCGCCCCGGTGGCCTCGACCCGGAACCTGTCCGTCCGAAGTTGGCCGGTGAAGAAGTCGCCGTTGCGCAGGCGTACCTGGACCCGGGGACCGGACTGTTCGCCAGCGCTCGGCGTGAGGCGGCGGATGGCTTTCAGCAACCTCGCGTGCCGGACCTCGCGCGGCGCGGTCTCCCCGGCCGTCTCGAAGCGAAGGTGGGTCCCGGCAAGGAAGCCTGTAAAGCGGTCGCCCCCGTCGGTGATCACGACGCTCAAACCCGCCCGGTCGTCGGCCAGATCCAGGGCTGCCACGGCACTGGTCGGCAACCGCAGATCTCCATGAACGGTGTGCAGGTCGAGGTGTTCCTCTGCCACGCGACCGGCCAACCGCGAACCATCGCGAAGAAACAGCACATCCTGGTCCGGCGCCCGTAACACGCCCAGCACCACCGGCAGCCGCGAAGCGCCACCCACCGAGTCGGCCGGCACCTCGGCCGAGAACGCACCGAGGCCCAGCCCCACGGCCAGGCAGGCACACGCAGCCCGCCAGCCTGCGTATTTCAACGTCCCCGTAGGCGCCGACGTGAGGAGGCTCAGGCTGGCGTGAGTCTCGTGCGAGGTAGGAAACATCCGGGCCAGGCGTTTCATCGCGGGGGATCGCGGACGATGAACAAACCGAGCGCCGCTCCGCCGAGCGCCGCCGCAATTCCGTAAAGCCAGGCGAGCGCCAGCCATTCGTCGCGGGCCACCGCCACACCCCCGAGCACCTTGTCCATCGTCCGCACCATCTCCAGGTACGAGAGTTCGGGCAGCCCGGCGAAGTCGAAGAACAGATTCGAGACGTGCCACAGGGCGATGGCGCCCAGGATGGCGATCAAGGTGCTGCGCGAGATGACGAGCAGCAGCAGGGTCAGCGTGACCAGCAGGAATGCGCACCCCATCACCTTGCCCAGACCCACGAGCATCCAGCCGGTGGTGACCGAGGCCGTGCGCGATTCGAGGTCGTCCTGGCCGGCGCCGGTCAGCGCGTTCAAGAACGTCTTCATCCGGCCCGGCTTCTCCTCGGGCGGCGGCAACACGATCTTGACATCGGCATCCCTCCCGAGCAGGCCGAGGGTGCCTTGGCCCTGGAAACGAACCATCGCGTAGTTGCCCGCGCGCCCCCAACGATCGGGCTGGGTGGTGGCGCCGAGCCGGTCGATGGTACCGGAAAACTCGGTCTTGCCGACGGTGAGGCGCGCGGTGAGGCCGGGGCGGAGGCGTTTGAACTCCTCGAAATCGTAGATCGGCACGCGCACCTGGTATTCATCGAGCCGGGCCAACGTCAGCAAATGCCCGCCGAGCGGGACGTGCTGCGCGTTCTGGACGAGCACTTCGGTGACATAGCCCGAGAGCGGGGCGGTGATCGTGGCGCGCCCGAGGCGCTGCCGGGCCTCGCGCACGCGGGCCTGGGCATTCTGCACCTGGCGCTCGGCTGCGGCGATGGCGTCCTGGGCAATCCGCAACTGGTTCTCGGCGGTCTGCATATCGCGTTTCCGGGCGCGGATCTCGGTTTCGCGGTCCGCCTGCTCGAAGCGACTGAGCAGGTCCTTGGCCATGAGCGAACGCTCGGCCCGCTCGAGGGCGTCCTCGACCTGCGCCACGCCGCGCTGCGCGTCCTCGTAACGGCGCTGGGCGTTGGCGACTTCGTTGCGCGCGGTTTCCTCGGCCCGGCGTTCGGTCTCGAGCTGGTCGAACAGCTCGCGATCGTCAAGCACGACCAGCACATCGCCCGCCTGAACCGCATCACCCACTTCGATCTTCCGCTCCAGCACGGTGCCATAGGTGCCGGCGAAGATCTTCTGCGGGTCCCAGGCTTCGACCTGCGTGTTGCGCGCTTGCGACAGCACCTGCCCCGCCTCCGAGCGCACGAGTTGGTCCTGGCGGATTGCCCAGAACGACGCCGGCAGAAGCACCCCGCCCACCATCAGGGCGACCGCCAGGCCGCGGGCCAGGAGCTTGCCGCCGACGTACTCCCCGCGCGTCAGGCCCCGGCTCAGGATGGCGTCGTTCAGGCAATCCTGCTCCCGTGCAAACGCGCCGCCGGCGATGAAGATGACGCCGTGCATCCAGACCAGCAGGTAGCTCACGTACACCGCCTCGAGCATCTGGCTGGCCGCTTTCTGTTCGGCCTGCATGCCTTTGAGCGCCAGCACGGTGAGCAGCCCGCTCGCCAGCAGAAATCCCCGGGCCAGCCAGGAGCGCGTCACCGCTTCAAGATCCGCCCGCGCCAGCAACGCCACCGAACGGCCCCGGCCGGGAACGCGGCGACGATCTCCCAGCGTGCCTTCGCCGGCCACACGGCCCAGATTGCCGGCCAGACCCGGCGGGGCGCGGCGAACGGCGCCGTGGCCGTCTCAGGCAGCGGCGGCGCGGAGGAATCCCCGGAATTCATCGTCGGTGATCAGCTTCAGGTAGGCGTCCTCCAACTGGCGTCCGGTCGAGTTGATGCCCTCGACGGTGACGCCCGATTCCCGGGCCAGTTGCAGCACGCGCTCCACGACCTCGCCCGCCGTCTCGTGCGGGGCCAGTTCGAGACGCACCCGGCCACGCTCGGAGGAGAGGTCCGGGCGGCCCAGCCGGTCCGGCAGGGCGGCGGCAAATCGCTCGAGGTCACCCCGGAGGCGCAGCTCGAGCTGGCGCCTGGGCAACCGCGACTCGAGGGTCGCGCGCGAGCCGTCGAAGAGCAGTTGGCCCTGGTTCAGAATCAGCAGGCGATCGCAGACCCGGTCGATGTCCCCCAAGATGTGCGAGCTCAGGATGATCGTCTTGCGCCCGCGCAGTTGTTCGAGCAGCTCCAGCGTCTGGCCCCGGCTGATCGGGTCCAGACCGGCGGTGGGTTCGTCCCACACCAGCAACTCGGGGTCGTTCATCAGTGAAGCGGCCACGCCCAGCCGCGTCTTCATCCCGGTCGAGTACGTCCCCACGCGGCGACCGGCGTCGTCGGTCAAACCCACGGCGCGGATCAGCGTGCCGAGCCGGGCCTGGGCTTCGCGTCGCGGCAACCCGAAACACGCCGCCACAAACTCGAGGTAGCGGATCGCGGTCAGGTCCGGCGGGAAGGCCGGGTCGTCCGGGAGAAACCCGATGCGCTGCCGCAGCAGCTTCGCGCCCGGGTTCATCCGCTGGCCGAACACCGCGATCTCGCCCGCGCTCACCGTCAGCAACCCGAGCGCCAGCCGGAGCAGGGTGGACTTGCCCGAACCGTTCGCGCCCAGCAAACCCACCGTGGCCCCGACCGGCACGGCGAAGGACACATCCGCCAGGGCGATCTGCCGGCCTTGGTACACCTTCGTGACGCGGTCGAACTCGAGGGCGGCTTCCACCGGCTCAGCGTAAGCCCGGGCCGGCGCTCGTCTCAAGGCATTTGGCATCGCGACCGTCATCGCACTGCCGCCGGACGTTCGGGGGAAGCGGCCTGTTCCTGCCGGACCTGCGCGCGGGCCATGAAGCGCGGAGGGTGCAGGCTGGAAGCCCGCACCACAGGTTCAGGGAGCGCCTCCCTCAGCCCAATCCCTGATGTTCGTCATCGGCGGAGAATCCAAGACGGGGCGTCCCTCCACCGATGACGAACCTCGGGGATTGAGGAGTGACGGGTCGGGCGGCTCATCGAGAAGCGGGCAACGCGGCGGCTTGACGACCATCAAAGCGTGCCGGGCGACCCGCGCTATACTAGGGCCATGAGCGACAAACCGTTGATGGATCCCCACGCGCTGGCCGTGTTGTCCCTGGCCAACGAGACCCAGTTCGCCCCCCACGGCATCGTGAGCCGGACCCTCTTGCGTACGCCCTACAGCCGGCTGGTCCTCTTCGGCTTCGACGCCGGGCAGGAACTCACCGAACACACCTCGCCGCACCACGCCATCGTGCAGGTGTTGTCGGGCGGGTGTGAGTGGACGCTGGCGGGCGAAACCCGCGTGTTGCGGGCCGGTGATCTGCTTTACATGCCCCCCATCTGCCCCATGCCGTGAAGGCGACCGAGCGTTTCTCGATGCTCCTCACCCTCACCCAGGCCAGCCCCCAGCCTGCCTAGCCCGGGTATTCCTACCCGGCATGAACCCGCGACTGGCAGTAGGAGTCGAGGTTACGAGACTCACGCCAGGCCGAGCCTCCTCACGTCGGCGCCTACAGCGGGTATGAAATTCCCAGGTCAGCGCGCCCGCCCCGGTGCCGGCCAGGGATGGCTCGGGCGCCCGACAGTCCCGCAGTGGGATAACGGTCGTAGACACGCCTGGCCTTCCGACCTTCCACCGAGCGCCAGCATCTCCAGCGTCAGCGTACAAAGGGCGTCACACGCCGCTCTCCGGTTTGCCCGTTGGACCACGCTCCGCGGTTGGTGCCGGCGGGCTCTCCGCACCGCACCGCGCTGCCACCGCCCCGTGCCCCGCTGTTCCCAGCCGCGCGCGCAAGCTCCGGAGATCCGCCTCCAGACGGTCGAGCACCTCCGCGAGCTGGTCTTCACCAGGCGGTGCCGCCGGCGCTTCCAGCGCCGCCATCTCCTGCATCGTCGAAACGATGATGCCGATGAACAGGTTCAGGATCGTAAAGGTGGCAATGACGATGAACGGCACGAAGAAGGCCCAGGCCCAGGGATGGCTCTCCATCACCGGACGCACGATACCCATCGACCAGCTCTCCAGCGTCATGATCTGAAACAGCGTGTACAGGCTCCGCCCCAGGGACCCGAACCATTGCGGGTGGGTCGGGCTGAAGAGCGTCGTGGCCAGCACCCCGGCCGTGTAGTAGAAGATGGCCATGACGGCGATCACGCCCAGGAGACCCGGGATGGCGTGCAGGAAGGCCGCCACCACGCGGCGCAGTTGCGGCAGCACCGTGAGCAACCGCAACACCCGCAGCACCCGCAGCGAGCGCAAGACCGCCCACGCCCCGGCCTCCGGCACCAGCGCGATGCCGATCACGACGGCGTCGAACCCATTCCAGCCGTTGCGCCAGAAGGCGCCTCGATACGCCACCATCTTGAGGCCGACCTCGATCACGAACGCCGTCAGGCACAGGTGGTCGATCGCCTCCAACCAGGCACCCCAGCGGGTCCGCCAGACGGCGCTGGTTTCCAGTCCCAACACCACGGCGTTGACCAGGATCAACACGGTGATGCCGATCTGCATGACGGGCGATTCCACCCGGCGGGCCAGGGCCAGGCGCCACGCCGCCACGCCGCGGCGGGCTTCGAGGGCTTGCAGGTCCAATTCGCTCATACGGTTCCGGTGCGGACCGGCACGTTGTGCCGGGGCGGCCAAGGGTGTACCGGTGCCGGGCCGGTGCAAGTGCGTCGCGCCGGGGAGAGATGCTGCGTTAAGTATTAAATTAAGGGCTGACCCCTCAGGCCGCTTGCCGCGCCGGCCGCCCCGCCGTTAGGCTCCGCCTTCCCACGGTGAGGACCACCGGCACATTCCGGCCCTGGGCCAAATGGACGCTGCTCTTCGCAGCATGGACCCTCATTGCCCTCGCCTTCGCCAGCCAGTTCAACTTCACCCAGGCCCGGCGCGGCTACCTGTCACCTGGGGCTTCGCCCTCACCACCGCCCTGGCCGACTGGTACCTCTTCGCCCTCCTCTCCATCCCGGCCCTGGCCCTGGCGCGTCGCCACCACTTCGACGGCGCCCACTGGCGCCGCAGCCTGGCCGTCCACGGACTCGCCGGCGCCATCTTCGCCGTGGTCTGGGTCGTCCTCCGCGTAGGCGTCGAGCTGTGGCGGAGTCGCGACCGTCTCCCCGTGTTCTATTTTGGCGAGATGTTCCACTGGACCCTGGTGCGGTCGTTCTATTTCAACCTCCTGGTTTACTGGGTGGTGGTGGGCGCCAGCCATGGGGTCGAGTTCTACCGGCGCTACCGCGAACGCGAGATGCGGGCCGTCGAACTGGAGAAACTCCTCGCCCAGGCCCGCCTGCAGGCCCTCCAGGCCCAGCTCAACCCGCACTTTCTCTTCAACACCCTCAACGGCATCTCCACCCTCATGCACCGCGACGTCGAGGCGGCCGACCGCATGATCGTCCGCCTGAGTGAGCTGTTGCGACGCGCCCTCGAGAACGTGGGCACGCAGGAGGTGCCGTTGCGGGATGAGCTCGAGTTCCTGCGGAGTTATCTCGAGATCGAACAGGTCCGCTTCGGCCCGCGGCTCACCGTCGAGTTCGTGGTCCCGCCCGACCTGCTGGACGTTCCCGTGCCCAATCTCATCCTTCAGCCTTTGGTCGAGAACGCCATCAAACACGGGATCGCCCCGCACAAGGCTGCCGGCTGCGTCGAGATCGCCGCCCGCCGGGAGGGCGAAATGCTGGTGCTGTCGGTGCGCGACAACGGGGCCGGCAACACGCCGGCCACGGCGACCGGGGCCGGACTGGGCCTGGCCAATACGCGCGCCCGGCTGGGACATCTCTACGGGACGCGGCATCGGTTCGAGGCGGGGCCGCTGCCGGAAGGAGGATACGCCGTGCATGTGGGGGTGCCGCTACCGCCCGCGTCCCCCGCGCCTGCGCCGCCGGGCGGATCTCCCATCGCCCGGCCCCCGCGCGATCCGGTCGTTCGGGTTGAGGCGTGAGGTGTCGGGCCCGGCTGCCCGGCCGTCCTCCCGGGGTCTATGTCAACCGCCCTTGGGCCGGTCCGGAAGGCGGTAGAAGTGCAGATCGCCGAAGCGCGCCACCGGTTGGTGACCCCGTGTCCAATAGGCCCGGGTGCCGACGCGCTCGAAATGGGTCGCGCCCCGGGCGATCCCGGTCAGTTCCTCCGGGCGATTGTAGATGCGACGGGCAATCTCGAGGGCCCGGGTGAAGTCGGCATGCCGCATGAACCGGCGGATCAACTTCGGGGGCTCAACCCCGTTGAGGCAGGAGAACTGGTAGGGCTGTTGGACGACCCAGAGCGGGCTCCGTCCGGCCGCATCCGCGCGCAGGCGGATGACCTCGGCCACGGCGGTCATGGCCGCTTCGCCTTCGCCCCAGGCCTCAGCCATCAAGACCGCGGCGACCACCTGTTGCCCATAAGTGGCTTCCGGAGGCGCGGCGACGGAAGGGGGGGGCCCAGCCGGCGAGCCACAAGGCCGCCCAAGCAGCCATCCGACGCCATCGAATTCTGCCGTACATTGTCTCTAGCAGCATGCTTCTGATTTGCAGGTGCTCTCCTTACCAGCACCTCACTTAAGGCCGCATAGTAGCGCCGCTGCCCACGGAATGCAAATCCGGCGTTGCCGCCCTCCCCCAAAGCGGCGGTGAACCGCACGCACTCCAAACGCTGCGCGACCTCCCACCGCCCGGCACCTCTCGGAGCGTTTGGAGTGCGGCGCCGGGAGGCTGCCTCCGCCTTGCCTGCCCGTGGTGGGGCGATTACGGTGCCCGTCCTTGACCGCAAACCAACGCTCCTCGGCCAGGTGGCTCCGGCTCGCCGTGCTCCTGGGGTTGCTCGGCGGAATCATCGTCCTCCTGCGGCTGACGCTGTTCCGGCCCGCGCTCGTCCCGGTCACCGTCCACCGCGCCGAGCGGGGCCGCGTCGAGGACACGGTGGTGAACTCCCGGGCGGGCACGGTGCAGTCGCGCCGCCGGGCGCGCATCAGCCCGGGCATCGCCGGGCTGGTGGTGGCGATCCCGGTGCGGGAAGGCGCGCGGGTGAAGGAGGGCGACGTGTTGCTGCGGCTGGATGACCGCGAACTGCGCGCGCGGCTGCACCTGGCGCGTCGGTCCCTGGAAGCGGCGCAGGCGCAGGCGGAGCAGGCCGGACTCGAGTTGCAGCTCGCCCAATACCTCTCCGAACGCACCCGGTCGCTGGTGCAGGACAACGTCGTCTCGGACTCGGCATGGGAACAGGACCGCACGCGGGCGTTGACGGCGGAGGCGGCGCGGCGGGCGGCGGAGGCCCGGGTGTCCGAGGCCGAAGCCGCGGTCGAGACCGCGCAGGCGCTGCTGGACAAGGCGGTGATCCAGGCGCCGTTCGCGGGGGTGGTGCTCGACGTGACCACGGAGGTGGGGGAGTGGATCAGTCCGTCGCCCCCGGGCGTGTTCATCCCGCCGGTGGTGGACCTCATCGATCCCGATGCTCTCTACCTCGAGGCGCCCATCGACGAGGCGGATGTGGCACGGATCCGGACAGGGTTGCCGGCGCGGATCACGCTGGATGCGTTCCGCGGGCAGTCGTTTGCCGGCACCCTGACCTACGTGTCGTCGTTCGTGGAGACGCGGCAGGAGCAGAACCGCACGCTCCGGGTCGAGGCCGAGTTCGACGCTGCCGAGTTGCCGCCGAATCTGCTGCCCGGGCTGTCGGCGGATCTCGAGGTGATCCTCGAGGCGCGCGAGGCGGTGCTTCGGATTCCCACGTATGCGCTGCTCGAAGGCGGGCGGGTGTTGCTCGTGCAGCAGGGCCGGTTGGTGGAGCGGACGGTCTCGACCGGGCTGCGCAACTGGAGCTTCACCGAGATCACCACGGGGCTCGCGGCCGGCGAAGAGGTGGTCTTGTCGCTGGACCGCGCCGAGGTCAAGGCCGGCGCCCGGGTCACGGTCACCACGGAGGCGGCGCCGTGATCGAACTGGCGGGCATTCACCGGACCTTCGAAGTCGGAGGCCAACCGGTGCGCGCCCTGCGCGACGTGAACCTTCGCATCGCCGCGGGGGAATACCTCTCGATCATGGGCGCCTCGGGCTCGGGCAAGTCCACGCTGCTGAACCTGCTGGGTTGCCTGGACCGGCCGAGCGCCGGCTCATACCGGTTTGGGGGTCAGGAGACGGCGGCGATGAGCGAGCTCGAGCTGTCGAACCTGCGGCGGCATCGGATCGGGTTTGTGTTCCAATTCTTCCACCTGGTGCCGCGGCTCACCGCCGCCGGCAACGTCGAGCTGCCGATGGTGTTTGCCGGGGTGCCGCCGGCGGAGCGACGCGAGCGCGCGGCGCAGGCGCTGGCGCGCGTCGGCCTCACCCCGCGGGCGGAGCACCGGCCCTCCCAGTTGTCGGGCGGCGAGCAACAACGGGTGGCCATCGCCCGGGCGGTGGTGATGCGGCCCAGCCTGCTGCTGGCGGACGAACCCACCGGCAATCTCGACAGCGCGTCTGGTCGCGAGATCGTGGACCTGATCGAGGGCATGAATGCCGAGGGGCTGACGCTCGTGGTGGTGACGCATGACCCCCTGCTCGGCGCCCGCGCGCGCCGGCAGGTGCGGCTGGCCGATGGGGTGGTGGTCGCGGATGAAGCCGCGGGTGTGCGGGGTGCGGCCAGCGGCGTGGCGCGGGGGAGGGCATGAGGTTTGCCGACCTGTTCCGATTCGCCGCAGGTGGTTTGCGGGGCCACCGGTTACGGACGTCGCTTTCGGTGCTGGGCGTGGGGATCGGCGTGGCTTCGGTCATCCTGCTGACGGGTCTGGGGGAAGGGGCCCGCGAGTACGTCACCGGCGAATTCGCCAGCCTGGGCTCGAACCTGCTGATCGTGATCCCGGGCAAGACCGAGACGCGTGGCCTCGCACCGCTCATCAGCGTGGCGCCGCACGACCTGACGTTGCGCGACGTGGACGCGCTGCGGGAGCGGGTGCCGGGGATCAGCCGCATCGCGCCGGTGGCGTTCGGAACGGCCACCGTCAAGGTGGGAGAACGGGGGCGGCAGGTGCTGGTGGTGGGCACCACGCGGGAGATGCTCGAGATCCGGCACCTGAAGATGGCCACGGGGCGGTTTCTGCCGCGGGACGTGCGGGACGCGCCGTTGTGCGTGATCGGGGCACGCGTGCAGCGCGAGTTGTTTCCGGGGGTGAACCCGCTGGGCCAGATCGTGCGTGTGGGCGAGTGGCGGTTCCGGGTGATCGGCGTCATCGCCCCGCGGGGCGTTTCGGTGGGCATGGACCTGGATGAGGTGGTCGAGATCCCCGTCGAAACGGCGCTGCGGTTGTTCAACCGGAGCAGCCTGTTCCGGGTGCTGATCGAGGTGCGTTCGCACGGGGCGCTGCCGGAGGTGGAGCGGGCCGTGATCGACGTGCTGCGCGAACGCCATGCCGGTCAGGAAGACGTGACGGTGCTTACGCAGGACGCGGTGCTGAGCACGTTCAACCAGATTCTGGGCGTGCTCACCGCGGCGCTGGCGGGCATTGCGGCCATCTCGCTGGGGGTCGCCGGCCTCGGGATCATGAACGTGATGTTGGTGTCGGTGTCGGAGCGGACGCACGAGATCGGCCTGTTGCGCGCGGTGGGTGCCACCGCACGGCAGGTGGTGGGGGTGTTCCTGGTGGAGGCCGTGCTGCTGTCGACCCTCGGCGGCTGTGTGGGGGTGCTCACCGGACTGGGGGCGGGACAGGTTCTCGAGCGGATCTACCCCGACTTCCCGGTCCACGCCCCGGTCTGGGCGATCCTGGCGGCGATCGTGGTGTCCGGCTCGGTGGGGTTGCTGTTCGGGATGCTCCCGGCGCGCCAGGCGGCGCGGCTCGACCCGGTGCAGGCCCTGGTGGGGAGGCGCACGTGAACAGTCGCGATCTTCTCGGGATGGCGTGGCAGGCGATCTGGTTCCATCGCCAACGGTCGATCCTTACGATGCTCGGGATTCTGATCGGGATCGCGTCGGTCATTCTGCTCACCTCGATCGGGGAGGGGACGCGCGTGTACGTGCTGTCCGAGTTCACGCAGTTCGGGACGACGCTGGCGGCGATCAGCCCGGGCCGCGTACAGACCACCGGGGTGGCGGGAGCGCTGGGCGGCACGATTCACCCGCTCACCTTCGAAGACGCAGCGGCGCTCGAACGGGTGCCCGGCGTGGCGCGGGTGGTCCCGGTGGTGATCGGCACGGCGCCGATCGAGCACGGCGGGCGGACGCGTGACACGTTTGTCTATGGGGTGACGGCGGCCGTCCCGGAAGTGTGGCGGATGCGGGTCCGGGCTGGGCGGTTCCTGCCGGAGTCGGATCCCCGCCGTGGGGGGCGGCTGGCGGTGTTGGGACCGAAGCTCAAGCGCGAGCTGTTCGGCGAGGCGACCTGCCTGGGGCGTCATGTCCGCGTGGCGGGGGAGCGGTTTCTGGTGATCGGGGTGATGGAGCCCAAGGGACAGTTTCTGGGTTTCGACATCGACGACAGCATCTACGTGCCGGTGCGGGAGGCGAGCCGGATCTTCAACCGCGACGAACTGCACGAGATCGACGTGCTCATCGCCAACGCCTCCCTGATCGATCCCGTGGTCGCGCGGATCCGGCAGGTGCTGATCGAGAGGCACGGGCGGGAGGAGGACTTCACCATCACCACGCAAACGGGCATGATCGAATCACTGGACCGGATCATCCGGATCGTGAGTCTGGCGGTGGGCGGGATCGGGGCAATCTCGCTGCTCGTGGGCAGCCTCGGCATCTTGACGATGATGTGGATTTCGGTGAACGAGCGGACGGCGGAGATCGGGCTGGCACGCGCGGTGGGGGCGACACCGCGGCAGATCGGGGCGTTGTTTCTTGGGGAGGCGGCGATGCTGTCCACGGTGGGAGGCGTGGCGGGCTTGGCGACAGGACTCGGGGTGGCGCGGGTCCTGCAGTGGTATCTGCCCGGCCTGCCGGTCGAGACGCCGGCCGGATTTGTCGGGCTGGCGCTGGCGGTGAGCCTGGGAGTGGGCTTGCTCAGCGGCCTGCTCCCGGCGCGGCGCGCGGCGTCGCTCGATCCGGTGGTGGCGTTGAAACGGGAGTGAATTCAGCCCGCGGCAGGCAGCGACATTCAGGGCCACACCTTGAGCCCCGCTGCCTTGGCCAGGACGGCCTGGCGCGCGTCCAGGGTAAGAAACTCAACCGTGTTCAGAACCAGCGCCAATGCGACGTGCAGCAGGTCGATGCTCCGCACCCCGATCGTCTCCGCGTGCGTCGAGGCCAGGGTCTCACACTCGCGGAACGTGTCCGTCCAAGGGATGGCCACATGCACCAGGATGCTATCCGCGAGATCCGACTCGATTTCGGCAAACGCGAGCCGGCGCTGCTCGGGGGTGATCTCGCCCCGGAAAACACGCAGGCGGATCGCGTTCCGCAGTTCGAGGCGGTGCAGCGGGGTGAACGGCAGCGGTTCCCGTGCCCGCTGCAGCCAGGCCAATACCCGAGGCGAATCTGCATCCGGCGTGTAAGCGCGGGCCAGGAAGCTGGTGTCCGCGTACGCGGTCATAGGCCTGCTCAGTACCCCCGTGATTCACGATCGGCCACCACCACGTCGTCAGGCAGGATCAAGTCACCGTAGATGCGCTTGAGCCGTGCCGCGAAATCGGGGCGCTTTCGTGCTCGGCAAGCCCGGGGGACCGGCGGCGGCGACAGGAGGGCGATAACCTTGCCTCGCCGGCGGATCTCCACCGGCTCGCCCTGCTCCAGCCAGGCAAACACGCTCCCGAAGTCGTGCCGCAACTGCCGTACCGTGGCGGTTCTCATGTGCAACTAAAATGTGTAACTTCCCGAGGATGTCAACCCACCCGACGCGGTGGGCGCTCCTCAGACGCCGGCCCAGCCTCGCCTCACCTGACGTCGGCCGGCCCAGGTGCCTCGATCCACTCCCGGTTCAGCCGGGTGAAGGTGAGGAACTCGTAGCCGCGCTGCACGCCCCGTTCCCAAAAAGACGCCCACCATCCCGTCCTTCAGCACCGTGAGATCCGAGTACGCCGCGTGTTCTTCCGAGATCCGCCGCGGGCTGGCGAAGGTCTTCCCTTCATCGTAGCTGACACGTATGGCCAGCCGCTGCCGCCCCGGCCCTTCCGGTCCCGTCCACAGCAGCCGGTCGCGATCCTGCCCGGCGGCACGGGAGGTGAAGCGTTCGATGGCGCAGGCGACGGGCGTGACTTCGAGGCCCGGTCGCGGCGTTCCCCACGTGCGGCCGCCGTCCGTGCTGGTCGCAAACCAGCGATGCGGCCCGGTGTTCTGGCGGTAGTCCATAAGGATCGAGCCGTCCGCCAGTTCGACGAGCTGGTTTTCGTCACCGCCCTGCGGAGCAGGGACCAGCCTGCTGCGCTGCCAGGTGCGCCCGTGGTCGTCCGAAAAGAGGGCGAAGTCGGCAAACGGCGCCTTCCACATCGGGACGAGGAGCCGGCCCGACCGTGTCTGGATCACGCCGCCCGGGCCGGGCACGCTCGCGCGCCAGGCGGGGTCGTCGAGGTCGCGCCCCACGGCGGTGAGATCTGTGGGCTCCGACCAGGTCCGGCCATGGTCGTCGCTCCACCGCGCCAGCGTTTGCATGTCGTCGGTGCCGGGCCGGGAGGTCTCGGTGCTCCGGCCGGGTCGGGAGCGCAGGTAGAAGACCCAGACCCGACCGGTGTGGCGGTCGACGACGGTGGCCGGGTTGGCGGCCGACCAGTGTTCGCCGGGGTCTTCGAGGACGGTCATGGCCGACCACGTGGCACCCTGGTCGGTGCTGCGCTTCAGGACCAGGTCGATGTCCTGCTCGCCGTAGCCGGGGTCGTCCGCGTTGTATTTGCGCGCCTCCGCAAACGCGAGCAGCGAACCGTCTGGCGACGTCTCGATCGCGGGGATGCGGTAGGTGTGATAGCCACCTTGGCCGGAGACAAAGACGTCGGTGTGCGTGAGGAGGGGTTCAGCGGCCCGGCCGGTCGCGAACAGGACGAACAGGAAGGCGACCAGCCGCGGTGAAGTCCGGGTGGGGTGATTCATAGCGAGCAGGGGCAGGAAGGATGCCGGCAGACCGGCGTTCGACACAGGTGGCTCACGCCGTCGTTTGTACCGCTTCCCAACGCCGGCCGCCAATCTCGTTTGGCACGTCCTCCGCCGGTGCGAGGATCCCGGCTACACGGAGTCGACTGCGGTAGCCCAGGTTGAGCGGACCGGTTCCGCGCAGAACGGTGCCCGGTTTCAAGCAGGCCAGACCGCCCAGCACCCGGCGCCACATCGCCGATCGCGAGTAGAACTGCTGCAGCACCCAGCGATGGCCCGCGCGGAGCGTGGCCGTTCGCGGCTGCCCGGGGCCGGTCACGCGCCAGTGCGGCGGGGCGGGGTTGACCAGGAGCATCTTCACAGCTTCACCGAGGTCGAGTTGCGGAGGCCAGGAACCCGACGGGGTACGGGACGAAGGGGGACGAAGATCAAAGGGCAAAGTTCAAAGCTCAAGGGAAGTTCCAGGATTCCGGGGGCAACTTGGGTCCCACCGCGGCCGGTCCGCCCGGCGGTGCGGGGGTGGGGGAGGTGGGTGGGACGTGCGTCGGAGCGGAGGCGTACCACAGGTCGGTGCCAGGCGGTGAATTGAGAAGTCGCCGCACCCCATCGGCCAGGCCAATGACCGGAGACACACCTGCGACGCGCCTCGAGAGCCGCCGGTCCCTCTGAGAACTGCTCAGGGGCCATGAACCGCGGAGGGTGCAGGCTGGAAGCCCGCACCACAGGTTCATGGGGACCTTCTCACCGCTTCATGACGAAGGCGTCGAAGTTCATGACCGCACTGGCCAGCACCGCGGTGGCGGCCACTTCGACCGCCGGCAACGCCTCTTGCCGCGGGCTCGCCCCGACCGCGAGAAAGCGCGCCGCGGCCTCCGGCGATTCGCCGAACCACTCCCGTTGCTCGGCATACAGACGGGCCAGGATGTCGGCCTCGCGCGCATCCGGGGTCCGCCCCGCCAAACGCCGGAAGGCTTCGCGTGCCCGCGCCGCCGGGTCGGTGGGATACCGGGCCACGAGGTGCTCAGCCAACACGCGGGCGGCTTCGACGAACTGCACGTCGTTCAGCAACACCAGCGCCTGCAGGGGCGTGGCCGTGACTTCGCGTTTGGCCGTGCAGACTTCGCGCGTGGTGGCGTCGAAGCTCAACATGCTGGGCGGCGGTGCCGTGCGGCGCCAGAACGTGTACAGGCTGCGCCGATACAGCTTGTCTCCCGTATCCTGCTGGTAGGTCTTGCCCGTGCCGGATTCCTCCCACACCCCCGGCGGTTGGTACGGCTTGACACTGGGGCCGCCGATGGCCGGGTTCAGCAGGCCGCTGGCCGCCAGCGCCTGATCGCGGATCTGCTCCGCCGCGAGACGATGCTTGGGTCCGCGGCTGAGCCAGCGGTTGTCGGGATCCCGCGCCCACCGGACGCCGTCGGCCACGGAGGACTGCCGGTAGGTGGCGGACATCACCACGCGCTTGTGCAGCGCCTTTCGATCCCACCCCGATTCCACAAACCGCCGCGCCAGCCAATCGAGCAGCCCCGGATGCGAAGGGGCCTCGCCTTGGACGCCGAAGTCCCACGTGGTGGCCACCAGGCCGCGACCGAAGTGGAGCTTCCAGACCCGGTTCACGGCCACCCGCGCGGTCAGCGGGTTCTGTGGATCGGTCACCCAGGCCGCCAGCCCGAGCCGGTTGCGCGGTGCCGCGGGCGACCAGGGCAGCACGGCCTGGGGGGTCCCGCGCTCGACGCGTTCGCCGCGGGCATCGTAGGCGCCGCGGCGCAAGACGTGCGCGGGCCGGGGCGTGGGCAGCTCCTCCATCGTCATGATCTCCCGCACCGGGGTGATGAGGTCGTCCTCCGCTTCGCGGAACCGGCGCAACTCGGCGACCAGGTTCTGGTAGCGGGCATCGAGCCGGGCCAGTCGCTGTTCGGCGACGGCGGCGCTGCTCAGGCCCTCGGGCGGAAGCTTCGGCGGGTAAGGGGTGCCGGGAACCGCGTGTGCCAGCCAGGCTGCTTCGAGCGAGGTGAGTTCGGCGTTGAACACCATGAACTCATCCAGCACCCCGTCCTTGAACCCGCGGTCCCGGAACCGGCCGGCCAGCGTGAGCCGGATCTGGCCCGCCTCCGCGTCGCCCCATTCGGCCCGGTGCCGGATGTCCTTGTAGAGATGGTCCCGCACGACCTCGGTGACGAGCGGCACACCGTTGCGGTAGAGCCGCACGCCGGCCGCCCGGCTCGAGCCGTCGTACGTGATCGTGAGGTGCGACCATTCGCCCCGCGGCAACGGTTCCCGCGCTCGCACCGCCAGGGCGTTGCCCGGCCAGAAGTGGATCAGCGCGAAGAAGGGCCGGCCTTCCTCCAACACCAGCTCGTAACCCCGGCTCCCGGAATCGGTCCAGGACCGCGAACCATGAAACACGACTGCGCGATCCTGCGCCTCGGTCGGCTGCAGCCAGCAGGCAAAGCTGAAGGGGTCCGTCCGCCGGAATTCGTCCACGCCCTGGATCACGGCGCTGTTGTCCCCGCTGAATTTCAGTCCCTGACCGACCCGGCCCGCCACCCGTTCCGGGCCGTCGTGCAGTTGGGCAAACACGTTGGTGGTGGCCGCCCCGGGGGTGGTGTGGTTTGTCACGCACTCGAAGGCGAAGTGGGCCACGGGAACCGGACCCCACGCCGCTGGCTGGGCCAGGCTGGCGAGCGCAGCACCCCGCTCGACCGATGACCGCTCGAGCGTCGCCTCGGCCGCCTCGCGCAGGGCCTTGAGGCCCTGTTCCCGCAGCTCAATCTGCTTGCGGAGTTCGCGGTGCCGCGCCTCGACTCCCTCCGGCCAGAGCAGCAGCACCGGGGTGGGCGTGGCGCGCGTGAAGTGCGAGTAGAGACCCGACTCGTCGATGGAGTTGAAGAAGGCGCTCAACCCGTAGTAATCGCGCTGGCTGATCGGGTCGTACTTGTGGTCGTGACACCGCGCGCATTCGAGCGTGAGCCCGAGCATCGCGGTGCCAAAGGTGTGGACCCGATCGGCCACGTACTCGAGGCGGAACTCCTCCTCGATGCTGCCGCCTTCGTTGGTCTGGCGATGCAGGCGGTTGAAGGCGGTGGCCAGCCGCTGATCGCGCGTCGGCTGGGGCAGCAGATCACCCGCAAGTTGCCAGGTCAGGAACTGGTCGAACGGCAGGTTGTCGTTGAACGCGCGGATCACCCAGTCGCGCCAGGGCGAGAGGTCCACGTCCACGTCCGCCTGGTAACCGTAGGTGTCGGCATAGCGCGCCAGGTCCAGCCACTCGACCGCCATCCATTCGCCGTAGGCCGGCGCCGCCAGCAGGCGATCCACGACGCGCTCATAGGCCTCGGGTGACGCGTCGGCCAGGAACGCGTCCATTTCCGCCAGCGAGGGAGGCAGGCCCGTCAGATCGAAGCTCAACCGGCGGATCAGCGTCTCGCGGTCGGCCTCGGGTGAAGGCTCGAGCCCTTCCCGCCGCAGGCGCTCCAGCACAAAGGCGTCGACCTCGTTCCGCCCCCAGGAGGACGTTGCCTCATGCGGCGGCACCACCGGGGCGGGGGCACAAACGACCAGTGCGTCTGGTACTCGGCGCCCTGGGCCACCCAACGCCGCAGCCATTCCTTCTCGACCGCCGAGAGCGCGAGTTTCGATTCCGGGGGCGGCATGAGATCCTCCGGGTCCGCGGTGTCGATGCGGCGGATCAACTCGCTGGCCGCCGGATCGCCCGGCTGAACGATGGGTCGGCCGGACCGGTTGACGGCAAGGGCCCCTTCGCGCCGATCCAGCCGCAGCCGCGCCTTGCGGCTGTTCTCATCGGGGCCGTGGCAGGCGAAGCAGCGGTCCGCCAGCAGCGGCCGGATGTGGAGGTTGAAATCCAATCGGGCCGCCTCCCCGTCGGCGGCAGCCGGGGCATCGGCCGCCCACGCGCACCCGAGCGCCAGGGCGGCGTAACCAGCGGTCCGCATGATGGGATGCATGAGGCAGGTTCCTAACACGCCGCGGGGTGGCCCGGCAAGTGTGCCGGTCGCCAAACGGTTCGCGCCTGCCGGGCGGTGCGGACCTCGCGCCAGCGCGCCGGCGTGCGGCGACGTTTCGCACTTGCCATTCCGCGCCGGTCCGACAGAAGAGAGGCGTCATGGTCGCGCCTCTCTTCCCCCGGCAACGTCGGACACGGTTCCCAGGGGTCGCCATGCTCCTCCTGATGGTGGGGGCACACGCACTGGAGGAGGCAGGTACCGACGTGGCGGCAACGGCCGAAATCCCCGAGGGCCGGACGATCGGAGAGCGTTTTCAGGCGCTGACGCGCTCCACTCGTTGGCAGAAGGTCCGGGAAGTAAGGTTCACGTTTCGCACGCATCACCCGCAGGGTTTGAGCCTCGTCGGCCACCGCTTCTTCCTGTCGTCGGTCGAAGTGGCGGACCGCGCCCAGGGACGGGGAACGGGCCACCTGTTCGAGGTGGACGCGGATGGCAACCTGCGGCGGCAGATCCGGCTTGGGGAAGGGCCGATGTATCACCCGGGCGGGATCGATTATGATGGCCGGTGGCTGTGGGTGCCGGTGGCCGAGTACCGCCCGGACAGTCGCAGCGTGGTGTATCGGGTGGACCCGGAGAGCCTGGCGGTCGCGCGGGTGTTCGAGTTCCCGGATCACCTGGGGGCGCTGGTGTGCGACCGGGCGGGTCGTCGGCTGGTGGGGGTCAGTTGGGGGTCACGCCGTTTTTATCGCTGGGAATTGCTGCCGGACGAGGCCGTCCCGCGGACCCCGCAGGCTCCGGTGCAGACCCTGAACACCAGTCATTATGTTGACTACCAGGACGGGCAGGGTCTGCCGGGGACGTCATGGGCGTTGTTCGGCGGGGTGAGCCGATTGGCGGCAGCGGGTGGGCCGGAGGTGGCGCTGGGCGGGCTGGAGTTGGTGGATCTTGGGGAGTTGCGGGCGGTTCATCAAGTGCCGGTGCCGTTGTGGACGTCGCGCGGCCAGTCGCTGTTGCAGAACCCGGTCGCCGTGCAGGCCACTGAGGTCGGTTTACGCTTCTCGTTTCTGCCGGAAGACGACGAGTCGGTGCTATACGTCTATGAAGTGCGGTGAGGCCCGATAGGCGCTGCATTTCTTCGCGACGCAGGAGCGAAAGAATCTAGACTGCACCCATGCAACCCGCACCCGCACTGTGCTTGGTTCTGGGGCTTGGGCTTCCGTCGATCACGGAGGCCGCCGACACGCACCTTATCCGCCACCAGTTCCGCGAAGTGGACACGCTGTTCGCCAACCCGGGGCAGGGTTGGATGAGCCAGGCGCGGCGACCCACGGGCGAACCGCGCTTCCCCTGCTCGGTGGTGTACATCCGCTTCAACTGGGCCGATGCCGAACCGGAGGAAGGCCGGTACAACTGGCGGCTGATCGACGATGTGATCGAGGCGTGGAAGCCGCGGGGAGCGAGGGTGGCGTTGCGGGTGATGACCTGCAACGCGCACAGCGCCGGTTACTACGCTTCGCCGAAGTGGCTGTTCGACGCGGGCTGCAAAGGCTTCGAGTACGAGCGGGGCGGCGACGATCCGACCAGCGGCGGCCGGCGGATTCCCCGGATCGAGCCGGACTACGCCGACCCGGTCTATCTCGCCAAGCACGGCGCGTTCCTCAAGGCCTTGGGCGAGCGATACGATGGGAGTGCGGGCGTCGAGTTTCTCGACATCGGCTCGTACGGCATCTGGGGCGAGTGGCACACGCCGCACCCGGCACCGGTCGAGGTACGCCAGCAAATCGTGGACCTTTACCTCGCGGCCTTCCGGCGGACACCGCTGGTGTTCATGTCCGACGACGCCGAGGTGTTGCCCTACGCCCTGGCCCGGGGCACGGGATTTCGCCGCGACGGCGTGGGCTCGCCGTGGCATGAGGAGAACTGGATCGGGTCGAAGAAGTATGCCGGGGTCGCGGGCATGGGCGAGGTGTGGAAGCGGGCGCCGATCGTGTTCGAGTGGTTCGGCGACTATGCGTACCTGCAGTCGCGCGGGTGGTCGTTCGAGGCGGCGGTGGAGTTCATGCTGCGCAACCACGTGACGCTCATCAACGACAACATCGGCCGCGTGCCGCCGGAAGCCATGCCGGCCCTCGAGAACCTGGCGCGGCGGGCGGGGGCGCGGTTCGTGTTGCGTGAGATTGAGCATGAACCGCTGGCGTTTCCGGGACAGGACCTCGAACTGCGGATGCTCTGGGCGAACACCGGCGTGGGCCGGATGCATCGGCAATACCGGCTCGAGATCTCGTTCGTGGACGGCCAAGGACAGCGGGTGGCGACGCACTGGGCCAAGCCGGATCCGCGGGACTGGCTCCCGGGGAACATCGGGTGTCAGTGCGCGTGCCGGTGTCTCCCGGTCTGTTGCCGGGCGTCCATCAAATCGCCGTCGGGTTGCGGGATGAGGCGGGGCGGAATCCGCCCTGGCGTCTGGCGATGGACGCGCCGGAGCGGGAAGGCCGCTACGTGGTCAGCCAGGTGACCGCGGTGCTTCCGTGAGCGGCCGGTTCCTCTTGGACCTGCTGAGGTGGCATGAACCGCGGAGGGTGCAGGCGGGACGCCCGCACGACAGGTTCAGGCGAAGCGGCCGGAGGTCAGCGCACAAGTCCGGCCCAAGCAGCGTCCGCCGCCAGGCGGCTTGGAGGTTTTGAGACTGGCGAGGTGGGGTGGCCGTGTGTACGTTCGGCGCTCCCGCAGGGAGTGCGGCCGGGTGGGACGCCGACCGCGGGAGCGGAAGCGATGTCGGAAAATGTTGAATCCTTGCCGGTGACGATGGCGCGGTGGGCGGGTGAGGCCCATCCGCTCACGCGCCAACTGGCGCGGCCGGCTGACGGCGTTCCGGGGGGCGACCGAGGGTGGGTCGTGCCGCCGGCGGTGCGGGATCTGCCGACCCTGCGGGGTTTCCTGGCGTGGTACCGGACGGAGGTGCTTGCGCCCACCGAGTTACCCGCCATCGGGCAGGCCTTCGCCCATGCCGGCGGGTACGAGGTGCGGGAACTGCTGGCGCTGGACCGCACGCTGGCCGATGAAGCGCGGTTGCGGCCGTTCGCAGAGGCGAGTCAAGCCGTGGGGCGCGCGCAATTGTGGCGGCTGCTGCCGCTGCGGGACCAGCGTTTGATCCGGCGCTACTGGCGGGCCTTGGAGGCGGGTGGGGCCCACGGCTGGCACGTGCTGGTGTACGGGGTGGTGCTGTCGGTCTTCTCGCTGCCGCTGCGATCGGGACTGATGCATTACGGGCAGCAGACGCTGGCGGGCTTTGTGGATTCGGCGGGGCGCCGGCTGGGATTGCGGGAGGACGACTGCACGCAGTTGCTGGTAGAGGAATGGGCGACCCTGCCGGCCGTCACGGATCGCGCGCTGGGACCGGGCAAGGTGCTGCCAAGACTCTGCGTTTGAACGAACCGACCGATGCTG
Source organism: Verrucomicrobiota bacterium (assembly GCA_027493615.1). GTDB lineage: Bacteria > Verrucomicrobiota > Verrucomicrobiia > Limisphaerales > J093 > DSVZ01. The sequence goes on from JAOSKK010000012.1 coordinate 612,928, forward strand.
GGTTATCTGGTTGATCTCGCGGTCCAGATGGAGCGCGATGCCGACCGGCCCGAGGCGGAACTGCATCGACGGGACCGCCTGCTCCTCGCTGAGGGCCGGGCGGGCGGAGGAGGTGGAGCCGGCAAGGCGGACGTGTCCCCTGACGGTGAACCGCGGCGCAGGCCGGAAGCCTGCACCCCAGGAGGTCTGGCGCGTGACCGTCGGGCGAGGTTGCTGGGGTGGATTGACGCGCTGCGAGCGGCGGGGAGGCGTTGCCCGGGGTGGGGGTGAGCGCGGCGTACCGGTTGCTGGTGGCAGCGTTGATGGGGGTGGGACTCGTGGTGGGCTGGAGCGTGGCGGCGGTTGTGTTTCGCTATGACGGGTCACGGCCGGTCAACGTCGTGGAGGTGCTTGCGGTCTTTGTGGTGGCGCAACTGGCCCTGCTGATGCTGCTCGGCATCGTGTTGGCGCCCGCGCGATGGCTCCGCCTGCTGCCGGGGGCGCTGACGGTGCAGGAGGCTTTGGCCTGGCTTTCCCCGGGTCAGACGCTGCGTTTGCTGCAGCGACGGCTCCCACCGGGGGTTCGCGAGCTGGTGACCCGGACCGGGCGACCGCTGGGGAGCAGCCTGCCGGGGCTGGGGAAGGTGCGGAAGTGGGCCGGGACCTTCGCGGCGCAGGGATTCGCGGTGGCGTTCAACCTCGGGGCACTGGCGGGCTGCCTTTATCTGGTGACATTCTCCGACCTGGCCTTTGCCTGGAGTACGACCCTCGAGCCGAGCATCGAACGGGTGCATCGGTGGACGGGTTGGGCCGCTGCGCCGTGGGGGTGGTGGCTGCCGGAGGCGGTGCCCTCGCCCGAACTGATCCGCGAGACGCTGTTCTACCGGCGCGAGGCGGCACCGCTGGCGATCCCGGCGGGGCGCTGGGGCGGTTGGTGGCCGTTTCTGGTCGCCTGCATGATCACCTACGGGACCTTGCCGCGGGTGGTGTTGCTGGCCGTGGCGGGCTGGCGACTCCGGGTCGCGATGCGACGGGCGCTGCTCGAGGCACCGGGCGTGGCGCTGGTCCTGGATCGGCTCGAGAACGTCTGGGTGGCCACGCAAGCGACAGGCCCCGAAGCCGAGCCGGGTCGAGTCCGAGAAGCCGGGTCAGGCGACAAGCGCAAGGACGCGCACGCTGCGCCGCGGAGGTTGACGCTGGTGAACTGGGGCGGGCTCGTTCTCGAGGAAGCCCGGGTAAGCGCCCAGATCGCGGCGGACTGGCGTTGTGAGGTGCTCGGGATGGAGGCGGCCGGCGGGAGCGCTTCGCTCGAGGCGGATGCGGCCGTGGTGACGGCTTTGGCGCGGACGCCGGAGGACAGCGGGGTGGCGTTGCTGGTCAAGGGCTGGGAACCGCCTTTGCTGGAGCTGCTGGATTTCCTGCGCGACCTCCGTCGGGCCGGTGGCAACCGGCGGATTTTGATGGTGGTCCCCCTGGGGTTGGAGCAAGCGGGAGGCAGAGACTGGCAGCCTTTGCCTGCGGCCGGGCTTGAGCGTTGGCAGCGGCGGTTGCGGAGCCTGGGTGATCCCGGGCTGGTGGTGCGGTCATGGCCGGAGAAGCCGGAGACGCTCGCGGTGTCGGGAGGGGCAGCATGAGTGGCCGGCCACTGTTCGCCGTCGTGGGGCATCCGAACAAGGGCAAGTCGAGCATCGTGGCCACGCTGGCGGCGGATGACTCGGTGCGGATCGGGCCCGAGGCAGGGACGACGACCCAGGCGCGGCGATACCCGATGCGCGTGGACGGACAGGAGCTGTACGCGCTGGTGGACACGCCCGGCTTCCAGCGAGCGCGGCGCGTCCTGCACTGGCTGCGACAGCACGAGCGCGGGGCGCATCGCCGGGCGGAGGTGGTGCGGCAGTTCGTTGCCAGCCACCGGGACACGGGCGAGTTCCCGGACGAATGCGAACTGCTCGAGCCGATTCTTGAAGGGGCGGGGATTCTGTATGTGGTGGACGGCTCGGTGCCTTACGGGCCCGAGTACGAACCGGAGATGGAGATCCTGCGGTGGACGGGCCAGCCGAGCCTGGCCCTGGTCAACCCGATTGGCCCGGCCGATCACCTGGCGGAGTGGCAGGCGGCGCTGGGCCAGTTCTTCCAAGTGGTGCGGGTGTTCAACGCGGTGACCGCAGAGTTCCGCAAGCGCATCGAGTTGTTGCGCGCCTTCGGCGAGCTGCAGGAACCCTGGCGCGGCGTGCTCGCGCAGGCGGTGCGTTTGCTCGAGGCCGACCGGACGCGCACACGGCGATTGGCGGCGCACACGGTGGCGGAGACGCTGGCCGCGATGCTGGCCCACCGGGTCGAGCGCAAGCTGCCGGCCCGGGCGGATCCGACCGGACAGAAAGCCGCGCTGGAAAGCGAATTCCGGAGCGATCTCCGACGCCTGGAACAGCGGTGTCGGGACCGGGTGGAAACGCTCTACAGCCATCGGCGGATCGAGCGCCAGGAAGCGGGGCTGCCGCTGGTGGACGAGGACCTGTTTGCCGAACGGACGTGGCTGGTGTTTGGGCTGGGGCGACGTCAGATCCTGGCGGGGGGCGCGTTGGGGGGTGCGGCGACGGGGGCGTGGGTGGATGCGCATCTCGGGGGGCTTCGCTGTTTGCGGGGCGGTGCTTGGGGCCGGGATCGGGGCGGTGATGGGCTGGTGGACGGCGGATCAGTTGGTACGGGTGCGGGTGATGGACGTGCCGCTGGGGGGCGGCTGATCACCGCCGGCCCGACGCGGAACCGGAACTTCCCGCATGTGGTGTTCAATCGAGCCCGTTACCATCACTGGCTGGTGGCCCGGCGTACGCATGCCGCCCAGAGCGTGCTGGCGGTGCGTGGAGATCCGCGTGCGGTGCTGCCGCCCCTCCCCGGCGAGGAACTGTCCACTCTGGAGAAGATCTTCGACCGGTTGCGCCGGAACCCGGAGGCGACGGCGGTGCAGGGGGAATTGGCGGACCGCATCGCGGCCGTGTTCGCGCGGGATGACGACCTGGGGGACGCGAGGGTGGATAGCGCCGCGGGAAGGCGGGACCCTCCGCCGATTGCGAACATCGGGGCATAGGGGAATCCGGGACGATTGCCAGGCAGGTCCACGGCAATCGAGGTCGCGCAGCACCTGGCGTGCGGGTGCTTCAGCACCGCTTTGCGTCGCGGCAGGCACGGAGGGGAAAGCCGTGAATTCCCGGCTGACAGAACGAACGGCGGAGCTTACGGTCAAAGTAACGAGACCTTGGGTTCGGGGCCGGAGTCAGCAAACCTGAGACGGCCGGGGGCTGGCCGGATGGCGGCACCCGCCCGGACCGGGGCAAGACAACCCAATCCTATGAGAATCATGGCGCGAGTGGCGGGCGGTACGGTGTTGCTGGCGGGTCTGGCGGCGGCAGTGCTGGGACAGAATCCCGCGCCGCTGGCGTCGGCCGAGCCGACGGTCTTCCGGGAAGTGACGGCCAAGCTCGATCCCGGCGGGAGCTTGTACGTGTTCCTTTCGACCGGTCAGTGGACCGCGCAACTCGGGGACAAGGTGCGCGGGCTGCGCGAGTGGGTTCAGGGGATGATGGGCAACGACGCGGACGCGGTGGAGAGTGTTCAACAGGGGTTTCAGGTGGTCGAGAACCTCGTGCGGCAAAGCGGGGTGCAGTCCGTGGCCGGCGTGGGGTTGAGCGGGATCGCCATCGAGCCGGGGCTGTACCGGACGCGGTTTGTGCTGCAGCGGGCGGCCGGGCCGCGGGAGGGGTACCTGTGGCGGTTCTTCGGGACGGCGCCGCACCCGCTGGAGGGACTTGAGTGGCTGCCAGCGGACACCAGCTACGCGGTCTTTGGGGACATCGATCTGAAAGGGATCTGGGAGGCGGTGAAGCGCGAGGCGTCGGCGGCGGGGTTCGAGCCGATGGTTGAGGGGATGAACGAGATCTCGACGGGGGTGGCCGAGGCCACCGGACGTTCGCTCGAGGCGCAACTGGATTCGCATGCTGGGGCAGCCGGCGTGGCGCTGCTGCTCGACGCCACGCGCCGGATCACGGTGCCGCTGCCGGAGGAGGGTTCGGTCGAGTTGCCCGAACCGGCGTTGTTGCTGGCGTTCAAGGTCAAGGACGATGCGCTGTTCGACTGGCTGGTGACGATGATGAAGGAACACCCGGGAAGCACGGAGGGAAGTGCGGGCGGGGCGCGCTGGCGGTCGATCCCGGCACCGGAAGCGCTGCCCTTTCCGCTGCGACCCACGGTGGGTCGGGCGGGGATTACCTGTGGCTGGCGTCGCACGACCGGGCGTTCGAGCGGGTGGTGAAGGCGCGGGCGGAGGGCAGTCAGGACCGGCTCACGGGGACGGCGGAGTTTCAGCGGCTGGCGCGGGGCCTGCCGGAGAAGGGGAACAGCTTCGCGTTTGTCAGCCAGCGGTTCGCGGACGCGCTGTGGCGTCTTCAGGAAGCGGCGCTGCAGCGGGCCATGAAGCCCGGTGGCGGGACGGTGCCGGCGGAGTGGTTCCGGAACCTGATGGGGTTCGGGGCGGCGCCGGCCGCGTACGCGGTGGGGGTTTGCGACGCGGACGGAATGCAGTCGGTGAGCCAGGGAACGCAGGAACCGGCCACGGCGCTGGTGACGTCGGCAGTGGTGGCGCCGGCGGCGATGCTGACGGGGATGACGGTGCCGGCACTGTTCCAGGCCAAGGGCAAGGCCCAGGAGATCCAGTGCATCAATAACCTGAAGCAGGTGGGGTTGGCGCTGCGGATCTACGCCTTGGACCACGACGATCATTTCCCGCCGGACTTCGCGTCGATCAAAGAGGAGCTGTCGACCCCGCGGGTGCTGGTCTGTCCGGCGGATCCGCAGGGGGCACTCGCGCCGGGCGTGGGTTGGGGAGGGCTTCGACTTCAACCGGAGCAGCTACGAGTACTTGAAGCCGGGCATTGGCGAGGCGGACGAACCGCCGGACACGCCCGTGGTGCGGTGCAGGTTCCACGGCGCGGTGGTCCTCCTGGATGGGAGCGTCCAACGGCCGCACTAGACGGCAGAAGCCGCTTGCCGGGTCGGGGGATCCGGACACTGCGCGGCGTGTTGTTCCGGAAGGCAGCCATCATCGGGGTGGGATTGCTGGGCGGCTCGCTCGGGCTGGCAATGCGCCAGCGGGGGCTGGCAGGGCAGGTGCATGGCTATGTGCGTCGGGCGGCCGGCGCGGAAGAGTGCGTGCGGGCCGGGGCGGCGGACGCGGCCGGGACCGAACTCGCGCCCGTGGTCCAGGATGCGGATCTGGTGGTGTTGTGCACGCCGATTGGCCAGATGGGCGGGTTGGCGGAACGGATGGTGCCGGTGCTGAAGCCGGGGGCGCTGGTGACGGACGTTGGCAGCGTGAAGGCGCCGGTGGTCGCGCAACTCGAAGCGATCTGCCACGCGGCAGGGGCTTGGTTTGTGGGCAGCCATCCCATGGCGGGTTCGGAACAGACCGGGATGGCCGCGGCGAAGCCGGATCTGTTCGACGGCGCGGTGTGTGTGGTGACGCCGACGGCGCGTTCGGACACGACCGCGCTGGCGCAAGTCGAGCAGTTGTGGGGGGCGCTGGGGGCGCGGGTCATGCGGCTCAGCCCGGCGAAGCACGATGCTGTGGTGGCCCGGGCCAGCCATCTGCCGCAGGCGGTGGCGGCTGCGCTGGCGGGTTTGGTGCTGGACCCGGAAGCGCCGCCCGAGCAGGCGCAACTCTGTGCGGGCGGGTTCCGCGACACCACCCGGATCGCCTCGGGCTCGCCGGACATGTGGCGGGACATTCTGGTCGCGAACCGTCGGTCGGTGGCACAGGCACTGGACGGCTTCATCGCGGCCTTGCGCCCGTTGAGGCGGGCGGTGGCCGCGGGGGATGCCGGGCGGATCGAGGCGTTCCTGCGGACGGCCAAGCAGCGACGGGATGCCTGGCTGGGGGCGCGTTCGGGACGGCGACCCACGGCGTGAGGGAAAGAACCGCGAGGAATTTGCGATGCCTTTGCCACCGTTGATCGAGATCGAGCCGCTTCCGGGTCCGGTGCGGGCGGGGGTGACTGTGCCCGGGTCGAAGAGCGTGACGAACCGGGCGCTGGTCCTGGCGGCGTTGACGTCGGGGGAGACCGAGTTGCGCGGCGCGCTGTGGAGTGAGGACACCCAGGTGATGGTCGAATGCCTGCAGGAACTCGGGTTCCTGGTGACGGTGGCGCCAGACGCCGCGGAGGCCGGCAACCGCACGATCACGGTCTACGGCCAGGGCGGGCGGGTTCCACGCGGAGGCAACGAGGGGCAGCCGCTCGAGTTGTTCGTGGGCAACGCAGGGACGGCGGCGCGGTTTCTGGCGGCGCTGGTCTGTTTGGGCGAAGGCGTTTACCGGCTGCATGGGGTACCGCGGATGCATCAGCGGCCGCAGGCGGCCCTGTTCGCGGCGCTGCGGAGTCTCGGATACCGGGTCGAGTCTGCGACGGACCGGTTGCCGGTGGTGATCCGGGGGAGGACCGCGGCCGGGGCGGTGTCGCGTCAGCCTGGCGGAGAGTTCGCAGTTTGCGTCGGCCCTGCTGTTGGCGGCCGGGGTGGGCGGGTGGGAAGTGGAACTGGCGGACGAGGCCGCGGGAGAAGCGGCGGACGAGGCGCCCTATGTGCGGATGACGATGGAGTTGTGCCGGGTGTTTCCGCGCGGGGGCGGGTGTTTCCAGGTGGAGCCAGACGCCTCGAGCGGCAGCTATTTCTGGGGCGCGAACGCGCTGTTGTCGGGGGCGGGGGGATATCGGTGGTGCACTGGCCGGCGTCGGGCTGGCAGGTGGATGCGCGCTTTCCCAGTCTGTTGCCGCTGCCGCCCGAGGTGTCGCGACGGCGCGACCTGGGGGACAGCATATTGACGGCGATGGTGCTGGCGCCGTTTGGCGAACGGCCGACGCGGTTCACGGACCTGGGGCGGTTGCGGGTGCAGGAATGCGAGCGGGTGGTGGCGATGCGGACCGAGCTGGCGAAGTGCGGGGTGCGGGTCGAGGAGGTGGGTGACACGCTGGAAGTCTGGCCTTCGCCGGTTCGCGGGGCGGAGGTGGCCACGTACGGGGATCATCGGGTGGCGATGAGCTTTGCCATTCTGGGATTGAAGGTGCCGGGACTGCGACTTCAGAATCCGGCCTGCGTGAAGAAGACCTTTCCGAACTTCTTTGGGAAACTGGCGGCGGCGCCGCCCCACGGGCTGGGGGCGGTGATCCGGGCGGGGCGACGGGGACCGATTCTGCGCGGGGACGAGCTGGTGGCGGACCTGGGCGCGCGCGACGCATGAGTGCGGGAGGGCAGCGAGGGTCGATCGTGATCGCGATCGACGGCACGAGTGCCAGCGGCAAGAGCACGAACGCGCGGCTCGTGGCGAAGGCACTGGATTACGCGTACGTGGACACCGGGGCGATGTACCGGACGCTGGCGTGGTATTGCCTGAAGAACGGGGTGGATGTGCACGACGCGAAGGCCGTGGCGGCGGCGGTGCGCCGGTGGAAGACGCGGCTGGACTGCGTGGATGGTCACGTGCGGCTGCTGGTGGACGGCTACCATCCTGCCCGCGAGATCCGCACGGCGGAAACCAGCGCGGCGGTGCCGCACGTGGCGGCCATCCCGCGGGTGCGCACCTGGATGGTGAAGACGCAGCGGGACTGCCTGCGTTTTGGCAACCTCGTGATGGAAGGCCGGGACATCGGCACGCACGTGTTTCCGGAGACCGACTTCAAGTTCTACCTCGACGCCTCGCTTGATGAACGCACCCGTCGGCGACAGGCGGAAGGGGTGCACGAAGACCTGGCCAAACGGGACCGGCGGGACAGCGAACGCCGCGCCGCGCCGCTGATGATTCCGCTGGGGGCGATGGTCGTGAACAACTCGGGTCAGACGCCGGAACAGACCAGCAACCTGATCATTGCCGAGGTGCGCCGCCGGTTGCCTGCGTGAACCTGAGCTACGACACGGGCTGGCTGGTGTTTGGGGTGCTGTTTCGCACGCTGTTCCGCCTGCGGGTGTACGGGTCGAAATGGGTGCCGCTGACAGGCCCGGTGGTGTTGGCTGCCAACCACGCCAGTTACATGGATCCGCCGCTCATCGGCGCGTCCACCCGGCGGCAGATTCACTTCCTGGCCCGCGCCTCCCTCTTCCGCCATCCGGTGCTCGGCACCCTGCTGCGGTCGTGGGACGTGGTGCCGGTCGACCGGGACAGCGGCGGGATCGCGGGGTTGCGAACCATTCTTGAGCGCCTGGCCGCCGGCGGGGCGATCCTCCTGTTTCCAGAAGGGACCCGGACACGTGATGGCCAGTTGCAGCCGGCCCGGTCGGGGATTGGCCTGACGGTCATCAAGTCGGAGTGCCCGGTGGTGCCGGTGCGGGTGTTCGGGACCTACGAGGCGTACGGGCGACACTACCGCGTTCCGCGGCCGCGCCGCGTGGCGGTGAAGTTCGGCACACCGCTGGATTTTGCGGCGGAACGGGCGGAGGCGCGGACGTGCAGCAAGCCGCGGCTGAAGGAGCTCTACCAGGAGATCGCCGATCAGTTGATGGCCGTGATCGCCAGGCTCGAGCCGTGCGAGGATGTCGCGCGGTTTCCGGCCGAATGACGGCCCCGCGCCCCCGGCGCGGGGCAGCGGAGTTCGGGAGTGTGTTGTCGGGTCCCGCGGGCCGTTCCTTCAGGCGGCGGGCTTTGGGGCAAGGACACGATCCAGGCGAGCGAGGACGGTGTCCTTGCCCAGGACTTCCATCAGGTGATAGAGGCTGGGGCCGGCGGGCCGGCCGGTGCAAGCCAGTCGCGTGGGATGGACCAACACCCCGGCCTTCACGCCGAGCTCCGCCGCCGTCTGTTTCAGACACGCCTCGAGCGGTCCGGCCTGGAAAGTCTCGACCCGGGCGAGGCCGGTCCGCAAGCGCCGGAGGCGCTCGAGATTCTCGGGGGTGAAATCGCGGGCGGCGGCCGCGGGATCGTAGCTGGTGACCTCGCTGAAGTAGAACCCGGCGTAGGCGGGCAGTTCGGCGAAGGTGCGGAGCTTGCCCTGGCAGGTGTCCAGCGCGGCTTTCACGTAGGCCAGCGGGAAGCGATTGGTGTCCAGGCCGGCCTTGCCGAGGGTATGGACGGCGAGCTCATGGAAGCGGTCGAGCGAGAGGGCGCGCATGTATTCGGCGTTCATCCACTGCAGCTTGGCCATGTCGAAGCGAGCGTTGTGGCGCAGCACCTGCGGGAGGTCGAAGCGCTCGATGAGTTCCGCCAGCGACATGAGTTCGCGGTTCTCCTTCGGGGACCACCCGAGCAGGACCAGGTAATTGACGACCGCCTCGGGCACGTAGCCTTCCTCGAGGTAGGTGGTGAGCGACGCGCCCTGAGTCGCGCTTGCTCATCTTGGTGCCGTCCGGGTTCAAGATGAGCGGGATGTGGGCGTACTTGGGGGAACGACGCCGAAGGCGTGGAACAGAGCGAGGTGCTTGGCGGTGTTGCTCAGGTGATCTTCGCCGCGGATGACGTGGGTGACACCCATTTCGAGATCATCCACGACGTTGGTCAGGTGGAAGACTGGTTGTCCGTCCGAGCGGACGAGCACGAAGTCGGGATCGGCGGCCTCACGATCGGTCAGTTCGCGGCGCACTTCGCCGACGATGAGGTCGTGAATGACGACAGGGTCGCGGGTCATTTTGAACCGGACCGCCCCTTCGTGTTCATAGGCCAGGCCGCGGGAGAGCAGGGCCTCGACCCGTTGCTGATAGCGGTCGCGGCGCTGCGACTGGTAATAGGGTCCATGGTCGCCATGGCAGGGGCCGGTGGCGTCGCTGGTGATCGGGCCTTCGTCCCAATCCATGCCGAGCCAGCGCAGCCCGCCGAGGATCACGTCGACGGCGGCCTGCGTGTTGCGGGCGGTGTCGGTATCCTCGATGCGCAGGATGAACCGACCTCCCGTGTGGCGGGCGAACAGCCAGTTGAACAAGGCCGTACGGGCACCGCCGATGTGGAGGAAACCGGTGGGACTCGGGGCGAAGCGAACGCGGACATTCATGGCGAGCTAGGGCGAACCAGGTTGACTTAGCAGCGGGAGTCTAGGCCCTCGCATCGGCGCTGGCCACGCGGAACTGAAACGCGCGCCCCACCGCCCGGCCGCTCCCCGGAGGCCAGCCTGAAACGCAAAGCGGCGGGTTGTGGGAAGACACACGGATTTGCATGCCCAAAACCCGCCGCTGCCAGCCCTTCCCGAGAAGGGCCGGACTTGAACGGCGGTCGCGGCCGCAACGCGCCGGTTCAACTGCGCCGACACGCTGGCCCCCGGCGGACGGGTGTCAAGCGACCGTGGGCAGCGATGAACGGTGTTGCCATGCCGAGCCCGGGGCGGTTGACTAGGCGCGCTCTTGCACGGTGACCCGTGACAGCGAATCTCGCACATCCGCGGTCCTCGAGGCGGGCTGGTATGGACGTGATCCACATCCCGGAGGCGGCTCGCGGCCAGCCCCTCTCCGACTATTCCCTCTCCGCCCGTCTCGCCCACGCCTTTGAGGGCAAGGACTGCAACGGTTGGGCGACCTGCACGGCCGATCGTTTCGTGCGTTCGCCCAGCTTCGGAACTGCGGCGGGGTAACGGTTCGCGAGCTCCGTATGCTCGTGCAGGCCGTGCAGCGCGCCTATCCGTCGCCCGAGCCTTGCGCAGACCCGGCGTCTCCCTTCCTCCCGGTCGTGGCCGATGGTTTCCGAGTCCCCGCGAGGCTCAGGGAGGTGAATGTGTTCGAGCTCCCGCTTTCGTCCCGCCTCCATCGCGCACTGGTCAGGTTGGGCGTCCAGCGGTTTGGTGAGCTTCAGGGCGTGACCCTGCGCGAGTTCGCCCGGCTCCCCAACTGCGGGCGGCACACCCGGGACGAGGCCATCCGGCTCATCCAACGTGCCGCCGATGGCGAGTTCGATGTGGGGTCAGAGGCGTTCACTCCCGCGAACTGCGGCGAGTTGGTCTCCGCCCTGGATGACCTGCTCGCCCGGGTACCCTCCCGGGATCAGCGGATCCTCCTGCTGCGCCTCGGGGCCGAGGGCGGTGCGCCCTCGACGCTGGGAGGCATCGGAGGTCAGTTCGGCATCACTCGCGAGCGGGTCCGGCAGATTGTGCTGCAAGCGGTCAAGTACATCCGCACCGAGGGCGGCCCGAAACTCGCGCACCAGCTTCGCGGACTCGCGGCGACGTGCCACGACCTCGTCTGCCCGCTGACTCCGCCGCTGCTGGCTTCCTGGTTGGGTCAGGACACCTCGCACGCCCGCCTCCCCACCGTCGCCTACGTCCGGCTGCTCGGTCTGTTGGAAAGCGACATCCCGGCTCTGGCGGGGGGAGACGCGCCCCCCGGCGAGCCGAAGGGTTATGTGCACAGGATGGTGGCTGCGCTGCCGGAGATCCTGGTATCGGCTCGCCGGGGACTGCCACTGAAGGAGGTTCTGCAGCGGCTGCGCACCTATCCGAAGCTTCGTCGTCTCAAGGCCGCCGCTTTTCTTGGGAGCCTGGGCTGGTGCCGAGACCTGCACCTGGATTTCACGCGGCCGGATCGCCCCACGGCCAGGCTCCACAGATGGTCGCGCGCCGCTGTGGCCTGACCCACTCTCCCCGCGCGTCGGCGTGCAACGCCCGGCGCGGACGAAAGCACGGGTGTCACCCGCTTTTCGACGCGCAAGGATCAGGACGGCAGCGGGCCCCTCGTTTGACCCTGCGTGCCCGCGACGATACAGTGCCCGCCACAGATTATGATGGCGAAGACGACCACGACGACGGCGAGTGCGCCCGCCGCGTTCCGGATCGGGGACGAGCGGTTGGTCAAGGTGACCCCCTGCCGCCGCGGCGCGCGTGAAGGCGCTCTTGCAGAAGCGGGGTCAACCCGAGGGGCGTGCTGCGCGTCGCGGTCGTGGGCGGCGGGTGCTCGGGCCTGCAGTACAAGATGGATCTGCAGGACGGCCCGGCGAACCGGGACATCGTGGTGGAGAGCGCCGGCATCCGCGTCGTGGTCGATCCCAAGAGCGCCCTGTACGTCACCGGTTCCGAACTGGATTACGTGGAGGCCCTGCAGGGGGGCGGGTTCAAGGTGAGGAACCCGAACGCGACCTCGAGCTGTTCCTGCGGGGAGAGCTTCAGTGCCTGAACAGGCGAAGCGGGCTTGGCGGGTGAACCCGGGACAGGACAGCAGGCGAGACGCCTGCACCACCACGGCACGACCGCGCTGCCATGGGCGTCACACGGAAGGTCTGCGGAGGAGGAGGTAGCAGCCGACGAGCACCAGGAAGCCGCCGAAGAGGCGGCCCAGTGCGGGAGAAGGCGTGATGCGGGCCAGCCAGGCCCCGAGGTACCCGCCGCACACGGCCAGCGGGATCATGGCCAGCGCGGACCGCCACTCGACATGACCGTACTGCCAGTGACGGAACACCCCGATGCAGGCGGCGGGCACGATCACGGCGAGCGACGTCCCGATGGCGAGCTTGATGTCCTGCTTGAGCCACAACGTGAGGGCGGGGACCATGACGATGCCGCCGCCGACCCCGAACACGCCGCTGGTCACGCCGCTGACGAGGCCGATCAAGGCTGCGAACACATAGAACATGGGGCCTTGATGCCGGAACCGCGGCCGTGCCTCAACCAGAAAACCCCATCCCAAAACCCCGCCCTGCTTCGGGAGGCTGCGTAGGGCAAAAAACGAGGCTGCTAAGCACCGTTCCGTCAGGAAATCGCCGAGTTCTGGCTTGTGGAAACGCGGCTGCAGCCTAAGCTCGGGCCATGGCTCAGGGCCTCCATCTCTCGCAACGAATGGCGTTGCAGCAGGTGCTGGCGCCGCAGCTCCAGCAGTCGCTGGCCTTGCTGCAGGCGCCCGTGCTCGAGCTGCAGGCGCTCGTCGAGCAGGAGATGGCCCAGAATCCCGTCCTCGAAGAAGTCCCGCCCGCCGAACAGGCCCAGCAGGTGCGCCAGGAACAGGAGGGCCCGCAGCTCTCCGACCCCACCGACCCGCAGGAACCGCCGGCAGATCTCCGCTTCGACCCCGCCACGGAGAAACCCTCGAGCGCGCCCGTGGACGATTTTCAGGCCGAGTTCGAACGGCTGGCGCAGATGGATCAGGAGTGGCGCGATCATTTCGCCCAGACGAACCTGCCGCTGCGCGGCCGCGAGGAGGACGAGGAACGGCGCCAGTTCATGTTCGATTCGCTCGTCGCCGGCACGTCGCTGCAGGAACACCTGCTCGAACAGGTGCGGCTTTCCGACCTCTCCGAAGCGCAGATGAACGTGGCCGAATTGCTCGTGGGCAACATCGACGAGCGGGGCTATCTCCAGTCGTCACTCGACGAACTCGCCTTCTCGGCCGGGGTGCCCATCGAGCAGGTGACGGAGGTGCTCAAGGTGGTGCAGGGCTTTCATCCGCCGGGGGTCGGCGCGCGCGACCTGCGAGAGTGCCTGCTGCTGCAACTCGAACGCGCGGGGCGCCAGGAGTCGCTCGAGTACCGGATCGTCGACCGGCACATGGAGGCCCTGGGCAAACGGCGTCTGCCGGAACTCGCCAAGGCCCTGGGCGCCTCGCTCGAAGAGATCAAGGAGGCCGTCGACCGCATCAGCCATCTCGAGCCCCGGCCCGGTCGCGATTTTCTCCCGGACGACCAGCAATACGTCGTGCCCGAGGTGTTCGTGCAGAAGGTGGGCGAGGATTACACGGTGTCGGTCAACGGCGACGCGGTGCCGCACCTGCGCATCAGCAACACGTACAAGGACCTGATGGCGCGGCCGGAAAGCTCGACCGAGGTGCGCGAGTACATCCGCGAGAAGATCCGGGCGGGCAAGTTCCTGATCAAGAGCCTCCAGCAGCGGCAGAACACCCTGCTCAACATCGCCCGTGAAATCGTCCAGCGGCAACGCGCGTTCATGGAGAACGGCGTGGCCCATCTGCACCCCATGACCATGGCCCAGATCGCCCAGGTCGTCGGCGTCCACGAAACCACCGTCAGCCGCGCGGTGTCGGGCAAGTACATGGAGACGCCGCAGGGCGTCTTCGAGATGAAGTACTTCTTCACCTCAGGTCTGCCCACCTCCGGAGGCGACGGTGCGGTCTCGAACGAAAGCGTGAAGCAGCTCATCGCCGAGATGGTGGCCCAGGAGGACAAGCAGAAGCCGCTTTCCGACGAGGAGATCGTGAAGCGCCTCACCGCCAAGGGCGTCCAGATCGCGCGCCGCACCATCGCCAAGTACCGGTCCGAGCTGAACCTCCTGCCCTCGCACCTCCGCCGCGTGTATTGAGCCGGCCGGCGCCGCCGGAAGGCCCTCGCATGCGACGCCGCGTCCTCGTCCTTGTCAACCCGGCGGCGGCCAGCGGTCGCACCTTCGCCGTCGTTCGCCGCACGTTGGCCGCGCTCGAATCCCACGGCTTCACCGGCCGCCAGGCGCACTCTGAGCAAGGCGGACACCTGACCGAACTCGCTCGCGAACTGGCTGCCTCGTGCGACTTGCTTCTGGCGGCGGGCGGCGATGGAACGGTGCGTGAAGTGGCGTCTGGACTGCTCTCTTCGCCCGCAACGGAGACGCTGCTGGGCGTGCTGCCGGTCGGCACCGGGAACGACTTCGCCACCCAGCTCGGCATGGCCGAACCGGAGTCCGCCTTGCAGGCGCTGATCGAGGGCCAGATCCGCGCGTTGGACGTGATTGAGGTCCGGCACGGGCGGGGGGCGGCCGCGACAGTCGATCACGCGCTGCTGTTCGCCGCGACAGGGTTCGCGGTCGAGGTGCTGCGGCGGACCAGTCCGCGGGTGAAGCGGCTGTTCGGGAGACGGTTCAGCTACTCGGTGGGGTTCTTCCGTGCGCTGCTGGGCTTCCGCACGCCGACCATGACCGTTGATGCGGAGGGCAAGGCCTGGACCGGCCCGGTGTTCCACGTGGGCGCGGGCAATGCCGAATGGGCGGGCGGTGGTGCCATGCGCCTTTCGCCGGGGGCGCGGATGGACGACGGGCTACTCGAGCTGTGCCGGATCGAGGCCCTGGGGCGGCTTGAGGTGTTGCGGTGTTTTCCCATGCTGTTGCGGGGCACGTTTCCGCGGCACCCGAAAGTGCGTTACTTCCAAGGCAGGGAGATGGCGGTGGTTTCGGAACCGGCCCTGCCCCTGGCGCTGGACGGCGATGTGGTGGGGCAGACGCCGGCGACGTTGCGGGTGAGGGCCGGGGCGTTGCGGGTGGTGGCTCGCGGCGCATGAGCGAGGGCATTGCCGGAGGACTCCCAGGGAGGTAGGGTCACCGCGTGAAGCGATTGACGGCGATCATCTATCAGGGCGACTCCAAGCGATGGTTGGTGGCTTTCAACCCCGAGACCGGGACCACGAGTCAAGGCCGAACGGTCGAGCAAGCATTGGCCAACCTCAAAGAAGCGACCGAGCTCTTCCTCGAAGAGCAGCAACTGCCTGAGTGGTCCGCGGCATTCCTCACGACTTTCGAGGTCGCGCATGCCTAAGCTGCCCTGCGTTTCCGGCGCCCGCGTCGCTCGCGCATTGGTGAGCTTGGGGTTCGAGCGGCGGCGCCAGCGCGGGAGCCATCTGGTCTTGCGCCGTGGTTCCGATGCGAGTTCCTGGATGCGCTCGGACTTCCGGGAGCGCGTTAGTTCGGATGTTCCCTCCCCGCTGTAGGCGCCTGCCGTGTGCCGCAGCTTCGTGGGGAGTAGGCTGGTTGAACCACGAATCGGCAGGCGGGTCAGGACCAGCAACCGCCACGCACCGAAGCGCCGCGTTCGGAGCGATTCGCTGCCCCTGGATCCTCCGCAGATTGCGAACATCGGGAATGGGAGGACCATCCTCGCGTCACTTGAACTGCTCCCAGAACTGCGCGGGTGCCATCCGGTCTTCCAGAGTCACGCCAAGCTCGGTCAGCGAGCTCATGTTCCGCGCGGCTTCGAGGCCATTCGTGATGCGGGCCGGGTCGAAGATGAGGCGGGTGAGTTCGAGGCCGGCCAGGGGGCGAGATCCTGAACCGGCGTGTCGCCGAGGTGCAGGCGCCGGAGGGTGCGGATCCCGGCCAGGGGGCGAAGGTCGCTGATGCGCGTGCCTTCGAGCGTGAGCGTGACCAACGGGCATTCGGCCAAGGGGGCGAGGTTGGTGACTGGATTGTGGTTAAGCCAGAGACCCTCGAGTGGTGCACCGCGGAGCGGTTCAAGGTCTTCGATGTGGGTGCCGACGGCCATGAGCTCGGTCAACGGCATGCCCGCCAGCGGGCTGAGGTCGCGCACGGATGTCTGGTTCAGGTAGAGCTTCTGCAGCTTCATGCCCCGCAGCGGGCTCAAGTCCGCGACCCGCGTCTGCTCGAGGGCGAGCAGGGTCAGGGGCATGCCGGCCAGGGGGTCAGGTCGCTGACCGGCGTGAGGCGCAGGTCCAGGGCGTTGAACGGCAGACCGCGGAGGGGCGTGAGGTCCACGAGGGCGCTCTCGACGATTTCGGCAACCAGCCCGGAGGCGGGCTCGAGGGCGACGCGGGCTTCGTTCTGGTAATACGGATTCCGCTCCTTCAGGCGGGCGTGGAGCAGCTCCGGACGAGCCGCCAACTCCTCGGCGGTCAGGGTTGGACGCGGGATCTGCGCGGCGGGGGCCGTGGCTCCGGACGGAGGAGGGGCGGGGTTGGCAGGACGCGCCGGGCGTTCGCAACCCGTGCCGGCCAACCAGGACAGAATGGCCGCCCACAGGGCGCATCGACGCTGGGTTTGAAGGGACATGACGGCCGCAGGATGGCGTCACGTCTTCCGCAATGCCAGTACTCCTCGTGGTGTGCGTGGCCTGCGGGTCTAGAAATCCAGCCTGCCGTGGGGCAGAAAGGCGTCCGCCAACGTGTTCGCGGCGGTTTGGGCATCGGCCCGCAGCAACTCCCACTCCCGGGCGAGCGGGGCATCCAGTCTCTGACTGAAGGCCAGCAGTGAACCGGCGTCGGGCAGCCAGGTCGGGACGGCCAGCGGCGGAGGGATGGCGGGAAGGGCGGGAGTGGCGGGGGTGAGAGAGTCGGTGACCGGAGCCACACGCCGAGACCGAGGGCGACGGCGGCAGCGACGGCGAGTCCACCTGGGGCCAGGCGGCGCCGGGAGAATCCCCGTGGACCGGTCGGGCGACCGAATTCGCCGCCCAGACGATGGAGGATGCGGGCGGCGAGGAAGGGGGAGTCCGGGGGTGGTGTTGGGCCGGCGGCGCTGGGAGCATCTGGTGGAGCTGGAGCTCCTGCTGGTGGGTGGCCCGACAGGCGGGGCAGTCGGTCAGATGGCGCAGACACCACCGTGGGACCGGAGCCGTTGGGGGGTGGCGGAGAGCCAGGAGAAGCTGGATGAGTGGGCAGAGGCGCATGGCGGGGAAGGGTCAGAAGATCGGGTCGCGAGGGAACATACCTGCCCGGCGCGCTTGTTCGAGCAGGGCTTGACGCGCGCGGTGGAGGAGCACCTTGACGTGGATCGAGGTGGTGCGCATCACGGAGGCCGCTTGGGCAGCGGTCAACCCCTCGGAGTAGCAGAGATAAAGGGATTCGTACTGTTTGGGTTTGAGGCGTCTGGCCCATTGCCAGAGCAGGGCCGCGTCATCGCGCTCGGCCAGGCTGTTCGGCGGGCTGCTGTCGAGCAGTTCGGCGGGAAGTTCGGAGGTCTCGTTCACGCGCGATCGCTGGTGGCGTCGGTGGTTGAGGGCGGTGCGCCGGGCAATCGTGAACAGCCAAGGGAGAAAAGGCCGTGTCATCGCCGTCCCGGTGTTGGCGGATGAGGGCGGCCAATGCGGCATTCGCGGGCGCGGGATCGGTGTCCGGCGACGTTCCTGCGCACCAAGCGGCGGCCCCGGAGGAACCGGTGTCCTCCGGGGCCGCCGAGGCGGACACCGCCTGGGTGGGTTGGCCGCAGGCCATGGTCGGAGCTCAGTGGCGGTCCCGTTTCTTCTGCTCTTCCTCGGTGATTCGTTGGGCCACGGTAGCGGCCGGCAGGGTGATGTCCACCGTGACCGTCCGCCCATCCAGGCCGACCCGGGTGCCCTGCAGCAGGGCTTGGAGTTCCTGGTGGTCGGCCTGAGTGAGCGAGAGGAGCGCCATCATGCCCTGGAGGACCTGATGCATCTGGCTGGCGGTCTCGGGCTGTTTGGCGTTGAGGTCGAGGCGGGCGTGCACTTGGCCCTCGCTCTCGGCGAGGCTCAGGCGCAGGGCTTCCGCCAACTTCAGGACCTGGGCCCGGGGCGGGACGGGGGCGGTTTCGCTGAAGCCTTGGGCGACGACCAGGAAGAAGCTGCCTGGTTCGGCACGACAGAGCTGGCTGAAGGCCGCATGGGCGTTCAGGTTGGGCGCCCCGCCCGTGAGGACCTCCTGGGCCTTGACCAAAGTCTGGCGCGCCTGGGAGACGATGACGGGGACGCCCGGCTGCGGCGCGATATAGAGCCGTTCATGGAGGGCGTACAGGGGACCAGCCTCGGTCGCGAGTCGTTCGAGGGCCGGGGTACCGCCGAGTTGGGCCAATTTCTGCGCCTGGTATTGCAGGGCCAATTCGAGGCCCTGGGCAATATCCAGGTCGGTGTCCAACAGCAGAACTCCCCGCAGGTGTTCCGGACCCGAGAACTCGGCGCCGTAGAGAGTGATTCCGTGGATCCGACGCCAGTCGAAGTCGAAGCCCAGTTGCTGCTTCAGGTCGGCGGTGGGCTTGGCCAGCTTGGGATCGAGCGCCTCGCGGGCCAGGGTGTCGCCGACGGTCGAGGCCAGGAGCGCGTCCAGATCCAGATGCAGGACCCAGCGGGCGTCGGCGGCGACGTGCGTCTTCTCGAGCGGACCGGCCACGGCGAGAGTGGCGGCGGCGGCGAGGAACAGGCCAGGGATCGATTTCATGGGCTGAATATGCAGACGTGGTTTCCAGTTGGAGCGGTCCGGATCGTGCGGTCCGGCCTTTACCCAAGGAATTCACGCCGCGCCCGTCGAGGGTTACAGGATTCCCCCGCGGACGAAATCATCGACGGCCGGCCCCGGGCGAGTCACCGGCCGGGAGCACCCGGTCTACAGGCCTCCAAGCGTGCGGAAGGCGTTCAGGTGGCGAGCGCGGAGATGATGGCCTCGAGTTCGTCGCCCTCCAGGAAGCCCTGGAGCTGACGGAGCCGGGTGGGGTGGCGCATTTTGCGGAGGGCCTTGGCCTCGATCTGGCGGATGCGTTCGCGGGTGACTTTGAACTGTTTGCCGACCTCCTCGAGCGTGCGGGAGTAGCCGTCGGCGAGGCCGAAGCGGAGCTCGAGCACCTTGCGTTCGCGCTCGGTCAGGCTGTCGAGGACATCGTTGAGCTTGTCCTTGAGCAGGCTGTAGCTGGTCATGTCGGACGGGTTCTCCGCCGACTTGTCCTCGATGAAATCGCCGAAGTTGGTGTCGTCGCTGTCGCCGACGGGGCTTTGGAGGGAGATGGGCTGCTGGGCCATCTTGAGGACGGCGCGGACGCGGTCCACGGGCATCTGCATCTCGTCGGCGATTTCCTCCGGGGTGGGTTCGCGGCCGTAGTCCTGCAGGAGCTGCTTCTGGACCCGCATCAGCTTGTTGATGGTCTCGATCATGTGGACCGGGATGCGGATGGTGCGGGCCTGGTCGGCGATCGAGCGGGTGATGGCCTGGCGGATCCACCAGGTGGCGTAGGTCGAGAACTTGTAGCCGCGGCGGTACTCGAATTTCTCGACGGCCTTCATGAGGCCCATGTTGCCCTCCTGGATGAGGTCGAGGAAGGAGAGGCCGCGGTTGGTGTATTTCTTGGCGATCGAAATGACGAGGCGAAGGTTGGCCTCGACCATCTCGGTCTTGGCCTGGTGCGCCTTGCGGGTGAAGTGCTGGAGCTGCTGGTACGCGTGGACGTACTCGGCGTGGGGCATGCGGACGAACTGCTCGAGGGCATGGATCTTCTGCCACTCGGAGTCGACGATCTGCTGGGCGTGCGCGTTCTTGCGCTGCTGCTCGAGGTCGTGGACGGCCCGCAGGCCGAGCTGGATCTTGTCGTGGATGTTGTCAGCCACCAGGGCCATCTCCTCGATGACCTTCTGCTTGTAGAAGAACCGGGCGAACGAGTTCTGGAGCCGGGTGTCGGCCTTGCGGAAGTCGGCGAGGAGCTTGTCCTTGCGGTTCTTGTTGGCCTCGCGCAACCAGGCGGCGTACTTGGTGTCCACGTCCTCATCCAGGACGCGGACATCCTTGACGAGCTTGCGGAGGGCGCGGAGGTGGTTGTCGCGGCTCTCGATCTTCTTGTCGAGGATGACGCGGTCGAAGCGTTCCTTGGGGGTTCGGAGATGAGTTTCTCGGCGAGGGCGATGTGTTCTTTGCCGGCGAAGCCGAAGCTGTAGATGATGCGCTTGACCTCGTTTTCGTTGTCCTCGATGCGCTTGGAGATCTCGACCTCCTGCTCGCGGGTGAGGAGGGGGACCTGGCCCATCTGCTTGAGGTACATCCGGACCGGGTCGTCGAGGATGTCGAGGCGCGTCTTCTCGTCCTCCTCCTCGGGCTCGGGCTGTTTGACGCGGTCGACCTCGGCCTGGTCGACGATCTCGATCTCGAGGCTGCGGAGCTTCGAGTAGAGCTCGTCGAGGTCATCGGGCGAGATGACGTTGTCCGGGATGATGTCGTTGATGTCGCTGTAGGTCAGGTAGCCCTGCTCCTGCGCGAGGCGGACGAGCTCCTTGATCTTCTCGGTGAGGTCGACGCCGGACTGGGTGTGCATCTCAGCACTGACGGGGGTGCCGGGAGGAGCCGCCGGGGTTGGGCTGCCCGAAGGGGAGGGGGCGGGCCGCGGGGTATTGCCGTCCTGGGGATGGCGGTCGGGCGGGGGGCGACGCGGCGGTTCGGAGCGCAGGGGGCGTCGACGCGGGGTGGAGCACGCTGCGGGCAGGGGGCTTGGCCGCGGGGACTTTGGCCCGTGGAGACTGGGATTTTCTGGCCGTTTTCCTGGCCGTATCTTTCGACATACAAAGCGGTCCGACGTGTGACCAGCGGGGGCGGGTCAAAATCAGCCGCGCAATATGTTGGCCCGGCGGGGCGGCGTCAAGCAGCGACCCCGGTTTTACCCGTTGAAAAGGGCGCTGGGGCGGCTATCCTGCGGCAGTATGATTTCCGACCGGCCCTACATGCGCGCCACGGGGCGGGGGGCATGGCGAATGCCTTCGGCCACGACCGTGTTGTTGCTGGTCAACCTGGCGTTCTTCATTCTGCAGAACATCAACGCGGTCTACCTGGGCTGGCCGCTGGAGCGGTACCTGGCGCTGAGCCGTGGCGGCCTGGAAGCGGGGTATTTCTGGCAGTTGTTCACGTTTCAGTTCCTGCACGGTGGGACGTGGCACTTTGTGGCCAACGCCGTCGGGCTGTACTTCCTGGGGCGCCCGCTCGAGGCGGCGCTCGGGCCGGCGCGGCTGTTCGAGGTTTACCTCGGCAGCAGCGTGCTGGGCGGGGTGTGCCAGGCGGTGTTGGGGCTGGTTTTCCCGGCGCATTTCGGAGGCCCGACGCTCGGGGCCTCGGCGGGGGTGTGCGGCTTGCTGGCGGCGTTCGCGCTGCTGCAGCGGGACCGGATGTTCCTGTTCATGTTCTTCCTGCCGATCCGGGCGTGGAACCTGTTGCTGATCGCGCTGGGCGTGGCGATTTTCTTCGTGCTGGTGCCTTCCGAGCCGGGCGTGGCCCATGCGGCGCATCTGGGCGGCTTGCTGGGAGGGATGGCCTATGTGCACTGGCTGGTGCGAGCCGAGCGTCGCTTGTTTGACTGGCGGCCGTTCCGCAACGTCCGCCCGCGCCCCGAACTGGTGCACGCCAAGACCCTGCCGCCGCGCCTGCGTCGGTCCCATGAGCAGGCAGGAGAGGACGAACTGCCGGAGGCGGAGTTCATCAGCCGCACGGTGGACCCGATCCTGGAGAAGATCTCGGCGCACGGGCTGCACAGCCTCACCGAGCGGGAACGGCGGATTCTCGAGCAAGCCCGGGCGAAGATGCTCAAGCGCTGAACCGCCACCGGGCCGGCGGGCGGGACAGGCCGGATCAAAACTGGCGCAGGAACCGGATGTCGTTCTGATAGAACAGCCGGATGTCGTGGATGGCGTACCGGATCATCGCGATCCGTTCGATGCCGAAACCGAACGCCCAGCCGGTCCAGACTTCCGGGTCGTACCCGACATTCTCGAACACCTGGGGGTGGACCATGCCGCAGCCGGCGATCTCGAGCCATTCCCGGCCCATCTTGCGGGTGAGCGGGCTGCTGAAGTCGATCTCGAAGCTCGGCTCGGTGTAGCTGAAATAGTGGGGGCGAAAGCGGATCTGCGTCTCCGGACCCATGAGATCGCGGAACACAAACTCCACCGTTCCCTTGAGATCGGCCACGGTCACCCCGCGATCCACGTACAAGCCCTCGACCTGATGGAAGGTCGGGTTGTGCGTGGCATCGGCGTTGTCGCGACGGTACACGCGCCCAGGGACGATGATGCGAACCGGCGGGGCCTGGCGGGCCATCACCCGGATCTGCACGGAGGAAGTGTGCGTGCGGAGGAGCTGCCGGCTCGGTGTGTCGAGGTAGAAGGTGTCCTGGGTGTCGCGCGCGGGGTGATCGGCGGGCGTGTTCAGAGCATCGAAACAGTGGTACTCGTCCTCGATTTCCGGGCCGTCGGCGACGGCGAAACCCAGCTTCCGGAAACTGCGGACGATGTCCTCGGTGACCAGCGTGAGCGGATGCAGCCGGCCCAGCGAACGGCGTCGGCCGGGCAGGGTGAAGTCGGTCGGCTCCGCGGGTGTGGCGGCGACGAGTTCGAGCTCGCGGCGGCGGGATTCGAGGGCGGCTTCGAGCTCCGTCTTGGCGGCGTTGATGGCCTTGCCTGCCTCGGGTCGGGCCTCTTTGGGTAGGGAACCGAGCTGTTTGAGCAACGCGGTGAAGCGGCCCTGGCTGCCGAGGAAGCTGGTGCGCACCCGGTCCAGGGCGGCGGCGTCGGGCGACGCCTTGAATCCCTCCAGCGCGGCCTGCCGCAGGGCGGCGAGTTCATCCAGCAAGGGTAGGCTCATGGGTACCTGGCTTCGGCTCGGCTGGGCCGGGGCGCGGCCCAAGCAAAAGGGGCGGCCGGAGGACCGCCCGCCTTGTGGTCACCGACCGGGGTTAGGACGGCTCACGCCTTGGCGTTGGCCGTCTTGGCGGCGAGGGCGTCCTGGACACGCTGGACCACGGCACCGAACGCAGTGGTGTCGGTCGCCGCCAGATCGGCGAGCATCTGGCGATCAAGGCCGATCTTGGCCGCCTTGAGGCCTTCGATGAACCGGCTGTAGGTCAAGCCGGCCGCGCGGACCGCGGCGTTGATACGGATTTGCCAGAGGGCGCGGAAGGTGCGCTTCCGGACCTTGCGGTCGCGGGTGGCGTAGACCATGCCATGGTCCACCGCGTCAGAGGCGTAGCGGTAGAGCTTCGATCGGCGCATCCGGAAGCCCTTGGCGCGCTGCAGCATCCGTTTGCGGCGTTTGCGGAAGCAACGGCGTTGGTAACTCGCATGATTTAGCAGGGGGTGAAAGCCAGGGCACCAGGAACCGCGGTCAACCCCGGTGGCTGAACGGCAGACTTTGGGTCACTCGGTACGCGTCGCTGGGATCGACCACCACGGACTCCCGCAGGCGCCGACGGCGTTTCGCGTTCTTGGTGGACAACAAGTGACGCCGCCCGGCGTGGGCGCGCATCACTTTGCCGGTGCCCGTGATCTTGAATCGCTTGGCCACGGACTTCCGTGTTCGGTTCCCTTTAGGGCGTCGCATAGGTCAATGGTCCCGTCGAAAAGAGCGGGGACACTACGGGGGTGAGTTCGGCAAGGCAAGCTGGAATTTCGTCTGGATTCTGATTGACGCCGGGGCGGCGTTTGTTAGGGTCCGCCGGCTTCAAGAAGCAGATGGTGTCAGTTGTGACAGATGTCCGGGTAATGATCGGCTTCGGCGGTTCTGCACATGCAGGTTCCTCGCTCCTCGCTTTCTGTGAGCCATCCCCCCCCTATGAGTGATTGCAGATTGTTCGTCGGTAACATCTCCTACCGCACTCTCGAATCGGACCTTCAAGAGTACTTTGGACAGGCCGGCGTGGTCACGAGTTGCAACCTGATGCTCGACAAGTTCACCGGCAAATCGCGCGGCTTCGCGTTTGTTGAGTACGGCACGAGCGAGGAAGCCAACAAGGCGGTCGAAATGTTTCACAACAAGGATTTCCAGGGCCGCTCGCTGACGGTGAACATTGCCCGGCCCCGCGAAGAGCGGCCGCCGCGCGAGCCGCGCGGCGATCGCGGTGACCGGCCACCCCGGGAGAGCCGGTACGATTCCTGACCGGGGGTACCGCCGGGCGGCGTCGAGCCCCGGCACACGAAGTCTCTTCCGTTGCGGGCACCGAGCCACGCAGGCTCCGTGCCCGTTCTCTTTTGCCTCAAGGCGGACCGGTCGCTTCGCGTGTCGGCGGGCGCCTTGGTGCGTTCAGATCTTCAGGAACAGACGCCGGCGATACATCCAGAAGAGCAGAAGCCAAAGCACGGCGAGCACGGCGAACCCGCGCAGCAACGGAGCGTAGCCCGCGCCGAGCCACTCGAAGCACCGCGCTCCGAGATGCGTGTCGAGGGTGCCGCGGATGAACCCGACGAAGAGCCAGTCCATGAGATAGGCCGCGATCGAGTTCATGCCCACGACGATCAACGGGAAGGCCAGCGCCTTCAGCCCGAAGTGATCTACCGTGGCGCAGAAGGCGGCCAGCAGCAGGAAACACCATCCACCGCTGAAGAGCACCCACGCCGGGGTCCAGATCCGCTTGACGTTGGGGCAGACCCCGGTGGCGTCCAGCAGCCAGCCCAACGCCAGGCCGGCAATCCCCGCCAGCAGGAGGTGGAAAACACGGTCCACGGTGTCGGGAAAACGCTGCAGCCAGCGGCCGGCGATCAGTCCCAGGATCATGGTGCCCAGGGTGGGGATGAAACTCAGCGTGGCGTACCCGCCGCTGTTATGCAGAAACATCTCCCGGCGCGGGAAGAGGTTGAGAACCAGCGGTCGAAGGCCCACGCGAAGTTGGTGTTCTTGTTCCAGTGCGCGGCAAAGCCCTGCAGGTGATGCGGCCAATCCTGCGCCACGCCCGCCTGCGCCCAGTCAAAGTCCGGGCCCGGGAGCGGATGGAGGGCGAACGCCGCCCAGTACCCGGCGAGGATCAAGCCCAACGCCGCCCAGACCACGCGCGGCGATGCCCACCCGAGCAGGAACAGGAAGGTGTACCCCAGACCGATCTGCGTGAGCGTGTCCTCGAAGGTGAAGTTCGTCTGGGGCCGCCCGATCGAGCGAAGGAAGATCCCCAAGGCGACCAACACGAGCGAGCGCCAGATGGCGTGGGCGAACAGGCTGCCAAAGCGGCTTCCCCGGGCGAGCCGACCGGCGATCGAGAACGGCACGGCCACGCCCACCAGGAAGGAAAAGAGGGCTGGATCAGGTCGTGGAGCGAGGCCCCCACCCACGGGACGTGGCTCTGGTGATGGGCCAGGAAGGCCCAGAACGCGCTGTCCGGAAAGGCGTCGGCCACTCGCTGGAGCGCCAGAACTTCGGCCATCATCAGCATCATCACGAGGCCGCGATAGGCGTCCACGGAGGCCAGGCGGGCGGCACGCGTGCCGGGAGCGGCCACAGCCGGTGGTTGCACGGAGTCAGAGACGGTGCTTGAGGACATGGGGTGCAGGGTTAGTCCGGGTGTTTCCTATGCGAGGTAGGTGCCGACGTAAGGAGGCGTTGCGGGCGTAGTCGCCGACGTGCGGAGGCGAAGGGAATCGTCCCTGGCCCCAAACGCCTCCTCACGTCGGCGCCTACAGTCCTTCGCCTCCTCACGTCGGCGCCTACGGTCGGTCGCGGCTTCATGAAGACCATGTGCGGGGCGGGTTACGGTGCGGTGCCGATGGCGAAGAGGTGGTGATCGCTGCGAAGAAAAAATCTGGCCCTGGCTGAGCGCGGGCGACGCGAAACACTTTTCGCCGAGAGGATTGCGGGCGACCACGTCGAAGGTCGGGCCAGGGCGGAGCACGGTGGTCAAGCCGTCGTCGCCGAGGCAGTAAACGAGACCGTTGGCGGAGACGAGAGAGGCGTGGTGTTCGCCGACCTTCTCCTGCCAGATCAGCTTGCCGGTGGCGGCCTCGAAACAGCAGGCGAACCCGGGATCGGAGATCACGAGGAAATAATCGGCGACCGCGATCGGGGAAGGCACGTAGCTGACATAGGAAGCCCGGTTGTGACGCCAGGCGATATGGGAGCCGGTCACGTTGCCCGAACCGTCCGGCCGGATGGCCAGGAGATGATGTTCGGGATAGCCGCCGGTCATGAAGAAGAGGTCGGCGCCCCGATGGTAGACGATTGAAGCCACAAACTGCTCGGTGGGGCCGTCGATGATCCAGTGCAGGCGGCCGTTGCGCGGGTCGTAGCTGGCCACGCAGAGCGTGCCGGACAGGACCATTTGCGTGCGGCCGGCCGCCTCGAAGATGGTCGGGACGCAGTAGCTGCGGGTGCGGTTCGGGCGGGCGACGCGCCACCGTTCGCGGCCGTCTTCACGGTCCAGGGCGACGAGGTAGCCGTCGCCATCGTGGTCGCAGTTGACGATGACAAGGTCTTCAAAGAGGACCGGCGAGCTGCAGAAGCCGTGCATGCTGGCGAAGGGCCCGGGGCGGACCTGCCAAACGAGGCGACCGGCGAAGTCGTGGGCGGAGACCACGACTTCGCGGACATCCAGGAAGGCGGTGAAGACGCGGGTACCGTCGGTGGCGGGGGGTGCTCGAGGCGTGGCTGTTCAGGGGATGTTTGCGTTCGAACGGCGAGGCGAGAACCGCGGTCTGCCACCGGGTCCGGCCGGAGCGACGGTCCAAGGCAAGCAGCACGCGCTCCTCGGTGTCGGGCAGGGCGGTGACGGTGAAGACATGGTCGGCCCAAACGATGGGGGAGGCATGACCGGTGCCGGGCACTGCGACTTTCCAGGCGACGTTGCTGGTGGCGGTCCAGTGGACGGGGAGATCGGTCTCGTGGCTGGTGCCGTCGCCGCGCGGACCGCGCCAGCCGGGCCAGTTCTCGGCCGCCGCGGTGCCGGCGGCCCAGCCCAGGGCGAGGGCGGCGAGCAGGCGACGGAGACGAGAACATGCACCCGTGGCCTTGGCGGCCATGCCGGGTGGCCTTGAGCCCGGAGGGTGCAGGCGAGACGCCCGCACCACAGGTGCATGGGAAGCGTCCTGTTCCATTCGGACCTGCCCCGCAGCCATGAACCTGAAAGCGCCGGTAAACCGGGCGCACTCCAGACGCTTCGCGTGGAACGGACGGGCTCCGCCCCTCGCGAAGCGTCTGGAGTGCGGGGGTTCATCCCCGCTTTTTCGTGCACGGTTCATGGAGAAGCAAGAGGCGCGACCGGAGCGCCCGGGAGGGATGCACGTTCATGGCCATCAGGGTGACCCGTGAGGGTGACGGCGGTTGATTGTTCCGGTGGCCGCGACGGGAACAAGCAGAAAGCGCAGCCGGATTCGGGTTTGAAGCGAGGCGGAACGGGCGGCATGCTGGGCCGGTCGACGGACGGCTCCTGTAATTGACTATGACCTCGAAGATCATCTCCCGGAAGACGGTCGGTGTGTGGCTGGTGCTGGCCTGCGGGCTGCACCTCGTCAGGGCGGACGAAGGCATGTGGCTGTTCACGGCGCCGCCGCGGGAACGGCTGCAGGCGGACTATCAGTTCACGCTCACGGACGAGTGGCTCGCGCACCTGCAGCAGGCTTCGGTGCGCTTCAACAGCGGCGGCTCGGGCTCATTCGTGTCGCCGGACGGCCTGGTAATGTCCAATCACCACGTCGGGGCGGACGCCTTGCAGAAGCTCGGGGACGAGCAGCACAACTATCTGCGGGACGGCTTTCACGCGCGGAGGTTGGCGGAAGAGAAGCGCTGCCATGACCTCGAGCTGAACGTGCTGGTCAGCATCGAGGATGTGACAGAACGGGTGAATGCCGCGGTCCCGGCTGACGCCGCACCCGAGGCGGCCTTCGCGGCACGCCGTCAGGTGATGGCGGCGATTGAGAAGGAATCGCTCGAGCAGACGGGGCTACGGTCGGACGTGGTAACACTTTACCAGGGCGGGGCGTATCATCTGTACCGCTTCAAGCGCTACACGGACGTGCGGTTGGTGTTTGCGCCCGAGCAGGCCGTGGCCTACTTCGGGGGTGACCCGGACAACTTCGAGTTCCCGCGGTACTGCCTGGATGTGTGCTTCTTCCGGGTCTACGAGGACGGGCGACCGGCGCGGGTGCCGCATCACCTGGTGTGGAGCCACACGGGGGTGGCGGAAAACGAGCTCATTTTTGTGTCGGGCCATCCGGGCCGGACCAGCCGGCTGCTCACGGTGGCGGAGCTCGAGTACCTGCGTGACTTCGCGTATCCGCGTCAGCTCGAGTACATCCTGCGGAGCGAGGTGCTCCTGACGGCGTACAGCGCGCGGAGCGAGGAGAACGCGCGGCGGGCCAGGGACGATCTGTTTGGCTATCAGAACAGTCGCAAGGCCCGGCAGGGCGGGCTCGAAGGGTTGCTCGACCCGCGGTTCTTCGCCGCGAAGCGGGAAGCGGAGCAGAAGTTGCGGGCGGCAGCGGGTGCCCGGGCGGAGTTGCAGGCGTTCGCTCCGGCGTGGGATCGGA
Organism: Verrucomicrobiota bacterium; assembly: GCA_027493615.1. GTDB lineage: Bacteria > Verrucomicrobiota > Verrucomicrobiia > Limisphaerales > J093 > DSVZ01. The sequence goes on from JAOSKK010000012.1 coordinate 641,533, forward strand.
TTGCCGCGGCGCAGCGGCGGATCGGGGAAATGGCCCTCGAGTACCGGTTCCTCGAGCAGGGGTTGGGATTCCGGTGCGAGCTCTTTGACATCGCCCGGACGTTGCTGCGTGCGGCCGAGGAGCAGGCCAAGCCGGATGGCAGCCGGCTGCGCGAGTTCCGCGAGTCGGGTCGGGCGTCCCTGGAACTGGACCTGTTCTCGACACGACCGCTTTATGAGGACTACGAGGCGTTGCGACTGGCCGATGCGCTGACCTGGATGGCGGGGGAGCTGGGGTTCGGGCACGAGTTGGTGCAGCGGGTGCTGGCCGGCCAGCCGCCGCGCCAACGTGCCGCCGAATTGGTGCGCGGGACGCGGCTGAAGGACGTGGCGGTGCGAAAGCAGCTCTACGCCGGGGGCACAACGGCGGTCGCCGCCGCCCAGGACCCGATGATCGAGCTGGCGCGCTTGGTGGATCCGGCGGCGCGCGCGGTGCGGGAGGTGGTGGAGACTCAGGACGAGATCAAGCGCCAGGCGCATGCGCAGATTGCCCGGGTACGACTGGCGGTGGAAGGCACCGGCGGTTATCCGGATGCGACCTTCACGTTGCGGCTGGCTTATGGGGTGGCGAAAGGCTACGAGGAAGCGGGGCGGCCGGTGCCCTTTCAGACGACCCTGGCCGGGCTGTACGACCGTTGGCAGGCGCAGGGCGGCCGGGAACCGTTCGAGCTGCCGAAGCGTTGGCTGGACCGGAAGCGCCGGCTGGACTTGCGGACGCCGTTCAACTTCGTGAACACGACGGACATCATCGGCGGCAACTCGGGGAGCCCGGTGGTGAACCGGGCGGGGGAGCTGGTGGGGATCATCTTCGACGGGAACCTGGCGTCGCTGGTGCTGGACTTCTATTTCACGGAGGAACAGGCGCGGGCGATCGCGGTGAACTCGCAGGCGATCCTGGAGGCGTTGCGGCGGGTGTATCGGGCGGACCGGCTGGCGGACGAGTTGCTGGGCCGGCGCGGGCCGGCGTGAGGGTGGACCTATGCCGGTCTTGCCTAAGGGGATGGCAAAAAAAAGCGGTTGACACCTAGTCAATTGCGCTTAAGGTCCCCCCGCACGGTTGACGTACGACAACTAAACAAGAAGAGTTATCAAAACTATGAAAGTTCCATCAATTGCCAAAGGTCTGGCTGTTGCCATGGGGTTGGGGGCGGCGGCAGCAGTCAGCGCGCAAGTCCTGCTGGCTCCGGGTGGCGCGCCGGGCATCATGACGGCGACGCTGGCGGGCGGTCCGGTGGGTTGGGTCGCCTTCCTGAGCTCGCCGCCGACACCAGATGACCTCGGCAACTTCACGGCCCAAGTGGATTCGGCGGTCACCGTCGGCAACACCTATGGTCCTGCCGCCATGACATTCTGGTACAAGCTCACGAACGTGGACCAGACCCCGAATGGCGCTCCTCTCGTGTCCCTGGGCGTGCCGATGCCTTCGGCTGTCCCGGTGATCGTGGACCAACAGAACGCGGGGCGTCTGAGCGGGCTGGGCATCAATACCGGCGCGTCGATCTCCTTCTTCTGGACCGCGAATCCGGTGCTGGAGACCCAGTTCAGCGGTTGGCAGGCCATCGAGACCCCGTTCACGCGGTACGTGCACGGCAAAGTGGGCGCGATCGACGGCACGTCCGAGGACGTGGTCGCCCTGGTCCCCATCCCTGAGCCGACGACCTACGTGGGTCTGTTCGCTCTCGGGTTGGCGGGCTTCGCGGCCTTCCGCCGCTTCCGCGCTTAGTCCCAAGCAATTCCTTCGCCAAGCCGGCTCGCGTTGCGGGTCGGCTTTTTTGCTTTTCAGCGGAAGTCGGAGGCTTTCCCTTGTCGGACGGACCCGAGGACTTACACTCCGCCGCCCGATGTCCGATCACCGCCGTCTGAACCCCCAACAACGCGAGGCTGTCGAGACCCTTCGAGGGCCGGTCCTGATTCTCGCGGGTGCCGGCACAGGCAAGACGCGGGTGATCACCCACCGCATCGCCCACCTCATCGCGTGCGGGGTTGCCCCCGGACATATCCTGGGCGTGACGTTCACCAACAAGGCGGCGCGGGAGATGCTCGAGCGGGTGCGGGAGCTGTTGCCCCGGAGGCCGGCGGAAGGGAAGACGCGGTCCGAGGAGCGCCCGACGATCTGCACGTTTCATTCGCTCTGCGTCCGAATCCTGCGGCAGCACATCGAGCGGCTCGGCTACAAGCGCAACTTCGTGATCTACGACGAGGCGGAGCAACTGGCGGCGATCCGGAAGATCCTGAGTCACCTCTCCGCCCGGGGCGAGAAGACCGATCCGCACGCGATCTTGAGCTGGCTGAGCCGGTATCGGAATGGCGGCGAACGGGCGGTGGCGTCGGCGGACCCGGGCGTGCGCGCGATGGCCGAACACGTGGCGTCGCGTTACGAGTCGGCGTTGCGGGCGTGCAACGCGGTGGACTTCGACGACCTGATCCTGCTGACGCTGCGGCTGTTCCGGGAACATCCCGACGCTCTTGCGGCCTGTCGCGAGCGGTATCGGTACGTGCTGGTGGATGAATACCAGGACACGAACGCGGCGCAGTTCGAGCTCGTCCATGCGTTGACCCGTGAGCACCGGAACCTGTGCGTGGTGGGGGACGACGACCAGAGCATCTACGGCTGGCGCGGAGCGGAGATTGCGAACCTGCTGGATCTCGAGCGGCATTATCCGGAGGTGAAGGTCATCACCCTCGAGCAGAACTACCGGTCCACGACCACGATCTTGAAGGCGGCCAATGCCGTCATCCGACACAACGCGCGCCGGCGCGCGAAGCAGCTCTGGTCGGATCAGGGCGCGGGGGCCAAGCTGACCCTGTTCAGCTTTGCGAACGACGATGAGGAGGCGGCCAGTGTGGTGCGGGAGATCGAGAACGCCCGGTTGGCCCGGCGGGCGACGTGGCAGGACCAGGCCGTGCTGTTCCGGACGAACGGCCAATCCCGTCCCCTCGAGACGGCCCTCCGAAACGCCGGGGTGCGGTACCGGCTGATCGGGGGCCAGAGCTTCTTCGACCGGCGCGAGGTGCGGGACTTCCTGGCCTACCTCAAGCTGATGCTGAACCCGGCGGATGACATCAGCCTGCTGCGCATCGCGAATGTGCCGGCGCGGGGACTCAGCGAGGCGACGATGCAGCGATTGCTGGCGGCGAGCCAGGAACGAAAGAGCTCCGTGTTCGACGTGATGAAGAACCCGGTGGTGCTCGCCGGCTTCCCGGTGCGGAGCCGGGAGAGCATTGAGCGGTTTGTGGCCTGGGTCGAAGCGACGGCAGGCAGGCTCGAGACGCCGGTCCACGGGACGGCCGGGGCCTTGTCGGCCTGGGCGGACGGGTTCCTGGAGGAGATCGGGTATTACCAGGAACTGCGGCGCGGGGAGAAGGACGCCGAGGCGGCGGAGAACCGGGTGCGGAACCTGAAGGATCTGGTCGGCTCGCTGGGCGGCCCGGCGTCGGGACAAGAGCCGGCGGTCGGACGGCCCGGCCAGGGGCCCAAGCACCGGCACGCAGAGGCAGGCGAGACGGCCGCACCACACAACTCAGAAGACCGCTCCCTGCGGGCCAGGCTTGAGCGCTTTCTCGAGGAGGTCACACTGGATGCCGAGCGGGAGGAGGAGGAACCGGGCGTGGGGGACGCGGTGACTTTGATCACGATGCATAGCTGCAAGGGACTCGAGTTCCCGCACGTTTTCATCGTCGGGCTGGAGGAGGGCTTGCTGCCACACACGCGATCGAAGGCTGAAGGCACGCTGGACGAGGAGCGCCGGCTCTTCTATGTGGCGATCACGCGGGCGCGGCAGACGCTCAAGCTCAGCCACTGCGCCACGCGGCGAAAGTACGGTCAGCTCACCCCCTGCCATCCGTCGCAGTTCCTGAAGGAATTGCCGGAGGAGTTGGTCGAGCGGGCTGAGGATCGACCCAAGCAGCCGGTGACGACGGAGGCGGGCAAGGAGTGGTTCGCGCAGATGCGCGCGCGGTTGGCCGCGGCCAAGGGGTGAGGGAAAGGGCGAAGGGCGAGGGGCGAAGGGCGAGCGTGCATCCCGGTCTTCTGCGAGGTTGCTGTCGCCTCCAGCACGCTGGCGGTCTTTGGTGGCGATCGCGGGCCCAAGGGAGCTCGGAACTCGCCTGGGTGAAGAGGCCCCGCGCTCAACGCCGGAGGCGGTGCCAGGGGGCGGGGGTGTCGCTCACGGATTGCTCGACCTATGGCGGGCTGGCGATCGGGTCGTTTGACGCGGGCGGCAGCGGGGACACATTCGGGGCATGAAAGCGGGCAGGTTGATGCGATTGCAGGCTTGGCTGGGCCTGGGTGTTGGCCTCGGGCTCGGCATGAACGGGTTGGTGTGTCTGGGTGCCGAGGAGGCGACGCCCGTCACCCCGTCCAAAGGGGAAGCTTGGAACATGAAAGACAAGGTGGTGAAATCGGAGGCGGAATGGCGAAAGCAGCTCACGCCCGAGCAGTACTACGTAACCCGGCAGAAGGGGACGGAGCGGGGCGTTCACCGGCAAGTACTGGAACACGAAGGAGGCGGGGCTGTACCGGTGCGTGGCATGCGGGCTTGAGCTGTTCCGGTCAACTGAGAAGTACGACTCGGGATGCGGCTGGCCCAGCTACTGGAAACCACTTGAGTCGAAACACATCGAGACTGCCGAGGACCGGAGCCACGGGATGCGACGGACGGAAGTGCTCTGCGCCCGTTGCGGGGCGCATCTGGGCCACGTTTTCGACGACGGCCCGCTGCCGACGGGACAGCGTTACTGCATCAACTCCGCTTCGCTGAAGTTCGAACCGAAGGAGGAAGGCAAGTCTTCGGCCGGGCAGGGTGAATCGGGATCGCCGGAGCGCGTGAAACCGGAGGAGTGAGAAGTGAGGGTTCAGGCGATCTGCAGGCGCGGGTCGCTGCCGAGAAGGGCCTCGAGGTTGGGCCACTGAACACCGCTGGTGGCGTGGATCGTGTTGAGGTAAAGGGCGACCTTTTCCTTGGGGTGTTTGGCGAGGAGGTTCTCGACAGCGGTCTTCAACTTCTCGTCATCGACGCTGGGCGGAAGTCTTCGACGACGCCCTTGTCGTGGGGGATGCCGAGGGTGTCGAGGAACTCGATGAGCATCTGGGTTTGGGCCTTGAGGAGCCAGCCGCGGAGCAGGGTGGCGGCGGCCTCTTCCATGCGGGGCCGACCCAGGGCATTGATCATCTCGGCGTGACGCTGGACGCGCGGCTTGCGTTCGAGGAAGACGGGCCGGACGCGGTTGGCCTCGGCGACGGCGGTGAGGACGCCGCGGTAAAGCGGTTTGTCCGCCTGGTAGGCGTATTCGAGGATCTCGCGGGACAACTCGGCCGGCATGAAGCCCAGCAGTTCGTAACACTTCAGCATAGGTGATCGCACCGGGCCGGGCGCAAGGCAGGGCCGGGCATGGGCACGGCCACTGGCGATACTGGCGGGGCGGGCGGTTAGCAAGGCTTTTTTGCCAGGAACACGCTTGATGGTGCCGTCGGGGCTTCCCTACAGTGCGGCCATGCCCTTGTGGGTCCATGCGTTGGTGGCGGTGGCGGGTTACCTGCTGGGCAGTTTTCCGACCGGCTACCTGGTGGCCAAGGCGCGAGGGGTGGACATCCGGCGGGTGGGCAGCGGGAACATTGGCGCGACCAATGCGCTGCGGGTCCTGGGCAAGCCACTGGGCATTCTGGTCCTCCTGGCGGATGCGCTCAAAGGGGCTCTCGCGTGCGGTGTCCTGCCGAGACTGGCGGCGGCACTGGGCGCGGGACCGACGGCACCGGACCCGGGCCCGGGCGGCGTGGCGATCACGGCCGGGGTGGCGGCGATTCTGGGGCACAACTATACGTGCTGGCTGCGTTTCCGCGGCGGCAAAGGCATTGCGACTTCGGCCGGGGTGTTGCTGGTGCTGATGCCCTGGGTGGTCCTGGTGGTGTTTGGAGTGTGGGGCCTGGTGCTGGCCGTCGGGCGTTGGGTCTCCCTGGCCTCGATCAGCGCGGCCGTGGCCTTGCCGGTGGTGATCGCGAGCTTCGGGCATCCGCCGGCAGTCTTGGTCCTGGGGTTGTTTCTGAGCGCCATGGCCCTCTATCGCCATCGCTCGAACATCCAGCGGCTCCTGGCCGGCACCGAACCACGCCTCGGCGAACCGACCCTGAGGAAGGCGGCGGCGGCGCCGGACGAGGATCGGCAGGACGGTTCAGGCTCTGCATGAAAATCACCGTGCTTGGCATGGGTGCCTGGGGCACCGCCCTGGCAAAGCTGCTCCTCGAGGACGGCCACGAGCTCGCCCTCTGGGACTGGGACCAGCCCAACCTGCGCCGCGTTGCCGAGACCGGTCGCAACGAGAAATACCTGCCCGGGTTCACGCTGGGGAGCGGGTTCCAGGTGGTGAGCGACGCGGAGGCGGCGGCGCGGGAAGGCGAGGTCATGCTGCTGGCGACGCGTTCGAGTGTGCTGCGCGAGGTCAGCAGCCGGTTGCCACGTTTCCGGGGCATCGTGGTGAGTGTGACCAAGGGCATCGAGTTCGAGACTGGCCTGACCATGAGCGGGGTGCTGCAGGAGACGCTCCCAACGGGCCGGGTGGTGGCGCTCTCCGGTCCCACGCTGGCTGTGGAGGTGGCCCGCGGCATCCCCACGGCCGCGGTGGCGGGCAGTGAAGATGTGGAGGCGGCGCGGGCGGTTCAGGAACTGCTGCACCGGCCGACGTTCCGTGTGTACACCAGCCCGGACATCCTCGGGTCGAATTGGGGCGCGCTCAAGAACGTCATCGCGATCGCCGCCGGGGTTTGCGGACGGCCTGGGTTTCGGCGACAACGCGAAGGCGGCGCTGGTGACGCGGGCGCTGGCCGAGATGCGGCGCTTGGGGGTGGCGTGCGGGGCGCAGCCGGAGACGTTCAGCGGTCTGAGCGGGCTGGGGGATCTGGTGGTGACTTGTTTTTCGTCGCTGAGCCGCAACCACACGCTGGGTGAGCGGCTGGGCCGCGGGGAACGCCTGGCGGACATCCTGGCCGGGTCTGTGGCGGTGGCCGAGGGCTACCCCACGGCTCGCGCCGCGCGGCAGTTGGCGCAGCGGCATGGGGTGGCGACGCCGGTGATGGACGAGGTGTACGCGATGCTCTACGAGGGAAAGAACCCGCAGCAAGCGTTGCAGGACCTGACCCGACGAGGATCGAAACCCGAGGACTGAAGGCGGTGTCAGCTTGGAGGTTTCATACCCACTGTAGGCGTCGACGTGAGGAGACGTTGGGGGGTAGGCGCCGACGTGAGGAGGCGAAGGGTATCGTCCCTGGCCCAAAACGCCTCCTCACGTCGGCACCTGCAGCCCGTCGCCTCCTCACGTCGGCGCCTACAGCAGGGAGTGCCCGGGTTGAGAAGCGGGTTGGACGGGGGGGGAGTGCGGGGGCGATACTGCACCCCGATCACGATGAACGTGAAACGCTTCGATGGGACGGCCGCCGTGCGGTTGGCGGCGGGATTGATGTTCGCGTGGCTCCCGGCCGGGCTGAACCTGCGCGCCGCCAACCACGCGTACCTGACCGACGTGCCCGATTATGAATGGCATGCGGGCTGTTTCGGTACGGCAACTGGCAATCTGATGGGGTTCTGGGATCGCCACGGGTTCCCGGATTTCTACACGGGGCCGACCGCCGGGGGTGAAGCGCCGTTGACGAGTCAGCCCCCCAATCGAGGGATTCAGGCGCTGTGGGCCAGCCGGGCGGGCCGAGACGGTCGGCCGCCCAACCAACCGGGGCACGAAGATGATTACTATGTGGACTATGAATCGACGGCGCCCGATCCCTACGTGACGGCGGGGCGGGAGGAGCATCCGCCCGATTGCCTGGGGACTTCATCGGTCTGAGTCAGAAGAAGTGGCGGAACCTGGGAGGCGAGTGCGACGGCAACGTGGACGGATACTGCTTCACGTATTGGGATCCCACAGGGGCACGCCGGGTGAACTACGAGCCGGGACCCGAAGCGGGCTTGCCGGCGGTGGACCTGGCGTCGGGCCTGCGGGCGTGGACGGCCTGGCGGGGGTTCGAGGCGGACGTGTTCACGCAGTTGGCGGACTTCAACCCGCAGGTGTCGCCGGGCCTGGGCTTCCGCTACGCCGATCTGCGAGCGGAGATTGACGCCGGCTATCCGGTGCTGGTGTGGTTGCAGAACTACGATGAGTACTGGCGGCCGCTGTACGAGATGCCGCGGGCGAACGCAAGTATCCACGGGATGTTGATCCACGGGTATTACGTGGACGACGCGGGGACCGAGCGGGTGTACGTACGGAACAGTTGGGGGACAGCCAGTGGGACATGTTCCGTGAGTGGCAACGGGGTGTCCTGGACGCCGACGTTGCCCGTTTATCTGCCGGTGCGGGGCGTGATCGGCTACCGCCCCAAGCCGCGGCTCACGGAGGTGGAGCGGGCGGGCGACGCGCTAGTGTTGCGGTGGCAGGGGCCGTCCGCGCAACTTCACGATGTCGAGGCCGGAACCACCCGGGACCTTCACTGGTATGTCGTCGAAAGGCGGGCCGCGGTTGATTCCGGGGAGTTTGAGCCGGTGACCGAACCTGCCGCGGGGCGGGGAAGCCACCGTGCCGCTGCTTGCCGAGGGCGCGGCTTTCTACCGGGTACGGTTGGTCCCGCCACCGTCCTCCGAGTAATTCGACCAGTTCAGAACAGGCGCGGGTAAGCCGCGCGGACCGCGCCAACATTCTCGGCGGTGATGAGGAGAAAGCGGCGCTCGAACTCGGACCAATCGTCCGCGGCAGGTGCGGCGGACGCGGGCGGGCTGCCCGGGCGCTCCATGACCACGGCGGCGAGTTTGCCGGAGGTGATGGCGGCCGCGACCGCCCCCCACCCGCCGAGCATGCGGAGATCCGGGAAGAGGAGCGCCAGGGCGGGCTCGGGGCGTTGCCAGAGGTCGAGGGCCGTCAGGTTGGCCGGGACGCCGATGAGGCTCACGAGCAGGTCGGTCCCGGGATGTTGGGCGAGGAGCTCGTCCCAGGCGCGTTCGGTCTGGAGAAAGCTGAGCGGCGTCCTGGTCTCGGGATCCATTGGGAGGCGCTCGGATGGGTCATGGCCTCGGGACGCAGGGCGGGGAAACACGCCGAGAAGCTGGATCCGATTCCCCCACCCGCGTGACAGGCCCTCCAGCGCGGCGTGCTCGAACTGGCGGATCTCCTCCGCGGCCCCGGGCAGGGCGACGAACGGGTTCGAGACGATGATCACCCGGCGGGCGGGGAACTGGCGGGCGAGCGATTCGCCCAGGACGCGCGCGGCGATTTCCCGGTGCCTGGCGGCCCGGTTGCGCAACGCCTGGTCCGGGGAAGGTGTGAACCAGCGCCAGATCAGCGCCGCGCCGAACAGCGCCACGAGCACCCACGCAGCCTTCGAGGGAATACGCATCGAATCCTGGACTGACCGAGGCCGAGGGAGCGGGCAGCGGCACGCCGCAGCTCAGAAGTACCCCAGGGCGGTGTCCGTTTCGTACAGAGCCGTGATTCCGAGGTCTTCGAGGCGGCGCCGGGCGGCGGCCTCGGCGTGACCATCGAGGAAAAGGCCGTTGGCGCGGTGCTGGTGGCGGGCGTGCACTTCGTTTTCACTGGCAACCCGGAAGTAATAGAACTGCTGGGCCTTGACGCCTTTGCGGCCCTGGCTGGTGGTGTCGGCCACGTGGAGGTACTCGGTGGGCTGCCGGACGGCATCCAGGTTCAGGATTTCACCGAAGGCGCCGCGGACGCAGTTGGTGGGCGGATCGAACCGGACGCCGAAGGTGCGGTACCAGTTCGTGAGCTCGCGCGGGGATAGGCGGGGCAAAGGAAGATTTCGGGAGGACGGAGGTCCTGATTGCTGCTGAGAGAACTGGCCCACGTGGTGCCGGGGGCGAGCGGGAAGTTGAGCTGGAAAAGGCCGCGGTGATCCTGGGCGTAGAGGAGGGTGGCGACACCGATCTGACGGAGGTTGTTGAGGCATTGCACCTGGCGGGCGCGGGCCTTGGCCTGACTGATGGCGGGCATCAGGAGGCTGGCCAGGATGGCGATGATGGCGATCACCACCAACAGCTCGATCAGCGTAAAGGCCCTGGCCGACGATCTTGGCATGGTCATGGAGGACGCGCCGTCCGGTCGCTGTGGCTTTTTGCCTCGCCGGTGCCGCGCGCTCCGGGCTACAGTACGCGGCGCCCGGGACGGGTCAACCGCGCGGCGGACCCTGATCCCTCCGGGCGGATGGTGGCCGCCGGAACGCGATGCAGTTCAATTCCGTTGTCTTTCTGAAATTCTTCGCGGCGTTTCTGCTGCTCTACCATCTGGTGCGTGGCCACCGCGGGGCGCGGAACTGGCTCGTGGTGGTGGGCAGCTACACCTTCTACGGCTGGTGGGACTACCGGTTTCTGGCTCTACTGCTCGCCTCGAGCCTGCTCGACTATGCCGTGGGCCTGCGGCTCGAGGCGACGTCCGCAGCACCAGCCCGCCGGCGCTGGGTGATGGTGAGTCTGGCCGGCAACCTCGGCATGCTGGGCGCATTCAAGTACTGCGGGTTCTTTTGTGGACTCGCTGGCGGAGCTGCTGACGGCGCTGGGTTTCCGTGCGGACCTTCCGACGTTGCGCCTGGTGCTGCCCGTCGGCATCTCGTTCTACACCTTCCAGACGCTGAGCTACACGCTGGACGTGTACCGGCGGCAGATCGTGGCGACGCGCGATCTGGGAGCGTTCCTGGCGTACGTGTCATTCTTCCCCCAACTCGTGGCGGGGCCGATCGAGCGGGCAAGCGCGTTGCTGCCGCAGTTCCTGCAGCCGCGGGTCATCACGCGGTCGCATCTCGAGGAGGGTGTGTGGCTGGTGCTGTGGGGCCTGTTCAAGAAGGTGGTGGTGGCGGACAACCTGGCGCCGCTGGTCGAGATGGCCTTCGATCAACCGGCGCCGTCCGGGCCGCTGGTGGTGTTGGGGACGGTGGCTTTCGGCTTTCAGATTTACGCGGACTTCTCGGGCTACTCTGATCTGGCGCGGGGTCTGGCGCGGGTGTTGGGGTTCGAGCTGCGCTGGAACTTCCGCCTCCCGTACGGCGCGGGCAATGTGCGCGAGTTCTGGCGGCGCTGGCACATCAGTCTCTCCACGTGGCTCCGGGACTATCTGTACATCAGCCTGGGCGGGAACCGGCGGGGGCCGGCGCGGACGCGGGTGAATCTGCTGCTCACCATGGTGCTGGGCGGGCTATGGCACGGCGCGGCATGGCACTTTGTGGTCTGGGGTCTGTGGCATGCCCTGGGCCTGCTCGGGCACCGGATTTGGGAATCGGCCCGGCCGGGGCGAACTGCCCTCGCAGTGCCAGAAGACCACGGTGCAGGCTGGAAGCCCGCACCACAAAGCCTGCACCAAACCGCGGCACAGGCCATGCACCAGGCCGCACCTCAAGCCGCGTACCGAACGAGCTGGGTGGCCTGGCTGTTGACCATCTCCTTTGTGTTTTACGGTTGGCTGCTGTTCCGCGCACCGTCGCTCGGACACGCCTGGGTCATGACGAAGGCGCTGGGTGACTGGAACTCGCCGGTGTGGCTGGGGAGTTACGGGGTCAGCCTGGTGGCGTTCACGACCCCGCTCGTCGCGATGCAGGTCTGGCAGGCGCGCCGCGGGGACCTGCTGGTGGCGTTGACGCTTCCCGGCTGGGCCAAGGCGCTGCTTCAGGGGGCGCTGCTGGTGGGGGTGCTGCTGTTCTGGGAGAAGGGCGCGACGTCTTTCATCTACTTCCAGTTTTGATGACGAGTCACGAATACCGGTTTACGCAGCGGGACGTCGTTCGGTTGGTCGGGGGGCCGCTGCTGGCGGTGGCGCTGTTTGCCGCGGCCATGCAGGGGCTGGCGTGGCTGGGCTGGCTGCCCCGTCCCTGGCCGGCGCTGGACATGGACCGGGTCGTTCTGTTGCACCAGGCCGAGGCGAGCCGTTCGGGAGCGGCGGCGGACCTGGTGCTGCTGGGGGACTCGTCGTGCCTGATGAACGTGGACGCGGTGCGGCTCGGGCAGCGGCTGGGGATCGAGGTGCTGAACCTGGGCACCCTGAGCTACGTGGACCTCGAGACCCAGGGTCGGTTGCTGGCGACTTTTGCCGCCACGCATCCGGGTCAGCCGAGGGCCGCGGTGCTGCTGCTGCATCCCCATCGCCTCCGGCTGAGACCGGTGGACCGCTACCACACGGAAGTGCTGCAACGCCACCTGGAAGGGCGCGACCGGTCGGATGACCTCACGGGGTCGGGCCGTTTGGGCCGTTGGCTCGGGCTCGACTCCTGGCGCGAGCGGGTCCTGTCCCGGGTTCTGCCCTGGCCGCTGCAGGGCGCGTACCGGGTGAAGTATGGCTTCACGCACGATTTGTGGCATTACCTCGAGGCAAACCGCGGCAGTGCGGTGGATCCGAACCGCTACGAGGCGCGGGCGACGGCGGGGAGCGCCGGGTACCGCCTCGCGCCGGGGTTGGAGGCGGAAAGCCGCGCCTTCCGAGCCCTGGTGCCGGAGGGCACGGTCTTGTGGGCAGGAGTGACGCCCGTGCCGGCGGACGAGGTTGGGGTGGCCTCGGCGTCCGTAGCGCGGCCGACGGGGGACGCAGCTCGCACCGGCCCGGGTGGCGCAACCGCGTCAGAGGCCGGAGCGGGCATGGGAAAGGAGCTCCTCTACGGCTGGTCGGAGTGGCTGAAACCGGTCGAGCCGTTGGCCGGGCTGCCGTTCGTTCTGCCGTCCGACTGGTTCGCCAGCAGCACCCATCTGAACGACGCCGGGCGGGAGCGGTACACGGATCTGCTGGCGGACGAGCTGCGGGGACGACTCCGGGACGGCGTGAGCTCGGTCCCAAGCGGGCGATCTGACCCTCGCGGCCCACGCCGGTGAGGATGACTCGGTGGGGCGAGGCAGGCTGGCAGCCTGCACCACAAGTGCAGAGAGCGTCTTGCCGCGGAGCCCGTTACGCCCCGGCGATCTCGCGGCGGATGTGCTCGAGGAAAGCCGGGTAGGTATCCACCGCCTGGAACTGGGGGAATTCGCGGCGGACGTTCTCCGGGGCGCGGAACAGGAAGCCCACATGGGCCTCGGTGAGCATTGCGGTGTCGTTGTAGGAATCCCCACCGGCGATGACGCGGTAGTTGAGCAGCTTGAACGCGGCCACGGCGCGCTGTTTCTGTTCAGGGATGCGCAGTTGGTAATCCACGACGCGGTCCTGTTCCACGACGAGGCGATGGCAGAGCAGGGTGGGCCATTCGAGCTGCTGGAGGAGGGGCTGGGCGAACTGCTCGAAGGTATCCGAGAGAATGATGACCGGGCTGAGCCGGCGCAGTTCCCGGAGGAAATCGAGGGCACCGGGAAGCGGGTGGAGAGTGCCGATGACGGCCTGGAGGTCGGGGAGTTTCAGGCCGTGCTCGGCGAGGAGCTGGAGGCGGCCACGCATCAGGACGTCGTAATCCGGCTCGTCGCGGGTGGTGCGGCGCAGGGCCGGGATGCCGGTTCGTTCGGCGACAGCGATCCAGATCTCGGGCGTGAGCACGCCTTCCAGGTCCAGGGTGACAATCGATTGCGGCACGCCGGCATCGTTTCAGCCGGGGGCGGATTGTCGAGCCCGGTGCCGTCATCGCGCCGCCGTGCGTGCCGCCGCCGTGCCGCCGTGTCACGCGGCCAGTTCCGCTTGAACCACCAGGGTTGGCCCGGCATATTCCCGCCGCGCGCGAGGGCACCCTCCTGAAGAGCCTCGGCGTCCTGGCGCCTGAACCGTGGTGCGGGCCCTGCCCGCCCCCATCCCGTGCTGTTATGACCCCTGACAAATACCATCCGCCCGCCGAAGCCGCCGAGGTGCTCGCCGATTGCCGGCGGCTGACCATCGCCAGCACCACTGACGAACTCATCGACCTGGCCTGTGGCGGACCCGGCAGCCCGTACTTCGAGGTGGCCTACGACGTGCCCGGCAAGGGACGCGTCCTTGAAGCCACCGTGGCGCGCGTCCGCAACGGCGTGGCGGCCAACTACACCGAGGCCTACATGCGCCGTCGCGACCCCGATTGCATGGTCATCGGGGACGCCCTGCCCACGGACAAGGAGACCTTCCAGCACCGTTTCGGCACGGACTTCGCCCCGCTGCGCCAGCAGACCTTCGAGTGGTTGAAGAGCCAGGAACTCGCGATGTTCGGCTTTGTGGCCGGCCGGGCAGGCATCGGCATGGACGCCTTGGTCATCGCGCCCGCCAACGCCGGCTTCTTCGCCCTCGGCCTCGCCATGCTGCAGGGCATCCTGCCCTACGATGCGGTCCCGCCGGGTTTTCTGCCCCGGGCGATCATCTACGTGGCGCCGGTCTTTCGCCACACGCACTTCAATGGCCGGCAGGTGGTGGTGCACAACCGGCGCGACGGGCTCCACGAGCTTTTCTCGTACAACCTCTACCCCGGGCCCAGCGCCAAGAAGGGCATCTACGGCGTCCTCATCGGCCAGGGCGAACGGGAAGGCTGGGTCACCAACCACTGCTCGACCGTCCAGGTCATCACCCCTTACGACAACGTGGTGACGATCATGCACGAGGGCGCCAGCGGCGGCGGCAAGAGCGAGATGCTCGAACAAGCCCACCGCGAGCCCGACGGCCGCCTCCTGCTGGGCGAGAACCTGGTCACCGGCGAACAGCGCTACCTGGAAATCCCCCGCAGTTGCGAACTCCACGCCGTCACCGACGACATGGCCCTCTGCCACCCGTCGCTGCAGGAGGGCAGGGGCAGGCTCACCCTCATCGACGCCGAGAGCGCCTGGTTCGTCCGCGTCAACCACCTCGAGCACTACGGCACGGACGTCCACCTCGAGAAGCTGGCCGCCGAACCTCCCGTCCCCCTGCTGTTCCTCAGCATCGATGCCGTTCCCGGCGCCCGCGCGCTGGTGTGGGAACACATCGAAGATGCGCCGGGCCAGCGGTGCCCCAACCCCGCCTGATCATCCCACGCCGCGCCTTCCCCGGGGTCGTCGAAGGTGCCGTCACGGTGGACATCCGCAGCTTCGGAGTGCGCACGCCGCCTTGCACCCGGGAGAAGCCCACCTATGGCATCCTGGGTGTCTTTCACATTCTGCCGCCGGCCCTGGCCTGGCTCTGGCGGCTGGTCTCGCCGCGCGGCCACGCCAACCCCAGCATCGTCGATACCGCCGGCATGACCAGCGAGGGCGTCGGTTCGTACTGGCCGTTTGCCACCGGCCGCCGGGTCGACCAGGCCAACCTCCTGCTCAGCCAGTTCGCCGAAAACACCCGGATGCGCCACATCCTCTGCCCCAACCAGCACATCGGCGCCTGGCGCGTCGGGTTCATGCCGCAATGGATCGCCCGGGAATACCTCGCCCGCCGCGGCGTCGCCCGGTTCCGGCCCGACCAACTCCGGCCGGCGCGCTGCCCGTTGCTGGGCCACACGCTCCACCAGCTCCAGGTCGAGGGCCGTTTCATCACCCGCTGGTTCCTCCAGGTCGAATCCCAGCCTGAAGTGGGCGAAACCGCGTACGATCAGGGCGCCGAGATCCTGCGTGCCTTCTTCCACCAGTGCCTGGCTGACTTCCAGGAATCCGACCTCGACCCCCTCGGCCGGCAGATCATCCAATGCTGCCTGGACAACGGGAAACTCGAAGACTACGAGCAGCTTATCCCGCCGCGTAACCGGCGGCTGGAAGGTCGCAAAGCGCTGCTGGAAGTCAGCGCACTCCAAACGCGTGGCGCCAGCCGAGTGGCGGGGGATCGTGCAGCGTCTGCAGAGTGCATGCGGTTCATTGCCGCTTGGCGTAAGGCCGGGGGCCGGGAAAACGACTTGGCACTCGCCCCGGGCTTTGGCTAGCGTCCGGCCGCGATGGGACTCCTCCGCCGGTTGGCCGTGCTGCTGCTGTTGACGGGGCTGCCTTGGGGTGGCTGGGCGGCGCCCGCACCCACCCTGGAGTTGCGCGCCCTGAGCGACGAAGGCGACTTCGAGTACGACGAGGTCACGGGCTGGGCCACCAGCCCCGCCGGAGTCCAGGTCACCTACGCGGATGCCACCCTCACCGCCCAGAGCGTCCGGTTCACGCGCGAGACCGGCGAAGTGGCGGCGGACGGCGACGTTCGCCTCCAGCGCGGCACCGAGGTCTGGACCGGCGAACGGCTCACCTACAATTTCTACACACGCGAGCTCAACACCGCCGAGTTCCGCGCCGGCATGAAGCCCTTCTTCGCCGGTGGCGAGGGCCTCTCGGGCGGGTGGACCAACCAGGTGCAGTCCGCCACCAACGCCTTCGTCACGCTCGACGACTACGCCGAGCCCTTCTACCGCGTCCGCGCCCGCCAGCTCACCTTCGTCTCCGGGGAATACCTGGAGGCCCGCAAGGCCACGTTGTACGTCGGTGGCGTCCCCATCTTCTACACCCCCAAGTACCGCCGATACTTCAACCGGTCGGGCAACCACTTCACCTTCCGGCCCGGCATCCGGTCGTTGTTCGGTCCTTACCTGCTCACCCGCTACAACTGGTACGCGGGCACCAACGTGGCGGGCGCCGTGCTTTTCGACATGCGGCAGAAGCGCGGCCTGGGTGGGGGGCTCGAAGTCGGCACCGACCTGGGCCCCTATGGCACCAACCGGTTCCTGGGCTACTACGCCCACGACATGCGGCCCAGCACGAACTCGCTCCTCGAACCCATCGATCCGGACCGCTGGCGCTTCGCTTTCGACCACGACGCCGTCCTGGGCACGAACCTCACCTTCAAGACGAGCGCGCGGGTCCAGAGCGACGAGTACGTCGTACGCGACTTCTTCGAGCGGGAACACCGCCAGAACGGCCAGCCCCAGAGCTTCCTCGAACTGGACCAGTCCTGGTCGAACTTCAGCCTGAATTTCCTCACCCAGGGCCAGTTCTACGACTTCTACGAGACGGTCGAGCGCCTGCCCGACATCCGGTTCTCCGGTCATCGCCAGCAGATCGGCGCCTCCCCCCTCTACTACGAGAGCGATTCGTCCCTCGCCTACCTCCGCCGCCGCTTCGCCTACGACCAACAACCGTCCTACGAAGCCTTCCGCGCCGATACCTTCCACCAGGTGCTGCTCCCGCAGACGTTCTTTGGCTGGCTCAACCTGACCCCCCGCGTCGGCGGGCGCTTCACCCACTACGGCGAGACGGAAGGCCCCGGGGTCTCCCTCGCCAGCGCCGATCGCGGCGTGTTCAACACCGGCGCCGAGGTGTCCTCGAAGCTCGCCCGCGTCTGGCCCGGCACCCAGAACCGCCTCCTCGACCTCCGCGGACTTCGGCACATCCTCGAACCCTCCGCCAACTACGTCTACGTGCCCGACCCCTCCGTCGCCCCGCCGCGGCTCCCGCAGTTCGACTACGAACTCAACAGCTTCGAGCTGCTCCCCATCGACTTCCCCGACTACAACAACATCGACTCCATCGACTCGCAGAACGTCGTCCGCTTCGGCCTCCGCCAACGCCTCCAGACCCGCCGCGCCACCGGCCTCGAAAACCTTGTCCATTGGGGCATGTTCCTCGACTGGCGTCTCGACCCCCACCGCGACCAGCGCACCTTCAACGACCTCTACTCCGACCTCGATTTCCGGCCGCGCTCCTGGATCACCCTCAGCTCCGAGATCCGTTACGACATCAACGAGACCACGCTCCGGATGGCCAACCACACCCTCACCCTCGAGCCCAACGACCTCTGGAGCTGGAAATTCGGCCACCGCTACCTCCTCGAATGGCCCGGCGAAGGTCCCGACTCCGGCAACAACCTCTTCCTCAGCAGCGTCCGCTTCAAACTCAACGAAAACTGGGCCCTCCGCGCCGTCCACCATTTCGAGGCCCGCGACGGCACCCTCGAAGAACAGGAGTACGCCATCTATCGCGACTTCCGCAGTTGGACCGGTGCCCTGGTCTTCCGCTGGCGCAACGACCGGACCGAGGAGGAGGACTTCACGCTGGCGCTCATGCTTTCCTTGAAGGCCTTCCCGCGCTACGGCCTGGGTGCCGATCGCGACGAGCACATCGGTCTGCTGGATTAGCGCCAGCCCCTGCGGGCGCAGTGCCCCCGGCGAAAGGCGGCTCCGCTCAGATCAACCGCCACGCCCTGAGTACGCCCACGAGCGAGGGCAGCGGGCGCTGCCACAGCCAGGTCACCTCCAGCCAGAGCCCCTCCAGCACGCGGCTCCTGTACCGCCCCGCGGAGTCCACCGGCACCAGCCGGTAGATCCCGTTGGCCCCTCGCTGATAGAACTCGGCCTGCTGCCGCTGCGGGTCGATGAGCCAATACTCCGGCACCCCGCCCTGCTCGTACTCGAAGAACTTCTCGCCGCGGTCCACCGCGCGGCTCCCCGGACTGATGATCTCCACGACCAGATCACCGGGCCCCTCCAGGAAGAGCGGATGCAGCCTCTCCAGATTCGCCTTGGCCACGAAGAGGATATCCGGTGCCCGTCCCGGCAGGTCCGGACCCGTCTTCATCTGGAATGGCTCAAACAGGACCGCACCCAGGTCCTTGGCCTCGACGTAGTGCTTGATAAGGCTGAGCAGAAACAGACCGACGTCGGCATGCTCGCGCGAGACTGGACTCATGGGAACCACCTTGCCTTGGACCCACTCGAGGTGCTCGAGGTCGCCGGGCCGGTTCAGAAAAGCCTCGTAAGAGATCCCGGCTTCCGTGCCAGGCATTCCGCCGACCATCCCCGGGATCGTTGCTGTCACCGTCATGACGCTGCCAACGTAGGCCGCAGTCGCTGGGCGGCAAGCGCAAACCCGACTCGCGGCCGCCCCAAATCTTTTGCCAAACCGCCCGCCATCCGCACACTCGGCGCATGGCCGAGACCGCCCGACACAGTTACGACGAGAGCAAGATCAAAACCCTCTCCTCGCTCGAACACATCCGGCTCCGCACCGGCATGTACATCGGGCGCATCGGCACCGGCGCCCACTACGACGACGGGTGTTACATCCTGCTCAAGGAGGTCGTCGATAACGCCGTCGACGAGTTCATCATGGGCGCCGGGCGCGAGGTCCGCCTCGACATCGAAGGCACCCGCGTCCGCGTCCGCGACTTCGGCCGCGGCATCCCGCTCGGGAAGGTCGTCGAGTGCGTCTCGAGCATCAACACCGGCGCCAAGTACAACGACGACGTCTTCCAGTTCAGCGTCGGCCTCAACGGCGTGGGCACCAAGGCCGTCAACGCCCTCTCCAAGACCTTCACCGTCCGCAGCCACCGCGCCGGCCAGTTCGTCGAGGCCACCTTCAAACAGGGCAAGCTCAAAAAGCAGACCGAGGGCAGCACCCCCGAGCCCGACGGCACCTTCGTCGAGTTCGAGCCCGACCCCGAGATCTTCCCCGCCGTCGAGTTCCGACCCGAACACGTCGAGCGCCGCCTGCGCCATTACAGCTACCTCAACGCCGGCCTCCGCCTGGTCTACAACGGCCAGACCTTCCAGTCCCGGCTCGGCCTGCTCGACCTCATCCTCGAAGACCTCCGCACCGACCAGAGCGAGCCGCTCTACGCCCCGCTCCATTACTCCACCAAGCTCCTCGAGTTCTGTTTCACCCACGCGAACAGCCGCTACGGCGAGACCTTCTACAGCTTCGTCAATGGCCAGTACACCAGCGACGGCGGCACCCACCTCAGCGCCTTCCGCGAAGGCCTCCTCAAGGCCGTCAACGAATACGCCGGCAAGGCCTTCGACGGCGACGACGTCCGCGAGGCCATGGTCGGCGCCATCGCCATCCGACTCAAGAACCCCGTCTTCGAGTCCCAGACCAAGAACAAACTCGGCAACACCGAGATCCGCACCGACCTCGTCAACCAGGTCCGCGCCGAGCTGCTCCAGTTCTTCAGCCGCAACCAGGCCATCGCCGCCCAGATCGTCGCCAAGGCCGAGGACACCCAGCAGCTCCGCAAGGAACTCCAGGAGGTCAAGAAGCTCGCCCGCGAACGCGCCAAGGCCATCACCCTCCGCATCCCCCAGCTCAAGGACTGCAAACACCACTTCGACAAGCGCCGCGGCCTCGGACGCGGCACCATGATCTTCATCTGCGAAGGCCAGTCCGCCGCCGGCTCCATCACCAGTTGCCGCGACGTCAACAATCAGGCCGTCTTCGTGCTCAAAGGCAAGCCGCTCAACGTCTGGGACCTCAAACGCGACGTCATGTACAAGAACGACGAACTCTACCACCTCATGCAGGCCCTCCACCTCGAGGATCATCCCGACGGCCTCCGCTACGAGAAGGTCATCCTCGCCACCGACGCCGACGTCGACGGCCTGCATATCCGGAACCTGATGATCACGTATTTCTTCCGGTTCTTTGAGTCCGTCGTCCACGACGGCCACCTCCACGTCCTCGAAACCCCGCTGTTCCGCGTGCGCAACGCTCGCGAGACCCTCTATTGCTACAGCGAGGCCGAGCGCGACGCCGCCCTCGCCCGCCTCGGCGGCAAGCCCGAGATCACCCGCTTCAAGGGCCTGGGCGAGATCAGCCCCAAGGAGTTCGCCCAGTTCATCGGCAAGGAGATGCGCCTCAGCCAGGTCGAGTACGCCCCCAAACCCGAGGCCACACCCATCTTCACCTTCTACATGGGCAAGAACACCCCCGAGCGGAAGGACTACATCATGGACCGCCTCGTCGTCCCCGTCGAAGACTGACCCCCCCTTCCCCCCTCCTCCCGTAGGAGCCGACGTCAGGAGGCTCTGCAAGCGGCACGGCTGAGTCTCGTCACCTCGACTCCTACGCTGCTTCCGGTAGGAGCCGACGTCAGGAGGCTCTGCCCGGGACGCCTCCGACAACGGAAGCGCCCCGGGCCGGAGTGATCGCCCGGCTTGGGCTTACTGCATCTTCACCCGCCAGTAACCCTCGGCCGGCGTCCGGTGCCCGGCGTCAGGATCGGTCAGCACCGTCGTGGTGCCAGTGGCAGTCACTGCACTGCCCGCTGCGGTCCAGGTTCCGGCACTGAGGCTCGCGCGGTACTCCAGCGAGTAGCTCTTGCCCGGCGTGGTGGTCACCGTGAACTCAACCCCACTGGCCTTGACCTCGGTGCCGGTGATCCGCGGCGGCAACGCCGCGAGCTCGAGGATCTCGAGCGTGAAGCCGTCAAGAATGGCGTTGGGATCGGTCAGGTCCTCGCGGGTCGCGGCGGCAGCGTCGAGGACGACGTACAAACTGTCGCGCTGCGTCGTGAACTCGAAGGACACCATGGCAGCCGCCGAGATGATGGCGACGCCACCCTGGATCTCGGTTGGAACAAAGTTCTCAGCGATGAGCACCCCGTCCGCGTAGATGTTGAAGCCGCGGTTGGCGCAACATTGTTCGTAGTAGAACGACTGGAACTTGTACCGGCTGCCCGGCACCAGGCCCGTGAGCCGCACCGACACGATCGGCGAGTACCGGATGGATTGGGTCACGAACTCCATCACGTTGTCCGCCAGACTGTCGCCGTACTCGGGCTGGTTCCAGTTCGGAACATTGTTGGCGGCCGTGATCGTGACCCCCGGCACGTTGTCGGCGGTGAAGTCCGCATCGTAAGCCATCCCGGCAGGCCCGGCACTGCTGACATTCACGGCGTACAGGAAGTTCCCCTGGAGGTCCGGGCCCTCGGTCGGGTTCCAGTTCGCGTCGAACCCGTCGCCGGGGTCGCCCCCGTGATCGCCTCGATCTTGATCTGGCGGAACTGCGTCGGCGGATCCTTCGGGTTGGTCCCGGCCGCGACCTCGGCCCCGTCGGTGATGCCGTCGTTGTCCGTGTCTCGCTTGAGCGGGTCGGTGCCATGGATCTTGACCTCATCACCGTCCTGCAAC
Source organism: Verrucomicrobiota bacterium (assembly GCA_027493615.1). Taxonomy (GTDB): domain Bacteria; phylum Verrucomicrobiota; class Verrucomicrobiia; order Limisphaerales; family J093; genus DSVZ01. The sequence continues at coordinate 663,316 of JAOSKK010000012.1, forward strand.
CCGTCGCCGTCAGTGTCCGGGTTCCAAGGATCGGTGAAATACACCTTGACCTCTTCGCGGTCGGTGAGGCCGTCGTTGTCCGGGTCGGCCCGGTTCGGATCCGTGTTGGCGGCGAACTCCTCGGCGTTCGTCAGCCCGTCGCCGTCCTTGTCGCCGACGCCGGTCTGGCTCAGATCGCCGAAGACCTCGAGTTCCCAAGCATCCGGCAACCCGTCGGCATCGGAGTCGGTCCGTGCGGCCAGCACTTCCAGGGTGGCGCCCTGCAGGATGGCGTTGTGATCGGTCAGGCGGCGGTCGGTGACCAGGCGCCCGTCCAGGACGATCCTCGCTTCCGGGCCGTTGGCGATGAACGTGTGGGTGACCACGACGGCATTGGTGCGGGGAGTCGGGAGGGCGCCCTGCCACTGGAAGGGGGCGAACTCGCGGACAGTGGGCCGGCCGTTGATGTTGATATAGAAGCCGCGCGGCCACGCGTTTTCGGCAAAGAGCAACTGCAGCTTGTACGTGGCACCGACATCGAGATTGCCCAGCGTGAGCGTGACGGCCGGGATCGCCGTGGCGGCGTCGCTCCACCGGATCGAGGCCATCAACGTCTCGAGCAGCACGGCGTCGGCCGAGTCACCGTAATCGAGATTCGGGTTCCAGTTCATGGCGACGTTGCCCGACACGAGCGTGACGCCCTCGACGTTGTCGGCCGTGAAGTACGCGCCGCGGAGCTGACCCAGTTCCTCGTTGTTGGCGGCGTTGATCGCGTAGAGGAACGTGCCGTCCAGATCCAACCCCTGGCCGGGATCGGGTCCGGTGAAGAGGTTGATGAGGGTCTTCTGCGGTTTGCTGTTCGGATCGGTTGGATCGCTGTAGACCAGCACCTCGTAGTGATCGCTGGCGCCGTCGCCATCGGTGTCCACCTTCCGGTGATCCGTGCCGTAGCGCACGATTTCCGCACCGTCGGTCAGGAGATCCCCGTCCGTGTCGCTGTCGCGCAGCGGATCGGTCTGGTAGGTCTTGACCTCGTCGCCGTCGGAGAGCCCGTCGCCGTCGGTGTCGCGGTTGGTGGGATCGGTGCCCAGCGTCTGCTCCTCGGCATTGGTCAGGCCGTCGGCATCCGGATCACCGCTCGGGGTGGCGTCGAGGTTGTTGAAGTACTTGCGTTCCCAGTCGTCGCGCAGCCCATCCCCGTCCTCGTCGGTGAACGGGCTGAGGCGTTCGAGGGTGAAGCCGTTCAGGATGGCGTTGTGATCGTTGATGTCCGGGGAGGGCGCCGCCGCGCCGTCCAGGACAATGGTGTAGGTGTCGCTGGCCGCGGTGAACTGGGTCGTGATCACCGCGCCGATCAAGTCCCGGACCTCGGTGAACTCCTGGCCTTCGCTGGCCTGGGTCGGGCCCGGCATGAAGTCGGTCACCTCGGCGACGCCATTAAGCACGACGTTGAAGCCGCGCCCCGGGCAGCAGTTCTCGCGGAAGAGCAGTTGCAGCTTGTATTCGACGCCCGCCTCGACCCGCAGCGTGACCTGCACCGTGTTCGGCGAGGCCGACCAACGGATTGAATTCATCACGAGCGAGAGGTTCTTGTCGTTGTCGGTCGCGCCGTAGTTGGCGGTTCCCCAGCCGCCGTTGGCGATTTGGTTCTGCGCCACCACCGTCACTCCCAGCACATTGTCCCCCGTGAAAAAGGGCGTCGCCCACCTGGCCCACCCCGCCGTCCGGCCCCACATTCACGGCGTAGGTGAAGTTCCCTTGCAGATCCAACCCCTCCCCCGGGTCGCCCCCGGTGAAGGTCCCCACCGTGGCTGCGCCCAGCGCGGACCCCGTGACTACCAGTGCACCCAGGCCACCCAGGGCCATTGCACACCCGTGCCGTAACAACCGTAAGCCGATGTTGGTTTGATCTCGCCTGTTCATTGTTGTTGTAAGGTTGACTTGTCCCCACGCGGTCAGACCACTGCACGATAACAACGACGGAAACCGCGCTTCTGCCGCGCTGGGGAGATGGACGGGATCCTGCGACCGCCAGCAGACGAAGGAAAGCGGAAAAACACCGGCTGGCATTGCGACCCGCCTTCCGGCAGGATCGGGCCCGTGAGCCGACCGCCCAGCCCATGACCCGCGAACGCTTCCACGCCGTCACCGAACGTTACGCCCTGCTCCAGATCGCCGTGCTCGGTGACTTCTGCCTCGATCGCTACCTCGAGATTGACCCGGCGCGTTACGAGATCTCGCTCGAGACGAACCTCCCGGTCCATAACGTCGTGAACGTCCGCGCCCAGCCGGGCGGCGCCGGCACCATCCTCAACAACCTCGTCGCCCTCGGCGCCGGCACCCTCTGGCCGGTCGGCTTCTGCGGCGACGACGGCGAAGGCTACGAGCTCAGTGTGGCGCTCAGCCGGCCCTCGGCGGTGCGCCTCGACCACTTCCTGCGCACCGACCGCCGCCGGACCTTCACCTACTGCAAGCCGCTCGTCCTCACACCCGGTCAGCCGCCGCGCGAGCTGAACCGGCTCGACTCGAAGAACTGGTCGCCCACCCCGGCCGAGGTCGAGGACGCCCTCATCGCCGCCGTGCGTCATCTGGCTCCCGAGATCAACGCCCTCATCCTGCTCGACCAGGTGGACCACGCCGACACCGGCGTCGTCACCCAGCGCGTCCTCTCGGCCGTCGGCGACCTGGCCCACGAACGTTCCGACCTGTTGATCCTCGCCGACAGCCGCCGTGGTCTCACCGGCTTTCCCCCGTCGGATTCAAGATGAACGCCGCGGAGTTGTCGCTCCTGACCGGCCTGCCGCGCGACGCCGACCTCGAACAGATCCAACAGGCCGCCGCGGCCCTGGCCGGCCATAACCGCCGCCCCGTCTTCGTCACGCTCGCCGAGCGCGGCATCGTCGGCGCCCTCGGCGACGGCACCTTCGGACACGTCCCGGCCCTGCCCGTCCGGGGGCCGATCGACATCGTGGGGGCCGGGGACGCCGTGACCGCCAACCTCGCCTGCGCGCTGGCGGCGGGCGCCACCTTGGCCGAGAGCCTGGAACTCGCCATGGCCGCCGCCTCCCTGGTCATCCACCAGCTCGGCACGACCGGCACCGCGTCGGTGGCGCAGATCCAGGCGTTGCTGGCCTCGCTGGCATGAACCTTCCTCCTGGCTGTGGCTCGTCGCCCTGGCGCTCCTGCCGGCGCCCCAGGCAGCGGAGTTCTCCCCGCCTCCCTCCCGCTCGCCCTCACCAACTACACCGTCACCGCCGACGCCGTCCTGTCCCGCCTGACCGCCCTCAGCAACCGCACCGACGACCTCCCGCTCGCCGCCCGCACCAACGCACTGGCCCTCTACCTCGAAGCGCGCCAGCGGTTGCTCGACACCGATCGGTTGCTCGAGGAAACCCTCCGGCTCCGCCAGGAGGCCGCCGACGCCCCCGCCGCCCTCGCCGAGCTCCAGCAGCAGCTCGCCACCCCGCTCTCCCCGCCAAGCCTCGACCTCGCCGCCGACGCCCCCGTCACCGAGTTCGAACAACAGCTCGCCCGTGTCGAGGCGGAACTGGCCCAAGCCAGCAAAGAACAGGAAGCCCTTGCCCAGGAACCCCAGCGCCGGACCGCCCGCGCCGCCGAACTCGCCCAATTGACCGCCGAAGCCCGCGCCGCCCGCGACCGGCTGCAGCAGGAGCTCCGCACCGCCGTTCCGGCCGAGCTCGATCCCGAGGTCCGCCAGGCCCTGCGCGACCGGCTGCAAAGCCGTCTCCAATACCGCGAAGCCGAGCTCGCCCGCTACGAACAGGAACTCGCCACCCTCAACGCGACCGCCGACCTCATCCGCGTCCGCACCGACCTCGCGCGCCGCCGCGTGACCGCCCTGAGCCAGGAACGCGACCAGCGGGTCGACGCTCTCAACCGCCGCCGGGAACAGGAAACCCTCGAGGCCACCAAGCGCGCGGACCAGGCCCGCCGCCGCGCCAGCCTCCTCAACGAACCGTGGCTCTCGCGCCTCGCCGCCACCAACGCCGTCCTGGCTCGCGAACGCACCGCCCTCGCCGGCCGGCTCCGCGATGCCCTCCACCTCCTGGACACCACCCAGACGAATCTGGCCGCGCAGCGCGCCAGCTTCCAGGGCCTCCAGGCGCGGGTGGAGGCTGCCGAAGAGGCCGGCATCAGCCGCAACTACGCCATCGGCCTCCTGCTGCGCCGCCAGCAGGCCGCCCTCGAGCGCCAGGGCGACAACACCCGCCTCGCCGAACAGCAGCAGACCCTCCTCAGCACCGCCCAGATCCTGCAACTCAGCCTCGTGGACGCCCGACGCGAACTCGACCCCCTCGAGCCCTATCTCGCCCGCCTCCTGACCACGCTTCCCGCCGGGCCGGATCCCGCCCGCCAGGAGGCGCTCGCGGAGGAGGCTCGCACGCTCTTGACCGAACAGCGCGACCTCCTCACCCGTCTCGTGCGGGACTATGACACCTACCTCAGTCTGCTGTTGCGCGTGCAGGCGGCCCTCCGCGAAGCCGCCACCTTTCGCAAGGAGTTCGCCGCCTTTCTCAACCTCCGGGTCCTCTGGATCCGCAGCGCCGAACCACTCGATCCCCCGCGGCCCGGCGCGAGGCCGCCGCCATCGCCGCGCTCCTCGCCTCGAACGAATGGCAGCAGTCGCTCGCCCTTCTCGGCCAGGGGCTGCGACAGTCCGTCCTCAGCAACTTGGCCCTGACCGGGGCATCGCCCTGCTGCTGGCCCTGCGCCCCCGCCTCCGCCGCCGTCTGGCCGACGCCTCCGCCCGCGCCCGCCAGGGCCGGAACACCAGCATCGCCCCCACGGTCGAAGCGGGCTGGTACACCTTCCTGCTGGCGCTGCCCCTGCCGCTGCTCTTCGCCCTTCTGGGCTGGCGCACTGTCGCCGCCGCGAGCCTGCACACGTCGGTGATCCTGCAACAACTCGGCCAGGCCTTGGACATGCTGGCCGGGACCCTGTTCGTCTGGGAATTCCTCCGCCAGGTCTGCCGGCCCGTCGATGGACTGGCCGTGGCGCATTTCCGGTTGCCCGAGGACGACGCCCGGCTGCCGCGGCGCGGCCTGACCTGGTGCCTCTCGCTGGTGCCGGTCCTGAGTGGCGTCAACCGGTTCCTCGAAGCCGAGGCGCTCGAAAGCGTCTCAAACCGCCTCACGTTCATCCCTGTGACGCTTGTCTTCGCCGGGTTCGTCCACCTGATCCTTCGTCCCACCGGCGGCCTCGGTTCCTCGTTGCTGGGCGGCAACCCCGCAACCGGGGGCGGTCGGCTGGGGCGACGTCTGGCCCATCCCCTGGCCGTCGCCGTCCCCGTCCTGTTCGCCGCGGCGTCCGCCTGGGGTTACCACTACTCGGCCCGCCACCTGTGGGTGCGGTTCCTCGAGAGCGTGTTCGTGGCGTTGGGGCTCAAGCTTCTCAGCGCCTTCTTCTTCCGCTGGCTCTACCTGCAGCGACGCCGCCTCGCCATGGCCCACGCCGAGAAGCTCCGCAGCCCGGAGACCCCCCGAGGAACAGACGGCGGCCACGCTGCCTCTGCCCGAGGACGACACCCAGGCCGATCTGCTGACCTACCTCGCCCAGGCCCGACGCGTCTTGCGCTGGGCCTTCAGCCTGACCCTGCTCGTGTGTCTCTGGGGCATCTGGTCCAGCTCGCTGCCCGCCCTCTCCGCGCTGGATCAAGTCCCGCTGTGGTACCTCTCTCCCACCCCGGCAGGCGTGCCCGTCCCGAGCCTGCTTCGACCCAGTCCGCTGCCCCCGGGGCCCGGCGGGCCAGCCAATGCCGGGGCCGCGATCGACGCGCCGTTGGCGCACGCGCCGTTTGTCTCGCTGTGGGACCTGATGCTGGTGTTGCTGGCGGCAGCCGTCACGCTCATGGCGGCCCGGAACCTGCCCGGCTTCCTCGAGATGGCCGTGTTCAGCCGGCTCCGCTTCGAGCGCGGCTCGGGCTACGCCCTGACCGCCACGCTGCGTTACGCCATCGTCCTCGTCGGCGTCGTGGTCGTCGCCCAGGGGCTGGGTCTGTCCTGGAACAAGGTCCAATGGCTGGCCGCCGCCATCACCGTCGGCATCGGCTTCGGCCTGCAGGAGGTCTTCGCCAATTTCGTCTCCGGCCTCATCCTCCTCTTCGAGCGCCCGGTCCGCGTCGGCGACATCGTCACCGTGGCCGACGTCTCCGGCGTCGTCACCCGCATCCAGATCCGGGCCACCACCATCCGCGACTGGGACAACCGCGAGTTGATCCTGCCGAACAAGGAACTCATCACCGGTCGGTTCGTGAACTGGACCTTGAGCGACTCCATCACCCGCATCCTCTGCACCGTGGGTGTGGCCTACCACAGCGACGTCCGCCAAGTGCGCGAACTCCTCCTCAACATCGCCCGGCAACACCCCGCCGTCCTCGCCGAACCCGCCCCCTTCGTCGCCTTCGAGAGCTTCGGCGACAGCGCCCTGAACTTCACCCTGCGCGCTCACGTCAGCCGCACCGACCAGCGGATGACCACCCTCTCCGACCTCAACGCCAGCATTCTCGACGCGTTCCGTCAGGCCGGCATCGAAATCGCCTTCCCTCAGCGGGACCTTCACGTCCGCTCCCTGCCGCCGGACTTCCGGACGCCGCCCGCGCCCACTCCGTCGCCAGGCTGAACGCCGCCCCCGCCAGGCCCGGATGTCGGAAGCGATCGGCTCCGCTTGGATCGCCCCCGGGCCGCGGACCCGCCGTGGAGAACGACAAAGCTCAAAGCTCAAGGCTCAAAGCTCAAGGGAAGCTCCAGGGTTCCAAAGGCTCAAAGGATGCTTCTGCATTACGGTTCCAGGAGATAGGGGCGTCCCGGTGAACGCCGGAGTCGTCCCGGACGGTAGCCGGAGGGGTGCCAGAGGTCCGGACTCACGCAGTGGTGCCGGAAACGGGCGTGCCCGCCGGGGTTGGCCGCCGCGCTTTCCCCGCGAAGAACCGCTGGTAGGCAAACGACACCAGCATCAGCACCACTGCCAGGCCGATCAGCGAGCCCACGCGATACAGCCCGCCGAGCCGGAACAGGTCGTTCAGAAACAGCTTGAGCAGCGTGACCACCAGCAACCCCAACCCGCCGTACCGCGCCCACGCGCTTTCAAAACGAAACCCCAGCACCAGCAGCAGAAACGCGTACGCCCCCCAGGCCAGCGAGTAGGTCATGTCCTGACCCAGGCTCGCGCTGAAGTTGAAGGTCAGCGCAGTCCCGGTCGAAAACCAGTCCGCGATCTCGATGTTGAGCAGCCAAAACGCCAGCACCCCCGCGAGCGTGTACAGCAGCGGCCGCACGTCCACCCCATCCACTCGATGCCGCGGCGGCGCCAGCAGTCGCGCCCCCGCCAGCAAACACACCGTCACCACCCCGTAGCTGTACAGGAACCAGTTCAGGATGCGCATCCCGCTCCGCGGATGGTACTCGAACACCGCCGGGTTCACCGCCAGCCGGACAAAGGCGATCGCCAGCAGTGCCAGACCGACCCCGCGCAACCCCGGGTGCGGCACGCGCCGGAACAACCATAGCAGCGCCACGCCCTCCAGCGCCCACCCCAGCGTCAGCCACTCCCGCTCAAACTGAATCGGGAAGATCAGCGTGACGAAGAACAAGGCGCTGCCTCCAAACCACGCCAGCAGCCGCGTCCGCGCCTCGCCCGTCACCGGCATCCTCCGCCACACGTAAGCCAGCGCCCCGAGCATCGGTACCGCAAACGCCGCCGGGACCAGGCCCATCACCTCGTTCGGCCACGCCAGCTTCACCACGCGATAGACCAGGAAGAAATGCAGCGGACCCGACAACGCAGCCGTCGCCCACGGCAGCGTCCGCTCCCTCCACATCGCCTGGAACACGAAGGGGGTACGCCGCGAACACCCCCGCGAACCCGAGATACCACGCCAGGGTCACTCCCGCCGCACCGACCTCGAACCGCGCCCCGTGCCACGTCACTTCCAGCGCCAGCACGCACGCCAGCCCAATCGGCACCAGCGCTGCCGTTCGGAACAGCCGCGCCGTCGTCAGCGTCAACCCCACCAGAACCAGCGCCAACCCGAAGACCGGGGTCGGGTCCACCAACGGCAGCCGGCCCACCGCGAGGATCAGCAGCAGGAACGGCAGAATCGCCGCCGACGCCGGGATCAATTCGCGCTCCACTTCGGGCGGCAACTTCCAGCCCCAGCCAGGCCAGCTCGCGGGACGTTCCGGCTCCGGCCGCCGTCCGTGGGCCGTCCTCCGCCCGATACCGCCGGCGCAGCCACAGGCCCGCCCCGAAGAAGAACGCCGCGAAGAACCCGGCCACCACCAGCAACTCGGTCAGCGCCGTCAGTTCGGCCGGCCTGCTGAAAAGCGACACGGCCGCGACCAACACGGTGAACGCCAGCACGCCCAGCACGCCCAGCACCGAGCCGGTGAACAGCGCCAGCCCGATCGCCAGCACGTCCACGAGCAACACCACCGGCCACACCGCCCACGGCACGGTCACCTCGCGCACCAGCGGCATCATCACGAGCCCCAGCGCCAGCAGCGGAAACACGTGCCCGTAGCCGGGCGGTGCTGCACCCGGCCGGTACCGCTCCAGGAGCACCGGGAACAGCGTGTGCACCACCGCAAAACCCAGGTAGCCGCCCAGCGCCCAGAACAGCAGATCCATCCCCAGATGCCCCGTCGTCCACGCCGCCAAGAGCAGGAAGCCCAGGCCGCCCGCCGCCACGTGGACCAGTCGCAGCCGCCGATCCAGCGCCGCCATCGCCAGCCACCCCGCGTCGGCCACCGCCAGGAAGAGGAACACCACGCCCGGCCGCTGCCCGAGCGCGTTGAAGGTCAGCAGCCAGGCCGTGAACAAGAACGTCACCAGCGGCATCCCGAGCGCGCTGCCCCGCACCCACCACGTCGGGTCACCCTGCCGCCGCGCGAGCACGTACGCCCCGAGGAACAGGGCGCCGAACGCGGTGAAGATCACCCAGGCTGTGGACACATTCGAAACCTCGAAGAACTTGGCCGCCCAGCCCAACTGCATCAGCACCGTCCCCAGCGCGGCCAGGGCCACCAGCACCGGCCACCGGCGCTTCACCGCCACCGCCACCAGCGCCCCGTCCAGCAGCGCGATGTATCCGAACAAGGCCCACGGTCGATCCACTCCCGTCGACAGCAGGGGCGGGGTCAGGAAACCGCCCAACAAACCCAGCACCGCCACCACCATCGCCGGCAACCGCGCCGCCAGCAGAAACGCCACCACGGTCACCACCGACATCAAGCCGAACGACGTCGCGTTCCCGATGAGCTGGTAATACGCGTGCGCCGCAAAGCTCGCGGCATAGAGAATCACCACCCCGGCCCCACAGAGCGTGTGCGCCATCACCCGGTACTCCGGGCGCTTCCAGCACACCCCGCCCACCAACAACCCCACCCCCGTCAAGAAACCCATCGCGACGCGGAGTTCGGGCGAGACCCAACCTTGCTCAAACGAGTGCTTCAGGAAGAACGCCGCCGCCAGGAACAACACCAGCCCGCCAATCCAGGCAAACAGCTTCACCCCCATGAACTGTTCCAGATTCAGCCCCGCCCACGGCAACGCCTTCGACTCGGGGGCACGAGCCGGCACCGGAGCGAGGGGCGCGGACGTCAACCCCGACACGGGAGACCCCGGCACCAAAGCCGGCGGGACGGGCGCCTCCCGCGCGGCGATGGCTGCCAACGGCACTGCCGGTCGCACCGGCAGCGGCGGGGGAAGCGCCGCCGAAGGTGCCGCAGGCAGCGGTACGGCGGGCGCTGGTTCCGCCTCCGATGGCGGGGCCGCGGCAGTGCGGACTGCCGGTGTCTCCCGCCAAACCCGCAATGCCTCCGCCATCGGCGACCCGGTCGCCGTTGCCGGCCGCGCTTCCTTCTGCTTCCCGGTGCGCAGCGTCTCGAGATCGACCCGCAAACGTTCGAGCAGCCACTCGAGATGATGCACCCGCCCTCGCAACCGGGTGACCGCCCACACGGCGTAGAACAACATCGCCAGCAGGCCCAGCGGAATCAGCACCAGTACTTCCATAGCGTTCCTGTCTGGTCGGGAAGGTAGGGAGGACCCGGCCTGCCTCACGAATCGAAAATCGCGCCAGCCTCATCCAGTTCGTCAATACCTGAACTCAGGGGACCTTGTCATGCAAGCCTCCCGGAGAGAGCCAACACCCCACCCCGCGAGGCGCGAAGCGCTGGGAATGCGCCGAACTCCAGCGGCACCGTGCGTTCCTGCCCGCTACGCAAAGCGGCGCTGAAGCGCGCGCACTCCAAACGCGCTGCGCTTGCCTGGCGGTGGGCAGGTCGCGAAGCGTTTGGAGTGCGCGCGCTTCAGCGCCGCTTTTCGTGCCGTCCCGTCCCGCGACGACCCGCGATTTGACGCGCAGACCGCGCCCATCCATAATAACGCCATCTGAACAGCCCCATTACCGAACCCAACATCCTGCCGCCATGATCTCCCCCTCCACGGCCGCGGTGGCGATCTCGGTCGCCCGCGGCGTCATCAAGTTCGGCCGTCGCCTCGACTCCTTGCTCGCCGAGAAGGAGGCCGTGCAGGGCGGCCTCGTGCTCGTCATGCCGCCGGTCTATGCCGGCCCGAGCGCGACCCGCAAGAAGAAGGAACTCAAGCAATACCTGGCCGAATGGGAGCGGTCGGGCGGTCCGGATCTTCTCGGAACCGACCGGGCGGAACTCGAACGCGAGCTCGCCAAGGACGTCGCGGACGACACCTTCCTCGGCGCCTGCTATGCGCGGGTCTTCCCCGACCGCTTGAGCGTCGTGCCGCTGGATCCGGACAAGGAGTATGTGACCGAACTGCGGAAGCTGCTGCCACGGTTCGACCTGACGGACCCGGACTGCGTGGCCGCCGCGTTCCACGTCGCCGCGGGCAAGGACGACCGGCAGATCGGCTACGGCGCGCGCGTGGGATTGCTGGTGGCGGATGTGGTGGCGGAGTTCGGCGCAGAGAACGCGGCCCTGTTCGTACGCCACCCTGGCGTGCGGGACATCGTGCAGACGGTCCTGGAGCGCTTCGCCCGCCCGGACCTCGAGTCGTTCAGCCGATGGAGCCCGTTGTTGCGGCACGCGCTCGGGGCCACGCTCAACGGGTTGCTGGACGCCCGGGGGGCGCTCGTGACCGACCGCCGCTGGCTCGAGGTCCTGCTCGACGTGCTGGTGGAGGCCCGCAGCGATCCGGCCGGCGGCGAGGATTTCCTGGTCGGTCTGCTCCAGGGGCGCGGCTACTCGTTGCTCGTCGGGAAGGGACTGGGTCGGGCCGCCGAAGTGTTGGCCGAGGACCAGGCCGACGCCTTCAAACAACTGGCCGCCGATGTGCTCAAGGCCGCCGGGCCGCTGGTCCAGTCGAGCACGGGTTTCCGGAGCTTCTTCGCCGATCACTGGGGTGACCTCCTGCGCGCCGGCCTCACGGCCATGGAACGACACGGGCCGGCGTTGCTGCAACACCAGCCGGACTTGCTGCGCGACGTCCTCCTCAACCTGGTCACCGAGCTCAAGGCCGTCCCCCAGGCGAACCTCCTCAGCCACGAGACGCTGTTCCGACTGGGCGACGCCGCCATCGCCGCCGTGGCCGCCCAGCCCGACCTGCTCACCACCCAGCTCAACGGCGAGCCCTGGTTGCGTGTGTTGCTGAAGTCGGTCGTCAGCACCATCGCCCGCGACGGCCTCCGGCTCTCCTTCAGCCGGGAAGGCCTCGAGCACATCGTCACCGACGCCGCGGGCATCCTCGCCGACCATCCGGAACTGATCACCGACAAGGACAACGCGGAGCTCATCCGCCGGGTGGTCGGGGGCATCCTGCGCGCCGTCAGCGAACTGCCCAGCCTCGATGCCCGGAATCTCGCGACCGCCGCCGCCAGCGGGACCCTGCAAGCCTTGGCAACCAACCCCGCCCTGGCCAAGACGCAGTACGCCGGGCTGGTCGCGGAGTTCGCCGGCCGCCTCGCCGAACTGGTCCGGGCACGCACCCTGACCGGACTGGACGCGGCCGCCATCGCCAGCGCCGCTGTCCAGACCCTCCTCCACAACCCCGTGCTGTTCGACGAGGCCCGCAGCAACCTGGCCACCGCCACGCTCAACGCCGTGCTGCAGGCCGCGGACCACAGCCCGACCCGCCTGCTCGCCGGCCGCACTCTCGTGGACACGGTGCGGGAGGTCCTGGCGGCGTTGGCCCGCTACGGCAAGGCCCGGCTCCAGTCCGCGCCTTTCGAGGAAGCCGTCGAACAACTCCAGGAAGTCCTGCAGGATTCGCTCGCCCAGGTCAGCTCCGAGCTGGGCCGCCGCCTGGATCTGCCGGCTGTGCCGCCGGTCATCGGTGGTCTCGTCGCCGCCTGGGCCCGCGGAGACTTCGCGAAAGTCGATCCTGACACTCCGGCTTTCCGTGATTTGCTGACCCGCCTCCTGGCCGCCAACCCCTGACAACCACCCCATGAGAACCTCCTCGCCTGCCGTCCCAACCTGCTGGCGCCGATTCACGGCGCCGGTCGTCCCCTCCTGTTGGTCCTCACCCTGTCGTTCGCGGGCTGCGCCACCCGGCAACAGGTCGCCGACATCGTGGCCGGATCGAACGCCGCCATGCTGGCCGGCTCGGTCCTCCTGCCCGAGCCCAACGCCCAGGGCACCCCGCCGGCCTGGCAGACCGAGTCCGCCCGCATCGACGCCTTCATCGCCGCCCACCCGAACCAGCCGGCCACCACGGCCCCCTTGCGCCTCCGGCAGGCCATGCTGCTCCTCGCCCACGCCCAGTTCCACCTGGCCCGGGCGGCCTTCAACGCGGTCGACTCCGAGGCGCTCCATACCGCCCGCGACCAGGCCCTCAAACGCCACGAACGCACCCTCCTCTGGTGGTTCGCGAACAGCACCAAGGCCACCTGGGACGACACCGACCGGGCCCAGGCCCGCACCTCGCTGCGGGAACTCCAGGAAGAGCAGCGGCGCCTCAACCACAGCCCGGAGATCCGCGATTACCTGGCCGAGATGCGGGCCTGGATCGGCCTCGCCGCCGCGCGGCAAAGCTCCTCCGAGGCCAAGGCCCTGCTCGAGGACGCCCTCGACACGTACGCCGAGACCTTCACCGCCGAGGACCTCGTCAGCCTGTTGACCGGCCAGGAGCAGTTGCCCGACCTCAAGGCGCTCGGCCCGGATGTGCGACGCCGGCTCCGTGCGAAGGCCGTGATCGCCGACGCCCAACAGCTCAACCGGGAGGACACCCTCGGCGCCCAGCCCGCGAACCGGACCTTCGCGGAGTTGCTCAACCGGCGCTGAGCCGGCAGGGGCCGCTTCCCGACGCCCTCGTCCGAGGCCCCGGGCGAGGCGTTCGAATTCGCGCTTGTCATTTCATAACTACAGATTAAGACTTCCAGTACGATAGCAACTGATACCAGCCCCGCATTCACCCGGTGGGCCGCCCGCCCCGACCCGGCTCGTCCATCAGGTCCGTCGCAGTCAGTCCCACGTCCGCCACCCCACCAACATCATGGAAGTCACCCTCTTCGAACACGCCCACTACCAGGGACGCCGGCAGACCGTACGGCCCGGCCGCTACAACCTCGGCGACCTGCTCATCGGCAATGACACGCTGAGTTCGCTCACGGTCCCGCCCGGCATGGAGGTCACCCTCTTCGAGCACGCGAACTTCGCCGGCGCGAGTCGAACCGTGCGGCACGACCTGCCGCTCCTGGACCCGGCGTTCAATGACCGGACCTCCTCGCTCGAGGTCCGCGCCGGCCGGTTGTTCTTGGACCTCTACGTGCGCGGGTCCGCCTTCGACTCGACCGAAGGCAACGAGACCTACCTGCTGGTGGATGGTGCGCCGCGGGACCTGCCGAAGGGCCGGGGGCTCAACACCGTCGTCCTGCGGCCCAACGGCGAACTCAAGGCCTCGGCCACCCATGATGTCTACGCCCGTCCCCCCGTCTGGAACGAGTGGGCCGCCTGGGTGACCGCCAACGCCGCGGACGGCGACCTCGTGGCCACCGCCACCTACGACGCGGCCAGCAACGCCCCGCGGGGCGGAGCCGCCGAGGCGTTGCTCAATCCGATCGGCACGCGCAAGGCCTTCGGCTTCCTGGAAGGGCCGGACTGGCGTGCCGCGCGGTCCTCGTACGCGCTGTTGTTCACGCGGGGCCTCGGCCTGTGCGCCGAGGCCAGCGCCCCGTACGGCGGACGCAACGCCCATCTGCGGGCCCGGATGAACCGGGTGCTCCTGCGCGGCTCGGCCTTCGATTCCTTCGAAGGCAACGAGACGTACTTGCTGGTCAACGGCGAGGACGGCGGGTTGGGGACGGCGCGCGGACTGAACACGGCCATCCTCGCCCCGGACGGCCGTGTCAAGGCGAAGGCGAGTCATGACGTGTACGGCGCGCGCGCTGCCTGGCACGAGTGGGCCACCTGGGTCCACAGCACCGCGGCGAAAGGCGACCTGGTGGCTGTGGGTTCCTACGACGCGATCAACGACGCTCCCCTCGACGGCCCGGCCGGTGGGCTGCTGAGGTCCATCGGCGCCACCCGCGCCTTCGACGCCACCCGCGGCACCGACTGGCGCGAGGTGCGCTCACCCTACGCCCTGCTTTTCGTCCACGGCTCGCCCTGCTGTCAGGAAGCCTCGGAGCCGCATCAGGGCCGCAACGCGCGCCTGAGCTTCATGGTGCTCGCTCCCGAAACGGCCGGCGCGATGGCCCGGCCGGTGCTGCGCTTCCAGGGGCAGGGCCAGTACCTCAGCGCCGAGCTCGATGTTTCGGAGGCCGAGCACACCGTGAGCCTCTGGTTCAAGACGACGAATCCCGAGTGCGGCCTGTTTTCCGCGGACGCCGGGGATCGGGGCGCCCGCGGCAACGACCGACACGTGTATCTGCAGAACGGCCATCTCTGTGCCCGCCTCTGGAGCAACGAGACCATCCGAACGCAGGGTCGCAACTACGCTGACAACCGCTGGCACCGGGTGACCCACGTGTTCGGGGGGCACATCGGCGGCCAACGGCTCTACGTCGACGGCGAACTGGCCGCCCGCGGCAGCAAAGCCGCCTCGGACTTCGCCGCTCAGGACGGCATCAACATTGGCTTCTCGAACGACGCCGCGTCCCCTTACTTCGCAGGCGAACTGGCCGAAGTCTCGCTCTGGAGCATTGCCCGCTCCGAACGCGACCTGGCCGCCTGGCGCGAAGGAGTCCAGGGCAACGAGCAAGGGCTCCTCGCCTGCTGGTCGTTCGCGCACCGCAATGGCAACGACGACGGGAGTGCCGCGGTGTTGCTTGACCGTTCTCCCAAGCGTCTCGCCGCCACCGTCCACGGCCAGCCCGCCTGGGGCACGACCAGTGATTTCCCGGGACAGTTCGTGTCCGCGCTGGCCCCGGCCGAGGCCCGCGGCGTGCGCGAACAGGCCGAGACACTCGCCAAGCTGGGCGCCACCCTCGGCACCGGTTATCGCAGCGCGCCGCCGGAGAAGCTGCCCGCACAACCGCTGGCGAAGCTCATTGCGGACGGGGCGGTGCCGCACTTCGCCCTGATGCAGCGCCTGTTGGCCGCAGTGCGCGACGGGCAACTGACCCTGAGCCCGGCGTTGCTCGGTGAGTTCGGTCACGTGGGCAAGGTGGTCGGCGATCTCCTGAACCCCTTCGTGACGCTCCGGGATCCCAAGATCGAATTCGTGAAGGGCTCGCCCGGCATGGTGGGCGCCCCGGGCATGGAGGTCGTGCAGGATCCCACCGCCCCCGGCCGGCTGGCCACGCCGGAAGACCACGCCTTGAAGGTCTCGGGCACACTGGCGCTGTTCGGCCAGGACGCGGTGGAGCTGAAGTACGCCGATTTCTTCCACTACAAGGGCAAGCCGCACTGCTCGTTCAAGTTCCTCTTCGCCCAGCCCATGGGGATCGGAACGATGCTGCCCGGCGTGCCCCTGCTGCAGGGCCTGCAGATTTCCGGGCCCGTCGTGGTCCTGGCCACCGCCAGCACGCTCTACGATCCCTCGCTCGATTCCGGGATCAACGTCGGCTTCAACTTCTTCGGCAACCTCAAGGTCGCGGAATCCCCGGATGCGATCATCCGTTTCCTCGGCGGGCTGCTGAAAGTGCGGGAGATGGCGGTGCACGCGGCGGTGGACCTTTCCGAAGCCGTGCCGCAATACGTCCTCGAAGGATCCGTCCAGCGCGAGGTGACGCTCCTGGATGGGGCGGGCTTCAAGCTCCGTTTCACGCGTTCGGATGTCAGCCTGACCGTGAAGGGGCGACCGCCGGAGCCCGCCGTGGCGATGTCTCACGACCTCGTGGTCACCCTCAAATCGCCGGGCCGGACGACGCACCTGGTGTTCACCGGCGGCGTGAAGGTCGAGATGGAATCCATCACCGGCTCGTTCACGATGAACGGCACGGGCCGCAGCCCGGAAGGGGCACTGTCCGGTGAGGTGCAGAACACGTCGGAGTGGAAGCATCCGTTTGGGATCCCCGGCGTGATCATCCGCCAGATGGCGGCCCAGCTCGGCTTCACCTACCAGAAACCGTACCTGGACAACGTCGGCCTCCACGGCAACCTCAAGATCGGCGACGTGGATGGCACCATCTCGGTGCTGGTGGATGTCAATGACCCCGACCAGTTCGTCCTGGCGGGTGCGACCGCCCGGATCACGGTCCTGCAACTGCTCAGCGCGATGTCCACCGTCACCTTCGCGACCTACCAGGCCCTGCCGGCGGCCACCAAACGCGTGCTGAACAAGGTCGTGAACGTCCATCTCGAGGACGTGAAGGTGCACATCGTGCCGACCGCGACCTCGATCGGCGGCGTCCACTTCCGGGACGAAGGCGTCACCGTGCAGGGGCGCCTGATCGCCTGGGGCTGGCGCGCCAGTCTCTTCGTCAACGTGGACTCGTTCGACGGCATCACCGCCCGCGGCGAAATGGACCCGGTCCACCTCGCGGGCGTCCTCGACATCACCGGCGCCGGTCAGGAACCGTCCCCCAGTTGAGGTTGCGGCTCGCGCCCCAGCCCAACCCCGAGCTGTTCATCACCGCCAAGGTCACCCTCCTGAAACTCGCCACCGAGCTCCGCCTCGAGGCGACTGAGGCCGGACTGAGGTTTGCGTTTCACGCTCCGTGGGGCCGGTTGCTCACGGCCCGGCTCAACTGCGTGTATCAGGACCTGAACCTCGAAGCCGCGGGCACCATCCTCTTCAATCTCAATCTCACGCTCTCCACCCCGCTGGGCGAGATCCCGCTGGTCGACGTGGCACTTGATGCCGCCACCTCCATCAAGGCCGGACAGGCCCACGGCTTCGCGGCGTCCCTCGCCGGGAAGTTCGCCCTGGCGGGCCGCGAGGTCGCCCTGCCGCCCCTCCACCTGGCGATTGCGCCCAACGACTTCGCCGGGCTCTACCACGCGGTGGTCAAACAGATCACGGACAACGGGACCACCCTCGTGCGGTCGGTCTTCGGCACCCTCGACGCCTGGGCCGACGCGGTGGCGCGGGGTGTCATCCGCTACGGCGGCGAGATCGCCCACGTGGCCCGCAACGTCTATGGCGCCTCCGAAGCGGCGGCGCTCGCGGCCTACGCGCGGCTGGGCCGGACCGCCAGCGACATCGCCCGCGGCCTGCAGGCGGCCTATGGGACCTCCGCCGACTCAATGGCGAAACTGCTCAAGCAGGCCAATTACTCGGTGCGCGACGTGGCGCGCGCCCTGGAAGACACCTACCGGCTTGGCACCAGCGCTGCCGGGCAGCTCCTCAAGCGCGTCGGGTACAGCGCGGCCGAGGCGGGCGACGGGCTGCGGTCGGTCTATGCCCTGTCAGCGTCGGGCCTGGCCGCGACGCTCCGGGGCGCAGGCTACGGTGTCCAGGAAGTCGCCGGCGTCGTCCGCGCGGGCTTCAACCTCTCCGCCGACGGCCTGGCTGCGGCGCTCAAGGGGGCAGGTTACGCCACCCGGGAAGTGGCCGACGGGGTCCGGACGGCCTGCAACCTTTCTGCCCAAGGGGTGGCTACGGCACTTAAAGGCGCCGGGTACGCCGTCGACGAGACGCGGGATGCCGTCCAGGGCGTCTTCAACCTTTCCTCAGGGGCCCTGAACGATGCCTTGAAGGGCGCTGGTTACGCGGCGAAAGAGGTGGAGAAGGTCGCTGAGAACGTCGTCAACACGGTCGGCAGCGGTGTCACGAAGGCTGCCGACAAGGCCGGCGACGAGGCGAAGAAGACCACCAAGAAGATCAAGAAGATCTTCAAGTTCTAGATCATTTCGCGGGGTAGAAGCGAAACGCTCCCGGTTCCCAACTGCATGGTTGCCATGAAACGTTTTCTGACGGTGCGCGGCCTGGCGTGGTGGTTCGGCGCGCTGAGTTTATCCCACGCACCGGCGCTCTGGGCCCAGGTCCCCCGATGCTCAGCTATCAGGGCCGGCTCGTCGTCGCCAACACGAACTACGACGGTGTGGCCGAGTTCAAGCTCGCCCTGGTGAACGGGCCGGGGACCACCACGTTCTGGAGCAACGACGGCTCGAGCGCTGGCGGCAGCCCGCCCGAGGCGGCTGTCCCGATCCCCCGTGAGCAAGGGCCTCTACTCGGTGCTGCTGGGGGATGCCGCGCTGCCGAACATGACCCCCGTTCCGGCGTCGGTCTTCGCCCAACCCGACGTCCGCCTGCGGGTCTGGGTGAAGGAGGAAGGCGGCGAGTTCGCCCAACTCACTCCCGACCAACGCCTCGTCGCGGTGGGCTACGCCTTCATGGCGGCCGCGGTGGCCGACGGCAGCGTTACTCCAGACAAGATCGCAGCCGGAGCCGTGGGGCCGGCGGCCCTGGCGGCCGGGAGCGTCGGGAGTGCCCAGTTGGCGTCCGATCCCGCGTCGCTGGCGAAGATCTCGGGTGGTGCCTTGAGTGTTTCCGGCAGCGACCTGACGGTGAGTCGCGATGTCAGTGCCGAGGCTTTCAACGGCCGGTTGGTGGTGCCGGGAAACACGCTCGCGGGTAATCAGGCGGCGATCGGCGGCGGCGCCAGCAATCTGGCCGGGGCCGACTACGCCACCGTTGCAGGGGGCGATCAGAACGTGGCCACCGGTTTCGGCAGCACCGTGGGAGGCGGGGACCGGAACCAGGCCACCGCGGGATCCGCGACGGTCGGGGGCGGACAGTTGAACGTCGCTTCCGCGTCGTATGCGGTCACGGGGGGCGGATTCCGCAACGAGGCTACCAATCTGTTTGCCACGGTGGGTGGCGGTCAGTTGAACAGCGCCAGTGGTGCTTGGGCCGTCATCGGGGGTGGGGGCAGCAACGCGGCGACGGGGGACGTCGCCACCATCAGCGGCGGCGGCGCCCACATTGCCAGCGGCACGGGCGCGACCGTGGCCGGCGGTTCCGGCAACGTGGCCGGCGGCGCGTGGTCGATGGTGGCCGGTGGCCTTCAGAACCAAGCCGCAGGGAATACCGCGCTTGCGGCGGGCAACCGGGCTCGCGCTCTGCACGATGGCACCTTCGTCTGGGCGGACTACTCCAGCGAGGCTCCCTTTGCATCCACGACCTCCAACCAGTTCCTGGTGCGCGCCAGCGGCGGTGTGGGCATCAACACGACCAACCCGCAAACCGCCCTCCACGTGGTCGGGGAAGTCACCGCCACCGCTTTCAACGCCCTCGGCACCCTGGCCCTGCCAGCTTCCGCCTCGCCCCTGCAAGGGGTGATCCAGCTCGATGGCGCGCCCTTCCTGCACAGTTATGGGGCCCCCCAGTTTCGCGACAACGGATGGGGAAGCACGTTCGTCGGCCGCCACGCCGGCAACTTCCAGGTAAGCAATTACGGGAACACGGGGATCGGCAACGAGGCATTGAGCAATCTCGCCGACGGCTACAACAACGTGGCGGTGGGGGGCGGCGCGCTCAGCACCATCACCGACGGTGCCCAAAACACCGCTGTGGGCATCAACGCCCTGAGTAGCGTGGGAGCCGGTGCCTTCAACAACACCGCCCTCGGGTCCGCCGCCTCTGGCTATCTGGTGAGCGGACAGGGCAACACCGCGCTGGGTGCCCTGGCCCTCTACAGTTGGCCCGCCGTGACCACCGGCTCGGACAATACCGCCGTCGGACAACACGCCCTCTTCGGACTCACCGACGGCAACGGGAACATCGCCATCGGGGCCCAGGCCGGCAGCGACCTCATCTCCGGCAACAACAATCTCCTGATCGGTCACCGCGGCATGGCCGGCGAGTCCGCCACCATCCGCCTCGGCACCGAAGGCACCCAGACGCGGGCCTTCGCCGCGGGCGTCTTCGGATCCACCATCCCGGGCGGGGTCACAGTCCTCGTCGGCACCAACGGACAACTCGGAACCCTCACCTCCTCCGCGCGGTTCAAGACCGACATCCAGGACATGGGCTCGGCCAGCGACGTGCTCATGCAACTGCGCCCCGTCCGCTTTCGGTACCAGGCTTCCCTCGATCCGCAGGGGACCGCGCAGTTCGGGCTGGTGGCCGAGGAGGTGGAACAGGTGGCCCCGCACCTGGTGGTGCACGACGCCGAGGGCGCGCCCCACACCATCCGCTACGACGCCGTCAATGCCCTGTTGTTGAATGAGGTCCAGAAACTCCACCGCCAAGCCGAAGCCCAAACCCGCACCATCGCGGAGCTCCAGTCGGCCAAGGACGCCCTCGAAGCACGGTTGACCGCCCTGGAGACACACCTGCGGCAGCGGATTGACCGCCAGCCCGAGGCCGATCGGCCGTCCGATCCGCTGGCCGCCGCTCATCCTGGCCTTGCCGCTGCCGAGCTTCGCTCTCGATGAACCGGGCACGAAAAGCGGGGGTGAACCCCCGCACTCCAGACGCTTCGCGGTTGGCGGAGGCCATGCATCTGGCGCGAAGCGTCTGGAGTGCGTCCGGTTTACCGGCGCTTTCCGGTTCCTGGCCCCTGGGCAGGTCCGCATGGAACAGGACGCTTCCGCTGAACCCGCGGTGCAGGCGGCCCGCCTGGCTTCCCATCCTGGCCAGCCTCGCCACCGGCATGGCGCTCGCCGCCGAGCCCACCCCCCGGGCCTTCACCAGCGGGGGAGGACGCAGCACCTCGGACACGCGGGCCGTGGATGCCAGCGTCGGCGGCGTGGTCGG
This sequence comes from Verrucomicrobiota bacterium, assembly GCA_027493615.1. Taxonomy (GTDB): domain Bacteria; phylum Verrucomicrobiota; class Verrucomicrobiia; order Limisphaerales; family J093; genus DSVZ01. Next base: position 684,376 of record JAOSKK010000012.1, read on the forward strand.
GCTTTCGTCAGGCGGTGCACCCGGCAGGGTGGTCAAAGCCGGCTTCATCGGACAGTTGTACGAGGTGCAGAACCTCGTGATCCAGGCCACGCCCACCTTGTTGACCGCCGGCCAGACCAGCCAGTTGGAGGGTCACGCCGTGCTGGACGACGGCACGTTCCTGCGATTGGCGCCCAGCGAAATCACCTGGGAACCGCCCGCCCCCGGTTCGCCCGTGGCATCCATCACCTCCGACGGCGTGTTGACCGCCGCCCAGGTTGACGCCTACCGCGAGACCACCGTGGCCGGTGTCTACGCCGGCGTCCGGGCCACCACCCAGGTCGGCGTGGCCTCCGCACCGGTCGTCACCACGCTCGCCGCCACGACGGTACAACCGGACGGCCCCGGGCTCCGGGCGACCTTGAACGGCCGGGTCAACCCGAGCGGCCGCGCGACCCTCGCATGGTTCGGAATGGGGCACGACCACCAACTACGGCCTGGCCACCGACGCCATCCCGGTCGGAGCCGGTGTGGACAGCCTCGCGGTGAGCGTGGAACTGCGGGGGTTGGACGCCGGCAATACCTACCACTTCCGGCTGGCCGCCCGCAACGACCAGGGTCAGGTCGCCGGCGCGGATCAGGTGTTCGGTCGGCGCACGGTGAACGTGGTGAGCCTCGCCGATGCCGGTCCCGGCTCGCTGCGCCAGGCCATCGCCGATGCCGGCGCGGGCTTCCTCATCCAGCTCGACGTCGCCGGCGTTCTCACACTCAGCAGCGGTGAACTCGTGCTCACCAAGGACGTCACCATCCTCGGGCCCGGCGCCACCGAGCTCACCCTGAGCGGCGGCGGCAACAGCCGGCTGTTCCAGGTCCTCGCCCCCGCCACCGTGACCCTCGCCGACCTCACCCTCGCCGACGGCCGCGCCCCGTCGGGTGGGGCCATCCTCTCCCAGGGAACGCTGACGGTCGAGCGGTGCGTCTTGCAGGACAACCTGGCGTTCGCGGAGCGCGGCGGCGCGATCGCCGGGGGCGGCCGGCTGAGCGTCCATGGTTCCTTGTTCCAGCGGAATCGCGCCGCGACGGATGGGGGCGCGATCGACAGCGCTTCCGGCTGGCTCACCGTGGGCCAGTGCGCGTTCGTGGCGAACGAGTCGGGGCGCGATGGTGGCGCCTTGCGGCTCGGCGCCCGCGTGCCGGCGTCGCCCCTCACGCTCCCCGGCCTCGGTCGCAGCTCGACCTACACGAACCCCCGCTTCGATGGCGCTCCAGCCACTTGGGCACGGGTGTCGCCGGGCGTCCCCCGTGAACTTCGCGATCGACTACACGACCGCCTCCGAGGACGGCGGCGGCGGATGTCCCGGCTGCCTCACGCAGCACCATCTGGGCATCGAAGGCATCTTCGCCGACTGCCATGAGGTCGGAACCGCCGGAGGAACGTCGGGCCAGGTGAACCGCACCTTCATCGCGCCCTGGATGGCCGGTGTCTACCACCTCACCCAGACCGCCACCTGGTGGAACTCCTGCGACCAGTTCGGGCCACCGCCCTTCGTGAACGCGCCGGAAGCTGCCGTGGCTGTGCTGGTCGTGGGCGGACCGCACGTTCCCGTCGCGAACACCACCTTCAGCGGCAACATCGCCCAGGCTGCCGGCGGCGCGGTCGCCCTCGACCCGGGCGTGGACCTGGACCTGATCCACTGCACCTTGACAGCCAATGGCGGCCTGAGGGGCGGCGGCTTGAACGTGGCAGCGGGCGCGGGCGTCGCCTGGCTGTCCAGCACCATCATCGCCGGCAACCAGGCCACGGTGGAGCCGGACATCGGGGGAACCGCCCAGTCCGGCGGACACAACCTCATTGGTTCGCCGGTGGTCCTGATCACCCCGCAGGCCAGTGACTGGTTGGACATCGATCCGCGGCTGGGCCCGCTCCTGGCGAACGCCTCCCTGCTTCCCTCTCACGCCCCTCTGCCCGCCAGCCCGGCGCTGGACTCCGCCGACCCCAACTTCTCTCCGCCGACGGACCAGCGCGGTTTCCCGCGGCCCCAGCGGGGCAGCCACGACACCATGGGATCCGACCGCGGTGCCATCGAGGTCCAACCGCCGTGGATCGAGTCGCCCTCAAGCCTGTGGGTGCTTGAAGACACCCGGCCGGACCCCGTTAGTTTCGCCATCGGTGACACCGAGACGCCGGCCGATGTGTTGCAGGTGTCCGCCGTCGCCAACGTCCCCCCGCTCTTCCCGCCCGGCAGCCTGGTCGTGGAAGGCGAGGACGGGACACGCTTCGTGACGCTGGTCCCCGCACCGGACGAGAATGGCAGTGCCGAGATCGAGTTGCAGGTCACGGACGAGCACGGCGTGAGCACCACCGCGATGTTCGCCGTTACCGTGGTGCCCGTGAATGACCCGCCGTCCTTCACCCTGCGCGACACCCGCGTGGTCGCCCTCCGCAACTCGGGGTTGACCGAGCTCCCGGGCTTTGCCGCTGGCATCAACGCCGGGCCACCGGATGAAGCCGGACAGCAACTGGCCTTTCAGTTGAACCATGACAACCCGGCGCTCTTCGTGGTGCCACCGGCCCTCTCACCCGCCGGGACGCTGAGCTTTGTCGTTCGGCCCGAAGTCGCCGGCCTCGCGCACTGTACGGTCGTGCTCACCGACTCCGGCGGCACGGACAACGGTGGATCGAACCAGAGCGCGCCGCAGGCGTTGGTGATCGAAGTCGTCGCACCCCCCGTGATCGGCGTGCAACCGGTTGCGCCCCTCTGGGAACTGGAACCCGGTTCGCCGGCCAGCCTGTCTGTACGGGCGGATGGCACGGCGCCGCTGGCGTTTCAATGGAGCCGCAACGGCAGTGACCTTCCCGACGCGACCAACGCGGTGTTGCATCTAGCCGACCTCCGGCCTGCTGACGGGGGCGACTACCAGGTACGTGTCTTCAACCCCTGGGGCAGCGTCACCAGCCGGATCGCCGCGCTGCGGGTGGGCCTGCCGTTGTCCGGCCCGATGCTCCTCCGTGAACCGCAGGACCAGGAGGTGCCCTTGGGCGCCACGCTGGTGCTCACCGTCGACGCCGCCGGCGAACCGCCGCTCCTATACCAGTGGCGGCGCAACGGCACGCCCCTGACCGACGGGGACGGCTCCGACCCCGAGCGCCTGCCCTTGCTGCGCCGAGGTTCGGTCAGCGGCGCCCAAAGCCCGACACTGACCCTCACCGACTTCCAGCCCGCCGATGCCGGCCTGTTCCAGGTCTTCATCGAGAATGCCAACGGGGTCACCGCCAGCCGGCGCGTCCGCGTGCGACCCGGCGAGGTCGACCCCCTGACCCTGGCGGACGGACGGCCGGAATCCGGCGTCCTCGTGACGAGTCCCGCAGGCGTGCGCACTGCGAGCACGGCGGGGTTCGCAGCGATCGCCGGCCCGGATGGGGTGGAACGGATCATCGGCTGGCTGCGCTGGCGCGCCACGGAGAGCGGTTCCATCACGTTCACCACGGCCGGCTCCGCTTACGATACGCAGCTCGGCGTGTTCCCGGCCGGCAGTCCTGAGCAGGTGACCCTCGATGACGACAACGGCGGTTACCTGACCAGCTACGTCTCGTTCAACGCCCGCCTGGGCGCCGAATACTGGATCGCGCCCATCAGCCTGGCAGCGCTGAGCGGCGACGTCGTCTTGTCGTGGCAAACACGGCCGGAGCCCACGCCGGTGATCACGGCACAGCCCGAGAGCGTGGTCGCCCGATTGGGTGAGACCCGCTCCTTCCGCGTGACCGTGGACTCTCCCACGGCCGTCGAGTACCAGTGGCGGCGCCAGGGCGAACCGCTTACCGAATCCGAGCATCATCGCGGCGTGCGCGAGCCGGAACTGATCATCCCCGACCTCGAACCCGGCGACATCGGCGTGTACACCGTGGTCGTGAGCAACGCGCTCGGTCAGTCGGTGGTCAGCGCGCCGGCCGTCCTCGACCTGGCCGAGGGCGAAGGCCTCCCCTCCGTCGCCTCCAGCTACAAGCCAGAGCTGTTGCTCCAGCAAGTACGCCGAACCCAAGGACTCGTGGCCTTGCGCTCCATGCGCCTCATGCAGGGCCAGGGCGTCTCGGCCGGCACGATTCTCAGCGACAACTTCCGTCCCCGCGGCCAGGGCAGCCAGTCCCAGACCGTGGTGCTCGGCGGCAGTTCGCGCTGGTACGACCTGCCGGTGCCCGCCAATGGCCTCTACACCCTCGAAACCGCGGACAGCGACTTCGACCCCGTCCTCCAGGTGTACGTCTACTCCCGGACGAACCTGGCCGATCCCGGTACGCTGGTGGCCAGCGACGACAACTCGGCACCCGACGGCCGCAACGCGCGGGTCTGGTTCCAGGCCTGCACCCGCGACATCTACCTGGCGGTGGTCGATGGCCGCGACGGCGCCGCCGGACGGTTCAACCTGAAGTGGGAGCTGGATCAGCGCCCCGCGCCGGGCCAAATGCGCTGGCACCCCATCGCCGCCTCGGCCATCCGCGACCCAGGCTACGCGGTCGTGGACCTCGCCGAGGCCAACGGCATCGCCAGGATCCAACTCGTGTACAGCGGCGCGGACTACTGCGAGCTGCAACCGGTGCGGACCTTCACCGCCACCGCCGCCGGGAACACACCCGCGCAGGTCTGGTTCCCCGTGTCCCCGGGCCGCCCTTACCTCGTTCTCGCCGAACCCCTGCCCGGTGTGCCACCCGGTCAGATGCGATTGAGCTGGGCTATTCGGCCAGCGCCCACACCCACGGTAAGCCTGACCGGCGGACGGGTCAGCGTTCGGTGGCGACCGGACGGGCTCCGGCTTGAGAGCACCGCCAGCCTGGGTCGGGTCTGGCTCGAAGTCCCGCCCCCGCAACCCTCCCGGCAGGCGACGCCGAAATCACGTTCCCCCGGAGGAGAGCGGACGCTTCTTCCGCGTCGTGCCCGCCCCCGGCCGCTGACTACGCCTGTAGGCGCCGACGTGAGGAGGCGAAGGGGCGTGGCGGTTCGACTGTAGGCGCCGACGTGAGGAGGCGAAGGGGCGTTGACGCAGCCTCGGACGCATAACGCCTCCTCTCACGTCGGCGCCTACAGGGGCTGCGGGGTCTCCGGGTCAGAACTCGAGCTTGAGCGCCGCGTAAAGCATCCGCTCGCGCGGCAGCTCCGCGTAAAAACTCAAAGGGTTCAGGCGATAGTCCTCGTCGGTAATATTCACGACCCCCACCCGCGCCTCGCACCGGCGTCGCGCAAAACGGTAGCCCGCGTAGAAGCTCAGTTGCGTCACGTCCTCGCCGGGCAAGTTGGGATCATAGCCCCCGTTGTCCTGCTGCCGCCATTGCACCACGAGTTCGGTGAAGATCCCCCCGGCAAGTTCAGCAACGCGAAGCCGCCCAGCGCGTGCAGCGTCGCCTCGGCCTCGCCGGACAGCAGTTCGGGGTGCTGAACCGCTCGCTCGCCGTGGTCCGGCTCAGGCGATACCGGGCCCCGAGCGAGAGCGGTTCGCCCACCAACTGGTTCAGCGTAGCGGTCAGGCTGCTTTCCTCATACTCGAGCTCGCTCCGGAACGACGTGGCCCTCACCGGCTCCGCGAACCCCGACTCGAAGGCCCCGGTCACCGCGCGCGCCTCGGAGCGGAGCCACTCGGCGCCCACGGCCACGTAGGTCCGCGTCGGAAACCGGTGCTCGGCCAGCACACTGCCTTGCTCGAACGTCGGCGCCGCTTGCGAGCCATAAACCGATTCGGGCAACAGACTCCGATAGGTCTGCAGCAACCCCGCGACCTGCGTCGGCTCGAGTCGGTAGCTCTGATCGTAACTCACGCCGCCCAGCGACTGCGTGTAGCTGGCCCGCAACCGGGTGTTGGGCAGCGGTGTCAGGATCAACCCCGCCTTGGGCGAGACCTGGTCCGCCGTCGCCTCCCCCGGCGGTGACGGGCGAGCGCCGATGGTTGATCGGGTACCGGAGGTGATCGTAGGCCACCCCGCCCACCAGCGTCAGCCAGCCTGGTATCGCCTGCCAGTACTCGTAGCCGTAGGCGCTGAACCGCTCGAGCGTCGACGCCATCGACTGATCGGACAACACGTCGTCGTAGATGACCGGCGGCCAGAACGGGATGCCGTCCGGATGGCTCACCCGGCTGTCGGTGTCGAAATCCTGGTGCTGGTAACGGCCGCCGGCGATCGTCGTCCAGCCCTCCGTCTGCCAGATGTGTTGGACCTCGGCCGTGACCAGCGACTGGTCGCTCGCGTAGCTCAGCTCCCGCTCGAAGCCGATGGGCGGATACCCCTCCGCCGGTTGCCCGTTGAAGTCGCGATAGAACAGCCCCTGCAGCAGGTTCGGGTCGCGGCCCGCGGCGGTCTCGAGGGTGCCGTTCACCCAGCCCACCAGAGCCAGGGTGTGATGTTCCGGATTCCATTGCCGGTGATAGCCGGCCAGCAACGTCGGGGCCTGCTGTTCCTCCACGCGCACGCTCCGGATCGCCTGGGCCGGATCATAGAGCTGCCGGGTGTCGCCGGCGTCAAGCTGGTAGTACCCGGCCTGGAACAGGAGGCTGTCCTGCGCGGTGAGTTCCTGCTTCACCGTGCCCCAAAGCGTCAGGCTCTCGAAGTCGTCGTTCACCCGCTGTCCGTTGAAGGAGCGGTAGAAGGCATCCACGGCGTAGGCGGTGCGACCCAGCGTCCCGTATTGCGACGCCGCCTGCAGCCAGTCGCCGTTGCTCGTGTATTCGGTCCGCGAAAACCCGCCCCACCGGCGGCCCTCGAACAGCCGCGAGTATTCCTGCTGGGACACGGTCTGCGACAGCGACCCCGCGCCGACGGGCTGCAGCAGTTGCGCCAGCAGCCATTCGTTCAGCCACGGCGTCTCGTAGCGCAGCGTGATCTGGCGCGGGTCACGCAGCGCATCGTAGCTGTTCGCCAGGAACAGGTGCGCCGAGTGATTCGCGTAATCCGCGATCACCGCCCGGCTGGCTTCGCGGATGCTCACGTCCAGGAAGCCGGCATCGCGGTAGATCGAGGCGAGGTTTGCCGACCGCACCGCGCGGTCCTGCTCGAGCAGCAGCCGGGAGCGGAATACGGCGCGATGGTCGTTGAGTACGATGGATCGCTCGAGATCGTCAATCGCGCCGTTGATCTCGTTGGCCTGCTGCCGGACCAGCGCCGAGTACAGCCAGGGAGTCGGATCGTAGGGATCGGTTTCCGCCGCCAGCTTCAACTCGGCGCGCGCCCGGGCGGAGTCCCCGGTCTCATGATAGGCCTTGCCCAGATAGCTCCGCACCAGCGCCGAGTCGGGCTCCTGCACCGCGGCCACCTGCAGATCGTCCAGGGCGCTCGTCCCCTGTCGCTCGCTGAACCCGATCAGCCCCCGTCCCAGCCAGCCCTGCGCCAACCCGGGATCCAGCGCGATCGCCTCCGCAAAACTCGTCCGCGCCTCGGCCCGCCGACCCAAGGCGGCGGCCATGAACCCCCGCAGCACCCACGCCTGCGCGTGCCGCGGACACAACCGCTCCAAAGCGTCGTCCAGCCGTGCCCTCGCCTCGCGGTTTCGTCCCTGGCTGAACTCCAGCTCCGCCACCCGCACGACCGCAAAGCCGAAGTCCGGGGCTGCCTCCGCAGCCGTCCGGGCCGCGATCAATGCCCGGCCGATATTGTCGCGCTCACCTGCCTGCCGATACGTCGCCTTCTCCCAATCCTCCCGCGGTTTCCAGCGCGCCGTCTGGGCCTGTTGATAATAGCTCTCCGCCAGCCAGCCCGACGCGGTGTCCGGCACGCTGCGATCCACCTCGAGATCCTGCACCGTGGCCATGACCCGTCGCAGCGCCGCACTCAAGGCTTCGCCCGTCCCCGTCCCGCTCGCGGACACTCCCTTCGGCCCGGGTTCTCCGCTCGCTTTCAGCACCTCCTCCGCATCGTCCACCGCTCCCACCGCCAGAAGCGTCGCTGCCCGGAGGACGCGCTCAGCGGGCGACGCGGGGAGACGTCCGCGCGGATAACGCTCGAGTGCTCCCAGAAGGTCGCCGGCCCGATAGGCGTCCACGGAGGCCCGCAGTTCCTCCGGCGGAAACCCCGCCGGCCACTCGAGCTCCGCCACGTTCAGGACCCCGGGATAGTACAGCACCCAGCGAATGTCCCGGTTCCGCACCCGCAGCCGGCTCCTCTCCGGCGCCGCGCCGGACCGCAGCCGGCCTTCCTCGCCTGACGCGACGTCGACCCGTTCCCCACCGCTCTCGATCACGGCCGCGCCATCCACCATCAACAACCGGGCGGAACCGTCCGCGCCGGGTTCGACCTCGAGCTGGAACTTCGTGCCGGTGAAGTACGCGACGCCGTGCGGCGTATGCACGGCTACGGTATGCACCTGGCCGCGGCTCTCGAACCACAACCGACCCGCCTCCAGCCGGAGCTCCGGAGCCTCGGTACTACCGGTCACCGAGAGCACCGAACGCGCCCCCAGGTTCAGGAGGGCCCGTTGTTGCTTGAGGAGTGTCAGGCTCGGTCGCGGCGTCCGGAGCTCATCCCCCGGCGCCAGGGCATAACCGTTGGTCAACCCCCGGAGCAGTTGCGTCGTGAGGAGTGGCACCGCGTTCCTGCCCGTCAACTCGACCCCGGCGTCGCCCTCAGCCACCAGGCTGGCCACGCGGAAAGCCAGAGGCGCGGCGTCGCGCGGTGGCGTCTGGGCAAGGGCTCCCGCGGCGAGGAGCACGGCCAGCAGCACCCGTCCCCCCGCCCCACTGCCCACTTGTGGTCGCATGGCCGGGACCGTATCATTTTTGGAACGTATGACAACCAGCATGTTGGCTAACTGAGAGTCCTGGCCCGTCGCCTGACCCCGTTGCGCCATGACCATCGAAGAGGAAGTCCATTTCGCCGCCGTCCGCGACGCGATCCTCGACGGCGATCTGGTGCCGTTTCTCGGGGCGGGGGTGAACCTGTGCGGTCGGCCCCCCAACGTGACCTGGGAGCCGGGGGTGCATCTGCCCAGCGGCGGTGAACTGGCGCACCGGCTGGCAACGGACTTCGGCTTCAAGCCCGAGTGGGGCAATCCGAAAGACCTGCTGCGGGTGTGCCAGTTCGTCGCCACGGTGCGCGGCACCCGGCCGCTGTTCCAGGATCTGCACCGGTGTTTCAATGCCGATTACCCCTTCACGCCCGTGCACCGGTTCTTCGCCAGCCTGCCGCGACTGCTGCGCGACCGGGGGCAGGCTTACCGACCCATGCTGATCGCGACGACCAACTACGACGACGTCATGGAGCGGGCCTTTCGCGAGGCGGGCGAGCCCTGCGACGTCATCACCTACATCTGCGAGGGGAAACTCAGCGGCCGGTTCGTCCACCGCAAGGCCGATGGCCAGCGCGTGTTGATCGAGGCGCCGAACGAATACGACGGGGGCCTGTTGCGGGACGCACCGGCGATCTTCAAGCTCCACGGGACGGTCGAGCGAACCGACCCGGCACCGGCGGCCGCGGCGGGGCGCGGCGATGAGAGTTTCGTGATCACCGAAGACCACTACATCGACTACCTGGCCCGGGCGGGCGACGCGGGCCTCATCCCGGCCGAGCTGCTGAGCAAGCTGTCAGTCAGCAGCATCCTGTTCCTGGGGTACAGCCTGGGGGACTGGAACCTCCGGATCCTGCTCCAGCGCATCTGGCTCGAACGCGAACTGAGCGCCAACTGCTGGGCCGTGAATGCGTTTGCCGATTACCTCGAACAGGAGATCTGGAAGAAGCGCGGGGTGCAGATTCTGAAGATGAAGCTGGACGACTACTTCGCCCTCCTGACCGAGGCGTTTACCGGACTCCCGCTCCCCACCGCGGCCTGAACGGCTTGCGCGCGCCGCCCCCATGAACCCGCCCGGCGCCCCGCGTTGTCCGTACCGAGGCCTGGTGCCCTTTGCCGAAGCGGACGCCGCCCTGTTCTTCGGTCGCGACACCGAGATCCGCATCGTCTCCGCCAACCTGCTCGCCGCCCGGCTCACGTTGTTGTACGGGGACAGCGGGGTGGGCAAGAGCTCGATCCTGAACGCCGGCGTGGTTCCGCACCTCCGCCAGACCGCCCAAACCTCCCTCCGCCGCCTGGGCCGGCCGCGCTTCCACGTGGTGGTCGTGGACCGGTGGCAGGACGACCCCTTGCTGACTGTCGCGGAGCGCCTCAACCGGTCCCTCCGAGCCGCCCTGGGCGACCGTGAGCCGCCACAACTCGAGCCGGGCCGGTTCGCCGAGTTCCTCGCGGCCTGGACGGAAGCCCTGGGGAGTTCGCTCCTCTTCATCTTTGACCAGTTCGAGGAGTACCTCCGCTACCACGAACGCGAGAGCGGCGAGGGGACGTTCGCCGAGGAGTTCCCGCGCGCCGTCACCCAGCCGGATCTCAAAGCCAATTTCCTGCTCGCCGTGCGCGAGGACGAGTACGCACGTCTGGACCGCTTCAAACCCAGGCTTCCCAACCTGTATCGGAATTACCTGCGCCTGCGCTACCTCGGCCCCGAGGCGGCCAGGGACGCCATCGTCAAACCCCTCGAGGTCTTCCGCGCACAGGACCCGGCCCCGGCGGGCCCGGCCCGCATCGAACCGGAACTCGTGGACGCCATCCTCGCCGACGTCCGCACCGGCCGCGTGGTGTTGGGCGAGACCGGCCTCGGCGTTGCCCGGTCGGCCGCCCCAGAAACCCGGATTCAAACGCCGTATCTGCAGCTCGTCCTGACGCGTGTCTGGCAGGCCGAAGCGACGGCCGGATCGGCCGTGATGCGTCGGGCCACGTACCACGACCTCGGTGGTGCTGACCGCATCGTGCGGGCGCATCTGGACGGGGTCCTCGCCGACTTTCCACAGGCCGAACAGGCGACCGCCGCCGCCATCTTCCGGCACCTGGTAACGCCCTCGGGCGCCAAAGTGGCGCATTCGCTGAGCGACCTGGCGGACTACGCCCGCTGTCCGCCCGAACAACTGCAGGTGGTGCTGGATCGCCTCAGCGGCCCCGTGCGGATTCTGCGGCCCGTCTCTCCTTCACGCGAACAGCCGGAGGCTCCGCGGTTCGAGATCTACACCGATTCGCTCGCCAAACCGGTGCTCGATTGGGGCAACCGTTTCCGCCGCGCCCAGGAACACGCAGAGGCGGAAGCGAAACTGGCCCAGGAACGACGGCGCAAGCGGGTCTTCCTCCGCCTGAGTGTCGGCCTGGCCGCCGCCTTCCTCATCGCCGCCACGCTGGGCGTCCTGGCCTGGCGGAACTGGCGCGAGGCCCTCGTGCGCGAAGCGATCACCCGCGCCGCCGGCGTCCTCGAGACCGACCCCGAAGCCAGCGTCCACGCCCTCGCCGAAGCCAGCCGCCTCATGTGGTGGCAGCCCCCCGCCCTCCAACGCCACACCGAGGACGCCCTGCGTCAGGCCCTCCTCACTTCTCACCGCCGGCCCGCCGCCGGCCCGGTCCCGCCCGACCTCGTCCGCACCAACACCTGGGAGTGGAACTCGCCCGACGGAGCGCTGGGGTTCCGGCGTTCGAGCACCGCCAAGGGAGTCCTCGAAATGAGGCGTATCCGCCCCTCCACCGGACCCGCCCTGGTCTGGGAGCCCTTTGAGACCGGCTTGAACGACGAAGTGCTGGCCGTCGCGTTCGGACCTCGTGGTGGCGCGATCGCCGTGGCCGGTCCCGGAGCCGTCTGCATCTGGGACACGACCGATCTGCCCGCCGGTTCGCCCCGATTGGTCCTCGCCCACACGAACACGACCGTCCGCGCCGCGGCCTTCACCCCGGATGAATCGCTGCTCGCCACCGTCGGTGACGACGCGGTCACCCGCCTGTGGGACCTCGCCGACGGGATGCTCACCCGTTCGCAGGCCGAGGGTACGCCGGGCGTCAATGACGTGGCGTTCAGTCCGGACGGCCGGTTCCTGGCCACAGCGCGCAACGATCACACCGCCGTCGTCTGGCAGGTCGCCGATGGGAAGCCCGTGGCCGTCCTGCGCGGTCACGGGCGCCCCGTGATGCGCGTCCGGTTTTCCGCGGATGGGCAGGGGATGTGGACGGCGGATGCAGCGGGCGAGGTCCGGTGCTGGGCTTCACGCACGGGACAGGTCCTGGCCGAAATCCCCGGTGCTGGCCGGATCGTGGCTGCGGCTCCGACGCCGGACGGGGTGCTGCTGGTGAGCACGGCGGCTGAGGGCGGTCGCGTCTGGCGGCATGCGGGAGGCACGGCCCTGGTCGAAGTGGCAGCCGTGGATTTCCCGGTTGGGCGCGCCGCGTTCAGCGCGAAGGGACGGCAGGTCGCGCTCGCGGGGCGAACGGCAGCCGTCGAGGTTCGGGACGTTGCCCCACCCACCGGACCGCCCGTGGTTCTCACCGCTTCGAACCAGGTGATCGCGCTCAACTTCGCCCCGGACCCGGCCATGCTCGCCACTCTGGACCGGGACGGCCACGCCACGGTCTGGCGTTGGCGGGAAGGGACGCACGGTCCGGTCTTCCGAACCGGCAAGGCTGTGGACGGACACGTCTTGTTCGATCGCGCGGGCACCCGGCTGATCCTGACCAGGGGAAACCAGCCGCAGGTGTTTGCGTTGAACGCACCCCCTTCCGCGGGCAACGTCGTGACCGAGGCACTGCTCGCGGGCCCTTTGCACGGCGACAGCGTCACCTGGCTTGCGCTCGCGGCCGACGGCGCCAGCGTGCTCTCGATGGATGCCAGCGGGACGGTGCAGGTCTGGAACCTTGCGAGCGGACAGCCCACCTGGTCCGGCGCACTCAGCGCGCGCGACAACGCCCTGGGGTCCGGTGCGTTCGCGCCCAACGGCCGGTTTGTGGTGACGGGGGGCGCCGAAGGTGTAGCCCAAGTCTGGGACCTGGCACACGCGAACCTCCCGCCGCTCCTCGAACTCCCCCGGCCACCGCACTGCCTCGCAGGGCGACGTGGTCGCGGCGTGGTTTGCTGACGACGGCCGGGCCGTGTTCACGGCCGGTCGCGACGGCACCCTCCGCCGGCACGCGACCGAAGAACTCGTTGCCTGGCCGGAGCTGAAGGCCCTGGCCGCGGAACGGCTGCATGCGGATCATTAGCCCGGGTCTCTCTTACCTCCGTAGGCGCCGACGTCAGGAGGCGTCGTGGGGGCCGGCGTACGCCGCCGCCGACATGCGGCGGGGCCTCACGCCGGCAGGGCGCGCAACTGGTGCTGATTCGCCAGGCCGGCGCGCACCAGGCGAACGGCAGTGTTCATGTCGCGCGTGGTGAGCAGTTCGCGGGTTTCGTCGTCCGTGAGGCTCGTGTGCAGGGTCGCTGCCGGGTGGGCACGGGCCGCCCCGATGAACTGCCAGAGCGCCTCGAACGCCACCGGGATCGAGGGTAGCGGCGGCGGCAGCCGGAACTGGTCAAAGGACTTCAACAGCGCGCTGAAACCCGCGGAGTGCTTCTCGTGCCAGGCCACGGTGAGTTCCGGCGGCCGCGCCCCGTCCGGCCGCGCGATGGCGTTCGCCAGCAGTTCAGCCGCCCCCGAAACCGCCCAGCAGAAACAGCGGACAGCCCTTCTCCAGGGCCGTCAACGTCTCCTCGAAGATGCCCGGCATGACACCCGAGTAATCCTGCACCTTGCCGCCGAGCGTGACGCGGGCGGCAACCGGCGGCACCGGTTCGGGCGCGGCCTCGGGGATCTCGATCTGCATCGGTGCGAGCATGCGCCGCCGCATCACGCTCTGGGTGATGACGCGGTTGAAATGGACCCGCGGCCCGCCGCTGGCCACGTCCGCGTCCGGCACGATCTCCTCATCGGTAAACCCGGCGTCTCGCTGGGTGATCCGCACGATGCGGCAGCAGTTGATCCACCGCGCCTCGAGCTGCGGCGTGATATCGAGGTAGTACGGCCAGGCCGCGTGACTGTAGAGACGGCCGATGGTGAGGCTCGAGTCGGGTCCGCCCAGGCTGTTGTCCTCCTGTTCCGCACTGATCAGCCGGAGGAGTTCATAGGTGAAGTTGTCCTCGGCCTCCTTCCAGCCGCCGCCGTAGGCCAGGCTGGCGCCCCGGCGCAGAAGGGGGCGGGCCAACCGGAGCAACATCTCGCGGAGATGCTCGAAACCCAGGCCGCGGGCCAGCAGGTTGTCGCGCTGGTAGCCGATGCTCAGGCCGATGACCCGGTCGGCAATGTCACGCGAACGGTAGCGTTGGGAAGTCGTGGGGTTCATGTCAGGGTTTCCTCGAAGGAACGAAACGTCAGGTTGCCGAAGAACTCGGAGAGCACATCCAGTTCGAGTCCCGACATCCCGCGGCCCGGGTGGATCAACTGCAGCTCCCGCCCCTGGCGAACGTCCGGCAGATGCAGCAGCGTGGTGGGGTCGGGAATCCAGTTGAGGATGATCTGGTCCTTGGCCGGCGCAATCGCGGCCGCGCAGGCGGAGTGGAACGCGCCGAGCATCACGTCGCGCAGCACGGTCGTGATGACCTGTTCCTCCTGGTCCGGCGCCCCGTCGTTCCACCGGATGCACGGGCTGTTGCCAAGCTCGGGGATGCCGGCGGTCTGCCTGCCCGCCTCGAGCGCATCCACCACCAGCGTCGGATGGAGTCGCCACCGGTTCGGCGCCTGGCCCGGCAGGGGATCGGGACCCGGACGCCGGAACTGGGCCACCTCGCGCCGGCACCACGGTCGCGTCGCGTAGCGGGCGGTCCGCACCGCGATCAGCGCGGCGGTTTCGTTTGCCCGCAGGTCGGTCTGCAGCACCCGGGAAAACACCGAGCCAAAGGCGATGTCGTTCTCATCGTAGAACGCCGCCAACTGCGTCTGGCTGTAGATGTAATCCCGCAGCCGCCGCGCCGGGGTCGTGCCATCCGCCTTGGCATGACTCAGGAAGATCTTCAACTTCGGCATCCCGTCGGCCTCCGCCGGGTCCGTGACGGGGGACCGTGGCTGGCCTTCTCCGGGCCCGAAGCCGCGGCCTGCCCGACCAGCATGAAACGGCAGAGCGCCTCGGTGAGCTGCTTGATCAACGAACGAACCGCCGGTTCAAGGACCGCCGCATCCACCGGGCCCGCCGTGGTGGGCGGCAGCCCGGACGGGCGCAGGAAATTCAGTTCCCGCAGCGGCGATGGGACGTTGAACGCCGTGGCATCCAGCGCCACGGGCAGGAAAACGCGGTGGCAGGAGGCGGCGTTCGCGCCCAATTGCGTCAGCCACTGCCGCCATGCGGCGTCGGCCACGAGGTGGGCATCGAGAAGCGGCAGCACGATCTGCACGTTGCTGATGCGCGAGCGGCGGCTGCCCTCCGATCCCGGCCGCGATTCCCCCGGCAACGGCGGCGGCAGTCCGCCCGCGGGGGCCTCGGGCGCTTTGAGACTGCGGTAGTAGACCTGGGGACCCAGCCCGTTGCCGGGCCGCAACCAGGTGTGGATGCGGCGCGCGAGCAGCTCGCCAAGACCACAGGCCGGATGCCACAGGACATACACCTCGGGAATCGGGCGCGGACGGCTGGCGTTCATGCGGGCCAAAGATGGCCCTGCGCCGGCCGAATTCAAGGCGGGGTCCCGGTCCCGGAACAGCCCCAACCGAACCCGCGATTCATTCCCTCCCCCTTTCGCGACCTTTCGCCTGTTTGGCGGGCTGCCCTCGTGGTTGCATTCCCTCATCCCGGCGCGGGATCCTGCGGTTTGCCATGCGTCGTACGGCCGTCCTCAATGTCGTGGGCCTGACCGAGTCTCTGCTCGGTCCGCACACGCCGCACCTCGAGCGCTTCCGCGCCCGCGGCTCGCTCACCCGCATCGTGCCCGCCTTCCCGGCCGTCACCTGCACCGCCCAGGCCAACTACCTCACCGGCCAACCGCCGCGCGTCCATGGAATCGTGGGCAACGGCTGGTACCACCGCGAACTCGCCGAGGTCCACTTCTGGAAGCAGTCCAACCACCTCGTCACTGCGCCCAAGCTCTGGGAAACCCTCCGGGCCAGCCACGCGGGCAACTGCCCCGCGCCGCGCTCCGAACCTTGTGGTGCAGGCTTCCGGCCTGCTCCCACCGGACTCCTCACCCCCATCGGCACCCCAACGGCCGCCCTCTCCTCACCCATCGTCTCCCCTCCCGACCCTGCCGGGCCGGCTCCCTTCACCTGCGCCACCCTCTTCTGGTGGTTCAACATGTACTCGAGCGCGGATTACTCGATCACCCCGCGTCCGCTCTATCCCGCCGACGGACGCAAGGTCTTCGACATCCACACCTGGCCCTACAGCATCCGCTCCGAGATCAAGCGCGACCTCGGCGAGTTTCCGTTCCCCTGCTTCTGGGGACCCGCTGCTGGCCGCGCCACCCCCGCCGGATCTCCGGACGCCGCCTCACGCTGGATTGCCGATTCCGCCAAGTGGATCGAACAACGCTACGCCCCGACCCTGAGCCTCATCTACCTGCCGCACCTCGATTACTGCCTCCAACGCCATGGACCGCCTGCGGGGAGGACCAGGGACCAGGGACCGGGGACCAAGGACCAAGGACTAAGGACCAAGGATCACAACACCCGTACTCCCACAGACTCGGAAGCTGCCCCTGGCGTCTGGGCGCATGTCGAGGCCATCGACGCCATCGTCGGCGAACTGATCGCCTTCTTCCACGCCCGGGGCGTCCAGGTCATCGTCCTGTCGGAGTACGGCCTGACCCCGGTGGACACGCCCATTCACCTCAACCGCCTCTTCCGTCAGCACGGCTGGCTGGCCGTGAAGGACGAGCTCGGCCGCGAAACCCTGGACGCCGGTGCCAGCCGCGTCTTCGCCGTCGCCGACCATCAAGTGGCCCACCTTTACCTCAACGACCGCTCGCTCGAGGCCAAGGTGCGCCGCGCCATCGAGGCTGTGCCGGGGGTTGCCCAGGTGCTGGACGCCGAGGCCAAGCGCGCCTGCGGCCTGGATCATCCGCGGGCGGGCGATCTCGTGGCCATCGCCCGGGAGAACGCCTGGTTCACCTATTATTACTGGTTCGACGACGCGGTCGCGCCCGACTTTGCGCGCTGCGTGGACATCCATCGCAAGCCGGGTTACGACCCGGTCGAACTGTTCACCAACCCCGCCTGGTCTGCCTTCGGGCTCCGCGCCCGGCTGGCCTGGCGGCTTCTCCGGAAGCGCCTGGGTTTCCGGATGCTGATGGACGTGATCCCGCTGGACGCCTCGCTGGTCCGAGGCTCGCACGGCGGTCGTCCGTCTCAGGAATCCGACTGGCCTGTACTACTGCTCGAAACGCCCGACGTCCTGCCCGCGCGCGCGGTGCCTTCCACCGACGTTCACCGTCTCCTCGCCCAGGCAATGGGGTCAAACATTGACATTTGACAATTCAACCGCTTGCCCCCGATCCTCCGCCGATTTCGAACATCGGGAATTGGGATGAGGGGATCTCTGTCATCCGCCAATCCCCTATGTTCGAAATCGGCGGAGAACGCGTGTTGCGCGGGCCTGGCTTCTGTTCGCAGTCCCTCCCGGCGCACGACCCGGGGGCTGCCTGAACTCCGCTACACCCCGGCCTGCGCGGGTGCGTGACCGGGCGGCTCCGTACCGTCCGTGCGCCTTGCACGGCGCATATCGTGTTTGATCGCGCGCCGCCGCTCGAGCTCCAGCAACACGGCGCAGAGGGCTTCAAGACGCGGCATGGCCACCCCTGCACGGCGCGCCTGACGCAGCGGCTCGGCGAAGAGGCTCTCGACCTCGAGCGGAAACCCGCGTTCGAAGTCCAGCAACGTCGAGGCCTTGTACGCCCCCATGCAGCGGGTGCGCTCGAGGTTTTGATCCGCCAACGTCTCGCTCAGCGGAAAACCGAGCGCACGTCCGGCCCGGATGACCTCGTCCATCAACTCCCGCACCCACTGTGCCCAGCGCGCATCCGCAAGCAGTTCGTCCGTCGGCAGCGTTGTCGTGCGGATCCCGTGATCCGGGACACGGCCGGCCTGGAGGTTCTTGGCGCCCACCACGCCCGCCACCCCCAAGCCGTTGAACGGCACGTTCCAGACGAGTTTCTCCCAGTGCGCCCGGGCCAGGTCCGGCGCGACCCGGCAACGCACCCCCGCCCGTTCAAACCAGGCCGCCAGTTCGGTCACCCGCTCCGACGGTGGCCGCTGGTACTCGCCCAACACCACCTGCCCGTGCGCGAGGTGCCGGATCACCCCGGGGGCGACCCGGTTGAGGCACACGAAACAGAGCCCGCCGAAGACGCGGTCCGGACCGAACATCTCCGCCAGCCGTTCCTCGTTCCCCAATCCGTTCTGCAGCGTGAGGAGCCGGGTGGTCGGGCCGGTCAGCGGGGGCAGCAGCGCGGGGAACTGATCGTTCGCAGTGGTCTTGAGGGCGATGAGGACCGTGTCGCAGACACCGATGTCTTCGGGACGGCAGGCGGCGGGCGGGTGGACAGTGAAGTCGCCGTCGACGCTCTCGATGCGCACGCCCTGGCGGCGGACCACTTCGTAGTCCGAACGCAGGAGGAAATGCACGTCGGCACCCGCGCGGCAGAGGCGGGCGCCGTAGAAGCTGCCCACGGCACCACAGCCCACGACGGCGATCTTCATGGCCACAAACAAAGAGGCACCCGGCGCGGGCCGAAGTGCCTCGTGAAAGACCGGTGGGGAAGCCGGGCCGCGGGTTGGACTCCGCCCGCCCGACGGGCTTGCTAGCCGAGGATCGCGTCCTTGGCGGCCTTGGCGACGCGGAACTTCACGACCTTCTTGGCCGGGATCTTGATGGTCTCACCGGTCTTCGGGTTGCGGCCGAGCCGGGCCTTGCGGTTGACGAGCACCAGTTTGCCCACCCCGGGGAACGTGAAGCTGTTCTTGGCGTTCTTGTAGGCCATCTCCGCCAGCGTGGCGAGCACCTCGGCGCCCTGCTTCTTGGTGAGGCCCACTTTGTCCGCCAACGCGGCGGCGATCTGCGACTTCGAGAGGGGTTTTCCCATAGCGTTAGTTTGGTAGCGTTTGTGATTCGTCAGTGAACTGCGCGGCCCTTTTAACAACGTGCGGTGCCTGTGCAAGTGAAAAATGCCCGAAAATCAAGGGTTTCCCGCCGTCCCCGTGAGCCTGCCTCACGGTTGCGATGCCCGGTACGCCTCGAAATACCGTTCCCGATACGCCGCGCGCGCGCGCGCATCGGTCAACAACGAGTCCCACTCGAGCACCGGGCGGAGCACCTCCACCGGTCGGCGCAACGGCTCGCGCACCAGCGTTCCCGCCAGGTCGCGAAACGCCCGCGCCCACGCCTTCTCGCGTCCGTCCGCCGTCAGCAACCCGATCCACTCGGTCACGTCGCGTGCGCCCGGGTGATCGTACAAACCCCAGTTCAGCCAGCCGCACGCCCAGCCCGCGGTGGTCTCGACCACCCGCCGGCACCAGCGCGCCTGCTGTTCCTCGGTCGCCGCCCGATGACGCCCGCCGTCGATGGAGGGCTGGCCACCGCCGTACCAGCCGAACTCCGCGATCACCGTCGGTTTGCCGGCCCCCGCCACCTCGCGCACGACGCACTCGAGATACGCCAGGTTGCGCTGCTCGTCCTCCTCGCTTGCGTACTCGTAGAACCCGCGAGCCAGCGGATAGAAGTGCACCTCGAGGAAGTCCAACATCGGGGCCTGTCGCGTCGGGCGGAATCCCGAGTACTGCCAGGACCCCGCCAACCCGATCGGCACCGACCACTGGATCAGGCCCACGGTCACCAACGCTTCCGGATCCGCGGCCTTGATGGCGGCCGCCTGACGGCGGGTCCACGTGTCGGCCACCGCCTCGCGAAACCGCTGGTAATCCAACAAGACGCGCCCGGGCGGGCTGTCCCGCGGAGGCACCGGTTGTTGGCCCCACTCCACCGAAGGCACACCCCAAGCCGCCGCGAGTGCCGCAGCGCTGCCGTACTGTTCGGCCAGCCAGACATTCCACCGCTCGCGCATAACCGGCGAATCCCAGCGCACCTCGGGTTCGTTCAACAGGTCGTAGGCAAACAACGCGGAGCGGCCCCGATAGCGCGCGGCGAACTGCCGCCAGAACGCCTCGAGGGCCTCGAGCACGCGCTCGTCCGCGATCCGGTCCCCACGCGCCCATTCGGGCAGTCCCTCCCAATGATCCGGTCCGGTCGGGTGCACGTACAACCCCGCCGCCTCCGCCAGGTCGAGGAACTGATCGAACTTCGCCAGCCCCTCGGGCGAGAGCCGGCCCGGCTCGGTGTAGAACGAACCGAACGTGAGAAACACGCGGACGCAGTTCGCTCCCAGCTCGCGCAACCGCGCGAAGTCGCGACGCGTCGCCTCGGGATCGAACTGCTTCCACACCTGCGGCGCCCAGCCGGTGCCCGGCCGGAAATAGTTCACCCCAAATGGCACATACGCCCGGCCGGTGGCGTCCACGAAGCCGCGGCGATCGTCGGTCACGCGCACCTTCGGCAGCGCGGCGGTCCGAGCTTCCGGCACCGGGAAGCCGCGGTCGCGCATCAGCGCCTCGATCCCGGCCTCGCGTCCGCGGAAACGGCGATAGGCCTCAGCGGGGTCGATGGTGTTGCCGGCGGACAGCACGTGGCTGCGAAAGCGCGCGGCGACCGTGCGGTCGTAGAGGCCGCCGGCTTCCTTGAAGGCTTCGGCGGCGTCGGCGGTGAGGGTGTCGGCCCACAGATAGCTGTAGTACCCCGCCGAGTAACCGTCGCCGGCGAAGAGGTGGGCGAACTGGGGCAGGCGATGGCGCATGACGATCTCGGAGGGCATGCCCAGCCGCTCGAGTTCGCGGCGCTCGAACACGGCGGGGTCGATCGGTTCGTCGCCCGCGAGATGCAGCCGCATATCGACGAGCGCGCTGGCGAGGAACTCGACGGTGGCGAAGCCCTGGTTGAACGTGGCGGTCTGTTCGAGGCGCTTCACCAGGGTGGCCGGCAACGGTTCGCCCGTCTCGTGATGGAGGGCGAACCGGCCGAGCAGCTCCGGGGTGGACAGCCAGCGCTCGAGGATCTGGGAGGGCAGTTCGACGTAATCGCGCGGGACCTGCGTTCCCGAGAGCGAAGGGTAGGTGACGTCCGAGCACAGCCCGTGCAGAGCGTGGCCGAACTCGTGGAAGAGCGTCTTGGCGTCATCCCAGGAAACCAGGACCGGACGGCCGGGGGTGCCCGGCATGAAGTTTGAGTTGTTCGAAACGAGCGGGGTCAAGGGGCCGGCCAGACGTTCCTGGCTGCGATAGGCGGTCATCCAGGCCCCCGAGCGCTTGCCGGGACGCGCGTAGGGGTCGAAGTAGAACAACCCCACCGGCCGCTCTCCGCCGGTCGTCACCTCCCACACGCGGACGTCGGGGTGGAAGACGGGCACGCCGGTCACGGGCGCAAAGCGGAGGTCGAAGAGCTGCTCGGCCACCCAGAACATGCCGTCGCGCAGCCTGTCGAGCTGGAGGTAGGGCTTCACCGCGTTCTCGTCCAGGTCGTACTTCGCCAGGCGCACCTTCTCGGCGTAGTAACGATAGTCCCAAGGTTCGATGCGCACCCCGGCACGGTCGGCGTCGGCGATGGCCTGCATGTCGGCCACCTCTTCGCGCACGCGCGCCACCGCCGGCGTCCAGACGGCTTCCATCAAGGCCAGGGCGCGCTCGGGGTTTGGGCCATGGCGTTTTCCAGCCGCCAATGCGCGTGCGTCGGGTAGCCCAAACGCTTGGCCCGTTCGGCGCGCAGGGCGAGGATCTCGGTGATGAGCGGCTTGTTGTCGCGCTCGCCGGGATGGTCGCCGCGACTCACGAAACGGCGCCAGACCTGTTCGCGCAGGTCGCGCCGGCTGGAGTAGGTGAGGAACGGCTCGGCACTCGAACGCGTGTTGGCGATCACCCATTGCCCGGGCAGCCCGCGCCGTTCCGCCTCGGCGGCGGCCGCGGCACGCAGGGACTCGGGCAGGCCCGCGAGCTCGACTTCGTTCGTGAGCACGACGCCGAGGGCTTCCTCGTCGGCGAGCAGGTTCTGGCTGAACCGCGTGAACAGCCCCGCCAGCCGCTGGTTGATCTCCGCCACGCGCGCCTTGCCGGCGGCATCCAGCTTCGCGCCGGCCCGTACGAACTCGGTGTACTGAAGCCAGACCAGGCGCTGTTGCTCGGGCGTGAGCGCGGCCTTGTCCGGCGAGTGATAGACGGCCTCGAGCCGGCGGAAGAGCGGCTCGTTCTGGGTGATCTCATCCTCGAAAGCCGCGAGGCGCGGCTCGAGTTCGCGCTCGATGGCCTGGAATTCCGGCGTGCTCCGGTTCGCGCTCCACACCCGGTACACGGCCAGGACCTGGCGATAGACACGGCCTGCCTGTTCGAGAGGCACGAGCGTGTTGGCGAACGTCGGGGCATCGGTTTGCCGGGTGATCGCGTCGAGCTCCGCCCGGTAGGCTGCCATCGCCGCCGCAATGGCCGGTGGGAAATCAGCGACCTCGACCCGGTCAAACGGCGGCACCCCGCCGTGGGGGCCGGCCCAGGTCTCGACGAGCGGCAGGGATCGGGACGTCGACGCCGGGGCTTCCGCCGCGACGGCCAACGACCAGGCGCCGGTTCCGGCCGCAAGGAGCTGGGTCATGACTCGTTTCGATGCAAAGACACGGACAACCCGGGGGATCGGTTTCGCACGCATCAGGCCGGCCAAGGTACCGGCCGGCCGGCGGGGTGCCAACTCCCGACTTGATTTGGGTCCCCGGACTTTTCAGGATCGGGTCCCGAGCGGGCCGGGGGCCGTCGGGAGCAAGTGCGGTGGACCGGCTTGAGCGCCCGCTTTGCAGGAAGAACCGAAGTCAAGTTTGTGCCGAAAGAAGAGCCGATCGAGCTGACTGGAACGGTGACGCAGGTCCTGCCGGGGACCATGTTTCGCGTGGCCTTGCCCACCAAACATGAGGTGCTGGCCCACATCTCCGGGAAGATGCGCAAGCATTTCATCCGGATCAGCGTGGGGGACCGGGTCAACCTCGAGATGTCGCCGTACGATCTGAACAAGGCGCGCATCACCTATCGCCACCCGTGACGTGACTTCGTACGGGTCGGAGTTGCCCTCACTTGGCGGCTGCGGCAACCTAAGGCCCGGTGGCGCACGCTTTGACATGGAACTGGCGCAGGCGCACGACGCAAGCCTCGCTCGTGCAGGCCTTCGTCTTTTCTTTGCTCCTCCACCTCACCTTCTTCGGCGCTGTCGAGGCTGGTTACCGTTTCGACCTGTGGCGCTACAGCCCGCTCGCAATGCTGGCGAAGTGGCTGCAGCCCAAGCCGGATCCGCGCACCGCGCTCTTGCCCGCCCCGGCCGCCGCCCGCGAACGCGAAGTGCAACAGGTCCCCGTCGTTTTCGTCGACGTGGACCCTTCCCAGGCGACCGAGGAGGAGCCCGCCAACACCCCGTACTACGCCGCGGTGTCCTCACGCGCCGGCAATCCCGATGTCAACCGCGACACCGACCGCCCCCAACTTGACGGCACCCAGAACCTGGTCCTCAAGACCCTGGACTCCGATCGGGCCCGTCCTCCCGACGCCCCCGCCCGCGCCCGTTGTCGCCCAACCCATCGCGCTGGCCGAACCCGTGCCGCCCGCGCGCCCCAAGGAAGCCGCGGCCCTAGGGCCGACTCCACCTCTGGAACCACCCGCACCGGCCAGGGAACCGGAGCGCCCCGCCCTCGAACCGGGCGAGGCCGTTCAGGCGAAGCCTGGACCCGAGGTGCTTCGTCCCACCCCACCCGTCGCGGCCCCGAACGTCCCGGAGGTTGTCGAGCCGTCTCGGGTTCGGCCGCGCACGATCGCCGCGGCGCGCGCGCAGATGGACCAGAACACCGAGAGCGCGTTGATCGGGCGGAAGATGGCGCAGGACGGGGGTGCGCCGGTTCTCGATCGTGTCGTCGCTGGAAGTGCGGGGAACGCCACTGGGCAACTACGACTACCGCTTCGTGCAGGCGGTCCAGAACTGCTGGTACGCGCTCCTCGAGGAACAGCGGTACAGCTTTGACCGTCTGGGGAAAGTGGTGCTCGACTTCCGGCTCACGGTGGACGGGCGCATCACCGATCTGCGGGTCACCGAGTCGAATGTGGGCGAGATCTACACGACCATCTGCCAGATGGCCATCACCCGTCCTTCGCCGTACGAACGCTGGCCCAGCGAGGTGCGCCGCATGGTCGGCGCCGACCATCGGGATGTGCGGTTCACCTTTTACTACTGAGTCGGCGTGAGCGTGCTGAATTCTATGTTGCAGTTTCTTCAGGCCGGCGGGCCGTTCATGATCCTCCTGGTGCTTACGTCCATCGTGAGCGTGGCGTTCATCATTGAGCGGGCCTTCGCCTTGCGCCGCAGTCAGGTCGCGCCCGAGGTGGTGGAGGACGCCCTGGACCAATGCCACAACAAGGATGACCTGCCCAACCTCCAGGTCCTCTGCCAGCAGAAGCCCTCCCCGCTCAGCCGCCTGGTCCTGCTGGCCATCGAGCATCTGCCTTATCCGAAGGCGGACAACGCCGACTGCGTGCAGACCCGGGCCCGGCATGAGGTCGTCCGCCTGGAGCGTGGGCTCGTGGTGCTCGAGATCATCACCGGCATTGCCCCGCTCCTCGGCCTCGTGGGCACGCTCCACGGGATGATCGTCCTGTTCGGGGACATCGGCCGCGTGGGGCTGGGCGACAATGCCGGCATTGCCCGCGGCATTTCGATCACGCTGAACACCACCCTGGCGGGCCTCCTCATCGCCATCCCGTCCCTCATCTCCTGGAGCTACTACAGCAAGCGCGTCGAGTCGCTCGCCGTCGAGATGGAAACCCTCCTCGAAGAGTTCCTCCGCAAGCAGTACCGGGCGCCGGCCGCCACCCGGAAGGCGGCGGCCAAACAGCGGGCGGAAACCCGCTGAGCCGCGCCATGCGCTTCCTGGTCCGTCGTCGTCGGCAGCCGCCCTCGATCATCATCGTGTCGCTGATCGACATCCTGGTGGTGTTGCTCATCTTCATGATCGCCACCACCACGTTCAAACAGCAGCCGGCCATCAAGCTGGTGCTCCCCGAGTCCCGGCAAAGAGCGAGGGCGGTGCCGAGAACAACCTCATCATCACCGTGGCCAAGGAGCCGCCGCACTTCTACCTCGGCAAGAAGGCGGTCACGCTCGAACAGCTCGAGGCCGAGCTCACCACCCTGGCCGCCCGCAACCCGGACACCCCGGTGGCCGTGCGCACCGACACGGAGACCCCCGTCGGCCGGTTCGTCAGCGTCATGGACGCCGTCAAGGCCGCCGGTTTCACGAAGCCCGTCAGCGTCTTCACCAAACCGCCGGGGACCTGACGGCCGAACGGGCCCGGCGATCGCAGTCGTGCGCCGTCACCCCGCGCCGTTCGTTCCCTCGCTTGCCTGCCGCTTACCCAAAGCGGCGCTGGAAGACGCCGCACTCCAGACGCTCCGCGCCTGACAGGTGGTGGCCGGTGTCGCGCGGCGCGTGGAGTGCGTGTGCTTCGGCACCGCTTTTCGTTCCTCCCCCTCTCCCCGAGGGGCGCTGCGTCCGCGCCCGCCGTGCGTCAACGCCTCGCCTCGGCGTACGGCGGCTCGGTCCGCTTGAGCATCGCGTCGGCGATCAGTTCGGCTGCGAGCTCGCAGGAGATCCGGTCCGTGTTCACCGTCAGGTCAAACCGCAGCGGATCATCCAGCTCCACCTTGAAGTGCTCACGCAGGTAGCGGTGGCGACCGCGATCGGTGCGCTCAATGAACTCCGCCGCGGCCTTGCGGTCCAGTTGGAGATGGGTCATCACCCGTTCGAGCCGGCGTTCGGCCGAGCCCACCAGGCGCACATGGAACACATGCGGGAGCTTGGCGGTAATGATATGGGCGCCGCGGCCGATGAGGATCACGTTGCCCAGCTCCGCCAGCTTGAGAATCGTGTCGGACGCCGCGCGGACCAGCGTCCAAGTGGGCGGATGGAGGCCCAGCAACTCCGCCACCATGTCGTCCAGCAACGACACGCGGTCCTCGGGCATGAACTCGGCCAGTTTCCTGGGCAGGTCATGATCGGTCAGGACCTTCTCCACCAGCTCCTTGTCGAAGACGGTCCAGTGCACGCCCTCGGCAGGCGCCCGCTTGTCGAGCAACCCCGCCAGATGTCGGGCGACCAGCCACGCCCCGGAACCGGTCTGCCGGGAGAGCGTCACCGCCAGCCGACGCGGGGAGCCGGTCGGGCCGGCGGTCGCAGATGACAACTCACAAAGGCCTGGGCCTGCTCGAAACTCGGTTGCGCATTCATGGGTCTTCGCATCCTCTGGTCGGGTCCAGCCACACACCGCCGGCGGCCCTCCCCACCCAGCGTCGCGACGCAAGCTACCATCGTCCGGCTAACGCAGCCAGACCGAATCTGCGTCGCGTTGCCGGACCTCCCAGGATTCGCCGGGTTGCAGGGTCCGCCGCTGCACCAGCCGGCTTTGCCCGCCCTGCCAGCGCACGCCGACGGTCACGGCGCGCGGCGCAGAGTTCTGCAACGTCACCACGCCGCCCGCTCCGCCGGCAGAAGTGGCCAACGTGAAATCCAGCCAGTTCGCCGTGACCAGCGTCGCGTCGGTGAGTCGCACCAACACGGGGCCCACCGCGACCGCCATCGTTTCCTCGCGGCTGAGTGACGACCGGTTGCTGAGGAGCCGGATGAAGGGCTCGCCTTCGACGGGTGCCCGGGCCAGCTCGTGCCAGACCTGTCCGGGAGGTCGCAGGGCCTCGAGCGCCGCGAAGTCCGCCACCGCCACAAAGCCCGCCGCCTCCCCCGACAACAACCGCGCCGCCAGCGCCGGGCTGACGTGGAATTGGTGTCGTTGCAGGTAGAACTCGAGTGTCATCGCGTTGCCCGCGAACGTGAGCGGCAGTCCCGGCGGCGCCTGCGTCCGCCACCACAGCGCCAACTGCCGCATCGCGCGGGTCTGAGGCATGACTTCGCCCGACTCGGCCTTGAGCCGGGTCAGCAGCGGCGCCGTGGCCAGCACCACCAATCCCACCACGCCTGCCCCCTGCCAGATCCGCACCGGACGCACCTTGGCCAGGAGCCCGGCCAGTTCCCGGCCCGCCAGCAGCCCGGCCGCCGGCAGGAGCGGCAGCAGCAGGTCCGCCCGCTTGTGCGACGCGACCGTGAAGACCACCATCCCCACGGCCAACCAGCAGACCAGGAACCTCTCGAAGCGCCGCTCCGCGAGCCGCGGCGCCGGCCGACGCCAGACCCGCCAGCACCCGAGGCAAGCCAGCAGGCTCCACGGGGCGAACCGGGACAGGAAATACAGCAGCGGATGGAACGGCTTCGCCCCGGGCCAATGCCCGCCCGCCGAGGCGCCGCTCAGGTGGCCGAGGAGTTCCCGACCGACCTGCTTCTCGGTGAGCGCCGCCCCCACCTCCGCGTAGGCCAGCGCAAACCAGCCGCCGAACAGCACGGCATACAGCGCCACGCCCGGCCAAAGCCGCAAGCGCAGCGGACAAGGTTCCTGGCCACGCCCTTCCCACCATGCGGCGAGCCAGCCCCCGGCCGCCAGCCCGAGTCCCAGCGGCCCCTTCGTCAGGGAAGCGGCGCCGGCGGCCAGCCAGAACCCGATTTCGCCGCGCCCGGTTGTCCAGGCGCGGTGGGCGGCGAGCGCCGCCAGCGTGACCGTGGCCATGAAGACCGCGTCGGTCCGCGCCAACACCACGTGCTTGAGTCCGAAGGAGGAGAACAACAGCGACCAGGCGGCCAGCAAACCCGCGGTGACCCCGAACGAGCGGGCCCCCGCACGGAGCATCAGCAGGGCCGTCCCGACCACGGCCAGCGCGCAGGGCAGGTAGAGGGTGAAGCGGGTCAGGCCGCCCGCGGCGAGCGCCGCGAGCGCCGCCAGCCACGGGTAAAGCGGGGGCTTCGAGGCGATCTCCCCGTGCGCATCCCGTTGCACCCACCAGTGTCCGTTCTGCAGGATGTCGAGCACATACGCCGTCGGGCCTTCCTGGTCGTTGTCGGTCAGGTCGGCCGGGCCCGCCAGGCGCACGGCGAACAGGAGCACCCCGGCCGCAAGCACCAGCCAGGTGGCGTGGCGGAGGGCCGGCTCCGGAGCGTACGGGGGAGGCGGGCCGGAGGACGACATCGGGACGGCACGGGCGGGGCCGCGTCGCGGCGCTACGGTTCGAGCACCTCCAGTTGGTAGGTGCCGGTGGTCAGGCTGTCCGGATGTTGCTTTCCGAAACCGTTGTAATGGTACTCGAACTTGAAACGGTAATTCACGAACTGCTGGCCCGGCGGCAGCGGCACCAGCGCCTCCCAACTATTCGAGGTGAGCAAGGTACGCTGCATCGGGTGGAACTCGGTGCCGATCACGACGTAAGGCGTGAAGCTCTCGGGTCGGATCGCGCGCTGGTTGCTCGACCAGGCCGCCTCGAAACGATGCAGCCCGTCCAGCGGCCGCAGCGTCTGGCGCGCCGTGAGGTTGGTGATGCGTTGGGTGGTGCAACCCCCGGCGAGGACCAGGACCACGCTCCACCACGCCAGCACGCAGCGCTTGCTCATGGCGGCAGCGTTGACGACGCCCGCCGGGGTGTAAAGCCGGAACGAGCCGTGCGGCGTCAGTAGACGCCCTCGACGATCGTCTTCTCGAGCGCGCCGAAGGGTCGCACCTCGGCCACGCCATCCCAGGCGTAGGGGGCCCGCGGTTCGCGGCGAATGGCCTCATCACGCTCGAGAAACCGCGGCATGAAAAACTCCTGGGTGAGGGTGGTAAGTTCGACCCGCCCCCACTCGCCATAGCCCTTGAGCTGGCTCGTGTTCTGCGGGTCCACCACACGCAACACCGCACGCGGCTGGGGCGCGTAATAGGTGACCGAGAACTTGTCCTCGGGCAGCAACGGCACGCTGGCGGCCAGCCCCATCAGCGTGTTGCCGTAGGTGGGGTAAAACCCGATCCTCCCCTCGAGCACCTCCTCGAGGATGTACCGCACGTACTGCGGCGCCATCGTCGTCCCGCCACAGAACACGCCGCGCACGCCGGCCTCGTACAGGTTGATCTTCTCGGCCAGCGCCTCGAGGAGCTTGGGTGTGGTGAACAACCCGGCAATCCGCCGGTGCTTCAACAGCGTCACGCCCTGCTCGACCACGTGGTCCATGTACGCCCGCGCCTGGTCGAACTGCCGCGCCGCGATGACCTTCTTCACCCAGCGCGGATCGAGGTCCACGAAATAGCAGGGGCTGCCCCGGAAGTTGGCCAGGTGCTCGATGGCGAGGCGGAGGCGACGCGGACCGGTGGGCCCCACCATCAGCCAGGCCGCGCCGCGCGGGAAATGCTCGTCCCGGATCTTCCCGCTGAACTCCTCGTAATCCACCTTGTAGTCGTTCCACCCGATCCGCTGCTTGGGCATCCCGGTGGTGCCACCGGTCTCGAAGATGTTGTAAGGCCGGCCGCGGAACGCCGCCGGCACCCAGACCTCGGGCTGGAGATCCCGCAGCCATTCGTCCTGGAAATGGGGAAAGCGCGCGAGCAGATCCGCGAAGGATCGGACCTCGGTGCGCGGATCCCACCCGGCCTTGGCGGCCCATTCGAGCCAGAACGGACAACCGGTTTCGGGCGAGAAATGCCAGGCCACGATCTCGCGGACGTGGCGGTCAAGCCGGGCCTGGGCTTCCGAGACAGCAGTGGTAGCAACACTCATGGTCGGAGATCACTTCACCGGCACGGGGGCGGGAGCATCCGGCTGCGCCGCGGCGCGAGCGGAGTCGTGGAAGGCATACAAGTGGGTGTTGCTACCCACGTACAGGACCCCATTGGCCACCACCGGGGTCGAGTAGATCGGCGCGCCCAGATTGCACTCGCTGAGGAACTCGGCCGCGTTCGGCGGCGCTCCGGGCCTGACGCGCTCCGGGGGCAGGGGACGACCTTTGGTGGCCGCAAGCACGACGAGGTCGCCGTCCTCATCGCCGATATACACCTTGCCGTCAGCGACGAGCGTGCTGCCCCACATGTGTGCCTTCATGTCGTAGGTCCAGTACACCTGGCCCGTCTCGGCATCGAGACAGTGGACGAAGCCGGAGAAATCCCCGACGAAGAGCAGGCCGGTCGTGGGGTCAATCGACACTGTCGAGATGCTCCGGTGGATGCCGCGGTACTCCCAGATCAGCCCGCTGGCGGTCATGTCGCCCGTCCCGGTGGCATCCACGCAAACGAGCCGGCCGGACGCCCTCGCCGTGTTCGGGATCCTGGCCGATCGTGATATACACGCGGTTCTTGTAGAACACGGGTGTCGCGTTGATCTCGCTCGGGCCTTCCGGGTCAGGGTACCGGATGGGTTTGCCATCGCGCATCTTGTACTCGGGCGGGTTGCAGTCGAACCACCAGATCTTCTTGAGGTAATCCATCTCCGGATCCTCCTCGTTGGCGAGCGGCGGACCGGGCAGCACGGGAACGATGGGCGCGCCGGTACCTTTCGAAGGTTCGGCACCGAAAGCGTAGAGGACGCCGTCGCCGCCGCCGAAGAAGACCTGCCAGCGGCCGTTGACCTGGCCGGCGCCGCCCGAGCCCCATTGGCCGTGGTAGATGCGCGGGCCGATGCCGGCGTTGTCCTCACCGGCGAGCTTGCCGGTGAGCCGGTTGACGGCCACGAAGCTGGGGGCGAGGGGGAAGGGATGTTGACGTGGGTCCAGTCCTGGCCATTGGACGTGCACACGTACACCAAGTCGCCGAGGAGCAGCGGGGAGCTGTTCGAGGCGTTGTGGGGGAACACCCCGAGCTCGTCCATCATGTCGTAGACCCAGATGATGTCGGCGTCGTGGGGACCGAGTTTCGCCGGCGGCCGGCCGGTGTCCTTGACGAAGTAGCTGGCTTCGTCGGTGAAGGGGCCGTCGTTGCCGTTGGCCAGCCCCTCGGTGTCGAGGCACATGATCTCGCAGCGGCTGGTGACGAGGTAGAGCCGGTTGCCGTCGATGGTGGGCGAGGACAGCAGGCCGAGGTTTTCCCAATCGTTGACCTTGCCGGACTTGAGCTTGGGCACCACCAGGTGCCACAAGAACGCCCCGGTCTGCTCGTCGAAACACATCAGGATGCTCCGGTCGCCCTGGTGCTGGGGGTCGCGGGGAAGTCGTTGTTGGTGCCCACGAAGACCTTGCCGCCGGCCACGCTGGTGTTGCCGTAGCTCTGCGAACCCAGCTTGCCCACCCACTTCACGTTCTTGGTCGTGGCGAGATCGACGTCCTCGGAGCCGGCCTTGAACTGGCCGGGGTCGAAGCGGTCGGGCAGGTCCTTCGCCGGCGAGTACATGTTGCGTTGCACGGTGCCGCCCCACATCGGCCAGTCATCGGCCGCGGCGACCAGCGACCCCAGCGAGACGAGGAATAACGGGGCAAGGGAATGGAACTTCATCGGGAATTCAGTGCGGGGTGAGCGTTCGGGGTTACAGCGAGGTTGTCAATGAACACGCGCATCTCCTGCGGCGAGAAGCCGAACAGCCCCGGCGCACCCTCCTGATGGGCGGTGCGGTGGGGGACTTCGATGGTCCAGGCCTCCGGTTCGGGCTCGCCGGCGGGCCAGGCCTTGCCGCGCACGATGCCGGAGCCATCCGGCGCAACGTCCACGCGTGCCTTCAACGTGTACCAGGCGTTTGGCGACCAGCGGAAGGGCACGGCGACCTTGAGGCGTTCCTGGTTCGAGTTGACCTCGAGTTCCTGGGAGTTGCCCTTCAGCACGATCAGGTAACGCTGGTTGATCAACCCCACCTCCGACATTTTGCGGCGGCTGCCCTCGCTGCGCACGTCCGCCTGGATCGTGTAATCCCGCGAGTCGGCACGGCCGATGAACGCGGTGGCGCGCTGGAAGAACTTGTTGTCAATCGTCTTGGTCAACGCCTTGGTGCCCGCCACCTCGCGCACCTCGAAGCGGAACCGGGCGCCGATCCAGGGCAGCGGCGGGTAGGTGTAGGCCGTGGGCGGCTCGGCGGTGTTCGTGGTGGTGTTGCTGAGCACGAACCCCTCGAAATCCTCACGCAGCGGCAGCATCGGCAGCACCCGACCACGGATGTAGCCGTGCAAACCGTCGAGCGTGGCCTCCCACGCGCCGGCCGACAACGTGGCCGTGGGTGGCACCTCGAGTTCGCCCGCCGGGTTGAAGGCACCCTGCATCGTAGCCTTCACCAGCGCGGTCGGCGGCACATATTCCTGCCAACGCAAGGCGCTCACCTCGGCGACCGGCCCGACCAGCAGGCCATTGGCATCGAGTTGGCGCGCCCGGAAGGCCGCCTTCTCGCCCGGCTTGAGCACCACTTCCGCCGGCACGATCTGCAGTTGCGCCGCCGGCCCCGGTTGCGGCCACGCCCGCTCGACCGTCGGCGGTGGCAGGCCGGGATTGTTGCCGGGTCGTCCGAAGCAATAGAGCTTGCGGTTCGTTTGCTGGTAGATCTTCCCGTTGTAGGCCACGGGCGAACCGAAGCAGCGGCCGTCCAGCTCGATGTGGGTGAGCATCTCCGCCGTGTCCCCGTGATCGCGCAGGATGTAGAACCCGCCCTTGGTCCCCGCCTCGCTCGAGTCGCCCTGGTCCTTGCCGGTCGGGTTGTCGAGGATCGGGACGTAGAGTTTGCCGTCGGCGTAGAGCGGGCAGGAGTTCCGTTGCTCGATGCCCAGGCGGACGCTCCAAAAGACCTTGCCGCTGTGCACGTCCACCGCGATCAGATCGCCCTTCTCCTTCACCACGTACACCCGGTCGCCCACCAGGATGGGCGAGCTGGTCGAAGTCGAGGCGTCGTTGGACCAGAGCTCCACCATGGCGCGCTCGACCAGCACGGGTCCGGACCGCGGCGTGGCGGGTTCCACGTCCGGGATCTTGAGGGCGACCATCTCGCCCGGCTCATAGGGGGTGCCGAAGATCGCCACGATCTTGTCGTCGTTGTGGACGACCACCGTGGCGTTGATCCCGGCCTTGGCCAGCGGGACCCGCCACAGTGGATCCCCCGTCCGGGCATTCACGCACACCACCGCACCGTCGCCCGTGGCGGCATACAGGACGCGTTTGCCCCGGAACCAGCCCAGGTACGGATGCGAGAAGGAATTGTCCATCGGGCGATCGCCCAGGCTTGCGGACCACACCAGTTCACCTGTCCGCTTGTCGAACGCGTAGAAGCGATCCCTCCCGCACCCTGCGCGCCCCAGTTGCTGGTGATGCCGCGGGTGATCACCAGGTCGCGATCGATCAACGGCGAGCCGGTGCGCGCATTCGGGAAGGTGAGCCGCCCGAATTCCTCCATCAAGGCGCGCTGCCAGAGCCGTTGGCCGTCCGCCGTGAATCCGGCCAGAATGCCCTGCGTACCCTGGAAATAGACGTTGCCCGTCTCCGGGTCCACCGCCGGTGAACTCGTGGCATACCGCAGATAGATGACGTCGCTAAGATAGTCGTTGAAGGTCCGTCGCCACAGTAGCCGCCCGGTCTCGGCGTCGAAACACGCCACGCCTTCCTGCAGGTCCGGCCCCAGGTCCTCGTACCCCAGGATGTAAAGCTTGCCGTTGGCGATGACGGGCGTCGATTGCCCGGGCCAGTCCACCGTCCAAAGCGCGGCTTCCTTCGACTCGATCCGGTCCGGCAGGCCGGTCTCGCGCGACACGCCGCTTTGCTCGGGACCGCGCCAGGCCAGCCAACCCGTGACGGCGGCGACGGCCGGCAGCGCGCCCAACCAGGCCGCGAGTCCCAGCCCCGCCCAGCCGGCGCGGGCGAGACGCCGGCCGTGCCCTGTGAACCTCGGTGGTGTTGGAGATCCTGTCTTCATGACGAAACCGACACAGTATTGACCACGCACCGCCGATTGCAAACGACCCACCCCCGCGGGCCGGATCTCACTCGCCCATCTGGTCCAGCGCCTGCAACGCCTCCCGCACTTCCTCGGGATCAGCCCCGGCTTCGAGCAGTTGACGAAAGTGCGTCCGGGCCACCGCCCGCTGACCGCTGAGGCCGAAGTAGAGGCCCCGCTGGAACCAGAGTTCCAGAGCCGCGTCGCGCGGCGGGCTCTCGCCGGCCAGTTGCGTCGCCTTCGCCAGATACTGCACCGCCCGCGCCCGCGCGGCTTCCTCGCCGGTCTTCAGGAGGGCGGCGGCGAGCGTGAGGTTGGCGAGGAAATGTTCGGGATAGCGGGCCTGCGTCTCCTCGGCCTCCCGGCGCATGGCCGGGACTTGCTGCGCCTTCTCGTAGGCCTTGACCAGCATCAGGCGGTGATGCGGTGTGTCGGCCCGTTCCAACCGGGCCTGGCACACCTCGACCAGCGCATCCATCCGTCGCGCCACCACCAGCAACGCCGTGAGCGTCTCCCACGCACTTGAGTGGCCGGGGTCAAGAACGAGGGCGCGACGCAGCGTCGCCTCGCCCCGCGTGGGGTCGTTCAGGAGAAAGCCCTGGAACCAGCCCAGCAGGGTCAGGGCGGCGGCGGCGGCCGCCGGTTCCCGCCCTTCACTCATGCTCTCCAGCCGCGCCAGGGCCTCGCGGACCGTCACGCGAGAGGACTCGGGCAGGCGCGACCAGAGATTATCGGCGAGCAAGGCCTCGGCGCCGCGCAGACTCCTGCCGGAGGCCCTCCGCCATCAGTTCAAGCAGGACCGCGCAGCCCCAGGCCTGCGGGTTGTTCCGGGCTCAGTCGCGCCGCCGCCCACAGGTCCGGAAGCGCGTCCCGATGGAAGATGGCTCGGTTCACGGCCCAGATCCGGGCCGCGGGCTCATCCTCCGGCGCTTCCGTGAGCGCGCGCAACGCAGAGGCCAGGCGCCGCGCCGTCCCCACGTTGGCGCGCGCCAGGAACGTGTCAGCCTGCTGCGGCCCCAGCTTCACTCCGCGTTCCGCCTCCTGCACGGCCTCGGCCAACCGGCGTTCGGCTTCCTCCACGCCCGCCGCGTTCAGACGCACGGCAGCCGGGTCGGACAAGAGCTGCGCCCAGTCGATGCCCGCGGGCTTGCCCTCGAGGCTGGCCAGGGCGTGGATGGCCGTGAGGCCGAGCAACCGGGCCAACGCCGGCCGGGGTTGCCAGTCCTCGGGGGCGATCTCAACCGCCCGGCGCAGCAGCCGTTCCGCCGCCGCGAACTGGTTCTGACCCCGCAGGGCATCCGCGTAACCCACCAGGACCGCGATCTCGCGCGAGTCCGCCGCCCCCTGTCGCTCGTACAGCTCGACCGCCCGGGCGTACGCCCGCTGGGCCATCGCCATCTCGTTCAGCCCATCCAGCACCCGACCCAGCCGCACAAACCGCGGCGCGTCGTCGGTCTGGCCGGTCAACGCCTCCCGTAAGGCGGTCAGCTCGCGCGTGGGATCAGGGGTGCCCACCGTCAGCTCGAAACCCTCCGTGCCGCGAAAGCTGAGACCGAAGTTGAAGCTGAACCGCGGCAGGCGGGTCAACTGCTGCAACCTCTCCTGGCCACCCAGCGGCACCGCCGCCCCACCCGCCAGCGTCACCTGCACCGCCAGGAACAACCGCAACAGTCCCCCGCCCCACCCGCGGCATTGTGGAGGCGCTGCCATGGCGATCAGACCAGTTTCTCGGCCAGGATCTTCGCGGCCTGCCCGGCCCGGAACGCCCGCAGCTTGTCGCGCAGCTCTGGTCGTTTCACCCCAGGATCGCCACCGCCAGCAACGCCGCGTTCACCGCGCCGGGCTTGCCGATCGCCAGCGTCCCGACCGGGACCCCGCCAGGCATCTGCACCGTCGCCAGCAGCGAATCGAGCCCCTTCAACGACGCGCTTTCCATCGGCACCCCCAGCACCGGCAGCACCGTGTGCGCCGCGGTCACCCCGGCCAGATGCGCCGCCCCGCCCGCCGCCGCAATCAGCACCTCGATCCCCCGCGCCTCCGCGCCCTCGACATACGCGGCCGTCTCGCGCGGCGTCCGGTGCGCGGACAGCACCCGGCACTCATGCGGCACGCCGAACTGATCCAGCGTGTCCGGCACCGCGCGCATCACGTCCCAGTCCGACTTGCTGCCCATCAGGATGCCCACCCACGGCCCGTTGGTCTCAGTCGTCATCGGCCGAGAGTAGCGGCGGACGGAGGAATCTTCAACCGGGGCTATTTCGGAGGCCATGCGAGAACCTTGGTTGCCCGTGTCCGGATGAATCAGTGGCGCGCCGCCGGGCATGCCGGGCAGGGTGCACGCGGTTCCGACCATGGGAATCCTGGAGCTCTCTATGAACCGCCCGACCCGTCACTACCCCATCCCCGATGTTCGTAATCGGTGGAGGGACGCCCCGTCTTGGATTCTCCGCCGATGACGAACATCGGGGATGGGGCTGAGAGAGGCGCTCCCTGAACCTGTGGTGCGGGCTGCCAGCCTGCACCCCCGCGGTTCATGGCCCGTGAGCAGGTCCGGCAGGAACAGAACGCTTCCCTTGAGCTTTGAGCTCGGCGGGCGACCGCGGGTCGACGTTCAAGCACCCACGGGCGCCGTCCGCAGCTCCGGTTCGACCCACTTGCCGTGCTCGCGAATCAGGTCCACCAGCCGATCCACCGCCTCCGCCTCCGGGATGTTGAACTTCACCGGCTTCTTGCCCACGTACAGGTTCACCTTGCCCGGCGCCCCACCCACGTAGCCGAAATCCGCATCGGCCATCTCCCCGGCCCGTTCACGATGCAGCCCATGATGGCGATCTTCACGCCCTTGAGATGGTCGGTTCGGGATTTGATGCGGGCTGTGATGGTCTGGAGGTTGAACAGCGTCCGTCCGCAGCTCGGGCACGCCACGTAGTCGGTCTTGAACGAGCGGCATCCGGCCGCCTGCAGAATGTTGTACGCGAGGCGCAACGCCGCCATCGGGTCGGGCTCGGACCGCACCAGGATGGCATCTCCGATGCCATCGGCCAGCAAGGCCCCGATCACCGCCGCGGAATGCAGCAGGGTCAGCCGCGGCGAGTGCAGCTCCGCCGGGTGCAGGGTGTCCTTCAGCAGGATCGGGTGGCGACACCCCCGCTGGCGGAGCGTCGCCGCCAACAACCGGAACGCGGGGAGGGGCGCCAGATCCAGGCCATCGCGCACCGACAGAAGTTGCGTTTCCTCGTCCATCGTGAAATCGGAGCGCGGGTCCACCTCGTGCACCCGCAGTTCTTCATAGATGGCCTCGGGCTGCAGATCCGAACGCGGCGTCAACTTCGGCGCCACCCCCGTAAACACCCGCTCCGTCACCACCACCCGCACCGTCTGCTCGCCCCCGCACCGGACGGCCGGCACACTCCCGTGAGCCACCACCCGCGGCAGCTCGATCTCCGGCGTCGCCCGTCGCTCGAAACTGAAAGGATCGAACGACGGCGGTAGCTCCGGCACGTGCACCGTCGTGTTGGCCAGGCGCGGCGTCAGCGTGATAAGATCCTCACACACCGGAATCTCATGCGGCGAGTCTTCCGTCAGCGAAACCCGGATCGTATCCCCAGACCGTCAGCCAGCAGTGACCCGATGCCGATGGCGGACTTGATGCGGCCGT
Source organism: Verrucomicrobiota bacterium (assembly GCA_027493615.1). GTDB lineage: Bacteria > Verrucomicrobiota > Verrucomicrobiia > Limisphaerales > J093 > DSVZ01. Next base: position 721,650 of record JAOSKK010000012.1, read on the forward strand.
CCTCGCCCTCGCCCGCCTCGGTCACGCCCAGGTGCAGCGGGTAGTTCCAGTCGGGTCCCAACTGGTTCAGCCGCGCCACCAACAGGCGGTAGCACTCGATCATCACCTTCGGGTTGCTCGCCTTCATCGAGAACACGAACTGGTGGAAGTCGTGCCGGCGACAGATGCGGGCGAACTCCAGGGCGCTTTCGACCATCCCCAGCGGCGTGTCCCCGTAACGATTGAGGATGCGATCGCTCAGCGAGCCGTGGTTCGTGCCGATGCGCAGGGCGCGCCCAAGCTGCTGGCAGAGCAGGACCAGCGGCGTGAATTTCTCCTCCAGGCGTTCGAGTTCGGCCGCGTATTGCGCGTCCGTGTACTCCTTCACCGCGAACTTTTTCGAGTCAGCGAAGTTGCCCGGGTTGACCCGGATCTTCTCGACCCAGCGCGCCGCCTCGAGCGCCGCCTCGGGCTTGAAGTGAATGTCGGCCACCAACGGCACCCAGCAGTCGCGCCGCCGCAGCTCGGCGGCGATGTGCTCGAGGTTGGCCGCGTCCCGCACGGTCGGGGCCGTGATGCGGACGAGCTGACAGCCGGCCTCGACCAGGTCGAGCGTCTGCTGCACGCACGCCGCCGTGTCCATGGTGTCACACGTGATCATGGACTGCTGCACCACCGGATGATGGCCGCCGATGATCACCCCGCCCCGCTGCGGGTCGCCCACGACCACCTCCCGCGTGAGCCGGCGCTGATAGCGATAGACCGAGTCGCAGTACTTCATGGCGTCGCAGGCGAAGGGACCGGCGTGGGGGCCGGCGAAGAGGAGCTGCCGGGCACCGCCGAACCGGCCGGCGCCACCTGCTCGATCCGCGTCTCCCGATCAAACAGCAGCCGGATCAACGGCAGGCGCTTCAAATCGAAAAACGTCACGTACAACATGAACGAAATCAGCAGCAGCGCGAAACCGGTCGTGGCGTACTCCACGAACTTGAAGCTCAGCGGCCGGCCCCGGATCTTCTCGAACAGCGCCATCAAAATGTGCCCCCATCCAGCACCGGAATCGGCAGGAGGTTCAGAATCGCCAGGTTGATGTTCAGCAGCACCAGGAAATTCAGCGCCAGCCGGTAGTCCGTGCTCACCTGCGCCGCCAGCATCGCGAAGATCCCGACCGGCCCGGACAGGTCCTTCGCCCCCACGCCTGTCTGCTTCGAGTAGATCAGGGCGCCGATGGTCCCGATGGTCTTGTTCCAGACATCCACGAAGTTTGCCCATGGGGTCGGTCCCGGCTTCTGCACCACGTACACCACCTGCGAGCTGCTCCCGATGCTGGCGCCGATCAACCCCATCTGCGTCGCCGGGTTGAGCCGCGGCGTGATGGTCAGCGTCAGCGTTTCTTCCCCGCGCCGGATGACGAGCTCGGTCGGCTGCTCCGGCCGCTGCTGGATGAGCTTGATGAACTGCTCACGCCCCGCGATGGGCACCTGCGCAAACGAGAGCACCGTGTCGCCCGGCTTGAGCCCGACCGCCTCCGCCGCGCTGTCTTTCATCACCTCGCGCACCACCGGGTGGTCCTGGGGATCGAGCTTCAGCATCTTCAGACCGATCACCGGGTTCACCTCTGCCGTCAGGTCGTACGTAGCACGCCGCCCCTCGCGCTCGAACACCACCGGCATCGTGTTGACCCGCGAGAGCATCACGATCTCATGCACGTCCTCCCACGACTTCACCGGTTTCCCGGCCACTTCGACGACCCGGTCGCCATCCCGGATGCCCAACGCATACTCCCGCGACTCCGGATCCACGTGCCCCACCACCGCCGGGTTGACCGGCACCGGCAGGCCCGTGAAGTAGAGGATCCCCGCCACCGCGAACGCAAATACCACGTTCATCAGCGGCCCGGCAAACGCCACCAGGATCCGCGAAAACGGCGGCGCTGGCGGCAACGGCTTCGCCCCGCCCCCTCGGTACTCTCTCCTTCCAGCGCCGGCGACGTGATCATCTGCGGCAGCCGCACAAAGCCGCCCGCCGGGATCCACCGCACCGAGTACTCGATGCCGTCCCGCACCCGGCTCCAGATGCGCGGCCCGAACCCGATGGCAAACGCCTCCACCCGCATCCGCCGCCACAGCGCCACCACGAAGTGCCCCAGTTCATGGACAAAAATCGAGGCGCCGAACATCAGGACGACGGCAACGGCCACCCACAGGTATTCGAGAAAGGCGTGCATGCAACGGATCGCGAAGCCAACAGCGACGCGCAGTGTAGTGTCCCCACCGCCCGCCCGCAACCGTCCAGAGCACCCCGCCTGCTGTGCCGCCGTGCCGTGCGCCCTCCCAGATTCCGTTGTCCAACTGGACAGTCTCCCACGACTAAGTCCATAACCGGCCATGAATGGTGACTTCAGACAACTGATCGAAGCGGCGGGTCGGGGCGACCTGTCCGCCGCCACCGAGCTCGTGGATCGCTTCTACGGCCCGATCTACGCTTTCCTGCGCCGGTTGGCTGGCAGCGAGGCCGATGCCGCCGACCTCACCCAGAAGACCTTCACCCGTGTCTGGTCCGCCCTCCCCCGCTTTGCCGGCCGCGCCTCGCTCAGTTCCTGGCTTCACGGCATCGCCTGGCACGTCTGCCAGGATTGGCGCCGCGCCAATCACCGTCTCGAGTCCCGCCCGGACGCCTGGTGGGAGGATTGCCCCGACTGCCGTCCCACTCCCGATCAGCAAGTGGCCGAGACCGACCTCGCCGCCACCGTCTACGCGACGGTGGACCGGCTGGAGGTCGGGTTGCGCGATACCGTGCATCTGCATTACTACCAAGGCCTCACGCTCGACGAGACCGCGAACGCCCTGGGCGTGGCCACCAGCACGGTCAAGCACCGCCTCCGCACCGCCATCCACCAACTCCAATCCCACTTTGCTCACCCTCCCCACTCCGCCCGAAACCTGAATTCGCTGTCCCAGTCATGAATCCGTCCGAAGACCAGATCGAATCCGTCTTGCGTCACGCCCCACGGCCCGAGCCGCCACCCAGTCTGCGCCCCCAGCTCCTGCAGGGCATTCCGCAGCCGCGGACCGACCGACCCCCGCCACGGCCGGTTCCCTCCCCTGGTGGCAACGCTGGTGGCCGACCCTCGCCGCCGGAAGCCTCGCCGCGGTCTGCCTCGTTGTCCTGGCGGTCCAACAGGTCGAGATCCGGCAACTCACCCAGGAACTCGAAAGCCTCCGCCGGCAGCACCCGAATGACACCCGCCCGGATCTTCCCGGTAGCACCACGCCCCCGGCTGTCTTTGTCCCCCAAGCGGATGCCGCGGCCGAACTTGAGCGCCTTCGCGCCACTGCCGGTGAGCTGGCCGCCGAACTGGCTGGCCTGCAGGCCCTGAAAGCGCAGAACGAGCAACTTCGGTCCCAGGCCCTCGCCCAGACCGGCGTGGATCCTGCCGCTGCCGAGGCCCTGGCCGCCGCCCGCGCCAAGGCCCAGCGCATCGCCTGCGTCAACAACCTCAAGCAGCTCGGCCTCGCGGTGCGCGTCTGGGCCACCGACCACAACGACACCTTTCCGCCCGACGTCGTCTCCCTGAGCAACGAGATCGTCTCGACCAAGGTCCTCGTCTGCCCCGCCGACGAAGGCCGTCAGCCCGCCCCGGATTGGGCCTCGTTCACCCCCGCCCACACCAGCTACGAATACCTCGCCCCCTCGGCTCGGACCTCGAACCCTTGCGCGTCATGTTCCTCTGCCCCCTGCACAACAACATCACTCTGGGCGACGGCAGCGTGCAGCAGCTCACCCCCGAACAGCGGGCCAACCTCGCCAACCGCGACGGCAAACTGTTCTTTGACCCCCGCCCCAGCCGATGCCATCCGGCACGCCCGCCATGGACCAGCGGATGCTCGAACGTTACGGGCTCCTGCACCCCCGGGCACCGGCTCCCCGCCCGCCATGCCCGAGGAAATGCTGCGGCGCTACGGCCTGGCTCCCGCCCCCAGCCCCGGAAAACCCCAACACCACCCCGCCCGCCCCCATGTCCCGGGAGCTGATGCTCCGGTACGGCCTCCTGCCGCCGGACACCGCTCCCGCCCCAGCCGAACCAGCCGAGGAACCTTCGGAGGAGGAACCGGCGCCATGAGACTCCCGACCGTCAGCACTCTCGTCCTGACCGTGGCCGCGCTTTGCGGCGGCTTCGTGGCCTTCCGTCAACACGGCCAGATCGGGCAACTCAGGGTTGAGACGGCGCGACTCGCAGAACCACCCCGTCGCCATGACCGGCTAGGTGAGCACCCGCCCGCGCCGCCTTCACCTGCCTCTTCCGAGCTGAGCGAAACCGAAAAGCTCGAACTGATCCGCCTGCGCGGCGAGGTCACCCGGTTGCGCCAGCAGGTGCGAGACCTGGACGGCGTCCGGGCCGAACACCAGCGGCTCCGCACCAGCCTGGGCCTTCCGCCGGAAACCACGAACGCCGCCCCCGGGACCGCCAGCGGGGTTGCGGGAACGAACGCGGCGGCGCCGTCCACCCGCTACTTGCGCAGGCAGGACGCGCAGTTCGCCGGGTTCGCGTCGCCCGAAGCCACCCTCCAATCCCTGCTCTGGGCCATCGAGCATCGGGACACGAACGCGCTGTTCTCGGCCTTTGCCGAGGATGAAACGGGGAAGTGGTTGCGTCAGGCGCTGGAGTCAGATGAGGCCGAACGGGCTTGGGAGCAGCTTCGCCTGATGCCGGGTCTGCGAGTTCTCTCGGCCGAACCAGCGGGGGACGAGCTGGTCATCCAAGCCGAGTTTCTGCCAGGAGAACCGGGGGAGCGTATCGGGCTGGTGCGGCGGGGTAACGCATGGAAGATTCGCAACCTGTGAGCAGCCGCCACTCGCGATACGCGGTGACGGTCGGCTCATGCCTCGCCAGGGTTTGGAGCACCACTTCCAGGTCGTCCACATAGCCGCCATCCCACGTGTCCGGCCGCCGATCGCGCCACTTGAGGAAGTAGTGCAAGGCCTCCAGGAAATCGGCCAGCGCCGTCAAGCGCAGCCGGTGGAACCGGCCGCACACGGCGTCGCGGACGATGTCCAGGATCAGGCGAATGCCTTGTTCGAGCCGCTCGTGGGCGAGCCGGCCGGGGGCAGGAGGTTCAGCTTGCTGATGACGGCCTCGGCCAGCGGCCCGGGATGGCAGAGATCCGCCACGCTGAAGGCTTCGAGGCCGGCGTCAAACATCGGATAGTCCGGTTGCATATGGCGCGCAGCGTCGCACAACCCGCCCCCGACTGCGCTTATCTGTCCCCCCCGATTTGTAAGCCCCCACCTCCCGGCAGGAGCCGACTCAGAGAGCTCCGCCGCAGCAGCAGAGTCTCGTCACCTCGACGCGTAGGGGAGAGCCGCTCGTCCTCTCCAAGGGGTCAGTCCCACAGATTGACATATCCGCGGTGCGGCCGGTGTGGGAACGCGGAGGCGTTTCTGCTGTTCTCGACGCGACAGGTTGGTAGGGTGCCGTCCACAGCGCCGATGAAACACGATGCCCCTCCTGATTCGCGCCCGGACGCGGTCACCACGCCGGCCGTTCCGCGGCCCGCGTTGACGCTGCTCGATTCGACCTGCCTGATCGTCGGCATCATCATTGGCGCCGGCATTTATCAGATGGCGCCGGCCATCGCGCAGGGTGCCGGCAGTGCAGGAGGCGTGCTGGGGATCTGGTTGTTGGGCGGGTTGTTGTCGCTTTGCGGTGCCCTGAGCTACGCGGAGTTGGCCACGGCGTATCCCAAGGAGGGAGGCGACTACGTTTACCTGAACCGCGCGTACGGGCCATGGGCGGGTTTTCTGTTTGGCTGGGCGCAGCTTGCCATCGTGCGGCCCGGCGACATCGCGGTGATGGCGTTTGCCTTTGCGACGTACGCGCGGGCGGCTTGGGACCCTTTTGCCGGCACGTCGTTTCCGTACGGTCAGCAGGTCTTCGCCGTGGGAGCCACGGCGCTGCTGACGTGGATCAACGTCCTGGGCGTGCGTGAAGGCAAGTGGACCCAGAACCTGCTGACGGGGGGTGAAGGCATTGGGACTGCTGTTCATCGTGGGCACGGCGTGTATCGCCCAACCGGGCAACGGGGAGCGGCCGCCGCCCCTGGCGCGCCGCCGTTCAGCCTGGCCTTGATCTTCGTGCTGTTCACCTACGGCGGCTGGAACGAGATGGCCTACGTGGCGGCGGAGGTGAAGGACCCGCGCCGGAACATCGTGCGGGCCCTCTGCCTGGGCATGGCAGCGGTGACGACGCTGTACCTGCTGGTGAACACGGCGTTCCTGTGGGTGTTGGGCTACGGGGGCCTGACCGCCTCGCACGCCGTGGCGGCGGAAACCGTGGCGAAGGTCTTCCCGGCTGTGGGCGGCACGGTGATCGCGGCCCTGGTGTGCATCTCGGCGCTGGGTGCCGTGAACGGACTCGTGTTCACCGGGGCGCGGATCTCGTATGCGATGGGTGCTGATCATCGGTTGTTCCGCCTGTTGGGCCGATGGCATCCGCGGCGAGGAACGCCCGCGGCGGCGCTCGTGGTCCAAGGAGGCATTGCCATCGTCCTGATCCTGGCCCTGGGCTCGTTTGTGGACGCGGTCCTGTACACCGCGGCCGTCGTTTACACTTTCTACCTGGCGTCCACCCTGGCGGTGATCGTGCTGCGCCGGAAGGAGCCGGAGGTCGAACGACCGTATCGGGTGCCGGGCTATCCTTTCACGCCATTGCTCTTTGCGGCGGTATGCCTGTTCCTGATCCAGAGTGCCGTCCGGTACAAACCCGAGGTTGCCGCCGTCGCGTGCCTGCTGCTGCTCGCGGGCGTTCCCCTGTGGCGGAAGGACCGTTCCCGGGCAACCGCGGCGTGAATTCGTCGGGAGGACTCGTCGCGAGTCTTGCCCGCCGGTTTCGGGCGCCTTACACTCACGCCCCGTTGGCCCCATGAAAGCACGATCCTTCTGGAAGCCCGTGAGGTCAGCCCCTGCGGGTGTTCTGAACCCGGCCAAACCGGAAGATCACCGGGAGTTGACGCACGCCCGTATAGGGTTGGCAACGGGCAAAGCAGGGGGACGTTATCGCTAACAGATCACCTTGTACCACGCGCTGTTGCCCAGGAGACTGCTTTCAACCCGTCATGCTCTGCCGCTCTCCATTGCTGTGCTTGCTGTGTGTAGCCGGCGGCTTCGCTGCGGACGAACCTCCATTGCCTTGGCGTTGGTCGAACCCGGTGCCACACGGAAACAACGTTTACGACCAGGCCTTCCGGAACGGGACGTATTGGCAGGTCACAGACCGCGGCCAGGTATACGCAAGCGGCAACCGCGTCCACTGGAGTCTCGTCGCCACCGGCACCACGAATACGTTGCGCGGCATCGCCTTCGCCGATCCGCACGTGATCGTCTGCGGTGCCGTGGGGACCCTCCTGCGTGGTACCCTCGCAGAAGGCTTCGCAACGGAACCTGTGTCCCCACCCACGACCGACTGGCTCGAGGCCGTAGCCGTTTCCCCGGGCGTCGCGGTGGCGGTGGGGGACAACGCAGCGATCTACCGCTCGCAAGCCGGCGGTCCCTGGCAACGCGTCACCGGCCTCTCCTTCACCAACTGGCTGCGCGGCGTGGCCTTCGGCAACAACACCTTCGTCGCCGTCGGTGAGAACGGGCGCATCGCCACCAGCACGAACGGAGAATCATGGAGAACACGTTCCAGTGGAACAACTTCAAACCTGAATCGGGTCTTCTTCGTGGACGGGACTTTCTTTGTGGTGGGCGACGCCGGCACGCTCTTGACCAGCGCCAACTCGGGCGCCAACTGGCAGCAGACAACGACCGGCACCACGGGGGACCTGTACACGTTCGCGCAGGGAACACCGTCCGGCGGTTCGCGCCAACCGTGGCAATTGCTGGCAGGCGAGAACACGCTGCTGCTCCGCTCCGCTCCCAACGGCCCCTGGCGCGACCAACTCGGAGCGGGCAGCCCCCTCCCCGCGCCTACCTGGCCCTACTACGCCGCCGTCTGGGACGGGGACACCTTCCTCGTCTCCGGCCGGACGGGGATGCTCGTCGAGAGCCTGGACTTCGGGTCCAACGACGAGTTGCTATGGTTCGAGACGTTTGAGAGCCCGCGCGACTGGCTTTGGGAGGTCAAAGCCTTGCCGGACCAGTATCTCGCGGTGGGAGACCGCGGGACCATCCTCAGCAGCGCCAACGGCATCACCTGGTATCGGGAAGGGGTACCCACCGGGCTGGAAAACACCCTGCTCCTCGGGCTGGGCGGCAACACGAACCTGGTGGTGGTCGCGGGCAGCGAGGGACGGCTGATGTGGAGTCAAAGTGATATCGTTAATATCCTGGAGACCAACACATTGGTAGAGTTATCCGACTGCCTCTGGCGGACCAACACGGTGGTTGCGACCAACCAGATGGATTTGCTCGGCCTCGTGTGGACCGCCGTTGAGCCGCGCCCCACCACGAACACCCTGCAAGGCGTGTGTGAACGCGACGGTCTCATCGTCGTCGTCGGTGATCAAGGAACCATACCGACAACAACAAACGGTTCTGATTGGAGCCGATATCTTGTTCCGGAGGCGCCCAATCTCAGCTCTGTCGCCGCGTGGCCTGGCGGCTTCATCGCCACCGGCGACCGCGGTGCGATTCACGCCAGCGAAGACGCGATTACCTGGCACGCTCGAACTTCCGGCACAACGAATTGGGTCTATCGCGTACGTCCGACCTCCCGAAGGGTTCTTGGCGGTCGGTCAGAACGGATTGATTCTGACCAGCCCCGACGGATTCGAATGGACCCAGAGATCGAGTGGAACGACCGCTTGGCTGACGGACATAGCACAGGTTGGAGACCGCCACTACGTCTCCGGAGCCCAGGGGACCCTGCTCACCAGCACGAACGGCGTCGAATGGCGGCCGCTCCCAATCCAGACGGCCAAGTCGTTATACGGGCTGGCGGCACGCCGCGGACAACTCCTCACTGTGGGCGTGGAGGGCTTGATCATGCGGGCGTTACCCGATGCCTGGAAGGATGTTGAAATCATTGATTACAAACATTTTGAATGCGACCAATCACGTGTCGACTTCCTGCGCTTCGCCGGCCGTATCGAGCAGAGGTTCGGCCTGGAATGTTCGGCCGATCTCGTGCAGTGGAAACATGTTTCAGACTTCACCTTTGACGAAGAGGAGTTCAGTTACTGGCTGGTTCGCACCAATTCGTCAGCGATCCCGTCCGAGTTCTTCCGGACCGTGCCCAAGGGGCCCTGATTCCCCAACTGCGCCGACTTCTCCCCACCAGCGTGTCAGACTCCGACGAGCCCAAGCATCCATTCCGCAAAGGCGGCGATCCCCCTCTCCCAATCCCCTATGTCCGTAATCGGTGGAGAATCCAAGGGAGGGAGGTTTCTCCGCCGATTACGAACATAGGGGATTCGGGAAATCTTGGCCGGATCCTACCGAAGATGTTAGATCGTCCCAAGGCAAACCTCGAAGGCTGTCGGCGCCGACGTCAGGAGGCGTCGTTGGGCAGGGGCAGAGGAGGTTCGCCTCCTGACGTCGGAACCTACTGCGGGGACGAGAATCCCACGTCGCTCCCGTGAAGATCCCGAGCGCACCGCATCGCTGGAATCTGCGGCCGCGGGAAGCCATGGCGATCCAGCGGCGGATGGCAGCGCAGGTGCGCGAATCGGGTCCGCCGTCCGCGTTACGATACGTGGCCGGTTTGGATGTGGCTTTTGCGCCCGGTGGTAGTCGTTGTCTGGCAGCAGCGGTTCTGTGGGACCTCCGGGCGGGCTGCATCGTCGAGGAGCGGCTGGCCTGGCGTAAGACAATCTTCCCATACGTGCCCGGACTGCTTTCCTTCCGTGAGGTGCCGGTCCTGTTGGCGACACTCCGAAAGCTGCGAAGACAACCCGATGTGTTGTTGTGTGACGGGCAAGGCCGGGCCCATCCCAGACGGTTCGGCATAGCCTGTCATCTCGGGATCCTCTGTGACCTTCCGAGTGTGGGGTGCGCCAAGAGCCGGTTGGTTGGCGAGCACCAGGGACCGGAACCGCAACGAGGATCACGCCAACCACTGCTGCATGAGGGTGAACTGGTGGGCTATGCGCTCAGAACCCGCCCGGGCTGCCGGCCATTATACGTGAGCGTGGGGCATCTGCTCTCGCTGGACACCGCCTGTGAACTGGTGCTCGCGTGCGGTGGGGGTTATCGCCTCCCGGAACCGACGCGGTTGGCAGATGCTCGGGTCCGGCGGGAACGCTCGAAAGCACCGGCGTGAGGACTTGAACTCGCTTGCACGACCGCAGATCCGCCTGCGGATCACGCCACCGCTCAGGCGGGCACGCGGCCGCGTCGGATCCAGACCATCACCAAGCTGAGGTCGGCAGGTGAAATCCCGGAGATCCGCCCGGCCTGCCCCAGCGTGCGAGGACGGACCCTGTTGAGCTTTTGCCGCGACTCCGTGCGGAGGCCGGGAATGCGGTCGAAATCCAGCCATTCCGGGATTTCGCGGGTTTCCATGTCGAGGAACCGGTTTATCTCGACTTCCTGTCGTTCGACGTAGCCCGCGTATTTGAGGATCGCTTCGACCTGCTGAGCGACCTCGATCGGCAAGTGCTCGCATCGCCCCGGAAGCGTCGCGTACGTCACCTCAGGTCGCTTCAGCAACTTCGCGAGCGTGTGGCCCTCGTGGCGGGTTGCCTCGAGGCGGGCCAGCTCTTGCGCGACGGCCTGCTGACGCTCAAGGAACTGCTGATAACGCGAACGGGGAAGCAGCCCCACCTCGTGGCCGATGGGTGCCAGTCGATGGTCGGCGTTGTCCTGGCGCAGCAAGAGCCGATACTCGGCCCGACTGGTGAACATCCGGTAAGGCTCCGCTGTGCCTTTGGTAACCAGATCATCGACCAAGACGCCGAGGTAGGCTTGGTCGCGACGCAGCGTAATGAGGGGTAGGCCCTGCACCCGGCGGGCGGCGTTAATCCCGGCGAGGATTCCCTGGGCCCCCGCTTCCTCGTATCCGGAGGTGCCGTTGATCTGACCGGCCAGAAACAGATTCCGGCAGACCTTGGTTTCAAGGGTCAGTTCGAGCTGTGTGGGGACCACAAAATCGTACTCCACCGCATAGCCGGGCCGGGCGATCTCCGCGCGCTCACAACCGACAATCGTCCGGACCAAGTCCACTTGGAGGTCAAAGGGCAGGCTCGTCGAGAAGCCGTTCACGTAGAACTCGTCGGTATCCGTTCCCTCCGGCTCGAGGAATATCTGGTGTCGCTCCTTGTCCGCGAACCGCACAACCTTGTCCTCGATGGAGGGGCAATAACGGGGCCCCACGCCCGTGATCTCGCCTGAGTACAAGGGAGAACGATGCAGGTTGGCCCGGATCAACTCGGCGGTCCGAGACGTCGTGAACGTGACGTAGCAGGGAAGCTGCGCGCCGATGCGGGCCAAGATGGAACTTGGAGGATACGACTCGCCAGGGCGATGTAGCGGCTCCCGACCCGACCCCTGCGGCGTTCCTTCGGCCGGCCCAGCCTCCGCCACGGGGATGGATCGGCACCGACCGCCGTTTTGTTCCACGTGGAACAAATCCGACTTCCAGTGCGTGAAGAACGGCACCGGCTCATCTCCGGCTTGAACTTCCGTCCGATCCAAGTCCAGGTCCTTCTTCAGCAATCGGGGTGGCGTCCCTGTCTTGAGCCGGCCCAATTCCAACCCCAGTTCCCGCAACGACCCGCTCAGCCCTGTGGCTGCGGGGTCACCCGATCTTCCCCCGGGCAGCTTGGCCTGCCCGAAATGCATCAGCGCTTGGAGAAATGTGCCCGTGGTGATGACAACCGCCCGACCACAGAACCGGGTGCCAAGGCTGGTTTCCACGCCGCAACAGACCCCTGCTTCGGTGATGAGTCGGCTCGTCTGGGCCTGTTTGCAGTCAAGGTTCGCCTGCCGTTCGCACACCCGCTTCAGTCGGAACTGGTATGCCTTCTTGTCGCATTGGGCCCGTGGAGCCCACACAGCCGGCCCCTTCTTCGTGTTCAACATCCGAAATTGCAGGCCCGTGAAGTCCGTGTTGATCCCCATCTCGCCACCCAGGGCGTCGATCTCGCGCGCGAGGTGTCCCTTGGCAAGTCCGCCGATGGCCGGGTTGCACGACATCTGCCCGATGGTATCGAGATTCATCGTCAGCAGCAGGGTCTGACAACCCATTCGTGCCGCGGCCAGCGCGGCCTCGACACCAGCATGGCCCGCACCCACGACGATCACGTCGTATGATTTCGGATACACGAACATCTTGCCCGAGCATAGGCAGCGATCCCGCCCCCGCCAAGCGAGTCGATTTCAAGTAGAGACGCTACGTTACTGCATACGGATTACGAATCGTCATTCCCGCCACGCGATATCCATCCTGAAGATCTTCCGAGTAAAGCACTTCAGCACCCGATTCCAGGGCTGCGGCCACGATCAGGCTGTCATACCAGGAAAACCGGGCGCTCTGATGCAAACGCAGCGCCTCGTCCCAAAGCCTCGAATTCGGCAGGACCCGGCACAACGGCACCAGCGTCTGCTGCAGGTAGACGCGGGCCGATTCCATCGACATCGGTCTCTCCCACCTGCGCAACGCCACGTTCAGAAACTCGTGGACGACCTGCCAACTGATGCAACCGCGCCCCTCCACCAACGCCCGCTCGATCAATTCCCTCGACTTCCCAGCCTTGCCCGGCGCTTGCTGGTCGAAAGAATAGACCAACACATTGGTATCGAGAAAAAACTCAGCGCTCATTCATCTCCTCGCGGCTGAAGTGACGCCCGCCCACACGGACCTCGTTACACGCGTCTTGCATGAAGGCACGGTAGGCCTCGCGTTGGTCGGGACCCGGAGCCAGCATTGCGAGCCAATCGCGAAACATTTGGTTGAGTGTGGTGTGCCGTTCCCGGGCCAACGAGCGGGCCTGCTCGATCAGTTTCTCATCCGCACTGAGCGTGATGTTCTTCATGTGCACTAGAGTCGTGCACACAAGGACGGTGTCAAGGTTCAGAGCCTCGCGGCCACTTCAAGAGGAGTGGACGCCCGGGCCATACCGGTTATCTTACCCGCACTTATGCCACACCCCAGCCGCCTCCCGGCCCCGCCGTCCCCCGTTCCGCGCCGCGCCTTCCTCGCCACCACCACCACCACCCTCGTCACCCTCCCGTGGCTGATCCCGGCCCGCGCCTTCGGCGCCAATCAACGCCTCGTCGTCGGCCACATCGGCGTCGGTGGCATGGGCGGCGCTCACCTCGCGAACATGAAACGCTTCCGCGAGGAAGGGGAGGTGGACATCGCCGCGGTCTGCGACGTGGACGAAACCCGCCTCCTCAAAGCCGCCCAGGAGGCCGGGCCTGGCGTCACGCCGTATCGCGACTACCGCTACCTCCTCGAGCGGAAGGACATCGACGCCGTGGTGATCGCCACACCCGACCACTGGCACCCGATCCAATGCGTCCACGCCTGTGAGACCGGCAAACACGTGTTCGTCGAGAAACCTGCCTCCGTCACCGTGACCGACGGTCGCGCGATGGTGACGGCCGCGCGGCGGCATCGGCGCGTCGTACAGGTGGGTTCCCAAGGCCGGTCGGCGCGCCCCGCCCACGCCGCCTGCACCTACATCCGGAACGGCATGCTGGGCAAGGTCCACACCGTCACCTGTTGGCACAGCCTCAACCCGGTGGGTGGCACCGCTCCCGATACCGCGCCGCCTCCCGGCCTCGATTGGGACCTCTGGCTGGGGCCATTGCCCTGGCGCCCTTACAACCCCGGCTACGCCCCCGGCACGTTCCGCTGGCTCCTCGAATCCGGCGGAGGCGTGATCCGCGACCGCGGCGCCCACGTGTTCAGCGTCATTCGCTGGTGTCTCGAGGCCGACGAGCAACAACCGGTGACCATCGAAGCCACCGGTACTCCGCCGCCCCGCGGCCTGTGGGATTGCCCGCCGCTCATGAAGGTGGTCTACACCTTCCGCAATCCCGACTGGACGCTCATCTGGGAACAGCCGGGCGACAAGCGCGGCCGCGAAGACTTCGGCATCGTCTTTCACGGCGACAAGGATTTCCTCATCGTCAGCCGCGACGGCACCCAGGTCGATCCCATGAAGAAGGCGCATGAGTTCCAGGTCCCGCCGGGCGGCGTCCACGTGCCCCAGATCACCCGCTTCCCGGACTACAACATGAACCACAAGGTGGACTGGTTCGAAGCCATCCGCACCGGCCGGACTCCCCTCATGGACATCGAACCCGCCCACCGCGCCGGCACGCTCTGCATTCTGGGCAACCTCTCCTATCAGCTCGGCCGCCCGCTCCAGTGGGATGGCGCGGCCGAACGCGTGGTCGGCGACGAGCTGGCCAATCGCCTGTTAAGCCGTCCGCATCGCTATCCCTACTGCCTCTGACCACCATGGAACCTCCGGCGTCCGCACCGGGCGCACCCCGCATTCACTGCGGTGTCGGCCTCGAATGCGATCGGGCCGACGCCCGACCTTTCACGGCCGCGCTCGAACGCGCCGCCGCGGCCGGCTTCCGCTACGTCGAGCCCTTCCTGTACACGCCAGTCCAGCTCGAGCTCAACAGCCATCAGCGCGTCCACACCAGCAGCCCCTATCACCATCTCAACCCAGACGACACGGACCCGACCGCGGTCCGCGCCGCCATGAGCCGGTCGGGGCTCCGCTTCTCCGCCGCCGATGCGCACAGTTCCCTGCTCCTGCCCCAGATCGCTGTCTCCCAACTCACCCGCGCCATCGACTTGGCCGCGGCCATCGAGTGCCCCATCGTGATGTCCGATGAAGGGCCGGTCGCCCGCGAATGGATGCCGCTGGACCGCGCTTTCGACGTGCTCTGCTTCACGCTCGAGCCTGTCATCGCCCATGCCCAGGACCGCGGCGTGCGCTTCGCCCTCGAGTTGCACAACGCTCTCACCGCCGAACCCAAGTACCTCGCCCGCCTCCTCCAACGCTTCGGCCCGGCCGAGCTCGGCATCAACTTTGACACCGGCAACTCCTTCCTCGCCGGCAACGATCCCGTGGCCCTGCTCCGCGAACTCGTCGGTCGGGTCATCCACGTCCATCTCAAGGACATCCCCGCCAGTCAGCTTCCCTGCGCGGCAAAGTCACCGGCACGCGCGTCGGCGTCGCCGCGGGTGACGGCGTGGTAGATGTGGTCGGGGTGATCGAAACCCTCGTGCAGGCTGGCTACGCAGGAGTCGTGTCCGTGGAATGCGACACCTGGGACCAGGCCGCTCGCAGCCGCGTTTTCCTGGAGAGCGCCCTCACCGCCGCGGCCGCGCAGCTTGAACAAACCGTTCGTCTATGAAGCTCGACCCCGCTCCCCACCGCCAGCCGCCCCTTACTCGTCCCTGGCCCCGGCGCTCGCGAAGCGTTTGGAGTGCGTCGCGCTTGAGCGCCGCTTTGCGTTGCGGATGGGACGAAAAGCGCCGCTGGAAGCCGGCGTACTCCCCACGCTCCGCACCCCTCCAATCGCTGTCGCCTCCGCACCACCTGCCAGGCCGGTCATGGCGGGGCCGGCTGCTTCTGCTTCTGTGGGCGACGTTGCCTGCGCTCCAGGCGGCCGCCGAACCAGCCACCGTCGCGTTGCAGCTCCACTCGCGTCATCCTCGGACCGGGGCCTCGCAGTGGCAGGACTTCCAGCTCGATCCCCGTCGGGCGGCCGTCGTCGTCATCGACATGTGGGACCGGCATTGGTGCAAGACCTACACGGCACGCGTGGCCGGCCTGGTGCCGCGCATGAATGCCACCGTCACCGCCGCCCGCAAGCTGGGACTGCCCATCGTCTGGGCACCCTCGGACGTCGTCGAGTTCTACCGCGACTACCCGCAGCGACAGACCATGACAGCGGTTGCCAGTCACCCCGAACCGATGCGCGTCCCGTTCAACCCACCCCAGGTTCCCCAGGGCGACTACTGCGAGTGCGGTCCCGACCATCCCTGTCCGAAGGGCAAAGTGTGGTCGCGACAGCAGGCGGGGCTGCAGATCGCTGCCGAAGACCTGATCGCTGACTGCAATCAGGGTCGGGAACTGCTGAACTTCTGTCAGGAACGCGGGATCGACACGCTGATCTACCTCGGCGTCGCCAGCAACATGTGTGTCTGTTACCGGAGCATGGGCATGATCTCGATGCGCGGCTATGGCTTGAAGACAATCTTTGTCAGCGATCTGGTTGAGGCCATCATGGCCAACGGCTTCGACCCGGCCCGGCAGGTCGCGGACGCGAACTTCACTCCGGCCAAAGGCTCGACACTCGTGCAGCGGTTTCTCGAACAACACGTCGCCCCCTCCATCGAAAGCCGCCAGCTCCTCGCCGCCGCCGACCTGCTGCCGTCGGGCCGCGACCACCGCCCGCTGATCGTGTTCGTGATCGGCGACGACGAATACGAGACGGCCCGAACCCTGCCCGCCTTCGCCCGGGACCATCTCGAGCCCGAGTTCCGCTGTCTCTTCCTCGAGGCCGTCCCGGATCGACAGGGCGACCTTCCCGGCGCCGACACCCTTGCCGATGCGGACCTCGTCGTGCTGAGCCTGCGCCGGCAATTCTTCACCGTGCCGGTGATGGATCGGCTCGAACGTTACCTCCGCGACGGCAAACCGCTCGTGGCCTTGCGCGTCAGCGTGGCCGCGTTCGCCCAGGGTTCGGGCATCCAACGCGCCGGCGACGGCCGGGTCGTGTGGCAGGACTTCGATCAAGAGGTGCTCGGGTGCCGCTACACCGGTTACGACTCCGCCGCCCGCGAAACCGGGAGTGAGATCTGGGCACTTGCGGAAGCAGCGGATCACCCGGTGCTCCGTGGCCTTGGCGGAGCGCGCTTCCACACACCGGCCTGGATCTACCGCCTCCGTCCGCTGGCCGAAGACACGACCGTTCTGCTCGAGGGACGGTGG
The DNA here is from genome assembly GCA_027493615.1 of Verrucomicrobiota bacterium. Taxonomy (GTDB): domain Bacteria; phylum Verrucomicrobiota; class Verrucomicrobiia; order Limisphaerales; family J093; genus DSVZ01. The sequence continues at coordinate 738,536 of JAOSKK010000012.1, forward strand.
AGCGACTCGCAACCCAGTGAACCGGTGGCTTGGACGCGCACGCGCGAACGCGGTCGTTTGTTCTACACCTGCCTCGGTCACCCCGGTGATTTCGAGCTCGCACCTTTCCAGACCCTGCTCGCGAATGGGATCCGCTGGGCGCTTGGCCGGTCATCCCCCGGCGGCGACGCCGCGACGGCTCCGCGTTGACCGCGGCTGGCATGAACCAACGCTTGACGCAGGCGCAGTGGATGGTGCTCGTAGCGGCCTTCCTCGGCTGGCTGTTCGACGGTTTCGAGATCGGCCTCTTCCCCGTGGTCGCGCGGCCCGCGTTGGCCAGTCTGATTCCTGACGCCACCGACGCCATCATCGGACCCTGGATGGCGCATGTCACCGCGGCGTTTCTGCTGGGTGCCGCGTCGGGGGGGGTGCTGTTCGGCTGGCTCGGCGACCGGATCGGCCGGGTGCGCGCCTTGAGCCTGAGCATCCTCACCTACTCTCTGTTCACAGGTTTGGGCGCCCTGGCCCAAGTTCCCTGGCATCTGAGCGCGCTGCGGTTTGTGGCGGCGCTGGGGATGGGGGGCGAATGGGCGCTCGGCGTGGCGCTGGTGATGGAGTGCTGGCCGGAGCGATTCCGTCCGCTGCTGGCGGGTGCCATTGGGGCCGCGGCCAACATCGGCTTTCTCCTGACCGGATTGCTGGCGCGGGTGTGGCCCGTGACGACGGACTCGTGGCGCTGGATGTTCCTCGTGGGAGCGGTGCCGGCGCTGCTGGTCTTCTTCATCCGCCTGTTCGTGCCCGAGTCACCGCGCTGGCGGGAATCGGTGCGGGCGGGCCGGGCACATCCGTTGCGTGAGGTGTTCTCGCCTGCGGTGCGAGGACGCACCCTCGTGGCCATCCTGCTGGCCTCCGTGGCACTCATCGGGACGTGGGGATCCGTGCAGTGGCTGCCGCTCTGGGCCGATCAACTCGTCGGCGGTCGCGACCCCGGCGCGAAGGCGCTGACCATGATGACGCTGGGGTTGGGGGCGATTGTAGGATGCCTGATTGCGCCGCTGCTGGGTGCGCGGATGGGGCGGCGACCCAGTTTCTTTCTACTGTGTCTGGTTTCGCTCCTGGCGACGGCCGTCATCTTCCGGGGGTGGGGCAATACGGGACACCGTTCCTGATCATGGCGTTCTTCGTGGGGGCGACCAGTGCCTCGTTCTACGGGTGGTTTCCGTTGTACTTCCCGGAGTTGTTCCCCACGCGGATGCGCGCGACGGGGCAGGGGTTGGCGTACAACTTCGGCCGGATCTTCGCGGCGGGCGGGGCATTGATCCAGGGTCAGCTTGTGGCCTCCCTGGGCGGCAGCTATGCCCGGGCGGGCGCGATCGTGACGCTGGTCTATGTGGTGGGCATGGCCGCCATCTGGCTCGCGCCGGAAACCAAAGACAAGCCACTGCCCTGAGCGCTCGCCTCGGCCGCCGGGCAGGTCAGGCGCTTTCCCCGATTCCCGGCAGATGAAGTCCATCCCTCCCGGTATACTCTGACAGCAACCAGGGAAAGGGCTCATGACATGAAAAACCGGCCACTTGAATCCGTGTAATCCCCGGAATCAGCGGTCAAAGGACACAACGCCTGCCATGCACCGTGGATTTCGCCGATTTCGCGGATGGTCCTTCAGCGCCCAACCGTTATCCCGGGGCGGGGGTTCCTTACGTGTGGCGTTCCGCACTGCGGGCGCGACCGAATACCCCGTGGACTTCTCCCGTGCGCGACGGAGCGAGTGCCCTTCGATGACGAGGCCCTTGTCGGCCAACAGACGCTCCCGATTCAGCCGGAGGCCGATGGTCTCGGGTCTTTCGTAGAGGCCCGCCTGTTCCTCCAAGCGGGTGAGTTCCGCGAACGCAGCGCGGCGCGGGTGGGAGGCCGGCAGGAACGCCTCTTTGCGGTGCAGGATTGGCGGGTTCAGGTTGTCGCCGTACTCGGTTTGGCGGATCGCTCCGCTGCGAAGGTCCGCGGTGATGGACTTGCGCAGCACGGGGTGGGCAGCGTCGAAGAAGTCCGGGTAAGCGAGGAACGAAACCTTCAGTTCATCCGTGCGGAACTTCAGGACGTTGAACTCCGGCCCGACTTGGTACGCCGCCACAAGCTGGGCGACGAATCGGTCGAGTTCGGCGCCGAGCGAGGTGCCCGCGTCCCGAACGAGGTACAAAGCGGTCGGCAGCCGCTTGCCGTAAGGCGCAGCGGCGAGCCAAGCCTGGTACTCGGCCAAGGTCATCGGGCAGCAGTATAGCGGGCTCTGCGGGTCTTTGGAGTCTGAACTGCAGGGACCTCGCCCGGCACGATCCGATCGGGCGCGGTTCGTACGGCGAGGTACGGGTCGCCCGCCGCGTGCTCGAACCCCCGTGACCCTTCCGCAGGTGGGATTGCGTTTGAGTCCGCAAGGGCCCGCCGGTATCATCGGTCCACAAGATGCAGGACAACCGACCGACAGTCGCACCGCTTGATCGTGGGAGCCTGACGGTACTCACCTTTGCTGAGGCCGAGGAAGCGGACCGAGCGTTCTGGAGCGGAAAGTCTCCGCGCGAACGGCTGCAGCACGTCGAGGTGCTCCGGGAGCTGAACTATGGATCCGAAGTCCTTGACCAGAGACTTCCGCGAGTTCTTGCAGTGTCTGAACGCCCACGCCGTTGAGTACCTCGTGATTGGCGGTCACGCGGTCGCCTACCACGGATACCCGCGCGCCACGGCGGACTTGGATGTCTGGGTGGCGGTCAACCGAACCAACGCGGGCCGCTTGGTGTCCGCTTTGTCGGCCTTCGGGTTCGCGGTGCCGGAACTGACGCCGGACTTGTTCCTGCGTGAGGAGCGCATCATTCGCATGGGAATCGCGCCCAACCGCATCGAGATCCAGACCGGGATTGATGGTGTTCGCTTTACCGAGTGCTTTCCGAGAAGGGGCTTCCGCCGACCTGGACGGGGTGCGGGTCCACTTCATTGGCCTCGACGACCTGAAGGTCAACAAGCGCGCCAGCGGAAGATATAAGGACCTGGCCGATCTCGAGCACCTGGCCTGAGCGGTGGCGTCCGGCTGAAGCCGTCTGGTCGAGCAACAACGTTCGCTTCGAAGGGCTGCGAAGCGCATGTGCCGGCAGCTTCGTCCCCAATTGTTAAATGTTAAGATGCGACCCCAAGCAGCGGAAAAAGCATTGTCGGTGCCCGGCGCACGGGGCAGTCTGCGCGGCTTTATGGACTCGGTGAACATCGGCATGATCGGCGGTGGCACGGTGGGCAGCGGCGTCGTCCACGCCCTCCAGCAGAACGCCACCCTCCTTTCCTCCCGCATCGGCATCCCCCTGGCCATCCGCCGCGTCGCCGTCAAGGCGTTGGAGGAACCCCGGCCTTATCCCATCAGGAAGTCCCTGCTCACCACCGACTGGCAGCAGGTCGTCCACGACCCTCAGCACCGCATCATCGTCGAACTCGTCGGCGGCACCACCCTCGCCAAGACCATCGTCCTCACCGCGCTCAAGCTCGGTAAACCCGTCGTCACCGCCAACAAAGCCCTCCTCTCCGCCCACGGCGAGGAGCTGTTCGCCACCGCGGCCCGGCATGGCGCGAACCTGTACTACGAAGCGAGCGTCGCCGGCGGCATCCCCATCATCAAGACCCTCCGCGAAGCCTTCGTGGGCAATCGCATCACCCACCTCTACGGCATCGTCAACGGCACCTGCAATTACATCCTCACCCGCATGACCGCCGAGGGCGCCGGATTCGCCGAGGTCCTGGCCGACGCCCAGCGGCTCGGGTACGCCGAGGCCGAGCCTTCCCTCGACGTGGACGGCTTCGACGCCCAGCACAAGGTCGGCATCCTCGCCTCGCTCGCCCACGGTTTCTGGGTGAAGCCCGCGCAGATCCACGTCGAAGGTATCCGCCATCTCACCGCGCTCGACATCCAGTTCGCCGCCCGCCTCGGCTACGCCATCAAGCTGCTGGGCATCATCAAACGGCTCCCCGCCCCGGCGCGCTCGAAGACCCCGAACGGCGCCCGGATCCAGGTCTCGGTCTACCCCGCCTTGATCCCTCAGTCGCATGTCTTGGCCAGCGTCAGCGGCGTGTTCAATGCCGTGTTCGTCCGCGGCGACATCGTCGGTGACACGCTTTTCTACGGGCGCGGTGCGGGCAAGGACGCCACCGCCAGCGCCGTTCTCAGTGACCTGGCCGACGCAGCGCTCGATCTCAAGTTCGGCACGGCCGGTCGGGTCCCGCCCTTCGTGCCGCACGAGCGCGCCGGGGCCGTCGCGCCCCTGGCCGAGGTTCACACGCGCTATTTCGTCCGGCTGAACGTCGTCGACCAGCCCGGCGTCATGGCCGCCGTGGCCCAACGCCTCGCCGCCCAGCAGATCGGCATCTCCTCGATCATCCAGCCAGAAGGTCACGAGGGCGACGTCGTGCCCATCATCCTCATGATCCACGACGCCTCGAACCGCGCGATGAGCCGGGCGCTCGCCCAGATCGCCCGGCTGCGCGTGGTCAAGGGCGCACCGGTCATGATCCGCGTCGAGAACCTCGCGTGAACGCGCCCCGCTTCTACAGCACCAACGGTCAGGCGCCGCCGGTCAACCTGCGCGAAGCCTTGTTCGCCGGGCAGGCTCCCGACCGCGGGCTCTATCTGCCGGAGTCGTTCCCGCGCCTCAGCGCCGCCGACCTCGCCGCCTTCGCGGAGCTGCCCTATCCGGACCTTGCGTTCCGCGTCCTCCGCCCGTACACGGCCGGCGTGCTCGACGAACCGGTGCTGGCCGAGCTGTGCCGCGACGCCTACGACTTCGAAGTCCCGCTCGAACCGGTTCACGACCGCACCCATGTCTTGCGGCTGGACCGCGGCCCCACCGCCTCGTTCAAGGATTTCGCGGCCCGGCTCATGGCCCGGCTCATCGGGCGCTTCCTCCGCGAGGAAGGGCGTCCCTTGACGATCTTGACGGCCACCAGCGGCGACACCGGTTCCGCCGTCGCCCACGCCTTTCACCACCTGCCCGGTCTCCAGGTGATGGTGCTCTTCCCGCTGGCCGAGGTGAGCGTCCGCCAGCGCAAGCTCATGACCACACTGACGGGCAACGTCCGCTGCGTGGCGTTGGACGGAAAGTTCGATGACTGTCAGGCCCTGGTAAAGCAGGCCTTCGCCGACCCCGCCCTGGCCCATCTCCCGCTCTCCTCGGCCAACTCGATCAACATCGGCCGCCTGCTGCCGCAGAGTGTCTATTATTTCTATGCCGCGTCCCGGCTGGCCCGGTCCGGGGAGCCGATCGTCTTCGCGGTGCCCAGCGGGAATTTTGGCGACATGATGGGGGCGGTGGTGGCCCGCCGGATGGGGTTGCCGGTCAAACGACTGGTCGTCCCGGTGAACGGCAACGACGCCTTCCCTCGCTTCCTCGCCACCGGCATTTACGAGAAGATCGAGCCCTCGCGCAACTGTCTCAGCAACGCGATGAACGTCGGGCACCCGAGCAACCTCGCCCGCTTGGTGGCCCTGTACGGCGGGCGCATGGACGAACGCGGGCAGCTCCATCAGACGCCGGATCTCGACGCGCTGCGGCGCGACGTCTTCAGCACGTCGGTGTCGGACACGCAGACGCTCGACACCATGCGGTCGGCCTGGCAGGAACACCGGCTGTTGCTCGAACCCCACGGTGCGGTCGGCTGGCGCGGGCTGCTCGAGTACGTCGCCACCAAACCGCTTGACGGCGCGCCGGCCGTGGTGCTCGAAACGGCCCACCCGGCCAAGTTCCCCGACGACATCGAGCGGACCTTGGGCTTCGCGCCGCCGGTACCGCCCGCCCTCGCAGCGGCCGAAGCCGCACCGGAGCATTACGACCGGTTGCCTGTGAACTACGACCACTTCCGCCGCTACCTCCTTGAAACATCAAACCGTGACCACCCATAGGCGTTGACTCCGTAGGCGCCGACGTGAGGAGGCGAAGTCCCAATGCCCCAAACCCCCAAACGCCTCTTCACGTCGGCGCCTACAGCGGGTGGGCGCCTACAGCGGGTAGGAGACATCCGGGCCTGACTGTGAAGAAGCGCTATGATCTCGACGGCTGGACGCTGGGCTGGTTGGGCCTGGTGGCGGCGTTCTTCGCGGCGTTCCTTTTCTACCCCGTCAGCTTCATGCTGCGCCGGGCGTTCGGCACGGGCGGCGAGTTCACCCTCGAGTACTTCGGGTTGTGGCTGGCAAGTCCGCTGCAGCGGGAGGCGCTTTGGAACAGCACCGCCATCGCCCTGCTGACGACCGGGTTCACGACGCTGTTGGCGCTGCCCCTGGCACACGGGATGACGCGGTACCGGTTCCGGGGCCAGGCCCTGCTGGGCGGTCTGCTGCTCGTGCCGCTGATCATGCCGCCCTTTGTGGGCGCGATCGGCCTCAGGCAACTCCTGGCCCGGTTCGGCTCGGTCAACCTGCTGCTCATGGACCTTGGGTGGCTGCCGCGCGACCAGCCGATCGACTGGCTGGGCGCCGGCGGGTTCTGGGGCATCGTCCTGCTCCAGACCCTGAGCCTGTACCCGATCATGTTCCTGAACCTGTCCGCGGCGCTGGCCAACGTGGATCCGGCCCTGCGGGAAGCCGCGCAGAACCTGGGGGCGTCGGGGAGCCGGGTGTTTCGGACGGTGACCCTCCCGTTGATCCTGCCCGGCTGGTTCGCGGGCGCGATCATCGTGTTCATCTGGGCGTTCACCGATCTCGGTACCCCGCTGATCTTCGGGTACGCGCGCGTGGTGCCGGTGCAGATCTTCGATTCAATCACCGAGCTGAACACGAACCCGATGGGCTATGCGCTCGTGGTGGTGGTGCTGGTGCTCACCCTCGTGTTGTTCCTGATCTCGAAGCGGCTGCTGGCAGGGCGGCGCTACGAGATGCTGGCGCGCGGGCATACGGCCAGCGGGGGAGGCGGACGCGACCCCGCGGCAGACCGCGTGGATCTGGCTGGTGGGCGGCGGCGTGCTGGCTCTGGCGCTGTTGCCGCACCTGGCGGTGGTAACGCATTCGCTGGCGGAGCGCTGGTTCCTGACGGTGTTGCCGGACGCGTGGACCGGGGCCAACTATGGCGAGCTGTGGGGGCAGGGGCTGACCGCGCTGAGCATTCGCAACAGCCTGTTCTACGCAAGCCTGAGCGCGTTGCTGGACTTGGGGCTGGGGGTGGTGATTGCCTGGTTGCTGACGCGACGGCGAATCCCGCTGGCGGGTCTGCTGGATGCGCTGGCGATGCTGCCGCTGGCGCTGCCCGGCCTGGTCCTGGCCTTTGGGTACGTGGCGGGGTTTGACTTTGCGGTGCCGTGGCTGAATCCGCGGGAGAACCCGACCCTGCTGCTGATCGTGAGCTACAGCGTCCGCCGGTTGCCGTACATCGTGCGGTCGGCCTATGCCGGGTTCCAGCAGACGAGTGTGACGCTGGAGGAGGCGTCGGCGAACCTGGGGGCTTCGCCGTTCCGGACGCTGCGCAAGATCACGCTGCCGCTGGTGATGGCGAACCTGGTGGCGGGGACGCTGCTGACGTTTGCGTTTGCCATGCTCGAGGTGAGCGACAGCCTGATTCTGGCCATGCGCGAGCAGTACGCGCCGATCACGAAGATGATCTACCTGCTGCTGGGGCGGATCGAGCCGAACGCGCCGAGCGTGGCCTGTGCGTTGGGGGTGGTGGGGATGGGATTGCTGGCGTTGAGCCTGTGGATCGCGCGCCGGCTCTTGGGACGCCGACTCGGGCAACTCTTCCGCGCCTGAGGATTTTTTTCGCGCCCACGGCGCGAAAAAAGGGGCTCCCAAGCCCGGCGTTCCTGCCGCTTGCACTGGGGCCGTGGCCGTTTCAGACTGGGGTTGGCAACTATGACCCGTGCTATTGGCGAGGTTCCGACGCAGTTCTTCGAGTTCGACGATCCCACGCAGCCGCTGAAGCTGCGGGTGGGGGGTGCTCTGCCCCGTTTCACGCTGGCCTACGAGCTGTACGGCCGGATGAACGCTGACAAGTCCAACGTGATCCTGCTGTACCACGCCATGACCGGCAGCCAGCACGCGGCGGGCAGCAATCGCCACGTGCCGGGCTTGGACGGACGTTGGACCGAGGAGGTGCAGGCGGGGTGGTGGGACGGCTTCATCGGCCCCGGCAAAGCGCTGGACACGCGGAAATTCTGCGTGGTGTGCGCGAATTATCTGGGCGGTTGTTACGGCTCGACGGGGCCAGCGTCCACGGACCCCTCCACCGGCCGGCCGTGGGGCCCGGCCTTCCCGGTGCTGCGGATGAGCGACATCGTGGATTCGCAGATGCGATTGCTCGATGCCCTGGGAGTACAAAAGCTCCACGCCGTCATCGGGGCGTCCATCGGCGGCTTCCTCTGCCTGCTGACCGCGGCGCGCTATCCGGACCGCGTGCACATCGTGGTGCCGATCGGCACCGGTCTCGAGACGACGATCTACCAGCGGATCCTGAACTTCGAGCAGGTGACGGCGATCGAAGGCGATCCGCACTTCGCCGGGGGGATTACTATGGCGGGAGACGACCCGACCTGGGGTTGGCGCTGGCGCGGCGCATCGCGCACAAGACCTTCGTGTCGCTGGAAACCCTGCGGGAACGCGCGCGCGGCCAGGTGATGAGCCACAAGCCACCCCACGGCTGGTACGAGATGAATCACCCGGTCGAGTCCTACATGCTGCATCAGGGGGAGAAGTTCGTGCGACGCTTCGACGCCAACTCGTACCTCCGGATTCTGGACGCGTGGCAGTGGTTTGACCTGGTGAAGGAAGGGGAGGCCGAGGATTTCCACGATCTGTTCACGCGCTGCCGGTCGCACGAGTTCCTGGTGTTCAGCATCGACTCAGACATCATGTTCTACCCGCAGGAACAAGCGAAGCTGGTCCAGCAGCTCAAGCGCGCGCATGTGCCGGTGATGTGGATCACCGTGCATTCGGAGAAGGGCCACGACTCCTTCCTGCTCGAGCCGCGGCTCTTCTCGCCCCACCTGAGTCAGGTGCTGGGAATGTAGGCGCCGACATGAGGAGGCGGAGCAGCGACGCCTCCTCATGTCGGCGTCTACGGACGGACGGTAACGTCGGCGCCTGCAGAGGGGGCAGAACGCCGGCGGCCTACACGCGGTTGGGCACGACGAACGGGGGGCGGTAAGTGCGGGTCAACAACTCGTTCGCGGCGGGGTTGTCCGGGAAGTTCTCAGTGGCAGCATCAAAGGCGAGCTTCGGACCGACCCAAAGCGTGGCGCGGGCGGGGTCCACGCCGATGGCCCGGGTGTTGTCGAGCAGGGTCATGATGCTATCGCCCACGATGGCGTTGCTGCCGAGGTCGGCGGGTTTCTCAAAGCGCCGTTCCTTCCCGAGGCGATACGAGATGTTGCCGAGGTGGCAGCAGGCGGAGGAGAGGTGGCCTTCGAGGATGTCGGCGCAGAGGTTCTCGGCCTTCCGGGTGCGCATGCACTCGATGAAATTGCCGAACACACCGCCCTCCACGCGCGGCACCTCCACCCTGGCCAACGGCTCGCCTTCGGGCGCGCCCTTGGCGAAGAACTTGCCTTCCCGCACGACGCCCGCCTCGAAGTAGAGCTCGTTGGCGACGTGGTTTGGATAACGGGGGTCCTTGCCGACCAGGCCGCGGGTCTCGAAGAGCAGGAGTACGCCGTCGAAATCGAGGATGGAGACGAGTTGGTTCGGGGTTTGGCCCTGGTCTTTGAAGTCCGGCTCGTTCACATAACGGCCGCCGAGGCTGATGACGCTGCGGGGCAGGGTTCCGCCGATGGCCCAGCGAGCGACGTCCATCTCATGGACCCCTGGTTGCCGACGTCGCCGTTGCCGAAGTCCCAGAACCAATGCCAGTTGTAGTGCACGAGGTTCTCGTGGAACGGCTGCTGCGGAGCGGGGCCGAGCCAGAGGTTGAAGTCGAGCTCAGGCGGCGGTTCCTGCACCGGCTTGGTACCGATGCTCCAGCGCGGTTTGCAGCAATAGCCTTTCGAGACGAGCAGCTTCCCGTAGACGCCGCTCTGGACGAGGGCGCGGAAGCGGGCGCCGCCTCCGCCGCGCTGCTGGGTGCCGTGCTGGACAATGCGGCCGTACTTGCGAGCGGCTTCGACGCACTTGCGTCCTTCAAAAACGTTATGGCTGCAGGGTTTCTCGACGTAGACATCCTTGCCGGCCTGACAGGCCCAGATCGTGGCGAGGGAGTGCCAGTGATTGGTGGTGGCGATGGAGATCGCGTCCACCTCGCCGCTCTCGAGCAACGAGCGGATATCTTGGTACGTGGCAACTCCGGGCAACTTCGCCGCGCGGGCGTCGAGAACGCGACGGTCGACATCGCACAAGGCGGTGACGCGGACGCCGGCGAGCTTGTTGAACTCGTCGATGTGGCTGGCGCCCCGGCCGTTGATGCCGACGACGGCCACTCGAATCTCGTTGTTTGCCCCATTGACCTGGCTCCAGGAACGGGGCGACAGAGCGGTGCCGGCAACAACGAGGGCCGAGGTTTGGAGGAAGGCGCGCCGGTTCGGCGCCCGGAAGGAAGCACGAGTCGCGTTCATGGTGATGAACGCGAGTCAACCGCGGGCCCTCGGAAACGCCAGCCCCAATCTGCGACCCAAAGGTTCCTCCGCCGATTTCGAACATAGGGGATTGGGGAAGTCGGAGATCCTCTCCTCCCAATTCCCGATGTCCGCAATCTGCGGAGAACTCAGGGATTGGGCGCGGAACCGGCGGCCGGTTCCGCGCCCAACGTCGTCCATTCACCGCCGCGCGGTGAATCGTGATCAAGGCTTGCTCAACCGGAAGAACCGGGCGTCGCCGGTCGCCGGGACGGTGACCCGATACGAATCCCCCTCGACGGTGGGCGTGACTCCCGCCGACTGCCAAGCCGCCGGGACGAGCGTGGGAGTCGTCTGCACCTCGAATCCCGTGGCGCTGGCGGGCCAGGAGAGAATGACGTTGTTGCCCTGAGCGCCAATGGCCAAGGTCGGCGGCGTTGCCGGCGCGAGGTGGGAGGAGGTGACCTGCCAGCCCGCGAGGTACGTCACTCCCGGCGTGCTGCTGAACGCGGCCAGGAACGCCTTGCTGACCGGCGAATACTTCACGTTGTGATAGTTGGCGCCGGTCCCGAGGCCGCCCGGAGAGTCGGCCAACAGGTACGGAGCACCCAACTGGCTCGGCAACGGAAGGCCGTCGGGTCCCAGCACGATGAAGGCGTATGCCTCAGGGATGCCGACCTGACTGCCGGTGGCGTTGAAGCCGACGACGATCACACCGTGCTCGGGATCCACGGCGAGCTGCGGGTGCTGGTGATTGAAGGGATTTCCCGAGACGCCATCCAGGTAAGGCACCTCCGGCCGCGCCGGCGTGAAGACGTAGTCGGGCGCCGGGCTGATGTTGAAGAACGAGAGGTCGCCCTGGGCGGTGCCGTTGCCGGCGTCGTACGCGGTGATGAGCTGGCCGTTGAACGGGTTGAGGACGGAGCTCGGGTGACCTTCGGAGCGTCCGGCCGGCAGGCCGTCTCCCAGGGGTTGTTCGGGGCGAACGACCAGGCGGCCCTGGCTGTCCGGGACGGGATCCACAATCGAGCCGACGATGCGGTTGCTCAGCGTCCCGGTCGAGCCGTTCGAGTTGTCCGTGTTCGAGAGGTAGAGGAAGGCGTTGATGTTCTCGAGATAGATGACATCCGGGTCGTCTTCGTCCCCGACGGACTGGAGGAGGTCCAGGCGGGTGTGGGGCGGGGTGAGGAGCGTGCCGGTCTGGCTGTAGAGGGCGCCGACAGTGGCCTCACCTTCGCCAGCCGCCTCCTCCTTGCGTTCGGCCACCAGGAGGATGTTGCCGTTCTGCGAGCTCACCGCCACGGCGACATCATCGTAGGACTCGTCGGTGTCCGGGTCATGCACCCAGGCTTTGGCCAGAGGCGAGTTGCCGCCGGCGACCGCCGCGGGGTTGACCAGCGCCATGAGGACCACGTCCTTGCCCAGCGTGTTGTAGGCGCGGGCGTTGACCACGGCGACGTACTGCTTGGACACCGGGTTGAACTTCACGTCGCAACGGCTCAAGGCCCCCACCGGGCTGCCCAGGATGACAAAGGGATCCCCCGTCGGCGCCAGGGTCGTGGCATCGTGGAAGCGCCCGAGCAACGTCGCGGTGGCAAACTGCTCGGTAATGGGGTCGAAATTGCCAAGGGCGTTGCTGGAGTCGATGAACGTGACGAGGACTTCGTTGGCCTCGCGGTTGACGCCGAGGCTCGATTCGCGGGCGATGACGCCTTCGCCAGAGACGGCGACCGATCCGAGGCTGCGCATGCGCGGACCTTCCGGGGCGGCCAACGGGGCGGTGAAGTCTACCCACGCCACATAGAAGTTGGCGTCCACCAGGCTTGCGGTTGTGTCCGACGTGGTGCGGCGGCACTGGATGACGAACCGGCCATCCTGGAACTGGTAACTGAGGAACGCGCGGGAGGCGAGCGGCACGCTGGTGCCGGGTTCGAGGTCCGCGACCTGCAGCAGCAGGGTCCCGTCGGCGGCAGTCTTGCCGGGGATGGTCAGTTCGTACGTGCCGGTGCCGGTGCGGTTCACCGTGAAGTCGCCGTGCGCGACGCGCTTCGCGCCGGTGGCGCCGACGATGTGACCGCCCACGAGACGCGGGGCATCGAACGGCACATAGACGAACTGGAACTCTGACTGGCTGGCGTCGGCAAGGCTCTCGCTGTCGGTGGCGGCGTCCTCGCGGATGGTGATCAGCCAGCCCGCGCCGTTCTCGAGCGGGGCCACGCCGACAATGTTCACGTCGCTGGCACCGTCGGAGGAGGTCGCAAAGAGCATGCCGTCATCGAGGGCGTTGACTCCGGGCAACCGCAGCTCAGCCAGGCCCGCGTAAACGCCGCTCTCGGCCGGGTATTGCAGCCACCGGACGAGGCCGGCCGACAGTCCCGCCGCATGGGCCTGGGGGTTGGTCCATGCCGACTGGCCTTCGGGGCCGGGGCCCGCCATTTCGCCGCCGAGCCAGCCCTGGTCATAGGGAAACCAGGTGGTCGAAAAGCTGAAGTTGGCTTCCGGGCTCGACGCGTGCGTGCCGGCCCGACCCGTGATCACATCGAGGTTACCAGCTGCGAAGCTGCCGTCGGTCATGCTGTAGCTGGGACCGGAGGACGACTGCGAGACGCCGACGGTCGGGTAGAACGGCCCTTCGCCATCGCCCCAGTCGATGGGTCCGTTCTGGCGGGCGGTGGGGATGATGACGCCGAAGAGCGGGCTGGGACGCCAGGCCTGGCTGGCCGGAACACTGGGCGCGTTGTCGCCGAACTCGATGAAGCCCTGGTTCAGATTGTTCAAGGCGGCCACCGGATCGCCTGGCGACAAGCGCATGGCGAAATCGCCGCGATTGTACCGGTTGAGCGACCAGGGAATTGGCCCTGCCCCTCGAAACCCGGCACGTCGACCGCGCCACTGAAGGTCGAGCTGCCTTTGGCGATGACGTTCACCGCCGAGACGGAAGTGTTGGGAAACGGCCCGGGCGGGCCACCGCCCTCGGGAATCTGCGGCGTCGGCCCGGGAGGAGCCGCGAGCGCGACCGGGATGGCCGCCGAGAGGAGGACGAACGCCCGCGCGCCCCAAGACGCGCGGCTCACCAAACGAGGAGTTTTCATCAGGGTTCGTTGCTGGATTCAATGCCTGTTGGACAGGAAGAAGATAGGCGCCGATGCCCACGGGTCAAGCGACCGGCCGGATTTGGGAGCGCGCGGGGCTTTGGTCTGGCTGAAAACTGGTGAGCGCGGCAAGGTCCGGGCCTCGGACATGTCTGAAGCGCGGATGCCCAGCCCCACCGCCGACCGCCGCTATCCCGCCGGGCAACTGGTGGGGCGTCTGCTCGCCCTGGCCTGGCGATTCCGTGGGGACTGTCTGCTGGCGGTGGGCCTCAGCCTGGCGGTGCTGCTGCTCGGCCTGATCCCGCGGTTCTACGATCCGGCGCAGGGGGCGGATTCGGGTCGATGGCCAGGACGTGCGGGACCTCGAGTTGGACGCTTACCGCCGCCAGATCGGGATCGTCCACCAGGAGAGTCTTCTATTCTCGAACACGGTGGCCGCCAACATCGCCTTCCGGGAACCCGCACGCCACACCGGAACAGATCGAACAGGCCGCCCGCATCGCCTCGGCCCATGACTTCATCGTCGCGCTGCCGCAGGGATACGAAACCGTGCTGGGCGAGTCGGGTGCGGACCTTTCCGGCGGGCAACGTCAGCGACTGGCCCTGGCACGGGCGCTGTTGCTGCAGCCGCCGATCCTGATTCTGGATGACCCGACGGCCTCGGTGGATCCGAAGACCGAACACGAGATTGTGTCGGCCCTTCGCCAGGCGATGGCCGGACGCACGACGTTCGTCGTGGCCCATCGCCTGAGCCTGCTCCGCCGGGCGGACCGAATCCTGGTGTTGGACCGGGGGCGGCTGCGGCACATGGCCCCCCTGAGGAACTCCTCCGCACGCCCGGCCCGTACCGCGACGCCGCGCTGCTTCAACTCATGGACCTCGCGGAGAGCGAAGACCGGCCTGCATGAAAACGACGTCGCCAACCCCACCGCCGGGGCGCGGACCAGGGCCGAGTTCCGCGGGTACCCGGGAGGCCATCACCTACTTCCGCCCGCTGGAGGAACTCGAGGCCGAGCGCGCTCCGCTCCGCGTCGCGCTGATCCGTCGGGTCTTTGCCTACACCCGGCCCTATGCCACCCGTCGCAACGCGCTGTTTGTCCTCACGTTCTTGCGGGGCCTGCAACTGCCGGCGCTCGCGTGGATGATCGGGCACACGATCAACGGGCCGATCGCCCGCCAGGATCAGGGCGGCATTTATCTGCACAGCGGACTCTATCTGGCGCTGGTGTTCTTCATGGTGGCCACGCTGCATGTGCGCCAGCGGTATGCCCTCGAACTGGGCGAGGCGGTGGCGCATGACCTGCGGGCGGAGCTGTTCCACAAGCTGACGATGCTGCCCATGTCATTTTTCCACCGCACGAAGTTCGGCCGCCTGGTCAGCCGGATGACCTCGGACATCGACAGCGTGCGCGTGGCCGTGCAGGACGTGGCCTTCGTCGTGACGATCCAGGCGGTGCAGATGGCTGTCGCGGCGCTGCTCATGGCCTGGTACAACGGGAAGCTCTTTGCCCTCATGCTGCCACTCGTGCCGGTGATCTGGGTGGTCAACCGGAACTACCGCCGCGAGATGAGCCGGCCGTTGCGCAAGTTGCAGGAAACGTGGAGCCGGCTGACGTCCTCGCTGGCCGAGTCGGTGAGCGGGATCCGCGTCACGCAGGCCTTCGTCCGGCAGGAGATCAACGCCGGGTTCTTCCGCAAGCTGGTGAATCTGCATGGCGAGAACAACGTCGGGGTGGCGCGCGCCTCGGCCGTGTTCATCCCGCTGCTCCACCTGAAGAGCCAGCTCTTCCTGGGGGTCATGGCGCTGGTGGGCGGCTACGGGGCGCTGCGATGGCAAGGCTGGCTGCATATGGAAGTGGGGGATCTCGTCATGTTCTTCTTCCTCGCCAGCTTCTTCTTCGACCCGGTCCAGGTCATTGGCAACCAGTACAACCAGGCCCTCGCGGCCATGGCCGGCGCCGAGCGCTACTTCCGGCTCATCGACCTCGAACCCGAATGGCAGGACGCCCCGGACGCCCAGCCCCTCCCGGCCCTGCAGGGTCGCGTCGAGTTCGAGGCCGTGCACTTCGAGTACGAACGCGGCAGGCCCGTGCTGGAGGACATCGCGTTCGTTGTCGAGCCCGGCCAGACGGTGGCGCTGGTGGGTCACACCGGCAGCGGCAAGACCACCGTGGTCGGCCTGCTCCAAAAGCTGTATCTGCCCACCCGCGGCCGGGTGCTCGTGGACGGCTTCGATCTCCGGCAGCTCCGCGGCGATTCCCTCCGCTCGCAGATGGGCTGCGTCCAGCAGAACCACTTCCTCTTCGCCGGCTCGGTGATGGACAACATCCGGCTGGCCCGACCGGAGGCGAGTGCGGCGGAGGTGCGGGCGACCCTGGAGGCGCTGGATTGTCTCGACTTGATCGAAGCGCTGCCGGAGGGGTTGGAGACGCGCGTGGGCGAAAAGAGCGCCGCCCTGTCCGTCGGGCAGCGCCAACTGATCTGCTTCGCCCGGGCCCTGCTGGCCAGACCGCGGCTGGTGGTGTTGGACGAGGCGACCAGTGCCATTGACAGCATGACGGAGGCGCGGTTGCAGCGCGCGCTCGAAGTGCTGCTCCGGGGACGCACGGCGTTTGTGATCGCCCACCGGCTCAGCACGATCCGGAAGGCCGATCTCGTGCTGGTGCTGGACCAGGGCCGCATCGTCGAACGCGGCGTTCATCAGACCCTGTTGACGGCCGGCGGGGTCTACGCCCGGCTGCATGAGGAGTTCGTCCGGGGAGCCGAGGCTTCCGTCCAGAAGCCGTCTGGGAGCAGTTCCGTGCGGGACAGCGGCCCTGGCTCGCTTTGACCGAACCGGCTGTTTACCGAACAGGCTTGGCACAGGTCGGGGACAACGCTATCCCAAGGCGCGTCCAACGCCTGTCCTATGAAATCCCGTTCCCGCCTCCTTCTCCGCTGCGCCCTCGCGGCACTCCTTGGCGTGTTCCTCCCCGCAGCCGACGCCGCCGGCCCAGCACCCAGCGCCCCCGATGCTCAACTGCCCCGCAAGATGCACGGCGCCATGTCCGAACTCCCAGCCGTCACCGTCGGTCGCGCGGAGGCGGATTTCGTCGGTGCGGACCACCGGGTGCTGCAGGCGGCCGTGGATTACGTGGCCGGCCTTGGCGGCGGCACCGTCAGGATCGGGCCAGGCACCTACGTCATGGGCGACTCGCTGCATTTGCGCTCGGGGGTCACGGTTCGGGGCACGCCCGGGCAAACCATCCTGCGCAAGGCCGACGGCGTTTCCTCCCCGTTGGCCGTCGACGGGGACTATGGCGAGGAGCAGATCACCGTGGCGGACCCGACCGGGTTTCGCGTGGGGGGCGGCGTGGCCATTTGGGACAGGCGCGCCGGCGGTTTTCACACGACCGTGGCCCGCATCACGGGGCGCCGAGGGGACACGTTCGCGATCGACAAGCCGCTCAACGCCGATTGCATGGTGGAACAGGGGGCCACGGCGGCGACGGTGTTTCCCGTGGTCAGCGGCTATGACCTCGAAGGGGCCGTGATCGAGGACCTCATCATCGAGGGCAACCGGGCGAACAACCCGTGGCTGAACGGCTGCCGCGGCGCGGGCATCTTCCTCTACCGCGGACATGGGACCGTGGTCCGGCGCTGCGTGGTGCGCGACTACCACGGAGACGGCATCAGCTTCCAGCAGTCCAACGATGTGGTGGTCGAGGAGTGCGTGTCCGAGGCCAATGCGAATCTCGGATTCCATCCTGGCAGCGGTTCCCAACGGCCCGCGCTCCGGCGCAACGTCGCACGTGGAAACGGCGAGGACGGGTTGTTCCTGTGCTGGCGGGTCAAGTACGGCATCTTCGAGGGCAATGTCCTCGAAGGGAACGGCCGGTTCGGGATCTCGATCGGGCACAAGGACACAGACAACCTGCTCCGGGGAACCAGGTCCGCTCGAACCGTCAGGCCGGTGTGTTCTTCCGCCTCGAAACCGAAGGCATGGCCGCCCACCGCAATCGGCTTGAGGCAAACCTGATTGAGAACAACGGCTGGACCAACGACGCCGCCGGCATCGTGGTACGGGGCGCCACGCGTGAACTGGTGTTCCGCGACAACCTCATTCGCGACACCCGGCCGCGGGAGGACCGCCGGCAGACCGTGGGCATCCGGGTCGAAGCCGACGCGGGTCCCGTGCTCCTCGAACGCAACCGGATCGAGGCCAGCGTCCCCATCGACGACCGACGAAGACCAGCCCCGTAGCAGCGCCGGGCTTCAGGCTGTGGGCCGCGTGCCTTCACGCGGCGGGGTACCTCGTCTTCGCCGAACCCGCCAGGCGCTAATTGCCCACGGCTCGGTAGAAGAGCGGGAAGACCTTGCCGGCCTGCGTGTC
The DNA here is from genome assembly GCA_027493615.1 of Verrucomicrobiota bacterium. Lineage (GTDB taxonomy): Bacteria > Verrucomicrobiota > Verrucomicrobiia > Limisphaerales > J093 > DSVZ01. The sequence continues at coordinate 756,530 of JAOSKK010000012.1, forward strand.
CTCAAACACCGCCAGGCCGCTCGCGTTCATGGTCGCCGTTCCGGCGCTGGTCCAGTTGGCCGAGCCGACGTTGCCCGTGCGCTGGATGGTGTACGAGGCTCCCGGCGTGCCGGTGAGATCCATCTGCGGGTTGCCGTTGGGAAGCAGGCGATAGCCCGTGAACCGCGCCTGGCCCGCAGCGCCGCCGGTGCCGGTCTTGACCGTGAACTCGGTGGAGCGCGCGCGACCGCCGAACCCGCCCATCTCCGGCACCGCATTGGTCGAGGAGTAGAACATGCGGCCGAACAGGAGCGTGCCGCGATACGTCTTGTCGGTCTGCAGGGCGTTGGCGGGGATGACCGTCGAGGTGGCCGTCACGGGTAGCTCGCGTGGGACGCACGGGTTGGGCGCCTGGAATAGCAGGTTGCCGTTGGCGTCGGTGACCGTTACCGAGATGTAATCCTGGGCGCCCGCGCCGGTGAAAGCATTCCACCGGAGCGTGAAATCCTGCGCGGCATTCACCGCCTGCGCTTCGTTGAAGTTCGCGATCTTCGGGACCGGAAGGGTGGCAGCGGGCATGGTCATGCTGATGACGCGCTCCGCTTGCCCGGTCTGGGTGAAACGGAGGGTGTAGTTGCCGGGCGGATAGGCGGCGTCCAGGGCGGCCTCCGTGGCGGGGGTGTCGTTGAAGGACAGAAAACCGAAGATGGCCTCGAGCGTCTTGGTGCTGTTGTCCGGCAGCGTCACCGACCCGGCGGTCAGAGCAGGGCCCGCCTGCGGACTCTTCAGGAAGACGCCGAACATGAAAGGCGATTCCCCATCCGGCACCGGATCGGCGGTCGACGTCTGCTGGTACATCGCCATCTTCGAGAGGGTGTAGGTGCCCCACGTATCCGGATACCCTTCCGGATAGCAGTCCTCGCCGCCGCCGCTGCCCTGGCCGGTGGTGAACCGCCCGCTGTAGCGGCCTGTCTCGAGCGGCTCGCCCGCGTCGCTCTCCAGTTGGATCACCGATCCGGCCGGGTTCAGTGTCCAAGTCACAACCGTCTCGCCGGGCAGTCCGCCGGCATACGTGCAGGTGAGCGTCCGGCCGTCTTCGCTCCACGCGTAGGAGAACTTCGACGCGGTCACGCCGGTTCCGCCCCACGCGACCGCACCCGGAACGGCTGGTGGAAAGCCGCCCAACAGCGGGTTCTTCTGCATCGCTTGGTCGAAGACGAACACCACCGTCGTGGTGACCGACACCCCGGTCGCGCCGTCCGCGGGCGTCACCGAGATCAGCGTGGGACCTCCGTCACCGCCGCCCCCACCGCTCTCCCCGGTCGTGAAGGTCCCGGAGGTGGTGGCCACCGGGGTACCGCTGCTGCTGGTGAAGGGCAAGATGGTGCCGGGCGGATTCAGCCGCCAGGTGATGGTGGTCTGGGCCGGCCAATCCGAGCTCGGCGTGCAGGTCAGCGTCCGACCGTCCGCACTCCAAGCACTGTCCACGAACACGGACGGGTTGACCTCCAGATTCCCGGTGAGGAATGGGGGCATGCTGGGGATCGCATCCACGTCGGTGTCCATGTTTTGGTCGAAGACGAACACCAACGAGCTGGTGACCGGAACGCCCGTGGCTCCGTTCGCGGGCGTGACGCTGGTGACCCGGGGTGCCTGAGCCCACCCCCGCGGGCAGCGCAAGCCATGCCGCCAACCCAAGAGCCGCACCCAGTACGGTCCGACGACTCAGGCGTCCGGTCCGGGAGAGCGAAGTTGTCGATCCGAGCAGCATACTTTGTTTCATAACATCATCCTGGGAGGGAAACTACGTAGCCCCGCCGGCCCTTGCCAATCCGTTTTCCTGCGCAAGTGTCCCTGCGTGCCCGCCGCGAGCCAAAAACCTCCTTGCTGAAACAGGTAGCCGCCCGGCATCGCACCGGGCGGCTGTTTTTCGGTCGGCGACGGACCGCGGTTCCGCCGTCAGGCCTCAAATGATTTGCCACAACCGCAGGATTGGCGGGCGTTCGGATTGACCAGCTTGAAGCCTCCGCCGTTCAGGCTGTCATCAAAGTCCACCACCGAGCCCCGCACAAAACCCGCGCTGAAGGAATCCACCAGCACCGAGAGGCCTTCCTGCTCGCTGATGGCATCACCGGGACGACATTCGTCGAACACCAGCCCATACTGCAAGCCCGAACACCCGCCTTTTTCGACGTAGACCCGCAAGTGACGACCCGGCCCTTCGCGACGCATCATCTCGCGCAATTCGTTCGCCGCGCTCGTTGACAGCCGCACGACGGGCTCCTGATGTTCCACGCTGACCTGCATACCGCCGGAAGCTACGAACGAGGCGAGGCCCTGTCAAACGGGCCGCCCCGCCAGCCGGGGCATTTCTCCGGTCACGCCCCGCGTCCGCCCACTGTCAGCCGGCTCCGGTGCCGCCCGTAGGCGAAATAGAAGATCACACCCACCGCCATCCAGCCGGAGAACCACACCCACGTGATCCACGGCAGCTTGAACATCAAATAGCCGCAGCAGGCGATCGCCGCCAACGGCACCCAGGGCACCAGCGGCGCCCGAAACGGCCGCGCCCGCCCGGGTTCCTTCCGCCGCAGAATCAGGATGCCCGCCGCCACCAGCATGAAGGCCAGCAGCGTGCCAATGTTCGTCAGCTCGACCAGCTCGTTGATGTTGGCCAGCGACGAGAACGCCGCCACCATGATCCCCGTCAGAATCGTCGTCACATGCGGCGTCCGCCAGCGCGGATGCACCTTCGCCGCCCAGGGCGGCAGCAGTCCATCGCGTCCCATGGCGAAGAAGATGCGCGTCTGCCCCACCTGGAAGGGCAACAGCGCCGACGTCGTCGCCAAGACCGCCCCGAAGGCAATGATCCCGGCAACCCAATGCTGGCCCAGCGACGAGAAGGCGAAGGCCAGGGGTTCGGCGTTGCCGAGCGTGTTCCACGGCACCATGCCGGTCAAAACCACCGCCACCGCGACGTAGATCACCGTGCACACCACCAGACTGCCCAGAATCCCAATCGGCATGTCCCGCTGAGGATTCCGCGCCTCCTCCGATGCGGTCGAGACCGCGTCAAACCCGATGTAGGCAAAGAAGATGATGGCCGCCGCTGCGGAGATTCCCGCCATGCCGTTGGGCGCGAAATCCGTCCAGTTCTCCGGCTTCACACGCCAGGCGCCCAACACCAGAAAGAACGCGATGATCAGCAGCTTGCCCACCGCCAGGGTCGTGTTCGCCCGGGCCGTCTCGCGGATCCCGATCAACGCGATGTAGGTGATCACCGCCACGATCCCGAACGCCGGGAGATTGAAGATCAGCGGGAGGCCCAACAGGCGGGGCGCCTCCGACAAAGCCGCCGCCCCGCGCACCACGCTCGCCCCGAGAGTGGCCGGGTCCACCCCGCTCGCCTGCGCCTCCGCCACCGCGCTCGCCGCCTGCACGGCCGACCGGTAATCGGTGCCCAGCCAGGCCGGGATCGTGATCTGAAACCCCCGCAGCAGCTCCTGAAAGTAACCCGACCACGAGATCGCCACGGCGGCGTTGCTCACCGCGTACTCGAGGATCAAATCCCATCCGATCAACCACGCCACCAGTTCACCGAGCGTCGCATACGCGTACGTGTAGGCAGAGCCCGACACCGGCACCATCGCCGCGAACTCCGCATAGCATAGCGCCGCGAACCCGCACGCCACAGCCACCATCAGGAAGGAGATCACCAGCCCCGGACCGGCCCCCAGGTGGTTTGGCCCCCCGCCGCCGCAGTCCCCACCGTCGAGAAGATGCCGGCGCCTACGATCGCGCCGATCCCGAGGAACGTGAGCTGTACGGGCCCCAGAGTCCTCCGCAACCGGCCTCCGGCCCCCTCCGTCTCGCTGATGAGACGGTCCAGCGGCTTGACGCGAAACAGCCCGGACATGCCCTCACGCGCCCGGGCCGCTCACCGTCGCGTCGAGGCGCGTTGCTGCAGCCAGGCCACATCCGGGCTGTTCGGCACCGAGTAATTGTGATCGTGCCAGCCAATGTTCGCCGGGGGCTTCTGCGTCCGGGGATCCACCCACTTGTGAATCTCGCCATGACCGTCTGCGAAGGAGATCGTGCTCGAGGGACGATGGTAATCCGCCGGCACGTGGTAGAAGGCGGGCCGGTTCATGATCATCCCGAAGAACGGCCGGCAGATGCTGTCGTGGTGGATCTCGGAAAACACAAACAGCCCCGACGGCCCCGGCTCGCTCATGTCCGCGGTCTTCTTGTAGACCCGATACCCTGTCTGCGGGTTTTCGCGGTAGGCCACGCCCGCCCAGCCCACGAAGGAATTCATCCCGTAGCTCCGCACCACGCGTTGGCGCTTCCCCCCACCAACTCCATCGTCTTGTCCCCCGGGCAGCGGTAGATCTCGGCGGACTTCAAATAGGGACCGAAGAGGGAGTAACGGGGATCGATGAGTTTGAAGATGTTCGTGCTGTCCAAGGGTGTGCCCTCGAAACTGCCGCCCACCCACGTGAGCGGCACAGCCCCGTCGGTCCCGCTCCCGTTCAGGACCACCGACTCGTTGTTATCCCCCGCGTACATTTCCCAGATGATCCCCAATTGCTTCAGGTTGTTCAGGCAGCCGATGGCTTGGGCGCGGCCTTTGGCCTTCGCCAACGCGGGCAGGAGCATCGACGCCAGGATCGCGATAATGGCAATCACCACCAGCAGCTCGATCAGGGTGAAGGCGCCGGTCCGGCTTTGGGAAAAAGGAGCTCTCTTCATGAATCTGGGTGGGCACAGTCTTGCTGGGGCCAACCGGCCGCACTCTACCCGGCCTCAAGCAGGCATAGCAAGTGTGCGTTTCCCAGCCCAATGCAGGACGGCATGGCCGGCCTTGTTGCACTGCCGCCCAAACGTTGCATTCCCAGCCCGGTCTGCCAATTTCTGAGCATGCTGATCGCTCGCTTTCGGCGTCGCCCGGTTGCCTGGAGACTTATCGTGGCCCAACTCGCTCTCCTGGGGGTGGTTTGCCAACCTCGCAGGCCGCCGACTCGCACACCCGTGCGGAGTCTGCTGCTCGACGCCGACGCCGCCCGCCCCGGCGAGACCGTCACCGCCGCCATCCGTCTCCAGATGGATCCCGGCTGGCACACCTATTGGCGCAACCCGGGCGAATCCGGCCTGCCCACGTCCGTCGCCTGGACGCTGCCGTCCGGTATCACCGCCGGCGAGATTCAGTGGCCTCCCCCTGAGCCCTACGAGTCCGGCGGCCTGACCACGTATGTCTATCACGACGAGGTCCTGCTCCTGGTCCCTTTATCTCTGGGCGACGCGGTCAAAGCCGGCCCGGCCCTGATCCAGGCACGGGTGGACTGGCTTGAATGCCAGGTCGCCTGCGTCCCGGGCAGTGCGCCCGTCCAAGCGACCCTCGGGATCGGCACCGACCGCCAACCTTCACCGCACGCAGCGCTCATCCAATCCTGGCGGGAGCGCGTCCCGCAGCCCACCCCTGCCGGTGCCATGACCGCGACGTGGCAGGAGCTGCCCACCGGCAACACCGCCACGTTCATTCTCCAGGGGTCAGTAGATAGTATGCTCCATCCCGCGGATTTCTATCCCTACCCCCACGAAGATTACGAGGTGGCTCCCACGGTCACGCGCCAACCCTCACCCGAAGGCACCTTCCGGCTCGCCAAGAGTCTCAAACGCTTCGCCGACAGCTTTCCCCGGGAGATCGCCGGGATCCTGGTGCAGCCCGCCTCGACGAATTCCCCTGCCCGTGCGGTCGAAGTCCGGGTCGCCTTGCCCGTCCCCACCGGCCAAACCGCCGGGGGATCTGGCGCTTCCCCGGCCGAGCCGTTTGCGGGCACCACGGGGGCCGGCGCGGCGAGAGCGTCGCTGCTCCTGATGCTGGCTTTCGCGTTCCTGGGCGGCTTGATCCTCAACATCATGCCCTGCGTGCTGCCGGTCATTGCGCTGAAGATTCTCGGGTTCGTCCAGCAAAGCAAGGAGTCGCCGGAGCGGGTTCGCCGGCTGGGGCTGATGTACGGCTTCGGCGTGCTCCTGTCATTTCTGGCCATCGCGGTAGTGGTTGTCAGTGTCCAGCAGGCGGGCGGGGGAGCCAGTTGGGGGATGCAGATGCAGAACCCCTATTTCAGGCTGGGCTTGCTGGTGGTCGTGTTGCTTGTCGCACTCAACCTCTTTGGCGTGTTCGAAATCGTCATCGGTGGCACCGCGTTGGGAGCCGCCGCGAAGCTGACCACGCGGGAGGGGTATCCAGGGGCCTTCTTCAACGGCATCCTTGCCACCGCACTGGGGACTTCCTGCACCGCCCCGATCCTCGCCATTGCCGTCGGGTTCGCCTTCACGCAATCGCCGGCGATCATCGTCCTGATGTTCCTCACGATTGGCGCGGGCCTGGCGAGCCCCTACGTACTCCTGAGCTGGCGGCCCGGCTGGCTGAGGTTCATCCCAAAGCCCGGTCCTTGGATGCACAAGTTCAAGGTGGCCATGGGCTTCCCGATGTTGGGCACGGCGGTCTGGATGTTTGAGTTCACGGCCCCATCCTATGGGCCGGGAGGCGTCCTTTGGTTGGGGATGTTCCTGGCCGTCATCGCGCTTACCGTCTGGGTCTGGGGGAGTTCATTCAGCGGGGCACACGGCGCAAAGGACTGGCCACGCTGGTCTGTCTGGGCCTCCTCGCCGGCGCGTACGGAGTCATACTGGAAGGGCAACTGCACTGGCGCAACCCGGTGGGCAATGCCGCCGGCGCCGCCGTTTACAAAGACACACCCGATGGGCTGGAGTGGAGACCCTGGAGTCCGGCCGCGGTGGAGGACGCCCGCCGCTCCGGCCAGGTTGTGTTGGTCGACTTCACCGCCAAGTGGTGTCCCAACTGCCGTTCCAACAAGAAATTCGCCATCGACATTCCCAGCGTTCGCGGCCGCATGCGCCAATTGAACGCCATCGCTCTCCGCGCCGACTACACCGACCGCGATCCGCGGATCACGGAGGAACTGAAGCGCTACGGTCGCGCCGGCGTGCCGATGGTCTTGGTTTTCCCGGTTGATCCGACTCGTCCACCACTGGTTCTCCCGGAGTTGCTGACACCCGGGATTGTGCTGGAAGCCCTCGATCGAGCCGCTGAAGCAGGTCAGGCCACCGGTTCGAAGGCCTGAATATTTGCGGTTCGCGCACCTTCTGACTACCATTGGAAGCCGGGATTGCGGCTGGTAGCCGCCACCGATAGCACATTGCTCAGACCTATGAAAACTCTGCTCGCCGCTCTCCTGATGTTGGGGGCCGCTGCGCTGGCTCGCGCGGAGGTCACCGTGGGCAAGCTCGCACCGGATTTTGTTGCGAAGGACGTGACTGGCAAGACACACCGTCTCAGTGACTACCGAGGCAAGATCGTCGTCCTCGAGGCCTACAACCTCGATTGCCCCTTCTGCGCCAACCATTACAAGACCGGTGCCATGCAAGCCCTGCAAGCCAGCGTGACCAGCAAGGGCGGCATCTGGTTGGTGGTGAATTCGACCGCGCAAAAGCAATCCCAGCTACCGCGCGGCCGCCGCCGCCCGGGCCGAGTTCGCGGCCCAGAACATGAAGGCCACCGCCTGGATCGACGATAGCGCCGGCACCCTGGGCAAGCTGTACGACATGAAGACGACCCCGCATATGTTTGTGATCGATGCGCAGGGGGTTCTTGCCTACCAAGGGGCCATCGACGATCGCGCGAGCGCCGCCGGCGATCCGCGCACTGCGAAGAACTACGTGAAGCAGGCTGTGGAAGCCCTGATGGCAGGCCGCGCGGTGCCTGTAGCCGAAACCAAGCCCTACGGTTGCGGCGTGAAATACGCCGAGTGACCCCTGATCTACCTGGATCACAACGCCAGCACCCCCTGGACACTCGAGTGGGGATGGCGGTGCGGGAGGCGGAGCAGACCGCGTTCGGCAATCCGTCCAGCATCCACGCGGCCGGTCGGCACGCCCGGGCTTTGCTGGACGAAAGCCGGGAACGGTTGTCGGTGCTGTGGGGCTGTCGGCCAAGCGAGATCATCTTCACGTCCGGGGGCACTGAGGCCAACAACCTCGCCGTGTTTGGCGCGGCCCGGGCTCGTGCCGACCGTGGGCGGCATCTGATCACTTCGCCGATCGAGCATCCGTCGGTGCGGCAAGCCTTCGAGTATCTGGCGGCGCGGGAGGGATACGAGGTTACCATAGTACGCACTGACCCCTTGGGAGTGATCGATCCCGGGGATGTGCGCCGCGCGCTGCGTTCCGATACCACCCTCGTGTCGGTCATGGCCGCGAACAACGAGGTGGGAACGCTGCAGCCCATCCGGGACATCGGCGAACTCTGCCGGGATCACGGGGTGTGCTTCCATACCGACGCTGTCCAATGGTTCGGCAAAGAGCCTGTCGCTGCCATCGACGATTTCGCGGCCGATCTCGTCGCCGGTTGCGCCCATAAACTTGGCGGGCCTCGAGGTGCAGGGGTTCTGTACGCCCGTTCCCCGCTCCTTCTGGAGAGCGCTGCTGGTTGGTGGCAGCCAGGAGAACGACCGCCGGGCCGGCACGGAAAACCTGCCGGCCATTGTCGGCCTGGTTGCCGCTTGGGAGCACTTCACGAAACCCCCGGTGTTTGACCGAACCCGGCTCGAACCGCTTACCAGCCTCCTCGAGACCCGGTGCCTGGCCATTGAGGGGATCCGTCGCTGGGGCCCGTCGCTTCAGCAGCGACTGGCCAACACCCTGGCCATCACGGTCCAAGGCTGCGACAGCCTGTCGCTCTTGGCGGGGCTGGATCTCGCCGGTGTCTGCGCCTCAAGCGGTTCGGCCTGCTCGGTCGGATCCCTGGAGCCCTCGCACGTCCTGGACGAGCCTGGGGGCGTCGCGGGCGGAGGCCACGGGTTTGGTTCGCTTCTCGCTGGGTCCGGCAACCACGCGAGAGGAGATCCTGACGACGGCGGAGGCGCTGGCGGCGGTCGTGACCCGGGTTCGTAGGTGCGGATGACTAGCGAACTGTTCGTAACTGGGGTCCGCTAGGCGATGCTGCGTGGATAACCCGGAGGTGAGAGGGCACGGCGTGGGTTTGTTCACCGCCCCCAGCGCTTGTGGCCCGGGTTATTCACAGCGCCTTCGCCGCACAACTGCTTGGGCCATCCTTGACAGCGCACTTTGTTTGCTTTATCCCCAGGCCTTAATAATACGTCCTTTCATCGCGGACCAAGAACCACCGTCATAATGAAACTGGCGATAACCAAGGACCTCTTCGCGCTGGGTCTTCAAGCGGTCCAGAACGTCGTGGGCAGCCGCACCACGCTGCCGATCCTCTCGAATGTTCTCCTGCAGGCCGAGGACAACCGACTGCGGCTGACGGCGACGGACCTCGACGTGACGGTGAGTTGCCTGGTTGAGGCCAAGGTCGTTCGCAAGGGCGCCACCACGCTGCCGGCCAAACGCCTCTTCAGTATTGTGCGGGAGGCGGCCGTCGGTGAGATCGATCTCGAAGTTGACGACAACAACGTCTGCACGCTGCGATCCGGTCCTTCCTTGTTCAAGGTCCGCGGCCTGGCGGCCGAAGACTTCCCGCCGGTCGCGCCGTTCGAGGAGCCGACGCCGGTCACCCTGCCGCAAGACCGTCTCCGCGGGATGCTGCGGCGTTGTGCCTTTGCGGCTTCGAGCGACGAAACACGCTACGTCTTGAACGGCATCTTCTTCAGTCTCAAGGAGCACAAGGTCGCGGCGGTGGCGACGGACGGGCGGCGGCTGGCGCTCACGGACGAGGAGGCGGACATCGAGAGTGCAGTGAACGCGGAGTTCATCGTGCCCACCAAGGCGGTCAACGAGTTGCTGCGCTTGCTGCAGGACAAGGGTTCTGTGGAGCTCCGCTACAGTGAGAACCAGGCGGCTTTCAAGCTGACCGACGAGAAGGGCGGGATGATCCTCGTGACGACGAAGCTGGTGGAAGGGACGTACCCCAACTACCAACAGGTCATCCCGCGCGAGTGCAAGGAACGCGTGACGCTGGTTCGCGAAGAGTTTCTCCACGCGCTGCGCCGGGCCGAGATCATGACCAGCGACAAGAGCAACTCGGTGAAGCTCAACTTCAGTCGCAACAGCCTGGTCATCACCGCCAATGCCCCGGAAGTCGGGGAGGCTCATGAGACGGTGGCCATCAACTACAAGGGGAACGAGCTGGCGGTGGCGTTCAATCCGGCGTTTCTAGTGGAGGCCTTGCGGGCGCTGGACACCGAGGAGGTGTTTCTGGAGTTGACGGACGAGCTGAGCCCGGGCGTGCTGAAGATCAATGGACCTTTCCTGTACGTGATCATGCCGATGCGGACGAACTAAGCGGTCGAAAACACGCTTTACATCGGGGGCGCGGGCGGTAACGTCGCCGCAGAAATTGTTGTTTATGCGAAGCACCCTCTTCTCCGCCCTGATTCTGGCCGTGGGGGCGTCCCTGGTCGTGGGCTGCAAAGGTCCCTCGAAGAAGCTTGGCCGTGGGGTCACCAACGCCACCGAGTTTGCCCGTCTGGGAGAGCTGCGCCGGTCGGTCGAGCAGGAAGCGCTCTGGGGCGGGCCGGAGGCCGCGTATTCTACGGGGGTGATCAAGGGCATTAACCGCAGTGTGCTCCGCACCCTCGTGGGGGTGGGAGAGGTGTTGACCTTCCCGATTCCGAGCTATGACCCCTGGCTGAAGCCCGGCAACCCGCTGATGCCGGACGCCACTGTGGGTCCGACCTACCCGGACAGCTACAAACCGGGGTTGGTGGCCGATGGTGTCTTCGAGACGGACAGCAACCTTGGGTTCTCGGGTGGCGACGTCGCCCCGCTGGTCCCGGGGAGCCGCTTCCGGATCTTTGATTACTAGTTCGCACGGTCGCTTTGGGCGCCGGCGCTTTGCGTCTGGCGCCGTTTTTGTTTATGCGCCTCGAGCTGGCTTCGCCGTGCAAGATCAACCTTGTCCTCAACATCCTCGGCCGGCGCGCGGACGGCTTCCACGAGCTCGAGACCGTGATGTATCCGGTCAACGTCTGCGACCAGATCGTGCTGGAGGAAGCGCCGGCAGGGATCGATTTCTCCTGCGATGATCCGCGGCTCCCTGCCGACGACAACAACCTGGTCGTCCGGGCCGCACGAGCGTTTCTCGCGGCGGCGCCTGTCCGCGGGGGGTGCGAATACAGCTTACGAAGCGGATTCCGCTCGCGGCTGGTCTGGGCGGGGGCAGCGGGAATGCGGCGACGACTCTGCTTGGCTTGAACCGTCTGTTTGGCGAGCCGCTGGGGTCGGCTGAGCTGGGCATGCTTGCGGCACGGCTGGGGTCTGATGTTCCGTTTTTCCTCGAGGCACGGCCGGCGCTGGCGACCGGTCGCGGAGAGGAGGTCACGCCGCTTGGACCGTTTGCCGCCTTGCATGGCCTCTGGCTCTTCCTGGTGCACCCCGGATTCGGCATCCCGACGGCCTGGGCTTACGCGCAACTGGCACGGTTTCCGACGGCGCTCCAGGGTCGGCCGGGTCGGGCCGCGGAGTTGGTGGAGCGGTTGCGCGCGGGGGATCTGCCGGCGGCGGTGCGCTGCCTCTACAACGCGCTCGAGGCTCCGGCGCTGAGGAAGTACCCCGTGCTGGGGTTATACCAGGAGTTCTGCCGTGCGCAGGGGGCCCTGGCCTCGCTGATGTCCGGCAGTGGCTCGACGACCTTCGCGTGGGTGGCAGGGGCGGAAGCGGCGACGCGGTTGCGCGACCGTTTCGTCGAGCGCTTCGGGGCGCGCGGGTGGACGGCAACCGTACCGCTGGGGGAGGCTTGACATGCGTTGCGGTTGTCACTGGTCAAGGGGGGAAGGGCGGGCTTAGGCTGGGTCGTGTGAGTCCGTTGTCCGGGCAGTGGAAGCGGGCGAGGGCTTGGCTGCGAGGCTACTTGTCCGAGCGGTGGGAACGCCTGCTGGCCTGGCGGGGGGCGCTGGCTCCCGCGGGAGGAGACCTTCCACCTGATGCTGGCGGGGCTGGTGGGCATCCTGGGTGGGCTGACCAACGCATTCTTCCACTATGCCAGCCACATGTTGCGGTTGCTGGCGATGGGGTTGACGGGGGACCCGGTCGAGATCGCGGTTGAGCTGACGCCGGCCATGCGGCTGGTGGTCCCGACCCTGGGCGCGCTCTTGGCGGGTCTGATCCTCCGGTGGGGCCAGCAGTATCTCAGGGATCGAGGGGGCTCCACCAACCTGCTCGAGGTCGTCGTGGCGGGTGACGGGCGACTTCCGTTCCGACCGAACCTGATCAAGGCGGCGTCGTCACTCCTGAGTGTCGCCAGCGGTGCCTCGATCGGGCGCGAGGGCCCGATCACGCAGGTATCGGCCACGCTGGCCTCGAAGCTCGGCCAGATCGCGCTATGGCCGCCGTACCGGCTGCGGCTCCTGGTGGCGTGTGGGGCTGCGGCGGGCATGGCGGGGGCCTACAATGCGCCCATCGCCGGGTCCGTCTTTGCGGCGCAGATTGTCCTGGGGAACTTCTCCATGAATCTGTTTGCGCCGCTGATGTTCGCCTCGGTGACGGCGGCGGTGGTTTCACGGACCTTCTTCGGGATCGAGCCGTGGTATAGCGTGCCGGAGTTCGAGTTCACACGGATCCTGCAACTGCCCTGGTTCGTGGTGCTGGGCGCGCTGGCCGGGGTGTTGGCCGCCAGTTTCCTGCGGTTGCTGCAGGCGGCGGAACGGGTGTTTCAGCGATTGGGCCAACCCATCCAGGTGCGGTTGACGATGGCAGGTCTGGCGGTGGGAGGGTTGGCGGTGATGATCCCGGAGGTCTGGGGCAATGGGTACAGCGTCACCTCGCGGATTCTTCAGAACGCCCCGCAGTATGGCATTGCCTGGTTGAGTCTTCTGCTGCTGGCCAAGGTGGGGACCACCGTGCTGACCGTCGGCGCCGGCACCGTGGGCGGCGTCTTTACCCCGACGCTCTTCCTGGGCGCGGCGTTGGGGAGCCTGTTTGGCCAGGTCCTGCATGTGCTGGGGCTGGCCGAGTCGCTGCCGGTGGGCGCCTTCGCGCTGGCCGGGATGGGCAGTGTGCTGGCGGCGACGACGCATTCGCCGCTGCTGGCGCTGATCATGGTGTTTGAGATTTCGCTGAACTACTCCCTCATGCCGGCGCTCATGCTGGCCTGCGCCGTCGGCACGCTCGTCAGCCGCCAGCTCCATGCGAACTCGGTCTACACCGAGCCGCTCCAGCGCCGGGGGCTGCTGGGCGAGGCCGAACCCGACCAGCTCGGCGCCGCCACCCAGGGGAAGATCGGCGACTTCATGCGCGAGCCGGTGCCGCCGGTGAGCGAGACCGCCACGTTCAAGGAGCTGGGCCAGCGCTTCCTCACCAGCCCGAACAACTTCCTGCCCGTGGTCGACGATCGCGGGCGCCTCACCGGCCTGGTCGCGCTCCAGGACCTCAAGGGCTACCTGAACGCCGGACAGGAACTCCAGGCGGTCATCGCCTACGACGTCATGCGCCCGCCGCCCGCCTGCGTCACGCCCAACCAGCTCCTCCACGAAGCCCTGCCGGTCCTCCTGGCCACCGAGCTGCGCCATATCCCGGTGGTCAATACCCTCACCGAACGTCGGCTCGTCGGCTCGCTCGCCCGCGCCGAGGCCCTCAGCGCCCTTTCCGAGGCCCTGGCGCCGAAGGGCACGGCCAAGAACTGACTTTCCCCTTGTTCCCGCCGGCGACGACCGCGATAACAGCGGCCCGATGAGCATCCTCGATGAACTCAAGTGGCGCGGCCTGTTTGCCGACAGCACCGACGAATCCGCCCTCGCGGCCCGCCTTGCGGCCGGGCCCACCACCCTTTACTGCGGTTTCGACCCCACGGCCGACTCGCTCCACGTGGGCCATCTCGTCCCCCTGCTCGCCCTGCGCCGCTTCCAGGACTTCGGCCACTGTCCCATCGCCGTCGCGGGCGGTGCCACCGGCTCGATTGGCGATCCGAGCGGCAAGACCCAGGAACGCACGCTGCTCAGCGCCGGCCAGATCGCCGCCAACGTCGCCGCGGTCCGCACCCAACTCGCGCGCGTCCTCGACTTCGACACGACCACCAACCCGGCCCGGCTCGTAGACAATGCCGAATGGACCACGGGCGTGAGCTACATCGATTTCCTCCGCGACGTCGGCAAGCATTTCACCGTCAACCAGATGGTCGCCAAGGAAAGCGTCCGCGCCCGCATGCAGGACCGCGAGCATGGCATCAGCTACACCGAGTTCAGCTACATGCTCCTGCAGGCCTTCGATTTCGCCCACCTCTGCGAGACCTTCAACTGCGAGCTCCAGATCGGCGGCACCGATCAGTGGGGGCAACATCACCCTCGGCATCGATTTCATCCGCAAGAAGCTCGGCCGCCACGCCCATGGCCTCGTCTTCCCGCTGATCACCAAGGCCGACGGCACCAAGTTCGGCAAGACCGAATCCGGCGCGGTCTGGCTCGATCCCCGCCGGACCAGCGTGTACCGCTTCTACCAGTTCTGGATCAACACGGACGATCGCGACGTCATCCGTTACCTCCGGTTCTTCACGTTCCTGGACCGGTCCGCCATCAGTGCCCTCGAACAACAGCATCAGGCCGACCCGGGTGCCCGGGCCCCGCATCGCGCCCTCGCCCAGGCCGTCACCGAGCTCATCCACGGCCCGGACGCCACGCTCGAAGCGAAGCGTGCCAGTGCAATCCTGTTCGGCGGTGAGCTCGACGGGGTGAGCGAAAGCACGTTCAACGAGATCGTGGGCGAGGTGCCCGGCGCCACCCTCGAATGTTCCCGGCTCACCACCCCGGCGGGCGGCGGCGGGGGACTGCCGTTGGTGGAGCTGCTGGTCCACAGCGGCTTGTGCCCCAGCAAGGGACAGGCCCGCAAAGACATGGAAGCCGGAGGGATCTATGTGAACAACCGTCGCGAGACCAGCCCCCAGCGGGCGGTCACGATGAGCGACCTCCTCTTCGGCAAACACCTGCTTCTGCGCAAGGGCAAGAAGAACTACGTGGTGGTCACGGCCGCTTGAGGGCGGCCGAGGACGGCCGGCCAGCGAACCAGTGAAGCCCCCCGCACCTTATCCGCCACGGGCGGGCGCCAGCGGCTGATCGGTCAGCCGCAGCAGCCGTCGCTCCAGCTCGCGGCGGGCCTCTTCGCGTTCGGCGTCCGCGACGCCGCGGGGTACCCGCAACGGTTCGCCAAACCTGGTGATGCAGCGCGTCATCGGCAGCGGCACCAGAAAACCATCCCAACTCGGCGCGACCCAACACCGTGAGAGATCGTAGCCCACGGGCACAATTGGAAAGCCGGTCACCGCGGCCACGTCGATCGCTCCGCTCTGCGCGACGTAGCGCGGCCCGCGCGGGCCATCGGGCGTGAGGGCCAGGTCGAGGCCGCGTTCGCCCCACGAAACCAGCTCGAGCAACCCCTGCGCACCCCGGCGGCTCGTCGAACCCCGCACAGGCTGCACGCCGGCCAGTTCGAGGACTCGCGCCAGCCGGGCGCCATCCCGACTGGCGCTGACCAGCGCCGCCATGCGCCGGGTGGGCTGCGGACGCCGGATGTACCTTTCATAGACCCGAAGGCAGAGGGCGAGGCGGTTATGCCAGATGGCGAAGATCGCCGGACCCTGCCGGACGGTGGCCAGTGCGTTGGTGGGGTCGTCCAACCGGTAGCGCAATGTGGCGTCGACTCCGCGCACGAGCGCCCAGACCCCGCGCGCGATGACGCGGCCGCCCAAGGTGGCCTGGTTCGGCTACGACGCGACCGGAGCGCCGGCGTGGCCGTTCCCGGGGTGGGGGACGTTGTTCGGCCATGGAATCAGCGTTTGAGCGCGGCCCGGACCAGGGCCTCGACCGTGGCCGTTTCCCCGAGCATCGCTTGGGCGGCCCGCACGGCTTCGTGCGCCTCGGCCGGTTTGAAGTCCAGTGCGACGAGTGCCAGCACGGCATCGTTGATCCGCTGGTCCGCCTCCGAAACGGCGCGTTGTTCGCTGCTCGCCTCCCAGGCCCCGGCGGCTCCCACCTTGTCCTTGAGTTCGACCACCAGGCGCTCGGCCATCTTCTTGCCCACGCCGGAGATTCGCGAGAGGGCCTTCACATCCCCGGCCGCGACGGCCCCGCGGAACGCGGTGGGGGTCATCCCGCTCAGGATGTTGAGTGCCAGCTTCGGCCCGACGCCGTTGACGGTGTTGATGAGCAGGCGGAACAGGTTCCGTTCGGCGGCCGTCGCGAACCCGTACAGCACGTGGGCATCTTCCCGCACCGCGAGGTGGGTGAGCACCCGCACCCGTTGGCCGGGTGCCGGGAGCTTGTCGAACGACGACAGCGGGATGAACACCTCGTAGCCCACCCCCTGAACGTCCACCACCACCTGGGTCGGCAAGGCCTCGACCAACTGTCCCTCCAAGAAGGCGATCATGGTCAGATGCGTTTGGGCGCCGACAGCGCGTACCGCCCTTGTTCCTGGGCATAGGCCAGCGCCAGGGCCAGCGCGTCGGCCGCGTCCCCGGCGGCGGCTCGGCCAGACCCAACCGCCGCTGCACCATCCGCGCCACCGCCTCCTTCTGCGCCGCCCCGTAGCCGACGATCGCCTGCTTCACCCGGCGCGGCGCCAGCTCGTAGACCGTGAGCCCCCGCCTCGGCCACCGCCACCAGACACGCCCCGCGCGCCTCGCCCATGAGGAGCGCCGTCTGGTAGTTCTGGGCATAGAACAGGCTTTCAATCACGCAGACCGTCGGCCGTTGTGACTGCACCACGGCCCGGAGGGCAGTGGCGATCTCGAGCAGGCACCGTGACCGGTCCCAGCCCGCGGGACAGCGCACCACGCCGTGCGCCAGCCACCGCGCTCCGCCGCGGCTGGTTTGAATCACCCCGTAGCCCGTACCGCGCAGCGAGGGATCCACCCCCAGCAACACGGCCGCCGCCGCCGGCCGTCCGGTCCCGGTCGGTTCCAGCACCGCCGCGGGTGCGCGACGCGGCCCGCGGAGCCGCTGCTGCATTTCTTCGAACTGACGCGGCGAGACGCCCACGCGCGGACTGTGACAAAACCAGCCCTTGGCTGTCGAGCCGGCCGGCGCCTCGTCTGGAAACCTCATACCCTCCGTAGGCGCCGACGTGAGGAGGCTCAAGCTGGGGTGAGTCTCGTGACCTCGACTCCTACAGTCGGTCGCGGCTTCATGCCGGGTGTGGACCCGGGTTACCGGCTCAGGACTGGACCGAACGCCCTCCGGGCCGCCGCCCACGCCTGCAGGACGTCCCGCAGCGATTCCAGATAGCTCAATTGCACCGCGGCCCGCTCGCGGCGGACCGGGAGCAGCTCGGTGAGGCTGATGTCCCCTGCCGCGTAGCGCGCTTCGGCGGCGCGCAACACGGTGTCCACCCGCGGGAGGATCTCCGTGCGGTACAAACGGCTCTGGGCCAGCGCGACGTCGAGCTGAAGCTGCGCGGTTTGGCGGCGCGCGGCCGCTTCGCTCTGGGTCAGGCGCACGCGCGCCTCCGCGGCCGCCAGCTCGGCCTGCGCCTCGCGGAGCCGGCCCTGATTGCGCTGGAAGAGCGGCAACGGAAGGCTCAGCCCGACATCGAGGGTGTCGGCACCGCTCGCCTCCAGGCGGTGATAGAGCACTTCGACCTTCACGTCGGGGATGCGTTCTGCCTGTGCCAGCGCCAGGCGGGCCTGCTGGGCCCGGACGTCCGCCTCGGCCAGCGCGACTTCGGGCGGCTCAGCCAGGCGGGCCGCCAGCCCTTCGAGTGTGGGAATCTCAAACGCGGTCTCCAGGCTGCCGGCCAGCGAGTGCACGGGGAGCGTGGCGTCACCCAACGCGGCAGCGAGAGCGAGCATGGCTTGCCGGCGCAGTGAGCCGGCGCGTTGCCAATCCGCCTCGACCCGGGCCCGTTCGAGTTCGGCCCGGGCCAGGTCTTCGCCGACGGCGTCCCCGGTCTCGCGGCGAACCCGGGTGGTGGTCACCGTCTGCTCGGCGATCCGGCGCAGGTCGTCTTGGAGCTGCCAGGCTTGTTCCTGGAAGAGGGCGGTGGCGAAGGCGCTGTGGACCCGCTGTCGGATCTCGTGGTGCCTCACTTCGAGGCCGCGGGCGCGCACCTCGCGCTCGAGCAGCTCCACCTCGCGGGCGCGGGCCAGTCTCCGTCCGAGCGGGACGGGCTGCGCCACACCGGCGACGTACTCGCGCTCGTTGGCCGTGTTGGATCGCAACGGAAGCTGCTGGGCCCCGAGGATCGCTTCGGGGTTCGGAAACGCCCCGGCCTGTCGGGCGCGGCCTTCGGTCGCTTCGATGGCGGCCCGGGCTTCAGCCAATTCCGGATGGAGCTGGTCCGCCAGCACCCAGGCCTGCTCGAGGGTGAGGTTCTCGAGCGGCTCGGGGGCCGGCCGCACGGGTTCCGGGTTGGCGGCGGAACCGCCGGCGCTGACCAACACCAGGGCACACCCACAGACGAAGATGAGCTGTTTCATAGGGGAACCGCTTGCGGGGACTGGCCGGCCGGCCGAACCGCAGATAAAGGGCCGGTACCACCACCATGTTCAACAGCATCGAGCTGAGCAGCCCGAACAGGATGACGATGGCCATCGGCGTCTGGATCTCGTTGCCCGGCCGGCCGCCCGCGAGGGCCAGCGGGATGAGGGCGAGCCCGGCTGCGAGGGCCGTCATGAGAATCGGCGCCAGCCGCTCGAGGGCACCTCGCAATACCGCGGCGCGCAACTCCACCAAGCCCTCCTGCTCCTGCAGGTGGCGGATGTGGGAGACGAGCATGATCCCGTTGCGGGTGGCGATGCCGAACACCGTGATGAAGCCGATGAGCGAGGCCACACTCAACACTCCGCCGCTCACGAACACGCCCGCCACACCGCCGATGAGGGCCAGCGGCAGGTTCAGCATCACGAGGAGGGCGTCCCGGGCCGACCCGAAGGCCAGGTGCAGCAGCAAGGCAATGCCCGCCACCACCGCAAGGCCGAGCAGGAGGAGCACGCGGCCCGCTGCGCCGGCGCTTTCAAACTGGCCTCCGTAGTCCACGCGGTAGCCTGCGTGTGCCGCGACGAGCGGGTTTACCCGCTGCTGGATGTCGCGTACCACCGAGGTGAGGTCGCGTCCCGCCACGTTGGCCGAGACCACAAACTTCCGCTCCACCTGTTCGCGGCTGATGGTGTTCGGCCCCGTGTCCTTCACCACGTGGGCCAGCGTGCGCAGGGGCACCCGGGCCCCGGCTGGCGTGTCCACGAGCAATTCGCCGAGCGATTCGGGATCCCAGGGGGAGGGAGCGGGCCGGTGGCGGGCAGCGGTGGTTCCGCCAACCGGATTACCAGCGGGAAAGCGTTCTGGCCTTCGAACACGGAACCTACCGGCAGACCCTGGATGGCCGCCTGCAGCGCACTGTCCACCTCACGCACCTGCAGCCCGTGCCGCGCCAGTGCCGGACGGTCGAATTGCACCCGCAGCACGGGGACCTCGACCTGCGGTTCCACGCTCAAGTCCACCACGCCCCGCACAGTGCTCATCGCCCGGCGAACCTCCTCCCCCAGCGCCCGCAGCCCGGCAAGGTCGGGCCCGAACAGCTTCACGGCAATGCTCGAGCGGGTGCCGGACAACATATGGTCGATGCGATGCGAAATGGGCTGCCCGATGCTGAGGCTCAAGCCGGGGATCCCGGCCAGATCCTCCCGCAGGGCCGCGAGAAACTCCGCCTTGCTGCGATCCTGCATCCGGAGCGACACCTCGATCTCCGAGGCCTCCACGCCCAGCGAGTGTTCGTCCAACTCGGCGCGACCGGTGCGACGCCCCACGTTCACCACCTCCGGGTGCCGGAGCAGGGCTTCGTCCACCAGGTGCGCGAGTCGGGCCGATTCGGGCAATGCCGTGCCCGGGAGCGTGTTGACGGTCAGCGTCAGCGAGCCTTCGTTGAACTCGGGCAGGAACGAGCGACCCAGGAAGGGGGTGGCGCCCAGGGCGATCACGAAGAGCGCCACCGCCGGCAGTGTGACCCGCCAGGGGTGGTTCAATGCGGGTTCCAGAAGGCGGGCATAGCGGGCCTTGAGCCAGTGGACGAACCGCGGTTCGGCCCCGCGGCGCACGGCGCGGCTGCCCGGGAGCAGCAGGGAACAGAGGGCGGGCGTCACCGTGACGGCCACCACCAGCGACGCCAGCAGCGCCACGAGGTACGCTTCCCCCAACGGCCGGAGCAGCCGCCCCTCGACGCCGGAGAGGAAGAACAGCGGCGTGAAGACCAGCGCGATGATGAGTGTGGCAAAGACAATCGAGCGCCGGATCTCGACGCTGGCGGCCAGCACCACGGCGAGGGCCGGCCGGCGCTGCGCCTCGGGAAGCTGCGCGTTCAGGCGGAGGCGGCGGAACACGTTCTCGACGTCGATCACCGCATCATCCACCAGCGCGCCGATGGCGATCGCCATGCCGCCGAGCGTCATGGTGTTGATCGTCTGTCCCAACGCCTGGAGGACGAGCACGGCTGCCACCAGCGACAGCGGGATCGCCAGCACGGTGATCGCCGAGGCGCGCGTGTTCGCCAGGAACAGCGCCACGACGGCCACGACGAGCACGACGCCCTCCAACAGCGCCGTCTGCACGTTGCGGATGGCCACCTCGATGAAGTTCGCCTGCCGGAACACGTGCCGGTTGAGCCGCATGCCCTCGGGCATCCTCTGCTCCAGTTCGTCCAGCACGACATCCAGGGCCCGCGTCAGGGCCAGCGTGTTGGCTCCGGGTTGCTTGGACACGCCAAGCAAGACCGCCGGCTGGCCGTTGGCGCAGGCTTCACCCCGACGCGGCGATTCCCCCCACCCGCACTTCGCCCAGGTCCGCGAGACGCGTCGGCACGCCGTGGCGGAGCGTCACAACCGTCTCACCAATGTCCGCCAGCGACTGGAACCGGCCCACGCCCGTCACGAGATACTCCGACCCCCGATGATTCAGGAAGCCGGCGGAGATGTTCTCGTTGGCGGCCCGCAACGCCTCCACGACCTGCCCCAGGGCCACGCCGTGTGCAGCCAGGCGCGCGGGGGAAAGCACCACTTGGAACTGGCGTTCCCCACCTCCGGTGGGCGTCACGTTGGCCACCCCGGGCACCGCCAGCAGGCGCCGTCGCAACACGGTATCCGCCCAGGTATGCATCTCGGTCGGCGTCTGCCGGTCGGACGTCAGCGCCAGGAACAGGACTTCCCCCATGATCGAGGTCTCCGGCATCAACTGCGGCGCCTCGACCTCGGGCGGCAGCGTGGCGGCCACTGTGGGAAGCTTCTCCCCCACAATCTGCCGCGCCCGATACGGGTCGGCACCCCACTCGAACTCGACCCAGACAATCGAGACCCCCACCGCGGTCGAGGACCGCACCCGCCGCACTCCGGGGGCGCCGTTCAATGCCGACTCGATGGGCAGGGTTACCGTCGTCTCGACCTCCAACGGGGCCATGCCGTGCGCCTCGGTGATCACGGCCACCGTGGGGGCCGTGAGGTCGGGGAACACGTCCACCGGCATCCGCCAGGCCGTGTGGGTCCCCAGGGCCAGCAGCAACGCCGCGGCCACCAACACCAACGCCCGGTGGCGCAAAGCGAACTGAATCAGTCGATCGGTCATGAGGCTTGGGGATTCAACACCCGCGGTAGGCGCCGACGTGAGGAGGCTTGTGGGCGTAGGTGCCGACGTGAGGAGGCTTTCGGGGCCAGGGGCAACACGCTTCGCCTCCTCACGTCGGCGCCTACCGTCGGTCGCAGTTTCATGCCGGGTACGGAGAGTTTGGGCTAGTGCGCGTGCCCGTGCGCCGGCAACGCGCCGGCGACGGACGCGAGCCGTACCGCGTACGCCCCATGGGTGACGATTCGCTCACCTGCCGCCAGGCCCGCCAGCACCTGGACCCACGGGCCGTCGCGAACGCCCAGCCTCAGCTCGCGCTTCTCGAATGTCTCGCCGCCCACCTGCACGAAGGCGATCGGACGTCCGCCCTCCTCCACGATGGCTTCACTTGGGATGGCCAGCGCCTCCGCCACCCGCGCGGTCTCCACATAGAGGTCGAGGGACTGCCCCACCCGCAGCCGGTTGTCCGTGTTCGCCACCTCATAGACCAGCGGTGCCGTGCGCGTGGTCGGGTCGATCGGCATCCCGGCCGAAACCAGCCGCCCGCCTCCCTCGCCGGTCAGGGGAACCTGGCGCTCCGGGCTTCCTGGCACCGCGTACCGCGCGGCCTTCACCTCCGCGAGGTGATCCAGGCTCGCCTCGGGAACGTGCGCCGCCACCAACACCCGCGTCGCGTCGAGCACAGTGAAGACCACCTGCTCAGCCGGAATCAGCTCGCCCAGCGCGGCGTCCGACTGCGCGACGATGGTTCCCGCCACGGGTGACCGCAGCTCGATCGCTGCCAGGCCGGTGGCCTCAGTCGCGCTTTCTTGGCCCGTGTCCGCCTCCCGATAGGTGCGTTGCAGAGCCAGGGCCGCCGCGTGCCGGGCCTGCGCCGCCTGGACGGCGTAGGCCGCCTCCTGCAGCTCACGGGGCGACTTGGCATCCGCCTGCGCCAGCTTGCGGATCCGTTCGAACGCCACCTCCGCCTGGTCGCGTTCGAGACGCGTCCGCGCCACCTCGCCTTCGGCCTCAATGAGCCGCGTCGCGAGCTCCGACAACGCCGGCTGAAGCCGCGCAAGGACCTGCCCGGCGGCGACCGTGTCACCCATCAGCGGCATCGGGGCCTCCGGCGGCAACGCCAGGTACCCCGGAAGCGGGGTGCGCACCTGCGCCCGACCACCCGGTCGCGCCACGACCTGCGCCGGCAACCGCAGGTGCTCAACCAGCCGACGCGGCCGGACCACCTCGGTGCCGAGCTGCACCCGCCATTGCTGTTCCTTGAGGAAGGCGATCCCCGCCGGCGGTTCTGGTACCACCGCGTGTTCGGCGTCGTGGACCGATGCATACACCCGAAAGCCCGGCAACGGGATGTGCTCCTCGCCCTGGTCGGTGGGCACCGTCAATGCCAGGGTCCAGGTCCCGGGCCGCGGGAAGGTGAGCTGAGCCTCGTAGATGCCGGCGCGCGTCGGCGCGGGCTCAAGGTGCTCGAGCGACGTCTCCTCTTCCAGCCGGGCTGCGAACCGCAGCGGCCCGTTGCGTCGCGGTTCCCGCGTGGCCAAGTCGGTGACGTGCACGACGAAGGGCGTGGGGGTCGCCGCCACCACCAACGGGTGCTCGACAAAGACCTCATGCGCATCGCCAAAGACCGTGACCTGCACCGTGCGGTCCGCGTCGCCGTGTTCGTGCCCGTGCTCATCCTGGGCGCCACGCCGGGCGGCGCCGTCGCTCGCCGGGCGGCAGCCCACCGCCACCAGCACCATCAGCCCGGCGGCCAGACATTGCCCCGGTTTCCAGATCACATCGCGTTTCATTCAGACAAGGGGGGTTCGGTCCCGGAAAGACCCAGCCCGGCTCTCCTTCGAGCAAAGACGCCTGCGAGACCAGCAGGCGGAAACGGGCATCACGCACCCCAACCTTCGTGGCGGGGCGCCCAAACGGGAAGAGGTCAGGCAAGCGGCGGAGCGCGGGGCCGGGCTGGATCCGGCGGCGCTCGCGGCGGTCGAGGGTCCTGCGCGAGAGGGGGACCGAATCGCACCGGGCTGGGCGGAAACAGAGGGGGCGTGGCGGTCGGCGCGACGAGGTCATACGCCTTCACTGTCGAAGGCGAATAGGCCGCGAGCGGGAGGACATGGGGGCCGACACAATGCGGCTGGTGCTCACCGCCGTGCGCCTTGTGGCAATGCTCATCCACGGCCGGCTGGCGGCACGCGTCCGGCGACTCCGCATGGGCGTCGTGACAGGCCAGCAGCAGGTGGAGGGGTGTGTAGACGAAATACCAGGAGAACCCGGCGAGCACGAGCCAGCGCAGCCCGCCGCCCTTCAGCCCCGCCCACGATCGCCTTGGCGGGGCGGAGGAGCGCTCTCTGGTTGCCAATGGCCAGCGGACGAACACGCGCATCGCAGAGTAGGTCAAGGCCGCCGGAATTCAAGTGAGCCCAGACCTTGCCGGAGGGAGGATGGCAGACACGGCCACTACCAGCTCGGGGACCGCAGCACAGCGGAGCGTGGTCTGGTCCGAGAACTCCTCTCGCGTGCGGTAACCCTCCGCCGTCGGCTCGCGTTGGACAACCACAACGCGCCGGTCCGGGCGCACGATCCAGTATTCCGGGATGGCTGCCTCGGCGTAGATCGAGGCCTTGCCCTCGTCCAATTCGGCGCTCGTGACGGCGACCTCGATGACTAGGGCGGCCGTCGCGGGATGGGCCTGCAGCCAGTCCGCGGGGACACCCCGGACCACCGAGAAATCCGGTTCCGGCTCCGACGTGCCAATCGACAACGGAGCCTCCCGCCGCAACTCGAACCCGGGCGGGACCTGGCTGAGCAGGAGTTTCACGAGCATCTGCGACACGAACTCGTGCAGGGGAGACTTGGGCATCTTGGTGACGATGAATCCGCGCAGAAGTTCCACGTCCTCACGCAGCAACCCCATTTCCCCAGCCGGTGATAGGTCTCCACCGTCATGGGATGCAGCCGCCGGCGTATGGCGGGCAGTTCGAGCAGCGGCGTCATGGCGAGTGAAGGCTAGTGCCGCCCCTCGCCGGGGTCAAGGTGACGGCCCGCAGCGCCTCCTGACGACTGCGAACCACCAAGTCCACAACCGGCCAGGCCATCAACGCCCAGGCCAATGCATAGGCGGGCCAGTGAAAGTGCGTCGGCAGCATTTCCCGCAACGCCTGTTCGCCCTGACCCGCCACGCGCAACGCGTCCGCCATGAACACGGCCAGGGCCATTACCGCGCCCACCGCATTCAGCACGAGCGTCCAGCCCCGGGGCCAGAACGGCCGATCCGGGGTGTCATGGAACACCACCAGGCTCCCGCCCACGATCATCAGCACGGCAATCAGCACCGGCGCCAGCACCGGTCCCCACCACGGCAGCGGTAACAGGAACAGAATGTCCCAATCCAAGAGCGACTTCGGCCAGCCCGTCAGCGGCCGCAGAAACACGTAGTAGCCAATGTCCCACACGCCAAAGGCCAGCACCCCGTACGCCAGCCGGCTGCGCCACGTCTGCCCCGCCAGCCATCCCACCGTCGCCAGCATGATCAGCGTGGCGAGTTCACGGATGAGTTCGGCATGGCCCAAGCCCCCACCCATCGGCAACGGATTCGGCTGGTAGGGCTCGAGGCGGTCCACCAGCGTGCGCAAGTACAACACCACGGCCGCCTCCACCCACGCCATCGCGAGGGCGTACACGACCACCACGCTCCACCGGGCGCGGGGCGACGGGTCCCGGGAGGTTCCTGGCGTGCTGGCATCCATCGTGGGGATACGGTTCTTCCGGACGGGACTTCGGATGCGACGTCTGACGCGTCAGGCCAATGGAAGGGCCAACGCCGATCGTCCGGCCGTCACGGGCGCTTCCTCCGCGAACGGGAAGTGTTCCACCACGGCGATCTCCCGCAACCGCGCTTCGACGGCCTCAATCGTCGCGTCAGGCGTGGACGTGCCCGCGGTCAGGCCCACCCGGTCGTCGGGATGGAACCAGTCCGGGTGCAGATCGTCCGGGCCCTGGACGTGGTGGACGCGGGCGCAATGCCGGGCGCACGTGGCGACCAGCTCGCGGGTGTTGTTGCTGGCCGCGCCGCCGATGACCACGACGACGTCACTCGCTTCCGCCAGCTCGACCGCCGCGGCCTGCCGGTCCTTCGTCGGCCGGCACACGGTGTCAACGAGCTTGACCTCGGCGTCGGGGAAGCGTCGCCGCAACGCCTGCGCGAGCTGCCGCACCCGCTCGATGGGTTGTGTCGTCTGGGCCACGACTCCAAACCGGTCGCGGGGCGCGACCTGCTCGACGTCCGCGTCGCTCAACACGACGTCGAACGTGTCGAGGTCGCCGGTCAAGCCGCGGACCTCCACGTGGTTCCGCTGGCCGACAATCACGGGGTGATAGCCGTCCTGGACGAGGCGTTGGACGGCGCGGTGGGCGAGGTGGACGAGCGGGCAGGTGGCTTCGAGCACCTCGAGCCCGCGGGCCTGGAGCCCGGCGCGGGTGCGGTCGGCGGCGCCGTGGGCCGAGATCATGACGGTGCGGGTGGGGATGTCGGCGGGGCCATCGGCGATGTGGATGCCGGCGGCGCGGAGGTGGCCGATGACGGCTTCGTTGTGAACGAGTTGGCCGAGGATGGTGAGGGGCTGGGTGCGGGCGGTGCGGGTGGCGAGGGTGATGGCATCGCGGACACCGAAGCACATGCCGAGATGGGCGGCGCGCAGGATGATCATAAGACTTCCGGGGCTGGCGGGTTCAACAGGTTCGGGCTTTGCATGACAAAGTAAAAGGTGACAGGCCAGGATGCCGTTGGTTCAGACCCGGCGGGCCTGCTCCACGATTGCCTCGAGCAGGTCCACGTAGTGCCGGAAGGCCTCGCGCCCCGCGGCCGTCAAGGCGCACGTGGTGAGCGGCCGGCGGTTCTGGTAGCTCTTGGTCACCGCCACGTACCCGGCCTCCTGCAGCGTCCGCAAATGCACGCTCAGGTTGCCGTCGGTCATCTTCAGCGCGTCCCGGATCTCGGTAAACGACAGCTCCGGCGTGGCAGCCAGCATCGAGACGATCGGCAGGCGCCCTTTCTCGTGGATCACCCGGTCGAGTTGCAGGAACGGCTCGGGATTCACGGGCGCGGCCCTCTTCCTTCGGTAAACGCCAGGTACAGCCCATAGGCCAGGTGCAGGAGACCGAAGCAGGTGCCCATCAGGCCATGGCCCGTCAACGGGAAGGCCGCGCTGGCGCTCAGCGCCACCAAGGCCAGCCCGCCCAGCACCAGCACAATCCAGCCGAAGAACTGGATGCCGCGAGGCATGAAGAAACCCGCCGCGTTCAGGGCCAGGCCGTAGAACAACACCCAGCCGACCGGCAGCAGCCGCAAGACCAGCTCCGGCGTGCCCGCGGTGCTGTGCATCGATTCGAGGGCGACCAGCGCGCCGATCGTGACGCAGAGAGCGGCGACGAACGCCGGGAGGGCGGCCCGGGCGACGCGGCGGGCGGGGGGCGACCAAAACGGTTCGCCGGCCTGGAGGGCCTGGCGGCGCACCAGCAGGAAACGCCGACCAGGGTGATGCCGGCGACGGCGAGCCAGTAGAGGACAAAGGCGCGGGGGGAAGCGATGCCGAGCCACCAGCCGACGAGGGCGGCGCCGGTGCCGAGGCTGCCGGCGAGGAGGGTCATGGGGGCGAGGGCGCACCGGTACACGGCGGAACGCTCCATCAAGGTGCGGATGACCCGGAGGTTCTCAGCAGCCCAATCGGATTGCATGGCAGACACTTTGCATTACAAAGCTCAGACGTCAAGCGCGTTCTTCCCATCGACCTGTGGTGCGGGCTTCCAGCCTGCACCCTCCGCGGTTCATGGCCCCTCAGCAGGTCCGGCAGGAACAGGACGCTTCCCAGGAATCCTCGTCCCGCCGGCAGCCGGCCCCGTTCCCCGCGCCCGGTTCAACCGTTTGACGGGCGAGCGTACGCTTGCGAGAGTCGCCCGCCCATTGGCCCGGGTTCCGGGCCGGCCCGATGCTCACTCCCCGCCTCAAGACCGGCGTGTTCGTGCTCGAAGGCGTCAATGCCGTCGCGATCAGCCTCTATTTCAACTACCTCTTCTTCTACATGCGCGATCACTTCGGGTTCTCGAACCGGGAGAACCTCACGATGTGCGCGGCGAGCGGGTTGTTGTACGCGGTCGGCGTGTGGTTCGCGGGCAAGTTCGCGCAGCGGCGCGGCTATTTCCCGGCGCTCAAGCTGGGGTTCGGGACGATGGGCCTCGCGCTGCTGGCCGGCAGCGTGACGCGATCCCTGCCCGGGCAGTGGGTAGTCATGCTGGTCTGGACGCTGGGCATGTGTCTGACCTGGCCCTGTCTCGAGGCCCTGACCAGTGAAGGGGAACCGCCGGCGCGTCTGGCCCGACTGATCGGGATCTACAACGTCGTGTGGGCGGCGGGGCTGGGGCTGGCCTTCTTCTTTGGCGGCGCGTTGTTCGAGGGGCTGGGGTCGGCAGGGACTTTCCTGGTTCCGGCGGGGCTGCACGCCGCCCAGTTCGTGCTGGTCTGCGGGATGGCCCGCCACGCGCCGCGGGTGCAGGTTCCGACGGTCGCCGCCGCGCCCGTCGCGGCAGCGGGGCAGGAGGAGCGGCGGCGTTCGGCCATTTCGCCCCGGGTGTTTCTGGCGCTGGCCTGGGTGGCCAATCCCTTTGCCTACGTGGCCATGAACACGGTCATCCCGGTGATTCCCGAGGTGGCGAGTCGCTTCGAGCTGTCGCCCAAGGTGGCGGGGTTTGTCTGTTCGATCTGGATGCTGATGCGGGCGGTGACCTTTGTCTTGTTGTGGCAGTGGACGGCCTGGCACTACCGGTTCCGGTGGTTGATCGGCGCCTACCTGGGGGTGGTGGCCGCGTTTGCCACGATCCTGCTGGGCCGGCGGCTCGACCTGTTGATCGTGGCGCAGGTGGTGTTCGGCGCGGCGGTGGCCCTGATCTACTACTCGTCTTTGTATTACTCGATGGATCTGGGCGACACGAAGGGCGAACACGGGGGATTCCACGAGGCGGCGCTGGGGTTGGGCATTTTCGCGGGGCCCGCCGTGGGCGCGGCGTCGCTGCATCTCCGGCCGGAGTCGACGGCGGTGAATGCGTGGGCGGTGACGGCGTTGTTGGTGGTGGGGTTGGGATGGCTGATCGTGCTGCGGTGGCGCGCGGGCCGGCGTGGCGCGGCCCGTGCGGCGGTGGGCGACCGGCAAACCGGTTGACGTGAGGCGGCTGGTAGCCTCAGGGTTGCCCATGCTCCAACGCACCCCGCTGTTTGCTGCGCATCAACGGTCCCAGGCGCGCTTTGTCACGTTCGGTGGCTGGGAGTTGCCGGTGCACTTCACCAGCATCGTCGAGGAGCACCTCGCCGTCCGGCGCGCCGCCGGGTTGTTTGACATCTCCCACATGGGCGAGTTTCTGGTGACCGGGCCGGGTGCCGGTGACTTCCTGAACCACGCCCTGACCAACGACGTGGCCCGGCTGGCCCCCGGGCAGGGCCAGTACACGTTGCTCTGCAATGCGCGCGGCGGCGTGGTGGACGACCTCTACCTCTACCGGCTCAAGCCCGACGACTACCTGCTGATCGTCAACGCTGCCCGCATCCCGGCGGACTGGGAATGGCTGCAAGCGCAGGTGGACCACGCACCCACCCCGGGGGCGTTCAAGCTCCGGAACGCCTCCGCCGAGCACGGCGCAGTGGCCGTGCAAGGCCCGCGCGTCGCGGAGTTCATGGATCGCGTGATCCCGGGCGGGTCCATCGGCGGAGCCCTGGCGCCCCGGGTGACGGCGCTGCAGAAGAACCAGATCGGCGGGTTCGTGTTCCGCGGCGGATCCCTGTGGGTGGCCCGGACCGGGTATACCGGCGAGGATGGCTTCGAGGTGTTCGCGCCGGCGGACATGATCGAGGCGGTGTGGGAGCGGATGCTCGAGGTGGGGGCCGCTCACGGCCTCCAACCGGCGGGCTTGGGAGCGCGCGACACCCTGCGCACGGAGATGGGCTACCCGCTCTACGGCCACGAGCTGAGCGAAGACCTCACCCCGTTGGAGGCCGGGCTGGGCGCTTTTGTGTCGTTCGACAAGGGCGAGTTCCTCGGGCGCCAGCCGCTGGTGACGCAGAAGACCTTCGGGGTGGCCCGCCGCTGCGTGGCCTTCCGCGTGACCGAGAGGTCCGCCCCGCCCCGCCCCGGTTACCCGATTTGTCGGCCGGGCCCTGAAAGGGACCGGCTCGGGATGGTGGTCAGTGGCACCCAGAGCCCGTCGCTTGGTGTTGGGATCGGCATGGGCTACGTCGGCGTGGACTTCGCCAAACCGGGGCAAGCCCTGACCATCCTGATCCGGGGGCAGGCCGCGCCGGCGGTCGTGGTTCGAAGCCCATCTACCAGCCGGGCGGGCAGGGAGCGACGCCCCCGGCCACCGCGGCAAAACCGAGTTGACCAGGGGTCGGAATCCTGACTCCCTCTTGCCAATGAGCAACGTCCCGGCCGATCTGAAGTACGCGAAATCTCACGAGTGGGTGCGCGTCACGGGTGACATCGCCACGGTGGGGGTTTCGGATCACGCGCAGCAGGAGCTGACGGATGTGGTGTTCGTCGAGTTGCCGGCAGTCGGCCGTGCGCTCAAGGCCGGCGAGGCCTGCGCCGTGGTCGAGTCCGTGAAGACGGCGAGCGACCTCTACGCGCCGGTGAGCGGCGAGGTGGTGGCCGTGAACCCCGACGTGGTAGCCGACCCGGCGCGGGTGAACCGCGATCCCTACGGCGGTGGCTGGTTCTTCCAGATCCGTCTTACCCGGCCCGAGGAACTGACGAGTCTGCTGGACGCTGCCGCGTACCGCGCGCAGATCGGCAGCGCTTAGCTTCCCTCTGAACCGCCCGGCGAAGGCATCGGGCCCACAACCTGTAGGCCGGGTCCCCCGACCTGGCGGGGAGGTTTCGTGGCCCCAGCAGGAGCGTGCCCCGTGCCGGGTCGACCAAGGCGAGCTCGGCCCGGAGCCGATCCAGACCGAACGGGTCCCAGGCGCGGCGAACCACCGCCAAGCGCCCGTAGCTGCGGGCATTGGGTAAGGTAGTTGCTGCACATCTTGATGCCGGTCGGTTGGTGCCTGTGCACCCCCAGCCCCAACAACCGTCCGGCAGCGCGCGTTTTCCCGCCTAACCACGCACGCCCGCACTTTTTTGAAAATAGTGCGTTACCATTTCTAGATTTCTCCTTTAGTGCATATAGGCACAGATGCGCTGATGAACCGGTCCAGCTCCAGATCCGGGCCCGCTTCCGGGGTAATCCTCCCCCCATGGTCCGCGATTCAGCACCTGGCAGGTCGTTTGTTCCCAGGGTGTTGTGTGCCGGCAAGGTCCTTCGTTCCCGTATGAACCCCATCACCGCTCTCCTCCGCGCCCTGCTGCTCGCCGTCGCTGCGGCAAGCGCCATCCCTTCGTTTGCAGCCACGGTATACACTCGCATCACGGCGCCGGGCGAGCTTCCCGCGACGCTCGGGCCCTACCCGGTCAAGCCGTTCGGGGATGATCCCCGCCCCCTCGGTTCAACTGTCACGGAAGTGCCTGCCCTCCTGAACCTAACGTATGATCGGCCCGTGACCCTCCTGGCCGTGGGCCAGGGCTGGGATTCCTGGAGCGGGACGTACGCCGGAGACCTCTACTTCACCTCGGGCAACGAACTCGGCATCATCCCGCCACCCCAAACCGTCGCGTTCGGCTTCTCCCTCCAGCCCAACCTCTGGGACACCTTCGCTTTCGAGGTCAGCGCCAACGGAGCCACCGTCACGCTGGACATCTCGGGTGACGGCGGCGCCCGGTTCATCGGCTTCTGGACCGATGACCCCACCGAACCGATCTCTTACATTCGCATCTGGGACGCGACCGGAGCCGCCGACGGCTTCGCCCTCGGAGAACTCACGCTCACCGTGGTTCCCGAGCCGCTTGCCTATCCCCTGGCCGTGGCCTTGCCCACGCTCCTCTGGGCCGTTTGGTCGCGTCGTCCCCGGTGATCCCCAGCTCTGTCCGCCCCGGCTCGACTCCGCTCCTGCAGTCATCCCTTGCCCGCACTCGTATGAAAACCTGGCGCGAACCCTCGTTGCTCCAACGTGTTATCTGCTCGATCCTCACGGGCCTGATGGCCTTGCCGGCCAATGTCTCCGTTGGTGTCTGGGCAAGCGAAACTGCTCTGCCAATCGCCCAGAACAGTGTGTCGCCCGCGCGTGGACCGGTCCGGGCCGAGTCTCCGGAAGGGCACACGCGCCCGCGACCGCCGCGCCTTCACCAGCCGATTCCAGCCGGCACCGCCGCGCCCGGTTCAAGTCTCCGGTTGCTCAGCAACGACGCCCTGGACCTGCGCGTAGCCGAGCCACCGCCGGACGTCCGGCGTTTGGCCGCTCCGAGCACGCCTGACCCCGCACCCTCAGTGCTGGCCATCACCGACGTGGACCTCGAAGTCCTCCCCGAGGGGGGCATGTCAGTCCTCATCCGTTACGCCGTGTCCCCCGACCGCCAGTACGTCGTCGAGTACCGCGACCAGTTCGGCACGCCCGATTTCTGCGAGCCCTGGAAACAACTCCCCGCCGCTCCGCACAACACCGGCGAGGTCCGGGATACCAGCGCCCAGCCCAATCGCTTCTATCGCGTCCGCGCCTTGGACCACCCCCAGACCGGGCTGTTCGCGCTGCTCGCCCGCGACACGGGAGCTTCTGGCGAGGACGGCATCACCTCCGACCCCAGCATCACCGGCGAGATCACGTTGTTCGGACCGAACGTCCGCCTCCACGTCGCCCTGGACCGACCCGACCTCCCCTGGACGCCCTGGGGCGGACCAGTGACCCAGCCCCAACACTTCCTCCTCTCCGCGGCGGACGTCCTGCAACTGGCCGGCGGTACACTCGCCGACGGCGCGCACACCGTGTACTTCCGGCTCAGCGGCGACGAAGGGGTCCTCCTGCTCGAGCACGCGGTTCCTTTCGTCCTCGACACCACCCCGCCGGCCCTGACCGTTCATCTCGATCCCGCCAGCGATTCCCTCCCCATCGGCGACGGCCGGACCGAACAACACTGGGTCACCCTCGCCGGCCAGACCGAGCCGGGCGCCCTTGTGAGGTTCGAGCCAGGGGCCCTCTGGACCTACGCCGATTCGGCGGGCGCCTTTCGCTTCGACCTCGTTCAACTCGCGCTCGGTCCCAACCCGTTCACGGTGCATGCCTTCGACCAGGCCTGCGTGGAAGCGGTGGCGACCACCACCATCACGCGCCTCGAGCCCACGCCTGATTCGATCTTCGACGATGCCCTCACCGGCTGGATCGTGCGGACGACCGCCCCGCCCCGCGGCGGCACACCCGGCACCGTCACAGTTCCGGAACGGACGGGTGACTCTGGCGGAAGGTGATTCGTTCCTGGTCGAGCTCGAGCGGAACCTTGAGGTGCCCGCTGGCGCCGGGATGCTTTACCTCGCCTACCTGCCGCCCCTCTTCGACGCTGCCGCGGCCAACCGCATGAACGACGCCTTCGAAGTCGCGCTGGTGGACCCCGATGGCCGGCCGCTGACCTACACGATCCAGGGCGTCGACGGCCTGACACCCGCCGGCCTGTCGCAACCGGCCGTGCTCCCCGCCAGTCCCGACTCCTTCTTCAACCACACCCAGACCCAGGATCCCTTCGCCGCGCCCGGGGCCGAGGTGCGCCGGCGCAACACCGGCGGCTACGTCCTGCGCGCCGACATCCGCCACCTTGCCCCCAGCAGCCGTGCCCGCCTCATACTTCGCCTGATCAACAATGACCGCGACCGCCAAAGTGCCGTCGAGATCCTCGACCTCCACTTCGTGGCGGACCTCGAGGTGCCGTTCTTCCCGGGCTCGCCGCCGCCCGCGTTCTCCCTGCTTGCGCCCTCTGCCAACACCGTCTCCCCCTCCCAGACAACGGTGTCAGTTCACCCACGGACGCCGGCCTCCCGTTCAGCCGATCGGAACCTCCTTGCCCAGCAGGCGCTTGACTCCCTCGGCCCACCGCTTCTGGTCGTAGAGACACCGACTGACACGGCATCGCTTTCGCTCGGCGCGCTTTGCGTGGCCGGCGTTGCCCTAGCCAGGCGGCCTCCAACCGGTCAACCAGACACGGGGCCGAACCGAGTGACTAGTGTTGTGGTCAACGGAGTGGCCGTCGAAGTTCTCGATCACGTGGGCAACTTCTTCACGAAACTGGCCGTCGTTCCCGGCCGCAACCTCCTCGTCGTGACCGCCACCGACGCCTACGAGCAGACCTCCACCCAGACGCTCGCCGTGCATGGCGTAAGCGACATACTGGGCAGTCTTTTAGATAGACTACACTCGGCATTGTGTCTATAATCGCGGTCGTGGCAAAGATTGATGGACGCACACTAGATCACAAGGCTCTGGAACACATGAGGATACTCGCTGTCAGGCGAGTCGTGGAAGACGGGGAGGACCCCAGTGAGGTCATGCGATCTTTTGGATTATGCCGGACCACGATTTACCCCTGGTTGCGAAAGTTTAACGATGAAGGGTGGGACGCGCTGGTCGAGAAGATCGCTCAGGGCCCCGAGCCGAAGCTCAACGAGAAGCAACGCCAGCGAGTGAAGCGGTGGATCCTGGGCAAAGACCCAAGACAGTATGGCTTTGAGTTTGGGCTATGGACACGGCGAATCGTGCAGACACTTACTGCCTAGTCCTTGGCATAGGCTACACTCTCTGCACAAAAGAAGGAGCGCACTAACTCTCGGTTGTTATGAAGGTCGGCGAGGTCCTGCTCGACGCGCTCTCGCAGTGACTCATTCTTCCTGAGAGGCTTTTGGATACGCCGTTGGTTTTCATATGGCTCCAGACGAACTCATCGGGATTGAGGTCCGGTGCATAGGGAGGAAGGAAGTGCAACTCCAGCCGTCCGTTGAGCGACTGCACATAGTGTTTGACGCTGTTCGCCTTGTGAGCCGGATGTCCATCCACGACGAGGAATACTTTCGTGGGACGTTCCTTCATGAAATTCTTGAGGAACGCCACAAAGGACTCCGCGTTCAACTTGCCGGTGTACGTCGCGGCCCAAAACGCCCCGCATGCGTTGACCGCGCTGATCACATTGATACTCTGCCGCTGTCCAGAGGTCACGACGACCGGCGTGGTCCCCTTTAACCCATAGGTGCGACCCAGCGGCGGATCCGATTGAAAGCCCGCCTCGTCGAGGAAGAAGATCATCGCGCCCGCTCGTTTGGCCCGCTTCCGCAGCTTGGGATAGGTTTCCTTCATCCACACATCCACCGCTTGCGGATCTCGCTCGTAGGCACGGCGCAGAGGCTTCTGGGGGGTGATCTCCAGGCTCGCCAACAGCCTCCCCACTGCCGTCAAGCCCAACTCGATCCCCATTTTCTCCTGAATAAGTGTCTGCACGATTCGCCGTGTCCATAGCCCAAACTCAAAGCCATACTGTCTTGGGTCTTTGCCCAGGATCCACCGCTTCACTCGCTGGCGTTGCTTCTCGTTGAGCTTCGGCTCGGGGCCCTGAGCGATCTTCTCGACCAGCGCGTCCCACCCTTCATCGTTAAACTTTCGCAACCAGGGGTAAATCGTGGTCCGGCATAATCCAAAAGATCGCATGACCTCACTGGGGTCCTCCCCGTCTTCCACGACTCGCCTGACAGCGAGTATACTCATGTGTTCCAGAGCCTTGTGATCTAGTGTGCGTCCATCAATCTTTGCCACGACCGCGATTATAGACACAATGCCGAGTGTAGTCTATCTAAAAGACTGCCCAGTAAGTCTATTATGCCTAGATAGCCTCCAATGGAATAGCCATGCCTCTAATCTTCGCGTCCCTAAGGCAATACTCGACTCGGCTATCGATTCGGTCGCATATCTGTGTGAACAGATCCGGTGTGAACCAGTGGTCGTGTTTGCGTCTGTCTTCTGCAATGAGCAGCAATGATCAAACGCCGTGTCCTTGCCGCCGGTCTTCCGGCACGCATTTGCTGCCACACGTTTCGCGCTACCGGGATAACGGCTTACTTGGAAGGGCGGGAGCATCGAGAACGCCCAGGCCATCGCCGCCCACGAGTCCCCGCGGACCACCAAGCTCTACGACCGCACCCCCGACCAGATCACCTTGGACGAGGTAGAGCGAATCGCCATCTGACCGCGTGGTCCGCGACGACCGGGACGGTCCGGGAGTAAGGTGATGCTTCGGCAAGCGTGCGGAGCGCGCAAAACGGTCGGCGCGGGCGCTGGTGGCGCGGGATCCGGGAGTCTCCGCCCTGGGCGCCGTCGGCCGAGCGGCGAGCCGGCTGCCTGAACGATAAGGGCCCAGCGGCCTGTGCCGTGCACCGCTTCGCGGCCGCTGGGCGTGTGTCAACTGGTGTCGAGGCGGGCGGCTGACTTCGGGTAGTTCCAGGGTAGCCAGGCTTGCGGGACCCGTTGGACGGCCTCGGGGTGGGTCGCAATGGCCAGGAGATAGTCGAACGGATTGACGGCGTTGAGTCGAGCGGTGTGGATCAAACTCATGAAGAGGTCGCCGGTCCGAGCGCCGTTGAGGGTTTTGTAGCTGAGGCTGTTCTTGCGGTGCAGGATGGCCATCTTCAGGGCGCGTTCGCAGATGTTGTTATCCAGGGGCGCGCCCGCCTGGCGCAGGAACAAGGTCAACGGCTGCCAGTGGCGGAGCATGTAGCCCATGGCCTCGCCCAAACCGGAGTTGGGCTCGACAAGCTTGTCGTCGAGTTGTCGCTGCATCCAGGCCTGGAGCGCTTCCATGACGGGCTGGCTGTGGGTCTGGTGATGCGCCAGCCGCTGCTCGGCGCTGAGCCCCCGTTCCTTGGCCTCGGCGTCCACCCGGTACACATGCCCCAGGGCTTCGAGCACGTGGCGGCACTGGGCGGGGAACTGCCCGACGAGGCTCACGAACTCTCGGCGACCATGGCTCAGGCAAGGGCCAGGAGGGTGGCCAGCTCCGGGGTGAGGTTGCGCGAGAGCGCGTCGCACATCTGGATGGGGGTTTCGCGTTGGGCGCTGCGCTCCCGTAACACGTCGGCCAGGTTCTCGCCAGCGTGTTGCCAGCCGGTGAAGTAGAGCGCCACCGGGTGGGCGTCCACGTAGGCCAGCACGTTGGTGGTGAAGGTGCCCTTGCGTTCCGGGTCGATCTGGGCGGCGGTGGCGCTGCCCGCTCGCCGCAAGTCGAGGATCCGCATCGTGGTGTCATCGTGGTGGAAGAGGGGCGACTGGGCCGCCAGGGTGATCAACGCCTCCAGGATCGGCCG
This sequence comes from Verrucomicrobiota bacterium, assembly GCA_027493615.1. GTDB lineage: Bacteria > Verrucomicrobiota > Verrucomicrobiia > Limisphaerales > J093 > DSVZ01. The sequence goes on from JAOSKK010000012.1 coordinate 793,321, forward strand.
GGCCGCCTGGACCAGCGGTTGCATCACCTCCCACTGGGTGGAGGCGGGCAAGGGAACGCCCAGGCTCTGTTGCAGGCGCGCCAGCCGGTAATGCGGCATGCCGGTGCCGTAACGCAAGAGGGCCACCGTCGCCCCCACGCTCGGATCATACTTCTGGGTTCCCGCTTCGGGCGGTGCCGGGACCGTGAACACCGCGCCACAGGTATCACAGCGCAGCCGCTCGAGTTGGTAGCCGGTGGCCGCGATCGGCGGCGCGCCCACGATGCGCAGCAGCAGTGCCGGGGTCCGCTGCGCCCGCAACGTGCCCTGGGGACACTGGGGACAAGGATCCCCGGCCTGGCGCTCGGGATGGGGTACCCGCACCCAGCGGGCGCCGGTGTAAGCTTTGGCTTTGGTGCGGCCATGCCCTGGGCGCTTGGGCTTGGGTCCGGGGCGGGTCGGAGCGGGGGCGCCGCCGGGGGGCAGACCTGATCGGTCTTCTCGGTCTTCGGGCCGAAGAGCAGGTGGCGCAGCTTGCGGAGCGTCAAGGCGGGATCCTGCTCGATGCGGGCGAGCAACTCGGGCAGGGCGTGGCTCATCCCTTCAATGAGCCGGTAATCCTCCGCGCTGACCCCGGACGCACCTGGCCAGGAACGCGGCCCGCTCGGCCTCAGTCAGGGTCAAGGTGGCAAACTGGGCCGCGGTCCTCATGGGGTCCGGAGCCAATGCTCGCGGAAGTGGCGGTTGAGCGGATAGACCCAGAACTCCTTGATCGAGACCGTGGGCGTCGGGGTCTTGGACTTGGTGCCCCAGCCCGCCGAGCGCCCGACGCAGATCCAGTTGGCCGCCCGGTAGCAGGTGCCCGGGAAGCGCTCGGTGTCCACGAAGCTCTCCAGCAGGTCAATCCGATGGTGGTAGAGGGCCTGCCAGTCGGCGCTGATCCGCCGGGCGATCCGGCTCAAGAGGTGCGTGGCCAGACCGGGCACGTGCACCCAGGGCGCGATCAGGAAACGGGTGTTGTAGGCGATGCGGTGGAGCTGGTGCCGATAGGCCTGCTTGGGCGCGCCGACGAACGCATCGCGCAAGTCCAGTTGGCGCGGGGCCGAACTCCACCCCAGGCAAGCGAGGGGGCGTTCCCCGCCCCCACCAGATACTTGAGGTGCTCGCCCACTGGGCGGCGGTAGCCCAGGTAGTGGTAGCGGCTGAGCAGGTGGGCGAAGAGCGCCTCGCTTTGGGTCCGCCGCACCAGGGCGATCGTCAACGGTCCCAACGACGCCACCGTTCCGGTCAAGGGCGTCGTGTCGTAGGGTGGCACCGCGGCCACGTGCCGATGACGGATCGCGTTGTTCGGAGGGACTGGCGTTTGGCCGGCAGCTCCAGGTGACCGGCCCGATGCAGGGCCAGGAGCAGACTGCGGCACACCATGTCCCGCGGCTGGCCATTGGGCTGCACCCACCCCCAGGCCTCGCACACCTTGACCGAGAGCCGGCGCCGGCTCAGGTCCGGATGTTGGGCGATCAGGCCGCGCAGAAAGGCGACGTCTGCCTCTCGAAGGAGGCGTCCGCGAAAGCTCAGCACCACGTCCGACACGGCGCCCAGTGTAGCGGGGGGCGCGTGGAACGCTATTGATTTCAGCGGAAAAAGTTGCCGCTCGGTTAACCCGCGGCGGCCACGGGCACCTGGCGCCAGAGCGGGGCGGCGTGCGCCTGGGTGGGATCCCCGTTCCACGCAGAGCAGGTGCAACTGGTGCGGCTCCAGCGCGAGCGCGGCGCCGGTTGCCGGCCGGGCCAGGCGCGGAAGCGCCTTGGGAAAGGCGCTTCTGGACAGAGCCAGAACCCTGGCCGTCGTAGATCAGACACTTGAGGGCGTGCCGGCGGCGGGAACAGAACACGAAGAGCGTCCCGAGCAGCGGATCGCGGGGCCAGGACCTGGCGACAGAGGGCGGCCAGGCCATCAATGCCTTTGCGGAAGTCGACCGGCTCCACCGCGACCAGGATCCGCATCTGGTGGCGTGATCTGGATCATCGCGGGCGCCCAGAACCTGGGCCAGAGCGACCAGGGCGGCGGGTCACCCGCCCAGGCGCAGCGTCATGCGGGCGGCGCCACCGTCGCAGAGTTCCACCACCGACTCGCCCGCACGGA
>JAOSKK010000013.1 GCA_027493615.1 Verrucomicrobiota bacterium
GATGACGTTCGAGCAACGCTTGGACGCTGGGCTGGACGGCCGAGAGCTTCATGCGAGTCCCGCCTTTCGGGCCTGAGCGGCGAGGGCGCCTTCGATCCAGCGGCGCATCCGCCCCTCACGCCGGGTCATGGCCTTGCGGACGATGATCTGGGCATGACGACTGCCAGCCCAGTAGGTGTCGTTTTGCAGCCGGACCATCGGCTCGGGCGCACCGGTCTGGTCCGCGAGATGCCCGGCCCAGAGGTGCGGCCGCAACCACGCCTGGACCCGACGCCCGAGAGCCTGCTGAGACGCCGCCCACCCGCCCTTGGCAAGGCCGACCCGCCGACGCATCTGCCGGGTGTAGGCCGCGTGCTCACGGTAATCGGGCGTCGCCTGCGCCTTCGGTTTGCGGACCCGGCCCTCGTTGTCTCGCGCTTCCTGGTGAACCGGCGGGGCAAAGGGCAGGATCCGGTCGCTGCTGAAGCGTTTGAACACCTCCTGCAACGCCGCGTGCTTCTTCTGCCGGATCAGTTCGGCCAGGGACTCGGACTTCCACTCCGACGGGATCAACGGTCGGGCCGCCCGGCGGATGTCTCGCGCCAACCGCGCCTCACCCGCCTTCCGGGCGCCCAGGGACTGGCCGTCCACCGCGCCCTTGGCCGGCGGGGTGTCCCGGACCAACTCATCGGCGAGAAGACCCGCCTGCAGCCGCAGGCCCTCGGCCAGCGAGAGCTTCTTGAGGGCAATGAACTGGTTCATCGCCGCCTCGAAGGTGGTCGTGTCCACCCGGATGTCGTCAGCTTCCAGCATCTTCCTTCTCGCACGTGAACCGCGCCGCCACGTCCACCCCGCCCCGCTCGACCCGCACTACCCGGTAGTCGGTGGTCCCGTCTCGGAACACGTCCCCGATGGCGACGCCCGTCTCGCCCAGGTCGGCTTCGAGGATCGCCAGGCGCACGGCCGTCCGGGTCTCAGGCTCGAGCACCTGCGGACCGCTGTCGGCCACCGAGCCGGGCTGCGGTCCCTGGTAGTGCTCGACCAACGCCGGGAACGTCCCCCGCGCGGGTAGCAGGGTGAGCGTGCGTCCCCGGACACCCAGTTGCGCCCGGAACCCTGCCACCCGCGCCTGTTGGGTGAGCGTCATCGCAGGTTGACCGTCCGGCGCGGGTTCTTCCGGCTGACCTTCACGGTCAGGTTGGTGAGGGCCACCGCGTTGGTGTTCTGGATGGACACCAACTGGAGGTAGCCCGCGCCGTTCAGGGTGGGCTCACTGAGCAACCGGACGGTGTTGGTGCCGTTCAAGGGCACGGTCAGGGTCACCGAGGGCGTGGATTCGACGGTGTCGGCGTCCAGGCCCTTGGCGAAGGCATAGATGACGTTGCCGCTGCCGGCGCCGGTGCCGCGGTGTTCGACCAACAGCGCCACCTGGTCCTGCTCGGCGCAGGTCAGGCCGATCGCCGCCGGCGTGTTGGTGGCGGTGGCGGCCACGTTGTTCGTGCCCCCGGGCAGCAGGGTCAGGACCCGGTAGGCGAAGGGGCTTTGGGCGTGGGTGGTGAACAGCAGGCCGCTGATCACCACCGCGAGGGTAAGGAGTCGGTTCATGGATTGGCTTTCGACTTCGGTTTCTTGGGAGCGGGAGCGGCGCTCGACGCCCTGGCGTGTTCGGCCAGGAGCCAGGCCACGTCCCGGTTACGTCGGGCCAGCCGGCGCAGCCGGGTCTCCCGGCCCTGCTCGGACTGGAGCTGTTGCACCCGCTTGGACTGCACGGCCGTCAACGGCACCGGCTCGGGGTAGGGATCGATGTGGGGCATATTCTGACTTCTGACTTCTGACCTTACCCGTTGGTCCGCATGCAGACGGCCCCGACCCGATTCGGGGTGGCCAGGACCAGGTTCCAGTTGGTGACCGTTCCCAGCTCGGCGTTGCTCGGACTCTCCCCCACCGGCGTGCCCACCCACTTCATGCCGTTCAGGTGCATCACGAACCGGGTCCGGTCGTAGATGATCTCGTTGTTGAGCCCGAGATTCTTCTCCATCTGTAGCGCCGCCACGTCGACCACGTCGGTCTTCTGCGGCTTCTCGCCCCAGGCCACGATCCCGCGGGCCAGGAGGTAGGTCTCGTACACGTACCCGTTGGAGCTGCCCGCCCGCACCAACGACTCGGACACGTAGATGGGAATGCCCCGGTAGGTGCGGATGGTCCAGGGCCCGTGGCTGGCCTTGTCGAAGCTGGTCTCATCGGCCTTCTCGAGCGCGGCCAGGATGCTCGGGTGGATCCAGAGCGCCCCGTTCATGAGGTCATCGGCCAGTTCGCCCATCAGGCTCTTGGTGTCGATGAACAGGTCGATGGACATCAACTGCTCACCGGTGGCGTCTTCGCCCGACTCATCGAAGGCATCCACCCGCACGGCCTTCAGGGGGAGCCGCGCCACCCGCGGCCCCGGCCGAACCGAACGCCCCGCGGATCGTGGCGAGCAGGGTCTTCTGCCGTTGCTTGAGCCGGCGCTGGACCATCTGGGCGATCATCTCCCCGACGGGATCTTCGCCGGAGAGCTGGGCGGCGAAGGCGGTGGATGAGTTCTTGGTGACCCGGTTGCAGGCGGTGGCCTTCATCTGGCCGGCGGTGATGATGTTGTCGACCTGGGGCTCGGCGTTCTCGACCTGGATCTCGTCGTCCTGGTCGGTGATGTCGCGGAAGAACGGGATCATGGCGACTTCGCCCGGGCCGGAGGCGAGCTCGGCAGCCTTGGGATGATCGACGACGACGCCCGAGTTGAGCAGGCTCGGGAAGGTGGCCTGCTTCTCGCGCATGGTGGCCAACCAGATGTCGGGGATCCAGAGATTGGAGATGGTCGTAGGCATAGGGCAGAGTGGTCAGCGGTCAGAGATCAGCGGTCAGGGGCGCGGCAGTTGGGCCAGTTCGGTGAGGGAACTCACCCCGCGGGCGGCGAGCACGCGCTGGGTCGGGGTCAGTTTGGCGTCGTCCGGCGGTGGCTTGTGTTCGGCGGCCTTCGGGCGCAGGCCTAGCTTCTGGACCTCGGCGGCGACGGCGGTGTTGAAGTCCGCCATCTTGGCGGTGAGCTGCGCGTTCTCGGCCTTGAGGCGGGCGAGTTCCTCCCCGGCGACCTTGGCCGCCAGTTCGAGGGTCTCGAGGCGTTTGGCGCCCGCCTCGGCGCGTTGGGTGGCCGCCGCGGTCTGGGCCTGGGCGGTTTCGAGCAGGTCGGTCGCGGCGGTCAGTTCCGCCGTCAACCGCGCGTTCTCGGTGGTGAGCCGTTGGTTGGTCGCCAGGATGTCTTCCTGGTCCGGGATCTGGTTCTGGTCAGCCATAGACAATCACTCTCTACCTATAGGGGGAACGTTACGCCCCCGGTTGATTCGGCGGGCCACGGCCTTGGCGTAGGCCAGGTCTCCGAGGGCATCGACCAGGCCCGCCCGCTTGGCCTGATGGCCATCGAATACCTGACCCTGCATGGCCTCATCGGCGATTCCCTCACGGGCACGGAGCACATCGGCCCGGAACACGTCAAAGGACCGCTGGGCCTGGCGGCTGAACTCGGTGGCGTGGTCCTGGGTGACAGCGGTTCCCGGCATCCCCGCCGCCTTGAAGGTCCCCTCCTTGTTGGTGAACACCTTCACCTCGATCCCGGCGTTGGCCAGCATCCGGTGGTAGTCCACCACCGACACGTAGGCCCCGATGCTGCCCACCATCGCGCTCCGGGTGGACACCACGGCCGAGGCCTGGGACCCGATCCAGTAGGCCAGGCTGCACATCATCCCGCCCACCCACGCCACGGTCGGCTTGGCCGACTTGAAGACCGCGTCGGCGATCTCCGCCCCCCCCACGCTAAACCCGCCGGGCGAGTTGACGTTCAGGACGATGGCCGACACCGCCGGATCAGACTCGAGACGTCGGAACGCCGCCAGGACCTCGGCGCTGTCCTCGAACCCGTCGAAGATCAGGTCCCCCAGGTCGGGTTGATAGGCGAGGATGCCGCTGATCTCGAGCGTGCCGACGCCGTTCTCGACGGTGGTCAGGGCGCAAAGTGCGCCCGAGCCTTCCGCCAGGAATCGGGCTCGGCCGCCGCGGGCTGCAGCCACCGGCTGAAGAGGGCCTGCGCGGCGCGGGCCTCAATCAGTGGCACCTGCGTCGCCAGCATCGTCAGCAGCGGATTTTGCATCTTCACCAGAGTCGGGAACGTTACGCTTCAGTTTGTTTTCTCCCTCCGCTGCGGCCCCCTTTGCCGCCGCCAGACCGAAGCTGGCCATGACGGTCTCGATGGGGATGCCGTGCTCCTGGGCGACGGCTTGGGCGCGGTCCAGGATGTAGTCAATCTCCTCGAACACCTGGTCGGTCTCCCGCCGCCAGGACCGCCCCCGGTTGCCGTAGTGATCCCGCCGGCTCATCAGCCCCCGCGCCACGTCCTCCCGCTCCTGCGCCATCTCGCGCCCGGCATCAATGGTGATCTTCGACGGTCCGATGAAATCGCACCGCGCCCATCCGTCGGTGCTGGGGATTGTCCCCGACGTGATGCCGTGGGCGATGACCCGGAACCACGCCGACCGGCCCAGCCGCGCGGCCACCTGCTTCCGCCGGTCGAACTTCCGCTGCGCCTTCCCGTTGACCGCCCGCTGGTTGGGACCGGTCAGCTTCTCATCCAGGAAGAACGCGGGCGGCAGCCTCATCCCCGCCACGAAACAGCCGGCCAGGTAGCTGATGACCTCGATGTTGTTGGCCGGGGCACTGGGCGTGTTCACCTGCTTCAACTCGTGGCCCTCCGGGACGGTCGGGATGTCCCCCGCCACCAGATCGGCGACGGTGAAGGACCGCTGCTTCTCGTTGGTCTCGGCCGGCGGTTCCTCTTCGGTAGCGGCTTCGCCCGCGGGTTCGGGCGGGTTGCCCCACGGGTTCTCTTCGAGGGGCGCCCCCTGCATCGCCAAGGTCAAGACGGTCGAGAGCTTGGACAGCACCTTCTGGAAGCCCTTGATGTCATTCCCGTCCCGCATGTCGTTGGCCCCCCGCCGGATCGGGCTCATCCCCCGATACTGGGTGTACCGCTCCAGATCGAAGAGGTGAACGAGGGCGTTGGCGTCGAGCCGGTGTTCCCCGTCCAACCAGTACCCGAGAACGCGGCCGTGGACGTCGAGTTGGATGCCATCGAGGATGCGCTCATCCGTGGCGGTGGGCTTGTCGATCCGCCACGACTCGAGGAACTGGATCTGCGGGAACCCGGCCTCCTCGGTCCACAGCGCAAACACCTCCCCATCGGTGTCCAGGTAGAAGGACCCGAGTCGTTGCAGGTCCCAGAAGTCGAACCGGCCGGTGAAGTCCGCCCGCTCGGCCCAGTCATCGAAGAGGGCGTTGGCGGCCTCGTTCCACTTCCGGTTCATCGTCGCCGCCCGCGGGATCATGGGCGTGGAGTAGTTGGCCACCAGGTCGGTGGCGTAGAACACCAGCCCGACATTGTCCCAGAGGTAACGGGCCACGGACGCCAGTTGCAGGCGGTTGAACTTCGACAGGAGCCGGTGGACGTGGATGCCGGTGGCTGGGATGGGCGTCCGGTGGTCCACCACGTTCAACGCCTCGAAGTAATGCCGGACCGGGGTGATGGCCGAGGCCAGGCTGCCGGTCTGGGGCGGATGGCTCACGGGCGCCTTCCGTCCCGGCGGAGGAACCGGGGCCGTGGGATGGTGCAAGAGCTTGCGCAGGAACTGGATCACAGGACAGCCTTGTGGAAGGTGGGGTGGAGACGGTTGTAACGGGGCACGTCCAGAGGCGGGCTCTCCGGGTCGGCCAGGGTGTTGACCCACTCGAGGGCTTCCTCGGCCATCACGGCGAGTTCGGCCGGCGTGTAGGCGCGCTCGAAAGTGAACGTCACCGACCCGCCGGCCTCGGCCGTGCTCAGGACGGTTTGGCCGTTGACGACATGGGCGGCCCACTTCTGGGTCACCAACGCCTCGAGGGCGCCGACCAGGGTTGCCCCTTCGGCCAGTTGCAGCTTCAGCGCCCGGACCAGCATCCGGACCTCGAGTCGTACACGCGCCCTCACACTAATAGGCGGGAACGTTACGCCCCCACTTTGCGTTGGCGGCTCCGCCGCAACCGAAAACCCTACCCCAGCCTGGTTTCAGCGGAACCTGCCGGCACGGAACATCGACAAAAGCTCGAAGCGATCACCTGGGTTGCGGCGGAGGATGACATGCGGTGGCTCTGCCGGTGCGGGTGCGAACGGGCGGTCTTCCTTGCCTTGGTCGAGTTCGCGCGAGATGCAGTGCGTCACTGCCCGGCATGTGCCCGACGGAAAAGGGCCCGACGGTGCGGGGCGGTGACCCCGTGCGAACCGGGGGCAGCGAGTTTCCTGTGGCTGATCGAGGAGGAACCGAGCGCCCTGCCGGACGCAGATCCGTCATTGCCGTGGATCACGGCTACGCACGCACGCGTAGATGGCTCCTTGGATTGACAGGCTGCTGATCCGCTATCCTCACTTCAGATCCTCCTCGTGCCATCCGATAAGTCCCTCGACAGTGCGATCGGGACTCGGCAGCATCACGCCGCACAGTCGGTGACGGTTGCGTTGAAAATCAGTCATTGCGGTGACCGGCAGCATTTCTTCACCCATGAAGCGCATCATCCGATTTGTCCTCCCCTGTACGTTGCTCTGTTTGCTGGCGGGTTGTCGTGACCAGCACTCTGCGAGAGGCGGTTCGGGCATCGTAATGCCGGTCGTGAAGTTCGAGGGCGACACCAAATGGGTGAAGCGCTCTGGCCTGCGCTCAGCGGAGGACACACGGAACTCCTCGGAACGATTCGCAACTGGCACAGCGACTCCGGGATCCAGTTCGGACCCCCAAAATTCGGTGTCACCAAGCAGAACGGCCCCCCCAGCGTCACGGCCATCGTTCCCTTCCAGGTACCGGAAGACGCCACAATCGGAGAACATCCATTTGAGATCCGGTGTGTCAACGCGCAGAACGAGACCGTCGCAACCCTGACGGGACTAATCGTCGTTGCGGAGAATGCCGCGACTGCCGGAACCTCAAACCTTCGCAACAGAGGCGTCGGCATGCTCATCGCTGGAGTGATTCTCTTGCCGTTCTGCATCGTGGGCTTCATTGTCCTGCTTAAGCAGAACACGACGCAAGGCACGTTGGGAGCCGCCGTTGGCGCCCTCATCGGGCTGGTTCTGATCATCAATGGGATCTACACGCTCCTTCGGTTGCCCTGAGCTACCCGGAAGGCCATCAGCGTCTGTCAGAGCGGCGGTATGAGAGGTCTCTCACGCTTGCCGCTCGGCTTCGATCTTGGCGCCGGCCGTTGGCTCCTGGCCAGATGCTGTCTGTGTCCCCTTGAGGAACCCCGAGATGACGGCCGCGGCGTCGATCATCAACTCGCAATCGAGGTAGTGGTTATCCCGACGTTTCTGGACCCAGAGGACCTTGATCCGACCGCGCGAGTCCTCACGCTCCTCCCGGACCTCGGCCGTCATCTGGTCGAGGTAATCCCGCCCGACCTTCCGCGGCAGGGTCCACTGGCCGACCACCCCATGCGTGAACAGCGCCAGGTGATCCTTCAGGCTCGGGTTGGACCACTGGAAGAGCGGGAGATGCCGCCGGACCCGTGAGCGCCGCGCCCCCAGGGTCGGGTCCACCAACACCCGCCGCCACACCCGCCGCACGGTCTTGCCTGTCCGCGGGTCCTGGGCCAGGAACCACTCGGCGTCATCGCCCTTCATCGCCTTCCAGCCCGTCGCGAGGCAAAACCGGTACACCTCCGAGGCCTTGAACCCGGTGTCGATCATGGCGTTGATCACCGGCACGTTCAGTTGCCGGCGGACTTCCTCGAGTTCCGAGGTGGTGTTGCACCGGCCGTAGCCGATCAGCCGGCTGGCCCCGCCGGGCCCAAACGCCCGCGCCACCCAGAAGTAATGCTCCCCGCCCCGGGCTTGCCGATCCGCCGCCAGGAACCGGGTCTTCTCCAAGGGCCACACGTCCCCGAAATCGTAGTCCGCCTTCCGTTCCTGGAGGTAGTTATCCCCCGTGACCAGCCACCGGTCCAGATCCCAGGGTTCCCCGAGGGTCTCGGTGACGAAGGTGAACATCGGCTCGATGTCACCCCCCATGCGCATGGCATCCACCGCCCCGAGGAACTCCTCGACGATCGCCCGCCACTCAATCCAGTGCGGCAGGAGCGCGTTCCAGGTATAGCTGACCCGTGACCGCGGGGCGTTGGGGTTCTGGGGCACGAAGCGGCCGTGGTTCTCGATCCAGCGCCGGTCCACGGGCGTGTCCTTGATCCGATGCCCACACCCCGCGCACTCAAAGCGGATGGTGCCGGCCAGGACGTCGAACCGCCACTTGCCCTCGGGCTTGGTGATGTCGTTGGAATCCCATTTGAGCTGCTCGAAGGCGAGGGGTTGAAGGTGCTGGCAGGCCGGACACTCGAAATGCCAGACCCGCTGGTCCCCGGCGCGGTAGGCGGTGTCCATGGCGTCGCCCTTGGTGCCCGGCGTCGAGATGAGGAACCGGCGCGAGTTCCAGAAGGACCGCGTCCGTTTGAGGACCATTTCCAACCGGCCGGGGGCGTAGTTGCGCACTTCGTCGGCAAAGAGCCACCGGATGGGTTTGGACTGCAACCGGGCTTTCGACCCCGACCACCCCGCGTAAAAGGGCATCCCGTCGAAGGCGAACCCGGTCAGGGTAACCTCGGACAGCCGTTCCTTGACCGGGCGGCAGGTCTCGAAGGTCGGGGTCAACCGGTCACGGAGGAAGTCCCGGAGTTCATCCTTGGTGGCGGTGACCCACATGGCGGGGCCGGGATCCTCGGCGATGGCCCAGCAGGCGCAGTTCATGACCGTCTGGGTCTTGGCGCTCTGGGCGGCGCACTGGACAGCGATGTCCCGGACGGTGTTGTTGGCAAAGTCCTCCATAACGGCCCGGACCCAGGGTGAGGCGTCCGAACGCCAGCGGCCGGGCAGCGGGGAGGTCTCGTCCACGTGGACATGCTCTTCACACCACTGCCAGGGAGGGCGGCGATCGGCCGGTTTGCAGGCGGCGCAGAAGCCCGCCACGAGGGGATGCGGTGATGGTCCCACACTTATAGGGCGGAACGTTACGCCTCGCGGCAGAAGCGGCGGGGGCAGGACGTTACCCCTGGCCGGGATCGGAAAACCGCCGAGGCACCGGTTCGCGGCTGATCTCCGGCCGGTCTCGGGCGGCGGTCCGGCGACGCAGAAAGCCCCTCGGGGTTGCCGAGGGGCCGGGGGTCGGGCGTGGGCGACGCGCCTATTTGGCGGCCATCAGCTCGAACACGCGCTGGAAGAGCCGGACCCGGCCGGTGATCCGGCGGACGATCTTCGCCGCCTGCGCGTCCCCGAGCTTGAACGCCGTCTTCAACTCGGCGGCGATGGCTTCCTTGTCCTTCCCGCTAAGGAACAGGAAGGAGACCAAGCCGCCCTTGGTCGCCTTCAGCTCGTCGAGGTTGCCCGGCAACCGGTCACCGGTCTCCGCGTCGGCGTCCGCTTCGGGCTTGGTCTTCTTGGCGAGCTTCTCCGCCTTCTCAGCCTTCGGCGCGGCTTCCCGCTTGGGCTTCGGGGCCTTCGCCTTCGGGGTCTGATCCTTCGCGGTCGCTTCCGTCGTGGTGTCTGCGTTGTTCTTCATACTGTCTTTCCTTCTGTGTTTTGGTTGTCCATCTGTACCGAACGTGAGCTCTCTCGGGTGGGAGGGCGGAGACTGTCCAAGGGAATCTCGGAGAATCCATGGTCCCCGTCGGCATGGGCTTCGGGCGGGGTCTCGCGCAGGACCGCGGCCTCGGACGTTTCCCGCTCCCGCAGGCGGCGGGCGACCTCGAGGGCGCCGCGCTTGTAGACGCAGAGGCAGACCAGCTCGCCGGTCCCATCCCGCAGCGCCCAGAATCGGCTGCGGCCGTGCTTGGTGACGTTGAAGCCGTTCATGACAGGGGAATGAACCCGTTGTTGTGGTCGCTGATCGCCCGGTCATAGACCGCTTCGATCACCGACTGAAGGGTGTCGCAGTACACGTCCCGGTCGCAGGCCAGGACCATGGAACCCGGTTGCCGGCTCCGATGCCCTTCGACCAGCCACACCGTGTAGGTGTCGTTGGGTTCGTAGGCGATGATGAGCGTCCACCGCCGGCCAGGCTTCCCGTTCACCCGGCATTGAAGGCCGACCTCGTAATCCACGAATCCGTGGCCGGCTTCGGACACCAGTCGAGAAGGCCGGGCCGAGCGATACTCACCGACCCTCTCGGCGCACCGGTAGCTGAAGGCCCGCGCGCCGATGTAGGTGAGCGCTCCCTGTAATCCCAGGCCGCCCGCTTGCGCGATGATCGTCTGGACCGTCTCAGGTAGAGATGCAAGTTGCATACAGCGAGCCTCTTAGAGGGCGCGCCGCCGAGGGGTCCAGTGGCGATCAATCCTTCCGCTGCCACGCGCTCAGCCGCTCATCCAGCGTGTGCAACTGCTTCAGGACCTCATCCTCCTCTTCCTTCAACCGCTCTTCGATCACGGGCACCGGCTGGCCCTCGAGGGACGGAGCCACTCGATGCAGCCGGGTCAGGACCTTCCGGATGGCTGATCCCAGCTCGGCGCCCAGGTGGGTAACCTCCTCGGCCGGGATCAGCTCGCGCTTCAACTGGCCCAGCTCGACCTTCAGCTTGGCGTTCTGCAGGACCACGTGTTGGGCACGTTCCTGGTCGTAGTTGACCCGGGACCGTTCGGGCGAGGCGAAGAGCCAGCGCAGGAAGGGCGCCAGGTACACCCGGCTGCCGCGGAAGGCCGAACAGCCCTGGCGCTTGGCGTACTTGAGGGTTCCCAGCGGGATGCCGGTGGCCGCGGCGCAGGCGCCCAGGCTGTCGTAGGCATCCTGCATGATCCGGGACCCCTCCCGCTCACGGTAGTACCGGAGCAGACCCTGGATCGTGGGCACCAGTTGGTAGGCGCCTTCGACCGCCCGCGGGAACCACCCCTCGGCGGCCAGTTCACGCAACCGGCGGTCGGTTAAGCCGGACAGCCGGGCGAGTTGGGCGATGGCGATGGCGCCGGTGTCGGCCATGACTACCGCTCCGGCGCGGTCAGGATCCACCCGATGAACTCACCGACCTGGAAGAAGGTCCGCGCCCTCTCGGGCATCATCCCCGGGTCGAGCGGGCGCTGGTAGCCGGCGAGGGACAGTTCCTTGCGCAGGATGTCCTCGGGCCGGGCACCCACGGCGAGCTTCTGCTGAAGGGTGAGCCGGCTGAATGCGGTCCCGACGTACCCCGGCGGCATCTGGACCTTGTCGACGATCAACAACGCCCCGCCGGGTTTGGTCAGGGACTCGAGCCGGTGCAGGAACGCGGTCCGCGTGTCCACGGGCAGGAACATCAGGACTAGGAAGCAGACGGTGAAGTCAAAGGGCTGGTAGTCGAACGTCACCGCGTCCGCCACGACCAGTTCCGGCGGACCGTCGTACCGCTCGGCCATCTCCCGGCTCTCCTCGATGGCCGTGAAGCGAGCCTGACGTTGGTCGAGGGTCTCCTGCAACACCCGGCCGATGTTCCCCGTTGAAGCCCCGATGTCGTACACGACGCCGCCGCGCGGGATGTAGTGCCGGCCGAAGTGGGCGACGGCATTGGTGGCCAGGTCGTACCAGGGCAACTGCTCACGCACGTGTCGGGTGAAGTGCTTGGCGACCGCCCGACTGCGGAACGTCCAGTGCTTGGGGATTTCAAGAGAGGATTTCATCGCGGATGGTTCGAGCGACCCAGGCCATCATGACGGGAGGAACCGCGCGACCCAGGCGTTCCCATTGCTGCGAGTAGGTGCCGGTCAACACGAAGTCATCCGGGAAGGCGCAGATGCGCTTGAGCTCGGCAATCGTGAGCTTCCGCTTCTCGGTCGGGTGGGTGACGCTCGCCACGCCCGGATGCCCGTGCGACGCGCAGATCGTCGGGCACGGTTGGTCCGGATGCGGTCGGACCAGGTTGAAGTACTTCCCCGACGCCTCACCCGGCCGCAGCTTGTCCCACTCCTTACCGATCGCGAACCGCTCCATCCCGACCTCGAACTGGTTGGGTTTGGTCCCCAGGATTGTCGGGCAGGGCTGGTCCAGGTCGTAGGCCCGTCCCTTCTCGGCGAACGCCGCTCCGGTCCCGCCCGTCAGCCGGACCTTGAACTGCCCCTGGCCCATGACCGTGATCGCCGGACACGGCCGGTCGGTGACATCCCCCGCCGAAGGGAACTGCCCCTTGGTGTCGTGAATGACCGCCTCGATCAGCTCCAGGCCCTGGTGGCTGGTGGCCGGGTTGTACGACATGCCCGCACTCACCGTCGGGCTGGGCGCATCCGACGCTTTCCACGCCGGGCCGTACTTCCCCCGGACCACCCACGGCAGCGCTTCGCGCAGGCTGTACCGGTAGGGCAAGGGCTTCGGGAACACCGGGTCCTTGCCCAGGTCCTCACGCACCCCGATGAAGATGGTCCGTTGCCGAGCCTGCGGAACCCCGAGCCACTGGGCGTCGAGTACCTTCACGCCGACCCGGTACCCGCACGCCTTGAGCCGGGCGAGGATCTCGAGGAAGTACCCCTTGGCGACACCCTTCACCAGGCCACTGACGTTCTCGGCGACGAACACCCGGGGCTTCAGTCCTTCGATGAGCCGGATGTACTCGAAGAACAGGTCATCGGTGCGCTGGACCGTGTCACTGTAGGGCTTCGCCTTTCCCCAGTGCTTCTCCCGCTTCCCCGCCGTCGAGAACGAGGCGCAGGGCGGCGACCCTTCGACCACATCCACTTCACCCACCTTCAGCCCGGTGGCCGCGAAGATATCGGCGGGCTGGACCTTCCGAATGTCACGGGTGTCCAGGGGCGTGGTCGGGTGGTTGGCTCGGTACACCTCGGCCGCCGCCGGGATGAACTCGCTCGCCCAGAGCACCCGGTAACCGGCCATGCGGTAGCCCAGGCACGAACCGCCGCACCCGCTGAACGTGGACACCACGCGCAGGCCGTTGTCCGGGACCGCCGCGATCTCGGCCATGCTCGGCACCCGGTAGGGAGGCTTCTCAGTCTTCACGGCAGAGGTTGAGGATCGCGCGGGCGACGACAGCGGCACCGCACCACCGTCGTTCGTACCGTCCTTGGATCTCGGCTTCCCGCCCCGGGTCGAGGGTCGGCAGGCCCGCCTGGACTTTCAATGCCTGGGCCTGGTGCGACAGACACACCCGGCAGACCAGCAACCCGGTCAGGGCGTCGTCCAGACCGTCAATGGCCCGGCGCAGGGGCTGGAGGTCAGGCGCACTCACGACGGTTTGCCCGACCACCGGAACTGGCATTTTGGGCACTGGTACTCGGTGGGCAGGTCCTCATCCACCTCGGGGAAGTCCTCCGGCGCCGTGGGCTCGGGCGTCCCCGGCCAGGAGATCGGCGAGGGCCTCGGCGTCGAACCCGGCCAGGTCCATGTCGAAGTCCGCCGCCTTCAACTCGCCCAGGACTTCCTTCAACGCCCCGCTGTCGGCTTCGGCCAGTTCCGCCAGTCGGTTGTCGGCGACCAGGTGCGCCCACTCATCGGCGTCAGTAGCAAAGTCCTGGAAGTCCACGGGCACCGCGGTGAGCCCGAGAACCTTCGCCGCTTCGTACCGGCCGTGGCCCGAGACGATGAACCCGGACCGCTTCGACACCACCACGGGCGAACGCCAGCCCTGGTGGGCGATGACCTTGGCCAGGAGCCGGACCTGGACCTCGGGGTGCTGGTTCGGGTTGCGTGGATTGGGCACGAGCTTTTCCAGCGGGACCAGCTCGTCGAAGGCGCAATTGACGGCCGGCCCGGAGGCCTCCAGCGGACTTGCTGCGCGTTTCTTCGGTTTTCGGTCGTTCATACGTTGCACTCAGGGGGGCTGGCGAGCACCCTCCACCCTCCCCCTGGGTCCAAAGGAGACTTCCTACCCCCACGGGGCCGGGCCGAGCCTGGCGGTCGCGGCGGTCCTCTGCCGGTTCTCGGCCGTCTTCAGCCCGGGATCAGGGTGACCGTCCTGCCCGCCTGCAGTGGCCGCTTCTCGCCGGCGCAAACGCCGCCCGCTGGATGTCAGCTTCGCGTTCACTTCTACCTATAGCGGGAACGTTACGCCCCCTTTGGGCTTTGGCGCCTCGGGCGGCTCCTTGGCCCCTTGGCCCAGTTCCAGGAATGGCGTTGCCAGTGATTGCGCCAGCGGATGACGCGGCTTTAGGGGCCGGTGCGCTTGGCCAGCGTGGGGCAAACGGACGCTCAGCGCGCGGCGAGTTCGCTCATCGAAGGGTCGCCCTCGAGTAAGCCGGATCCAGGACCCAGGCCAGGGCGATAACGCGCAGCCCGATGCGGATGGGAATCACCGGTTGGCCGGGGGCGGGCAGGAACATCTCGAGCAGCCGAGTCACGACCTCGACCGGGTCCTTGGTCATTGCCGTCCTCACGAGCGTCCGCATTGAGGTGGGCGTAGAGGGCATCCCAATCGAAGTCTTGGGTTGTGGTTTCGAGCAGTTCGAAACACTCGGCCTCAGGGGTTGGCTGCAGTCAGCCATTACGTCGTGCCTCTCCTGGGGTTGGGGTTGAAATCGGCAAGGGGGTGAGGACCTGGACGCGGGGCTGCCAGATCAGAGCTTGCCCCCGCGCTGGGCCTTGACCCCTGCGCCAGGCCCAGAGCTCGAGCGGGGAGCCGGGCGACCGCAGCCAGTCCAGGCATTCCTGGGCGCGCTCTCCGGTGAGCTTACGCAGGCGCCTGCGGTCCTGGCCGGTGGCCTGGACGCCGACGACGCGGCGCCGCGGGTCGAGGGCGAGCACGTCGATGATGCCGAAGAGGTCCTGGCGGATGCCGTGGGGACCGCCGTAGGGGTTCCTGTTCTCGACGATGGCGCAGACCAGGCCCTGCTAGCCAAGGCGGCGCGCAGGGTGCGCTGGGTGGGCGAGAGAGGGGATTTCCAGGCAGGGTCACTGGCGGAACCGGCTCACCATCCACTCGACCGTCCGATTTCGGCCTGGGGGACCTCTTCCTCACCGCGACGGGCGGCGGCTAGTTGCTCAATGCGGGCGTAGGGCCAGACTGCCGTCTGAGGAGGCTATCCCTTCCGCCAGATGAAGACCAGGGCGATGTCTGAGTTCGTCCAGTTCATTGCGCGGCCTGGCGCCAGCGGCAGACCGCGCTGGGGACAATGCCCGACGCATATGATACACCGCCGGGCCGTCTCGACCAGTTGACGCTCGAAGTTACGGCCGCATGTCCGGCGCATACGGGTGAGGATGCTTGGGGATGGGCTTACGGGCGGGGGTCAGTGATTCGGCTCGCAGGAAGCGAGGCTGGTGGAGGTGGATTTCCTCTCGCCCCTGATGCCGCACTGTCTTCTCCTTTACTGACAAACCCTCATCCCTTAAGGGGGTTTTTGTCTGTGACAGTGTCGGCTAGTGACAGACTGATTTTTGTCAGTGATGTCAGTGGTCATGTCTTACTCACTTCTGGTCCCTTTGAACTTCCGCCAGATGGTCCGGGAGGTCACCCGAGGACCTTCCCGGCCAGGGGTGGCCAACCTGGTCTTCGAGAGGGCCTTGAGGCCGGGGATGCCCATGAAGGCCGCCAGTTGCTCCGGGCTGACCGCCGATTGCCGGCTAGTTTGGCCTTTGTCCGCCTTGGCTCCCCTTGGGAGCTTTTCCGATCCTCCTGGGCGCCTGTTGCAAGCAGGGTACCGCCACTGAAGGACAAAGGAGGGTTGCCAGGCGAAGTTGCGCAGGTGCATCTGACCACCACGCAGTCCTCTTCCTGGTGCGGGCTGACCATGAGGATGGCGTCGGGGTCCCGCGCCCAGACGCCCAACCGGAAGCGTGGTCAATCGAGTGCTTGGCCGAGGTATCCCCCTGGGCGAAGTGATGGCCAAAGACGACGCTCGACTCGGTCTGACGGCCGACCTTGCTCGAAGTCGTTGAGCAGGCGTCCAACGGGTTCGGCGGCATTTCCTCCCGTGCTGGTTGAGCTTGTAGGTCGGGTCGAATATGATGAGCCCGATGCCTTCCTGCTGCGAGCGTGGAGCTCTCGCGGATGGTGAAGAGGCAGACGCCGTAGCCGCGCAGGTGCCAGGAGAAGAGCGGCAGCGCCCGCTGGGGCTGAGCTTGACGGCCGGATCTCGCGGCGCTGGTCCCGGAAGTGCCAAGGGCTGTAACTCGAGGTTGACGTAGAGAACGCAATGGGGTGGTGGTGAACCCGAGCCAGGGGACGCCGGCGGCGACGCTGATGGCCAGGTCGGTGAAAGCAGGAAGGTCTTCCGGCCTTGGACAGGCCGGCGATCATGCCCGGCACCCCGGTAGAGGACGCCCTGGGACGAGCTGGACCGGGTCAGCCAGTCGGCGTTTGCTCGGCCCCAGGCATAGAGCGGGAGGTGCGGGTTCGACCACCGCCCGACGGTCAGCGGCTGTCCTGTCGCGGCCGCTGGATGGGTGCTGGGGGCGTTTCGGCGTCGGCGCAATCAGCCCAGGGCGCGAAGCCGGCGGGCGGTTTCCCTGAAGTCCCCGGCGCATTCGAGACGGCAAAGACATGCCAGGTTGAGCAGACGTGGTTGGCCCCTGAAGGGGGTCGAGGTCGAGAAGACCCAGAACCGGGCCGGGGATGACGTCCCAGGAGGCCGAGACGCCCTTGTCCTTGCCGGGGCGGGGTCCAGTACTTCTGCCCGAGGTGCCGGCGGGGGTCCAGCCATGCGCTTTGAGGAGGGCGGGGACCTCGGCCCGTGCGTCGTAGTCCGTGCCCGGCGCAGCATCGGTGGCAAGCGAGGGAGGCTGGGCCTCCTTCGGTGCTGTCTCACTGAACGAGCGGGCGACTGCCAACAACGAATCACGGTCCTCGGCGCTGAGTTCGGGCAGGCGGGACCAGTCTCCCTGGAGCAGGGTGTAGCCTGGGGAGGGGGCGATGAGGAAGTAACCGCCCTCGCCGCGGGTTTCGAGCAAGGGCAGCCGGGCCGGGGTCTCGGCGAGCTTGAGGTTGGGGAGCCGGGCGGGGCAGCGGAAGACCAGGTGGATGCCCCCGGTGCCCGTGCGCTGGATCAGGACCTGATCCAGCAAGCCCGCCAGGCCGAAGTCCCGGCACCGTTTCTGATAACGATCCCAGAGGCCGGGTCCGTCCGGGGCGTGTTTGGTGTCAATGTCCAGGCACTGAACGGCGCCGCCGATGATGGCGAGGCGGGTGCCCGCGCGGAACCACTTGCGGCAGAGTTCTTCGGAGGGCAGTTCCTTCTGCCACTTGGCCCAGGGGAAGAACGGGCGCTTGTCGGGCTTGACCGGGATGGTCGCCACGCCGGCGGAACGGAGCAGGAGGGCGGTGTCGAGCACGTTCATCGGGTGGGAACCAGGGAACGACGTCGCCGGCCCGTGAACTTCCCGTCGAGGTAGGCGCCGGCTTCCTCGAAGGTAGCCAGGTGCGGGTTGGGGTGACCGAAGTGGACCAGCCAACGGACCTGCTTCGGGGTGGCCAAGCCGAGGTCCCGACGACGGAAGAGGAGGTCAATCCACTTGGAGGCATGCCCCTTGCACGTGATGCGGGTGAGGTCGAACCCGGCCCGGGCGAGCAGTTCGGCCTGCTTGTCGGTGACCGGTTGCCGTTCCCAGTGGGTCTCGGGCTCATAGTCGGCGAGGCGTTCCTCGCCCAGGGAGAGGGCCAGCTCGAGGGCGTCCACGGTGCGCGCGTTGCGCTGGGCGTACTGGGCCAGTTGCTCGGCCAGGCGCTGCTGGCGACGATCCTCGGCCCGCTCGGCGGCTTCGAGCAGGTCCAGCGCGGGCGCTTCATCGAGGACTTCCTGGAGGGTCTCGGCTTCGGTCGTCGTATGGGCCAGGAGCCGGGCGGGCCGGATCAGGTCCATGGAATCGGACCGGAAGAGAGGGTCGAGGACCAGGAGATGATCTTTGCCGGGATGGATGCGGGTGCCCCGGCCGATCATCTGGCTGTAGAGGACCAGGCTCTTGGTAGGGCCGCAACACCATGACGCAGTCCACGTCGGGCTGATCCCAGCCCGTGCTCAGGAGCTGGGCGTTGGCGATGATGTCGGCCGCCGGGAACGGAAGGCCTCGAGGCCGGTGCGGTCGGTGCCATCGACATGGACCGCGCGCAGCCCGAGGGCCTGGCAGGCGGCGACGAACTGGCGCGAGGTCTCGATCAGGGGGGCAGGAAGACGACCGTGCGACGATCCCGGGCGTGTTCGGCGAGAAGCTCGGCGCACCGGGAGAGGTGCGGTTGGATGGCCTGGCCGAGGTCATCATCACGGTAATCACCGGCGACGGTCCGGACCCCGGAGAGGTCAATGTCGGCGGGGACCGAGCGGATGACGATGCGGCAAAGCCACCCTTCACGGATCAGCTCGACCAGGCTGATCTCATAGGGAAATGGCCTGGTAGAAGGTGCCCAGTTGCTGTTTGTCGGAGCGGAAACAGGGTGGCAGTGATGCCGATGACCTGGGCGGAAGCGAAGTGGCCGAGGACCTTCTGGGCCATGGCGCCGAGGGTATTGCGATGAGCTTCATCGACGATGATGAGCTGGAAGTAATCCCAGGGCCACTTGTCCAGACGCCGGCTCAGGGTCTGGGTGGTCCCGACCACGAGCCGGTCCCCGGGCTGGGCGTGTTCCTCGGCCATCTCGACCTGCGGGATCACGCCCGCCCAGGTGCCCAGCGTGTCGGCCGCCTGGCGGACCAGCTCCTGCGCGTCGGCCAGGAAGAGGACCGGACCGAAGGGCAGGCAGCGCCGGCAGATCTCGCCGGAAACGACAGTCTTTCCCGATCCGGTCAGGACCGCCCAGCACCCGGTCGAACTCGACCAGGGGCGCCGAGCATGGCGTCCACGAAGCGGGGTTGGTAGGGGCGCAGGGTCATGTCAGTTCGCGGAGGGCTTGCCCTTCCGCAACAACCACCGCCGCTTTCATGACGCCCAGGGCGCCGTGGCCGAACCCTGCGGGGTCTTGATCGTGACGGTGGTCTTCTCCGTGGCTCCCTCAGGGGAGGAGCGTCTGGTCGGGTCCGGGATCGGCGTGACGTTGCTGAGCCGGTGCCGGATGCCGAAGGTCAGCTCGTGCGCGGCCTGGTCCTTGCCCAGGTCCAGCGTGATCGTGAAGGTCAGGCGCAGCTTCGGGTTCTGCTCCTGCACCTCGGCTTCCTCAAGGCACGCCGCCCAGGCTTTGAGGATGTCTTTCTCGCCCTCCCGCACGAGGGCCTTCAGGGTGAGCGCCGCCTGATCGGTGATCGCTTGGAGTTTCGAGCTCATGGTCAGAAGGGCAGTTGGTCGAGTTGTCCGGGGCCACGCTCGGCGCCGCAGAGTCCCAGCGTCCGCGCCTTGGCGCTCAGCCGGGCCAGGAAGCCCTCCTCGAGCGGCTTGGCTGCCCGGGGCGGGTTGACCCACGCCACGCGCAGGCGCCGCTTGCCGTCGTCGGACTCCTCCTCCCTCGGCGGTGATCGTGAGGTTTGCCCGGATCTGCTCAGGGCTGGTCTCATAGTCGCCGTCCAAGGCAAACAGGCCTGGAGCCGCCAGGTGGTCGTTCTCCAAGGGCTTACCGCTCAGGTAAGGGCAGGCACTGAAAATCATGCTCACAGCCATAGGTTTCAGGCCCAGTTCGAGGCGGGCGGCGTCCCGTCTTTAGGGACTGGCCGAACTGGGCTTGGGTGACCGATGGCCGCGTAACGGCCGGGGATGAAACGGCAGGCATGGTGAGGGTCTTCAGTGACGAAGATGGTCAGGCCTCCCTTCTGCACGCAGGCCAGGGATGTTCTGGATGTGTTTCAGAATGGACCGGATGTCGTGTGGTTCGGCTGCAGGACCCACCAACTGGGAATTGCGCCCGGTAGACGCCTGAATGTCGGTCACCTCAAACTTCCAGTCCTCGCGCACGGCCGCTGCCCGCGATCCCGGGGCAGCGCGGCGGCAATCGGGGCCTGGCGGCCCTCGGCCACCTCTGCTGGACCTGCTGGACCACCGCCTCTTTCCGCGCCTCGGCCTCCGCGCTGCCCGCGTGGCTTCGCGCTCGATGGCGGCCATCAGCAGCTGACCGCTGCCGGCGCAGGGGCCTCCTCTGGCGCTGGTGTTCGCCTGCAACTTCTCAGCCCTTCGCCGGAAGACTCGGCGCAGTACTCGCCCAGGAGCGGCTGATCCCGTTGGGACTGGGCCTCGACGGGGGCCTGTCAGCCGCCGGCCGTCGATCTTCGTGACAAGGCCAGGACAGGGCGCCGGCGGTCGCGCGGCCCGCTAAGATCTGCCAGGTTCAGCCTTTGAGCCGCTGCAGCGGCGACGCGGCGTCGGCGTCAGCTGGTCCCAGCGACCGTGCATTCGCCCGCGCCTCGGCCAGGAGCGCGTCCCGGGTGCGCCGGGCTTCCGGCCGTGGTGATTTCCGAGCGAGCCCAGCCAGTGAAAGGTCAGGACCTTCACGCCCGCCACCTCCCTCTCCGGCCATGCCGAAAGTGCACCCACTTTGCCTTTGTGAAAGCGCTTCCGCCGTTCCTTGATCTGGGCCACCTTCTCGGGCGTGAGTCCCCGCCAAGATTGGCCGGGGTTGATACAGTTTACCTTTGAGGTAATCGATCGACCATCTGCTCGTGACCTCGAACCACCGGCCAGGTCGGAGGGTAATCCATCGGACCTCATCCGCAAGGTGAGGCCGCCACCTTCGAATCCACCAGCGGCGCGGCCGAACTCGGCCACCCTGGTTTGCGGCCCGCCAGGGCGAACTATCTGCCGCTGCAGTTCGGCGATGAAGCTTCGCCGCCTGGGGAAGGTTCAGTCGCTCCGGCCAATCCTGCGCCCGCGGGTGCTCCAGCGAGCGAGAGAGACGCAAACTTTGGCCTTGGCTCTTCTTGAGCGTCTGCGGTAGGCGTGATCTTCTGGAACCTGCTCGGCGGTCGCCCGGCGCGGGGCAGGTGCCGTTCCCGGGGCCGTGAACGAAGGCGGGGGCGGCGGTGTGGCCGCGCCGCTGTCCGGCCACTCTGGCGCCAGCTCAAAGGCCGGTGGCCTCGGTGATCTCGAAGGTCGGCCGTCAAAAAAGGCAGGTGCCAGTCGCAAACTGCTCACAGCCATAGTGGCCCATGTCCAGGTCCGAGACCACCGTGAACTCGTACTCGACCCCGTCGCGCATGATCAGGGGCATGCCGACTTTCTTGGCCACCTGGCCCGGACTTCTCGTCGCTTCCTTCTCCGAGGACGTGATCCATCTTCGAGCGCAGACGGGTGATGGCGTGGATCGAGAGGATTTGCAGGACTGACGTCGAGCGCACCCAGGAAGCGCCAGGTGGCCTCCGGCCAGTTGGAAAAGGATTTTTTGCGCGTACATCAGGCTTGTCATGTAGTGGGACCGCCTCCCCAGAGTAGGAGCCGCTGTCCAGAGTCACGGCGTCATAACCGGCCCGCGACCAGCGCGCCGGTGAGTGCCCTCGCTGAACTTCCGGCGGTCCTCAGACAGGGTTCCGAGGTCAGAACACGTCGAACGGAACAGGTCACACGCGTAGAGAGGCGGAGCGGTTCTCGGTGTCAATGACCGCGATGCAGCCGTTGCGAGTGAGACCGCGCGCCAGTCAAGAAGGGCGCTTGGTCGTCTTGCCGAATCCGGCAGGACCGGTGATAAGCAACGAGTTTGACCCGCTGGCGATTGGGCCTTCACCAGAACGAGTTTAGTATTCGCATGGTTTCCGAAAGAGAGGAACAGGGATCGCGATACTCGGCGCGCAGCGCTGACGCTCAGCGGCAGCAGACTCCGGGCTCAAGAGGTGGGCCTCGACTTCGGTGAGGAGCAGTAGCGGGGCCCAAAGCGCCAGGTCATGAGCCGAGACCTTCCAGCAGTTCAAGCTGCAGACACTGAAGGCAATCTGCCAGTGACAACTCCCAGCATGGTCCAGGAACA
>JAOSKK010000014.1 GCA_027493615.1 Verrucomicrobiota bacterium
GACTACAGTCTCCTGCAACTGATCGCCGAAGTGGGCACCGATTTGAGCCGCTGGGCGACGGAGAAACACTTCACCGCCTGGCTGGGACTGGCCCCGGGCAGCCACCAGAGCGGCAAGCGCCACGGGTCGGTGGGGCGCAAGCGCAACCGGGCCGGGCGGCTGTTCTGCGTGATGGGACGGAGCCTGGCGCGCAGTAAGCATATCGCCCTGGGTGGTTATTACCGTCGCATGGCTGGGCGGCGCGGTGGCTTGCGGCTAACATCGCCTTGGCGCGGAAGCTGGCCGAGTGGTTCTGGCGGGTGATGGTCAAAGGGGTGGAGTATGTCGACCGCGGGTTGGCCCAGTACGAAGAGCAAGTGCTCGAAACCAAGCGCCGGGCCCTGCAACGCTTGGCCAAACAGCTCGGCCGCGTGGTCCTCCCCAGCCTCGCCGAACTCAAGGCCGAGGGGTAGGTTCATGGGAAGACCCTGGCCGGGAGGTTTGGTATCCCGCCTGAAAGCACGCCCGACTGTAGGCGACGACGTGAGGAGGCGAAGTCACGTGCCCCTGCTGCCCACGACGCCTCCTTACGTCGGCGCCTACGGGGGTGTGGGCCCCTCCGACGCCGCGATCCGGCCCCATCGGTTTCTCGCGGCAACTTGACGCTTCCCAAGGACGGCGGGGCGAGCTAGCATTGCTATCAGAACAGCAGGGGGACGCGTTATGGCTCAACTCCTGGTGAGGCAGATCGAAGACAAGGTCGTGCGGAGGCTCAAGGAACTGGCCGGACGGCACGGGGTGTCGATGGAGGAAGAACACCGGCGCATCCTGCGCGAGGCGCTGCTGGGCAGCGCGGTGAAGCGGCCGTCGTTCAAGGAAGCCCTGCTCGCCATGCCCGATGCCGGGAACGACGAGGATTTCGAGCGAGGTCCGCAAAGGGAGCGTCCGGTTGAGCTATGAGCGGTTTCCTGCTCGACACCAACGTCCTGAGCGAACTCCGGAAGGCAAACCGATGCGACCCCGGGGTGCGGAAGTGGTTTGAGGAGGTCGACTCGGACGCGCTGTACGTGAGCGTGCTGGTGCTGGGTGAAATCCGTCCTCAATCCGTTCACTCAACGCAAGCCCGCAGGCGGCGAGTAAACGCCTCCCTGACGTCGGCGCCTACAGTCGGGTATGGAGAATCCTCAGACTGTGTAGGTGCCGCTGGCGACGCGGCCGCCGGTGCCGGTCCAGTTGGTGTGGAAGAACTGGCCGCGCGGCTGGTCCACGCGCTCGTAGGTGTGGGCGCCAAAATAGTCGCGCTGCGCCTGGAGCAGGTTGGCCGGAAGCCGCTCGCAGCGGAACCCGTCGAAGAACGCCAGCGCCGTGCTGAACGCCGGCACCGGAATGCCCTTCTTCACCGCCCCGCTCACGACCTTGCGCCAACTGCGCACACAACCCTTGATCGCCTTCTTGAAGAACGGATCGAACAGGAGGTTCTCGAGCTTCGGCTTCTTGTCGAACGCCGCCTTGATGTCGCCCAGGAACCGGCTCCGGATGATGCACCCGCCGCGCCACATGAGCGCGATGCCGCCGTAGTTCAGGTTCCACTTGTGCTCCTGCGCCGCCGCGCGCATCAGCATGTAGCCCTGGGCGTAACTGATGATCTTGGAGGCATAGAGCGCCTTGCGGATGTCCTCGACCCAGGCGTCGCGGTCGCCGGCCAGACGGGTGTTGGCCCGGCTTGTAGGCCCTGGCGGCCTGGACCCGGGTGTCCTTGAGCGCGGAAACGCACCGCGAATAGACCGCCTCGGCGATCAGCGTGATCGGGATGCCCAGGTCTTGCGAGGAGATGACCGTCCATTTGCCGGTGCCCTTCTGGCCCGCGGTATCCAGGATCTTGTCCACGAGCGGCGCGCCGTCGTCGTCTTTCTTGGCCAGGATGTCGCGGGTGATCTCGATGAGGTACGACTGAAGTTCGCCTTCGTTCCAGGTCTTGAAGACGGCGTGCATTTCGTCGGGCGACATCCCGAGACCGTCCTTGAGCAGGTGATAGGCCTCGCAGATGAGCTGCATGTCGCCGTACTCGATGCCGTTGTGGGTCATCTTCACGTAATGGCCCGCGCCGCCTTCGCCCACCCAGTCGCAGCAGGGTTCTGCGCGCCGGTGGCGGGGTCGGTGACCTTGGCCGCGATGGCCTGGAAGATCGGCTGGACATGGGGCCACGCCGCGGGACTGCCGCCGGGCATGATGCTGGGGCCGTGGCGCGCCCCTTCTTCGCCACCGGACACACCGGTGCCGATGTAGAGCAACCCCTTGGACTCGACGTATTGCGTGCGGCGGATGGTGTCCTGGAAAAGCGAGTTGCCGCCGTCGATGACGATGTCGCCGGGTTCGAGCAGCGGGAGGAGCTGCTCGATGAAATCGTCCACGGCGCTGCCGGCCTTGACCATGAGCATGACGCGGCGGGGCTTCTTGAGCTGCGCGACCATCTCGGCGAGAGAATGCGCGCCCAGGATGCGCGTGCCCCTGGCCTCGACGGCGAGGAACTCGTCCACCTTGGACGTGGTCCGGTTATAGGCCACGACGGTGTAGCCGTGGTCGTTCATGTTCAGGATCAGGTTCTGGCCCATGACGGCCAGGCCGATGACGGCGATGTCAGCTTGCGGGTCCATGTGTGCTAAGAGGTCGAGTTCGAGCGTGAGAATGTGTCGCGTGTGATTCCCGGGCGATGTTGTCGTTGTCCCACCGGCCGGGTGGCCGAGGGGGAGCGGGCCCGGGCCCGTTCAGGCGAGGCGGCACGCTACCAGCCGGAGCGGGGAAGTAAACGCCAAACCGGGGGACGCGCGGCGAGTGGGCGCACGACAGAATTCACCAGGAACGCGGACACCGCGGTGCTTGAAAGAAGGCAACGAAGCTAACGAAGGCTCCCCCTCGGTGTGCGGGCAACTCGGAGCCCGGCCTCAGTCAGGTCAGGAGGATCGGATCGTTCAAATGTTAAATGTTAAGACACGACCCCAAGGACGCGGGCTGGTGGCCGGAGGCTTCGTTGCCTTGGTTGCCTTCTGTAGGCTCTGTCCGGCGATGAGCGCGACTGCGAGGGTCGGACTCCGGGTTCAACTCGCATTCGCCAAGCCGCATTCCTACGTGGCTGATCCGGTGAATCGGGCGGGTTCGTTGGGTTGCCCACGAGCGGAGGGGAGACGATTTAGCGCTTGCCCGGGGCGAGGAGGCCACGCGATAACGCGGCACCGTGAACTGGCTGAACGCGCTGGATGTGGCGGGGTTTCGCTGGGTGAACCAGTCGTGGGCGAACCCGCTGTTCGACGCGATCATGCCCTGGTTGAGCGGCAACCCCTTGTTCGCCCCGGCCCTGGTGCTGGGCCTGATCCTCCTGGTTGCTCTTGGAGGCGTTCGGGGTCGGGTTTGTGGCGGCCTGCTGATTCTCGCGCTCGTGGTGGGGAACGTGGTGGTGTTTGAGGGCTTGAAGGAGCTCTTCGGCCGGGCCCGGCCGTTCGTGGACTTGCCGGACGTGCGTTTACTGCTGGGGCGGGGGAGCAGTCCGAGCCTGCCGTCTTCGCATGTGGCCAACTGGTTTCTCGGGACCGCCATCCTGTTCATCTACTATCCGCGAACGGTGTGGGTGATGCTTCCGCTGGCGCTAGGTGTCAGTGCGTCGCGGGTGTATTGCGGAGTGCACTATCCGGGCGACGTGCTGGCGGGTGTCGTGGTCGGGGCGGGGCTGGGTTTCGGCGGCATCGCCCTGCTCGAATGGGCCTGGCGAAGTCTGGGGCGCCGCTGGTTCCCGCTGTGGTGGCGGCATCTGCCGTCGTGGCGGAAGCCGGTGTGGCATGCAGACGCCCTGGCCTGGCAACCGGACGCGCCGGTGATCCGCGATACGGCGGCGACGACCGACCGGCAATGGTTGCGGCTGGGCTACGGGTTGGTGCTTGTGATGCTGCTCGTGCGGTGGGCGTATGTGGCGTCGGACACGATCCAGTTGAGCGAGGACGAGGCGTATCAATGGCTGTGGTCGAAGCACCTCGCGCTGTCCTACTACAGCAAACCGCCGATGATCGCTTACCTGCAGTGGGTGGGGACGCACCTGTGGGGTGACACGGAGTTCGGGGTGCGGTTCTTCTCGCCGCTCTGCGCAGCGGTGATCAGCCTGATGCTGCTGCGGTTCTTTGCCACGCATGTGAACGCCCGGGCGGGATTTGCGCTGGTGCTGGCGCTGACGGCGACGCCGCTGATGGCGGTGGGCTCGGTGTTGATGACGGTCGACCCGCCGCTGGTGCTGTTCTGGGTGGCGGCGATGGTGGCGGGGTGGAAGGCGGTGCAACCGCACGGGCGCACGCGGGACTGGGCGTGGGTGGGGTTGTGGATGGCGCTCGGGTTCCTCAGCAAGTACCTGGCGCTGGCGCAGTGGGTCTCTTTCGCATGGGTGTTTGCGCTGTGGCCACCGGCGCGTCGTCAGTTGCGGCGTCCCGGGCCTTACGTGGCGCTCGCCCTGAGCCTGCTCGGCACGGTGCCTGTGCTGGTCTGGAATGCGCAACACGACTGGATCACGGTCACGCACGTGAGCGAGAACGCCCAACTCGACCGGACCTGGGCCCCCACCCTGCGGTTTGTCTGGGATTTCCTCGGCGCGATGCTGGGGCTGTTGAACCCGGTGTTCTTCCTCGGGCTCGGCTGGGCGGGTTTCCAGGTCTGGCGGAAGCGCCGGCTGCACCCGCTGGGGCTGTACCTGCTGCTGATGGGTGCGCCGGTGTTCCTGGGCTACGCGGTCTTCACGCTGTACGGGCGCGTGCTTCCGAACTGGATCGCGGTGTCGGTGGTGCCGCTGTTCGCCGTGCTCATCGTGTACGGTGATGCGCGCTGGCGGACCCACGAACGGCGCTGGTTGAAGCCGGCCTGGATTGCCGGGTTGGCGCTCGGCTTGACGGCCGTGACGCTGCTGCACGAGAGCAACTGGATCGCCAAGCTCACCGGCCGCCCGTTG
This sequence comes from Verrucomicrobiota bacterium, assembly GCA_027493615.1. Classification (GTDB taxonomy): domain Bacteria; phylum Verrucomicrobiota; class Verrucomicrobiia; order Limisphaerales; family J093; genus DSVZ01. The sequence continues at coordinate 4,961 of JAOSKK010000014.1, forward strand.
CCGGCCCGTCTCGACCCCTTGCGGCGGGTGCGGGACTGGGATCAGGTGGCGCGCGTGGTGGGTGAGGAACGCCGGAAACTGGCAGAGGAAGGGAAACCGGTGTTCGTGATCGGCCACCACTACGGCATCACCTCCCAAGTGTCGTTCTATCTGCCCGAGGCGAAGCAGGCGGTGCAAGCGCGCGCGCCCTTCGTGTTCGCGCGCTCCTCGGATCGACCCCGGAACCAGTTCTTTTTTCTGGCCCGGCTACGCCGGGCGGCGGGGACAAAACGCGATTTACGTCATCGACAGCGACCGGCCGGTGGCGCCGCCGGAACGGTTGGTCAGCGAGTTCGAGTCGGTGACCGACCTGGGCGGGCGCGAAATCATCAGTCGCGGCCGGGTGATGAAGCGACTGCAACTGTTCGCCTGTCGGGGGCTGCGTTGATGCGACTGGAGCAGCCTGCGGCCCGCCGGTGAGGTTGTGCCGTGTTTGCTTCCCCGATGCCACCCGACCGTTGCCTGAGCCCCTGCGTGGCGACTTGGCGTGTCCCGGAGTACGCATTGGGGACCACGCTGGATTCGGGCCAGGCGTTTCGGTGGCGACCGGTTCAGTTAGGGACCATGAACCGTGGAACGTGCAGGCTGGAAGCCCGCACCACAGGCACATGGGAGGGGGTGGTGGGGACGCGCTGGGTGCGGTTGCGGCAAGGGGGTGAGGAGCTCGGGGCGGAGACGGTGGTGCCGTCGGCGGACTGGAGCTGGCTGGAACAATATCTGCAAGTGGCGGTCGAGCTGGGTCCGGTGCTCGCGACTTTCCCACCAGACGCGGCACTGCAAACGGCCGTAGCAGCATGCCCGGGGCTGCGGCTGTTACGACAGGACCCCTGGGAGTGCCTGGCGTCGTTCATCCTTTCCTCGACGAAGCAGATCGAACAGATCCGGCAGATCATCGAACGGTTATGCGCGGGCTACGGCGACGCGGTGGCGGTGCCGGCCGGGCACGAACCAGCCTTCGCATTCCCGGGCCCGGAACGGCTGGCAGCGTGTTCCGAGGCGGAACTGCGGGCGTGTCGGGCCGGATTCCGGGCGCCTTACCTGCTCGAGGCGGCGCGGCGCGTGGCGGCGGGAACGCTGGACTTTACGGCTTTGGCCGAACGGCCGGTGCACGAGGCGCGGGCGGCGCTGATGTCGTTGCCGGGGGTGGGGCGGAAGATTGCCGACTGCGTGCTGCTGTTCGCGTATGGCTTCGCGACCGTGTTCCCGGTGGACGTGTGGGTGCTGCGGGCGCTACGCGAGTTGTACTTTCCCGGGCGGCGGATGACACCGCGGGCCTTGCTCGAATTCAGCGAGACGCACTTTGGTCCGCAGGCGGGCTACGCCCAACAGTACCTGTTCCACTACATGCGTCGGGCCAGGGTCACGCCTGTTGCTCGGCGGCCCGGACGGTGTTGCGCATGAGCAGGGCGATGGTCATGGGGCCGACACCGCCCGGGTTGGGCGTGATCCGGCCGGCGAGCGGTTGGACGGTGGCAAAGTGGACGTCGCCCACGAGGCGGTAGCCGTTGCGGGCAGTGGGATCCGCCACGCGGTTGACGCCCACATCGATGACGACCGCGCCGGGTTTGACCATGTCTGCGCGGACGAACTCCGGGACGCCCATCGCGGCGATGAGAATGTCCGCCCGACGACAATGCGCGGCGATGTCGCGGGTGCGCGAGTGGCAGAGGGTGACGGTGGCGTCGGCGTGGGGGGCCTTCTGGATGAGCAGGGAGGCCATGGGTTTTCCCACGATGTTGCCCCGGCCGAGGATCACCACCTCAGCGCCAGCGATGGACGTGCCTGTTCGGATCAGCAGCTCATGCACGCCGGCGGGGGTGCAAGGCACAAAGCCGGTCGGGTCCCCGAGCATGAGTTTGCCGACGTTGACGGGGGTGGAAGCCATCGACGTCCTTGTCCGGCGCGACCGTCGAGTACACCCGGGCGGTGTCGATGTGCCGCGGCAACGGGGCCTGGACGAGGATGCCGTGGATGGTCGGGTCGGCGTTGAGCCGGGCGAGCCGTTGGAGCAAGTCAGCCTCGGTGGTGGCGGCCGGGAGGACGTGGGTTTCCGAACGGATACCGAGTCGCTGGCTGGTCCGCTCCTTCATGCCCACGTAGACCTGGGAAGCGGGGTCATCGCCGACGCGGACGAAAACCAGACCCGGTTGGATCCCGCGCGCCTTCAGCGCGGCCAGGCGTTGGGCGGTGTCCTGGTGGACGAGTTCGGCGATGGCCCGGCCATCGATGAGGTTCGCGGGAGCGCTCGAGGGGGAGCTCATGGCGCGAGTTTGATGCCTTCGACGATGATCAGGGGTGTGAAGGGCCAGCGGGGCTCGATGTACTCCTGGCCGACGACCAGGACGCGTTGGCCGCGGAAGACGCGGACGTTGATGGCGGCGGATTCGGGCAGGAGATAGTTGAGCAGGCGGCCCGTATCGGCGGCGCGCAGTTCGAAGTCGGTGGGTGCCTGAATGCTGAGCGTCGGCCGGACGATGCCCTCACGGCGGATGACGCGGCGCTCCGGGGTTTCGCCGAACGGCTCGATGGGGAAGGGTTCGGTGGCCGCGGCGGTTGGGGCGGCGGGCGCTTGAGGGGCTGGTCCAGAGGGTGAAGCTTCGACGGTGCGAGCGGAAGGTGAGGAAGTCGGTCTGGCGGCGGCGGTGTCAGGCTCGGGCTCAGGCTTGGGCCCGGGCTGGGGAACGGCGACGACCGGCGGCGGCAGTGCCGTCGTCGCCGGCTGAAGCGGGACCAGAGGCATGGTTTCGATCACCGGAACGAGGAACCGGCCGGCGACGTACCCGGACAACCCGAGGGGCGCCTCCACCTGGATCCAGCCGTTGGCTTCCTGGCGGATGACGAGCACGGTGTCTTTCGGCACTGTTCCCAAGACACCGAAGTCCTCGCTGGGGCCGGCGCGGAGGTTCAAGTGCCCGGCTTGGACGGTGCCGGTGGTGCGGGCCACATGCGCGGCCGAGGCCCAGACGGGCGTGCCTGCCGGCAGCTCGATGCGGGCCCAGTCGCTCACGGGAGACTTGGGGCTGGGCGCCGGCAGGCCTTCCTCAAAGACGATCACGCGCTGACCGGCCACGAGTTGCGTGACCACCTCGCCGGCCTGAAGCGAGGGGCGACTACGGACATTCACGCGGTCGGCCTTGACCACGGCAGGGGATTGCGCGCGGGCGCCAAGGCAGACCAACAAGACGAGGCCCCAGGAGCCAGCCGAGCCGAACGAGCCGATTCATGGTTTGACCCGAGTAGAAGGTGCGGGCCCGACCGTGTCAACGGCCGGCCCGGTGCCCGCTCCGGGCGATTCCTGAAGCGCTGATCGGCGCAGGGCCTGGAGTTCGGTCGGCGCCAACACCCGCCAACGGCCCGGCGGGAGTTCCCCCAGCTTGACCGGCCCGATCTGGACGCGCTGCAGACGGTCGACGGTGAATCCGAGGGCGGCGAACAGGCGACGGACTTCGTGTTGTTTGCCTTCGGTCAGATCAAGTTCGACCACACTATGCGAGGCGTTGGCCGAAAGGAGGTGCACGCGCCGTGGCCGGAGGAGGTCGCCGCGGTCGGTGATCCCGGCCCGCATCTGGTCGAGGTGGGCGAGCCCAAGTTTGCCGATCACCGTCGCGACGTACTTCTTCAGCACGCCGTAGCGGGGGTGGGTGAGGCGGAGGCAGAACTCTCCGTCGTTCGTCAGCAGGAGCAGCCCTTCACTCTCGCGGTCCAGCCGGCCAATCGGATAGAGGTCGGACCAGTCGCGGGGAAGGCAGTCGGTGACGAGGCGCTGTTTAGGGGTCTGCCGCGCCCTGGAACAGACGTACCCGCGCGGCTTGTGCAACGCGACGGTGCGCCGCGCCCGGGCCTGGAGCGGTCGCCCGTCCAGGGTCACCGCGTCGGTCGTGGGGTGAATCTTGAGGCCGGGTTCGGTGGCCGGCACGCCGTTGACCAGCACGCGGCCTTCCCGCATCAGACGTTCGGCGGCACGACGCGAGGCGACTCCAGCTTCGGCAATGAACTTGTGGAGACGGACCTGCACGGCGATGAGGCGGCGGCGGCCTGGCCAGCACGCATCCCCGCCCGCTCACCGCCGGAGGGGCGTGGAGGAGCGCGCTTCGCCGGCGGTTTGGTCTTGCGCAAACCCGTGACGCGGTCGCCGGCCTTCCATTCGCCGCGTTTCTTGAGCAACTCAACCCGCTCGAGGCGCTTGAGCACATTGCGCTTGGCTCCGAGCGCTGACGCGGCACGCAGACTACGATGTTGTGACATACAGGATCCTGAAAATCGTCTTCCGGCACCCGCCCCCCCCGGGGACGGGCGAGCGGAGGGTTTAGCACACCAGCGAGCGAAGGCAAAACCATATTTCACGGCGTGAAACGATGGGCTGCGGAGAGACCTCCGCAGGACCGCTGGCGCTTTCTTAATGGTGGCTTAATGGCTGGTGGCCTAAGCTCCTACCATGAAACGAATGGGAACCCTTTTTCTGGCTTCTGGCCATCGGCGGAGCCCCTCACCCTCCGGGCCCAGGCTCCGGACAATGCCGGTCCGCTGCGCGGCGAACCGATCCCGCCTGGATTCGGGGGCCCACCGCCCGATGGCGCCCCTGGCTTTGACGGCCCACCGCCCTTCGGCCCCGGCGGCCCCGGCTTTGGCGGACCGGGGTTTGGCGGGCCGGGGTTTGGAGGGCCCGGCTCCGGGGGCCGGGTTTCGGTGGGCCCGGTGGACCGATGCAGCAGGAGCGCCAACTGGTGAAGCAGTTCGACCAGAACGGCGATGGGTGGCTGAACAACGACGAGCGCAAGGCGGCCCGTCAGTTCCTGGCCCAGCAGCCACGTGGTCGTGGACCCGGCGGCTTCGGCGGGCCGCGCGGCGGCTTTGGCGGCCGTGGCGGGATGGAGGCGGCCCCGGAACCCGGACCGAAGGTGTCCCCGCGGACGTGGAGCCCGTTCCGAACGCCCCCTGTATGACCCCCTGACCCTGCGCACCTTGTTCCTGGAGTTCGAGAACGCCGACTGGGAGCAGGAGTTGGCAGACTTCCACAACACGGACGTTGAGGTTCCGGCACGGCTCATCGTGGACGGCCAGACCTATCCGGACGTGGGCGTGCATTTCCGGGGCCAGACTTCCTACATGTTCGTCAGCGCCGGTCGAAAGCGCCCGCTGAACCTGTCGCTGGATTTCCTGCACGCCGACCAGCGGCTCGGCGGATACCGGACGCTCAACCTGCTGAACGCGCATGAGGATCCGTCGCTGTTGCGGACCGTGCTCTTCTACCACATTGCCCGGGAGTATTTCCCGGCCCCGAAAGCGAACTTCGTACGGGTGGTCATCAACGGCGAGAGCTGGGGCATCTACGTGAACGCCCAGCAGATCAACAAGGATTTCACCCGGGACTTCTTCGGGTCCACGAAGGGTGCGCGGTGGAAGGTGCCGGGCAGCCCAGGCGGTCGCGGGGGCCTGGAGTACCTTGGCCCCAACGTCGCCGACTACCAGCGCATCTATGAGATCAAGTCCAAGGACGAACCGGATTCGTGGAAGGCACTGATCGGGCTCTGCCAGGTGCTGGATGAGACGGCGCCGGAGAACCTCCAGAAGGCATTGGACGGATGGCTGGATGTCGACGGCGTGCTGCGTTTCCTGGCGGTCGACAATGCCCTGGTCAACAACGACGGATTCTGGACGCGCGCCAGCGACTATTACCTCTACCGGGACGAACGCGGCTGTTTCCACCTCATCCCCAGGACGCCAACGAGACGTTCAGCGACGGCGGTGGACCGGGTGGACCTCGGGGACCCGGCAGTCCCGCCGGCCCGGGCGGCTTCGGTCCCGGAAGGTTCGCCGGGCCGCAACAAGCGGCCCCGGCGGGCTCGACCGCCGACCAAAGGCCGGCTCAGGACGCGCAGGTTCGCGGCGGCGCAAACCCGGCCCCCCCCATCCGGCTTTGCGGGTCCAGGGGGCGGTCGCGACGGCCGGGGGAGGAGCACGGGGTCGGGGCGGCTTCGGTTTCGGCGGTGGCCCGGGCATGGGCGGGGTGCGATTGGATCCGCTGGTGGCCGCCAACGACACGCGCAAACCGGTCATCTCAAAACTGCTCGCCGTGCCCGCGTACCGGGCGCGTTATCTCGGGTGTGTGCGCGACGTGGCGGAACGTTGGCTGGACTGGAACCGGCTCGGGCCCGTGGCGGAGGGGTATCACACGCTCATCGCCGAGGCGGTCAGGGAAGACACGCGCAAGCTCGATTCGACCGAGGCCTTCCTGAGCGGCCTGGCAGGCGAGGGCCAGCAGGAGGGGCGCGGGTTCGGCGGGGGAGGCAAGATCAGCCTCAAACGGTTCGCGGAAGAACGGCGTGCCTTTCTCCTGGCGCACCCGGACGTCAAAGCGGCCAGCGTCCCGCAATAGCGCCGTGGAACGCGGAGGGTTGGAACGGTTCACGACTCGGGATCATCCGCGTCATCTGCGCCATCCGCGGTCAGCCACGGTTCCCGGCGTAGGCCACGCAACGATTCCGGACTTTGACCGCGGATGGCGGAGATGACGCGGATGGAGTCGAGGGCACTTCTGGCTCCGGCCGCCCTGTGGCATGATCCCGCCGCCATGTTCCGCGTCATTGGTCATCTCGACATGGACGCCTTCTACGCTTCGGTCGAGCAGCGCGACAACCCGGCGCGGCGGGGACGGCCGGTGATCGTTGGCGCCCCGCCCACCCAGCGGGGCGTCGTGGCGGCCGCCAGCTACGAAGCCCGGGAGATCCACCGCCTTGGGTGTCACCTGCTGTGGATCGAGGGTGGGAGAACCGGGACCTACGCCAGGGCGACGTCGCCGCAGAGGTGGACTTCGAGGCCCAGTTCGGCCAGGGCCGCCGCCTTGACCCGGCAGGCCCGGTGTGCCTGACGCGCATTGGGTGCGTAGACCACCTGGATGTGGTTGGACTTGTGCCGCGCCATCATCTGGTCGCGGGTGATCCCCTGCATCACGGCATGCATGATCGGCCACTGCGGGGTCGTCTCCCGCCAGCGCCGCTCGGTCTCAGCCTCCGGCAGCGCGACCACTTCGGCCACCCCGAGGTCGGCATGCAACCGGCCGCCCATCACAAACACCCGGCTCCAAACCACCCAGCCGGGTTTACTGATGCCCTTGAGCGTGCCGCCGCCCAACCGGAAGTACATGGCCGGCTGACGTTCGCTGCTGGCCCCTCGCCATCCCCCGATGAAGTGCGCGGGTGGCGCCGCGCCGGAGATCAGCAGGACCCACACGTACGCGTTGATGCCGTCGCCGCGGTAGGGGCGCCCCAGCGGAGGTCGTGCAGGGTGTTCTCCGGCGGGAAGCCCAGGGCACGCCAGAGCCGGTAGGTGACCAGGCCGTCGAGGCCAGCGCACTCGTCCACCTCGTTGAAGTGCGGCAGGGCCTCGCCTTCGTACAGGACCTGGCCGGTGCTGGGGCAGGTGACGGGTGGACGATCGACGTTGTTGAGCGTGCCTTCGACGAGGTCGCTGGCCGGGGCGAGGTCTTTGAGCCCTTGCTGGTATTGGATGCCAATGGCGTCGCAGCCGAATTCGGCGGCCAGGCGCAGGGCGGCGATGTACATCCGGCACTGGGCGAGGGTCTGCGCCTCGGTCAGTTCGCTCGCTTCGTCGGTGCCCCAGGCAAAGCGGAGGCCCTTGCGACGGTACCAGTCGAGCACGCGGCGGGCCTCGGCTTCGTCCACCTGCTGCATCGCCGCGTAGAGGGTGGACTGGCTGAGGCGCTCCTTGAAGACGCCGGTGGCGTGGAGCAGTTCATCCGGGATGATGGCGTTGTACATGCCCATGCAGCCCTCGTCGAACACGCCCAGGATGGCCTTGCGCTGCCGGAACGCCCGCGCCCAATTGCGGCCCAGCTCTTCATCGGCCGCGGGCAGCTTGAGCCGGGCCAGATCCTGCACGTGGCTGGTGTCGTGGGTGACGACGCCGGTGCGCAGCCACTGGCGCAGCCCCGCCTTGAAGTATCCGTCGGTGAACTGCTCGCTCCAGAGTGTGCTGTATGCCACGCCGGCCTTGGTGAGCGAACCGTTCAGATTGAGCATGCCGACGAGGCCCGGCCAGGTGCCGCTCCAGTTCGCCACGGTGAGGATCGGGCCACGGTGCGTTGTCAGCCCGGACAGCACATGATGGCTGTACTGCCAGACGCTCTCGGCGACGAGCAACGGCGCCGCGGGATCGATCGTGCGGAATACCTCCATCCCCCGCGCCTGCGAGTCGATAAAACCATGCTGTTTGGCGCGGTCGAACGGGTGGGCCCGCACCACTTTCGCGCCTTCGGCGGCCAGGGCACGGGTGAGTGTGGCTTCCATTTTGGCCTGCTCCGGCCAGCATTTCTGGTTGGCGGACAGACGGAGATCGCCACTGGCGACGAGGTAGACGGGGGAGGCTTTCGAGGCTGAAGTTTTCATGGACTTGCGCGGCGTGACGCTGCGCCAACGAGGTCGGGATGGAAAGCGCGAAATACGGCGTCCCGGTTCGCCCTTGCCTTTGCCGGTCTGCCTTCCGCGGTCTTCTCGCGCCACGCCGGGCTCAGGGCTTGGCCAGGGGATCGGCCCGCGGACCTTCGACGGCGGCTTGGGGTGCAACGGGAGGAGGTGGCCCCGCCACTTGCCGCCAAGCCGGTGGGGAGGGGCGCGCGGGTGGCAGACGGAACCAGGCGAGCCAGCGGGGGAGGTGACGCCGCCAGTTCTCCCAGCGCCGTTCGAACGCCTGCCGGAGGGCCTTGGTGGTCCGCCTGGCCTTCCGCTTGTTGGTCATGTTCCGGGCCCGCTTCAGCCAGCGCCGCGCCCAGACGAACTCGGTGGCGAGGATGGCCAGCCCGAGGGGGATCACGAGGAACGCGGGGCCGGGCAGGACGAGCAGCGCGATCCCGAACAGAAGGATCGTGCCACCCAACACGGAGACCAGGACGCGCTTGACCGACATAGACGACCGGGACCGCGGACAACCAGGACCGGACCCGCCGGCCGGTGGAATCAGAGCAGCCCGCGTGCCGGCACGGCACCCAGCTTGCGCCAAGTCCGGAGGAATCTCAACTGCGGCTTCGGCCAGCGCGCCCGCCACCTCCCGGCCAGGCGGCGGCTGGGTCGGTCGGCACAACGTCGGGGGCAAAGCCCTTGCCTCGGCGGGCCCGGGGCCTAGACTGCGCGGCGCCGCGGGCCCGCAGGTCAGCGCGTCCGAGCCAGCAAGATCGTTATGGTCCGGTCCTCAGCATTCACGACGCAAGGCCGGTTGCACACGAAGGACATCGAGGCCTTCTTGATGCCGACCCTTTTGTCGGACACCAACCTGTTCCTGTGGGTGGACCTGGAGAACCCGACCCCTGAGGAAACGCGCTTCTACCTCGAGGAGGTGTTCCATTTCCACCCCCTTTCGGTCGAGGACTGCGTGACCGAAAGCCCGTCGCCCAAGGTCGAGGAGTACACGCCCAAGGAGGGGGATCGCTTCACGCCCTACCTCTTCATGGTGGTGCACGCCGTGGATTACAGCCGGGCGGACGGGGTGTTCGCGACGAGCGAGCTGAATTTCTTTCTTGGGAAGAACTTCCTCGTCACGTATCACCTCAAGCCGCTGAAGAGCGTGGCCCAGGTGGCCGAACGTTGTCTGCGCAGCAACGTCCACATCGCCCGCGCCCCCGACCGGGTGGCCCACACCCTGCTGGATTCGATCGTCGAGAACTACAAGCCCGCCCTCGACGAACTCTCGATCGAGATCGCCGAACTCGAGGACCGCGTGCTACGGGAGCCGACGCGGTCCACGTTGAACGAGATTCTCAAGATCAAGAAGGAGGTCCTTCACCTGCGGCAGATCATCGGGCCCCAGCGCGAGGTCCTCGCCCGGTTCGCCAGCGGCGAGTTCAAGCTCATCCGCGGGCATCTGGTGCCGTACTTCCGCGATGTCTACGATGCCCTCTTCCACATCAACGAACTGGCGCTGGGGTTCACGGATTCCCTCACCGGCATCCTGCAGGTCTACCTGAACATGTCCTCGAACCAGACCGGCGAGGTGATCAAGCTCCTGACCCTGATCACCCTCATCACCACCCCGGCCATGCTGGTCGGGACCTGGTACGGGATGAACTTCCACAACATGCCCGAGCTCGACCACGGGTACTGGGCGGCCGGCGGATTCGTCGTGGTGTCGACCGTGGCGACCTACTGGTATTTCAAACGCCGGCGGTGGTTTTAGAGAGGCCCTTTCATACTCGGCATGCCCGGGAGCAAGTCCAGTTTCCTCGACAAGGTCCTCGGCCGGCTCGACCGTCTGGACGCCGGCGGGCTGCAGGCCGTGGTGCAACGCCTGGCGCGCGAGCGCAGCCTGCTTGAGACGCTCCTCAACACCATTGAAGACGGCGTGCTGGTCCTGGATTCGGCCGGCCGGATCCTGTTCCTCAACCGGGCCGTCACCCGGCTCCTCGGGCTGGAGCCCGAGACGGCCGAAGGCCAGCCCATCACGACCCATCTGCCGGAGCTGGACTGGGACAAGCTCCTGCACCGCGACGGCGCCGGCGGATCCCGCGGGTTCCGCCACGAGTTCGAGGTCGAGTTCCCCGGCCCCGCTTCCTCCGCCTGTTCGCAGCGCCGCTCGCGACCGACACGCCCGGCAGCCACGACGTGGTCCTGATCCTCCACGACGCCACGGAGGCGCGGCAGAAGACGTTCGAGGCCATCGAAAGCGAGCGGATGCAGGCGTTGACCCTGCTGGCCGCCAGCGTCGCCCACGAGATCGGCAACCCGCTGAACGCGCTCCACATCCACCTGCAGCTCATGGACCGCGAGCTGCGCAAGGTGCGCAGCCTGACCGCCCCGCCATTGCCGCGGGACCCCGCCGGCGGACGGCGCGCGCGGCCGCACCGCTTGCCGGGTCCGGACGCCCTCGAAGCCTTCGCCGACCGCTTCGAGCAGTATCTCGCCGTGGCCAAGGGTGAGATCACGCGGCTGGATTACATCGTAACCCAGTTCCTGGAGGCCATCCGGCCCAGCCCGCCCCCAGCTCCAGTCTGCCCAGTTGAACGAGGTGGTTCGCACGACCTGCCAACTGTTGCGCCCCGAACTGGAGAACCGGGGACTGATCGTCGAGGAGCAGCTCTCGAACACCCTGCCCGAGGCGCCGTTCGATCCTGCCCAGCTCAAGCAGGTGCTCGTGAACCTCATCAAGAACTCGATGCAGGCCATGACCCGCGGCGGCCTCCTCACGCTCAGCACCGGCACCCTCGCCGATGGCGTCTGGGTGAGTGTCGCCGACACCGGCGGCGGCATCCCCCCGAGCAACTCCAGCGCATCGGCGAGCCCTTCTACACCACGAAAAAGAAGGGCTCCGGCCTGGGCCTGATGATCGTCCGCCGCATCATCCGCGAACACGGGGGCAGCATCGACATCGACAGCCACGTGGGCCGCGGCACCACCGTCCGCGTCTGGTTGCCCCTCCGCGAAAGGCGCACCCGGCTGCTCCAGGCCGCGCCCGACCCCGCCTCGGCCGCGCCCGGTGCCGCCACGCCTGCGTAATCCTGCCCGCTGTAGGCGCCGACGTGAGGAGGCATTGGGGGAAAGGGGCGTTACTCTTCGCCTCCTCACGTCGGCGCCTACAGTCGGTCGCGGTTTCCCGCCGAGTACACCTACACCTCCGGGCTCGCCGCGCAGACAAATCACGCTTGGAGAGTCAAGCCCACCCCGGTAGGGTCGCGGCGATGCGCAAGAATGCCGTGCTCACGAACATCCTGCTGGGAGTGGTCCTCCTGGGAGCCGTCGCCAACCTGCTCGTGTTCTTCCGTTATCTCCAGGTGCTGAACACGGCCCAGCGGCTCCAGTTCCAGGCCCAGCGCCTCCAGGCCCAGGCCACCGCCGTCAACCGGAACTTTGCCGTGGCCCGTTCCCTGGCGGCCGAGGCCCTTCAGTTCGGCCAAAGCCACCCGGAGATTCGGCCCGTTCTGGAACCGCTCACCCCCTTGCTTCAGCGGATGGAACTCGTGCCGCAAGCCAACCCCGAATAGCCGCCCCCGCATCGCCACCCTTCGCGCCCATGGATGCTCCTCACTTCCCCACCGGTTCCTCCACCCGCCTTCGGCCCCGATGGCCCCGCGCGAAACCGAGCGTGAGTTCGCCGACCTGCGGTATCTCCTCCCACCTGGTCATGGCGGCGCTGGCCATCCTGCTCCTCACCACCACGGTGGGCCTCTACCAGCAGATCCGCTGGCTCGCCGCCCAGGCCAACCAGCTCAACGCCACCGCCCAGGAGCTGTCCCGGCTCGTCGGGGACTACGAGACCAATGCCATGCCCCAGTTGAATCGCCTCTTCACCGACCTCCAGCAGTTCAGCCAGTCCCACCCCGATTTCGCCCGGATCATGGCCCGCTACCGGGTCGTGACCGACACCCCAACCGCTGCGGCTCCGCCCGTCCGGCCCATGGCTCCTGCCGAAACGCCGCGCTGAGCCGCTTGCCCCCGAGCCTTGCGGATCTACACCCGGTACAAGGCACCCCGCCCCCGCACGCCCTGGCCCAGCGCCCTGCGTTTCCTCGTGGCGGCGGGTGGGCTGGGTGTGGCGAGCTGGATCATCCTGCACAACTTGGAGTGGGACGAACCTGCTGCCGCGCCTTCCCCCGCCGAACCTGCCGTCCGGTCGCCGTCTCCGCCCGCACCGCTCTCCAATCTTGTGCGCCTCCACGCTCCTCCGGCCCCTCGCCCGCCCCGAGTCTTCCCCCGGCCCTTTCCTCGAACACCGTTTCACCGGGCCTCAGCCGCCCTCTCCCGCCCGCGATCGCCCCCAACGCGTCTGCGCCTTCGTCGACCACGGCCGTGGCGGTGGCTTCGTCCCAACCATGGGTGCCACCGGCTCCCCTGGCGCCCCTCTTCCAGGCGCGCGCGGTTGCCTCGGTGCTCGAAGCCCAGATCGCCCTCTCTCGGCGCGGCTTTTCCTCGGGGTCCATCGACGGTGTCAGCGGTTACCAGACCCGGGCGGCCCTCCGCGCCTTCCAGCAGCGTTACGGGCTCCCACCCACCGGCGATCTGGACGCCGTCACGCGCGACCGCCTTGTCCTGGACGCGCCCCCCTTCACGCAGTACGTCGTCACGAGCAACGATCTTGCACGGCTGATGCCCATCCCGGCGACCTGGCTGGGCAAGTCACAGCAACCCCGGCTCGACTTTGTCAGTCTCCTGGAGTTGGTCGCCGAAACCCATCGGGCGCACCCAGCGCTGCTGCGACGGCTGAACCCGGAGGTGGACTGGCCGGCCGTGGCGCCCGGTCGCGCGGTGGTGGTGCCGGACGCCGCGCCCGCGCCGCCCGACGTTCGCCTGGCGTTTCTGCGCATCCGGCTCCGTGACCGCATGCTCACCGGCCATGATCTGCGCACCAACGTCATTCTCCATTGCCCGTGCAGCATCGCGGCCCGCGTGGACAAACGCCCCGTGGGCCGGCTCGAGGTGGCGGTGGTCGCCATTAACCCCACCTATACCTTCAACCCCGCGGTGTTCCCGGAATCCGCCGAGGGCCGCCGTCTCGGCCGCAAACTCACCCTTCCGCCGGGCCCGAACAACCCCGTCGGCGTGGCGTGGATCGGCCTGGACCGGCCCGGCTACGGCATCCACGGCACCCCGCGTCCCGAGGACGTGGGCCGGACCGAGTCCCACGGCTGCTTCCGGCTCGCCAACTGGGACGCCGCCCACCTTGCCCAACTCGTCTGGCGGCGACTGCCGGTGTACGTCGAACCCTGACCTCCGCGCATGTCCCGCAGATTCAGCTTCCAGCTCGAGAGCACCAACCCACGCCGCCCGCTGCCGGGCAAGATCATTGTCGGCCAGCGCGAAACCGAGACGACGGCCCAAGTGCTCCTCAAATTCCTCGCCTACCTCCTGTTCTACCGCGATCGCCTTCAACTCGAACCCCGCCTTCATGACGAGAACCTGCCTTACCAGCCCGACCTGGTGCAGTTCGACTACACCCTGCGCGCGGCGCTCTGGGTGGAATGTGGCGAGTGTCCCGTCCAGAAGCTTGATCGTCTCGCCGTGAAGGTGCCGGAGGCGGAAATCTGGGTGGTACGCCGTTCCTGGGCGGAGGCCGAGGAACTCCTCCGGCAGATGGTGCGGCACGGGCTGCGACGGAATCGCTATCAGCTCATCGGATTGGACCCGGATATGTTCGCCGAGGTGGAGGGGCTGATGCACGCGCGCAACGAGGTCTGCTGGGTGGCTGGTACCTTTGATCCGCCGCGCCTGCAATTTGACTTCAACGGCCTGTGGTTCGACACCGAGTTCCGCCTCGCCCGCCACTGATCGACGCAAAGCGGCGCTGAAGCGCTCGCACTCCAGACGCTCGGCGACGCTCCACAACGCCGGAGATGCGCGAAGCGTTTGGAGTGCGAGCGCTTCAGCGCCGCTTTGCGTCCCCGGGGTCAGGGGTTGACAAGCAGTTCGCTCAGGAACAGCCAGGAACCGGTGCCCGCACCGGGAGCACCCGACGCAATGCGCCCCGGGTTGACCGCACGCAGGCGCACGTACCGGGCCTCGCGACCGTCCGCGTCCACGACGAAACGATGCACCCACGCCGCGTCGGGTCGCGACGACGGACGTGCGACAGCGGGGAGGGGCGCGAAGGTCTCGCCGTCCGTGGACAGGCTCAGTTCGACCCTCGCCGGCAAGTAGATGCCCACCCCGACGGACTCGAGGAACAGGGCCGCGACTTGCCGGACGGGCACGGTGCGTTCGAGATCGATGGTGACCGTCAGGTCGGGACCTTGCAGACCGATCCAGGCCGGGTCGGTGTGATCCGCCAACCCAGCCTCCCCCGTCGGTGAGGGTCTGACCGGTCTCGTCGGGATAAGCCGCGGCCGGGGGCGCCGCGAGCCGGTAAGACTTGCCGCGCGCCTCGTGGTCGAACTGCGGCGGAGCCGTGCGGCGAAAGGAGGTCGTCGGGCATGAGGCGCGCGCGCAGCTCTGGGTGGAGGCGCCCGATGCCGGACGAAGCGGTGAGGTCCCAGAGCGAGGTCTGTTTCTGACGGAGCGCGAGGACAGACGTGATCCACCCCTGGGTCCAGCCACTCTCGATGGCCCAGGCACCCCAGCCGACGTCGGC
The DNA here is from genome assembly GCA_027493615.1 of Verrucomicrobiota bacterium. Lineage (GTDB taxonomy): Bacteria > Verrucomicrobiota > Verrucomicrobiia > Limisphaerales > J093 > DSVZ01. The sequence goes on from JAOSKK010000014.1 coordinate 20,066, forward strand.
GTTGCTGGCCCAGGCCTCCCAGCGCCGGAAGTCGAACGCGCGAAACCAGCCGCCGTCGAGCTCGGGGCGGGCTTCGGAACGGATCTGGATGCGGACCAGGAAATCGGCGAGGCGATTTTCGGCGGCGATCCAGGCAGGGTCGCGCGTGGCCGCCGCAGCCTCGCGAAGGCCGAGGAAGGCGAAGTTCACGGTGTAGAGAAGGTCGGCGACGGGCTCGCCGTCCTGCTGAATGAGCGACGCCTCGTTGCCGCCGTATTCCTCATTCGAGCGTGGCGGCGGAAACATGCCCTGGCCCGGAGGACCAAGTTCCTCGCGGATGGCACCCGATTCATCCTGGAGGGCAAGGAGACCTTCGACGGCTTCCCGCAACCAGGCGCGGTGTTCGGGGGTGTCCTCGACGCGGACAAGCCAGGCAAGCGGGAGGAGGATGCGGGCGCGTTCCTGGGCGAGGCCGTTGGTCCAGCGAAGGCCGCGGGGGTAGGCCTTCATGGTGGCGTGCAAGGCGTGGCGGGTGCGGTCGAGGAAGAGGACGTCGCCGGTCTTGTGATAGGCCCACAAGTAACAGGCCCAGAGATAGGCTTCGAAATGGGGCGCGAGGTTCACGACGTTGCGGTGATAGAAGTAGGTCCACGGATGCTGGCTGAGCAGGCCCATGTCGAGGCGATCCGTACGAAAGCCCTGGCGGCCGGTGGTGCGCAGGTTGCCGAGCAGGCAAAGCATCATGGCTTCATCCCAGCGATCCGTGCCGAGCAGGGCCGCCGTGCCGAGGGTGCCCAGCATGAGACGCGCGTTGTCGTCGCCGTAGTTGGCCACGGTCCAGGCGGGGACCCGATGCCCCAGGCAACGAGGCCGTAGGCGGTGTGGTTCGGATCGGCGCGGTCGCCCTTCCGCGCGACGGACTCGAAGAGGTAGAAGTCGAGCAAACGGCGGGCGATGGCGCTGAGCTCGGGATCGTCGAGGAGCGCACCCCCGAAAGCCAGGGCGAGGGCGGATTCGGCAGTGCAATCGCCGCGACGCGAGACGCTCTGCATCTGGCTGCCGTCGCTGAGGATGATCGAGAGGGGGGCTTCCAGGATGCCGAGGGAGCCGTCGCCGACCGGCGCATCGGGCGGCGGTGTGGGCAGGAGCCCATCGCCCTCGGAGGCGCGGTTGACGTCCTCGAGCCGGCTCGGATGGACGAGCAGTTTGGAGCGGAGGAACCAGGTGACGCCCCGTTCGAAGGCCTGACGTTCGGCGTCCGGTGGCAAGAGATCCTGACGGCCGTAGCTGGGGCGGACCATGGGCGTCCA
>JAOSKK010000015.1 GCA_027493615.1 Verrucomicrobiota bacterium
GCCTATTTGGCGGCCATCAGCTCGAACACGCGCTGGAAGAGCCGGACCCGGCCGGTGATCCGGCGGACGATCTTCGCCGCCTGCGCGTCCCCGAGCTTGAACGCCGTCTTCAACTCGGCGGCGATGGCTTCCTTGTCCTTCCCGCTAAGGAACAGGAAGGAGACCAAGCCGCCCTTGGTCGCCTTCAGCTCGTCGAGGTTGCCCGGCAACCGGTCACCGGTCTCCGCGTCGGCGTCCGCTTCGGGCTTGGTCTTCTTGGCGAGCTTCCCGCCTTCTCAGCCTTCGGCGCGGCTTCCCGCTTGGGCTTCGGGGCCTTCGCCTTCGGGGTCTGATCCTTCGCGGTCGCTTCCGTCGTGGTGTCTGCGTTGTTCTTCATACTGTCTTTCCTTCTGTGTTTTGGTTGTCCATCTGTACCGAACGTGAGCTCTCTCGGGTGGGAGGGCGGAGACTGTCCAAGGGAATCTCGGAGAATCCATGGTCCCCGTCGGCATGGGCTTCGGTTGTGGTCGCTGATCGCTCCGGTCATAGACCGCTTCGATCGTGACTGAAGGGTGTCGCAGTACACGTCCCGGTCGCAGGCCAGGACCATGGAACCCGGTTGCCGGCTCCGATGCCTCTTCGACCAGCCACACCGTGTAGGTGCCGTTGCCCGTAGGCGATGATGAGCGTCCACCGCCGGCCAGGCTTCCCCGTTCACCCGGCATTGAAGGCCGACCTCGTAATCCACGAATCCGTGGCCGGCTTCGACACCAGTCGAGAAGGCCGGGCCGGGCGATAATTACCGACCCTCTCGGCGCACCGGTGGCTGAAGGCCCGCGCGCCGATGTAGGTGAGCGCTCCCTGTAATCCTGCGCGCCGCCCGCTTGCGCGATGATCGTCTGACCGTCAGGTAGAGATGCAAGTTGCATACAGCGAGCCTCTTAGAGGGCGCGCCGCCGAGGGGTCCAGTGGCGATCAATCCTTCCGCTGCCACGCTGTCAGCCGCTCATCCAGCGTGCAACTGCTTCAGACCTCATCCTCCTCTTTCCTTCAACCGCTCTTCGATCACGGGCACTGGCTGGCCTCGAGGACGGGAGCCACTCGATGCAGCCGGGTCAGCACCTCTTCGGATAGCTGATCCCAGCTCCGGCGCCCAGGTGGGTAACCTCCTCGGCCGGGATCAGCTCGCGCTTCAACTGGCCCAGCTCGACCCTTCATCGGCGTTCTGCAGGACCACGTGTTGGGTACGTCTCCTGGTCGTAGGTTGACCCGGGACCGTTCGGGCGAGGCGAATAGCCAGCGCAGGAAGCGGGCGCCAGGTACACCCGGCTGCCGCGGAAGGCCGAACAATCCCGGCGCTTGGCGCACTTTGAGGCGCCCAGCGATGCCGGTACCGCGGCGCAGGCGCCCAGGTTGTCGGGTAGGTATCCTGCATGATCCGGGACCCCTCCCGCTCACGGTAGTACCGGAGCAGACCCTGGATCGTGGGCACCAGTTGGTAGGCGCCCTCGACCGCCCGCGGGAACCCACCCTTCAGCCGCCAACTCGCAAGCGCCGGTCGGTTAAGCCTGACAGGCGCGCGAGCTGGGCGATGGCGATGGCGCCGGTGTCGGCCATGACTACCGCTCCGGCGCGGTCAGGATCCACCCGACGAACTCACCGACCTGGAAGAAGGTCCGCGCCCTCTCGGGCATTATCCCCGGGTCGAGCGGGCGCTGGTAGCCGGCGAGGGACAGTTCCTTGCGCAGGATGTCCTCGGGCCGGGCGCCGACGGCGAGCTTCTGCTGAAGGGTGAGGCGGCTGAATGCGGTCCCGACGTACCCCGGCGGCATCTGGACCTTGTCCACGATCAACAACGCCCCGCCGGGCTTGGTCAGGGACTCGAGCCGGTGCAGGAACGCGGTCCGCGTGTCCACGGGCAGGAACATCAGGACTAGGAAGCAGACGGTGAAGTCAAAGGGCTGGTAGTCGAACGTCACCGCGTCCGCCACGACCAGTTCCGGCGGACCGTCGTACCGCTCGGCCATCTCCGGCTCTCCTCGATGGCCGTGAAGCGAGCCTGACGTTGGTCGAGGTCTCCTGCAACACCCGGCCGATGTTCCCCGTTGAAGCCCCGATGTCGTACACGACGCCGCCGCGCGGATGTAGTGCCGGCCGAAGTGGGCGACGGCATTGGTGGCCAGGTCGTACCAGGGCAACTGCTCACGCACGTGTCGGGTGAAGTGCTTGGCGACCGCCCGACTGCGGAACGTCCAGTGCTTGGGGATTTCAAGAGAGGGATTTCATCGCGGATGGTTCGAGCGACCCAGGCCATCATGACCGGGAGGAACCGCGCGACAGGCGTTCCCCATTGCTGCGAGTAGGTGCCGGTCAACACGAAGTCATCCGGGAAGGCGCAGATGCGCTTGAGCTCGGCAATCGTGAGCTTCCGCTTCTCGGTCGGGTGGGTGACGCTCGCCACGCCCGGATGCCCGTGCGACGCGCAGATCGTCGGGCACGGTTGAGTCCGGATGCGGTCGGACCAGGTTGAAGTACTTCCCCGACGCCTCCGGCCGCAGCTTGTCCCACTCTACCTCGATCGTGAACCGCTCATCCCGACCTCGAACTGGTTGGGTTTGGTCCCCAGGATTGTCGGGCAGGGCTGGTCCAGGTCGTGGGCCCGTCCTTCTCGGCGAACGCCGCTCCGGTCCCGCCCGTCAGCCGGACCTGAACTGCCCCTGGCCCATGACCGTGATCGCCGGACACGGCCGGTCGGTGACATCCCCGCCGAAGGGAACTGCCCCTTGGTGTCGTGAATGACCGCCTCGATCAGCTCCAGGCCCTGGTGGCTGGTGGCCGGGTTATTACGACATGCCCGCACTCACCGTCGGGCTGGGCGCATCCGGCGCTTTCCCCGCCGGGGCCGTACTTCCCCCGGACCACCCACGGCAGCGCCTCGCGCAGGCTGGCACCGGTAGGGCAAGGGCTTCGGGAACACCAAGTCCTTGCCCAGGTCCTCACGCACCCCATGAAGATGGTCCGTTGCCGAGCCCTGGAGGAACCTTGAGCCACTGGGCGTCAGTACCTTCACGCCGACCCGGTACCCGCACGCCCCGAGCCGGGCGAGGATCTCGAGGAAGTACCCCTTGGCGACACCCTTCACCAGGCCACTGACGTTCTCGGCGACGAACACCCGGGGCTTCAGTCCTTCGATGAGGCGGATGTACTCGAAGAACAGGTCATCGGTGCGCTGGACCGTGTCACTAGGGGCTTCGCCTTTCCCAGTGCTTCTCCCGCTTCCCGCCGTCGAGAACGAGGCGCAGGGCGGCGACTTGACCCATCCACTTCACCACCTTCCAGCCCGGTGGCCCCCCGAGATCTCGGCGGGCTGGACCTTCGAATGTCACGGGTGTCCAGGGGCGTGGTCGGGTGGTTGGCCTCCGGTACACCTCCGGCCGCCGCCGGGATGGACTCGCTGGCCCAGAGCACCCCGGTAGCCGGCCGTGCGGTAGCCCAGGCACGAACCGCCGCACCCGCTGAACGTGGACACCACGCGCAGGCCGTTGTCCGGGACCGCCGCGATCTCGGCCATGCTCGGCACCCGGTAGGGAGGCTTCTCAGTCTTCACGGCAGAGGTTACGAGGATCGCGCGGGCGACGACAGCGGCACCGCACCACCGTCGTTCGTACCGTCCTTGGATCTCGGCTTCCCGCCCGGGTCGAGGGTCGGCAGGCCCGCCTGGACTTTCAATGCCTGGGCCTGGTGCGACAGACACACCCGGCAGACCAGCAACCCGGTCAGGGCGTCGTCCAGACCGTCAATGGCCCGGCGCAGGGGCTGGAGGTCAGGCGCACTCACGACGGTTTGCCCGACCACCGGAACTGGCATTTTGGGCACTGGTACTCGGTGGGCAGGTCCTCATCCACCTCGGGGAAGTCCTCCGGCGCCGTGGGCTCGGGCGTCCCGGCCAGGAGATCGGCGAGGGCCTCGGCGTCGAACCCGGCCAGGTCCATGTCGAAGTCCGCCGCCTTCAACTCGCCCAGGACTTCCTTCAACGCCCCGCTGTCGGCTTCGGCCAGTTCCGCCAGTCGGTTGTCGGCGACCAGGTGCGCCCACTCATCGGCGTCAGTAGCAAAGTCCTGGGAAGTCCCACGGGCACCGCGGTGAGCCCGAGAACCTTCGCCGCTTCGTACCGGCCGTGGCCCGAGACGATGAACCCGGACCGCTTCGACACCACCACGGGCGAACGCCAGCCCTGGTGGGCGATGACCTTGGCCAGGAGCCGGACCTGGACCTCGGGGTGCTGGTTCGGGTTGCGCTGATTGGGCACGAGCTTTTCCAGCGGGACCAGCTCGTCGAAGGCGCAATTGACGGCCGGCCCGGAGGCCTCCAGCGGACTTGCTGCGCGTTTCTTCGGTTTTCGGTCGTTCATACGTGCACTCGGGGCTGGCGAGCACCCTCCACCCTCCCCGGGGTCCAAAGGAGACTTCCTACCCCCACCGGGGCCGGGCCGAGCCTGGCGGTCGCGGCGGTTCGCTGCCGGTTCTCGGCCGTCTTCAGCCCGGGATCAGGGTGACCGTCCTGCCCGCCTGCAGTGGCCGCTTCTCGCCGGCGCAAACGCCGCCCGCTGGATGTCAGCTTCGCGTTCACTCTCTACCTATAGCGGAACGTTACGCCCCCCTTTGGGCTTGGCGCCTTCGGGCGGCTCGCTGGCTCCCTTGGCCCAGTTCCAGGAATGGCGTTGCCAGTGATTGCGCCAGCGGATGACGCGGCTGAAGTGGCCGGTGCGCTTGGCCAGCGTGGGCAAACGGACGCCACAGCGCGCGGCGAGTTCGCTCATCGAAGGGTCGCCCTCGAAGTAAGCCGGATTCAGGACCCAGGCCAGGGCGATAACGCGCAGCCGATGCGGCTGGGAATCACCGGTTGGCCGGGGGCGGGCAGGAACATCTCGAGCAGCCGAGTCACGACCTCGACCGGGTCCTTGTCATTGCCGTCTTCACGAGCGTCCGCGTCGAGGTGGGCGTAGAGGGCATCCCAATCGAAGTCTTGGGTTGCGGTTTCGAGCAGTTCGAAACACTCGGCCTTCAGGGGTTGGTTGCAGTCAGCCATTACGTCGTGCTCTCCTGGGGTTGGGGTTGGAAATCGGCAGGGGGTGAGGACCTGGACGCGGGGCTGCCAGATCAGGAGCTTGCCCCCGCGCTGGGCCTTGACCTTGCGCCAGGCCCAGAGCTCGAGCGCAGGTGCCGGGCGTCCGCAGCCAGTCCAGGCATTCCTGGGCGCGCTCTTCGGTGAGCTTACGCAGGTGCCCGACGAAGTCCTGGCCGGTGGCCTGGACGCCGACGACCCCGCGCCGCGGGTCGAGGGCGAGCACGTCGATGATGCCGAAGAGGTCCTGGCGGATGCCGTGGGGACCGCCGTAGGGGTTCCACTTCTCGACGATGGCGCAGACCAGGCCCTGCTCGCAGAAGGGCGCGCAGGGTGCGCTGGGTGGGCGAGAGGGATTTCATGGCAGGGTCACTCGGGTGAACCGGCCTCACCGGTTCCACTCGACCGTCCGATTTCGGCCCGGACCTCTTCCTCCGTGACGGCGGCGGCTAGTTGCTCAATGCGGGCGTAGGGCCAGACTTCCGTCTGAGGAGGCATCCCCTTCCGCCAGATGAAGACCAGGGCGATGTCTGAGTTCGGTCCAGTCCGCGCGGCCCGGGCCAGCGGCAGACCGCGCCGGACAATGCCCGGCGCATGGCGATACACCGCCGGGCCGTCTCGATCAGTTGACGCTCGAAGTTGGCAGCCAGCATGTCCGGCGATACGGGTGAGGATGCTTTAGGATGGGCTTTCATAAGGGGGGTCAGTGATTCGGCTCGCAGGAAGGAGGTTGGGGGAGGTGGATTTCCTCTCGCCCCCTGACGCCGCACTGTCCTCCCCTACTGACAAAACCCCCCGTCCCCTTAAGGGGTTTTGTCAGTGACAGTGCGGCTAGTGACAGAATGATTTTGTCAGTGATGTCAGTGGTCATAAGTCTTACTCACTTTCTAGTTCTTTGAACTTCCGCCAGATGGTCGGGAGGTCACTCCGAGGACCTTCCCGGCCAGGGGTGGCCAACTCGGTCTTCGAGAGGGTTTCGAGGCCGGGGATGCCCATGAAGGCCGCCAGTTGCTCCGGGCTGACCGCCGATTGCCGGCCAGTCGGGCCTTTGTTCGCCTTGGCGCCCTTGAGGGCTTCGGGATCCTCCTCGGGCGCCCGTTGCCAGCAGGGGTACTGCCAGCGAAGGACAAAGGAGGGTTGCGGGGCGAAGTTGCGCAGGTGCATCTCGACCACCACGCAGTCCTCTTCCTGGTGCGGGCTGACCATGAGGATGGCGTCGGGGTCCCGCGCCCAGACGCCCGAACCGGAAGCGCGGTCAATCGAGTGTTTGGCCGAGGCATCCCCCTTGGCGAAGTGATGGCCAAAGACGACGCTCGATTCGGTCTGACGGCCGACCTGCTCGAAGTCGTTGAGCAGGCGTCCAACGGGTTCGGCGGCATTCTCCTCCCCGTGCTGGTTGAGCTTGTAGGTCGGGTCGAATATGATCAGCCCGATGCCTTCCTGCTGGCAGAAGCGCAGGAGCCGCTCGCGGATGGTGAAGAGGGTGACGCCGTAGCCGCGCAGGTGCCAGGAGAAGAGCGGCAGCGCCCGCTGGTGGCTGAGCTTGACGGCCTGGATCTCGCGGCGCCGGTCCCGGAAGGCGAAGGGCTGCAACTCGAGGTTGACGTAGAGAACGGGCACGGGGGTGGTGGGGAACCCGAGCCAGGGGACGCCGGCGGCGACGCTGATGGCCAGGTCGGTGAGCAGGAAGGTCTTCCGGCTCTTGGACGGGCCGGCGATCATGCCCTTGGCACCCCGGTAGAGGACGCCCTGGACGAGCTGGACCGGCCGGGGCCAGTCGGCGTTTCCTCGGCCTCCCAGGCATAGATGGGAGGCAAGGGTTCGACCACCGCCTCGACGGCCGCGGCCGGTTCCGTCGCGGTCGCTGGAGTGGGTGCTGGGGGGCGTTTCGGCGTCGGCGCACCGTAGCCCAGGGCGCGAAGCCGGCGGGCGGCTTCCCGGAAGTCCCCGGCGCATTCGAGGACGGCAAAGACATGCCAGGGCCGATAGACGTGGTTGGCCTCGAAGGGGGTCGAGGTCGAGAAGACCCAGAACCGGCCGGGGATGACGTCCCAGGAGGCCGAGACGCCCTGGTCCTTGCCGGGGCGGGTCCAGTACTTGCCCGAGGTGCCGGCGGGGGTCCAGCCATGCGCTTTGAGCAGGGCGGGGACCTCGGCCCGTGCGTCGTAGTCCGTGCCCGGCGCAGCATCGTTTGCAAGCGAGGGAGGCTGGGCCTCCTTCGGTGCTGTCTCACTGAACGAGCGGGCGACTGCCAACAACGAATCACGGTCCTCGGCGCTGAGTTCGGGCAGGCGGGACCAGTCTCCCTGGAGCAGGGTGTAGCCCGGAGAGGGGGCGATGAGGAAGTAACCGCCCTCGCCGCGGGTTTCGAGCAAGGGCAGCCGGGCCGGGGTCTCGGCGAGCTTGAGGTTGGGGAGCCGGGCGGGGCAGCGGAATACCAGGTGGATGCCCCCGGTGCCCGTGCGCTGGATCAGGACCCGATCCAGCAAGCCCGCCAGGCCGAAGTCCCGGCACCGTTTCTGATAACGATCCCAGAGGCCGGGTCCGTCCGGGGCGTGTTTGGTGTCAATGTCCAGGCACTGAACGGCGCCGCCGATGATGGCGAGGCGGGTGCCCGCGCGGAACCACTTGCGGCAGAGTTCTTCGGAGGGCAGTTCCTTCTGCCACTTGGCCCAGGGGAAGAACGGGCGCTTGTCGGGCTTGACCGGGATGGTCGCCACGCCGGCGGAACGGAGCAGGAGGGCGGTGTCGAGCGCGTTCATCGGGTGGGAACCAGGGAACGACGTCGCCGGCCCGTGAACTTCCCGTCGAGGTAGGCGCCGGCTTCCTCGAAGGTAGCCAGGTGCGGGTTGGGGTGACCGAAGTGGACCAGCCAACGGACCTGCTTCGGGGTGGCCAAGCCGAGGTCCCGACGACGGAAGAGGAGGTCAATCCACTTGGAGGCATGCCCCTTGCACGTGATGCGGGTGAGGTCGAACCCGGCCCGGGCGAGCAGTTCGGCCTGCTTGTCGGTGACCGGTTGCCGTTCCCAGTGGGTCTCGGGTTCGTAGTCGGCGAGGCGTTCCTCGCCCAGGGAGAGGGGCCAGCTCGAGGGCGTCCACGGTGCGCGCGTTGCGCTGAGCGTACTGGGCCAGTTGCTCGGCCAGGCGCTGCTGACGACGATCCTCGGCCCGCTCGGCGGCTTCGAGCAGGTCCAGCGCGGGCGCTTCATCGAGGACTTCCTGGAGGGTCTCGGCTTCGGTCGTCGTATGGGCCAGGAGCCGGGCGGGCCGGATCAGGTCCATGGAATCGGACCGGAAGAGAGGATCCAGGACCAGGAGATGATCTTTGCCGGGATGGATGCAGGTGCCCCGGCCGATCATCTGGCTGTAGAGGACCAGGCTCTTGGTGGGCCGCAACACCATGACGCAGTCCACGTCGGGCTGATCCCAGCCCGTGCTCAGGAGCTGGGCGTTGGCGATGATGTCCGCCTGCCGGGAACGGAAGGCTTCGAGGCCGGTGCGGTCGGTGCCATCGACATGGACCGCGCGCAGCCCGAGGCCTGGCAGGCGGCGACGAACTGGCGCGAGGTCTCGATCAGGGGCAGGAAGACGACCGTGCGACGATCCCGGGCATGTTCGGCGAGAAGCTCGGCGCACCGGGAGAGGTGCGGTTCGATGGCCTGGCCGAGGTCATCATCACGGTAGTCACCGGCGACGGTCCGGACCCCAGAGAGGTCAATGTCGGCGGGGACCGAGCGGATGACGATGCGGCAAAGCCACCCTTCACGGATCAGCTCGACCAGGCTGATCTCATAGGGAATGGCCTGGTAGAAGGTGCCCAGTTGCTGTTTGTCGGAGCGGAAGGGGGTGGCGGTGATGCCAATGACCTGGGCGGAGGCGAAGTGGCCGAGGACCTTCTGGGCCATGCCGCCGAGGGTATTGCGATGGGCTTCATCAACGATGATGAGCTGGAAGTAATCCCGGGGCCACTTGTCCAGGCGCCGGCTCAGGGTCTGGGTGGTCCCGACCACGAGCCGGTCCCCGGGCTGGGCGTGTTCCTCGGCCATTTCGACCTGCGGGATCACGCCCGCCCAGGTTCCCAGCTTGTCGGCCGCCTGGCGGACCAGCTCCTGCGCGTCGGCCAGGAAGAGGACCGGACCGAAGGGCAGGCAGCGCCGGCAGATTTCGCCGGCGCAACAAGTTTTGCCCCCGCCGGTCCCCATGACCCCGAGCACCCGGTCGAACTCGACCAGGGCGCCGAGCATGGCGTCCACGAAGCGGGGTTGGTAGGGACGCAGGGTCATGTCAGTTCGCGGAGGGCTTGCCCTTCCGCAACTTGGCCACCGCCGCTTTCATGACGCCCAAGGGCGCCGTGGCCGAACCCTGCGGCGTCTTGATCGTGACGGTGGTCTTGTCCGTGGCTCCCTCCAGGGGGAGGAGCGTCTGGTCCGGGTCCGGGATCGGGGTGACGTTGCTGAGCCGGTGCCGGATGCCGAAGGTCAGCTCGTGCGCGGCCTGGTCCTTGCCCAGGTCCAGCGTGATCGTGAAGGTCAGGCGCAGCTTCGGGTTCTGCTCCTGCACCTCGGCTTCCTCAAGGCACGCCGCCCAGGCTTTGAGGATGTCTTTCTCGCCCTCCCGCACGAGGGCCTTCAGGGTGAGCGCCGCCTGATCGGTGATCGCTTGGAGTTTCGAGCTCATGGTCAGAAGGGGCAGTTGGTCGAGTTGTCCGGGGCCACGCTCGGCGCCGCCAGGCCCAGCGTCCGCGCCTTGGCGCTCAGCCGGGCCAGGAAGCCCTCCTCGAGCGGCTTGGCTGCCCGGGGCGGGTTGACCCACGCCACGCGCAGGGGCCGCTTGCCGTCGTCGGACTCCTCCTCCTCGACGGTGATCGAACAGGGTTTGCCCCGGATCTGCTCGGGCGCGGTCTCGTAGTCGCCGTCAAAGCCGAACGCTTCCTGGAGCCGCCGGGTGGTGTTCTCGAAGGCCTTCTCGCTCAGGTAGAGCCAGGCACTGATGTGCTCGCCTTCATCGGTTTCGAGGCCCAGCTCGAGGAAGGGCGTCCCCGTCTTGGGGGACTGGCCGAACTGGGCTTGGGTGACAGTGGCCGCATAACGGCCGGGGATGGCAACGGCAGGCATGGTAGGGTCCTTCAGTGACGGATGATGGTCGAGGCCTCCTTCCACACGCGGAGGCCGGGGATGTTCTGGTTGTGTTTCACGATGGCCCGGATCGCCGTGTGGTTCGGCTGCAGGACCACCAACTGGGGGTGCGCCCGGTAGAGCGCCTGAATGTCGGTCACCTCAAACTTCCAGTCCTCGCGCACGGCCGTGCCCGCGATCCGGGGTGGCGCGGCGGCGATCAGGGCCTGGCGCCCCTCGGCCACCTGCTGCTGGTACTGCTGGACCACCGCCTCCTTGCGCGCCTCGGCCTCGGCGCTGCCGCTGGCTTCACGCTCGATGGCGGCCATCTCGGCAGCGGCCTGCCGGCGCAGGGCCTCCTCCTGGCGCTGGTGTTCGCGCAGCTTCTCGGCCGCTTTACGCCGGGCCTCGGCCTGGTACTCGCCCAGCAGCCGGCTGATCCGTTGGGACTGGGCCTCGACGGGGGCCACCAACTCGGCCGCCAGCCCGTCGATCTTCCGTGACAAGGCCAGGACGGGCGCCTTGACGGTCGCGCGGCCCGCTTCGATCTGTCGGGTCCAGCCTTTGAGCCGCTGCAGCACGGCGGCCGCGGCGTCGGCGTCGAGCTGGTCCCCGACCGCCGTGCATTCGCCCGCCTCGGCCAGGAGCGCGTCCCGGGTGCGCCGGGCTTCGGCCGTGAGGGTGATTTCGGGCGAACCCAGCCCGGTGAGGGTCAGGACCGCGTTCACGCCGCCACCCCCTCTCCGGCCGGCAAGGGGATGGCCGCCGCGCTGGCGAAGCGCTTCCGCCGTTCCTTGATCTGGGCCACCTTCTCGGGCGTGAGGTCCCGCCAGGTCTGGCCGGGGTTGATCCAGTTTACCCGGCACAGGTACTCGTTGACCGTCTGCTCGTGACCCTCGAACCACCCGGCCAGGTCGGAGGGGTAATCCATCGGGACCTCATCCGCCGGTGGGGCCGCCACCTTCGGATCCACCAGCGGCGCGGCGGGCTCAGCCACCTGGTTGCGGGCCGCCAGGGCGTTCATCTGCCGCTGCAGTTCGGCGATGAGCTTGGCCGCCTGGGGTTCGGTCAACTCCGGCCAATCCTGCGCCGCGGGTGCCCCGGCGAACGCGAGGGCCTGGGGCACGGCGCCCGGCTCTTTCTTGAGCGTCTGCCAGTAGAGCGTGATCTTCTGCACCTGCTCGGCCGTTGCCGGCGGGGGGCGCGGGTGCCGGTTCCGGGGCCGTGAACGGTTGGGGCGGCGGTGTGGCCGCGCCGCTGTCCAGCCACTCGCGCAAGCTCTGGCCGGTGGCCTCGGTGATCTCGAAGATGCGGCCGTCAAAGAGGCGGGTGCGGTCCTTGCTGCTCACGGCCTGGTGGCCCATGTCCAGGTCCAGCACCACCGTGAACTCGTACTCGACCCCGTCGCGCATGATCGGGGCCATGCCGACTTTCTTGACCACCTGGCGCCCGGACTTCTCGTCCTTCTCGAGGACGTGGTCCATCTTCGAGCGCAGACAGGTGATGACGTGGATGGGGGATTGCAGGACGGCGTCGAGCACGCCCCGGAAACGCCGGGTGGCCTCCGACCAGTTGGAGAAGGAGTTGCCGCCGCGCTTGTCGAGCTTGTCCTTGTAGTCCAGGACCGCCTCCCAGAAGTGGGAGCCGCTGTCCAGGATCACAGCGTCATAGCCGGCCGCGACGGCGGCGGTGATACCCTCACTGAACTTCCGGTCCTCGAACGGGGGTTCGAGGTCCAGGACGTCGAACTCGAACAGGTCCGCGTAGAGGGAGGCGGAACGGTTCTCGGTGTCAATGACCGCGATGCGGCCGTTGCGGGTGAGACCGCGCGCCAGTCGGAGGGCGGCGGTCGTCTTGCCGGATCCGGCGGGACCGGTGATGGCCAGCTTGAGTTTGACCCGCTGGCGTTGGGCCTTCTGGAACAGGTTTGTGTTCATGGTTTTCGAGGGGGAGAGGGAACGGGATCGCGATACTCGGCGCGCAGCGCGGCCTGGCGGCGCTTGAACTCCGGGCTGCGGAGGTAGGCCTCGACTTCAATGAGGCGGTAGCGGGGCGAGGCGCCGAGGTCATGGCCGGGGACCTTCCAGCGGTTCAAGCTGCTCACACTGAACCCGATCTGCCGTGACAACTCGCGCATGGTCAGGAACGGCTCGGGCCGGGGGAGACCGCACTGCAGCAGCCGGAGGGCTTCCTCCCGTCGTTCGGGCGGCGCCGACAGGGCGGCGGCCACGAGATCCTCGAGGGCAGTCATGGCTGCCCCTTGGCGTTCTCACCCGATTCCGCCGACTGCGCCGGGGGCGACAACTTCCGCTTGAGCACCGGCAGGTAGAGGTTGACGCACTGCCGGATCAGGTCCGACTCAGTCAGGCCGGTGAGCTCGCTCAGGGCGTGCAATCGGGCCAGCAACGCTTCGGGCAGGGCAGATTCAAGAAGCAGGGGAGTGCAGCGAAACCGCTGGGAAAACGGGCCGGACGACTGGACAAAGGCCGCCCTCCCTGCTACTGATTTCTGCATGGCCAAGCCGCTGCGTCTGCCCCGCGTCACCGAACAGGCCGTGCTCGACGGACTGAGCCTCCGCCTCATCACCCCCGCCGAAACCGACCGCTGGAATGCCCTGGTGAGCGAGCACCATTATCTCCGAAACGCCCAACTCGTTGGCGAGCAACTCCGTTACGTGGCCGAGTACGAAAGCCAGTGGCTGGTCTTGCTGGGCTGGAGCGCGGCGGCCTGGCATCTCAAGGCCCGCGATGCCTGGCTGCATTGGACCGCCGCCCAACGCGCCACCCGCCGCCATTTCCTGGCGCAGAACAGCCGGTGTCTGGTCCTGGCCGATCGCCTGCAGTTCCCCAACCTCGCCAGCCGGGCCTTGGGCTTGTGCTGTGCCCGGTTGGCGGCGGACTGGCGGGCGGTCCACGGCCATCCGATTGTCGCGGTCGAAAGTTTCGTGGATCGCCAGATCACGTATGGCACCACCTACAAAGCCAGCGGTTGGACGCTCCTGGGGCCGACAGCCGGTTTCGGGCGTCAGGCGCAGGATTTCTACGAACGTCACGACCGGCCCAAGCAGCTCTGGGTGCGCGCCCTGGATCCGGAGGGCACCGCCGCGCTGGCCCAGCCGACCCTGCCCCCAGCGCTCGCGCCCTTTGAAACGGCCCCGACGGTGCGCTGCACCCTGCCGGCCTCCCAACGGAGCAGCTTGCTGGATCGCCTGCCCCAAATCCGCGACCCGCGCCACTGCCGGGGCCGGTGGCAGCCCTGGCCCGCGATCCTGGGCATCCTCGCGCTGGCCAAGCTGGCCGGCGTGCCCGGCGCCCAACGGGAGATCGCCGACTTTGCCCGACGCCTGACCAAGCCGCAGCGCCGTCAATTGGGCTGCCACCGCGATCCCCAGAGCGGCGAGTACCGGGTCCCTGGGGCCTCGACCTTCTTCCGCGCCCTCCAGGCCGTGGACTACCTGAGGCTGGAACGGGTGGTCGTGGACTGGCAGAACGACCTCCTGGGTCCGGAGGATCCCAACGATCTCATCGTGCTGGATGGCAAGAGTATTGCCAACGCGCAAGGCCAGGTCCTGGTCAACGCGATCAGTGTGCCCAGCGGCCGGGTTCACGGCCTGGAACCGGTCCGGCCCAAGGAGCCGGAAGACTTGAGCGAAACCGCCCCGCCCGCGCCCAGCACCCCGAGTGTCCCACCGACCCCCGCGCCCCCGCTGCGCCCGACGCCCCAGCCGCCGCCGCGGACGCGGCCTCCCCACGCCGAAGAAGGAGAACGAGATCCCCGCCGCCCGTCGTCTCCTGGAGCGCCTCTCGCTCAGCGGCCGGCTGGTGAGCCTGGACGCCCTCCACACCCAGCACCAGACCGCCGCCCAGATCGTGCTGGGCAACGGGGCCGACTATCTCTTCACCCTCAAAGCCAACCAGGAGGGCCTCCTGAAAAGCGCGCAGACCCTGGTGCCGAGCGCTTTTTTTCCCTCCGGACCCTCCTCCCGCCGACCACGGTAGGGCACGTACCGAGGAGGACAGCCGGGGCCGGCACGAGATCCGTGAACTGGTCGCCTGCGCCATCACCTCTTCCCAACTGGGCTTGCTGGACGCCAGCCAGGTCGCCCGCTTGGACCGGCACCGCACCGAGAAAGGGCAGACCAAGTTCACCCAACTGTGGCTGGCCACCAGCCGCGCGATGAGCGCCCTGCCGCCGGCGGCCTTCCTGGCCGCCCGGCGGGCTGAGTGGGGCATCGAGAACGGCCTGCACTACGTGCTGGATGTCAGCGGCGACGAAGACCGTCGTCTCCACGTCCGCACCCTCAACAACCTGTGCGTCCTCACGCTCCTGAGCCGGATCAGTGTCGCGCTCTGGAAGGACAGTCAACGGGGCAAGAAATGGCCGCCGAGCTACTACCGGTGGCGCGAACATCACAAGGCCCGTCCGGACGCCCTGCTGCGGCTCATGCGCACGCCCGTGGGGCGCATCCCGCCATGAACGCCCTCGGCCAACCCAGGCGGCAGCCACGGTGCGAACCGCCGGTTCGTCATCCAACGGACCGGTGTCGGCGCGTGGGGTGCGAGCGCGCCCGCGGGCCGCCCGAACCGCCCGCCGCGGTACCCTCTCGGTGGAGGTCGACTAGCCCGCCGCCACGTAACACCCCCGGCTGGGAAACGGAACCCTCCTTCTTGAATCATTCTTGGACACGCCCTGCGCTTCGGGGAACCGGATCGAAAAATTCTTGCTCACGGGGGCACATGTAGTGCGTCACTCATTCACACGCAATGCCGTACTTGACTTGCATCGCATTTTGTGGTGACGTTGTCACACACATGGCCGAAAAACAGAATTTCAGCATCCGCCTCGACTCTGATTTGAAGGCCGAAGTCGAGCGCGTCGCCGCCTTGGGCGGAGTCTCCCCCAGCGACGTCATCCGGGTGTGCGTGAGCAAGGGCCTGCCTATCCTGGCCGAGGGCTATCAGCTTATCCACGAGCGCTTTGTGGCCCTGCGCTCCCGGCCCTTGGGCACGCCCCTGGTCAGTTCTGAAGCAGCCGGCGATCTGACAGGGGCCGAAGCGGCGGCACTGTGACAGGCTGCTGCCGAGCTTCCAGAATCCGGGCCGCCACTTCGAGTTGGCGCACCCAGCGGCGGAGCTTCTGGGCGAAAGCACGCCGCTTCCAGGCCGGCCAATCCCCCGCCAGCTGCTCCAAAGCCGGCTCCATGATGATGGGCTTCCGTGTGTTCATGTGCGTGGAAGTGTGGCACAGGGGGTGGGACATCTACGGGGCTAGGGGTATAAGTTGACTCCGATTGTGAATAACTTTGTCAACTGCCCCGTGAGAGCAATCCTCGCCCCGTCCCGCCCTCCGGTGAACGGCGGGGATCACGACGTCAGGGGGCGGACAAACGGGGAGGTGGAATCGGCCCGAGCGGCCCAATCCACTCAGAATCAACTTCTTAGGAACCTGGCCGACCGACTGGGCCTGGGGCGGCGCGCCCGGGGGGCCCGCCACGACTTTTGATTCGGGCCCGCCAGGATCAAGACCGCGTCAACTGCCGCAGGACAGGGACCGCGCGCCGGTCACTCCCTTCAACCGTGATCCGGGAGGAATAGCGCGCAATTGGCAGAAGGTGCGAGGGCAGGACGCGGCCCTGGTAGCGGAACTGGCTGTTCCGCACCCCCGCAGCGAAGACGCAGCGCCCAAGACTGTGCGGCAGGTTCGGGTGGCCAACGCTCCTCCAGCGAACTAAGGAGCGAAAACTGCCGTTTACTGCCTGTGTGGGGGCCCGGTAGGTGGGGCAACAACTACCGCAACGCCCTCGGCTGTACAGCCACAAACTGCGTGACTTGCTGTCTCACACCGCCAACCATTGCAGTATCCACGCCGCAGTTGATCGCTAGGCCGGTTTGGCTCACTGAGTAGACGAAAGACACAACACCGCTCGTGTTGGTGGTGCTTAGTGCAGGACTTCCGAAGTGGGCCCGCAGTGCGTTGCAGAGCGCAGCGACTTGGTTGCCGGGACAAACGATTTGAAAGCCGTCTTCATCTTCGGAATAGACATAGTTGGTGAGACCGATCATGATCACCCGGGTTGCAGGAACGTTCGACCCGCCGTACCGTGCCATTTGCGTGAAGACAAAAGCAGAGAGGTCTCCCTCCCCCTGCTTTTCATTCAGCAACACTTGATCCTTCCTGCACGAACAAATCGCAATCAAGAAGAATGGAAGACACCCCAGCACAGGAAGACGCGCAACTCTCTCTAGGCGAAGACCCATCCTCGAATGAAGTCGAATCGCCCCCACAGTTGGTGTCATAGCTGCTTCAACTCTCCTTTCGTTCTTTCGTGAGCGTCAAGGACCTCCTTGGCTATCTTACACGCCTTCACCGCCCGCTTCTTGCATGCTTTGTCGTCGGACAACTGGACGCAGATGCACTCCGCGAAATCTTCGCAGCTCTTTCCATAGTCGCGGTAGCAGCTACAGTAGTGCGCCACTACGGATGAGACTCCAAGGCACTGCGGTTTGCAGTTTTGGAGGTTCTCAATCATCTGGTTGGCGAGATCACGCATCCGCTGGATCAGTTCGATTTCCTTCTTGAGCTCCTCTAACTGTTCTCGTGTCGCAAGTCCAAGCGAATCCGTCTGACTCAGGGGGTTGTTACCAACGAATCGGTACATGTTCACTCCGCCAACCTCCTGGAGGGGATCCCGATTCACCCACCTCTGCAAATACGGGTCGTATAACC
>JAOSKK010000016.1 GCA_027493615.1 Verrucomicrobiota bacterium
GGGGCGTCCTCAAGGCAGGTTGTGTCAATCGCGGGGTCTTCAGACAGACGGAACACAAACGCCTTGCGCGAGATTTTGAGATCGATCCCGGCATTATCGTGGCGGTCGGTGACGTACTGGTCTCGCGTGCCTGCGGCTCACCCGAACTCGTGGGTTCTGTGGGGAGGGTCCAAGAACTCGAATACCAATTGATCCTCTCGGACAAAACGTTTCGACCCCGGTTCCGGGATTCAGTCGATGTCGATTTCATGGTTTATGCGATGAACAGTCGCTACTATCGCACCCAGGTTGGAGCAGGCGATCAGTGGCGCTGAGGGCCTAGCCAACAACCTCCCCTTGTCATCCCTTCGGGATTTTGTGTTCGCCGTGCCGCTCAGGAGGAAGGGAAACGCATTGCCAGTTGGCTCGCCGAGCACCTGGGACAAACCGCGTCCATGATCGCACGTTCCGACCACGAAATCTCCCTCCTCCGGGAATACCGCACGCGTCTGATCGCCGACGTGGTGACGGGCAAGCTGGACGTGGGGGAGGCGGCGAGAGGTCTGCCCGACACGGCCGATACACAGTCCGATGGGCCGGATGCCATAGCCGAGGACGGCGGCGACGACGCTGAAGGAACCGACCCCGACGACGAGGAGTCCAGCAGTGAATAATCTACTCCAGCGCCTCAACCCCAGGGATCGCCGCGGCAGCAAGCCCCGGTGCCACATCATGACACACGGCCACCCCGAGAAGGTGGCCATGCGGCTCACCGAACTGACTGCCCCATGGGGACGGGTCACGCCCGACGACCGCTGGATGCCGGTGGGATTCGACCAGATCGAGAAGCCCAGCTTCACAAGGCACCACGACTGCTGGACCCCAAGGTATGCGCGCAGCTCAAGACGTGGTGGTTTGCCATTGTCCGGGGCAAACAGACAGCGCCCAGCTTTGATATCGCCAGCACCTGCACCGTGACCGCCGGGGGTGTCAGCAAGCAAGGACTCCTGCTCGTGGAGGCGAAGGCGCACGACGAGGAGCTGATCAAGGAGGAGGCCGGAAAATCCCTGACACAGAGCCCGTCGGAAGGGGGAGCTGACAAATCACGACCGGATCGGCCATGCGATCACCGATGCCAACAACCCTTTCCAGTCGAGCACCGGCCTCAAGTGGGCCCTGTCGCGGGACTCGCGATACCAGATGTCCAACCGCTTCGCATGGTCGTGCAAACTGGCCGATCTCGGCTTCCCCGTGATCCTCGTCTACCTGGGCTTCCTCGATGCCCACGAGATGGGCGACCGGGGCAAACGTTTCGCCACCCACAACGAGTGGGGCGCAGCTCGTGCGGGCCCACAGCGCCCCCTGTTCCCCGGAGAGGTCTGGGACAGGGAGTGGTCGCTGCACGGGCAGCCATTCATCCCCATCATCCGGTCGTTGCGGTTGTCGCTGAGCGCAAACCCGGCCACGTCGGGAACATGATCCGAGGGTCCAAAGGATGTGAACACCAAGTTCATCGGCGAGGGTGTCTGGCGGCAGTTGCGTCATGAGGTCCGCGGCGCACGCCTGCCTTGCCACGTGGCCGTGGCGTATTTCGGCAGGGGCGCCAGCAAGCTCCTGCCCCTGAAACGCGGCAGCCGCCTGGTCGTCGATGCCAGCGACGGCGCGGTGCGCTCCGGGCAGACCTGCCCGAAGGATCTCAAAGTTCTCATAGACCGGGGCGTATCGGTCTTCAGCGTCCCCAACCTCCATGCGAAGGTGTACGTGTTCGGCCGCAGGGCCTTCGTTGGCTCGGCTAACGCATCGGCCCACTCACGGGACGATCTCGTCGAGGCGATGCTCTTCACCACCGATGCTGGGGCGGTGGCCGACACGAGGGAGTTCGTCAAGAAGCTGAGCGGACAACGGTTGACGCCGGAGATAGTCAAGCGGCTGGCGCGGCTATACCGCCCGCCCCGGTTTCCGGGTGGCCGAAAAACAAGGGGCCGGCCGCCCCGGGTCGTGAGGGCCAAATTGCCGCGGGTCCTGTTGGCTCAATTGGCGCTGGAAGACTGGTCTGATGCGGACCAGGCCGCACACGACGCCGGGGAGAACGTCGCAAGGAGGCGCCGTCAGCACCCCCGGTCCTACGAGCTGGATAGCTTCCGCTGGCCGGGCCCTTGCCCATACCGGGTCGGTGATGTGGTGGTCCAGGTCACCGACGAGGGCCGTGGACAGACGCTGGTGACACCACCTGGGAACGTGGTCCACACCAGAAAATCACCACGATCCAGGGGTCGCGTCACATTTGTTTACTTGGAACGCCCCGCACAGTACCGTAGGAGGCATGTGAAGAATGTCGCACGGGCACTTGGGTCTGGCGGCGCAAAGTACCTGAAACGGGACGGCCTTGTACGCCCCAGAAGGTTCTGCGAGTCTCTCCTGCAGATGTGGGAGAGATGAGGTATCCCGATGCCGCACACCGACACCAGCGAGAAGGGATTGGAGAGCCTGATCGTGTCGGCCATGACGGCGCCGCCCTCCGGCACCGGGCCCGCGGTGAACGAGGCCATCGGTGCCTATGCGGGCGGCGGCTGGATCCCGGGCGACCCTAAGGGCTACGACCGGGAGTATTGCGTGGACCTGGCCCAGCTCCGGGCCTTCATCGACGCCACGCAGGAGGCGATGGCACCGGCGTTGGATCTCGGCAGCGACTCACCCACCCGGCGCGCGTTCCTTGCCCGCCTCCAGGGGGAGATCGCCAAACGGGGGCGTTATCGACGTGCTGCGCCACGGCATCAGGCACGGCGCCCACGCCATCGACCTGTTCTACGGCACCCCGACACCCGGCAACCAGAAGGCGCAAGCCCGCCACGCCCTGAACCGCTTCAGCGTCACCCGCCAGCTCCGCTACAGCCGGGACGAGACCCAGAGGGCCCTGGACCTCTGCCTCTTCATCAACGGGCTACCGGTAGTCACCTTCGAGCTGAAGAACAGCCTCACCAAGCAGACCGTCGATGACGCGGTGCAGCAGTACCGGCGGGACCGCGACCCCCGAGAGAGGCTCTTCGAGTTCGGCCGGTGCATGGTCCACCTCGCCGTGGACGACGCCGAGGTGCGCATGTGCACGCACCTCAAGGGCAAGGAGTCCTGGTTCCTGCCTTTGAACCGGGGATGGAACGATGGCGCCGGCAACCCGCCCAACCCCGGCGGCATCAAGACCGACTACCTGTGGCGCCAGATCCTCTCCCCGGCGGGCCTGACGAACATTATCGAGAACTACGCCCAGGTCGTGGAGCGGAAGGACGAGAGGACGGGCAAGAAGAAGCGGGACCAGATCTTCCCCCGCTACCACCAGCTCGACGTGGTGCGCAAGCTGCTGGCCGACACCGCCAAGAACGGGGCCGGCCACCGCTACCTGATCCAGCACTCGGCGGGCAGCGGCAAATCCAACTCCATAGCGTGGCTCGCCCACCAGCTCATCGGCCTGACCCGGGACGGTGCGCCGACCTTCGACTCGATCATCGTGGTCACCGACCGCCGGATCCTGGACCAGCAGATCCGGGACACGATAAAGCAGTTCGCCCAGGTGGGGGCCACGGTGGGCCACGCGGAGGACTCGGGCGACCTGCGCAAGTTCATCCAGGAGGGCAAGAAGATCATCATCAGCACCGTCCAGAAGTTCCCATTCATTCTGGACGAGATCGGCTCCGCGCACCGGGATCGGCGCTTCGGCATCATCATCGACGAGGCCCACTCCAGCCAGGGGGGCCGGACCGCCGCGGCCATGAGCATGGCGCTCTCGGAGGCCGGCGGCGAGGAAGAGGAGGAGACCGTCGAGGACAAGATCAACCGGATCATGGAGGCCCGGAAGATGCTGCCCAACGCCAGCTACTTCGCCTTCACCGCCACCCCCAAGAACAAGACGCTGGAGATCTTCGGGGAGGCGTACGCCGAGGGCGGGCTGACCAAGCACCGGCCCTTCCACGCCTACACGATGAAGCAGGCCATCCAGGAGGGCTTCATCCTCGACGTGCTGGCGCACTACACCCCGGTCAGCAGCTACTACCGGCTGATCAAGACCATCGAGGCCGACCCGGAGTTCGACACCCGCAGGGCCCGCAAGAAGCTGCGCCGCTACGTCGAGAGCCACGACCACGCCATCCGGCTCAAGGCCGAGATCATGGTCGACCACTTCCACGAGCAGGTCCTCGGCCTCAACAAGGTCGGCGGCCAGGCCCGGGCCATGGTCATCACCGGCAGCATCAAGCGGGCCATCCAATACTACCAGGCGTTCAACGAGTACCTGGTCGAGCGCAAGAGCCCGTACCGGGCCATCGTGGCCTTCTCCGGGGAGCACGACTACGGGGGCGCCAAGGTCAGCGAGGGCTCCCTCAACGGTTTCCCCTCCTCCAAGATCGCCGACCAGATCCGAGAGGACCCCTACCGGTTCCTGATCTGCGCCGACAAGTTCCAGACCGGCTACGACGAGCCGCTGCTCCACACCATGTACGTGGACAAGATGCTCAGCGGCATCAAGGCGGTGCAGACCCTCTCCCGGCTCAACCGCGCCCACCCCAAGAAGCACGACACCTTCGTGCTGGATTTCGCGAACGACGCCGACACGATCCGGGAGGCGTTCTCCGACTACTACCGCACCACGATCCTCGGGGAGGAGACCGACCCCAACAAGCTCCACGACCTGAAGGCCGACCTCGACGCACGGCAGGTCTATTCTCCCGCGCAGATGGAGCAGGTGGTGGCGCTGTACCTCGGCGGGGCCGAGCGGGAGGCGCTGGACCCGGTCCTCGACGCCTGCGTGGCTGCCTACAAGGACAACCTCGACGAGGACGGCCAGGTCGACTTCAAGGGCAAGGCCAAGGCCTTCGTGCGAACCTACAGCTTCCTGGCCTCCATCCTCCCCTACACCAACGCCGGCTGGGAGAAGCTCTCGATCCTCCTGAACCTGCTCATACCCAAGCTGCCCGCGCCCCAGGAGGAGGACCTCGCCCGGGGCATCCTCGAGACCATCGACATGGACAGCTACCGCGTCGAGAAGAAGGCGGCCATGAAGATCGCCCTGCCTGACGAGAACGCGGAGATCGAGCCGGTGCCCACCAGCGGCGGCGGCTTCAAGGCCGAGCCGGAGATGGACCGGCTCAGCAATATCGTGAAGACCTTCAACGACCACTTCGGCAACATTCCCTGGAGCGACTCCGACCGGGTCCATCGCATGATCACCCACGAGATCCCGGCCAAGGTGTCCGCCGACACCGCCTACCAGAACGCCAAGAAGAACTCCGACCGCCAGAATGCCCGCATCGAGCACGACAAGGCCCTGGCCCGCGTCATGACCGCCCTGCTCAAGGACGACACCGAGCTGTTCCGCCAGTTCAGCGACAACGAGTCCTTCCGCCGCTGGCTCACCGACACCATGTTCCGGCTCACCTACGAGGACAGAGCGGCGTAACTGCACGACATGAATTTGGACGGCGAGTTCATTCGATATCCGACGCCCGATCAAAAAAGGGTTCTGGCTGTATCGGATATTGAAGGATAACCGCCTGCTGGAAACCGAGGTGACCCAGGAGGAATGGAATGCGATCCACGACGCGTGGATCGCCAAAGAGAACGAGGTTGTGGATCGATTGAACCAGCATCCACTGAACCAAGCCGCGTTGGAATTGCTCCGGGAAGCTGGCCGCGAACCGTGCCCGGTCGGACGATTGAAGCGATTGCACCTCCTCTCCTTGGCCGAGTTGGCGTTGCCCGACTTCGACGAGCCCGGAGGAGAGGAGCCCTGGATGGATTTCAACGAATGGACCCGCACCGTCTCGGCGATGAGATCGGCCCTCAAAATCCTTAAGGCGCGATTCGGCGCACCCGAGGATCTGTTGGAAGGAGAGCCAGAAGAGATGGCCAGAGAGATCCTGATGGAACTGGACGTGCCCCTGACCGATTGATGCGGCCGCTGAGAGGATTAGGGAAATGAGACTCGAAGATTTTGTTCCCGATGGTTCCAGTGCCATTGCCGTCATGACGGACGGCCGTTTTCTGGGCGTTCTCGCGGCCGACCGGCTCAAGCGGGATCTGGGCCATCGACCCGGGGCACGCAGTGACAAGGTAGTCATCTACTATAGGCACGAGGGACGAAATCGGGTCTACGTGGGCGATCACTTGGCCACGGTTCCCTCCGCATGAAGAGGGTCGATATATCCTGAAATTCTGGAACTGGAAGGAGGTCGGCGAAACCGACCTCAACTGGCCCGAATTTTCCAACGGCGGCGCCAACCCGATCCGTTACGTGGAAAAGTAGTTCCTTCGGTTGATCGTCGCCCCCGACCTGAACTTCCTACACGGCGCCCGCAACCGCCCCCTCCCCGCGTTATATAAAGCTGAATAGGGGACCCTTCGTCTCCTTCATCACCCGCGGGCATCGGCACCACGGCCCTGAGCCTGCCCTCGTGGCGGGTCCGGGGCCGCGCCGTCTCTGGCCCGCGGCAACCCCAACAGAAAGGAATCCACACATGGCAGTGAAGTTGATCGCGAATTACAGCAAGCGGCTCCGGCCTGCCCGGCTACTCGTCCCACCAGTTCTCGGTCTCAGTCGAGTGCGAGATCACGAGCGTGGCCGACGCGGCCGGGGGAATCCGAAAGGCTCTACCGGCAGCTCCAGCGGTCGGTGGACTCGCAGATCGTGGCGACGGGCTTCGTCCCGCCCCACGGCTACGGGATGAACGGCGAGCCCGCGAACGAGGCCAACGGGCACGACGACGAGCCCCCTGGAAGTGCAGCGACAAGCAACGGGACCTGATCCTGCGGCTGGTCGAGGAGCACAACCTGGACAAGGGCGAGGTCGAGGGCCTCTCCCGGGAGCGCTTCGGCAAGGGCGTGAAGCTGCTCAGCAAGCTGGAGGCCTCCGGCCTCATCGACGAGCTGATCGAGCGCCACGGGGGCAACGGCGGGCGGCCCAACGGCAGCCGCCGGGCCCGGCGCAACGCCTACGCGGGGAGGTCGCAGTGATCGCCCCCGCGACGACCGCGGCCCCGGTGACGCCGTCGCCCGAATACGAGCGCGACGCGATGCCGGGCCACATCAGCCCGACGGCGGCCAAAGCCTACCTCTCCTGCTCGCTCAGGTTCTACTTCGAGCGGGTGGCCGAGATCCGGAAGCCCGCCGCCCCGGGGCTGCACCTGGGCAAGGCGGTCCACGCCGCCCTGCAGGCGTTCCACCTCGCGCGCTGGCGCGGGGGCGACGACTCCCCGCCGCGGTCGAGCAGTCCTACCGCGACGCCTTCTGGCGCCTGGAGCGCGAGGAGGGGCCGGTGGGATTCGCCGACGGGGCCGAGCGGGAGAAGTCCCTCGACGCGGGGCTGCGCGTCGTGCGCGCGTACCTGGAGAGCCCCGAGGCGCTGAAGGCCAAACCCGTCGGCGTGGAGGTGTACCTCTCCGAGTCGATCCCGGGCCTGCCGGTGCCACTTGCGGGCGTGATCGACCTGGTGCAGGCCGACCTCAGCCCGGTGGACTTCAAGTCCGCCGCCTCGAGGCCCGACCCGGATCAGGCCGCCTTCGAGAACGAGCTGCAATTGGTGTCCTACCAATTGCTCATCGAGGCGACCGCGGGCAGGACGCCGCCCTCCCTGGACCTGGTGTTCCTCGTGAAGACCAAGGCACCGCAGGTGATCCGGGTGAAGGTGCCGCCGGCCGAGGACGCCCGCAAGGACCGCGCCGTGGCGATGCTCAACGCCGCGGTGGATGGGATCGCGGAGAAGCGCTTCCACCCGGCACCCGGGATGCAGTGCTCGTGGTGCGGGTACCGGCAGGAGTGCATGCTCTGGGAAGTGGAGGAGATATGGGGGCTCATCATGCTGCCGCTGCTCCTGCTGGCCGCCTGCCACCGAGCCGCCACCGACCCGCCGCCCTACATCCCCCCGCCGACCGACACCACCCCGATCGGGGGCGGGCTGAGCGTGATCGGCCTGGGCATCGTCGTCGCCGCCGTCGTGGTGGCCCTGGGCGACGCGCTCCGGGGATCCGGGAAAGGGGGTGAGCGCGATGGATAGGCAAACGCTCGTCCGCGCCCTGCGGCTGGCGATCCTGCTGGTCCTGGGCCTGCTGGTGGCCACCGCCGGCCTGATGCTGGTCATGGTGCTGGGCAAGGCGGTGGCGCCCCTGGCGCTGCTGATGATGCTCGCGACCGCCTCCTACCTGATCCTGCGCGGCCCGGCGCTGATCCGGGGCAAATCCGGGAAGGAGTGACCGTGCACCTGCACCAGCGATGCGAGGGCAAGGAGGGCCCGCGGGATGGCGGCGTCATCGCCGCCCTTCGGCCCGGGGTTCCGGGACGAGGTGGTCGCGCGCGTGGAGAGCGTGGAGGTCTGGGCCTCGGGTTTCGACGACCCGGGCGAGGACTTCTGCGAGTTCCGCGCGCTGGACGCCGCGGGCAACGAGATCGCGAGGACCCGGATAGGCGGGTACTGAAACGAGAGGGGAAACACACAGCACGGGGCCGGGCGGAGCGATCCCCGGCCCCGAAGATTTCGTGGGGCGGTGATGCCGCACCCACCTGCAACACAACACCACACAGAAAGGGAGGCACCGGCATGGACGGACCACAGGCCGCCATGACGCTGCGCGAGATGCCCCAGGGAGCAGCGGCCCCGCGGTCGGCTGATCGAGCGGGGCGCGGCCGCGCTGCGCGACGAGGAGCTGCTCTGCTGCCTGCTCCGGGGCACCGCGCCGCGGCATTGCCCGCTGGCGCTCTCCGGGCATCTGCTGGCCCGCTTCGGCGGGCTGGCGGGGGTCGCGCGCGCCCCGGTGGCCGAGCTGGCCGCGGTGCATGGGATCGGCGAGGCCGGGGCCGCGGGCATCCGCGCCGCGGTCGAGCTGGGCGTGCGCCTGGCGCGGCGCAATGCCAGCGCCGTGAAGCTGGACGACGCCTCGCGGATCGCGGACCTGCTGGGGCCCGAGATGCGGCTGCTGCCCACCGAGAGCGCCCGCGCGGTGCTGCTCAACGCCAAGCTGCACCTGGTTGGGATCGAGCCGGTCTCCGAGGGGCTGGTGGATCAGGCGCTGGTGCACGCCAGGGAGGTCTTCCCCCGCGATCGCCCGGAGGGCCTACGCGGTCGTGCTGGCGCACAACCACCCGTCGGGCGACCCGACGCCCTCGAGGCCGACATCCGCGTCACCCGCGCGCTGCGCGAGTCCGCCAAAATGCTTGACATCCCGTTGCTGGACCACGTGATCCTGGGCTCGCCCTCCGTGGCGTACCCGGAGGGCTGGTTTAGCTTCAAGGCGGCCGGGTACCTCTGACGGCGCATGGGGGCGGCGGGAGCGATCCCCCGCCCTTGGAGACTTCCCGTGGCGGGGATCCCGCCATTCACACCAACACCGGTTGTGGGATCCGGGGCCCGTGAGTAATGGCCCTGTGACACCCGCGACCAGAGCATCAACGAGGAGACATCGGACATGAACATCATCGAAATGGAACCTGCGGCGCCGCCGGCAGTGCTGAGGGCCCCACGGAGCCCTGTTGCACTGCGGCGGGCGGGTCGTGGAGCGAGGAACTGCTGGCGGTGCCGACGCCGCCGGGATCCCCTTCGTACACCCAGATCAGCCGCCCCGCTCTGCTCCAGACCGAGACGCCACCCCACCGCCTCCGCGTCCCCCTCCCAGATCGTCCCGTCCCGCACCTCCTCGCGCCAGCCCATTGGCGGAATCGCGGTCCCGCCCAGGTCCACGTCCAACAAGCTCTCCGCGCCAGTGCACGCGGAGAGACCCGCCAATCCACAAAACCAGAACCCGCAGCACCCTATCCATAGCCTGCAAAGAGGTTACACCAAGGCACAACACCGAGCCACTCAAAATTAGCGCGCGCCGTGCCAGCCGCAGCAGAGCGGGAGGCTCGCACGTCGCGTGACGGAGCGGTTCATCACCCACGACTTGGGGTGGCGGACGTTGCACCACGCGTCAGCGGCAACGTCAAATGACAAAAAGCCATGACTTGACCCCTTGGCCTGCCCGGCTTCCTATGGTCACACAACGTCAACGTCCCAGACCCCATCACCTCGTCTCCACGCCCCTCCGTCCTTTCTATAAACTCTCGGGCGATATCAACATGCGTTATCCTCCTCCACCCGGACCCACATCCATATACCGACTAAGCCAAGCCACCCTATCCGACATCGAGATCATCTTCCCACCCTCCAGAAGCACATATTCAACGCCATCCCCCACCGTCACTCCGGCCTTCGCGATGCTCTTCCCTTTCCCACGCAATATAGCGAGATGTCTTGATGCGTCAGCCTAACAGAGGCCACCAAATATGCCGTCGCCAAGTAGTCACTCCAACTCCTACGCCAAACTCAGAAGCCGCACATACTGCGTCGGATTCAACAAGACCCGCTTGTGAAGTTGGACCACATCCTGGATATCGACGTCCTGACTCTTTCTCTCGATCAGACACTCCAACGCTCATCATATAGACGAGATCCGACACAGTCGGCGGCCACTTTCCATCTCGGACACACTCCAAATGCCTCCTCACTAAGGCCCCTAGCTCCCGGTCATCGCGCTCCACCCACTCTTTGCTAACCACGTCGTCGACCGCAGACACTCCGTCCGCCACCACCGCCAACACTTCCTCCGCCAGGTTGCCAAAAGAAATCCTCCCAAGACCAGGCACCCTACCCACCAGCTCACCTTCAACCCAATACCGCTCCATCTGTCGCATCCAAATCTCCCCAACACCACCTCGGCAATCCATCGGCCCAGCAAACGTCCTCCTCTCGACCGGAAATTGGCGACACCACCCCTAGCTGCTACGACCGCCAACAGCAACTGCCGCAAATTTAAGCCTCTCAAACAAAACGGCCAATCGACGCCGGTAGGCACAATAGCAACACACCCAGCATCACGAATTCGCCGACACGTCGCCTTCAGCACCGACCGGCTCTCTTCATCTTGCCCACACAACGCACATGCGATCATCTGCAGGGCGACGATGTTCGGAGCCACGTTCTTCCACATACCCCACTCCGAATTCTCCGCGCTCCAAACTCTGGATCACATAGTCGCGGTCGTACCGCAAATGAATTCCGCAGTAATTGGAGTGGTCCCATCGCGCGCCGCCTGCTTTCACGCTGATACAGTTTAATACGACAAGAACCAGTGTTGAACAACTCTTCACTATCATAACCCCACTTGGCAATCCCCCTCAGTTTTAGGCAGTTTTGTCTGGTCACACTCACTCTCGGCGAGATTGATGTACTTGTTCAGTATCCATGAATCGCAGAGCCCAGGACTCCTGCGTTATATTTTCGTTCAAATCTCGTCTCCCGCCGCGTCCGCTAATCGATCTCCCAGCCGATGCAAGCTTTCCACGAAAGTTCCTTACCGCCCAATGGAAATCTGCCCTCGGCCAACTCCTTTGTTCGCCATTTTGAGACACGATACTTGGCTGTTTCCTTGTCAGAAATAGTTAAATAGAGTCCTGTAGATGGCATCGGCCAAACGGTGATGATCTCTCTGTGCGCTTCAGTCCGCGCGATTCTCTGTTGGCCCAATTCGGGGTCGTTGTCAAAGGCAGCCTCACCTACTAACATGTTAATCCCTTCTCTCTTTTGCCGAGCGGCCCAACAGCAGTTTTTTCCCATCGGAAACGTAGAAATATCCCTCGGCCTTTACTTCCCTTCCTCGTATAGAGTGGGAGTGTAACCACCGCCCCTTGTTGATCGCTTCATGCCTGGAGTCGCGCCGTACTCATGTCGAATCCCAGGCACACCTTCGATGTGGAGGATTTCATCGTACTTAAGCCCAGTCCTGTCGATTCGGCCCAGTGGACGGTTTTCACAAAAAACGTAAAGGTTCTTCGATCCGCTGTCCGAGTACGGATCTTGCCTGAGCCATTTTCCGACCTCGGGCGAGTAGTAACGGTACCCGTAATAGACGAGGCCCGTCTCCTCGTCCGTGTACTTCGTGGAAAACCCAACCGGGTTGGTCGCGGCGACCGGCCCCGTGGCCCGCATCGGCTCGCCGAAGGGCCCATACTCGTAGCGCGCGGCGGCCGTGCCGGTGGCGGGGTCGGCGAGGCCGGTGACGTTCCCGTTGCCGTCGTAGAGCGCGTAGTAGGTCTTGGGCCCACCCGCGCCGTGGTGCCGGGTGAAGAGCAACCCGGCGACCCCGCCGGCCCCCATCGTGCCGGAGAGATCCAGGCCCCAGTGGTAGGAGCGGATCGCGGTGCCGGAGCCATCGACCTCGGCCACCAGGTTCCAGCCGTCATACAGGAATCGGATGCTGGTCTGCGGCGTGGAGGCGTAGCCGCTCCCCCTCCCATGCGTACACCCGCTTGGCGATCCGCCGCCACTGGGCGTCGTAGTCGAACTCCAGCCGGAGCCTGTGCTCCGTCGGGATCTCCTCCCGGCTCTGGATCGCGCGCAGCCGGTTCTCGGCGTCCCACTCGAGGGTCCAGAGGCCGTTGGTGACCATGTTGCCGTCGGGGTCATACCCGATCGCCTCGGTCGCCCGCGGGACCCGGAGGATCCCGGTGTCGCGGGCCACCAGCGTCTTGCCGTCCCCGCCGCCTCCGGCCAGCCTCGCGGCCGTCTCGATCTCCTGTACGACGGGCCCGGACCCGTTGGCCGTGTCCACCCGCTTCCAGAAGAGATTTCCGACCCGCCCGGCGGCCTGTCCGTTCACCTTCACCGCGGCACCGGCAAGCGCCTCCCCGACCACCAGGAGGCCCCGGAGTTCTGGCGCGTCTCTATCTGGTTCAGCTCGTTGGCGGCCCCGTAGGTCTCGGCCACCGTGCCGCCGCCCGACGGGTCCCCGCCCCGCACCGCGGCGGTCCGGTTGCCGATGTCGTCGAACCCGTAGCCGAAGATCCCCCGGGCATGACCACCCCGCCGGACAGGAAGTTGGTCCCCGCCACCACCTCGCCCCGCGCGTTGTAGCCGTAGGCCCAGGAGGGTGCCGTCCTGGCGGGAGGCCGAGACCCTGCGCCCGCCCGCGTCCAGAAGCCATAGCCGTGGCCGCTCAGCGTGCCGTTCTGGACACCGGTCACCCGCCCGACGTCGTCGTGGCTGTAGGTCCGGGTCATCTTCTGTTGTGCGCCCGCGTAATATGCCACTTGCCGGAGCCTGTCGCCATTGTTCTGGTAGGCCAGGTAGGCCCAATCGGAAGTGCCGTCGGCAAAGACGTACTGGAGCCGACCCCGGCTGTCGTGGCCGTAGCCGGTCCAGGCCAGGGTGGCCGCGCCGTTGAGCGCCTCCATCTCGGTCCTGCGCCCGCCCACGAAGGTTCCGGAGACCGACATCCCGGCCAGCGGGCCGGTCCCCGAGACGCTGTCGCCTGACAGCGTCCCGTCTGTCTGGCGCGCATTAAGACTGCACTCCGATGAACACTAGAATTGCGCGGCGGTGGGCTGCGCGGTCCTTGGCCTGGTGATGCAACGGGTTTGACCCGCAGGGTCGGCCCGGCGCAGCGCTAGGGGGTGATTACCCGTCATCAGGTGAACCTGCTCGTTCGCGAGCACAACAAAGGAGTCAGCATTATGACAAGCGCCGCCAGGGCGGGCATGTCCCCCAACAGCGCCCGCAAATACCTCAAGAACCCCGAGCCGCAGCCGCCCGCCCCGAGGCACTGGCGCACCGGCCCGATCCATTCGCCGCGATCTGGCCGGAGGCCAGGGCGATGCTGGAGCCGCGCCGGAGTTGGAGGCCAAGGCCCTCTATGAGCACCTGCAGCGGACTCATCTGGGGCAGTAGTTCGGCGGCCTGCGCTGCTTTCAAAGAGGGTGAGCGGCTGGAAGCTGGAGCACGGCCCGGACAAGGAGGTGTTCTTCGCGCAGGTGCATCGGCCCGGGGAGTGGATCCAGGCCGACTGGATGTACCTGGCAAAGCCGGCCATCACCGTGGGCGGCCAGCCGCCGGGCGGATTGCTCTGTCACTGCGTGCTGCCGTATTCCAACTGGCAGTGGGGAACCCGCGGCGGGGAGGGCGAGTCGCTCCTGTCGCTGCAGACAGCACTGGGCGCATCGCTCTGGCGGCTGGGGGGCGGTGCCCGGGGGCTGCAGATCAGGTGCTGGAGTCTTGTGTCCCAGTTACCAGGTTAACCTAGCAATACATG
>JAOSKK010000017.1 GCA_027493615.1 Verrucomicrobiota bacterium
GAGGTTGCCGGTGGCGATCAAGAGGTCGAGCAACGCGGGGGGCAGTCGCCGTGGCTCGACCAGGTAACGCCGGACGTGAGCGAGGTGTTCGGGCGTCGGCTCCGGCAACCGCAGCGGCGGTCTGGGCGGAGGGCTCACCGGCGGGATCGGGCTCGTCGCGCCGTGCCGTTCCAACCACTCCAAGGCCTGGCCAAAGCCGACGCCGTGGAGGTGCATCACCAGATCGATGGCCCCGCCACCCCCACCGCCGAGGTTCCAGTTGATGAACTGGGCGCCCGTGACGGAGAGGACGCCCTGGGCCGTGTGCCACTTGTGGGGATCGGCCCGATCCGGAACCGCACCGGAGCGGCGCAACACCACGCTCAGGGAAGGGCCCGCAGTCGGTTGGCCCGCTCCTGCCAGGTCATGGGTCGGGGAGAGCTTGCCGCGCAGGGTGACACACTCCCGCAGGTTGAAGACATGGCTGGTTTCGGTGAGCCGGTCAATCAGGGCGGCGGTGAGCAGATACTTCTGGAGCACCGCTTCCTGGGCGTGGAGGGCGACGGCTTGATAGAGTTCGGCGACCAGGTCGGCGAAGAGGACGTACCGACCGGTGGCCCCGCGCTGGATGGCCCCGACCAGGAAGCTGGAGGCCAGGCGGTCTTGCCACAGCCGGTGCGGCCCAGCCAGATGATGTTCTGGGCCTTGGCCAGGAAGTCCAGGGTGTCGTAGAGGGCGAAGATGGCTTTGCGGTTGAGCTTGGGCTGGCGGTCGAAGGGGAAGGTTTCGATCGTCCAGGGCTCGGGCAGACGGGCGCGCCGCAGGCGCTGCTGCCGGGCGCGGTCGCCCTGGAGACGGTACTCCTCTTCCACGATGTGGGTGAGCAAGGCGGCATGGGACATCCGCTGGCGGGCGGCCTCTTGGAGGTCCTGGTCCCAGTGCTTGGCCAGGCGGGGCAGGCGCAAGGCACGCAGTTTGGCTTGGAGTTCGTCAGTCATCGTAGGCGGTGAGGTTGGGGGTTTCGGTGAGCGCGCCGTCCTGGTAGGCAGGACGGTCGCGAAAGGACTCATCAATGGCCGGCAGGGGGAGCTGGCCGGGCGTGGCCTGCACGACGAGGTGGGCGAGGCGTTCGAGGGTCTTGAGCTCGGGGAGGCGATAGCGGTGGGCGCGCTCGACCGCCCGGACGAAGAGCTCGGGACTCATCCGTTGGCTCAACGCCCAGAGTCGGCGCAGGGTCTGGTGACGCAGGTGTCCCGGGGTGGCCAGGAGGAAGTCCACATACGCGCTGACCGTGGGGGGCCAGGGCGCGCAAGCGCTTCTCCTCCTCGTCGCTGGGCCGGGGACGATGCCGCGGCTGGGCGTGGGCGGCGGGTTGACCGGGCGGATCGAACTGTTGGTTACGGACGCCGTCGGGGGCCAGGGCGTATTGGATGGCGAGCTGGCCCGCCACGTAAATCTGGAGCTGGTCCTCGTAGCGTAACACCGTGAGGCGACCGCGGCCGGTGCCGGGCACCCAGTAGTAGTTGGCCTCGACGGCGACATAGCCGTATTCGTCCACGCTCCGTTCCAGGATCAGGTAGGGCGCGGGCAGGTAGGGCGGCAAGGGCTGGAGGAAGTGCACTTCGTGTTCGAAGGCTTGGGCGGGAATGAGGCCGGCCTTGCCCTGGGGCCGTTGCTCCATC
Organism: Verrucomicrobiota bacterium; assembly: GCA_027493615.1. Taxonomy (GTDB): domain Bacteria; phylum Verrucomicrobiota; class Verrucomicrobiia; order Limisphaerales; family J093; genus DSVZ01. Next base: position 1,662 of record JAOSKK010000017.1, read on the forward strand.
CGCACCGTCGACCAGTCCAGGGCTTGGCGATTCAAGTCTGCGAGGTTCTCGAAGGTGCGGCCGGGCAGGAAGTTGGTCTCGACGGTGGAAAAACTCCTCTCCTCGCCGGCCTTCCGATCACTGTGTCCGCGGGCGTGGCAGAGGAACCGAAAGCCATAGGTTTTGGCGAAGGCCTCCATCTCCGGGACCATCACCGCCTGCGCGCCCAGGCCGCGCCACCGGGCGAGGTTGGTGTTGTCGATGACACAGACCGGAGGCGCGTAAGCCCAGTGCACCAGCGCCCGGTGCAGGAAGCACTTCATCCGGAAGCGGTCGAAGACGCGGTAGAACTGCAGGTAGCGGCGCTTGGAGTACCGCAGGTAGAGCAGGCTGGCCTGCAGCTTGGTCGGCACCCCGCTCAGCAGGACGGTGAAGGGGCTGGTGTCGTGCTGCATCTCGGCCCCCGGCTCGTCGGGCACCCGTTGACAACGGGGTGGCCAGGGGCTGGCCGATCCCCCACTGCCGCAGCCAACGCGTGAGCGTCGAGTACTGACGTCCACCCCGTGCTCCTCGCGCAACTTTTCCCACACGCGCTGCACGTAACCGTCGCATTGCGTGTAGAGGTGGCGCACCAACTCCGGGTCCAGGGGCGGGACAAAGGCGCGGCGCGGCGACTCCCCTTGTTGCGCAATGGCGCGGCGCACGGCCTGGCGGCTGACGGCCAGTTGCCGGGCCATCTGCCGGATGGAGAGGCCTTGCTGGTGGAGTACAAAGAGGGCTTTACGCTTGTCCGGTGTGATCATGGAGTTGACGCAAGGTGCGCAGGAACGCGGTCGTCGGGCCGAGCAAGGCGGCGGTAAGCAGATTGGCTTGGGCGCGGAAGGCCGCACTCTGCAGTTTGGGGGTCCTGACTTTTGGCCAGGACCCGGAGCATCGCCTTCTGGGTCTGTTCCAGGTCCTGGAGGAAGACGCGTTCCAAGTCGCTGCAACCGTCCGGGTCCGGGGGCCGCCTCCAGGTGCTGCAGGGCCCAGGTCAGGTGGCCCGCGAGCAGTTCCTGCCGGAACGAGGAGGGGCCGCGGAAGAAGCCGTGCGCCAGCCCTTCGATCTGACGCACGCTCAGCCGGTGGCCACGGAGGGCGCCGATGAACTGGTCCAAGTCGGCGGCGGTGACGCTCCTTAGACGCCTAAAGGGGCGCAGGGTGTAGAGGTAGGCGTACACCGGGAAGGCCCCGGCGAAGAGCGCGTCCCGCACGACCGGGCTCAGTTCCCGCAGCAAACCCAGGCGGACGGTGACCCAGGCCGGGCTGCGGCCCAGTTCCCGGGCGATGTCGGCGGGCGCCAGACCGCGCTCGGTGTGCAAGTCATCGACGAAGCGCGCTTGTTCCAACAAGCTCAGGGCGTGTTGGCGGTCGGCGCGCAGGAGTTGGAGGATGCCGGCGACCTCGTCGGTGCCCCACGACGCAAAGGGCACCACGTGCAGGTGGAGGGTGCGGGCACAGCGGGCACGCTGGAAGCCGTCCAGCAGGATGGGGGTCGTGTCGCGGATGACCCCCACCAACGGTTCCTGGATGCCCGCTTGGGCGATGGCCGCCAAGAGGGCTGCCTCGCGGCGCGGTTGGCGCAGCCGATAGCCCTCGTAACGCAGGTCCAAAGCTGCCAGTTCGAGGTCGGTGACCCCGCTCGGCCCGCGCTCAGGGAGGTTCTGCATGCAGCCAGGCCACAGTGTGGTCAATCCGGCGCGTGCGGGCCATGCGGTGTTGTCTCAGGGCCCGGAGCAGCATCGCCACGACCTCCGTCAGACTCACCGGACGCCCCTCGATCAGACCGCTCACCATCTGCAGATACGGGAGCATCGTTCGCGGCCAGGCCGAGGGCAGTTGGTCGGCCGGAGGCGGCGGAGGCGGCGGGGGTGGCGGTGACGGTGGGGCCAGGCGAGCGGGCGTTTTACGGCGCCGGGCGTTGAGCGCCCGTTTCTTGTCCCGGCCCGCTTCCTCCCCGTAATAGGCCGCCGTGCGTTGATTACACTGGCGTCGGCGATGCGCCGCTCGACAGCCGAAGGGACAGCCCAAATCCCGCCGCCCCGCGTTGCGCGGGTGCGTCAGAAAGAAAATCCCGCAGTGCCGACAGCGCGTCCGGCACCGGCGCAACTCAGGCTGGGCCCGCAGCACCGATCGCAGCACCGCGTAGTACGCGAGCACCAAGCCGAGGACCGGACCGGCTCGATACCAATCTTCGGCGAACCGAAAATGGACCGCGATCTGGATTGCCAAAACCCAGGTTCTGGCTATGAACACCGACGTTGTTTAAGCGCCCCTTGTCTTACGGAAACGGCCCCGCGCTGTCGAGGTAGGGCAAGGGGTTTTCTTAGGCCCCCGTCCCGCTCCCTCCCTGGAAAGGCAAGCCCCTCGCCGCCAGGTGGTCAACTTCCCGTGAGCACCCCGGTCAACTTCCCGTGAGCGACAACGGCTGGGAAGGCCGAGGGGGACCGTTCCGGGGCCAGGACAAGTTCGGTTGTCATGGCGTGGGCTCTTGGGCACGAATTTCGCGCTTTACGGTGGCAAACCGGGACAGAAGATCAGCCAGCTCGGTGTGCGCGTGGCTTGGCGGTGTGCGCCGCACCAGGTCGGAGACGATGCGCTCGGCCTCATCGAGCTTCTCCAGAGTTTCCGTGTCGGGGCGCACCTGGTCCCAGCGCTCCATCTCGCCGGCGGCAAGGAGCGCCCGCTTGGTGTCATCTTCCTTCAAGGAGCCCACCAACGCCCCGGCGAAAGCCTCCGAAACCCAGCCGGCACGCTTGGAATCGAGCACGGCGGTCATGCGCCAGAGGTTTACCAGGTGGTGCTGGTTGTAGAGCGCCCAGAGGAAGCGTCGAAGCTGCACGCCACTTCCGGTCCCTGGGCCTTCCTTGATGGTGGCGGCGATCCCCATAAGCGCGCGTTCGATGCGCTGCTTGTCGGCACGCTCTTCGGTGAGGTCCGCCTCGGTGAGAAACGGCCGGGTTTTCAGGATCTGCTGCAGGATGAGCTTGATGGTCTCGGGTGTGGCCTCGGCGAGGTCCGAGTTCCAAGACTTGTCGCCGGTGCCCGGGTCGGCCACAAACTTCGTCCCGGCCACCTGAATGGAGGCCCTGCCGTTGGTGAACGTGGTCGGTGACGACCGGTAGAAGCCCTTGCCGGCAAGCAGATCAACGAACCAGGGCTGGTCGGCAAGCGGCACTCGGGGCAGTTCCGGCTGCATGGGGGTCATCGCTCGATCTCCTGGTCGATGGAGCGTTCGCGGTGTCGGTCGAGCACCATCTGGACGACATCATCTGCCAGGAAAATGTTGGTGGCGCGCAACTTCGTGATCGCTTCGGGAAGGTTCACGAGGCGCTGGTCGGCGGCTTCTTCCAACACCCCGAGGATTCCCTTAACGCGGACACCGTTCGCAATGGCGGTTTCTCGACCTTTGGTCTCATCAATGAGGAGGACCTCCGCCTTGGCCTCAAGCGCCAGGGAGATGGCTTCGCGCTCGCCCGGGCCAAGCTCGGCAAAGCGCGAAGTGTCCTTGGGCGGACGGACCTCGGCCCACGCCGGCAGTTGACCGGCCCAACGCCGAACCTGTGCAGGCGCCCCGGGATGAAGAAGCTCGCGGTGGACCGCCGGAGGCAGCAGGAGTGAGCCGTAAAGTGGTGAGATCACGCCGATGTGACCGCTCAGGATGAGGTAATTCACCGGGCCGGTGTCGGCGACGACAATCATGAGGCCTTTGGCAAGGACGCGTTCGCCATGTCATCGTCGGCCCGGCTCTTTGCCGGGTAGGGTACGTGACGACCTCGGAACAGGTCTTCGGCTTGGTGAAAACTCAAGCCTAGGAGCTCGGCGACCTTGCCGCGGGACAGCCGGCCGCGGGCGCACTCGTCCACCAGGAGCGCTTCGAGCGCCCGGCGCGGGAGGCTCTCACGAGTAAAGCCAAGGGTCTGGGCGACCGTTTCAGGGACTTCGAGCGTGACTTCCATGGGGACCTCGGGGGTGACAATGGGTTTGTTGAAAGCCTACCACGGTCGGCGTGGGGTTGGCAAATAGTGACCCACAACGGACACCGCGTCTCTACCTGGTTCAGGATCACCGCGCCTCTTCGGCAATGCCTCAGCAGACGGCACCGATCCCGAACAACCGTTCCGACTCGCACTTGTGACCATGGCGTATGACCGTGTCGCTTGGCGGGCCGGGTTTACACCCGGCCCACCCGCGCTCGGGCTTCACTTCCCTGATTTGTGCCGCGTTGGATCGACCAGCTTGTAGGTAGAGCTTGTCCCAGCGGAAGGAGAGGCCCGTGGGTCTCACCCTGGGGGCGGGGGCCAGAGTAGGGTTGGGGTTCAGAGCAGGGTTGGGGTTCATAGTGGATCCTCCATGCAAAGTGGTGTTGGCATCGGGCACCGGCGGAGCACCGGCGCTCCAGAACGCCGGATAGCACACGAAACGCCGCCGGGGAAAGCCCTGGCGGAGAAACTGGCTCTGGGATGGGGTAAGACGATGACCTGGTGGCTTAATAGTCCTCGGGGAGAAGAATGGTCGTTCGGGATCGGTCGGGCTCGGTGATGATCCAGAACACGACACCGTTACTGGCCTGGTACCTGGAGCAGAGGCGGTTGCCGTTCTCCAGGGCCTGTTGGTTCACGCCCTTGTCGTGTGCGTCGAGGAGGCCCCAGTCACCACGGGAATGCCGGCGAAGGGCGGCAGTGATTTCATCAGGAGGAAGGGCGGCGTGCGCGTTGGCCGTGATGACGACCTGGCCGAGCGGAAAACGGGGACCGAGAGCCATGGCGATGAGGAGAGCCATGGCCCCGGCTTATCACGTTAAGTGGCGCGAGGAAAAGTGGGGGCGAAAGGTTTCAGGTTGAAACGGGTTGGGAGACGGAGCGGACTGGCCCCGCGGCGGGACAAGCCGGACGCCCGCGGCGGTCCCGCTCATGGTTCGAGCATCTTGAGCTCCACCAAAGTGGAACCCAACTCAATCAACAGCGCCTGGAGCTCGCTATACTCCCCGTAGCGTTGCTGGTTGAGTCGGATCCTGTCCCGGTCCATGCGCGGACGAATCTTGTCCATGTTCGTGGTGGCGACGTCTTGGAGCTTTAAGATGCCTTTTTCACTCCGGTTGAGTGCCCCGACCGCCCGGATGGCGTTGAGCGACATCGGCTTGAGGTCCGGGGTGAGTTTACCGCCAGGGTTCCAGTAGCCGGGCGTGGTAAAGGGACGAAGCGCTTCGACGACGTCGGGTTCCTGGGCTTTGGCGCGGAGCCGGATGGCTTCGGTCTCAGCCTCGGTCTTTTTGATGGTCACCTGGGTTTCGGTGTCCGCACGTTTGATGGCGGCCTGCTGTTCGGCGAGTTGACGAGCCATCTCGGCCTTTAACGCCTCGATTTCGGTACGGAGGCGTGTGGCTTCGGTGTCTCGTTCAGCCAAAGCCTTTTCATAGACGGCGATGGCAACCCGTTCGTCTCCGACTTTTTGGGCTTCGTCCTTGGAGCGGGAAAAAAGCTCCTGTCGGGCGCGGGTCTCAGCGGCAACCTGGGCGTCAATCGCTTGTTGGAGCGTCTGGGGAAGCTGGTCAGATTCCGGCGGGGGGCAGTTTGGTCTCCGCGTCCGCCTTGAGGGATTCAAGCGCGTTGGCCTTGGATTTCACGTCCTCGATCCAGCGGTTGGCCCAGCGCAGGTCCTCTTCGAGGCCTGCCCTGACGGCGCTGGGGTCGTAGGCAGTGCCAAGGTTTTGCCGAACTTCGTACTCGACCCGTCGCGTGGCCTCCAGCCGCTGCTGAATGGCGGAGGGTGTGGGGATGGTCCTGGTTTCATCGATGAGTCTGCGGGCGGCCAGAACAAGATCGGGGAAGCGGGCGATTCGGGCGCCGACTTCGCCGCCCAGGATGGCGGTTCGCTTGGCCTCAAAGGCGCGGGTCTCGGCAAGCAGCAGGTAGAGTTGGTTGGTGGCGTTTCTCGAATCGGCGAGCACTTCGCTCTGCCGGTTCTGGGCCACCGCCCGCTGAATGTCCTGCTCCGCCTTGATACGCTCGGCAATCGCGTTGGTGGCCGCCATCTGGGCTGCCTGAAGGCCTTGCTGAATTCTGGCCTCGCGACTGAGGTTGTGCTTGTAGGTGTAAAAGATGCCGACAGCTCCCAAGGCGAGGAGGAGGAAGGTGACGAGGAAGAGAACCCCGATGGATACCGCCCCCACGGGGCGCGGGCGCGATTCCTGGCGATGCATGATCTTCATGGTGGTGGTGTGCTGATTTCAGAAGCAGTTCAGGAGTAGAGGTCGTCGTCCGTGGGAAGTTGGGTGGAGGATCGGGGTGGCTGTGCCGTGCCACAAAAGGCGGCCTCTTCCTCGGCGGACCAGGGTTGGATGAGCTGTTCGTGGGCTTCCCGTTCGCTGGCCTCTTGGTCGTTGGGCTCCAGGCCGCGGAAAGCGCCAGGTGTCTTTTTGAGCATGCTTAAGACCCAGGCAAACGGCGCCCGGGTGATTCGGGTTCTTGGGGCGAGGGCTGGTGCGTCCTGGATGGCGCTAAACCAGCCGCCCGGCTCGGGAAGCGGCATGTCCGAAAAGACGGAGGCCAGGAAAAGGGGGCGATCCTGGAGGCTTTCCGAGTAGCCGTCGGAGGTGCTCGAGCCATTGGGGCCGCTACTCTCGGAATGGTTTCGGGTGCGTTCGATGCGGCGCACGCTGTTGAAGTGCTGCTGCGCCCAGGAGGCAGTGCCGTTGCTCCCGGCCCGAAAGAAGGTCTTGGTGGCGCACTGGCTTAAGATCTCGTCCGCTTCCTTCAATCCGTAGGCGGCCGCCAGACCGTCCACGTCCTGGATTCCCAGCGTGATCGAGACACCCTTGGACCGGCCCTGGTTGAGGAGCTGGCGGATGCAATCCACGCGACCCATCCAACGAAACTCATCAAGGATGAACCAGAACCGGGGCAGGTTGGTTTCGGGCTCGGTGAGGACCTGGTCGGTGACCACCTTAAGGAGCATGGCGTTGACCGGCCAAAGCGATTCGTTAAAGACGGGGTGGTTCCCCAGGAGCAAGAGCCCGCCGTGGCGCATGAAGTTTCGCACCGTGAAGCGCTGGCAAGCGGGGTCTTGCATGGCGTGGTGCCAGAGGGCGGCGACCTCGTCGAAGCGGGTCACCTTGGTCCCCACGGTCGAGAGCACGGAGCCGAAGTGGCGTTCGTCGGCAAAGACCGAAGCGGCGCGTTCCCAGGCGGTCGGTGAGGACCGGGTGATGGCGAGAATGCGCTCCTTGGTGCGGAGCGCACAAAGGAGGTCCCGGAATGCCCAGTTGGTGTTGCGTTTCTCGATGAAGGCGAGAAGAACGGCAAAGACCAGTTGTCGGGCGGCGTTGGTGAAGTAAGGCGCGTTCTCGCGCTCATCGGCTGGGACTAGGAGCGCGGCGAAGTACCGGGCGGCGGCCGGGGTGCGGATATCGTGGGCGATGTCCCAGGGGATTGAGCCGGCGTCAAACGGGTTGAGATTCCAGAGTCGGGCGCCGGCGGGAAGACCGATGCCGGCGAGGATGTCGAGCATGTCACGCTTGGCGTCAAAGAGGATGATCTGGTCGGGATGCGCCCGGGCCGGGTCAATCCGGGGCACAATGGACTGGAGGAAGAGGCGAAGGGTTACCGTCTTGCCGCTTCCGGGGCA
>JAOSKK010000018.1 GCA_027493615.1 Verrucomicrobiota bacterium
GTTGGCCCGCTCCTGCCAGGTCATGGGTCGGGGGGAGAGCTTGCCGCGCAGGTGACACACTCCCGCAGGTTGAAGACATGGCTGGTTTCGGTGAGCCGGTCAATCAGGGCGGCGGTGAGGTGATCGTTCTTGAGGAAGGAGCCCCAGTCGCTGAAGCCCAGGTTGGAGGTCAGGAGCGTGGATTTCTTGCGGTGACGCTTTGCATGAGGGGGAAGAAGAGGCCCACCTGGACGGGCTCGACCTCGACGTAGCCGATTTCATCGATCAGGAGCAGGTCCCAGCGCAGATACTTCTGGAGCACCGCTTCCTGGGCGTGGAGGGCGACGGTTTGATAGAGTTCGGGCGACCAGGTCGGCGAAGAGGACGTACCGACCGGTGGCCCCGCGCTGGATGGCCCCGACCAGGAAGCTGGAGGCCAGGCCGGTCTTGCCACAGCCGGTGCGGCTCCAGCCAGATGATGTTCTGGGCCTTGGCCAGGAAGTCCAGGGTGTCGTAGAGGGCGAAGATGGCTTTGCGGTTGAGCTTGGGCTGGCGGTCGAAGGGGAAGGTTTCGATCGTCCAGGGCTCGGGCAGACGGGCGCGCCGCAGGCGCTGCTGCCGGGCGCGGTCGCCCTGGAGACGGTACTCCTCTTCCACGATGTGAGTGAGCAAGGCGGCATGGGACATCCGCTGGCGGGCGGCCTCTTGAGGTCCTGGTCCCAGTGCTTGGCCAGGCGGGGCAGGCGCAAGGCACGCAGTTTGGCTTGGAGTTCGTCAGTCATCGTAGGCGGTGAGGTTGGGGGTTTCGGTGAGCGCGCCGTCCTGGTAGGCAGGACGGTCGCGAAAGGACTCATCAATGGCCGGCAGGGGAGCTGGCCGGGCGTGGCCTGCACGACGAGGTGGGCGAGGCGTTCGAGGGTCTTGAGCTCGGGGAGGCGATAGCGGTGGGCGCGCTCGACCGCCCGGACGAAGAGCTCGGGACTCATCCGTTGGCTCAACGCCCAGAGTCGGCGCAGGGTCTGGTGACGCAGGTGTCCCGGGGTGGCCAGGAGGAAGTCCACATACGCGCTGACCGTGGGGGCCAGGGCGCGCAAGCGCTCCTCCTCGTCGCTGGGCTGGGGGGCGATGCCGCGGCTGGGCGTGGGCGGCGGGTTTATCGGGCGGATCGAACTGCTGGTTACGGACGCCGTCGGGGGCCAGGGCGTATTGATGGCGAGCTGGCCCGCCACGTAAATCTGGAGCTGGTCCTCGTAGCGTAACACCGTGAGGCGACCGCGGCCGGTGCCGGGCACCCAGTAGTAGTTGGCGTCCACGGCGACATAGCCGTATTCGTCCACGCTCCGTTCCAGGATCAGGTAGGGCGCGGGCAGGTAGGGAGGCAAGGGCTGGAGGAAGTGCACTTCGTGTTCGAAGGCTTGGGCGGGAATGAGGCTGGCCTTGCCCTGGGGCCGTTGCTCCATCCGCACCGTCGACCAGTCCAGGGCTTGGCGATTCAAGTCTGCGAGGTTCTCGAAGGTGCGGCCGGGCAGGAAGTTGGTCTCGACGGTGGAAAACTCCTCTCCTCGCCGGCCTTCCGATCACTGTGTCCGCGGGCGTGGCAGAGGAACCGAAAGCCATAGGTTTTGGCGAAGGCCCTCCATCTCCGGGACCATCACCGCCTGCGCGCCTGGGCCGCGCCACCGGGCGAGGTTGGTGTTGTCGATGACACAGACCGGAGGCGCGTAAGCCCAGTGCACCAGCGCCCGGTGCAGGAAGCACTTCATCCGGAAGCGGTCGAAGACGCGGTAGAACTGGAGGTAGCGGCGCTTGGAGTACCGCAGGTAGAGCAGGCTGGCCTGCAGCTTGGTCGGCACCCCGCTCAGCAGGACGGTGAAGGGGCTGGTGTCGTGCTGCATCTCGGCCCCCGGCTCGTCGGGCACCCGTTGACAACGGGTGGCCAGGGGCTGGCCGATCCCCCCACTGCCGCAGCCAACGCGTGAGCGTCGAGTACTTGACGTCCACCCCGTGCTCCTCGCGCAATCTTTTCCCACACGCGCTGCACGTAACCGTCGCATTGCGTGTAGAGGTGGCGCACCAACCCGGGTCCAGGGGCGGGACAAAGGCGCGGCGCGGCGACTCCCTCTTGTTGCGCAATGGCGCGGCGCACGGCCTGGCGGCTGACGGCCAGTTGCCGGGCCATCTGCCGGATGGAGAGGCCTTGCTGGTGGAGTACAAAGAGGGCTTTACGCTTGTCCGGTGTGATCATGGAGTTGACGCAAGGTGCGCAGGAACGCGGTCGTCGGGCCGAGCAAGGCGGCGGTAAGCAGATTGGCTTGGGCGCGGAAGGCCGCACTCTGCAGTTTGGGGTCCTGACTTTTGGCCAGGACCCGGAGCATCGCCTTCTGGGTCTGTTCCAGGTCCTGGAGGAAGACGCGTTCCAAGTCGCTGCAACCGTCCGGGTCCGGGGGGGCCGCCTCCAGGTGCTGCAGGGCCCAGGTCAGGTGGCCCGCGAGCAGTTCCTGCCGAAAGGACGGTGGGCCGCGGAAGAAGCCGTGCGCCAGCCCTTCGATCTGACGCACGCTCAGCCGGTGGCCACGGAGGGCGCCGATGAACTGGTCCAAGTCGGCGGCGGTGACGCTCCTTAGACGCCTAAAGGGGCGCAGGGTGTAGAGGTAGGCGTACACCGGGAAGGCCCCGGCGAAGAGCGCGTCCCGCACGACCGGGCTCAGTTCCCGCAGCAAACCCAGGCGGACGGTGACCCAGGCCGGGCTGCGGCCCAGTTCCCGGGCGATGTCGGCGGGCGCCAGACCGCGCTCGGTGTGCAAGTCATCGACGAAGCGCGCTTGTTCCAACAAGCTCAGGGCGTGTTGGCGGTCGGCGCGCAGGAGTTGGAGGATGCCGGCGACCTCGTCGGTGCCCCACGACGCAAAGGGCACCACGTGCAGGTGGAGGGTGCGGGCACAGCGGGCACGCTGGAAGCCGTCCAGCAGGATGGGGGTCGTGTCGCGGATGACCCCCACCAACGGTTCCTGGATGCCCGCTTGGGCGATGGCCGCCAAGAGGGCTGCCTCGCGGCGCGGTTGGCGCAGCCGATAGCCCTCGTAACGCAGGTCCAAAGCTGCCAGTTCGAGGTCGGTGACCCCGCTCGGCCCGCGCTCAGGGAGGTTCTGCATGCAGCCAGGCCACAGTGTGGTCAATCCGGCGCGTGCGGGCCATGCGGTGTTGTCTCAGGGCCCGGAGCAGCATCGCCACGACCTCCGTCAGACTCACCGGACGCCCCTCGATCAGACCGCTCACCATCTGCAGATACGGGAGCATCGTTCGCGGCCAGGCCGAGGGCAGTTGGTCGGCCGGAGGCGGCGGAGGCGGCGGGGGGTGGCGGTGACGGTGGGGCCAGGCGAGCGGGCGTTTTACGGCGCCGGGCGTTGAGCGCCCGTTTCTTGTCCCGGCCCGCTTCCTCCCCGTAATAGGCCGCCGTGCGTTGATTACACTGGCGTCGGCGATGCGCCGCTCGACAGCCGAAGGGACAGCCCAAATCCCGCCGCCCCGCGTTGCGCGGGTGGGTCAGAAAGAAAATCCCGCAGTGCCGACAGCGCGTCCGGCACCGGCGCAACTCAGGCTGGGCCCGCAGCACCGATCGCAGCACCGCGTAGTACGCGAGCACCAAGCCGAGGACCGGACCGGCTCGATACCAATCTTCGGCGAACCGAAAATGGACCGCGATCTGGATTGCCAAAAACCCAGGTTCTGGCTATGAACACCGACGTTGTTTAAGCGCCCCTTGTCTTACGGAAACGGCCGCCGGCTGTCGAGGTAGGGCAAGGGGTTTCTTACGCCCGCCAGGCCTGCCCCCTCCCTGGAAAGGCAAGCCCCTCGCCGTCAGGTGGGTCACTGCCCGTGAGCAGACCCGGTCAACTTCCCGTGAGCGCCAACGCACAAAGGACTCCGCGTTCAACTTGCCGGTGTACGTCGCGGCCCAAAACGCCCCGCATGCGTTGACCGCGCTGATCACATTGATACTCTGCCGCTGTCCAGAGGTCACGACGACCGGCGTGGTCCCCTTTAACCCATAGGTGCGACCCAGCGGCGGATCCGATTGAAAGCCCGCCTCCTCGAGGAAGAAGATCATCGCGCCCGCTCGTTTGGCCCGCTTCCGCAGCTTGGGATAGGTTTCCTTCATCCACACATCCACCGCTTGCGGATCTCGCTCGTAGGCACGGCGCAGAGGCTTCTGGGGGGTGATCTCCAGGCTCGCCAACAGCCTCCCCACTGCCGTCAAGCCCAACTCGATCCCCATTTTCTCCTGAATAAGTGTCTGCACGATTCGCCGTGTCCATAGCCCAAACTCAAAGCCATACTGTCTTGGGTCTTTGCCCAGGATCCACCGCTTCACTCGCTGGCGTTGCTTCTCGTTGAGCTTCGGCTCGGGGCCCTGAGCGATCTTCTCGACCAGCGCGTCCCACCCTTCATCGTTAAACTTTCGCAACCAGGGGTAAATCGTGGTCCGGCATAATCCAAAAGATCGCATGACCTCACTGGGGTCCTCCCCGTCTTCCACGACTCGCCTGACAGCGAGTATCCTCATGTGTTCCAGAGCCTTGTGATCCAGTGTGCGTCCATCAATCTTTGCCACGACCGCGATTATAGACACAATGCCGAGTGTAGTCTATCTAAAAGACTGCCCAGTATGAAAACCAACGGCGTATCCAAAAAGCCTCTCAGGAAGAATGAGTCACTGCGAGAGCGCGTCGAGCAGGACCTCGCCGACCTTCATAACAACCGAGAGTTAGTGCGCTCCTTCTTTTGTGCAGAGAGTGTAGCCTATGCCAAGGACTAGGCAGTAACTCCGTACGAACAGGCAGGGGTCATCAAAGACATCGCGCAAGGAGAACCCGTGTTGCACGACCTTCTGCAGACGTATGCAGACTTGACTAGGGAAAGCGTGATTGCCCACGAATGGTTAGCCTCGGCTAGTTGGGACTTGGGTCTCAAAACGGAGGACATGCCGCTCGTACGAGATCTCGTGACCGCCTTCAACGAAGAGATGAAGGGGCGCAGGTCAACGGCAATCGTAGAGGGCATTTTTCAGGCGCGCGACCAGAACCCGAAGATTTCGTCGGCTGACGCGATTAAGTCAGCACGACAGAAAGTCGCAGCAGAGGTTAGAGCGGCGGTCGTAGGCACGTTCATGGGCCGTCGGGATTGGAACGACGCGGCCGCAGATGTTCTTCGCAACCGAATCGCTCAACACGCCAGGAACTACCTCAAGGCGGAACGTTATGCGTATGAGTGGTCTCTGACGAATGCGGCGCACGATTCGCCGTACGCGGGATACCTTGCCGACGTCATAAAGGACATGCGCTACAACAACAACGTCGTTCCCGTTTTCGCATCTCCGGAAGCAGGTCAACTGTTCCAGCGGTTGATATGCGGAATAGACCACGGTGGCACAGGGGCTGGGAAGGGTGATGCGGGACACCTAGCTGCTCAGGTGGGGCTGAGCACACTTGCGGCTCTCCCTGAGGTGGGTTTTCGTGGGGTCGACGAGATGATGGTTCTGCGGGGAAGCTGGGCGAAGAACTGAAAGCGTATTCGACTCGCATGAAGCAAGTCGTTCAGTTATGCCAGTTGGAAGGAACGCACGGTGAAGGCAGGGACGTGGCAGGTATGGTGTCGTACGAGCTACTGCCGGCGATCCGAGAACTGTCCAAACGCGTCGACCAGTGCAAGTCGGAGGTGGATAAGTGGTTGCTGCCAGTCGCCGGGGTCAACGCTGCGGGGTACGTTGTTGGAGCACTATGCGGGATGGATTGGCAGACAGCCTTGCAGATAGCGATTCCGACTATGACATCGACGGTGACGTTGTTGGCGTCTCGCCGTTCGCGCGAGCAAAAGATCCGTGAAGTGGAACGGGCGCCGGAATACGCTGGGTTGTCACTGATTCTGCGCCTACGGACGAAACGATGAAAACGATAAGTATCATCGGTTGTGGTAAGGTTGGAAAGACACTTGGGAAACTGTTTACGATCCATGGGGTGGCACGAGTGGTCCAAGTGCTGAACCGGTCTCGTGCATCAGCTCAAACTGCTGTTGAATTCATTGGAAGTGGTCAGGTGGTCGAGGACTTTGAGGAATTGGTGCCGGCCGACGTCGTATTAATTGCGGCGTCGGATGATGCTATCTCACAGTGTAGCAGTAAAGTGGCTGCGTCTCCGGCGGTAAGGGATGGAACGGTTGTTCTTCACTGCAGTGGTTCCCAGCCGTCGGAGAGCATGGCGGTAGTGCGAAAGCGAGGTGGAAGGATAGCCAGTGTACACCCCGTGAAGAGCTTCGCCGATCCAGGGCTGTCCGTGGAGTCATTCCGAGGAACGTACTGTGCCGTTGAGGGAGATGGGGAGGCTATCCATCTCGTTACGGAACTCTTCGAACCTGTGGGAGGTATCCTGTTCGCGGTGAATCCGGAGTACAAGCTGCTGTATCACGCTGGGACAGTCGTGGTGTGCAACTATCTGACTGCGCTGCTAGAAGTCGGACTACGGTGCTATGAAAAGGCGGGGATCGAACGGTCAATAGCGATGCAGCTAATGAGACCAATTGTGGAAGGGACAATCGTGAATAACTACGTGTTGGGCACGGCGCACGCCTTGACCGGCCCAATCGCACGCGGTGATGACCAATTGGTGTCTCGGCAGTTGGAGACGATTAGACACTGGGATGCAGGGATAGGGGGGAATTATGCCGCCTTGGGTTTGATAGCAGTGGAGTTGTCCGAGCAGCAAGGACATGCTCAAGTGAGGCACCTCGAAGCGATTAGGGCGACGTTGATGGCGTACGGGAGTCAACCTAGTGGCTTTGCTGGTAGGGATGTACTAGGTGGGAAGACCGGAGCTGGGGAGCGGCATGAGACATAGGTGCCTGGCTACGGCAAAGGCTAGATGGGTGTGAGCGTGCGCACGGTAATTGATGGCCGGGTGATCGAGCTATTTGAGGGAGTCGGCGTGGAGATCGTCCGGGTCCAGCACGGCGCTCGCGACCTGGATGTGCTGTTCACTTGAGCTGCAAAACCCCCGAGAACCTCCATCGGGAAATCCGGCTCCACCTCCTCGTGCACCACGTGGTCCGCCGCGTGATGCTGGAGGCGGCCCGTCGCCGCGGCGAGGCGATCCTCCAAGTCCGTTCCCGGCGTCAGCGCC
>JAOSKK010000019.1 GCA_027493615.1 Verrucomicrobiota bacterium
GACTTCCTCGATATTCGAAGTGACGTAAAGGTTGCCGGCGTTGTCCCAGGCGCAGTCCCGCCCGCCTCCTGCACTCACAGGAAATGTCGCCAGAGGGGAGCTCCGCGCCCAGGTTGGGGATGCCCCCAATCAGCTGGGATCAGGTGCGTGGTGCCGTAGATGTTCAGCACGGCCAGTGTGTTGCCGTCGGGCGATACTTTGACGGTGTAAGTCTCGCGCAGGATATCGGCGGCGGTGGGGTTGCCGGCCAGCGTCCGGCTGGCGGACAGGGAGTCCCCAGATCGCCCGCACTTCCGTGCCGCCAAGCCCGTCCGCCTGTTCCTCGAGGACCAGGACACCGACCTGGTTCCCGTCGGACCGCCGCTGGGCCAGGTAGAACTTGCCGTCCGGTCGCGCGCTCGGCATCGGCCAGAACGCCGGCAACGGACTGGATCCATGAGTTGGTACAGCACTCGCCGGTGTTCTGCGTGTCATCATTGATGTGTCGCGCCGTCAGGACTGTGTTCCAGGAAGCCCGCCGGCGCCGATGCTCCACAGCCAGAGGTCGTTGCCGACGCCCCCGCCCACGCTGGGAATGAGGTCTTCATCAATGGCGTAGACCGCCGGGTTTCCCGCCAGCCAGCGTGCCGCTGACCAGAGGTGAGCTCACAATGCTGCCATGAACGGTAGGGTTGGCAGTGTCTCCCTCTCCCTGCAGCAGCGGAGAGATGGTGTTCAGGTCGGGGTCGCCGACGTAGATTCCACCATGCCCGTCGGACCAGTCGCCAATGTACAGGTTGCTGTCCGGCCCAACCTCAGGTCTGAAGGGGCTGGAGAAACCGGTGTCGAGCGTCCAGTTCAGGCCACCGGTCCGGGCGGTGTTTTCCTGGCCTGCGGGGTGGGCGTTGCTCTGGTCCGGGTTGATCACATATAGCCCATCGCCGCAGGGCCGCCCGGTGGCGGTGGGCAGCCGCGCGGGTGTTCGCCACGTAGATCCGGCCGTAGTAGGGGCTGTTGGCGTTGCGGTTGACGGCCATGCCTCGCGGCTGCTCGAACTGCAGCGTGGTGTTGGCGTCGCTGCTGATCTGTGTCCAGGCGGTGTAGCCAAAGTCGGCGGTGGTGATCCGGACCTGGTAGTATTCGTTGACGCCGGGCGTGTTGGCCACGCGCGCCGCTGTTGTTGCGACCGTCCCAGACGAAGGTGTGTTTGCCCTTCTTCTGCCGCTCGAGGTTGACGGTTCGGACCACCGTACCGAGGTGATTAACCACCCTCGATCTTGACCCCCGGTTGGTCCCGTCGCCGTCGGCGTCCTCGTTGAGGAGAAGTAGGTCAACTGCAGGGCTTCGCAAGTGTCGTTGATGTCAGTGTCGGCGATGCTCAGCGCGCCCGGTAAGCACGTTCCCGTACGCCGGACCCGCCATCGCCAGCGCACACGACCGCCCTGCCAGAATCCGTGCCAGTGCTTTCTCATCTTGTTCCGCTCCTTTCCTGAAGAAACGACCGAGGTCGGGTTTCCAACCCTCCTGAAGAATGACCAGAATCCTATCCCCTCCTGCAGCGAGGTGTCATTTCCGGACAGTCGCTGGCTTTTTTGAACCGGTACATGAAGGCAACTAGGTTTGCCCCGGTGATGGGATATCCCATCTCCACGAACAACGAGGTCGCGCTTGTTTCGATCGGGTACATCCGCGTTTCCCGCATGCGCATCCAGGAAGCCGATGTTCGTCCGCCCCAGGCTCTTGACCGGCCCGACGGGCGGGTTGGGAAGCCCGGACTGTGACGGGTGGTGATCTTGTCGGCGACGTTGAAGTTCCCTCGCCGAACCCAAGCCGCCTGTCGCGGCGCGTTGATGTGGTAATAAGGATGCTCCTCGAAGGCATTTTGAACTCAGAGTCGGTGTTCTTGCTGACCTGCCCGGCGGTGAACGATCGCTGGTTGCCGAAGGGGTCCAGTTGAAGCGGTGTGCCCTGGGGATATCGGAATGACACCACGTCCTCGGGATCGAAGCCACCCGATGTAGGCGTACATCGAGTAACTGATGAACCCGTTCCCGCCTCCTCCCAGTGGGTGTGGTGTGGCACCGCCGGGCTGATCGGACGGACACATAGCACAGCTCGGGCTTTCGCGTACTTGAAGATGGTGCCGCGCCCTGGGAACGGCCTCTTCTACGGTCATTCCCACCGAGCTGTAGGCCAGTCCGCAGGTCGCCCCTTCCCATGTGTGTCCGGAGCCGAAGCCCAGCAGGCGGCTGTGCCGGGAAGATCGTCGTTCTCGTAGAAGGTACTCTGTGTCGCCGGCAGCCGGCCGTACTCGCTCACGTAGAGCTGCATGCCATAGAGGATCTGTTTCATGTTGGAACGGCACATCACCGTGCGGGCCTGCTCCCGGGCCTTGGCCAGCGCGGGCAGAAGGATGGCGATCAGGAGGGCGATAATGGCAACGACCACCAGGATCTCAATCAATGTGAAAGCGCGTGCAGACCTGTAGCGCTGCATGGAAGGATCTCCTTGTTGCTCAACGCTTCGTCAGGGCGGTGGTGTCGAAATGTGCCAAGGAACCGCCCCGGGTGTCGTGTTACGTCGGTCAGCGCCCTGCAAAACGTGAACCCAGAACTTGCGTAATTATAGACGGCTGATCGGTTTAGGGCGACCCGAAGCAAGCGGTTTTCCCTTACTTTGGCGAAAGGGTGTGCCCCGTCTGGTGCAGACCCGATGAAGGTGTGGACAACCTCGCTTCAGGGACTGCCCGGACATGGGACGGGCGGTTACCGGCTGAGGGGGACATTCGCCAATGCGGGCCGTCCTTCTCGACGGCAAACGGAAAATCGAAAGCCCCACTGATTGATTCTCTGGTCAGCACCGTCTCCAGGGGGGGGCGCTGCTCAGCGTTTCTCCGCCTCTCCAGGATCAGCAGGTGGCTGATCCAGTTCCCGATTTCCTCTCAATGTGATGGGTGACGAAAATCATTGTGGGTGCATCCGCCCGGCGGGCCAGGCCGGCCAGGCCCTCAAGAAACGACAGGCGGGCGGCGGGGTCCAGCCCGGCACAGGGCTCGTCGAGAATGAGCAGTGCGGGGTCGCAGACCAGTGACCGCGCGATCAGGACACGCTGCTGCTCGCCCTGGGAAAGAAGTCTGGCCCTCTGCCGGGCCATGCCGCCGCAGCCGAGCAGGGTCAGCGCGTGCAGGGCGCGGCCGTGCCCGCTTCCGTGAAGGCGCGATACAGGCCGAGCGAGCCGTCCAGCCCGGAGAGACAACCTCCAGAGCCGTGTCGGGTGGGGGAAAACTGGTGCAGCAGGGCGGAACTGGTCCACCCGATCATCCTGCGGAGTTGGGCGCAGATCGCACTCGCCGAACGGCTGCCCGAGCACCTCGACACTGCCTTCGCTGGGCCAATTCATAACCGGTGATGATTTTCAGCAGCGTGGTCTTGCCCGAGCCGTTGGGCACCGAGCAAGGCCCAGTGCTGGCCCCTCGCGATGGTCCAGGAGACATCGCGGAGGATTCAGCGGCCCGCCCGCTGAAATCCGATGTCGTTCAGCCGGATCACGTCCATGGCCGAGCATGGTAGCGATCGGCAGGGATTGGGGAAGAGTCCCGGCCTGCGGGCCAAGGCATCCTGGCCAACCCCGCACGGGGTCCATGACGGAATCGGCGGGGCTTATCAGAGCCCCAAACGCGGCTCGACTGTCTTCGACCCCTGAGGCTCAGACCCGAAGGAGTTCGCCGAAGTCAGCGCGGGGTCTGCTGCCGAGTCGCTGGCGGTGGAAGATGCGAGGCTTCCAGGCCTGGCCCGTCGCTCTGCGCTCTGCTCGGAAATGCACCGCCGCCGATTCTGTCGCGAACCCCGGGGTGGAGGCGGGTTTGCCCATCGCATCCCGCGAGGCTTAGATTAAAATACCGTAGAAGGACCTCGCGGAGAGTTCGCCATGTTACACAAAGCGTGGACGGGGATCCCCGGGCTCTGCTCAGTCTGTGTGATCTGTCTCCTGTTGGCGGTGGGGACAAGCGCGGCCGACTCACTCAGCGATCTGACGGGTCCCTGGCAACTCTTCGTTGATAACTCGATCGTCACAAGCATGTCGGGCCTGACCCGAGCTATCATGCGTTCGAGAAACACGCTGGGAACCCGGTACTCCAGGCGGACAAGCCCTGGGAGGGGGAAAGCACCTTCGTTTCAGGCACCGTGTTGCCGACCGAGGACCATTCCGGCTATCGGATTTGGTACCGGACCTATGGCCCAGGGCCCCCGAGCTGCTACGCGACGAGCACGGACGGTATCCACTGGACCAAACCGGCTCTGGGGATCATCTCGTACAACGGCTCGACGGCCAACAACATGTACACAACCCTCGGCACGGTGGGGTCGGTCGTCCACACCCCGTTCAATACGAATCCGAATCGCCGCTACACGTTTCTCGCTCATGCGGCTGGCCGATTCATGGGCGCCTGGTCCGGCGATGGTGTCCACTGGAGTGGTCTCCCGAACAACCCGCTGAATCTTGGCGACAGCGATGTGGCTCACGTGGCCTGGGATCCCCTTCGTGGCCGTTATCTCGCGTACGTCAAACTTCATGGGTACCTGTACGGGCTTCAGCGCCGCGCCGTGGGTTTCAGTACGACAACGGATTTCATCAGTTGGCCGG
>JAOSKK010000020.1 GCA_027493615.1 Verrucomicrobiota bacterium
AAGCACAAGGGGAAGCCGGTTCTCCCGGTCGGCCATCTGGTTGCTTTTCCCAACATCCCCCGGGCGGCGGCGCAGGTGTCAGGATCGCCGAAAACGGCCCCCTTTTGATCGTCGAATCTGGCCCCCTGTCCCGTTCAGTCTTTCGGTTCCTTGCGCTGAACGATCCCGGCCTTGAGCTTTTCTCCAGAGCCGGTAACTCTCGCCCTTGATGTTGATGGTGATCGAATGGTGGAGCACCCGGTCCAGGATCGCCGTGGCGATGACGGCGTCGCCGAAGACCTCCCCAGCCGGAGAACGGCTGGTTGGAGGTGAGAATCATCGCCCCCTTCTCGTACCGCCGGGAGATGAGCTGGAAGAAGAGGTTGGCCCCGTGCCGGTCGATCGGGATGTAGCCGATCTCGTCGACGATGAGGAGCTTGGATTGGCAGTAGAGCTGAGCCGCTCCTCGAGCCGGTTCTCGCCGTGGGCCCGGGCCAGCGAGGCGATCAGGGCCTGGGCGCCGGTGAACTGGATCTTGTAGCCCTGCTCGATCGCCTTGATCCCCAGCGCCACGGCGAGGTGGGTCTTGCCCACCCCGGGCGGCCCCAAAAGGATCAGGTTCTCCCCGTTGGCGATCCAGCGCACCGCGGCCAGCTCCTTGATCTGCTTCACGTTGATGGAGGGCTGGTAGGCAAAGTCGAAGCTCTCCAGCGTCTTGACGAAGGGCAGCCGGGCCATCCGGGTGGCCATCTCCGTGCGCCGGTCCCGCCGGGCCAGGAGCTCTTCCTTCACGACGTGGCCCAGGAAGGTGTGAAAGTCCCACTCCTGCTTGGCCGCATCGGAGAGGAAGGTGGGGAGCTGCTCGGCCAGGCGGGTGAGCTTCAGTTCGCGCAGTTCCTGTTCCAGGGCGCCAAGGTGACTCATCCCGCACCTCCGATGCCGGCGACCCGGTCGTAGAGCGAGAGGTCCCTCACCATGACGTCTTCGACGGGGAACCTAGGATCATGAGGCGGCTTGCTCGGCTCCTCGGAAACGACCGTCCGGAACAGGCCGCGGAAGTGGGCCGGATCGACCCGTTCCTGGAACCGCCCCGACAAGAGATCGTGGCGGGCAATCTCATGACCGTCATGAAGGAGCGCCACCTCGTCGCCTTCCGCGCGGATCTCGACCCGGCGGCCGATAAGATGCCACCGGGACGGAATAGCGGTTGGTCCTGAAGCACACCCGGGCGTCGTTGGGCACCTGCCGGAGGATGGCGCTCTCGAGGCGGTAGGGCGGCGCGTGGGCCAGGGAGAGAAGGGTCTCCTGCGGGAACCGGTCGAGAGGGCGCACCCCCGTGGTCCCGTGGATGCGGACGTCGGCCACGGCAGTAAGCCACGCCTCGAGCTGGCGGTTGAGATCGTCCAGGTCGTGGAAGCGGCGCCCGACGAGGAAGTTGCCCTTGATGTACTTGATTCCGGACTCGATCTTCCCCCTTGGTCCGGGCGCGGTAGGGATGGCAGAAGCGGGCCCGGAAGCCGTAGTGGTTAACGAAGTCCTTGAAGGTGGGGTTGAGCGCGATCTCCTCGGAGACCGGATCCCGTCCCGCAACCATCGTCTTGGGGTTGTCGTAGAGCAGTTCGCGCGGCATGCCGCCGAACCAGGCAAACGCCGCCTCGTGGCCCTGGATGAGGTGGACCAGGCGCTCGTTGGGATACGCCCGGGCGAACATCCGGCGGGAGTAACCGAGCACCAGGGCGAAGAACCGGACCCGAACGCGCCGGTCGTCGAACCAGACGAAGCTGCTCCCCCAGTCGACCTGTCCCTGCAGGCCCGGCGCGGTCTCGAAGCGAAGCGTCGCCTCGGCGTCCCGCCGGAACGCTTCGCGCAGCGGCTGACGAAGCGCTGCACCGCCGGGTAGCCCCCGGCGTAGCCCAAAAGCTTCAGTTCCCGCAGCAGCACCACGCAGTTAAACCCTACCTCCGGAGCACGGCGCGTGAGGAACTCCTCAAAGCCCGAAAGCACCGTCTTGGCCGGCGGGCGCCGCTTGTAGGGCCTCCACTGCTTGCGCTTGAGGATGCGGCGGACCGACCGGATGCCGATCCCCAGCATCCTCGCGATGGCCTTCTTCGGCGTGCCGCGCCCGGCAAGCTCCACGACGGCTCCGTGCTTGTCCCGGTTGATCATCTCCCTCTCCGGCAAATCGGTCTGCCGAAGAGTGTGGCCCAAGACAGCGACGTTCTCCATATGCCCCTCCTTGCCAGGATCAGGGGGCCAGATTCAGCGACGACAGGGGGGTATTTTTACGCGATCACTGACACGGGGTGTGCACCACAACGAGATTCTTCCACCGGCCCTGAAGCCGATGGACCGATTTCCCCCCGGTGGGAGGTGCCGTTATCCACGATCAGGAAGATCCGGGGCGCCGAGCGGTACGGTTCCTGGGACATCACCTGG
>JAOSKK010000021.1 GCA_027493615.1 Verrucomicrobiota bacterium
TAGAAGTTTCCCTCGTTGAGCCCCCCAGCATCGAGATGTCGAGCGCCTGCTCGGCGACGATCTTCTTCAGCCGGGCGTTCTCCTGCTCCAGCTCCCGCAGCCGCCGCGCTTCCTCGGCCTTCATCCCGCCGTACTGGCTGCGCCAGCGGTAGTAGGTCTGCTTTCTGACCTCCAGCTTCTGGCAGACCTCGCCGACCGTGGCACCGTTCGCCAAATCGACGTCGGCGTCCCGCAGCTTGCTGATGATCTGTTCCGGCGTGTGCCGCCGCGCGCGCTTCCTTGCCATGTCCTCGTCCTCTGCCGCCTGCCGATCTGACGGTCAGGCGCCAGGGACCCCATAGCGGGTGGATCAGTTCTCGGGGGCAGGCCAGTGGGTGCGGGCCCGCCCGCTCGCCACGGTACATCACCGCGATGCCAGCGACCGCCAGCACCTGGCCCGCGGCCCGTCCCGGCCTGCACGAGCCGCCGCCCCCAGATACGGCGCGGCCGGCTGCTCCTCACGACTCAAGGCCATACCCCTGCCGCTAGCTTCGTGGCTCCAGCCCGCGCTCCTGCTCCTCGACGGCGTCCGTGCCTTGCCCTCGGGTTGAGTGCCGCGCTGGCGCTCTGGCGCGGGTGCGGGCGCAGCGAGGCGCCCCCACCTGGTGCCCCCTGCGCCGGCCACCGGGCAGCGCCTTCGTGCCGCGGGGCGGGCGTTTGGGCAGCGCGTTCGCCTTCGCGGGGCGGCCGATGGGCAGCGGCCTCCTTCGCCGCGGCAAGGCAAGCAGACAGCGCCTTCCTTGCCGCGGGGCGGCCACAAGCCCCGCCCGTTCCGGCAGGGCTTGTCCCTGCCTAGATCGCAGCGGATCGCGGCCGCCTCCGCCGACCCACCCCTGGAGAACAACTGCGCGGGGAAGGCGCCCTCGACGGACTGCTGACGACCATGGGGCACGGGGCGGCGAAGGCGTGGGCCGGCGGGCGCAGGCGAGGGTGCCGGACCGGGGGAGCGCCGGGTGGTGGCGGGTTCGGGGTAGACCGGTTCACTAAACACCGACGCCACCCTCACGGGTGGCGTCCGGATAGGATAACCCGGCAAATACCTACTTTCTCCCACGGAGTCGCCCCCGCAGTACCATCGGCGCAGATGGGCTTAACTGCTGTGTTCGGAATGGGAACAGGTGTGGCCCCATCGCAATGTTCACCGGGAAACTGGAAATCGAATAGGGATGCGATCAAGATCGTCGCAGGACATGACACTGGGTACAGGGGAGCGGCAAGCTGATGGGATTAGTA
This sequence comes from Verrucomicrobiota bacterium, assembly GCA_027493615.1. Classification (GTDB taxonomy): domain Bacteria; phylum Verrucomicrobiota; class Verrucomicrobiia; order Limisphaerales; family J093; genus DSVZ01. The sequence continues at coordinate 1,273 of JAOSKK010000021.1, forward strand.
CCGGTCAGCTGAATGCATTACTGCACTTACACCTCCGGCCTATCACGAGGTAGTCTTCCTCGACCCTATGAATCCTCATCTTGGGGTGGGCTTCCCACTTAGATGCTTTCAGCGGTTATCCCGTCCGAACATGGCTACCCGGCGTATGCCGCTGGCGCGACAACCGGTACACCAGGGGTTCGTCCACTCCGGTCCTCTCGTACTAGGAGCGGCACCCCTCAAGATTCTACGCCCGCAGCGGATAGGGACCGAACTGTCTCACGACGTTCTGAACCCAGCTCGCGTACCTCTTTAATGGGCGAACAGCCCAACCCTTGGGACCAACTCCAGCCCCAGGATGCGACGAGCCGACATCGAGGTGCCAAACAGCGCCGTAGCTATGGGCGCGTGGGCGCTATAAGCCTGTTATCCCCGGGGTAGCTTTTATCCGTTGAGCGTCGGCCATTCCACTCTGAACCGTCGGGTCACTAGAACCTGCTTTCGCACCTGCTCGACTTGTAGGTCTCGCAGTCAAGCTCCCTTCTGCTCTTGCACTCTCTGCGCGGTTTCCGATCGCGCTGAGGGGGAACCTTTGTGCGCCTCCGTTACTGTTTAGGAGGCGACCGCCCCAGTCAAACTACCCGCCTGGAACTGTCCCGGACCGGGATGACGATCCGGTTAGATACCCAGTGATCACGAGGGTGGTATTCCACCGTTGGCTCCACAGCTCCTGACGAAGCTGCTTCAAAGCCTCCCACCTATCCTCTACACGAGATCCTAGATGCCAATACCAGGGTATAGTAAAGCTCCACGGGGTCTTTCCGTCCTGCTGCGGGTACTGCGCATCTTCACGCAGACTACAATTTCGCCGAGTCCCTCGTTGAGACAGTGCCCAGATCGTTACGCCATTCGTGCAGGTCGGAACTTACCCGACAAGGAATTTCGCTACCTTAGGACCGTTATAGTTACGGCCGCCATTCACCAGGGCTTCGGATCAGAGCTCTCACTCCCTCCCCTTAACAGACTGGCATTGGGCAGGCGTCAGCCCCCTATACATCACCTTACGGTTTAGCAGGGACCTGTGTTTTTGTAAACAGTAGG
>JAOSKK010000022.1 GCA_027493615.1 Verrucomicrobiota bacterium
TCGAGTAGGGGGAGGGGTTGCCCCTCTCCCCTCTCACACCACCGGGCATACCTGCTCGGTACCACGGCGGTTCCCTTGATTGTTTAACGCTTCATACTTCTGTACAGGGTCGATGAGCTTTTGCTTTGCGAACCATTGAAGGCTCATGGCTTCGGCTGCCTGTGGGCTGCCCGCCATGCGCCACCAGCCTTTTCCACTGAGCGCGAGTAGCCACGCGCGCCATTCGGGCACACCAAGCCGCCGCAGGAAATCGGCTATCGTCTTGGTGCGTTTCAGCCGTTTGAGGATGACGCAGCGCAGTTTGCGGCGCAGCCATTCTCCCAGCCGTTGCAGATGCGTCTTGCAGGCCGCGTGGCGGTAGTAGAGCACCCACCCGGTGAGGAAGCTGTTCAGGCTCCGCCATCATCTCGGGCACTTTCACGTGCCCCCGGTTCCGGCGCGTTATCTGGCGGATGCGGTCTTTCGCACGCTTCAGGCTCTGGGGCGCAATCCCCAGCTTGCCGCCCCGGAGAAGGCGGTGGCCCAGAAACTTGCGCTCTTCCACGAACGCCACGGCGCTTTTCTCGCGGTTCACGCGCAGCTTCAACTTGCCCTCGACAAAGCGGGTTACCGAGGCCAGCACGCGCTCGCCCGCCTCGCGGGTGCGCACATACACCTGCAGGTCGTCGGCATAGCGGCAAAACGCATGGCCCCGGCACTCAAGCTCCTTGTCGAGGTCGTCCAGCAGCAGGTTGGCCAGGAGCGGCGAGAGCGGGCCGCCTTGCGGGGTCCCCTCGTGCCGTTCCGTACAAGCGCCGTCCCACATCATCCCCGCTTCCAGGAAGCGCCGAATGAGGCGGAGCACCCGCTTGTCGCCCACCCGCCGTGCCACGCGCGACATCAGGATGTCGTGGTTCACCCGGTCGAAGAATTTCTCCAGATCCAAGTCGACCACGATGCACCGGCCCTCGCGAACGTAGTCGCTCGCTTGCGCCAGCGCCTGATGGGCACTGCGCTTCGGACGGAACCCGAAGCTGCTTTCGGAAAAGGCCGGGTCTAGAAGCGGCGTAAGCGCTTGCAGCAACGCTTGTTGGACCACCCGATCCACCACCGTCGGAATGCCGAGCTTGCGCACTCCGCCCGAGGGCTTCGGGATTTCCACCCCAGCACTTCCGAAGGCTGGTATGTGCCGTCCAGCAGCTGCTGCCGCAGTTCCCGCCAATGCGACGGAAACCACGCTTTCAGGTCGCGGACGCTCATGCCGTCCGCCCCTGCCGCGCCCTTGTTCCTGCGAACACGGCGCACCGCCTCCGTCAGGTTCGCAAGCTCCGCGACCCGGTCCATCAGAGCATGCGTCAAGGCGCGTTGCCCGTCCGCCGCCGGAGACACTTGCCGCGCCGCGCACGCACCAGTTCCGGTGCCGCCGTCACCGGTTGCGCCGTGGCACGCGGGATTCCACTGGTCCTCGAAGAGGTCCAGCTGATACCCCGCGACTTGCTGCCGCGCCATGTCTCGCGAGACTTCCAGGACTGACTCCTTGAATCAAAGGTTCGGTCCTTCCCCCGCCCGTGGCCGCGACCGGCTCTTCACCGCGACGTTAGGTCCGCGGCGCGGGGTACTATGACCTCGGCTGAATTCTCACGCCCCGTCCCTCCGCGTCGCCGCGAACGTAGCCGCCGTCGTGGCGGCGGAGCGTGAGACCTCCCAGGGTAAGGCACAATTCTTCCCATCGGGCCTCGCCGGATTTACCAAGACCATGTCCGGATAGTTATTGGGCGGCGCGGTCCACAGCCCGCTTACCCCATGGCCCCGGCCTTGTATCCGGTTTCTGTTCGTCGAGTCCGATGTTTGGACTCCGGCTTCCTCCCCACGACACCTCGCGATGCCGCAGTTGCCTTCGCCTAGCAGTTCCCACTATCAGGGCCTGCAGAGGACTTTAACCTCGTAAGAACTGTGCCATGCCTGGCACACTGAGAAGACTGCCG